>NZ_JAPWGL010000002.1 GCF_027213645.1 Pedobacter rhodius | reverse complement strand
AGGAAAGAGGTAGTATCTATCGGTCAATATACTTCATGAGTTATTTAGCCATCGGTCTACTCTCAATCCTTTTCACTTTATATTCACTAAATTAATAATTGTAAACATAGGAGCTATCGGATCGAAAGGACGACTTTTCTTCTGATCTGTTAATGATAGCCAGCTTGCACTGAGCTAAGTCGAAGTGAAGGACTTATATAAATTGTGTTTTAAGCGTTTCGATGCTTCTACAAGCTCAGTACAGGCTGAATTCAACATGACAACAGTCAAAAAAATTGCTTTATGAGACAGTCTCTTTAAATTTATATTTTATTAAATGCCTGGGAACATAGTCTGCGCTTTTTCACCGATTAAAGGCATTGGTTTTTTCTCACCGTTAATGGCACCAATTAAACCGATCAGCCAGATTATAAAAAGCGCAATCTGAAGAATGTATGCAATATAAATCAAGGCACCCACACCTGTTGAAACGATTAGAATTCCTAACACGAAACCCAATCCCCAACCTATAACAGTTGAAACAATTGCAAATAATAAAGTTTGTCTTAATTGATAACTTCCCAACTCGGTTTTATTATCCTTATGCATTGCAAAATAGGCAATTAACCAACCAATTATGGTGAAGTAACTAATAATGCCCGCAGTTTTACCGTTATCGGTTGCTGTGAAATTGTTGTTTGTTTCCATTCTGATTTTTTTTAAGTTTAATTTGCTTAACAAATAAGTTTGAAAACTGTTGTAATTAATGAAAAATAAATTATGGCGTGGTAACGGCGACGGGCAAAATCTTGCCATTAAAGAATTTATGAGCTGTTTTTGCAAAGTCAGCTACATATTTACCCATTTCGAAAGCCAAAACCGGACTCTGATAACCCGGAAAAGCAGCTTCCAGCATTTCTGTTTGTGCTGAACCCAGGGCGAGGCAATTGACTTTAATTCCGGTTTCTGCTAACTCAAAAGCTAAACATTCTGTTAATGTATGTAATGCAGCTTTACTGGCAGAATATGCAGCTAAACCGGGAAATTTCACACTGCCTTGAAAACCTCCCATACTGCCAATGTTTACAATATGGCTACCTGCTTGCATGAGTGGTATAGTGTTTTGAATCATCCTGAAATGGGCGATAACATTGCTTTGCAACATTTCACCCAAATCTTCTTCAGTTGTCTCTAAAAATGGTTTATTTATTAAAGCGCCTGCATTATTAATCAATATATCTATTATGCCTGCGCGTTCTTTTAAAAAGTGAATTAATGCTGCATAGTCGTCATTTACAATGTCAAACTCCACGGGAAGTAGTGTACAATCGGGATTAATGGCTTTTGCAATTTCTAAAAGTTTACGCAGTTTATCGGCAGAGCGGGCAATCGCTACAATTTTATTTTCGTTTTGTAAGCTTAATTCTAAAGCGGTTTCAAAACCAATCCCACTACTTGCACCTGTTATTATAATGTTCATTAAAATGTTAAGATTGTTTTAAAGTTAAAAGGCCGATAGGATAATAATCAGTTGTTTTCATATATTTAATGGGTTTAAAAGCTCAACATTTCCACTTACGTTTTCAAAATCAGCAATGTTATTTGTGAAAAGCTTTCCATTCATTACTTTTGCCGTAGCATAAATAATGGCATCCGGGAGTTTTATTTTATTGTTTTTTCTTATCTCAATCGTCGTATCCACTATAGTATCATTCAGAGGAACAATATTTAACGAATTGATTAATTCAATAATATACAACTCTTCCAATCTGTTTTTAAATGCATATCCAAGCAGTTCCATTTTTGAAATTATGGAAATAGAATAAGTCATGTTTTCTGCAAATACTTCCTCGGGTGTTAAAAGTTTTTTAGATAAATAGATAATAATATTTGTGTCAAATATTATGTTACCACTCATCTCTTAAATCACTTTGCCACTTAGATGGGTCTTTAATATCCTTAAACATTAAATTACCTTCAGTTTTATCAATTGCCTTTTTTAATTTCTGATAAGATCCCCGTGGCTCTTCAGCCATATTCGGCTCCTGATTCTTGATGTCAACATCCTCTACAAAAGATAGAGCCTTAAGCATCTTTTCAAGAAGCGCAGCATTTTGTTCGTTATCTACTTGTACTGTGATGGTTGTCATGAAGTAAAGTTAATAAAATTAAGGGTGTAAATCAATTTTCTATGACCAACTGACTAACCGGATTTTTAATTACATGTAAGCCATCATTAATTAACTTAGTATGTTCTGGTTCCCTGCCGGCTTTAAGTTCTAAATAAATCTGGATTTCCTTTTCCAGCTGGTAATAGATTTTTTTATGATAAATTAATTCTAAAATTTCTAAAGCACAAAGCCAATCTTTTCTATGGTTTAATTTAAGCTGTTCAAAAATATTTTCGAGTTGTTCTAATCCTGTTCCGTTTTCCCTTATCGCTCTAACGCTTTTATATAATTCATGTAATTCGATCGTTTTATTATCGTAAGTAATCTTTTGTGTTTTTGCAGTACTGATAAGAGTAATTTCTTCATAGGCATCTTTATCAGCAGCCCCATTAAAAACAGAAATTACTTTTTCACCAACGGCCATATCATACACGCCCCATTCAGGTTTAAATAAGATATTTCCATTGTTTTCCGTCACGGTACAATCTGTAAATGCAATTAAAAGAATTTTTTCGTTTTCAGTAACTACATCTTTAACCAAACCTTTAACTTGAATTCCGCTTTCAAAAAGTAAATTCGCCTGCGCACCGGTTTTAATGCCTGAAGCTTCAAGTTCATCAGTTGTATAGTCTTCTAAAGGTTTTGCAGCGTTTTTTAATTTACCAACCGGTGATGAAAATCCATCTTTGTGGTAATCTTTTCCATGCCCTGGTAATTGTTTCGCATTAAATGCCAAAGCCGATGGACCAGTCGTTTTTATGAAGGTAAGTTCATCCTTTTCATTAACGCCGATGTCGGTAAAAATGCCACTTACCTGTAAACCAGAACTATAAAGGGCTGTTGCAACATTTTTACAATCAATTGCTTTCATGATGCTTTCCGTTCCACCCCGCCTGAAAGCCATAGTATCTGCAAATTGTTCCAGAACATCAATCAGATTCTGGAAGGTTTCCGTTACAAAAAGCTGAGGTTGGGTTTTAGTAATATCGTAAGGATAATTTACGGTGTCTATATTATACCAAAGCTTCTGTACATCTTTTTGCATACATGATGCACTTTCGCCAATGGAAGAAAGTAAACCGGCACCATAAATTTTTGGATTTTCCAATGTGCCAATTAAGCCGTACTCTACCGTCCACCAATGTAAGCGACCTAATAATGCCATTTCCGATGGCTCGCCCATATTTTCGCTGATGTAACGAAGTTCTTTTTCTGCTTTAGCAATTTGAACTTCATCGCTATCTGCAGTTTCCTTTAATATGGAGAGCTTTCTAATCGCCTCGTAAAGCTCAAAATCTTTTGCGGAAAACATGGCTTTAGCGCCAATTGAACCGAAATAACTCAGGTAGCTGTTATAATCTTTATCGGCTATTATGGGTGCGTGACCTGCGCTTTCATGAATAATATCGGGCGCAGGTGTATATTCAATATGATTAATCTGACGGATATCTGCTGCAATAACCAAAACCCGGTAGGCCTGGTATTCCATAAAAGCGGCTGGCGGTATAAAACCATCAACTGTAACGGCGCCCCAACCTATTTTGCCCAAATTATCATTCATGGTTTGCAAATCGGGAATGTATTCGATACTTAAACCCGCACTTTGCAAACCTTTTATATAAGGATAATACGCAACGTTTTTAAGATAGCTATAATTTTGACGCATTACATAACGCCAAACTGCCTGATCTATAGCGGTGTATTTCTCATAGTTTTGTGCAACAATAAATTGCTTTAAATGCCTAGGTAATCTGGCTACCTGCGCATTATTAAAATCATTAAAATCGCTCATTAAGAATTATAATAAAGTTAGTTGGAGGCTAAGTTAAGTTGTTGATTTAAGCTAAGCAAGAAAGCCAATAGATAAATTAAACAGACAGCCGTAAATAAAGTTTTATTCCTTTTTTGAAAAGCAGAGGATTTGGAATTTTATTTGAAAAGCTGAGTCCGTATTTCACCTGAATGTTCAGTCGGGCTGTTCGCTAAATCTTTTTCGCATAAAAAATGCTTAAAAGGATATCGATGCCATCCCGTTTATTAACCTAAGCTTGTGCAGTGAAAAACCGTTATTTAGTAATTCGCGATGTAAATAGCATTTCATTTCAGTCTCTTAAAGCCGGCCCGCGAACCGATAAAGCAAGCAACGTGGCCGCGAACGGAATAAGCTTAACAGCTGAGCTGGATTTTCAAGATTATTTTGTTTTGATTTTTTTTACACTAAAAGTGAAATAGTGTTGATAAAGATAGCTAAAACCTGCAATAAGCACGGATACAACAACTTTGGAAATGGTTGGATATATATTAAGTATTTCAATAAAAAATTTCTGCAAGGCAAAAGTTAAAAGGATGTTAACCAGGTTCAGATTTAAAAACCGAAGGAGTTGAATATGTGCTTTAACCTCACTGTGTGTAAAAATAACATATCGGTTTAGCAAAAAGCTATAAGGAATGACGATTAAAAAATCTACTGCCAATGCTGCTGTTTCTCTTTTCAAAATGAATAAGGTAAAATCTACATCTTCAGTATGAAATAAATAATGGAAAGAAAGATAGTAAACAATATTGCCTAAAAGCCATGTGCTGCCACCAGTCGCCAGGTAACGAAAGTTATGCTGAGAGATAAACCCTTTAAATGGCGGGTAAAAAAAATCGATAAAAGCTAGAATGAGTTTACGCATTATTGTACTTAAGCCTGCAAAGGTAATTTTTTAAAATATTATTTAGGCGAGGAAATGAATTGATGTTTGATTTTGAAATTAACGGCTGTTTAAAGTTGATTGCTGTGCAACAAAATCAATCACCGCACACCAGCTGTATGATGGATGAGGCTGGATGCTCACGCCAACTGTATTTAATTTATATTTCTGATCCAGCAGATTGAACCGATGGCCTAAAGAAGGAACGCCACAATCCAGCAAGAGATGACAAACAATATCCAGGCTATTCGAATAACCGAAGTCGATATTTTCGCTCATTGTCTTATTCGGGAAATATTTAGACATACGCTGGTTAAATTTATCGCCGTTACTGCTTTCATGCGTATCTAAATTGTTTTTATTTAAATCTATTGCATGGCTGCGGCTTAAATAACTTAATTTTTCATCAGGATAAAACATGGCCAGGTTTTTAGCAACCTTAATGTGCTTAAGCAATGATAAATAATATGGGTTGTTCCTTGCTAATTTTAACTCGTTGTAATTCCTGTACTTTTTAACTTTTGCGTTATAGTTGTTTATATAATCTTCTAAAAAAGTGTAATAAAATTTCTCGCCGTTTATGCGGATGAGGTTCATGTAAAGAATAATATTTTTTTCTTCGCTGGTTAGATAATCGGCATTTACTGCGGTATTTGCCTTTTTAAATTCGGCATCTGTCCAGGTTTGCGCAAAGACTTTACTGCTCAGAATGAAGAAGAAGAAGATTAAACTATAAAAAGGGCGATTCATGCTTGGTGTTTCATGGATAACGCCGATTAAATTTATTTATTTTCAATATAGGCTCATAAAAAAGCCACAGGCGAAAAGACCTGTGGCGCTGCATTCCAATATTTTTCTTTAACCCTTCGTATATTTTAACTCGAATGTACCTTCTGTAATCGTCTTTTTTGTTTTAATACTTGAATCCTGGTTCGGGGCAACAAATTCAAAAGTTCCTTTTATGGTTGTAGACGTAGCAGCTGTAATTGTGATTTTACCGTTCTCCGAATCAGTGAACGAGCCTGTAGGTGTTTTATCCTGTATATAGTCGCCCTGACCCATGCCTTTCTTAAATTCATAAACACCAACACCTTTATAGTCAAAGATGGCCAAAGTCAAAAATTTGTCGCCATTTAAACCAATAATAGTCATTACATTTCCCATGATAGGCACAGAAATTAAATTTGCCTGCGCGGTAAAACCTATTGGTGTTCCATCTACCTTAGCATTCAAATTATTTGTACTGTTCGTGGTTTCCGGGATTTTAACAGGCACTAAACTTATAGTGAACTGCCCTTCTGTAATGTTCTTTGTTTTTGAAATTGCAGTATTTTCCCCTTCAAATTCAAAAGTACCTTTGATTAATTTATCTGCTGAATAGCTGGTGATTTTTATAGTTCCTTTTGAAAGGGCCATATAGGCATCCTGCATGCCGGAATTACCTTCAAGATAAGTTGCAATATTACTATCAGCGATACTGTAAGTACCAATGCCTTTGAAATTATTAATCATTAAAGTAAAACCAATATTTCCTTTGCTGCCGGAGATTTGAATCATGGTTGTTGAGCCTATTGTGTAAGTCTGGGCTGAAGCTAATGTACATTTTAATAAAACACCATCAATTTTTCCGCTCATGGTAGATACTTCCCATTCCGGATGATAGTTTATTTCTTTTTTACAGGATGAAAAGGAAATACAGAACAGGATTAACGAAATAATAGTAGAATTTACTTTTTGCATGAGCGTATTTAATTGTGGTTTTAAAATGACTAAATATAATTGAAAATTTGTGAATATAAAAAGTCGCAGGATAAACCTGCGACTAATATAATAAATCAACTTTGGGTGTTGAAGGTTGTCGAACTTTAGGCTAATAAATTTTTCCAGCTCACGGCCTTACCAACAATATCACCTAAATCTGCAATGGCAACACGTTGTTGCTCCATGCTATCGCGATGACGAATCGTTACCGTATTGTCCTCCAAACTCTGGTGGTCAACCGTGATACAGAATGGGGTACCCACAGCGTCCTGACGGCGGTAGCGTTTACCAATGGCATCTTTCTCTTCATAAATACAGTTGAAATCAAATTTCAACTCCTCCATAATCTCGCGTGCTTTTTCTGGTAAACCATCTTTTTTAGTTAAAGGAAAAACTGCGACTTTATATGGTGCCAAAGCCGGGTGGAGGCGTAATAATGTACGGCTATCCTGTTTATCTTCAGTGCTTAAATCCTGTTCTTCGAAAGCATTAATCATGGTTAACAAGAACATGCGATCTAAACCGATTGAGGTTTCAATTACGTAAGGAACGTAATTTCCGTAAGGCTTTCCTTCTTCATTTAGATCATTGTCGAAGTATTGCATTTTCTTGCCGGAATATTCCTGGTGCTGCGTTAAATCAAAATCGGTACGGCTGTGGATACCTTCAACTTCTTTAAATCCGAATGGAAATTCAAATTCAATATCCGTTGCGGCGTTTGCGTAGTGCGCCAGTTTAACATGGTCATGGTAACGGTATTTTTCGGGCTTAGTGCCCAAAGCTTTGTGCCATTTCAAACGGGCTTCTTTCCAGTATTCGAACCATTTTTTGTCTTCGCCCGGGCGAACGAAAAATTGCATTTCCATTTGTTCAAATTCACGCATACGCATAATAAACTGGCGGGCAATTACTTCGTTTCTGAATGCCTTACCAATTTGCGCAATACCAAATGGGATTTTCATCCTTCCTGATTTTTGAACATTCAAAAAGTTAACGAAAATACCCTGAGCCGTTTCGGGGCGAAGATATACTTCATCACTGCCTTCTGCCATTGCACCAAACTGCGTGCTGAACATGAGGTTAAACTGGCGGACATCCGTCCAGTTTGAGGTTTTAGAAATCGGGCAAATTACTTTGTAATCAACAATTAAATCTTTCAGCTGAGCCAGGTTTTCCGATTTTAAAGCCAGGTTCATTTCCACCTCCAACGCTAAACCTTTTTTTACAAATCTCCAGCTTGCCTCATCAACGAAAGGATATTTAGCATTGTCTAAAATTCCGTTTTCATCTTTAAAACTCGGAATCCAGGCGGCCTGTCCTTCATCGCTTAAACCTAATATTTCCTGTTGAAATGACTCGAATTTAGCTTTGTTCTCAGCAGAGAAATTAGCTAATTCAGCATACAGCTCATCAATTTTATTCTCTAACAACTGGTCGGCACGGTAGCGTTTTTTCGAATCCTTGTTGTCAATCATCGGGTCATTAAAACCGTCAACATGTCCGCTGGCTTTCCAAACTTTGGGGTGCATAAAAATTGCAGAATCAATGCCTACAATGTTTTCATGCATCTGTACCATGGCTTTCCACCAGTATGTTTTAATATTATTTTTCAACTCGGCACCTAACTGGCCGTAGTCGTAAACGGCACTTAAGCCATCATATATTTCGCTGCTTTGAAATACGAAACCGTATTCTTTGGCGTGTGATATTACATTTTTAAATTGTTCGTCGTTATTCTTTTGAGCCATAATGGAGGCAAAGATAATAAAAAGGAGGAGGGTTTAAAGGTATAAGGCTGAAGGTTTTTAACCAGGATTTATGGATTATCGAATTTTAAGATTTTGGTGAAGGACGATGAACTTATATGTTCTTAAATACCTTACAGGTTTAAAATTTTAGAAAAGCAATCGCAGTGCTTATTGGTTTCGTCAATGCTGCTACGTTATGCTTCCTGAAGCGTTCCCTGTATACTGCAATTGCTCTAGTTTGGAAAATGTATTTGCAGATTTTATAACTTTCCTTCACAGCGTCGATAAAGTTGTCAAACGCTTAAAGGTGATTTCCATTGTTATCTCTGGTTTAGATATGCAAAAATCGATGCAGCAAAATACTACACCGATTTTTACAGGTAATGATTTAGTTATTTCTGGCTTAAATGCTGAGGTCCCTTTCCTCTTCAACATTTAATACGCCATCGATTTTTTTGAGATCTGTTATTTTGTAATCGCCGTGAGCAATAATAATTACACCTATTGAGTCTAATTTTTCCGCATTTTTAATGCCCATTTTACCCAACTCTTCAGTAACCCGCTCCATCATGCCGTCTTTAACAGATATTAACCATTTCATTTTCATCTTATTATTTTTTCGATTGGACCAATTGGATCGATAGGGAATTTTGGATTAACCAGAATCGGGGTTCTGTCAATCGGAAACTTTATCAATCTGGTTTTTGTGGGAGCTTGTACCAATCCGGCGCCTACATCTCTTCCCGGTAAAGGTAATGCTTTTGCTGTCGATGTTAATTTTTTCCAGAGGTTGATACCTCTAAGTCCCGTTGCCTGCGCCCATAGTGCGGCAATACCCGCAACGTGTGGTGTAGCCATACTGGTGCCATTCCAGCTGGCATATTTGGTTGGCAGTTTGGTAGAAGAATATACGTTAACACCCGGAGCTACAATGTCTACAGCGCCATAAGTTGGGTAAAGGCCGCCATTAGAAAAACTTGCGATGTTCAAATTTACATCAACCGCACCAACAGCCATTATCGATGGGCAATTTGCCGGATGCATCACTTGTTTCACAACGCCTGGCCTTGCTGAATCGTTTCCTGCAGCAGCGATAATTAAGGTGCCTTGTGCTAAAGCTCTTGCTGCGGCAGTTTCAAAAACAGCTGAATAACCTGTTCCGCTTACCAAGCCCCTTAACGACATGCTCACCACATCGCAACGGTTTGCAATTGCCCAGTTAATACCGGCAAGAATGCCGCCGTCTCCGCCGGAGCCGCCATTGCTTAACACTTTTCCGATGTAAATGCTTGCTGCATAAGCAATTCCGTATCTCTCCGTTGCTGATGGCGAACTTATAGGGCCGCAGGCGGTACCGGTACAGTGCGTGCCATGGCCGTGGCCATCTTGTGTGCTTTCGCCGGTGATAAAGCTTTGATGAACAACGGGGCGACCGGCGAAATCGGGATGATTAAAATCAAAACCAGTATCCAATATTGCAACTTTAATTCCTGCGCCATTGTAAGGATTATACCTTAAAAAACTCGTTGGTACCACATTGGTTGCCTTTAAACCCCAGGTGGCGCCAACCGACTCCACTTCAGATTGTTGTTCTTCATAATTATAATCTTCAACTTCGGTTCCGACTAATACATTTGTCATTTGGTTTACGGCGTCCCGGTAGCCCTCAACATAATTTTGAGTGCTTTCGTCCAGCATACCAATAGCGTAAACTACCCTTTCTTTTTCTACAATCATATCATTGTCTCCAAAGCTGCTGATAGACATTTTTATTTCGGGTTTTTCGTTTACAATGGCAATACCCAATTTATCCAACACGATACCGTCGGTTTTAGCCAGGTCTTTATCTGTGAAAAACTCATTTTCAAATGCTAAAGAACTTGTTAGGTTTAGGCCGCTAATAGAACTAATCTGATCAATAGAATCGGATGTGTTTGACCCTTCAGGTAGTAACACAAGATATCTTCCTGTGTATTCTACCTTTTCTTCTTTTTTTAAATTTTTTGACATGTTTTAAGGTTTTAAATTTTGCCTACTCTATTCCGGATTTTGGGCTTGCTCCTTTCTGTAATTCATTCGGTAAACATTAACCCAAAATTGCGCTACTTGAAACGGAAAAACCTTAGGTAAAACACTAAAAATCAGTCGTAAAACCAACAAAATAAAAAGCCGTAAAAACAACGGTAAAATATGGGGAAAACCCCATCTGTTCTTGATAAAAGTTTTATCAGTTTTGAGAATAAAATTTAACTTTAATTAAAATCTAAAAATTATGAAAATGGAAGGTTTACTTATTTATACAATTGCATTTTTATCCGGGGCAATTGCACTTTACCTACTGCAAAAATTAATCGGGTTGATTGGAAAAGAAAACAAAGGTTATCCGAACACAATGGATGTAAGAACTATTCATGAGCTGGTTGATAATTATCGCAATAACCAATTAGCTGCAATTAATAAGGTATTGGGATTGGATGATGCTTATTCCGTTTCTTTCGGTCTAAGCACCTTGAAAAAATTTATCACGGATATCGAATCTTATAGTAAAAAAGTAGATCCGCGTATTACAGATAGTGTACTTGGCGTACGTTTCTATTATGCAGCATATCCGAAAGATACGGAATGGGATAATTTTGAAGGTGAAAAATTGGTCGGGAAAGATTATGCACAGAAACATACACTGATTATGATACCGACTTTAAAAAAGAAAATCAGCAGCGGAAATCATTTAGATTATGATTTTAACCCTTTAGACAGAAAAACTTTTTCAGCAAATGACCGGGATGAAAATAAACAGGTTGAGATGATGGTTATGTACGCCGAAAGCAGCGATAAACCATCCCGGCAGGTTATGGCGCAAAACCACGGGCAACTTATTCCTCCGGCTGAGGCAGGACAACAAGCTTACTAGTCTTCGGCGATGTCTGATTTTCAAAATTTTTTAAGTAATACACTGCTAGGGGTAGAAGCATTAGCGGCAATTATTGCCCTGTTCTTCTACTATAAAAATGCCGTTCATGATTTTTGGAAATGCTTTGCCCTTTACCTGGTATTCATTTTTTTGTGCGAACTCTTTGGTAAATACGGTAGCAACTGGATTAGTTTTTCGAAGGCCCTGTTTTACAATTACTTTGTAATTCCGTTGCAATTCCTGTTTTTTTATTGGTTATATGCCGTAAAATCGTTGAGAAGAAAAAACCTGTTTATTATTTTTTCGCTTTTATACTTGATTTCATTTATCCCGAGCGAGCTTTACTTTAAAGGCAGCAAAATCATCTTTTCATTTAATTACACTTTTGGCGCTTTTATTTTAATGACTTTAGTTGTAATGGAATATTATAAGCAAATTACATCATCTGATATCCTGAATTTTAACCGGAACAGGATGTTTTATATTAACCTGGGGGTAACCTTATTTTATATCGGTACGTTACCTTTCTGGACATTCTATTATCTGCTGTTAAAATATACCCAAATCTGGACCATTTACTTTGATTATTTCCTGATTTCGGCTATCGTAATGTATATATTATTCTCAATTTCATTTATATGGGAAAAACAGAACTCTTAATTACGATTATACTTTTTAATCTCTTTTTTGTGCTTTTTGTCGTTGCAGTTATGGTTTATATAAAAAAATATAAACTGCGGAAGCGGGAATACCTGAATGAAATTAAAGTCACAAACGAAATACATCAAAGAGAACTTTTAACCACCCAAATGGAAATACAGCAGGCAACCATGCAGCATATTGGCCGTGAACTACATGATAATATCGGACAAAAATTAACGCTCGTAAGTCTTTATACACAACAGCTTGTATATGAAAACAAGGTGCCACAGGAAAATGAAAAAATAGAACAGATTTATCAAATCATTAATTCATCGTTGCAGGATTTAAGGAGTTTGTCGAAAAACCTAACCAACGACAAAATAAGTGAAAATGAAATTGTAACTTTAATACAAGAGGAGGTTGATAATATAAATGCTTTAAAAAAGTGTATGGTAACCTTCGAACATAATTTCAACGCGATAAACCTGGAATTTGTGAAGAAGAATGTGCTGTTAAGAATTACACAGGAATTTCTTCAGAACAGCTTAAAACATGCCCGCTGTAACAACATAAAAATACAGCTTAATTCAAGCCCCGATTTTTTTTTAATGTTACAGATTGAAGACGATGGAACAGGTTTTAATTATGAGGAAACAGCTTCTGATGGTATAGGATTAAAAAATATAAAAAGAAGGGCCGAAATTATCGGGGGACAATTTAGTTTACAGAGCAGTGTTAATTTCGGAACCAAGCTTACGATTATTTTAAATGGCTCAGTATGAAAAAAACAATAGTTATTGTTGATGATCATATTCTCATTGCAAAAGCACTGCAAGGCATTATCGATAACTTTGCAGCCTTTGAGGTGATTTTCGTATGCGAAAACGGAAGAGATCTGATTCAGAAATTAGAAAACAAAAAAAATATTCCTGATATCGTACTTCTGGATATCAGTATGCCCATTATGGATGGTTTTGAAACCGTAAGCTGGTTAAAAGAACATTACCCGGATGTAAAAGTAATGGCGCTGAGTATGCAAGGCGAAGAAAAGAGTGTTATAAAAATGGTTAGCAATGGTGCAAAAGCTTACCTGTTAAAAAATGCACATCCGGTTGAGCTGGAAAATGCGCTCACAAAATTAAATAATGACGGTTTCTTTTACCCTGACTGGGCCTCGAAAATTATTTTTTCCAGCTTAAATAAAAATAAGGATGCTGAAATTAAAATTTCTGAAAGAGAAAAGGAATTTTTAAAATACACGGTTACAGAACTTAATTACAAGGAAATAGCTGATAAGATGTTCTGCAGTCCGAGAACAGTTGAAAGTTACCGAGACCAGTTATGCGAAAAGCTTGAACTTAAAACACGTGTCGGACTGGCCGTGTTCGCAATAAAGAATGGATTTGCATAGAAATGTTTAATTGTTTAACTGTATAAACCGGTTAACTGCTTTTAAAGGATTTAATTGTTAAAATTGTTTAATTGTTAAACTGTATAAATTGCTTACCGTTTAAACTGTATATTGGTTAATTTAAGCCGATTTAAACAAATAACCAATCAATAATTCATCAATTCTGCATTTAACAATTAACCCCCTTGAACAATTAACCAGCTAACTACTTCAACAATTAAGCAATTCAACGATAACTTCAACAATTAACCGGTTAACCAACTTACCATTTAATATTCCATTTTATCTCTTCCATCTTTCATTTTTTCCTACTTTTGAACCATGAAATTTCATCATTTATTTCTGTTGGCTTTTATTGCAATTTTTATCTCCTGCAAACAAGAAGAAAAAGTTCATCATTACATCAAATTTAATAATACAAAAGACCTATATCAGTTTTTAAAATGGTCACCCGGAAATCGTTTTCCACTAATCAGTGCGCATCGCGGCGGACCGATGCCTGGTTTTCCCGAAAATTGTATCGAAACTTTTGCTAATGCAACCACATATAATCCGGTAATTATCGAATTTGATATTGCCTACAGTAAAGATTCGGTGATGGTTATTATGCATGATGATAAATTAGACCGGACATCAACAGGAAAAGGGGCGATCGGTAATTATACCTACGAAGCGCTGAAAACATTCAATTTAAAAGACGATGAAGGCAAGGAAACAAAATTTAAAATCCCAACTTTAGATAGTGTTTTAAGCTGGAGCAAAGGAAAGGCTTTGCTTACCATTGATTTGAAAAAAGGTGTTTCTTATGCAAAAGTGATTGAAAAGGTGAGGCAATATAAAGTAGAAAGCAATTCGATCATTATTACCTATACGGCAAATCAGGCAAAGGAAGTTCATCAGCTGGCACCAGATTTAATGATTTCTGCTTCCGTTCAGAAAAAATCTGAATTAAAAAGATTGAATAATTTAGGTGTACCGAACAATAGAATTGTGGCATTTGTTGGTGTAAGTGCGCCGGATAAAGACTTGTACAAGTTTCTTCATGACAAAGGAATTACAACGATTTTAGGTACGATGGGTAATATTGACAAAAGCGCAATGGCAAGCCCCGCTAAAAATGTATATTACCACCTGGTCAATAATGGCGCGGATATTTTATCAGGAGATAATTTGCCACAGGCATCAGAAGAACTGGATAAGTTTAGGTATAATAAGAAATTAAGTTCTGAGTTTATTAATTAATTTTTAGGCAGTAAAATTAGCCACAACGTCATTGCGAGGCACGAAGCAATCTTAATGCGTTAGATATTATAGCGATAGTTGTAGGATTGCTTCGTGCCTCGCAAGGACGACTTACTTAAAAAACTTTGCGGTCTTTGCGAAAAACATTGTGTTCTTCGCGGTTAAATAAAACAAAATGGGCATTTCAGTAAAAAATCTCTCCAGGCACTACGATAACCAAAAGGCGGTTGATTCGATTAGTTTTGATGCAAAGCCTGGTCGTATTTTAGGTTTTTTAGGTCCGAACGGCGCCGGGAAATCCACAACAATGCGTATGCTCACGGGTTATTTAAAGCCCACATCAGGCGAGGCTGAAATTGCTGATAAAAGCATATTAACCCAAGCCATCGAAGCAAAAAAGCATATTGGCTATTTGCCTGAAAATACACCGCTTTATACCGATATGTATGTTAAGGAATTTCTCAACTTCGTTGGGCAAACTTACGAATTGAAAAATTTAGCTCACCGTGTGGATGAAGTAATCAACATGGTTGGTTTAACGCCCGAGCAACATAAAAAAATCGGAATGCTTTCAAAGGGTTATCGGCAGAGAGTAGGTTTAGCCCAGGCCATTATACATAATCCCGACGTTTTAATTTTAGATGAACCGACATCAGGTTTAGATCCAAACCAATTGATTGGCATCAGGGCTTTAATTAAAGAACTTGGTAAAAATAAAACGGTTATTATTTCAACTCATATTATGCAGGAAGTTGAAGCCATTTGTGACGATATCATCATCATTAACAAAGGTAAAATTGTAGCAAACGATTCACTCGATGGTATAAAAAAAGCGAATAATCAAGATTCATTAGAGGTTATTTTCAGAAAACTTACAGCATAATGTTCAAATCATCTTTAATTTTATCAGGGGCAATTTTATTTTTATCCTTTGCTGCAAAAGCACAGCATGCTAAAATCGGTATCGGAGCCGAAGCTGGTTTTCCATCGGGCAACTTTTCAGGCCTTTCTTCAGTCGGTGCAGGTGCATCTTTAAAAGCCGAATTTCCGCTTTCTAAGGCATTTTCAATTATAGTAAACGGAGGCATCATGAATTTCTTTGGCAGAAACAATCAATTGTTATCCGTTCAGGATTTAACTTACGCACCTTTAAAAGCGGGTTTAAAATATCAGCTAAGTGAAACATTTTATGCTGAAGGACAACTGGGTGCCGCGTTGCCATTAAATAACGGACAAAAAACCCTTTTTGCCTGGTCGCCGGGCTTAGGGAATTTATTTAATCTGCCAGGCAAGCATATGCTTGATTTGGGCATCAGGTATGAGGGCTGGACCGGAAAAAATGAAAGCCTTAGTTTTTTGAATCGTTCGAACACTAAAGGATTTATTGGAATAAGATTCGCCTATATTTTTGGATTGTAGATAAGAAATAAGTCTATGAAATTATAAAATTTTTATTATTCAAATATGATTATCTTCGACATTTAAATCGTATGTACGCAGTATTTAAACGCGAATTATTTAGTTTTTTGAGTTCGATGGTCGCCTATATAACCATCGGCATTTTTCTTTTAGTTTCCGGCCTTTTACTTTGGTTCTTCCCGGATACTTCGGTACTGGATTACGGTTATGCTGAACTTAGCGGTTTTTTTAGTCTGGTACCTTATCTTTTTATGTTTCTTATTCCGGCAGTTACCATGCGTTCTTTTGCTGAAGAACGGAGAGAAGGAACTTATGAACTTTTAATTACGAAACCCATAACACTCTGGCAAATTGTTTCAGCAAAATATTTAGCCTGTTTAGCGCTTGTACTTTTTTCACTTATTCCAACCTCAGTTTACTACTATTCAATTTCTAAGTTAGGTTTGCCGGAGGGTAATATAGACTCCGGCGCGGTCATAGGCTCATATGTGGGATTGTTTTTGCTGGGTTCTGCATTTACCGCAATCGGAATTTTTGCTTCAGCCCTAACCAAAAATCAAATTATTGCTTTTGCCGTTTCTGCGGCGCTATGTGGATTTGCATTTCTGGGTTTTGATTACAGCAGCCAAATCTTTGCTATGCAGAATTTCGAAACCATAATTTCTTCACTGGGCATTAATCAGCATTATCAATCGATTAGTCGTGGCGTTTTGGATACCCGCGACCTGATTTATTTTATAAGCTTTTCTGTACTATTTCTATTTTTAACGAAACTGGTGATTGAGGGGAAGAAATGATGAAAAATAAATGGGTTAGAATTGTTATGGTTTTATTGGCCTTGGTATTATTAAATATTGGCGGGCAATATTTTTTTCATCGGTTTGATTTTACGGCTGATAGGCGTTTTACATTGAATGATAAAACAAAAAAACTTCTTGAAAATACGCAAAACCCCGTAACCATAACTGTTTTTTTGAATGGTGCGCTTCCGTCGGCATTTAAACGTTTACAAGCATCAGTTAAGGATTTATTGTCGGATTACAAAGCTTACGCTAAAGCGGATTTAAAAGTGGTTTTTGTTGACCCGCTGGATGGATTAAGTGCTGCCGATCAGGATACAGTGATTAATAATCTTTATCAGCAGGGTATAGAAGCCACAAACCTGAGTGTGAAAACGGAAAGTGGTTTAACACAAAAATTGGTTTATCCAATGGCCATGATTGAAAGTAATGGTAAACAAATGCCGGTTAAGCTTTTACAGAATCTGGATGCCGGGGGCAGTTATGAAGACAACATAAACCGTTCAATCGAAAATCTGGAATATACTTTTACCGCTGGCCTGAAAAAAGTAATTACCGGAAATAATCCAAGAATTGGTTTTACCGAATCCAATGGGGAACCAACCGATTTGCAACTTTACGATGCCATGCACACGCTTGCAAATAGCTACGAAGTGGGGCGGGTAGATTTGAATACGATAGATAAAGCAGGGTTAGATAAGTTGAAAATAATGATAATCGTAAAACCTCAAACCGCTTTTTCCGAAACAGAAAAATATAAAATTAACTATTTCGTGATGAATGGGGGACGGGTGCTTTGGAGCATAGATCAGGTTTCTGCAGAATTAGATAGTTTGAGCGGGAAGGGCAGTCAAATGGCTTTTAATAAAAGCCTGAATCTTGATGACATGCTTTTTATGTATGGTGCCCGGATTAATTACAATATCATTGCCGATAAAAATGCTGCTGACATTCCCATTTCAACAGGAACAGTTGGCGGTCAGCCCCAGCTTCAATTGGTGCCATGGATTTATTATCCGATTTTACTGCCAGATACTGCTGCAAGCCTGGTTAAAAATCTAGATGGAATTAAGGCGGAATTTGCAAGTACAGTAGATACGATAGGCTCAAAAGGCGTAAAGAAAACATACATTCTGACAACGTCTAATTTCAATAAAGTATTTAACGTGCCGAAATTGTTTTCCTTACAAATGGTTGCAGAACAGCCTGATCCAAAAACTTTTCAAAACCCCTTGCAAAGTGCGGGCGTTTTGCTGGAAGGTAGTTTTCCTTCCGTATTTGCCGGCCGGCCTTTACCTGCCGGTATTTCCCTGCCGTTTACAACAGTGCTAACCAGTAAGCCTGCAAAAATGGTGGTCATCGGCGATGGCGATATTTTCAAAAACCAGGTTGTTGCAAAAGATAATTCACCATTGCCATTGGGTTTTGACCGGTATACACAACGTACCTATGGAAACAAATCTTTGCTGTTAAATATTGCTGATTATTTTGCAGATGATGATAATTTAATTGTTTTGCGTAATAAGGAGCTAAAAATCAGATTGTTAGATAAGGCAAAAATTAAAATGGAGAAAACGAAGTGGCAAATTGTAAATATTGTTGTACCCTTGCTATTGTTAATATTCTTTGCGATTTTTCAACATTATTACCGCAAGTACAAGTACGCTAAATAATTTTTATATTTTTGAAGAAGACTAAATGATATCATGAGATTTATTGTATCCACATCAACTTTATTAAAACACCTGCAAACGGTAAATGGTGCATCCAGCAGCAGTACCGTTTTACCTATATTAGAAAATTTTCTTTTCGAAATTAAAGATGGTAATTTAACCATCTCTGCTACAGACTTGCAAACCAGCATGACTACGGCGCTTGCTGTAGAATCGAAAGAAGAGGGTAAAGTAGCCGTTCCATCAAAAATTTTATTAGATACGCTTAAAACTTTACCAGACCAGCCAATTGCCTTTAACATTGATGATACAACTTTCGCAATAGAAATTAGCGCCGGTGATGGTAAATATAAATTAAGTGGCGAAAACGGTGATGATTTTCCTAAAATCCCTGTTGTAGAAAATGCTTCATCTGTAAATCTTCCGGCTTCAGTTTTAACAGAAGCCATTACAAAAACAATTTTTGCTGTTAGTAATGATGAACTACGCCCGGCAATGACAGGTGTTTTTTGTCAGCTATCGCCTCAGCACATCACTTTCGTTGCCACTGATGCGCACAAATTGGTTCGTTACCGCCGTATGGATAGCAAAGCCGATAAAGCAACTTCTTTTATTTTACCTAAAAAAGCTTTAACACTTTTAAAGGCTGCGCTGCCATCGAATGATATTAATGTTTCCGTTGATTATAACGCAACCAGTGCCTTCTTCAAATTTGAAAACATAAATTTAGTGTGTCGTTTAATAGACGAACGCTATCCTGATTATGAAGCAGTAATTCCTCAAAATAACCCAAACAAACTGGTAATTGACAGAGGTTTATTCTTAAATACACTACGCCGGGTGGTCATTTTTGCCAATAAAACGACACATCAGGTTCGGTTAAAAATTAACGGCAGCGAATTGAATATTTCATCAGAAGATTTAGATTTTGCAAACGAAGCACATGAGCGTTTGAGCTGCCAATATGATGGCGAAGACCTGGAAATTGGCTTTAATGCACGTTTTTTAATCGAAATGCTAAGTAATTTAAGTGGTGATGAAATAACTTTAGAACTTTCTACGCCAAACAGAGCTGGGCTTTTAATTCCTCAAACTAATGATGAGAATGAAGATGTTTTAATGTTGGTTATGCCTGTAATGCTAAATAACAGTTATTAATCTACTGGTTTTTTAGTTTGTTTATAAAAAATGGCTTGGTTTTTGACCGAGCCATTTTTGTTTTACGCCAAATACAACTATCTATGAAAACCTCTACAACTGCTGTCTTAAAATTTTATATATTATTGTTAACTTTTTCTGTTGGTTTCTTATCCTGTAAAAAAAACGATCCCGATGTGGTCGTTAAAGGACAGGCTAAAATTAAGGTAATTAATGCCATACAAACTGATATTAAGCAAGATGTTTATGTTGATAATGAGAAATTAACCAGCATGGCATTAGCCTTTGGAGAAACAAGTGAATACGTAAAGATTCCTTCAGGTACCAGAAACCTGACTTTTACAGGTACAAATAGCTTAAATACCGATACAAATTTGAATTTTACTCCAGCGCTCACTTATAGTACATTTTTGGTTTCAGACAGAAATGGAAACAGGGAAATCGTAAATTACGAAGATAATTTAAGTGTATCAGACATGGCTAATCCTAAAATAAGGTTTATAAACTTAACACCATATTTTAATACAGGCATTAATGTAAGCATACAAACAGGTTCTCCATTTGTAAATGCTTTACTTTTTAAAGAGGCTTCTAATTATTTTACTTTGGAAGCCGGGGCCGATTTAAAATACAATGTTGTTGGTTCAGGCAATATAAAAACCATATTGGCAAGTGAGTTATTACCCGGAAAAATATATTCAATCTGGTTTAGCGGATTAACATCAGCAACTTTACAAGCACACTTAATTGTAGATAATTAGATATTAAGATTTTCGTTAATCATTTAAAATACAAAGGCTATCTTTGTTGATACCTATTATAATTCCGTATGAAAATTAAACCAATTCTGCTGCTCAAAATGTCCGTTTTATTAGTAGCTGTTTGTTTAATTCTATCATGCGTTAAAACCAATAATCTAGACTTTGATACCAAAGTAAGGTTTGTAAACACAATAGATGAGAAACCTCAGGATTTCTATCTAAATGAAGTCAAATCAGCAACAGGCATATCCTATAGTGCGAACAGCGATTACGTGGTTGCAGCAGGCGATAAAGAATACAATATTTTTGCTAAAAACACAACTACCCAGTCGGTAAGCAGTTCTGTAAAATATTCTTTAAAGGTTGGGAGAAACTATTCTGTTTATTACCTGAAAAAATCTGCAATGGACTCTGTGCTTAATGTTATGGAAGATGATTTAACACCTGATACAGCAAATGCAAGGCTTTTTTTTATTAACCTTGGCTATACGCTTGGTTCAAGAGTAAGCATCAGAAATGAAACGTCAAATCCAGTAAACATTACTTTGGGAAACGGCGAAAACTCAGGTTATATTAAAATACCTACCGGAAAAAATTCCAGGCTCTATTTCAATCTTATTGATTCCGCTCAGGTTATCGATACCATTTCTTACACCAACTTTTTTAAAGGTAAAACATACACCATTATAATTGATGGTGTTAATAAAGGTGCTAGCAAGGGAAAGCTTAAGGAGCGATTGATAGCCAACAATTAACTAATTTCATTAATAAATTCAGAATAGTCTTCTAATCAATTTGATATTCCTATTTTTGCCCAAAATCATATAAATGGAATTACTACAACAGCTTTGGGATTTTATTGCCCACATAGATGTTCATTTAGCAGAAATCATTCGCGATTACCAAACTTGGACCTACCTTATATTGTTCTTAATCATTTTTGCTGAAACAGGTTTTGTAGTTACACCATTTTTGCCGGGCGATTCGTTGCTTTTTGCCGCGGGCGCATTAATAGCAGGAGGCAATACCGGTTTAAACATCTGGTTGATGCTTTTAATTTTAATTGTGGCCGCTATTGCAGGAAATAGCTTAAATTATAAGTTAGGGACAGTTTTAGGCTCCGGCGTTTTCAAAGAAGAAAATAAAATATTAAAACTTAAATATTACCATCAATCGCATGATTTTTTTGAGAAACATGGCGGTAAAGCCATCATGCTAAGTAGATTTTTGCCGATTTTCAGAACAATTGCACCGTTCGTAGCGGGTATTGCAAAAATGCCTTTTGGCCGTTTTACTTACTACAACATTATTGGCGGGGTGGCCTGGATTGTTGCTTTATTACTGGGTGGTTATCTGCTGGGGCAAATTCCTATTATCAAAAATAATTTTGAAATTGTTATTCTAACCATCGCAATTGTAACATTTGTTCCGGCAATATGGGCGGCTATTAAAAGTAGAATGCAACCAAAAAAAATTGAAGAGATTATTGAGGGCGATGATTCTAAATAGAAAGCATATTAAGGCGAGATTTATTCTCGCCTTTTTTATTACAATTCTCTTCCAATCGGTAGTCCTTTTTGATACTTCTTTTCCGCATCATTTTCCATTTTCTTTTCTTCAGGCTCTAAATCTATTTTAATAAGGTTTTTTAGTTCAGGCTGGCCTGCATCTACCCAGGCTGAATACCAAAATGAACCAATTTCTAAAATAGCGGAGCGCATTTGTTTTTCCACCATATTATTCATTTTATCGTGATAAGCTTTTGAATAAGCGATGGAGTATTGTTTTAAGATAGCGTGATTCCTTTCACTAAAACTATATTTCTTATCAGAAGGGAAAGAAGCTGCCAGTTGCGCCTCAAATATAAAAACGGTATCAACCAAGCTATGGGTATGCTTAAGTGTTTTCCAGGCTTCTTTCAGTGGGTTTTCGATGTAAATAGCCTTGCCTACAACAAAATTGTAATTGGCAGAAAAGAGTTCTGGTAATCTGCTTTCCCAAAAGGCGTGGATACCAACCTGATTTGTTAATTGTCCGTTATGGTTTGAGGTGGTATGCAAAGGCACGTGTGCATCACCTATATAGTGTCCCAAATCTGCAGAGTATTTCAAAATTCTAATGGAATCCCTGGTTTTAAAAGCCTTTACCAGACTAAAATACGTACGCTGAATTTGCCAGGGAATAATACCGTTCTTGTTTAAATGCTTTTGCCCATATTTAGCTAAGGCATCTTTCCATTTTTCAGGAATACTGTCGATATCTTTTTCATAGTTTTCTACATCCAGATAATGTCTTGGTGCTTCTAAAGTATCTGCATACCGGCGCTTATCCGGGTCAACAGCATGTTCGGTGATGTATTTTATATTCTTTTTGTAGAAGCCAATCATGCCTGTAGGCAAGGTGAAAGTAGCCAGGTTGTTTATTCTCCGGTGGGCAAAGAAACCCCAGGCGGTACAAAGAAAAAGCGGGATGATTAACGCAATTATAATCGTTAATCTTTTCATATTGAAAGATAGCTAAAATGCTTTAATTTTTTGCATGTAGGTTATTTTTCTTCTACTGGTGCATAAGTTACAATATCGATGCCTACGCCATTTGGATCTTCAATTGCAAAATGCCTGTCTCCCCATGGTTCATTTCTTATATCGATCTTAATCTCCACCTTTTTCTTTTTCATGATTTTATAAATCTTGTCCACATCATCAACTTCTAAGGTTAAATACATGCCTTCGCCTTTAAAAGGTTTGTGAAAAAACGGCTGCTGAGTCGGATGGTTTGGTAACAGAAAACTAATTTCAGAACTTTTATCTGGTGTATGCAACAGAAGGTAAAACTCGTTTTCAAATGTTACTCCAAAATTTAACAAACTTGTATAAAAGACTTTGCTTTCCGCGATTTTGGATGTTATTATACCGGCATTTAATTTCATGATGTAATTTTTTTTAGGATTTAACTTATTTTGTGAAAGTACATTGCCTGCAAAAAGCAATATAATTGATAAACTTAAAATCTGCTTTTTCATCTTTATTAAATAATTTAAATGGGCTAAAGCATTCCTGATTTTACCGAAGCTTTAATGCCGTCTTGTTATCCAAAGTTGAATAAAAGCAGCACATTAGGATTGTAAAAATCGGACAAAATTATCTTCCAAAAGCTTTGTTTGGTGTTACACCATAAAGGTTTTTAAAATTTTTGATAAAATGTGCCTGATCATAGTAGCCGTTATCTAAAAAAAGCTTGTTTTGTTTTAAACTCTGCGAAGATGGTTTCGCTTTAAGGATATTTTGAAATCTAACTACCTGGCTGAAAGTTTTTTGAGTATCGCCGATGTAAAATTCGAATAATCTGCGGAGTTGCCTGGTACTTAAACCAACATCTAAATCTTTTTCAATATTAAGTACACCAAAATTTTTCAAAATAATGTCTATGGCATGGTAAAGCCGGTTATCGTATTCTAAATTAATTTCTTTAATATGATTTAAGAAGTATTTATCTAATCGTAATTTTACCTGATATTCAGTTTGATGGGCAGAAAAATTATTATAAATGAATTTGGCAATCTGGGGTACCACTGCATCCAGGTTTTGCGAACGGTTGCTCAAATCAATGGCATTGATTTTAAATAGTGCAGGAAACATTGTCGGTAAAAACCTGATGCCAACATAATGAAATCTGTCTTCCAGCTCGAATTCGGTATATTTTTTGCAAAAACCCATCACAAAGCTTTCTTCCGGTTGATTTAAATCGAAGAAAATATCTATGCATCCATCGGCAACAACCTTATAATTAAATGGTTCATTTAGTTTATGATTGGTTTTTAGTTCCCAGTAACAATAAATGTAAGGTTGTAATTGAATGTCGGGCAAACGCTCTGCATAACTAACCGATTTAGCCGATTGACTTACAGTAGGCTGGATTGGTGTGTAAAGATTACGAATGTCAATAAGGTTTTTCAAACTGGTTCTTATGAAAAAATAATCAAATAATTACTAAAATTAATGAAACATATACTATTCTTTTAAAGCTGCTCTAACTTTTGGCGCAATCTGAGTCCCGAAAATTTCTATCGATTTCATCATAGCTGCGTGCGATGGTCCACCAACGTCCATGTGTGCCGAGAAACGGGTTAAACCAAAGGTTTCTTCCATTGCCAGAATTTTATCAACAGATTCGTTTGCATCTCCGATGATAAGTGCACCTTTACTGTTTCTTCCAGCTTCAAACTGGTTTCTTTGGAACGGTGCCCAACCACGACTTTTGCCAATTCTATTCATTTGTGCCGAGTATAACGGGAAATAATAATCAGAAACTTCCTGGCTGTTTTCGCCAAATAATGAGTGCATGTGAACGCCAACTTCGAATTTATTCATATCATGACCATAAGCCTGATAAACTTTTTTATAGTAGTCGAAAAGGGGTTTAAATTGTATAGGTTGTCCACCGATGATGGCAAACATCACAGGTAAACCCAATCTTCCGGCACGTTCTACCGATTCTGGTGTTCCGCCAACAGCTACCCAGATTTTTAAATTACCGTTAACTGCACGAGGCAAAACCTCCTGATTAACCAATTCAGGGCGGAATCTTCCTTTCCAGGTTATTTTTGGTTCTTTATTTATTTTTAAGAGCAGCTCTAATTTTTCTTCGTAAAGTTCATCGTAATCCTGAAGATTGTACCCAAATAAAGGAAAGGATTCGATGAAACTCCCGCGACCAGCCATTAATTCGGCTCTGCCATTGGAGATTAAATCTATCGTTGCAAAATTTTGATACAGTTTTACAGGGTCTGATGAACTTAAAACTGATACTGCACTGCTTAATTTAATGTTTTTAGTAACAGTTGCTGCGGCTGCCAAAATAATTTCAGGACTCGAAACGGCATAATCCGGACGATGGTGCTCACCAATTCCGTAGAAATCTAATCCTACTTCATCCATTAATTTAATTTCTTCTATAATTTCCTGAAGTCTTTGCTGAGCGGGCTGAATTTCTCCTTTTGCATTAATCTGCAAATCGCCGAACATACCGATACCTAATTCCATAACTGATAAATTATTTAACAAAGTTAACAGGTCAGGGACGGAGGAGTTTTGATGTATGGTAAGAAAAATTTTAACAAAAGAGTACAAGAGCTCAATGAGAATAAAGTTAATAATCTCAAGTGACATGATTTTATGTAATTCGTTTAACGCTGGTCATCGCAAGGCACGAAGCAATCTTAATGCTTTAAGTTTATTCATTTCTATAGCTATAAAATTGATTCACATCTTGCAACAGAGTTGAAACGTCAAATCACCGGACTTCTGACTTTTAACCCCCGACTTACTCTATCTTCTTCCCTTTCATTGCAGTAGAAATCGCTGCATCCATTACACGTTCTGCAAACGGACGTGTAAACTCATTCAGCTCATCGGCTTTTTTAAGAATTGTATCTTTTTCCTGAGAAGATAATGCTGTTTTCAGTGACTCGATATGAACTTTGGTTTCCGAAATTTCTTTCTCAGTTAAATGTTCAGCATGTTTTTCGATGAAACGCTCTGCGGTGTAAAGCAACTGTTCGCCCTCGCTGCGAGCCTCAATTAACATGCGTTGTTCCACATCACTTTTAGCATGTTCAATGCTATCTAACAGCATTTTCTCTACCGTGTCATCGCTTAAACCATAGCTCGGTGTAATTTCGATTTCCTGTTTCACGCCCGAACGTAGTTCGATGGCCTGAACCGTTAAAATTCCATCTGCATTAAGCAAGAAATTGATATCTACTTTTGGCAAGCCCGCAGGCATAGCCGGAATTCCCTTTAAATCAAACTCGGCTAGTTTACGGTTCTCTTTTACCAAATCACGTTCGCCCTGATAAACTGAAATTTTCATGTTCACCTGTCCATCGATAGATGTGGTATATTGGCGACCGGCTTTAGTTGGAACTTTACTGTTCCGGGCAATAATGACATCCATTAAACCACCCATGGTTTCGATACCCAGCGAAAGGGGCGTAACATCAAGCAGCAAAATATCTGAACGGTTTCCCGCTAAAACATCTGCCTGAATCGCAGCACCAAGGGCTACAACCTCATCTGGATTAATATTATCCTGGGGTTTTTTACCGAAGAAATTTTCTACAGCCTGCTTTACAAAGGGCGTACGGGTAGAACCGCCCACTAAAATCACTTCATCAATTTCAGCCGTGGTTAAATCGGCATCTTTTAAGGCATTTTTACAGGCAGTAATGGTTTCCTCAACTTTTGCAGCAATCAATTGCTCGAAAGTCTGCTTATCTAAAGTACACCAGATTTCGCCAACTTGCTCGTTGTATAGATTTTGGGTAGATAGGGCTTTTTTAGCCGCTTCGGCCTGTAAGCGCAGCGTTTGCATCAGGATATTATCCTCCGCAACAACAGTTAAATCCAGGTTATTTTTTTCAATCCAGTAATTTAAAATAGCACGATCGAAGTCGTCGCCGCCTAAATAAGTATTTCCGTTTGTAGCCAAAACTTCGAAAATTCCATTTTGAATCTGAAGAATGGAAACATCAAAGGTTCCGCCGCCTAAATCGTAAACGGCAATGGTTTTTTGCTCGCTTGGATCTAAACCGATTCCATAAGCCAAGCTCGCTGCGGTAGGTTCATTTACAATACGCATTACATCCAGTCCGGCAAGTTTTCCTGCATCACGTGTTGCCTGGCGCTGACTGTCGTTAAAATAGGCCGGAACGGTAATCACAGCCCTGTTAACAGGTGTTTTTAAAGCATGTTCAGCTCTGGCTTTTAGTTCTTTTAAAATTTCGGCAGATAATTCAATAGGTGTATAAAAACGGTCGCCAGCCTGAATTTTTACCAACGCATCAGTATCATCATCAATAATTTTGTAAGAGAAAATAGCTGCATGATCGGCTACATCTTTGTAAGAACGACCTAATAATCTTTTTACGGAGAAAATTGTATTTGCCGGGTCGGTCGTTAAGAATTCTTTCGCCTCGTTACCTACAACAGCTTCGTTCTGATGATTGAAATGTACGATTGATGGTACCAATATTCCTTTTCCAGAATCGTTTATTACCTGCGGATTTTTTTCAGGATTGATAAACGCCACCAAACTATTGGTGGTGCCTAAATCGATTCCGACTATAATTTCTTCCTTTTGAAACGAACCTGTAGCAAGGTTAATTGATATTTTTGCCATGCGGCGAATTTACGGAGATTGTTGCAATGTTTTCGGGTTGAAATGTTTTAATGTTGTAAAGAAAGTCTCAAAGTCCGAAGTCTCAAAGTTTGAAGGCGATACGTTAAAAATCCTGGTTAATCTTATAATCCCAGAATCCTGGTTTAAATCCTGTCTTATCCTGAAAATCCTTAAATCCTGTTTGGAAATGAGCGGTTCGGTAAATCTTCGGTAGCTGTAGTCCTGCTTTTGGTACAAGCCAAACCGAAAAAGTTTGGGCTTTTCCCGTCAATCAGGTTTATAAACAAAGAGAAGATGCTTTTTGGGAAATAAACCACCCCCGACCCCTCCTTATTTCAAGGAGGGGAGCTTGGCAGTGCTATTTTTTGTTGAGTGGGGTACTAACATTAATGATTGATAAAAACTTGCTAAGTACGCATTCGGCATCAGAAGATTTGGCAGCAAAAACTAATAAATTTTGGAGTAACACCACTTCTTTTTTCCACTGAAGTAAGAAATCCTACGAGTGAAGCACTACCTTGAATATCGCACAATCATTCACACGGCTTAGGATTACGGATAAAAATTTGTTGAGTATTTGCAACAAATATTCGCAAGCCTTGATTTATTCATTAGTATTTATTGTTTTTATTTGTGTTCATGAACTCGCAGAAATGCTCGGTCTTGTTTCTTTTTATCAAGAAAAAGAAAAAAGCCTGTCTGGCTAAGACAAAACTACTTCCTATTCTTCTCCTCAATCCACAACGACATATACTTTGTGCTTTGCACTGTATGATGATTTAGAATCTGCCCTATAAAATTATGCTGGCGATGCACCGATAAATTTATTTTTTTAACCAAAGAAATGAAGTCATCAGCAAATTTCATGGCAGCATATCGTTCATTAATAATTCGAACACCATTGTGCTGAGCAGAAAGCCAGCTCGTTTTATCTTCATATAAGACAACTGCTTTTTCAATGAAAACTTCCAGGTCGTCTTCAATAAATCCATTCCAGTCTAAAGCGCCTTTCATCGCTTCGGCACCGATAGATGTTGTTACAGATGGTGTTCCGGCCTGCATAGCGTCAATAAATTTCCCCTTTACGCCGGCGCCAAACTGAATAGGGGCAAGCAAAATCCTGTGCTTTGAAATTGTTTGCTGCGCATCGGCCGCTCTTCCCCGAATAAAAAATCTTTCGTTTTTATTCTCCAATTGCAGCACTTTCTGTGAGGGGTAAGCGCCATAAATATTCATATTGACACCAGGCAATTTCTTCCTTAATGCTGGCCAAATTTTAGTCTTTAAAACCTGAACAGTATTCCAATTTGGTTCATGTAAGAAGTTGCCAATAAAAACAAAATCAGCTCGTTCTTCAATAGGAATCCATTTTTTTATCGTTTCTTCGGTGATTTCATTTTCCAGAAAGGGCAAATAGTAGAGCAGCGAGGAATCAATTTTAAAAGCCTCTGTTAATATTTTCATTTCTACTTCCGAAATGATTAAAGATAAATCGCAACGCAGAATAGAAGCGATTTCCCGCTTTGCGGTATCAGAAAACAAATCAATCTCGGTTTGCTTTTTGTCGCTCTGCTGACGGGCACTTCGCAGGCAATGTAAATCTTCCGTGTCTAAAATCCTGAGCGCAGCAGGACATTCCTGCTGCACGCGCCAGCCATATTGTTCCTCAACCATAAAGCGGTCGAATAGTACAATTTCCGGCATTAAGTTTTTTAAAAATGAATTGAAACTTTCGTCGTTGAGTTTTATTTCCTGCTCTATAACGCGGCTCGAAGAAAAATCATAGCTAAAATCGCTTTTTGATGCTGCCGATGCAAAAGTAACTTCGTAACCCTTGCGCAAAAATAAATCGACCAGTTGAATCATCCGTGTTCCAGCTGCCGATGAAGCAGGTTCAGGCCAGACCAATCCAATAATCAATATTTTTTTTGCGTTCATATGTTTCACTGCAAAATAAGTGCTTTTTTTTGGCTCCCGCAGATAAATGTGATTTTCGCTGATTAAATCAAAATCTGCGCTCATGTTCTAAATCTGCGGGAGGTATTAAACGTATGTTAAATATTCTTAATTTTGCAGCTCAATTACACCACCACATGTTAGGATTAAAATTATTGACAGACCCACGTTGGGCGAATATTGCGGAATCGAATTTAGAAGAAATTTTATCTGATCATGCCTGGTGCGAACAAAAAGCGGCATCTAATGCGATTACTTTAATCACTCAAAATTCTGAACACCAGGATTTAGTTGATGAATTAACGGCCATCGCAATAGAAGAAATGCAGCATTTCCAAATGGTTATTGACATCATCAAAAAACGTGGCTACACGTTGAGTCGTGAGCGTAAGGATGATTACGTTGGTCGGCTGGTAAAGTTTAGTAAAAAAGATGGTAGCCGTAACCAGGCTTTTATCGACCGGCTTTTGTTTGCTGCAATGATTGAAGCCAGAAGCTGTGAACGTTTTCGGGTACTTTCTTTAAGTATCAAGGATGAGGAATTGGCTAAATTTTACCATGAATTGATGGTTTCAGAAGCTGGTCATTACACTACTTTCCTGAACTTCGCCCGTAAATACAGTACTGATGTTGATGTAGAAAAACGCTGGGCGGCATGGTTAGAATTTGAAGGGGAGTTAATCCAAAGTTTCGGAACGAAAGAGGCCATACATGGGTAAGTTGCAGGTTACGGGTTAAAGGTTTTGGGCGTCAAAACCCGTAACTTTTAAACTTTAACTTTTAACCCATTTTTATGGATATTCCACAGCCAAATCACAATATCCTGATAGCTGTCGATTCCTTTTTTCTGGTTGTTGAGTTTTAAGAAACTATCGAAAGCGGCGTCCATATAGCCGAACATTTCGCCGTTATATTTGCGCCAGAATTCCTTTTCAGTTTTAAAATCGGCGAGTACGCCGGCTGATAGTTTATCGTGAAGTCTTTTATAATCATCAGGCGATTTCATTCTGATTTCGAACAAAATATACCTCAGCATTTCGTAATTGGCAGAATATTGATAATTTATATCAGGACTGTTGCTCGCAGTTAAGTAGCCTAAAAGGTTGGCCTCGTCTTCATAAGAAATGCCTAACTGATGTGCAATTTCATGGCAGGAAACATAAGGCTTCACAAAATCGGGGAGATTCATATTCATATTTGCCTCGCCTGTTAAGGGCGCATAGTAACCCTCAATGCCAACTTTGCTAATTATCCACGAATTTAAAACCGCTTTTAAGCAAGGGTTTGCGTAACGAAATAACGAATTTCTTTTTTCCATTAAATCGTAGGCTTTCGCTGAATTGATTTCTAAATCGTTAACGGAGTAAGCCGGGATTTTGGTTTGTTCGATTTTTAAATTATTAGTTTTTTGTACGAAGTAATCGCCCAGTAGGACCAATTCTTTTACGCTATATTTTTCGTTTCCAATGCCTAATTCCGCACTCACACTTGGCCGGCTATAATTTAAACCCCAAACAATTTTAAATATGATGTATAAAATCAAAAAGAAATTTAAAACTTGCAGCGGAACGATAATTCTATCCGCTTTCTTGAAAGTTTTTCTTCTTTTGAAAAATCTGATGATTTTATAAAAAACAAAACCGATTAGTAAAGCATAAACAATATCGCCAATTGCGAAGGGAAAAATGGAGGATATAAACCTTAGTGAAGACGAAATATAAGGATAAATGCCTGTTGAATAATATTTTTGGACAAGGGCAGGGAACAGGCCGAAAAGGAAAATCAGAATTGTTAAACTGATTAAAACCAAAAGTTTTTTATATACCGAATGCTTAAACACTACTAATAGTGGCCTTTTAAAGATTAAATTTCCAAGATAATAATGATGCCATCATCATGGATTTCGTAAACAATTCGGTGCTCATCATTTATTCTGTGAGACCAGGAACCGGATAACTCATATTTGAGTGGTTCAGGTTTTCCGATACCCTCAAAAGGAATTTCTGGCTGGCTTCGTTGCCTGATTTTTTCCAGTATTTTAAATGCTCAACAGCCTTTTGATCATATATTATTTCCATAAATCTTCAACCGCAATTTTTACACCCTTACCGTTTTTGATGTCTTCTCGTGCTAGCAAAATATCCTTTACAAACTCTGGGTTATAAGGGCTTTATTCAGTCTCAAAATCAATTTTCAAAGCTTTCATAACCGCTTTTAGAGCGGTGGCTTGTTCTTCGTTTTTCGGATGTGCAATTAAAGTTTCCATTTTGATATTGCGTATTAAACAAATATAACAAAACTATCTAGCAAAAGTTAGTCGCCTGCCAATCTGGTCAGTTGTGAATTTGCCTTTTTGATAAGCCAGATTTCCCGATACAAAAGTGTGTGTAACACTGGCCTGGAAAGTATCACCATCAAAAGGGCTCCAGCCACATTTGTAGAAATTATTCAGCTTGGTTACTGTCCACGCATCTTTTAAATCAACGAGAACTAAATCTGCCCAATATCCCTCACGGATGAAACCGCGTTTTTCGATGTCGAAACAGATGGCCAGGTTATGAGCCGTTTTTTCAACGATTTTCTCCAATGAAATTTTGCCTTGCAAATGCATTTCCAGTAGAGCAGGCAACGCATGTTGAACCAATGGTCCGCCTGATGGTGCTTGTGTGTAAGGCTGGTTCTTTTCCTCTAAAGTATGTGGCGCATGGTCGGTTGCAATAACATCTATGTTGTCATTTAAGACGCCCTGAAGAATGCCGTTTTGGTCTTCCGCCGTTTTAACCGCTGGATTCCATTTTATAAAATTTCCTTTGGTTGCATAATCCTTATCATTAAACCAAAGGTGATGAACGCAGGCTTCTGCCGTGATTTTTTTATACTTTAGTGGAATGGTATTATCAAACAAAGCAATTTCTTTTGCCGTTGAAATATGTAAAATGTGCAGGCGGGTTTGATAACTTTTTGCCAGTTCAACCGCTAACGAAGAAGATTTATAACAAGCCTCTGCGCTGCGTATCAGCGGATGCATATCGATCGTTAAATCATCGCCGTATTTTGCCTTAAATTCTGCTAAATTATGGCGAATAGTTGCCTCATCTTCGCAATGCGTAGCAACTAAGATTGGCGCTTTGCTAAAAATGTTTTCCAAAGTTTTTTCATTATCAACCAGCATATTTCCTGTTGATGAACCCATGAAAACCTTAATGCCGCAAACGTTTTTCGGGTCGGTTTTTAAAACTTCTTCGATGTTATCGTTACTGGCACCCATGTAAAAGGAATAATTGGCCAGCGAAGTTTCTGCAGCAATGGCATATTTATCGGCCAGTAATTCTTGTGTTAAAGTATTCGGAACGGTGTTGGGCATTTCCATGAAAGAAGTGATTCCACCGGCAACAGCAGCCATACTTTCGGTGAAAATATCGGCCTTGTGTGTTAAGCCTGGCTCGCGGAAATGGACCTGGTCATCGATCATTCCCGGTAAAAGGTATTGGCCTTCGGCATTAATTTCTATTGCATCTGGTGCGGATAAATTTTGACCGATTTTCTCTATAAATCCATCTTTAATTAATACGTCGGCAACAATCTTCTGTCCCTCGTTTACAATTGTGGCGGCTTTTATCAGGTAAGCATTCATGGTTTCAAAGGTAGTATTTTACTATAAAGTATAAAGTAAAAAGTAGTGAGTATCAAGTATCAACTAATGAGTATCAAGTATCAAGTGAAAAGTATCAGGTAGTGAGTTTCAAGTGTGATTGGAACTGAATTGTTTTAAGTGCCGACAACTTTCTGTCCGCATTGCTGTTAAAGTTGTCAACGATCAGCCAGAATTCCGGCCAGATGTAAACCCATCTACCTTACGCCTTCAAACCCTCAACCTTAATCACTATCTTTGTGCGCTATGGCAAAATCGTTCGAAGAATTTAAGTTAAACAGGCAAATTTTAAATGCAGTTGCCGATGCAGGTTACACCGTTGCCACACCGATACAGGAAAAAGCAATTGCACCGGTGTTATCCGGGCAGGACATTTTCGGTATTGCTGAGACCGGAACAGGGAAAACTGCGGCTTTTGTTCTGCCGATTTTAATGCAATTAAAATATGCTCAAGGGGAAAACCCAAGGGCTTTGATTTTATCGCCAACACGAGAACTGGCTATGCAAATTGCTGAACAGGTAAAATTATTTTCGACCTATACCGATTTACGGTCGCTGGTTATTTTCGGTGGAATTGGTCCGAAAACACAGAAAGAACAAATTGCTAAAGGGATAGATATTTTAATTGCTACACCAGGAAGATTTTTAGATTTATATTTAGCCGGCGATATTAATACACAAAGCCTGAAGTTTTTAGTATTGGATGAGGCGGATAAGATGATGGATATGGGTTTTATAGGCTCAATTCACAGAATTTTGGAAATCGTTCCCCGTAAACGCCAAAACCTGTTATTCTCGGCAACGATGAGTGATTTGGTTCAAAAAATTGCCGGGGATTTCTTGAATAATCCACTGGTAATTGAAGCCTCAGCACAGGCTACTCCGGCAGCGAATGTTACACAAACTTTATACTACGTTCCGAATTTTAAAACGAAAATTAACTTACTGCAACATTTACTGAAGAATGATGAGACTTTTAACCGTCTGATTATCTTCTGTAAAACGAAAACGGTTGCCGACAATATTTTCAGTTTTATTGAACGAAGATATGGTGCTGAAAATGTTCGTGTAATCCATGCCAATAAAGGACAAAATACAAGAATCAATTCGATAAATAGTTTTAAGGAGGGTAATATTCGTGTTTTGGTAGCAACCGATGTGGCGAGCAGAGGGATTGATGTAAGTGATGTAAGCCATGTGATTAATTTCGATGTGCCGATTATTATTGAAGATTATGTGCACCGGATTGGACGTACAGGCCGGGCTTTCGCCAAAGGCGATGCAATTACGTTCGCTACCGATGCCGAGAAATATTACATACGTAAAATTGAAAAGCTAATCCGGCAGTATATTCCGGTGGCCGAAATTCCGGAGAGTGTTTATATAGATGAAACGCCATATGAGGAGCGCCAGCATATTGCAAAAGAAATCGACATGCAGAAACGTAAGGAAGACCCCGACTTTCAGGGTGCTTTCCATGAGAAAAAACATGCGGCGGCAATAGAGAAAAAGGTAAGGGAAAAGGCAAAAGCAAAGGCCGGAAAACAAATTAAATCGTTTAAAAAAGGTAAAAAATTCGATAAGAAAAAATAAATTAGTTAATGAACTTCAGGATTACGCCTTTAAATATCATTGGAGCCGTCGGATTAGGATTAGCGGCTTTTAATATTTTAAGTCCGAAAGATAATACACCGCGACATATAGACATGAGTGGTTTTTATTTGCTCATTTTAGGATGCCTGATTCTGGTTACATTTATTACCGATTTGATTTTCCGTTTCACACTAAAGGATTTGAAAAAAATCTGGATTGTAGAGTCAGTTTTCATTATCATTACTGCGATACTGACATTGATAATCCAAAAAATAGCGTAATTCAAGGGTAAAAAAATATGTGTAATTCGTTCATCTGTGTAATCAAACCAAAAATTAAGCATCTTTGCAGCCGAAAAACCGATAATTGCTTGATTAGTTAATCGGTGTAATCAATTTTAAACATGAAAACAGCAGAAATAAAATTAACAGTCGAGTTGGATGAGGCCAATAATCCGGATAACATCCTTTGGGAAAGTACAGATTCCGGAAATGCTGATAAAGTGCCGGCAAAAGCAATGTTTTTATCGGTTTGGGACCATAACTATAAAAATACATTAAAAATAGACCTTTGGACAAAGGATATGCCTGTTGATGAAATGAAACGTTTCTTCTACGAAACTTTGCAAACCATGGGCGATAGCTTTTTAAAAGCTACGAATGAAACTTTAATTGTGGAAGATTTACGCGATTATTGTGCACACTTCGCGGAGAAGATGGGTATTGTTGAGGGACAGTAGGTTAGTTCATTGGTCATTAGTAATTGGTTCATTGAACATAGCCCGAAGAAAATACCAGACAAGTTAATGATAAACCGATGTTATTAAATGTAATTCGTAAATCTAAAATCTTAAATCAAAATGTTAGTTTTAAATAAATTCAGGGCTTGGTTAGGTATCTTATTATGTACTGTAGCAGGGTTTTGTCCGATGTTAAAAGTGCCGATTAAAGGCAACTGGAACTTATATCAATCTGATGCACGTTTGTTTTTGATTACTTATGCGCTACTCGCGTTATCTGTTTTAATCCTATTTATCAGGAAAGCAGGGGCATTTCGTTTTATAAGTTCTGTGATGGCCATCTGGTACGTATTGGCCGTTATTGCCGTTTATTTTACAGCTAACAATTATACAAAATATGGTTTTGCTAATAAACTCATCGGCAGAGTTGTTCATTTCCAATGGGGGTGGATTGTGCTTTTAGTTGGCGTAATTTTTATGCTTTTCAGCACTAAACGCGGCGAAAAAATCATGGCTAAAACTAGCCTTTAAACTGAGCAGTAAGTTTGTTTACCTCATATCCTTTCGCCTTGCAACGGGCAACAATTTCATCATGGGTTTTCTTCGGCATGGTTTGATTACGGCTCATGATGAATAAAAATTTATGGTCGGGGTGGCCGACAACCACGTAAGAATAATCTTCCGCCAGCTCGATAATCCAGTAGTCTACCTTTATCGGCCAAACAAATTGCGCTTGTAATTCGCCATTGTTTCCTTCATCTGATGGAAACATTTTTGAATTTCTTGAATACACTTTCTCATCATTAGGCTTTTTATACGTGGTTAACACATTATAATAACCTTCTTTATTTAAAGTATACTTTGTAGTTGTTTCTCTGCTGCCTTTATCGAAAATTGTTGGTATGGAATACAACGAATACCAGGTTCCCGAATATTTTTTTAAATCTAATTTCGCCACAGGAGCATTTTTTTCCATCGGCAGGTAACTTAAAATTATTAAAAGGACTGAGCAAATCGTTTTCATAACATCAATAGGTTTTGATATTACATACGATACGATTAAATAAATAGTTTTTTAAAATTGGTTTTTTGCTTTCCAAATAAAGCCATCGAGAACATAATGAGTAGCTTGCGGTAGCGCTAAAAGCGGTATTAATAAAGATAATAACTCGTTACCTGTTACTTTGGGTAATGATGAGAAAGGTTTAAAAACAGATTGATGCTCTTTCCAAATAAAACCGTCCCAAAGCCCTTCTTCGAGGTAAGCAAAAGCAATCAGAATGGTAATAAAATAAAATATTCCAAACTTTCCAAAACACAGTTTCATCAATCTGGTTTTAAGCGCATTTTTTTTGAGTTTCTTTTTCTCAAAGAACCATATCAGCGCCATGTAAGGAATACCATGTGAAATAACATTGAGCGTTGTAAAAGCCATATCACCATTGAAGTAAATAATACCAAAATACCAGGATAGAAACGTTCCGATTACAATTAAATTTCTGGGAATATTTAACTTTCTTTCGCTAATAATAATTGTCAATTCTTTAAAAGCATAAATTCCAATTATTAAAATATATGTGAAGCCCGATGCTTTAAGGATACTTTCATTTTTGTATGTTAAAAAATCACCATCTATAAACCAGTTAAAATTTCTTGTGCCACTAAGGTGCCAGAAAATTAGTGGGTATAATGTTGCAGTATAAATTGCGATTTTATCAATTGACGTTAATAAATCGTTATATTTTTCATTTCTGGAATACAGGCGCATAAAGCCGTATTGTTGCCTTATGAAATGATAAACAGCTAAGTAAGCCAGTAACCGCCAAAACCATTGGCCATCAAATTGATAAATTATAACACCGGTAATATAACATAGTACTGGAATTGTAACTAGTAATGCGCTTTGTCTTCTTAAATTATCAGTATTAAAATATGTTCTGTAAAGTGTACTGTAAACATGAGCAACATCGATAAAAACGATTAAAAATACCCAATAAGCCAGTGGGAAATCTTTGGAATTTTGAAATTTTTCAGGGAAAATAAACACCAACAAAAGGGAAAAAAACGCAGGTGATAAAATGAAAATAATATCATTTAGGGCGGAATTTAACCAAGGTTGATTTTCTTTATCTGTTTGCATCTAAAACTTGCTTTGCTGCTTTTATGCCCTGATGAAAAGCTTCCTCAAAGATAGAGATTCCACTTAAATCACTATGCGCAAAGAAAATTTTCTCCTCGATTGGTGTGCGTGCCTTTTCCAGGTTCTCACTCCATATAAAGTTTTTAGTTGGCGCAATCATGCCGTGTCCCCATATCCAAAAATCTATGTTTTCAATTGCCTGGGTTATTCCTGGATGTATAATTTCTAGTTCAGGAACAACAATATCGAGCCATTGCTCATAATTCCTTGAATATGCTGCTAACCTTGACACTGCCGGTTCAAAGTTGCACAATGGTAAGTAATATGTAATTACTTTTTTATCCTCCGAAATTTTTAAGTGTTGTTGCGCTGAATTTACATAACCAACTGATGCCGTATTGTAGGCTACGTTATCCCAGCACAAACCTCTGCCTTTCGATTGTGGTAATTCATTAATGGTAATATTTGCAATTAGCCATGGTGAATAACTGAAATAACTGTATTCAATTGGTCTATGCAAGTTTTTTAGTAGGCGATTATTTACATATTGAGGTGATGATAAAATGATTTTTTCAGTTTCAATCTTTTCGGTAATATTAGTTTCCGGATTAAAAACTGTTGCCAGCATATTTCCATTTGCAGTCAGATTTATATCGTAACACATTGTTGATGTTTTAATGTGGTCCTTAAGTTTGCCTGTAAGTTGTTTCATAATCCAGCCATTTCCTTCCGGCCAGGTTAATATAGCATTTTGTTCTGCGTTTGCTGCTTCTCCTCTACGAGATGCAAAGTAATGCAATCCAGCCCAGGCAGATATTTTATCTAACTTTTGCCCATAATCATCCTTACAGGCATAATTTAAGTACCAAAGCAAATATTTTGAAGTGTATCCTTTTTCTTCGAGATAATCTTTGAATGTAATTTTATCTAGCTCCCGGTAATCCTTGTCGGCGGAAGAAGAACTTATGGGGATATTAAACAAAAATTTTCCATCGCTGCCTTTCGTATTTTTCAGCTTGCTTACTAGATACAGGAAATCTTTAATTTGCAGTTTGTCATTTGCTGGTACGCCAAAATCTGGAATTAAACCATCTTGCCATTCACCGTTTATCAATAACCTTTCTTCTGGCTCGAATGTCAAAAAGTAATCGTTGTAATAAGGGATTTTGTTTTCGAAATGAGTAATTACATTTATTTCTTTTAAAAAATCAATAAGCAAATCGTCATCATTGTTGGCAACTGTAATATAATGGGCACCTAAAGGGTAGGAGGAAGTTTTGTTAGTTCCAAAATGTGAATTTCCACCTGGATGGTTTTCTAATTCGAGAATTTCGAAATCCTTTTCACCATTTTTCTGGAGCCACCTTGCGGCCGATAGTCCGGAAATTCCACTTCCAATAATTAAAGTTTTTACTTTTCTAGAACTACTAGGTTTGGGTAGCTTAATTTTATCACGTAATATATGACCAGCTTTTGAGTCAGGACCATTCAGGGCTCCTTTAATGTTGTATTTAGATTTAATTTTCTTTAAACAGCCATTTAGGAAAATCCCACCTGTAATTAAACCAACCCTCAGTAAAAAAGAGCGCCTTTTTAAATAGGTGGTTAAGTCACCTTTATAAAACGTTTGCCCACTCATCTTCAAAGTATTTTACCAGAATCTGGTTGTTTAATTTGTTAACTTCTGTTTCTACTTTACCCATATCCTTTGGAAAAAAAAGCATTAGGTTAACACTTTCCCTTGAAACAAATTTTAGTCCCGGAATATAATTTTGAGGTTTTTTGTATGGGTTTTCAGGTTCAGTTGCTAAAATATAACCCCATTCTCCGAAGGATGGAACATAGTTATGGTATGGAATGGTTTTTAATCCCACACTTTCTAAAGTTTTATTAACTGTCCAGAAAGATTTTGGTGCAACATAGGGTGAAGTTGATTGCACTACCATCAATCCTTTTGGTGCAAGAATGCCTTTAACCAATTTATAAAAAGCATTTGTGTATAGTTTTCCTACGGCATAATTTGACGGGTCTGGAAAATCGATTACAATAAAATCAAACTTTTTTTGCTGAGCCTTAATCCAGCTAAAGGCATCAGCGTTAATAACTTTTACTTTTGGAGATAATAATGAGTTTTTGTTGATATCCAAAAGTATTTTGTTTGACTGAAAAAGGCTGGTCATGCCTTTATCCAAGTCAACTAAGGTTACAGAATCGATATTCTGATATTTAAGAATTTCTCGTACTGCAAGTCCATCGCCACCGCCCATCACCAAAACACGTTTGGCAAAAGGCAATGCCTGAAGTCCTGGATGAACTAAAGCTTCATGGTATCGGTATTCATCATCAGAACTGAACTGCAAATTCCCATTCAAGAAAAGTCTTAAAACCTTATTTTTCTTAGTTAGAATTATTCGCTGATAAAGCGTACTCTTGGAATAAATAATGGTATCGCTATAAGTTTGGCTTTCTGAAAAACTTGTTATTTTATCTGCATAAACAAAGCCAATAAGTAGCGTAATTATACTCAACATGGAGGCGCTCTGCAGGTATTTGGAGGCTCTAATTTCTTTTTTGAAACTGACACAAACGATTAGCGCTACAACGACATTTAGCACGCCAAACATAAACGCTGTTTTTACCAGGCCCAAATGCGGAATTAGTAAAAGCGGGAAAATTAAAGAAGCTAGCAGAGCACCGATATAGTCGAATGTAAAAACTTTTGAAACTAAATCTCTAAACTCATATCGGTCTTTCAAAATTCGCATCAGTAATGGGATTTCTAATCCAACAAGAATGCCGGTAAGACTTACAAAACCATAGAGTACAATCCGAAATGATGCGATGCTTTCAAAAACCAAGAATAGAACTGTTGAGCTGAAACCCCCTATCAAACCAACCAAAATTTCAATTTGGATGAACCAGGAAAGAATATTTTTTTCGAAATACTTTGAAATCCAGGAGCCTATACCCATTGAGAAAAGGTATACGCCAATTATTGTAGAAAATTGTGTTACTGAGTCACCAAGTAAATAACTGGCAAGTGTGCCTGCAATTAACTCGTAGATTAAGCCGCAGGTTGCTACAACAAATACAGAAATTAATAAAAGTGCCGGTAGCTTTTTATTCATGCTAACTGTGTATGGCAGAGCTAATAATAAGCGCTATTGCAATAATAAATGCTGCAAAAACCACCGCTAAAGCCATGTTTTGCTTTTCTAAAATTTCTTTCCAAATATTTTCTGGCGTAATTTTTTCTATAATCCAGAACGCTAGAAAAAGTACAATTATTCCGATAATGGAATAAACCAAAGATGCAATAATGTACTTCATGTTGATTAATTCATTTAAACTCATACTGTTTTCTATTTATGATAAAATCTATTTATGTGACCAGAGTTAGATTTATTTCCGGTAAACTCTGTATTTTTTTCAACATCATCTTTGTAAAAGGCTAAGCCTGTTAAGCCACTATAGCTATAAAAACCGATTAGGATTAGAATAGCTAAAAGATAATATTTAATGGGTTTTAGATTCATTTATTCTTCATTTACAAAAGGTGAATAGTCGCTATTATTCCATCTGTTTTTTTCAAAATTTCTCATCATGTACCAGCAAACAGCAGGGTAAATACACAGAAGAAATATTGTGATAAGGGTATTACGCCACATAGTAACATTACTTGTGGCTTTAATATAAAGGTTGTTTCTATCTATATCTCCTGATGAAGGATAAACGTTTAAATGATATTTCCCTTTGGGTATTTCTGATAAAAGAATAGATTCTTTTGTTGAACCTTCGCTCCAACTCTCGCCTTCTTCATAGCCATGGTAATATTCAATACTTTTACTTACTTCCCAAGTTCGGTTATCACTTTCGTTAACCAAAACTATTGTTGTTTCGAGCCAATTGTTATCAACGGCAGATGCAATTTCAAATGATATGTTAGATGATTCATCATCTATAGTAAAGGCAGGCGTAACAAATGATTTAAATTCATTAACATCTTGTGTATTATTGTGACTAATTAAGAAATCATCATTTAAAAGTTCTTTTTCAGGTTTTACTATTCCGAGTAATAAGTGTATCAGGAGAACGAGTACAATGGCTATTCCTGTTATTTGTAATGATGAAGTCCATCTGTCATAGTGTTTAGATGGCTGGTTCGCGCCAATTCCAATTCTTTCTGGTATTAATTTTTTGTCAATGCTGAATGTTTCTGCAATAATTGCCGGCTCCAGATATTCGGCAATGTAATAATCTTTAATCCTTTTACCGTTAGACGTTTCTTCTGCAACAACCATGTATGGCGGCGCAATATATTCCATCGCTTTTACCTTCTCATTAACGACATCCCAGTCAACTTCGCCAAGCATGGCCGTTACAATGGGCGTGTATTTATTGAAGAGTGCATATTCAACATCCTTATAGCCCAAACTCGTTCCGTATGAAATCGGGTCTTGATAGTCGGCAATAAAATCTTTGCCACCAATTAAGTTCCAATGGCCATCAAATTCTGATAAAGTAATATATCCTTTATCTATACTTGTTAATATATATTCACGCCAATGATAAATTGTTCCAACCTCTCTTTTTTCGAGGTAAGCAATTACTTTAAAATCAGTATTGTGGATGTTGGCCGTGCTGCCAAGTTTTAGTAGAGGGGTTTTTTCAGGTTTACTGAGTTGCTTATTTAAACGCGAAAAACCTTTTGCAATAATGTGCAGGTATGAAAAACAAAAAGTACATACTGTGTACTCGCTTTTTGGCAAATCATATAGAATAATACTTTGTTTGCAAACAGGACAATCAATAGTTTCTGATAATTTGAAAAATGATTTTGTTGGTTTATCCATCAGCGAACAATTTCAGTTTTCTTTAATTCTTTACCGTCAAAAAAACTTAGCACTGATTGATAGATTACTTTAACTTTTTGAGTATTATCTTTTTGGTAATTCGATAAAAAAATATCAAATGTTGCCAGATTAAATTCGGGCCAGGTATGTATTGATAAATGAGATTCTGTCAGACAAATTACTGCCGTGAAGCCGCCATTTGGGAAATCGTGATAAACTTCGCCAACTTTTTCCAAACCGTTTTCAGTTATTAATTTATTGAAGAGATTTTTACAATCATCAAAAGAAGAGAGTTGTTCGGTGTTATCAGATTTAAATTCTGATAAAATATGTAACCCTGGATTATAGTTCATTTGAGCGTTTAGTATAATCAAAATTATAAATTTTTTTAACCTGCAAAAAACTTATAAAAATAATTTTTTAATTAATCAGCAACAAAACAATCATCAGCATCGCCTTCCAAAGGGATGTAAATCCGTTCCCATTCAATACCATCCAAAATTTCCCAGGTGTGCCCATCGCCCAGCGTATCATTGGCGATTAAAATTATTCCCGGTTCCAGAATAAAAGTTTTTCCGCTGGTTACTGTAAACTTCAATTTGCCTTTAATGGTGATAACAAACTGTCGCCGTGGCGCAGCATGTGGAGTTTTTTGCAGGGAAATGTCTGTTTGAGCGAAAAAATAATTGGCTTTAATATGCTGTCTGATGGGAATACTTCCTGTTTCAAAGTCGCATTTGCCATCTTCGATATTAATTAAGCGAATGGCTTTTAAGTAATTTGTGGTATCGGCTTTATCTGATGGTGTATTCATGCTAAAATTTTAATTCTGTTTGTCCTTTTTGGGCAATTTCCCGTTCGTGTTGCAATAACCACTGTTTTCGCCACAGGCCACCCGCATATCCAACCAGTTTGCCATTGCTGCCAATTACCCTGTGGCATGGCACCGCTATTGCAATATTGTTCTTTCCGTTTGCTGCAGCAATTGCTCGAATGGCCAAAGGGTTATGTGATGAAAATTTGGCATAAGAAATTGTTTCTCCGTAAGGAATGGATAATAAGTTTTGCCAAACAGCTTGCTGAAATTCGGTGCCTTTCTGTTTAATCGGGAAGTTGAAATTTTTTAAGTTGCCATTGAAATAGTCTTGTAATTGCTTGGAGACATTTTTGGTCAGTTCGTTTTCCGTTAATCCATCTATATCTTGCTCGGCAAAAGTAACGGCATACACAAAGTCATCATCGGCAAGGATGGTTATTTTGCCAACAGGCGATTCGATGATTGATGCATAGTGATTTTCCATTGGTAAGCCACAGATTTTGTATTTGATAACCTAATCCAATAATAAAAAATAATCTGCGAATCTGCGGCTTAAAATTATTTTCTGTGGAAGTTTAAATCTAAAATTGTAATTCTAAAATCGTAAATCTGATTGCAATATTACAACAATCCAACAATTTACCCTCGCAATATTTATCAATAAAAGTATCTTTGCGGTTATGCAACTGGCCAGAGAGGTTAAATATTTAATCCACAAGGAAGTACTGTTAGAGTGGCGCTCCAAATATACCATCAATGGTGTATTGTTATATGTGGTTTCAACGATTTTTACCTGTTATCTTTCTTTTGTAAGTCTGAGTGAGCGGGAAAGATTAACCTGGAATGCACTCTTCTGGATTATCATGCTTTTCGCATCAATCAACGGTGTGTCTAAAAGCTTTCTCCAAGAAACCAAAGGGCAACAACTATACAGCTATTTATTAGCCAGCCCTGCTGCGGTACTCATTTCGAAAACAATTTATAACACCTTATTGATGCTGGTCCTTACCACTGTGGCACTGTGTTTCTATACATTGGTTTTCAATGACTATACACCACCCGATTTACTATTGTATTACGTTGCTGTGGTGTTAGGAAGCATCAGTTTTTCAACGGTTTTTACCATGGTTTCGGCCATCGCGAGTAAAGCCGGGAACGGCGGGATGTTAATGGCGATTTTAAGTTTTCCAATCATCATTCCGGTACTTATACTTTTAATAAAATTGGCCAAAAATGCTGTTGACGGCTTGCCTTGGGAGAATAGTTACGATGAAATCGGAATGCTGCTGGTTGTAAATGTACTCACGGTAGCAACCTCTTTATTGTTATTTCCTTACCTTTGGCGGGATTAAAAATAGAAAATGTAAAATGGATGATGGAATGGAAAACAATCCTTGATTCGCTCATTCAAAATTAATATATATGAATAAAGTTTGGTGGAAAATTTTAGGTTCAGTGCTGGTCATTTATACCGCAATTGCAGGTTTATTGCTTGGCGTGCCTCGTTTACCTATTTTAAATGAATCAATCCGGAATTTATATTTTCATGTTCCGATGTGGTTTGCCATGATTGTATTGTTTTCGATTTCTGTTTTTTACAGCGTTAAATCCTTAAGCTCTAAAAGTGAAATTGATGATATCAAAGCCGTAGAAAGCGTAAATGCAGGCATTATTTTTGGCTTGCTGGGCTTGGTAACCGGAGCCATCTGGGCAAAATATACCTGGGGGCAGTTCTGGAGTTTCGATCCGAAACAAAACTTCGCTGCCATTTCCGTTTTACTCTATTTTGCATATTTAATTCTTCGAAATGCGATAGATGAGGAACAAAAAAGAGCCAAAATTTCGGCCATTTATAACATTTTCGCTTTTCCGATGATGGTGGTTTTACTCTTCGTTTTACCACGGTTAAAAGATTCTTTACACCCAGGCAATGGCGGTAACCCGGGCTTCAACAGTTACGATTTAGATAGCCGCATGCGCATGGTGTTTTACCCGGCATGTTTGGGCTGGATTTTAATCGGTTACTGGGTTTATACCATCCGTTTCAGAATACGCTCAATAGAAGTTAAACAACAAGCAAATTAGATTAAGGCGCGAGGGTATATGATTAAAGGCAATTTGCAGAATCTTTACACTTTGTACTTTATCATTCGAACATACAACTTTCAAACATTACAATAAAAACAAAATGAAAAAGATATTATTTTCACTACTATTAACGCTTGCCACCGTTCAATTATTTGCTCAGGATAACGGTGTAGAAATGGCCGATAAGTTGCGCAGCGATGGTAAAATTTACGTTGTTGTGCTGTGTATAGTCATCATTTTGTTTGGTTTGCTGGCTTACCTTTTCTCGATCGATAAAAGATTAAAAAAAATCGAAAAAGAAAACTTTCCTAAAAACTAAGTTTAAACAGTTTAAACCTATTTTTCCTGTTAAAATTGATAGGTGTTGGCTTTACACTAAGTATTTTTTCATTTGGATATATGCGGTTTTTTTAGGCAATTTTGCGCCATACTTAATTCATAAAAAATAAATAATGGCTAATCTAGCAGACGAGAACAAGTTTTTTGCTGATGTATGCAAGAACTTTGACAGTGCGGCTCAATTCACCAATCATCCGGAAGGTTTATTGAACCAGATTAAAGCGTGTAACAGTGTGTATCGTTTCCAATTTCCTATTCGTCGTGGAAACGGTTTCGAAGTAATTGATGCGTGGCGTGTAGAACACTCGCATCACATGAGCCCAACCAAAGGTGGTATTCGTTACAGCGAAATGGTTAACGAAGATGAGGTTATGGCGCTTGCAGCTCTGATGACATACAAATGTGCCATCGTAAATGTTCCCTTTGGCGGTGCAAAAGGTGGTATCAAAATTAACACCAAACAATATAGCGTTGCCGAGTTAGAAACCATCACCCGCCGTTATACTACAGAATTAATTAAGAAAAACTTTATCGGTCCTGGTATCGACGTTCCTGCACCGGATTATGGTTCAGGTGAACGCGAAATGAGCTGGATTGCAGATACTTATATGACCATGAATCCGGGTCAGCTGGATGCTTTAGGTTGCGTAACGGGTAAGCCGATCGCTTTACACGGTATCCGCGGACGTAAGGAAGCTACCGGTCGTGGAGTTGCGTATGCCGTTCGTGAATGCGTAGATGTTGCTGAAGATATGGCTAAAATCGGTTTTAAGGCTGGTTTAGGAGATAAAAGGGTGATTGTTCAGGGGTTGGGTAATGTAGGTTACCACTCTGCTAAATTCCTGGCTGAATTTGGTGCAACGATTGTTGGTTTGTGCGAATATGAAGGTGCAATTTATAATCCTAATGGTTTAAATGTTGATGAGGTTTTTGCCCACCGCAAAAATACCGGTTCAATTTTAGGTTTCCCAGGTGCTACTGACTTCAAAAACTCAATGGAAGGCCTGGAGCAGGATTGCGATATCATTGTTCCTGCAGCTTTAGAAAACCAGTTTACTGAACTTAATATCCGTAACATTAAAGCAAAAATTATTGCTGAGGGTGCAAACGGGCCAACTACGCCGGAGGCGGAAGCCATCTTTACCGAAATGGGTGGTATCATTATTCCGGATATGTATTGTAATGCCGGTGGTGTTACGGTTTCTTACTTTGAATGGTTGAAAAATCTTTCGCACGTTGCTTTTGGTCGTATGGAAAATCGTTATGCGGCTAATTCAAATGCAAATTTGATCGCTACCTTGGAAAATTTAACGGGTAAAACTATTCTTCCTGAACATCGCCTAATGATTGTTAAAGGTGCCTCAGAAATGGAATTGGTAAACTCCGGTTTGGAAGATACCATGATCCACTCTTACCATGAAATCCGCGAAACATTGAAAAATAAACCGGGTACTCAAACTTTGAGAACTGCAGCTTTTGTGAATTCAATCGATAAAATTGCAGTTTCCTATATGAATTTAGGCGTTTGGCCTTAATTAGCTGAAAGCTTAAAGACCAAAGCTTAAAGCGAAAAAACCTTACAGATGTATACATCTGTAAGGTTTTTTATTTTGGAAAAGTACGGTTATGTACATTGCAGTGGAAATTCAGTCGGCTTTCGTTCCAATCTTTTTAAGCCTTATAGATTTTTGCTGGCAAATTTCTTTAGAAAACGAATTTTACAAACCTTTAAATAACTGATACAATGAATTGATATCTTTATTCTTCATTTCCAGCTTTCCATTCATGCTTATTTTTCCGTTGCCAATCGCTTTGCCCTTAATTTCAAGAAAGGTTAAACTGCTGAAATATCGCGTTAAAATGGGTAATGTAATTTGTTTATTCAACCGCTCAAAATTAACGTTTAAGGAAAAGAAATCCCTGGTAGCCACTTTAGTTGTATCGAATTTATGGTATTTACCGGTACTTAAAATAAGCTGTTTATCATCACCGCCAACAAAAACATTATACAAAGGAAATACCGATTTATTAATAACGTTGCTGTCCAAATTGATAATGTTCTTACGGTTTAAGTAGTTTTTCAAACCCCTGGCATCAGCAGAAACATTAACAACAATATTTGGTATTTCCCTTTTTTGCAGCGCTACTTTTTCAACTTTTTCAAAATCATCATTATAATCATAAGTAATTACAGAATCAGTTTGCTGAACGGTATTTATCCATTCGAAATCAGCATATCCTTTATAATACCTAATTAAACTATCTCGCTCCAAGCTTAGATTTTTAAGTTTTAATGTCCGCTTTGGCATCGCTCTGAAATCTGCGTTTAGCCAGAAACTAATTGCGCTTTGGTTACTGATTTGCCTATACAAGGGTTTTTCAGCAGGAATAATTATTTTAGAAAAGAACTCGTCATTAAAGTTAATCTTTCCGTTGTCGAAATTTAAAACGGCAAAGTGTTCGCCATCTGACATAGCAAGGTGATCAGTCGATTTTTTAACTGCATTAAAATTGCTTTTATTCAATTCTATAAAGTTCTTCTGATTCAAAATATCAGTCAGTATCAATTCAAAATCTGCGGATTCATTTGATACAACAAATGCAGCGTGCTTACTGTTATAGTAAATCGCAATATTTCCGGGCTTTGATTTTGCACAATTCAAACCCTCTGATTTCTTCTCGATTTTAAATTGAAGTACATTTCTCAGAAAATTCTCGAATGTGTTGAGGTTTTTTATTTCCAGTCGCGAAAATAATGCTGTTTTTGGTTGGTTTTGAATGGTGTATAAATAGATACTTGCGGGGATTTTTAAGCCATGTTCAAGACCATCAAACTTTGATTTCGCATCTTTTTTTAAATCAGATTTAAAATAAAAACCAGGATTAGAAATCATATTACCAACAAGGCTTTTATAAATATCATCAATACCAACTTTTATTATGGAATTGGTATTCTTCGGAATTGAAACCTGGTTTGCACGGTATTGCCTGTATTTAAAAGTTCCTGCGAAAAAAATAAGCAGTGATAGTAGTATCACTGCTGTTATTTTTAAAAATTTCTTCATGAGCTTATTCCAATAAAAGATTTTGCCACGGAAACACGGATGACCATAGAATTTTTTTCTTTTTATTCAGTGATTTCTGTGTTTCCGTGGCATTGTTATTTAGCTGCATTTTCAATCAACGAGAACAAATACTTTAACGCATTTTCATGCCCGTTTGGAATTTCAGCACTGATATCAGCGGAAACCACATTCCCCTTAACTGGATTTGATTTCATGTAAACATTGCCCATTTTACCCAAGGTTTCATTAAACTTCTTTGCCGTTTCTTCACCACCAATTTCTTCAGTGGGTACTTTGCCCACTAAATTTTTTGCATTAAATAAAAAGCTGAAGTTATTTTTGGCCAGCAGGTTTTTATGTGTTTTGCTAATTGCTGAATTAAAACTATTGTTACTGATGCTTTGCAATTCGGCAAAAGAATTACCAAAAAACACAATACCATCTTTTATCATAAAGTAAATATCAACCGGACTTTTCTTCTCTTCAATTTTATAAATGTTATCGTTTACAGTAACATAATTTTTATTTATGCCGTATTTAATCAATTTATTCATCAGGCGATTATCTTCCGAAGAAAACATAAATAAGAAATCGGGCAAGGTTTCTTTTTTGGTTTTGGTTACTTCCTTTCTGTTGTAATCATCATCATAATCGTAAGTGGTATAAGTAACATCTTTTGTACTTAAACCATTAATTACAAATAAAGCATCGCCTTTAATAACTTGGCTTACAGCCTCTTCATCTAATAAAAGCGAGAATAAATCCGTACCTAATTCAATTTCCTCTTCCATGTTTTTTCCAAGAAACGAGCCGTAAGTTTGCTTCATCAGTTTCGGAAATTCTTCCAGATAGGCCTTGGTATCGATAGAATAACCCATAAAGCCAATTGCTTTGTCGCTGTTTACATATTTCAGGAATTTCTTATTTAATTTCCTGTTCATTATTTTCTTGTAAGCATCGGCTTGTTCTTTAGCCAGTTCTAAACCTGTAGAAATGCGGAAACTGGTTTTATCCATATAAAGTTTCGCATTTAAACTGCCATAACCTTTTAAAATCCCTGACCTTCCATAAGTGCCAAATTCTGGTGCAATTGAGTTATATGCATCTTGTATACTGGAAACCCAAAGTTCAGCAATGGCTTTGTTGTCTAAACTCGCTGAATAAGATTTGTTATTTTCAATAGATTCGTAATTTGAATTGAAAATTTTATCGGCCTGGGCGCTCATCCACACAAAAGCTAATTGCTTTTTCCTGGCATCTTGTTCTGCTCTTTCTTTTTGATATTCATCGTATTGGTCGTCGGCACTTATTGCTGTGGCAACGCTATCAGCCTCACTGCCGGTCGTTGTAAAATTATCATCGGCAGGAACATTAATGTCTGATTTCCGTGTACGTGTTGTTTTTTTAGGTTTAACAGCAGATTTTTTCTTCGCTGTACTTTTTTTCGCAGCTTTCTTTTTCGGATTTTTTTTTGTACCAGCCTTGCTTTTATTAATTGTTTGCTTATTTATTGGCGGATAAACCGTCCAGCCCTCAGCGGCGGGCGGAGCAATAACTTCCACCATGGGCTCGGCTGTACTGACCATAGCAGAATCTGTTGTAACAGTTGCAACGCCATCAACCATTGCGGTCTCATCATAATTATTTTGATACCTGATTTCCTTAATTCCATACTTTGCAGATTTCGCAGAATCGGCAAAAAAAGAACTTCTGATGCTACCGGTAACGAAATACATCATGCGGTTATTCCATTTGATGAGGCCAGTACTATCAGGCAAAATCATCGTTTTCACATCGCCATCAGTTCTAATTTTTTTATCTTTATCGTTAACCAGGTTTTCAAATTTTGTGGCATCTTTTATTGGAATAAGAAAGCAGTTGTAAGTTATACTATCGCTCAACTGATTAAAATAGTACATATTATTTTCCAGGTTTATCCCAAAATCTTCAATGCTGGTAAAGTTTTTATCAAGTGATTTAGAGGTCTCTGTTAATAGCTTTTTGCCTACAAAAGACTCGTTAAAATCTTTTACAAACATTAGTTTGAAAACATTATCACCTTTTATAGTGGCAACCGTGAAAGCATTTGCCGGAATTTTCTTAACCAAATCCTGAGCGTAATTTAGCTTGGCGAGAAATAGGAGGGGGATTGCAATTAGAATTTTCTTCATGTTATTTAGATAGCTGTATTTGATTGGAAACGTTAATTTTTCCATTTATTAAATCCATAATGCTGCTTTTCAGCATCACGGCTTTTTTAGATTTTGACAGATTGGATGCTGAATTTGTTGTACTTATTACAGGAGATTCGAAACGATAAATGCTGGTATAGTTTGCACCGTTGAAAACCGCCTTATCCTTACTTTTTAGTTTATTGAATTCTGTTTTCGCGGTGGCCACAGCCTGGTATTTTCTGGTAAAAGTTTTCGTTGCTTTATTAAAACTGTAAGATGAAGTGTTCGCAGCCTTTATTTTCTGCTGTGCCAAGATGTTTTTTGTGATGTTGTTAATATTTGAGACATCTTTGAAAGTAAAACTAATGGTGGCGATATAGTTATTAAAATCGCTTGTACTTTTTACATTCGAAATCCCTTCCGATTTTTTGAGATAAGCTACAGCTTCACCCAACTCCTGCTGAATTTTTTGTTTACTGGGTACTTTATAACCTTGAACACTGTCCAGAAGCATAACAGATGCTACTTTAGTTTTGCTCTGGCTTAGGTTTATTGTTAAAATAACGTCGCCAGTTCCATTGTTGCGCATGGTAATTTCTTCAATTACCTCGAAGCAAGAACTTAGCATTGGTATTAAAAAAATAAATAGTAAAAGTTTGTAGAACTGTTTAGGGTTCATTTTATCCGATTTAAGTTATCAAAATTGTACAAGGAATTATTATCTGATGCCTCAAACTTAATAATTAAACTTTTAACTTTTGTTTATAGTTGCCTGATAATTCACAATATATTTAGAACAATTATAAATAAACATTTAAAGTATTTTTATAAGCTTAAATCTATCAGCTAATTGTCAATATAAAGACAAGAAAAATGTAAAAGAATGTTCGCTAAGCCTATTTTTCTATCTTTGTTGCCGGCTTTTAGAACAATACATTAAAATGAAAAAAAGTGCAATAATCGGATTAATTACCATTGCGATTTCTGTTGGAATCTTATTTAGCTTAAATGCCAATACAGATACCTATTCTAATTTCAGCGAAGCTGCAAGCTCTGATAAAGAAGAGCACGTGATGGGCTATTGGGATAAATCTCAAGGTACCTATTATGATGCAGTTAAAGATGCCAATCATTTCTCTTTTTATATGAAGGATGAAAAAGGCGTAATTCGTGAAGTGATTTATAGTGGTACAAAACCTCAGGATTTTGAAAAGTCTGAAAAGCTGGTTCTAATCGGTAAAATGGATAAGGACAAGTTCTATGCGTCGAAAATTTTAATGAAATGCCCTTCAAAATATAATGATAACCTTGTTGAAATCAATAAAGATGGTAAGGTTGATGAAGCAGGGAAGTACGGCGAGAAAAAATATAATTAATTAATGGATATTCAATTTATAGGCGAAAACCTGTTGCCGGGTAAAATCGGACAGTTTTTCATTGTGTTGGCGTTTAGTGCATCGTTACTTTCAACAATTGCATACTTTTATGCCAGTCGCGAGAAAAATTTAGAAGATAAATCCTGGAGAAACCTTGGTAGAATTGGATTTTTGGTTAACTGGGCAAGTATTATAGGTATTGGTGTAACTTTATTTTACCTCATTTTAGGTCACTACAATGAGTATAGTTACGTTTACTGGCATTCGTCAAAACAACTTCCAATCTATTATATTGTTTCTGCTTTTTGGGAAGGACAAGAAGGAAGTTTTTGGTTATGGGCTTTCTGGCAATCATTTTTGGGTGGCCTTTTAATTTGGAGAGCTAAAACATGGGAACGCCCGGTAATGACGGTTGTTGCCTTTTCGCAGGTGTTTTTAACATCAATGATGTTAGGGGTTGAGATTTTTGGCGAACGCATAGGAAGCTCTCCGTTTATTCTTTTAAGGGAATCCCTCGATCTAAAATCGATGGCGCCAGTAGTTTTCGCTAATCCTGAAAACTTTGCCAATTATCTAAAATTTATTACTGACGGCAGAGGTTTAAATCCATTATTGCAAAACTATTGGATGGTTATTCACCCACCAACCTTGTTTTTAGGTTTTGCAAGTATGGTAGTGCCTTTCGCTTATGGTATTGCTGCCCTTTGGCAAAAACGATATAATGAGTGGATTAAACCTGCAATGCCATGGACGCTTTTTGCGGTTATGGTTTTAGGAACGGGTATCATTATGGGTTCTTTCTGGGCTTATGAGGCCTTAAACTTTGGTGGTTTCTGGGCCTGGGACCCGGTTGAAAATGCCTCACTAATTCCATGGTTAACCTTAATTGGTGCAGTACACGTAATGATTGCCTATAAAAATACAGGTCATGCTTACTTTACGGCAATTGCCTTGGTTTTCTTAAGTTTCCTGTTGGTGCTTTATGCATCTTTCTTAACCCGAAGCGGAATTTTAGGTGATACTTCAGTGCACTCCTTTACCGATATGGGTATGTTCGGACACCTGATATTGTACAACGTTGTATTTGCTGTTATGGCTATTGTACTTATCGTTTTACGATGGAAAGAATTGCCGATTACAACTAAGGATGAAGAAACGTATTCCCGCGAATTCTGGATGTTTATTGGCGCATTGGTTGTTACCGTGGCCTGTATTCAGGTGATATTTTCTACGTCTGTTCCTGTATTTAATAAGGCTTTTGGAACCAAGTTTTCTCCGCCTATTGATGCCGTTAAATATTATAACCAATGGCAGGCCCCATTTGCGGTTTTAATTACATTAATTTCGGGTTTCTCACAGTATTTAAAATATAAAAGAACCGACCCCCGTAAATTTTACAGCAGTTTAGTTTCTGCTATTTTATTCGCAATTGTTTTAACAGGTGCTTTGGTATATGTGGCAGGTATCTATACCAATACCATGTATATTTTAATCACTTTCAGCTGTTTGTTTGCCATTTTATCTAATGCAACTATATTATACACTGCATTTGGTGGAAAGGCAAAATTAGCAGGTTCTGCAATTGCACATATCGGTTTTGCATTCTTAATTTTAGGTGCCCTGATTTCAGCGGCTACAAACAAGCCATTATCTATAAATACCAATAATTTTATACCTGTTAAGGATTTCGAAAAGACTGAAAAGCCGGGTGAAAACATCATGTTATACAAAAACGAGCCTAAAAAAATGGGTAAGTATACGGTAACATATGTTAGTGATACTACTGAAGCGCCTAATACAATTTATGAACTTAATTTTAAAGTTTATAATGATGAAGGTAAGCTGAAAGAAGATTTCAACCTGCACCCGCATGTTCAGGATAATGAAAAAATGGGTTTGATTGCTTCGCCTGATACAAAACATTATTTAACTTACGATGTGTATACCCATATCACGAGTGCTGCAATTAAGAAAACTTCGCATGATGACCACGAAGGGCATTCTGATGATGAAAATTATAAGGCACCACGTATCGTAAAGGTTTCTGCAGGCGATACCATTCATACTTCAAGTGGTATTGTAACCGTGAAGGCACTGAATAATCAGCCAAAAGCTAAAGATTTAGCTTTAGCTAAAGGCGATTTTGCAGTTGGCTTACCATTAGAAATTAATGCAAGTGGTAAAATTTACAATACCGAACCAATCTTTTTAATTAAAGGAAATAATACCTTCGATTTTGCACGTAAGCTTGATGAACTGGATTTAAAATTCCGTTTCTCAAGGGTGTTACCTGATGAGAAAAAAGTAGAATTGCAGATTTTTGAAAAACCGCAACAGGCTAAAGATTGGGTTGTATTTAAAGCGATTGAATTCCCTTACATTAACCTTTACTGGGCCGGTACAATTATAATGGTTATTGGTTTCTTATTGTCGATTTTTAGAAGACGAAAAGAAGCTAAAACGGCATAGGAAATGAATATTGTTTTATTAGGTTCCGGAAATGTTGCTACACATTTAGCCATTGCATTAAAAGCAGCGGGTGAAAATATTGTGCAGGTTTTTAGCCGGGATTTAACAAATGCCATTACACTTGCCGAAAAGGTAAATGCCGAACCGATAAGCAGCTTTTCGGATATTAACCATAAAGCAGATTTATACATTATTGCGGTTAAGGATGATGCAATCAGCGAGGTGGCCAGCCATTTGGCAGCTGCAGAAGGCTTAGTTGTTCATACATCGGGTACAACAGATGTAAAGGTTCTTTCTGAATTTATTAAAAATACAGGTGTTTTTTATCCTTTGCAAACCTTTTCAAAAAGTAAGGAAGTTAATTTTAAAACGATTCCACTTTGTTTAGAGGCTTCTGACGATAGTCAACTTGAAGTTTTAAACCGATTAGCAAAAAAGCTCAGCAGTAATGTACATGAAGTAGATGGGGCGAAAAGAAAAGTATTACACCTTGCTGCGGTTTTTGCCTGTAACTTTACCAATCACTTATATGCTTTATCAAATCAAATCCTGACAAAAAATGATTTGAATTTCGATATCATCAGACCTTTAATAGCCGAAACTGCCGATAAGGCAATGGTCGATTTGCCGGAAAATGTGCAAACCGGCCCTGCGTTCAGGAATGATGAAAGTACCATAAATAAGCATTTAACAATGCTTGCAGACCTGCCTGAATTGCAGGAAATTTATCAAACATTAAGCAACAGCATTAAATTAGTACATAAATAGTACAATTGCCGCTTTTGCTTATTACTTTTGCAGAATATTATGAGCATTTTTAAACTTAAAATAAATTTTGAAGAAGCAGATCACGAATCAGTAGAATTGCCTATTGCTGCCGGAGAATCTGTTTTAGATGTTTGTCTTGATAACGGAATCGAATTACAACACAACTGCGGTGGTGTTTGCGGCTGCAGTACCTGCCATGTTTACGTAACTAAGGGTATGGATAATATCGAAGAAATTTCTGATAAAGAAGAAGATTTTATCGATAGGGCAGTACGCCCAAGAATTACATCCCGGTTAGGTTGTCAGTGTGTGGTTATCAATGGCGATATCGAAGTAACCATTCCTGATCAATCAGATTTTATGGGCCATTAAAAGTCAGGAGTCTTTAGTCGGGAGTTCGAAGAAATAGAGGCATTAATTAAGCCTTTAACTCAAAAGTCTTTATCCGATTAACCGATTTAACAATTAACCAATTCAACAGTTTAACAATAACAAAAACATGAATAACGATAAATTTGCCTTACCCTTTTACTGGAACGATTACGAAGATATTGCAATGTCATTGTATGAAAAGTTTGGCGATGAATTTGGTGAAACTAAAATATACCGTATCCGTTTTACGGATTTATTAGAGTGGGTGTTGGAGTTGCCGAACTTTAAAGGAACCCGCGAAGAAAGTAGCGAAGGGCATTTGGAACAAATTCAATCTGCCTGGGTGTATGAATGGAGAGATAATCAATAACCCCCAACCCCTAAATGGGAGTTTACATAAGAAAACATGGAGCATGCTAGCACAAGCTATGGTTGGAAAAAGTCCCCTTTAGGGGATTTAGGGATAATAACTACCTTCATTTTTGATGTCGACGGTGTTTTAACAGATGGTTCTGTTCAGGTAACTGATAACGGACAATCGCTTCGTACTTTTAATATCAAAGATGGTTATGCGATGCAATTAGCCGTAAAACGTGGCTATAACGTATGTATAATTTCGGGAGGAGATGGCATAGCAATGCGAAAAAGATTCTTTAATCTCGGCATTAAAGATGTTTTTTTAGCTGCGGGAGATAAAGTAGAGATTTTTAATAAATTCCTTTCTGATAAAAGCATTACCGCAGAAGAAGTACTTTACATGGGCGATGACATTCCTGATTTAAAAGTAATGAAACTGGTTGGTTTACCAACTTGCCCCGCCGATGCCGTTGAGGAGATTAAAGCTATCTCTAAATTCATTTCCCCTTATAATGGCGGTAAAACAGCCGTTCGAGATGTCATTGAGAAAGTGATGAAAATTCAGGGCAAATGGCATGATGAAAATCCAATCGCTGCCGATTCCGGCAAATAAGCTATAAATTTTTGAATAATTTGCTTTTACTTAACAGGTTGTAATGATTATACTGATTGCAACGGTTAAGTTACATAGCGTAATTAAACTTTTAACTTTTTTTGTATTCAAACCAGTCTAAAATTCAACCAAAAATTGAGCATTTAATTGTTCGAAACAAAAAAACAAAAAACATGAAAAAATTAATGATGATTTGTGCTTTGTTATTCTCAGTAATAACTTATGCAAATGCGCAGCAAGGTGGCGGACGTATGGGCGGTACGCCAGAGGAAAGAGCAAAAAGAAGTACCGATATGCTGGCTGAAAAATTAAAGCTTAGCGATGAACAAAAAACAAAAGTTTTGGCTATTTACACGGCTCAGGGTGCTGAAATGGCTAAAGCAAGAGAAGCAGCTGGTGGCGATATGTCGGGCATGAGAGAGAAAATGACAAAAATGAACGATGAAACCAACACTAAAATTGATGCTGTTTTAACTGCTGAACAAAAACCAGCTTTCAAGGCTTTACTTGAAGAACGTAAAAAAGCAATGGAAGCCCGTATGCAGGGTGGTGGCCAATAATTCATTTTTTAAAATAAATAAAATAACAAAAGCGGCTTCAAGCCGCTTTTGTTATTTTAGCGGAAAATTATATTTAAATGCTTCAGAATACCCCAATTATACTTGCCTCTAAATCTCCCCGCCGCCAGGAACTTTTACAATTGATGGGCTTAAATTTTAAAGTTGAATTAAAAGACATTGATGAAAGTTATCCCGAAGGATTAAGTCCTGCAGAAATTGCGGTTTACATCTCCGAAAAAAAAGCTAAAGCATTTAAAGCTGAAGATGAAATTGTAATTACAGCCGACACAATAGTTGCCTTAAATGGAGAAATTTTAGGTAAACCTGAACACAGGGGCCATGCACAGGAGATGTTAAAGAAATTATCGGGTTCTAAACATGAAGTTTATACAGGGGTGACCCTTGTTAAGGGCGATAAAATTCATTCATTCTATGACGTTACCGAAGTAACCTGCAAATCAGTTACGTCCGCTGAAATTGACTTTTACATCGATAATTACAAGCCCTATGATAAAGCAGGCAGCTATGGCGTACAGGATTGGTGGGGAATTGTAGTGGTTGAGAAGATTAATGGTTCTTATACAAACGTAATGGGTTTGCCTACGGAAAAACTTTATAAGGAACTATTGAGACTGACTAAGGCTTAGAAATAACCTGATTTTGATTATTAAATTGGTATGTTATAAAATAGATTGCTTCACTCCAACGCAGGCGCAATGTAATTAAGTTAAGGAGATAACAAAAAAAATAATTATCATCCTAAGCTTGTCGAAGGACAAATATTTTTTGTTTTTGATTACAAAAAGGTCTTCACAGGCTATCATTGACAGATCCAAAAAAAGTCGTCATCTCGACTGAAGCGCAGCGAAATGGAGAGATCTTTGAATTTGATTTTTTTACATACAAAGATTTCCCGGCTTCGCTCGAAATGACGATGTCATTTATATTGATTTTTATGAAATAAATTAGTTCTTAGACTGACATAAAGATAAGTAACTCAATGACATTGACCGCAGGCGGGCTTCACTCCAATGCACAATCCTATACTTCAGTTTGCAATACGTTCTCGAAAGGTCGTCCTTGCGAGGAGGAACGACGAAGCAATCTTATTCAATTAACTTATATATTACAATAAAGCCGATAACACTCCCATTTTTAAATCGTAAGTAGATAGAATTAATTTATTGATTTTCAGTCTGCCCATTATATAGTTCGTGATAAGGGCAGCTATCACACTCATATCAATGCGCAAAGGAATCATTCCGGGCATTTCGGCTCTTTCATCATGCGTAGCATTAATTAATTTTAAGGTCGTTTCAATATATTCATTAAAATTAAACGAATAAGTTTTTGCTAAAGCAATATCTATAGATTGATGCTTCTTCTTTATAATTAATTCTGCAAAAGTTTCAAAGGCACCTGCAGAACCTATCAATACTTCAGGCTGATGCTGCTCACAAATCTCAAATAAATCTGTAAGCTGGTTTTGAATGTGGTTTAGGATAGCATGTTTTTCATCATCTGCAATTGGGTCTGATTTAAAAAATTGCTGCATTAAACGTGCTGCCCCGATATTATAGCTTTTCTTCCAGATTAATTTTTCTGTATCACATAGAATAAATTCGACACTTCCCCCGCCAATATCCATAATCAGCGATAAATCGTTGATGGCGCCACTTAACTTAACACCTTCGTAAATTGAAGAAGCTTCTTCATCGCCGGTTATAATTTCAATCTGAATGTTTGCCTGTTCTTTAGCTGCCAAAACAAAATCTTTTCCATTTTCTGCACTTCGAACTGCAGAGGTAGCAGTTGCCCGCACTTTATCAACCTGATACTCTTCAATTGTTTTCCTGAAGTCCTTTAAAGTAGAAATGCCTCTTTCGAAAGCTACGGGAATAATTAAATTATCGTTTATCCGCCCTTCCCCAAGTTTTACCGGAACATTTGTTTTATAAAGGATTTCAAAATCTTTACCCTTCGGTTCAGCAATAAGCAGATGAAAAGTATTTGTGCCTAAATCGATAACAGCAACACGCATATTGATTTTTTTGAATAAATATCGGGGTAAATTTTAAATGGCCTACAGATTTTATCAATCTATTTGAATTAGCCTTTATACCAAAACCATTTCACCATTTCTTTAAAACTAGCCTTTTTACCATACATTAAGATACCTACACGATAAATTCTTGCGGCAAACCAAACCGTTCCGATAAAACCTATAATTAAGATGGCCATTGATAAGGCCAGTTCCCAGCCCGGTACGCCATAAGGCAAACGAACTACCATGGCGATAGGCGCAGTAAAGGGAATCATCGAAAGCCAGAATGCCACGTTACCATAAGGATCGTTGGTAACAACGCTTAACGATAGCGCATAACCTAAAAGCAACGGCATCATTACGGGCATCATAAATTGCTGGGTTTCCGTTTCACTGTCTACCGCAGAGCCAATAGCGGCGTACAATGCACTATAGAAAAGGTAGCCACCTAAAAAGTAAAACACAAAAACCGCTATAATTTTACCTAAATCGAGGTTTTCAAGACTTTTTTGTACGTTTCCAAAAGGGCTATCACTCCTGGCGGCTGCCTGAAATTGCTGGGTCCCCGGATTTGTACCGGTAACCTGCGAACTTGATGCAACAATTTTCTTTGCATCTTCTTTACTCACGAAAATGCTGACGGCTAACGCTGAAATCGAAAATGTGAGTATAATCCACAATAAAAACTGTGTTAAACCAACCATTGCAATACCAATAATTTTTCCCATCATCAGCTGGAATGGCTTAACTGATGAAATCATAATTTCTATAATCCTGCTCGTTTTTTCTTCGATTACACCACGCATTACCTGTACGCCATAAAGCATTATAAACATAAACATGAGTACGCCCGCTACAAAAGCAATAATGGTACTTGCGCCTGCACTGCTGTTTTCCTCCTTGCCTGTATTGCCTATTTTTTTCGTGAGAATACTTACCTTACTTTTAAGGTTATCCAAATCTGTTTGCGAGATGCCCGATTTCTTAAGTTTATAATCGCGGATTAAATCTTCAATCGAGTCGGAAATTCTTCCATCCAGCGTTAAGCCGGCTTGTTTTGTGCCAATTAGTTCGATGCCTTCTGGTTTGTCTATATTAAAATCAGGCAGGTATAAAATGTAGTCATAATCACTCTTATTTAAATTTTTCTTTAAATTTTCGAATGATTTATCGACATATTCATAGGTTACATTTTTGTTCGATGCCAGTTTTTCTGTTAAGGTTTTATTTTCATTGATAACGGCAACTTTATCGGTTTTGTCATTAATGCCCTTAATGGAAAAGTAAATTATCAATCCATAAAATCCGGCGATAATTAAGGGGGTTAAAAAAGTCATAATCAGGAATGATTTCTTCTTAACCCTTGATAAATATTCTCTTTTTATGATTAGTAAAATCTTATTCATAACCTATCTTTTAACATGTTCAATAAAAATATCATTCATGCTTGGAATTACTTCGGCAAAGTGATTTATGTTAACTTTAGAAATCATGTATGCCAATGCATCGTTCGCCGTATAATTTCCTTTGAGCTTAAACTTTATACATTTACCATCCTTTACGTCGCTTTTCTCCAATACATCAAATAAATTACTGTTATCAAAATTATCATCACCATTAAATTCAATACGATAGGTGTTATTTCGGTATGATGCTTTTATATCAACGACAGCACCATCCAAAATCTTTTTAGATTTATCTATCAGTGCAATATTATCACAAAGTTCTTCAACGCTTTCCATTCTGTGCGTAGAAAAAATAAAGGTTGTGCCTTTTGCATTTAATTCCAGGATTTCATTTTTAATTAAATCTGCATTTACCGGGTCAAATCCAGAGAATGGTTCATCAAGGATAATTAATTCGGGATTGTGAATTATAGTGGCTAGAAATTGTACTTTTTGCTGCATTCCTTTACTTAAATCTTCTACCTTCTTATTCCACCAGCTGCCGATATTGAGTTTATCAAACCAATATTTTATCCGTTTTGTGGCTTCTGCAGTACTCAATCCTTTAAGCTTAGCTAAATACAAAACCTGTTCGCCAATTTCCATTTTTTTATATAAGCCGCGTTCCTCAGGTAAGTAGCCAATCTGATTGATGTGATTAGAATTAAGTTTTTGACCATTAAAAATAACTTCTCCGCTATCGGGCGCAGTAATTTGCGTTATAATTCTGATTAGTGAGGTTTTGCCTGCGCCATTAGGCCCGAGAAGACCAAAAATCTTTCCCTGTTCAACTTCGAGGCTAACGTCATCGAGTGCACGATGACCTGCATATTGTTTCACAATATTTCTTACACTTAGCATAGTTAAAGTTTTGTTTATTAGTACACAAAATACAGAAAAGGTTACATAAATTTTAAAAGAATCCCATGCACATGGCTATGAGTTAAGCCGTTTTCAAAACAGTAATCTGTTGTTTTTTACAGGCAAATAGCTTGCAGTCAGTCTATTATTTTAATTTCCAAACCATTTTCCTTTAATCTTGTTACAAGCTTATTTGTTTTGCATTTGAATCAGCTATTATTAACGTAAAATTAAAAGATGAAACTATCAATTAAATTAATCGCCATAGCTTTTGCTATAGCTTTCGCCTCTTGTAAACACAAGGATAAAAAGGATGATGAATCTGCAACTGAATATGCGGAAGCCAATAAAGAGGAAGCTAATGATATTATTGAATACAATAATGTACTGGTTAAGTATTCAGATAACAATAACAGTTATTTAAAAAGTATGGAGCGTAGTTTAAATATCATTGATAAAGGACTTGAAAATCCAACAGACCCTTTTGCTTTCGCATCTGCTACAACACCGTTTATGACACCAACTTTTAACCTGTCTAAGATTAAACCGGAAACACCGCCATCGGCATTAAACAGTGATGACCAGAAGTTTTTTAAAGAAAATGTGATTGGATTAAAAGAGACTATTGAAAAGATCCAGAAAACTTACGAATCGCTGGATAGTTATATAAGAGCAGAAGATTTTAAAGATGATAAAAGTGTTAAGGGGAAACAGTTGGTTGATTCTATTTATAACATGAGTAAAAAATACTATACCTATGATGATAAAATTTTAATTCGTTTGGAAGCGATTGGTGATGATGCCGAGCGTATTATCTTAAAATCGCATCCCTTAAAAGATTACATCTTTGCATTGAAAGATGACAGGAAAGCTGTACAGGAATTTAATAAATTAATTACGGGCAGTGCAGATGACTACAAAGCTGCTGAATCTAAGATTAAAACTGCGTATGATAAGCTTGTTGAGCAAAATAAAAAACATACTGAAATGGATGCGCCTGATGCCAAAGATTATCCTGGTAAGGACTCTGCTTTCAAAAGGTTTAACGACAGCTTTAATGAATATTTAATTGAAGCCCGTAAAATCATGAGGAATGCATCGGCCTCAGGTAAAATTTCAAAAGATGATGAAGAAAATTTGTTTAGAAATCAGGATTACATGCGTAGTGCCTATAATACTTTTGTTAATTAGTCAGCTTATTTTCATCACATTCTTTCGCGTGAAAATAATAATGGGCTTAATTAAAATTCTATAGCAGAAACAGAAAAACCGATGCTTTCACATCGGTTTTTATTTTAAATATTTATTCGAAATACTCTTTCATTCTATCGAAAAAGCTTTTTTCATTTTTACCCGGTTGTGGCTTAAAGTTTGCCGAATCCCGTAATTTTTCTAAAATGCTGCGTTCTTCGCTGCTTAAGGCCTTAGGCGTCCAAACATTTAAATGAATAATTTCATCCCCTCTGTGATAGGAATTTACTTCAGGTAAGCCTTTTCCTTTTAAGCGCAAAAGTTTTCCGCTTTGTGTACCCGGATCGATTTTAATTTTTGCCTTTCCGTCAATTGTTGGTACTTCAATGCTCATGCCTAAAGCCGCATCAACGAAACTTAAATGCAAATCGTAAACAATATTGTTGCCTTCGCGTTTTAAAGTTTCGTGAGGTATCTCTTCTATGAGAATGATTAAATCTCCCGGAACGCCACCATTTGGAGCCGAATTTCCCTTACCGCTCATGCTTAGCTGCATACCTTCACTTACGCCTGCAGGAATATTTATGGTAATTGTTTCTTCGCCGCGAACAACACCGTCGCCATGGCAAATGGTACACTTAGCCGTAATTTGTTGTCCGCTACCGTTACAGGTAGGGCAGGTAGATGCCGTTTGCATCTGACCTAAAATGGTATTTGTAACCCGGCGAACCTGTCCGCTGCCACCACAGGTACCACAAGTGCTTACCGATGATTTATCTTTAGCACCGGTTCCATCACAGGTTTTACAGGAAATAAGTTTATTAACCTTAATCTTTTTTTCCGCCCCGTGCGCAATTTCTTCCAGTGTTAATTTAACTTTTATACGAAGGTTAGAACCTTTAGCTACACGGCGTCCGCCGCGTTGCTGACCGCCGCCGCCACCAAAAAAGCTTTCGAAAGGATTATGACCACCAAAAATATCTCCGAAATTGCTGAAGATATCATCCATGTTCATATTTCCGCCGTAACCGCCTGAAGCACTACTACCTACACCTGCATGACCAAACTGATCGTAACGCTGTTTTTTTTCAGGATTACTTAATACTTCATAAGCTTCGGCAGCCTCTTTAAACTTGTCTTCGGCAACTTTGTCTCCAGGATTTTTATCCGGGTGATATTTAATAGCCATCTTACGATAAGCTTTCTTTATCTCGTCGGCAGGGGCGCTTTTGGTAACGCCTAACACATCATAATAGTCTCTTTTACTCATCTTTGTTTATAAACATTGAAATGTTTGAAAATCGGAACGTTTTAAAGTTCAAAGGCAAAACAAACACTCAGTTCTTATTATTGCTATAAAATCAGCATCAGTTTGGAAGTTCCAACATTTTAAATTTATAGCCTTTCAACTCTTAAGCGCCCACTACAACCTTCGCGAAACGGATAACATTATCGTTTAAGGTGTAACCTTTTTCTACTTCATCGATTACTTTTCCCTTAAGTTCATCACTTGGGGCAGGAATATTAGTAATGGCTTCGTGAAAATCTGTATCGAAATCTTTATTGATACTCTCTACATCTTTAAGCCCTTTTTGAGCAAGGGTATTTTTTAATTTCGTGCTAACCAATAAAATACCTTCTTTAACCGGTGTAACATCAGTAGCCGTTTCCATTGCTTTTAATGCCCTGTCGAAATCATCTAAAACAGGTAATAAGGAAACAATTACATCTTTACCGGCCGTTTGTAATAATTCTACACGTTCTTTCTGGGTACGGCGTTTGTAATTATCAAACTCTGCATATAAACGCAAATATTTATCGTTAAGTTGTTGAACTTCAGCCTGCAATTTCTCTTCTGCAGTTTGCGTTTCAACTTGTTCGGTCGCTTCTTGAGCATCAGCATTTTCTACATTTTCCGGTGTAGCATTTTCTGATGGATTTTCAGTACTCATTATATTTTCTTCTGTATCGTTATTTTTCTTCTTATTAAACATAATATTATGCTGATTTTTGGGTGGTCATCTCAACTATTTTGCCATAAATTTAAATCAGCCAAGCTGGCAGATTTAACTAACATAATCTGAACAGTTTGACAGCGGATGTATGATTGTCGATTGTTGATTTACGATTTTGGCAGAAATGGAGGAAGTTAGATTAGGTATATTGAAATTTAAAATCGTAAGTCTAAAATCGTAATTCGTTATATGATTTGTGCATCCTCGTGTACAATGCCACTTTCGCATTTGATGATACGTGATGGGAATGTCCGGATGATGTGGTAATCGTGCGTGGCCATCAAAACTGCAGTACCATTCTGGCTGATTTGTTTTAGCAGCGTTACAATTTCTTCTGATGTTTCCGGGTCTAAATTTCCTGTTGGTTCATCTGCAAGAATAATTTCAGGGTCGTTAAGCAGGGCCCTTGCTATAACAATACGCTGCTGTTCGCCACCCGATATTTCGTGGGGCATTTTCTTGATTTTGGAACGTAAGCCAACTTTATCCAGCACATCTTTAATGCGTTCGTTAATCAGATTTTCATCTTTCCAGCCCGTTGCTTTTAAAACGAACTCCAGGTTTTTTTCAATTGTACGGTCGGTAAGTAACTGGAAATCCTGAAAAACAACCCCCAGTTTACGACGTAAGAAAGGAACCTGGGTTTCTTTTAAATCTTTTAAATCGAAGCCGGCTATGTTTCCGTTACCACTTCCAATATGTAAATCGCCATATAAAATTTTAAGCAAACTGCTTTTACCTGAACCGGTTTGACCAATTAAAAAAACAAACTCACCTTTTTCTATATGTAGTTTTACATTTGAGAGTACGAGGTGTTTTTGTTGAAAAACATCAACATTGCTTAAATGAATTACTGCGTTTTCTGCCATTTTATATTTCTAATTTAGCAATCTGCCCGAAAGGCAAATCTTTTACCATTTGCATTATATAGTCAAGCTTATCGCCCAAACCCAATTTATCAAGAGATTTATCTGGTCTGTCTACTCTGAAATAGGCAAGTAGTGTAAACTTGTCATCTCTAAGCTGAACATAATCGGGAATTTTGGCGATGCCTTTTACTTTAATGATGTACATTGTGCCCAAAAATAGCTATTTAAGCTGAAAGCTGAAAGGCAAAAGATTATCGCGTTAAGAAAACCCATCCGGAAAACACTTCAAAATCTTCGTTAAAATAAATCGTATAATAATAAGTGCCAACGGGTAAATCCTTTCCTTCAAATTTTCCATCCCATGGATTATAAATGCCATTGCTTTGATACAGCAAACTGCCGGTTCTGTTTACGATTCTGACTTTTGTATTTGGAAAGGCATCCGTAGCCGGAATAATCCAGGTGTCGTTAACACCGTCGCCATTCGGTGTAAAAGAATTTGGGATAACGATTTTTGGATATACTTTTACAAAAACATCATCAGTACTGCTTAAGCAACCTGAATTTGATTCAGCATGTAAAGTATACGTAATATCAAAAGGCGGATTAGCTATCGGATTTAGTTTTGTCGGGTCATCTAAATAATCGACAGGTGTCCAGAAATAGGTAACATTATCTCCGGTAACTTTTCCATTTAGCGTAACAGATCGTCCATTTAAAATTTTAAAATCTGTACCGGCATCTGCTACGGCATTTTTTATAATGTTAACAGCTACTGTAGCTGTTGCTGAACAGGCACCATTAGATACGGTCACTGTATAGGTAGTCGACTCTTTTGGCGAAGCAAGCGGGTTTGATATATTTGGGTCCGACAGACCATCAACCGGTAACCATTTATAAGTGGTTCCGCCAGAAGCAAATAATTGAACGGGACTGCTCTCGCAAGTACTAACCGAATTGAAACTTGTTGAGGCCTCAACCGGATCTAATACCTGCACCGTTGTAGAAGCCGTATTTGTGCAGCCATTTAGCGTTGCTGTTACGGTATATACACCTGACATATTTAACTGCGCATTGTTAATTAAGGGTGATTTATCAGTAGAGGTGAAGCCATTCGGACCAGTCCAGGTGAATGTTGTACCTTCATTTGCTGAAAGCTGAATATTTGCGCCTATACAAACCGGTCCGTTATTGCTGGCCAGGGTATTTGGCTTTGCGTTTACCGTGATTATTAAAGGGCTGGATGCAACTCTGCAATTTATCGAACCGATATTTTGCTTTTCTGCCGCAACTAAGCGGTATTGATAAGTTCCTTTCGCTGCATTGTTTAAGTTTACTGTCGTTTGCTTTGAATTTTGGCCGGGTATATCCGTCCAGCTTGTTCCTGTATATACCTGCCATTGAAAAACCGGATCGGCATAACCGGCAGAAACATCAGCGCTTAAATTGTAACTGCCTGTTGTGCCTTCACAAACAGAAATGTTTGCAGACCCATTATTTATTGAGGGCGTAATGATTGGCCCGCATGCCCTGAAAGTAATGTCATCTAGGGCGATGTCATTGCCATTTCCGCCCGGACCATTGTTTGTTATTTTTAAAATTAAATCTGTTTGCCCGGTTGTTGTAAAGGTTGTTGCATATTGCACCCAATTCGGCGATGATCCATCAGGGATATCGCCTGTGTTGTATGTTTTTAAAACAGTACCGGCACTGGTTTCTATAGAGAACGTAATATTGGGTTTTATACCTGAATAATTTAGCAGGTTAATAATCCATGCTGCAAATTCGTAGGTTGTTCCGGGACATAAGTTAGGAATAGCAGTTTGGTAAAAAATACCAGGCGTATTTGATGCATTAACAACCATCATGTAACCATTCAGTTCGCCCGAAGTATGGTTTGTAACCTGATGCCAACCTGGTCGCATGCCATTAGTGTTTTTGGCAATTGTATAATCACCATCGCCCGGCGTACCGGCAATAAACCTGTAATTTGTTGTATTAGCGCTCAGGGGTGTACTGAAATTGGTATTTCCTGAGCCGAAATCAATATTGATTACCGGATCGCCCAATGCGCCTGTGCAAACCTGCTGTGCCGATAAAGTAATTGATGTTAGTAATAAAAGTAAAAGCTGTAAAGCCTTAATTTGATGGCGCATCCGGATGAAACAATTTAATGCAATATCTCAATAAAAAACTGAATTGCGTAATGCGCCTGATTAAGTTATAAACTATTTAAAAACTCTATAGTATTTACATTATCCGCATAATCCCAAAGTTTCGGATGCTGGCTTTCGCCAAATTTAAATGTTTTAATTTTTAAAGGAATTTTTGTTATCACACACTGGATCTGATCCGCCTTTTCATTTAGCTTTTCTTCAACATGGGTTATGTTTGCATATTCTTCGTAAAAAAGAACGGCCAGGGGTGATGTCAGGCTTTCGTCTTGTTTGAGTAATAAAAATCCGTTATCAAAATGCTTTGCCGCATTTACCAGATAAATTGACTTGTTGTAATCGTAATTATTGTTGTATTTAAAATGGTTGATTATTGGCTGATAAGTTTCAATCCCTTCATAAAATTCAGCAATGTCATAACCCTCAGGAAAGTAAATTTTAGATACATTTCTACAGCCTAAACCAAAATAATCAAAAATATCAGCGCCTAAATTCTGTATATCTTCAAATGATTCTGAACCATCTAAAACGGCCACGCTATTTCTATTTTTCCGGATGATGTTCGGTACTTTGCTGAAGTAATAGTCAAAATATCTTGATGAGTTATTACTTCCGGTAGCGATAACAGCGTCGAAATCTTTTAAACGCTCCACATATTCTATCCGATCTTGAAAGGTTGGCTCGATAACAATTAGTTGTGCAAGTATTGTTTTAATCAGTTTGTCATCAGATGAAGATAACTTTATCAGCGCTATATTTCCTGTTGCAAGTACACTTAAAACATCGTGCAAGCCAACCATGGGGATGTTTCCGGCCAATATTAATCCGATTTTCTTTGGTGATGAACTAAAATTAATGGTTTGAAACCAGGTATCAATATCAGTTTCATTAAGCATCTCCGAAAAAGAGGTGATAGACTTTTTTATATTTTCCGGTGTGAACCATGCATTGGCGTTTTGTGCCGCATATATGGTGCTTTCTAAAGTATCAGTAGCGCCGGCAAGAAATTTTCCTAAATTTTTAAAGGCAATAATTACTTTTTCCTGAGTTAAAACTGACATATTTAGAATTATTATTAATTGATTATATCTTATATTTGCAGCTGCAAAGGTAAACTAAGCAAAAGAATTAGACGAAGACATGGCAATTAAAATAACAGATGAGTGTATAAATTGTGGGGCTTGCGAACCAGAATGCCCGAATAATGCAATTTATGATGCCGGTACTGCATGGCGTTTTTCTGATGGTACAAATTTAGAAGGCGTTATAGATTTTGGTAATCAACAAATTGAAGCTGATGCAGCGCAGGAAGCAGTTTCTGACGAGGTTTATTACATTGTATCCGATAAGTGTACAGAGTGTAAAGGATTTCATGATGAGCCTCAGTGTGCTGCGGTTTGTCCGGTAGATTGTTGCGTAGATGACGAAGATATCCGCGAAACCGAAGAAGAATTATTGGCGAAGAAAGCCTGGTTACACCAGGAGAATTAGATTTTAGAATTACGGTTTTAAATTTATAAAATATAAGTTCCATAGAAATATGGAACTTTTTTATTTAACGGCATTATAGATTATTGATTTAAACTTATCAGCGATTTCGCCATGTGAAAAAGGCCATTGCTGAACATATATCTGTGCAACAATTTTCTTTTTTGGATCGACCCAATAATTAGAACCAAAAAAACCGCCCCAGCTATATGTACCGATACTTTGCCCGGATTTTTTACTTCCCTTTTCAGTAACAACTTCAAAACCCAATCCGAAAGTATTATCAGTAAAAGCTATGCTGCCAATTTGATTGCTGGTCATTAGTGATACACTTTCTTCAGAAAGTATTCGTTTTCCCTTGTAAATGCCACCGTTTAAAAGCATTTGTAAAAAAATCCCATAATCTTTCGATGTAGAGACCAATCCCGCTCCACCAGCGAAATAACCATTGCCATTTGTAGGATAATTTATAGTTGCACCGGGAAATGTACCATCTTTCCAGGGTTTAACGATGTGTGATTTTGGGTCTTCAGTATAAACAGTTGCCAGTCTACTCACCTTCTCCTTTGGAAGTGCAAAATAGGTATCATTCATACCCAAAGGTTGAAAAATCCTTTCCTTAAAAAAATTATTTAAATCTAAACCCGAAGTAACTTCAACAAGCCTTCCTAAAACATCCATACCTAAACTATATTGCCATCGTTCGCCTGGCTGAGTTGCCAATGGTAATTTAGCTAATTTGTTTATTTCAGTTTCTAATAGTTTCTTATGGGTAACAAAGCCAGCTTCAATGCCCGCTTTGGCATATATTGCATTCATTTCGGGTGAGCCGATTTGAGCATAGCCTAAACCAGAGGTATGGGTTAACAACTCGCGAATCGTTACTTCATGATTTGCAGGTTTTGTGGTGTAGCTCGAATCTGCAGGATTAAACTTATCTAATACCTTCGGGTTTTTAAAAGCCTGGATGTATTTTGAAATTGGATCATCAAGTTTGAATTTTCCTTCATCAAACAAAATCATTACTGCAGTACAGGTCACCGCTTTGGTTTGCGAGGCAATTCTTAAAATATCATCTGTTTTGAATGGCCGGTTTAAATTATTGCCAAATGCTTTGTTGTAAACTGTTTTTCCATCTACGGCAATATTTGCAGTAATTCCTTTTATCCAACCTTTACTAATGTACTGCTTAAATAAATTGTCAATTTTTGATAATTCAACAGTAGAAACCTGTTGTATCCTGGATTGCGCAGCTACAGAATTTGAAATAAATAAAACAACAAAGAGCGAAACGTAGATTATTCTTTTCATCTAAAACAAAAATTATTAATCAATATCGCTTTTGTTCGGTATAATTAAGACAGGACAAGCTGATTTACGCGCAACATGTTCTGCAACACTTCCCATTAAAAAGTGATACAAACCGGTTCTGCCATAAGTTCCGATTACGATGAGGTCAGAACCCCACTCGTCAGATTGTTGAATAATTCCGTGGGCGGCGGTATCAACAACACTTAAATAGACTGTTGTAATGCCGTTAGAAAACTTACTTTCCATTTCTTTTAACAGAATGTGGCTGTTTTCTTCACTGTTATCATAGGTTTCTAAGAATACCGGCGCTAAGGTTAAATCAGGATTAACATTTGCGGGAATCGGTTCGATGATATTTACCAACGCTACCTCAGCACCAAATTTTCCGGCAATTTCATAACCTGCTTTAGCAGCTTTTTCGGAACAGGTGCTGTTATCAACAGCAATTAATATTTTCTTAAAGTTCATGGTGAGCAGATTTAAATGTTATCATCATAAAAATAACAAATTTGCATGCAAAATGTTAGTGGCCCAATGTAATTTATTAGTTTTATAGCATAATTCAATCGAGTAAAAGAATGGAAAATCAATATGGTATTTGCAGGGTAGCTATTGCGCCGTTAAGAGCTGATGCATCGGATAAGGCAGAAATCGTGTCGCAGTTATTATTTGGAGACCATGTTGAAATTATTCAGAAAGAAGAGCGCTGGTGGCTGGTACAAAATGGCTATGACGGTTATGAAGGGTGGATGGATTATAAGCAGTTGGCACCGATTTCCCAGAATGAGTTTGCTGATATGCACGATTGCAGGTTATTTGCACCCTTAAGTTATAACAATGTTTTAAAGGCTGCTGATGGTAGTTTGTATCATTTAAGTGCCGGCAGTAACCTTCCTTTTTATAAGGCTGGTTTTTGCTTTACCGGTGATGAAAAGTTTGAAGTAACTTTTGAACCTCACGATGCAGAAAAAGCAAATTTTGAGCAGGACATTGTCTCAACTTGCAGGTTTTTTCAGAATATTCCTTATTTATGGGGTGGGAAAAATGTTTTCGGTTTGGATTGCTCCGGTTTTACACAAACCGTGTTCAAGCTTCTAAATATTAAGCTAAATCGAGATGCCGCTCAACAGGCAGAACAAGGCGAATTGGTTGGTTTTTTGGCAGAATGTAAGGCTGGTGATGTGGCTTTTTTCGACAACGCGGAAGGTAAAATTACCCATGTCGGCATTATGATGAGCAACGATGAAATCATTCATGCATCCGGTAAAGTAAGGATAGATCCAATAGACGACCAGGGAATTTTTAATAAAGAGTTGGGTAGGTACACTCACAAATTGAGAATTATAAAAAGGTTTGTGGAATAAAGATCAAAGTTGCATCATGGTATAAAATAAATTTTATGGCAACTTCTTTTAAAATAACAATTAATGATCCTTGTGCACAGCAATGGGCAGGTATGCAAGATCATAAGAACGGTAAGTTTTGTACTTCATGCCAAAAGTCAGTTGTTGATTTTACACAATTTTCGGATGTTGAATTAAAAAACTGGTTTGCCAAAGATCAAGGTAAAAGCTGTGGTAGATTTAGGCCAGCGCAACTTAACCGTGTTATTGCTGCCAAATCAAATTTTTCGATCGGAGGATTTAAACCGGGTTTAGTTGCCGCATCTTTAATTGCATTATTAAGTTTTCCTAAACCAACTCATGCAATTCATATTAAATCTTATCCTATCGCTCAAGGTTATAGTAATAAATCGTTTAAAGGTATAGTTCACGAAAGGCCAGAGACAGGCCTAGTAACGATAAGAGGAACGGTGATCGATAAAGATGAAAAAACGCCGATAATTGGTGCAAGTATAAAGGTAAAAGGTTTGTCGATTGGGGCTATTACCGATAAAGAAGGTAAATTTGAAATTGTTTTAGATAGAAATAAATTCAAAAAAAATATTGTGCTGGATTTAAGATATATTGGCTATGAAAGTCAAGATGTAAAAGTAAATTTGTCTGAGAAGGATACAATTCTAATTCGTTTAAAGGCAGGTAGATACATTTTAGGAGGCCTGGGTATTATAAAGCAACCAACGTTTTTTGAAAAAATTTCTCAATTTTTGAATGGATAAAATGTTACAACTCCATCGCCCAAATCATCACCTGTCTGTCATCACCCGTAGAAATTAAATACCTGCCATCATTGCTCCACATCATTTTATTGATGGAATGCGTATGACCAATTCCTGCTTTCTCTAAACTTAAAATTTTGTAAAGTTTGAAATTTTCTGAGTCCCAAAGTTTAATGCTTTTATCCTGACTGCTTGTTGCAAAATAGGGGAGTGTAGGATGGAAAGCGATGTCGTAAACCGTAAACATATGCGCCGGAATGGTTTGCAGCAGCTCGTAAGTTGGTAAGCTCCAGATTTTCAGTTGCGCATCTCTGCTTCCGGAAATTAAATATTTTCCGGTGGGATGATAAGCTAACGAGGTAACCGGCAAAGAATGGCTATCTAAATTTTGTTTGACGCTGTAATCAGCGAGGTTATAAATTTTAATTAAATGATCTTTACAGCCGAAAGCAATTTCGGTTTCATCAATAGAAATTGCAATTGCCCGAACAGTATCGTAAGCCGCTTGAAAGCGATAAACTTCACTAAAATCATTTAATGACCAAACGGCCACTGTTCCATCTTCACCTGTCGTTAAAAGTTCATTTTTGCTTTTTACAACCTGAATGTTGAAAATGGGCTTGGTATGCGCATTAATTCGCGTAATTACTTTTTGCGCATTAAAATCGTAAACACTAAAGGCACCGCTACGTTCGCCAACAAATAATTGATTGTTATAATAGTGCAGATAATAAACAGAACTCTGCACCGGCATTTTGACTTTCACAAAAGCCATCGTTGCCAGCGACCACTCTACAACGCCTTTGTCATTTCCGGCGCTGAAAAATGTTTCAGTTTTATCTGAATTGGCTAAAGCGTATACAGGGTTTTGATGGCCGGAAAGGGTTTTTAGGTGTTTAAGCATTTGAGTTGTAAGTTGCCTGTTACGAGTTATAGGTCAGGATTTAGATTGGGCAATTTGCCCCGCAACACGCAACCCATAACACGTAACTTTATTGATGTCTACTTTCTAGTTTCTTTGCAATATCCTGAATAGACAAGCCTTTTTCTTTCAACAAAAATAATAGGTGGAAAACTAAATCAGATGCTTCTCCAATTAACTCTTCTTCAGTTTCTGCCAATGCGGCGATTACAGTTTCTACGCCTTCTTCTCCAACTTTCTGGGCGATTTTATTCAAACCTTTGCTGCGCATTTTGTTGATGTAAGAACCCTCGACAGGATTTTCGTACCTGTCGGTAATGATGTTCTCCAATTCGAAAATAAAGTTCTGGTTAAATTCCGTTTTAAAACAACTACGGCTGCCGGTATGGCAGGTTGGTCCGGCAGCATCTGCTTTAATCAGGATGGTATCGTTATCACAATCAATAAAAAGTTCTTTAACGTAAAGAAAGTTGTTGCTGGTTTCACCCTTAGTCCAAAGGCGATTTTTAGAGCGTGAGAAAAATGTTACTTTGCCTTCTGCCTGGGTTTTTTCTAAAGCTTCAGCATTCATATAACCCAGCATTAAAACCTCTAAAGTTTTATAATCCTGAATAATCACCGGGACCCCCCATCCCCCTGAAGTGGGAGTTTTGCCAAAGTCTACCAGGCTTACATCTATTTTATTTTCAATCATTTTTTATTTATTTACGCTTTACCCCATCAAGAGGCAAAGTCCCCTTTAATAGATTTAGGGGTTTATATTCTAACCGGAATATGATTCCTCTTCAACTCTTGTTTTAAATCAGGTATCAGAATTTCGCCGTAATGAAATACCGATGCGGCCAACGCAGCATCAACATTCGCTTTTTGGAAAACCTCTGTAAAATGTTCCATGCTACCTGCACCGCCCGATGCAATAATCGGGATGTTAATCATTTGATTTACTTTGCTGAGTAAACCGCAATCAAAACCCGCTTTAGTGCCATCATGGTCCATGGAAGTTAATAAGATTTCGCCTGCACCTAAATCCTCCGCCTGTTTTATCCAGGTTTCGGTTTCCAGTTCCGTAATTAATCTTCCGCCATTTAAGTGGACCATGTTTTTTCCATCAACAAATTTAGTGTCGACGGCTAAAACCACAAACTGAACACCAAATGCTTTTGCCAGTTCTTCAATCAGGTTTGGATTTCTGACGGCTGCAGAATTAATACTGATTTTATCCGCACCTGCATTTAATAAAGCCTCTGCATCTGCCAGTTCTGTTATTCCACCGCCAATGGTAAATGGAATATTCAGTTGACGGGCAACTGACTTAACCATTTCTATCATGGTTTTACGACGTTCGTGAGTAGCCGTAATATCCAGAAAAACCAGTTCGTCTGCACCTTGCTGCGCATATTGAGCTGCCAATTCTACAGGATCTCCAGCGTCGCGTAAATCAACAAAGTTTACACCTTTTACCGTGCGACCGTCTTTAACATCAAGGCATGGGATGATACGTTTTGATAAACCCCCTCCGCCCCCTAAAGGGGGAACTACAAATTGCTCAGCCTGCATGGCTTCATTTATTTTGTCCAAAACAATGTTTATGTTTTTATAAATTTCTTCGTTTCTAAATCTAATAACCTTTATTCCAAAAGCTTCAATTGCAGCCTGTCGTTTTAAATCATTCTCTAAAATTTCTTTTACATCGTGGATGTCGCCATCTAGTTCGATGATTATTTTCTTCTCATGGCAATAAAAATCAGCGATAAAAAAAGAGATAGGATGTTGTCTCCTAAATTTTACTCCAAGTTTCTTTTCCTTAATATATTCCCATAATATTTTTCAGATTCTGTTAATCGGTTTCTTAACTGCTTAGCATTTTCAAAAATAATATTCGATGCGCCATAAAACATCTTTGGCTCGTTAACCTGCAAAAAATCAAAATCATCGTCTTTTAACCCCCAACCCCCTAAAGGGGGCTTTGTCTTTCCATTATTCATGTTTTGTTGAATATAAAATTATTTTGATGGTTAGTATTTACGCTTGCATTTCCACCTCGCTAGTAGCTCCCCCTTTAGGGGGGTGGGGGGTTAAATTGAACTCAAAGCTTTCAAATTCCATTCTTTAATTTCTTCGATGGTAATTCTGTCTTCATAAATTGCTTTTCCAACCACCACACTTCTAATCGGATATTTAGCCAGTTCGTAAATATCATCCATCGAACTTACACCACCTGAGGCAATTAATTTAATCATCGGAGAATGCTCCAGCAGTTTTTTATATAAATCAATGGCTGCGCCGCCTAATTTTCCATCTTTGCTGATATCCGTACACAAGAACCGGAAAAAACCTAAAGCCAGGCATTTATCAACGTAATCCATTAATTTAATTGGCGAACTTTCCATCCAGCCGGAGTATTTAATCACTTCATCCAAAACATCAATGGCGATAACAATACGGTTTGCATAGTTGTCTTTTTTCGCAAACGCTTCACTCAACTGCTGCAAGAAATCGGGATTGGTAATTGCTTGTGTACCCACGATTACACGGTGGATTCCTGCATCAAGTAAATTCGTTACCTGCTCAATCGTACGGATTCCGCCTCCGTACTGTACTTTCATTTCAGTTTTCTTAATGATTTCGAACAGTGATTTCTGGTTGCTGAAATCACCTTTTGCGCCATTCAAGTCAATTATATGGATGAAATCGGTTCCGTTTGAACGGTATTTTTCTATCATATCAGCGATAGAAACGTCATACTCAGTTTTCTGGTTATAGTCGCCTTCACGCAGACGAACAACCTTTCCATCCAAAATATCAATAGCAGGAATTATGTACATTTTTTTAAGTATAAAGTATCAGGTATAAAGTATCAAGTATCTAGCATCAAGTATCTAGTATCAAGCGGGGTTTATTTAAGCATTTTAATTAATTAACTCAGATTTGCAAAGTTTTTTAATATCTGTTCACCGGCTCTACCCGATTTCTCTGGGTGGAACTGAACGCCGTAAAAGTTATCCTTTTGCACCGCTGCCGAAAATTTCAGTCCGTAATTAGCAGAGGCGATGTCAAAAGTAGGGTTATATTCAATAAAGTACGAATGAACAAAGTAAAATTGTGCATTATCTTCAACACCTTTAAATAGCAAATTGTTTTTGTGCTGCACGGCGTTCCAACCCATATGTGGAATTTTGATATTCAACGACTTATCAAATTTTTTAGTCTTAACAGGAACAATGTTCAGGAGCTTTGCATCACCTTCTTCTGAATGCTCGGTAATCAGCTGCATGCCAACACATATTCCTAAAACCGGTTTTTCTAAAGCTTTTATTGCGCTAATTAAGCCGGTGTGTTTCAATTTTTCCATTGCTGCACCAGCATGGCCAACGCCCGGGATAATGATGTGGCTATATTTTTCCAAGTCAGACTCGGTGTTTACCATACCATATTGCACATTTAAACGCTCTAAAGCTGCAGTTAAAGAGAAAATATTGCCGGCACCGTAATTTACTATTCCAACCCCCCCGCCCCCTGAAGGGGGAGTTGAATTTCTATTGTTCATATTAGGTAGCTTAATGTCAGCTTTCATATCACTCATGTTCAAAATTATTTAGGCTCTTTTAGCTCCCCCTTCAGGGGGCTGGGGGGTTATAGTAGCCCCTTTGTACTCGGCAATACCATTTTCTCCGCATCACGTTTAATCGCCATTTTTATCGCCTTTGCGAAAGCTTTAAATATAGCTTCAATTTTATGATGTTCGTTATCACCCTCGGCTTTAATATTTAAATTACATTTTGCCGCATCGCTGAACGATTTGAAAAAGTGGTAAAACATTTCTGTAGGCATATCGCCAACTTTCTCCCGTTTAAATTCGGCATCCCAGACTATCCAGTTACGGCCACCGAAATCAATTGCAACCTGCGCCAGGCAATCATCCATTGGTAAACAGAAACCATAACGTTCGATACCCAGTTTATTGCCTAAGCCTTTAGCAAAAGCTTCACCTAATGCAATTCCTGTATCTTCAATGGTATGGTGCTCATCGATATGTAAATCGCCTTTGGCAATGATTTCCAAATCGACACTTCCATGTCTGGCAATCTGGTCGAGCATGTGATCGAAAAAGTTTAAACCCGTTTCGATTTTTGCTTTTCCGGTACCATCCAAATCTAAATTGATGGTAATATCGGTTTCATTGGTTTTGCGAACATGGTTTATTTTTCTACTTCCGGCTTTAAGCAGGTTGTAAATAGCCTCCCATTTCTGTGTTTCCAGGATGATGATATCTAATAATGTTTCGTGCTTATCTAAAGCCTCAGTAGAACCGAGTGCATCATTCTGGCGAAGAAAAATTGCTTTCGCACCTAAATTTTTCGCCAAAACCACATCATTTAATCTGTCGCCAATTACATACGAATTTTTCAGGTCGTAGTCGCCGCTCAAATATTTTGTCAACAAAGCCGTACCGGGTTTGCGGGTAGGCGCGTTGTCTTTTGCAAAAGTCCTGTCGATTATAATTTCGCTGAAATTTACACCCTCGCCGGCGAAAGTATCCAACATGAAATTATGAATAGGCCAGAAATTTTCTTCGGGATTTGACGGTGTTCCCAATCCATCCTGGTTGGTTACCATAACCAGTTCGTAATCCATTTCTGTCGCAATTTTCGAAAGGTAATACAGGGAGCGGGGATAAAATTTTAGTTTCGCAAAACTATCTACCTGCTCATCATCAGGTTCGATATTTAAAGTTCCGTCGCGATCGATAAATAATACTTTCTTCATCTTTTAAAAATTTTTCAGAATGGTTAACAGCTTATCATTTTCTTCTTTGGTTCCGACGGTAATTCTTAAACAACCTTCACATAAAGTCACTTTCGAACGGTCGCGAACAATGATTCCCTCTTCAACCAAAGTGTTGTAAATTTTAGTTGCATCAGTCACTTCAGCTAATATAAAATTGGCATCGGATGGATAAACTTTTGTGACGATATTCAGTGCATTTAAATCGATAGAAAGCCGCTCTCTTTCGGCAACAGATTCTTTAATCCATGCATTAACCTGATCGATATTTTTTAGCGCCTCGAAAGCTAAATCCTGAGTAGCCTGATTGATGTTGTAAGGTGGTTTAATTTTGTTCAAAACATCAATCACTTTTCGCGAAGAAAATGCCATTCCCAAACGCAAAGCAGCGAGCCCCCAAGCCTTGGAAAAAGTTTGCAAAACAACGAGGTTTGCGTACTCTGTCAACTCCTGAATAAAGGTCTTCTGGCGGGCATAATTTATGTAAGCTTCATCAACCACAACGATGCCATTAAAGTTGGCTAAGATCGTTTCGATGTCTTCACGATTTATTGAATTTCCCGTCGGATTATTTGGCGAACAAATGAAGATTAATTTCGTGTTTTTATCAATAGTTTCTGCAATCTTTTCCATGTCTAACTGGAAGTTCGGTAGCAAGCTCACTTTTCGAATTTCTACATCATTTATATTTGCCGAAACTTCATACATGCCGTAGGTCGGCGGCAATACAATTACGTTGTCCTTTCCGGGATTACAAAAGGCACGGAACAACAAATCAATGGCCTCATCACTACCATTGCCTAAAAAGGTATTTTCAATCGGAACACCTTTGATTTTACTGATGGCATCTTTCAAATCCAATTGCAAAGGGTCGGGGTAGCGGTTGTAATTTGCGGGTAGGGGAGAACCATAACTGTTCTCGTTTGCATCTAAAAATACCGATGCTTGTCCCTTAAACTCATCCCTTGCGGTAGAATACGGCTTAAGGTTTTTTATATTTTCTCTAACTAAATCGTTTATGTCCATTTTTAAGGTAAAAGGTAAAAGGGGTAAAAGGTAAAAGGATGGGCATGCTGCCTTAAACTTCTACTTTAAATCTTCCAGTGTTTTTAATCTAACCGTTATTGCGTTTTTGTGCGCTTGTAAGCCCTCGGCTGCTGCAAGTGTTTCAACTGTGGTGCCAATGTTATTTAATCCTTTGGATGACAGGTGCTGAAAAGTAATTTTCTTAAGAAAAGCATCAGTTGAAACACCTGAATATGCTTTAGCAAAGCCACTTGTTGGTAAAGTATGGTTCGTTCCCGAGGCATAATCACCTGCACTTTCCGGCGTAAGGTTTCCTAAAAATACCGATCCGGCATTGATTATCAAAGGGATAAGGGATTCAAAATTTTCCGTTGCTAAAATCAGGTGTTCAGGCGCATACGCATTCGAAAAAACCATTGCTTCGCTTAAATTTTCCACTAAGACAGCATAGGAATTTTCTATTGCTTTGGCTGCGATCTCTTTTCTCGGAAGTATAGATAGCTGATTTTCAACATCTAAAAGCGTTTTTTCTATGATTTCATTAGAAGTAGAAACTAAAATTGCCTGACTATCAGTTCCATGTTCGGCTTGCGCGAGTAGGTCTGCAGCCACGAATGACGGATTGGCAGTCTCGTCAGCAACTACTAAAACCTCCGATGGACCAGCAGGCATATCAATTGCCACCTTGTTTTGAACCATCGTTTTGGCAGTTGTTACATAGCGATTGCCAGGGCCAAAAATCTTATAAACCTGCGGTACGGTTTCGGTTCCAAATGCCATAGCGGCGACAGCCTGTGCGCCTCCAATCAGGTAGATTCTTTCGATACCTAAAAGCACGGCGCAATAAGCCAGGTAGCAGTTTGTTTTACCATCACTTTGCGGAGGCGAACAAACCACAATTTCTTTGCAACCGGCGATTGTTGCCGGTGTAGCAAGCATTAGAAAAGTGCTCGGTAAAACTGCTGTTCCGCCCGGGATATAAAGGCCTACCTTTTCAATTGCCCTCGATTCCCGCCAGCAAATCACCCCAGGCATGGTTTCTATTTTGTCTTCATTTTTTAATTGAGACTGGTGGAAAACTTTAATGTTCTGATAAGCTGTTTCAATTGCTTTTTTGGCATCGGCCGGAATGGTTGCTGCAATACTTTTCAATTCCTCCGCATCTAAGTAAAGCTTTTCTAATGTTACCTTATCAAATGCTTTTGCAAAATTAATCAGTGCTTTATCACCATCATTTTTTACCGTTTTGATGATGTCTGCAACACGCTCTTCAACCAATTTATCATCTTCAATCTGTCGCGAACACAGTTCCTCAATTTTTGATTCAGATAAATCTTTATAATTATAGACTTTCAATGTTTTATAATTTAAAATTAACTAATAGTTAATGTGAATTTAAATGTTTTTGACTTGTTTTAAGTAATAATTTTCTCGATTGGCATCACCAATATTCCTTCTGCGCCGGCAGCTTTCAGACTGTTAATTTTATCCCAGAAATCTTCTTCAGCAATTACAGAATGAACGGCAACCCAGTTCGGTTCGAACAACGGAACCACCGTCGGACTTTTAACACCCGGCAACAAATCAACAACTTTTTGCAGGTTATCTTTCGATACGTTCAACACCACATATTTATTAGATTTTGCGCTCAAAACCGAACGAATTCTCTGCAGTAATTCTGCAACTTCAGGGTTGTCTAATATCGATTTATTTCCAATCAAAACCGCCTCCGATTGCATCACATCTGCGAACGGTTTTAGTCCGTTACTCTTTAAAGTTCCGCCTGTAGAAACGATATCGAAAATCGCATCACTCAAGCCTAAACCCGGACCAATTTCTACCGAACCGGAGATGGTTCTGATGTCAGATTTTATGCCTTTTTCGGTTAAGAATTTTTCGAGAATTACGGGATATGACGTAGCAATTGCTTTGCCATTTAAGTCTTCCAATTTTTGGATTTCGCTTCCTGTTTGAACAGCGATTTTCAGCGTGCATTTTCCAAAGCCCAGGCGTTGTAGATATTCTACACCGGCTTTGGTTTCGGTGATCACATTTTCTCCAACAATGCCTAAATCGGCAATGCCATCCTGAACGTATTCGGGGATATCATCATCACGAAGAAAAAGAATTTCCAGTGGAAAATTTTGAACGGTTGATATTAAAGAGCTCTTATAGTTTTCGAAAGAAAGACCACAATTTTTTAATATTTCTACGGATTTTTCGTTTAACCTACCCGATTTCTGGATAGCAATTTTAAGTGTTTTCAAAGTATTGAATATAGAATGAACAAGAAATAATTTTACGGAAAAAAAGTTTTGAAGTACAAAACAAACATATCATATCGCCTATTGGCGATGGTGCAAATGTAAGTGATGGTTCAAAGTTAATTTCATAAATTATTTATGCCAGTATCAATACTTTAGCTGATAAGCGCTGGCAAATATAAAGATACAATTGGTAAATCAAAAAATAATGGCACTTAATTTGCCTTTATCGTGTTTTTAAGGTTCCAAATAATTACTTTGTATTAAATTTTTACGTTTTGAAATACTTCCGCTTTCTAATAATTTCTGTTATTCTGTTCATTTCCGCCTGTAATTGGTTTAAATCGCCGCCTGAAATTGGAAAGGTATTGGCTGAACATTTCAAAAATAAGATTTATAAAGATTTCGATACTGTAGCTTACGACAGTGTTTTTGTGAAAACTATGGATGAGCTTTCAAATAATTTCATCAATCCAAAAACGATTAAAGCATTTTATGCAGCTAATAACGATGAACCAAGATTTGTAACCAGGTTTTACGTCAATGGTGAATTAGATTCTCTTGCCGGTTATTTACAGAATAGCACAGTTCATGGCTTAAATCCTAAAATTTTTAATACCGATGAGGTAAAAGATTTACTTCAACAACTCGGTGAAAATAAATTTAAGAAAGTTGATGAGGCTTATCCTGTCCTAGCAAAACTCGAAATTTTAAGTGCAAATGCTTATCTGAATTACACTAATTTCCTAAAGTTCGGCGTTGTAAATCCCCGCAATATTTTTTCCAGATATTATATTAAAGTTAAACGTCCGGATAGTTTAAGTATGTCTAAATTACTGGCGTCCGAGAGTCTTGTTGATACTTTGAATGCGGTTCAGCCTAAATCAGCACAATACAAAGGTCTGCAGGAAGCTTATCTCGGCTCAAACAACCCCAATGAAAAACGAATTTTATCGTTGAATATGGAGCGTTTCCGTTGGAAAATGCCGGAAACAGGTGATAATTATATCCAGGTTAATATTCCTGATTTTAAACTTACCTGGTTTGATAAACTGGATACTGTAATATCAATGAAAGTTTGTGTAGGTGGAAAACGTGAAGATGGCTATGAGGATAAGCTTAAAGCCTTCGCTAAGTCGGGTAATTTGGATGATAAACCAAAGAACCATGAAACGCCTTTGTTATTTAGTAAAATTAACTCGATACAGGCAAACCCAATCTGGAACATTCCGGTGAGCATTGCACAAAGTGAAATTTACTGGATGGCCAGAAAAGATCCTTATTATTTGTCGAACAGTAATATCAACGTTTACTATAAAGGTAAATTGATTGGCGAACCGGATACCATAAACTGGAATAAATATTCAAGAGATAAATTGCCATTTAAATTTAAACAGGGTTCGGGCGGGGGAAATGCTTTAGGGAAATTCAAATTTATTTTTGATAATGGTTCAAGTATTTATTTGCACGATACAAATAATAAAAATGGCTTCAACTTAACAAACCGGGCAATTAGCCATGGTTGTGTACGTGTTGAAAAACCATTGGAATTTGCCGAAAAACTGCTGAATGATGCATACACTTATGATAAATTAAGGGTTGAAGTGGATATGCTGCCAGTTGATACCACACATATGAATTGGTATCGCAAGCGTATGGCCAAGAAAGCGGATACTTTAAAATCTTTTCAATTAAAACCAGCCTGGTTCGGACCAAAGAAAGCGGTTCCATTATTGATCACTTACTTTACCGCCTGGCCACAAAACGATAAAATTGAATACCGCCCTGATGTGTATGCAATGGATGAGAAACTTTGGGTAGCTATGAAAAAGTTTAGATAGAAGCTGTAGATTTGCGGAATGCAGGATAACACCACTTTTAACCATCAAGCTGACATCGTAAATTGTGCCATTCGGTTTATCAACTCATGGTTTAAGCAGTCGAAGTCGATTACAGAAGAGTTGAATGATTTTTTTATCCTTCCTGGAAATAAAGTAGTTGGCAAAGATGTTATCGTGAGTAGGTTAAAGGGGATTTTTGGTCAATCTGATGAATATGTTGGCGGCAGATATGATATCATCGATGTGAATTTCGAGTTACTAAACAAGGGAAAGGGAATGGGCTTTGTAGAGGGCGTTGCGGGTTATCGTGATGTGATTCAAAAACAATCGAAAATTGTAAGCGGACCATTTAAATTATATTTTGCTTTGCATAATGAAAGCTGGAAAATAGTGAACATAGAGTTTCCAGGGTTTACTTATTAATCAACATGATATAACTAATGCTTTCTTTCTTTAATAAAATTGTAGACGTTCTCAATGGGAACAATATTCCGTATATGCTTTCCGGAAGCATTGCTATGGGGGTTTACATCGTTCCAAGAGCTACCCGGGATTTCGATTTTATAATTCATTTACAACCAAAGGATGTTGATGCTTTTGTTTCAAATTTTCAGGATGGATATTATTGTAATGTAAATTCTGTAAAGGATGCAATTAAGCAACAAAGTCTATTCAATATTATTGACCATGCATCAGGGTATAAAGCAGATTTTGTTATTTTGAAGAATGAAGAATTTCGACAAGAGGAATTTAACAGAAGAGTTGAGATGGAATACTTTGGAAAATCAGTATATTTGGTTACTGTTGAAGATTTATTAATATCTAAACTAATTTGGATTCAAGTGTTGCAATCTGCCATTCAAGTTAATGATATTAAAAATCTTGCAGAATTGGAAACCTTAGATTGGGATTATATTAATAAGTGGGTGAAAATTCTGAAACTAGCAACATTTAATCTTTTTAAATAATGAAAGATACATCAGATCATATTAAAGAAATGCAACTTAAATTATGGCTTTCAAAAGAACCAAAAGAAAGATTGCGCCAAATGTTGGTAGATAATGAATCTCTTTATAAATTTTGGGATAATATTAAACCAGTGCCTATTGGTAATATTATCGATAAAAAAAAGGTTTTCCATAGCTGAATCCATAATTTTCCTATCTTTGGTTTTTAATGAATTTCCTTTATCCGGGCTTTCTTTTCGCACTATTATCGGTCGCAATTCCGGTTATCATTCATTTATTCAATTTCCGAAAATTTAAAAAGGTTTATTTCTCTAATGTTCAGCTTTTACAAGAAGTAGAACAGCAAAATTCATCGAAAGAGAAGCTTAAAAATCTGCTTATTCTTTTATCGAGAATTTTAGCCATAATCTTTTTAGTTATCGCTTTCGCCCAACCTTATATTCCTTTAAGCAACCAAAAAACATCTTCATTAAATAATACCGTAAGTATCTATATAGATAATTCTTATAGTATGGAAGCGGTTAATAAGGATGGTAATTTGCTTGATGAGGCTAAAAGACGTGCAAAAGAACTGATAAAAGGTTTTGGTTTAAATGACAGGTTTCAATTATTAACCAACGACTTTGAAGGTAAACACCAACGCTTATTAAATCAGGAAGCGTTTTTGAAAGCACTTGAAGATGTGAAAATATCGCCTTCAAATAGAAATCTCCAGCAAATTTTAAACAGACAGGGAAATGTATTTACAGGCTCAGCAAATAAATACAGTTTTCTGATCAGCGATTTTCAAAAAAACATTGCCACAAACAAAAAGCTGGAAACCAAACCTGATATTCAATATTCTTTTTTAAAGCTTAATGCAGCCACGCTGGCAAATGTTGCAGTCGACAGTGTGTGGTCACTTTCACCAAACCACCAACCCGGGGCAAATGAAAGGCTGGTTGTTCAGGTGAAAAATTATTCTGAAGAAGACGCTGTAAATATTCCTTTAAAACTTACCTTTAATAACCAACAGAAAGCTTTAAGTTCGGCTACTATTCCAGCAGGGAAAATTAAAAGAGATACTTTGAATTTTTCAGGCTTAAAGCCGGGGTGGCAAAAGGGACTTTTGAGTATTAAAGATTTCCCGGTTACTTTTGATGATTCCCTTTCTTTCAGCTTTAAGGTTGATACAAGTTTTCCGGTTTTAAGTATAAGTGGTGTAAATAGCGGAAATTATATAAAGGCGCTGTTTGCGGCTGATAATTATTACAAACTCACGGAAAATGTGGAAAGTAATGTAAGCTATAGCAGTTTCTCAAATTATGGTTTAATCGTACTTAATGGATTGAAAAATCCATCAAGCGGTTTAGCCCAACAATTAAAAACATACTTAAAGGCGGGTGGGACAGTAGCTATATTTCCTGATTTAGATGCAGATGTTCAAACTTATAACGCTTTTTTAAGTGGCTTATCACTGCCGGTTATTCAAAACTTAAACACAACCGCCAGCAAGGTTGATAAAATAGATTTGCAAAATCCAATATTCAGGACTGTTTTTGAAGAGATTCCGAAGAATCTGGATTTACCATCTGCGAATCGTTATTTCAACTTCATAGAAAGCAATTCTGCAAATAAAGAGGCAATACTGAGTTTACCCGGCGGGAAATCATTTTTTTCGAAATTTGGAATCGGCAATGGTTCTGTTTACTTATCGGCAAGTGGTTTAAATACCGCAGATGGAAATTTCGCCCGCCATCCGGTTTTTGTGCCTTTAATGTATCGGTTAGCATTGAGCGGTGGCAGCGAAGATGCTTTGTACTACACTATCGGAAATGAAACTACTTTAAAAAGTAAATACATCACTTTAGGTAAAAACCAGACGCTAAAGCTCAGTTCGAAAAATTTTGAAGCCATTCCTGAAGTCAGACAAGTTGAAGGCAAAACGCTTATTTATGTTGCCGATCAGGTAAAAGCACCGGGTTTTTACAGTTTAACCCTCACCGATTCCTTACTTGCGGTCTACAGTTTTAATAATGGCAGATCTGAATCTGATATGCATTATTTAAGTAGAACTGAACTTGATAATCTGGCCGGGAAAAACAACTTGAAAATTTACGATACCGATAAAGATGCAGTTAGGCTGGTTTCAGGGGCAAATAAAATCGGGCAAACTTTATGGAAACTTTGTCTAATTTTGTCGCTGATTTTTATTGCAGCAGAAATCCTGCTCATCCGATTTTTTAATAACACAAAAAGAACAATATGAATCTCCTTGTAAAGCATGTAACTATTGCCGACCCGCAGAGTAAATTTAATAAACAGCCAGGCGATATTCGGGTAGTTGATGGAAAAATCCAAAGCATAGGTAATTTATCAGCCGAAAAAAACGAAACCGTTTTTGATGCTGAAGGTGCATTTTTAACGCCTGGGTTTTTCGATTTAAATTGTGTTGCCGGCGATCCGGGTTTCGAAACTAAAGAGGATATTCAAACTTTAACTGCAACCGCCAAAGCCGGGGGATTTACAGGTTTGGCATTATTGCCTCAAACAAGTCCGGTTGTACAATCAAAATCTCAGGTTGAATATATTATCAACAAGGCAAAAAATAATTTAGTTGATGTTTATCCGATTGGAGCTTTAAGTCAAAATCGCGAGGCGAAAGAACTTGCAGAGCTTTTTGATATGCAGCAAGCAGGTGCTGTTGCTTTTTCTGATGGAGATAAAGCCTTGCAGGATGATGGTTTTATGAGTCGTGCTTTACAATACGCCAAAGGTTTTGATGCCTTGGTAATGGTATACCCCGAAAATAAATCGATTGCCGGTAAATCGCAGATAAATGAAAGCAAAAACTCCGTGCTTTTAGGGATGAAAGGTTTGCCTGCCTTGGCCGAAGAAATGCATATAGCAAGAGATATTTTTTTAGCTTCATACAATGAAACCAAAATTCACATCAGCAACATTTCGACGGCTGGCTCAGTTGCTTTAATTCGCAAGGCAAAAAAAGATGGTGTTCAAATCTCATGCGATGTTACGGCACATCATTTGGTGTTTACCGAAGAACTCTTAGCCGATTTCGATAGCAATTACAAGGTGAAACCACCTTTACGAAGTAAAAATGATGTAAAAGCCCTAATCGCCGGCTTAAAAGACGGAACAATTGATGCAATTACATCTCAACACCGTCCTGAAGAAATTGAATTTAAAAATGTGGAATTCGAAATTGCACATTATGGCATTATTGCCTTGCAAACTGTTCTGCCACTGTTACTAAAAGCCGGATTAGATGCAAGCTTAATCGCAGAAAAATTAGCAATTAACCCACGCAAATTATTAAATTTAAATATTCCGGTAATTGAAGAAGGACAGGAAGCTAATTTTACCATTTATAACCCTAATGAAAAATGGGTATATAACGCAGTAAGTAACCTTTCCAAGTCGGCAAACAGTCCGCTTTTAGGAACTGAACTTGTCGGGAAAGTAACTTTAGTTTTTAACAACAATCAATACCACGAAAGCTGAAAGACTAAAGCTGAAAGAATAAGGCAGAAAGGCTAAAGCTGAAACCCAATATAAAAAGGTTACAGCAATTTGCCATGTCTTGATACTTGATACTAAATACTTGATACTAACAAAATGGATAATAGAGTTAAAAAAGCGCTGAGCGCCGCAATAAACAGATATGCTGAAACAGAAAAAGTTGAAGCCGGCAGTTTTCAGACAGAATTAATTGCTGCTTTTGAGCTTGATGTTAATTTCTTAGATAAAGCAACTGCTTTTGATGCCGTTTTCGATTCGTACCCAAAATTTGATGAATTAAGAGAAATTTTCTTCGATTTGTTAATGGTAAATTTCTTCAGCAGTGATGTTCAGAAGCTGGAAGACGATTACCTTGAAAGTGATGAGTGGGCAAATATTGAAGAAGAAACCATTGATAGAGGAACTGAACTTTTAAACCTGCTTTTGTATATAAAAGAATGTCATGATGAGGATCTGGATCCGGAATTAGGTGATTTCCTGAAAGAATTTTTATTAGTTGAAGACGATGAATTTCAGGATGAATTTGAAATTTATGAAGAATTAATCAGCAATCAGCAATTGGCTGAAAGTAGTATAGAAGAAATTTGTAAAACTGCAGAGACTTTAAATGTAAGTGAAGAAATGAAAGATTTATTCGTTCCGTTTATGGCTTTTTTCCTTGATACAGAGGGTAGTGCGGAGACGATAAAAGAATTAATTCAATTTAGCCGTAACAAATCGTTCGATTCTGCTACTTATATATTAATAACTACTATTAATAACTAAACAAACTAAACTAAAAATTCAACAACATGGACAAGAGCACTTTAATTACCAAATTATCCCTAAAATATGGTTTTATACTTGCAGCAGTTTCAATTGTAATTTCGTTAACGCTGTATTTTATAAATCCTGTAATGCTTTATACCAATTTTGCATTACCGTTTATAATTCTGATTATTTTCATCGCTTTGCTTGTTTTTTCTGGAATAAGCATCCGGAAAGAAATTGGTGGGTATTGGACATTTGGTGAGGCTTTTAAGTCATTTTTAATAATAGCATTAATTTTGGCCATTACTTCGGTATTATACAATGTTATATTAATGACATTAATCGACCCTGATTTGCCAGCCAAAGCCGCTGCAGCTATTGAAGAATCACAAAGAAGCATGATGGAAAAATTCGGTATGGCTTCTGAGCAAATAGACGAGGCTATGGCAAAAGCAGGTAATATGCAGGAAAAATTAACACCAACGTTTAAAAATTCATTTACGAGTTTTGGTGTATCGATTGCAATGTATGGTGTGCTTGCTTTAATTCTCGCCGCAATTTTAAAGAAGAAAGCGCCGGTAGTATTCAATACAATGCCTGAGCAGGAAGCTTAGTAACAAAACATAAAATTTCCAACGTGCAAGTTTTAATTTGTATACAATTCTAAATTCCCAATTTTTATATCATTTCTGTTTGTAATGGTGCCGGTAAAACAACTGCATTATTCACCGTTCTACCTGAAATGTTAAATTACAGGGAATTTGTAAATGCTGATGAAATTGCACGTGGGATTTCTCCTTTTAATCCAGAAAGTGTTGCTATACAAGCTGGTAAATAATGCTCAATCGAATTGATGAACTACTAAATAATCAGCAGATTTTGCGATAGAAACAACACTTACAACTAAGTCTTACCTTAACACTATAATAAGAGCAAAAGAATCTGGCTATCAAATTACACTTTTGTTCTTTTGGCTTAATGATGTAGAATTGGCCATCGAGCGTGTAAAAATACGTGTATCAGAAGGTGGACATAGCATCCCGGAAGATGTAATTAGGAGAAGGTACTTTAAAGGTATACAGAATTTAAAGCTATTCATTCAAGCAGTAGATTTTTGGTTTGCATTAAATAATTCTGCCGGGCTAAAATTTATTGCGGAAGGAAAGAAAAATGAAATGATTATCTTTGATAATGAATCGTGGGCTAAATTAAAATAATGACTATGAGTGAAAAGATAATGACATTAGAAATCCTTCATGAAAAAATAAGTAAGGGAATGGAGTTAACCTTTAAGAAGTTGGTTGCTTACAAAAAGAAAAACGATGGCGTTTTTATTTTTTCTGACCATGGAAAAATTGTACAGGTAAACGCTAAAGACATAAAATTATAATACAGATCAAAAATTTTTAACGTGCAAGTTTTATCATTTAATTTGATGAAATTTGCACGTTTTATTTTGAACAAACCTCATAGGTTTTAAAAACCTATGAGGTTTAAATCTTAAAGATGGATATATCAGTTGTAGTACCCTTATTTAATGAAGATGAATCGCTGCCGGAATTAACCGCCTGGATTGCTAAAGTGATGGATGAAAATAATTTCAGCTATGAAATTATTTTGGTCGATGATGGTAGTACAGACAAATCCTGGGCAGTTATTGAAGCTTTAAAATTGCAGAATGATGCAATTAAGGGCATCAAGTTCAGAAGAAATTATGGTAAATCAGCTGCATTAAACGTTGGCTTTGAAGCTACACAAGGTGATGTTATCATTACAATGGATGCCGATTTACAGGATAGTCCTGATGAAATACCTGAACTGTATCGCCGTATTAAAGAAGAAAAACTCGATTTAATTTCCGGCTGGAAAAAGAAACGCTACGATCCGATTACTAAAACCATTCCTACAAAATTATTCAATGCTGCTACCCGAAAAATGAGCGGAATTGAGTTAAACGATTTCAATTGTGGCTTAAAAGCGTACAGAAGTGATGTAGTTAAAACCATCGAAGTATACGGGGAAATGCATCGCTATATTCCTGTAATTGCGAAATGGGCTGGTTTTACTAAAATAGAAGAGCAGGTTGTAGAACACAGAGCCCGTAAATATGGAACCACTAAATTTGGTTTCAGCAGATTTATTAATGGCTTTTTAGATCTACTTTCAATATTCTTTGTGGGTAAATTCGGTAAACGCCCGATGCACTTTTTTGGAACTTTGGGTGTATTAAGTTTCCTAATCGGAACGTTCATGTCATTATGGATGATTGGCGTAAAGCTTTATCATATTGCAGCCCATATTCCATATAAAAGAGAAATTACCGATCAACCATTGTTTTACATTGCCCTGGTTGCAATCGTAGTTGGATCGCAAATGTTTTTAACAGGTTTTGTAGCAGAATTAGTTACGAGAAACGCACCTGAGCGAAATCAGTATTTAATCGAAAAAGAACTTAAATAGATGTAAAATGTAAGATGTAAAATGGATTGCCCATCGTACATCTTACATTTTCCCTTTTCCATCTCCAATATGTTTTTCTCCATCATCATTCCGCTTTATAATCGTCCGCAGGAAATTAACGAACTCTTGTACACGTTGACTAAACAAACTTATTTACAGTTTGAGGTTTTGGTTATTGAAGATGGTTCTAAAGAAGATGCAAAATCAATTGTAGAAAGCTATGCTAATAAACTCGATGTTAAATACTTCTACAAACAGAACGAAGGGCAGGGTTTTACCCGAAATTTTGGTTTTGAAAAAGCAAAGGGAGATTATTTCGTAATCTTCGATTCGGATTGTTTAATCCCTCACAATTACCTCGAAATTGTTAAAAACTATCTTTATGAACACGATTTAGATGCCTATGGCGGCCCAGATGCTGCCCACGATAGCTTTACGCCTGTTCAAAAGGCAATCAGTTATGCCATGACATCACCGTTTACCACCGGAGGTATCCGTGGCAATAAGAAACATGTCGGTCAGTTTCATCCGCGTAGTTTTAATATGGGCGTTTCCCGACAGGTTTGGGAAAAAGTTGGCGGCTTTATTTTAACCCGATTAGGTGAAGATATTGAGTATAGCATTCGTATTCATGAGAACGGTTTTAAAATCGGCTTAATTCCGGAAGCTAAAGTCTACCATAAAAGACGGACAAGTTTCAGTCAGTTTTATAAGCAACTTCATTTTTTTGGCCGGGCAAGAATCAATATTTATAAACACTTTCCTAAAGAATTAAAGCTGGTCCATTTTTTTCCTGCGGTATTTACAGTTGGATTTATATTTACAATCCTCTGCAACATATTCTATTGGCCTTTAGGCGCTATTGGTGATTTTATATTGCTAATGTTCTTTTTGTTGATATTTTTTCATTCATGGTCAGTGAATAAATCGTTAAAAGTTGCATTTTTGAGTATTATATCTTCGTTTATCCAATTAACAGCTTATGGCTTAGGATTTATACAGGATTTATTTAAAAGAGTGGTATTTAAACAACAATGATAAACTATTTAAAAGAAAGCACTTTTGCTGTTAACGATGTAATCCAAAAGGCTTGGGGTATTACAAAAAAACATTATTTCTCTATAGCTACGTTATGTTTTTTAATGTTTATAACTGCCAGTGCATCCAGTTTAATGGCCTTTTTTATTAAAGATGTGAGCAGGGTTTTAAGTATCGCAATGGTATTTATTTTTATCATGCTTTACTTTACGTTAAATCTTTCGTTGTTCAAGTATATTTTTCATTTAATGGATGATGAACAAAGCGATGTAAAGATTGTCGATACTTTGCCGACCAGGCAACAGATTATACGCTTCCTGGTGGCCACATTATATTTTGTGGGTTGTATTTTTGGTGTTTACCTGGTGGTTATTTTAATCGCTTTTCCATTTATTTACACAGGGCTGGACATAACAATCGTTAAAAACGTTGCGATATCTGTTGGTATTATTGCGATTTTCATTACCTGGTTACGAATATCATTCTTTCCGTTTTTTATCATCGATAAAAATTGTACACCATTTGATTCTATTAAATTGAGCCTGGCCACAACAAAAGGTAACTTTACTAAAATTTTGTTGCTCCTTGTTGTTTTAGGCGGAGGATATTTAATCTACTTATTACTAAACTATCTACAATGGCCATTGGTTGCTTTTGTGGTAAACATTTTAAGTTCATTTATCATCGTGCCGCTATCAAGCGTTGCCTTAACCGTTGCCTACCGTAAAATTTCGAGTGAGTATCAAGGCGACGAACATCCTGATATTTTGCATAATATCGTTTAATCCCCTGCTCCTAAAAGGGAAGTTCAAAATCAGAGAAAAAATTAATGGCGATAGATAAAAACGATAGAAAGGCAAAGCCCCCTTCAGGGGCCTGGGGGTTTAAAGCAGCATTAAGTAAACCATTTGCCGCATTTGCAGTCTGGCAGATAAGCAAATGGAAGAATAATGCAGTTGCGGCTCAGCAAAAAATTCTTTTAAAACTTGTTGATCATGCAAAGCAAACGGCCTTTGGTAAGGATCATCATTTTTCGGAAATAAAAAACTATTCAGATTTTAAGCAGCATGTTCCGGTTCAGGATTACGAGGGTTTAAAACCTTATATCGACCGTGTTGTTGCAGGTGAAGCGGACGTACTCTGGAAGGGAAAGCCCCTTTATTTTGCGAAAACTTCGGGCACAACATCGGGTGTAAAATACATTCCGCTTTCGAAAGAATCGATGCCTGAACACATTAAGGCTGCACGTAACGCCATACTAACTTATATCAACGAAACCGGGAAAGCTGACTTTGTCAATGGCAAAATGATTTTCTTACAGGGAAGTCCGGTTTTGAATGAAAAGAATGGTGTTAATGTTGGGCGCCTTTCCGGAATTGTGGCGCACCATGTACCTAAATATTTACAGAAAAATCGCCTGCCTTCCTACCAAACGAATGTTATTGAAGATTGGGAGCAAAAAGTTGATGCCATCGTTGATGAAACGATACATGAAGATATGACGCTCATTTCGGGCATCCCACCCTGGGTTCAGATGTATTTCGATAAGTTATCTGAAAAATCCGGGGGCAAAAAGATTGGAGCGGTTTTTAAAAACTTCAGCCTGTTTATTTATGGTGGTGTAAATTTTGAGCCTTACCGGGCAAAAATAGAACAAAGCATCGGTAAAAAAATCGATTCTATTGAAACCTATCCGGCTTCCGAAGGTTTTATTGCTTATCAGGATTCGCAAAAAGATAAAGGTTTGCTGTTACTGGCGGATGCCGGAATATTTTATGAATTTATTCCTGCTGATGAATATCATAATGAAAACCCGACAAGACTATTTCTGGGCGAAGTTGAGTTGAATAAAAACTATGCCTTGATATTAAATACCAACGCAGGTTTATGGGGCTACAGTATTGGCGACACGGTTAAGTTTGTTTCTAAAAATCCTTATAAAATTGTAGTTACCGGCCGGATTAAACATTTTATATCTGCGTTTGGTGAGCATGTAATTGGCGAAGAGGTTGAACATGCGCTTTTATCCGTTGCCAATGAAGAAAATGTAAAAATCACCGAATTTACGGTTGCACCACAGGTTAATCCTGAAGAAGGTAAACTTCCTTATCATGAGTGGTTTATCGAATTTTCATCAGCGCCAACAGATATGGCTGCATTCAGTAAAAAGGTTGATGAGGCTTTGCAGAAGAAAAATATTTACTATTTTGACCTGATTGAAGGTAATATTTTGCAGCCGTTAATTATTCGTACTTTGCAAAAAGATGCCTTTGTAAATTATATGAAAAGTGAAGGTAAGTTGGGTGGGCAGAATAAAGTGCCAAGATTAAGTAATGACAGGAAGCTGGCGGACGTACTAAGTAATTATATTGTTTGATGGTTTTATTGTTATATTGTTTGCATGATTCCCTGTTGCAACTTAAAACAATAACAAATGGAACAGAATTATTTGCAATTGAATCAGATAACCGCCTACAAAAAATCCTTTCATCTTAGTAATTTGATATGGGAACTTACGTCGAACTGGGATAGTTTTGCGAAATATACAATAGGCCAGCAATTTGTCAGGGCTATTGATTCGATATCCGCTAACCTGGCTGAAGGCTTTGGGAGATATCATAAGAAAGACAAAATAAAGTTTTACTATTACAGCTTTGGGTCGGTAAAGGAGTGTTTGGATTGGAATGAAAAAGCAAGGGTTAGAAAATTAATTGACAACGAAACATACACAAAGATTTTTTCAATTTTGGAAATCCTGCCGAAGGAAATTCATCAATTGATAAAATTTACAAACGAAAGGTTAAAGATTTAATTAAGTCTTTGCTTAGTTAATTTTTAATACGAGAGGAATAACAATTGAACAATATGACAATAAAGCAACCTAGTAAGAATATCATCTATTAAGTTCTAAAGGAAGTATAGGTAAATGAGTGCTTAATTTATCAGGAAAGCCAAAAATACAAATTCAAAGATTTCTCGACTGCGCTCGAAATGACGGATTGAGTGCGTATTATTAAAAGTAACAACAACAATTGAACAATATAAAAAATATAACAATACAGCAACCTGTAAAACACATCACCATATTAGGTTCTACCGGAAGTATAGGTACGCAGGCGCTTGAAGTTATTCGGGATAACCCTGCAATCTTTAAAGTTTCAGTATTATCTGCGCTGAAAAATTCGGAACTGTTAATTCAACAGGCAAGAGAATTTAAGCCCGAGGTTGTCGTCATCTGCGATGAATCTCAGTATTCCTATGTTAAAGAAGCATTATCTCCTTTAAACATTAAGGTTTTAGCAGGAGAAGCAGCTTTGTCTGAAGCTGCGGCTTATCCGCAAGGCGATATCGTATTAACAGCATTGATGGGTTCGGTGGGTTTAAAGCCAACTATCGAAGCGATAAAAGCAGGTAAAAACATTGCTTTAGCAAATAAAGAAACACTCGTTGTTGCCGGTGAATTGATAACAAAACTAGCAATAGAGCATAATGTAAAAATTCTTCCGGTCGATTCAGAACATTCCGCAATTTTTCAATGCCTGGTCGGCGAGGCGCAGAATGAAATAGAAAAAATATACCTTACGGCATCTGGCGGACCATTTTTAGGCAGGGATAAGCATTTCCTTTCTGCAGTAAGAAAAGAACAAGCGCTAAAGCACCCAAATTGGGTAATGGGGGCTAAAATTACTATTGATTCGGCTTCGTTGATGAATAAGGGTTTAGAAGTAATTGAAGCAAAGTGGTTGTTTGATTTAGATGTTGATCAGATAGATGTCATCGTTCATCCGCAATCTATCATCCATTCCATAGTTCAGTTTACAGATGGTTCGATGAAAGCACAGATGGGCGTTCCGGATATGAAATTACCGATTCAGTATGCATTAAATTACCCCGACAGGCTAAAAAACAATTTTAAGCGTTTTAACTTTCTGGATTACCCAAACTTTAGCTTCCTGAAAGCCGATATGGAAACCTTCAGAAATTTGGATTTGGCATTCGAATCCTTAAGAAAAGGCGGTAATATGCCCTGTATCTTAAATGCAGCAAATGAAGTGGTTGTAGAGGCTTTTTTAAAAGATAAAATAGGTTTCCTGCAAATGAGTGATGTTATTGAAAGCTGTATGAACGATATAAAGTTTATTGGAAAGCCACAATTAACCGATTATTTAGAAACTGACAAACATAGCCGTATCTTAGCGGCCGAATTAGTAACAAAAAGTACATTTTAACATCTAACACAAAATAGTATAATTAGCATATGAATGGATTGATTATGGCGGGGCAACTGCTGCTCGGATTGTCTTTATTGGTAATACTACACGAATTAGGACATTTTTTGGCAGCCAGGGCATTTGGTATCAAAGTAGAAAAATTTTATCTGTTTTTTGATGCATGGGGTTTTAAACTTTTCAGTTTTAAGAAAGGCGATGTAGAATATGGTGTGGGTTGGTTACCACTTGGTGGTTATGTTAAAATTGCCGGAATGATTGATGAAAGTATGGATACCGAACAATTGGCTCAACCGGCTCAACCCTGGGAATTTCGTTCTAAACCGGCATGGCAACGCTTAATTGTAATGCTTGGTGGTATTATTGTAAACGTAATTGTTGGTATTATTATCTTCTGGATGCTGACATTCAAATACGGAGAAACTTTTACGCCAAACAGTGCCGTGGTAAACGGTATTCAGGTTGGGAAAGTCGCCTCAGATATCGGCTTGAAAAACGGCGATAAAATTTTGGCCATTAACGGCAACAAGGTTATCCGTTTCGAGGAATTGAAAAGTTCTAAAGTTTTAATGGGTAACACCATGTTAACGGTTATCCGTGGAGATAAAACCATTGAAATCAAGGTTCCTGATGATTTCTTGAATAAAGTAGCAGATGGTAAAAGCCTCTTTGCCGAACCTCGTTTAAAAACCATTGTAGATAGTTTAATGGCGGGATATGGAGCAGAAAAAGCAGGTATTAAGGTTGGAGATAAAATAACCGCTGTAGACGGTATACCCGTAAATTACCAGGATGAGGTTAAGCCGCTGGCTTTAAAGAAAAAAGGGAAAAATATAGCTGTATCTGTTAACAGAAATGGACAGCCCCTGCAATTTAATGTGAAGGTAGATACGTCAGGTGCAATTGGTTTTTATGGCCACTTTAATGAAATTCAGCGCAAAACCATTAACTATGGCTTTTTTGCTGCGCTTCCTGTTGGTGCCAACATGGCCTGGAGTACTTTTACTGATAATGCAAAAGGTATCGGCAAAATGATTACTGGAAAAGTAAGTGCCCGTAACATTAGCAGTCCGATTGGTATTGCAAAGGTTTATGGAAGTACTTTCGACTGGGTTAAATTCTGGACGTTAACGGGTTTGATTTCAATGGCACTTGCTTTTATGAATTTATTACCAATTCCGGGTTTAGATGGTGGTCATGTTGTTTTCCTTTTAATTGAAATGGTACAACGCAAGCCCGTAAGCGAAAAAGTATTAGAAAAAGCGCAGATTGCTGGCTTTGTTATTTTGATAAGCTTAATGGTGTTTGCCTTTGGTAACGATATTTTAAAAATATTCGGTAAGTAAAACGAATTTTATATAATTGCCGCAGATGCCTGAATAATTGATTTCTGGTATCTGCGGCTTTTTAATTTATACCCTATGCCCGAGCAAAATATATTTCCTGATTATTTTAAGTTTTACGAACTGCCTGTTCAGTTTCATCCTGATTTGAATGCGGTTAAAACAAAGTTCTATGCATTTAGTAAAAAGTTTCATCCGGATTTTTATGCCAATGAAAGCGAAGCTAAACAACAGGAAGTTTTAGATTTATCAACGCTGAATAATAAAGCTTACCAGGTGTTAAGCAATCCGCGGAAGCGCCTAAAATATGTTTTAGAATTGAAAGGAATTGTAGAAACTGATGAAGGTTATCAATTGCCTCAATCGTTTTTGATGGAAATGATGGATGTTAACGAAGCTTTAATGGATTTGGAATTTGAACCCGATGCCGAAAAGCTGCAACAGTTAAAAGTTGATGTTAATCGTATTGAAAGTCAATTGGAGGAAAAATTGAGTGAATTAACAAAGCAGTTCGACAGCCAGCCTAACGATTCGGCTGATTTACTGGCTTCTATCAAAGATATTTTTTACCGCCAAAAGTATATTGCCAGACTCAGGGAAAAACTTCCTCAATAAAAAACTGTTAATCTGCAATTTCCGCTTACTTTGTACTTCCACGGCAAACTTAGCAACACTAAATTGTAAAATCATTTTTTAGTTTTTGCAGGTTAAGTTGTTTGCGTTACTTTCGAAACAAACAATCAGATACATGAGTTCTCTTTCTATTTTTCGCAAGGTTGCCGTAGCCGAAGGTATTTCTTATTTACTACTGCTTTTCATTGCCATGCCTGTTAAGTATATTTTTCATTATAAAGAACTGGTTAAATACACAGGCTGGGTGCATGGTTTATTGTTTGTACTTTATGCAGCTACTTTGGTTTTGGCCTGGATGGAGCAAAAATGGAAATTTGGGCGTGCCATTTTAATATTTTTAGCTTCTCTTTTACCTTTTATGCCCTTTGTCGTAGACAGAAAATTAAAGGATGAAAGAGCCCTATAATTAATAAGCAATTGTATATATTTATTCTCTGTTTATGAGGGGATATTAATAGAGAACGCTATTTTTACACGACCTCCAATTCATTGAGGCTTTGAAGAAACACCATGTTTAAGTCCATTCCAATTGCACTCGGTTTCAAGTCTATAAAAAATAAAACCATTTGGAGAGATCTAATGGGTAGTAGAGCTTCCTTCTCCTTGGAAAGCAGAATTTTCCATTCAATCAGCGCAGGCTTAATTTTTCTTTCAGCCATTTATTGTCCTTACAATCTATATGCAGGTTTATATGTGGGCGCTTTATCAGCGCTCTTGTTATGCGCATTTTTTGCCTATCAATACTATCGCTCAAGATTCAGGGCAAAACCACACAGCACGATTCTTTTTGCTATTACCGGCATTTTAATTTTTGGAGTTAATTATTTCACTAACTCGGGTATAAACGGTTCAACAGATTTGATATGGCCGGCATATTTGCTATTGTTGCTGGCGATTTCTCCATATCAAGAACATTTGAGGTGGCTCATTATCTATATCACCTGTTTTTTAGGTCTTCATTTGTTAGAATTTTATTACCCCAATCTGGTACAATATCCTTTTACCGCAGGTCAAGGCCAGTTTATAGATAGGATTACAGCATTTCCATTACCAGTTTTAGTCACATACATTATTATCAGATTTATAAGAAAGAGTTATGATAGTGAAAGGCAAATTGCAAAAGAAAAAGCTTTAGCCATAGAGGAAAGTAAATTGCAAATTTTAGCACAGAAGGAGCAGTTGGAGAAAAGTAATAATGAAAAAAATAAGTTAATGTCTATCATTTCCCATGATTTGAGAACACCTTTAATAAATATCCAAAATTACTTGTGGTTGTTAAATGATTTGAAGATTGACAACACAGCCAGACCAATGTTAGAAACGTCGTTACTGCAATCTACAAATGGTGCAGTAGAAATGTTATCTAATTTATTGCATTGGTCTAAAACGCAGATGGAAGGGCTTAATATCAATTTGCAGGACATTAATTTATTAATGGCTTTACAAGGTACCCTGGAAATGGGCCAGTTATATGCCTCAAAAAAAGAAATTTCGTTTACCCATGATATTCCAGCCACTATCAACGTAACAGCCGACGTTGATATTTTACAGCTGGTGGTGCGAAATATAATTACCAACGCTGTAAAGTTTACACCGAAGGGGGGAAAAATTCAAGTAAATGCCGAACTGAATTTAAACTGGTGTAAAATTATTATAACGGATAATGGAAAAGGAATTGCCCCAGAAAAGCAAGAAAAAATTTTTTCCATTAAGGCGGAACCTACTTATGGCACCAACAATGAAAAGGGCGTTGGCTTAGGCCTTATGTTATGTAAAGAATTTATAGAAAAACAAGGCGGTAAAATAGAATTTGAAAGTAGCTTAACGCAAGGTTCAAAATTTTTTGTCTACATCCCTGTTTAGCGCAAAAAATAAACCAATACTAATTCCATACAGCCTGTACCGTGTTTTGTGTATTCCGGAATGATGAGTGGCCCGCCAACTGCTTAACTTAGTAAGTTACTATTTAAAAACCTGCTAAAAGTCTCTTTAAATGTACTGCCAATAGTGATTTCGAAGTTGTTCGATAAAATAATCGAATTGCCGTAAACAGATAAAATATGGTTTTTGGAAATGATATAAGATTTATGAATTCTTATAAAATTCTTATTTTCATATAAAGCATATTCTACTTCCTTTAAGGAAAGTGACGGATAAAGCGGCAATATTGGCTGAAGAAGGCAGGACTGCCGACAATTGGCCACAGCTCAGGGTGAGTGGAGGTATATTAGCCATTAGAAAAGGGACTGATTTAAATTTAGCAAGATTTAATCAGTACTTTAATTCTATTGCTGTGCAAAACATAGCAACACACCAAAAACCGCAGCACGTAACCACGAGTGGCGAAGAAGAAGACAGAGGTGCAATGGCAACCGAACTTAAAAGTACTGCGGCCAGCCTTGATTTAGGTACCAGTGGCAAAGCTGCTTTATCCGGAAAGCCTAAAACCTCCATCGAATTTTTGCGCCATTCGGGCATGAGCGGAAAACAGGTGAGGCATCTTGAAAAAACCGGGGCAGACATCCGTGATAGTTTAAGGGCAAAAATGCCCGAGGGTACCAGATTTGCCGATGAGGTGCTGCATGCTATTATTTTGCCCAAAACCGGGGCGCCAAGAGAAATCGGAGGTTATACCCTCGCAACACCAATGACAAATGCATTTCCTTTATTGGATAAAGGCACAGGTAACGTATCTGTTCTCCGGGAGCATAGATAAAAGGCCTGTTTTATGTTATTCATTTTTTTTAGCTGCTCTTCTATCATTTACTATTTGTTGTAGAGACAGAAAATTAAAAGATGAAAGGGATTATGAATTGAAAAACAATTGGTTAACAGCTAATTTAAAATATTTTTGTGATTTAGCCTTTCGTTACCTACATTTGCAACCCCGTCCAATACATGCCCGGATGGCGGAATTGGTAGACGCGCTGGTCTCAAACACCTGTGGGAAACCGTGCCGGTTCGACTCCGGCTCCGGGTACCAAGCCGGAGTTAGTTCTAATTTTAGATCTAACTCCGGCTTTTTTATGTGATAACAAGCTGTTAATCTGATAGATAAGATGCGCGGCAAGATTGACTTTACCGGTTCGACCTTTATTTTCTAAAATAGTCCATTTTTCTGGAAAGATCGAACCGATGATATAACGTTTTGCCTCAATATCGCCGTTAGAATACAATTTAGTGATTTTTTTGAACCTTTTTAAGGCTTCATCAACGATATCACTTACATCTGTTTTCGCATTGGCTTGATTTTTTAACTCTTTTAGCTGTGCTTCAAGTCTTACAATCTTCTCTTCACACTTAGATTTCATGATTTTATAATCAGTTACATCAATATCATCAGACAACAGCAATGCTCTAATTTTGGTCAGCATGTTATTTTGATCTGAAATCTCAGCAACTAATTGCTTTCTATTTTCATCAAAATTCTTTTTATTATCACCAAAGGTGTCACAGACAACTTGCTTGTACAATTCTGCCATTCCAGGTTTCGGAACAAATTTTTGTAATTCACGAACAAAGTCTTTATTCAATTCTTCAGCTTTAAACCTGGCTTTACACGGAGGCTTGCAATGGTAATAGTAATAGTAGCCGGGTCTGCCTTTAGACGCACTTCCAGTTAACGTACGGCTACAATCTGGACAATATAAAAACCCTCTCAAAGGTAAATTTTCTGGGGTTTGTACTTTCACTTGCTGAACTTTTTTTCGACCGTCTAGAACATCCTGAACTTCCCAAAACAACCTCTCACTTATCAGTGGCGTATGCTTTCCATCCGAAAGAAACATTGCATTGTTTTCATCGGGTGGAACAATAATCTTTCCACAATAAACGGGATTTCGAATGTTTGCCCAAAACGTATTCCTTCTGCATCTCATTCCTCTATCACTAGCTAGTTTCCATACATGATCTGTTGGATATATGCCTGCTGCAATCGTCTCAAACGCCCATTTCATATGAGAAGCTTCTGGCTCAATTAAATCGATATACTTAAATTTATCTTCGCGAATTTTATTTATGTAACCTGCTGGAGCTTTGCCCATCCATCTTCCTTCTAACTTACCTCTGCGCATACCAACAACCACATTCATTCCTCGCCTTATATTTTCAGCTTCAGCCATAGAAATATATACAGCTAACATTATTCGGCTTTCAGGCACTCTCAAATCTAATAGCTGATCAATCGCATTTGGTTCTATATTCAAACCTGTAAGCGTGTCGATCATATTGTAGGCGTTAGCTGTGTTCCTACTAAACCGATCCCATTTGGTAAATAAAATCAAATTGCAGTTCCTGCCCTTGGTCTTTTTTAACTCTAAAAGTAGCTTAGACCAAGCAGGGCGTTTTTTAAATGTCTTAGCAGAATAATCTTCATAAATAACCCGCCCAACTTTTATATTATTACGTTCACAGTATTCATGCAAACGCTGATCTTGATCTCTTTGCGAAAACCCTCTATCTGCTTGCTCATCTGTACTTACTCTGATATATAAAAAGGCGGTTGTTTGTTGTATATTTTTTAAACTGTTTGCTTTATTTTTCAGCTCTGGTTTATGCGTTCTTCTGTCACGATAAACAATTTGATCACCGATGTTTTTTGCTCTCATCACTATCCGTGCTTTTGTTTTTAACTAATTGATTTACAGACAATATAGCAAAATTATACATAAAATCCAAAATTATTTTTACCTCTTCAAACGTTACAGTTGTGCCGTGTTCATTAAGTATTTCTACAGCTTTTTGTGGTGTTATCGAACGTTTCTTATCCTGCATAATTTACCTTGCCTTTCTTTAATCGAAAAGCAATATGTAAGGCTTTGGGTTACATTAAACGCAATAGGTACGGAAGGTGCGAGATTATTTTCTTTTGGTGGGACGAGGTGATGGAATTCCTACCAACTTATTGTGATAGTACTTATCTATATCCGATGAGAAATTTTTCTCAATCCTAAATTTATCGAACTTTTTTATTTTTGTTTGATCGAACTTGATATTACCCTTGTTAAGAAAATATCCTAGCAAACTAATTTCATCTGGAATTTCGATATTTTCCCTTAGGTATAAAGTAAGTCTTTGATCTAAATATTCCATAAAATCGTTCTCGTTCTCAATTATTTCTGAAAATATCATTAAATCGTACAAACTTACTGTCCATGCAAACTCAGTATTTTTATCAATAATGTTTAATTCTTTCAAATCAAACAGGTTGGTAACCAAACCACCTAAATGATCTAATGATATTGAAATTCTATATATTCTTTTACTCTTGTCTGCTATGATTTCCTTCTTGCCTTTATCGTAAAAAATTGGCTTATCACTTTCTTCGATGAACTTTTTTGCCCTGAAACTTTGGCAAGATGCATACCCGACTGTTTCTTTAAGGTTTGTTTTAAGACTTTTAATAGCACCCCTCTTTGCGGAGTCATTCAATGCACCCGCTTTTATTTCTATTAAATAAATGGCAGTTTTTCCGATACCCAGAAGATCCAGTTCAGTTTCTATTAAACCCTTTTTTTCATTTTTATTATTACAATTGGTTGTGCTACCATCATTATTGAACACATATTTAACCCCACCAAAGAATTGTACATTTGGCAAGAATCTTTTGAATAACTCTGCGACTTTGTTTTCTAAATAAACATCTCTTGTATGAGTATATTTGTTTCCTAAATAATGGCTATTATAATATTCACTATCAACACTTTCTATTAAATTTTCTCCGATTTTCAATAAATTTCGGGCAGCAATATTAAAGGCAAAAAGATAATATTTCCCATCTTCCTGTATTATGGGACATTTGAAAATTTTAGAGTCATTAAGCGGCTCAGCTGTAAACAATGGATTTAAGAATTCCGAATTGCCGCCAAATTGAATGCTCAGTGCCTTAACTACATTAATATGTTCAGGATATCGTAATCTAATCTCATATAGGGCTTTGTAAGTAGTTCTGTCATGAATCCAAAAGAGCTTTGGTTTACCATTTTCAAAAGGGAGGTCTGGATTATCTTCTTCAAAAGCTTCCATAGGACTAAGGTTCCTTACCTTAAGATCAGTAGGTGAATTCGAGCGCTTCCAACGTTCCCACCTCATATAATGGGCTGGATGCAATGTCTTATCGCGATAAATAATTCGAATGCAAAATGAGTCCTCTAATTGCAAGAAAGTGTCAAGTATGTCATTTGCTTTAAAGCCATATTTTTCCTTCAAGAAATCATCATGCGGGGCAAATAATTCCCTGAAAACCTCATAAAGATGAGTGACATAACCATCCCCCCGAACAAATAGACTTTCTAAAATCATGGGGTATCGGATGTTATTCTCTAGTTCGCTGTTCTTGCCAACAATCTGCTCTGACCCATAGTACAGTGAAAATCCGGTACGTATCTCTATAAGCTTTTGTATTATTCGATTACCATCTTCGAAAGTTGGTAAGTTATTTTTATTATCATTTGGTGAGGCCAAGCATATACTTTGAGCATACTCTAATGTGACTTCTCCTTTCCCGTCATCTTCAAATTGTTTATCAATTGCATAAGCGCTAATAATTCCTAATAGAGTGAGTTTATCATATTTTTCTATATCTAGGATTACATCTTGGATCTGCTCTTTTAAGTTATGAAAGAATGCTGGCCTATTATGTTTAATATGTTCAATATATTCTAAATGTTCCTGCTCCGTTCGTTTATTATGAATGTAGGTCATATCTCCCTTTTGGGAAATTTTGATTCCATTTTGTTCAAAAGTTCTTGTTGGGCCATTCGCTTTTTTGCTTTTTGATTTCTTTTTACGTCCTCTACTTACAGGCATATCTTATACTTTAAAGATTAAAAATAGACATTTCATCTAAGATTATTTCTCGTACCTACCCCTTTACTTGCGCTTCAACAATTTTTAAGCAGCCCATCTTTACATCATAATCAACCAAAGTTCAATTCACTTTCGGGAGACCAGCGTTGTAGTCCGCGTGGACTTAGCAAAGATGTATTTTTGCATGCAAAAATATCTTTGCTGTCCTTACGGCCAGGACTTCACTCGGAACTCGTGAAGTCTGAACTTTCTTAAATGTGCCGTGTATGCCAAGAAGAAGAGCGACAAATCAAGATGCATTATTAACTAAAAATGTTATCGTGCGGATAACCGAAACTACTTTCAACAAGCTAGAAAAAATGCGGGTTGAAAGTGGCAGCGCTTCCATGGCCGAAGTGATCCGCAGGATTCTTTCAAACCGTAAGATCAAACTATTACATCAGGATAATTCTTTGAATGCTCCAATGGAAGAAATGGCTTTAATTAGAAAAGAGCTTAAGGCTATCGGAATTAATATCAATCAGATTACCAGAACTTTTAACCAAGACAAGGCTGAAACCCATCGGGCATTTTATGTAATGAAAGTGGTAGACCTGTACAAGAACGTTGACGAGAGGGTTGAAAAATTACTGGTTATAATTTCACAATTAGCTGAGAAATGGTTGCAAAAATAAAGATCGGCAAAAGCATCAGGGGCATCTTACATTACAATGAGAACAAAGTTTCTGAAGGAAGTGCTAGCTTGATTTTGGCTTGTGGTTTTGCAGGTGATGTCGAGAAAATGAACATCCAACATAAAATCACAAGGTTTCAGCATCTTACTGAATTAAAGCCTAGCGTAAAAACCAACGCACTACATATCTCGCTAAATTTTGAGGCAAGCGAAAATATTGAAAACGCCAAGTTGCAACAGATTGCCATCCGATATATGGATCTGATTGGCTTCGATGAGCAACCATTTCTAGTTTACAGGCATAATGATGTAGCGCATCAGCATATCCATATTGCCACCACAAGCATCCAACGGGACGGAAAATCGATTAGCCTACATAATATTGGTAGAGAATTATCAGAGCCTGCCAGAAAGCAGATTGAAAAGGAGTTCAATTTAATTGTGGCAGAAAGCAAGAAGTTCAAACCTATTTCCGCGATAAAGCCAGTTGATCCAGAGGTTGTAAATTACGGACATGTCCCAACAAAGCGGGTAATAAGTAATGTTATCACAGGAGTAATGGAAACGTACAAATTTACTTCACTCGCCGAATTCAACGCTGTGCTTAAACAATTTAATGTCTATGCAAATAGAGGTGGCGAGGATACAGAGATGTTCAAAACCAAAGGTTTACAGTATTCCATTCTCGATAAGAAAGGAAATCAAATCGGTGTTCCAATAAAAGCAAGTTCATTTTACAGTAAACCAATACTACGGAGACTAGAAAAGAAGTTTATCCAAAATCACGAAAAAAGGAAACCTTACCGCCAGGATCTTGTGCTCCGAATAGATAAGGTGCTGAACAAATACACTTCTATATCCGAAGCTACCTTGGTACAAGAACTGAATAGAATTGGGATAAATCTTGTCTTAAGAAAAAATGCCGAAGGATTTAGATATGGAACAACTTTCGTTGACCATATCCATAAAACAGTTTTTAATGGTAGCGACTTGGGCAAATCGTATAGTGCTAAAGCGATAAACGTAGTCATCGGAAATGACCAATTGAAAACTTATCTGAAACCTGCTAGCCAACAGAGAACTTATTTAAAAGGAAATACTAATTCCCATCTCGAACCGAATAAACCAACTAACTTCCTTGATACCCTGTTGGGCAAATCACAACCAGATTTTGCACCAACAGTTGGCAACAGGAAAAAAAGAAAACGTAAAGGTATAACCAGATAATTTACTATTATGAATACAGGAGAAGATATACAGGGACTAAGAAAGATTATTGATTTTACAAGGCTCATAAGCTTGTTTATACTGAGCATCCACTTTTATTTAGCCTGTTATGCGGTATTCAAACAATTAGGCTTTACATCTGAAATAACAGACAAAATCATCATCAATGTTTCAAAGACTGGCCTTTTCAAAAGCCATCTGCTCCCGAAAGCTGCAGCACTATTATTTTTAGGCACCTCACTGGTTGGAGCCAAAGGCAAAAAAGACGAGAAGATAAATCTTAAACCTATCCTAACTTATCTCACATCTGGATTAGCTCTATATTTCTTAAGCTTTATTTGCTTCTATATTAATAATTTGGCTATTGTTGTGGGAGCCGCTTACATCGCTATCACTTCGATAGGATATATTTTAATTCTAACAGGTGGGGTTTTGTTGTCAAGACTGATTAAGGTTAATCTTAACAAAGATATATTCAATGATGAGAATGAAACCTTCCCACAGGAAGAGCGACTATTGGAAAATGAGTACTCCATTAATCTGCCTGCAAAATATCGGCTAAAGGATAAGGTGCGAGATAGCTGGATCAATTTCATCAATCCATTCAGGGGAATGCTTGTTGCCGGAACCCCAGGGGCGGGTAAAAGCTATTTTGTTATCAGGCATATTATTGACCAACATATAAAGAAGGGCTTTTCAATGTTCCTATATGATTTTAAGTATGATGATCTGAGCAAAATTGCCTATAATAAATTGTTGAAATACCACAATGGGTACAAAACAAAGCCCTCATTTTACGTCATCAATTTTGATGATCTAAACCGAACGCATAGATGCAATCCTCTTGATCCAGCTGGCATGGAAGATATAACAGATGCTACCGAAGCAAGCCGCACCATTATGTTAGGGCTTAACCGAGATTGGATCAAGAAACAAGGTGATTTTTTTGTCGAAAGCCCTATCAATTTTTTGACGGGAATCATTTGGTTTCTGCGTAAATATGAAGACGGTAAATACTGTACATTGCCACATGTAATCGAACTGATGCAGGCAGATTATGATCCCTTATTCGCGGTATTGCAACAAGAAGAAGAAATTAAAGTACTGATAAATCCTTTTGTTTCCGCCTTTCAAAATAAAGCTAAAGAACAGCTCGAAGGGCAGATTGCTAGTGCCAAAATCGGACTTGCTAGGTTATCATCACCACAACTTTATTACGTACTCAGCGGAAATGATTTTACGCTAGATGTGAATAATCCGTTAGAACCAAAAATTGTATGCGTTGGTAATAATCCACAAAAGATCCAAACCTATGGTGCAGTGCTATCACTATATATTTCTAGGATGATAAAATTGGTGAATAGAAAAGACCAATTAAAAAGCAGTTTGGTATTTGATGAGTTTCCAACAATATACTTCAATAATATGGATAGTCTTATTGCTACTGCACGAAGCAATAAAGTAGCGACGATTTTGGCAGTTCAGGATTTTAGCCAACTTAAGAAAGATTATGGTTCAGAGCAAGCAGATGTGATTTCGGGAATTGTAGGCAATATAATAAGTGGACAGGTTACAGGTAGCACAGCGAAAAAACTGTCTGAAACCTTCGGCAAGATTATGCAAGATCGAACAAGTTTGAGCATTAATAGTTCTGATACTTCAATTTCAAAGTCTTTACAATTAGAGTCTGCGATACCAGCCTCAAAAATTTCATCATTATCATCTGGCGAGTTTGTCGGCATAGTAGCTGACAACCCTGATCAAAAAATAAAGCTTAAGATATTCCATTGCGAGATACAAAACGACCATGAGGCAATTAGAAGAGCGGAAGAAAGCTATAAATCAATTCCAATAATAAAGCACGTTAGCGAAACTGATATTCAGGAGAACTATTTACAGATAAAATCGGATATTGATAAAATATTTCAGGTCGAATTGAATAGAATAAGTGTACTTAATGATCGCGAACATCAAGAGGATGATAATACTTCGGATGGCAAAGCTATCTCGATGTGATAGAGTTGTTATTTAGATTTCAAAAATTCAACTTTCTCTTTTTCACTTGCAAGCAATCTCTCATAAAGTTCTTTATTGGCCTCAAGAGCATCCATCAACTTTTCTATTGGATTAAAATTACAATTAAAAGCATTGTATGCGCCGTTATTAAAACTGTGGTCGTTGAAAGTGTTGAAATAATTTACAACTGCTTCGTCCGAAAATTGCAAGACTGCTTCCTTTGTAACACCCAGAATTTTTGCGATTTTCTCCAAAGTTGAATCCTCAATATCCTCACTTTGTTCAAGTTTACTTACAGCTTGTTGACTTATGCCTAATTCTGAAGCAAGGAAGTCTTGTTTCAACCCACGTAATTCACGAATTCTTGAGATTTTACGACCTAAGTGCATACGGGTATTTTTTTCTGAGGTTTCCATGCGTAAATATATCTATTTTTTTGAAATGGTTAGGAATACGCTTTTTTTAAAATAATTAAGACTTTAGACTAAATTAACGCACGTCACAGATATTAGAGGTTTTGTCTGTTCAAATATTCCGCTATTAGTTTCAAATTACTTTTAAGACGAAAGATTATTACCCTCGCGTTTATAAATTAGCCATGCAGCTGAATACAGTTTTATTAAGTTTTCATAAACCTCTATAACTTCACCAGCATGTAGAGCTTCAACATCTGTTTTAATATATAACGCTACGTGTACCCATTCACGCAACTGATCCCTGTATTCCTGTGGTTTAATTTTTTTAAAGATTTTCTTAACCGCTTTGTATGGTTCAAGCTGTTCTTTTAGAGAAAGATTTTTAGGATAGTATTCCCATTGTTCTTTTTCTTCCTCTAATTGTTGTTCCGTAAGTCTTTTGCGCTGATAATAAAAATTTTTGTAGTTAAGTAACAATAGGAACATGGCTTCTAAAATTTTCAAATTGAGCTCATATATGTAAAGTAAGGAACCAGGGCCGTAACGTTTTTCATTATAATGCTCATCATTAACCACATAATAACGCCAGTTTTTTAATCGCTTGCCATGACCTTTTACCGAATCAGCATTGAAAAAATCTATTACTACAGAGATCGGATTTTGCACTTCTTGATGGCGAAGTGTTTTAGGGTAATGCTCCCATGGAGCATAGGTTTTATTGCGCATATTATTTTTTCTTAACACCGATATGTATTAATCGGTAAAACAAAAAAATAACAAAACATAATCGTATCAAACTATAAACGGATGTAATTTACAATAAAATGGTTGTTTTATACCGGACGTAAGCAATTTAAGAATAGGTTGGAATAAAATAATAATATCAATAAAATAGTATAACTACGCGTATGTATAAGTTATCATAATTAATTTTAAAATATTATAAGTCAGATATGTAATAAAATTATGTCTTCTTATCACATTATTTGCATTGTTTTTGCTTAGCTGTTAAATTATAATCTTTTAAAGTTTTCTCTATGACGCAAGCTACTTATGATGACAAGAAACTGGTAATTGACATTCTCTCACAGTCGTTTGATGCCAATCAAAGTGTAAATTATGTAATTCATCAAGATAACAAACGTATTCGACGAATTCAAGCACTTATGGCTTACTCTTTTAACGTATGTTTTCAATTTGGGAATGTATATCTAACAGATGACCGAACAGCTTGTGCTTTAATATTATTTCCTGATAAAAAGAAAACCAGCCTTAAAACGATTTCTTGGGACATCAAATTGATTATTAAAAGTTTTGGAATATTAAATATTTATAAAGTACTCTCCAGAGAATCCAAAATTAAGAAACACCAACCAAATGAATTAATGTATTATTTATGGTTTGTTGGTGTATTACCTGAGCGTCAAAATACTGGAAGGGGAACGCAGCTTATCAATGAAATAATAAAAGATAGTAAAAGAATAGGAAGAGCAATTTATTTGGAAACATCGACAGTAAAAAATATTCCCTGGTACAAAAAATTCGGGTTTGAAATATATGATCAACTGGATCTAAGTTATAGGCTATTTTTTTTAAAACGAGATATTAACAAATAATCGCATTATATAAAGATTCAGGACTATGCTTGTTTTTGGAACACAAATGCACATTGTAACTTTTGTTTTTGTTATTTTGGAAATTGCTATGTTCTTTTATCAGACAATTTATTATCTGTTTCGTCCACAGGATAGAAATAGATTGTGGTATATGATACTTTTGTTCCTACTTATAATTTATAATATTACAGGAGGAATATTTCCAGACGATGGTATCGAAGTCCCTATTGTTATCCAAAACATAATAGCTTATGGAAGCGGATTCTTAATGGCCTCTTATTTTCCATTTTACTTTTATAAAGGTTTAGAATTAAAACGGCTAAGATTTCATGCCATTTATGGTGTTCCATTTTTTTTGATATTGCCATATCTTATTTTTTTTGTTGTTGGTTATTCTCTAAACGGCAATCTTGATCTTGCTATAAAATATGGAGTTATAATTCCTTTCTTTTATGCTGTAGTCGTTCTGATTGCAATCCTAATATCTATTCGTACTAAGTATTTAGAAGCGACTAAGAATGTAGATATAATGGAAATGGTTGCTGTATATTGTGCTGTTATACCCTGGGTTTCCATGCCGGTACTCGCTTATTTGCATGCAAGTCAATTAACAGAAGTAATGTTTTCAAATATAGGGTTCCTCATCATTACTTTAATTTTTATTTCAAAATCAGTTAAAAAAGCTAGAAGAGAGCACGAATTATTAATGGAAGTTGAACCCACATCATACAATCCTCAGCTAATAAACAATAATTGTAAGCTTTACGCGCTCACAGCCAAAGAAGCAGAGATTGCTGAACTAATCTGTCAACGAATTAGGTTTAAGGATATAGCAGATAAGCTTTTCATTTCACCGAGGACAGTAGATAAACACGCAGAAAATATCTACAAGAAAGTTACAGTGAGCAACAGAGAAGAGTTAATTCGTAAGTTGAATAGTTTATAGAGCAGACCATTCTTATTCAATCTAAAAAATACGTAACGATTACGTATGAAGATACGTAGAACTCCTTATTGTTATAAATACCTATTTAATCCAATTTTGGTTCAAGACCTTAAATTATTGAAGTTTTTGAAACTTAAAGAAAATTATTTGATAACAATTATACTCATTTCCTGTATGTTGGAGTAGCCAGATAACTGGTAGGCAGCGGGAGTTACTAATATGTTTAATCTATGTTAGCTAAAGTGAGTGAAGAGCTGTATACACAGCTAGATGAAAAAATTACCCAGATTTTAATTGAAGAAACAGATATATTCAGATCATTATCTGAAATATTAAAGGCTGTACGTGAATCCTTAAGACAGTTAAAAGAATATATTTTAGCTAATCCATTTATTGATGATGATGAACAAATTTGGTTTTTCAAATATATAAAGCCGAAATTCTACTGTCTAAGACTTTTTTACTTAGAAAAATACGAACTTCAAACAATTGTTCCATCAGCTAATCCGAAACAAATTAAGCAATTCTATCATGACGAGCTAGCTACGATAATGCGTTTTTTTCAGCGTAATGCTTTCATTTATCAATATTATAGAAGAGGAGCAACCGAACTGGATAGCATTTACTTTTTGAGAGGAGTAGATGTTCAAAGCGTATTACTTCCAGATATCCCAGAACAGGATTGCGAATTTTCAACAAGCCAGGATTACCTGTTTTCTAAGATAAAAGCTTATGAACTTTTGCAGGAATATATCTTAACCCAGTTAAGGCTTCTTGATAATCAAATTTCCGTGCAACCAACGACGGCGGTAAAAAATGAAACCAATAGACTTACTTGGACGGGAGACAAAACAAATCTTGTCGAAGTAATTTATGGTCTTTTCTATACGGGGCAACTTAATAATGGAAATGCAACCATAGCCGACATCATTAAATGGATGGAAGCAAATTTGCAGATAGACCTAAGCCGTTCTTACCGTAATTTCATTGACATCAGAAATAGAAAGCGTGATAGTCCGACTCGCTTTTTGGACAAAATGCGTGATTTTATTTTGCAACGAATTGACGAGGACAATACCTATAAGCCGAATAGAGGTGCAAAATTGTTAGGTGATAAGCAATAATATCACGTACCTACCGAGATGGTTGCGATTGAAAAAAATGTAGTTTTTGAAACTTTGCTTTTGGAAATCCCGGTGCAATGGAGCATTGGGATAAAAGCAAAAGAATATGTTACAACATTTCACATGGCAACAGTTTTTAATTGCCTCAATGGTGCTTAGCCTAATTTGGTATCTAGGTGTAATCCTAATCTTCTATCGAAGTGAATTTTTAAGGTTCTTTAAAAGGGATGGTACATCCTCCTCTCTTGAAAAATTGCCACACCGGTGGGAAGATAAGGTGGATTTACTTCAAGAAGAATTGCAGGAGGATGAACTAATGGGAAAAGCAAAGCTTCCAGATGGCCTTTCTTCGGTTACCTTAGGGAGTTTCGGATTTGCTCCATCAGAAAAAGATAAGGCAGACCAAGTTGGGCTAATACATGACCTGCTCCAAGAAATCAAAGAGGTCTTTTCTCTAATTGAAAGGGAAGACTTCACTAAAAAAGACCTTCTCAACTTATTAGAGGTGGTTAAGGGAAATTACCCCAAGATCGGTTCACATCCGAATATCGGTCGCATCAATCAGTTCATCAGTAATCACGTCCCTTTTCATCTCTCTAGCGATGAACTAGAAAACCTATGGGATTAAAATCAATCATTTTTAATCAAGAGCAATATGAAATCTATTAAAAAATCAAAAATTAGCATCGTTTTCCTCTTCTGTCTAATGGGGTTAACGTTCGCCGCCAGAGCACAAGATGGTAATTCGGGCATACAAGAGGCAACAAACAAAGTGAAGGGCTATTTCGATACTGGTTGCGACCTAATGTATGCCATTGGTGCAGTAATCGGTATTATCGGAGCTGTGAAAGTCTACTCCAAATGGAACGGTGGCGAACCTGACACCAACAAGGTAGCTGCCGCTTGGTTTGGTAGCTGTATCTTTTTGGTGGTGGTAGCTACAGTTCTTAAATCATTTTTTGGGATTTAGTTATGGCAAGCATCTATCAGATAAACAAAGGTGTATCTAAGCCGATTATGTTCAAAGGATTAAAAGCCCAATATATTGCCTACTTAGCAATTGGACTTGTGTTGCTACTCATCGCATTTGCAATCCTTTACATTTCTAGAGTTAACCTGTTCATCATTCTTCCTGTAGTTGTGGGAACAGGTACAGCGATCTTCATGATTACATTCCGATTGAGCCAACGCTTTGGTGAACATGGACTAAGCAAGTTCATTGCAAAACGTAATCTGCCGACATGTTTGAAGTTTCGCTCTAGACAGTTATTTATCAAATTAAAATCAAAATAATTATGGTAGAAGCAAGAAACATCCTGCCAATCTATAAGGTGGACAACAATTGTATCCTTTCTGCTCAAGGCGATATCACTATAGCTTACGAAGTAAAGTTACCTGAGATATTTACCCTTTCGGACAGAGATTATGAAGCTTATCACCAAACATGGGTAAAGGCTATCAAAGTATTGCCACAGCACTCAATATTCCACAAGCAGGATTGGTTTACCGAAGGGAAACATAAGGCAGACTTTGAAGTTTCGGGTAACAGTTTTCTTTCCAGAAGCAGTGAAAGATTCTTTAACGAAAGAGAATGTTTAAACCACAAATGCTATATTTTCCTAACCAAAAAACCGAAGGATAGAAAACTATCTAGTTCAGTTTACAGTAACATTCTTCGCAGGTCAATCGTTCCTCTACAAACTATCAATCCTTTTCTTTTTAAGGATTTCTTGGACTGTGCAGGTCAATTCGAAAAAATTATGACGGATGGTGGCTTTGTATCACTCCAAAAACTTGGTAATGATGAGCTTGCAGGCACCGCCAACCACTCTGGAATTATAGAACGCTATTGCTTTTTGCAGGACTCCAGTTTACAGCCTGTTATCCGGGATATCCATATCAAAGACGAAATTAGGATTGGCAATAAACATCTAGAACTTTATACTTTAGCTAATACTGAAGATCTACCCGCTCTTTGTGGTAGTCGCATTAATTACGACAAGTACAGTACAGACCGCACAAAATTTAGTATCGGCTTTGCAAGTCCGTTGGGAACACTTCTTAATTGTAACCACATTTTCAATCAGTATATTTTCATAGAGGATTCGCAAAAGACTATAAAAAGGCTCGAATCCAAAAAACTACGATTGCAGTCGCTTTCTAGTTATTCGAGGGAAAATGCCATTAGTCGAGATGCGGTGAACGATTTTTTGAATGAGGCTGTTGCATTACAACGATTACCAATCAAAGCACATTTTAATGTATTGGCGTGGTCTGATGATGTGGGCAAATCCAAAGATCTGAAGAATATTGTTTCCTCGGCGATGGCTCAAATGGATGCCGTGGCAAAACAAGAAACTGACGGACAGGCGCAAATTTGGTTTGCGGGCTTGCCTGGCAATGAAGCTGATTTTCCTATGAATGATACCTTTGACACATTCGTTGAACAAGCAACCTGTTTTTTTAATCTCGAAAGTAATTACAGATCAAGTGTTAGCGCATTTGGCATTCGTATGGGCGATCGGTTATCTGGAAAACCTGTTCATGTAGATATTTCTGACGAACCTATTAAGCTTGGTTTCACCACAAATAGGAACAAATTCATTCTTGGCCCCAGTGGAAGTGGCAAATCATTCTATACTAATCACATGGTGCGAAGTTATTATGAGCAGGGTACACATGTAGTTTTAGTGGATGTTGGACATAGCTATAAAGGCCTTTGTGATCTTGTTGGCGGGTATTATTTCACCTATTCTGAAAAAGATCCAATTAAGTTCAACCCATTTTATCTGACTGATGGAGATGTGCTCGATACAGAGAAAAAGGAAAGCATCAAAACCCTTCTTCTTGCTCTATGGAAAAAAGATGATGAAACGTTTAAACGTTCAGAATATGTAGCCCTTTCTAATGCGCTAACCCTCTATTTTGAACACTTGGAGAAGAACTCCGATCTGTTCCCATGCTTCAATACTTTCTATGAATTCCTTTTATCAGAATACATGCAGGTATTAGATGATGCCAAGGTAAAGGAAAAGGATTTCGACATAGGTAATTTTCTCTATGTGCTTAACCCTTATTACAAAGGTGGCGAGTTTGACTATTTGCTCAATGCCACAGAAAACCTAGATCTTCTAAATGAGCCTTTTATTGTTTTCGAACTTGATTCGATTAAGGATCATCCAATACTTTTTCCAGCCGTTACGCTGATAATTATGGAAGTGTTTATTTCCAAGATGCGCAAACTAAAAGGCATTCGAAAAATGATTCTCATTGAAGAATGTTGGAAAGCAATTGCTAAAGAAGGAATGGCAGAATACATTAAATACCTTTTCAAAACAGTTAGGAAATTCTTTGGCGAGGCAGTAGTGGTTACACAGGAAGTTGAGGATATCATTTCTTCCCCGATCGTTAAGCAGGCCATTATCAATAATTCAGATTGTAAAATACTGCTTGATCAAAGCAAGTACCAGAACAAGTTCGATAGCATACAAGAACTGCTTGGACTTACAGAGAAGGAAAAGGCACAGATACTTTCGATGAACAAGGCTAACGACCCAAAAAGAAAGTATAAAGAGGTATTCATCTCCCTTGGTGGGCAATATAGTAAGGTTTACAGAACAGAAGTTTCCATTGAAGAATACCTTGCTTACACAACCGAAGAGAGCGAAAAACTCAAGGTTCAGCAATACGCCGAGAGGTATGGCAGCTATCAAAAAGGCATCTCTGTCTTGGCCAATGAAATTAGAAACCAAACCAGTAATCTATGAAAAATCTGATCATTTTATGTGCAGTTGCATTAGTGATGACTATTGCCTGCAAAACGGAAAACATACGCTCATTTATCCCCGGAACATATACTAATAAAGCCGGAAGTGAATTCAGCATAGCCAATGACACCCTTGTTATTGAGCCTTCAGAAAGTAATATTTTTTACATCCATAGTAAGACAGGATTTAATCTTGTGACCGATGGGAAAATTGGAAAACGAGAGTATGAGATCGAAAACTGGAATGCTGTTTTTGATGAGAGAACCAAAACGCTTACGGAAACAAAAAAAGGTAAGCTTATCACTTTTTATCCTGACTCGTTAAGGTTGAAAGTTGGCAATAGGTCTTACCAAAAAACTGTGAGCGAAGCGATCTTGAACGCCTTTGAAAACAGGATTGCTAGTGAAAAAATCAACTAACAAAATTTATCACCATGAAAATTATAAAAATTATGAAGACGTACATGGTCATACTGCCATTGAGCGCCATGACATTGTTTGTTGCTTTGCCCAAGGTGGCAAACGCACAGGTGGCAGTGTTAGAGGTCATCAAAGCGGGAGTAAAAAAAGTAATCAAGGCAGTCGACCTAAAAGTTCAGCGACTACAGAACCAAACAATTTGGCTCCAAAATGCGCAAAAGGTATTGGAAAACCAGCTATCGAAACTTAAGCTTACAGAAATATCCGATTGGACTGAAAAGCAGAAGAATCTGTACAGCGAGTACTATGAAGAGCTTTGGAAAATCAAATCTGCCATTGCCTACTATAAACGCATCAAAGATCTCACTTTAAAACAAGTCGCAATTGTAGATGAATACAAATGGGCATGGGGGCTTTTCAATAAGGATAAGCATTTCAAACCAGAGGAACTCGAACAGATGGAAAAGGTCTACAAAGGAATTCTGGACGAAAGCATTAAAAATTTAGATATGATAATTCTAGTAGTCAATTCTTTCAAAACCCAGATGACGGATGCCAAAAGGCTTGAGCTAATTAATGATGCCGTAAACAAAATGGATGGCAATTACAGTGATCTTAAGCGTTACAATCAGGAAAATATCCAATTGAGCATACAAAGATCGAGGTCATTGGACGAGACGGCTAAACTTAAGGAGATTTATGGAGTCAACTAAATTTAAAACAATTGTGTTCTTCGTTGTTGCTGTGCTCTGTTCTATTACATCAAATGCGCAAACTTATGCCGAATTTTTTAGGCAAAAGAAAACACAAAAAAAATACCTTATTGAGCAGCTTGTAGCCTTAAAGGTTTATGCAGGCTATCTAAAAAAAGGATATGATATTGCAAGTGATGGCATAAACACCGTAAAAGACTTATCAAAAGGAGAATTTAACTTACACAATTCCTTTATCAGTTCTTTAAAAGCAGTCAGCCCTGCAATTAAGAATAATGGAAAAGTTGTAGACATCATCATCCTTCAGCTTGACATCTGCCAATTATTTGGAAGTATTGGAAAAAGTAAATTATTGGATGCCACTACACTTAGGTACGTCGATCAAGTTCGGGACAACGTAGTCGGCGAATGCGAAAAAGACTTGGACGAACTTTTACTGGTCATTACTTCAGGCAAGGTTGAAATGAAAGATGATGAACGGCTTAAACGTTTGGAAAACATCTATTTGCGCATGGTAGACAAGTCTCAGTTCGTACAGCATTTCGCCAATCAACTCGAAATGTTCGGTCGCCAAAAACAGCACGAAGAACAATATATTCACGATTTAAAAAAGCTTTATGAAACCAATAATTAAACAAAGGATTATCTGTTTTGCATTTCTTCTGCTATTTATCTCAAAAGTTCAGTTTGTAAATGCACAATCACAGGAGACTCAACAATTATTGCTGAACGTCGAAAAGTTGAGCCAATTAAAAAATATCCTATCAGATATGAAGCGCGGATATTCGGTAATTTCCAATGGCTATAATTCGGTCAATAATATTGCTCAGGGCAATTTTTCACTTCACGAAGTCTTTTTGGATGGGTTGATGTTGGTTAATCCGGAAATCAAAAAATACAGGAGAGTTGCCGATATCATCAGCTACCAGAAAAAAATCATCACTGAGTATAAAACCGCATATAATAGGTTTAAGTCATCTTCTAACTTTAGCCCTCAGGAAATTGACTATTTGGGTAAAGTATATAGGCAGCTATTTGACCAGAGTTTAGATAACATCGAAGAACTGACGACAGTGATCACTTCATCCAAGCTTAGGATGAGTGATGATGAACGGTTGCAGGCCATAGAAAGAATCTTTGCGGACACTGAAGATAAACTGGTGTTTCTTCGAAATTTTAATAAAGAGGCAAGCATTCTCAACCTTCAGAGGAAGAGGGAAACTATCGATCTGAAAACTACCCAGGGCTACTTTGGGATAAACTAAAGCTTATGAAAACTAGATTTTTTTTAACCACATTTATTGTGGTATCAGCCATGCTTTTGCCCCAAGTTTCCAATGCCCAGGGCATGGCGGAAACGCTAACTGGAATGCAGCCCGTTCTTGACAGGGTGTACAATGATATGCTTCCACTTTGCAGTCGACTAATCGGTGTTGCCCGTGGCATCGCTGGATTTGGTGCCTTGTGGTACATTGCCAGTCGGGTATGGCGCCAAATGGCATCCGCCGAACCCATCGACTTCTATCCGTTATTGCGCCCCTTTGCATTAGGAATGGCCATACTGATGTTTCCAATTGTGATTGCGGTAATGAACGGGATTTTACAGCCAACCGTTACAGCGACTGGCGCTATGGTAAAAGATTCCAACAAAGCCATCGAAGTGCTTTTGAAAAGAAAAGAACAGGCCGTTAAAAAAAGCAAGTATTACGAAATGTATGTCGGTGAAGATGGACGGGGCGATAGTGATAAATGGTACAAATATACACATCCAAAAGACCCTGATCGTGAAGATGAGGGAATGTTTGAAGGCCTCGGAAACGACATCAAATTTTTCATGGAAAAACAGTCGTATAACTTTAGGAATTCGATAAAACAATGGATGTGCGAGGTGTTGGAGGTATTATATGCCGCGGCAAGCCTCTGTATCAACACAATAAGAACTTTCTTTCTGGTCGTACTTGCCATTTTGGGGCCACTCGTGTTTGGTTTTGCAGTCTTTGATGGCTTCCAGAATACGTTGACTGTTTGGCTTGCCAGGTATATCAACATTTTCTTATGGCTTCCTATTGCCAATATTTTCGGGAGTATTCTTGGGAAAATACAGGAAAATATGTTGAAGCTGGACATTTCCCAAATCGATCATCAGGGTGAAACTTTCTTTAGTAGCACTGATATAGCATACCTTATTTTTCTTGTGATCGGAATTGTAGGCTATTTTTCGGTGCCCAACGTGGCTAATTACGTTGTGCATGCAGGGGGCGGAAATACCATCCTTCAAAAGGTAAATTCAATTATAAGCACAACAGGCCATACAGGGATGCGAGCAGGTTCGGCGGGTGCAGGAATGGCGGTCGATATGCTTGGAGACAGTAAACGCAACATGAGCCAAGGATATGCTGCGGCTAGTAACTCTGATTATTTCCCAGATAAGCAGAATAATTCAAACCATCAGCATGATAAACTTTCGGGCAAATAACCCTTAAAAACACATTATTATGTTTACACAATTTAAAAACATCGATACGGCATTCAGCCACATTAAAAGATTCAGCATTTTTTTGATAGTAGCGTGTGCATTTATATCTGGCTTTTCTATTTATAAAAGCTTTGATATGGTAAAGACAGTTCAGGCGAAGATTTACATTTTAGCTAATGGAAAGGCTATCGAAGCCTTTAGCACGGAACGAAAAGACAATCTTCCGGTGGAGCTTAGGGATCATGTCAAAACATTTCATCACTTGTTTTTCACCCTTGACCCGGATGACAAGGTAATACAGAACAACATTTCAAATGCGTTGAATTTGGCAGATGAAAGCGCTAAAAAAGCCTATGATAATCTGCGAGAGCAAGGCTATTACAACAACCTCATCTCTGCTAATATTTCACAGGAAATTGCGACTGATAGCATAAAAATTGATGTTGAACAATATCCATTTTATTTCAAATGCTATGCTACACAGAAGTTGATTAGATCAACATCGGTCACATCTAGAAAACTCATTACGCAAGGTTATATACGGAACGTTACCAGGAGTGATAATAACCCGCACGGATTTCTAATCCAACGGTGGGAAACTTTGGAAAATACAGACGAACAATTAATTCATTAATGCAATGAGGCTATTTAAAAAAGAAAAAAAGGCGGTTAAATCCAATGATGCGATCGCTGAGAAAATTGCTAAAAAAATTATCGACAAGCAACGTCATCTAGCAGATTACTTAAACGCCAAAACAAGTAGGTTATCACGTCTAACGATCTCCTATATCTTATTTGGCCTTTGTATCGCATTTGCTTTCTACTGCACAATGTTGCTATTTAATTCAATCAATTAATCACAATTTATTAAAAATTTTAAAGATGGAAAGAAAACAAAGAGACAAAAGAAAGGTGCTATTGGTAATTCCATTACTGATACTCCCGTTCTTGGCGCTAGCATTTTATGCTATGGGTGGAGGAATTGGAAATGAGCCTTCTACATCAGCCAGCAAAGGCATTAATACTTCACTGCCCAACGCCGAATTTAAAAACGTAGACCCTTCCGATAAATTAAGTATCTACAATTTAATAGGAAACGATGCTGCCGAAAATGACATTGCAAAAGTTGCTGATCGGCTTGGGTTTAATCCTACGGGCGAGGACTCCCAGACTGAACAGATTAGCCAAAAATTGGAAGCATTAAACCGAGAGATATCAAAACCATCCACAAAGGCTACAACTACTTCGGGCATTAGTCAGCAATCAACTGGAATGAAAAATGATGTCGACCGATTGGAAATGCTGATGCGATCAATGCAGTCGGGAAAAACTTCAGACCCTGAGATGGAACAGTTGAATACAATGCTCCAAAGTATCATGGACATACAACATCCAGAGCGTGTGAGGGAAAAATACATTAATCAAATTGTAGATAGTCCCGATAGCTTGTTTAAAGCCATACCCGCAATTATCGTAGATAATCAAAGAGTAGTTCAGGGTGCAACAATCAAGCTTCGCCTCTTGGATAGTGTAAAGTTAAACGGGCAGATGATACCAAAGGGCCAGCTTATTTATGGCATCTGTAATATCGCTAATCAGAGATTGCTGCTCAACGTAAAAACTATCCGATTGGGCAATCGCATTGTTCCTGTTGATCTATCGGTTTATAGCTTGGACGGAATCCGTGGCATCGAAGCACCTGAAGCATTATTAACAGATGCTATTAATGGCGGTTCTGATGATGCTGTTCGCAATCTACAGTTCATGACCCTCGACCAATCTATGGGCGCACAAATTGCAGGTGCAGGGATTGAAACTGCAAAAAACCTTTTTTCAAAAAAGGTAAAACGTATTAAGGTCAAGCTGAAAGCGAATCATCCAATCCTATTGCGGAACAATAAACTAAAATAATCGAAAATGCGCTTGGAGATGACATTGTTGCGACTGAATGCGACAATTATGAACCTTCATCGGGATTTAAAAGAAGGATATGTTTAGACGGTTATCAATAACTACTATTGAGTGGAAGGCCCTTGGCATTTGCAAGGAATCAAAGAAAGGAAGATTGCAGAAGAGTATATGCATGAATACAGGGGTTACGACCGCGACTTTCGACTTTATCCTACTAAACATGTCATCAAGCATCTGAAAAAGATGTTCAACAGTGCAAAAAATATAAATAAAGAAAAAGAACTAATTCACATTGATATGAACTTAAATAATCTGGAAGATCTCAAAGATGAGATGAAGAAATTAGGCTTCAATGAAGCGTTAATTGCTAAAATGGAAGAGCACATGAAAAATGATGATTCGGCATTCAAGCTCTACGATGAAGTAAAAGCAAGCAGAGGCCAAGTAGATATTACCCTGCATTTTAAGCAATCCGGTCAGTCGGACTACTATTACCTTAACAAATTGGAAGCTGTACATAATCAGGGCAAACCTTTGGAAGAAGGCCAAAAGTACATGGTAATTACCAAAACAGATGAAGGAAAAAATATCGTTAAAAAACTAGAAAACGTAGCGGAAGCTATAGATTTCTTCAAGAAACAGAATGGAAATAGCGAGTTGGCGGTTGGTAAGGATGCAGCTCACAAAACCATGCTTGCAAACATGGAGGAAGGCAAAGTAAATTACGTGTCGAAAGATTTCAAAAGAGACTACTATTCTCCATCTATTCCGCAAACTTTTTGGTTAGACCATGGAAAAGGTTTCTCAAAAAAACAAGCAGCCAATCTAGTGCAGGGAAGAGCCGTTTACCGTGATGATTTGTTGAGTAGAGAAGGTACACCTTATAAAGCTTGGATGCAGCTTGATACCGAAAAAGAAAGAGATCGTCAGAACAACTTAACCTTTCGCCAGTTTACCGATGCTTACGGCTATGATATAAAAGCGTTATTGGATGATTTCAAGATTAAAGAAATGGCTGATCCTAAAAAAGCTGCCGCCTTAGAAGCATCTTTGATCAACGGTAACCGTCCACTTGTCACAGTAGAAAAAGAAGGGCAAGAAGCAAAAATGTACTTGGAAACGGCTGTACGTTACGGAAAGCTTAATTTCTATAGAGAAGATGGTAAGCCAGAAAAAAGAGAACAGTTCCTAAAAGAAACCGGACTTGAAGTTGCCAATATCTTCTCGAAAAAACAAGAGCAGGGTAAGGACCAAGAAATGGCGCAAGGCCGAGGCATTTAATTTCAACCCTTGATATAAGTATCAAATAAATTTAAATCGATATGGAAAAATTCGGAAAAGTAAAACAGCTCATTGCTGACATTGAAAAAGATGCAGATAAGTTTTATAAAGCTAATAATGGTGCTGCTGGCACTAGAGTTCGCAAAGCAATGCAGGACCTGAAGATTCTAGCAACAGAAATTCGAAGAGAGATTACAGGAAAAAAGAACGCCAAGTAGATTAAACGTAATTTGGGAATTAGCCCGGTCGAGAACGGTCGGGCTTTTTTATATTCTTTCTTGAATTCTCTGTTGAAGTCTAAGTTTAATCTCTTCGTAGATCATAGTATGAACATTTTCCTGAATCTCTAATGTTACAGTAAGTGAATAACGTACTGATTCGTTTACTGAAAGGCCAGATGCATCACCTCTACAACTTACTTTAATGTTAAGCGTGTCGCCGTCCCGAAAAACATCCGCATACTCCCCTGTCAGTATATCATGTTGAACAGTACCTTTTTTACCTAGTCTATAGTCATGACTATTTCTTTCTAGAGTTAAATATCCATTATCATCTAGGTTATCAAAAAAAAGATGCGCTTTTCGATATTGGGCAGTTTTGAAGTTGATTGGACTTATCCATGCGAGTGTAATAGCTAGTTTTTTATCTATATTAATCCCTGCTAATGATGGAGGTAGCGGAAAAGAATATGTATGAGCATCTTGCTCAGCTCTACAGGTAAGTTCTCCGAAACCAATCAACGTAATTCTATGGTCTGTACAATACAAGATCCTCTCTGTGTCTACGCATCCATAGCCCAGATAAGGGAAAATATGTCTTTTCAATGTATTGCCTGTTACACCAGGTTGTGCTCTGATTATGTTCGATAAAAAGTTTTGTGCTTCTCCCCAACTAGAGCTATGTACTAGTAGTGCTTTTAAAACCACAGTAAAATACTCTGATGGAATTCTTTGGTTGGCAGGTAACTCTCGATTAAGTTCTATCAACATTTCATAAAGCTTTGCTCCTAAACGAGTGGTTAATGCAGCTGAATTACTTGTTCCAGATAAATATCCCGCTTTCTGAATATCACCTTGAACGCCGGGCATAGCTACTAAATTTCCAGGTACTAACGATAAAGACTGGCTACTCTCCAAAGTAAGCTTAGTCTTCCCAGCATCGCGTTGAATTACAGGCTTTCTGAAAAGTTTTCTTCCCCCTGGCATTAAAATATCTGGCTTTATCGAATTATTGTATCCAAAACCAATCCTACTTATCGGACTCAAAAGAAATCGGCTGTTAATTAAGTTCTTTCTGTGAGGGTAATTAAACGGCGCACAACTATCATGATGAGCAGCGCCAACTGTTATCGAGTTTATCGACTCAGCAGGCGTTAAAATTTTCCTATCAAAATTACCTTCAATAATACTCTTTAGTGTAGCGGATTGAATATCTTCGACACTGGAAATATCAAAGTCATTAGAGGGTATATCTAAAGTAATGTCATCTGACTTATTGCCCGCACTTATTACAAATAATACATTGTATTTATATGATAGCCAATCCATTAACTTAGCCCATGTACTTATGTTTCGATGGAACGGTCGGAAAGGATCACCGATTGAGAAATTAATTATCTTCACGTTTGGAGCAGTCGGGGCAGTATTGTCTTCCCCCTCGAACATTCTCCTTACTGCACGGTGAATTAAATCCACTGGAAGCCTATCATCTGGTAAATATTCCCCACCAGTTTGGTTATTCGCTATTGGCTTCAAAATAGGGCGAACATACAGTGGCCTAGTTAGAGGAGTATCATCTTCACTTAAATCTCCGTTAACGATCAAGGATGCCATTGCAGTCCCATGAACACGATATTGACTGAGATAATTTCTCGAAAATTCTTCAGGATCATCTATTATTAACCTACCATCAAGTAAAGAATGATTTTCGAGGGGTAAACCGTCAAAAAGAGCTACTGACGGACTATTTGCGACTTCGACTCCCTGTATGTTATTATTATAATCCAAAAGAGGTGGTCCATCGGAAAAATCAAAAACTGATTGACCAACCGGACGAAAGAAAAGAATCTGCTGCGATTTTAAGAACGTAATATTTGTATTTTCTGATAAATCATCAAATGAAGATATGGGAGCTTCTGCTATAAAAGCATGATAAGTAATTTCTGGAAGCATTACCCTAGATTCCTGAATTATTCTACCTTCGTTTTGCCTAAGGAGCTCGCTCACCTCATTATAAGCTCGGGTGTCTTTAGCATTATCATTTTTATAAGCTAACTCTACCTCGAACTTCACAGGATCAACCTCTAATAGCCTCATCTCATTTATATAATCCTCAAGGCCTGTATCATATATCCGATCTGATACGCTATATGGTCTTAAATCCCTTAATTTTTCAAATAGTGTCCGAAATTTACTTGTTCCCCTCCTGAAATTTTGAGCATCTTTATCTTTTTTATATTCATCCCAGTAAGAGCGTAATTCTCTTAATGCATTTTGATTAGTCATAGTTAGAAACAAACGAGAACCAAACTTCTTGTCAGTCCTTTCTCCGTTCTTATTAACAGTGAAGAAATCATCATCAGGATCAATCTCTGACTGCAATTCACCCAAAAACTCCATGCCTGGGGTTGCAGCAACAGCACCGAAGAAGTCTTTCAAATCTCCAGCAACTTCCAACACCAATATCATTTCAGCAACTAGATTTGCCGGGTTAAGTCCAAGATATGCAGTTTGATTTTCAAGTACCCTTTCAAGATCTGTAATTCGATTGTCTAAGTTTTGAACTTGCTTTTCTTTATTTGGGTAACGTAAATTCCCTGTAAATGGTGGGAGTGTGTCCCTAGAGCCTGAAGCGGCTTTTGGAAAGATTAAGAGAGGTTTTTTAGCCATTTCGTATTTGGTACTTATTGGATATGTGGTGTAGTGAATCGTCAACTATTTTCTTAACATCAACCTCTGGAAGAGATAGTATATATTTTCGTTGTACGTCCAATACAAATTCTTCAATTTCTGAAAAACTCAAGCCTTCCAATTTCCCCGCTACGGTTTTATGCGAATGCTGTAAACTATACTTTACCTGCGCCTCAAATTTTTTAAGCCAATTTTCAATCATCAACTTATTGGGCTTCTTCAATTCCATTCTTACTTGAAATCTACGCCAAACTGCCCTGTCAAGTAATTCCGCGTGATTTGTTGCTGCTACCACAACAACATAACTAGGTAAACGATCAATCTGAAGTAATAAGGAACTAACTACACGCTTAATTTCACCTGTCTCATGGGTATCACCACGTTCCTTGCCGATTGCATCAAATTCGTCAAAGAAAAGCACGCATTCTTGTGTCCTTATAAAGTCGAACATTGCTTTTAATCTAGCAGCAGTTTCTCCCAAATAGCTTCCTATAATCCCATCATATCTAATTACATAGAAGGGAACCATTAAAGACTGGGCTATTGCTTCCGCTAAAGAGGTTTTACCATTTCCAGGAGCGCCCGCTAATAATATCCTATTTCGTGGTTCGAGGTTATATGAACGAAGCAAATCACTACGATGATGTTCATTCACTAATTCGTCAATGACCTTTCGATTTTCATGATCAAGTACAACGTCGTCAAGGCTTTTATTAGGATAAAGTCTGAAAAGAAAACTTTCCAACTTTTCATCCATTAATGATTTTGAAACACCATTTTGGCTTCTGCCTTTTTCTAATTGTTGATCTCTTAGAATATCCTCAAGTTGGTTAGCAACAACGTGATGCTGCTTACTCTTTTCTTCTGCAATTAGTGATTCTACAACCTTGTTAAACAGAGCTTTATCCCCTGCATTTCCTGCTTTGACTAATTTTAATAGAAGGTCTGCTCGTGCCATGAGAATCGCAAATTTGTACTAATAAGTTGTTGAGTAATGGTTATGAAGCTACTTAATTTAATGCAAATCTTCAAATAAATATTTGATAATGATTACAAATAATAGCTGTTTTCTGTTAAATTCTCTATAACAGGTAGTTACATTTTGTAATGAATTGTTTTATTATCTACAATACTTAACATCTTCCTACACAATGTAATCTCACTAAGAGAGGTGAATTCTCTAATTACATTTCAACAGCATTGAAATTACCCCCAACCTTTTTGTGCCAAAATTTCTGAACAATCCCTTAGGCTAGTCAAGACCAAGCCCTGCGGGTTTGCTGAAAAAAAATCTCCACACCTCGCTTCGCCTCGGGTAGTATTTTTTTTCGCAAAGTCTTGCCTGCCTATTGGATTGTAGTCAGGTGATTGGGTTTAACAAAAAGGCAGGAGGCTCCTGCCGACTGAATTTTAAAAGGAGAAAACCCATGAGCAGAACAAAAGGCAGAAGCCCACCCACAGCACATAACAATAGAACCCATTTACTAGCGCAAATAATTCAAATCATTATCGAAAACAATTTAAAAAACAGAAGTTATGAAAACTACAGTAATCACAAGCGGAAAAGAAAACGGAGTTATTAAAAATACATCGACCGATAAATCGGCAATCCGTCCGGCATTACCATTGAAAGATGTCAATCAGCAAGACAGGGAAAAGCCAAAATCGGAAATGGAAACCGCAAATTCTGCATCCGTTAAAATTGACCCATCAAAGGAAGAAGCAAAAGCAGTTGTTGTTACACCTGAACCACCAAAGGCAGAGCCGACCAAAATTGAAATTAAAGAGCAGTTGAAAGAAGAAAAACCTGCAATGAACTTGGAAGCTACCATAAAGTTAGCGTTGGATTTAAACCGTCGTATTAACCAAAGAGGTAAACTCTTAGAAACAATTGGAACGCTTGAAACCTTTGAAGTGGCGCAAAAAGATGATGCAGAAGAAACTGATAGTACACATTTTCAGCGTTGCGAATTAACGATTGAAGATGATAAGGGTAGGGAATTTACCACTAAAAATCCTTTTATCATTAATGCAGTTGCAAAGATGGTCAATACACTTTGCGTAGATAAATTGGCAGAAATTGAGGGCGAAATCTTTATTCCTAATAAATAAACTATTGGATGCCCTGCAAAATAGGCGGGGCGTTCATTGTTTTTAAATTAGATATCCATGTTAGAGGCATTTATAGAATTTTTGGATCATCTGTACTATGAGGGCTACGCAGCTAAATTCGAGGAACAGAACCCCAACATTTTTTCTCGTCAACTGGCGGAATTTGCAAAAAATTATTCAATTCTTAAAAAAATGAAGAGAGAAGTTATATATCTATTGGTTCGGGTTGAGGTGGAATCGGAGCATAAAAATACCGGTGATACGATTCAAGAAATTGAAAACGAAGGGCGCTTTATTTTGCCCAATACAAAAAATGTCCGCATCTGGGATGCAGAGATTTTATTAACAAGAGTACGAAATCCTAAACACATACCTTATGGCACACAACATTAATTATAATAGTAAAATAGAGAAGCACGCCTTTATGAGCGTGAAAGAAAAAGCCTGGCACGGGTTGGGAACAATCATAGAAGATTATCCTACAAGTGCAGAAGCATTAAAACATGCAGGGTTAAATTATGCCGTAGAAAAGCGGGGATTGATTACGTTTTCCGAATATATTGATGAAGATGGTTTGCCTAATAGTATACCAGATGTTGGCGTAGAAAATTATTATGCCAATGTAAGGACAGATACAAACGAAGTATTAGGAGTTGTTGGTAAGGATTATCAAATAGTACAGAACATAGATGCATTTTCATTCTTTGATGATATTGTTGGCGGAAAAGATGGCATTTTATATGAAACTGCAGGTGCGTTGGGAAAAGGCGAGCGTATTTTTATAACGGCCAAACTGCCCGAGTATATCAAGGTTGGCAGGAACGATTTAATCGAGCAGTTCTTGTTTTTGACCACGTCGCATGATGGTTTTGGAAGTATTACTGCATCTTTTACCCCCGTTAGGATTTGTTGTCAAAATACGCTGAATGCGGCATTGAGACAGCAAAGTAATGCAATCAAGATACGCCATACCGCAAGCGCGCACGACAGGTTAAAGGAAGCGCACAAACTATTGGGAATCACCAACCTGTTAGCAAAGGAAATGGAGGGCGTTTTTAACCAATGGTCAAAGGTGAGGATTACCGATAAGCAGGTAAAAAAATTGGTGCAGATGGCCATGGCTCCAAATAAGGAAACGCTACAGAATTTGCAGATAGGAAAGCTGGATGAATTTTCCAGTCTGTTTATTAATATGGTAGATAAAGTTTTAGAGTATTCCTCCACAAGTCCGACCCAACAAATGGAAACTACAAAGGGCACTTTGTTTGGTGCTTATAATGCGGTAACCGGTTATTTTCAGAATATGAAAAGCTATAAAGACACCGAAACAAAGTTTAAATCCATTATGACAGGAAATGCTCTAGGTAAGGCGCAAGCTACGTTTGATTTGTGCAACGAGTTTGCAAAAATTGGTGTAAATGCATTAAATTAATAGCAATTCCTAATGAAGCAAGGACTACCTGATATTCGCAAAAAATATCGGGCGGCCCTTGCGGGCAATAATTTGATATTAGTGATTTTTAAAGATTACAGCTGGTTTCTAATTCGTTACAAGTTGGGAATAATCGAATAATAAATGAAAAACTTTAAAGGGTTCTTTCTTTTTGAATGTTTTTTTATGAATGGAAAAATAGCTCCCATCAAATGTTTTGCTGAATGCAAGAGAAGTTAATAGTTTTTTTGTCTGCAATGACGAAAACTGTATTTGTTAGATTAAATTGACATAAGAAATATAGAGGATTAATGGCGTTGGTACATTTAATATGGCATTAAGAATATCTCTTTAGCATTTGTAAAGCATTAAAGTTATCAACATTTAATTTCTTAGGAGATTAGTTAAATAGCCCATTGCAACTATGCTAATCGGTTTTCTATAATTGGCATCGCTAATCAGAATAGTGTCTATAGCTTTCAGGAATGGTGATTGTATTTTAATTGCTAATATTATTAGTAATTTTGATTTGTTTCAAGTTCACAAAAATGGATAAGCACATCATACACATGGATCAGGATGCTTTTTTCGTATCAGTTGAGATGCGAAAAAATCCTGAATTGATAGGCAAGCCGGTTATTATCGGTGGCAGTTCAGATCGTGGCGTTGTTGCATCCTGTTCTTATGAGGCCCGTAAATTTGGTATACACTCGGCAATGCCGGCACGAATGGCCAAACAACTTTGTCCGCATGCCATATTTCTACGCGGCAATATGGATGAATATTCCAAAGCTTCCCATGAAATCACGCATATTTTGAGAGAGCGGGTACCCCTGATTGAAAAGGCCAGTATTGATGAGCATTATATAGATATGACGGGCATGGATCGCTTTCATGGCTGTATGAAGTACGCGCACGAACTCCGTGCAAGGGTAATCAAAGAAACAGGGCTGCCCATTTCGTTTGGACTTTCGGTAAACAAAACCGTTTCCAAAATGGCTACCAATGAGTGCAAACCAAACGGCGAGTTGAATATAGAATCTCCCCGTGTAATTCCATTTTTAAATCCCTTATCCATACGTAAAATTCCCGGTCTTGGTGAAAAGACTTTTATCAAGCTCAGTGACATGGGCATCCGGAAAATTGAAACCCTGTCCCTTGTTTCACCAAGCCACATTAGCGCACTATTAGGCAAAAACGGAATTTCCCTATTGCAAAAAGCGAAGGGGATAGATCATTCACCAATCATTCCATATTCAGAGGCCAAAAGTATCGGCACGCAAAGTACCTTTAAATCGGATTCTATCGACGTGACTATGATCAAAAATCTGCTCACCGCAATGGTCATGGATGTTGCTTTTCAGCTTCGTGAACAAAAAAAACTTTGTGCCTGCGTAACCCTAACCATCCGTTATTCTGATTTTGAAGATGTAACGAAACAAGCCGCCATTCCATATACGGCGTTGGACAGCGTTCTGATTGCCAAAACAAAAGATCTTTTTCATCAGCTTTTTCAAAAGCGAAAACTAATCCGGCTCGTGGGTGTTCGTCTTTCCAACCTGGTTACCGGCTTTGAACAAATCGATTTATATAAGCAAAGTGAGGAGCAGTATGCGCTTTGCCAGGCGATGGATAAGATCAGGCATCGTTTTGGTTCTCATTCCATAGCCATTGCATCGACAATGAAACTAGACCTTTAATAATTCTGCGATGTATTTGAACGTGCATTCTCAATATAGCCTCCGGTATGGTACACTATCTGTTTCTAAACTCATTGAAGAAGCCGCTTGCAGGGGTGTGACCCAAATGGTGCTGACAGACATTAACAATTCAACCGGCGTAATGGAATTTATACGAGCATGCAGGGAAGCGGGTATAAAGCCAATCGGTGGTCTGGAGTTTCGTAAGGAAAAACGATTGTTATACATTGGAATTGCCAAAAATAAAGAGGGCATGAGGGAACTGAACGAACTGTTGAGTTTTCATAATCTTAATAAGGAAGTATTACCTGATGAGGCACCTTCAATGCAACACAGTTATATCATTTATCCTTTTGGCTATGCAAATCCGCTTAAAGCAAATGAATATATTGGTATTCGCTACGAGGAACTTCATTCCCTGTATAATAAAAACGTAGAAGTGCTTAAACAAAAACTTGTTGTTTTGCAACCCGTATTTGTTGCCGGTAAAATTGAATATCGTTTACATGAGTACCTGCGGGCAATTGATTTAAATACCCTCCTGACCAAGGTGGAGAAAGAAGATAGGTGTTTAGCAAACGATTGTTTCCAGGAACCGGGCTTTCTTGAAGCTAAATTTTCGAAATTTGCTTTCATCTTAGACAACAGTCGGGCCTTATTGGATAGCTGCTCGATGGATGAATATGCCGGTAGCAGGGTAAACTTAAATCGAAAGACTTTTACAGGAAGTAAAAAAGATGATAGAGAGCTGCTGGAAAAACTGGCCATCGGTGGTGTTGAATATCGCTACGGGAAAAGCAATAAGGGGGCGCTAAAAAAAGTGAAGCAGGAATTGAAGGTCATCTTTGAACTGGATTTCTGCGCTTACTTTCTCATCACCTGGGATATTATCCGTTATGCATCATCCCGTGGTTATTACCATGTGGGCAGGGGTTCGGGCGCCAATAGTACCGTGGCCTATTGTTTACGCATAACGGATGTCGACCCAATTGAACTGGACCTTTACTTTGAGCGCTTTCTAAATGCACAGCGTACTTCACCGCCTGATTTTGATCTGGATTTCAGTTGGGATGAACGGGAAGATGTACAGGACTACATCTTTAAGCGCTACGGTGCAGCCCATACCGCTTTACTCGGTGCGATGTCTACCTTTAAAGATCGCTCGGTCATCCGGGAAATTAGCAAGGTAATGGGCTTGCCGAAAGCCGAAATTGATGGGTATACTGACCCATCCCGATCCGCACTTAACCGCGACAATGCAACTTTTAAAAAAATTACGGCCATTTATGCCATGCTGCAGAACATGCCTAACCAGCGCAGCATACACGCAGGCGGGGTGTTAATTTCCGAAGAACCAATAACCTACTACACGGCGCTTGATTTGCCGCCAAAAGGCATGCCTACCGTGCAATGGGATATGTATGAAGCAGAAAAAATAGGCTTCGATAAATATGATGTGCTCTCTCAAAGAGGCATCGGGCACATCAAGGAAGCCGTAAGACTGGTGGAAGATAACCTGGGGAAAAAAGTAGACATTCACCAGGTTAAAAAATTCATGAAAGATCCGGAATTGAATAACAAACTCAAAATAGGGGATACCATTGGTTGCTTTTACATTGAATCTCCGGCAATGAGGCAGTTGTTAACTAAGTTAAGCTGTGATAATTATTTGGTACTTGTTGCCGCAAGTTCCATCATCAGGCCCGGGGTAGCCAGTTCGGGTATGATGCCGGCCTATATACGTTACCATCACGATCCTTCTAAAGTTGTTTACCTGCATCCGGTAATGGAAGAACTGCTGGGCGAAACGTATGGTGTGATGGTCTACCAGGAAGATGTGATTAAGATTTGCATTCACTTTGCAGGAATGGATGGTACGGATGCGGATATCCTTCGCAGGGGCATGAGTGGGAAATACCGTTCCAAAGCGGAATTCGACAGGCTGGTGGAGAAATTTTTTAGTGAAGCCAGAAAGCTCGGGCGGCCGGAAGAAACCATAGCCGAAGTATGGCGACAAGTATCGAGCTTTGCAGGTTATAGTTTTTCTAAGGCCCATTCCGCAAGTTTTGCCGTGGAAAGTTACCAAAGTCTCTTTTTAAAGACCTATTTTCCTAAAGAATTTATGGTCGCGGTTCTCAATAATTACGGCGGTTTCTACACGAGGTGGTTGTATGTTCATGAACTTCAAAAGGCCGGCGCAAAAGTGCACCTGCCTTGCGTGAACAATAGTTTGACCGTAGTTTCCATTAAAGGTGCAGATGCCTATCTCGGTTTTATCGGCGTGTTGGGCCTCGAAAACAAATTAATGGAACGGATTGTAGAAGAACGTTTTGAAAATGGAAATTATTTGTCTGCCGAAGACCTGATTAAAAGAACAGGTATTGGCTTGGAGCAGGTAGTTATTCTTATTCGTGTAGGTGCATTACGTTTTACTGGTAAAAGTAAAAAGGAGCTGTTGTGGGAAGTTCATCTTTTAATGGGACAAAAAGCTCAGCCGGCTAACCACACAGAACTTTTTGTAATGGAGAAGAAAAACTATTCCATGCCCCAGCTGGTCGATACCGATTTGGAACACGCGTACCATGAACTCGAACTTTTAGGCTATTGCCTTTCGATGTCGATGTTCGATATGCTGAAAACGAATTATAGGGGAGAAGTAAGCGCTAAATCGCTTAAACCTCACACCGGACGGATGGTTAAAATGGTGGGCTGGTACGTTTGTGAAAAAACGGTTCACACTAAAAATAATAAAAAGATGTGGTTCGGAACTTTCCTCGATGCAGAAGGCAATTTTTTTGATACGACGCATTTTCCGAATACGACACCAGCTTATCCATTTCGTGGCCATGGCTGTTACCTAATATCCGGCATGGTTGCTGAAGACTTTGGCTCTCCAAGCATTGAGGTTAAGCAGTTTGCAAAATTGCCCATTCACGCTAACCCCATCATGGAATGAATTTAAATTAAAAATGATAGATAAGTTTTGTTGTAAAAACAGGTAAAAAATAATGCAAGGTTTAGATAAATACAGAAAGGAACTTCCCACTTTGACCATGAAAGTCATATTGAATTATGTAATTGGACAGGGAAAGGCGGTTGAAACTTATCAATTGGTTAATTATCTGGAAAGCGAGGGCTGGCATGTATTATCAGGAGGATACCTGATTGGCCGTCTTCAAAAAGTCAACAATGCCTGGCTATCAACTATACCTAACAGTTTAAATCAGAAAAGGTTATTCGAAATAGGTTCTTTTATTGACGCTCAAAATTTTGACCATATTTCTTTAAAAATAAAAAACCATTGGGCAACCTATATACAAGAAGTTATCATGCAGAGCGATAGTGCTTATCTGGTTATTTGTCTTAAAAATATTAACTTCGGGCGATTTAAATTGCTGTTTATATCATTTATAGGAGATTTGGTTGAAGTGCCATGGCCTGTTGGCTTTAAGGTGTATAATAGCGACTTTTCAGATGAATTTTTAATTGAAGTGAAATAATCTATTATTGGATATATTTTAAAAAGCGTTTATCTATTTATTTTATTACATACAACAATCAACAAATAAATTAATATGAAAAGCAATAGTCAGATAAGCGATCAGGAAGAACTACATAAATTAGGTTTAAAGCTCAAAGACCTGCGAATGGCAAAAGGTTTTACCGACTTAAATAAATTTGCGCAGGAGAATAACTTAGACTGCTCTCAATATCGTAAATATGAGGAGGGAACAGCTGATATAACAATAAGTATGTTGTTTTATGTTTTAAATATTTTCAATTTAAGCATGAATGATTTCTTCAATGAAGATATACCGAACAAAGATGAACCGTTTGGTCGTTAATTATTGTTTATAAAGAGCTTTTACCATGCAGGCATTTGGAATTAACGAATCCACTGTTTATCCGCGAGCCTTGGTCTTCGTCGACCAGACCTTTTACTTTCAAAGAAAAGTGTTTTTCTCCCTTTTTTCCATACAATCTATCAACCAGAATTTGGCATCCATGAATTAGGAAGATTAAGTGCTTTGGATCCGGAAATACGAAAAAGTAGATTGTAACTAATACTAATTTTATGAAATAAAATCATTAGTTAGTAACACTTGGGGGATAGCTCTTATAGCCAGATCCCTCATTGCCTATGTAATCTGCGCATTTCCCTCTATATCTTATAAGATTAAAGACAAGTTCGTAAAGAATCATGGTGTTTTTTCTCACATACTCTACTGTGAGCCTTTTATTGGAGGTGCAGCAGTATTCTTGCTAAACAACCCTCGCAGGTAGAGGTAATCAATGATACAAATAGGGAATTGATGAATTTCTACAGGGTTTCAAAAGAAGATTTTACATCTCTTGAAAAAGAAATCAGGATTTCACTCCACTCCAGGGATCTGCACCGAAAAGCTTCAGTTATCTATAATAATCCTGATATGTTTTCCGAGGTTAAACGCGCCTGGGCGGTATGGCTAACGAGTTCTCAGAGTTTTTCCTCACAGCTGGGTAGCAAGCTTATTATTAATGGCAAAAATGTAGCCATAAACATTAAAATAATTCATGTTCATTAAATCTTAAATCTGTAAAGCATCATGGTATTTTATTTCTGTGAAGACCCAACTATCATACAACAATAGAATTTTAAAATCATTTAAGCACGATAATTAATTTATGGAATTCGCCATGCTAAGATGGACTTTAAGAAGCATATTATAAAGCAACAGAAATTTTCTGTTTGCAGTACTTAAAAAATGTTTATATTTTGAGATTAAATAAATATCCCTTGTGAGAGTCCTGCTGTTCCTGATCCTAAGCTTCCTGTTTACAAGCCGTTCGGTTTCCCAAACGAAACCGATAGTTTCTTATCTGGGTATCGAAAACGGACTTTCGAATAATCAGGTAAGAAGCATTTATCAGGATCATAAAGGTTTTCTCTGGTTTGGTACCAGAGATGGATTGAACCGTTATGATGGTTATGGTTTCAAGGTTTTTAGAAACCAGATTAAGAATCCACATTCCGTTACACATAATATTATTTCTGTAATTAGGGAAGACGCTCATCATAGGCTTTGGATTGGTACCCGACGTGGCGTTAGTGTTTATAACGGACTTTACGGAAGCTTTACGACCATTCAGTGCCGTACAGTAGAAAGCAGTAAGCCTGTTCCCTTAAATTATGTGATTAAAGACATTGGAACAGACCGTACTGGAAAGGTATTTATCGGAGCGGAAGAGCGTGGATTGTTTTATTGTAAGCCTAACACTTTTGTAGCCGAGCCGATAGCGCTTATAATTTCAGGAAAGGAAACCAAGCACTATGGTGTTCAGTCTATCCGATTCGCTAAAGACGGAACCTTATGGGCGCTTATTCAAAACTTAGGACTCTGCAAACTCGATTACCGATCGATGAAACTGATGGTGGTGAATGATAACCTGCCTCTTACCGATTGTATGGAGCTTGATGGCGATAATATCTGGCTTGGAACGGTAAACGGACTTTATAAGTATAATGTAATCGACAAACAGATTACGCGGTTAACCGGGAAAAACGGCAGTAGCTACACAGGAGGGATTTTGAGTATGGGTATCGATCAAGCTAAAAATGTATGGCTAGGCACCCCAGACAGCGGTGTTTTATTGTTCGATATTCGTAAAGATACATTTATTAGCGTAGCACTTGATGCGAACAGGCAATTGCCAATTGGTGTTATTTACGCCATTTATATTGATAAAAATGCCAGAAAATGGATAGGTACTTCGTTAAGAGGAGTGGGGGTAGTCGATCCGAATAAGAAAGGCTTTAGTAACATTTCCCTCAAAGGAGAGAATTCGGAAGCCATTTCATCCATATTTGAGGATGAAAATAACAGGCTATGGATTGGTACAGAATATTCGGGTCTGGATATTTGGGACAGAAAAACAAATAAACGTATTAATTTCAGAAATAGAGCCGACAATCCGCAATCTATATCGTCAAATTACATTACTTCAATTCAGCAAGATGCTAAAGGCCGGTTTTGGCTGGCCACATTCAGTTCAGGAATTAATCTTTATGATCCGAAGCTGAACAAATTTAAAAGGTACAAATGCATAAACCCAGGTACAAGGATCGAAAATAAGGTTGTATTCGTACTTCATAAAGATCAAAATCAAACCTTATGGGCCTCTACGTTAAGGCGGGGTAGTATATTAGGTGCTTTGTATCGGTTCAATCCATCGCTTGATCAGTTTGAACTTTTTGATACCCGTCTTTCTGACCTTTTTGATCTGTATGAAGATTCGAAAGGTGATTTTTGGGGTGGAAACCTCAGTCAGCTAGTGCTGATTGATAAAAAAACGAAGAACCATAAATTCTTTGATATCGGTTACACCTTACGCAACATACTGGAAGATACCAAAGGGAATTTCTGGGTCGGTACGGAGGGTGGCGGTTTATTGCTGTTCGACCGGAAGACGGGGAAGGTATCAGCACGCTATACCACCGAAGATGGCCTTTCCAACAATGCGGTGCTGTCCATTCTCGAAGACAAAGGCGGAAATATCTGGCTGAGTACCTATAACGGAATATCTAAATTTAATCCGGTTACAAAGTCTTTCGAAAATTTTTATCAAAGCGACGGGTTGCAAAGCAACCAGTTCCAGATTAATGCAGGACTAAAGCTCAAAAGCGGGGAGTTTGCATTCGGAGGAATTAAGGGATTAAATATTTTCGATCCTCTGGCTATTTTTCCAATCAATAACTTTCCCAGTCTGCAGCTTACAGGCGTATCTATCAATAATCTTCCGATTGAAATCAGTCACGATTATGTAAAAAAGGAATCGGATGGCATGGTGAAGCAATTAAAAGTTCCCTATAAAGATGCCATATTCTCCTTTGAATTTACGGCACTGGAATATTCTGCCGCCAATAAGATTTCTTATGCTTATTTTTTGGAGGGTTGGGATAGAGATTGGAATAAGGCAGGAAAAAACAGAACTGCGGTGTATACTCATGTTGATGAAGGTTCCTATGTTTTCAGGGTTCAGTCTACCAATGCTGATGGTATCTGGAACAAAAATGAGTTGGTCTTAAATATTATTGTTTTACCGCCCTGGTACCGAACCTGGTGGGCATACCTGGTTTATACGCTGTGTTTTATAGGTATGATTTACATTTACCTGCAGTATAAAAACAAGCAAAATAAACTTAAATATGAAGTGCAGCTGATTAATTTAGAATCGAAAAGGAAAAAAGCAGAATACGAAACGGCAGCGGCCTTGCATGAAAAAGAGAAGGCAGAGCACGAAAAAGAAAAGGTAATTAACGAAAAAGAAAAAGAGCTGAACGAAAAAAGGCTTAGCTTTTTTACCAATATATCGCATGAATTCCGTTCGCCGCTTACTTTAATCATTAATCCGGTTAAAGATTTAATGGAGCGCACAAGCCGGCAATCCAATGAGGATAAACCGGAACTAAACATCATCCACAGAAATGCCAGAAGAATGCTGAGCCTGGTTGATCAGCTATTGCTGTTCAGAAAGGTTGATCAGGGGTCTGATCGCATCAACCCGTCTAAGCTGAATGTTGTTAATATCTGCGAGGAAGTTTACCTGTGTTTTACGCAGCAAGCAGTATCAAAAAACATCAATTTTAAGTTGATCTCGGAAGAGCAGGAATTGTTTGTTTTTGCCGACCGGGAAAAACTGGAGATTATACTTTTTAACCTGCTTTCTAATGCGCTTAAATACACACCGGCATTCGGAACGGTAAAATTAATGGTTAGCGAAGAAGAATCATTCATATCGATATTTGTTGAAGATACCGGACCGGGGATTGCCGGGAGCGAAGGAGAACAGATATTTCAGCGATTTTACCAGGCAGAAAATAAAAATGGCTCGGCTAAACCCGGTTTTGGAATTGGTTTGTACCTGGCCCGGCAATTCGCCGAAGCACATTCGGCAACCTTAACTTATACAAGCAAGGTTAATGCCGGTACAACTTTTAGTTTAAAACTATTAAAAGGTACTTCACATTTAAAAGGGATAGCTGAAGTTCTGCCCAATACAGAGTCAAAACTGTTGAACGAACTTATTACTGATGATTTTAATCCTGGACCAAACTTTTCGGAGCAATTGCTCGAAGAAGAATCTATTATAAGTGAAAAAAAATCGATATTAATTGTAGATGATGAGGCTGAAATCAGAGGTTACATCAGGAGCGTGTTTAAGTTAAGCTATACGATTTACGAAGCAGAGGATGGAGAATCGGGATTGGATATGGCATTTGAAAAGATGCCTGATTTAATTATTACAGATTACAGGATGCAGCAATTGGACGGCATTGAACTTTGTGAAAAAATTAAAAGTGACCCTACCTTATCTTATATACCCATTATTTTATTAACCGCCAGTTCATCAAATGAACTTAAAATAAAAAGTTTAAAAGGCGGGGCAGATGATTACATCAATAAACCTTTCGAAAAGGACTATTTAATTGCCAGGGTAGAAAACCTGCTCAAAAACAGGAATAATCTGCAGAACTATTTCTATAATGAAATTACACTTCAGAAAAATTCAATTGTAATTTCTGAGGATTATAAAAAATTCCTCGATAAATGTATCCTTATAGTTGAAGAACACCTTAACGACCCTGATTTTGGTATAAAATCGCTGGTAGCCGAAATCGGCATGAGCCATAGTAACCTTTACAAACGTGTAAAATCAATTTCCGGTCAATCTGTAAACGCTTTTATCCGGTTTATAAGGCTGCGTAAGGCAGCAGAACTTATGATTAACTCTGACTGTAATGTAAATGAAGCGGCCTTCCGCTGTGGTTTTAACGATCCGAAATATTTTGGTAAGCAGTTCTTAAAGCTCTTTAAACTCAACCCTTCTGAATTTATAAAAAAGCACCGCAAATCTTTTAACAATCGGTTTAAAATTAAATAGGAAATTTTCTTTCCCTGTTTCAATAAATGATTTGTGGAATGCCCAAAAGCCTCGGTTAGTATAGCTTGTTGAAAATACACTCTTTCTTTACGATTTTATACCCCTCTGTTTTTGCCGAACAACCCATATTCGTATCAACCAAATATGAATATCTTATGAACCGGGTTGAAGAACTTAACATCCTTTGGGACAGAAGCTGCAGCGGAGATCAAAAATCTTATGCCATATTACACCGCACACTGTACCCTGTTTTATTTAACTATGCCTGTAAAATATTAAAGGATGAAGACCTGAGCGATGATCTTTTGCAGGATCTTTTTGTCAGATTCTGGGAAAGAAAGACCAAAATTGGTCCGCTTCAAAATGTTAAAGCCTATTTCATCAAATCTACGCGTTCTATTGTGCTGAATCATATTAAAAGTGCGAAATTAAAACAGGATAAACTCGATGTCTTACCGGAACCCGATTTCCAGTTTTCTGGAGAAGAACTGATTATTTTTGAAGAAAAAGAACTGGCGCTTAAACAACTTATTTACAAAGCAATAAATACACTTCCGTCAAAGCAGAAAGAAATCATCTATATGCGATTTTATGAGGATATGGAATACAATCAGATTGCTGAAATAACCGGTATAAGATACCAATCTGTTATCAATCATGTATATAGAGCCATTCAGGTTTTAAGAACGCTTAACCTGGGTTCTTCAGTTTTTGCTGCATAATTTGATAAGGTAACTATACCCAGTTGGGACAAGATTAGTGATTCCCATTTTTTGCTTTTTCTACCCATATTAACGGGTAATTGCTCCACCCTTTTAAAATAGTGAAATTATTGGTAAAATTAGATGATATGGAAGGATGAGTAATAACTTGAAATCCATTTAATTTTAAGTTTCGTACTAACTCATCACCTAAAATCCCAGACTCTTCATCTTGATGTATTACCACATCAATTTTCGTAGTGTCATAATCAGGATATTTTATATAAAGTTCGTCAATTTGGCGCATAATACTCTTGTAAGTTTCTTCGTCTAAGTGACGTTGCTTAACTCCATTGTAATTGTTCGTTACTGCATTATCTCCAATTGCACTATTTGTTACTGGTGCAGTAATATTATATTTAACAGATGGTTTAATTTTTTCTCTTGAATGAAAATTTGTCGATGATGCCATTTTCGGGTTTGGCTTATCCTTGACAGACGGTACATCCTTTGATGTAGGTATATCTTTAATCGTGGTATCAAGTTGTGGTTTTGGAATATTATATTCTAATCCAAATAGTTTAACATGGTCACCATTATAGATTTTAATTGTTGTAACTATGGATAATAGTATGATAATTACAAGTACGACAACTATAACAGCCCAAAAACCACCTTTTAAAGTTTTATCTTCGAATTTCTTATTGAAATCAACTTTTCCCATCTATCCGTTTTTCTTTCTTAGGTTGAACAGAAAGATTCAATAATTCATCAAAAGTGCCGTCAAAAGATACCTTTTCTTCATACTTATTTGCTCTTGGCTTTGATTCCTTAACCTTTGATGGTTTATCCTTATTCTTTTTCATTATATAAAGATAACGCTTAATTGAGAAAAATCAATTTGAAAGATTCTTTTCCTTAAACTATATCAAGCCCTTAACTAAAAGAAATAAAAATAGCAGTGTTAATAAAGACCCAATGAATAACAATATTTTTGTGAATGGGGTGTGAATAATTTCTTGCCATTGCATGAACCCTCCTGGGATAAATTCTTGTACATAACATAACGCCTTAAAATTAGCGACACTAATCACCACTAATCCAATACCTAACCCAAACAGATGTTTTGAATTTAAAAAATCAATCGTTTTGAAAAAAGGAGCAGCGCAGCATAACATCCCTAAGTATAATGTAACTCCATACCACTTGTCTAAATTGATTTGTTTTAATAAATCTCCCATGCGAAAATATTTTTATATATTATGTAACAATACTGTTGTAAATCTAAAAAACATTATTGATAACTTCGCATGATGAAAAATCAAGTTTTCCACACACTTACTGTTGAATAATTATCTCTAACTAAGCCTTTCCATAATTAGCTTGCTTAACCAGTTTTAGCTAGTTCGCTCTTTTTCAGTAAGTTTTCGATATGTAATTCTAGGTGTATCACATTTTAAAATAGCCATCTCAAATCTATTAGAATCTGCAACTTTTCTTGTGTTATAACGATAACTCGTTTCATCCATGTATCGTTGAAGGTGTTTTGGTGACATGTAATGGTAAGTACCCACAAGACCACGCTTAAACAAACTCCAAAACCCTTCAATGTTGTTGGTATGCTTATCGCCTTCTGTTTTATAGTTATTTTCCGTGTGTTTAACAGTAATGTGATTGCACACAGTACCCAAACCATTGTATGACCGATAGGCATCAGTAATAAGAGTTACATTAGCATCGATATTACTTTTAACAATATTGTGTAAGGTGTCAGAATTGGTATCTTGAACCACGAAGGTTTTAACTTTACCATTACGTTCAATCATACCAACTACTGGTGTTTTATCTTTTGCACTTCTTCCCTGTGTTGAATCTATCTTTTTGTGAGCATGTCTATTCTTATTTTTGCCACCAACATAAGTTTCATCAACTTCTACAGTTCCCTGCATTAATGAAGGGTCTTGGTCATTCAACATTTCTCTAATACGGTGCAACATAAACCATGCTGTCTTTTGAGACACATCTAAATCTCTTGCAAGCTGTAATGAACTAATTCCTTTCTTATGTGCAGTTACGAGATATAAAGCACCAAACCATAATCTTAATCCAATCTTAGTGTTTTCGTATATGGTTTTGGTTTTAACAGTGAACTTTTTATGACAGTCTTTATCTGAACATTTATAACCTCTGTTGGTTACATATGCTTTCTTAGCACTACCACAGTGTGGGCAAGTAATAGTATCGCCCCAGCGTTTAGCACCTAAATACTTTTCACAAGTTTCATCATCTTTAAAGTAATCGAAAAGCTGAATAAGAGAGTTGAATTTGTTCATATACAAATATACCATTTGTCCCATTAAATACCTAATTTATTTTAAACTATTTTTGTTAATAGCTTAAAAAATAGGTTGATATATAGATTTTTTAAATGGTATTTTTATAGGTACAAAATAAACTCCCATATTACTTCTATGAAAACAGGACACTGGTTATTAGAAATACCGTTTTTCAAAGCAATTTTTTTAGCAAGTTCTATTGTGTATTGCATTGCACCTGGCATTGTTTATTGTTTTATAAATTTTAAAGATTTGTTTGAAAGAACAGATTTACTAAAACTCCTATTACTCACAACAAGTTTTAGTACACTTATATATTGTGTAAACTATTTTATAACATTATTAGTGTTCGGCATTGCTATGAAAAGGCAGTTAGATGACAAAGAAATATATACAGTATCAGCGCAAGCCCTCATTAATATTTATACGCTTATATTTTTAATTAATTTATTAAATTATGTGTTCTATAACGATATATTGACTATTAAAGAATCACTCATTTTATTTTATTCATTTATTTTAATGTCAATTGTATTTAGTATCATTTTTCCTATGAGAAACAAAATTGAGAAGTAATTTTCTTAGTTTTCATCACCAACCAACAAATGAAAAAGCAATTCTAAAAGTTTTTCGATATCTTCAAATAAACCGAACACATGCTCTGCATCCATTGTAGCTATGCTACTGTTATCGTTAAATGAGCAATAAATCCATTCCTGTAAGCCATATCGGATTTCGGAAATGCGGCTAAATGTCAAAATCTTTTTGAGGTAGAGAAAAGGATTTTCCATTTCTGTTTCAGATAGTGAATTAACTTCATAACTGCTTGCTGCTCCAATACCCTCATCAATTTTTTCTTTCCTCATATCATTCACCCAGTCCTTAAAGCTTTCTGTATTTTCTGAATAACGGGTTTTACTGGCATATTTTATATTGTTTTCTACAATTAAGTATCCAGCATGAAGAAGTTGAATTAACTGGTTGTGGAAATAAATGGTATTACTATGATTTTCTACTGTTAAATCAGGTGTCATAGCAATTTTAAACCAAGAGCGTAGTTCAAATCTGTAAAACCCTAAACTTGCTCCATTGAAAAAAGATTCAATTTCGAGATAAGGATTTAATTGATGTTCGGTTGATAACAACAGTGGGCAAGTATATTCAAATCTTTCGCTGACTGAATGTGAATTTGGTTGCATAATATTGAAATTGTCTTTGTTCATAAACAAAGCAAATCAATATAAAGGATTATTAGTACCTCTAATAAGAAACTGCTAATGAGACACACTTATTGAGATACACCTAATTAGCAACAATAAAAGATGTAAATGTTATTAATTTGTTGAAAGTATTAAAATTATACATGTTAGGTGATATTTATAGATATGGAAAGTATTAAAGAATTTAAAAGTGACAGAAATGGTTATATACAATTTTGGAACTATCCAAATTTTAACGAAGAATTTAAGATAGCTAAGAAAAAGTATTATAAAAATAAATATGGTACGGATGACTTATTGAACTTGTTTGGTGAACCTAGAGTTTATGATTGGCAAATTCCAAATAATCCTTAATATATTTTAACACTTTATCAATTTCGTACCCATTAGTTTCATTAGCAATCACGTTTAATAAATCAGTAGAATAGTAATCTAAAATCGAAGCTTCATTACATACTCCTGCATTAATGGTATCAACTATCAATTCGTGTAATTTCTCGTTTGTTTGTATTTTCATACTTATGGTATATAAAGTTAAATGCTATAGGATTTTAAAGTTCTGGTCGAATTTTGTATGACTTATTTGATTTATCGGCATTATCATAAAGTGTATAAAATTTGGCATCATGAGCATTATAATATTCTAATAACAGCTTTAAGACTGTGAAATCGACAGGAGTTTCTGATGTTCTTTTTCTTTGGTCTGGCAATGTATCACTGACTTCAAAAAAAACCAATTCAACTTCTCTTGATTCTCCACTAGCAATTGGCTTTAATTCCTGAATTTCACCCATAGTAATATTAGGAAATACCTCTACATTGTAGCTTATTTTTGGAAAAAGAACAAGTTGGTCTGAATTATTTGTAACAGTCATTTCATACCGCCAAGTTAAATGATACCTAACGATTGATTTATCTCTTACGTTATATCCGTCTTCATCTATAAATTCTTTAACTACACCCATCGGCTCACCAATGCCGTTTGAAAAACGTAGTTCAACTGTCAGAAATCCACCAACGAAATATTTTTTACGATAGTAGATAAATATTGGAATACAAACAGCCAGAAATAAGCCTAAAATTGTTAATAATAATTGTTGAGAGGTCATGATTTCAATGTAATTCTTAAACTAAGATAAATAAAAAGTATCCAAATTATTCAATTGGATTTTATAATTATTCATTCTTCTAAAAGTTTATCGATTGATACTTCCAATGCTTTAGAGATGGCATAAGCTGTACTAATAGTACAATTGACTTTTCCTCTTTCTACGGTACTGATTGCACCTAATTCTACATCGCAAAGTCCAGCAAGTTCATTCATGGTCAAACCCTTGGCATTGCGATATTTTCGCACATTATCACCAAATCTAGTTATGATTTGATTATTCCTCGGATTCTTGGTCGCCATCGTAACAAAAATATTTATATCATATTTTGAAACATGTACGACATGTCGTATATTCGATTTTTTAAACAATTTTATATGAAGAAAATTCTATTTGCTCTTGCTCTCATAGGTATTATATCCTGCAAGAAATCCAATTCAAATTCTAATGAAACACAACCTGAACCTAAGCCAATTGTATTACACAAAGTAGGCGATAGCTTTGGTGGTGGTATCATAATAAGAGTAACAAACGAAACAGGTGAACATGGAACTATTGTTTCGCCACAAGACCAGACTACAGGTGGATGTCAATGGGCTGTAGTTGGTAAATCTGGAAAACCTGATGTAGTGGGTGCTAATGGTGCATTAATTAACACAAATAAAATCTTAGCATTCTATGGCAGTAATGCGAATATCGCTGCTAAAATTGCCAGAGATTATAAAGGTGGTGGTTATTCAGATTGGTGTCTCCCAATGAATGTTGATTTACAAGCAATGTATAAAAACAGAAACTTACTTGGCTCTTATACTAGTCAATATTGGAGTTGTCAGGAAGGTGCAGACCTTAATCCATCATCATCCCCATATTTCTATAGCATGATATATGGTAACTCTTTTACAGGTTCAAGTGGTGCAGTAATTAATGTTAGAGCAGTTAGAGAATACTAATTATAAAGCAATGGAAAATACAGAACAACAAAAAACCTATAAATCTTGCGCACTTTTACTTTTATTATTTCTTTCAATTTGGGGTGGATGTTATTATATGATGGGGTCTAGTGCCGATTGCATCAAAACGTTACCAGATGGTGCAGTAAGGTGTGAATGTGATTTTAAATCCAGTGATGACTGGCAGAAATTCAAAGAGGATACTCATGGAGCATGGGAGGCAGTTGTGTTAGATGAAGACCCTTGTAAAAATAAATAATTAGATTGTTATAATAAGACATCTTAATCGTACATTTCTAAAATATGAACGATTTGACCGAACAAGAATATTTCAAAATACGTAGTGATTTAATACTTAATCAAATCGAGTTACTTGAATCGACTAGGGGAAAAATAAAGGACTATATCGAGGAATTGAAAGACACTACTTCTTGGGATATAGACAAAGATGTTAGAATTAATATACTAAACCAGATTAATGCTATCATGAGCGTTAACATAATGAATATGTGTTTTAACGTTCAATATGTAAATAACCACTCCTTTCAAGTTCAACATTTCAAAACTGAAACTTTTAAAGATGCGGACATGATGTTTATTGCATATCTGACAATGAATAAAAATGGATTTGTATATAATTTATCTGCAATAATAGAAAGGTATTTGAGAATTGTCATTTTAGAATTTGATTCTACAATAGATATTACAAAAGGGATATATTCAATTAAGAAAAAACTTTTTTCATTTTTAGGTATTTCAAAAGACAGTGATGAATGGAATGGTTTAAAATTATTATCGTCTATAAGAAATACAATCCATAACAATGGAATTCATTTGAGCAAGAACGATGAAGAAATTTTGTACCGTGAATCGGTACATCCTTTTATAAATAATCGTCCTCATATTTCAGCGTCCTATAATAACTTGAACAATATTATTACAGACTTATTGAGTTTAATAAAGATGATAAATAATTTTCCATTAATTAAATCTAAGGATATATTTATTGATTATTCCACAAATTAATAAAGCCCTTGATTCTTCATCAAGGGCAGTTACGATTTTTTCATTTAATTAGAAATTTGTATTCTTTACTCTTTCTTGCCTTGCCTTTGCTTTTCTGCTAAAGCCTTCATCAAATTGAACGTTTCTAAATCACTTAGTGGATTCTCAATTTCATTTTGTAATTCTTCATCAGAATCATTTTCTAATTCCTCATCTGTTTTTTTTCTTTCTAAATTCATTTTATTTTGTTTTTATGCAATGTGAATGAATTTTAAAAATTTAAAAAATCTATTTTAAAATAGTACACTAACTTGATTTTTGTAAATAATCATATATTTTTGATTGGGATTTAAACTTCAAACTAAAGTTAGTCCCAACTGGGTATAGTTACCTTTGATAAAAAGCAATGTGCCGGATACAAGTTTCCCTTAAACTGATTCGATAGACAGTTCAGATTATCAAACAGTTAAAAAAAATTAATTTTTCCGCTAATAAATAAGCTTAAACTTTAAATCAGGAGAGTAGCAACGACATATTTTATTGTCATTGTTATAAAAAGGCTAATCCTTTACATCCAGCTTACTGTTTCGATTTATTTATAATGCTTGACAATAAAATCCTAATTAAAATTGTTTTAACTGCTTTTTTATCCATTTTCAGCAGTTTTGCTTTTGCTCAAAATACCCTTTATGAACAGACCGAAGCCTGGAAAAAATTAGCTATCGAAAATTGGAAAGGAGCGGAACAAAAAGGTAATGAATTAAGCCTGACAGCACCCGGTACTGTAAGCTATGAGGTTCCGGATGGTGGTAAGAAATGGTTTACAAGAGGCTTAATGGAAGAATATGACGGGGTAATCGACGGGCGGCAGTGGTATGGTATCCAGATGGATTTATACCTGGAAAGTGATGCTGTATTTGAAACGATTGCCACCATTAGCATCCCGAAACAAGCCGGTCGGCACAACCTGCCCGATTCGTCAAAAGCGACGATTCATGTTCAGGGGAAAGGATGGCATGCTATTAATATTCCGTTCAGCAGCTTTGATTATAATCGTGGTCAATTTTATTTTCTGAAATTTTTAAAGACAATTTCCTTTTCCGGAGCTTACCTGAATTTAAAGGGAGCGAAATTTCTTTTAAAAAACATCAAACTTGTAAAAGGAAACCCGCTTAAATTATCATCTTTAATTCGCTCAAAAGCCGGTTTACCGGGTAATACGATAAAATATGAGGTAAATATCTGCAATAGTTCAGAAGTAACGCAACAGGTAAACTTAGCGTTTCGGCGAACAGGTTGGGAAGGCATGCCAGCTACCGTAAATCCTTCTGTTGTGGCTTTAAAAGCCGGCGAAACGAAAAAACTGGAAGTATCCGTTTTAGTGCCCGGAACTTTTCCTGAAGGTGCTCAGGAAACACAGGTTCTGGAAGCCGTTTCAGCAACAACAAGTACTACGGAGAAAATCGAATTTATCACCCTAAGAAAATTAGAAGGACCCTTTTTAATTCATCAGGAACAAGGCTGGAAAAATGTACTGGAAAAAACCAAAAAATACGATTGGGCAAAGAAATCAATGATCGATTATATCCGTAAGGCGGATGAATTTGAGGTGCCGGAAGTACCTTCCGGCGGCATTCCGGCTGAAAATTCAAAAGCGGTTTATAAAAGTTATTTAGAACAAAGATTTTGGCCTGTTGGAGTTGCTTATAAACTCACCGGTGAAAAGAAATATGCTGAGAAATTAGCACTGGTGCTTACCCGTTTAGCTGCCCCTGATGCTTACCCGCAAACTTTGCATGCCAATAACCAGGGTATTCCGCAGGAAGGTGGTTTTTTTGAGGCTTGTGCCAGAAGCTATGATTTGATTAAAGATGCCGGTGTTTTGAGTGATCTGCAGAAAGCACTTGTAGAGCAAACATTTCGTTTATACATCTACACTGTGGAAGACGGGCTTGGGAATGGCGGCATATCGAACTGGAGTGTTTTTAACCTTTGCCCGGCTGCGCAATGTGCCTTAGTTTTGCAAGACATGGCTCATTTTAATTATTTAATGGATGGTCCATGCGGGATTAGAGATCACCTGAAATACGGGATGATGGATGATGGCTGGTGGTATGAAATGTCGTTAAGTTACAATTTGGGCTGCGCAGAAAACATGACGGCACTCGGCTTAGCTGCAAGACCATTTGGAATCGATTTTCTGAACGAAAAAATACCTGTTCCGCTTACAAAAAAAGTTGGATTAAGGCCCTTTGAATTTGAAAATTTTCAGGGGATGGCCTTTGGGAAATTCGGACCGGTTAAGGAAAATTTCATTACGGTTAAAAGAATGTGGGATGCCATTACCATTTACCCGGATTACAGAAGTGTTATGTTTGGAATGGGCGATGGGCATGAACACGAAGTTGGTGGTGTAGATTTTGAAAAGGCCTATTTTGCATTCAGGGACAGCAGTTATGCCGCTATTATCAAACAGGGAAAAAGCAGGGATCTGATTTATGGCGTGCCGGAATTACCCTTAAATACTCCCAAATTATACACGAAATCCGGTCATTCAGATAATGCCGGGCTGGCCGTACTGCGATCGCAAACCGACAACCGGGCGCCACGTGAACAAATTCAGGCCGCATTAAAGTATGGTACCCATGGTAGTTATCATGGCCATTTCGATCGGCTGAGCCTGGTTTCTTTAATGCGGTACGGCAGAAGTTTCTGGAATCCGGAAACCAGCTGGTTTGGTTACGGCAGTTATATGTACAAATGGTGGGTTCAACCGTCAATGGCGCATAATATGGTTGTGGTTGATGGTAAACAACAAGAACCGGTAGAATCGAAACCTTTGCTTTTTCACAGTGGTAAAATGATGCAGGCTATCGCTGCGGAAACCTTTGTCCGATGGAGTAATCCGCCGTATTTTGGAGGCTATGCGCAGGTAGAACAGGTTAAAAAAGCCGATGCGCCATACGTACCTATACCGGGTAACCACCCCAATCCAACGGATGTAACCGATTACACAGAACCTGTTTTACAACGAAGATTATTATTGGTAACCGATGATTATGTAATTACGGCAGATTATTTGAAAGCTAAACAAGCCCATACTTTTGATAACCTGCTGCATTTGCGAGGGGCTAAGCCGGATGCATCATTGCAACTCATCGGCCGGGATGAAAAATTTGACACGAACCCGTTAAGTAGCGGACAGTTTATTACCAATGTGACCAATTATTCATTTAATGGGATTGCGAAAGTCCATTCCAAACTTATTGCGGACCCTACCGTGGGATGGGAGAGTGGTGGCTTCAACGGTTTTCAGGAACCAGGCGAATTAAATACAGATACCTACCAGGTTTGGCCGCAAAAAGCATTAGTACGCATAGGAAATTATGCTGAGGCTTATAGCATTAATAAGAAGTTGGTTTATGAGGTATTAGGAGATGAGCAAATACTTGCCAAAGATTCCATGGGGACATGGCTTTTAGGACGTGCAGACTTAGATGTTCCTGTCAAAAATATAAAAACGTTAACGTTAAAGACCACCAAAACCGGTAATGCTAAAAACAGTACACTGTTTTGGGCGGGTGCAAAAATTATAACCTCAAAAGGCAAGGTTATTCCGCTTGACCAGTTAAAGATTTCTACGGAGCAGCTTATTCCTGTCGAAACGAAAAATACGGATTATAAAGGCGGCCCGGTAAGGATAGCAGGTGTAACGTATACGGAATCGATACCTGCAGAACCACAAAATGATAAGAAACCTGGCCTAATCAAGGTTGATTTATCCGGCCTCGATGCGGCTCGTTTGCTGGTATCAGTAGGTGGAGATGCGCCGGTTGGAAATGAAGACCAGGTTCGAAAAACGGTAAGTTTCAGAACAAGAGGAAAGGAAACGAGTTATTTAACATTGATAGAACCTTATGAAGCGAAACAAAATGTTAAAAAAATAACATCAAACCAGGAGAATTTAATTGATGTTGAACTTATCGATGGACGGATACAACACCTGAAGATAGACGGTCTCAAAAGTAAGGATGGAAAACTAACTGTGGAAATCACCGAAGAAAAGAATGGAAAAATTTTGCGTACTGAAAGAACGGAAACGCATTAAGCTAAACTGAATACAGAATAAAACAAGTAGCAGTATATCAATTTTTTTTATATAAAATTTAATAATTTAAATCTGCTCATTAATCACCAACAATTTATTCAGATTGCTTGTTAAATTGCTTCTACCAGAGGATTAATAAATTAAAATCTATACTACTTTAAAAATCTGCTTAATGAAATGCTTCAAAAACTTAACGGAAAAAAGATAATAGGCATTGATATAGGAGGAACGCATATAACGGCTGCTCAAATAAATATGAATGACCGTTGTGTTGTAGAGGGTTCCGGTTGCACAAATGTTGTTAAAACCAATGGCGTGTCAGCTGAAATTATCGACGTTTGGGTTCAGACGATAAAACAAGTCATCAACCATCTGGATAAAAAAGAGGTACTTTTGGGCATTTCCATGCCCAGGCCATTTGATTACGAAAATGGTATATCTAAAATTAAAGGCATGAACAAATATGACGCGCTTTATAATATGGATATACGTCATATGCTTTCAAAAGAACTTGAAATTATGCCGTCGAATATATTATTCAGAAATGATGCTGAATCTTTTCTTCATGGAGAGGTAAACTGCGGTGCTGCAATGAATAAAAAAAACGCTTTTGGCATTACACTGGGTACCGGATTAGGTTCAGCAGTGAGCGAATGCGGATTTATACATGATGCTAATTTAGGAAGTGCCCCCTTTAAAAGAGGAATTGCTGAAGACTATTTATCGACCAGGTGGTTCCTGAAACGCTATTACGAATTAACTGGAGAAAATATACCTGATGTGAAAACCTTGGTAGAAGACAATTCTAAGCGTTATTATACTCAGATAATTTTCAATGAATTTAAATTAAATCTTGCCGATTTTTTATGGCCGGTTATTTTGAAATATAAACCTGAAATTGTTGTAATTGGCGGTAATATTGCCAGGGCAAGTGCATTATTTCTAAACCAGTTGCAGGCATTATTAAATTTAAGGGACTTGCAGGTTATATTAAGGCGTACAGCGCTTTGGGAAGAAGCTGCCATGATCGGGGTGGCCTATTATTGGAAAGATGTTGCCGCAGAAAAAATTATTAGTTTAACTTCGAAATCATTTACTGACTATTAAATTAAATATGAGATTTTACTTCTTTATCCTGTTATCGATATGCTGGGCACCTGCTTTTTGTCAGGAAAAAACTTTTATGCTTTACAATCCTGCGCCTGTAGCCAGGATGGACGAGTTGGTCATACTCAGGAAAAAAGATTTGATTAATAAAATAAACGGCCTGGATGATAAAAAATATGTAGCCATAAAAGATGTAAATAAACAGCTACAGTCCTTGCAGTTTGATGATTTGGATAAGGATGGCAGTTGGGATGAGGTTATTTTTCTACATTCGTTTAAAGCCTATGAAAAAGCTGTATTTTCAATAAGTATCCGTGATGAAAAACCCGAAAAAGGGCTAACGCGTGCCCATGTAAGGCAACGCAGAAAGAATGCGGATGACACATTCGGGCCAAATATTCCCAATGATGCAATACCCGCCGGGCAATTAAATACAAATTTTAGCAAAGTAAAATTACCGCCTTTTTTAACAGAGGGCCCGGCCTGGGAAAACGATATGGTGGGTTGCAGTTATTTACCATAATAAAGCCTCATGGGGGATGGATATATATAAGGTAGGCTCATCACTAAGTGCTGGCGCTTTAGCTTTATCCCTTAAACTCCCCGATGGAAAAGATTCACTGATTCGGTTGGGTGGGGTAAATATGGGTAAGGTAATTTATGAGCAAGTAGCAGACGGACCATTGAGAGCAATTTTTAGAATGCACTACCCTGAATGGAATTTTGCAAAAGGTTATGGACCGATATCGCTCACTGAAGAAATCAGCATTTGGGGTGGCCAATACTATTATCAGAGTCGTATCATTGCTGAGAATATGCCTGAAAATGCAAATCTGGTTACCGGGTTTGCCAATTTATACGGACTACAAGCGAGTGAAATGATTGGAAAACATGCCAGGGCTTTATATTCATATGGCTTGCAAAGTGAAAATAAAGACAATCTCGGTTTAGCAATTATTGTTCCCGATCAATTGGTTAAAGCTTTTAAACAAACAACCTCGTCAGAAAAAGATATAAAAGACAGTTACCTGGTTTACTTCCAGTCTAAAAAGCAAAAAATTGAACCCACTTTCCGGTTTTATGCCTGTTGGCAGGCCAGCGATTACCGGTTTTCTGATTCTGCAAAGTTCAATTTGTTTTTAAATGAGCAGCTTAAGTTAGCAGACCAGCCCCTAAATTTGAGCTGGAAGTGATGGTTTTTTATTGAATTGTTAATTTATCCATCATTAGATTATGTTTATTTTATAATTAGTTTACCTTTTTTATTAAAAAGTTAATTTTTAATAAGATTTTGCTAAACCGGTTTAGTTTTTTAAATTTGATAAACAAATCTAACCGGATATTTTATGATCAATAATCCTCAATTACTCGATCAATGCAGTTCTGTCTCTAAAATTCAACAACCATGTTCTTGTTCAGACGTAGTTCATGTTCCATTTAATAACGAAAACGATATCCAGTTTATACACTATAATTTATATCCTGTCTTATTTCAGTATGTAGATCGTTTTATCCAGAAGGAGGCAATTTCTGATAGCCTGGTCGCTGATTTATTTTTTCAGATGGTAAAAAATGATGAATTGAATAGCGATTTGGAACAAATGGTACTATTTTCTCTGAAACATGCCCGTGAAATTTGTGCAAACTATTTAAATAAAGATTCCGCTTTTTTAGGTGAACTTATCGAGCTTGTTGAGGCTGATTTTAATGAAGTGACTCAAAAAGACTTATCACTTTTTACGGAGATGAGTCCTGTTTCCAAAGAGCTTGTTTTTCTAAAATATGGCTTGGGGTTTGATTTGAACGGTATTTCTGAAATACTTAATCTTCCATATCAGGATGTTGCGCTTATTTATTTGAATATGAATAAGAAAATGCTGCAATAAGAAACCGTCTGAATTTATTAACACCTTTATATGTCGTTCTGAAGGATAATTTATTTCATTAGAATTTATATAAATGAAAAAAAAATGCAGATAAAATCCTCTAGATCCCGTCCTTTCGAGCGGAGTGCAACGAAGTCGAGAAATCTGTTTAAATAGATCTCTCCATTCCGCTGCGCTCCATCCGATAGCATAAAGATTGCCTACCTGCAGGAGGCAGGCTTGGTCGTACTTCCTAGCAAAGACTACCCGTTCCAGCTGCGTCAATGGCAGGCTGTAGTTAATTCTTTGCCATTATCCTGATTTTTTTAAATCTTTTATACTTAAAAGAGTATGAAAGCAGACTTTGTGTGTCTTAAGGTTATGAAAATAAATAAGCATGTACCGATTGAGGATGAAGATGAGGAGCTTTTTTCATTTAGAAAAAAACAAATTTCGAAGGAGAAAATAGAAGCGCACTGGAAAATACTACATGAAAAAATAAAACATTATGAAGAGGAAAAAGGCGCAAGTAACCCAACTGAGGCCCTTTAGTAGTCAATTCAAAATAAAGTAATCATATTTTAAACAAACCGGGTTCTTCACCGTATGAATAAAAGAAAAATCTTCGCCATTCTAATTGCACTTTTTTTTTACTTACCGAACATTCAGGCACAGGTTAATCCGGATAAGGCACTATTGTATTGTGCTGAACAGGCTAAATCTACACTTAAACTAATTCCACGTCAAAGTCCTGATATTCCAAGGAGTATAAATCAGGGGAAGAAAGACTGGCGGTATGTAGATTATAAAGACTGGTGCAGTGGCTTTTGGCCAGGGATATTGTGGTATCTATATGAAGCTACCGGAAACAATCAGTTTAAACTTGCAGGCGATAAATTCTCAAAAGAACTCATTCCGCTATCCAGGGAAAAGGCTTTCGATCATGACTTGGGCTTTCAGATTTTCAGTAGTTTCGGTAACGGTTACCGCTTAACCCAATATCCCGAATATAAAAAGATTATACTTAGAACAGCAGATACACTGGCCACTTTGTATAACGCTAAGGTTGGCACCATCTTATCGTGGCCCAGGTCGGTGCCAAATATGAATTGGCCGCAACACAATACCATTATCGATAACATGATAAACCTAGAATTACTTTTCTGGGCGTCTAAAAACGGAGGCAGTAAGCACTTGTATAATATAGCTGTCAATCATGCTAAAACAACGATGAAGAATCATTTCAGGGCTGATTTCTCTGCATATCATGCAGTCGTTTACGATAAATTGACTGGTAAAAAAATAAAAGGTGTAACTCATCAGGGTTATGCCGACGACTCGATGTGGGCCAGAGGCCAATCCTGGGCCATATATGGTTATACGATGTGCTTTCGGGAAACTAAAGATCCTGTTTTTTTAGATTTTGCTCAAAAAGTTACGGATGTTTACCTTAAATCGCTTACTGTAGATGGAATTCCATACTGGGATTTTAATGATCCCGCAATACCAAATGCACCCAAAGATGCTTCTGCAGCAGCGGTGGTGGCCTCTGCATTAATAGAGCTTTCTGCTTTTGTAACGGATAAGATTAAAAGCGAAGCTTACTCAAAGGCGGCTAAGCAAATGCTTACGACACTATCATCAGCCAATTATCAAAGCCGGAATCAGAACAGCGCATTCCTTTTGCATTCTACCGGACATAAACCCAACGAGTCGGAAATAGATGCTTCCATTATTTATGCGGATTATTATTATATCGAAGCCCTGTTAAGGCTTAAAAAAATCCAAAAAGGCATTAGTATCTATCAGAAATTAAAATAATTTTTTCATAAAAAAATACCTGAAAAACCAATTATGTGTCTTCGCATCGTGAATTTAGCCCTGTCCAAACCTTTCAGGCACCTTATGGTCCTGAGCCTCTTATGCTGCGCCATAAATGTTAGCGCTCAAAGTGAAACATCGCTTAAATTATGGTATGATCAGCCTGCAAGTAATACCTGGACTAGTGCCCTTCCTGTCGGAAACGGAAGACTGGGCGCTATGGTTTACGGAAATCCGGAGCAGGAACTTATCAAGCTAAATGAATCTACGGTTTGGACCGGTGGGCCGTCGAGAAATGACAATCCGGATGCACTTCAGGCTTTGCCGGAAATCAGAAAACTTTTATTTGAAGGGAAAAACCGGGAAGCGCAGGAACTGGCAGGCAAAACAATTCAATCGAAGCGCAATAATGGTATGAAATATCAGCCGGTTGGCGAGTTGATACTCGATTTTCCGGGCCATAATCATCACAAACAATATTACCGGGAATTAAACATCGAAAATGCAGTTGCTAAAACGATGTATACTGTTGATGATGTAAAATTTACGAGGGAGGTTTTTACGTCTATTCCCGACCAGGTAATTATAGTTAAGCTTTCTGCCAGCAAGCCATCCATGCTTAATTTTTCAGCCGCCATGCAAAGTCCGCAACGTGCAACTGTTCAAACTAAAGGTGATAATCAAATTGATTTAACCGGTATTACTGAAGATCATGAAGGTGTTGCGTCTAAAATTAAATTTCACGCCATAACCAGAATTGTAACAGATGGTGGCAAATGTACACAAACGGATTCTACCATTAACATTCAGCAGGCAAACGCTGCTTTGATTTACATATCCATCGCAACCAATTTTGTAAATTATCATGATGTAAGTGCGGATGAAAACCAGCGCGCAGCAAACTATCTTAACCAGGCGCTAAAAAAAACATTTGCGAAGGCCAGAAAAGATCACATCATCAGTTACCAGAAATTCTTTAACCGCGTTAAGTTCGATTTGGGTAAAAGTGAATCATCGGTTTTACCAACTAACATTCGACTGGCACAATTTGCAAAGGGAAGTGATCCGTCGTTGATTACGCTTTATTACCAGTTTGGCCGATACCTGCTCATTTCGAGTTCTGAGCCAGGTGGTCAGCCCGCCAATTTACAAGGCATCTGGAATGATCAGATGAATCCACCCTGGGACAGTAAATATACCATCAATATCAATACACAGATGAATTACTGGCCCGCTGAAAATACAAATCTCGCAGAAATGCACATGCCTTTTATCAACATGGTTAAGGATTTATCCGAAACCGGACAAGAAACGGCTAAAGTAATGTATGGTGCAAATGGCTGGGTGGCCCATCACAATACAGATATCTGGCGTATAACAGGGCCGGTAGACAGAATTTATTGGGGAATATGGTCGATGGGAGCTGCCTGGACCAGTCAGCACATTTGGGAAAAATATTTATATGGTGGCGATAAAAAATACATGGCTTCGTATTACCCTATATTAAAAGGTGCTTCACAATTTTTTCTTGACCACCTGGTAAAAGAGCCTACACATAATTGGCTGGTTAATGCACCCGGTACATCACCTGAAAATGAACCTAAGCTGCCCGGATGGAATGGCGTTTCGATTACAGAAGGCGCTACAATGGATAACCAGATTGTTTTTGACTTGTTTTCGAATACCATACAGGCCGCTGAAGCTTTAGGCGAAGATGATGAATTTATAGCGAAGGTTAAGGCCGCACGCAAGCAAATGCCACCTATGCAAATTGGTAAATACAGTCAGTTACAAGAATGGATTACGGATATGGACGATCCAACCGACAAGCACAGGCATATTTCGCATCTGTTCGGACTTTTTCCCGGTAAGCAAATTTCTGCTTATCGTACGCCGGAACTTTTTGAGGCAGCGAAAAATTCCTTGAATTATCGTGGCGATATATCTACAGGGTGGAGCATGGGCTGGAAAGTAAACCTCTGGGCCAGGTTTTTAGATGGTAACCATGCTTTCGAATTGATTAAAAAACAGCTGTCGCCTTTGGGTATGAATGCAGGTGGCGGCGGTACTTACTTAAACTTATTTGATGCGCATCCGCCTTTTCAGATTGATGGCAATTTCGGGTGTACAGCAGGTATAACTGAAATGCTGATGCAGAGTCACGATGGTGCACTGGATTTGTTACCGGCTTTACCAGATGCCTGGGCAAAAGGTGCGATAAGCGGCTTGAGGGCCAGGGGTGGTTTTGAGATTGTAACTATGGAATGGAATAACGGGAAGTTAAAAAAATTAATACTTAAATCGACGCTGGGCGGCAATTGCCGGATAAGACTGGCTGATAAAATAATGGCTGCGAATGGTATAAAACTATCCGAAGCCAAAGGAAATAACCCTAATCCATTCTACCATACCGATACCGTTGCCGGTTTAATTATTTCGCCTGCTGCGGTTTTAAATAAACCCGTTGTAAGATCAAAATTTCTTTACGATTTAAAAACAGAAAAAGGCAAAACATATACAATTACGGCGCTTTAAACAATATTATCATGCTCAAAAACAGCTTATTATTTTTATTATTTAGTATTACATCCACCAATATTTGTTTTGGACAACAGGTAGTGGACGGAACAAAAAAAGAACTTTTATCGCCCAATAGAAAACTATTGGTTAAGTTTTTCCAACAGACAAAAAACAATAAAAGAGAATTTTATTACCAGCTTAACTACCAGGATAAAACAGTGATTAAACCATCTTTAATGGATTTACAACTTGATAATCATTTGTCAGAAAGTGCAATGGCGTTGCCGGTGGATAAGCAAAATAAATGGTTTGATAACTTAGTCGTGAAGCATATTATAATTTCATCAAAAGATACCACCTGGAAACCTATTTATGGGGAAAATGCAGCTGTCCGGGATCATTATAATGCCCTGATTATTGAAACCGTTAAAGACGATAATCCCATTTACAAAATGAATATCGAAATCAGGGCTTATGATGAGGGTATCGCGTTCAGGTATTATTTTCCTGAAAATGAGAAGGGAACCTATTACCGGGTTGTTAGTGAAAATACAGAATTTGCATTACCAGAAGGTACGATGACCTGGGTGGCGCAATGGGCACAGGCACCTTATCATAAAATAAAACTGGCCGATTGGAAAGCCGAGGCCGAACGGCCTTTAACACTCGAACTGGCTAACGGATTGTTTGCATCACTTGTTGAAGCCAAAATGGTTGATTACGCCAGAACCAAGTTTAAGTTGAGCAAAACTAAACCCAATACGGTTGAAACCTCGATGTTTACGCCCGCAGATTTAATTTCTCCGTTTGCCACGCCATGGAGAGCGGTTATGGTTGCTGAAAGTGCTACAGAACTAGCGGCAAATAATGCGTTGATTTTAAACCTGAATGATCCAGGAGAAATTAAAAATCCGGATTGGATAAAACCGGGAAAAATAATGCGGGTAATGGCACAAACCACTAAAGATGCCATTGAAAATATAGATTTTGCGGTAAATAGGAATCTCCAATACATTTTATTCGATTGGAAATGGTACGGGCCCGCCTTTAGTTTCAGTTCGGATGCAACCAAAGTAGCCATTAAAGATTTTGATCTGCCTGCCATTATTAAGTATGGAAAGGAAAGAGGCGTAGGGGTTTGGTTATACGTTAATCAGCAGGCTTTACTGACTCAAAGTGATAGTTTATTTACGGTATATAAAAAATGGGGTGTTGCCGGTGTGAAATTTGGTTTTGTACAATCTGGGTCTCACCGTTGGACAACCTGGCTGGAGAAAACCATCAGGCAGGCTGCAGATGACCAGATTATGGTTAACATACATGATGATTGGCGTCCGACCGGAGAACAGCGTACCTGGCCAAATTTGATGACGGCTGAGGGCATTAGAGGAAATGAAGAAATGCCCGATGCAACCAACAATACCGTAATGCCCTTTACCCGCTATCTTGCAGGTGCTGCGGATTATACCATCTGTTATTTTGATAAACGAATTAAAACCACCCACGCCCACCAGCTGTCGCTTGCGGCAATTTATTTTAGTCCAGTGCAAACCTTATACTGGTATGATAAGCCCTCTTTTTACAACAATGAACCCGAACTTGAATTCTGGGATAAAATTCCAACAAGTTGGGATGAAACTAAATTCTTACAGGGAGAACCCGGCGAGTTTGTGAGTACAGCAAGGAGAAAAGGGACAGATTGGTTTTTAGGTACCATAACCAATACTAACCCAAGAGATTTAAAGCTTAAATTTGATTTCTTACCAGGAGGGAAAACTTATACCGCAAAAATTTATAGTGATGACGACTCCATGAAAACTGAAACTAAAGTAGGTGTAAAAACCATTAAAATCAATTCGTCAACTGTTTTAGATGTAAATTTAAAGCCATCGGGCGGCCAGGCCATCTGGCTCAAACAAAATTAATAACCAAAATAAACTTTAAAATCATGGTCAACAAGGCTACATTTACCGATAAGAAATATTTAGTAACCCTCATATTTGTCGTTTCACTGTTTATGTTATGGGGCATTGCCATTACGATGGCAGATGTACTGAACAAACACTTTCAGCATGTATTCAGCCTGAGTAAATCTCAATCTGCATTTGTTCAATTCGCAGTTTTTGGTGCCTATTTTGTAATGGGTATTCCGGCTGGCTTATTCATGAAAAGATTTGGTTATAAATATGGCGTGATTTTAGGCCTATCGCTTTTTGCCTTAGGCGCATTATTGTTTGTACCCGCCGCTTATACAGAAACTTTTGGTTTTTTTGGTGCAGCATTATTCATTCTTGGCTGTGGTTTATCCACTTTAGAAACCGTTGCACATCCATTTGTGGCCTCCCTGGGCGATCAAAGAACAAGCGATCAGCGGGTAAACTTTGCGCAAATGTTTAATGCCGTTGGTGCAATGCTGGGGCCACTAATCGGTTCGTATTTTTTATATCGGAATTATACTCCTGGCAGTACAGATTTAACTTCGGTTAAAGTTTTATATTTAGTTATCGGTATTGTAATTGCCTTAATTGCAATCTGTTTCTCTTTTGTTAAAGTTCCGGCTACTCAAGATCCTCATATAATGGATGAAAATGCTGTGAACATCGATTCTGCACCTGATAAAAAATTAATTCAGCACCGACATTTTGTGTGGGCCGCCATATCGCAGTTTTTTAATGTAGCCGCACAAGCCGGAACCTGGGCATTTTTTATCAACTATGTACACGAAAAAATGGGATTCAGTGATTTGAAGGCCGGAAGTTACATGACCTTATTTATGGGTATGATGCTGGCCGGAAGATTAGTAGGCACATTTTTAATGCAATACATTTCTGCAAATCGTTTACTGGCTATTTTTGCTATTGGCAATATTATTATGTGCATTATCGTTGCTCAAAATTTTGGCTGGGTATCTTTTATCGCATTGCTGATGATTAATTTCTTTTTCAGCATTATGTTTCCAACCATTTTTAGTTTAGGCATCAAAAATCTGGGCGCAAGAACACAACAGGCCTCTTCCTTTATTTCTATGGGGGTTGTGGGCGGTGCATTTTTTCCTTTTTTAATGGGTTTTGCCGCCGATCGTTTCGGTATTGCACAAGCCTATTACCTGCCAATAATATGTTATTTGGTGATATTTTTATTTGCCGCTAAGTTTTATAAAGTACAACATTAATGGTTTTGCGGTTCACGATGATTAAATCTGGGTTGTTTTTGTCTTGTTTTCTGCTATTTAGTTTTAGTGAATTAGTATGTGCACAGCAGGTTAAAAAAAACAAATTCGATTTTTCTTATCTGGACCGCAAAATTAATGGATGGATAAATGCTGGCTACTATAAAGGCGCTTCCATCCTGATCGTAAAAGATCATCATACTATACATCAGAAATATTATGGAAACCATACTCCAAAAACTGTGGTTTTTGTTGCTTCTGCCGGGAAATGGTTAGCTGCAGCCACCATTGCAGCCGTAGTTGATGATGGGCGGTTATCGTGGGATGATCCGGTGAAAAAATGGCTTCCACAATTCAGAAGTGTACTGGGAGAAGCAACGTTAAGGCAATTGCTTTCACATACTTCAGGTTTTCCAGATTATCAACCGGATGGGCAGCATCCTGACGATTATCAAACATTAACAGAATCGGTAGCACATATTATAAATTTAAAGGCAGATACCTTGCCGGGAACAAAATTTAAATATGGTGGTTTGGCGATGCAGGTTGCTGGCCGTATGGCAGAACTGGCCACTGGAAAGGATTGGGAAATCTTGTTTCAGCTAAAAATAGGTCGGCCTTTAAAAATGGATGCTACACATTTTACCCCGGTTGATGCAGCTCCTGGTCATAATCCCATGCTTGGTGGCGGTGTGAGAACAAATCTTCAAGACTATACCAATTTTTTGGAAATGATTAATTGCAATGGCGTATTCAAAGGAAAAAGAATTTTATCTGAAAAATCGATAATGGAAATACAGGCAGATCAGGTTAGAGATGCCATTATGGAAGATGATTACGTAAAAAAGGTTAGAGCAAGCGAAAGAAAGGATGTTTATGGTTTGGGCGAGTGGAGGGAAGAAGTAGATTCGACGGGTAAAGCTCAGTTAATCAGTAGCCCCAGCTGGGCAGGTGCCTATCCATGGATAGACAAGAAAAATCAAGCTTATGGCTTTTTCTTAACGCATATAGATTCTGCCAAAAATAGTTTTAATTCATTTTTAGCTAGTCCTGTATTGCCCTATCTGGTTAGAGATGTACTAGAACAGGCAAGCCAAACGAACATAAAAAAAGGTTACATTCATACGCCCGATCAGGCAAAATTATACTATGAGGAATCGGGGCAAGGCCAACCGATTATTTTGATTCATGGACATGCTTTTGATCACAGCGAGTGGAAACCTCAGTTTTTTGAATTTACCCAAAAATATCGTGTAATATGCTATGATGTTAGGGGATATGGCTGGTCGAGTATGCCTTCTGAAAATCAGAAAGCACTTCACGCCGATGATTTATATACCCTAATGAAACAATTGAAAATTATAAAAGCTCATGTTTTGGGTTTGTCATTAGGTGGTTTCATTGCGACCGATTTTCTGGCACTTCACCCAGAAAAGCTATTATCGGTTACAATGGCAAGTGGCGATATTTTTAATGTACCAGGCCCAAACGCACCATGGACACCTCGACAAATAGAACAGCAACGCCAAAAAATTAACCAGTGGCAGGATAATGGTATTCATTATGAAAAAATAAAATGGTTTAATGCCTTAACACAAAGAAATGGGATAAACATCGAAAGCCTGCAGGAACCCGTGTGGAATATGATTTATAAATGGGATGCCTGGCAACCTCAGCACCTTGAACCCCGGTATTTACTGGGTGATGAAGCCCTGTTAAAAATAAAAGCTTTAAAAATAAATGTGCCGGTATTGATTTTAACAGGAGAATTTGATCAGGCGCACATTAACAATTTATTAAAAATCCTGCCCAGGGCAAAACAACTTTTTGTTAAAAATGCTGGTCATGTCAGCAATCTGGAAAACCCTGTAGATTTTAACAAAAAATATTTATCCTTTTTGCAAAATCTAAATTAAAGCCTAAAGCCGGCTTGATCTTAAAGGTAAAGTTGGTTTATTCACCACAGATTTAAATGAATCAATTCAATAGCTATGAAATATTTAATAAAAGTTTCCACCATCTTTATTTTCCTTATTTCCCGGTCTGTATTGGGCATAGCCCAACAGCCAGTGGTTTCAAAAGTATGGGTTGCCGATCAAGGTGATGGAACATATAAGAATCCCATTTTAAATGCAGATTATTCTGATCCGGATGTAATTCGTGTAGGCAATGATTATTACATGACAGCATCTAGTTTTAATTGTGTGCCTGGTTTGCCCATATTGCATTCAAAGGATTTGGTGAACTGGACTTTAGTTAATCATGCCTTAAAGAAACAATTACCAGAAGATATTTACAATACTCCTCAGCATGGTAAAGGTGTTTGGGCACCAAGTATGATTTTCCACAAAGGTGAGTATCGTATTTATTATCCCGATCCAGATTTTGGCATTTACATGGTGAAAACCAAAGATCCACTGGGTGATTGGGAAAAACCCATAATGGTACTTCCGGGTAAGGGCATTATAGATCCAAGCAGTTTTTGGGATGAAGATGGTGAAGCATATCTAGCGGTAGGTTGGGCAGCAAGCAGGGCAGGCGTAAACAGTTTGCTTACGGTATATAAAATGAATGATGAGGGCACCGAAGTTATGGATGAGGGTACTCATGTTTTCGATGGACATGAAGGAAATCATACCGTAGAAGGTCCGAAATTTTATAAACGAAATGGCTTTTACTACCTATTTGCACCCGCAGGTGGAGTAGCTACAGGTTGGCAACTGATACTTCGTTCAAAAAATATTTATGGACCTTATGCTCAAAAAATTGTGATGGACCAGGGAAAAACAACAATCAACGGACCACACCAGGGCGCTTTAGTTCAGACGCAAAAAGGAGAAGATTGGTTTTTGCATTTTCAGGATAAGGGCGTTTATGGCCGTGTTGTGCACCTGCAACCTGTAAAATGGAAGGATAATTGGCCGGTTATTGGTACTGATTTAGATGGAGATGGAAAAGGGGAGCCCATTTATACCCATAAAAAACCCGATGTTGGCAAGATATACCCGATTGCCACCCCAGCGGAAAGTGATGAATTTGACGCAGATAAAATTGAGTTACAATGGCAATGGCATGCAAATCCTAAAATACAATGGAGTGCTTTGATTAAAGGCACCGGCTATTTGCGATTATTTGCTTATCCATTTCTTAAAGAGGAATCAAACCTTTGGAATTCGCCAAATTTATTGCTTCAAAAATTTCCATCATCTGATTTTTCGGCCACTACAAAAATTAAGTTCAGCACCGAATGGGACGTCTGGCAAGGGAAAAAAGCCGGTTTATTAATTATGGGCAATGATTATGCTTATCTATCCATTGCTAAAGATGATAAAGGATATAAATTAAACCAGGTAGTTTGCAAGGATGCTTTAAATGCGGCTAACGAAAAAATAACTGCCGAAGTTAGAATTAAAGTACCTACAGCCTTTTTAAAAGTAAAAGTTTCGGGGCCAAACGCTATCTGTAATTTCAGTTACAGCGAAGATGGGATTAATTTCAAGCCCATTGGAACTCCTTTTCAGGCACAACCGGATAAATGGATTGGTGCTAAGATCGGACTTTTTTGTACAAGTTCGAATCAGGTCAAAACGGGTGGTTATGCGGATGTGGATTGGTTTAGAATTGATAAATAATTTTAAAGCAGATTTAATGGGTATAACTTATAAATCTATTTGTCTTAAGGCTTAGGATTACAATTGTAAAAAGCCAGACCATTCTGTTTTAATATTATATAAATACAATGCAAAGACGAAAATTTATAAGAAACACATTTATTACCACTACCGGTGCCGCCATTATTCCTAAGGCATTGCTTGCTGATTATCACTTATTTCCATCAGATCCGGAGTCCGATGTGAAAGCCATGGTAAATGCGAACGCCGCCGGAAAAAAAATTAAACATTTTTGGAGTACTTGTGTAGGTGCAGGTCGGGCAAATGAGGGTTTAAGAGCCTCCTGGCTGGAGCAGTTAAAGCTAAGTCAGGACTTATGCGGGTTTAAATACTGTCGTTTTCATGGTCTTTTTCATGATGATATGTTTGTTTACCAGGAGATAAATCGTAAAGCGGTTTACAATTGGCAATACATAGATGATTTGTTTGATCGAATGCTTGATATTGGCGTAAAGCCTTTTGTAGAACTGGGTTTTATGCCGAAAGACCTTTCATCAAATGATACAACAATGCAATTCTGGTGGAAAGCGCATATTTCGCCACCGAAGGATTATGCAAAATGGGCAGCGCTGGTCAGCGAATTTACCAAACATTGCATCAGTCGTTATGGTTTGAATGAAGTTCGTACCTGGTATTTTGAAGTCTGGAATGAACCTAATCTTCGGGGTTTCTGGCTGGGGACAAAAGCTCAATATTTTGAATTGTATAAAGTTTCAGTAAAGGCAATTAAAGCCATAGATCAAAAAATTCCTGTAGGCGGCCCATCTACCAGTAATTTTGTGCCCGATGAACGCTTTGACGGCGATTTGGAGGATAAAAGCAAACATAAAACACTCACCGTTAAGGATATTAATACTTTGGAGTGGAGAGCGGTATGGATAAAAGACTTTTTAATATACTGTAAGCAGGAAAATCTTCCTGTCGATTTCGTTTCTACACACCCATATCCAACCGACTGGGCTTTGGATCCGATGACAGGTAAAGGGGGCGGAGCCGTTCGAAAAGTAAATGCAACCAAAGAAGATCTAACCTGGCTAAAAAAAACAATTAAAGAAAGTGCATATCCAAATGCAGAGATTCATTGTACAGAATGGAGCAGCAGTCCTTCATCAAGGGATACGACACATGATTCGTTACAGGCTGCAACTTTTATTATAAAAGCCAATGTAGAAAGTATTGGACTGGCAGATTCGCTTTCCTATTGGACATTTAGCGATATCTTCGAAGAAAAAGGCGGGGGAGCAAGTATTTTTCATGGTGGTTTTGGGTTGATTAATTTTCAAGGTATTGTTAAGCCAAGTTTTCATGCCTATCGAATGCTGAACCGTCTGGGTGATGAAGTGATACATCAGCAAGAGGGCATCATCATCACGCGAAATAGCAAAACCAAAAAAATCACTACCTTACTTTATCATTATCCGGCTGAACGTAAAAATGTTGTTGATGGAAATGTTGAAGCGGTATTGAATTCTGGCAGCGACCGTAAATTTGATGTGTTACTTTCTGGTTTAAAAGCTAAGTCTGAATTTGAAATCGAAATACTGGATAAAAATAATGGCTTTGCTTATCCAAAATGGAAACAAATGGGAGGTCCGGAGCCACCAACGCGGGAACAAACTAAAGCCCTTAAAAAAATAGCTATGGAAGTTAAAATTGAAAAAACCAGTGCAGATGCAAGCGGCAAACTCAATTGGGGTCGCAACCTTCATCCCTGGGATTGTGTACTACTTTCAGAAAGATAAGCCGTGAAACACATCGCAATACTTTTTTTCGTTTTTTTTAGTCTCGCTTTTTTAAAAAGCTTTGCCCAGGAGATTTCCATCCCCGAAAATATTGGTTCGGCCCATCCACGCTTGCTCACTCAAGCCAAAACAGGAAAAACGGAATTAAATATATTGATCAGCAAAGAAGAATGGGCAAAAAACAGTATCGAAACCATTAAGAAAAATATCGACGGATATGTAACCCGGCATCAATCAGATAGCAGCTGGATGGTTTCCAGACTACAAATGTATTGGAAAACACACTACACAGATGTACAGATTAAAAATGGAGCTTATGTATCCGGTAGTGGTTATGCACCCATTCCAACGGTGCGCTTTACAGGCACTCGCGATGCCGCTTCTGCCTATATGCGGCCCAAATTGGAAGATGTAAAGCCTTATATGGATGAAAAAGGGAAGATTTACCTGCAAAATAAAGGTGCAGGAAACAATTGGGAGTGGATAGATCCAAGTAAAAGCGGTCGGATTGTAGAGGCAATAAATATCGAAATCGTGACTAAAGCCAGAGATGCCGCCATGCTATACTGGTTTACCGGCGATGAAAAATATGGTAAGTTTGCTTACGATATTTTCAATACCTACTTATCCGGAATGTATTACCGTAAAGAACCTGTTGATTTGAATAAGGGACATGATCAAACCCTGGTTGGTTTTTCTTCTTTTGAAGTGATTCATGAAGATGTACTGGAGCCTTTAACCGCCTGTTACGATTTCCTTTATGGTTACATACAAAAATACCATAAACCGAAGTTGGATACTTACGCGACTGCTTTTAAAAACTGGGCCGATATTATTATAAAAAACGGTGTCCCCTTTAATAACTGGAATTTAATAGAAGCCCGCTTCGTTCTTAACATTGCAATTATCCTTGAAAATAATAAACAATATCTGGATGGAAAAGGCTGTCAATATTACCTGGATCAGGTGCTGAATAAAACCCACACCAGGCAATGGGCATTAAAAGATATTTTACAAAGGGGCTATGACGCTAAAACCGGAATATGGTTTGAATCACCGGGTTATTCAACGGGCGTATTAACTGACTTCACAGGCTTTATTAATTTTTTTGACCGCACCTTACACACCGATTTTTTGCCACAAATGCCCGTAATTCCGCTGGCTGTTTTGGCACAGGCGCAATATTTATACCCTAATGGTTCTATTGTTGGTTTTGGAGATACACATTACGGGTCAATCAGAATGGAACCCATGGAACATTTAATTCGTAATGCAAGGCTATATAAGAAATACGACCAGGAAGAAGTTTATACGAGAATGTTAAAAACGATGCGCGATTTTAGCATGAATAAAAAGCAGCAAAGCGGAGAACGAGCAGGTTTTGGTGCCCTGTTCGGTAATCCGCCTCTTGCGCTTCCGGAAAAAATTAAAGGTGGTTTGCCTGAAGATTACATCACCGCTACTTTTTGGGCACCTAATGTTGGCTGGCTGGTACAACGCAACGGCCTTGATGAAAAGAACGGACTCATGGTATCGCAGGCAGGTTCTATGGGAAACCATGCCCATTCTAATGGTATCGCTATGGAGCTTTATGGTAAAGGCATTATACTTGCACCCGAAGGTGGCATCGGAAGCAGTTATTTTCAGGCAGATTATGAAGAATACTATGCACAGTTCCCTGCCCATAATACAGTAGTTGTTGATGGAATATCTGCTTACCCAACCATGAAAAGCAATCATGCCTTACAACTTCAGCATTTATATCCAGCATCTAACCAAAAAACAGGCTATTTTAAAGCCGTTACCTTTTCTGAACTCAGCTTCTTAGAACCGGAAACCAATTCCGATCAGAACAGGATGATGAGTATTATCAGGATTAATGATTCTGCCGGCTATTATGTTGATATTTTTCGTTCAAAAAAGAAACTCGGCAAGGATAAATACCACGATTACATTTACCATAATCTGGGTCAGAACCTCAGCATCTTTAATTCTTCCAATCAAAAACTCGAACTTCAGCCAACCGAAAAATTAACTTTTGCGAATGAAGAATTAATGGGTTACGACTATTGGTATGATAAAAAAGAAGTACATACGGGGGCCGATTTCAAAGCTGTATTTAACTTAAACATTCCGGATCAAAAATCCATTCAAATGAAAATGTGGATGAAAGGTTATCCAAACCGGGAAGTTTTCAGCGTTAAAGCCCCGCCATCAAAATCGTGGCGGAAAAATGAACTTATCTCCGATGATATTGCGAATCTCCCGTTACCTACGGTTGTGGTCAGGCAAAACGGAGCGGCATGGAATAAACCTTTTGCAGCCATTTATGAACCAACCGCATCTGAAAATTCGGCACTTTCTGAAATTTCTTCTTTTAATAACGGAAAAGACAGCACTTTTGTTGGCTTAAAAGTCAGGCATAAAACCGGCGCAACAGACTATATTTTTTCTGGAACAAATGAAACCCAAATGACCACTTTTAGCAAAAGTCGGTTTAAAGGAAATTATGGTGTTATTCGCAAAAATGAAACAAAGTCAGGCTTTGAATTTATTTTTCTTGGAAGCGGCACTGCTTTGCAGTATTCAGGTTATGGATTAAATGCAAAATCCTCTTGTTCAGCTGCATTGTCGGTTAAAAATAATGAATTCAGTTTTACGTCGGAACAACCCATTCAATTGCTCGTACCTGATGTTTATCCTGCCGGTAAAAAAATATTGATAGTAATGAATGGTAAAACAATCGATGGAAAAAGGCAGCAAATAAACAGGCTGAAACAAGTTACATTTGATATGCCTAAAACTGTGTTAAGTCAGTTTACAATTAAAGAGCATTAAATTGAATAAGCCGATGCAGCTGCCTTTTTGATGAATAATCTAATATCGTATGGTGAACTATAAATCTGGTTTTTAATTTCCCTAACTTTATAGCAGACTAATATTCTTGATTTATAAACCTATCTAATGGCAAAGAAGTTATCCATACGTGATATTGCTAATGAACTCAACATATCGAAAACCACGATTTCTTTTATTCTGAATGGCAAAGCCAGGGAAAAGAGGATTAGTGATGTTCTGACCGAAAAGGTACTTAAATATGTGGCTGAAAAAGGATATAAGCCGAATCAGCTGGCAAAAAGCTTAAGTACCGGAAAAACCATGATCATTGGTTTAATGGTTGAGAAAATTTCGGATTATTTCTTCGCACAGATGGCTTACCACGTAGAGGAACTGGCCTATGACAGCGGATATAAAATTCTTTATTGCAGTACCGATAATGATTTGCTAAAAACCAGAGAACTGATCAGTCTTTTTCGCGATCGTCATGTAGACGGGTACATCATTACGCCGCCTGCAGGACTGGAAAAAGATGTTCAGGCTTTAATTGACGATGGACTGCCTGTTGTACTGTTTGACCGTTATTTTGAAGATGTTGATAGCAGTTATGTTGTATTGGATAATTATAAGGCCAGTTACGATGCTGTAAAATACCTCACACAAAAACAGTTTAAAAATATTGGTTTTATAGAACTGGATTCCGATCAAAGTCAGATGAAAGACAGGCGCAATGGCTACCTGAAAGCTCTGCAAGAATCTGACCTGGTTCCGATGGTACTTCGTGTGCCATTTTCAAATTCGCCTGATAAGACCATGAAGCATTTAATCGATTTTATTGAACAGAACAAAAATATGGATGCCCTGTTTTTCGCAACCAATTACCTTGCCTTTGAGGGTGTAAAGGCTCTGGGGAAACTCAAATTTAAAATTCCGCAGGATATGGCTGTAATCGCCTTTGATGATCACCAGGCATTTGATATTTACACACCAACCATCACCGCTGTGGCCCAGCCAATTGATGAGCTCGCTAAAAAATCAATCCACACACTTTTAAATATGCTGAATAGTCAAAGCACAGTTTATAAACAAGAAAAAGTTATTGTTCCTGCTAATCTCATTATCCGCGATTCTACGGAGAAGAATAATTTATAAGCGCCATACTCTCATCCTGATATCTATTAAAAAACGGCGGAAAATTTTTTTAAGCAATTAAGGGGGGGCATTAAGATGACTGTCGGCCTGATCCGATAGTTCGGATTTATTTCAGGGTCTTCCACTGGTACAGATGCTAAAATAATTTAGCATGACGACGAAGCCGGATGATTATCCGATTCAGGTTACAAATATATTTTTTTAGGCAATTTAGAGTATGCCCAACGTAGATTGTTGTCATTAGAAATTATCAGACAATTTAATTGCACATTAACTTGCTACAACAAAATATACAACCAAATTTAACTACAGTAATTATGAGTAAAACAATCTTTACGAAAAAACATTTAAAGACCCTATGTGCTGTCATATTGGCGTTCTTTGTGCATAAGCAGGCCTATGCACAAGCGACACTTATAACAGGCCAAGTCGTAGATGCAAAGACAAATGAAACCATTGTTGGTGCATCTGTTAAAGTAAAAGGTTCAGGGATTGGTACAATAACCGACTCCAAAGGTAATTTTAGCTTAAATGCATCGACAGGGGCAGTGCTACAGGTTAGTTATTTAGGTTATACTGCAACAGAAGTTACCATTACAACAACTAAAAATATAACCGTAAAACTGGTTTCTGGAGACCAGGATTTAAATGAAGTCATTGTAATCGGTTATGGAACGAGAAAAAAGGAAACACTAACGGGTTCAGTTTCACAGGTAGGTGCAGAAGTATTTAAAGACAGGCCGGTTACCAATACTGCACTTGCATTACAAGGGCAGGTACCAGGATTGGTTATACAAAGAACATCTGCTCGTCCAGGAAACGAAAACTTGAATATTCGCATCAGGGGAGAATCATCAATCGTTGGTGTTGGTCCGCTTATTATTATAGATGGTGTACCTGTTATTGGCGATTATGAGTTAAGTCAGATTAATCCAAATGATATAGAATCTGTTTCAGTTCTTAAGGATGCTTCAGCAGCAATTTACGGCGCCAGGGCACAAGGTGGTGTCATTTTGGTAACGACCAAAAGAGGTAAAGGAAAACTGCAAATTAACTACAACGGCCTATTAAATTACAACACGGCAGGTATTCAGGTACCTTGGGCAAACATGTCTGAATGGGCCAGTCTTTACCTTCAAACCTCAACGCAAGACAGGGTAGACGTAAATGGAAACGCCATAGAGTTTTTTCCGCAATGGAATAAAGCGAATCTGGAAAGAATGGCCAATGGAGAATCTTTTGACTTTTTACAGGCTAATGGTGTGATTCAGCATTATGCCGATAACAACTGGCAGGATGCATTGTATGGAACATCATTATCCAACCAACAAAATTTAAGTGTCAGAGGTGCTACTGAAAAAACAGCTTTCGCCTTTTCTTTAGGTTATGCCGATAATAAATCTATTCTGAAAACGGCCTATGATGGCGAAAAAAAATATACGTTACGTGCCAATTATGACTATAACATTACTAGCAAAATAAAATGGGAAACGGGTTTATCTTTTGATAACCGTACTGTTAAAAGTCCGCGTAACGGGATTGGAAGTGGTTTTTTTGATGCCCCGGTTTTCCCGGTGTATAACATACAAGGTCAGTATTATGATGATTATGGATTTAGAAATCCTGTCGCTTTTACCAGAGAAGGGGGTACAACAACGAACAATGAGGGCATAGCAAGATTTAATACGCGTATCTCCGCAGAGATTCTTCCCGGATTAAAACTCAGCGGAACAGCCGCCCTTACAAAAAGAGATGGATGGAAAACCGATTACAATAAAACTTTTAACTTGTATAGCTGGCTGGGCGACAGAATTAATTCAACCCAATACCCGCAACCGGCCATCACAGAAAGTATAGGTAATACCCTATACCAAAATTATGGTGTTTATTTGGATTACAATAAAACCATTGCAAAAAAACATAATTTCGCTGTCTTTCTGGGTAATACCGCAGAGCTACAGGATAATAAAGCTGTTTCTGCGACCAGAACAAATTTACTCTTTCCCGATCTAACCACATTAAATTCAGCCAGTACAACCACCCAAACCAATACGGGTACTGCTAACCATGCGGGTTTAACCTCGTATATTGGCCGTTTCAGCTATGATTTTGATAAAAAATATATTATAGATTTTTTAGGAAGAAGTGATGCCTCATCAAGATTTGCAGATGGTTACAAGAGGTCAAACTTTTATGGAATTTCCGGCGCCTGGATTATTAGTGAAGAAAAGTTTTTCAAAGAATCCCTGAAGTTTATTAACTTCTTGAAAATCAAAGGTGGTTACGGCGAAACCGGTGGACTGGCTAGTTTAGGCTTTTACGATTATTTAGCGGGTGTAAACATAAACGGAACAGCGCTCTTCGGAACAACTCCAATGCTTCAGGGCACTTCTGCACTTAGTGGTATTACAACCAACCAACGGACCTGGGAAAGAATGGCGAAAAGGAATATTGCATTGGAGTTCTCTACCTTAAACAGTCGTTTGAACGCAAGTTTTGAGTTGTTTGAGAACAAGAACATCGGAATGCTAATCAATATCCAGTATCCGACTGTGCTGGGCGGTAGCGCGCCGACAACTAATAGTGGCATATTCCGTACCAGAGGATGGGATGCCACATTAAACTGGAAAGATAAAGTGGGCGAATTCAGCTATAATATCGGGTTGCTGCTAAGCGATAACAAAAATAAACTCGTATCCAAACAGGGACAAGATACCTGGGCGGCTGGTAAGGTGGCTCAAAGGCAAGGTTATGCGCTGAACGGCCTGTTTGTTTATAAAACAGATGGTTATTTCACAACGCAGGCAGAAGCGGATGCCTATACAGCCAAATATACCGCTAAAGCGGCAGGTAACCTAGGTGTAATGAATGGAAACAGTAAACTTCGGGCTGGTGATCTTAAAGTGGTGGATTTAGACGGCGATGGAATTATTTCGGCAACAGGAGATGGAAAGCCAGGAAGCGGCGATGTTTATTATGCAGGAGATTCAGATCCCCACTATACATTTGGTACAAATATGGGTTTCCAATACAAAGGGTTTGACTTTTCGGCTTTCTTCCAGGGCATTTTTAAGCAGAACATATTAAGAAGCGGAAATGCCAGAGCGCCATTTTTTAGAAATTACCTTAATGTAAACACAACCTATATCGGTAAAACCTGGACACCGGAAAACCCAAATGCCGAATATCCAAGATTATCATTCGATAACAACAGAAATAACTGGAACTGGCAGTTTAATGATGTAAATATTCAAAATTTAAGTTATATACGCCTAAAATCTATGATTATTGGATATACACTGCCGGCAAGAATTTCATCAAAAGTTAAAGCAAGCCGAATCAGATTTTATGTATCGGGAAATGATCTTTTCGAATGGACTTCAGTAAAAGATGGCTTCGATCCGGAAAGAGGAGAAACCGCAGATAACAGTTATCCTTTCCTGAGAACTTATTCATTCGGACTTGATATTGGTTTTTAATCTAATAAATAATAAGAATTTTTTATGAAAAATTTAAAAAATATAATAGCAGCTGCCATTTTGTTCGTACTCATGATAACTGCCTGTAAAAAGACATTTCTTGATTTACAGCCTCTCGATACACCAACAGAGGCCATATACTTTAAAACCCCCGATCATTTTAAAGCAGCAGCGAACGATTTTTATAATAAGATGATCGGTTTTAAATCGGTTTCTGGCAGTTCCATTTATGATTTTATAGATGCAGGATCTGACTTAACAGCGAGTGTAACCGCTTACGGACAAGGTGCAATTGGCGCGTCCCAAACGGACCCTTATTGGAACAACCCTTATAGCTATATCCGTGCCACCAACATTTTGATAAAAAAAGCAGCGGAATATACAGGCGATCAGGAAGGTATTAAAAGGTATGTTGCTGCAGCTTACTTTTTTAGGGCATGGCAACATTTTTTCTTGATGAAGCGATTTGGTGGTGTTCCGGTTGTTACGACAGTTTTGGATGTTACCAGTCAAGAATTACAATCCACCAGGAATTCCCGATACCAGGTAACTGATCAGATTTTAAAAGACTTGGATGTTGCAATTGCAGGTCTGCCACTGGAAAGTGCCATTGCCACGGCAGACAAAGGCCAGGTTAGCCAGCAGGCCGCAAAAGCTTTTAAAGCCCGGGTATTATTATACGAAGCGACCTGGGAGAAATATGTAGGTCAGTCTACCGATGGTGATGGAACTAGTTTTGGAGCCGGAAGTGCCGGATTTGATGGCTCAAAAATTAATACCTATCTGACTGAAGCTGCCTCCCTGGCCTCACAGGTAATGAATGATGCCACTTATTCGTTATTTAAAGATATAGATACCTTGAGTACCTATTTTTTGTATAACCTTGATGATACAAAATCAAATCCTAAAGGTTTAGCCAAATCAGCTATCAAAGAATTTATTCTTAAAAGTACCTACGATTTCAATTTATCCACTAGCGGCACTAACCTTACCCATACTTTACCCGGATTACTTGCTCCCAACCGGAAAATGATGGACACTTATCTTTGCATAGACGGGTTACCGCCTTCAGTTTCGCCGTTATTTGCCGGTTATAACAAAATGGATGACGAATTTAAAAACAGAGACTGGCGTATGCGTAGTTTGGTTCAAATTCCTAAACGGAAATACTGGGGTTTCGGCACCGGAACCGGTGCTGATTATACAAGAGCAAATTATATTAATCTTTTCAGTTTTCCAACCACAATATTACCATATTATCCAGATCTGTATACCAATGTTAATGCAGGGTACATCAACCGTAAATTTGTTTCAGAACATCCGCAAAGGGCAGATTATCAAGAATCTTATGATTATCCTCAAATTCGATTGGCAGAAGTTTATCTAATCTACGCGGAAGCTAAATGTGAACTGAGCGGAGGAACCATCTCAGATGCAGATTTGAATCTTTCGATTAATAAAATAAGGGCCAGGGCCTACGTTGCACCATTAACCAATGCTTTGATTGCCCCATATGCAAGTTTAACTATGCTGGGTGAAATTAGAAGAGAACGGGCAATCGAACTTTTTGCAGAAAATACACGCTTTGATGACTTGAAAAGATGGGGAATTGCTGAAACAGAATTAAAAAAACAGATTGAAGGTATGGTTATAAGTTATAACGGCACACCAACCGAGGCCGCTACCATAAATAACCCGAATATTTCCAATCCAGCCAGGCCAGTGTACCGGGCAGGTGCCTATCCGTATGGTTCTGGTGCCAATGGCGCCTTAATTCTAGACCCAACTTCAAACCGGAAATTTTTAAGGATTAACTACTTGTTTCCATTACCAAATGACCAAAGGGTACTAAATCAAAATTTACGTCAAAACCCGGGTTACTAAAGTAGATTGATATATCGTTTAATGTAAAACGAAATTGTATTGATTTGGAATCGTTGAGTTTATATATTGAAATGGCTTTATTTGTCAACTTTAAACCCGTATGGGCAAAACCAAGCAAAAGAATACTTCTTATTTTTCTGCTTGGTATCGCATTAAGGCAGGTTAGTGCGCAAACCGCTGGTTATCAAAACCCTGTAGTATCGGGTATGAATCCAGATCCAAGCATTTGCAGGATTGGTGAAGATTATTACCTGGTTACCAGTTCATTTCTCTGGTACCCCGGTTTACCCATATACCACAGTAAAGATTTGATTAACTGGAAAATGATTGGTTATGGTTTAAATCGCAAATCGCAGTTAGATCTTAGTAAAGGTTCAGGTATTTATGCACCAACATTACGGTATAACAAGGGTACTTTCTATCTGATTACAACAAACCAGCGCAATGGCGGTAATTTTATTGTAACCGCTAAAAACCCATCCGGGCCATGGTCTGACCCGATTTGGGTTAAAGAATTAAATGGAATAGACCCTTCATTATATTTTGATGAAGATGGTAAAGTATATTTTATCTCCACCCATCCTGATGGAATTGTACAGGCAGAAATTGATGTCAATACAGGCAAATTAACGACAAGTCCGAAAATCATTTGGGCAGGAACCGGAGGCCGTTATCCGGAGGGTCCGCACCTGTATAAAATAAATGGCTATTATTATTTGCTGATTTCAGAAGGTGGTACTGAATATGGCCATCAGGTTGTAATTGCCAGAAGCAAAAGTCCTTGGGGCCCGTTTGAAAGTAATCCTTCAAATCCAATTCTTACGCATAAGAATAAAAATGCGCAGGGAAACCCCATACAAGGAACAGGACATGCAGATTTTGTTCAGGATACAGATGGTAACTGGTGGACAGTTTTATTGGCTTTCAGACAGCGTGGAAGCCATCATCATATCGGAAGGGAAACATTTCTTGCACCACTTACCTGGGATAAAAATAATTGGCCCATCATCAATAAGAATGGGACAGTAGATCTTAATATGGATGTGAAAACGCTGCCTCAGGTTAAAGTGTCTGATATTCCTGAACATGAAGCATTTAATCAGGAAAGGTGGTCATTGCGCTGGAATTTCATCAAAAATCCCGATAGTAATGCTTATTCACTTAGCGAAAGAAAAGGATGGCTAACTTTAAACGGAGCCTCATATTCTTTAAGTGCTGGTAATCAGCCTACTTTTTTAGGTTTTAGGCAAAAGGATTTATCTTTTACAGCCGAAACCCAAATAGATTTTAAGCCTGTTAATGTAAATGAAGAAGCCGGATTAAGTATTTATCATCGTCAAGAAGGACATTATGATCTCTTTCAGAAAACGGATGGTAAAAACTATTTTATTGTATTGAGGTATACCCTCGGATCTTTGCAACAAGAATTAGCTACAATAGAATGTGCCGGACCAAATAACCGGTTAAGGGTTCAATCAGATGGGATATTTTATACTTTTTCTTATTCGTCAACACGAAATACCAACTATCAAACAATTGGCCGTCTGGAAACCAAATTTATTTCTTCAGAAACGCTCGGTGGTTTTGTGGGTGCGTATATTGGCCTGTATGCTACCGGTAATGGTAAGAAATCTACAGCTAAGGCATATTTTAAATGGGTAGATTACAAGCGATCAAATGATACGCCTCAATAATGAATAATTTTCTGTACAACAGAGGAAATTTTACCGTAGCATTGAAACTTAAGATACACTGTTTTTTGATTCGAAAAGGGCTGATGGCTGGATTGAAGTAAGCCCTGCGTTTTCAATAATAAAGGTTTTTTAAGCATCATGTTATCCACCTTTGGAGGGGGGAGGAATTAATAATGATTAAAATTAACATTTCAAAAAAGAGTGGTTTTGGAAACTGTTATCTGGCATACGTATTAAGGTTCCCACCTTCCTGAGAAAGACGATTGAGTAGCATAGCTTAACCTACTCTTGAACCCTTCCTTTTTAAGGCGGAAGGTGCCGGCAGGCGGATGAAGGTTTTTCACCTTGCTACTTTCTATTAAGATTCCCGCTTTCGCGAGAATGACGGATTAAGCAATCCTGTATTATAGCTCCAGGAGAGCAAATTATCCTTCGACTATGCCCACATTGACGACAATCATCTTCATGATTACACATAAAAGTTCTTAATAAATTTGAGCTGTTCAAAATATTTTTCAACCATCATGGGTATCGATCAAAAATATTTTTGTCCTAATACAAATTAACTTCAGAGATTGAGAATCAATGCAAGGAATTTCTAAAGTTAAAAAAAATGCTAACCAAACTGATTTATGAAATTTCGGGCATCCAATGTATTTTGAAAATACATTTTTAACTGCAGACAGTTTTTATTAATTATTCAATAACCAGACAAATAACCAAATATAGATGAAAAAAAGTTTTACCAGCTACCTTAAGAATCTCACACGTATTCGAGGAAACTTATTAAAAAAAGTAAGTCAAATTCTGGTTTTCCTGTTGTTGATTATTTTCCATTTAAATCTTTTTGCACAGGATAAAACCGTTACGGGAATTGTGACGGAGGCATCCGGAGAAGCTATACCTGGTGTCAGCATCCGCATTCAGGGTACGCAGACTGTTGCAACAACCATTAATAACGGTAAGTTTTCTATAAAGATTCCAAAGGAAGTAGCCAAGCCGATATTGGTTGTATCTTATATAGGTTATGTAACCCAACAAATTGAACTTGGGCCAAGAACAAATTTAACGATTGTACTTAAGGAATCGAGCAGCAGCTTAACGGATGTGGTGGTTGTGGGTTATGGAACTTCAAGAAAAAAGGATTTGACAGGGGCCGTTGGTGTTGTTAAAATGGAAGACATCAACAAGGCGCCGGTTTATTCCCTCGATCAGGCACTCGCCGGGAGGGTGGCGGGGGTTCAGGTTACCTCTCCCGACGGACAGCCCGGCGCCGCATCGGAGATTTTGATTCGGGGTACCGGTTCGATAACGTCAAGTGCAGGTCCTCTTTACGTAGTAGATGGTTTTCCGCAAGAAGACAATGCATTCAACAGTATTAATCCGAGTGACGTTGAATCGATAACGATATTGAAAGATGCATCCTCTACGGCAATTTATGGTGCCCGCGGCGCCAATGGTGTTGTGGTTATTACAACAAAACGCGGTCAGGCCGGCACACCCAATATCTCTTTTAAAGGCTATGCGGGTACACAGGATATTTTAAAGAAAATGGAACTGCTGAATGCATACGATTTTGTGAGGCTTCAGCAGGATATTAGTCCCGGTTATGCCCGTGGTGTATATTTTACCGAAGGTAAAACCCTGGAATCTTACCGGAATGTGGAAACTGTAGACTGGCAGGATAAAGTATTTCAAGCTGCACCTTTTCAAAACTATAGCCTCACCATGTCGGGCAGATCTGGTGAAACCAATTACTATATTTCAGGCAACTATGTAGATCAAACCGGTTTGGTTATTGCCAGTGGCTTTAAACGGTATCAGGGAAGAATGACATTGGATCAGAATCTGGGTAAAAAGTTTAAAGTTGGTCTGGTAGCCAATTACGCTGCAACAAAAGCGTTTGGTAATCAAACCAGTACCCAATCACAGGGTATCGGTTCCGGAACACAGAATAGTCCACAGTTTAATCTTTTACAGAATGTATGGAGTTATCGGCCGATAAACAGTTCCGGTAATCTTGATGCCCTGGAAAACAGTTTTCAGGACGATGAGGCGGGAGACCGTGACCTCGATAGGTTAAATCCTTATCTATTGGCACTAAATACCGTGAACAATAATAACGTAAATAACCTTCAAACCAACGGCTATGTAGAATACCGGTTTTTAAAAGACTTAAAACTCCGCAGTACGGTAGGCATCACCTATAATACCGGTCGTACTGAATTTTTTAACAATACTTTTACCAGGGGCGGCAGTCCGTTAACGGGTCAGGGCGCAACCAACGGAATGAGCGGTGGAATAAACTCGAGTAACAGTTACAGCTTTCTGAACGAGAATACCCTTACTTATGATAAAAAAATCGGTAAAGACCATACCATAAATGCTTTGGTGGGTTTCACTAATCAGCGGAATAAATTTAAGGCGAGTTCATTTTCGGCAATACAGGTTCCAAATGAAAAACTGGGCATATCCGGACTTGATGAAGGAACGCCTTTCAGCGTAGGTTCCAGTTCGAGCGAGAATACGCTGGCTTCTTTTTTAGGAAGGGTGAATTATGTTTATAAAGACCGGTATTTGCTTACAGCTTCTATCCGGGCAGATGGTTCTTCTAAATTTTATGAAGGACATAAATGGGGCTATTTCCCCACAGGAGCAGTAGCGTGGAAGATTACGGGTGAGGATTTTATGAAAAACTTAAAGGCTATAAGTACCGCAAAATTACGGGCCTCATATGGTGTTACCGGAAATAACCGCGTAAGTGATTATGCCTATTCATCTCCTGTACAGCTATCCGGATCCAGTACGACAACACGATATTCTTTTAATGGAATCATCACTAACGGAGCCATTCCAACCAAGATGTTCAATCCGAATTTGAAATGGGAGACCTCAAGGATGCTCGACCTCGGCCTTGAAATCGGTGTTTTAAAAGATCGTTTTTACCTGGAGGTAGATTACTATAAAAAGAAAACCTACGACCTTTTGCTTACCTCGAATATTCCCTCCAGCCTGGGTTTCAATACCACGGTTGAAAATATAGGAGATATACAGAATGACGGGCTCGAGTTTTCGTTAAACACAACCAATATTAAAACAACCAACTTTATCTGGTCAACAAATCTAAATATCTCTTTCAATAAAAATAAAGTACTGTCTCTTTCACGTAACCAACAAGTCAGGGAAGAACTCTCTGCTTCTTCAACTTTCGGTACGGATTATGCCAGTCAGCCTTTATACATTGCGAAGCTGGGACAGCAAGTTGCTCAGTTTTTTGGCTATGTCTACGACGGCCTGTATCGTCTTGCAGATTTCGACGTGATTAGGAACGGCACAGAGACCACTTACCGACTGAAAAGTACGGTTCCATATCCGGGCACCAATCCCGTATCGGTAAAACCGGGTGATGTAAAATTCAGGGATCTAAACAACGATGGATTGATCAACGAAAATGATTATGCTGTTATTGGTAATCCATACGCCAAACATATAGGCGGTATTTCCAACAATTTTACCTATAAGGCATTTGACCTAAACGTATTTTTACAATGGTCGTACGGCAACCAGGTTTATAACGGAAACAGAACCGTAAATGAAGGACAATCAACTGGTGATACAAGAGGACTAGGCCTTAATATGTTTGCCAGCTATGCAGATTATTATACCCTTCAGAATGATGATGGCCAGTACCCCGGGGCCAATGCCAATGCATTCGGCATCCGATCGTTTAGTTCGAGATTTGTTGAAGATGCTTCCTTTCTTCGGTTAAAAACGGTTTCATTGGGTTATAGTTTCGACCAAAAACTTTTAAAAAAGATAAAAGTTACAAATGCCCGGTTATATATTTCCGGTCAGAATTTATACACCTGGACAAAATACACAGGGCCGGATCCAGAAGTGTCGACAAAGAACTCACCTACAACACCTGGATTTGATTTTTCGCCATATCCGAGAACAAGAGTAATTGTATTTGGCTTAAATGTAACGTTATAAAACAGAGAAATTATGAAATATTATATCATCTTATTTTCAGGCATCTGTAGTGTGTTGATGTTCGGATCCTGCAAAAAATACCTCGCTACTGAACCAACCGATTTTGCCATAACATCTAATTATTATTCCAATAAAACCGAAATTGATTTTGCCATCTCCGGAATTTATTCAAACCTGAAAAATTCGGCTTTAAGCAGAGACTGGATGCAGCTTTCCAATGCCGCAAGTGATGAGGGTTACCACAGAAGTGCGCCAAACGGACCAGCTACGTTTTCGTCTACCGGCGGAAATGGCACCATTACGGCCTATTGGGATAATTGTTATTCAGCTATCAATTATATAAACACTTTTCTGGAGAATATCGGAAGTGCTTCGGGTAAAATAGATCAGTCTGTTATTGATAAGGCGAAGGGAGAAGCTTACTTTTTAAGGGGTTATTATTATTTTTTACTTGTACAATGGTATGGAGGTGTTCCCCTGCGACTTTCTGCTTCGAAGACTGTAGAAGAAGGACAAATGGCAAAGGCATCTTTAAAAGAAATATATGATCAGATTATTGCAGATATGATCCTGGCAGAAGGACTTTTAAAAGATCAGACCTCAGCCAGCTTAGGCTATGCTGACCGCGTAACGCAGGATGCCGTTCAGGGTATACTGGCCCGGGTATGTCTGCATGCTGCAGGTGAGCCATTAAAAGATGTAGCCCGTTATAAGGATGCACTTTTCTGGTCAAATAAACTCATCAGTTCAGGACAACATACCTTACTTCCGCAGTTTAGTAAGCCCTTTGTCGACGAAGCAAAAAACCTATACAATACTGAAAACATCTGGGAAATTGGTTATTCGTACAGTGGACCGGCAGTAACCCAGAACCAGGGGGGACCGGTAGGCTGTTTTGTTGGCGTGCGTATGATATCAGAAGCAGTTAGCCCGACACGCGGCGTGGATACCGGTTTTTGCGAAGGCAATCTGATGGTACATCCCAGATTATTAAAAGCCTATCAGCCCGGAGACCTGAGAAGAGACAGGACCATTGCAAATTATAATTTCACCAGTTCAACCACAAGCGCTGTTGTTGTACGCAATTATGTTAATGAAACGGTATTGTGGGATCGTAATCCTGCCAAGTGGAGGAGAGAGGAAGAAGATTTGGTGAGCAGGGGCATACTCCGGGGTAGTGCAATTAATTTCCCGCTACTGCGCTACTCAGATGTTTTACTCATGTTTGCCGAAGCTGAAAACTATATTAACGGACCAACAACTGCCGCATTAAATGCCATTAACCTCGTACGTCAGCGGGCATTCAGCACAACAAATATCATCAATAATGTAAACGTTGTAAATGCGTCAAGCACAAACTTTACCTCTGCGCCGTTAATATCTTCTTCCGGTGGCGGAGGAACAGGGGCTTCATTTGTCGCATTTGTAACAGCCGGTAAACTGTCTGTCTCGGTAATCAATCCTGGATCAGGATATAGCTCTGCTCCGGTGTTAACCATAGGAAAAGGCAACTGGACCACCGGTACACCATATGCTTTGAACGATTATGTTGCTGTTGGAACCAGACAATACCGCATTACCACTGCAGGTACCTCAACTGCCACTGCACCAACAAATACAACAGGGGCATCTGCTGCAGCAACCACCGGAGCTGTATTTACCTATGTTGGTGAAAGACCTACATCTGTTACCGCAGTATTGAGCAATCACGCCGGCTCGGTTTTACTTTCCGGACTCAATGCTGCCCAGCTCACACAGGCCATAAAGGACGAGCGGTACAGGGAACTGGCGTTTGAGTGTTTGCGTTACCAGGACCTTAAACGGTGGGGTATTTTGTACAGTACGGTTAAGGATCTGGCAAACGATATCGCTGGAGGTGATCCAAATATTCCGGCTGCGCCGGCTGCTTCCAGCGGAAATGCAATAGCGCCCGTTAACCAAATCACCCCGAACAATATCCTTTGGCCGATTCCATTAAAAGAGGTTACACTCAATAAAAAAATCACTCAGAATCCGGGTTATTAAATGATTGCAAAAAAACATTATAAAATGAAAAAAAGAAAATACTTGTCTATATTATTGGCAATCCTTTTCCTGGGAACTGCCTGTAGAAAAGATTATAATTTAGAAGTGCCTTTATTTGAGGTAACAGCTAATAAAACCAATGTGGTGGTAAACGAGCCTGTGGAGTTTGCTTTCAGGGGTGTTCCCGATAACATCAGTTTTTATTCGGGCGAACCCGGCAAGGAATATGTGAATACGCAAAGGAGTTCGGCGCCAAATGCACGCAACATTATACATTTTACAACGCAGTTAACCGCGTTGGCAGCAGGAAATACCGGCCAAATAGATAATTTAAGGTTATTTGTATCTAATGATTTTTCGGGTAGTGTAGATTCTGCGGGCATACGGAACGCAACATGGACTGATATTACGTCAAGAGCGAAGTTTCCGGCTGCGAATAGTACCGCTGCAACAATTTCTGATTCGGTAAATGTTGCAGATTTTAGAAATTCAAGAGATACCCTCTTTCTGGCATTCCGGTACAGAAGTACCATCAATTCTGCCGCTTCACGAGCCAGGAGGTGGACAATGAGCAAGTTTATTTTTCAAAATAAGTTCCCCAACGGAACGGTTTTTACGCATGGTACAATTGATACAGACAATAAGCTTGCAGGCTTTAACAGTTTCAGTTATAAGGGAACTTCTGTAAAAGATTCATTGAAGTGGTCTTTTTCAACATCTGCTACTTTTGAAGCGGGCGTTGATGGGTTGAGTGATGAAGATTGGTTGATCTCCCGGGGTTTCAAGGCATCGGCTGTTACACCTGATAAAGCTGTAGGGATCAAGAAATTTTCGGCTGTAATAGAAAATTATTCTTATGCCTTTACCAAACCCGGAACTTACATTGTAACTTTTGTTGCCAATAATGCGACCGGAGCCGGCGTGAAAGAGGTGGTTAAACAGCTTACGATTAAAGTTAATTAATTCATACCCATTAAAAAAATTGATGATTATTTACGGTTAAAACCATTTCGATGAAAAAGATTATATACCTGCTTCTGGTCGTTTTCCTGGCCTCATGCAAAAAAGAGGATAAAATTATACCGACACTAAGCTTTATAGTGCCCACAAGGGCAGTTGGCGACCCCGAATTTACGATCAGAGCGCCACAGAGCAACAGTGATGGCAGCTTTTCTTATTCCAGCAGTAATGCCGCTGTGGCAACGGTTTCAGGAACTACAATCCGCATTGCAGGCGTGGGTACCACAACAATAAAAGCCGTGCAAAGTGCTTCCAGAAATTATGGTGCCGCTGAAATCGAAACCACCTTTACCGTTGTTCCGACAGGAACATTAGTTGCGGGACAATTTTATGCGGGCGGAATTATTGTTCATTTATTGACGGTTTCGGGTGTTCAGCGTGGCTATATCGTGTCTGAAGATGACATCTCAACGTCTGCTCCATGGACACCGGGTAGTCTGGATGCGACAACTGCTACGGGTACTGCGATTGGTACGGGTGCCGCCAACACCGCAAAAATTATTGCAACATTCGGCGATGGCAGTTATGCCGCAAAACTATGTACGGATTACAGAGGCGGAGGCTATACGGATTGGTTTCTACCATCATCACTTGAATTATCTTTGCTGGGAACAAGAAAATCTGTAATCGGAAATATTGCGGAAACTGTGTATTGGAGTTCTTCAGAAGTTTCTACAAATATCGGAAATGCCAATTACGTATTTATGGGGCCTGCCGCCGCTTCATCCGTAACCGGTTTTAGTAAAACATACAGGTATAAAGTCAGGGCTTTCAGATATTTTTAATTTAACCAGAAATCGAAAAATGTATAGAATTCAGCAATTATATAAGAAGCTTTATTTATTAGGGCTAATAAGCATACTGGTGAGCCATTCAACTGCAGTAATGGCCCAGCGCACAAATAATGATGTACTCGATTTTGGTAACACCAGTTCTGAGGAAAAACATAGTCTTAAGGCAAACGAATCAGAAATTATAGAGGGTGGGTTAAATGAGCCAGCGAGAATTTTACTTCCCCGGAAAACAGTTGCTTTTGATGGTGGTACAATGGCTTTCAAGATGAGCATAGACCCAAATGCACAAAATTATTTTAGTGTAAAGTTATGGGGTTCTGATAAAGATAGATCGATGATTATGCTTTTTGCCGAAGGAAAACAGATTGGCTACAGGCATCTAGGCGACATTGATTTTCTTTATCTTGGCAACGGACAAGCGCCGTTGCAGGGGCGTTTTTTCTATGTTACCCTTCCGCTTCCATTAAAGATGACCAAAGGTAAGAGCGAGATTAATCTTGAAATCCGTTCGTACGGAGAAATTTGGGCGTATGGAACCAATTTTGCACAGTATCAAAAAAATATGACGGCTAGTTCATTAGGATTTTATAAAGCCTATACCCATACAACAACTAAAATTCAACCTGAAAAAAAAGAAAAACAAGGTAGGGCTATCTTAAATCTTCCATTAAGAAATGAACCTGGAGAGGAGGTAATAGATGAACTTAAACAAAGAGTAAATAATGAAATTGCAACCACCTTAAAACGCGATAAACCATTAAACCAGCATGAAATCATGTTTCTTTCTGCGGCTAGTAAAATCAAATGGACCACGGCCTATCAAAACAGCCAGGTAATTGATCGGATCATATTGGGAATTGATGACCATTATCGCAAATACGTTAAAGATCCCGGCATCATCTATTCAGATCCCAATATCTATAATTATGAGTGGCTGGTTACGGGTCCGATTGGAAGAGCCATCCGCCAACTCTGGACTGAGATCAGTCCGGCTCTGGATAAAGAATTTGATGACGGCTCGGGCAGGCAGGTATCTCGTCGTAAAGCGTGGTCAACACTGATGGAAGAGGCTATAAAATATAGCACTACGCACAGACGTCAGTATACCAATCAGTCTATGATTATCGATCTTTTTTTATATGACTGTAATGAGGCACTTAGATTACTTGATAGAGATAAGGCACTCCCAAAAAAGCAGACACTCGACTACCTGTACCAGTCAGTTGGACTTAGGCCGTGGCTGGGGAAAGAAACGCCAAATGGACCCGAGCGTAACCTTGGGGATAATTACTGGCAGTTAACGAGTAAAGGTTTAACCAAAGAACTCGGATTTGTAGGGTACTATGGTGAGGTATTGGATTGGGTGGTGGATATTTTCAATGCAACCGGAAAAGAAGGTGTTGCCAATTCCGGTGATCCTGAAATTAGGAAACAGCTTTTAAAGATGATGGCGGCCAGGGGGTATTTCCGGTACCCTGCAGCAGACGAGGATGGTAAAAGGGCCATGCGGATAGAAGCCGTAATTGGCTGGAGGGATAATTCTCACTACCCGGGAGATGTGATTTATGGCGATAGGGCAATAGCCTGGGATGCCAGCCCGCTGATGACCGCTGCTTCCACTCACGATACACACGCTATTGGTATTGCACAGCAGATGATTGGTGATAACCAGTTTTTTAAGGTGGTTTCAGATAAGATGAAACTTAAAGGCCTCAGGGTTACTAAAAGCTTGCTCACCATTCCGGATGATTATGAATGGATAAAAACAAAAAAAGCAGAGAACTTCCGTTTGCCTATGTCGGCAGGAATGCCCGATTTTATATTTTCAGACGAAGAAGACGGTGTTGTAGCCATAAAAAATGGTAACGAAAGGCTTTATGCCTCACTATACTGGCGGGCTAGAAATGCAATTAATAACCTGGCTAAAGTACATTACATGACGCCTGAAAATGATTTTATATCTAATATTTACATCCATTCGGAATATCAGGCATCCGGTATGGTGTATAAACGCCCGGATTGGGTAAATATGGGCTTTGCAAATAAAGAATGGTATCCGAGTATAAAATCGGCTCACACAGGAGAAGAACTACCTATAGCAAAAATTCCTGCTGGGGTAAAATTTAAGCCTGGCGACGAAAATGTTTATGCCGGTAAAGCGGATTTCTATTGCATGGTTTATGGCAAATATCTAATCGCGATGAATACCAGGAAGAATAAAAATTATGAATTTACCATCCCTAAAGAATTTCAAAATTCAAAAGAACTGGTATCTAAAAAAGATGTAGGTACTAAATACAAAATAATAATAGAACCTGAATCTACCATTGTGCTCTATAAAAAATAATACTTAAAAGCAGGGACTAATCACCATTTACGTCATTGTGAGGCATGAAGCAATCTATTTAGCTAGGAAAGATTGCTTCTGCCCATACAAAGCTTCGTATTGACGAACGCTCTTAAAAACGTTCACAGCCATCCTGAAACGTATTTTAAATAATCTAACTCAGGTTATTAAGGTATAATCTATGAATTATAAACCATTATTTGTTTTTAAACTGATAGTGAAACCAGTCAATATCAACATATCCGCTTTCCTGGTCATTGTTAAAGGTGTAAATGCCTAAGCGAGTTCCCCGGTAAGATGCCCAGGTGAATTGAGAAAAACCACCTGCTTTTGTGAATTTCTTATTATCTAAGCTATATTCAAAATAGGCCAATCCCTCAAAATTAACCGTATTTCTAATGTAAATTAGCTTTGCCTCAGAAGGTAAGGTTGGTCCATCGGTAATTTTAGCTGGTTGTTTATCTTTCTTCAATTTATAAACAATCTTTTTAGTTCCGTTAACAACAATAACGCCCAACGAGGCGTAAGCATTTCCACCATCATAATGTACCGATCCGGCTTCCTGTCCTTCAGCCATCCCTGTAATATCCATTTTAAATGTCGAAATACCTTTTTCGCTCCGGTAATACCGTTGCCCTATCGTATTTCCTGCCTTAAAAAAAATACCTTTTTCCAAGGGTTTAAATGCATGTAAGCGCAAATAACCCGGATGTTCAGCAAGTGACCATTTATCTGCTTTTGGCTGGTGGTTCCACTGCCATTGGAGACCCAGTTTTGGTGAAGAAAACTCATCATCAGTTTGCATCCTGATGTTTGTATTGTCTTTAACAACTTTTGGCAAAGGCCCCCAAACCATTTCGCCTATTCCATCATCGTCTAGATCTTCGCTCACTTCCGGCCAGTCATTTTGCCATTTTACCGGCAATAAACTTAAAAAACGGCCAGAAAAATCGCCTGTACCATGGTGCGTCAGGAAAAACCAAACCTTACCGTCAGGAGAATCAATTATACTGCCTTGATTTGGCTCTTTATCAACAGCATGGCCATGCGAATACATTAATTCCTTCAATTCGTAAGGGCCATAAATATTTTTTGAACGCAACAATATGGGTATTCGTGGCGTTGAATTGTAAGCTTTACGCACCTCACTAAAATAAAAATAATAGTATCCGTTTCGTTTAAATAGTTTACTTGCTTCTGTTGTGCGGTAGGGGTGTGTAATGTAGCCGCCAATAACATCAAGGTATTTTGCATTTTCAAGTTCATTTATTACGCGACCATCCAGTAATTGCGTTCCATCTTCACTCATTTTAAATATCCTGGGGCACCATTCAGGCTTACCAAAATTAGATGCAATAATATATGCTTTACCGTCATCATCCCAAAGCGGACAAGTATCGTCCCATCCATAACCTGCAAGTTTTTTACCCTCCATATCTTTCATTTGCGAGAGGGTCCATGGACCTTCAGGTTTATCGGCAGTTGCCAACCACCAGCCAGTTTTCCTTGTTGTAAAATGCACATAATATTTATTTTTATGAAACCTGATGCTTCCTGCGTATATACCTTGATTGTATCCCTGCATTTTATTCCAGTTCATCTCTTCACCCAAAGTGGAAATATCACTTACAACATGGCCGATTATTTTCCAATTTATCAAATCTTTGGAGTGAATCACAACCATTCCGGGTGATTCTTGTAAGGTAGATGAAATGCCATAATAATCTTTACCTACACGAATAACATCAGGGTCGGAGTAATCTGCAGGAAGTATCGGGTTGCGGTAGGTTTCATTTCCCTGATCGCCCCATTTTTCGGTTTGCTGGGCCTTGGAAAACTTCACAATTCCAAAATAAAAAACTAAAATTATAAATGCTTTCATCAAGTTATTGCATTATTACAAAGATTTAACAAATTTAAAATTTAGGACAAAATATACTCCAGAACAGCGATTTGCATTAGTGATTTTTATTGTATTGAAAACCATATCAATTGAAAGCTTTAAGCATATTTACTCAATCGCAGTCAATTTTTGGCCAACTTGTACGGCCAAGCTAGATCAATATTTCATATTAAAAAATCCATGCCATGTATTTTTGATTCATTGGCATGGATTTCTTAGGGAATGGAAAGTAAACCTATTTGGTAAATCTAAACCAGTGTACGCTACATAAATTACTCGAGCCACCCTTAAATACAAGGTATATCGTCTGATTTCCACTTGCAGCTGTAGGAAACGTTCCGGTGGTTGTAATCCAGGTCTGGCTTCCTCCAGATGCCGCAACCGGCAAACTTGTTAGTAATGTGCCTCCTATACCACCGATTCTAACCTCTACTGTTCCTGCATTTCCTGCGGTTCTTATTTTAAACCCTGTGGCGCCATTAATGTCGACATTATTAAAGGATGCATAGGAGTTATTACGGGTTTTAACCAAATTTCGTCTTCCATCGGCATCGCCGCAAAGTTCTGTAGTAAGATCATTTTTAGAGTTGAAACCCTCAGCAAAAATTTGTTTGAATGTATTTCCTCCCGTATTAAACACTTTCATGGATGATACCTTATCATTAAGTGAAAATTCACCCAGAAAGCTCGAGCTTTCTTTAAGAATCACAGGGGTTCCGGTAAAATTATCATTGTCATAAAGTTCTACATACCAGCCTGCAGGTATGCGAATGGATGAGGCAGAATTGTTTACTATTCCTGCACCAGATAAAGCTGATGTTGTATAATTCCCTGCTGCTAAGTGCCTGATTAAACCTCCACCAAAGCTACCATCATTGTATACCTGCACATCTGTAGGCTCTGAAGCTCTTGGAACTACAAAAGAAGGAATTGTAGCAGAATTATCTATCCTAAAAAGAAAATCATCACCAAATTGCGTTGGATAGTTCACATTAGCAAGCATTTTTGAATAGGGTAAATTTAACCCTTTCTTTTCGTAGTACATTATTGCAGTATTGAAAGATACGTTTTGGTTTGGTCTTCGGCCGATCGTAGAAAGCTTATTGTGAACGGCGCCAGCGCAATCAACAAATGTAACAGGGTCTTCATCATACCATAAATTGAATTTTGCCAGGTGTTCAACTCCAGCAAGCAACCTATTGTTCTCAAAACCAAATAAATCGAGATTTTGATTATAAGCAATCATCGCACTATTTACCAGTCCTCCAACGCCTCCCGAAGCGTGCGGCTGATCACGGGCGCTCTCATTATTTTGTCCACTCGCATGGATATAGGTATTTGCACTATAGCAACCATTACCATCCACGCCGGGTTCATTTTTAAATGCCCTGACTGCATAATCAAACTTTTCGTGATCATTACAAAAAACGGCCATAGCGATGATGCCGTTTATGCAGGTAGTTCCATGATTCGCATCATGTATGTGTGCCAGTGCTGGATAGATAATATTTTCGAGCATCGACACTAGTTTAGCGTTTGATGTACTATCCCATACCGAACTGTTGGTTTTGAGAATCTCTCCGGCATTAGAAAAATTAATAGCCGCAGGACCTGCTGACAGGTGGTCGGTTTGATCAAATGTTTGCAACGTATTAGTCCAGGCGTTTATAATTTCTTTTGATTTGTTAAAATAAGCAACATTACCTGTAATGTGTCCTAACAAAGCTTGATAATAAGCAGCCTGAGAATCATTTCTGACCTGGAATTGGCCAACACCATAGGTTTCGTTTACCACCGGGTTTGGCGTATAGGTTAGCTGACATAAGTTAAGGCCTTTAAAAGCCAAGTAGGCAGTGTAATACGGTTCGGTTTGCTGGGTTGCCACATTTTTTATGCGGTCAAGATCTGTTTGGGTATGATAGATTCCGGGATGCGTAAAGGGCGAATCAATCTCATTAGTGAGGTTAGCTGCTATGGCATTCTTGTTTTTCGAACTAAATGTATTAGCAGGTTCCTGAACTTTCCTACATGCAATTATAATGCTATTAAAAGCTAGTAAAATAATAATAATTTTTTTCATAATGGTTAAATTAAATGAATTCTGAAGATTTAGTAATAATGAAGTTAACAGTAGCACTTGTATCTATTAACCGGAAGTTTAACGAAATATCCAATTAATAGACACTTAAGTAGTTAATATATACTCATTATTATTAAAAAAAACTACAAAAAGTAATATAGTTCTTTAAAAAAAATTAATTAAGCCATACTTATTCATATGCAATATTTGAATACCCATTCTGATTTTTGTCTTATAATACCTTTCAGAAACGAGCGATAAATAGTGAACAAATCTTTTTTATAATCGGGGAAATAATACATTTCTGGAGGTTTCATCTGCTTGAAATCCGCCGAGCCGTGGAGGAGAAGTATATTTTCAGCAACACAGAAGTTGTTAATGCCTTTGGAATGGCAAATGGAAAAGGCAATAACAGATCTCGCTTCGGCTTATCTTGGTGTTGGGACAAACATGTATCTGAAACGCGCCCCGAGATTTTATCAAACGGTATCTTATAATGGTTCTTCAAAGCATATGACCAAATACTCAGGCATATATTTGGTTAAAAGACATAAGGAACAGAGCAGGTATAACTGCAGGAGCAGATGGTATGTACATGCTTAAAACAGGAATGACTAAAGAGGAGATGCGAAAAATTATTCAAAACGAGCGTCAGGTTGAACTCGCTTTTGAAGAACACCGCTACTGGGATATTCGCAGGTGGAAATTGCTCTGGATGTAATGAATAAGGAGATGCATGGTATGCAGGTTGTGAGAAATTCAGACGGTTCTTTTAACTTTAATGTAGTTACATTAGATAAGCTTAATTTCTTGTCGCCTAGAAACTATCACCGGCCAATTCCTCAAAACGAAATAATGAGGTCTCTATCAATTATCCAGAACCAAGGCTATTAATCCATTAATTGTGAAGAATCCAATCAATATATAAATACTTATAATTATGAATAAGATTGAGATAATAAAAGATGAAACATCAAAAAATATTTTTTTTGTCTTTTAATTGCCTTGTTTTTATGTGGATGTTAAAAAGAAGATGGCAAATTGGTAAGTACAAATGGCAATGTTTACATCATTAACAATTAGCTATTTTCTGCTATGGTTGTTCCTCAAATAAACGGAAATTTTTCTGCCAGTGTTAGCAGCTGGTATGAAGAAGAACTTAATAATTACAGCTGTAAGTTTTCTTGGGCCAATCTTTGGACTACTGCCGCACTAGATACCTTAGTTTCAATAAATTTTTATGGAGGTGCCAGCGCAACCAATATTGGTATAATAAAAAGAAACATTCCTTTTCTAAGTACAAATCCTATACTGAACTATAATATTTCTCTATCTGGCAATCAGGTCATAAATCCTGCTGATCGAAGCGATTCTATACAGACAATTAGTACTGTATATGGTGACAAAGAGAAGTCCAAACCGTCTTGTAAAAGGTAAGCTGAATATGAGTAAATGATAATAATTGTTGTTATTGTGCATAACATTTAACAGCTAAAATAAATATGTAACACCCGGAAAAAGGCTTAATAAATATCCTTGGAAGAGTATGCATTTCAATATTTACTGTCTACCTAATAACCAGCTTAAACTGTAGTTAAAAAATAGCAATGATGAAGTTGTTAGCACAAGTTGAACGCTGAATTGGATACAAATAAAAAAAATTAATAAAATTCTTATCATTATGAAAATCAAAATTTTAGTTAAAGCAATACTATTACTAAATGTATTATTTGCTTATTCGTGTCAAAAACCAGAAGAAACAAATGAATCTGTTAATAAAATAGATTCATCAGCAATGCGTAAGGCAAATACAGGAACAAATACAACCCAGTCCGTATTAGCGGTCCATCCCGGTGCGTTGCATACGCAATCGGCACTTAGTTTAACAAGGGCAAATGTTGCCTCCAATACCGAGCCATGGATTTCTGCCTGGAACGCCATTAAAAATACCGATGCTGGCGTTAACTATCAGCCAACAGGGCTTTCAAGCACAGTTACCAACGCATACCTATTGCAGAACCATGGACACGCCGCCTATGTGCTGGCCATAAAATGGGTGGCTTCGAATGATATCAGCTATGCAAATACAGCAAAAAACATTATTAATACCTGGGTAAATACGGTTGATTCAATGACTACAGACCCACTGAGAACAGGCTTGGGCGCAACCCAAATGGCCAATGCAGCCGAAATTTTGGCAACAGCTTTTAATGGTTCGGCAGGCTGGTCAGCTACCGATGTGGCTAATGCTAAAGATTGGTTTAAATCAGTGGTATGGCCACGTATCGGAACTGGAGGATCACGCTCTTCTAATTGGGGTACTGCTGCATTATCTGGCTGTATGTCGGTTGCGATCTTCTGTGATGATTCTACATTATTTGATTATGCTGTTGATGCTTATAAAAATGGTTTCAGCAACGCTTTTAAAGCTAATGGAACACCTGATGGCTGTGCCGGGGTTAACCAGTACATTGCAGAAACCTCTGGCCAAGCAGTTGAGGCCGGCAGGGATCAGGGGCATCCTCAGGGTGGTGTTGCACACTTAGTTGAAACTGCTTTTATGGCCTATAATCAAAGTACTAACCTGGTCACTTTTTCTAATAACAGGCTTGTAGCGGGTATGGAGTATTTAGCTAATTATAATTTGGGAAATACGGTTCCCTACAATGCAAATTTCGCTGACCCATGTAATGTGCATCCGGCATGGGCAACAATTTCGCCAACCGGGCGCGGGGTATTTTCACCCGTTTATGAAATGTGCAATAAGTTATTTACCTTAACAGGGATAACTCATCCATTTACGGCACAAGTAGTTAGTTCTGCTGGTTATACTCCGGAAAAAACCAATTCTGATCATACGGGTTTGGGCACGCTCTTGTATCGCTACTAGTGTTTAACTGATGTAACAATATATAAAATTTTCTAGCCGTACAATTAATTAAACCAATGCTATTCCATTGAAATATAGCCTGTTATTGCTGTTCAGTTCACTTTGCATTACAACTGTATCCTACGGTCAAACAGATACTTTGAATGCCCCCGGCAGCGGTTTGCCGGGTTTGTATGCAGATTCACATCTAGTTGTTTTTGGTAAAAAATTCTATATATATCCAACAACTAATGGTTTCAAGGGATGGAAAGCTACAATTTTTACCTGTTGGTCATCAAAAGACCTAGTCAGATGGAAAAACGAGAAGGTGATATTGAATTTGCCAAAAGACCTAACCTGGGGGAAGGAAAAGGCATGGGCTCCCGCAATTGCTTCTAAAAACAACAAGTATTAATTCTACTTTGTTGCTGAGGGCAATATTGGTGTAGGCGTTTCAACCAAACCAACAGTTCCATTTAAAGATGCGCTTGGAAGCCATTGGTGAAAAAAGGAATGTTTCCCAATCAAACAATAGACCTTATGGTGTTTGTGGATGATGATGGCTCCGCTTATCTGTATTTTGGACAGGGTAGCTGCAACATGGTGAAGTTGAATGATGACATGATCTCTTACGTTATAATGTTTCAATGCCATAGGGACAACAATTCTGCATGCACAAATCAGCTACCTAAACTATTGTATTGATATTGAATTAATTATACATAAATCTTCTATAAACTGGTTCGACTTTAGTATGTCCGGGGGTACCAAGCCGGAGTTAGTTCTAATTTTAGTTCTAACGCCGGTTTTTTTATGCGCTAACAGGCTGTAATTTTATGTATAAGATGTTCCGCAAGATTAACTTCACCGGTTCAACCTTTATTTTCTAAAACAGTCCTTTTTCCGGAAAGATCGAACCGATGATTTTCCTTTTTTCAATTGTTTTACGCTTCCAGGTATAACCAATCACTTTTTTTAGGCGAAAGCAAGCATTTAAAGTTTCCTTCCATTTCGGTAGCTTATCTTGTTTTAAAAAATATTTGCATGTATCAAATATTTATTTACCTTTGTGTTCGACATTAATGTAAAACAATTATGTTATCAAAAGCAATAGTCAATACAGACACTGAAACGCTAATTAAATCAGCCGCAAAAAATGTTTTTTTGAAGAAGGGTTTAGCAGGCACACGGATGCAGGAGATAGCCAATTTAGCAGGCATCGGGCGTACGGCGCTTCATTATTATTTTCGCCGCAAAGAGAAATTATTTCAGGTGGTGTTGAAAGAGGCTTTCCGGGATTTAGCAAAACGTACCGAGATGCTTCGTAACAGCAGTTATACTACGCTTGAAAAAATGGAAGCATTTGTAGACGGGTATTTTGACAAAGCCTTAGCCGAACCGGAGATAGATATATTCATGCTTAATGAGTTTAACAATAATCCGGGTGTAATGAGGGCTATCTTAATAAGTGAAGCGAATGGTAGCCCTTTCGATATGCTTTTAAATGGCATCGAAACATCTGTTAAAAAAGGCGAAATGAAAGGTGCGCCCAAACAAATATTAATTACCCTGATATCTATGTGTGTCTTTTCATTCGCAGGCAGGGGTATTATACAGAATGTACTTTTTCTGTCTGACGAACAGTATATGGTTCTGATGAAAGAACGGAAAATCTACATGAAGGATTTTTTGAAAATCGCGTTTAAACCGTAGTTTTTTTTGGCGTATAATCGACAAAATAGTCAAATATTAAAATCAAACTAAAATGAAAATTAGAAATATAAAGTCAGCCATTGGATTGGTCATTATAGGTGTCTTTAATTTAAATGTCCATGCACAGGCGCAGGAAACACTTACCCTTAAGCAATGTATTGATAAAGGCCTGCAACAAAGCCTTCAGTTAACAGCAGACGGTTATAGCCTGGAGAAAAGTAAAGCAGGTGTTAAGCAACAATATAGTGCTTTATTGCCAACCATTAGCGGTGAAGGCGCCTATCAGTACGCCTTCCAGGTATCTACTTCTGTAATTCCTGCAGGTGCTTTTGGCGGCCCCCCAGGCACCTATTCGGCCGTTGAGTTCGGGGTGCCCCAAACCAAATCTGCCACCGTATCCCTGAAACAAAATATTTATAATCCTGCTTCCATGATCGCATTAAAAGCGGCAAAAGTATCGGTAAAGCTCAGCCAGTTACAGATTACTGCAAGTAAGGAAGACCTGGTTTACAACATATCAGCTACTTATTATAACATTCAGTCGGTTATCAAGCAAACAGAGTTGAGCAGGCAAACACTCGCCAATACTGAAGCTTTACTGGCCAGTACGCAGGACCAGCTCAAAGCCGGTTTGGCTACCCAAACTGACGTAGACAGGCTTATCGTAACCAGGGATAATGATAAAGCAAATATCCAAAGTCAGGAAAACAGCAAAGAGAAGTATTATAATATGCTCAAAACCTTGATGAACCTCCCGCTCAGTGCTGACATCGCTGTACTGCCTTTTATAGACAATGAGGCTGATGCAACAATTTTACAAATACCATCACTTGACGGAACGTCAAAAACCAATTATTTACAGGCTATTGAAAATATAAAAACGGCCAAACTTGAAGAGCGAAAAATAAAGACTGGCTATTTGCCAACTTTATCCCTAAATGGTGCATATGGCTTATACGGTTACTCTACAAGCGCTAATCCCTTTAATACCATTAACAATAAATTTTACCCCAATTCTTACGTCGGGGTAAAATTGAGTATCCCGATTTTTGATGGCTTTAATGTTAAATACCAGGCCAAACAAAAATATTACGAGGTTAAAAGATACGAAGTACAGGCCCGGCAAACCATGCAGCAAAACAATAAGGAAATGGCAGATGCCTATGCCGACTTGAAAAGCAACTTTATTACCTATCAAAACCAGCAACGAAATCTTTTACTGGCGCAAAAGGTAATGAAAGACATAAATGCCCAGTATAAGAGCGGGTTGGTAAAAGTCAGCGATTTCATCAATACCAACAGCGATCTGCAAACCGCACAAACCAATTTTGTAAATGCCCTGATCAATATTAAACAGGCCGAACTCGACCTTAGGAAAGCGCAGGGAACCTTATTAAACAATCAAAACTAAAGCCCTATTCATAATCTCATAAAAATGAAAAAATTATCTAAGATCATTGTCATTACCGTCCTTGTAGGCCTTGTGGTATTCACGGTATTCAAACTACTATCAAATAAAAAAGAAGTGGAGGCACGGGTTTATCGCCCGGCTGTAAATACGAAAGCCATTGTACAGGCGGATACAATTAAATACGCTGAATTTAAAATTGCAACACCTTTTTTAGGTTCTTTTTCGCCAAGCAGAGAGGTTACTATCGCTTCGGAAACGTCAGGCAAAGTAATATCTGTTGGCATAAAGGAGGGCAGTGTGGTACAAGCCGGTAGCCTGGTTGCCCACCTGGACGATGGGGTGCTGCGTGCCCAACTCAGTTCTGCAATGGTAAGCCTTCATAACAATCAGAACACCCTGAAACGTTATGAGGCAGCAGCTACAGGTGTTACGCAGTTACAAATGGATAACGCACGTACGCAGGTGCTCACCAGCCAGGCCCAGATAGAACAGCTAACCAGGCAAATTAAACAATACACTATTAAAGCACCGTTTACCGGAGTTATCACTTCCAGGAATTTCGACCTGGGCGCAATTGTATCACCTGGTAACCCGATGGCTACTCTGATAGATATTTCCATGTTAAAACTGGAAGTTAGCGTGCCGGAAAAGTATATCCCGCAATTTAAAGAGGGTATGGAAATGGACGTTAAAACAGATGTTTACACGGATGCGGTATTTAAAGGAAAGGTGAATTATATATCCAGCGATGCCGATGAATCTCATAATTACACGGTGAAATTTTTAGTTGTTAATAAAGCGGAAACCCCGCTGCGATCGGGCATGTACGGTAATGTAACCATGGGCAGTTCACCTTTACTGAATGCCATCAGCATTCCGCGTTCGGCCTTGTTAGGGTCTACGCAAAAGCCGCAGGTGTACATAGCTCAAAATGGTATAGCCCGGTTGCGCAGCATTGAAATTGGTGCAAGTAATGATACCCGGATACAGGTAACCAAAGGTTTGGAGATAAATGATATCGTGATTATCGGCGGACTGGTTAACCTTGCAGACGGTACTAGAGTTGAAATAAAATAAACCGACGAAACAAAATTAAAACTACTAAAATGACATTAACCGAAATAGCTATCAAAAGGCCTTCGCTCATTATCGTGATATTTTCGGTATTGATAGGCGGCGGATTATTTTGTTACAAACAATTAAGTTACGAACTGCTTCCCGATATATCCAACCCTATTCTGGTGGTAACTACCAGTTACCCCGGCGCGGCGCCTGCTAATATTGAACAAACCGTAACCAAAAAAATTGAAGACCAGCTAAGCGCTGTAGACGGATTAAAAAGCATTACCTCACAATCTTTAGAGGGTGTTTCAATCATTACCGCCGAATTTGTCAGCGGTACCAATATCGATCAGAAACAGCAGGATGTACAACGCAAAATAAATAACATAAAGAGCGATATGCCGACCGATGTAAAAGAATCGAGCATCAGTAAGGTAACGCCAAGCGACCAGCCGATCATTCAACTCATGGCCACTTCCTCGCTGGATAATGCTGCTTTTTATGATATCGTTAAAAACCAGGTGAATCCGCTTTTTCAGCAGATAACCGGCGTGGGTGAGATAACCCTTATTGGCGGGCAGGAGCGCGAAATACAGGTAAATATTAATAAGGAAAGGCTGGATTATTATGGCCTCTCTATTTTAAATGTGACGACAGCGGTTGCCAACGGTAACCAGGAGCTCCCTGCGGGAAAAATAAAATCCGAGCGCATGGGCCAAATGACCGTGCGTTTATCCGGTAATTACAGTTCGGTGTCGCAACTGAACAACCTGGTGGTAAGCCTGCCCGTTTCAGGCAGCCCGATAAAATTGAGCGATATAGCCAGTGTGGCCGACGTAACCAAAGACCCATCCAGCGTATTCCGCTATAACGGCCAAAACGGGATAGGCCTGCTTATTAAAAAGCAAGGCGATGCCAATGCCGTCGACATTAGCGAGAAGGTTAAAGAAAAAATCAAGCTTATCGAAAAAAGGTATGCTGCAAACGGTGTAAAATTCATTGTCGCCGACGATACAGCTGATTATACCCTTGAGGCAGCCAATGGCGTGGTCGACGATTTGATCCTCGCTGTGATCCTGGTTGCTATCATTATGCTATTATTTCTACACAGTATCCGCGATTCGCTAATCGTATTGGTGGCCATACCCACATCGCTTATCTCTACTTTTATCGCGCTGTACCTGTTTGGCTATACCTTGAATTTAATGACATTGCTTGGCTTGTCACTAGTGATTGGAATCCTTGTCGATGATAGCATCGTGGTATTGGAAAATATACACCGGCACCTGTCAATGGGTAAGGATAAAGTTACCGCAGCACTTGACGGACGGAGCGAGATAGGCTTTTCAGCCATTGCCATTACCATGGTTGACGTGGTTGTTTTTGGTCCGCTGTGTCTTATTCAAAACAGTATCGGCTCTATCCTGCGCTCTTATTCGGCGACCATTGTAGTAGCGACCTTAATGAGTCTTTTTGTTTGCTTTACACTTACGCCATGGCTGGCCTCGCGCTTTGGCAAAGTATCCATATTAGATAACCGTAAACTGCTGGATAAACCGCTTATCCTGTTTGAAAAACTAATTACAGGATTAACAAATTGGTATATGAATGCCCTGAAATGGGTTCTTGCTCATAAACTCATTATGAGCGGCGTGGTGATATGCCTTTTTGCTGCAGTGGTATGGGTTATGAAATTAGGGGTTATCGGCAGCGAATTTGTTGCCCCGACGGATAAGGGCCAGTTCAGGATGGCCTTAGAGTTTGATAAAAATTCTACAGTGAAACAAAACAACCTGCGCAGCAACGCTATTGAAACTTATCTGCGCAAACAGCCTGATGTGGTTACGGTTGCGAGCAACGTTGCCGGATCAAGCACTACCTCCCTGGTAGCAGGTGTTGGTTCTGATTATAAGTCGGAACTAACCGTAACGCTGGTTGATAAAAAAGACCGCGACCTTCCTACTGAAAAATTAATGCTGAAGAAAAGCCTTGATATTGCGCAGCACTTCGCTGGGGTAAAGATTAGCCCGACTATGGTTAGTATGATCAATAGCGGTGCACCAATACAACTGGTATTAAACGGAGAAAACCCGCAGCAATTAATGGCTGCTGCCAATGAATTAAAACAGCGCATTAAGCTTATGCCCGGCGCAATTAACGTAGCGTTAAGTGTTGAAGATGGTAATCCGGAGGTAGAAGTAAATATCGACCGTGAAAAAATGAGCCAGTTAGGCTTAAATATTAACATGGTTGGTGCGGTGCTTCAAAATTCATTCGCCGGCAATGATGATGCTAAATATCGTGTGGGTAATAACGAATACGATATTAAAGTAAAGTTTGACGAATTTGATAAGCATAGCGTAGAGGATGTAAAAAATATGAATTTCAGCAATACATCTGGTAAGTTAATCAAACTATCACAATTTGCTGATGTATCGCAGGGCAGCGGCCCTAGTGTATTGGAACGAAAGGACCGTCGTACTTCTGTTACTGTAAAAAGCGATGTTTTAGGGATTACATCGGGTGTACTTGCTGATAACATCAAGCAATCGCTATTGAAAAAACCACTGCCTGAAGGTATTGACCTGCGCTGGGGCGGCGATGTGGAACGCCAGGGCGATTCCTTTGGTGCGATGGGGGTAGCGATAGTGGCAGCAGTGATATTGATGTACCTGGTTATGGTGGCGTTGTATGATAACTTTGTCTACCCGTTTGTGGTGCTGTTCTCGCTCCCGGTTGCCTTTATCGGTGTGTTTTTAGCTTTGGCATTAACCAAGTCTTCGATGAGTATTTTTACCATTCTGGGGATGATCATGCTGCTCGGTCTGGTCGCTAAAAACGCCATCCTGATTGTGGATTTTGCCAATCACCGTAAAGAACATGGTGATACAACCTGGCAGGCCCTGATAGAAGCAGGTAAAGAGCGGTTAAGGCCTATTCTGATGACCACAACTGCAATGGTTATTGGTATGATACCTATAGCCATATCAAGTGCACCCGGAAGCGAATGGAAAAACGGATTGGCCTGGGTAATCATTGGCGGACTGACATCAAGCCTTTGTTTGACTGTTTTTATCGTACCAATGGTCTATTATTGCGTTGATCGCATTGGCGAAAAATTCAGGCTACGGTTTCCTAAAAAGGAAGTATCGCAACCGGCCATAGCCACCAAAGGCGTACATTAATTCTTATAAGATCCATCCTTGCCGGCAAGCTTTGCATTGCCGGCAAGTTACCATCAGCTATGAAAAATCACACTCCAGTGTCGAAGATTCCGCTAACCTGCTTTTACAGCAGATACCTGTCTGCAGCATAAATCATAGACTTTTTTACTGTACACACATTTATAAAATTTCCATACTGAGCCTCAGTAAAAAACTTCAACATACATAAATTTAACATGAAAACAATAACTATTATCGGCAGTATCCTGCTATTTTATATCCATGCACATGCTCAAACTACAGATTCCATTAAAAGGGAAGCAAAAGAATTTATCACAGATAAGTTCCCCACAACCAGGGTATTTGATGTTCAGTTTGAACAATTCGGATCAAGAAATTTCGATTCGAAACTTTTTGGAGAAAGTTTCCAGCGCGGCAAAATAGATAATGAATCCCGTTTAAGGGTAGCCCTAAACATTCCTGTATTTAAAACTCGAAACTATGTGATCACCACATCCTTGAGGTATAAATACAACCACTACGATTTTAACGATGTAACACCCCAGGTTGCATATGGTTTGGTAAACGAGCGAAGCGAAATGAGTTTTCATTACCTCTCCGCTGCGGGTAGTTTTACCTATTTCTCCAAGCTGTTTGGAAAACCTGTAATCTATAATGCAACATTGAACGTAGACGGAGATGAAGATGGCATACAAAGGGTGAAAGGACTGTTTGCTGCAGCTCTTGTATTGAAGCGCAATCAAAATACCCTAATTACTGTAGGCCTTCTTGGACTGATTGACCGCACGGCAATCTCACCCGTCTTACCATCGTTTTCATGGAAACAAAGTTTCAGTAATTCCCGGTGGAGCCTGGATTTAATTCTACCGAGGCATTTGAAGGTTCAACGGCCACTTTTTAAAAATGGCAGACTGTCATTAGGCAGCGAACTGTTGGGTGAAGGTTTTTATGTTAAGCCTGGACAATTCTTTTTGCCGGGAACCTACGAATATACGCAATTGGAGATAAAATCGGGTGCAATGTATGAACAGGCACTTGGCAGCAAGCTGATACTTACGTTAAAGGGAGGGATAGCGAATACGTTGGTAGCCAGGCTTTACCAGAAGAATGCAGCCTTCTCTGATTATGTTTATGAAAATACACAGGATGGGGTGGGGTATTTCAATATAGGATTATCATTTAATCCATTTAAAGCCAATATGGGAGGCCGTAAATAATTTATATCGTATTTAATTTACCTGATATGAGCGCAAATTTAAAAACAACTGATGTATTCGAGGCAGAATACATCAATCTTTCCGAACAGTTACGCGAGGAACTGGAATTGAAAATTGAAAACCTGTATGCCAAAAACCATTTTGTCAAGTATACGGGTACTCGAAATTTCAATTATAAGAATACAACGAAAGCAGATTTTTTATGCGTATACCTCATCGGTAAACCTATTCCTGGCTACGTGTTATCTGGCAAGTTATTACATGGAATTAAAACCTGGCTTAATATGTACTATAATGACCGTATATCGGTAATCCACAAATTCAGGATATACTATCAAATCGCTACCCCATACCTGAAACCAGTTGAAAAACCGGTTTTAAGCATTGTATTCTGCAAGTTTTTAATAAACGAGTTGCTTATTATATTGTCGGAAAGCCGTTGGAAAACCTTAACCAATCATTCCAGTTAATTATTAAAATAGTAGAACCTCTTGAACGGGGACAGATAGAATCAGGTATGGAAACACTAACCAGGATTGCCGAAAAGGCGGCCGAACTTTTCCTTAAAAACGGTATCAAATCAGTCACTATAGACGATTTAGCTGCTCATTTGAGCATGGCAAAAGAAACGATCTATAAATTATTCAAGAATAAAAATGCACTGGTCGAGGATTTTATCGTTAAGGAAGCTGCTGGCAATATTAATAACTTTACGATACTGTCAAAAACAACAAACGACCCTATCATTGAATTATTTTTAATAATGGTATTTACACAAAGATTATTTTTCAGACTAAATCCGGCTATTATTCATACACTGGAAAAAGATCATTATCAATCCTATCTGATATTAATGCAGCATAAAGAAAGATTTATTTTCGATGCTTTAAAATCCAGTATTGAAAAGGGGATTGGGCTTCGTTTATATAAGGATGATTTTAATGTAAATGTCATGTCCAGGTTTTTTCTGGAGAGTACGGTCGTTATTTCTGGTCACGAATCTTTGAAAGGTCTCGACATAACCGAGCACGAAAATCTATTGGGGCATGTAATATGTGGAATAGCTACCCCAACCGGGTTAGAAAAAATCCATTTGTACAAAAGCCAGCATAAGTTCACCTCATATCTGCAAACCCTAAATCAGCCTTACTGGGAAGATTAGATTGATGGGCAGACCATTTATATGAGCATTAATAAGTTGGGGATTTTAATGTTGTTTTCCTGCAGGTGCAGACCGAAGGGATGATATAGGGCAACCTTAACACATAGATGTTTATTATAGCATGGCAGATAGTCGTAGGGGTGGCGACTCTTCTTATACCTAATGAATTGTATTACAGTTGAATTTATTCAATATTTTCTTTGCTATGAATATTGAAAAGCAGCAGTTGGATATTTGCCCGTTTATAAAGTTAGCTGGCTTTGTTTTTCCATAACTGTAAACTCATAGGCGGGCTTAGTCCTTTTAGTTTAGAATTATATTATTCTTTTTTCTCATATTTGATTAATTCAAAAGGGTTTTTAATAACAATCCCCCATCATTCATGAGTAGTTTCTATGTATATTTACCCCCACTTCTAAATTCCTACAGAATGTTGTGTTAGATTCGTTTATGGAGCGGTCTGCTGTAATAAACTTAATCGCACAAATGATATGAAAATGCAAAAAAGGTCTTTACCTGAAAGCTTGCTGCGATATGCGATAGCGGCTATTGTTTTCATTCGCATTTTATCAATATTTACATTTGGGCCAATGCCCCAGGATGCCTATTATTATCTTTACAGTCAGCACCCATCACTTTCTTATTTTGATCATCCTCCTGCAATTGCAGTGCTTTTAGGGTTTTTTACCTGGGTTTTTGGTTCTAATGTGGTTGCTATAAAACTCGCGGATTCAATCCTGACAATAGGAACTGTTCTGCTTTTCTATAGACTTGCCCTTTCGTTTTATCCCGGCAGGCAGGCGATACGTTCTACAATGCTGCTGCTCTCTACGCTGATGGTCAGCGTACTCTCGCTGGTTTCTACGCCCGATACACCGCTGATTTTTTTCTGGACATTATCGCTGCTTACCCTTTACAGGGCGCTGCAGCTGGATGAAAAGGCCTACTGGATATTCAGTGGTATTGCCATGGGGCTCGCCTTTGACAGCAAGTATACGGCCGTTTTTTTGCCATTTGGTTTGCTATTGTTTCTGCTGCTGTCTGGTTCGCATCGGAGACTGCTGACTACGATTTGGCCTTGGCTTTCCTGTATAGTGATGATGCTGGTTTCTGCGCCGGTAATCATCTGGAACTTTCAGCACCACTTTGCCTCCTTTGCCTTTCAGGGATCCCAGCGCATGGGAGAAATATCTGCATTTTCAATAAAGCCCAAATTCACATTGGGCCTGCTGGGCCACCAGCTTGCGCTATTAATGCCCGTACTTTTTATTACCCTTTTTTATGGCCTCTATGCCCTGGTGAGAAAGTACCGTAAAAAATCTGCTGAAATGCACCCGAATAATCTGTTTCTTCTAAGTTTTTTTCTACCGGTTTTCCTTTTGTTTCTTTTAATCTCCCCAGTATACTGGATCAAGATTAACTGGATGATGCCGGCTTATATTTCCGGAATACTATGGGCAAGTAGCTATCTAAATGAAAAATGGTTCAAATGGCAGATGCTGCTTTCTTTGATCGTTCACCTCGGGCTGATTGTTGAGATTCTGTTTTATCCTTTTTCCATAAGATCAGATGATACCTGGCTGGGGTGGAGGGAACTATCGGTGAAAGTATCGCTAATCAAAACGCAGCAGCATGCAGATTTTGTGTTTTCTGCTGATGGGTACAAGACTTCCGCTGAGCTGAACTTATACAGCAAAAATTTTATATATGGGCAGAATGTTCTGGGTGAGCCTGGTCTGGAATTCGATTTTTTGGGTACCGACCTGAGCAAATTAAGCGGTCGGGATGCAATCTTCATCGATTCGGATCCCCTTTTTAAGGATATTGGAATGGAAACCCTGATTCCCGAAAAACTTAAGGGATATTTTAGCTCGGTCAGGCAGTTGCCACCAATTATTATTGAAAGAAACAATAAGCCGGTGAGAAAATTTTTCGTTTATCTCTGCAAAGGTTATCATTACAAATACCCGTAATTCCGGAAATGTAAATCAAGTAAATAAAATCCTGAAGGTAAAAGTGAAAGGTTTGTTAGGGAATCTTTTAACAATAAGCTTTCCGTTAGAGTGTATTTCAAATAACCTCAAGCTTATATCCTTTTCCGCGTACCACAACTATTTTAATATTCGGATCAGCTTCCAGTTTTTTTCTAAGTTTTGATATGAACATATCCAGACTGCGCCCTACAATAACACCTTCATCTTCCCATACCTCTTTTTGCAAACGGCTTCGCGCTATGGTTTCATTTGGAGACAACGCGAAAATAAGCAATATACGGGTTTCCGTTCCGGTGAGGTCTGTTGTGTTTCCGTTTTGGATGAGCTTCCGGTTGTTCGCATCAAACAAAACGGAGCCCAAAGTAATTATGTTGGTATGCTGACTGAAACGACTTTGGTATTCTTAACTTTTTTTAAGCCTGAAGTATTAAAAACATACGAGGATTTAATCTGTTCTATTATATAAAGCACCTGAATTATATGAATGACGAGAAAAAACAAAAAGCCCTTGAATTAATAAAACAAGGATTAGAAACGGTTAGAGACAGGGAATATACGGAAATTGCTGAAATTCCTACTGTAAATCTGGATACGATACAAGTAAAATATAGTTTTGTGCACGACGGAATTGAAGGCATATTTACCTTGATAGGCCAGATTCATGAAGAAGAATCGGCTTCAGGCGAAGTTTTATTGAAGTTTTCCCTATTTAGCCAGTTTGATGAAGATTCCAGCCATTATCAATCTATGACTGCTAAGGAGCAGGTGGATAATGATTTGCTTAATGTTGAAGAATATCTCCATCGCCATATCAATGAGGGCTAATTTTTATTACAATTGGCTTGTACGTGTTTATTAACCAAAATACTGTTTAAATATTCAAAGCGACTTCGGTCGCTTTTTTTGTGCTTTGAATAAGGATTGGATATATTATGGTGTGTTCGAAACCTAAAAGGGTTCTAAATTTTTTAAGCTTCCATAATAATACCAGTTTTCCTTTTAAAAGAAGGTTATTAAATCCGATCAGCAAGTTGATGGAAAAGGTGTTTTTAACCGTAATTTGAGCTTTATTGCCGGTATGCTAATGGCTTAATAAGCCGTTTTGAGGCACATTCACGATTTCAATATCCGTACAATTAAAATGAACTTGAAATTTTAATTTCCTGAAGTGTTATTGCTGATTCCAGAAGTGCTTTACGGAAGGACTGCGCATTTGAGAATTTCAAATTTTTAATGGTCCTGGTCTCATACACAACAACGAATTCATTTAGTTCAAAAGGCCAGGGTTCAACAACAAGTTGCTCCCCATATTGGCATAAGGTATAACTGGTTCCGTCCGGGCCCTTACTGATTTCTATTTTCCGTTGTTCAGGAGGAACAATTTTCTGGCATATTAATAAAGAAAAAGCGTCACAAAATTGGAGAAGGCGATAAGCTTGTTCTATTTCTTTTGTCGTCAGCTGAGCTTCACTTATCCATTTTTTTTCCTCTTTTTCAAGTCTTTTAAGGAATGTTTTTGCTTTTGGTTCATGCCCGTGGGTAAAGGAAATATGGCGGGCAATAAGCAAAGCAATAAAACGGCTGCGGGTTAGGGCCATGTTTAGCAGTGCTTCAGTGGCTTGTTCATTAAAGATCGAATCCTTAAAGTTCAGTGGTGCCCCGTTATCATCAAGAAGAGGAGAACTTTCAAATTCATTTATCAGATCATCATGTTCTGTTGTTGCAATAAGTGTCTCTACCCAGCGCAAAGGCTGATCAGAGACTTTCCATCTTGCACAAATTTGGCCTGCCAATAGTCCATGGCCCCGTTGGGTTACAACTTCCCAGCCTTTTTCGTTATAAGATACAATCATCTGTTATAGTACTTTAAAACACCAATCATCTGCACAGAAAGGATAATTATCCTTGAACATTCAGGCTGTTTTCTTTATGCGCCCGAAGAAAGAAATAATTTGTTTTGAAATTAAATTCATTAAGGTTAATTATTTGATACAACATTGCCTGAAGCCATAATGTTTGTTAATGGTTATGGCTGTTTCTATAATTTTTCCATATATCAGCCTGAGCGAATGACGTACAGCCATTTACTTATTTCTATTTTATTGATTCCAAATATTTAGCTAAATTATTTAGTAATTTAATTTAATAAGATTTTGAATTTCTATCTAAAACGTATAACTTTTGGTTTTTTATTTTGTGTTAAAAATTTGTAAATCAATTAATTAATATAATAATTGATAAATTTTGTTTAAAACATTTGCCTTTAATATTTGTAATACTAATAATTTTAGTATTATTTTGTAATCTAAAATGTTGGAATTTTATATCGATGTGAAACTAAGCCGGGGATTATCCCGGATACAGGTAGACGAAGTACTGCCTGAGCAATGGGGTATGCCTTATATCCCGCAGTTCGCGGATAGATATCCTACCCCCGGCAACTTTTTGGTTTCAAAACAGTTTGAGAACGGCATCTGGTATGCTCGTAACAGCAGGATTTCAAATGATGATCTCCATATTTCTTATTTTGCACCAGACCTTGATGCCCTCCGCCCGGATTATCAAAGTCTGCTGGCCTGCATAAAATTAAAAAGCACGGGCATCGCAATCAGCAACCCTGATGGTCATCTACCTGAATGCCTGTACGCGGCTTTTGTGCCGCAATTCCGTAAACCAAGCTTAAACTAACGGCTGATGGAAAACAAGAAAGACATTATACATAAACTGCGGCAAAATATTTTACAAATGGAGGGTTATCGCCCGCCGCTTGCCGGTATGCATGCGTTGATTGGACTGGGCCCGCTGGAGACCGCTTTTCCGAACGGCATTTTCCCAATAGCCGCGGTACACGAGTTTGTTTGCAGCTCTGCAGAACAGGCTGCTGCAGGCGGGGGATTGGTTACCGGTATTTTATCATTGCTGATGCAACAGGATAGAATCTGTGTCTGGATAGGGAAAACAAAGCCTTTATTTGCCCCGGCAATGACGGTATTCGGTGTAGCGCCGCACCGGGTGGTTTTTATCAGCCTCACTAAAGATGAAGAAGCCCTTTGGGTGATGGAGGAAGCCTTGAAATGCAGCGGTTTAGCTGCAGTGGTTTGCGAAGTACAGGCGCTTAATTTTAAGCAATCACAACGTTTACAGCTCACAGTAGAGCAAAGCCGGGTAACCTGTTTTGTACTGCGGAATGCGACAGCAAAGTTGCGATCTACCGCCTGCACAGCGCGCTGGCAGGTGAAGCCGGTACCAAGTGCCGATTTAGACGGCTTGCCTGGTTTGGGCTTTTTCCGCTGGCAGGTAGATTTGTTAAAAGTACGTAACGGAAAGCCGGGCAGCTGGCTGTTGGAATGGAATAATGGCCGGTTCATGCCTGTTGAACAGCTGGTTTTAGCAGAAGAAAGAAAGGCGGGGTAAGCAATGCAGAAAAGATACATGGCTATATGGTTCAGGCATTTGCTGACAGACGGGCTGGCGCTTCGCCAACCCGAATTGAAGGGCTTACCCTTCGTACTCGCTGCACCGGTCAAAAACAAAATGATTATCACAGCTTCCAGCGCAGCAGCCGAACAGCAAGGTGCTTTTACCGGTATGGCAGCAGCAGATGCGCGTGCAGCGGTAGCGGGGCTGCTGGTAATCAATGATATACCTGGGAAAGCCGCGAAATTATTAAGGCTTTTAGGATTATGGTGCATCCGTTATACACCTGTTGTTGCAATCGACCTGCCGGATGGCCTCCTGCTCAACTTATCAGGCTGCGCCCACCTTTGGGTAAATGAGCGGGAGTACCTTAAAGAAATTATTTTAAAATTAAGAAATGCAGGCTTCGATGCAAGGGCGGCAATAGCCGATACACCCGGTACAGCCTGGGCCGTATCGCGTTTTGCAAAGGCCGGGCCCATTGTTGCTGGCGGCACGCAGGCACAGGCATTAACAGGATTACCTCCGGCAGCTTTAAGGCTGGAACCGGATGTGCTGGAAAGGCTGCAGAAGCTGGGTTTCCGGTCGGTTGGCCCTTTACTTTCCATACCTGCTTCGGTGTTGCGCCGAAGGTTTGGCAATATGCTCTTACTTCGTATTGACCAGGCTTTAGGCCGGAAAGAGGAAGAATTGGTGCCGCTGGTGCCGCCGGTTCCCTATGTAGAGCGCCTGCCATGTCTTGAACCGATATGTACAGTCGTTGGAATCGAAATCGCCATCGAAAAATTATTATCTGCCTTATGCGTTCGCCTGAAGGCAGAAGGAAAAGGACTGCGAAAAGCGGTACTCAAATGCCATCGTATAGATGGGCGCAGGGTGCAGGCGGGCATTACAACAAACCGGGGTTCATACAACCTTTCACATCTGCGCAAATTATTTAACTTGCAGATTGCTAAAATTGAACCTGCCCTGGGTATCGACCTCTTTACATTAGAAGCACTTAAAGTAGAGGACATAGATACGGTGCAGGAGCAATTATGGATTGAAGCTAAAGGCCTGGCAGATACTGCACTGGCAGAATTGCTTGATCGCGTGGCAGGGAAAGTTGGGCCGGCTGCAATCGGACGTTATTTGCCTGCAGAACATTACTGGCCCGAACAGTCGGTTAAAATAGCCGCTTCGCTAAAGGAGGAACCGGGAACAGCCTGGCCCGTACAAATGCGGCCAATCCGATTGCTGGCCATACCCGAACGCATACAGGTAATGGCATTGATACCTGATAATCCTCCAAAAACATTTACCTATAAGAACAAACGGCATACGGTTATCAAAGCCGATGGGCCGGAACGCATCGGAAGGGAATGGTGGCGTGACAGCGGGAAGCACCGGGATTATTATGCCGTAGAGGATAGCGAGGGACAACGTTACTGGGTATTCCGCTCCGGCCCATATGATGGCGATAGTCCGGCCTGGTATTTACATGGTTACTTTTCTTAACAGATTACATGACAGCATACGCAGAATTACAGGTAACTTCAAACTTCAGCTTCCTGCGCGGGGGCTCGCATCCCCATGAACTTGTGGAGCATGCGGAAGCTTTAGGCTATACAGCAATTGCCATTACCGATCGGAATTCACTGGCCGGGATTGTGCGGGCACACATGGAAGCCAGGGGAAAAAACATTCATTTCATTCCGGCCTGCCGGTTGGATTTAGTTGATGGAGCCAGTTTATTAGCCTATCCAACAAACCATAAAGCTTATGCAAGCTTATCTGCTTTGCTAACCAAAGGTAACCTGCGGACTGAAAAAGGCAAGTGTGAATTGTACAAAACAGATGTTTATGCACATCAGGAAGGCATCCTATTTATAGCGGTACCGCCTGAACAGCTCAACAGCCGCTTTGAACTGGATGCAGGCTTTCTTAGCGACCTGGCCGAATACCGAAAACAATTTGGCCACTCGCTTTACCTTTCAGCCTCCTTCAACTACCAGGGGCAGGATGCCAAGCGGTTATTCCGGCTGAAAGCAACAGGTGTACCTTTGGTTGCTACAGGTGATGTGCACTATCACAGTGCCGGGCGCCGTGAACTGCAGGATGTACTCACCTGTATCCGCGAAAAATGTACGATTTATAACGCCGGTTTTAAACTCCATCCAAATGCGGAGCGTTACCTTAAGCCTTCAGCAGAAGTTTATCGATTGTTTCGGGCTTATCCTGAAGCAATTAGCAATGCACTTTCCATTGCCGCTGCCTGTAACTTTTCACTTAATGAACTCAAATACCTCGAACCCGAGGAAAAGCTGGTAAATGGTATGACTGCACAGCAGCGGCTGACTAAACTTACCTGGGATGGTGCTAAGGAGTATTTTGGCGACCCGGTGCCTGAAAAGCATGTACAGCAAATTGAATTTGAGCTTGACTTTATTGAAAAGCGAAAACTTGCCTGGTATTTTCTGCGTGTATACCGCTATACACAACAGGCAGAAGACTTAGGTATTCTGCACCAGGGCCGTGGCTCGGCAGCCAACTCTACCGTTTGTTATTGCCTGGGCATTACAGCGGTAAACCCTGCCAAATCCCGTTTGTTGTTCTCCCGCTTTATGTCTGATGCCCGTGATGAATGGCCTGATATTGATGTCGACTTTGAGCATGAGCGCCGGGAAGAAATCATCCAGTTCATTTACAATGATTACGGCCGCGACCGGGCGGCTATCGTAGCAACCGTTACGCAGGAACGGCACAAAGGCGCAATCCGTGATGTTGGCAGAGCCATGGGTTTATCAGAAGATACCATTAAACGCATCGGGGCCACAATCTGGGATTTTTATAAGGAAGGTTTTGATGAGAAACGACTTCGGGATAACGGATTAAATCCCAAAGATCCGCTTATCCTCAAAGTTTTGGAGCTCACCTGCCAGCTCATCGGCTTTCCAAGGCAATTGGGTCAGCATACCGGTGGATTCGTCATCACCGAGGGTAAATTATCCGATCTCTGCCCGGTATTGAATGCCCGTATGGAAAACCGTACGCAGGTAGAATGGAATAAAGACGATTTGGAAGACCTCCAAATTCTAAAGGTAGACGTATTGGGTTTGGGCATGCTAACCATGATACGTAAAGCTTTTGATTTCATATTGAAGCATTACGGAAAGAAACTTACCCTGGCCAATGTACCGCAGGACGACGTGGCTGTTTATGACATGATATGTAAGGCGGATACCATTGGCGTTTTCCAGATCGAGAGCCGGGCGCAGATGTCTATGCTGCCACGGCTTAAACCGCGTGAATTCTATGACCTGGTGATAGAGGTCGCCATTGTTCGGCCCGGCCCGATTCAGGGGGATATGGTTCATCCTTACCTGCGGCGGCGTAATAAGGAAGAACTGCCCGAATACCCCAAACCGGAACTCGAAGAAATATTAAGCCGCACCATGGGGGTACCGCTTTTCCAGGAACAGGCAATGGAAATCGCCATTGTTGCGGCTGGTTTTACACCCGCAGAAGCTGATCAGTTACGCCGAAGTATGGCTTCCTTTAAAGCCAACGGTAAACTGCATATTTATGAAAAGAAGCTGGTCGACGGCATGACAGCCCGTGGTTACAAAGAAGATTTTGCACGACGTATATTTAAGCAACTCCAGGGTTTTGAAGGCTATGGCTTCCCCGAAAGCCATGCGGCCTCTTTTGCCTTGCTGGTTTACATTTCTTCCTGGCTCAAATGCCATTATCCGGATGTATTCTGTGCAGCATTGCTGAACAGCCAGCCCATGGGTTTTTATCAGCCTGCTCAAATCGTTCAGGATGCCCGGAACCACCAGGTGCAGGTATTACCGGTGGATGTAAATTATTCAGAATGGGATAACATACTGGAGGCTAAAAACGAAAAATATTATGCGGTGCGCATGGGATTCCGGCAGGTAAAAGGGCTGAAAGAAGATGATATGCTGCAACTTGTGGTTATGCGTAACCAAGGCTACCGGCACATCGACCAATTACGGGCGGCAGGTGTTCCGGAGGCAGCATTGGAAAAACTGGCAGATGCAGATGCCTTCCGCTCGCTGGGCGCTGACCGGCGGATGGCGCTCTGGGAAGTCTCTGCTTTGGCCGACCGGCCAATAGGATTGTTCGACGGGCAGGTATCGGAAACGGTTTTAGAGCCGGAAATACCCTTACCGGAGATGACAAGGGGCGAGCATGTGGTACAAGATTACATTTCGACCGGATTATCCCTCAAAGATCACCCGGTTGGTTTAGTCCGGACGCAACTGCGGCAGCTGGGTAATCTACGGATAAGCGACTTGGCAATGAAGAATGATGGAGATATAGTTAGCATAGCCGGGCTCATCACAGTTAGGCAACGGCCTGGCACGGCTAAAGGCGTATTATTTATTACGCTCGAAGATGAAACAGGTTCAGCAAACCTGGTTGTATGGCAGTCGCTGTTTGATAAATACCGTAAAGAAATCGTTCAGTCTAAACTGCTTATGGTAAAGGGAAAATTACAGGTCGCTAACGGGGTAACGCACCTGGTTGTTTCACACTGTTTTAATTTGAGCGCATTATTACGCAGCTTAACGGAAACAAACCTGCCGCAAACATTGGTTCAGGCAAATGAAGCCACTAATCCCGTCAATTATAAAGGGCATGCTACGCCGTTAGTCACTTCTGCTGAAAGTGCCTTTCATAAAGGGCGAAATTTTCACTAAAACGGCAGCAACCCGACAGATTCTTCGCCCTTGGAACGGTGACAGATGGTCTGTGTATTACAACCTGAAAGAAAGTCCGAAAAAATAACTTCTCATCGCATCATGCTGTATGCCATAATTCAGTCCCCCATCTATTTTAACATCTTTCATGATTTCCAACTGCAAGGCTGCATTTAGAAAATTGTTCCAGTGATGCGATTGTATGTCAAAAGTATAATGAGTTTCCGCAACGGCGTCGAGTTTTTTAAATATCGGATGACTTGCCGTTAGAGATTCCAGCAGCTGCGTATGGTAGCCTTCAGCCTCCTCATTTTGTAGCCTGTCCAATTCAATCTGCATGCCCAACTTCCATTTGCCACCCAGTTTAAGCGACATTGGAACTATCATACCGCCCTCATAGCTGTTTTCTTCCCGGCCGGAAGCAGTCGGGAATTTTATGTATGGAAGAAGCGAAATTGCGAAGTTCCCTTTATCGTTTCCGATAAGGTTCTGTTTAATACGCAAAGTCAGGTCGCCAAAACCATGATCCCGCTCTGGCGCTCCATCAGTTAGTACTTTTTCTTTTGTATAGCTTTGAACAACCAACTGTATGGCTGTTGAACGGGTAAGTCCAAGCTTCAGATTGGCCTGGTTAAATAACTGCGTTGTTTTAAACGATGTTTCTCCATTTGTCCTTTCCAGGCGGTAAAGGTCGGTTTCTACCTGCAAATGCCCTGCATCAGTTGTGATGGGAGATTCCGTGACATCAGGTCTGTCTGTTTCCATTTCACGAAGTTTTTCCTTTGGTACCGCGTGGAAAAGTGTGTAGCGCTCTTTAACCTGTGCCTTTAAACCAGACATTGTAATAATAAATGCGAATAATAGTAAATTTTTTTTCATCTGCTAAGCTATGCCAGGAAAACACTATTTTTTGCTTATTGTTTAGTCGGGTTACGGCAATGTCATTAACTTAAGCACCATCATGGTTAGTCATTCGCTTGTGAATGTTTGTATAATTAACCTCTCCATCAGGTGGCCTTCAAAATGAGCATGTGCTTGCCTGTAAAATTAAAATCATCCATAGAATAAATATATTCCACTATCTTCAATGCTGTGGTAGCAGCTTATAGTAATTATCAAGTTATCATTAAATTTATCAAACTGTAGAGATGAGAAGATCGTATTTTATTAATGTATTGTGCCAGGGCTGAATGCAACTGCTTGGATCAATTCTTTTAAAATTGATGAGATACTTAGGAAATAAGATTAATTTGTAAGACCTTTAATTTTCAAATTCTTTAATTAATGCTGACTTTATTGGTTGTAGGTGTTTTAAAACAAATTGACTGACTTCCTGTTTAGCTTAATAATATTTTGTAAAATTTAAATATCTATATTGATTTGAACACATTTAAGAACGGTAAATTTAATCTCTCGGGAGAATCTTTAACAGATAACTTTGAATTATTAACCAAAGCGCTCGATGCTTCTATTTCCGGTATTATTATAACTGATAATAACCAACCTGATAACCCTATTGTTTATTGTAATAAGGCTTTTGAATTAATTAGCGGTTATCAGCGTTCTGAAATCATCGGACATAATTGTCGTTTTCTTCAAAAAGATGATCGTGCTCAGGCAGCGCGACAGGAAATATCTGATTGTGTTAAAAATGGGATGGAGTGCAGGGTAGAAATCAGGAATTACAGAAAGAATGGCGATTTATTCTGGAATGAACTTTACATGTCGCCTGTAAAAGATAAATCAGGCCAGATAACACACTTTATTGGTGTTCAAAACGATATTACTACGCGGAAAAAAGCCGAACAGGATCTTCGCCAGCAGAAAGATTTGATGGAGAAAAAGATAGACGAGCGTACAGCTGAACTTCGGGATAGTGAAGCTTTTCTCAGTAGTATTATTCAAACGGTAAGAGAAAGTCTTCTGGTTCTGGACCCACAATTTAATGTACTCAGCGCAAATGATCATTTCCTGAAGACTTTTAAAGTAACTGCCGAAGAAACAGTAGGTAAGCACCTTTATGAACTCGGAAACCATCAGTGGGACATCCCGCAACTGAAAGAATTGCTTATGAAAATTCTTCCAACGAACAATCCGGTAGTCGATTTTGAAGTGGAACATGATTTTCCGCATATTGGAAGAAAGCTGATGTTATTGAACGCCTACCGTGTAGAGCTGGAAGGGCAGTACAAAGACCAGATATTGCTTGCAATTGAAGATATTACCGACAGGCGGGAAATCGAACGCAGAAAGGATGATTTTCTATCTATAGCAAGTCATGAATTAAAAACACCGTTAACCACAATTAAAGGCTATATTCAGGCTTTACAACGTATGGTAAGTACAGAAGCCGGTGACCGTTTCCGCACTACTCTGGATAAGGTTGCTGTTTATGTAGAGCGGTTAAATAACCTCATCGCAGAACTTCTGGATGTATCGCGTATACAAAGCGGCAATATTGAACTTCATAAAACCTTTTTTAACTTCGATGCAATGGTTGGTGAAACTATTGATGCCATGCAAATATCAACACCGTCGCATCATTTTGCGCTTAAAGGTTCTACCAAAGCGTTGATTGAAGGAGATGAATCGCATTTGATACAGGTCATTAATAATTTATTGTCAAATGCTGTGAAGTATTCACCCGAATCGAAGGAAATTTTTATTCACTTATCGCGGGTAAGCGAATATGTAAAGGTATCGGTAACAGACTATGGCTTAGGCATCAGCCCGGAAGACCAGAAAAAGGTTTTTGAACGATTTTTTCGGGTAGGTGATGTACAGGAACGTTTTCCGGGAATGGGTATTGGACTATACATTTGTGATCAGATTATAAAGAATCATAAAGGAACCTTATGGGTTGAAAGCAATAAAGGTGAAGGCTCTACATTCAGTTTTACTTTACCAATAGGGGGTGGTAATACAAATGGAAATTAAGAAAATACTTGTTTGCGACGATGATGAAGGCATATTGGATATGTTAGCCTTAATTCTGGAGGAAACCGGACATGAAATTTTGGTAGAAAGGAATAGCCTGAATGTTTTATCTATTATAGAAGCACAATCGCCCGATCTGATTTTATTGGATTTGTGGATGCCGGTCATTTCAGGCGATCAATTACTAAAAAGTATTCGTTCAAATCCTCGCATGCATAACTTGCCGGTAATTGTGATTTCAGCAAGCAGGGATGGAAGAAAAATAGCTGAGCATGCCGGCGCATCAGCCTACATTGCAAAGCCATTTGATTATCAGGAGCTTATTGATACAGTAGAAACATGCTTGGGAAGCTATGCTAAGTAACCGCATGGCTTTTAATTTACAATGTTGCTGGCTTCAGTAACCAAATAATGCAGTCATAAAAGGAAAAAGTAAGCTTGTAAAGAAATCCCTGATCTTCTTATATAGAGATTACAGAATTTCATTCTATAACGAAATAATGTCGTTCCATTTTACGGAATGCTAATAAATTGCTTTATCCGGCAAAAAGTGATTTTTGAACTGGTTGTTACATGGCAAGAAAGTTCAGGCTTGGTTTTACTTTTATTACAATAAATTTTCGCAATTATTTTTTATATTTGAAAACCTGGGGCATTGCGCTCAGGATAAATAAAACTTGCATGGAACCCCTTAGCAAAGTGGATATTCAACGCGATATTGAAGCCGTTGCGAAAATCCCGATAATATCTAATATTCTTGAGGTCGTTTGTAAAACAACCGGAATGGGCTTTTCAGCTATTGCCAGGGTTACTGCAGATCGTTGGATAGCCTGCGCAACAAATGACCAGATTGGTTTTGGCCTTACCGTTGGCGGGGAATTAAAACTGGATACCACCATTTGCAACGAAATCCGTCAGCATTATAAAAGTGTAGCGATTGATAATGTAAGCGAAGATGAGGAATGGAAGCATCATCATACCCCTCAGATTTATGGTTTACAGAGCTATATTTCTGTTCCCATTATCCTTAAGAATGGTGAGTTTTTTGGTACCCTGTGTGCCATTGACCCAAACCCTGCACAGGTAAATAATAAACATACACTCGATACCTTTCACCTTTTCGCCGATTTGATCTCCTTTCACCTGAGTGTGCTGAATGATCTTTCGGATGCGGAGGATAAAAACCAGAAACAGCAGGAAGAAGGAGAAATACGGGAACAGTTTATTGCCATGTTAGGACATGATCTCCGGAATCCGGTAAACGCGATATCCAATGCGGTACAACTCCAGCTCAGGAGTAATATGGACGATCGAAATCTTAAATTAGCGAAGATCATACAAGATGCGACCATGCGAACCAGAGGATTGATTGATAATATTCTCGACTTTGCCAGAGGCCGGCTCGGCGGTGGTATTAACCTTAATTTCGATAATACCGATGATCTGGAGACAACCTTAAAGGAAGTGGTTACGGAATTTAACATTATCGTTCCCGAAACGAAAATAAACCTCGAACTGGATTTGATAAAGCCTGTCAAGGCCGATAACAAGCGGATTGCACAACTATTTTCAAATTTATTGGGCAACGCCATTTCGCATGGCGATCAGGGAAAACCTGTACAGGTGTCGGCAAAATCGGGTGATGACGGGTTGGAACTCAGCATCATAAATTTAGGTAAACCCATAGATGAAGCCACAAAGGCACATCTTTTTAAACCCTTTTCAAGGGGAAAGGTGAAGCATGGGCAGGAAGGGCTTGGCCTCGGGCTTTATATAGCTAGTGAAATTACCAAAGCACATGGCGGTGAAATAATTGTTAACTCTTCAGCCCTGAAAACCTGTTTTACCGTAAAGTTACCGGTTGGGAAATAAATCAGTTAAATAGCTTTTCTACTCTATAAGCTATATATCTGTCGTGAATAATGGTGAAATGATTCTTGAGGAAGGCCTTATTGTTTGCCTATCGTAATCAATTAAAATGTATACGATTTGCTTAACAATTGCGCCTTATCTTTGTTAAATAAAATAAATAAAAAATAATTAATTTATGATAGCAGCAAAAGGATATGCAGCACAGAGTGCTGAAACAGATCTTGCACCCTGGAATTTTGAACGCAGGGAAGTAGGACCACACGACGTACAATTCGAAATACTTTTTTGTGGCGTATGCCATTCAGATCTTCATCAAATAAAAAACGACTGGTTTCCGGGTATTTTTCCGATGGTTCCCGGACATGAAATTGTCGGACGTGTGGTTAAAGTAGGCGATCATGTTAAAAAATTCAAAGTTGGTGATCTTGCAGGCACAGGCTGTATGGTAGACTCCTGCCAGGTATGCGAAAACTGTAAGCAGGATTTAGAGCAATATTGCCTTGAAGGCAACACGCAAACCTATAATGGGTTGGAGCGCGATGGAAAAACACCTACCTATGGTGGTTATTCTGATAGTATAGTGGTTAGAGAAGAATTTGTACTTAATATTTCTGATAAATTAGATTTAGCCGCTGTTGCACCGCTTTTATGTGCCGGTATCACAACCTATTCTCCGCTTCGCCACTGGAAAGTTGGGAAAGGCCATAAACTGGCTGTTTTAGGCTTAGGTGGACTCGGACACATGGCCGTTAAGTTTGGCGTTGCGTTTGGTGCAGAGGTTACTGTTTTGAGTACATCGCCTAAAAAGGAAGAAGATGCAAAAAAATTAGGTGCTCATCATTTTGTGGTTACAACAGACCCTGAACAAATTAAAGCAGCAAAAGGAACCTTCGATTTTATTTTAGATACGGTATCTGCTGAACATGATTTTAACATGTACCTGTCTTTATTAAGAACAAATGGTACCCATATTTGTGTAGGCGTGCCACCAAAACCAGCAGAAATTGCTGCTTTCAGCTTATTGGGCGGCAGAAAAAGCCTTGCCGGTTCCGGTATCGGCGGTATCAAGGAAACCCAGGAAATGCTTGATTTCTGCGCGGAAAATAACATCGTTTCAGATATTGAAATGATAGATATCAAAGACATTCATAATGCTTACGACAGAATGCAAAAGGGCGATGTTCGTTACCGTTTTGTAATTGATATGGCAACATTGTAATCCGAATTAAATAAATTTAGATTAGAAGGTCACCAGCGTTTTTATGTTGGTGGCCTTTTTATTTAAGCTGCCATTTCAAAACTATTTATTAAATATCGATAGCTTATTGAACAGCTAATCTGAATTCATCATTATTTCCCGTAATATTTATTTTATAAAATCTATTTGAATGATGATTTCAAAAAATATATAATACAATGGCGGCCTGGCCGAAAAGAATTACGACCGGAAAAGTTAAATAGGTTACAAAATGTTGGTTTATTACCTAAACATTTTCCTTCTGCAACAATGCAGGTATGGTTTTAAGGATAAGTTTAATGTCGTTAAGAAAACTTTGGTTTTTAGCATAAGTATTATCAAGCATCAGCCTTTCTTCTTCGCTCATTTCGCCTTTTCCTCGTTTTTCTACCTGCCATAGCCCGGTAATTCCTGCAGGTGCAGCAAAGCGGAGTACATATTTATCCGTTGTTAACTTTTCAGCTTCGTATAAAGGAAGTGGTCTGTTTCCGACAATACTCATATCGCCGATAATTACATTCCACAATTGCGGAAGTTCATCAATACTGGTATTTCTGATAAAGTTGCCCACCTTCGTAATTCTGGGATCATTCTTTATTTTGAAAAAAGCAGAACCGGAATTTGCCATTTTAGAATATTTGAAATCCTTTTCACACCATTGAATATTATCGGCGTAAAGCGGGTATTGGCATTTACCCTCTGCTGCACATTGATTACATAAAATTTCTTTTATCCCTGTTTCAGCTTCCTTTTTACCTGAATCTATATCGTACTGGTTTAGGTGTTTTAAATCCTTAATGCGCTGATCGGCATTAACAAACATTGAACGGAATTTGTAAAATTTAAATACTTTAAAACCTGTTCCTGCTCTTAAGGAATAATAAAATACAGGCCCTTTCGATTCTAATTTTATAAGTATATATATTATTAAAAATAAAGGGGAAAGAAAAAATAATGCCAGTCCTGCAAAAAAGATATCAAATACCCGCTTTGCGAAACCGATATTTTTTATTTGGGGAACCTCCGACTTTATATTATCTTTTAGTAGTATCCAGTTATTTATTAAAAAGTTTATTCGTTTTTCTACTCTTGCAGCTTTTAACGGAAGCCGGAATACATCTGAAATACCTGCTGAAAGTGCAAGCTTTCTCAGATTCGGGTTAAAATAATTTACAACAAGAAAAAAAGGTACCAGCGGAAGATCTTTCTTTTTTAACGCTTCAATTAAAGCCAGCCCTGAAGGGGCCATAATTTCACTATAAGAAATGATGGCAACGATATTCAGATTTTGTTCAGACCATGCAGATGCCATTTTCATTCCATTATCAAAATGAAAGATCTGGTTGTCTCCAAAATTGCAATTTGCAAATATTTCTTCAAAAGCATCTTCAAAGCCAACCAAGGCAATTATTGGCGTACCGGGAGGAGCGTATAATTTTTCAATCATAGTTTAAGTACTCAATTTACCCATTCTTCTTAAAACAACTCTAATCCTTGCTTCAAGTTCTGCAGGGTTAAAGGGTTTTACAATAAAATCATCAGCCCCGGTATCTAAACATTGGATTCTTTTGTCAGAACTCTCTTCTCCTGAAAGGATTATTATAGGAACTGAATTAAAAAAATCGCTTACCTTAACCTGTTCAACTAACTGCAGGCCGTTAAGTTTAGGCGTATTTAAATCAGCAATAATTAAATCAGGAATGTTTCCGTTTTGCAAGAAAGACAACGCGTCCATTCCATTCGATCTTGTTTCAATATCATATGTTGAACTCAAAATTTCCTCAAGGATGGCTTGCATAAAAACATCATCTTCAACGATTAAAATTTTGATCTTTCGTATGCCGGATAAATTCATTTTACGGAACGTGTTTTAAATAATAGCTATAAATAACGTGAAAAATAGTCGTTAAATTTTAAAAAAACTATTAAATGTGTTAAATTTGAATTGATTGGCTGATTTCTTAATCCAATATTTTGTTTATAAACAAATTTTGAATCCATAATTATATCTTGAAAGTAATTTTGAAAGGATAAAATTCATTAGATTGGTAAAAACTTTTGATTGTTTTTTTTTGAAATCGGAGCAAAGTAAAATTCATTTTATTTGTAAGGGTTAATAACCATAATTCTTTAAAGTTATAACCGCATATACCTTAATGATTAATATTATATTTCAGTACTATTTAATCGCATATAGTCCTATTAAAGAAACAGGTTATATTTTGTACAATAATATAAAAAAGCATTCTAAATGCCAACCTATTTTACAGGTGAAATTAAATAAATAATATTTTTTTTTGACGAAACAATTTTCCAAATCATTTAAAAACAGGTGAATTGATATTTAATTTCCTTTTTTTTTGACGAAATGGTAATATTTTTTAATAAACAGGTAAAATAAAACTCACAATATATATTTTTAAATTTTAAACATATATCTTTAATTTCTTTTACTTCATTTTGGTATTATAATATCTGATGAAGCAAAGTATTAATCTACTAAACTTAAACGCTCTTCAAAGCTGAAACTTTGAATGTTAATTATCATTGAAAAATATGAGTATACCCTTATTTTCATTTAGTCAAAATCAATTAAACCGCCTGTTCCCATTTTATATAGTTATTAATAAGGATTTAATAATAGAATCTTGCGGAAGCAATTTCGAAAAATTAAACCTTAATTTAATTAATAAACCATTTTTTGAATGCTTTATAATTGACGAATCGAACAATAATTTAACAGACTTTACTTCACTTAAATCATACAATGGCCAATTATTAGATATTAAATCGATTGACAATACAAATCTATTATTCGATGGAGACTTTGAATTTCTGGATTCAACATCAACTTTTATTTTCGCGGGTATAGGTTCAAAAGATTTAGAAATCATAAATGCCGAAAAACAAATCTTAAGAAAACAGACCGATCAGCTTTTAATTTTATCTCAAATTGCTGAAGTTAATACCAATACGGTAATCATTACGGATAATTTAGATCGCATTACATGGGTTAATCAGAGTTTTACCACCATGACGGGTTATAGTTTCGATGAAGTACTTGGAAAAAAACCTGAACACCTGTTAAATGGTCCGAATACAAGTCGGGAAACTTTAGATTATTTAAATGATTGTGTTTCTAATGGCAGACCCTTTAACGCGGATATTTATAATTATTCAAAATCGGGAAACCCTTACTGGGCAAGAATTAAAGGACAGGCCATTCATAATCAAAGAGGTGAATTAACCGGCTTTTTTGCGCTCATAGAAGATATTACGAATGAAAAAGAAGCGCAGGAGCGCCTTAAAGAATCTGAAAATCGTTTCAGGACGGCACTGGAGAAAATAGGAAATGTTTGGGAACACGATTTTACAACAGGTAAAACTTTTTTCTCAAAAACAAATAACGAGTTTTGGGGATATAATGAGCACGAACTCGAACAAAGTGAATCTAATTGGTGGGACAGCGTGCATAAAGATGATTTTCATTTGCTTGTTACCAATTTTAAAAAATATAAGAGAGGAAGGATCGATACCCACAATGAAGAATACCGCATTATACATAAGAATAACGATATAAAATGGGTTTTAGACCGGGGCGTTGTAATTGAGAAAGATGAGAGAGGAAGACCGCTCCGTGTTATTGGTACACATACTGACATAACGCCAACGAAACGAACAGAGGAAGAATTAGAACAACGTGTTAAAGTTTTTAAATCTTTATCCGAAAATATACCCGGCGTTATTTATGAATATGAATACAGGGAAGACGGAACAGATGGATTAAGATACATTAGTCCCGCTATCGAGCGTGTTTTTGGAATGACGGCCGATGAATTCTGGAATCAGAAATATATTGCACCGAAAGATCAGGAAAGAATTAACCTGAAGCAAAAACATAGCAGAGATACGCTGGAGCCATTTTATGACGAGTCTGAAATTACCATTCCCGGATTAAGTACAAGATGGTATGCTGTACATTCTTCTTATTCTTATACGGATCAAAATAATTCAAAAGTTTTTTCCGGATTTATGGCAGACATCACAGAACGGAAAAGTATTGAAGAATCTTTAAGAATAAATGAAGAGAAATACAGAAGCATTTTAGCTAATATGAAGCTGGGCTTGCTTGAAGTGGATAATGATGATGTCATAACATATGCTAATAACAGTTTTTGTCATATGAGTGGTTACTCGATGCCTGAACTAATTGGTAAAAAATCTAAAGATTTATTTTATTTCGACAGAAAACCCGGTAATGATGCGGATAAGAAAAAACATCATGAAAGTGGTCTTGCAGATGCATATGAGGTAGAAACAAGGGATAAATCGGGAGATATAAAGTGGTGGCTGATTAGCGAAGGACCGCGCTACAACGACAAAGCAGAGTTAGTTGGTTCGATTGGTATTCATTTAGATATTACAGAACAGAAAAACCAGGAAACAGAACTGGTTGAAGCAAGAATTGAAGCTGAACAATCTGCGCATTCAAAAGAAATTTTCCTGGCGAATATGAGTCATGAGATAAGAACGCCAATGAATGCAATTATGAGTATGGCAAATCAGCTGGCTAAAACCAACCTCGAACCCCAGCAGGAATTTTACCTGGAAACCATTCATACCGCATCAAAAAGTTTATTAGTCATTATTAATGATGTGCTGGATTTATCGAAAATTGATGCCGGTAAGCTTAGTTTAGAAAATATTGGATTTAACCTTATCGATGTTTTGCAAAATGCAATGCAGGTTATTACACATAAGGGGGAAGAAAAAGGATTGGATTTGAACAATTTCTATTTTGATGGAAATATTGCACAGGTTTTAATCGGGGATCCTTATCGCTTAAATCAGGTATTACTTAATTTAATGACAAATGCTGTTAAATTTACAGAAAAGGGTTCAGTAGATTTAAATTGTCGTGTCATTGCTGATAAACCGAACTCGCAGGTTATTCATATTTCGGTAGTTGATACGGGAATAGGGATGGAGCGTGCTTTTGTAAAACATTTGTTCGATAAATTTAGTCAGGAACATGAATCGGTAAGCAGGAAATACGGAGGTACAGGCTTAGGCATGAGCATTTGCAAAGAACTTATTGAGCAAATGGGCGGAGAAATTTTCGTCGAAAGTAAAAAAGGTGTCGGCTCAACGATTTCTTTTGTTTTAGAATTACAGAAAGGTGCATCTGTAGATATGCCTGAAAAGGAGGAAACTGCATTTAGTGAAAATTTCCTGGTGGGTAAGAAAATTTTAGTTACGGATGATAACGATTTGAATCGTCTTGTAGCATCAATTTTACTTCTTGATTATGGGGCAACAGTAATGGTTGCAGAAAACGGTGAAACCGCTTTGGAAATGATTACAAAAGAAAATTTTGATGTGGTGCTCATGGATATTCAAATGCCGGTTATGAACGGCTTTGAAACAACCAAAAAACTAAGAAGTCTTGGGAATAACATTCCTATTATAGCTTTAACCGCATCTGCAATTAAAGGTGAGCGCGAAAAGTGTATAGATGCTGGTATGAATGATTACATTACCAAACCGATTAATGAAGAGGAATTTTTGAAAACAATCGATAAATGGATTGTGAATGACTCTAAAATACAATCTGATACTATTGAAATGGAACACCTGGTAGAAGAAAATGAAGCACTTTATGATTTGTCGGGTCTTCGGACAATTAGTAAAGGCAGAGAAGCATTTGTAAAGAAAATGGTCGATATATTTTGTGAGCAAACACCACTTACTGTTGAGGAAATGATTGATGCATATCATTCAGATGATTTGGTGCAAATGGGTGCGATTGCCCATAAATTAAAATCAAATATTGATAATTTGAGTATCGTTTCATTACAAAAAATTATCAGGGATATAGAAGCCAACGGAAAAGAGAAGATTAATGATTCTTCATTACCACATCAACTAAAGCAAGTTCAGACAACTATTTCAAATGTCGTTGAAAAACTCAGAAAAGAATTTCCTGAAGAAGATTTAAGCCTTTAAGAGTGCAAAATTTACATGAATAAGTTAATTCAGCCTATTCATGTAAATTTTTTTAAACTAAATTACTTTCTTTATTTATCAGGTAATTTTTAACGCTTTGTAGGGTTGTGCTTCTGCTCGCTCTGATAGCAGATTTTAAAGTCTCAATACTAACGCCTAATCTGGCTGCCCAGTAATTTCTTTCCTGTTCATCTGCTACTACAATAAACTCATCATTTGAATTTAATGTAACTTGTTGGTTCATCATAAAGTTTATAATTTATCTGTCATGATAAACATCAGTTCTGTTTATTTGGTTTGAATTTTTTTAAATAAATAATCTTTAAAATAATTTAATTTTTGAGGGCTGCTACACCTGGCTTCGATAATTAATCATAGAAAATCAGGTCTTATAAACAATTAAACCTAGCTTCATTAGCTGCTGATCCGATAGCGGTCGGATTATTTCGGCATTTCTCCCGGGCGTAAGCCCCTGAAATACCTTGCCTGCGGCAGGCAAAGTATTTCAGGGTGACGGCCTGTTTAATCTGAAAACCTAATTAAGCATCATAAAAAATAATCGAACTCCTCAGGTTTAAGCTAATATATCGTCAATTTTATTGAGCTCTTCGTTGGTAAAGCAGATGTTATCTAAAGCTTTAATTGAATCTGATATCTGTTCAGGTTTACTCGCACCGATCAGCACAGAAGTTACTCTTTCATCTTTTAGTAACCATGCAATTGCCATGTGTGCCAGTTTTTGATTTCTGGATTTTGCAACTTCATCTAACCTGGCTATTTTAGAAAGCTTTTCAGTAGTTAAACTCTTTTCGTTCAGGAAAACGCCACTTGTTGCTACTCTTGAATCTGCGGGAATGCCATGAAGGTATTTATCCGTAAGTAATCCTTGTGCCAGTGGTGAAAAGGGGATGCAGCCAACGCCGTTTTCTTTAAGTACATCCATTAATCCCTCTTCAACCCATCGTTCAAACATCGAATATTTAGGTTGATGGATTAAGCAGGGTGTTCCCATTTCTTTAAGTAATTTAAATGCTTTTTCTGCATCACTTGCCTGGTAATTTGATAGACCAACATATAAAGCCTTTCCTTGCTGAACAATTAGACTTAATGCAGCCATGGTTTCTTCCAAGGGTGTTTCCGGATCAGGTCGGTGGTGGTAAAAAATATCCACATAATCCAGCTTCATTCTTTTCAAACTCTGGTCCAAACTGGAAACCAGATACTTTTTCGAACCCCAATCCCCATATGGACCATCCCACATGGTATAACCGGCCTTTGAAGAAATAATCATTTCATCCCGATAACTTTTGAAATTTTCTCTTAAAATTTTACCAAGGGTTTCTTCAGCCGAACCCGGAGGCGGACCGTAATTGTTAGCTAAATCGAAATGTGTAATGCCACTGCCAAAGGCAGTTGCGATTAAGTTTTTACTGTTTTCATATACATTTACATGGCCGAAATTATGCCATAAACCTAGTGATAATGCAGGTAGTTTTAAACCGCTATTACCGCACCTGCGGTAAATCATCGATTCGTAGCGATTTGTTAAATCTATATTGCTCATTTGGATTTCCTAATTTTAAGACAGAGATAGTTTCTAATATAAATTCAAATTAAAGGAAATCTATCAATAATAAGCATGCTTATCTTACATATATAAAAGTATTGTTAACTTTAATGATTGATTCGCCAGAAAGTTGACAACGTTAATTTATTTTACATATTCTTTTATGAAAAGCTGAGGATTATAAAAACGTTCGTTAAGTTGATTTTTATTCATCGTCAACCAGCTGGCACAACCATAGTCATCAAATTTTTTGCGAATTTCCAGATGTAAGTGGTGGTAATCCCCGCCATATTTTTTGCTTTCTACTTTGGTAAATAAACGGGCAAGCTTAGTATTTTCATCCACTTGCTGACCATTTTTTACGTAAACTTCTTTCAGGTGTTTGTAGGTCGTAAACATAATTAACCCGCCCGGCAATTTATGTTTTACCACAACCGTACGCTGATTTTCGCTTAAATGAATGGAGCAAACAATTCCGTTCGCCATTGTATAAACATTGGTCAGCTTTGATTTAACTTGTACAGGATTAATATCGATTGCCGTGTGAATGTGGCCTTTAAGGTAGCTGTCTCTGTGATCGCCGAAAATACTGATGATTTTGATGTTGCTTATTTTTTTGCGATTAGGCACATCAAAGGGAAGAAACCACTTATCGGCTATTTCTGAAGGCATAACGTTGGTGTAATATGGTTTCCAACGATCGCGGTCATTTTCAATTGTTGGGGTTTCCAATAAAAGTGCAGATAAAAAAATAAATAATAGTGTTTTCATCTTTGATTTAAATTATAAAGCAAGATAACACAATTTACAAATATTAACTATTTTTTTAGTTTTATCCGGCGTTGTTAATTTTCATAGCCGGATTACCGGGAAGTTGACAACTATGCCTATGAAAGCGTTGTCAACTTTAATGGTTCGTTTACCAGAAAGTTGACAACGCTGTTAAAAAGTTAACTGCCCTACTAAATATTACACTAATACATTTTCATTTAGCGCAGCGGCCGCCGGATTAACTAAGGTACCAATAAGCTCTGGAACAGGTACATCCGTACTTTCACTATAACCATGCGTTAATAACCGAACCCTGTTGATGCATACCCTTGTAAACTCTGGCACGAACAAGTCGAATTTTTCGAATTTTGAACTAAGTTCCGGATTTTCTTGCTGAAAAGCTAAGATTACATCGGCTACCTGGCGCCAGAAAAGCTTCTCATCAAGTCCAACATAGCTGTGGAAAATATCGCTGAGGTATCTGAATACCGCATCAAATATGCCCGATAGAATGAATAATGGCGCTAACTCATCATTAATATCTCTTAAAACATGAACTAAATCATCAGGTAATTTTGTTTTTGATTCTTCTGTTAATACGATTTCCTCTACAAAATCTTTAATAATGATTCTTTCAGGTACACCATTTTTCATGACCAGAATGGTATTTTCCCCATGCGGACTGAAGAAAAAAGCGTGTTTATAAAAAATTCTTAATACAGGTTTCAGGTATGCGGCTAAGTAAGCGTTTAACCAGGTTTCTGCATCTAATCCCGATTTTTCAATTAATGCCTGCACCATGCTTTTGCCCTGGTCATCTACATACAGTAAACTGGCCATCGTCATGATGTTTTCATTTTCTGACAGATAATTTTCAGCACTTTCACGCCATATTGCACCTAAAAACTCCTGGTATTGATAGGGTGAACCAGGTATTTTATTGTATTGCGGATGTGTATAGGCAACTGTTGCCACTTCACCTAAAAGAACAACGCCGGTTCGTTTTAAATAGGCATCTCCCGCCAGCATGTCTTTTGCCCATTGGGTTACCCGTGGCGCAATGGCTAATTTTTTAGGCGACAGCCCTCTGAAAATTGATGTATTTAAAATAGAAATGGCCGTTTTTACATAATGCTTTTTAGGTTCGCTAATATTGAAAAAAGTACGGATGCTATTTTGGCACATGTATTCGTCCTGTCCAACTCCAACAGGAATTATTAAATTATGAGCAATGTCATGTGCAAGTTGTAATACAATTTTGTTGTTCCATTGCCATTCATGAACAGGGATGAACAGATAATCATCCGGCTTTAATTGTTGATTAATTAAAACCTGGTTAAAATCATGAACCTGTTTTAAACTTAACTCTTCATTATAAAATGAAAATGATGAAATGCCTTCGATACTTTTAAATGCTGCCCTGCTTCGGTGTACCGCTAACCAGGCCAGTTGTGTTTTTTGCGCCGCTTCCGGTGCATACTTACCCTGATCGGTATGGTTAAAACCGATTCTTCCTTTGTTTATCGTTGCCCATGGATGTCCGTCCATTTGATGCTCGATGGTTTGATAATCTGCATTGGCCAGTTCATCGGCAGTTAGCCGCCCTTTTTCATGGATATAAGCATCGGCATATAAAGTATTTAGTGTTTCTTCTACAAAGTGCGCAAGTGTAAATGGATTTATCCCAAAGCGTTTTTGCTGCTCGGTATAAAATGCGGGCGCATCATTTACCGGAACTGGTTCACCGTTCACAAATTTTTTGATGCTTTTTTTATCTAGATGGAGATAATCCAGCGCACGTTGCTGCCCGGAAAAAGTATAGTAAATGTTATCATCATCTGTAGCCAGCTGAAAATTAGCGATGCCTTCTTCATTCGTATCAATCAGCCTGGGTTCCGCCAATTTTTCGTGCATTAATTCAACAATGGATTTTGCGATATAATTTAGATTTACCTTATCCCAGATTTCTTTATTTAAAGGCTTTATTTGATTGAAATTATTATAATTCATCTTATTTGTTTTTAGGTTATAATTTTTTTGGATTTATAAATCCGGTTCAGTTATGTCTGCAGGTACCCGTAAATCTGTATTGGAATATGTTGGTGCCGGTTTTTCTTCTGTTACATTAAACTGCTGAAAAGCAATTCTTTTTTCTACCTGGTAAACCTCCCGACCTAAAACAGCATTTATTATAGATGCATTCCGGTAGGCACCCATCCCTAAATCGGGTGTTACAAAACCATGTGTATGTAATTCGGCATTTTGAACAAATATCTCATTGCCGTTCACGTCTATAGCGTAGTTGCGGTGTACCTGAAAAAGTTTGTCAGTATTACGCTGTATGCGTTCCTGAATGTTGGATATAAAGTCCGGTTCATTATATTTATAACCGGTAGCCAGTAGTACAAAATCCGTATCAACTGTAAAATCCTTTTCACTTTCGGTATGGAAAAAATCGAGCTGATATTGTCCGTTTGCTTTTACAATTAAATTTTTAAGCTGGCAATTGGGCATCAGCGCTGCATTAACTTCTTCATCATCAACACTTAATTCGTAGAGCTTGTCAAAAATCTGATTGATTAATTCGAAATTAATGCCTTTGAACAAGGCGTTTTGCTTGCTTAATAATTCCTTTCGCTTGCTATCACTTAATTTGTAAAAATGATCTACATACTCAGGAGATGTCAGTTCTAACGTTAATTTTGAATACTCCATCGGGAAAAAACGATCGGGCCGGGTAAACCAGTTCAGTTTCAAACCATTCTCTGTTTCAGGTAAGAGGTCATAAAAAATTTCGGCAGCGCTTTGGCCGGAACCAATTATGCTTATCGTTTTTTGTTTAAGTAAAGTAGGCTTAAACTTTAAATATTCAGAAGAATGTATCGCATTTTGATGAAGCGCAGGATTAATAAAGCCTGGTACTTTTGGTACGGTGCCTGTTCCGAGAACCAGCTTTTTAGTGAAAACAGTTTCGGTTGCTCCCGTAAGTTGTTCGACCAGTTTAACCTGGTAAGTACCCTTATCGTAACGGATTGCTGTTACCTTTTGTCCGAATTTGCAATTTTTTAATTGCTTGATTACCCATTTGCAATAGGCATTATATTCTTTGCGTAAGATGAAAAAATCTTCTCTGATGTAGAATTTATAAAGGCGATCGGTTTGTTTTAAGTAATTTAAAAAACTGTAAGGGCTGGTTGGGTCGGCCATAGTAACCAAATCGGCCATAAAGGGTACCTGAAGGGTCGCGTCACTTAGCATCATTCCTGGATGCCAGTTAAATTCACCTGCCTGATCCAGAAACAGTGTTGATAAACCTTCAATTGGCTGACATAAGGCTGCTAAACCCAAATTAAAAGGACCTATGCCTATGCCAATAATATCATATATTTTTTGATTTTCCATTAAGCTTCCTCCGCTTCAAATTGTGCTGATTTTTCCATGGCATAAGCTTTCGCTTCAGGGAATTTTTCCCAATACCAGTCCCTGTAGCAAAAAGTTAGCGTTGCCGTTTTGTGTGGCATTTCAATTACTTTTTGATAGCGGTAACCCAAACGTGTACCAAACATGTGCATGGCCCTGCTTTCTACCGCTGCCTCACCGATACATTTTCCGACAATTGAATTTTCAAAAACAAAATCCAGCATGGCCTGTCCGGTAGGAAAACTGAATTTTTTATCTTTGTCTGTAGGTGCAATTAACAGGTGTGAACCATAGTCGCTGGGCAGCGAATCATAGCATGCACCTACGCCATCCCGCATAGGCCAGTAAGGTTCGATGGTAAAAGTAGGTTCGCCATTGATTTCGCCAATAAAACTTTGTGAGGCATCACCCGGAATTAAAGTGCGGTAGAAGAGTTCCAGATTTTTAATCGGGCCATCCATTTTCCAGATGGGTTTGGCATGTTCCTGGTTAAACCAATCGTGTACCATTTCCAAATCACGATCGATATCAAATGAACGGATGTTAATGGTAATGTTTTCTTTAGGGAAAAACCTGGTGTACAAAACTTCAAGGCTTTGTGGTTGGATTAGCTTTTCGCAGAAGAAGAATTTTGTCAACGGATTCGGAAACTCGCGGTAAATGGCCGGGTTATCAATAGGGGCACTCGCTTCATCAATATTACAAAGGTTGGTAAGCAGGTTACCTTTTACTTCCCAGCTGCGGCGATTAATAATGTAATCAACCAAGCCTGTAGTATCGCTATTCTCGAATTGCTTAAACTCCCGGTAAACCAAATCAATTAAGGTTTTCTCATCTGCCAGGCCATTACTGGCCAAAGCATTAACAACACCTAATATGTTGTTAATCATTAAATAATAAGTAAGTTTTGGCAGCACATATGCATTTGGCACTAAAGACCCGCTTTCTGCAGCAATACCCGGGTAGAATTTTTTGAGTTCTTCTGCTTTATCATCACTAAAGAAATAGCCCTGATTATCCCTGAAATAGAGTTTAGCCGGGAAATAATCTTTATCAAGTTCCAGCAGCACATTTTGTTGATGAAACTCAAAAGCCATCCCAAAATTGTTGTAGAGCCCGATAATTGGGGTTACGCAAAGATGCAGGTATTGTTTAAACCAATTTACGGCGGTAAATGAAACCGTTTTATTTTTACTGATTGCCGCTTCTTCAATTACATTTACCAGCCTTGGCTTTTGTCCCGGTAAGCCATCCTGGCAAAGGGCGGCCAGTAAGGTTACATTTTTTGTGGCTTCTTCCTCTTTAAAAGGATTATGCCTTATGCTGATGTTAAAACCATCAATGGTTTCGCCATTGTAATTTACAGTGATAAAGGCCGGATCAGTAATAAACTCAATTTCAGGAAATTCGCTTTTAGCCGCCCTGCCGTATTCTGTTTTCAAAAGCTTGCTGATGTCATAACCGCGATGAAGTTCTCTTACCAGGTTAACCCTTTCCGAATTGGTTATTTTTACATGCAGTGAAAACTTAAGCATCCAGTCGCTAAGTGAATTGTAAACTGTTCTTACCGAAGATGTTGGCGTATAAAATTGTCCAAATTCACCTAAATAGAAAAGTAAGCCTTCGTCCTGCATGGCTTTCACGGTGCTTAAACCGAGCAGGTAATTGGCTTCCCATGGATGCATGGGTACGACTTTATGATTTGGAAATTTATCTAATACCGCAATAATTTCCGGATTTGCCACATCTGAAAGTTCAATTTTAAAAAGTTCTGTCATATCGAAACCTTCAGCATTTTTTTCAAAGACGTTGTCTTTTGAAATCAGAAAATAGCCAAGTTGGAAACGGCCTTGTGTTTCGGGCGAATATTTAAAAAGTTCTTCCTGATTATTGAAACCAGCTCGCCCTTTAGGTAGGGGATGTGCATTATGACCTAAAAATAAAGATTGTTCTGCTTCAATAAAATTCATTTTGGCAAGGTTTATGGGTTTGCCATTTTGTTGAAAGTAGGATAGGAAGTGCTCCAGGTTTTCGATACTATTGGTGAGGCGTTGCTTTACCAGGCTGATATCGGCATCAGGAAATTCGGAAAGGCTAAACTGAACAGCAAGTTCCATAAAACGGTAAATACTAACTGGATTTATGGCATCTGTATTCGTGTTTCGTTCTACAACAGGGAAGTTAAACACGTGCCTTCCGCTGTCTGCATAAAATTTAAGCGGTGCATATACTTCAAAACCGATGTCAGTAAAATCAAACCGGATGTGCATCCGATCGGTTGTGGTGGTAAAATAGCCGGCTAAAGGCGCATCATATTTTGGTATGCCTACGTAACGGCTCCAATTGCCGAATTCTCTGCAATAACTGTTAAGAAGGGCATTAAAATTAGTTTCTTCTGAAATCTGCTGAAGCCTGGTTGAGTGTAACGTATTCATTTCCATGTTTTTTGATGATTTTAATAATGTTTTCAATATCGTTTATGGTCGTAATTGGATTAAGCAGCGTAAACTTGAGGTAAAACTGCTGGTTAATTTTAGTGCCGGCAATTAAAGCCTTTCCTTCATTAAACATTGTTTTTTTGATGTATTGATTCATTGCGCAAACGTCTAACCTCGCATTTTTCGGGTGGTATCGAAAAACTAATGCACTGATATCTGATTCATTCATCAATTCAAAATCGCCGTCGAGCCGTAATAAATCTGCAATCTTTGCGGCAGTTTCGATAATGGTATCGAAATAGCTGCCTAATTTTTCGCGGCCCATCATTCTTAATGTGAACCAGAGTTTTAGGGCATCAAACCTGCGGGTGGTTTGTATCGATTTATTGACCTGATTTGGTAACCCGTCTTCATCATGGTCTTTAGGGTTTAAATAATCTGCGTGGTGTGTAATGAGGTTAAAAAAGTTTTTATCACGCACCAGAAAACCGCTGCTGCTCACCGGCTGAAAAAAAGATTTATGGTAATCTACGGTAACAGAATGAGCCAGTTCAATTCCCTGTAGTAAATTCCTGTATTTATCGGTAAGCAACAAACCGCAACCGTAGGCCGCATCGATATGAAACCAGGTTTTGTATTTTTTACTGATTGCAGCAATTTCTCTCAAAGGATCAACGTTTCCAAAATCCGTCGTACCGGCGGTACCTACAATCGCTATTGGAATATTGCCTTGACTTAGCGCTCTCTTAATGGCGTCTTCCAATAGAACGATATTCATCCTGAAGCTGCGATCGGTTTTAATTTTTATTACCGATTTTTCACCCAGACCTAATAAAGAAGCATTTTTCTGAATACTGAAATGTGCTTTCTCTGAAACAAAAATTCTGAAACGCGAAGCTTCCTGAGGCAGCCCGTTTACTTTAATGTTGTGGTTTAATACCGTAATTGCATAATGGTCTCTGGCCAATAACAGCCCCATTAAATTGCTTTGTGTGCCGCCGCTTGTAAAAATACCATCGGCCGTTTTGCTGTAACCGATTTGGTCGCAGGTCCATTCAACCAACTTTTTTTCAATCAATGTTCCGCCTGCACTCTGATCCCAGGTATCTATGGATGAGTTTATGGCTGAAATCATAACTTCGGCAGCAACTGCAGGAATAACAACCGGACAGTTTAAATGTGCGATGTATGCAGGATGATGAAATGCCACAGCATGGTTGGTATAAAGCTGTTCTACTTCGTTAAGAAGGGCATCATAATTATCATGTGTTTTTTCAAAGTCAATTGCATCAAATAAAGATTTCAGATTTGCGGGTGATATGCCGCTAAATGGTTGTTTATTGTTGTTTAAAAATTTTTTTACAGACTGGGTAACCTTCCCCACCGCATGTAAATATTCATTCTCATTTTCGTGATGAAAGATTTCTTTTGTCGGATTTCCCGTCAGGAAATCTATAAACGCCGGTTCTTCTAAGGTTGATGTTAACATTTGCTTTCAATTTTCAATGGGTTTATAATAGAGGTTATAAAATAATGGGCTCACATTATTTTAATGGCTAATCAGATAGCTCCGTATTCATAATTAGCATTTATCATCTAGACAAAATTATATTTTTATTTAGATTGAATAAAAATAATATTTAATTTATTTTGTAAATATTTGATAATTAGAAAATTATATTTAAATTTTATATGATTTTTTTTGCCTAAATCGAACTTTGCTTTATTTTTATTTAACTAAAGGCATGAATGGTCTATAAATTGAAGCACAGGAATAAATACGGATGCTCATGGTTATTGCAGGATGTAACACTTGCAAGTCTGTCAAAACTGGCTGGCCATATTGGTTAACAGAAAAGTATTCGGATTAGTCGACTCCCTGGTTCGTGGCTCAGCAACCAATTATTCTTTATTGTCTATGTGGACGCAGTCCAAGGGGGTAAGCATTGTCAACTTTAGTATAATGAATTTGCAGGGTAAAGCGACTCCCTGGTTGGTGGCTCAGCAACCAATAATTCTTCATGGTCTGTGCGGACGCAGACCATGGGGGTTAGCGTTGTTAACTTTGTTATAGCGAATTTGCAGTAAAGTTGACAACGCTATTTGATGATTCGATGCTTGGTTGGTGGTTTAGCAACCAATAATTCTTCATGGTAGACTCCTTGGTTGGTGGCTCACCAACCAATAATTCTGCATGTCTGTGCGGACGCAGACCATGGGGGTTAGCGTTGTCAACTTTTTTATAGCGAATTTGCCGGTAAAGTTGAAAATGTTATTTCCGCTTTAATTCAATCACGGTAATCTCCGGCCAGATACCAATCCGGCCTGAAAAGCCCAGAAAGCCAAAGCCGCGGTTTACATTTAGATAACGTCCATTTTCGGTTTTGATACCAGCCCAATGTTTATAACGATATTTTACCGGACTCCATTTCAGGCCAAAGGCTTCAATGCCAAATTGCATCCCATGCGTGTGGCCGGCTAATGATAATTGGATTTTTGATGGATAATTTTTTACCCGGGCATCCCAGTGTGAAGGATCGTGTGATAACAGGATTTTAAAATCACCGGCGGCAGTATTTTGCAGCGCTTTATCTAGATCGCCACGTTCGCCAAAACCGATGCCCCAGTTTTCTATCCCGGCAAGTATAATTTTTTCGCCTCCTTTTACCAACTCAACATGTTCATCCAGTAGTAATCTGAACCCTAATTTTTTATGGTAATCTTTTAATTGCTGAAGATTTTGGGCTTTTGCCGGTTCAGAAGGCCATTTCACATAGTCGCCATAATCATGGTTACCTAACACGGAAAATTGGCCAAAAGGTGCTTTAATCTGAGAAAAATGGCCGATATAAGGAATAATTTCTGAAGACGCGTTATTAACTAAATCGCCTGTAAAGACAAATAAATCGCTCTTTTGAGCGTTAATCATATCGATTCCTTTTTGCACGGCCTTCGGATTGGTAAAACTTCCGGCATGAACATCTGAAATTTGTGTAAGTGTAAAACCATCAAAATTTTCCGGTAAGTCTTCAAAATACAAAGTATGTTTTATAACCCGGTAAGCATATTTTCCCTGCGTAATTCCGTAGGCAAATAATGCTATAGTAACACAGAACATAACAAATGCAAAATCTACCCAATAATTACTTCTGGCAACCCAATGAAAACCTTCCGGCTGGAAAACGGAATTAAGTGCCAATACAAGGCGATAAAGATCTCCAAATAGTAAGAAAATTGCAAAAACGGTTTCTGCAGCAAATACGATTAGAAAAGTATGGCTAACAATTTGAAAAAAACGGTTCATACCCTGTATACGCATTTGCTGTATGGCATAAAAAAGTGCAAAAGTAAGTCCTACAATAAAAATCCAGAAAACCGGATTCAGGTAAGCTGAACCATTTAATGTTTGTAAACCTGATAATACGTAAGCGTTTAGTGCAAAAAATAATAAGGTAATTATAAGAATCGGTAATAAACTGAGTTTCCGTTTCATTTAATATGGGTTTAAAAATTAAGTAAAAGTAATTTTTAAACCCATATTAAAATATTTAGGGATTGTAGTTTGCATTTTTTTACGATTATTTGATGAATAACAATTGTTCGCGATTTGTTTGATAAGTTATTCGCCAAAACAAACCTATTTTATATCTTACATTCTTTTATTAGCTTTGTAGAAATATGCTATCCAAAAAAACCAAATACGCCATTAAGGCACTCGTTGCACTTGGTAAAAATATAGAAAAGCCACCTATGCAAATCTCAAAGATTGCGGAGGAGGAGCATATTCCCAAGAAATTCCTGGAGCAAATTCTTTTAGATTTACGCAATGCCGGCTTTTTATATAGTAAGAAAGGTGCAGGAGGTGGCTATAGTCTGAATAAAAAACCTGAGGAAATTTTACTTGTTCAGGTCATGCGTGTTACCGACGGACCGATTGCGATGGTGCCTTGCGCAAGTTTAAACTTTTACCACAAATGTGATGAATGTGTTGATGAGAAAACTTGTGGCATCAGAAGTGCATTTATTGATGTGAGAGACGCAACACTTAAAGTTTTAAGTGAAACCAGTATTGCTGATGTTATCGGCAGAGAAGATACTTTGAAACTGGGTATCGATAATCTTTAGGAAAAATCAATTTTTTTATTTTATGGCAGGTCGTTACCCTAATCCGGTAGTTATCGGATTTTCAGAGTCTCTGAGGAAGATGTAGTAATAAGCCTATCCTGACAACCATCCGGATTCCTGTCAAAGTCATTAAACAATCTTTTTTAAGAAAAATTACGACTATTCCTATATACTTTATATATTTGGCAGATGAACTTTAATTTTATACATAGCCAAACCGGTATCCTGATGACTTATTATTGTTGTAAAACAAAGTAGATGAGGGTATTTGAATAATTTATAGGTATAAAATATTGGATGCTTCTCGGTAAAAGAGAGGCATTTTTTGAATAAAAGCTAACAACACAACATGCAAAGTTTCAGAACAGAACTCGAAAACAATATTGTCGAGCAAGACATTATCGATTTAGAGCATAAAATTAAAGCTTTTCGCGATGGCACCATTCACGACGAGAAATTTAGAAGTTTACGCCTGGCCCGCGGTGTTTACGGACAAAGACAGCCCGGCGTACAGATGATACGCATTAAGTTGCCGTTTGGAAAGGTAACTTTTAAACAATTATTGCGTATAGCCGATATCGCCGATGAATATGGAAGCGGCAATTTGCACTTAACCACCCGCCAGGATATTCAGTTGCATTATGTGAGTTTAGATAGAACGCCGGAGCTTTGGGCAAAACTGGAGCAAGATGATATTACCCTTCGCGAGGCTTGTGGAAATACGGTTCGTAATGTAACCGCATCACCGAATTCGGGAATTGATAAGGATGAACCTTTTGATGTTTCCCCTTACGCGCATGCGGTTTTTAAATACTTTTTGCGTAACCCGATTTGCCAGGAAATGGGCAGAAAGATTAAAATTTCTTTCTCCTCAAGCGATAAGGATACAGCTTTTAGTTATATTCATGATTTAGGTTTCATTCCAAAAATTAACGAGAATGGCGAACTTGGTTTTAAGGTTCTATTTGCAGGTGGTTTAGGTGCACAGCCCTTTTTAGCAAGCCCTGTTCATGAATTTTTGCCTGAAGATCAACTCATTCCATTTACCGAATCTGTGTTGCGTGTTTTCGACCGCTATGGCGAACGTACCAACAGAAATAAGGCCCGTTTAAAATATTTGGTTCAAAAACTGGGCTTGGAAGAAGTTTTACGCTTGGTTGCCGAAGAACGCATCGCCAACAAGGTAAAAACTTTTGTAATTGATAGAGATGCCGTTCCTCAACCCGCTTTACCCGCGGAGCAAAATTATGCTGCAGTTGAAATTCTGAATGAAACGCATTATAAACATTGGTCGGCAACGAATGTTGTAGAACAAAAACAAGCTGGTTTTTATTCCGTTTATGTGAAAGTTCAGGTTGGTGACATCAAAACAGATAAGGCCCGGGCTTTTGTCGAAGCCATTAAACCTTATGTTGCAGACGAAATCAGGATTACACAAAATCAGGGTTTGCTTTTAAAGTTTGTTCGTCAGGAGGCATTGCCATCATTATATGCAGCATTGAACAAAATCGGTTTTACGACTGCCGGTTTCGATAGTTTAGCGGATATTACCACTTGCCCCGGAACAGATACCTGTAACCTGGGGATTTCCAATTCAATGACCTTAGCCGAAGTGCTGGAAGATGTGATTTACACCGATTTCCCTGAGTTTATTTATGAAAAAAACATCAAGATAAAAATCAGTGGCTGCATGAATTCTTGCGGTCAGCATGGTTTAGCGGAAATTGGCTTTCATGGCAGCTCGGTAAAAGCGGAGGGAAAAGTTGTTCCGGCAGTTCAGGTTATGCTTGGCGGCGGAACAGTTGGAAATGGTGTTGGTCGTGTGGCCGAACGTGTGATTAAAGTGCCATCGAAAAGAGCAACCAGCGTTTTGCATTTTATCTTAAACGATTTTAAAGCAAATAACGAAGCGAATGAAAATTTCCACCAGTACTACGATAGAAAAGGTAAAGACCACTTTTATCAACTGTTAAAACCATTGGCCGATTTAACCAATCTTCAGCAGGAAGAATTTGTGGATTGGGGTCACGTGGAGCAATTTGCCACGGCGATTGGTGTAGGTGAATGTGCAGGCGTCGTAATTGATTTGGTTGCTACCTTGCTATTAGAGGCCGATGAAAAATTCGGTTGGGCGAAACAAAATTTAGATAAAGGCGCCTACGCTGATGCGATTTACCATACCTACAGCACTTTTGTCAGCGCTGCAAAATCATTGCTTTTAGATAAGGGTGTAAATAGTAGTACACAGGTTGGCGTGATCCGGGAATTTGATAACCACTACGTGGAAACCGGCGAATTTAATTTATCGACTAACTTTTCAGATTTGGTTTTACAAATCAATAAAAATGAGCCAACAGCAGATTTTGCTGAAAGCTATTTTAACCAAGCTAAGGAGTTTTTAACCCAAATTAAAGAAAAGAGAGCTATAGCAGTTAAATGAGAATTGAGACCGTTCAAACGCTAAATGCTTTGCGTAAAACGGTTTAATCATTTAGGCATAAAATTTTAAAAACATGGTTAATCAAAATAAAGAATCGAAAATTACCCTTTTAGGTGCTGGTCCCGGCGACCCTGACCTATTAACCCTAAAAGGCGTTAAGGCTTTGCAGGCTGCAGATGTGGTTTTGTACGATGCGTTAACAAATGAGGCACTATTAGAACATGCACCAGCTGATGCCATAAAAGTTTATGTTGGGAAACGTTCGGGCGAACATTCTTATCCGCAGGAAACGATCAATAAGTTAATGATTGATTATGCTTTAAATTATGGTCATGTGGTTCGTTTAAAAGGTGGCGACCCTTTTGTTTTTGGCAGAGGTTATGAAGAGTTGGATTATGCTGCATCTTATAGCATCCCGGTTGATGTAATTCCTGGCATTTCGAGCTCGATTGGCGTTCCGGGCTTACAACAAATTCCGGTTACACACCGCGGATTAAGTGAAAGCTTCTGGGTAATTACGGGTACGACAACTTCAGGCGAAGTTTCAAACGATATTTATCAGGCTGCAACATCAAACGCTACGGTTTTGGTATTAATGGGCCTGAAAAAACTATCAAAAATTGTTGAAATCTTTAAGGCAGCAGGCAGGCAAAGTCTTCCGGCTGCAGTAGTTCAAAACGGTTCGTCCGAAGATGAGAAATTAGTGGTGGGCGTGGTCGAAACCATCGAAGGCCTGGTTAAGGAAGAAAATATTAAAGCACCTGCACTCTTAATTTTTGGTGAAGTCGTTTCCTTACATCCTTCATTTAAAAACTTAGTAAAACAGTATGCAAGTATTGCCTAACCAACGTGATGATGCAGCGGCTTTCTCTGAAGAGGAGCAAGGGAATCAGCTATTTCCGGTTTTTATAAAGCTGAATAAGTTGCGTACATTATTAATTGGTGCAGGAAATATTGGTCTGGAAAAATTAACAGCGATTGTAAATAACAGTCAACAGGCTAAAATTACCATTGTTGCTGAAGTTGTATCATCCGAGGTTTATGCGCTTATTGCAAATTATCCGCAAATAAAAGTAAAACAGAAAAGCTTTGATGTTTCGGATTTAGAAAATATCGACATCGTTTTCGCGGCAACAAACAATAAAATTTTAAACGAAGAGATCAGGGTAGTTACACATGAAAAAGGTTTGCTGATTAATGTCGCTGATAAACCGGATTTGTGCGATTTCTATTTAGGTTCTATCGTTCAGAAAGGCGATTTAAAAATTGCGATTTCTACCAATGGCAAATCGCCAACAATTGCAAAGCGTTTAAAGCAGATTTTGAATGAGGGGATTCCTGCAGAGCTGGATGAAACTTTACAAAATATGAATGCATTGCGCCAAACGCTAAATGGCGATTTTTCGGCAAAGGTCAAAAAGCTGAACAAGGTTACCCAAAGTTTAATCAATCCTAAAAAGAGATTTCCGGAGCGTTACATAAAATGGTTAATTTGGGTAGCGGCTATTTTATTAATTGGTTCAATTGGATTTACCCTTTGGAATACGGAACCTGAATTTCAATCTTTCTTAATCAACATCGACCCGCTATTTTACTGGTTTTTAGGTGCGGGATTTTTATTTGCATTGATAGATGGAGCCATCGGAATGTCGTACGGCGTAACAACCGCATCCTTTTCATTGGCCATGGGTTTGCCGCCAGCCTCAGCAAGTATGGCCATTCACATTTCTGAAGTGATGAGTAATGGAATTGCCGGTTGGATGCATTATCGAATGGGTAATGTGAATTGGAAATTGTTCAGGATTTTAATTATTCCGGCAATCGTAGGAGCCGTTATGGGTGCTTATATATTATCTTCACTGGAGCATTACAGTTCTTATGTTAAGCCTATTGTTGGCGTTTACACTTTAATTTTAGGGGCTATTATTTTGATGAAAGCTTTTAATATTAAAAGGAAAAAAGCCGATCAAAAAATTAAAAAAATTGGATTACTTGGTTTTTTCGGTGGTTTTATCGATGCTGCTTTTGGTGGTGGCTGGGGTTCGATCGTATTGTCGACTTTAATCGCTGGCGGCCGGCATCCGTTATTTTCTTTGGGAACGGTAAAAATCAGTAGATTTTTCATCGCTACCTTGAGTTCCCTGACATTTTTTACCATGTTAGGCGGCAAACACTGGGAAGCAGTTGTTGGCTTGATTATCGGTAGTGCCATTGCATCGCCAATTGCGGCAAGGGTTTCTAACAAAATTTCTGCAAAAACCATTATGGTAGCTGTGGGGATAATTGTAATGCTGGTAAGTTTGCGTAGTGTTATTCTTTTTATCTTAAAATTGATTTGGTGATGGAAGTAGAGCAATTAAAAACAGCACTTTCAGGGTTGAATACAATAGAAAGATTGAACCATCTGGCAGATAAATATGCCGGCAGAATTATCTTTTCAACCAGTTTTGGCTGGGAAGACCAGGCCATTACACATTTGATTTTTAGCAATAACATTCCGATTAAAGTTTTTACCCTTGAAACCGGACGATTATTTCCTGAAACCTATTATGTGTGGAACCGTACTTTAGAAGTGTATAACCAACCCATCCATGCTTATTATCCGCAGAATGAATTGTTGCAGGATATGGTTAATACTAAAGGGCCGAACAGTTTTTACGAATCAGTAGAAAATAGAAAAGAATGCTGTTATATCCGTAAAATCGAACCTTTAAAAAGAGCGTTAAAAGGCAATGAAGTTTGGGTAACAGGTATCAGGGCAGAGCAGAGCCCGAACCGGGAAGATATGCACGATTTGGAATGGGATGAAAGCAATCAACTGCTAAAATTTCACCCTATTTTCAATTGGACTTTAGAAGACGTGAAAACCTATATCAGGGAAAATAACATCGTATACAATACTTTACACGATAAAGGTTTTCCGAGTATCGGCTGCGCACCGTGTACGAGAGCAGTACAACCCGGCGAAGATTTCAGAGCCGGAAGATGGTGGTGGGAAGACCAAAGTAAAAAAGAATGTGGCTTGCATAATACAGCAGAAGAAGTTGTCGCAGATAATGAATAAGATAAAAAATACGTTTGTCGTTTTTCGTCTGTCGTTTTTAAGTTATGCTTCTAAGAACGAACAACGAGTAACGAACAACGAATAACGATAAAAAATGAGTACATATAATTTTGATTACTTAGATGAACTGGAGGCCGAAGCCATTCATATATTACGTGAGGTTGCGGGGCAATTTGAGAAACCTGCTTTATTGTTTTCTGGCGGAAAAGATTCCATTACGTTAGTTCGTTTAGCAGAAAAAGCTTTCCGTCCGGGGAAATTTCCTTTTCCTTTGGTGCACATTGATACCGGCCATAACTTTCAGGAAACAATAGATTACCGCGATAAAATGATCAAAAGAATTGGCGAAAAATTAATTGTTGGTTCAGTTCAGGAATCTATCGACCAGGGTAAAGTGGTGGAACAAAAAGGTAAAAATGCCAGCAGAAACGCATTACAAACGGTTACTTTATTAGATACGATTGCGAAATACGAATTCGATGCCTGCATTGGCGGTGCCCGCAGGGATGAGGAGAAAGCCAGGGCAAAGGAACGCATTTTCTCTGTTCGAGATGAATTCGGGCAGTGGGATCCAAAACGGCAGCGTCCTGAACTCTGGAACATTTATAACGGCAAAATTCACAAGGGTGAGAACGTGCGGATTTTCCCAATCAGCAACTGGACGGAACTTGATGTTTGGAATTATATCCGCAGGGAAAACATTGAATTGCCAAGTATTTATTTTGCACACGAACGCGAAGTAATTACCAGAAATGGACAGTTAATGGCTGCATCACCATTTTTAAATATGGATGATGAAGATGTGGTATTCCGCAAACAAGTTCGTTTCCGTACCGTCGGCGATATGTCTTGTACCGCTGCAGTAGAATCTGAGGCCACTTTAATCGATGACATTATTTCTGAAATCAGCGAATCAAAAATTTCGGAACGAGGTGCCCGTATGGATGATAAAGTATCGGAGGCTGCAATGGAAGACCGGAAAAAAGGGGGGTATTTTTAAGGGGTTGATTAGTATCAAGTAGCGAGTATCAAGTATCAAGTAGAGAGTATCAGGTATCAAGATTGGATGCAAACTAAAAAACCTAACCTTTAAATAAACTGAGTATGAGTATAGATTTGATAGACTGCAATATATCTTGATACCCGATACTAATATCTTGATACTTAATACTAATATCTCAATACTTTTATCTTAATACTATTAAACATGAACATATTAAAATTTTTCACAGCAGGCAGCGTAGATGATGGTAAAAGTACCTTAATCGGCCGTTTGTTATACGATACAGATTCCATTTTAGCAGACCAGTTGGAGGCCCTGCAAAACTCTAACCGTAAAAACGATGATGGAACTATAGATTTAGCCATTTTAACGGATGGTTTAAGAGCGGAACGGGAGCAAGGAATCACCATTGATGTCGCTTACAAATATTTCCAAACAGATAAACGTAAATTTATTATCGCCGATACGCCGGGACACATTCAGTATACCAGAAATATGGTTACAGGTGCATCTACAGCGAATTTAGCTATTATTTTAATCGATGCCAGAAACGGTGTTGTAGAACAAACCATTCGCCATTCTTACCTGGTTTCGTTATTGGGTATCAAACACCTGGTTGTTTGTATCAACAAAATGGATATGGTTGATTACAGCGGAGAAGTTTATAATTCCATAATTGATAAATACAAAGTTTTAGCGCAACAACTGAAACTTGCAGCTGTAACTTACATCCCGGTCAGCGCTTTGAAAGGCGATAACATCGTTCAAAATTCTGAACGTATGGATTGGTACGAAGGCGAGAGTTTACTGCACTTTTTGGAGCAGGTTGATACGGATAATCTGGATAAATCGCAATTGGCCCGTATGCCTGTGCAGTGGGTTATTCGCCCTCAAACAGACGAACTGCATGATTACCGTGGTTATGCCGGCCGTGTATTAAGCGGAACTTTTAAGCTCAACGATAGGGTAACGGTTTTACCGTCGGGTGCAAGTTCTACTATCGAAAAAATTGAGTTCTTCGACCAAACGCCTGATGCTGCGCATGCGGGGCAGTCGGTTACCATTCATTTAAAAGATGATGTCGATATCAGTCGCGGCGATACGATTGTAAACGCATCAGCGTTGCCGCAGGCGTCGAAGCTAATTGAAGCCGATTTATGCTGGATGGACGGACGTGCTTTAGATACCTCGATTATGTACCTGATTCAACACAACAGTAAGGTAACAAAGTGTAAAATCAGTGAGATTTTGCATAAGGTTGACATTAATACATTAGAAAAACATCCTGCAGATGAATTTAAATTGAATGATATCGGTCGTGTAATTGTAAAAACCGCAGATGCTTTAGCTTTCGATTTATATGATGATAACCGGGCAAATGGTTCAGCGATTTTAATAGACAGCAGAACGAATTTAACTGTAGGTGCTTTGATGTTCAGGGCAGCAGTGGAATAAAATATGTAAAATGGAAGATGTAGAATGGAAGATGTAGAATGGAAAATATGTAAGATGGAAAATGTAAAATGGGGAATGTTTTACAAAAATTTAAGGAAACCACAACCAAATATAATAATGAAGGCTCTTGGTTTTTAATTTAGAGGGAAAGCAATTTCAGCGGGGCATCGGTAACGATAGCCCCGTTTTTCGTTTCTGGAATATTTCTTTTATGGAAATAATCAAAATATTTCATCCAATTGTTATATTCGAATAAATCGTAATCAAAAATCAAATCATGAAAAAAATTTTTTTTTACCTCGCTCTAATTACGTTTCCATTTGTTTATGCCTGTAATTCATCAGACAAAAAGGCAGAAGCCGCAAAGGCAGATTCAGTAGTTAATCAAACCTGTTATGCATCATCCTTTGAAAAGGACAGTGCTGCGATGATTGTGAAAAAGATGTCATCAGGGAAAGTTACAGGTTCGCTGTTAATTAAATATGGAGAAAAGCCGCAAAACAATGGTAAAATTGACGGCACATTTCATGGCGATACCTTGCTGGTCGATTATCGATTTAATACCGGTGGTGATACAACCAGAGCATTTACCAATCCATTAGCGTTTTTAAAGAAAGATGGTAAACTGATAATGGGTGTTGCACAAATCGAAACGACATTGGGCAGATCGTATTTCGTCAAAGGCAAACCAATTAACTACGAAGCGGGGAAATTTACTTTTGAAGAAGTACCTTGTAAGTAAATTTATTATCCGTGTAAAATGAAATCTTTAAGCTTAAAAATTTTTATAAGTATCTTAGTTATTTTAATTCTTGTTAAAGTAATTTATTCCTTTAATGTCGAATATAAACGTGGACTAAGTTTTGACCACACTGCGGGCAATGTGGTCATTGGTCTTGTAACCTTACTCATTTTCTTCCTGTTATTTAAATGGATTAAAAATAAGAATGGCATAAAGTAAAAACTTAATACATCGCCAAAGCCCTGATTTCTGTCTCGCAAACAGGAACCGATCAATACAAATCAATGCTCCGGTCTGTGTCTCACAGACCGGAACCGAGAAAATATATACTTAATTTTTAAGAATTTCCAATCCTGGTCTTAGTGTTTCACTAAGACTTTTTTTGTTTTGAGTGCGCACCGCAATCGTCATTTCGAGCGTAGCCGAGAAATCTTTATATCATGCAAACCTGATGCCTTTCGCTTCAAGATTTCCACTTGCCAGGGAAAAAACAAAAAGACCCAAAAACTACATGAATAGGATAGTTGGTTATCCATTTACATCATCTATTTTTCTTTTTAAAATTATTTTAAAATAAATTACGACAATTCCTATAGACTTTATATATTTGTGTAATTAATAGGAATTGTAACGAGCTAATATTTTCTGTCATGATTTTAAGTAAAGTAGAAAAAGCGAACATTGAACCAAAAATTACATTAATAGGTGCTGGTCCTGGCGACCCGGATTTATTCAGTTTAAAAGGTGTTAAGGCATTAAAAACAGCTGATGTTGTTTTGTATGATGCAAATGTGAACGAAGCTTTACTGTGTTATGCGCCTGATGGCATCCCAAAAGTTTATATTGGGAAACGTACGGATGATGAAGATTTTTCGCAAGAAGCAGTAAACAAACTGATTGTTGATTACGCTTTAAATTACGGTCATGTAGTTCGTTTAAAAAGCGGTGACCCGTTTTTCTTTGCCAAAGGCTATGAAGAAATTGATGCTGCTGAATCCTATAGCATTCCAACAGAAATTATTCCGGGTATTTCGAGTGCAACAGGCGCACCGAGTTTACAGAAAATACCCATGATTTATAAAGATTTAAGCGAAAGCTTCTGGGCCGTAACCGGAACCAACTCAAAAGGAGAAATTTCTGAAGATTTATACATCGCCGCAAAAACAAAAGCTACGATTGTGGTTTTAAATGGTGTGGCAAAAGTAAAAGAAATTGCAGCTATTTTTCAAGCCGAAAGTAAAGGGCTGTTGCCTGTAGCTGTAATTGAAAATGGCTCTACACCGCATGAAAAAATTGCTGTTGGTATTGTTGACACGATTGCTGAAATTGTTGAAGATAAGAGAATCCAGGCACCTGCACTTTTAGTTTTTGGAGATGTAGTTTCATTGCATCCGCAGTTTCAGCCGATTAGGGATTTCTATGAAATTATTGCTGAGGAATATTAAGGACTAAAGAATCATATATTTGTTTTGTTGTTGAAGACCGCTAACGAAAGTTTAGCGGTTTTTTTGCGTCTGGTGGGCGCATACTCTTGATTAAACCTATGAGGTTTCAAAAAGCTAATAGGTTTGAGTATACACAAAAATTATTTTTCGATTATTTTTAAATCAGAAAACAATTACTAACTTAACGGAGTTATCTACACCAAATATTTGATGGAAATTATACATATAAGCGCCGAGTGTTACCCTGTTGCGAAAGTTGGTGGATTAGCTGACGTGGTAGGGGCCTTACCAAAATACCAAAATAAACTTGGCCACATTGCTAAAGTGGTTGTTCCTGCCTACGAAACCAAGTTTGTTCGGGAAAGTGAATTTGAGGTGGCGCACGATGCCTGGTCGAATTATGGAAACCACCATTTTCAATATCGGGTTTTAAGGGAAAAAACCAATAAACTAGGGTTCGATTTATATATTATTCATATACAGGGCTTAACAGACAGGCCAAATGTTTACGGTTACGGGGATGATACCGAACGTTTTGTTGCCTTTCAGATTGCTACTTTGGATTGGATAGCACAATGGGAGCATCGTCCGGATGTAATTCATTGTCATGATCACCATACTGGTTTAGTGCCTTTTATGGTCTCCAATTGCCTGAAATATCAGAATATCAGTAAGGTACCTACCATTTTAACCATTCATAATGCACAATATCAGGGGCAGTTTGGTTGGAATAAATTATATTATTTACCCGCTTTCGATTTATGGAAGGGTGGTTTGCTGGGCTGGGACGATGCCATTAACCCATTGGCTTCTGCCATTAAATGTGCCTGGAAGGTAACAACCGTTTCGCCAAGTTATCTTGAAGAGATGATGAACAATGCGCGTGGATTGGAAAGTTTGTTAAGACAGGAGCGTTGGAAGTCGGTTGGGATTTTAAATGGAATCGATAGTGAGGTTTGGAACCCGGCTACGGATCCGATGCTTGGAAAAAGTTACAATTTAAAAACGGTGGAGTCGGGGAAAGCGGCAAACAAAAAGGCCCTATGTGATGTTTTTCAATTAGACGCATCGAAACCACTTTTCACCTTTATCGGGAGGTTGGTTGATGAAAAGGGTGCAGATTTATTACCTGACATATTTTACACGGCGCTGCAGCAACACGGCGATAATATCAATGTGCTGGTTTTAGGTTCTGGAGAAAATTGGGTTGAGGGAAGATTAAATCAATTGAAAGATATTTTCGGAGGGAAGTACAACGCTTACATCGGCTATAACGAACAGGTTTCGCACGAGATGTATGCAGGTGCCGATTTTCTTTTAATGCCATCCAGGGTTGAACCTTGCGGGCTTAATCAGCTTTACGCGTTGCGATATGGAACGGTTCCAATCGTGCGTAGGGTAGGCGGTTTGAGAGATACCGTAATCGATATCGGCGATGGCGGTTTTGGTTTATGCCACGACCAAACCAGCATTTGGGATGTTACGCACGCCATAAATCGTGCTGTCGATTTATACAATGATAAAAAAGCTTTTAAAGCTGTACGTAAAACCATGATGAAAATTGATCATTCCTGGGATAGGGCGGCAACGAATTACATAGAATTATACCAAATATTAAAATAAGCTTAAACATGACTGACAAAGTTTTAGGCGTTATCCTTGGCGGTGGCCAGGGCTCTAGACTATCGCCATTAACACAAACACGTTCTAAACCTGCAGTTCCGATTGCAGGTAAGTATCGGCTGGTAGACATCCCGATTTCAAATTGCCTGAATTCTGGTATCCACCGTATGTTTGTGTTAACACAGTTTAATTCAGCATCCCTAAATAAACACATTAAAAATACCTATCATTTTAGCCATTTTAGTACGGCTTTTGTTGATATTCTTGCCGCTGAGCAAACGGTACAAAATGCCGGCTGGTTCCAGGGAACGGCCGATGCGGTACGCCAGTGTATGCACCACATTGTTTCGCATGAGTTCGATTACATCTTAATTTTATCCGGCGATCAATTGTATCAGATGGATTTTAAAGATATGATCGAGAAACACATCGAAGCAAATGCTGAAATTACCATCGCTACAATTCCGGTTACGGCAAAAGATGCAACCGATTTCGGTATTTTAAAAGCTGATGAAGAAAACATGATCACTTCTTTCATCGAAAAACCGAAAACCGGTCTGGAGGATTGGGTTTCTGATACCGGCGAAGAAATGCAGGGTGAAGGACGTAACTTTTTAGCCTCTATGGGGATTTATGTTTTCAACCGTGAATATTTAATTAATATCTTAAATGAAAACGAAGAGGAAAAAGATTTCGGTAAAGAGATTTTACCTAGAGCAATTACTCAAAGTCGTGTTTTAAGTTATCAGTACGAAGGTTACTGGACAGATATTGGTAACATTTCTTCTTTTTTCGAGGCTAACTTAGGCTTAACGGATGAAATTCCGAAGTTTAATATGTTCGATAGTAATCATACCATATTTACACGCGCGAGGATGTTGCCGCCGTCAAAAATTTCTGGTACAACTTTAGAAAAAGCCATTATTGCCGAGGGTTGTATTATTCAGGCGAGCAGAATTGAACATGCGGTTTTGGGTATCAGGGCCCGCATTGGTAAACATACAGTTGTAACAAATACTTATGTTATGGGTAGCGACCGTTACCAAACGCTGGAAGAAATTCAAACAGAGACGAACAAAGGAAATTCGCTAATCGGTATTGGCGACAGGTGTTACATCAATAACGCCATCATCGATAAAAACTGCCGCATCGGAAACGATGTAAAGATTAATGGCGGGCCACATTTAGAGGATGGCGATTTTGAGTTGTATGCTGTAAAAGATGGAATTGTAGTTGTTAAAAAAGGCGCTGTTTTGCCAAGCGGAACAGTAATTTAAGATAATCATTATCATTAACTAGGCCGGTTTGAATTCGTTCAGACCGGCTTTTTTGCTTATTTCAAACCTATAAGGTTTTGAAAACATGATAGGTTTACAAAAATCCAAATGCCCCTCCAACATTTTCGGCATAAGCTTGTTAGTAAATAAACACAAAATGAGCGTATGGCTGAACAACACCTCTATCAAACCGGAATAATAGGAAATTGTGCTTTTTTAGCACACATCAATAAAAATACTGATATATCATGGCTTTGCTGGCCACGTTTCGACAGCCCTTTCGTTTTCGGAAGTTTATTGGATAAGAAAAAAGGCGGTGAGTTCTCTATTTTACCTCAGGGAGCATATACTTCGACGCAATATTATATTGAAAATACCAATGTACTTCGCACAGAAATCACTGCCGAAGACGGTAAATATTGCATCACGGATTTCGCCCCCCGCTTTCGCCTTTACGACCGCTATTTCAAACCTTTAATGTTTATCCGTAAAATTGAACCGCTGGAAGGAAATCCACGGGTAGTTATAAAATGCGAACCTGTATGTGACTACGGAAAAGGCAAAATGAAATCGAGCCGGGGAAGTAACCATATTGATTATTTAGGCTGCGATGAAAATATCCGTTTGAGTACTAATGTATCTATAACTTATATCCTCGATGAAAAGGCATTTGTATTGAACGAAGCAAAATACCTCATCATGACTTATGGACAGAACCTTGAGGCACCTGTTGTAAGTACTGCGGAAAACTTCCTTCGGGATACGATTGCTTATTGGCGTCTTTGGATCAAACATTCGTCTATAGCAGGTTTTTACCAACCGTTTGTAATTCGTTCCGCTCTGGTTTTAAAAATCCATCAGTACGAAGATACCGGTGCAATCATCGCGGCGAGTACAACGAGTCTGCCTGAATCGCCCGGAAGCACAAGGAACTGGGATTACCGTTATTGTTGGCTGCGCGATTCTCATTATGTGCTTACTTCATTAAATCATATTGGTCATTTTGAGGAAATGGAAAAGTATTTCAATTACCTCTCTGATATTTCTCATGCAGAAGATACCCGTTATCAACCTTTATACGGGATAGCAGGAGAGCGGGAAATTACAGAGCATACTTTAGACCATCTGGAGGGGTATAGGGGGGAACAGCCAATCAGAATTGGTAATCAGGCTTACGAACATATTCAAAATGATATTTACGGTCAGGTTTTAATTTCGATGTTGCCGCTTTACACCGACCATCGTTTTGTATTTTCAGAAAGGAGCGATTCTGTCAAATGGATTGAAAGTGTGCTTTCTAAAATCGAAAGAACCATTGACGAAAAAGATGCCGGTATTTGGGAATTCAGAAATATAGCCAATGTGCATTGCTATAGTAATCTGTTTCAGTGGGCAGGTGCACAGGCGGCACTAAAAATGGCGAAAACCATTGGAAACCAGGATTTTGAGCAGCGGGCACAAATTTTAATTGATAAAGCTGCAGCACACATTGAAGCGTGTTATGATCCTGAAAGAAAGGTTTACACCAATGCAATTGACAGTCCGCATTTAGATGCAAGTACTTTGCAGTTGATTATGATGAACTACCTCGACCCTGCATCAGAACGAGCAAAAGATCATTTAATTGCTTTAGAAAAGGAACTTAAAACTGAAGATGGTTTGTTCTATCGCTATTTACATGCCGACGATTTCGGCAAACCGAAAACAACCTTTTTAATTTGTGCTTTCTGGTATGTGGAAGCGCTGGCTTGTGTAGGCAGAACAGATGAAGCAATTAAAGAATTCGAGAACATTATAAAATATTGTAATCACTTATTGCTGTTCAGTGAAGATGTTGATGCGAAAACAGGAAGCCAGTGGGGGAATTTCCCTCAGGCGTACAGCCATGTTGGTTTAATGAATGCCGCTTATCGCATTGCGATTAAACTGGACAGACCGATATTTTTGTAGCCGAAAATAAAATTTCTGAAGTTGTCACATTGAGCTTGTCGAAATGCTTTAAAAAGTTCTTCGACAAGCTCAGAATGACAAATCAAACAAAATTGGTGTTTTTTTAAAATCTTTAAACTATTGTTTATTGGTTCAAAGATTTCTCGGCTTCGCTCGAAATTACGGTTCTTTTTGATTATCCTTTCATGCATTCATCGAAATGCTTTAAAAAGTTCTTCGACAAGTTCAGAATGACAAAACGACAAACTAATTTCTCTCCACAAATTCCTCCTTAACCAAACTCCAGAGTAATTTTCTTACCTCTTTGTAATCATTAAGGTAATATTTCGCTTCAGACAGGTTATTGCCAACCTTAACCGTTATGGCATCCCCAGGTAAAGCCTTAAAAATATCTTCATCGGTATGATCATCACCAAGTGCCATTATAAAATCAGGATGTTTATCGTAAAGCCAGTTTAGCGCAGCTTTCCCCTTATTAACTTCAATATTCTTAAATTCGATAACCTTATTGCCTGGCATCAGTTGCAAACCTTTATCTGCTGCCAAAATTTTCATGTGACTTACAATTTCATTTGCCCTTAAATCACCTAAACCTTCTTCCGCCTTGCGGTAATGCCATACTAAAGAATAACTTTTTTCTTCAATAAAAGAACCGGGCGTTCTATCCGTATAAGTTTCTAAAAGCGCTTTGATTTCACTTTTCCATTGGTCGGTAAGGAGTGGCAGGCTGTTCCATTTTTCTCCTTGTGTTTTCTGCCATGCACCATGCTCAGCAATTAAATCAACTTTTAAATGGCCGAACCAGGTTTCTAACGTTTCATGCCGCCGCCCGCTGATAATAACAACAGTATTTGCACTGTCAAGGATAAGATTTTCAATCAAATCATATAATTCGTTATCCGGTGAGGCATCGTCGATGTTTCCGGTAAAATCTACCAACGTTCCGTCATAATCTAAAAACAAAACTCTGTTATTGGTTGCAGCATATTTTGTAGCAATAATTTCATTAATAGAATTTACGGCATGTTTTGTTAATAGTGATTTTTGAGACTCTTTCACTTCGTTTAATTTTAAAATAAAATTATTTACCCAATGATTTACATTGAATTTTTCTACGGTTGCCCGCATGGCTTTCATGCGATGCTGTTGTTCTTCTAAAGGCATTTTCAAGGCGATAACAATTGCCTCCATAATGTCGCCAAGGTTATTTGGGTTTACAATCAATGCATCCATTAATTCTTTTGATGCACCTGCCATTTCACTTAAAATCAATACACCATCGTTGTTATTTCTACTTGCCACGTATTCTTTACTAACCAGGTTCATGCCATCACGCATGGGTGTTACCAGGCAAATATCTGCTGAGGAATAAAGTGCCGACAGAACTTCAATTGGGAAAGAACGGTAAAAATAATTTACCGGAATCCAATCCATCGAACGGTAGCGGGCATTGATATTTCCAACAAGCTGATCTATCTGTTCCCTCAGTTCGCTGTATTGCGGAACTGTATCCCTTGATGGAACTACAATCATGAACAATTCGATTTTCCCAATATATTCCGGATGAATTTGTAGCAACAATTCCAGCGCTCTCAATCGTTCTAAAATACCTTTGCTATAGTCAAGCCTATCAATGGAAAGAATAATTTTTACACCCTCTTTTCCGGTTTTAAAATTGGATATTTCCCGCTGAACGGTTTCAGTAGTTGTAAAAGAAGAGAACTTATCGTAATCTATGCCCATTGGAAAAGCCTCGATAACGATTTGTCTTTCGTTACTGTTCAGCACATTGGATGAGGAGTTTACAAGCAGCAAACGTGTTGCCGTGCTTATGAAATGGCGAACATCGTCGTAAGTATGAAACCCGATTAAATCTGCACCTATCAATCCACTCAACAATTCTTCACGCCAGGGTATTAACCTGAATATTTCATAAGATGGAAAGGGTATATGCTGGAAAAATCCAATAGTAGAATTAGGTAATTTTTCTCTTAATATTCCCGGAAGCAAAAGTAGCTGGTAATCCTGAATCCATATTTTATCGCTCCGGCTAAGTACCTGCATGGCACTTTTTGCAAACTTTTCATTAACCGATTTATAACAATCCCAATAGGTTTGTTCGTAATGCGCATAGGTTACGAGGTAATGAAAAACAGGCCATAATATTTCGTTTGAAAAACCCTCGTAATATAAATTGATTTCTTCCTGGGTAAGGAAAACAGGATAAAGATTGAGTTCGCCTAATTTCTGTATCACTTCTTCCTGGCGTTCTTCAGGAATTTCGATCCCCGGCCACCCGATCCAGATGGAGTTACCGGTTTTATATACGTCGCCCAGTCCGGTAGCGAGACCGCCCTCACTCGGAATAAACGTATACTCGTTGTTTTTCTCGATGATTTTAACGGGTAGTCTGTTCGATATTATAACTGTCTTCATACTCGTATTTAATGTATCCACATAAATAAAAGTGCTTTAAACATTTTTTGTTTGAATTTTGTTTCAAAAGAACATTTAGATGATCTTAAAAAATTAAACGTAATTGAACAACAGCGAGAAAGTTGTTTGCTTATTCGGATTAGAAACCACTTCAATGCTGCCACGATGCATTTTCATAATGTTTCTGCTTATTGTTAAGCCAATGCCCGAACCATTTTTACGTGTGGTATAAAACGGCACAAAGATTTTTTCTAAATCCGCAGGTTCAATTCCTTTTCCATTATCGGTTACATCGATGTAAAGTTTGGTGTTTTCCAGTCGATAATTTACAGAAATATGCGGATTTTCATTTTCTTCAACCGAATAAATACTGTTTGTAATCAGGTTAATCAAAACTTGCTCAATTAATTTCAAATCGAGTTGAACGGTGATTTTTGAAGAAGTCTGTTCCACATCCAGCACCACATTTTTAACTTTTGCGAAAGGTTGCATCAACACTTTGATGTGCTTAAGGATTTCGCCAATCGTATGCGATTCCAGATTTGGTGTTGGTAATTCTGCGATTAAACGATAATCTTTTACAAAGTCTAATAAACCTGTAGAACGGCGTTTAATGGTTTGCAGGGCGGTTTTCAGGTCTTCCATTTCATCTAAATCCAGGTTCTCTTTATTTGTTACCATACTGTTTATCGTATCAGATAACGAACTTATTGGCGTAATGGAATTTAATATTTCATGAGAAATTACACCGATTAACCTATTCCAGGCCTCGGTTTCCTTTTGCTCGATTTCATCTTTGATGTTTTGAAAACTGATGATGGTATAATTCTTTCCGTAAAGATTTAAAGGAATAACTTCCGTGGATAATTGAATGAGTTTATCCTGAATCTTAAGCTCTAAGAAACGTTTCCCACCTGAAGAAATCTGTTCAATTTCATCAGCAAAAGCAGGCAGGTGTTGCTGCAGGCGATGCCAGTACTTATATGCAGGAACGCCCAATAAGTTTGATGCCGCTTGATTAAAAAAAGCAATTTCTTCATTATTTTGCACCGTTTTGGTGTTGTTAACTACAATAACACCAACAGGGACCTGCTCTAAAATAGTCTTAATTAATTGGAACATAGCTTCCTGTTCCATCCGAATTTGTTTATGCACCTGAAGAATTTCTCCAAATGATTCGTATAGTTCAGGAAAACTTCCTTTTGTGGCTTTGTTTTTAAAATTCAGGGTATGGTCGCGGGTTTTTACCGCTAAGATAAACCGTTTAATATCAGAGCGGATTTCATTAATATAGTAATAAAGCGAAATTATGGAACCCAATAAAATTAAACTTACCCCAATAATAGTGAACCACAATTGGGTGTTTTTAATCAGGTAAAATAACAGGTAACCCAACAAGTTAATGAGGACCAACCGGGATATTAAACGAAAAGTAAAGCGTTTGTAAAACATGTTTCTAAGCTAAAAGACTAAAGGTAAAAGGCCAAAGCCGAAAGATTAAAGCGAGCTGCAGCTTTAGTCTTTAAGCTTTTCCCTCCAGCTTAAATCCCGAATTTCTCTATTCTCCTGTATAAGGCTGCTCTGGTTAAACCCAGTTCTGCGGCTGCCTTTGATATATTTCCTTTGTGTTTATCGATGGCTTTTTGTACCATCATTTTTTCCATATCGCCAAGTGCCATTTCATCAGGCATGGCCGTAGTTTGCGTAAACCGTTGCGGACTTAATTGTAAATCCTCCTCCGAAATTTCATTTCCATCGCTCATAATTACTGCCCGTTCTAAAACATGCTGTAATTCCCGAACGTTTCCAGGCCACTTGTAATTTAAGAGAACTGCTTCGGCTTTATGGTTCAAACTTCGGATTTCTTTATGATATTTAGAACTGAAAACCTGCATAAAATGATTTGCCAGAAGCAAAATATCTGTCCCTCTTTTTCGCAAAGGCGGTAATAGGAGTTCTACCGTATTAATGCGAAACAATAAATCCTGCCTGAAAGTATTTTTAGCCACCATTTCATTTAAAGGCATGTTGGTCGCCGTAATTAATCGAACATTTACCTTACGCTCTTTACTTTCACCAAGACGAATAACCGTACGGTTTTGCAAAACGCTTAATAATTTTGCTTGTAAGGGGAGTGTGAGGTTTCCAATTTCATCCAAGAAAATTGTTCCACCATCGGCCAATTCAAAACGACCGGGTTTATCTTCTTTCGCATCGGTAAAAGCACCTTTTGCATAGCCAAAAAGTTCACTTTCAAAAAGATTTTCATTTAGTGAACCTAAATCAACATGCATAAAAACCTGGTTTTTACGCTGCGAATTGCCATGAATTTCATAGGCAAAAACCTGCTTTCCGGTACCGTTCTCTCCTAAAATTAATACATTGGCATCGGTTGGTGCCACTTTTAATAAGGTATTCTGAAGTTGTTTTATTCCATCAGCCTCGCCAACAATATGCTCGAAACCGCGGGTCATGTCTTTGTGTAGCGAGGTATGGATTTTTTCTAATTTCTTTACTTTTCTGGTCGATGCGCGAAGTTTTGAGGCCGCAGAAATAGTAGCAAAAAGCTTCTCATTCTCCCAGGGTTTCAGGATAAAATCAGTAGCACCTTTTTTTATCGCTTTAACCGCAAGTTCTACATTTCCAAAGGCGGTCATCAGGATAACAACGTAGTCTTTATCTATTGATAAAATGTGTTCAAGCCAATATAAACCTTCGCGACCATCACTTGCACCTTTTTGATAATTCATGTCGAGCAGAATGATATCAACCTCATTTTTGCTTAGCAGTACATTAATTTCTTTAGGCGATTTACAGGTAATTACCTGTTTAACCTGCTGTTTTAGAAACAGGCGGGCACTTAAAAGAATATCATCATCATCGTCGATGATTAAAACTGTGGCGTCTAACCCCTCCGCCTCTAAAGAGGAACCTGAATATCTACCGTTCATAATGTGAGTAATTTTTTACATATATAACAAACAATGCTTTATCGCCTCGGCTGTGAACTCCCCTTTAGGGGACTGGGAGGTAAATTTAATTAAACTGTCCGCTCTCGCACATAAACTGTTCGAAAATGAACACAATAAAATTATAAAAACTTTTAAGTATTTGATTATTAATGTTTTAAATGTGTTTTCTCTGTTTGGCACAAGCTTGGTTAATAAGGAAATCAAACAGTAGAACCGAACAATGGACAAAAAGATAGAGAAGAAAAGATTTAGCACCAAAACTTTAATTATGATGGGTGGCGCAGTTGCTTTCGTGGCAGTTGTAATTTATGGCTATACTTTATCATTAAAGAAAACATACAGTGCTGATGCCGATAAATTAACCATTAGCAAAGTAGAATATGGTGATTTTGAAGATGTGGTTTTATTAAATGCCAGCGTTGTTCCGCTAACTTCGGTAATTGTAAGTTCATCGGAAGGTGGAACGGTCGCTGAAATTTTCACGGAAAATGGTGCATCTGTTGTTAAGGGAACGCCACTTTTGAGAATCTCTAACTCAAACGCAATGCTGAGTTATACTTCAAGCCAGACTGCAGCGACCGAGCAAATTAACCAGTTACGCAAATCGAGATTGGATTTGGAGCAAAATCAAAGGGTTTTAAATCAAGACGTTTTGGATGTTGAAAATAGCTTGAGAACAGCAGCCCGACAATATCGTTTAGATAGTTCACTTTTTTCCAAAAAGGTAATTACACTTCAGGAGTTTAATAAATCAAGTCAGGATTACGAGTATTATCAAGGCAAACTTAAAATCGTTCGGCAGGCGGTAAAACAAGAAAATCAAAGCAGAAAGATGCAGCTTTCGCAAATCGACCAGTCGATGGGGCAAATGAATGAAAGTTTGGAAATGATTCGCAAAAACATTGAAAACATGACCATCAAAGCGCCGGTTTCCGGCAAGCTTTCTTCTTACGACCCGGTAATCGGTAAATCATATAATTCAAACGAAATGATCGGAAAGATTGATGTTTTGCAGGGTTATAAACTGCAAGCCGGCGTTGATGAATATTACATTAATCGGGTAAAAGAAGGGCAAACATCAACATGCGAATTTAATGGCAAGACCTATAATTTAACCGTTAGTAAGGTTATTCCCGAGGTTACAGCAGGCCAGTTTCAGGTTGAAATGGTTTTTAAAGGTGCTGCGCCTGAAGGGTTACGCCGTGGATTATCACTTCAAACGAAATTAACTTTATCAGATAACAGCAAGTCCTTACTACTCGCACAAGGTCAGTTTTTCCAAAGTACAGGCGGTTCTTGGGTATTTGTGGTAAACAATGGTAAAGCAATCAAGAAAAACGTCAAAATCGGAAGAAAAAATTACCTGTATTATGAAATATTGGATGGTTTGCAAAAAGGCGACGAAGTTATCACCTCATCTTACGACCAGTTTAACCAATACGATCAGGTAGAGATAAGTAAGTAAAATATAAGATGGACGATGTAAGATGGATGATGTGGGATGGACAAAGCAATACAACAATTTAACAATCACTTCAAGTCTTGATACTTGATACTAAATACTTGATACTAAAAAAGCTATGATTAAAATAGAAAACTTAGAAAAAGTTTACAAAACTGAAGAAGTAGAAACTACTGCACTAAACGGAATTAATCTTCACGTAAAAGAGGGCGAATTTGTTTCCATAATGGGTCCATCTGGCTGCGGAAAATCTACCTTGTTAAACGTAATGGGTTTATTGGATAAGCCTGAAAGTGGAAGTTACAAATTTATCGATACCGAACTCTTAACGCTGAACGACAGAGAACGTTCTAATTTCCGTAAAAGAAATATGGGATTCGTTTTCCAGAATTTCAACCTGATTGATGAGTTAACCGTTTTCGAAAACATTGAATTACCATTGATTTACAATAAAATTCCTGCAGGTGAACGTAAGAAATTGGTTAACGAAATCATTGAAAGGATGAACATCGTAAACCGTAGTGGTCACTTCCCGCAACAACTTTCCGGGGGTCAGCAACAGCGTGTTGCCGTTGCAAGGGCTTTAGTTACCAAGCCGAAATTGGTTTTAGCCGATGAGCCTACTGGCAACCTGGATAGTTCTCATGGTAACGAAGTAATGGAATTGCTTTGCGAGTTGAACGAAACAGGAACGACGATTGTAATGGTGACGCACTCGAGCCATGATGCAAGTTTTTCAAACAGAATCATCAACCTGAAAGATGGCCACGTGATTTCTGAAAAGATAAACAAAAGCAGAAACGAGGAATTAATATAGGCTGGAAGGGAGACGGTTAAAAGTTTGAAGGTAAAAATGCCTAAACCTTCCAGCCTTCAGCCGCAATCTTAAAATTAGTTTTAGTTAATGATAGTCTAACCGATATCTTCCCGGATGGGAAGATTCGGGAAAGGCGCTTAGAAAGCGAAAAGACTAAAGCGAAAAGCCAGGTCTTGATACTTGATACTAATTACTTGATACTAAAAAGCCAAAAGCTTAAAGACAAAAGGACAAAGCGAAAAGCTAGGTCTTGATACTTGATACCAATTACCTGATACTAAATATTGATACTATGTTTCAATTAAACTTAAAAATTGCATTACGTAACCTTTGGAAAAACAAAGGCTTTTCCCTGATAAATATCGGTGGATTAGCCATTGGATTAGCAAGTTGCATGATATTGCTGCTGTACGTAGCCTATGAATGGAGTTTTGATAAAGAATTTGCCAATAGCGATAAAACTTATGTAATTTATCAGAATGCTCCTGCAAATGGCAAAATTTTTAGCTGGGCGTGGACACCAAATGCAATGGCGGAAGAAGTTGCCGCTAAAATTCCGGGTGTTAAATATGCATCGCATACTACTTATCCATCCACAAAATTGATTTCCATTGGTGATAAAAGAATCAACTCGAGAGTAAATTTTGCTGACCCATCTTTCATTAAAATATTTGATTATAAATTTATAAAAGGCAATCCGGAAGAAGCTTTAAAAAATGTTAATTCTGTTATTCTGACAGAATCTTTTGCTAAGAAATTGTTTGGTAATGAAGACCCCATAAATAAAACACTTAAGCTTGATAATAAGGATGTTTTAAAAGTTGAAGCGGTAATTGAAGATATCCATGCAAACAACTCTATAATTTTTGAATGTTTAATGCCTTGGGCACTTTTTGAAAAAAGAGAACCTTGGGCAAAAGATAAAAACTGGGGCAATAATATGTGTTTAACTGTGGCTCAGTTGAAAGATAACCGGTTTTTTGATGCTGCAAATGCAAGTATAAAAAACATTTATAAAAGAAATCAGCAAGGAAATACAGCCGAAGCTTTGTTGCACCCTTATACGAAATGGCACTTGTACGATGATTTCCAAAATGGAAAATCAGTTGGCGGGAAAATTGAACAACTCAAAATATTTTTACTATTGGCTTTCTGTATTCTGTTGATTGCCTGTGTAAATTTCATGAACTTATCTACGGCTCGGTCTGAGCGCCGGGCTAAAGAAGTAGGCATTCGTAAAGCAATAGGCTCAACACGAAAATCTTTGGTAGGGCAATTCTTACTCGAGTCGGTTTTTATAACCATTATTTCGGGTGTTATGGCTTTTATTTTGGTTGAAGTAAGTTTGCCTTACTTCAATAATCTGCTAAACATCGAATTACAAATTGATTATAAAAGTTTAACCTTTTGGTCAACACTTTTAGGCTTAATGGTTTTTACCGGCTTTATGGCTGGAAGCTATCCGGCACTTTACTTATCATCATTTGAACCGATAAAAGTGTTAAAAGGTTTAAAAATCAAAACAGATTCTTCTGTTTCCATAAGAAAAGTTCTGGTGGTGGTTCAATTCGTTTTTGCAGCGTGTTTAATTGTTTGTACATCAGTTATTTATCAGCAACTTAATTATGTAAAAAACAAACCAATTGGATACGATAAATCTAATCTGGTTCAAATTGCAGTTAGCGGCAAGGTTGGCGAAAAAAGCAAACTCGAATTACTTAAAACGCAACTGTTAAAATCTGGGGCAGCAAGCAGCGTAACAACATTTAGTAAAGACATCACCGAAAGCGGAAACAACACAACTGATGTTCGTTGGGAAGGTAAAACCGAAGGAGAATCAATTCTATTTAACAATAGAGGAATTGGTGATGATTTTATTAAAACCATAGGTACAAACTTGGTGGCCGGAAGGGAAATTTCTTCAACAGCTAAAAGCGATAGCAACAACATTATGCTTAATGAAGCTGCTGTCAAAATGATGGGACTTAAAAATCCAATAGGAGCGAAAATCAGGTATTGGGGAACAGAAAAAACAAATGTTGCTGTGGTGAAAGATTTTGTTGTAGAAAGTGCTTATCAGAAAGTTGCACCAATGGTGTTTTATCCGAGTTATATGGATGATGTACAGGTTATTATTGTTCGGTTAAACTCAAATCAGAACATCAGTACTTCTATTTCAAAAATTGATGAACTGGTTAAACAAATAGAACCTGATTACCCGGTAAATAGAAAATTTGTGGATGAGGGATTTGAACTTAAATTTCAAAACGAAAAGCTTTTGGGAACACTTTCAAACTGGTTCGGTGGTTTTGCAATCTTTATTTCCTGCCTTGGCTTATTAGGTTTAGCACTTTTCATGGCGGAACAACGCAAAAAGGAAATCAGCATTCGTAAAGTTTTAGGTGCCAGCACTGGCAATATCCTCACACTTTTAAATAAAGATTTCATCAAACTGGTTGCTATTGCCAATCTAATCGCATTTCCTTTGGCTTACATTATCGTTAACAAATGGCTCTCCGCTTTCGAATACCGTGTTTCTATATCGGCATTGCCTTTTATTTCCGCACTAAGTATTTCGGTAATTATAGCAGTGTTAACAGTGAGCATTCAATCGGTAAAAGTAGCGAAAGCTAATCCTGTTGATGCACTCAAATATGAATAAAGCCGAAAGCTTAAAGACTAAAGACCAATGCGATTGCAAAGTCTTGATACTTGATACTAAATACTTGATACTAGAAAAATGTTCAAACTTAACCTAAAAATCGCTTTGCGAAACCTTTGGAAAAACAGGGGAATTACGTCTATTAATATCGGTGGTTTGGCTATTGCTTTGGCTGCTTTTATTTTGGTTGGGCTGTATTTTACGTATGAAACCAGTTTCGATAAAACCAATCCGAACTACAATAATATTTATGTTGTCGGACGGATTTATCCTGATTTCAAAACCAATTATACCTCCCCACCGTTTGCTAAAGTGATAAAACAGAATTTTCCGGAGGTAGAAAATGCCGGAATTACAAAGGAAGGTTTTATTGAACTCACTATCAAAAATGGTAAAAACACCGTTTTTGCCAAAAATTTTATGCAGGCTGATTACAATGCTGCTAAAATTCTTGATTTAAAGCCAACTAATGGTTTGGAAAAACCGACTGGCGAAACAGAAAGGCTTTCTTACCTAAACGATGAAAGTATGAAAGTGCTTTTCCCAAATAAAACCGATAACAAGGCGGAGATGGTGGGGTTTGGCGCGAGCAATTCCGGTATAACAGGTAAAATAAATGGTTCGATAACCAATAATTTGCATTCCAACATAACTTTCGATGGTATATCAATCGGCAATGAAATCGGACAAGGTGAAAGTTACGGTTATAATAATTATACAACTTACATTCAGGTAGAACCAGGAACCGATGTTAAAAATCTGGAGCAAAAAATTACGGAATTATACCGAAAAGAATTATTAAAAGGTGAAACCGATCAGAAAACAATCGCTGAAATAAAAGGTGTATCTACATTTTTAGATCCTTTAGCAAATCTGCATTTGAGGCCTAAAGCAGGCAATGATGCACCCTATAAAATTTTAATAGCGCTTTCTGTACTTGGGATTTTGATTCTTGTGATTGCTTGCATCAATTTTACCAATTTAAGTATTGCTCAAGCCGCAAAAAGAGCGAAAGAGGTCGGCGTTAAAAAGGTGATGGGTGCTTACCGCTCGCAACTTACCGTTCAATTCCTTACGGAAATATTTATTCAATGTTTTGCAGCTACAATAATGGCGCTGATTTTAGCAGAATTGGCATTACCATATTTCAATATACTCTTCCAGGTTAATTTATCTATCTGGTATATCGAAAACGATTTATTTTGGCAATTGCCTCTAGTTTTATGTCTGATTACGCTTATCGCCGGTACATATCCTGCTCTTGTTTTGTCGGGCTTTAAACCCGCAATGGTACTTAAAGGTAATTTTTCGACGAGCAAACAGAGTTCGTGGCTGCGTAATGGTCTGTTGGTTTTCCAGTTTGGTATTGCCGCTATTTTTATCATTGGTTTGCTTATTATCAATTCTCAGCTGAAATACATGCGTAGTCAGGATTTAGGCTTCACGGCAAATCAGGTGGTTTACATCAAAAACATTAGTCTCTTTAATAAACCTGAAAAATTCGTCCCGGTTAGAGATAAAATTTTGAAAATCCCCGGAATAAAATCGGCTACGGTTGCCACCGATGTTCCGGATGGTTCAGGTCCTGGCTCAAATGGTTATACTTTCGAGGGCGAACAAAAAAGCATAGACTTTGTAGATGTGGATTTCGATTATTTTGAAACGCTCGATATAAAGTTAAAAGATGGTCGTTTTTTCTCTTCAAATTTTAAAACGGATACTGCAAATTCAGCCATAATCAATGAAAGTACGGTAGCTAAGTATGGTATGAAAAATCCCGTTGGGAAAATCATCAGAGGTTGCAGTACTGATTACAAAATTGTTGGTGTGGTTAAAGATTTTAAGGCACAAGGATTTGAAAGTGCGGTTCAGCCTACCATTTATGCAATCAAAAACCCTTGCGGAAATTACAAAACGCAAATTATGCTCAAAATTGAAGATAACAAAATGGCCGATGCTTTGGCGGCTTTGAAAGCGCAATGGCCGCAAATCAACCCGCAGGATGGCGAAGATTTCAGGTACGAGTTTCTGGATCAGCTTTACGGAAAGCTGTTCAAAAAGCAAGAGCAATTGCAATCCGTATTTTTTGCAGCTGCACTGCTCACCATTTTCATTGCGATTTTAGGCTTGTTTGCTTTTGCAAAATATAGCACCAACGGCCGGATTAAAGAAATTGCAGTTCGTAAAATTCTGGGCGCAAGCGATGTGCAGATTTTCAAATTAATCAACAGTTCATTTTTTATGATGGTGCTTGTGGCTAATGTGATATCATGGCCGGTAGCCTATATTCTCACTAAAAAATGGCTCGAAACTTTTGCGTACCGAATCGATTTGCCTGTTTTGCCTTTTGTAAGCAGTGCTTTAATCACCATTTTACTAACCGTAATTACCGTAAGCATCCAGGCAAAAAAGGCTGTTAAGGCAAACCCTGTTGATGCTTTGAAATATGAATAGAGCTAAAAGCTCAAAGCAAAAAGCCTAAGGCTATTTGCGAGGTCTTGATACTTGATACTAAATACTTGATACTACAATGTTCAAATTAAACTTGAAAATCGCTTTGCGAAACCTTTGGAAGAACAAAACATCTTCTTTCATAAATGTAATTGGTTTGGCTATCGGCCTTGCAGCCTGTTTAATGCTATTGTTGTATGTTTCTTATGAATGGAATTTCGATAAGCAAGCCAAAAACTGGAAAAACGTTTATATGGCCATGACGAATGTTCCTGGCGAGGGTAATAAAATTGCAGGAACTTTTAATGGTTCTACAACAGCTTTAGGCCCGCTCTTAAAACAAAATTTACCAGAGGTTAAATATGTTGCCCGCATGGATTATGGCAAAAAAAGCTTAATCGCGAATGGGCAAAACAGCTATAAAAAAGATTCGAAGTTTGCGGAACCTGATATACTTAAGATGTATGATTATCAATTCATTTCAGGCGATGCAAAAACGGCGCTCCAAAATCCACTTTCGGTTATTTTGACAGAAAGTACGGCAAAAACGTTGTTCGGCACCACCGATGTTTTAAATAAATCTATCCGTTACCAGGATAAAGAAAATCTAACAATAACTGGCGTAATAAAAGATTTACCGGAAAATAGTTCTAACCGTTTTGATTTTTTAATGCCATGGTCGTTTTATGAAATTGTTGACCAAAGTGCTAAAGATTTAAACTGGAACAATTACAGTTTTGTAACCATGGTTTCGCTAAATCCTGATGCAAATATCGATTTGGTAAACCGTAAAGTAGAGGCTTTGGTAAAAGTGAACACACCACAAAATCCGCAGTCGCAACCACATTTTCTGTATCAGGCAAGTAAATTGCACTTGTTTGGCAAGTTTGAGAATGGCAAACCTGCGGGAGGAGATATTGAACAAATCTGGCTTTTTATGGGTTTGGCATTTGGGATATTGTTAATCGCCTGCATCAATTTCATGAACATGGCTACAGCTAAATCAGAGAAGCGAGCCAAAGAAGTTGGAATAAAGAAAACGATTGGTGCTAATCGTACATCGTTAATTTTTCAGTTTTTAACCGAATCAATGGTGCTTACATCAGTTGCTGTGGTATTGGCTATTGCCTTACTCGAGATTTGTCTTCCTACATTCAACGGACTTTTAAACATTAACTTGGGTATTTCGTATTTCAATGCAGTAAGCTGGGTTGGAATTTTGGGAATTGTAATTGCCACGGGTTTAATTGCGGGCAGTTATCCAGCGTTCTATTTATCATCTTTTAACCCAATACAAACACTAAAAAGGAAAATTAATTCAAGAGGCATTTTAACTGTCAGTTTAAGACAAGTTTTGGTTATTGGTCAGTTTTGCTTTGCTATAATCCTCATCATTTCAACTCTGGTTATCTATCGCCAAATTCAATACATCAAAAATAAACCTGTTGGCTTTGATGTAAATGCATTGGTCGAAATTCCGCAGGATGGCGAATTGAAAACTAAGTTCGACTTATTCAAAACTGAAATGCTGAAATCGGGTGCTGTTACCTCGATGTATCAATCATCTGTTAGTCTTTCTCATCATGGCCGCAATTTTATGGATATGAAGTGGGATGGAATGATGAAGCCCGAAAATACGGTGATGTTTAATCAGGTGGCCACATCTTACGATTTTATAAAAACCAATGGCATTAAATTATTGGAAGGAAGAGATTTCTCGAAAAATTTCGCTTCAGATACGAGTGCGGTTATGGTTAGTGCTTCGGCAGTAAAAGTATTCGGTTATAAAAATCCTATTGGAAAAAAAGTAATGGTTTTCGGCTCTAATGCTCATATCATTGGCGTTTTTGATGATTATGTGTGGGATTCGCCTTATAAATCGAATAATCCCCAAGTTGTTTATTTAACCACAGGACAGACAGGTGTAATTACCATGCGCCTTAATAATTCGAATAATTTACAAAGCAACATCGAAACCATTAACAGAATAACCAAGGCTTTTAATCCAGCTTATCCAACTGAAATTACATTCATCAACTCATTATATCAGGAGAAATATAAATCTGAAAAAACGCTTGGTATCCTTTCCAACCTATTCGGTGGATTGGCAATTTTCGTATCGTGCTTGGGTTTATTTGGTTTGGTAGCTTATAGTGCCGAACAAAGAACAAAGGAATTTGGCGTTCGGAAAGTACTTGGCGCATCGGTTTCGAATTTGATGCAGTTGCTTTCACTTTCGTTTATTAAAATGATTGTAGCCGCAATTATTATCGCGGTGCCCATAAGCTATTTTGCGATGAGAAAATGGCTCAATAATTTCGAATTTCATACGGAGATAAGTTGGTGGATAATTCCTGTTGCAGCTATAGGAACTTTATCAATGGCATTAATTACGGTAAGTTTCCAAGCCTATAAAACGGCAAAAGCAAACCCTGTTGATGCTTTGAAATATGAATAAAGCTTAAAGACCAAAGACTAAAGCGACTGCAAAGTCTTGATACTGATAAAGCTTAAAGACCAAAGACTAAAGCGATTGCAAAATCTTGATACTTGATACTAACTACTCAATACTAATATGTTCAAACTTAACTTAAAAATAGCCATCAGAAATCTTTGGAAAAACAAGGGTTTTACGCTAATAAACATCGGCGGACTAGCCATTGGTATGGCTTGCTGTTTAATGTTGCTGCTATATGTCAACTATGAATGGAGTTATGATAAACAATTTAAAAACATTGATAAAATTTACATCACAGGGTTAAACCTGAAGTTTAATGGTAAGCTGGCTACAACCATGGCTTTACCCAATAAACTTTCAAAAGCAGCGATGGAAGAGTTGCCTGGTTTCAAAAGGAGCGCCCGTGCCTCTAATGAGAATAATGTAAAACTTTATAGTCATGGTCAGGATAATTTTAAGCTAACGTCATTGTATGTTGATCCCGATTTTATTAAAATTTTCGATTACCATTTTATTTATGGCGATGCAAATACAGCTTTAAATGAACCAGGCTCATTAATTATTAATGAAACCACGGCCAAAAAACTATTTGGTACTCAAAATCCCATCGGACAAAGAATTACCTATGATGGAAAAAAGGAGCTTAAGGTAAGTGCTGTTATCGAAGATTTACCAAAAAATCAAAGTATGCAGTTTGATGTTTTGCATCCATGGTCATTCTTGGACCAGATAAATCCCGATGATAAAGATAACAGCTGGGGCGCTATAACCTGCTTCACCTATTTCGAACTGAAAGATAATGTATCGATGGAGGCAACCAATGCTTTACTTCAAAAGTTCATTGTAAATAAGGAACCTGAATTAAAAAAGATGACTTATGAGCCTTTTCTTTTTCCTTTTGCTAAAAGGCATTTATATGAGGATTTTCAAAACGGAAAATCAGTTGGCGGTAGGATAGACCAGGTTAGGTTATTTGTATTCCTGGCTTTTTGTGTGTTATTAATTGCTTGTATCAACTACATGAATCTTTCTACAGCCCGTTCCGAAAAACGTGCCCGTGAAGTTGGTGTTCGAAAAGCGTTAGGCTCTGCAAGGAATTCAATAATGGGACAGTTTATGATTGAATCACTAATTCTTTCATTTGTAGCCATGCTTATCGCATTTACCTTGTTAGAGGTTTTGCTGCCTTATTTTAATAATTTATTGGATATTAAAATTCTGATAAATTACAGCTCATTACCTTTTTGGGTTACACTTTGCAGCCTGGTTTTAATTACAGGTTTACTGGCAGGAAGTTATCCGGCGTTTTATCTGTCTTCATTTATTCCTGTAAAGGTTTTAAAAGGATTCAAAGGCTCAACCGGCTCATTATCAATCCGAAAAGTATTGGTGGTATTACAGTTTAGCTTGTCTATCTGCATGATTATTTCTGCCATTGTAATTTACAAACAGATTCAATACATGAGAGACAAATCGCTCGGCTTTGATGTTGCAGCACTTGCTCAAATAGATTTGGAAGGCGAGTTAGTGAAACCTGGAAAACTCGAAATTTTTAAAAATGAACTTAAGCGAGCCGGTGCGATAGAAGCAGCAACAGAGTACGCAGGCGCTTTTACAAGAGGTGGAAATATTACAGGCGATTTATCATGGCCGGGCAAACCTAAAAATGATGTTTCTATTGTGAGTTATAGAAGTACAGGCTTTGATTTTGCCAATACCGCAGGGGTAAAATTAGTTGCAGGACGCGATTTTTCACCGAAATTCCCTGCAGATACCACAACATCTTTACTGCTTAATCAAGAAGCGGTTAAACTGATGGGTTTAAAAAATCCAATCGGTACGGTAATTCACTGGGGCGATAATCCACCGCTTAAAGTTGTCGGTGTTGTGCACGATTTTTTCAACGAATCACTCGGTGCAAAAGTAACTCCAACGGTTTACTATTATAATCTTCGAGACAGCAAATCATTACTATTAAAGCTGAGTAATAAACAATCGCTAACTGCATCAATTGAAATGATTAAAGAGGTAAGTCAACGGTTAAATCCTGCTTATCCCGCAGAAATTAAATTGGTAAGCGAGGGTATGGCAGATAAAATACGAAGCGAGAAATTGTTGAGTGTACTTTCTAATATTTTCGGTGGTTTTGCAATTTTTATTTCTTGCCTTGGTTTATTAGGCCTTGCACTTTACATGGCCGAACAACGGAGCAAGGAAATCAGTATTCGCAAAGTTTTGGGTGCTAATTTATCCGATATTTTGGTACTGCTGAATAAAGATTTTATGAAATTGGTTATCATTTCAAATGTTATCGCAATCCCTGTCGCTTATATTTTAGTTACCAAATGGCTCGAAAAATACGATTATAAAATCACGATGAACCCGTGGCCATTTGTACTGGCGCTTTTAACATCAATAATTATTGCCCTTTTAACCGTTAGCCTGCAAACTTTTAAAGTAGCAAAAGCAAACGCGGTTGATGCACTTAAATATGAATAAAGCCAAAAGACTAAAGCAAAAGCTATTGTCTTGATACTTGATACTAAATACTTGATACTCATATAAGCTGAAAGACTAAAGCAAAAAGCCGGTGTCTTGATACTTGCTACTAAATACTTGATACTACAATGTTCAAACTTAACTTAAAAATCGCATGGCGTAACCTTTGGAAAAACAAGGGATATACGTTCATCAACATTCTTGGTCTTTCTATCGGGATGGCCAGTTGTATCCTCATTTTTATTTTTATCCGCTATCAAATGAGTTTTGATGAGGGTTTTAAAAATGAAGATAAGATTTATCGTGTGGTTTCTACCTGGGATTATGCTGATGGAAACCAATTCTCTTCGCAAGGTGTGCCTTTGCCACTTACACCCGCCATGCGAAATGATTTTTCACCGTACATAGAAAAAATTTCGGCAATTCAGCAAAGTGCGGGCCTTATTAAAATCAAAGATGCAGCGGGAAAAGAAAGGCTAAAAACAATTGAAAGTGTTTTTTATTTGGAACCTGATTTCTTTGAGATATTTAATTATAATTGGTTATCTGGCAATTATAACTCGCTTACCGACCCTGGTAATGTGGTTATTTCCAAAGAAATGGCTAATAAGTTTTTCGGCGATTGGAAAAATGCTTTAGGTAAAAGTATAAATTTCGATGGCAAAATAAATTACACTGTTAGTGGCGTAATCGACGATGTTGCCGAAAACAATTCGATACCGTTAAAAATCATGTTGCCATATAAATCTTTCAAGGATAGGAATATGACGAACTGGGGTTCAGTTGGTTCAAATTCAGAAACATACATTAAATTAAAATCGAATGTAAATATCGAAACGCTGGCAGGCCCGTTAAAATCCTTTCTTAAAAAGTACTACGTTGAAAATGCACCGGGGAAAGAAGGACATTTATTTCAGCCATTAACTGATATTCATTACAATGAAAAATTCGGCAATTTTTCAGGTCGCATTATGCCTAAAAAGCAGCTTTGGGGTTTGGCTGTAATCGGCTTTTTTCTCATGGTTACAGCATCAATAAACTTTATTAACCTGGCAACTGCGCAAGCGGTAAGTCGCTCAAAAGAAGTTGGTGTGCGTAAAGTAATGGGTAGTCAGAGAAGCCAGTTAGTTACGCAGTTCTTAACTGAAACCTTAACAATTGTGTTAATTTCACTACTGATAGGAAGCGTTTTAACTGAAATTGCACTTCCCGGAATGCAAAGTTTATTCGATTCTAAAATCTCATTCAGCATTTTTCAACACCCGATTATTTTAGTTTTTATGCTTTTGCTGGTAGTGTTTGTGAGTTTACTTGCAGGTTTTTATCCTGCTGTGGTTATGTCAGGCTTTAATCCTGCATTGGCTATTAAAAACAAAATTTCAGCAAATACAGGAGGTTTAGGTTTAAGGAAAATTTTAGTAGTTGTTCAGTTCGCCATTACGGTAACGCTGATTATCGGAACTTTGGTTATTCTTCAGCAAATGAAATACATTCGCGAGCAGCCTTTGGGCTTTAATCCAACGGCGATTGCGATGGTCGATTTGCCAAACGACAGCCTTACAACCCAACGTTTTGCTACATTTAAAACACAGCTTAAACAAGTTCCTGGTGTAGAAGAAGTTAGTTTCTGCAGGACGGCGCCATCATCACAAAATAATAATGGCAGTTCGTTTTCTTACAATGGTGGAAAAGACGCAGATTTTCAGGTGAATACCAAAAATGCCGATGAAGACTACTTGAAAACTTTCGATTTGAAATTGGTAGCAGGCAGAAATCTCGTTAAATCTGATACCATAAACGAATATTTGGTTAACGAAACGCTGCTTAAGAAACTTAATGTCAGAAATCCTAATGAGGCCATTGGTAAAATGATTTCGATGGGTGGCATGAAAGCGCCGATTGTTGGCGTAATACAAGACTTTAAAAATAAAAGTCTCCACGAAAATATCGACCCGATTTTGATTGGCGCATTAAAACCAAGATTCTTTTATGCCGCCATTAAACTGAACTCTAAACAGATGTTAGGAACCATGAAAACTGTAGAGAAAATCTGGCAGAATACCTTTCCTGAATCCGTTTACAATGAATCATTTCTGAATGAGGAGATTAATAATTACTATCAGGGAGAGAAAATCATGGGTACGCTTTTCAAAGTCTTCGCCGGCGTAATCATCTTTATCTCCTTTATCGGCTTATTCGGCTTGATTTCTTTCGTTGCTACACAAAGAACTAAAGAAGTTGCCATCAGAAAAGTTTTAGGCGCTTCAACTATTGAGTTGGTAAAAATGCTAAACGGATCTTTTCTGCTAATGGTTTTTATAGCAAACCTGGTCGCCTGGCCGCTGGCCTATCTATTTGTTTCGAGATGGCTCTCAGGCTTTGCCTATAGAATCGACATCAGCATTTGGCCATTTGCTTTAGCAATGCTAATTTCAATGGCCATCACTTTGATAACAGTTTCCATCCGCTCTTACAAAGCTGCAGTTGCCAATACAATTGATGCACTTAAATATGAATAAAGCGAAAAGCTTAAAGACCAAAGACTAAAGGGAAAAGCCGGTTTCTTGATACTCGATACTGACTACTTGATACTAATATAAGCTGAAAGACCAAAGACTAAAGCAAAAGGTCGGTATCTTGATACTTGATACTAAATACCTGATACTGACATAAGCTGAAAGACTAAAGCAAAAAGCCGGTGTCTTGATACTTGCTACTAAATACTTGATACTAATATGTTCAAACTAAACTTAAAAATCGCCTGGCGAAACCTTTGGAAAAATAAGGTTTATGCAGCCATTAATATTGGAGGATTAGCACTTGGATTAACGGCCTTTGTATTAATGCTTTTATACATCAACCACGAGGAAAGTTACGATACCTGGTCAACCGACTTAAAAAACGTGTATCAAATAAGAGAACGGCATGATTTTTTTACGCCCGATAATAAGGAACATTGGAACGAAATATCAAACAGCAGGATTGCTAATTTGATAAGAAGTAAGTTGCCCCAGGCTGTTGCAGTAACTAAAGTAGATAACGACTGGGGTTTTAGCAATGGCTTTTCACTAAAAGTTGATAATGCGGACCCTGTTATAATCAGCAAAATTAAAGATTCTGACAGCAGTTTCTTTAAAGTGTTTCCTTATCAGTTCTTGCAGGGCAGTGCAGATAAAGCACTCGAAAATAAGGAAACAATAGTTTTGAAGGAGAGTCTGGCAATGCAGCTTTTCGGAACAACAAAAGTGTTAGGGAAAACGATTAAAATTGTTAGGTGGAGAAGTGATAAAGGTACTGCGTTAACGATAACAGGAATTGTTGCTGACCCGAAATTTCCGCAAAGTGTAAGTTTTAATGCAATTACGAGGACCGGGAATAAAGATAAAGACCCGGAAAACCCTACTAATAATAATTACTGCCTTGTTTATACGAAGTTGAATAAATCGAGCGATACAGCGGTTTTGAACCAAACGTTGCAAAAATTATATGTGGATTTTAAAAAGAATCTTTTAAACGGGCAAAAAAAGAGTTATAACGATATTTACAAAGATGGTAAGTCGCCCGGTTTAAAGGTTATCCCCATTGAAACGGTTCATTCTAACCCGCCGTACACATCAGGCTGGTTTGATAAATTGAAACCGGTAATGGCTATTTCGGCATTTTTATTATTGGTGTCCGTTATAAACTTTATTAATCTAGCAACGGCTCAATCTGTTCAACGGGCAAAAGAAGTCGGCGTAAAAAAGGTGCTTGGTTCTTATAAAAGGCAACTAACCTGGCAGTTTTTAATCGAATCGGCTATGCAAAGTGTCATATCATTATTTCTTTGCATCATTTTAATTGAGGTTGTATTGCCTGCATTTAACAATCATTTCAAGGTCGATTTAAGTTTCTGGCATAATGCTCAATTGTTTGTTATGATCAGTCAGCTGTTTGGTTTATTTGTTTTTGTAACATTGCTTGCAGGTTTTTACCCGGCCTGGATTTTATCAAATTTCAATCCCGTATCCGTACTTAAAGGAAATTATGAAAATGGATTGAAGGGTATTGCATTGCGTAACGTGTTGGTGATTTTTCAATTTATAATCTCCGTTACATTTATTATCTCTATCGGTGTAATGGAAATGCAATCCCGATATATGAACAACAAAGACTTGGGCTTTGAACGGGGAAATCTGATTAACATAAAAACCAATTATGAAGATGATTTTGCAGAGCGTCTTAAAAAGATTCCGGGTGTTGAATATGTTGCCACAACTACTCAGATAATGGGCAATGCATTTAATGTACCCGAAGAAGTTAAGTATAAAGGGAATGCAATTAACCTTAATACAGTTACAGTTACAATGGACGCCTTACCTGCACTTGGTGTTAAAGTAATGCAAGGCCGCATTTTTTCGAAAGAGTACAAGCAAGATACCGTTAATACCGTTGTTTTAAATGAAGCGGCAGCAAATTTATTTGGCAAAAATTTGATCGGGCAAACATATGGTAAAGTAGATTGGGAAGGGAAAACTAATATTTTCCAAATAGTTGGCATTATAAAAAATTACCATAACGAAGGTTTCGATAAAGCTGTATTGCCTACAGTTTACAAAGTAACAAGCTTAGGCGGAACTTCAAATACAAATAATTTGCTGGTCCGGTTCAATACCTCAAAATATAAAGAGCTGATAAGCAAAATCGAAAATGAATGGAAAATACTTTATCCCGATTTTCCGATGGAATACACATCAATGGATGATGAATTTTCGAAGAGTCTGGAAGAAAATAATCGTTTTATGAATATGATAATTCTCTTCAGCATAGTTTCCGTATCATTATCCTTGCTGGGTTTATTTGCGCTTTCAACATTTGTAGCTAAGCGAAGAACAAAAGAAATTGCAGTTAGAAAAGTGCTTGGTGCTTCCAACATTCAAATAGTAAACCTGTTAAACAAATCTTTCCTGACATTAGTTATAGCAGCTAATTTGATAAGCTGGCCAATTGCTTATATCATTGTTAAAAAATGGCTCGACGGTTTTGCTTACCGGATAGACATGCCTGTTTTTCCATTTATTGCTGCTACGTTAATCTCGGTTATAATAGCCATTTTAACGGTAAGTATTCAGGCGAGAAAGGCAGCGGTAACCGACCCTGTAAATGCACTTAAATATGAATAAAGCTAAAAGCTGAAAGACCAAAGCGAAAAGCGGGTGCCTTGATACCCGATACTAATTACTTGATACTAATATAAGCGGAAAGGCTAAAGCGACTTGCTAATGTCTTGATACTTGCTACTAAATACTTGATACTAAAAAATGATACAACTAAAAAACATCGAAAAATATTATTCAAGCAAAGGCATTAAACATTATGTTTTGCGCCATGTAACCACAACCATTAAACAAGGCGAATTTGTATCCATAATGGGACCATCCGGAGCCGGGAAATCTACCTTACTCAATATTTTAGGTATGCTCGAAGAACCAACTTATGGTAATTATGAATTTATGGACGAAGATGTAACCAACCTTAACGAACGTAAACGCATTGAACTTTATCGAAACCATATCGGCTTTGTATTTCAGGCTTATCACCTGATTGATGAAATGACCGTTTATGAGAATATAGAAGCGCCATTGCTTTATAAAAAGATTGGCAGTTCCGAACGCAAAAGCAGAATAGCCGATTTGCTCGACAGGTTTAACATCGTCGCCAAAAAAGATTTGTTTCCTAATCAGCTTTCCGGCGGACAACAACAATTGGTTGGTATTGCAAGAGCTTTAGCTGCACAACCTTCAATTATCCTCGCCGATGAACCAACGGGTAATTTGCAATCTGCCCAGGCAGAAGAAATTATGCAACTTTTTCAAAAACTAAATAAGGAAGAAGGCATAACCATTATTCAGGTAACTCATTCTGAAAAAAATGCAGAGTACGGAAACAGGATTTTACATATTGCCGATGGTGTTGTAAAAGACGATGTCGCCGTTAGGGATAGCGTAAAGATTTAACCCGTTTACTATTAATATGCTCTTATGTTTAAACTGAATTTAAAAATCGCCTGGCGAAATCTTTGGAAAAATAAAACTTATGCTGCCATTAATATCTTTGGTTTAGCCATTGGTTTGGCGGGATTTATGATTATTCTGCTTTATATAAACAAAGAGACAGGATATGATAAATGGAACCCGGCTTTAAAACGAACCTTTATCGTTTCAGCAGATTTTACCAAAAACGGAGCAGAAAATAAGGGAACCAAAATTAAAGGTTTGCTTTCGCAGGTAATTGATGAGCAAATTCCTGAAGTGGAAGCAGTAGCCATTGGTGGCATCGATGGTCGAAAATTAGATTTAAGAACAAATAAGCAGGATAAAGAAAACAGTAATCTCTTTGAATATGCAGCTGTGGATAGCAACTTTTTTAAAGTTTATCCTTTGCAGGCCATTCGCGGCAGGATGGAAGATATTTATTCAGATAAAAATTCGGTAGCAATCAGTTATTCTGCTGCTGTGAAAATTTTCGGAACTGCTGAGGTGCTCGGTAAAGTTTTATTAAACAACAGAGGTGTTAATTTTCCCGAAGCATCTTTAGTAATAAAAGCTGTTTGGGATGACAGAACGCAACCTTCATCTTTTGGCTTTGATTTTATCAAAGGAGATGATTTATCTGCGTACGGAAATCAAATTTCTACTACGCCGTTTACAACTATTTTTAAACTAAAAAATGGTTTTAATACAGAAGAAGTTATTTATAAAATAAATGATGCCTATATTATTGCTTTAGCAAAATTTCAAAACGGCAATAGTAACGCAAATCTTAAGCTAACAAAAAGTCAGGCACTTAAAATTCTGAAAGAAAAAGAGGGCATTACTTCGATAAAACTAATTACAGAAACAATATCCAACCTCAATTTAAGTAATTTTTATACCACAAATCCTAAAGAAAACACAATTTATATTTTATGTGCCCTGGCTTCATTTTTAATCATCATCTCTTGTATAAACTATACTAATCTGGCCTTGGTTTTAGCACAAACCAGAGCTAAAGAAGTTGGCGTTAAAAAAGTTTTAGGCGCTTACAAATGGAGTCTGATTCAACAGTTTTTTACAGAAACGGGCATTCAGTGCTTTATAGCTTTCTTATTTGCTTTAATTTTTGCCGAATTGCTTTTGCCTCAGGTAAATTATATTTTAACAGATAATTTAGTGCTTTTTAATTCTTCTCATACCTGGTCAATTCTCGGTCAGGTTGGTTTAATTTTAATTGCTATTTTATTTTTATCAGGTGCCTATCCTGCAATTGTTTTGGCAAGATTTCTACCTGCGAGGGTTTTAAAAGGAAATTTCTCTACTTCAAACCAAATCGGCAGCTTAAGGAAAGGACTCGTTATATTTCAGTTTACGGTAGCAATTGCATTGGTTATTAGCTTTGGCGTTATGTTCGCTCAACTTAGCTTCATGAAACAAAAAGATATTGGTCTAGCTAAAGATCAGCTAATGTCTGTAAGCATTGCGGGTTTTGAAAAACGAAAATTAAATCCTGCGGGTTTCGAGGGAATCAAAAGCAGATTGTTGTCAATCGATGGTGTTGCCGCTGTTACGCGAGCAACTGAACAACCAATTAACGATTCGGGTTTTGAAGATAATATCACTTACAATAACAATACATTAAGTGTCGAATCCAGGTACATTGACCCAAATTATTTCCAAACAATTGGTGCAGAGATTATCAAGGGCAGGGGCTATGATTATAATTTATTAGCGAGCGATTCTACACAAAGTATTGTTTTAAACGAAACTGCATTTAAGCAACTTGGCTTATCAAAAAACAACACTCAAATAATTATAGACAGAAATGATGAGAAAGTAAAAGTTAATGTAGTTGGCGTATTAAAAGATATTCAGGCTTATGGTTTTGAAAGTGCTATTATGCCTACAGCTTATTTAGTAAGCGACTATCCGACACATTGGCGGAGAAGTATTATTTTTCGTCTGAAAACTCATAACCTTCAGAAAACAGTTGCAGATATTAAAATCGCATGGAAAAATATTGACCCGGGGGCAAATCCAAAATTTCTTTATGCAGACGAGGTATTTGCAAAAATGAATAGCAGTTACGAAATCAGCGAAAAAATTATTTTCTCTTTTGGAGTGGTTACTTTGGTAATATCAATCTTCGGCTTAGTAGGTTTTGCAGCTTTTAATGCTAAAATGCGTATAAAAGAAATTGCAGTCCGCCGAATCCTTGGCGCCACAACAACATCACTGCTCAAATTGCTTAACGCAGACTTTGTTAAATTGGTTTTGATTGCAATGTTTTTAGCAGATATTCTTGCCTTTATTTACATGCAAAAATGGTTTGGCACTTTTGCATATCGAATAAATATGCCCATAACCGTATTTTTAGTGGTTAATCTATCAATAATACTAATTACAATACTAACCGTGAGCTTGCAGAGTATAAGAGCAATTAAAGAAAACCCTGTTAAGGCTCTGAAATATGAATAAGCAATATTATTTATTACCTGCGATTAAATTACCTTTGCTCCATGCAAAAGTCTTTTACAGATGGAATGGGGCGGGAAGTAACAATTAACTTTCCGCCAAAGCGGATTATTTCTATCGTGCCTTCTCAAACAGAGTTGCTATTCGATTTGGGTTTAGATAGTGAAATCATCGGATTAACTAAATTCTGTATTCACCCGATAGATAAGTTTGCAGCGCGCACCAAAGTTGGCGGAACAAAAAAGCTTAACATCGATTTAATAAAAGATCTAAAACCCGATTTAATCATCGGTAATAAAGAAGAAAATACGCGAAGTGATATAGAGGAACTTGCTGAATTTTTCCCGGTTTGGATGAGCGATATATTTACTTTAGATGATGCCATGAAAACCATTACAGAAATTGGTGAATTGGTAGACAGAGCGCCGGAAGCATCTTATCTGAATCATTTAATTGCTTCAGGATTTAATGATTTAAAAACACTTGCTGGTAAAGCGCCCTTCACGGGGATAAGGGTAGCCTACCTTATCTGGCGTAAACCTTTCATGGCCGCAGGTAAAAATACTTTTATTGATGATGTGCTGTCAACCAATGGCATGATTAACGTCGTTAATCAGGAGCGTTATCCCGAAATGACCCTGGCAGAACTGGAAACGACAAGCTGTGAACTGATTCTCCTTTCCTCAGAGCCTTATCCTTTTAAAGAAAAACATATCGAAGAAATACAAAAGGCAATCCCCAACGCTAAAGTGATGCTGGTTGATGGTGAAATGTTTAGCTGGTATGGCAGTCGTTTGGTAAAGGCCGTTCAGTATTTTTTCGAATTTCAAAAAGAACTTTCCTAATCTTTTACTGTTATTTCTTTTAGATTTACGGCATCCAATCATAAATTTTAAATCTCTGCTATGAAAAAGCTTATCATTTTATCTCTATTCGTTGCTGTCGTTTCAGGATGTACTTCGTTTAAAGATTCGAGCATGGCAACTCGTGTTACTGCGACCGGGACAATTCAAAAATTAGGCATGACAACCTTTCAGTATGGCACACATATTTTAAAGGCTGAAAACAAAACCTATGCACTGAAGGCGAGCGGAATTAATCTCGATTTGTATTTAGATAAAAAGGTAACCATTAAAGGTAAAAAGGTTCCCGGCTATCCATTAGAAGGCGGGCCTGAACTTGTCGATGTATCATTGATAAAGTTATAATGATGCAAAATGGACTATACAAATGCAGATTTGAATTGTACGAAACAAATCCTGACTGTTTTTTGAATTTTATTTTTTAAATGATTCTGTCTTAGCCTTAATTACTTAGCATTTTATTTCTAAAATAATTCATAAAATATTGTAAATCCTTTTTGAAGTTTCATTCTAATTTCTATCTTTGCAGTCCTTAATAAATCCTAACTGCGGAAGTGGCGTAATTGGTAGCCGCACCAGACTTAGGATCTGGCGCTTCACGGCGTGGGGGTTCGAGTCCCTTCTTCCGCACAATAAGATAAAGGCCGTTTCGATTTAAACATCGGAACGGTTTTGTTTTTTAAAACGTTGATTCAAAAGAAATGAATATTACACAGGAAAAAACCGGCAACTTAAATGCTGTTGTAAAAATCAAAATTGCACCTGCAGATTATACCGGAAAAGTAGATAAAGCAATTAAAGACCAGGCAAAAAAAGCGCAACTACCAGGTTTCCGTAAAGGGATGGTGCCTGCATCTCATATCAAAAGAATGTATGGTAAAAGTATTTTGGTAGAAGAGGTTAACAATTTGTTAAACGACACCTTATCAAACTACATAGCCGAGCAAAAATTAGAAATCTTAGGTCAGCCACTTCCTAAAATGGACGATTCAAGAGACTTCAAATGGGATAATACAGATGATTTTGAATTTGATTACGAATTAGGTTTAGCACCTGCTTTTGATGTGAATATTTCATCTAAAGATAAATTCACTCAATATGTAATTAAGGCCGATAAAGAAACTTTAGAAACCCGTATTAAAAATATCCGCCGTAGCTATGGTAAAATGTCAAACCCTGAAGCTTCTGCCGAAGGCGATGTTTTATATGCAGATTTAGTGCAATTAGGTGCCGATGGTTCCGTTTTCGAAGGCGGAATTACAAATACAGCTACACTTCGCCTGGATCAGGTTACGGATAAAAATATACTGAAGTCTTTAACGGGCTTGAAAAAGGATGATGTTGTAACCATCGATATTCAGAAAGCTTTTGGTGATGCGGCTGTAATTGCAAAAGCATTAAATATTTCTGAAGGAGATGCCGCTGAATTAAAATCTAATTTTCAGTTAACCGTAAAAAATGTTAACCGTTTAGAAGAATCAGATTTAAACCAGGAATTTTTTGATAAATTATTTGGAGAAGGCACTGTAACGGACGAAGCCGGTTTCAGAGAAAAGATTACTGAAGAGGTCGAAGGCATGTTTAAACAGGATGCTGAGCGTAAATTATCAAACGATATTTATGAACAACTTTTAGCTAAACATAACTTCGACTTACCTGATGAGTTTTTACGTCGCTGGTTAAAAGCAACAAATGAGAAACTAACGGATGAAGAACTGGCAGAAGGATATGATGATTTCGCTAAAAACCTTAAATGGACTTTGATCGAGAATAAAATCATCAGAGACAACAACATCGAGATTAAATATGAAGATGTGGTTGCTGCCGCTAAAGCAAAATTAGATGCTCAATTCAGAATGTACAGTCCAAGCCCGCTTCCAGAAGATCAATTGGCGCAATATGCAGTTCAATTCTTGCAGGACAAAGAAAATGCTAACCGTACCTTCGAAGAAGTAAAAGCTTTAAAAACTTTCGAGCAAATTAAATCAATTGTTACTTTAGAAGATAAATCAATTGATTACGATAAATTTGTAGCGTTAGCAGAGAAGAAGTAAGAGGTATTGCGTTTACCGTGATGCGCTTAAAATGATTGTTCAAATTGCTATATTTAGCAGCGGCTCAATTTAAATTTTAATCACTCGAAGTTTGGCAGTTATCTATAGAATTGACTGATAGATTACTCGATATAGCTGACCGATTGTCAGTTGATAAAAAATACAGATTTGCAGAGCAGCTCAATGGAGCTGCTCTTAGCATATCTAATAATATCGCATAAGGCTCAAGTTCTGTTTTTAATAAGGAATTTGCTCATTATCTGAATATTGCACATCGTTCTGCATTTGAGAATGCAAATATTTTAGTAGTTTTAGCAAGAAGAAATTATATTTCTGACATTGAACTGAATGATTATCTGTAACAATTAGATAAATTGGCACGGAAATTAACCAACTTCAGGAAATATTTATTAAAATAACCTGCGTACTTGCTCGGGCGGTTAGAACGCTTATCGCAAAACGCCAAACTCATAACCATACTATGAACATAGATTCACAAGAATTCAGAAAATTTGCCGTTAAACATCAGGGGATTGGTGGTTTACACGTAGATAAATTTATTGCACAGGCTAATCTGAACCCACAGAACATGACGCCTTATATTATAGAAGAACGCCAGTTGAATGTCGCTCAAATGGATGTTTTTTCCAGGTTAATGATGGATCGTATTATCTTTTTAGGTGATGCAATTTATGATCAGAATGCAAATATTATCCAGGCGCAGTTGTTGTTTTTGCAATCAACCGATGCCGATAGAGACATTCAGATTTACATTAACTCACCGGGTGGGTCTGTATATGCAGGTTTAGGTATTTATGATACCATGCAGTATATTCAGCCGGATGTAGCTACGATTTGTACGGGTATTGCAGCATCAATGGGTGCCGTTTTATTGGTTGCCGGTGCTAAAGGTAAACGTGCCGCATTGCCGCACTCGAGAGTAATGATTCACCAGCCATCAGGAGGCGCACAAGGCGTTGCATCTGATATGGAGATCAACTTAAGAGAAATGTTAAAATTGAAAAAAGAATTGTACGATATTATTTCTGAGCATTCAGGACAAACTTACGACTGGGTGGAGAAAGCTTCAGATCGTGATTACTGGATGACTGCTGATGAAGCAAAAGGATTTGGTATGGTTGATGAAGTATTATCGAGAAACTCGAAAAAAGATGGCGAAACAAAATAAAGAATCCCGTTGCTCTTTCTGCCATTCAGGCAAGCATGAGACTTTAATGTTAATTGAAGGAATGGATGCATTTATCTGTGATAAATGTATTACCCAGGCCAATCAGTTGCTTGCCCAGGAACTAGGCACTAAAAATAGTAAAGGCATTCAATCAACGCTAACATTGTTAAAGCCGCTTGAGATAAAGCAGCATTTGGATCAGTATGTTATCGGTCAGGACGATGCCAAAAAGGTATTGTCGGTGGCAGTTTACAACCATTACAAACGTTTAAATCAAAAAATTGAAAAAGACGAGATAGAGATTGAAAAATCAAATATCATGCTGGTTGGTGAAACCGGGACGGGTAAAACACTTTTAGCTAAAACTATTGCTAAAATTCTGCACGTACCTTTTTGTATTTGTGATGCAACTGTTCTAACCGAAGCTGGCTATGTTGGTGAAGATGTAGAAAGTATTTTAACCCGTTTATTACAGGCAGCAGATTATGATGTTGCATCGGCAGAGCGTGGTATTGTATATATAGACGAGGTTGATAAGGTAGCGCGTAAAAGCGATAATCCGTCAATCACGCGTGATGTATCAGGCGAAGGTGTTCAGCAGGCATTATTAAAAATTTTGGAAGGTACCATTGTTAACGTTCCGCCGCAAGGTGGACGGAAGCATCCTGATCAAAAAATGATTCCGGTTAATACCAATAACATCTTGTTTATTTGTGGTGGTGCATTTGATGGCATTGAACGTAAAATAGCAAATCGCTTACGTACACAGGCAGTAGGTTATAAAGTTAAAAAGGATGATACCATTCTTGACCTTAAAAATCTTTATAAGTACATTACGCCACAGGATTTAAAGTCATTTGGTTTAATTCCCGAATTAATCGGACGTATACCGGTTCTTTCACACTTAAACCCGTTGGATAAAGATTCGCTCAGAAATATTTTAACTGCGCCTAAAAATTCTTTAATCAAGCAATATGTTAAGCTTTTTGCTTATGAAAATGTTAAGCTGGTTTTTGAAGACGACGTTTTAGACTTTATCGTGGATAAGGCAATGGAATATAAGCTTGGGGCACGTGGTTTACGTTCAATTTGCGAAGCCATTATGCTTGATGCAATGTTCGATACGCCGACGCAGAAGGATGTTAAAGAGTTGCACATCAATCTCGATTACGCGATAGAGAAATTTGAAAAGGCAGACTTTAAAAAGTTACAAGCCGCATAAAAAAATAAAATCCTCTCGCTAAAACGAGAGGATTTTTTGTAATATACTATTTGTTAACGCTTGGCGCCATGCGCTAAGCTCTATGCTAAAAAATATGAATGAAGAAAAAGATGTAAAAAAAGACGAGGCACTTGTAGAGAAATCTAAAAAGATAAAAGAGGTTGAAAGTCCGGTAAAAGCGGGATTAAAATCGAAAGATGAAATTGTGAAAAACTGGTTGCCAAGATACACCGGCAGGCCACTGGATCAATTTGGAGATTATATCCTGTTAACGAATTTCAGTAAGTATGTTAGCATGTTTGCTGAGTGGAATGATAATGCACCAATAATGGGGCTTGATAAACCAATGCAAAGTGTAACGGCAAACGGTATAACCATTATCAACTTCGGAATGGGGAGTCCATTGGCAGCAACAATGATGGATTTGTTAACTGCAATAAAACCAAAGGCAGTATTGTTTTTGGGTAAATGTGGTGGTTTGAAAAAGAAAAATCAACTGGGCGATTTAATTCTGCCAATAGCAGCAATCAGGGGAGAAGGAACATCTAATGATTACCTTCCGGCAGAAGTGCCTGCCTTACCGGCTTTCGCGTTGCAGAAAGCGATTTCAACAACAATCCGCGACCATGGCAGAGATTACTGGACCGGAACCTGCTACACAACAAACAGACGGGTTTGGGAGCACGATAAAGAATTTAAACGATACTTAAAAACTTTAAGAGCGATGGCCGTTGATATGGAAACGGCTACTATTTTTACCACTGCTTTTGCAAATAAAATACCGGCCGGAGCTTTGCTTTTGGTTTCAGATCAACCCATGATTCCGGAAGGTGTTAAAACGGCTGAGAGTGATAGTACAGTTACAGAAAAGTATGTGGAAACGCATTTAAGAATCGGAATTGATTCCTTAAAACAATTGATAAATAACGGACTAACTGTTAAGCATTTGTTGTTTTAACACTCGCTTTAATTGCCGGGAACGAAGCCTGTTTACCGCAGGCAGGCAATCTCTTAGTATAATAGAAAAGTATAACATTCACAGATCAGCAAAGCTGGTCTTTTTTTTTTGGAAACTCTTTAAACAAAAAAGACCGGCAAACTTGCCGGTCTTTTCCATTATTTCCGTTATTTAGGAATTTATTATCCTAAATATGATTTTAAAATTTTACTTCTTGAAGTATGACGTAAGCGTTGTAGCGCTTTATCTTTAATCTGACGTACACGTTCACGCGTTAAGTTAAATTTCTCGCCAATCTCTTCTAACGAAAGCGGATGATTGGAGCCTAAACCAAAGAATAAAACAATAATTTCTCTTTCTCTTTCTGTTAAGGTAGATAAAGAACGTTTGATTTCTTCTGATAATGATTCATTAATTAATGAACTGTCGGTATTTGGTTCATGGTTTTCCAACACATCTAACAATGTGTTTTCTTCCCCTTGAACAAAAGGTGCATCCATCGATACGTGGCGACCCGAATTACTTAATGTGTCAGAGATTTTGTCAACAGTAGTTTCTAAAATATCTGCCAATTCTTCAGGTGAAGGCTCACGCTCATATTCCTGCTCTAATTTAGAAAAAGCTTTACTAATTTTACTTAGTGAACCAACCTGGTTTAATGGCAAACGTACAATACGGCTTTGTTCTGCAATGGCCTGCAAAATAGACTGACGAATCCACCAAACAGCATAAGAAATAAATTTGAAACCTTTGGTTTCATCAAAACGCTTTGCCGCTTTAATTAAGCCTAAGTTACCTTCGTTAATTAAATCGCCTAAAGTTAAGCCCTGATTTTGGTATTGTTTTGCTACAGAAACAACGAAACGTAAGTTTGTTTTGGTAAGTCGCTCTAATGCAGCCTGATCACCTTCACGAATTTTCCTTGCTAAAATTACTTCCTCTTCTGCTGTTATTAAATCTACTTTACCAATTTCATGTAAGTATTTATCTAATGACTGACTTTCACGGTTGGTAATGGATTGCGTTATCTTGAGTTGTCTCATTTATACGTATTGTGTGCTCTTAAATTATTTGAGTGTGCAAAGTTACGAATTTGTAAGCAATTAGAAAGGATAAAATGCTGAAAATGTTGATGTTTGCACAAGTTTTTTACAGTTTTACTTATAACAAAAATCATTCCAATTTAGTTTTGATGAATATTTGCCCACCTAGGTATGGAATAGCCGATTATCAAAATATATTTATTGTAATTCAATAAATATATTTTGATTTGTAATAATTAATTTTTATGTTTGCTTCAGAATTTATTTGAAAACTATGACTTTTATAAAATTTACAAATTGGAAGTTAAAAAATGCCGTCTCTAATTTTTGGGCATTGGTACTGATAAAGATTTTTGTCAGGATATTTGGAATATTAACATTTCTTTACCTGCTCAATTTCCTTTCCAAAGCCGCTTTTCATAATCAATCTGACTATTACACAACTGTCGGCTGCATCTTTTATTTAGCATTTTTCGTTTTCTTAGATAATGTTGTCAAAGTTTCTTCTTCATTTGTCCTGTCTGAAAAATTAGTTAAGCCATTGAATGTTATGAAATGGATTCCTTTTTCAATGATGGTTTATTTGATATATTCCTCAATTATCATTAATCATAATAATTTATCAGGGATTGATTTTGCAAAGCCAACTTTTTTATGGTCTGACCTGGCACCATTTATTATTATTCCAAACCTCAGTTTCATTATAATAACCATACTCATGTTTTTTACGTCCGCTGTCTTGAACGCAAATAGAAAGCTTAAAGAAGAAAACGATTTAACAATCTAATTATGGAAAATAAAGTATCACACAGAGTTAAAAATGCGCTTAAAATTTATATATCAATTTTTGGATTTTATATTTTAATCTCGGTAATTAGTTTAGCTACTGCGCTATCAAGACCATTTGATTCATTGGTATTTTTGGATGGACTGAGGCAACTTTTTTGCAATTTTTTTTATGTTTTTATTGGGTATCACCTATATTATGTTTTCTACAGTTCAGAAAAAATCTTAAATAATTTGGTCTCCTCAGCTAGTTTGAAAAGAATGACCAAAATCTGGTACTGTTTAGTTGGTTTACTGGTGTTTAAGATAACAACACTATTCTTGATAAAGCGCTATGTGATCCCGTTTGCAACTGATAGAAGTTTAGCGGATGGTTTGGGTTATTCTGCTAAAATGGCAGTTGCACCATATTCAGATTTGCTTATTTCGATACTTATTGTATGGGTGTTTTTGTATTTAATTAATTATGCGTTAAAACTCAAACAGGAAAATGATTTAACGATTTAACTTTACCCTCATCATTCTATGCCAATTATTATAAATTTAGATGTCATGCTCGCCCGTCGCAAAATGTCACTTACCGAATTGAGTGATCGGGTTGGCATTACGATGTCTAATTTATCCATTTTAAAAACGGGTAAAGCAAAGGCTGTTCGGTTAGAGACGCTGGAAGCGATTTGTAATGTTCTGGATTGCCAGCCGGGTGATATCCTGGAGTTTCGCTCACGCTAAATACGAAGTCTAGAAGGGCTGAAGTGTGGGAAGGACTTCGTAAGTTTAACGATGCTTTTTGCCGAAGTACGACGAACACAAGTTAAATAAACCTGATAGGACGGAAAGCCCGGAGCGAAGCATGAGTGAGGACTTGGAGGGATAGCAGGACTGTCAACTGCGATAATCACGGAACCTTAAATTTCAAAAAAAAATGACTACTTAAGGCATTTTAGCGCATTTAGGCCGAATTGATATTAGGTTTAGATCTATGGGGTTTTCTAGTAATGACGGTCAGAAGAATACCACGTCCTGAGGACACTCCTCTAAAAAAGGGGAATAAAAAAACCTTCCAGTTTTCACTGAAAGGTTTTATAAATATGATATAGCTTTAAGCTTTAGTCTTTTCGCTTTTCGCTTAATTAGCTAAAACTTTAGTTACCAAATCAGCAGCTTCTTTTAAAGCAATTGCAGAGTAAACTTTAAGTCCTGATTCGTCGATTAGTTTCTTAGCTTCTTCAGCATTTGTCCCTTGTAAACGGCAGATAATCGGCACAGGAATGTTTCCGATTTCTTTATATGCATCGATAACTCCTTGTGCAACACGGTCGCAACGAACAATACCTCCGAAAATGTTAATCAAGATTGCTTTAACGTTCGGATCTTTCAAAATGATATTGAAAGCTGCTTTAACGGTTTGTGCATTGGCAGTTCCGCCAACGTCTAAGAAGTTTGCAGGTTCGCCACCAGCCAGTTTAATAATATCCATTGTAGCCATTGCTAAACCGGCACCGTTAACCATACAACCTACGTTACCATCAAGGTTAACGAAATTCAGGTTACTTGCACTTGCTTCAACTTCCATTGGATCTTCTTCTGTAACATCACGCATGGCTGCATAATCCGGGTGACGGAACAAACCGTTTTCATCTAAATTAACTTTAGCATCAACAGCAATTACTTTATCGTCAGATGTTTTTAAAACCGGATTGATTTCAAACATGGAAGAATCGGTTGCTTCATATGCTTTGTATAAAGCCGATACGAATTTAACCATCTCTTTAAAAGCATTACCGCTAACACCTAAGTTAAACGCGATTTTACGAGCCTGGAAACCTTGTAAACCAACTTTAGGATCAATCTCTTCTTTAAAAATTAAGTGTGGTGTATGCTCCGCAACTTCTTCGATATCCATACCGCCTTCCGTGCTGTACATAATGATGTTACGGCCTTTTGCGCGATCCAACAAGACCGAAATATAGAATTCTTTAGTTTCTGAAGCACCCGGATAATAAACATCCTGAGCAACTAAAACTTTGTTCACTAATTTACCTTCCGGTCCGGTTTGAGGCGTAACCAATTGCATACCAATGATATCGGTTGCGCGTTGTTTAACCTCTTCAAGGTTTTTGGCTAATTTTACACCACCACCTTTACCGCGGCCACCAGCATGGATTTGCGCTTTAATTACAACCCAATCAGAATTATAATCTGTTTTCAATTGCTTTGCAGCCTCAACAGCTTGCTCTGGCGTATCGGCAACAATTCCTTCTTGAACGTTAACACCGAAACTTTTTAATATTTGTTTACCCTGGTATTCGTGAATATTCATTTGCTACAAAATTTGCCCAAAGCTACAATTTCAAAGCCTCTAAACAAATAGCAATTTCCGATTTTTTCAGAAAATGAACATTTTGTGTTAATCGTAATTTCCAGTTGAAAGCGTTGACAACCTTCTTGTCGGGTTATCATAAAAGTTGTCAACGCTTAAACGAAGTATTTAACTTCCGGCAAATGGCGTCCCAAAAATGCCAACGGCCAACTCTGCCCAGATTAAAAACAATGCTAAGAGAATAACCACAAATAGTACCGTTCTTAATGTGCCGGTTTTTACCTTTCTAATGACCAGTTCAATTCCAAATCCTGCACTCAATAACAATATAGCCGCTGCAACGAAGTCTGATAAGGTCCATTTTACCTCGTTTGTAAATTGCATGGCTATTAATGGAATGCTTAATATTAAGGCTGTTACCACTAAAATGATTGTAATTCTTAGTTTAGAAAGATTAATCGTTTCCTGATTTTTCATGATGTTTTAAATTAATGATTTTAAATAATATTTGAAATAAGTTTTATTGCTCCGGTATTTAAACCTTTGCCAAGGTTGATTTTAAAAAGGACTTCTATTCAGTTCAAGTAGCTGGATTTCCTGCTGTTTTTTTTGCGGATATAAAATTGATTTACCTGCTACTTTATTAAGTTTAAATTTCATTTTATTGAAATACCTGGAGAAGCTAACGTTCCCGGCCTTAAATAATTTTTTGTGCGCATGCCAGACAACAAGGCTTGTACAAAGGAAGAAGCAGGTATAAGCATGGTAAGCTAAAAATTTTAAAACCGCGTTTTTTTGACTGAAAATGATATACAATCTTTCTTTCTGAAAGGTGATATGAGCGGCTTCGTCGATTAAAATATCAGTACATATTTGCTTCATTAGATTACAGTTAGTTGCATCCTTTAAAGCTTGATAAAAAATTTGGGCTGCACTTTCAACGGTAATTACGGCAATTGTCCAAAGCTCCATATTCGTATTATAATACCTGATTTTTCTGAATATGCTATCGCCCCAATCCTTTTTTATCCGGGGCTCTTCTATTAAATCAAGGTATTTACCTAAGTTATTTCCATGTTTTTGTTCTTCTTTTATAAAAAGCTTAACTGCATCTGGATATTCAGCGTCATTTACCGCAATTGAATATTGCTTTGCTGCACGCATTAAATGCTCACCTTCAGATGTTTCGCCTAATTGCCATGCTTGTAAGGATTTCAAAATATTGTTTCTTTCCGATTCCTGAAGATTGGGTTTCAATTTCCAATCAACCCTTTTAATCGAGGCATTTTGAATGAAATAATTTTTCCAGTAAGTTGAAGAATGAGTTTTCATAATATTTATCTAATGTGTGATTCACTAATCAGCAGGTTAAAAAATTCTTTAGCCGTGTTATTTAGGATAAAGCAGGCTAACAAAATAAGGGCTGAAATCATTGCGGTAATTTTTTGATATCTTTTCATTTCTCAATCCCAAAGTATTTAGCAGTGTTCCAGTCCTGCAGGTTCCACGATACCCAGCTTACTTTTTCGTAACGCTCTTTAAAATAGCTTACCCTTTCGTCGAGCTCATTTTGATAAGTTGATTTTCCTGATCTTTTTAAAAGAAAACCTTCAAGTTTCGATCTGTTCTTGTCTAAAACGGGTAGTGTTTTATCAGATAAAGACAATAAATAGTCTGCGTCAACCGAAATAGAATCAGAATGCGATAAGTTATATTTGACAATAAATATATCCCAGTTTATTGCACTGAATGCGAGCAGTAAAGCAAACCAAATGGCACCATTTACTTTCAGTAAGTAAAAAAACGTTTTTTGTTTAGCTACCTTTACATAAACAGTTGCTAAACCGATGATACAGAGTAACGCAAATACCAAAACGCCAATTCTTTTATGCGTTAAGCCATAAAACTCGATGTAATAGCCATCTCGTATTAAAACTGAAATGATAAGAATGGCATTTTGAATCATCCAGGAAAGGGCAAGTATTTTTAAAGTTTTGCTTTTGCTGTAGAAGTTCAGGTTTCCTCTGAAGAAATAAATGATTATGGCCATTGCCAAAGCAATGCTAAAAATCAATGCATTGGTACCATCATGTAAATCTGCTGAAAAGTTGCCCGCCGGTTTATAGCCGAACCAGAGTGTGGTAATATCAATCGCATTTAACAAAAGAAGCAATAAGTTTAATGCGCTAAAGGAAATCAGACCGGTAATAAATTCAGTTTTTAATGCGAGTTTTCTGGTTAATAAATTTCCGCTAAAAATTCTTATAAATTCAAACCAAATTGTTTTTTGGTTCATATTTTTCCTGGTTCTTGATAATTGTTCTTTGCATTTTAACTCAAATTCCTGCAAGCTTTTGTCAAAAAATGCCATCAGCAAACCAGCTGTAACCATTAGTCCGAAACAGAAGTGCATAAAGCGGGCAAAGCTTAAATCTTTAAAGATAAAACCAAAAACAGTATTGAAAAAATTGCCGATAGTCACTAATAATGCTTCCGCATAATGTGCAAAAACGCTGCTTGCTGCTGAATACAGGCAAGTAAAAATCACAACAATTACAGCAGGTATAAATATGTATTTAATGATTTTAAAAAGAGGTTTCAAGTTAAAATTACCAATAGTAACCTCGCCAAGGTTTCTGATTACGTTAAAAGGAACCGTCATCATCTGCAAAACAAAAGCAAAAAAAGCCATGAAAACAGTTCTCAATTGTTGATGATGACCGAAGCCGACAACTAAAATTAAACTGATGTAATAAGTTACTAAGGTTAAATCAGAATTGTTAACAACAACCAGGATTACCGCCAGAACGTGTGCCGCACCATAAATATTAATTTTTTTACTTTTAATTACCTCAGGGTTTAAATAGGTAATGGTTAGCAGGTAGAGGCTGTAAATGAGTAAATTAAGGGCCAATCGTTCTTCCCAAAATATAATGCTGAAGAGCAAGCCGCCGATAAGGGCCGCCAATAATAAGAGGTTGGATTTATTTTTCATTGTTTTTTAATTTTAAAAGCGCTTTGTTTTTCAAAGTGTTTAAATAAAAAAAATAGCTACAGTTTTTTAATCATTTTTTCAAGGGCATCTAAATGAGCTTTAAAAGCTTGCTTGCCCAAATCTGTTATAGAATAGGTGGTGCTGGTTTTTCTGCCGATAAAGCCTTTATGCACCTTAATAAATTCGGCTTGTTCTAATGTATTTAAATGTGATGCTAAATTACCGTCGGTCAACTCCAGCATTTGTTTTAAATCGTTAAAGCCGATTTCATTATTAACCACAAGTACAGACATTACGCCTAACCTGATCCGGCTATCAAAAATTTTATTTAAATCAGCTATCGGGTTCTTCATCTTATTTGCCTTTCTCGTATTTAAAATACATCAGAAGACCATAAATAACGTGTAAAACGCCAAAACCAATCGCCCAGAAAATTAAGCCATAGCCTACATTAAACATGCAGATTAAGCCGAGTATAACCTCCAGATAGCCCAGGTAACGGATGTCGCTATAGGTATACTTACTTGCATTTATAAGGCCTAAGCCATAAAAAATTAAACAGGTTGGTGCAATAATGCTGTAGGTATTCGGGTGGTTAAATAGTAAAGCAATAATGAATAACCCGCCCGTAAATATTGGTATAAAAAGATTGATGAGTAGCGATTTAGATGTCTTATCCCAAATTGGTAAGTTATTTCGCTGACTTTGTCGGTAGGTGAACAAAATGCCGCCGGCCAAAGCCACAAATAAAACAATTAATGCTAATTTGATGAGGTTGTATTCCAGGTCAATTTCACCCTGAATACCATAACTATAACCGCTGCCTGTTAAGAACTTTTCTACTTCTTCATTGGCAAAATAAGCGCCAAATAAAGCGATAACACCCGCAAATACACCAGATAAACCACTTAAAGAAATAAATCTTGACGATCTATCCATCATCTGTCGGATGTCTTTTAGTGCATTTAGTTGTTCTTCCTGACTATTCATTTTAAAAGTGCTTTGTTTTTCAAAGTTAAATAAGAATTTCGTATTTGCAAATTTTATTTTTTTTCTGTGGGATGATTGCACTGATTTTAGATTTAGTTCTTTTATCCTTGTTCTTTAATCTTCCTTTTTTCCTTCGGTATGATTACACTGATTTTGGGATTACACTGATTTTAGGTTTTATTTCATTGTTCTTTTATCCTTGTTCTTTGGGCTTCCTTTTTCCTTCGGGATGATTACACTGATTTTTGGATTACACTGCTTTTAGGTTTTATTTCCTTGTTCTTTTATCCTTATTCTTTGGGCTTCCCTTTTTTCTTCGGGATGATTACACTGATTTTTGGATTACACCGATTTAGGTTTTAGTTCTTTGTTCTTTTATCCTTGTTCCTTGCTCTTTCCGCTTTAATCTTTTTTCTTAATTTTACACCATGCTAAAAGCCACTGAAGTAAGAAAATCGTACGGAAATCTACAGATATTAAAAGGGGTAAATTTTGAGGTGCAAAAGGGAGAAATCGTCAGTATTATTGGTCCTTCAGGAGCAGGAAAAAGTACGTTGTTACATATTTTGGGAACGCTCGACAAACCTGATAGCGGAGCGGTAGAGCTAAAAGGAATCATAATAAGCAAATTAAGCGGCGAATTATTAAGCGCTTTCCGGAATCAGAATATTGGCTTCGTATTTCAGTTTCACCATTTATTGCCGGAGTTCAGTGCAATTGAGAATATCTGCATTCCTGCATTTATTGCTAAAACAAATAAAAAACAAGCTGAAGTGAGGGCTTTAGAATTACTGGATTTATTTGGACTGAAGGATAGGGCAAATCATAAACCGAATCAGTTATCAGGTGGCGAACAACAAAGGGTGGCAATAGCCAGGGCATTAATCAATAATCCATCCATCATTCTTGCAGATGAACCCTCAGGAAATTTGGATTCGGAAAACGCCGCTGCACTGCATCAGCTTTTTGTTAACCTTCGGGACAACTTTCAACAAACTTTTGTAATTGTAACACATAACGAACACCTTGCGAAAACAAGCGACAGGGTAGTGACCATGAAAGACGGATTAATCGTATAGGAACAGGATTTACAGGATTTAAGGATTTTCATGATGAACAGGATTTAAGGATTTTCATGATGAAATGGTTTTAAAAATAGGGTGGATTAATCGTATAAGAACAGGATTTAAGGATTTTCAGGATTATGGTGTTGATACACTATTACCAACAATAAAGCAATTCAGCAATTACTATCGGGCAATAAAGCAATATCAAATTTGAAAATACTCATTACAGGCGGCAATAATTCAAAAGCACTAAAATTACTAAAAGCTTTTCCCGGTCATTTTATTTTATTTGCAGATTATGGATCTGTACCGGGTATGATTACGGATAACTATGCGTTTTCATCAATAGGCGAATTAAATAAAGATAGTATCGCACATATTTTACTTAATTTTTGCATTACTGAAGCAGTTGATAGCATAATTCCACTTCACCATTTTGAAGTAGAGCCAATTGCAAAATCTGCAGTATTATTTGGAGAATATGGTATAGATGTTCTTTTACCATCATTAGAAAATTTACATGATTTTTTAAGCGGGGAAAAAAGTTCAGGAACAAATTTCAGCATTTTTATAAAAGGAAATTGCATTTATACCTCCGGAGAAAAGCATAATTTAAAAACCGCCGAAAACTTAAACGGGGTATTTTATTCAGATAATAATAAGGATTTTAAACTTTTTACCATCTAATATGGATGCATACCAACTAGCGAAAGATAAAAAAATCATAATTTTTGAACTTGATGATGTTTTATTTCCTGCGAAAGATTATCTGTTACAGGTTTATTATTTATTTGCTCAATTTATAGAATATACCGAGCAAAAAAATGCGCAGTCCATATTAGATTTTATGCGCTTAGAATATGAAGGTAAAGGAACTGATGGGCTTTTTAAAAAAACGGCTCAAAAATTCGGGCTTGCCGACAGTTATCAGCATAATTTTGATTTATTACACCAGAATGCCCGTTTACCATTAAAATTATTGCTGTATAAAAATATGCTTGAGTTTTTACAGGAATTGGTAATAGACAGAAAACAAATTTTTATTGTTACGACCGGCGACGCCGAACAGCAATTAAATAAAATTAAACAAACCGAGTGGAATGGCCTGGAAAAATACCTGACTGTTTTCTTTACAAATGAACTGAATCAGTCTAAGGCAGAAATTTTTCAGAACATATTAAATAACAACAATTTAACCGCTAAAGATGCGTTAGTTGTAGGTGCAAATAAATTTGATGAACAACAATCTAAATTAATTAATTTGCCGTATATTGTGTCACTAGAAATTTACAATAAATATGACTAAAAAGGTTAATGTACAAAAACTATTACTGTGCACTTTAATTGCTGTTATTGGTTTAACAACATCATGTAAAAAATCTTCCGTTAGTCCTGACGGCGGTTCTACAGTACCTGGTACCCCAGGAACAAGAGCGGAGCTAACAAAAGATTCAATTTACCTGTATGCGCAGCAAACTTATCTTTGGAATACCGGAATGCCAACTTATGCTACTTTTAATCCAAGACAGTATAGTTCTAACGATGCCGTGCTTGCAGCAATAAAAGCTTTGCCGAGTACCGGAGGAAAAGATAAATATTCATTTATTGATGATGGCTCAGTGGCAACACAGCTAAGTGGCGTTAGCGGAGACTATGGTTTTTCAGCTAATTTTGATGCAACCAATTTACTAAGGGTTAAATTTGTTTATGCGGGTTCTCCGGCCGATGCACAAGGATTGAAAAGAGGCTATCAAATAACAAAAGTAAACGGAGGTGGTGTTTCCAGATCCAGCCAGGCAGATATTGATAACTTAAATAGTTCGATATTTGGAACTAATCCTTCTATCACAATGACTGTTTTGAAGCCCGACGGTACTTCAGCAGACGTTACCATTAACCGTGCTACTTATAATATAAACCCGATTTTATTTTCTAATACCTATACCGTTGGTGCAAAAAAAGTTGGATATATTGTATTTAACAGCTTTACAACTAATTCAGCCACTTTATTAGATGCTGCTTTTACAAAATTTGCTGCAGATGGCGTTACGGAGTTGGTTGTTGATTTGCGTTATAACGGCGGCGGTTCAGTTGCTACTTCTGAGGTATTTACCAATTTGATTGCACCGCCCGCTCAAAACGGAAAAATAATGTACACAACCTATTGGACACAAACCATGCAGGATGAAAAAGCAACTATTCTTCAAAACCAGAAATTCTATGCTAAAGGAAATGACGGTGTAACACGTTTGTATTCTTATTTTGATTACTCCTACAAGCCAACTGCGGCGGCAGGAAATCAGGAAGTTTTTGCTAAGAGAGGAGCACTGAATAATCTTTCAAGGGTTTATTTCATTGTAACTTCTTCTACTGCATCAGCCAGTGAATTGCTGATCAATAACTTAAAACCGGTAATGGATGTTAAGTTAATCGGTAAAACAACTTATGGTAAGCCTGTAGGTTTCTTTTCTTTAAGAATTGATAAAAATGATTTGTATATCCCTCAATTTCAAACTAAAAACCAGTTAAACCAGGGTGACTATTTTTCAGGGATGACAGTTGATAAAGATGTTACGGATGATTTAACAAAAGATTTTGGAGATGTATCAGAGAAAATGCTTTCACAGGCACTGTATTATTCTGCAAACGGAAACTTCTCTGCATTGGCTAAAGATAATTCGCTGAGCAGTACTTCTGCATCGAGGGCATTAATAGATCAGGCTAATGAGCAATTAAATCATGAATTTAAAGGAATGGTGGAAACCAGAAAGTTGAAATTGAATAAATAAACCAAACATAAATTTTTGAAACCGGTATCTGACTAATACCGGTTTTTTTATTTATCAGATAAATTAAACTAAAGGTTGTTTTTTTTCTAAAATTTCGATAAGCTTGTTTATCATTAATCGTTAAAGAGATATTATGCCAATTGAAATTGTAGAAAAGGAACATATAAGCTATTTAAATATCATCAATGCAAAAGAAGACCATACTTTAGAACTGAAAACTAAACTTAATGAGGCACAGCGGCTTGGTAATGAATTTAAATCCAAAGCAGTTATCACTTTTAATACTACAATTGGCCCGAAACGTGTAGATACAACAGTTTGGGCCGTTACAGAAAAATATATACAATTAAAAAACAACATCCACATCCCAATTAAAAGCTTGATAGATATCGATTTTTAAGCTTCATTTTAAGGAATAAATCATCCCGCATTTATTAACCTTAGTTTAAAATTGATGAGTACACTTCACAAAATTGCTTTGACTTTTATTAAGTCTATCGGTCCTGTTCATGCCAAAAATTTACTGGCTTACTGCGGAAGTGCAGAAAGTGTTTTTACAGCAACCAGGAAACAGTTGTTACAGATTCCGGGAATTGGTGGTAAAACTGTAGAATCTATTTTAAATACAACTGCGCTAAAGCGAGCAGAAGAAGAACTCAAATTTGTAGAGAAGCATGGCATAGATGTACTTTTTTTCTCAGACAAGAACTACCCTAAAAGACTTAAAAATTGTTGTGATGCACCAATTCTCCTTTATTTTAAAGGTAAAGCGGATTTAAATCACTCCAGGATAATCAGTATTGTTGGTTCCAGAAATGCAACAGAATACGGGAGAAGTTTGTGCAAACAAATTTGCGAGGTTTTAGCACCATATAATGTTTTAATTGTAAGCGGCCTGGCTTATGGAATTGATGTTGCTATACATAAAGAATGTATCTCAAATGACATAACAACAGTAGGCGTGTTAGGCCATGGTTTGGATAGGTTATATCCCCAGGTACATAAAACTGTATCTCAAAAAATGGTATCGAATGGAGGGCTGCTGTCAGAGTTTCCAATTTTAACCAATCCGGACAGGCAAAACTTCCCCCAGCGAAATCGAATTATTGCAGGTATTGCCGACGCAACAATTGTTGTGGAGGCCTCCATAAAAGGGGGCGCATTAATTACAGCTGAAATTGCAAATTCTTATAACAAAGATGTTTATGCTTTTCCGGGCCGGACAAACGATATACTCTCAGAAGGATGCAACTTTCTGATAAAAACAAACCGGGCGGGATTGATTAACAATGCAAAAGATCTGATTTATTATTTAGGCTGGGATGATGAAGTGAAGGTACATCAAAAACAGGCCCAAACAACATTGCAAATGAACCTTACTGCAAACGAACAAAAAGTGGTGGATGCACTGCAAAATGGCCAGCTTTCCATTGACGAACTTAGCGTTGCACTGAATATTCAACAGAGTAAACTGGCAATTGTTATGCTTACCTTAGAGATGCAGGGAATTATCGTTTCGCTGCCAGGGAAGGTGTATAAACTTGCATGAACTGCTGAATGAAAATGCGATTAAATCGCTTAATTATTATTCGCTCGTTAGAAACGAGCGCATACTGAGTGGCTAATTAAATTTATAGTGCTAATGCTCAAAATCCAGCTCATCGACTACTTTTTTTACCCGGTTTAAATATTTTCCGTAATAATACCAGGCCCACAGTTCAGTAATTGCGCCAATGATCAAAATGGAGATAAAGCAATTTAAAATAAGATACACCGGCGAAAGCTTACTCAAAATTCTTGCAAAGACGGAGGCCTTTTCTACAAAAAGATATACCGCAATAAAAGCCAGGCCAATAAAGGCAATAATGTAAGTAAGGGCTTTATAAAGTTCGATGTTCAATTTCATTTCGTAGAAAAACCAGAGAATACTTTTCCGGCTATCCATAGTCATGTCGTAAGCGTTTTTATAAAACCTGTAAAATTTGAAAAAGTAATAAGCTGTAAAGCCGCAGGTTACGGCGTAGAAAACCAGGTAAATCATTTTCATGTTGGCTGAAAAGCCAAAAAAATATGGGATAGCAGCCATTAAAATCAAGGTGGCAATCTGGTAATTAAACTCATGTTTCATCTTCCTTCTGATAATATCGATTGGAGTTCGTGCTTGTTTTATTTTAAGCATCTCTTCTGAAATGTTGGTTTCCTCAGTACTTTCAGCATTCCATTCTTTTTTTAAATCTTCAAAATTCATAACCGTTTTTCTTTATGATGAATTGTAATTTTTCTTTAGTTCTGTTAAGCTTTACCCGGGCATTTACTTCACTAATGCCCAAATTTTCGGCAATTTCTCTGTGCGATTGATTTTCGAGAAAAAGAAATATCAGCGCTTTTTCTACCGTATTTAATTCCTGTACTGCTTTATATAAGCAGTCGAGTTTTTCTTCTTTTAAGGCACTTTCATTATCATCTATAACATCAATTGTTTCATCCAGCCGCGTTTTATCCAATTTGCGATTATCTTTTTTGAAATAGACCAAAGCCGTATTTAGCGCAACACGATACATCCAGGTTGAAAATTTACTGTTACCCTTAAAAGTGGGGTAGGCCTTCCAAAGTTGCATCACAATTTCCTGAAACAAATCCCGCTGCTGCTCAGCATCGTCCACATATATTTTCGAAACCTTATGTATAATCGCTTTGTGCTGATTAATCAGGGAGAGAAATATCGTTTCAGTTTCTTTCATTTCAGGCATTTTAGCTAAATGAATAGAATATAGTTATGACTTGAAAGATATGTTTCCGCCTCAAAAAAATCCACCGGTTGAGTTTCCATAATTTGCTTATTAACTCTATTGGTAATCGATTTTTAAAAACGTTACATTATTTAGGAAAAGAAAATTGATTTCTGATTTCTTATAAAAAGCCTAAAGCTTCTTTAGGTACAAAGGGGCTGACATCGCCATGATTCCTTAAAATATCACGAACGATGGTTGAACTGATGGCTGAATATTCAGGTTTACTTAACAGGAGAATAGTTTCTACTTCCGGCATCATGGTTTGATTAATCTGAGCTATCGCTCTTTCGTACTCAAAATCTGATGCTGAACGAATACCGCGAACCATATAGGTCGCATTTATTTTACGGCAGAAATCAACGGTTAAGCCCTCGTAAGTTTGCACTTCGATGTTTTTATAACCTTGAAAAACAGTTTCCAAAATTTGCAGACGTTGTTCTGCGGTAAGAAAATTTTGCTTAGAACTATTTAAGCCAATACCAATTACAATCTTATCAAAAAGAGGCGTAGCACGTTGTAAAATGTTTACGTGAGCAATCGTAATTGGGTCAAATGAACCTGGAAATAGCGCTATTTTCATAGTTCAAATATAGATTTTTAAACGGAAAGCATAAAGTGTAAAACAGCCTGTTATAAATTGGCCGTCTTTTCGACCCTGTAAACATCGGGTGAAGCGTAGCGAAACGGAAAAATCTTTTAGATTCGATTTATCAGGTGTTGCCAGTTAAAAGATTTAGCTTCGCTGAGCACTTCGTGGTTCTCCGCTACGGTCGAAATGACGACTACGTTTATGGTGTTCCAGTTTGCGTCCTTTGCGAAAAACTTAGCGTCCTTTGCGGTTAAACAAATTCAAAAAAACTAAAAGAAGAATTCCCGTATTTGCGGGTTTCGGTATAACCGGGCTGGCTGTTCAGTTTCATGTTGCTTTGATGTTCCACGACAAGCAATCCATTGGGTTTAAGCAATTTTTGCGCTGCAACCATCACCGGAATTTGCGGAATGTTGGGCATATTATAGGGTGGGTCGGCAAAAATAATATCGTATGAACCTGTCATCTGTTTCAACAATTTAAAAACATCGCCTTTTCGAACTTCAACCTGATTAAACTCGTGCTTTTTGGCCGTTGTTTTAACCCAGTTTATGCAACCATAATCCATATCAACCGCTAAAATATTTTCGGCATCACGTGAAGCGAATTCGAAAGTCAGGTTGCCCGTTCCACAGAATAAATCTAATACAGAACAAACTTCGAAATCAAATCTGTTGTTTAAGATGTTAAACAGTGCTTCTTTGGCCATGTCGGTTGTCGGACGGACAGGCAAATTTGCCGGCGGCTGTAAACGAATGCCTTTTAGTTTGCCACCAATTATTCGCATAAATCTAAAGCAAGTAATCCGCTGAAATAGTGTTTAGGCATATCGGCCAATAACTCACTGTTTTGTTTTCCGGCCGGAAGAAAGAAATAAAGATTGTTAAAATATTTTAAGAGGGTATTATAATAATCGTCGTCTTCGTTTATAATGCCTTGTAGATAAACCGGAACAGATTCAGTTAACCCTAATTGCTCCATAATTAACAACAAAAAGTAGTTGAATTCTTCGGCGGTTTCTGCTCCGTAATGATTTTGGAAATTGATTTTCTTATCTTTTATGAATAATACGTTGAATGATGATGCCGTAAAGTCAATTAATAAGGCATCGCCTGATAAATGGCTGAATAAAGCCAATAATGGCGAAGATTGAGGATAGACAGCCGTATTTTCAGGAAGCTTATCCTCTACTTTTTCAGCTAAAGAAAAAAGGGTATTGAAACCCAACTCTTCGTGATGTATAGTGTAAGTTTTACCATCCGCACCTAAGAATTTTGAATAAACGGAAAGATTGCCGGCATCAAACCATTCGTCAGGGATAAAAATAAAATTTGAAGTATGTACGGCAGCTTTCACGGCGCCATATTTTTGGGTTAAATAACTGTCCGTTTCGAAAGCAGACTTTAAATTCTGCTCAATATTTTCACAGCCCTGCATGTCGAAAATCACATTAATCTGTTCAGAATTTTTATCAATCACTGCATAAGAAAAGCTGTCATTCGTTATTTTTAACAATAAATGGCAATTTGCTGATGCATCAGCTTTAAAATTCGGGTCGACTAATAGAAGACTGTTTTTACTCATTGAAACAAAAATAGAGTTTTTTAGAGATTAACCGCAAAGGGTACAAAGTTTTTTCGCAAAGAACACAAAGTCGGGTATTTCTTTTTTTTATGCTAATGAAAGTCGGTAAATAACTTTGTGTTCTTCGCGCCCTGGCGGTTGACAATTCTTTGTCTTCTTTGCGGTTAAATAATGCGAGATCTTTTTACCAAAATCAAACCTTTTGCTTATCTGAAATTCGAAATATTCACCTTAAATTCGAAACATGAGTTATAAGCCTACTTATAAAGCGGCAAATACAGTTGCAGGTAAAATTGAGCAGCATTTTATTAAACTGCACGCAAATGCAGCTGCACAGGGAGAAGTAGATTTAGCTACCCAGCCGGATAAGAAAACCATTGAGACGCTAATAGATGTTGCTTTCTGGAGTAGCTTGCGAAAAGAAGAGGGTCATTCACCTCGTATTTCAATCGCTTTTCTGCCGCCATCGCAAACTTCGAAACCTCTAAAATTTGCTAAACCTTTACCGCTAAATGCCAATACGCTGACTAAAATTGCGCCTGGTGTAGAACGCTCAGGTATTCATTTAGGTGTTTGGGAGCAAGATGGGGAACTTTACATCTGGGGCACAACCTTAAATATTCCAAATTTCTGTTTTGTAGTTGATGTATCTGAACCCGGACTTATCGTGATTAAACACCGCAGGATTTACGGCATCGGTAAATATACAAACGTTGCGGTTTTAAAAGGAGAGCAAATCAGAATTGTAGATGATACCTCTTGCTCAAACCGCGATTGTCCGCCGATTTTAAAAGCGTTACTTGATTTAACCGTACTGGCCAGCTGGAACGACCCGATAAATATTCTGATTCAGTTTTCAGTTTCGATGCGCAGTCATGGTCGGGGTGGGGCTTTGCTCATTATTCCAAAAGGGGATACAAAATGGGAAGAGTCTATCATTCATCCTATCCAATATTTAGTGGAACCGCCTTTCTGTGGATTGTCAAATCTGGCTAAACAAAGCGGGAATCAAAGTGAAATTTTTTCTCAGGGCGCTTTGCGCAGGGAAGTAGAGCACCTGGCCGGATTAACCGCTGTTGATGGTGCGACAATAATTAACGAACAGTTTGATTTAATTGCTTTTGGCGCAAAAATCGGTCGGGCAAAAGGGAAGCCGACGGTAGAACAAATTGCGTTTTCAGAGCCGATTGTTGGTGGTGAGGATAAGATTTTATACCCGGGGCAGTTAGGCGGAACAAGGCATTTTTCTGTTGCGCAGTTTGTGAACGACCAGCCGCAAGCCATTGGTTTGGTTGCTTCCCAGGACGGTCATTTTACAATTTTTAGCTGGAGTAAGCTGCAAAATATGGTGATGGCACATCGGATTGAAACATTGCTTCTATAGGCGGAGATTGTTTTTATTGCTAAATATTGTTGAATTGTTTAACCAGGCATTGTGGAATGGAAATTCAAATATTCAGGCGTTTTGCAGGAACCGGCTTTAAAAATAGCATATAGCTTTGCATCTTAAACCGTATTGCAGCGGCATCCTTTTTTGTTTTACCTTAAGCTTTGACAACTTTTAATTAGGGCAATTGTAAAGAAAGTTGTCAAAGCTGAAAACAAAAAAGATATAGCGGAAAGACGGACTATCGGAACCGATTAGCGTTGTATTTGCTTTCTACAAATTAATACGAATACTTTTCAAACAATTTAACAATAAAATCATTCAATATTAATGTACATCGATAAAAGTCAATTCATTGCCCAAGCTTATGAACATACACCAACTAAAGAGCAGTTGCTTTTTTGCGAACGGATGTCGAGGTTTTTGCAGGAGGATGATGCATATCGCTGTTTTGTATTGAAAGGTTATGCCGGAACAGGTAAAACGACATCGGTGGCTGCTTTGGTAAAAGTGTTGGCGAAATTTAATTTAAGGAGCGAATTGCTGGCGCCAACCGGTCGGGCGGCAAAAGTGATGAGCCAATATTCGTATCGCAAAGCCTTAACCATTCATAAAAGAATTTACCGGAAGCGTTCGGCAGCATCGCCTGAGATGCAGTTTCAACTGGCACCGAACTTATCAGAAAATACGTTATTTATTATTGACGAGGCATCGATGATTGCCGATGAATTTAACGAAACAGGCTCATCTATTTTGAGGGATTTGCTGGAATTTGTATACAACACTAAAAATTGTTTCCTGCTTCTTGTGGGTGATACGGCACAGTTGCCGCCTGTTGGAAGTTTGCAAAGTCCGGCTTTAAACGAGCAGTATCTGAAAGATAAATTTGCTTTAACAGTGACTGCTGTAGAACTAAAAGAAGTGGTTCGGCAGGAGAAGAAATCGGGAATTTTAGCTAATGCAACCATGTTGAGAAACCAGATTTCTAAAAATCCTGAACATCCGCAACCCAAATTCCTCACCAAAAATTATAAGGACATTTACAATATGGCTGGCGCCCGCCTGGTAGAAGGTTTGGAATATGCCTACCGGAAGTTTGGGATAGAGAATACGCTGGTGGTTTGTCGCTCCAATAAGTCGGCAAATGTTTATAACCAGCAAATCAGGGCAAGGTTGCTTTACCGGGAAGAAGAACTCACCGGCGGCGACCAGATTATGGTGGTTCGGAATAATTACTTCTGGCTGCCTGAAAATGAGGAAACGGCTTTTATTGCCAATGGCGATATGGCGAAAGTTATTCGGGTACGTGGTGAGGAAGAACGTTATGGTTTTCGTTTCGCCGATGCAACTTTGGAATTTCTGGATTTCCCTGCTGCGGGGCAAATCAGTTGTAAAGTGATGCTCGATACCCTGAATCTGGAATCTGCAAATCTGCCATATGAGCAAAATAAAAAACTTTTCGATGGCCTGAATGAAGATTATGGGCATATTGCCAATAAGCGGGAAAGAATGCTTGCCATTAAAGCAGACCCGTTTTATAATGCTTTACAAATTAAATTCGCTTATGCCGTTACCTGTCATAAAGCACAGGGCGGGCAGTGGGATGCTGTTTTCGCTGACCAGGGTTACCTGACGGAAGAAATGATTGATTTAGATTTTCTGAGGTGGTTGTATACGGCAGTAACCCGTGCAAAAAAGGAGTTGTACTTGGTTAATTTCGCACCTCAGCTTTTTGCAAAGACCGCACAGGAGGATTATTTTTAAGAAGGTGATTACACTGTTTTAAGGATTACACCGATTCGCCAATAACTAAGGGGTTTCTCAGGTGGCTGAAGTGGTAAAAAACAATTATTTTTCCTGGTTTTATCCACCAGCTAAGACACCTTAGTTCACCTGAGAAAATAAATATGAAATTGTATGTTCTTAGGTATCTGAGGTGGTAAAAAACAATTATTTTTTCTTGGTTTTATCCTTCGCCTAAGACACCTTAGTTCGCCTGAGAAAATAAATATGAACTTGTATATTCTTAGGTGGCTGAGGTGGTAAAAAACAACTATTGTTTCTGGTTTTATCTACCACCTAAGACACCTTAGAAAATAAATATGAACTTATATATTCTTCGGATTCTCAGGTGGTAAAAATAACTATCATATTTTTCTATCCTACTTTTATGAATGCTGCGCAGATTTCTCTAAGTTTGTTGCAATGTCTTTACCATTAACAAACCATACTTTAGAGAAATTAGAGCAATTGCTTTTTGCAATGGGTTTTAAGGTTCGTTATGAGAAAGGAAACTTTAAAACCGGTTCATGCCTGCTGGAGCATAATAAAATCATCGTCGTTAACAAATTCTCCAATCTGGAAGGTAAAATTGCTGCTTTAGTGACGCTGGTTAAGCAAACCAATCCGGATGAAAATCTGTTAGATGAAAAGCAACGTCAGTTTTTTCACTCCTTACAACAAACCGAGTTATTTTGATGCAAGTACACAGAAAGGAAAATTTTTTACGATGAAAGTTACTTTTTTAGGCACTGGTACATCACAGGGCGTTCCGGTAATTGCTTGTAACTGCGAAGTTTGCCAGTCGGCAGATAAAAGAAATAACCGGTTAAGAACATCGATTTTAATCGAAACCGACAGTAAAACAATTGTGGTAGATAGCGGTCCGGATTTTCGTTACCAGCTTTTGCGTGAACAAGTTAAAGATTTAGATGCCGTTTTATTTACCCATGAGCATAAAGATCATATTGCCGGTTTAGATGACATCCGGCCATTTAATTATTTGTTGCACAAAGTAATTGATGTTTATGCAACCGAGCGGGTTCAAACGGCGCTAAAAAGAGAATTCTATTATATTTTTGCGGAAACCAAATACCACGGTTTACCGCAAATTAATCTTCATACCGTTAATAACGGAGAAGATTTTAAAATAGGGAATAATACCATAATTCCTTTCGAAGTAATGCATCATTTGTTACCGATTACGGGTTACAGAATTGGCGATTTCACTTATATAACTGATGCTAAAACTATTCCTGAGAGAAGTTTGGAAAAGATTGAAGGAACAAAAATACTGGTGATTAACGCTTTACAAATAGAACCTCATATTTCACATTTTACCTTGAGCGAGGCCATTGACTTTGCACAAAAGGTTGGCGCAGAAACGACTTACCTGACACACATCAGCCATAATTTAGGATTACATGCGGAAGTAGAAAAAGATTTACCATCGAACATCAGGTTAGCTTACGACGGCTTAAAAATTGAATTGTAAATCACTGCTTCAAAATCCAAAATTAAATTATATTTGCACTCCACTTACTCGGGTGGCGGTCGCGATAGCTATCGGGATGGTAGACGCCACATTTAAATGTGGGAATGATTTAATAGTACAAACCCAGGTGGCGAAATTGGTAGACGCACCATCTTGAGGGGGTGGCGCTGGCAACGGCGTGGCAGTTCGAATCTGCTTCTGGGTACAATAAGCTTGGCATTAAGTCAGGCTTTTTTTATATATGGCTTGCGTATATGTTATTTACTCAAAAAAGTTGAACTGCTACTATACTGGCAGTTGTTTAGCTATCTTTCAACGTTTAGCTGATCATTTGAGCGGTACCTATGCCAATAGCTTTACTTCCAAGGCTAAAGATTAGGCTTCATATTTTTTAATAGATGAATTGGAATACAGGCAAGCCAGGCTTTATTTGGGCAAACTATAGGTTATATTGCCTTTTTGATCCAGGAAATTTAATTTTGCCATACCATTAGAATCGACCAGTAGCTGCAGGCGAGGTTTTCCCATACGATCGGCAAGCGTTACCATAGCTGTTTTTTCATTGTCTTTACCTACAAAAACTCTTTGTGCGTATGCTTTTTGCCCTTCTTTAGGTTCAATCAATTTTTTTAGTAATGTTTCTTTTTCTTTACCATCTGGAAGCATCTGCGCTTTTTTATATTCCGCCCGCCAATCCCGAAAATCTGGCGAAGTTTGCCAGTCATCAATATGAAGCCCTGTATTTTGCGACCCATTATCATCGGTATACTGCATATAAATTACCTGATTCTGGTTATATTGATCAAATGAAAGGTGACCGGTAGCACTATAGGCGCCCGTACTGTCTTTTCCACCACTGAATACCAGGCCGCCGTTTTCTGTGCCTTCATCATTGAAAAAAATAAGCCCAGGCCTTACACCGCCCGGAATAGACGGTGTGAACCCTTTACCATAAGCCATCACCTCCGGCGAGCGGCTTTTGTTGGAAATGACCATTCTTAATTTTCCATCTTTTTCGATTATATTAATTCGTTCAGCAGAAATTTCTTTAAAATGCGGGATATTTGAACCTGTAAATGCAAACATTCCTGTAACTAAAAGGATTGATGTCATCGTTACCGCATACCATTTAAGTAACCTTAAATCTTTCTTCATTTTTTCCAATTCTTGTTCCATAGGTTAGAAGGTTTAACTGTTAATTTATTGATGTATGGCAAATATTTTATAAAATACCGCTGTTCTGTATTATTTTAAAAGTTAACTAAATAAATAGACGCTAATTTTTTCAAATGTTACAAGACATTTTAAAATGCTGAACCGCTACTCGAATTTTGGCAGGTTAAAGTAAAATTTGGATCCTTTGCCAGGCTCACTTTCGACCCATACTTTCCCATTGTGACGGCTAATAATTTCAGATGAAAGATAAAGCCCGAGGCCAAAGCCGGCAATTGTTTTAGTCGAAGTCGTATCTATCCTTGAATAACGTTCGAAAAGCCTGTGCTGATCATTTTGGTGTATTCCTAACCCCAGGTCGGCTACAGATACCTGTACAATGTCTTCAGTACAACTAACCTCAATCTCGATGGGTCTTTCTTCAATATTATATTTTATTGCGTTGCTAATATAGTTGCTTATAACCTGGCCGATTTTATCGCGGTCTCCGTTAACTTTGCACAATGGTCCTTCTTTTAAAGCAATGGTATGGACAGGCGCCAGAAAAAGAATTTCATAAATCGTTTCACTGACCAGGCCATTCATTTCAAAAGTCTCCCTGTTAAGCTTAATCCTTCCGCTCTCAAAGCTCGAAACGCTTAAAAAACCCTTTATGAGTGTAGTCATTTTCCTGATTTGTATGCTTGCTTTTTCCAGGGCTGAAACTGTAAAATTAAAATCGGGCTTATCTGCCTTTGATTTAAGCAGCTGGATATATGCCTGCAGGATGGTTAGCGGGGAGCGGAGTTCATGACTAACCATAGCTATGAAATCATTTTTACGGACTTCATCCTGTTTATGGATGGTAATATCGTTCACCACCCCCGTGAAGTAAGCTGGTTTTTTTTCTCCATCAAGTACTAAGCTTCCAATTGCTCTGACCCAGGTGTCGAAACGATTATCACCGCTGGAGACGGCAAATTCTATGTCGAATCGCTGACCTGTTTTTACCGTTACGTCCACAGCCTGCTCAAATATCGCTCTGAATTCGTCTTTTATCCTTGAAACAGCAGAAAGATAACTTACCTCTTCTTTATCTGTAAATCCGAAGAGATTCTTAAACCGTTGTGAAGCGGAAAATTCTCCTGTTTCAATTTTTACAGACCAGGTTCCTGTTCCGTCGGCATCGATTGCCATTCCCAGCATCTTATTGCTGTTATCTAATTTTTTCTGTACTTCTTTTAATTCGGTAATATCGTTAAATGTAATAATAGCACCGCTGTTTTTTTGATCAGATTGCCTGACATAAGGCATGGTCATAACCTGGTACCATTTTCCATTATTTGTTTCGATTTCTTTAGTAATGACAGTACCGTTGTCAAGTACATTACGGATATCTTCAGTCAGTGTTTCGAACTTGATATTTGTTGTAATATTGCTCAACGGTCTACCGATATCGCTTTCAAGCAAATTGATCTGCTTAATTGTGCCCGGCGAAAACTTCATGAGCAAAAGTTCATTATTTATAAATAGCTGACCATTCAGGTTACTTCTGAAATAATTATTCAGATCATCATTAATCTCGGATAGTTCCTTGTTTTTCAGCTGATATTCAGAATTGATGGTATCCAGTTCCTCGTTTACAGATTGCATCTCTTCATTAGTACTCTGCATTTCCTCATTTGCAGATATCATTTCCTCGTTAAAAGACTGCATATTCTCATTCGATGCATCCAGCTGCTCATAAGTCGCGTTGAGTTTTTCCTTCAATATTTTTACTTCCTCTTCCAGATTCAGCGTATATTCATCATGATATTTTTTCTCGTCAAATTCGTTGCCTTCAGGTGTTAAAGGTGCAAAAGTATGATCCTCGCTAAAAGTAACCATCATCAACTTTTGCCCGCTGCCACCATTTGCAAGTGGGGTAAGGGAAAGATTTACCCGAAGGAATTCTTCGTTATGTTTTACTTTTATCCGATTTAAAGTAAGTTTTTCGTTGGACTTAAGCACGTTGTTCCTGAGCGAATGGTAAACCATGGCAAGTTTTTTAGGAAGCAGTGTTTCCAAGTCAGTCGTAAAATGCTTTGGTAAAAGGAACCTGGATGTGTTTCCATAGGACTTAATTACGTTCTGCTGCTCGTCAATGCAGACAACGAGAACGTTAAGTTCATGAGCCAGGTTCTCTTGCATGGCATCAGCCAGGTGAAAACCGCCATTATTACCCCCTGCAAGTGTAAAATTAGAGGAAACCCGGCGGGCGGTTATGGATTCGGGTATTGAAAAGGCATCAAAGCTTACCGAATGCTTGGATTTAAGGTTACGGTATATCTTATGCGCTTTGCTTACTGTCTCTAAATTCTTTATAATGGGCATTGGGTTTTCACTCGAGCCAAGAAACAGGTAGCCATCCTGCTTAAGTCCGAACAACATCACTCCGAATACCTTTTTCTGCAACACCGGAGCCATGTATATCAGCAGGTTGCGGCAGCTGATAAGATGCATATTACAATAAGGCGGGTTCTTGACCAAATCATGCTGTGCGAAAATGGCCAGTTTGCGCAGGCTGGTTTTTATCTTGTATCCTTCACCTTCGGCTATGAAATAATTCTCCAGTCTTTCTGCAGAAACATTTTTAACTGCATCTTTTTGATAAAATCCTTTTCCGGCATGTGCCAGTGCCTTGCTGTCAATATCCGTTGCAAATATTTTTACAGCAGTATTTTCATAAATGCCTTTGAGTTGCTCGCATATAATTATAGCCAGAGAATAAACTTCCTCTCCGGTAGCACAACCTGCTACCCAGATTTTGAGTTCTTCCCTGGGCATAAGTTTTTCAAGCATACGGGGTACAATATTAGTTTCCAGAAATTCGAATGCCGATGAGTCTCTGAAAAAGGCAGTTACACTAATCAGGAAATCCTTCGAGAGCGATTCTATCTCACTGGGTGTATCACGAAGGAAGAAAAGATAATCCCTGAGTGTACCCAGATTGTTATAAGCTGCACGTCTTTTCGTCCTGCGCAAGATCGTTGAAGATTTATAATCAGAAAAATCAAGCGGAGAACGTTCTCGGATGAGTTCGATAATCTGGGCAAGATACTTGCTGTCTTCAGCTGTGTCCGATTTCAAAATACCTTCATATTTCACATAATCTTCAATTGCGCCCGGCATTGATGCGGGTTCGAGGATAAAGTCGACCATGCCTGTTGAAATGGATTTGTACGGCATGCTTGGAAAAGCAGAAGTTTCAGGGTCCCTGGCCATTACCATCCCGCCTTCTCTTTTAATACATGTAATTCCTTCTGCGCCGTCACTTCCCAGGCCTGAAAGCACTATTCCTATGGCTCTTCTACCGCTGTCGAGAGCAAGTGATTCGAAAAAAGTATTGATTGTAAGGTGCGGACTGCTTATTTTTTCTTTTGGGGTTAAAAAAAGCCTGTTGTCGCGTATGGTCATGAATTTATCATTCGGTATCAGGTAAACCCGGTTACATTCTACCAGCATACCCTCAGTGGCCTGCTCAACCGAAAGTTTGCTGTGCTTGGAAAGTACTTCGGTCATCCTGCTTTTAAACTCAGCAGAAAGATGCTGTACAATTACATAAGATACGCCGTCAAGAGGGGTATGGTCGAAAAAAACAGTAATTTCTTCAAGTCCGCCCGCCGAAGCGCCAATGGCAATTATATATTCTGGCTCTTTCATATCACTCAATATTTTTGTAAGGTGGTAGGCAGTAGATGAGGTTATGCCTCAGAGAAATAAACTGTGAAGGGGGAATTCAAAGGTAATGATATGGAATGACAATTTTCCGGATTATCTCGATGCAGATTTGTAATATCCGTCAACCTCGATACAACACAAAATATACAGTCTTTTAAAAGTTATTACTGTTAAGAACCCTGTATTTCAAAATCATTAAGAAATCTTTTAACGCTGGTTTTCTGGGTCTTCGTTCCCGTTTTATAGTTCCTTAACAATGCCATCCAGTGGCAGCAACTTCACACAAACTATTCTTTTTTTGCTAATCCGGGTTTCTATATCATACTGACTTGCTGTAGGTATTTCCAAACGATAAGATTTTTGCGATGTAAGTTTGCAGGTAATCTTTTTTGCTTGTAATGGGGTATGACCGAACAGGGTAAATAATTATATAAAAGATACGGAAAATTGTATAAAATTAGTTTCAGGCCCGTCTTTTACCTTTGTAAGGTGACAAAAACTCATATCAGTAGAACATGAAAAACCGATTAACTGCTTTTTTAATAATCCTCTGCTCCGTTGTTTCCGCCCAGGATATGAATAAACGCAGTTCAGCAAAAAGCAGTGCTTCTGAACCATCACAGGCCGTTTACACTTGTGTAATGCATCCTGAAATACATAAATCCAAACCCGGTAATTGTCCTAAATGCGGAATGAAACTGGTACCTGAAAAATCTAAGACCCTTTTACCAAATAATGGTCAGCTGAAAATTAAGGGTGGCGAATCAAAAAGGGGGGTGGAAGATATGGGGAAAATGCAAATGGATGATACTAATGAAACCATCGTTAATATTAAAAAAGCAACAAAAAATTTAGGCTCTTTAAAGACACTCGCCAATAAATTCCCGTCGCGGACAGTCCGTTACGATCTTTATGTAGCAGATACCATTGTTACTTATGGAAAGAAAAAAAAGCGGGCAATTGCCGTAAATGGCCAGATTCCCATGCCAACCCTGACCTTTACCGAAGGCGATACGGCATTAATTTATGTGCACAATAAATTAGACGAAGAAACGGCACTCCACTGGCATGGCTTGTTTTTGCCAAATAAAATGGATGGCGTACCATTTCTTACGCAAATGCCCATCAAACCACATACTACATACATTTATAAATTTCCTGTTGTTCAGCACGGAACACATTGGTACCATAGCCATAGCAAACTTCAGGAGCAAATTGGTATGTACGGCGCGTTTATCATAAACAGGAGGACGGAATGGGCTATCCCAACGCTACCGGTGGTTATCAGTGAATGGACCGATATGAAACCTGAAGAAGTACACAGAAGCCTGAAAAATGCCAGTGACTGGTTTGCAATTAAAAAAGGTACTACGCAAAGTTATGCAGAAGCCATCAGAACCGGTCATTTTAAAACCAAAGTTGCCAACGAATGGAAGCGTATGAATGCCATGGATGTAAGTGATGTTTACTATGAATCTTTTCTAATCAACGGAGAAAAAGAGTCATCACATCCGCAGTTTAAAGCCGGCGATAAAGTTAGACTTCGTATTGCCAATGGAGGCGCTTCAGATTATTTCTGGCTTAAATACGCAGGTGGAAAAATTACAGTAGTTGCAACAGATGGTAATGACGTAGAACCGGTGGAAGTGGATCGGTTGATTATTGCCGTTTCCGAAACATATGATGTCGTGGTTACTATTCCTGAAAATAAAAGTTACGAATTTTTAGTAACCCCTGAAGATAGGACTAAATCAGCCTCCTTATGGCTGGGCAAGGGAGAACAGGTTTATGCACAGAAAATGCCTAAGCTGAACTATTTTGCCGGAATGAAGATGATGAACAACATGATGGATGGTCGGGGTAACATGATTAAGATGGATGGCATGCACATGCAGAACCAGGTAATGGATATGAATACCGTTATGTACCCGGAAATAACCGGCGAGGAAAATCCCGAAGGAAAGAATAGCATGAAGGGCATGCAGATGTCCGGCGTTAAAAGCCAGTCTGGAATGATTATGGCTGCGGAGAATAAAGATATCGTAACCTTAAATTACGATATGCTCCGCGCTCCGAAGCAAACAACCTTACCAAAAGGTCAGTGGAAAGAACTCAGGTTTGATCTTACGGGTAATATGAACCGCTATGTGTGGACACTGGATAATAAGACTGTTTCAGAGAGTGATAAAATATTAATCAAAAGGGGAGAAAACCTAAGAGTTGTTCTTTACAATAACAGTATGATGCGCCATCCGATGCATTTACACGGCCATGATTTCAGGGTACTTAATGGGCAGGGCGCTTATGCACCAATGAAAAATGTGCTCGACATTATGCCCATGGAGCGTGATACCATCGAATTTGCTGCATCAGAGACCGGTGGCGACTGGTTTTTCCACTGCCATATCCTTTACCACATGATGAGTGGCATGGGAAGGATATTCAGTTATGAGAGTACGCCGTCGAATCCTGAAATATCAAATCCGAAAATGACGCAACGTAAACTATTTAATGATGACAGGGCATTTCACCCGATGGCAAGAATCGGACTGGAAACCAATGGCAGCGATGGTGAAATGATGCTGGCCAATACGCGTTACCGTTTCACCACTGAATGGCGCATTGGCTTTGATAAAGAAATGGGTTATGAAAGCGAAAGCCATTTAGGAAGGTACATCGGTAAAAACCAGTGGCTGATGCCTTATGTGGGTTGGGATTTCAGAAAAAGAACCGTCGAACCCATGGATAAAAATATTTTCGGGCAATCTCTATCACCAGGCAATAACTTCTTCGGGCAAAACAATACCAAAAACTTCAGGCAGGTATTTCATTTGGGCGTTCAGTACACCCTGCCTTTGCTGGTTGTGGCCGATGCTGCTCTCGATCATAAAGGAAATCTGAGGTTTCAGCTGATGAGAGAGGATATCCCGGTTTCTAAAAGATTGCGGTTTCAGTTTATGGTGAATACCGACAAGGAATATATGGCCGGTTTCAGGTATATTGTTACCAGGTATTTTGGTTTATCAACACATTATGATAGTGATATGGGTTATGGTGGGGGATTAACGTTGAGTTATTAAGACGTCGTAATAAAGATATTTTTCTAGGCTCAGGAACATTGATTTTCAGACTGCTTATAATTACATTAAACAATGCTATATTTATTTACTGATTAAAGCTTACAAAACAATTAATGATATGCGACTAAAACAGAATACCTTGCTAACCTTTGCAATAAGTTTATTTATACTGATGGTATTATTCCATAAGGATAGCAAAGCGCAGGCTAAAAATCAAATGGTTAGACTGGCAAAAATTGAAGTTGAGCCATCGCAACTGGAACAGTATAATCGAGCACTAAAAGAACAGATGACGACTGCCGTACGTGTTGAGCCTGGCGTATTAGCTTATTATGCCGTTGCTGATAAAAATAACCCGGCGCACATCACAATACTTGAAATTTATGCCGATACAGCTGCATATAAATCGCATATAGAAACCATTCATTTTAAGAAGTATAAAGACACTGTTAAGAATATGGTTAAATCCCTAGAACTTGTTGATGTAAGCCTGATAGGCAAAGCGGTAAAAACATCTTTGTAATTTTTCGTAAAATAAATAATTGCATTAACAGGAAAATCTGCCTGACCTAGTTTTTGAAATTCGGGAAATAAAATCAGGTTGTATAGATGCTTCCCTGCAATGATTACTTTTTTAAGATCTTTATTACGAAGTGTTTTTTCGGCCGATAAAATTTTAATTTTTCTTCGAAATAATCATCAGGTTCGTAAGCGAATTCTAACAGACAAGGTCATAATCCGGTTAACAGGCGAAAGCTGAATTAGCCTTTTGCCAGACCAACTTTGGCACTACGGTTAAAAGGAATAATTAATTAAGTTTAAAATACGCAATCGTGCTTCTAATTTAATAAAAGAACAATATACTATGATTAGTGTAACACAGCAGCAATAAATACTGCATAAATAATTCTAAAATTTCTCGTAATCGCTAGGCATTGGTTCTGCAGAATAATAACAATAAACCATTGCACAAAGTGAAATGAAATAGAAAGAACCAACAATTAAAAGTATTGTGCTCATAATATAATTATTTGGTTAAAATATAATAACGTTAAGTTAATCAGAATTATTTTATTATTCAGAATTATTTTTTGCTGTATTGGAATGATTACAATAATTCGATAAAAAAGTGAGTCCGTTAAAGCTTTTAAATGTCATCTGACCTGAAATTTATCCCTGTATTGAGAAGGTGTCATGCCCACTGTTTTTCTAAATACCTTCCTGAAAGCCTTTGGATCATTATAGCCTGAGTTATAAATTATTTCAGTCATTTGTTGTGCCGTTTGCTCTAAAAGCTTTTTTGCCGCTTCGATTCTTGTTTGTTGCAGGTATTCTATCGGCGTGATGCCGATTACCTGTTTAAACCGCCTTACTATGTTTCTCCTGCTCGATGGAATATCTTTTATCATTTCTTCAATGGTTGCTACATCCTGATAATTACTTTCAATTTTTTCCTGTGCAGAAGCAACAATTTCATCATTATGATGCCTGGTTGGCTGAAAAGAACTAAAATAAGATTGATTGTGCCTGTCCATATCGATGGCGAAGATTTTTGCTGTCTTAACGGCTAAATCTTTGCCACAATGAATTTGCAACAAGTATAGTAAAAGATGAAAGGTAGATGTTGCACCCCCGCTTGTAAATAATCTACCATCCTGTGTTACGGTTTTATCTGCTTTTAACTGAACTGAAGGGAAGGCTGCTGAAAATGCTGAACATGCATCTACATGAGTTGTAGCAGCTTTTCCATCTAATAAACCGGTTGCGCCAAGTAAAAATGCACCCGTGCAAAAAGTCGCGATTTCAGCACCGTAATGGTATTGTTTTATCAGCCATGGAATAAATGCTTGATTTAATGCTAACGTACCTTTCATATCATCTGTGGTAAAAGATGGAATAAGAATAAGTTCGTAACTTTCTTTATTTTCAATCCTGTCAGATTTGTATGATTTAAAAAAACCGTCAACCCGGTTATTTAATGTTAAAAGTGAAATGTCAAAAGCCACTTCCACATGGTTATTAGCCTGGAATTTATTCGCAGCTTCAAATACTTCTAAAATGGCAGCAACACTTAAAAGCTTATATTGCTCAGGAATCAGAACAGCAATCTTAATCATTCGGTTAGGTACTTATTTTTTTAAATATATAAATTATTGTCTTAAACAACCCCTAATCTTGACTTTTACAGCAAGCAAAAGTCATCAGATATCCTCGTAACTTTAATGTACTACTTAAATAAATCCTAAAGAATAATTAACATGGAAAATAAACCGGTTAGCAGCAGATTATACGGAATTATGGTGCTGTTTGAAATGCATACAGATTTTTTAATAAAAGCTTTAGATGGAATAAAGGAAGAAGATGCTCAGAAAAGGCTGAATACAAAGGCAAATCACATTTCCTGGATAACCGGCAGCATCGTTTATGGCAGGTATTACCTGGCGAAATCATTCGGTATAAATTCAGATTCGGAAACCGGTGAATTATTTAAGGACAATAAAGGAATAATTGACGATGCATCATATCCTGATTTAGCAGATTTTAAAAAGGATTGGCTAAAGATATCGCCAGGTTTGCATAACGCGATGATGAATGCAAGTGATGCTAAACTGGATGAACCATATGAAATGCCGGGAATGAAAATGACTCTTTTTGATATGATTTCTTTTACAACCTATCGTGAAGCAAACTGTATCGGGCAAATCGCACTTTGGCGCAGACTGCTGGGCTACCCAGGTATGAACTACATGTAATCAAAAAATCGTATCTATATCTAAGAAATAAATAAAAATTTAACCATCCTGTAAACGGATTAAAGCACAAAACAATGGCTACAGTAAACACGTATTTAAATTTTAACGGAAACACCGAAGAAGCGTTTAATTTTTATAAATCGGTATTTGGCGGAGAATTTCTAACTGTTCAACGATTTAAAGATTCACCTGGTTGCGAAGGCATGAAAATTAGTGATCAGGAAAAATTAATGCACATCGCATTACCTATTGGTGGCAATATTTTAATGGGCACAGATATCACCGAGCCAATGCCGCCTGCAACATTCGGTACAGGTATTTCGCTCTCTGTAGATGCATCGAGCGAAGAAGAGGCATACAAATTATTTAATGATCTGGCTGAAGGCGGTAAAGCGACCATGCCACTTGATAAAATGTTTTGGGGTGCATTATTTGGTATGTTAACCGATAAATTCGGGATTCAGTGGATGGTTAACTATGATTATAATATATAACAGGATTTAAATAAAGGTAAACCACACAAAATTGAGATAATATTTTTTGATACAATATCCTTTTATTATTTTTAACTAACCCCAAACTTAAACCAATTACGATTATGAAAATTGCAACGATTATTATCCGGGTGCTGTTAGGTGCCATGTATCTTTTTGCATCAGTCAGTTTTTTTTTGAAATTGATGCCTGAACAGCCAAAAATGTCGGCAGAACAAACAACGTTTATGGCCGGTGTTATGGCTTCTGTATACTTAATGCCACTAATTAAGGTTACAGAATTAGTTTCTGGTGTATTGCTTTTAATCGGAAGAACGGCTCCATTGGCCGCATTGATTATTTTTCCGGTTACGTTAAATATATTTTTCTATCACTTGTATTTAGGACCTAAAGAATTACCAATGGTTGCTGTTATGCTGCTGTTTAACTTATTTCTTTTTTACGCTTACCGACAAAAATACTTGCCGATAGTTTCCAAATAATATTAAATCTATAAAACTTTTTCATGCCTTTTATATTTATTATGTTTGCATAGTAAAACAAATTATTATCTTTAAAAACACTAAATAGAAATCAATTATGAGAAAGTTCCAGTTTTTTCTGCTGTTATTTGCAGCAATAAGTTTTAACGCAATTGCGCAGAGTAAAGATGCCATTGTTGGGAAGTGGTTAAATCCAACCGGTGAAGGCCAGATAGAAATTTACAAGAAAGGCGATAAGTATTATGGCAAATTGGCCTGGATAAAAGAGCCTAATTTGAATGGAAAACCTAAAACCGATGCTAAAAATCCAACTGCAAGTTTGCAGAACAGGCCATTATTAAATTTAGAAATTTTAAAGGATTTTGTGTATGATGATGGTAAATGGACCGACGGAACCATTTACGACCCAAAAAGCGGGAAAACGTATAGCTGCAATATATCTTTAAAAAGCAATGATGTAATGAATGTTAGAGGCTATATAGGTATTTCCTTATTGGGCCGCTCAGAGACTTTTAAGAGAGTTAAATAGAATTTAAAATGAAGAAATTAGTATGGTGCCTGATTCTGGCACCTTTTTTTTGCGCCGCCCAGACGTATTCTCTTAAACCCTTAAATGAAAATACCAAAACAAGTATAAGAGGCTTGAGTGTTGTTACCGATAAAATTACATGGGTGAGCGGGAGTAATGGTTCTGTCGGTAAAACTATTGACGGCGGTTTAACCTGGCAATGGATAAAGCCTAAAGGTTATGAAAAACTCGATTTCAGGGATATTGAAGCTTTCAATGAAAAGGAAGCTATAATCGTTAATGCAGGCGCACCAGCCTATATTTTAAAAACGGTTGACGGAGGCGAAAACTGGACGGAAACTTACAAGAATATTGATACGGCGATCTTTTTAGACGGATTGGGGTTCTGGGATAAAAACAGGGCTATCATATTTGGTGACCCTATCAATAATAAAATGAAATTGCTGAAAACAGTCGATGCGGGTAAAAACTGGCTGGACATTTCATCAAATTTAATGATGCCCCTAACAAAAGGTGAAGCAGGATTTGCTGCCAGCGGTACCACGATAAAAACTTTATCCGGTGGTAAAACCTGGGTTGCCAGCGGAGGAACAGTTTCGAATATATATTTCTCTCCCGATTATGGTTTAACCTGGCAAATTTTTAAATGTCCGGTTTGGCAGGGAGAAAGTACAACCGGACCTTTTTCAATTGATTTTTATGATGCCAGAAACGGGGCGCTTGTTGGTGGAAATTACGTAAAAGATAAAGACAACAGCAACAATGTTTTACTTACAAATGATGGTGGCAAAACCTGGGTTAAACCTGAAACTCCGGTTGCCGGATTTCGCTCGGGTGTTGCGTACATGAATAAAAACACTCTGATTGCTACAGGAACATCCGGAACAGATGTTTCTACTGATGGCGGTAAAAACTGGAAACACATTTCTGATGTGAGTTTTAATTCGGTTCAGAAGGCTAAAAAGGGCAATTCAGTTTTACTGGCAGGAAATAAAGGGCTTATTTATCAACTTGAAGTAAATAATTGACTCATTAAATCGTCTTTGTGAGGCGGCTATTTCAGCCAACGAAACCTGCCCACCGAGGCAGGCAATCTTTCTTGATATGAGTTTACGATATCTATTACAAAAAAAAGACTGCCCCACACTTTCACACGGCCCGTGCCTAAGTTCGTATCAGATGGCAATCGGATGATATTTGTGAACGGATTAACTGAGGTTAATTATATTTTTTCAACGAAAATAGGAGTTTCAGTTACTTTTAAAGTCAATTTTCCGCCTTTGATATTCACCGTTTTGCGAAACATATCATCTTTACCAACCTGTAAAGTATGTATTACAGCTTGCTTTGCGTTACCTAAATTCAATTGGTAAGTAACTTTTCTATCTTTTTGATCGGGTACCGTTAAAACATATATTTCTTTTTTGCCGAGCTTATATAAATCAACTACCGGCTCATTGCTTAATGTTCTGGCGTAAAAATAGTTTCCCAATAGTTTTTTGGTTTGCAGGAAATAATCTGCGGAAGGCCTTTTTTTGAAATCATCATGAAAACCTGAACTGCTGTACTGTACAGGGTTATTAGGGCCACCGGCGTCGTCAAACATGTAAAACATACATCTTGCAATGCCATGCCGGGCGTATAAAAGCGCTGTGCGCAAATTCCAGTCTGCTTGCGTAATTAAAGAAGATTTTGAACCGATAGAAATTGCACCTTGTGGTGTTTTACCGATATCATAACCGGTTTCCGTTACCCAAACAGGTATCTCTTTGCAGAATTTATCCCTCACTGCGATAAATTTACCTGCCATACCGCCAATTTCAGATAATTCCGGCGCAACACCTTTTGTTGCTTTGCCGCCGTTTACAAATGCATCGTTTGCATAAAGGTGGTAGTTAATTACATCGAAACAAAGATTTATACTTCCATCAGGTTTAAGTCCCCTGTTTTTTTTGCACCATAGAATCATTTTTTCCACAAACTCAGGTTTTGCATCTCCTAAACCGCCCATTACGACCTGCATACCAGGGTCAGCATTTTTTACACCCACATTTTTACCCAATTTACCTTTGTCTCCATCGTAAAATGCAGATAAATTTGCTGCATATTCCTCTGCAGTCTGTTGTGCCTTTTTTCCAGCCCACCATTTATCAGGTTCATTATTACATTCTACATATTTAATAAGGTTTAAACCAATTTTTACCGTATTGATGTTATCAGATGTCCATCTTGGAGATTTATTTACAGTAAGCAATACCGAATCAATATTTTTGCTAGCACCATACCTTGCTGCAAACTGAAAGCCCATTTTTGCCTGGGCGATGTAAGATTCGGGTTTGCTTTTGTCGTAACCAAAAGGTACAGGCGTGTTGTCTGCACCTTGCTGATCTTTGGGATAACCTTTCAAAAACCAGCCCGGAACATTTTTAATGCAAGCTAAAACATCAATGTCCTCCTGTTTTAATCTGGCGTACATTACATCATAATAGGCACCGCCTGAATGCGTTGGATTAAAGGTGTATTTCCCTTTTTCCGTTTCCATTCTTTCCCAATCCAGATAATGTCTGATGCCGCCGAAGGATTTTAGAACGGCTATTCTCCTTTCGCTAATTACGTCAGATTGTTTATCTTCTACAAAATCCCATTCAAATGCGTTAACGCCTAAATAGTTTTTAAAGGCTGAATTGGATGCATTAGCAGGAGGTTTTGAAATATCAACCTCGTCGGCCTTATAATTTCTGGTACATGCACAAAGCACAAAAAGAATTATAAAGCCACAAACGGTATTTTTCATTTAGCGCAATTTAGTTAAGCAGAAAAAATTTAACTTATTTTATGCCTGAATAAATCTATAGTTCGTTGCCAGGCTAATTTTGCTGCAGCTTCGTTATACCGGGTTGGGGAGGTGTTATTATTAAATGCATGATTCACGCCGTCGTAAATAAAAATTTTGTAATCAATATTTGCCGCTTTTAAGGCAGTTTCATAAGCAGGAATACCCGCATTTATACGCTCATCCAAACCGCCGTAATGCATCATTACACTTGCTTTTATTTTTGGTACATCTGCTGCTGCAGGTTGTGCGCCATAGTAAGCTACTACCGCTTGTAAATTAGGATCGTTTACCGCAAGTTTATTCGCCATGCCGCCACCCCAGCAAAAGCCAACGCAACCAACTTTGCCATTTCCGCCTTTAATTTTACGCAGGAATTCAATTCCTCTTAGATAATTCTGAAGATTCTTTTCCGGATCTAATTTCCCTATCAATTCCCTTCCTTTATCTTCATCCGCAGGTGTACCGCCGAATGGCGATAAGGCATCTACACCCAAAGCGATAAAACCTTCCGCTGCAACACGTTTGGTAATATCGATAATATGCGCATTTAAACCCCTGTTTTCGTGTATAACCAATACAGAGCCCAGATTCTTTTTGCCTTTTGGTTTAGCTAAAACAGCCTTCATATCACCTTCAGCACCCGGAAAGGTTATTTCTTCTGAAGTTATTTCATCACTTTCAAACGCTGCAGCAGAAGCATAGTTATTCTCTAATAAAGGTAAAACAGTTAATGCTAAAGCCGTGCTGCCGGTCAGGATTGCAAGCCTTTTCATAAATTCTTTCCGGCTTAACTGGCTATGGGTGTACTTATCGTACAAGTTGATGATTTTCTGGTTCATGTGCATGGAATTTAATCGGTTATGGCTAAGGTAACATTCTGATTTTGAAATTAAAATTATGGTTTACAATATTGAAGGCCTATTCCAAATTTTTCAGCTGAGCATAGCGCAATATTATGAACTTCGGGTAATAGATGGTATTAATATGTAAATCTTAGACAACTATTATCTCAATATTCAATCTACTTTTGATTTGGTTAAAATAAGTTAGAAAATAACACAAATTATAAAAAATTACATACATTGGATAACCAAATATTACTGTTTGATTTGTAGAAACGCTCCCTACCTAATCTACTAGGGTTTCAAAATATACCAATTCATTATGAGCGAGGCAGAAATACGGTTTTTACTGGCCAGAATGGCTAATGATGATCATTCGTCATTAAAGAAACTATACATGTTCTTTAATACTGTTTTATTAAAATTTGCATATTCTTTTGTAAAATCAAATGAAGTGGCGGAGGAAATTGTCGACGATGTTTTTATACGTATCTGGTTAAACCGGGCGCATGCAACCGAAATTGTTAATTTCAAAAGCTATCTTTACGCTTCCGTAAAAAACCGTTCACTTAATCATTTATCGAGTTCGTATCTTTCGGATATTATTCAAATCGAAGAAATTAATATAGAGATTAAAGATAATGCGCCTACCGGTGAAGAACACTTATATGCAGAAGATACATTAAATATTATTGAACAGGCTGTAAATGCCCTGCCCATACAATGCAGCAATGTATATCAACTCGTAAAAAATGAAGGGATGAAATACAAAGATGTAGCCTTACACTTAAATATATCTGTAAAAACAGTAGAATATCATATGGGCAATGCGTTAAAAAGTATTGCTAAAAGTCTTGCCGAAGAAACTTTTTCAATCCATAAATTTAAAGTTAATAAAGTATTACCAAATTAATTTTTAATTTACACTAGGGTGTTTGCGATTTTCCAGGTCTTGATTAGTAGACAATAGTATTGTATGCTAAATAGAATCTGGATACTCATCGGTAAAAAACTTTCGGGCGAAGCAACCGCTGACGAACAGGAACTATTAGCGAAACTTTTAGATGAAGATCCTGCCAGTAAATATCAACTTGATATCCTCGAAAAAACCTGGGTTAAAAACGGAGGGGTAACGCAAAAGGATAAAGAAGTACGCTGGGGAAAATTTGAGAAAAAGCTGCTTTCTGCAGAAAAAGCTTCACCCCCAAAAGTTCGTGAAAGAACCCCGCTTCTTAAAAAATACAGGCATTTCATATTTGGCTCTTTGTGTACAGCTTTAATATTAATATCTGCTATAGCCTTTATTTATCTGTCTGGAGCGAGCGACGAAGATAATAAAACTAATGTAATTGTAGCCCCGATGGGCGCAATCACTAAAATCCAGCTTTCAGATGGAACGAAGGTATTACTAAATTCGGGCAGTAAGATTACTTATAAGAAAAGCTTTGGCGCAAATCAGCGGGAAGTTTTTTTAACTGGTGAAGCTTTTTTTGATGTAACAAAAGATGCCCGTCATCCTTTTCTAGTTACCACACCATTTATTCGCATCAAAGTATTGGGTACACGCTTTAATGTACGTGCTTATCCCGACGACAAGATTACAGAAACGACGTTACTTTCCGGGCGCATTGATCTGACGGTACTAAAAAAACCGGAAAAAGAATTTATAGTTCGCCCTATGGAAAAAATTTTGGTGAAAAATGAAAATAGTAAAGAAACCGTTGTTACGCCATCAACCGATGATATTGCATTGATAACTTTGCGGACAGTACATTCAGTTGCCAATCAGAAAATTCCTTTAGAAGTACAATGGACTGAGAATATACTTGCTTTTGATGAAGAAAACCTGATGGATTTAGCCAAAAGAATGGAGCGAAGGTATAATGTCAGCATCAGTATTGAGTCATTAGCATTGCGTCAAAACAAATTTACCGGACAGTTTAAAAATGAAACCATTGAGCAGGCATTGTCAGAATTACAATCGGCCAGCTATTTCCATTATAAAATAACTAAAAACCATATAACCCTTTATTAATTATGCCTATGAATAAATAGCTGCGCAAAAAAAAACGGGAAATGTTGGCGCATTCCCCGTCTTAAATTAGATATGTGTCTACATATCGGCCCTTTCAAAACCAATTATAAACCAAAATCAAACACAAAAGTATGAAAAATCTTCATTGCCACGCCATGCGGGCGGGGTTAAGTGTGCCATTTAAGGTTCTTATTATGTTTAAATTTATCCTAATTTTCGTGCTGGCATTTTCTACACAAGTCTTTTCAAAAGGATTTGGACAGCAAAAGATGGATATTTCCCTGAAAAATGTATCCCTTAAAAAAGCGCTAAAACAAATTGAAAAAGTTTCGCATTATCGTTTTCTTTATAATGATGAGTTGCTGAAACCTGACTACCAAAACAATTCAATAGAAATGAAAAATGTTTCGGTAGATGAAATATTACAATCACTACTCAGCAAAACTTCGCTTAAATATGAGGTGCGTAATAATGATCTGATTATAATTTCCGGTGCTAAAGCCCGACTTAGCATTTCAGTGTCTGGTACGGTGAAAGATGAAAAAGGCTTGCCTTTAATCGGTGTTTCAATTATCGAAAAAGGTTCAGCAAACGGAGCAACAACCGACGCGAACGGAAATTTCAGGATTACTGTTGCAGGTAAATCATCCATACTAACATTTAAGTACATTGGTTACAAAACACAGGATGTAACGATAGGCGATCAAACCAGCCTTAGTATTTCCCTGCAACCTGAAAGCAGTACCTTAAATGAGGTGGTTGTGGTGGCATTTGGTACGCAAAAAAGGGCCGATGTTACAGGCTCGATAAGTACAGTTAATGCCAGCGAGATAAAAGACCTTCCGGTAACACAGTTTTCTCAAAAATTACAGGGTAAAATAGCTGGTGTACAAATTAACCAAACCAGCGGTATCCCCGGCCAGGGCATGTCGGTGCGTATTCGGGGTGCATTATCCATAGGTGGAGGCAGCCAGCCTTTATATGTAGTGGATGGTTTCCCGATTGTAGGTGATATAAGTAATATCAACCCCGACGAGATCGAGAGTTTCTCGGTATTAAAAGATGCATCTGCCACCGCATTATATGGTTCACGAGCTGCCAATGGCGTGTTCCTGATACAAACTAAAAAAGCAAAAGAGGGGCAGTCTAACCTGAGTTTTAACGCGTTTTATGGTATACAATCGGTACCTCAGAAAGGGCGGCCTGATATGATGAATGCCGAAGAATTTGCACAATTTCAAAAAGAGTTATATAGCGACAGGATAAAGGCCGGTACAGCAACCAGCATTCCTGCCGAATACCAGAATCCTGCTCAATATCGCGGTGGCGGTACCGATTGGTACGATGTACTGTTGCAAACAGCGCCTATACAAAATTATAGTTTATCATTAACCAGTGGAAAAGATAAGCTGAGTACATCGGCTACGGTTGGATACATCAGCCAGAAAGGGGTACTCATCAATTCGGATTATAAGCGTTATTCACTACGCCTAAATTCAGAATATAAATTTAACGATAGGGTTACTATAGGTCTTAATGTTGCGCCAAGTTATGCGACTAATAATACCCCTAATACGGATGGTAACATATTTGGTGGCGGTATTATCCAAAATGCCATTGCTACATCACCATTGGCACCGTATATGAATGCTGATGGTTCATTGCCTTTAATTGCAACCTCAACTGGTCTTTTCCCTAATCCTAACTGGTATCGGGTAGCGCAGGAGGTTAAAAATTATACCCGTACCGGACGTATTTTATCGAATGCTTTTGGAACTGTTGAGCTTGTAAAAGGCTTAAATTTTAAAACAAGTGTAAACATCGATTATACCAACCAACAGTATAATCGTTTCAGCCCTTCAACATCTGGCTCACTGTTTGCGCCGCCACCAAATTTAACCAGCGCTACCGAGCGTAATTTTGTAAACTATTCGTGGCTGACAGAAAATACATTGAACTATAACCGTTCTTTTGGTGACCATAATTTTGATGTACTTGTAGGCTACACAGCACAAAAATACCATAGCGACTATAGTAATGTCGATGCAACCGGTTTCCCAAATGATAAGATACAATCATTAGCTGCGGCCACACAGTTTGTTCCTAGTTATGATACGCAGGAATGGTCTTTAGCCTCATTGGTTTCACGTTTGAATTATAATTATAAAGGGAAATACCTGTTGTCGGCATCCTTCCGTCGTGACGGTTCTTCGAGATTTGGTTCAAATGTAAAATACGGAAATTTCCCGGCCATATCTGCAGGTTGGAACATTAGTGATGAAGATTTTATGAAAAACTTCACTGCAGTTTCAAATCTGAAGCTTCGGGCAGGTTACGGCTTGAACGGAAATTTCAATATTGGTAATTACAGCTACCTGGTTAATACTACGACCACCAATTATCCATACAATGGCACGCTTTCTCCGGGCTTCGCCCTTGGCAATATTGGAAACCAGGGCTTAACCTGGGAAAAATCGAAGCAACTGGATGTCGGCTTTGATTTAGGCTTGTTTAATAACCGTATATTTTTTACCTACGATTATTTTAATAAGATTACTACGGATATGCTGCTGAATGTAGATGTACCATCAGCTACAGGATATTCTTCGGTAACCACCAATGCCGGCAAGTTTAAGTTTACCGGTCATGAATTCGCCATTACCAGCCAAAACCTGGTAGGCGCATTAAAATGGTCAACTAATTTTAACATTACGTTTATTAAAAATAAAGTTGTTAACGTTGATCCATATGTTGGGCTGTTACCACGAGGCGACCCTAATAACCCAAGTATTAACCAGGTAGGCAGCCCTATTGGTTTATTTTATGGTTATAAATTTATTGGTGTTTATAAAGATCAGCAAGATTTTGATTCTTCTCCTAAATATGCTAACTCTGCTGTAGGTACTGTAAAAATGGCCGATGTTAATGGAGATGGTGTTATCAACCTGAACGACTTAACCGTTATTGGTGATCCAAATCCGGATTTTACGTTCGGAATAACCAACAACCTGACGTATAAAAATTTCGACTTTGCAATTGTAGCCTCCGGTTCATATGGGAATGATATTCAAAACAGAACGCTGGAGTACATTCAAAATCTTGACGGTGTTTTCAATGTAACAAAAGACGTTGCCCGCAGATGGAAATCCGTTCAGGATCCGGGAGATGGTATTCATCCGAAGGCAGGGGCCTACACAATTGAGCGGAACACCAATTCACGCTGGGTTAGTGATGGTAGCTTTTTAACCATTAAAAACGTAACATTAGGTTATACCTTACCATTCAAAGACAATAAATACCTTAAAAACCTACGGGTATACACCAGTGTGCAGCAATTATTTGTATTCACAAAATACAATGGTGCAAACCCTGAAGTTAACAGCTATAACGGCAACTCAACCGGCTTGGTTCAAGGTATTGATAATACCACATATCCTGTACCGCGTACTTTTAATTTCGGCGTTAACTTAAACCTTAAATAATCATGAACCTGTTTGATAAAAAAAATAACATGAAAACAAGAACACTCATGATTGTACTGCTGCTGATAGTTGGCAGTTCGTGCAAGAAAAGCTTTTTGGAAATATTGCCACAAACCAGGGTAACTTCAAATGCGACCTATGTTACCGACGATGATTACAGGCAGGCGGTTACAGGAATTTATGCTTCATTACGTAGCTTGTATAACGATGCCTATGTAATGGGTGAAATGCGTTCTGACAATGCTAATTATGTATTCAACGCAACCATTTCAGGCGGGCAGTTTATTTCGAAATATGAAATAGCCAGTTTTATTGATGTGCCCAATAACTTCAATACCAAAAATAAATTTGTATTTTGTTATCAGGGAATTTCGCGTGCCAATGCAGTTTTAAAGCGAATTGACGCCTCAACCATTAATGCAACTTTAAAAAGCAACTTAAAGGGGCAGGCCGAATTTCTAAGGGCATTTTACTATTTTGAACTGGTACAATATTACGGAGATGTTCCATTATACCTGACTGATTTATCAGAGGTTAATAGTGTCGCTGAAACCAAACTACCACGTTCGCCTAAAGCCGATGTTTATAAGCAGATTATTGCTGATGCAACTGATGCTGCAAACCTGATGCCCAATACACCTGTCGTTAAAGGTCAGGTGGCAAAAGGTGCTGCAAAAATGTTGTTGGGTTATGTTTATATGACTTTGAAACAATATGCAGATGCAGAGCGGGTATTGAAAGAAGTAACCACCTTAGGCTACAGCCTGTTGCCGGATTATGCATCAATTTTCCTGCCTGCTAATAAAAACAATGCAGAAATGATCTTTGAAGTTCAGTATCTTCAAGGCCTGGTGGGTTTGCAAAACGGCATCGTTTACCAGATGTTGCCTGCAACAGCCAGTACTATAAACTTTACCGGAGTTGTTGGTAATAACCAGACAACGGGCGGATGGAATATTCCTTCAGCCGATCTGATTGCTGCATATGAGCCAAATGACAAACGAAAAGCGGCATCTATTGCTACTTCTTATGTGGATGGTTCGGGTAATACCGTACAGCAGGTTTATGTAAATAAATATTTGCACCTGCCTCACTTTCAATACAACAATACAAACGATGACTGGCCTGTTTACCGCTATGCTGATGCCCTTTTATTACTGGCAGAAAGCTTAAATGAACAAGGGAAAAATGCGGAAGCCATTACCTACCTAGACCAGGTAAGGACCCGGGCAGGAATTACGACTTATGCCGCATCCGGCCAAACAGATTTGCGTGCTGCTATTGCTAAAGAACGTCGGATAGAACTGGCATTCGAGAATCACCGCTGGCTGGATTTAGTACGTACAGGACAAGCGATTACCGTAATGAATGCATACGGTGCGAAACTTAAACCTACACGTCCTGATATTTCGCCCCTGGCGTTTAATGTAACGGTAAACAGATTACTATTCCCAATTCCACAGGATGAACTTAATTTAAATAACCTGTTGACACAAAACCCCGGATATTAATTATAATAAGATTTAACCAAACGAAGCGGCAATTACCGCTTCGTTTGGTTTATAAGGGCTTTTGCACGCGATTGATAATGGTATCTTACTTATTTATGTACTTCAAAAAGAAAAAAATGAATAGACATTTTCCGAAAATAATTTGCTCAATCATTATATTATTTCTGTTTACGTTTTCTATCGATGCTTATTCACAAGATAAAATATCAAAAATCTTAGATAAAAATTACATCTGGAATGTTCAGGATAGCAGCATAAAAGGTGATTTGCATGTCGTTTTCAGAAAAAGTTTTTCAGTAGCTGAAGTTAGTAAATCTGCAACTTTAAATCTCTTTGCCTACAACCGTTTTGCTGTATTTATTAACGGAAAATATTTAATGCGTGGCCCTGTACGTTTTGAAAATAAAGGACCACAATATGCAAGCGCCAATATAGCGGCTTACCTGAAAAAAGGAAAAAATGTAGTGGTGGTGGTGGTCCATCGCTTTGACCACACCGGACAAATTATGGCGCATGAGGCGGGCTTTACTGCCCTTATAGATTTAAAAGATGCTGCAAAACGTCAGATAAAAACAGACAATAGCTGGAAGGTATCCCCTGAATATGCTTACCTGAACCGCTCATTCGCCTGGTCGTCTATACGTGAAAATATTGATGCCCGTAAAATGCCTGCGAATTATACTTCATGTACTTTTAACGATCAATCCTGGGCCAATGCAGTAAAAGTTAAAAATTTAACAAATTTCTATGCACTTCGTAAACAGGAACTTCCATTTCTGAAAGAAACCATCATCCCTAATTTAACCATCAATACAAAACCTGCGGCCAGGCTTTTCCCTATATCGATAAAGCAAGGCGATACACTTAAAGTCAGGCTACCCGATTACTACCAGGCTTACCTTAGCCTGGATTTGCAGGCGGAAGCGGGCGCAGTTTTGCGTCTGTTCGATAAAGACGGTGAATTAAATAACACCTACACCACACGCAATGGCCTGCAAAACTATACAACTTACGATACTTACGGAACGAAAAATTTTATCATTTACGCAACAAAGGGCGATCTGAAATTAAATCGATTGAATTTAACAGAAAGGACATACCCTTTCGAACGGATAGGAAGTTTTCAAAGCAGCGATAAGATGCTCAATAAATTATGGGACAGGCTAACCCGCTCTTTACAAATACTTAGTGAAGACGCTTATGTCGATTGTGCCGATCGCGAACGTGTAGAATGGATGGACTGCGACCCACCAGCCTTTGATGTTACCCGCACCGCGATGGCAGGCCCCGATCTTAACGGGAAAAAAATGTACGCCGATGCCCGCTTATTAAAAGAAATGTTACGCCGTACGGCTTTGAGTCAACAACCAGACGGACGGGTGAAAGCACATACAGCGTCAGACAGATGGGACATTCATGGCTACATGGAAGACCGTACCTGTGATTGGGTAGAAGGGGTCAGAAGGTATTATGAAAGTACGGGAGATAAAGCCTTTATTAAGGAAATATGGCTTCCTGTAACCCGTCAGTTAAACTGGTTTCTGGAACGCCGTACAGAGAGAGGATTGGTTAAGGCCAGAGAATGGGAAGTATCTACAAATCCATTACGCTACCAGGTTTGCGAAGGCACAGGCTTAAATGCTTTTATATTTAAAGCACTTACCGATGCGGCTTACCTTGGAAAAGAAATCGGGCAAAATGAAGAAGCGGCCTATTTCGGCGATGCAGCACAAAAGCTCCGAACTGCAATTAACAAATATTTGTGGAATAAAGACAAGGGCACTTATTACAGTGCCTATATAGACAATGAAGCTGCTGCAAGAAAAATATTCGCAGCACAAAAAATGGACATCAGCATTAAAGATGGCTATGCGGAACCAACTTTCGAAGCTGCAATTTTTGCAATTGACCAGGAGGTGGTACCAAAAAGTCGTTTAGATAGTATGAAGCAATTTTTAAAAAACAAATGGGATAAACCTTATTGTTTCATGACTTATTATTACAGCTTTAAACAAATGTATGCCGAAAATAAGGGCAAAACAGATGAGAAAATATTAGATATGATTCGTGAGCGATGGAAAGCTACACTTGATTACGACTGGCAGACCGCCTGGGAACATTATTTTGAAGAAGGAAGCAAGGTACATATTTATGGTGTTTTTCCGGCCTACTTTTTAAGTGCTTATGTATTGGGGGTAAGGCTCGACGGACCAGTATGGAATAAAAAGCTGGTTATCGACCCGCGATTAGGAAACCTGGATTATGCAAATGGTGATGTAGTTACCGAGTTTGGGAAGACATCTGTTTCATGGACAAAAACAAAGACTGGTATGAAATTTAACGTAACCGTTCCAAAAGGCGTAACGGCCAGGCTTAAACTAAACGGAGAAAATACCGTGGCCAATTTCCGCCTGAATAATAAACCAAAAAATCTTAAAAATGAAAATGGTCAGTATTACGTCGATATAACAGGTGGCGAATGGTGGGGCGAAATCTCTTATAAAAGTGGTTCATAGACATGACGCTACAAAAAATCTTTAAAGATCTTTTGTAGCGTTAACCATTTAAAGCGCATTTTATTAAATGTTTAATGCTTAGGTTTTAGTGTTGTTCCGTATACTGTTTAAAATTATCCAAAATGGCTTGCCAGCCGCCTTTCTGCATGTCAAGCGGATTTGTGTTTTCCGGATCAAACGTTTCTGTAACTTTGGTTTTATCTCCTTCACCTTCAAAAAGTATTTTTACTTTTCTGCCGTCGTCCAGTACATATTCAATCAGTTTATGCGTTTCAACCGTGGTGTAAGTTCCGCCAAAATCGAAACTCATACTACCATCTCGTGCAGCCATCGTGGTCGAAAATTTTCCGCCTTCCCGTAAATCATTTTCTGCATTTGGTGCATGCCATTCAGGAGATGCAAAAGCCCAATTTTTAATGTGCTCCGGATTGTTCCAGAATTCCCAAACTTTTTCTACAGTTGTGTTTACTGTTGCTTCAATTGTAATCGGAGTTGTATTATCAGTTGCCATAAATAAATTTTTTTATACGATAAAGATATCAGAAGATTTTAAAAGAAATAAAGGGCAAATGGGACAAGTTAGGGGGGACATTCCTTAACTAATTTTCAAAATATTTTTTTTAGCTTCAGAGCGACCGATTCGTCATTTAAACTGATCACCGAATTGTTCCATGACATGGAGTCTTCCTGCTACGGAAGAAAAAAACCGGGGTATTGGCTTAACATAAGCAAAAAAAACACAAAAATATTGTTATCCTGAGCTAGCTTGCACTGAGCAAAGTCGAAGTGAAGGACAAATATTTTTTGTTTTTTACTGAATGGTCTTCGACAAGCTCAAACTGACAACGATAATGCTCAGGTTAACGACATTGGGGCTGGGGGTGGTTACACGAATTTTCTGCCGCTTAGCATGGTCCAGTGTTAATTCTCAAATCGTCTTTCCCGCGCAGGCGGCAATCTTTTTGAAATTAAATTTATCAGGAAAATTACCGCGTCGTTCATCCCCGCATCCGATAGTTATCCAACGATGAATGAAATTAACTTTCGTTTAAGGGAATTTCGAAATAAAAAGTTGAACCTTCACCCACTTTACTAGTCACACCAATTTTTCCATTGTGCCTTTCAATAATTTCTGCACTTAAATAAAGCCCTATGCCAAAACCCGAAACTGTATGCTGTTTATTTACGCGATAATACCTGTCAAAAAGTTTTTCAGTATCTTCAGCATCTATGCCGATGCCGTGATCAGTTATGCTAACCAAAGCTTTATTATCAATCACCTCACAACTTACATCAATACGGGTCCCTGCTGAAGAATATTTAACCGCATTACTCAACAGGTTCGATACAACACTACCAATTTTATCCCTATCAGCAAACAGGCTAACCGGCTCCTTTATCTCAAGCTTAATTTCGTGTGAAAATTGTACAATATCGCTTTCGTCAATAAGTTCCTTTAATAATTCATCCAGCTGAAACTGCGTCTTTTCAATCAGTAATTTGCCGGATTCCAAGCGGGAAACATTCAGGAAGCCGTTAATCATGGTGGTCATTTTTTTGACCTGATTATAAGCCCTGTTAAGTGCCGACAATGCATAATTATCTTCGGTTTTTTTAGCCCTGGCCTGCAGCACCTGTACAAAACCACTTATTGCTGTTAATGGTGTTTTAAGCTCATGACTTACCATACCGATAAAATCATTTTTTCTGATTTCATCTTTCTTAAGTTCAGTAATGTCGACACTGGAGCTGATGTATCCCATAAATGTACCATCTGTGTGGAAACGTGGTGTACCTTTGGCCAATAGCCACTTATATTCACCATCTGTTCCCAGTATCCTGAATTCTCCGGTAAAAGGTTCTTGTTTTTCAAAAGCGGATAAGTATAAGTTAACATACCGCTCTTTATCTTCAGGATGAATCAAATCTACCCAGCCAAACGCCAATAATTCGTGCATTAAACGCCCTGTAACCCTGGTCCAGGCGTTGTTAAAATAGGTTGCATTTCCATTTAAATCGCCTACTGCAATAAAAACATCAGTTGCTTCAGCCATATTTCTGAAACGAGCTTCACTTTCTTCGATGGCCAGGCGATGTTCAACTTCGGTGGTTATATCCATGATTACCCCTAAAAATCTGGCCGGTCTCAGCTTTGTTGGCGGAACACTTTTTCCAACTACCCTAATCCATTTAACTTCGTTTGTATTAGGTTGAATTATCGGATATTGTACATCAAAGGGTTGATTGGTTGCAAGTGCCTTAACCCTTGCTCTCTCAATTACCTGTACATGTTCCGGAACTACCGTTGCTGTAACATCTGCCCAGGAAATTTCTTCATTTAAAGGCAGCCCATAAAATTCTCTTGCCTTTTGAGATATTTCAAATTTACCGGTACTCGGAACAACACTGTAAGTACCTAAATTACCCGAAGCCAGTGCGAGTCTTAAGCTTTCTTCCGTTTCAGCAAGCGTTTCATTTTTTACAAATAAACTTTCCTGAGCCTCCTGTAATTCTTCATTAGTGGTTGCCAGTTCTTCATTCGTAGCAGATAACTCTTCATTTGATGCGGCCAATTCCTCAGTTATTGCCTGCAGTTCTGATTTGCTTTCTTCAAGCTGTTTGAAATTTTCTACCTGGGTTGTAATGTCGTTGACTGTCGCTAATATATATTCCACCTTTCCACCGGTTCCAAAAATCGGATCATATGAAAAATCAACATATATTAATTTCATTTCGCCATTTGGATAAGATATATCGACCGGCACTTCCGGCATGGCAATACGTTTACCGGTTTTAAATACATCCGCTAAAAGCTTTGGAAAACGTTGCGTTTTAAGTTCCGGAAACACATCGGTTATCTTTTTACCCTCAACGGCTTCAAGCGGTCTTTGCCATATTTCAAGCATTTTATGATTGGCCAGCTCAATGACTAACGACTCACCTTTTAAGAGTGTCATGGCAACATTTGCCGTAGATACAATATTCTGAAGAAGGAGTCTGCTCGATTGAAGATCTTTGGTGCGTTCCTGTATTCTGTTTTCCAGTTCTGCATTCAGGCTTTGAAGGTCCCGCCTTGAATTTGCCAACGCCTCATTTGTTGTTCGTAAATCTTCTAAATTGGTCTGAAGTTCTTCGTTAGACGAAGCTAGCTCTTCATAAGTGTCAAATAATTTTCTGTTTAAAATTTCCTCGCGTTCAATATAATTGCTGATTGTATCATTTACCTTAATTTTATCTGTAATATTTAAGGTTTTAATGAGCAAAAAATCTACCTCATCGTTTGCGCCTGCAATTGGTTCTATCTCTACCTGCCACCAACTCGGTTCAATTGAGCGCATGTCAGCTGATGGTATATCATATTGAAAAGGAGGGAGTTGAATTTTTTTACTGGTCTTGACAGCATTATTCAAGCCTTCAGCTAAAATTTTAGTACCCTCTTTCGTATCGTCTTTTGGATAAGCTACCCAAACCGATTGTCCTTTAACATTTCTCTCGATCGTATAAGTGGCCGATTTAAAAGCATCATTATAATCAATAATTGTAAAATCGGGATCATTCGCATCAAGAATTATCCTTGGAATATTATCGTTAAAGAGTGATTTATATAATGGTGATTCTAAAAAATTCATTTAGAGTTAGGTTTCGAAATATTTAACGCGAATATAACAACAAGAAGTAATTTTTTGTTTTTCAAACGATTTTAATTAAATGGTCATTAGTTTTTGTCTAAATTCTTTTTTTTCGAGGACTAAGTATTTTAAATATATATCCATTAATCGCTTATTCCGGATTGAAAAATGCCTTTGAGATTATAAATTTATAATTGCCTTTTTCCTATTTTCGACTTCTTATCTCAATAAATTGTTTTTATCGACCACGTACAGTTGATAATAAGCTTATTGAATTTTGTTATCTGTTTTAATAAATTGAATAAATAATGGATGTTTTACAACCCTGGCCCTGGTATGTTGCCGGCCCCCTCATCGGACTTACTGTGCCTTTGCTATTAATACTAGGCAACAAATCATTCGGAATTTCTGCTTCATTAAGACACATTTGTGCCTCTTGTTTTCCTGCAGGAATTTCTTTTTTTAAGTACGATTGGAAAAAAGAACAGTGGAACTTATTTTTTGTTTTTGGGATTATGATAGGCGGCTTTCTTGCAACTTATTTTCTATCCGTTCCGGGTAGGGTTGAGGTTAGTTCTGATACTGTTGAGCAATTAAAGGCACAGGGTATAAAAAATTTCAACGGACTCCTTCCTGCAGATATTTTCAACTGGCAACAGCTTCTTACATTAAGGGGATTTGTTTTTATCATTATTGGTGGCTTTCTTGTTGGTTTTGGAACCCGTTATGCGGGTGGATGTACATCGGGTCATGCCATTATGGGGATTTCTTCCTTACAATGGCCATCTCTTATTGCCACTTGCTGTTTTATGGCAGGCGGTTTTGCCACTTCATGGCTATTGTTACCCCTTCTTCTAAAACTTTAACGATTTAAAATAATGAAAAATATAAAATTTGTAATAGCGGGTATGCTGTTTGGCATTATACTGATTAAATCGCAGGTCGTTTCCTGGTTCCGCATACAGGAAATGTTCCGGTTACAATCGTTTCATATGTATGGCATTATCGGAAGTGCCATTATCGTAGCGATGGTATCTATATTTTTAATAAAGAAATTTAAAATAAAAGCACTTAACGGAGAACCTGTCGTAATTGCGGACAAAAAATTTAATTGGGGTAATGTTTACGGCGGATTAATTTTCGGCATTGGATGGGCACTGACTGGCGCCTGCCCGGGACCAATATTTGCCCAGATTGGCAGTGGAATTTTGTTGAGCATTATTACACTCTTTAGTGCTGTGGCCGGGACTTGGGTTTATGGGCTTATCCGGGAGAAGCTTCCACATTAACTTTATAAAATTAATAAATGGAGATTGCCCCTTCGAGATTAAATTCCTTATATGTACGGAAAATTTTCTGAAGGGATGAATAAAAGCCATTAAAGGAATGAGCCCGTTATTTATCTGAATATCACAGAAATAAAATTTGTCGGGAAATCGTCCAATAACGCCTGTGCCGTCCTGGTCGCTGCGTTTTGTGAAATATGTTTATAGAATTTATGTGCTATCGAAATGATGCTTTATTTTATATTTAAGTTGCTTAGGTCCTCAATTTTTGTAAACATCGCCTCAATTTTAGAATGAAATTTTATGTCGGTAACTAAAAATAATTCCTTAATAAAATCTGTGGTAATAGGATTTTTATTGGGGTACTTATTCTTCGTTAAGAAATTTTTTAATGCGAGGTTTACTTTTGCTTCTCCTATCAACTCGCTTAACTGATACATAATAACAGCACCTTTTGAATAGGAAATATAGGTATTATCATTTTTTACCTGATATAAGGGCTCTTCGTTCGAATAACCTCTTTCGTCTAGGTAAATGCCCAGGTGCATTTTTATTTTATCCATTAATTTCTCTTTACCATACATTTTCTTCAGCATCATCATCTCTGTGTACATGGCAAAAGATTCTGTAAGCATGGCTGCGCCATCTCTTTCATCTGGAGCGATTTGGTTGTTGCCCCACCAAAAATGCGAAAGTTCGTGCCCGGCCAATTCATTTACAACATCTTGCTGTTTGTCTCCATTTATATTGGCATGGAACAACATATCTTCTGTCATATAAATAGTTGCAGGATATGCAGTTGCGGCAAAACCTTTAGTAAAGCTGGAAACTTCAGCGAAACGAACGGTATTGAACGGGCAGGGCCCAAAATTTAACGCACAATAATCCATAGTCAATTTTGCATTTTTCAACAAGTGCGCTACATTTTCATAATGCGATGGATGGTAATAGATCTCAAATTTTTTGCCTTTGTAGATTTCTTTTTTTACAGCGTATTGTGCAGATGATAAGGCGAATCGAAATGGTATAGGAGATGTTGTTTTATAATTAAAATAGTTGCGCCCATTGCTGTTCCACCGCTTTGTTAATTCGCCCACACCAATAGCGATTTGATTGACTGAAGTTGAAACAGTCATATCGAGGTCTATAAAATCGTTGTTAAAAGTTTTCGGGGCGTTGAAAGCTTTAACAGGCGTAATAGCGCCCAGCTGGTATTGCCTGCGATTATGCTCATCCTGTATCTCATTTGCCTGCAAATAACCAAACTGCGGATAATAACGGCTAATACGCATAAATGAACCATTTTGGACGATTGCGTTAAAAGACTGGTGACCGTTCACTGTTTTCCATTGGTAACTGATATCAAAATCAAACTCCGCCTTCTGTTTAGGTAAAATTGCTTTTTTCAATTCAATTAGCTGATGTGGTTTTTCAACCGAAATCCGCTCTGTACCGAAAGTGAATACGGCATGATTAATAATAAAATCATCATCGAAATTAACCAGAATGGTACGGATATTTTTACCTGTGTTATTTACTGTTGTGTATGTGCCCCTTACCTGGTAAGCATTTTTTTCGGGAAAAAGATTTACGGTTGTTTTAACAGCCGTAATAGTCGGCATGGGCATGCGCTGATATTTTCTATATGATCTTTCGTAGGCAGCCTGCGCCTGCAGGTCCGCATTTACATCTTTGGCACGATATCCTGCTATTACATCCTTCCCGGTATAAAAAAGGATTGTTCCCAATAATATTAACCCGATAATAAGGGGCCATTTAGCTAGCCGGCGTTTAGGCGTATTAAAGATGATGATGAGTAATACGACCAGTTCCAAACCAAATGATAACCTTTCTGCATAGGCCAAGGCATAAGTACCAAAGCCATTCATATCACTGTAATCGCCGCTAAAAGGTTGTAAAAATTTAGCTAGGGGAAAGGAAACTATTTTTTTACCTAAAGGGGTTGCCATCACAAAAGCAAACAATGCCGTTACGGCCAGTCCGATATACTTTTGGCGGATCATCTTCTGCAACAGCAAAATCAGGTAGGATAATAGCAGCAGTGGTAAAGTATTAAATAAAAATATGTAGGAATAAGTTGTCCAATCAATAAATGGATAATGATATAAAAGCTGAAATGCAATTCCTTCAACAATCATCAGGAAAGTAAATAGTAAAATAAGGATGTTAAGGGAAAGGCATTTTGCAAAAAAACCGGTTTTTGTGTTAGCGGCACTATCCTCAATCAGATTGAAGTTCGAGTTTTTACTTCTCCAGAATATTTCATGTGCGTAATACAACGTTGCCACCATACATAGCGCGTGAAAGTTTTGAATAATTGTGCTTACCATTAAGCCGGAACTTGCATATTTTTGCGGTATACGGATTCCTTTTTCAATCTCCGCATACATTTCCATCCCAACAAAAAATAAAATGGCCATGGCGGTTAAAACGAAAGGGATACTTTTTAATAAATATATCAGGTCCATTTTTATGAAAGAAAATAAAGCCTGTACCTGGGCGTGAAAGTGGTGCCGGGTTTTAACAGGTTGATAGTCTGTGGAGATTGCGCTTTCGTCAGTTAACGGTATTGTAAATTTTGTCTTTGAATTTTTATTGGTGCTGGTAAAAGAAAACCGTCTAGATGCCAGAAAGATTAGTCCGGCAGAAATCAATACGATCATTAAACGGTTTATCAAAAAAACACCCGTTAACGATACCATTTGTGTGTTTCTTTGCGATACCGACCAATGGGCCGTTTGGTAAAAAAAGGCCGAGAAGCCAAATGGATCAAATATAGCGGAGATAAACTGGGCTTGCTCCGACTGGGGCATGCTTTGCGCCATAAACGGAGAGCCTGAGTAAATCAGCGCTACCATATAAAATATATACAATAACAAACCACTCACGTATACCAGTAATTTATTGTGTGTAAACCAAGCAACAAAGCTTAAAATTGACATGGTGAAAATGGTGTTGATCAGCGCAAAAAGCACAATCGGGCACAGGTACCAGGCCAATGAAAAATCTGTACTTTTTGCTGCATGATCGCTCATTGCATGTCCTGTGAAAAAGCTGATAATCAAAAGCAGCGTACATAAAAAACTCATAACCAATAAGGATAAATATCGGCCTGCCACAAACTGACCTCTTTTTATCGGCGTGCTGAAAATTATAAGTTCAAAACGGGCGTCGGTTTCTCTGAACAATAATTGCGAGGCAAACAGGGTACTAAAAAACAGCGTTGTTAAGCTTATCAGCGTGGTAATAAAGCTGATTTGGTAAGGGGAGTTATCAAATATATTTTCACTTACGGAGAAGCGTGCGTTTTGTCCGGCGAATATCCCCGCGGCTACTATCAAGACCAGGATGGCACAAAACGACCATCTTTTAAAATAACTTTGTATATCGAAAAGAAATATTGCTTTCATAATCAGGTATTTACTGGGTTAAGCGTAGCGAAATAAACGTCTTCCAGCATTGGAGGTACAGACTGGAAATTAAACGGAGGGTTGTCTGTAAGCACCCGTATGTTAAGCTTACCGGCGGTAAATTGAGATGAAATTACATTTGTCTCATTCTGATAATACGCCAATTCAGTTTTATTGATTTGTTTCTGCCAAATCCTGTTATTCAGTTTGTGAATAAGGTCGGCCGGGTTGCCTTGTACCAATATTGAACCCTTATGCATAACCGCCATATTCGCGCAGAGGTTATGTACATCCTCTACCAGGTGCGTAGACAGGATGATAATAATTTCTGTACCTATTTCGCTCAATAAATTATTAAACCGGTTTCTTTCTTCCGGATCGAGGCCGGCAGTGGGTTCATCAACAATTACAATTTTAGGGTTGCCAAGCAGCGCCTGAGCCACACCAAACCGCTGCCGCATCCCCCCCGAAAAAGTATACACCTCCTTTTTGCGTTGCTGAAAAAGGTTTACCTTTTCCAGTAAGGCTAACACCTGTTCCTTTCTTTCGTTAGCATTGGTAACACCTTTTAAAATGGCCATATGATTCAGCAAATCGTATGCTGAGGTTTTGGGATACACGCCAAAATCCTGCGGTAAAAAGCCTAAATGCTTCTTGATCTCGTTGGGGTTTGCAGAAACATCCGCGCCATTAAAAGTAATTGTCCCGCTGTCGGCGTGTTGTAACCCCACAATGGTTTTCATTAGTGATGATTTGCCCGCGCCATTCGGCCCTAATAATCCAAAAACCCCGTTCTTAATATCAAGCGAGATGTTATTGATGACCTTTAAACCCGTATTGTAGGTTTTGCTGATGTTTTTAATGGATAAATGATTCATTTTGTTTCGTAAATTTTAGGCAATACAATGCACTGCCTTGTTTTAAAGCGTTTTCAAATTATTAAATATGATATGGATTTAGTCTGCTACATATTCTAATACATCGCCTGGCTGGCAATTTAATATACGGCAGATTGCTTCCAGCGTATCAAACCGGATACCCTTGGCTTTACCTGTTTTTAAAATGGATAAATTAGCTGGTGTAATATCCAGTTGTTCTGCCAAATCTTTACTTTGCATTTTTCGTTTGGCCAGCATTACGTCTACATTAATTACTATTGGCATGGTCAAATAAATAAGTCCTGGTCCTTTTGCAAATTTACCCCCTGTTGAAATATTGCACCGATAAATAGTGCAAATACGCCCATTATGAAATGTGCAGTTACCATTACAAGATAGGGGTAATCTTCAACAGAAAATAAGCTTAAAATGTAAAAAAGAAGCGGGCATATAATCAGATTCGTGACGTAAAATAATCTGAGCCTGGCAATCCCGGCTATGGTAAATAATTTTTTTTGCCTGAACGTTTTAAACACATCGCTCAATAACCAGAAAAAGGTACCGTAAAAGGTAATTAATAGGATCATCTCGGCAATGTAGTTTTTCGTATAGGAAGAGCCTAATAGAAAACGTTTGTTTGTGAATGGATAATAAATAATGAAGCGACCGGTTTTCAGTATTTCCAGAGTTGAAAGTTTAAGTGATACGGATAATAGCACATGCAGGGCGGTTAAAATATAACCACCAGAGAAAACCCGGGCTATGTAGAATAAGAATGTAGAGATAATTCGGATTAATTTCATATGGTAAACATTAAATTTAAAACCAAAATTAATAATTAATTATTGTAAAACAATAATTAATTGCTAAATTATTATATTTTTAGAAAATATTTTTTACTAAAAAGTGTTGCGTAAAAGAGAAATGAGGTAAAAAAAAATTGTATGTATAGAGATGTGCATGAATGACTATTATGGCTTCGCGAAGGTTTAACAGGAGAATCAGTCCGGGGTCGTGGGCCGTTAAATCAATCAATAACTGGAAGCAGTCATTTTTCAATTACATGTGCTCGCTATATTTTTTTCCCTGAAATTTGCAATTATGACAAGTTCGATATGTTTCCAAAGAGAATTAGTCTGTAGTAATTATAGTATTAAAAACCATGATAAAAATAACGATAGTTGCCTTAATCGCTTTTCTTTCTATAAATAGCTTTGCTCAGCCAGAGATAAGATATGCCGATTCTTTACGGAAAGCAAATCATATTCCGGAACTGGCTTACGCCGTTGTAACTGACCGGTCGGTAATAACCGCCGCTGCAATTGGCTATCATTCAATCCTTTTAAATGATACAGCAACGTTAAATGATAGGTTTCATATCGGATCCAACACTAAAGCGATGACTGCTTTTATCATTGCAAAATATGTAGAAAAGGGAAAATTAAAATGGGATACAAGATTTTTTGATATATACCCCGAATGGCAAAAAAGTTCAAAAAAGGCATATGACGGTATAACGCTTCAGGATTTATTATCGCACAAGGCATTTATACAACCTTTCCAGGGAGAAGGGGATACCACTGTGCCTGATTTTAAAGGTAGCAGACAACAAAAGAGAGCAGCATTCGGAAAGTTTGTTTTGACCCTTGAACCAGCAAAAATTGACTCAAATAACAAGTTTGTATATTCAAACGCAGGCTACACGCTTGCGGCTTTGATGTTGGAAAGGGTTACAAATCTGACCTGGGAACAACTCGTAAACCAGGTTTTTAATAAGGATCTGAAATTAAACGTAAAACTTTCCTGGCCTGATAATCAGTCAGAAAAAGATACGTGGGGACATTCATATGAAAACGGCAAATTAACGCCCGTTCCATCAAATACCGGTTTTCATTTAGATTACACAGAGCCTGCCGGTGATATCAATATCGAATTACCGGACTATGTTAAATTTATCCAAATGAATTTGAGGGGACTTGAAGGGCAAAATAATTACCTGAAAGCATCTACCTATAAATTTATACACGAAGGGATACCCAATTATTCTTTAGGATGGTTCAATATTTATGAAGACAATAAAAGCTTATCAACACATTCGGGCACGGCCGGAACGTATTATTCGTTAGTGCATATAGATAGAAAAGCGTTTATCGGTTATGTTATTTTTACAAATTCCTTTACTGAAGAAACCATAAACGGCGCAAGGTTGTTAATGCGCATGTTAAAAACTCAATACGGCAATAAAAAATAATTTTTTTAGTTGTTAAATTGCTTTAATGCCGATTTATCAGAATTGTTTTATTCGATAAAGAGGTTTGCCAATTTTTCTAAATGCCTTTCACCAAATTGAGCATCGCCTTGATTCGTAGTTACCGCTATAACCAGGTTCTGATCCGGATAAAGCAATAGAAAGGCACGCCCGCCCAGGGCTACCCCGCCATGATGAACTATCTTCCTGCCTTTACTATCTGTACCTATTCTGAAACCCATCCCATACCCGCTGTTCTTGCCGTTTTTTAGTTGTTGACTGGTCATCATCAATTCGGCCGTAGCCGGTTTGATAAATTTGCCGGAAAGTAAAGCCGATCCCATCAATGCCAGGTCGGTTGGAGTAGACAAAAAGCCGCCACCCGCCCATTTATAACTTAAGTCTTCAAATGGTGAGCGTACAACCTTCTGGTCTTCCTTACTCCATTGGTAGTAAGCGGTTCTGCCGCTGATAATGCTATCCTGATAGTCTGGCATAGTTTTGGTCATATGCAGGGGGTAAAAAAGTTCCTTTTGCATAAGGTCAGGAAAATTATGGCCGGCAGCTTTCTCCATCGCAGCACTCAACAACACAAAGCCATAGGAGGAATAGTAATATTTAGTACCTGGTTCAAACAGCAGACTGTCGTTCTTAAATATGTCGAGGCTTGAAGGGACGTCGGTATAATGTTCTTGGTGTATATAATCACTGGGATCGTTATCCTTATAATGACGGATGCCGCCCAGGTGCCCTGCCAGTTGCTTTAAAGTAACAGGATATTTTTTCTTAGCAAACACTGGTAAGTAGTGTCCAACGGTCTCTTCGATGTCGATCTTTCCCTCATCCTTCATTTTAGCAAGGGCAACTGATGTAATGGATTTCGATACGCTGCCTACACGAAAACGCGAATCAGTAGTCACTTTTACCTGGTTATCCAAATCAGCGTAGCCGAATGCTTCTTTCCAGATGAGATTACCTTTTAAAGCGATGGCGACAGACAGGCCAGGTATATGTTGGGCTTTCATCAGGCTATCCGCAAATTTACCGGCCAGTAAAATAGCTTGAGCACGCTTCGGCTGAGCCTGTAGAGCAAAGCTAAATGTTATTTGTAAAATGATGTAGAGACAGGTGAAAGATCTACGGTTGAATACTTTCTTTTTAAATAAAAAGAAAAGCTTAGGTCTATTCGTGCCTACCTTTGCATCGTTATTGCTGTTCCCGGAATAACTGCTTATATTTATTTTTTGCATTTATAAAGTTTTTATCAGAAGCTGTTTAGGCTAACTTCTTTTTAAGCAATGTTTTTAATTATGCATCCCGTACAGAAATGCATGAAACAGAAAGAGAAACAGAAGAACTGATTCTGTTATAACCACAAATGTCAGTTATAAATACGCTTTAAATCGCATTTTTCTTAAAAATGACTGGTTTCAGTTAGCATTTAAGCAATATATTAGTGATAATCGTTCAGTGAAAATGACTGTTTACAGTCATTGTGTGGCGGCGGGGCCAATCTTAATTTTGGAACGATCCATCACATACCGATACGCTTAAATTTATTTACTGATGAAAAAGATACTTTCATTTTTACTCCTTTTAAACGCAGCACAAATAGCATACAGCCAACAACTATCAGAAAAAGTGCAGATACAAAATGTATTGAATACTTTTATGAATTGTGTAATAAAAAAAGATAGTGTTGCTTTTTATCCACTCTTTCACAAAGATCCAATTGTATGGGTTGGGGTCGTAAAGGAAAAAAGCCATTTACAGGATTTGAAAAAGAATCCCAAAGCCGGAGATTTATTTTTAAGCGATTACCGTAGCTTTATACGCAGTATGTATGATGCATCGAAATACGAAGAAAAGTTTTATAATGTAAAAATTAACGAAGATGGTTTTATTGCCTCGGTAACTTTTGATTACAGTTTTTGGATAGACGGGAAGAAACAGAACTGGGGATCGGAAAGTTGGGGCTTAATAAAAACTAAGGGGCTGTGGAAAATAACCAGCGTTATTTTTTCCGTTGAAGAAGAAAATATAAGTCCAGAACCAAAAAAAGAAAACTAACAGAGCTGATTTTTTTGGAAAAGCTTACCGGATAACCAGTAAACCTTTTTGTCAATATGATTTAAGTTGATGCATTAGCCGGATAATCTTTTGAATAAATCAGAAAATGTAATTTTAATCGAATCTGACTTTAATTTATGATAAAGTTAACCTGTAAGCTAAAGATGAACTCTAATATGAAAAAATTCAATGTACTTATAGTATTAATATTTGTTAGTGGGGTAATTTTTGCTCAACAAACAAATTCTCAGAACCTTAATTACACCATACAAGACAGCGTGTTAATTCCAACAAGAAGTGGATTTCCAATTTCAGCTACAATAGTTCGAAAAAAAGGAGAAACACAAAAACTTCCTGCTATATTATTCTTTACGACATATTCCCAGGGCACTGGAGATGCCATTTTCGCAAAGAATTCCGTTGACAGAGATTATGTGGGTATTGTTGCTTACAGCCGTGGTATTCGTAGCGATTTAAAAAACTATACGCCTTATGAAAACGAAAGTAATGATGTTTATGATGTTGTAGACTGGATAAGTAAACAGAAATGGTGCAATGGTAGTGTTGGCATGTATGGCGGTAGTTATACTGGCTTTGTACAATGGTCGGCCGTAAAAAATATACATCCGGCATTAAAAACGATTGTTCCGCAGGTAGCTCTAATGCCAGGCTACGATACCCCAATGGAAAACAATGTATATTCCACCCCGCTTTCTTTAAATTGGAGCAATAGTATTTTGGGAAATGAACCATTGCCCAATGATCTGTATGACAATTGGTATAAGCTTGGCACATCTTTTCGCTCGCTGGATAGTCTTGCCAAACGACCTAACCGCATTTTTCAAAAATGGCTTCAACATCCTTTTTATGATTCTTATTGGAAATCATTAGTTCCTACGCCTAAAGAATATCAAAAAATTAATATTCCTATTCTTACCACAACGGGATATTATGACGGAGATCAAATCGGAGATTTACAGTATGTAAAAGCGTATTACAAATACAATACAAATAATGAATTATATGCAGTAATTGGTCCCTACGACCATAGAGGCGGGCGCAGCAAACCATCACCTATCCTTCAAGGCTACAAAATAGACAGTGTTGCAAATATTGACATTAATGGCCTGGTTTATCAGTGGTTTGATTATGTTTTAAAAAATGGAAAGAAGCCTGATTTGCTGAAGGATAGAATTAACTATGAGGTAATGGGATTAAATAAATGGAAACATGTTTCTTCCTTTGATAAAATGAACAACGACACACTCACCTTTTATCTGGGTAATAACAAAATTAAAACTTTGTATTCATTAACAGATAAAAAACCTGATTCTAAAGACTTTCTGGCTCAAATTGTCGATTATAAAAACAGGAATGCACAAAACAGTTATTACACACCCAATATTGTAAATGACTCATTAGATTCGGGCAACGGGCTGGTGTTTATCACACGCCCGTTTGAGCAATCATTCAGCATTAACGGTTCTTTTTCAGGTAGTTTAAAATTGGCTGTTAACAAAAAGGATGTGGATGTTTCGGTTGCGCTTTACGAATTAATGCCCAATGGAAAATACTTTTATCTTACACGCTATTTAGGCCGTGCCAGTTACGCAAACGACAACAGTAAGAGGAAATTACTAAGACCCAATTTGAAAGAAATAATCCCATTTAATAATACTCGAATGGTAAGCAAACAAATTAATAAAGGGAGTAGATTGATTATTATTTTAAATGTTAATAAAAACCCGTACGATGAAATTAACTATGGTACAGGAAAAAACGTCGGTAGCGAAACCATAAAAGATGCTGAAATACCAATGAAAATAAGGTGGTATTCCGATAGTTCTATAAGTATTCCTGTCCTGAAATAGGAAATTGATTTATCAAAAACCAACGGCTGCAGGTAACGGTGTATAAAATAATAGTGGTTTATTGCTAACAAGAAACTATCGAATATAAAAAGGTCTGTGTTTTAAAAAAATAAGTATTTTAAAATCCGCTGCTATTCTTACGTTATGGATTGGCATTGTTTACAAATGAAAAGGATTTTTCGTTAATACTTTTTCTTTCCTGACCTCCAAAAATGGTAATCAAAAGTCGCCGAGACAAATTAATATACCCAGACATTTGCATATCTCAACATTTTGGCGATTAATGGGATGCAGCTATTCCGGAAATAATTAATTTATAATAAGTTATGCTGTGAAGCCGTACTTATTAATTCTGCAACATTTTTAGCGTTGAGTTTTTGGAGTAAATTTTTTCTGTGATTCTCAACCGTAAACTTGCTTAAAAACAGCTGCCTGGCAATATTTGGTGTCGTTATTCCAGAAGCTATTAATTTTAATATCTCTATTTCCCTTCTGGTTAATTTAGTGTAAGAAGTGGTGTATAATTCGGGTTTTGCAATAATTTCTGTAACGGCTTTGCTAAAGCTTTTACGGCCGTTTAAAGCTTCACTAATACAATGCATTAACTCCTCAACAGATGCATTTTTAAGAAGATAGCCACTTGCGCCGTTTTCAATCATTTTCATGATAGCACTGCGTTCTTCATGGTTGCTTAAAGCTAGCACTACTGTCGAAGCCGATATTTCTTTTATCTTCTTACACAAATCAATCCCGTTGATATCGGGTAGAATGATGTCTAAAAGAACAATGTCAAGCTCATTCAACTTTAAAAATTCAACAAAATCATTTCCATTAGTAAACGTTCCGGCAATTTCGAATTCGTTTTTTCTGCTCAGGAGCTTTAAAAGCCCCTCAATAACTATCGGGTGGTCATCAACGATGGCAAGTTTAGTTTTAGGATTTAACATGCAATTCAATATTAATAGACGTTCCGGGCTGACTATCTTTTGATAGTATTTCCAATGTACCATTTAAGTAAGCAACACGGCTTTTGATATTATTTAAACCGATGCCGGGTTGTTCGGCTAAACCATCGGGATTAAATCCTTTGCCATCATCTTCTATAGTAATAAAGAAAACCTGGTCATCTTGTGAGCATTGCAACAACGCATTTTTTGCATTTGAATGCTTAACAACGTTACTAAGCAGTTCTTGCACAATTCGGTATATCGCAATTTGTTCCTGAATGATAAGATTAGGACTGATACCCAAGCATTGAAAATTGATCTGTAGCGTTTCGGATATCAATGATGCACACAAATCTCTTAATGAAGATTCCAGGCCGAATTTCAATAGCATTTCCGGCATCATGTTATGCGCAATACGCCGAAGTTCTTTAATTGAACTATCTAAACGTTTAATAATTTGATTTAAATCAGCGTCACTTATTTTTTTCTCACTGGCAAAATCGGAAAGGTTGATTTTGATTGAAGCTAACATGCCGCCTAATCCATCGTGCAGGTCACGGGCTAGCCTGACACGCTCATTTTCCTGGCCAAGCAACATCGCCCGGCTAACTCTAACCTGTTCTTTTTGAGCTTCCAGCTTTTTCCTGTTCTGATAAAAAAAGAAAGTTAAAGCAAAAACAATAAACATAAATAAGCTGATAGAGCCTAACAGCCAATTGATTAACCGGCTATTTTTTGCATCCAGGTTTGCTTTTTCATTTGCCGCATTCAAGGCAGCTATTTTTTTCCGGCTTTCAGCATTTCGAAACCTAATTTCCAAAGCATTCACTTTTGTTTCGAGGTTGCTTTTTGCCAGGCTATCATTTAGTTTGCTGTATTTCTCTAACCATTCGTAGGCTCCGTCGCTATCTTTCAACTCCTCAAATGTTTTTGCTAAGGCATAAAATATTTGTATCCTATTGACAGAAATATTCATAAACGGCTTTCTTTTCGTCAGATCAATAGCAACATCTTTAGCTTGCGAAAAATCCTTTTTGTTATACAGGGCATAAAATTTTTGCAATAAAAGCCTTTGTTCAGGGTAAACTTCTTTTAATTTTTGAGCTAATGCTATCCCTTTATTCGCAACACTAAGCGACTTATCAAATTGTTCTGCAATGGTTAGCCGCATGGCTTCACCTGCATAATAATCCAGCCATAATTCAGAATCAGGATAGGGTGTCAATATTTTTCGCATCCGTTCTAACATTAAAGCCGCATTTTGTGATTCGCCTGATAAAGAGTAATTCTCAGACAGCGTATGATAAGCAGATGCCAGGTATTCGACAGAACCTTTTGTTTTTTCTAAAATATCAACCGCTTTAATTAAATAATATTTAGCTTTTTTGAATTCCGTCAGGTTTTTAAATCCGATGGCTACATCGAGGTAATTTTTACCGATATAGGTACTGTCATTTGCTTTAATTGCCAGGGGAATTGACTTGTTCAATAAGATATTTATGTAACTTTCAGCATCATCTTTTTCATGATGCAACAATTTGGAGTAATCATGCCAGCACTTTGAACGGGCTATAAAGGCTTCAGTTGTATGATAAGGTGCTAATTTCTGCTCTGCAAGCATATACATTCGGGTTGCTAATACCGGATTATTGCTTGCTAATAATCGTGCTGAATAGTAAATGGCAAGTGTTTCAATAAATTTGTCTCCTTTTCCGTAATTTTTGCCTTGGTTAAGGAAAGATTTTGCCTTAATTGAATCTGTGTAGGCCCAGTCGTCGGCTAACAGGAAACAAATTTTTGCTTTGGCTGCGTTCGAAACATCACTTTTCAAAGTTAGCGCCAAGCTGTCCCGATACTTAGTATCAGCTTTTCTTTGAGCATGTATCTCATTCTTAAATACAACAAAAAAGAAAACTGAACAAAGTATTAATTTCATCATATCTACAAATTTTAGTGATAAAATCTCTTTTTTAAAAATTTATGTTAAAAATGACTGGTTTCAGTCATTGGCCAGCGCCTAAATTATAGAAGAGACAGATTACAATATATTGTAAGCTACAATCTACCTTAGTTAATGGATTAAAGCATTTTGATCGATGAGCCATCGTGGTTTTGAGGTAAAAGAATGTTGTAGATTACACGCAGTCGTCTGCTCATCAACTCAGCCCTGTTCCCGGCCGGGCATTAAAGGTTCCTGGCGAAAAGGAAAAAGAAATCGGAAAAATGACTGTTACCAGTCATTGTCTGGCGATTTGGCTAGCCCTAATTTTGAATCATCATATTTTTGAACAGGGGTGCCGAAAACTGTAATCAAAAAGAGTAGGCTTACATAATAAAATTTATCTATGAAAAAGTTTAATTTAATTCTATGTTTATTTGCTGCTTTAGCCATAAGCCTCAACGGTTGTAAAAAGAAAAGTGATGGAGACAACTTAGATGATTACAATAAATTGAAAAGTGCAAAATTTACCATCACAACTTCAAACCTTTTATCGAGTGATAATTTTAATGTACTTTTTACGGGTGCACAAGCACAAGGACAAGCTAAAACAATATTTAAGATTAATGGCGTAGAACAGGCCAATAAAATAAATTTACAACTAAGTTATGCGCAACTTAAAGAGGGTGTAACCGTTGAAACTACAACTCCTTTATCCACCGTGGTTATGAACGTGAGCGGTTATTCTAGTACAGCATCTCATACATTTTCATTTATTGTAAAACCGGTAATTAATGGTGAAGTGAAACCCGATATAAGTGCAACACTAACTTATGCAAATGCTTACACTCAATCATATACTTATTAGCAGGTAAAGGTATTTTATTATTTATTACCAATTAGTAATTGTAATATTTCACAAAAGCTTAAATTCACAAGAAAACGTATTCATTATTTTATGAAATCGAAACTAACGGTTTGTATTATTTTACACTTATTACTATGTGCTGTAGTAAAAGCCCAGGAAAAAAGTACTCCGGTATTTCCCACTGCAGTTTTTGATAAGATGCAAGCCGGAAATATGCTTAATAGTGGTACCAGCGTAATAAAAGGTGTAGTGGCAAAAAAACAGAAAAACCTAAACAATACTTTTTTAGGTATCATCGTAACGCTTTTCCCATGTACCGCCTATTTTAATGAGTGGTACGACCTGCAGAAGAAAAACGGAAAAACGTTAGCCATGATGTCGCCGGAGGCATATTCGTACCGTGTACTTGCAAAAGCTTCGGATGAAGATGGCAGCTTTGAATTCCGAAACTTAAAGCCCGGGAAATATTACTTGCAAACCATCGTGCAGCAGGGAAAGATGGAAAAAAGGTCCAGAGAGATTGGTACATCAACCACTGTTGGCTATAATGTTCACGGGCAGCAGGTGAGTTCATTTACTGAACCCATTTATGAAGATTTTAAATTATTTTATAATACAAGCGATCTGGTGAAAAAGATCGTTGAAATTACAGCTGAGGGCCAGACTATCCAAGTAAAATTATAAATGTAAAGCGTATGTTCATTAGGCTATTTTCATGTTCGGCAGCAATGCTGTTTTCCTTGTCCTTTTCATTTGCACAGACAATAAAGTTTCCGGATCCAAATTTTAAACGCGCACTAATACAGAAAAAAGTAGATGCGAACAATGATGGGGAAATAGATGTATCAGAAGCTAAAAAGATAACTAAACTTTACCTTGAAGATACCCCTTTTTCTTCGATGGAAGGTATAAAGCAGTTTTCCAACCTAGAAGAATTCGGAACTTATAAAAATCAGGTCAGCAGTGTTGATCTTCAGGGAATGTTGAGCTTAAAACGCCTGTATCTTATTGGCGGTGGTATGGAAACGGTTAATTTAAAGGGATGTATTAACCTGGAACATTTATCTTTGATTGGCAATAACCTGAAAACAATTGACCTGTCGCCATTCAAAAAACTCACCAAACTTCACTTAGCGTATAATCAATTTAGCAGTTTGATTATCGGTAACCAACCCGGTTTGCAAGAGGTAGATGTTTCGAATAACAACATAGCAGATTTCAGAATCAGTATGTGCCCGAGACTGAGCTCGTTAATAATAAGTAAAAACAAGATAGGCCAGAATCTTGATCTTAGTAAGTTCCCTGAGCTGAAATATTTTGCGGCTGATTACAATAAGTTGTCTTCAGTAAATATTCTTGGCTTGTCCAAACTTGAATCATTTTCATGTCTTTACTGTAACATCAAGACATTGAATTTAAGCGGAGCCGAAAAATTGGTTAACCTGAACTGGTAATCATTAAAAAAGACCGGGAAATTACCAGTTGATAAGCGGGTGGGCATGCCCGTTCCGGCTTTTTTGGTATAACACTTATGTGGCCGGGTAACATAAAAAAAGTGGTGTTGGAACTGGTGCATCCTGATCACGATTTCGTATGCGCAAAGGTTCTAATTTCCAAACACTTTGATAAAGATTTAGAACTTTTATTGCGCTTACAGGCCCAAAAGACATTTTTAGAATAAGATGACGGGAAATATACCCAAATGTTTTAATGGTTGGGAATAACATTTATGCATTCAAGATATTCTTGATAAAAATGCCTAAAATTGCTGCAATAGCGATCAGGTGTGGTTCCTGTATTTTTTTTATATAGATTAAGGCTAAGCCACTACCAAGCGCAATAAGCCCGGTGGGAATGTCAATGATTGAACGCATTGCGATAATTATGACCGATCCAACCAAAGCACCGATTACAGCGGCAGTAATGCCTTCTACAAAGGCTTTAATACTGGAGTTTCTGGCAATCTTCTTAAAAAATGGTGCTAATAAAACTGTGAATAGAAAGCACGGAAGAAATGTGGCCAATGCGGCTACCGAAGCACCGGCAAAACCGTCAACAAGATAACCGATAAAGCCTACCGTAATCACGACCGGTCCAGGAGTAATCATTGCAACTGCTACGGCGTCCAGAAACTGGTTCTCGCTCAGCCAGCGATGTTCCTCAACTACACCCGAATGTAAAAAAGGTACAATAGCAAGACCACTGCCAAATACAAACGCGCCCGCTTTTAGAAAAAACAACCCTAATTCTAACAACCGATCCTTCGAATATTGCCAAAAACCTATTCCGGCAATCAGAAAAACGACGGGTATTGTTGTCGGTCTTTTCATCCATCTTGGCGGTGCTTTAACCACCATATAGATTAGCCCACATATAATAAAAAGCGATATTTGTTCCTTTTGCATGATAACTGTGATTATTACGGCCGTAAGGTAGAAAAGCCATAACAGCCAGTTAGTACCGATTGCCTGCAGATTTATTTTGCCTACGGATTTTAACGTCAGTTTATAGGCACTGATCGTTATGATGCCGATAACAGCAGCACCGACGCCATAAAATACATCCCGCATCCAGAAAAGGCCGCTGTAAAGTTGATAAATTATGCCTAAGAGCACAACCATAATAAATGAAGGGAGCACAAAAGCCAGACCTGTCAATATTGCTCCAATTAAGCCGTTATGGACAAACCCGATATAAATCCCCAGTTGTGCGGCTAATGGCCCGGGGGCTAACTGGGCTAATGCCAGTCCCTCTTTATATTCCTCCTCGGTCAGCCATTTTTTTTGTTCAACCAGGTCGCGGTGCATGTAACCAACCAGCGCAACAGGCCCACCGAAGCCCAAAGTACCCAGCTTCAGAAAATATAGGGTAATATCTTTCAAGGTGTAGCGTTTCGGTTCCATGATCAGAATGAAATGCCAAATTGGAAACCAATGCCGAGCGTTGCCGGTCTATCATTACCAAATCGAATAGGCAATGGCAAAGCCGCGAACATATTCGTGCTTTTTCCCTTAATAACGGTTTTATTCAGAACAGGTGTCAGTCCATATCGCCCCGAAGTTTCAAAAGCGGCTCTTCCTGCAAAAGTAAACCCATTGCCTAGGGCAACCAACACACCCGGGTGGAAAAGAAAATTGCTCATTTTGCTCGTGCCGTTTTCCACTCTGATGGTAGGAACAAATTCAGCCGAGAAACCAATCTTCGAACTTTTCCAGATATTAATACCCGTTGGCATGCCCACAGCATAATAGTGATTAAAATTACTCTCGGTACCAGCACTACTGAATGTCGCAATGGGATGCAAGATGCCTACATAGCCGGCAAGTTTTGGATAGGTCTGCAGATTGTTGCTGTTCTGCGCATATGTGGCCGTGGAAATAATTGCCAATAAAAAAGAAAGTGTTCTATTTAAGTTCATAAGGCAATTTTAAGCCTTAATAAACCTGTAAAATAGAACGCATTTGACTAATTTGTATCTTTTTTACCCCGCAGTATGTTTTTGCGATAGTTTGACGGATTATAACCCATTTGTTTTTTGAAGGTGCGATTAAAGTGACTCTGATCTGAAAATCCGGTCAAATAAGCTACTTCGGTGAGCGTGTAATTTTCATTTTCCATCAGCTGGATTGCTTTGTCAATACGAAGTTTGCGCATATATTCACCAAATGACAGGTTATCAAAATATTTAGAAAATTCACGTGACAGATAGGTTGGATTAATTTCCAGTTCTTCTGATGCTTGTTGCAAACTAAGCGTCATGTTCGTGTCCAGCTGGTCCTGAATCATTTCTTTTAACGCATTTGCCCAAATTGGTGCTCTCTTTCCTTTGTCTGTTTTTAAATATTGTTGGTACACCTGTAACAGCAACTGTTCTACAGGTCCTGCCTGTGTGTGCCTTAGGTTGTATAAACGCTGTGCCCAAACATACAATCCGTCGTATATAGTAAGGCCAAACTTTAATAGCTCCTGGTCATCTTTGATTTGGGAAGTAAGCCCGGAAAATATGGCCTCAAGACCAGCGGCCTGTGGAGCAAAATCGTGTCTATCCGTGTCGGCACCACGTACAATAGCAGCAATCCGTTCAAGGGCCTCATCTTTCAGTTTATGCTTTTTGATAAAGTAATCAAAGGTGCAACGGTCTTCATAATGGGAATATTCAACATCTGGTAGGTCAAATGGTACAGCTCCGAGTTCTGCAGCCTTTTCCAATACTTCTTCGTATGGCACATAGATGATCTCTGCTTGTGGATCAATAAATCGCAGTATTAACCACGGACAGGCTATTCTGTCAATTTTTGGTCGTTCACGGGTGATCCACTTCATGCTTCAGGTTAAGATTAAAAAGTAAATTTAAGGATTTGGAAATATTAGCATATAACACTAAAATATTAACCGCTTTTACGTGAATTTAAATACACATTAGAAATGTATTAAAAATAAGAAACCCTCTTTACCTGCTGTAAAAAGGGTTTGTACTCGGGGCGGGAATCGAACCCGCACGCCTTTGAAAGCACAGGATTTTAAGTCCTGCGTGTCTACCAGTTCCACCACCCGAGCATTAGTCTATCCGAATTATGATAGATTGATGTTAAAATAAATGCCTTCCGGTAGGAAAGGCATTCAGAGCGAAAGACGAGATTCGAACTCGCGACCCCGACCTTGGCAAGGTCGTGCTCTACCAACTGAGCTACTTTCGCATAATAATACAATCGCTGTATTCCCTTTGGGGTTGCAAATATAGAAATTTAAGTTTCTGTTTCAAAAAATATTTAAAATAATTTAAACCTGTTATACGTAATTCCATTTTAACAACTTAAAATATTGTAGATATCCAAATCTAAAAGGCTAACAATCTCAGTACTGTTGGCCTTTAATGCATGATTTATATAAATCCTCCGATTTATTCTTATTGGCAAAGGTTAGGTGTTTTTTGGTTTTTCATCAAATAAGGAATTAGTATACAACAATCAGTAATTCGTGTTATCAGCCTGGTGCAAAGCCAACCGACCTTTGGATAAACAAAAAATAATAAAAATGAAAAAGTATTTCACATTAATAATTGGCCTCCTGATATCCGTCAATGGATTTGCGCAGGATGGAAATTGGAAGACAGCTACTTTAAAAGACGGTAAGGTAAACGTTAAAAGTAAAATCGTAACACAAAAAGTTAATAACAAAGAGAAGAATGTCTTTTACTATGTCGTTGAAACAGTTGTAGATGTTAACCTGGGTAAGGCAGAAACATTTATGAGAAATTCGGCTAACTATAAGAAATTTCTGGAAAACATGGGGGCAACCAGCGAGCTGAAAAAAATATCTGCTAATGCATGGCTCACTTACATCTATTTTGATAACTCATGGCCAGTGTCGGATAATGATTGTGTTCAGAAATTCGAGTTCGTAAAAACAAACAATGGATTTTATATTTCAGGGAAAGCAGCACCAACCGAATTTGAAGTAAAAAAAGTTGAGCGCATAAACTTATATGATGTGGTCTACAAATTTGAACAAATTGCAGATAAAAAAATAAAGGTAAGTATAGATGCTGTTTTTTCCCCAACAGGCGCTATCCCCAAAGTTCTGATGAACAGTTGGCTTCCAAACGGACCCGAACGAATTATAAGTCGTTTGGTAGAATCAATTTCTAAATAAACAGCTGTAGAATTTTCATCATCAATAATAACTTATAAGCAAAATGACGAAAGTAATTTTAATAACAGGTGCTTCATCAGGCATGGGCAAAGAAACCGCGCAACAATTAATCAAAGAAGGTCACACCGTTTATACGGTGGCAAGGCGCATTGATAATATGAACGACTTAAAGCAACTGGGGGGCTTTCCTATCCAGATGGATATAACAAACGAAGCCGATATCCAAAAAGTGGTTGATGCAATTATTCAAAAAGAAAGAAAAATTGATATTTTGTGGAATAATGCAGGCTATGGCCTATATGGAGCGGTTGAAGACATTGAAATAAATGCGGCCAAAAATCAATTTGAAGTCAATCTCTTTGGTTTAGCAAGTTTAACGCAAAAAGTAATTCCATTTATGCGAAAAGCTAAATCAGGTGTAATTATTAATACCTCCTCTATGGGTGGCAAAATGTATACACCGCTGGGCGCCTGGTATCATGCATCAAAACATGCCCTGGAAGGTTGGAGCGATTGCCTGCGTTTAGAATTAAAAGCATTTAACATTAATGTTGTAATCCTGGAACCGGGGTTAATTCAAACCGAGTTTGCAGATGTATTAACAGGGCCAATGATAAAATATTCAGGACATGGTACTTATGCTGACCTGGTAAATTCAATTACAAAGTCGACAGGGCGTACAAAAATGTCGCCTTCATCTGTTATTGCCGATACAATTTCTAAAATTGTAAATGCCGATAAGCCAAAAACACGATACAGGATTGGAAATTGGGCTAAACCGATGGTTTGGATGCGTATGTATTTAGGCGACAAACTATATGACAAAATAATAATGAGCCAGGTAAAATAAAGCATAAATATTTAATAATTTAAATCAATGGAATTTGCAGCATACACAAATGCCTGGGCAAAGAGCGAAGTGCTTCAAGGGAAAATGATGATTACAGCGGGCATTTTTTTGGCTTTGATTTTTACCGGAATTTATCGTAGTGAAAATGTGTTCTTAAAAGGTAGCTTAGTCCCCCTGGGTTTAATGCTGGCAATTCTATTAGGCTACGGCAGTTTTATCCTATATAGCAGACCTGCACATGCTAAAGAAATAATTGGTTTATACCAGAAATCGCCTGATGAAGCAATTAAAAAAGAGATAACAAAGCATTTAAATGATAATAAAGCCGGAAAACTACTTATGCGTATTTATCCGTTTTTAATGATTTTATCAGTAATTGCATTGCCACTTGCCTCTACTCATTATCATAAAGGAATGGCCTTGGGGTTTACCCTCTTATTTATTTCTACATTTGTTATTGATAACGGATTTGTGACCCGCTCTGACGCGTTTTTATCATTCTTACAACAATAACTTATAAAAAAACTATCAGAATGAAAGAAGTATATCATATTGAAACCATAAGCGAATTGAATAATATACTCAATCAGGAAAAGCCAAAACATCCTTTGGTTTCTGTAGTTGATTTTTCAAAAGTTGAAAGTTTCGGCGAAAATAATGTAAAAACAACTTTAGGCTTCTACTCAATAATGCTTAAAAACAATCACTGTGGAAAGTTAAAATATGGAAGGGAATATTTCGATTTTCAGGAGGGTACTTTAATCTGCATTGCACCAAAGCAGGTTGCTGCTATCGAAAATGAAAGCGACCAACAAAATGATGTATCGGGCTGGGGTTTGTTCTTTCATCCTGATTTAATCAGAGGAACTTCATTGGGTAGTAAAATGAAAGACTACAATTTTTTTTTTTATGAAGTTAACGAAGCATTGCATTTATCTGATAAGGAAAAACAGACTTTGAACGACTGCGTCACAAAAATTGAAAATGAACTTTCGCAAAACATAGACCAGCACAGTCAGAACTTAATTGTATCAAATATTGAATTACTTTTAAACTATTGTATTCGATTTTACGACAGGCAGTTTATTACCCGGAAAAACAGTAATAAAGATACGCTGGCGAAATTTGAAAATATGTTAACAAACTATTTTAAATCCGACAAACTAAAAAATAATGGTTTGCCGAGTGTAAAGTATTGTGCAGACCAGTTATTCTTATCTCCCAATTATTTAAGCGACTTATTAAAAAAAGAAACAGGTAAAAATGCCCAAGACCACATACATTACTATTTGATTGAAGAAGCCAAAAATAATCTGTTAAACACGAATGCTACAATAAGCGAAGTTGCTTACAACCTTGGTTTCGAGTATCCGCAATATTTCAGTAAACTGTTTAAAAGCAAAACAGGGACAACCCCTGCTGAATACAGGAGCCTGAGCTGATGTAGCTTAGAACAAGATTCCTTATCTCTTAAGTCGTTCAAACAGGATGGCACCTAAATATAAAAATGCATGTCGAACAATTCGATAAATTATAATTTAATGGTTTTTAAACAAAAAAGGTTGCTCTGTTTTGGAGCAACCTTTTTTGTATTCGATTTTTTTGAAGTACTCGGGGCGGGAATCGAACCCGCACGCCTTTGAAAGCACAGGATTTTAAGTCCTGCGTGTCTACCAGTTCCACCACCCGAGCATTAGCCTTTTCCGAAATCCTTCGGTAGGTTAACCTTTTAAAATAAATGCTTTCTGGTAGGAAAGCATTTAGAGCGAAAGACGAGATTCGAACTCGCGACCCCGACCTTGGCAAGGTCGTGCTCTACCAACTGAGCTACTTTCGCATAAACAATACAGATAAACCATTTTGTTTTGGTGATGCAAATATAGAGAGTTTTATATTTCTGTCAAGAAATTTCTTGTTAAAATTTTAATATTTAGTTTAAATTGCTGGCTTTCAGTGCAAGTAAAATTAAATCACTTTCAAATCCTCTTCCCTGAAGATAGGTCATCAGCTTAATTTTTCTTTTTAAAGGATTTGATTCCGTTAAAGTACCCGCTTTTTTAACCGCTAAATTTTCCAAAGTTTGCATATAATCCTCATCATCTATGCTGTACAAAGCCTTTTGCAAAATTTTATCGGGAACACCTTTTAACTTTAAGCCTTGTTTAATCTTTACGCGGCCCCATTTTTTGATGTTGAATTTTCCGGAGGCGTACGATTTTGCGAAACGTTCTTCGTTGAGAAAGTTGTTCATGATCAAGTCAGATAAAATCTCTTCCAGTTCATCGCCACGCATGCCCCATTCCACCAGTTTATACCGAACTTCCTTTTGCGAACGTTCCTGGTAAACACAAAAACTTTCCGCTTTGGCGAGTGCCTGTTTTTTATCTAATATTGCTGCCTCTTGTTTACCGCTTTTCATAATTAATTACTGAAATTCGTAAAAATAAAAACGATTACCGTATTTTTCTGAATATAATACCATGCAGAACCCGATTTATACCATTTCCAGAATTGCAGAAATATTAAATGCTGATGCCAGATTGGTTGATAAACAAGCCTTTATCCAATACCTGGTAATTGATAGTCGCTCGGTTCTGGTGCCGGAAAATTCTTTGTTTTTTGCTTTGTCATCGCACCGCGACGGACACGGGTTTATTAAAGATGCTTACCATAAACAGATTCGGAATTTTGTCATTACAGAAGAAAAATACATTAACGAATATCCTGACTGCAATTTTATTCGGGTTGATGATGCTTTAAAAGCACTCCAAAATTTAACCGTTTATCATCGTAATCAATTCGATTTAAAAACCATTGGAATAACCGGAAGTAATGGAAAAACGATTGTTAAAGAATGGTTGTATCAACTTTTGGCTGCAGATTATAACATTGTTCGCAGTCCGAAAAGTTATAATTCGCAGATTGGCGTTCCGCTTTCTGTCTGGCAAATCGATACTGATAATACCTTAGGGATTTTCGAGGCTGGTATTTCCGCTGTAAATGAAATGGAAACCCTGGCAGAAATTATTCAACCGCAGATTGGCATTTTAACCAACATCGGCGAAGCACATGCAGAGGGTTTCAGTTCTAAAGGAGAAAAGCTGAAAGAGAAATTAAAATTATTTGCAGCTGCTGAATTGTTTATCTATTCGCCCGATTACGTTAGCGAAATTAATTTTCAAGATTTACCAGGTAAAAAACAATTCAGCTGGAGCAGTACTCAAAGTGCAGATTTGAGAATTATTGCCGTTGAATCCCTTGAAGGCAATTGTCGTTTACGGGCAATTTATCAAGATCGGGAAATAGCATGTATGCTGCCCTTTAACGACAGGGCATCTATTGAAAATGGTACGATTTGCTGGGCGACCCTGCTTGCTTTAGGTTATTCAGCTGAACAGGCAGATTTGCGTTTGGAGAAACTGAGTCATGTAAGTATGCGCTTAGAACTTAAAAACGGCATTAACCAATGTTCCATTATCGACGATTCTTACAGTGCAGATATTTCTTCACTGGCAATTGCCTTAGATTTCCTGAATCAGCAAAATCAACATCCAAAGAAAACCGTCATTCTATCTGAATTATTTGAAACCGGCCGGGATGATTTGGACTTATACTCCGAAATTGCCGATTTACTGGCACAGAAGAAAGTAAACCGATTGATAGGTATTGGAACGCATATCGCTAAATATGCGCAACGCTTTAAATTTGAAACTCAGTTTTTTGAAGATACCAATGCTTTTATCGATGCTTTTCCGGCTTTGCATTTTAACCACGAAACCATATTGGTTAAAGGCGCCCGGCGATTTGAATTCGGCAGAATTAGCAAGCTTTTAACACAAAAAATTCATGATACCGTTTTGGAAATCGATTTGAATGCCATGGTTGGGAACCTGCAATTCTATCGTTCGAAAATTAAACCCGGTGTAAAAATTATGGCCATGGTTAAGGCTTTTTCTTACGGAAGCGGAAGTTTCGAAATTGCCAATTTACTGCAGTTTCACAAGGTTGATTACCTGGCCGTAGCCTATGCAGACGAGGGCATCGCTTTACGCAAAGCAGGCATAACCTTGCCTATTATGGTTATGAGCCCTGAAGAATCTGCTTTTGAAGCAATTATTAAACACAATTTAGAACCGGAGATTTATAGCCTGGAGATTTTCAATAGCTTTTTAAAAGCCCTTTCTGATCAAAATTACGATTACCCGATACATCTGAAGATAGACAGTGGTATGCACCGTTTGGGCTTTGATGAGCAAGATATTGATAAGCTGTCAGAATTATTGAAAGATGCCCAGCAAATTAAAGTTCAAAGTATATTTTCTCATTTGGTGGCGAGTGGAGCGTCCGAACACGATGGCTTTACGCAACAGCAAATCGATAAGTTCAACCTGATTGCTAACAAATTAACCGCCATTTTGAGTTGCAAACCATTACTTCACATCGCAAATACATCGGGTATAAGTCGCTGGCCTGATGCACAAATGGATATGGTACGTTTAGGAATTGGTTTGTACGGTTTCGATTCGGCACTTTCAAATAATCGCGGATTGCAAACCACGATGGTACTAAAGACTACGGTTACACAGATAAAAACACTCGATGCCGGCGAAACTGTCGGCTATAGCAGAAGCGGTGTAATGCCTAATGGCGGCAAAATTGCCACGGTAAAAATTGGCTATGCCGATGGTTATAGTCGTGCTTTCGGTAATGGTATAGGTAAAATGCTGATTAACGGTTATTTGGTGCCAACGATTGGTTCCATTTGCATGGATATGACTATGCTCGATATTACCGGAATTGATGTAAAACCAGGTGACGAAGCCATCGTTTTTAATCAGGAACACAGCATTATCGAACTGGCTAAACAAATTAATACCATTCCATACGAAATTCTGACCAATATATCCCAACGCGTAAAAAGGGTTTATTTTTATGAATAAAACAATTGCTAAATTTTCATATTGCTGAATTGCACTGATGTTCTTGGAATTTATCGGCATTTGAATAGTAAACAATTGAAGCCATCAAACAATTTAGCAATTCTAATCTATTAGCCTTATTTTTCATAAGTTTGCAGCATGAACAAAGTCGGGAAAGCTATTTTAAACTATTTAATTAAAGGTTTATTGATTGTGGTGCCCATTGCCGTTAGCATTTTTATTGTAGTTTGGGCTGTTACAACGGTAGATAGCTGGTTAAACGTTAATAACATACTGGGTGTTAATCCATTGACAGGTGAAAGCAGAAACATACCCGGTTTAGGTTTACTTACCGTGTTAACCATCATTTTGCTGGCTGGAATTTTTGTAACTAATTTGGTTACCGAACCAATGTATAATTGGTTTCAAAGAATAATGCAGCGTTTACCTTTGCTGAATTTTATTTATTCTTCCATTAAGGATTTAACAGAAGCTTTCGTTGGCGACGAAAAGAAATTTAATCATCCGGTTATCGTTGAAGTAGAAGGTGGCTTGAAAAAGATTGGTTTCCTTACCCAAAATGATTTGCATAAACTGGATTTACCTGAAGAAGTAGCCGTGTATTTTCCGCTTTCTTATTCCTTTGCCGGTCAGCTTTGCATTGTGAAAAGAGATAAAGTTAAAGATTTAAATATGAGCGCTGCAGATGCCATGAAATTGGTGGTTAGTGGTGGCGTAAGCGGGCTTTAGCGTCCCGGTCGGCAGATACATACAGATTCCTGCCAGATTACCTCGTGCTGACATGTAAGCGAAGTTGAAAGCTACCAAATAAAGCGAGCTCCCCTAAGGTAATTTATTCCAGCATTTCTTCATTATGACCTTGAAATCCTTGTCTGCGGCGATCAGTAGTTCTGGGCGATGGTCGTCCTTAAATGAAAAGCCCAGGTTTGTATTTTCATGAATCGAAATGATTGTTAAGGTTTTGTCGCTGATTCGCAGATTATTTTTTATTATATTTGTTATATGAGAACAGTTACATTAGATATCTTGGACGATAATGCTTTAAATTTACTTAAGGATTTAGAGTTGCTTAAAGTTATTCGATTACGAAGAGATGATCAACCTGAAATCTCTTTATCAGAAAATTTAGTAAAAAAGTATAAAGGCAGCATGGTTTCTCAAAGTAAAGATGAAATAGATAACCAGTTGGAAAATTTACGAAACGAATGGGTGTAAACTTTCTTTGGGACACTAATACTGTTATTTATTATCTTCAACGCCAACTACCTCTTCCTGCCGAAAAGTTCATTGATGAAATATTATCTGGTTCAAGGCCGGCAATTTCTGCAATTACTGAAATAGAACTACGTTGTTGGAAAGCGGCTACACAAGATGATATTACGGTTTTGAATAATTTCATAAATGACTCGTTTGTTTATGAATTATATAGTGATGTGAAAGATAAAACAGTAGAACTTCGTAAAGACTTTAATATCAAATTACCTGATGCAATTATTGCTGCTACAGCCTTGGTAAACAATTTCACATTACTAAGCAGAAATTCTAAAGATTTTGTCAAAATTAAAAATCTCAAATTTATAAACCCTTTTGATTTGTAATACAAAGTAATCTTCGGCAAAAAATGCATAGGTTCTTGTCCTAACTAATCGAAATCATTGTTTAGGCTTGCCATAGATTCGAAGATTTTTAAAGTCCGTACGTCATGAATTCATTTTAGCATCTCCTCTTAATCAAGATTCTGAAATGAACGGCTTAGCCCTCTTGGATGCCAATAAAAACACAATACTAAATGAAAATTCGAGTTACGACCAGTTAAACAGATAATTCTTCATTGCATTCAGAATGACAACGCCCGAATAGTTTTAGAAAATACCCCGTCCTGTAAATAAAATAAATACCAGAATTATAAAAGCAAAAAGTATTCGCACATAGTATTCTCTGATAAATAAGCCTGTCAAAATCAATAAATCATCATCAGTATTGCTATGAATTAGCCCGTTTCCGGTGGAAGAATTATAAATAACTTGTTTGTCTTTATGGTTATTTAATGTCCATCGGCTCAGCCAGCTATTTTGAAAGCTCCAGTCAAATTCTTCTCCTGACGTAAAAAATATTTTTGCCTTAAAACCTAACCAGTCGTAACGGATAATGGCCAGAACTTCATTCTTATTATCGAGGATTTTTGTTTCAGGGTTGGTATAGCCCTCACTTTTTAAGAGATAAATTCCTTGCTGCGTGGTTGCGATTGCAGAGTTTTTAAGCGAACTAAAATTGACAGAAAATTTCAGCAATGCGTTGCCAAATACCTGATAATTGCTATCAAATAAACCTTTTCTCCAATTTAATATTTGCTCCATATTCGGTATTAGTAATTTTTATGCTGATTAAATGCTTAATAAACAAAAAAGAGCGATTTTGTTTTGTAAAGATTAGAGTTCCGTATCCATAACATGTTACAGCCAAAATATGGGGTACAAAAAAAGTGCTCATGAAAACAAGCACTTTTTGGAATTATTGAATTTTGAATTATCGAAATACCCAATCCTGTAATTTTGATTTAACTTCTTTTAACCGCCAAAATCATATAATCCTTTAATCCTGGTAATCCTTTAATCCTGGTTAATCCTGGTTAATCCTTTAATCCTGGCAATCCTGGTTAATCCTGGTTAAAAGTTAGGTTTCAGTACATATTTATTATAGAACCTGAAAATGTGTTCTGCGGCTTCTTCTGCAGTATCTACCAAACGGAATAAATTCAAATCCTCTTCGTGAATGTTATGTTCTTTTTGTAGCATTGTTCCTTTAATCCAGTCGATTAATCCACTCCAATAATCTTTACCCAGCAATACGATCGGAAAACGCGCAATCTTACCGGTTTGAATTAATGTTAAAGCCTCGAAAAGTTCGTCCATCGTTCCAAAACCGCCTGGAAGAACCACAAAACCCTGACTGTATTTCATAAACATTACCTTACGAACGAAGAAATAATCGAACTCTAAAAGCTTGTTATGGTCGATGTATTTATTGTGAAATTGCTCAAAAGGTAATTCGATATTTAAACCAACAGATTTACCGCCGTTGGTATGGGCACCTTTGTTTCCGGCTTCCATAATACCTGGGCCACCACCTGTAATTACACCATAACCGCGATCAGTTAGTAATTTACCGCATTGTTCGGCCAGTTGATAATACCGGTTTGTTTGCGCGGTGCGCGCAGAACCGTAAATGGTAACGCAGGGGCCAATTTTTGCCAGTTTCTCAAAACCATCAACAAACTCGGCCATTATTTTAAAAATCTGCCAGGAATCGGTTACTTTAATTTCCTGCCAGTCTTTATTTTCAAAAGCACTTCTGATTTTTTCTTCACTCGTCATATACTGTATACTAAATATTAAAATTTGGTTTGCGCATCAGTTTTTTTGCTGATGAAAAGCAAGCCGATAAATGTGATTAAACCGTTAATCAAAATCAGTTCAACACTGAAAACGTAACCGCCCAATATTTCTTTTGAGTAGCTTGAAAGCAAGTAACATAAAAAAGGCGATAATATGCAAATCATCGGCACTAATTTATCATGTAAACCACGTTTTTTTACAAATAATCCAAAACTATAGAGACCTAAAAGCGGCCCGTAGGTATAAGAAGCAATGGTAAAAATTAAACTTACCACCGATGAGCTGTTCAGCGCATTGATTACAATGATGACCAGGAACATCAAAATTGAGAACGCTACGTGAACAGTGTGACGTTTTTTAACAGCGTCTTTATTGTTAACATTTTCAGCTTTTGCCATCCCTAAAAAGTCAACACAAAAGGAAGTAGTTAAAGCGGTAAGTGCCGAATCTGTAGTGGCAAAAGTTGCAGCTGTTAAGCCCAGCATAAAGATGATTGCCGGTACCGCACCCAAATTATTCAAGGCAATTTCCGGGAACAATAAATCCGTTCTTGGTTTGCCGGTAATATGGTCTAAAGGGATATCAATACCGTTTTTAGCAGCGAAAATGTAAAGTAAAGCGCCAACACTCAAAAAGAAAACATTTAAAACTACAAACACACCGGTAAAAGTGAACATGTTCTTTTGTGCCTCTTTTATGGTGCCCATACTCAGGTTCTTCTGCATTAAATCCTGGTCTAAACCGGTCATGGCGATGGTTACGAAAATCCCGCCGATAAACTGTTTGCTGAAATACCATTTGTTGGTTAAGAAATCATCCCAGAAAAATATTTTGGAGTAACTGCTGCTTTTGATGGTTTCAAATGCTTGAGGGATGTTCAAATTCAGGCTGCTGCAGATAAAATAAATGGTTAAGAAAACCGATAAAACCAGGAAAAATGTTTGCAGCGTATCGGTAATGATGATGGTTTTTAATCCGCCTTTAAAGGTATACGACCAAATCAAAGCCAAGGATATGAGCACGGTAAGCCAAAATGGAATGCCATAATTATCGAAGATGAAACGTTGCAAAACAATCACAACTAAATACAGCCTGGTTGCAGAACCCAATGTTCTACTTAGCAAAAATATTGATGCGGCAGTTTTGTAGCTGTAATGCCCTAATCGCTGTTCAATATAACTGTATATCGATGTTAACTTCATCCGGTAATACAGGGGCAGTAAAACGGTACAAATAATGATGAAACCAACCGCGTTCCCTAAAACAAACTGGAAATATTGAAACTGGTTTCCTGCAGGTGCGCCAACTTCGCCCGGAACGGAAATGAATGTTACACCCGAAAGTGCCGTTCCAATCATCCCGAAGGCCACTAAATACCATTTCGAGTTTCTATTGGCTACAAAAAAGGAATTGTTATCCGATGAATCTTTAGACGTTACAAAAGAAATTATGATCAGCACTAAGAAGTATCCGATTAAAAAGCAAAGGAGGACGGTTGGCGACATAGTTTTGTTTTAAGCTGCTAAATGTAAGAAATTAATATTAGTTGTTTTGTTGGTTAGATTGTTAGTTTTTTTGTACCGACGCAAAATAACTAAAAAACCAAACGACTAAAAAACCAAACAACTATTTCATATTTTTGTATATGAATTTTTCATCCAAACTGCTTGAAGATGCGGTAAACGAATTCTCGAAATTACCAGGTGTTGGGCAAAAGACAGCATTGAGATTGGTTTTACACCTTTTAAATAAAGAACAGGAGGAAGTTAACCAGTTTGGAAATACTTTAATCAAACTCAAACAAGAGATAAAAAACTGCAGCATTTGCTACAATATTTCCGATCACACCATTTGCGAAATCTGTACTTCGCACAAGCGTGATAAGGAAACCATTTGTGTGGTGGAAGATACGCGGGATGTAATGGCGATTGAAAATACCGGGCAATATTTTGGCGTTTACCATGTTTTAGGCGGATTAATTTCGCCAATGGATGGCATCGGACCGGCAGATTTATACATCGATGGTTTGGTTCAACGCGTTTCAACAGGCGATATTAAGGAAGTGATTTTAGCATTGAGCCCGAATATGGAGGGCGATACCACCCTGTTTTACCTTTTTAAAAGACTCAAGGAATTTAATGTTCCCATTACCACAATTGCCAGGGGCATTGCTTTTGGTGGCGAGTTGGAATACACCGATGAAATCACCCTTGGTCGCTCAATAATCACCCGTGTGCCTTATGAAAACGCCATGATGAGATAGTCTCAATACTTGCTACTTGATACTTGCTACTCGATACTTGCTACTCAATACTAATATGAACTTAAAAAACAAAGTTATCATCATCACAGGCGCATCAAGCGGAATCGGAAAGGCATGTGCCGAAGAATTCGCTAAACGTGGCGCAAATGTCGTGCTCGCCGCCCGTCAGTATGTTACCCTTTGCGAAATCACTGCCGATTTAGAAAAGAAATACGGCATCAGAGCCGTTGCCGTACAAGCCGATGTAAGCAAAGAAGCAGACTGCGAACTGATCATCAAACAAACTTTAATTTCCTTTAATAAAATTGATATTCTGGTTAACAATGCAGGTTTATCCATGCGTGCCTTATTCAATGATTTGGATTTATCCGTATTGAAAAACCTGATGGATGTGAATTTCTGGGGAACGGTTTACTGTACAAAATATGCCCTGCCGGAAATTCTTAAAACCAAGGGAACTATTGTAGGAGTTTCTTCAATTGCAGGTTATCGTGGCTTACCCGGCAGAACCGGTTATTCGGCATCGAAGTTTGCAATGAATGGTTTTATGGAATCGTTACGTACCGAACTTCTAAAAACAGGTGTAAATGTTTTAGTTGCTTGTCCGGGATTTACAGCATCGAACATTCGGGTTACAGCACTGTCAAAAGATGGCGCCGCCCATGGCGAAACCAGTATGGATGAGGGTAAAATGATGACCTCTGAAGAAGTGGCTGTTATTATTGCCGATGGCATTGAAAAGCGCAAACGTACGCTGGTCATGACAGGTCAGGGAAAATTAGCCGTTTGGATGAATAAGTTGTTCCCGGCTTTTGTAGATAAAAAGGTTTTTGATTTGTTCGCGAAAGAAAAGAACCCATTGATAGAAAAGTAAAATGTTAAATGGATGATGGAAAATGTGAAATGTAAAATGGGAGAGAGAAGATGTAATTTCATCGAAAGTCTACGGGCATTTTGAGCCATCATCCATTTTCCATAATACATCTTCCATCCTCAATAAATCCACCAACCCAACAATTTCGTTTATCTGGTGTTCAGATTGAAAAACTTTTATATGCTTAAAAATTTTGTTTTAGTAATGCTCTTTTTTCAAACCATCATAGCCTCAGCACAGGTAAAAACAGTAAAAAACATCAATTATGCGGGAAATACTGATGAGAAAAATACCCTCAATATTTTCTATAAAAACGATTCTGTAAAAAATAAGCCCGTTTTGATTTTTATTCATGGTGGTTCATGGAGTAGCGGAAAGAAAGAAACCTATTGGTGGTTAGGCAGAAACTTCGCCCGTAAAGGCATTGTAACCGTTATCCTGAATTATCCGCTGGCACCCCAGACTCAATATGAAAAAATGGCTGATGATTGTGCAATCGCTGTAAAGTGGGTACAGGCTAATATTTTAAACTATACCGCAAGTCCCGAAAAGATTTTTGTAATGGGGCATTCTGCCGGTGCACATCTTGGCGAATTAATAAATGCTGATCCGAAATACTTTAAACATGCCGGAATTAAAAATCCAATAAAAGGCTTAATCCTGAATGACCCCTTCGGACTCGATTTATATGAGTATTTAACTACGGCTGAGAAAGACGATTTTTATTATGATTTCATCCGGACTTTTACCGATAAGCCGGCCGTTTGGAAATTGGCATCTCCCTTAGATTATGTAAATAACATTAAAAACCCGCATTTGCTTTTTTACGGGGGCAAAACTTACGGCGCCATTAAAATACAAACACCAAGGTTATACGAAAAATTAAAAGCCAATCATATTCCTGTAGAAATCAAGGAAATAAAGGGTAAAAGCCATGTGCCAATGATTAGCCAGATGATATTTGGCGGCAATGATTTATATGATGATATTGTGGCTTTTATTAAAAAGTATAGTTAAACCTGATGATTTAGAACTTTAATAGTTCTGGTAAGAAGTACGATTTTTTTGTCTTGGTTGAGTGGCTGGACTTTAATAATGCATTCCGAATCCCGATAGCTATCAGGATGTTAAGCCGGATTGGAAGTAGTACGAAGATATAATGGTAAGGCTAAGTTGGGTGGAAAAGCATTGTGACTGTTCCATCGCTCATAATTTTTTTGTCTTCTAAAATTATCGCATTGCATTCACGCTATGCTATCCCCTTTGGATGGGGCAGATTATTTGTCGATCAATCTTAATACTCACTACTTGATACTCGCTACTCGCTACTCACTACTCACTACTTGCTACTTGATACTTGCTACTCACTACTTGCTACTCGATACCCACCACTTGATAAGCTTCCTATTTAATCAACAAATACCTTTTCAGTACTATCAAATAAACTGTAATCCATCACCGTTTTGCCGGCCTCGTTATGGTGGTGCATGACTGTAAATTTTGCATCCCATTCGATGTCTTCATCCTGGTAACTCGTTCTGGTATGAATGGTTTGCGCAAACGTATCGTCAAAGGCCCTTAAAATAACGAATATCTCAACTTCAGCAACTTTCAATTCATCTAAAGTTTTTTCAAAAATCGGGCTATCTTCATCAATCGGGTGAACCAGTGTCCAGTTTAAAGACAGCACACTGATTTTACTCCGCTCCAGTTTAAGGGGGTAAAAACTTCTTTTCAGTTTGCCATTAACGGTTTCGTTAAAAGTTATAACCATTTGCACTTCAACATCAATAAGAGAATTTCTCCTCATGTTTACCAAACGGCACATTAAGCCTTTATGATTTTGATAAGGTGCCACAACCATTTTTTTACTAAAAGAAACTTTAGAAGTTGGCCGGCTAAATCGGCCGTAAAGTAACCCGGTGGCCAAAGCAAATGCCAATAAACCCAGCATACTTTCAAAAGCAGCAAGAATACTCGTTATGAAACCCTGCGGGGAAATGTGTCCGTAACCAACGGTCGATATGGTTTGTGCAGAAAAGAAAAAGGCATCAAAAAATTGGTCGCGGAGCGTTGTGCCTTTGGCGCCATTTAAATTTTCGATTCCAATAACATTATAAGCAATTGCGAAAAGTGTATTTACAATAAGATAGGCAATTAATATGATGAAGAAAAACCTCGGCCAGCTCATCGTTACCAATCGCGTATAGGTATCATCGAATTTGAACCATGGCAAACCTGTTCGCTCGATATTTGGTGTTCCATCGGTATTTAAAACACGTTGATTTTTGATAACCGGAGCCGAACCGAAACCTAAATCATCATTAAACTGTACTTTTCGCTTAAAAAAAGCCATATATTTTAGAAAGATTTTGGAATTGTAAAAATTATATCAATATTTGTTCTGTACAAACATGATAATTAAAAACTTAAATAACAATTGGTGGTGGCATAACGAAATTCGTTAGGCAAATTCTGTTGTTATATATTTTAAAATATTTTATAAACGATGAAGAGGATTGCCCAAAAAGCAATCCTTTTTTTATGACTTTTTTTAAATAACGCTATAACCTCGGTTCGTGTCTTCACGAAACGAAATATTAATTGATTCGTGGCGACACGAACCAGGGCTTGAAAACATTAATATGAAAAAGATATTAAACCATTTATTTGAAAATAAGAGTTTCAGCAGGGAAGAAGCAAAGAACATCCTGATTTCCATTACGCAAGGCGAATTCAACGCTTCGCAGATTGCGGCTTTTATCACCGCTTATGCTATGCGCAATATTACAGTAGATGAGTTGCAGGGTTTCCGCGATGCCATGCTCGATTTAGGTGTCAAAGCCGATTTTTCAGATTTCGAATTAATAGATCTTTGTGGTACAGGTGGCGATGGCAAAGATACTTTTAATATTTCTACCCTTTCATCTTTCGTTGTGGCAGGTGCTGGCCATAAGGTGGCGAAACATGGTAACTACGGTGTTTCTTCGGGCTGTGGCTCATCGAATGTAATGGAATACCTGGGTTATAATTTTACAAATGACCAGGCTGTTTTGAAACGCAATCTTGATGCTGCAGGCATTTGCTTTTTACATGCACCATTGTTTAACCCGGCTATGAAAATTGTAGCACCTATTCGTAAAGATTTGGGTATCAAAACGTTTTTCAATATGTTGGGACCGATGGTTAATCCGTCTCAACCCAAATATCAAATGGTTGGTGTGTTCAGCCTGGAGCTGGCTCGTTTATACAATTACTTATATCAGGATACGACTAAAAATTACACCATTGTTCATGCGCTTGAAGGTTACGATGAAATTTCGCTTACCTGCGATGTTAAAACCTTCAATAACAAGGGCGAAAGCATTTTAACCTTAAACGATATGGGCTTTGAAAAGGTTTCTGTGCATGATATCAAAGGTGGCGATACCGTAGAATCTTCTGCGAAAATATTTATGGATGTGCTGAATGGCGAGGCTACTGATGTTCAAAATAATGTGGTGCTTTGCAATTCGGCATTGGCAATTAAAACCATAAAACCGACAGCAAGTTTTGCAGATTGTTTTTATGAGGCTGAGGAATCCTTAACAAGTAAGAAAGCATTAGCAAGCTTCAAAAAATTGGTCGCCTGATGGAAGGATTAAAATTAAAAGTTTGCGGAATGAAGTTCGCGGCAAATATTGCTGCGGTTGCCGGGCTGCAACCTGACTATTTAGGCTTTATTTTTTATGAAAAATCGCCGAGGTTTATCAGTGATGTTTCTGCTGAATTAATTAAATACATTCCTTCAGAAATTAAAACCGTTGGTGTTTTCGTAAATGAAGATGTAGAAGTTGTTAAGAAAAAGGTAAATCTTTATCAGTTAAAAGCTGTTCAGTTACATGGAAATGAATCAAGTGAATATTGCGAAGAATTGAAATCTGGTTTTAATAGCTTAGAAGTAATTAAAGCTTTTGGCGTTGATGAAGATTTTGACTTTGCAATATTGAATAATTATGCAGCTGTGGTTGATTACTTTTTGTTTGATACCAAAACTAAAGCGCATGGTGGTTCAGGAAAGACTTTTGATTGGAAGATTTTAGAACGTTATACCCTTGATAAACCTTATTTTTTAAGTGGCGGAATTGATTTGGAACATGCGGGAGTAATAAAAGCAATTGAAGATTCACGGTTATATGCGTTGGATATCAATAGCAGGTTTGAAGTTGAGCCTGGTGTTAAGGATAAGGAGAAGATTAAAGGATTTATTAAAGAAATGGAAAAATAGAATGTCATACTGAGGAACGAAGTATCTGCAAGCGACGAAGAACTGCTGCCGATATTCAATAGATTCTTCGTTCCTCAGAATGACAAAATTTACAGATATGAAATACAAAGTAAACGAAAAAGGATATTACGGAGATTTTGGTGGGGCGTACATCCCTGAAATGCTTTACCCAAACGTAGAAGAATTGCGCCAAAACTATTTAAAGATTATTGATGATGCCGGTTTTCAGAAAGAATTTCATCAATTATTAAAAGATTATGTTGGTCGCCCGTCGCCGTTGTATTTAGCTAAAAGATATTCTGAGCGTTATGGCGCAAATATTTTCCTGAAAAGGGAAGATTTAAACCATACCGGTGCACATAAAATTAACAATACCATCGGCCAGATTCTGCTAGCCGAAAAACTCGGGAAAAAAAGAATCATTGCGGAGACAGGTGCCGGTCAGCATGGTGTGGCAACCGCCACCGTTTGTGCTTTGCGTAACCTGGAATGTGTGATTTACATGGGAGAGGTTGATATCGAACGTCAAGCACCAAACGTGGCCCGCATGAAAATGTTAGGCGCAAAAGTTGTTCCGGCAAGTTCTGGTAGTAAAACACTTAAAGATGCCACCAACGAGGCCATGCGCGACTGGATTAACAATCCCGTAGATACGCATTACATTATTGGCTCGGTAGTTGGCCCGCATCCTTACCCGGACATGGTGGCGATTTTCCAATCCATCATTTCCGAAGAAACCAAAAAACAGCTGCTGGAACAAACCGGTAGCGACCAGCCGGATTATGTTTTGGCTTGCGTTGGCGGCGGCAGTAATGCCATGGGTATGTTTTACCATTTCATGGATGATGAAAATGTAAAATTGATTGCGGTTGAGGCTGCCGGTAAAGGCGTTTCCAGCGGTTTTTCTGCCGCAACTACCTTTCTTGGCAAAGAAGGCGTGCTACATGGCAGCAGAAGTATCTTAATGCAAACTGAAGATGGACAAGTGGTAGAGCCACATTCGGTTTCAGCAGGTTTGGATTACCCTGGGATTGGTCCTCAACACGCACATTTATTTAAAACCGGTCGCGGGCAATATGTTTCCATTACCGATGAAGAGAGTTTAGATGCAGGATTGTTATTGACGCAATTAGAAGGCATTATTCCTGCAATTGAAAGTGCACACGCCTTAGCATACCTGGAGAAAATGGAATTTAAAGGCGGTGAAAATGTGGTAATTTGCTTATCGGGCAGGGGCGATAAGGATTTAGATACATATATTAAATATTTTAATTTATAAACCCTAAATCCCCTGAAGGGGAATTGGAGGTTAATTTTTTTACACAATTAATGAAGCCCCTTTAGGGGTTTGGGGTATGAACAGAATCAAACAACTCTTCCAGGAGAAGAAAAATATATTATCAATTTATTATACAGCCGGTTATCCGAATACCGGCGATACCATACAAATTGCCGAAGCATTGGAAAAATCGGGCGCAGACATGCTGGAAATCGGGTTTCCCTATTCAGATCCTGTTGCTGACGGACCTGTGATTCAGGCAAGCAGCAAACAGGCTTTAGACCAGGGCATGACACTTAACCTGCTCTTCGAACAATTGAAAGATTTGCGGAAAAAAGTAACCATACCTGTTTTACTGATGGGCTATGTAAACCCTGTTCTGCAATTTGGTGTAGAGAATTTTTGTAAAGCCTGTGCCGAAGTGGGTGTTGATGGTTGTATCGTTCCGGATTTACCAATGGTTGAATATGAAGAATTTTATAAGGGCTGTTTCGAAGAACACAATTTAAGTAACGTGTTTTTAATTACGCCTCAAACGGCTGAAGAACGCATTCATAAAATTGATGGCTTAACAAACGGATTTATTTACCTGCTTTCTTCTTCAGCAACAACCGGAAAAAACCTGGAGGTTGGCGATACCACGGAAACTTATTTCAGCAGGATTAAAAACATGAACCTGAAGAACCCAACAATGATTGGTTTTGGTATTAGTGATAAACAGACGTTTGACAAAGCTTGTGCGTATGCCAATGGAGCAATTATCGGAACCGCTTTCGTTAAGGCAATTGAGCATGGGAATATTGAGGAAAGTGTAAGTGCTTTTATGAAGAAGTTTAAGTCTTAGAATTTTAACCCCAAAGCAAGCAATTCTTTCGCAAAGAACGCTAAGTGTAATTCGTTTTTCGTCCATTGCGATAAGTCGTCATTTCGACCGTAGCGGAGAACCACGAAGTGCTCAGCGAAGCTAAATCTTTTAAACTACACTAGTCGTAGCCTCCCGCTACGACTTTTGTTTTTGACCATCTCATTATCGTAATTTGAGGGGAAAACTCCCTCCTTACTATAAGGGGGTAGGACAATGTCATTAACTTAAGAGAAATCCCTGTCAGTCTGAGCTTGTCGAAGACCATTTTACAGTCGATAATAAAAAACGTTTGTCCTTCGACCAGCTCAGGATGACAACGTTTTTCATTTTCTCCTTAAGTTAATGATATTAAGGGTTGGGGGTGGTTCCATTATACTTACACTAGTCGCTGCGTCTCTCTATAACTGTTTCTTTAAAATTAGCGTTTCGGTCGGTGAGACACCAACCGATAGATGAATGTCATTAACTTAAGAGAAATCCCTGTCAGTCTGAGCTTGTCGAAGACCATTTTACAGTCGATAATAAAAAACGTTTGTCCTTCGACCAGCTCAGGATGACAACGTTTTTCATTTTCTCCTTAAGTTAATGACATTAAGGGTTGGGGGTGGTTCCATTATACTTACACTAGTCGCCGCATCTCTCTATAACTGTTTTCTTTAAAATTAGCGTTTCGGTCGGTGAGACACCAACCGATAGATGAAAAGCGCAGGAAGCCGTTTCAAAAGAACCACAAGCTTTGCTTTCCAAAAAAAAAATGCCTGCTTGTCATGATTTTTTTCGGATTACCGGAATAGACGGAATAATTATTAATTCCTAAAAACTTCGTTTAAACCTATTTAAGTGCATATTTCAGCCGTTCAAATTTCATTTGACAATTCAATGATTCTTAGTTTCTGAAATGGTTCTACATTTGCTTAACGGTGTTAGATTATTTACACTTAATAAATTCCGTCATGGGAAGCAAAGAGAGAATTCTACGTTTAAAAGATGAAACCAGGACCAGTATTCTGGATGCAGCCTTGAACATTGTTCAAACAGAAGGTTGGCAGGCTTTGAGTATGCGTAAAATTGCCGACCAGATTGAATATACTGCACCGATTATTTATGAATATTTTCCTAATAAAGACGGTATTTTACTGGAACTAACCAGAAGAGGTTACCAGATTCTGGCGAAGGATATTCGTGCGGCCCGCGATAAATATGAAACTCCGGAAGATAAAATGGAAGCCATGTGGGTTGCTTATTGGAACTTCGCATTTGCCAATAAAGAATTTTATCAATTAATGTACGGTGTGGATATGGTTTGTTGTACCGTAAAGAATTCATTAACTGAAGCTGAAACGGTTTCAAATATGTTAGGCGATGTCATTGAATCTTTATTCAAAAAGAAACCCGTTTCTGAAGACGATATTTGTATGAAATACTACACCTATTGGTCCATCATTCATGGTTTGATTTCAATTAACCTGGTACGTCCGAATGGAAGAACAACAGATGAACTTAACCAGCAAATTTTAAAAGATGCCATTAAAGGCATTACACTGTCTATTAACAGCTAAATTTTTTTAAACGATAATTTAACACTGTTAGATTATTTATACCCTTTAAATCCACAATAAATTATATTATATATGAATGCCATCCACTACTTGTTCATGTCACTTAACACTGTTAAACAGTTTAATAAGGTTAAGTCAGTGTTAATTGTACTGACACTTTCTGCATTTCTGCTAAGCTGTAAGTCATCGCCGGAGCAATCGTCGGCTGCACCTCCGCCACCCGCCTTGCCGGTAAGCGCCATTAATGCCAGCACAGAAACAACCTACATTGAATATCCGGCTTCCATTCAGGGTGCTGTTGATATTGATGTCCGCCCGCAGGTGAGTGGTTATTTACAAAGTGTTCTGGTTAACGAAGGTGCTTATGTAACTGCCGGACAAACACTTTTCAAAATCAATGATAATCCATACCGCGAAGCTTTAAACAATGCCAAAGCAAGCTTACATGCTGCGGAAGCTGCCATCTTAAATGCCCAATTGGAAGTTGATAAGTTAACGCCACTGGTTCAAAATAAAGTGGTTTCTGATTTTCAGTTAAAAACAGCTAAAACCGCTTACAAAATTGCCCAGGCCAATGCCGAACAGGCAAGGGCAAGTGTAGCATCCGCTCAGATTAATCTGGGGTACACCAATGTTAAAGCAACGGTAAGCGGTTATATTGGCCGTATTCCGAAGAAACAGGGAAGTCTGGTTTCGCCGACCGATCAGGTTGCCTTAACCCAATTATCAGATATCCACGAAGTACATGTTTATTTCTCCCTGGCTGAAAACGATTTCAACAACTTTAATGCAAACTACCCTGGTAAAACCCCTGCCGATCGGATTAGACATTTGCCGGCAGTAGAACTTTTATTATCCGATAATTCGGCTTACCCAGTTAAAGGTAAGATTGATATGATTGATGGTCAGTTCGATAAAAACACCGGTGCCATCACGCTCAGGGCAAGTTTTCCTAATGCCAACGGCATCCTGCGCTCGGGTAATACAGGTAAGATTCGTTTAGGCTTACAACATGATGATGCCATTCTGGTTCCTCAGGCGTCGACGGTAGAAATGCAGGATAAAGTATTTGTATTTACCGTAGGCGATAGCAGCAAGGTGAAAAAACAAGCCATAACCATTGTGGGTAAAGCCGGCGAAAATTACCTGGTGAAAGACGGCGTAAAAGCTGGCGACCAGATTGTGTTAAGCGGGGTTGATAAATTACAGGAGGGTATGGTTATCCAGCCTCAGATAGCAACAGATAAAGTAGCGGTTGCTAAAACAGAAAAATAATAAATTATTAAAGTTTAAGGAATCATGTTTCAGAAATTTATAGACAGGCCGGTACTTTCAACCGTTATCTCCATCTTATTGGTGATATTGGGTATACTGGGCCTAACAAAGTTGCCCTTAGAGCGCTTTCCAAATATCGCACCCCCGTCGGTATTGGTTACTGCCGTGTACCCAGGGGCGAATGCCGAAACCATTTTGCGTTCGGTAACCCCGTCATTGGAGGAAGCGATTAACGGTGTGGAGAACATGACCTACATGACCTCCAGCGCCAGTAACGACGGTACCTTGGCCATCACGGTTTTCTTTCAGCAAGGTACCAACCCCGATCAGGCCGCTGTTAATGTACAAAACCGGGTTTCGCAGGCCACCAGTCAGTTGCCTGCAGAGGTGGTACAATATGGTATCACCACCACCAAACAGCAAAATAGTTTCATTGGGGCCATCGGTATCTATTCTGAGGATCCAAAAAAATATGATGCCGTTTTCGTGAACAACTACGCACAGATTAACATCATTCCCGAATTGAAACGTATCCCCGGTGTAGGTTCAGCCAGTGTATTTGGTGGTATTAAAGATTATTCCATGCGCATCTGGTTAAACCCAAGTCAGCTGGCTACTTATAAAATTACGCCTAATGAAGTGATTGCGGCTGTGCAGGACAAAAACCTGGAAGCGGCGCCAGGCCGTTTAGGCGAGCGCAGTAGTGAAGCCTTTGAATACATCATTAAATATAAAGGTAAACTCACCAAACCGGAAGAATATCAAAACATCGCCATCCGTTCCAATTCAGATGGCTCCATCTTACGTTTGAAAGACGTGGCCCGTGTGGAACTGGGTGCGTACAGCTATGGTAGTGTGAATCGTTTAAATGGAAAAGATGGCATTACCATCGGTGTGATCCAGTTATCCGGCTCAAATGCCAACGAAATCCAGATTGCCATTGACAAGCTGTTGGTGAAACTTTCAAAAGATTTCCCGGCAGGCATCAAATTCAACCAGTTTTACCGCACTAAAACCGACCTCGACGAATCCATCAGCCAGGTACAGCATACTTTGATAGAGGCCTTTATACTGGTATTTATCGTGGTATTCATCTTCCTTCAGGATTTCAGATCGACTTTAATCCCGGCGATAGCCGTTCCGGTTGCCATTATCGGTACTTTCTTTTTTATGCAGCTTTTCGGTTTCTCCATTAACCTCTTAACCCTGTTCGCGCTGGTGTTAGCCATTGGTATTGTGGTGGATGATGCGATCGTAGTGGTGGAAGCGGTGCATGCCAAAATGGAAGAGAACCCTTCGCTAAGTCCGAGGGCGGCAACCACCCAGGCAATGAACGAAATTACCGGGGCCATTATATCGATTACCCTGGTGATGGCAGCCGTATTTTTACCTGTTGGTTTTATGACCGGCTCAACCGGAATATTTTACAAACAGTTCGCCTTAACCATGGCGATAGCCATCATTATATCAGCGGTTAACGCTTTAACTTTAAGTCCTGCACTGGCAGCCTTATTCTTAAAAAACAAACATGCCGAAGGTGGCCATAACGCACCTAAAAAAGGCTTTGTCGAAAAGTTTTATGCCGGCTTTAACGGCGGCTTTAATTACATGACCAACCGTTATGTTGGCGGCTTAAAAGTGCTTGTGCGCCATAAATGGATCAGCATGGCCGGGCTTGCCTTAGTTGTTTTGCTTACCGTTTTTATGGTGAGCCGAACCAAAACAGGCTTTATCCCGACAGAAGATCAGGGCTTCGTGGCGATTGCGGTGGCCAGTCCGTCGGGAACCTCCCTAGCCAATACCAATAAAATGTTAAAACAGGCTGAAGCCGAGTTGCGTGCAATGCCATCTGCAAGGTTCGTGATGTCGCTGGCGGGTTATAACTTCTTAACCGCATCCAACAGTCCATCAGCCGGTCAGATTTTCTTATTGTTAAAACCAAATGAGGAAAGAGGGGCGGTTAAAAACATCGATGAAATACAAAACATCGTAAGGGCAAAAATGGCAGCCATATCTGCCGGTACCTTCTTTGTATTCAGTTTTCCAACCGTTCCGGGCTTTAGCAATGTGGAAGCCATGAACGTGATGTTACAGGATAAAACGAATGGCCGCCTGGACAAATTTAGTGGTGTGGCGAATAACTTTATCGCAAAGTTAATGACGAAACCGGCTATTGCTTATGCTTTTACTTCTTATAAAGCAGATTATCCGCAGTTACAACTGGATGTGAACGACGAAAAAGCCGATCAGCTGGGCGTAAGTAAGAAAGACATCTTACAAACCATGCAGACGTATTTCGGTACGGCACAGGCATCCGATTTTAACCGCTTTGGTAAATATTACCGCGTGGTGGTTCAGGCCGATGTTGCTGACCGGACCGACCCTGCAAGTATCGATAGGGTATTTGTTAAAAATAAAGCTGGGGAAAGTGTGCCCATCAGTACGCTGGTTAAATTGACCCGGGTGTATGGTTCGGAAACGGCTTCGCGTTACAACCTGTTTAACTCCATCGAGGTGAATGCAATTCCTAAACCAGGCTTCAGTTCCGGCGACGCGATTAAAGCGATTGAAGAAACGGCGAAAGAACAATTGCCAACCGGCTATGCTTACGAATTCTCCGGACAAACACGCGAGGAAATTTCTTCCGGCGGACAATCAACCGTGATATTCCTGCTTTGCCTGGTTTTTGTGTACTTCCTATTATCTGCACAGTACGAGAGTTACATCCTGCCATTGGCGGTCATCCTTTCCATCCCTACAGGTGTATTCGGTGTGTTTGCCGTATTGGGTTTAACCGGTATCGAAAACAACATTTATGTACAGGTGGCGCTGATTATGCTGATCGGTTTGCTGGCTAAAAATGCCATCCTGATTGTAGAATTTGCTGTGCAGCGACGAAAGGCCGGATTGAGTCTGGTGGATTCGGCGATAGAAGCCGCGCGATTAAGGATAAGACCGATTATCATGACCTCACTGGCCTTTGTGTTTGGTTTATTCCCGATGAGTATTGCAACAGGTCCTTCGGCACAAGGTAACCACTCCATCAGTATCGGTGCCGCAGGTGGTATGGTATCCGGTGTACTATTAGGTTTATTCATTATCCCGGTACTCTTTGTCATCTTCCAGGCTTTACAGGAAAAAATATCAAAAAAATCATCAAAACAGGTAGTTCGCCATCATGAAGAACCTGTAAATAATAATCATATAGTTTATGAAACGGTTTAATATCATTACCATCCTGCTCCTTGTATTCATCTGGAGCGGATGTTCGGTTTCGAAAGATTTGGCCCTTCCCGAAAGTCTGGCGCCAAAAATGTTCAGGAATTCAACACCAAAAGACTCTTCAAACATTGGCGATTTGCCGCTGAAAAGTTTTATCAACGACCTTACCGTACAGAATTTAATTGATACGGCATTGGTTCGGAATTACGATATGCAAATTGCATTGAAAAATATCGATGCGGCTGAAGTCTTGTTTAAACAGTCGAAATTGGGTTACCTACCTGAGTTAAAATTACAGGTGGCGGCGAGTTCAAGCCGCCCCTCTGATAACAGTTTAAACGGATTAAGCCTGAACCAGTTTACCGGTTCCACCCATATCGAAGATTATACGGCTAACCTTGGCGTATTCTGGGAGGCCGACATCTGGGGCAAAATCCGCAACCAGAAAGCAGGTGCTTTGGCCAGTTATTTACAAACAGAAGAAGCGCGTAAAGCGGTTCAAACCCGTTTGGTGTCCAACGTTGCACAAGGCTATTACAATCTGTTAATGCTGGATGCACAGCTGGACATCGCCAGGAAAAACCTGAAGCTAAACGACAGCACGCTGAGGATCATCAATTTACAGTTCGATGCCGGTCAGGTGACTTCGCTGGCCATACAACAGGCCCAGGCCCAGCAATTAAATGCGGCGCAACTGGTGCCCCGTTTGGAGCAGAATGTAATCTTGCAGGAAAATGCTTTAAGTGTTTTGATCGGTACTTTGCCGCAATCGATTAACCGGAGCAACCGCCTCGATAAAATGGTAATTCCGCAGGATTTGAATGCAGGTTTTCCTTCGGCTTTGCTAAGTCGCAGACCGGATATTAAATCGGCTGAACTCGCTTTAAATGTAGCCAATGCAAGAGTGGGCGTGGCGAAAGCCAGCCTATATCCTTCACTGGTGATTACGGCAAGCGGTGGTGTCAATTCCTTCAAAGCCAGCAACTGGTTTAATGTACCGGCATCCTTATTTGGTTTGGTTTCCGGCGGCATTACCCAGCCGATTTTCCAAAGGGGACAGCTGAAAAGCAATTTAGCGCTGGCGAAAATCGACCGGGAGAAAACGGTTATCCAGTTTCGCCAGTCGGTTATTAATGCCGTAGGCGAAGTTTCTGATGAATTAACAAAGTTTGAGAAACTGAAAACCCAGTACAGCATTGCAGCGAAAAGAGCGCAGACTTTACAACAGGCATCCAGAAATGCGAATTTGTTGTTCAAAAGCGGTATGGCGAATTACTTAGAAGTCATTACCGCGCAAGGAAATTTATTGCAAAGCGAACTGGAACTGACCACCATCAAAATCGAGCAGTTAAATGCGGTGGTTGGTTTGTATAGATCGTTAGGTGGGGGCTGGAATTAAAAATTATTTATTCTTTTTGAAAACATGATTCTGCCCTTGGCTGGGGCTTGCCTCGGCTCACCGCCGCCGAGGGGCTCTTACCTTTTTCTTGATAAAAAGGTAACCAAAAATCAAGGCTTGCATCTTTTGTTGTAAAAAGCTACGGAAATCTTGATAGCGGCAGCCTCCAGGCTTTTACCCTTGCGTATCCCATCGCACCCGCTTGATTCTGCCTTGGCTCGTGCGGTAATTGAAGGAATTGCAAAGATTTCCGTGCTTTTTCCTGCGAAAATCTGCTATGCCGGTAGCAGGGTGCAGACAGCATGGCGCATAGACTGGTATTCCTAGACGCTTGATTTGAAATTATGAGCGGAGCTCCCCTCCTTATTTCAAGGAGGGGTTGGTGGTGGTTGGAACTATGATTCTTGCCCTTGCTCAGTCTTGCCTCGGCTCACCGCCGCCGAGGGGCTCTTTCTTTATCCTTGATGATAAAGAAACAAACAATCAAGGCTTGCATCTTTTCTTGTAAAAACCTACGAAAATCTTATTAGCGGCAGCCCCCAGGCTTTTACCCTTGCATATCCCATCGCACCCGCTTGATTCTGCCTTGGCTTGTGGTTTAATGAATGGACTGCAAAGATTTCCGTGCTTTTTCCTGCGAAAATCTGCTATGCCGGATAGCATGGCGCAGAGACAGGCATCCGTCGCGGTATGTGCTTTGAAATTCTGAGGGTACGTTGCGTCGTCCTCTCGATGAATAATTATCGTCCTTTCGAGCGAAGCCGAGAAATCTTTTTAAGTAATACTCCTGTTTAAATATCGCTCCATTCCGTTGCACCCCATCCGATAGCTATCGGATCGAGATGACGATCCGCAGAGGAGTGTTATTAGTAAAACGAATTTTAACCATATAAGAAATATAAGAACATTAGGCGCTAAGCTTATGAACCTTATATTTCTTATATGGTTATTTTTTGAAACTATGAGGGGAACTCCCCTCCTTATTTCAAGTAGGGGTTGGGGGTGGTTGGAACTATGATTCTTGCCCTAGCTCAGTCTTGCCTCGGCTCACCGCCGCCGAGGGGCTCTTTCTTTTTTCAGTTGTGTATATGTTTTTAAAGGTCGTCAAGCTTGCTTCGCAGGTTGGCTTGGCCCAAAAGAAACAAAAACCCAAGGCTTGCATCCTTTCTTGTAAAAAGCTACGAAAATCTTATTAGCGGCAGCCTCCAGGCTTTTACCCTTGCGTATCCCATCGCACCCGCTTGATTCTGCCTTGGCTTGTGGTTTAATGAATGGACTGCAAAGATTTCCGTGCTTTTTCCTGCGAAAATCTGCTATGCCGGATAGCATGGCGCAGATAGCATGGCGCAGAGACAGGCATCCGTCGCGGTATGTGCTTTGAAATTCTGAGGGTACGTTGCGTCGTCCTCTCGACCGTAGCGGAGAGATCTATTTAGTTTTACTTTAATAATTGCTTTAAATATCGCTCCATTCCGTTGCACCCCATCTGATAGCTATCGGTTCGAGATGACGATCCGCAGAGGAGTGTTATTAGTAAAACGAATTTTAACCATATAAGAAATATAAGAACATTAGGCGCTAAGCTTATGAACCTTATATTTTTTATATGGTTATTTTTTGAAACTATGAACGGAGCTCCCCTCCTTATTTTCAAGGAGGGGTTGGGGGGTGGTTGGAACTATGATTCTTGCCCTTGCTTGGTCTTGCCTCGGCTCACCGCCGCCGAGGGGCTCTTTCTTTATCCTTGATGATAAAGAAACAAACCATCAAGGCTTGCATCTTTTCTTGTAAAAACCTATGGAAATCTTGTTAGCGGCAGCCTCCAGGCTTTTACCCTTGCGTATCCCATCGCACCCACTTGATTCTGCCTTGGCTTGTGGTTTAATGAACGGACTGCAAAGATTTCCGTGCTTTTTCCTGCGAAAATCTGCTATGCCGGATAGCATGGTGCAGATAGCATGGCGCAGAGACAGGCATCCGTCGCGGTATGTGCTTTTAAATTCTGAGGGTACGTTGCGTCGTCATCTCGATCGCAGTGGAGAGATCTTTTTAATTTCACTTTAATAATTATTTCAAAGATCGCTCCACTGCCTTACGCCGGCAGACATTCCGTTGCACTCCAGTATTGCTCTACTCATGCTTTGCTTTTCTCCAAATAATCGCTATTTTTAAAAAATTGGCCGTCATTCCTGCGCAGGCGGGATTCTTAAAACCTAAGCTGCTGCCAATAGTCCGGCTTTTCATAAGTTCAGCTCCGGTACCATTTCCCATAACCCAATACCGACGCTGCCCTACACCAAATTAACCCAAAGGTAACTTATTCCTCATCCTTCGTTAACCCGCTGCCCGAAAGCGAGGCAAACCTTTGGTAAGGCTGATGTAAAGCATTGCACAACCTCAACCGAAGCAAGTGTAAAGCTGCAGGCAAGCAGGTATACGGCAGGGTGCAGGCAAACCTGGCCGGAAGGTGGCGTAAACGTGGACTAAATGTGGCCTGAAGGTGGACTTGAGAAGATTTTTATTTTGGATTTTTTAATCAGATTGATTAAATTGAAACATCATCCTTTTGACTACCCTAATATACAAAAATTATGGCTATCCAAAACGGCGTACTCAAAATTAACGGACAACTGGGCGATCTCGTCTTTTACAAACGCGGCAATACGGCTGTTGTTCGACAAAAACCGGTTCAGATACAGCAAACCGAAGCAAGTAAGAAAAGCAGTCGCGATTTTGGCACGGCCAGCCGAAATGCCGCTTACATCCGGAAAGCTTTTGCCCCGCTGGTGAAGCTTTATGCCTATGACGATCTACTTAACCGCCTGAACAAGCGTTTTATTGAAATCTTTAAAAGCATCCCGGCGGAACAGGCAGGCCATAAAAGGCTGATAGATGGTAACCTGGCTTTGCTTAAGGGTTTCGAGTTTAATACCAGCAAGCCCCTCGAAACTTTATGGCGTAGCGAAACGGTTTTGCACATCGAAACCAATGGATTAGTAAAACTTATTCTGCCTAAGGGCGAAATAAAAGCCCTCCTGAAACCGCATCCTAAAGCGACCGAAGCCCGTTTGCAGGTCATGGGCTTTCATTTCGACCTGGATGATACCGGCGGCTACGAAATTATTGAAGTAAATGACCTGGTGATACCATTAAGCAACTGCCATTTTCCGAAAATAGCTTTAGCCTTAAATCTGGATCACAAAGGCGATAAAGCTTTAATCTTCGCGATGGGCATTTCCTTCTTTTCCGGTACGGCCCGCTTTGGCGACCGGCGTTATTATGCCTGTAAAATTATTCATGCCCTGCATCTAAAGGATGGTGTAATTGTCGATTTTGTGGCGCAACCTGAAGTAGAAAGCGAGGTCGTGGAGCAAGAGGATAGGTTAAGCTGGGCGGTAGATGAAGGTTGAGTTTGAGCTTTGAATTATACGTTTAAGCCGTTCTTTTATGTTTACGGTTAACCGTATAAAATTGTGTATCGCATTAAATAGGTTTGGTACAATTAAATTTAAAACCAAATCTTATGGCCAGTTACCGATTAAATTTGAACCAACAAAACAATGGTGATTACGAGGTTCACAAGGATGATTGCGTATATTATCCTTCACAAAATTACGATTACTTAGGGCTGTTTAGTTCTTGCACGCCGGCGGTTGCTGAGGCAAAGCGGAAACATGCTTTCAAGAAAATTAACGGGTGTAAGTATTGTTCGAATCCTTGCCACACGAGTTAATTAGATTGTAAAGGTGTTAAAGCAGCGGCGAAAAGTTGCTGCTTTAGGGTCATTCCTGGTTTAAATAAGTCAAAATATATTTGATAGAGATTTATCTCGTTTTTTGTTATGGTTCCTTATGATTACATTAGACAACTAAATAAATTATCGTGCACTCAAATTCTATCGTCTAAGATGTAGTTCTATTGTTTAGGACTATAACATTCCCTTTATTTTCTAACAATTTAGACTAACAATTAGGGTATTTGCTAATTTAGCAGAATAACTATTACTACTTTATAATATGGCCAAAATAGCAAAGCAGACTAAGAGTATAGAAGAGATTTTATGGGATTCTGCAAATAAACTTCGTGGAACAGTAGAATCATCAGAATATAAACACGTTGTTTTAGGCTTAATCTTTTTGAAGTTTGCCAGCGATAAGTTTGAAGAGCGAAGAGCGGAATTGAAAAAAGAAGGAAAAGAGAAATATCTGGAAATGAAGGAGTTCTACAACATGAAGAATATCTTCTTTCTGCCTGAAGAATCTCGTTGGAGTACCGTAATCAAAAACTCGAAACAGAATGATATTGCCTTAATTATCGATACCGCTTTACATACCGTTGAAAAGAATAACCCTGCACTAAAAGGCGCATTGCCAGATAATTACTTTTCTCGTTTAAACATGGATGTGAGCAAGCTTTCTGCCCTGCTCGATACGATTAATAATATTGATACCATAAAAGACAAACAACAAGACATCGTTGGGCGTGTGTATGAATATTTCTTAAGTAAGTTTGCCTTAGCTGAAGGAAAAGGGAAAGGCGAGTTCTATACCCCAAAATCTATTGTAAACCTCATTGCCGAAATGATTGAGCCTTACAAAGGGGTAATCTATGACCCTGCTTGTGGTTCTGGTGGTATGTTTGTACAGTCTATTAAATTTATAGAGAACCACCATGGCGATAAAAAGGAAATTTCCATTTACGGCCAAGAATATACGGCAACGACTTACAAACTGGCTAAAATGAACCTAGCCATTAGGGGTATAGCCGCTAACCTTGGCGATGTACCTGCTGATACCTTTGGGCGTGACCAGCACCCGGATCTAAAAGCCGACTACATTATGGCTAACCCGCCTTTTAACCAAAAAGATTGGAGGGCAAGCAACGAATTGGTAGACGACCCACGCTGGCGTGGTTATGAAGTGCCGCCAACCAGCAATGCCAATTATGCTTGGATTTTAAACATGGTGAGCAAACTTTCTGAAAATGGCGTAGCTGGATTTATCTTGGCAAATGGCGCTTTAAGTGGAGGAGGCGAAGAACACAAAATACGCAGGAAACTGATTGAAAATGATTTGGTAGAAGCCATTGTAATTCTGCCAAGAAATATGTTTTATACGACTGATATTAGTGTTACCCTTTGGATTTTAAATAAAAATAAAACAGAAAGAAGCTTAGTAGTAAATGATGGCATTAAAAATTACCGTAGCCGCAAGAATGAAATCTTGTTTATGGATTTACGTGAAAGAGGTATACCCTTTGAAAAGAAATATACACAGTTCTCTGAAGAAAATATATTAGAAATCACAAAAGCCTATCATAATTGGCAAAGTGATTTAAGTAATTACCAAAACATTGCAGAATTCTGTTACTCGGCCAATAAAGAGGAAGTTGTGGCAAAAGATTATTCTTTGGTTCCTAGCAAATATATTGAATTTGTAAATAGGGATGAAAATATAGATTTTGATGAAAAAATGAAGAGTTTGCAAGCGGAGTTTAAAACTTTATTTCAAAGCGAACAACAATCTAAAGAAGATTTATTGAATGTTTTTAAAGAACTAGGTTATGCAATCGAACTATAAGCGATTAGGAGATTATATAAAGGAAGTTAACATTCGAAATAGAGATCTGAATAATTACCCTTTATTGGGTGTGAGCATTAAGAAAGTTTTGATGCCATCTATCGCGAATATTATTGGTACAGACATGTCAACCTATAAATTGATTAAGAAAAATCAATTTGCTTATGGGCCAGTGACTTCCAGAAATGGTGATAAAATCTCTATAGCATTAGCAGAAAAATATGAAAATGCTTTATTATCTCAAGCCTATACTGTTTTTGAAGTCGTGGATAAAAATGAATTACATCCTGAATATTTAATGATGTGGTTTAAAAGAGCAGAGTTTGATCGTTATGCCCGTTTCATGTCTCATGGTAGTGCTAGAGAAATATTTTCTTGGGCTGAAATGTGCGATACTTTGCTACCAATCCCTTCTCCAGAAAAACAATTAGAAATTGTAAGCGAATACAAAATCATACAAAACCGAATTCAATTAAATAACCAACTCATTAACAAGTTAGAAGAAACTGCGCAAGCCATTTATAAACAATGGTTTGTAGATTTTGAATTTCCTGATGAAAATGGGCTGCCTTATAAAAGTAATGGAGGGGAAATGGTATATGATAAAAATGAAAGTTCTTTATTGCCTAAAGAATGGAAAATAAAGAGCATTTCAAATATAATAGATGTTAGAGATGGTACTCATGATTCTCCAGTGCCTGTGAAAATTGGTTTTCCATTAGTTACGTCTACCCACTTAAAAAGTTACAGCATTTCTATAAATGAAACTTATAATATAAGTCTAGAGGATTTTATAAATATCAACAAGAGAAGCAGAGTTGAAAAACATGATATACTGTTTAGTATGATTGGCACAGTAGGACTGACGAGTTATGTTTTGTATGATGAAGTAAATTTTGCTATAAAAAATGTTGCGTTATTTAGAACTTCAAAGCTAAAAGGTATTGGTGAATATGTCCTGTTTTTTCTTAAAAGTGAATATATGAAATTATATCTTTCATCAAATCCCAAAGGAAGCACGCAAAATTATGTAACACTTAATTTTTTAAGAGAAATGCCTATTGTTCTACCTCATACTCATATTTTAAATAACTTCGAAAAAGTTGCAGCAAAAATTATTAAAAAAATCCATTTAAGATTTAAGGAAAATGATGTGTTGTCTAGAATTGAAAATTTAATATTAGCAAAAATGACTAAAATTGAAATGGAAGAAGTTGCTTATTAATAATTACTAATAAGTAAATGTCCAGCATTAAAATTACAAGCTTATCTGTAAAGAATTATCGTTCATTTGGTGAAAGACAAGACTTTGTTTTTCCTAATGTTGATTACACAAGGCCTGTTGCAATTATCGGGTATAATAATTCTGGTAAGAGTAATTTGTTAAACGCCATTAAATATGGATTGTATGAATCAATTAGAGAAGATAGTTTTGATTTAAAAGATTTTCATAATTGCAGTTGGGAAAATACACCTTGTTTTGCATTAAAGTTTCGAGCAGATATAAATGAGGATCGTATAGTAGCCAATCAGGAATATCAAAATTTAGCAATAGTTAATGTTGCTGAATCGAGGGTTGTTTCTGTAAGTGATGTATGTAGTTGTTATGGAGTGAACAGTGCGTATGGGAAGAAATGGGCTATCAAGCAAAAAGCTCCAATATATTATATTAATTTCCATAACATTAAGGAAGAGATCTCTACCCAAAGGACAAGTTGGGGTAACTTAAAATCTTTCCTTGCGAAGCATATTCAAAAACTTGTTGAAACTGACAATGCTATGAAAGCAAAAAAAGCAGTTTTTGAAGATGAAGTAAAAATAGCAACCGATAAGGTTTTGGAAGGATCTTCGTTAACAACATTCATCGAGAAAATTCAAAAGAATTATAAAGCTAATCTTCGAAATAATAATTGTGTTGTAGATTTTGGTTTACCTAGTTACGAAGATATTTTTTTAAAAATGCTCTTTAAAGTTGGTTTAAATGGAAATACAGATAATTTAATACCAATTGAGCATTTTGGAGATGGTTTTATTTCAATGTTTGTAATGGCCGTCATTCAATCAATTACTGAAACGAACAACGATGATCGATACCTATTTTTGTTTGAAGAGCCTGAAAGTTTTTTACATGAAAATCATCAAGAATACTTTTACAAAATGGTGTTATGTGGTTTAGCTGAAAAGGGCCATCAAGTAATTTATACGACTCACTCAGATAGGATGATTGATGCATTCGATACTAAAGGCATCATCCGTTTGGAAATGGATGAAAACAATCAAACAGTAAAAGCTTATAATAATGTTGGTGAATTCGTAGATCCTTTTGCACGTGCGCTACAGCAAGACTTTGAAGAGCCTATAAATGTAAATCGTTTCAATGAGTATGTTAAAACAGTTGAGCCCAACTTAAATAGGATGCTTTTTAGCAAAAAAGTTATTTTAGTAGAAGGGCCAAATGATATTTTAGTATACAAGGAAGTAATTCGAAGAAAGGTATTGGAAGCTATAGCTCAAAGAGCTGATATTATCAACAAGAATAAATTTGCTGATACCTATTTGAACTTTGAAAATATATCTTTCGTCTGTCATCACGGAAAAGCAACTGCGCTGTATATTGTTGAGCTTTGTAAACATTTCAATGTAGACTACTATGTTATTAATGATTGGGATTTTGAAGCACTTGATGTTCCTCTCGCTAGCTTGCAAGGATTTAATGATTTAGCAGCTTTAAAAGCTGATCAATTATATATAATTTCGAGTCCAAACAGAAAAGGTATGTTAACCACGAATAGGATGTTAATAGATTTGGCGGCCCCTGATAAAATTCATTTTAATGTTAAAAGGCTTGAGGAAGTAATTGGTTATGTTTCAAATGATAAAAGTGGTTTGAAAATATGGCAATTGATTCAAAACCCTGCTTTTGTTATCATTGATGAGCTTTATCCGGAGACATTAAATAATTTTTTAGAGATCAATAAATTAGCTGTAATCGAAAATAACAATGTTGTAGTTGCTCCACCAGCAGATCAAGATTTACCATTTTGACCTATGGCCGAAACCAACCGCATAGAATACAAACAAGAACTTACCGATTCGTTAGAAAAGGAAGTGATTGCTTTTTTAAATTATGCAGCCGGTGGTTTAATTTATATTGGAATCGATAAAGTAGGCAAAACTGCAGGCGTTACAGATAGCGATGGCGATCAGCTCAAAATAAAAGACCGCTTAAAACATAATATCTCTCCTTCTTGCTTAGGCTTGTTTGATGTAATTAGTGAGCATAAAGATGGCTTGGATATTATTAAAATTATAGTAGCGAGTGGTAGTGAAAAGCCTTATTTTTTGAAGAAATATGGCATGACAGAGAAAGGTGCTTTTATCAGAATTGGTACGGCATCAGAGCCTATGCCTCAAAAAATGATTGATGCGCTGTTTGCCAAGCGTACCAGAAACTCCATCAGCAAAATTAGATCTAACCAACAAAATTTAAGTTTTGAGCAGTTAAAAATCTACTACGAGGGCGTAGGTAAAAGCTTGAACAATAATTTTGCTGCCAACTTAGAGCTACTCAATGCAGAGGAGCAATATAATTATTTGGCTTATTTAATTTCCGATAAAAACAGTACCTCCATCAAGTTAGCCAGGTACAATGGTTTAACCAGGGCTAATTTGGTAGAAAATAATGAGTATGGTTATGAATCGTTAATTAAAGCTACCAAGCAGGTTTTAGATAAGGTTAATTTAGAAAATAAAACTTTTACCCAAATCACTTCTAAAGAAAGAAAAGAAACCAGGTATTGGGATGCGATTGCGTTACGTGAGGCGATCATTAATGCATTTGTACATAATGATTATACGACCGAGGTACCACCAAAATTTGAGTTATTTGATGATCGTATCGAAATCACTTCAACTGGTGGTTTACCGGATGGGTTGAGTCAGGATGAATTTTTCGAGGGCTTTTCGGTGCCAAGGAATAAAGAGATTATGCGGATTTATAAAGATTTGGATCTGGTAGAACAATTGGGATCGGGTATTCCCCGCATTTTAGAAAGCTATTCAAAAGATTGTTTCAAATTTTCTGATAATTTCTTACGAATGTCCCTCCCTGTTAACGACCAAGCTAACGACCAAGCTAACGACCAAGTTAACGACCAAGTTAACGACCAAGCTAAAGCAAAAGACTTGATGGAACATCTGAAAGCTAGTTTGGATAGCCTGGGTACGGTAAAACGCGACCTGATGGTTGAACTCAAAATGCCAACTGAAAAGCAGGTAGAAAAATATGCCAAGTTAGCAGCGCACCTTACGGCAGAACAACTTGAAATCTTAAAGTTTTCCGGAAAGCCAAAATCAAATAAAGAAATCCAGGAAGACTGTTTAGGTTTAAAAAGGCATAACGATAACTTTAAACGATACATAGAACCTTTAATAAACTTGAAGTTATTAAATAGGACGTTACCGAATGTTCCGAATAGCCCCCAACAAAAATATTATACAACAGAAATTGGCAATATCATATTGTTGATTAACGATTATAAATAGCATGAAATTTACCGAATCGCAATTAGAGCATGCATTTATTAACTTACTTGAAGATGAACAAATGGTTCATCAAGCAGGCAATGTAGTCCGTCAAGCCACCACAGATTTGGTTGAAGAACCTGTTGTAGTTTATGGTAATATCGTTAGCGATAAAGTGCTAATTGATGATGACTTGAAAGCCTATCTGCGTAGGCAGTATCAAGCCGATGCAATTACAGAAAATGAAATTGAATCTATTCTTCGGGATTTAGACCGTTTACCCTCTTCCGATTTGTACGAGAGCAATAAAACTTTTATGAGAATGGTGTCAGATGGTTTTTTGCTTAAGCGGGAAGATCGCCTCAAAAAAGACATCTTTATTCAACTAATTGATTATTCAGTATCAGATCAAAATACATATAAAATTGTAAATCAATTGGCCATTAGGGGCTATGAGATGCGCATTCCAGATTTGATATTGTATATCAACGGTTTGCCATTAGTCGTGTTTGAATTTAAATCTGCAATTAAAGAAGATACGACCATACACAATGCCTATGAGCAATTGACGGTACGCTATAAAAGAGATATTCCCGAATTATTCAAATACAATGCATTTTGTGTGATTAGTGATGGGGTGAATACCAAGGCTGGTTCATTCTTTGTACCCTATGAATTCTTTTACGCATGGCGAAAAATTGAGGGAATGAAAACGGAGGTTGATGGCATTGATGCTATGTTTACCTTAGTGCAAGGTATGTTTAACCGAACCAGGTTGAGGGATATAATCCGCAATTTTATTTACCTGCCAGACAGTTCGAAGAAAAATGAAAAGATTGTTTGTCGTTATCCTCAATACTATGCTACAGTTAAACTTTTTGAAAATATAAAGTTACACCAGCGCCCTCGTGGTGATGGAAAGGGTGGCACCTATTTCGGTACAACAGGTTGTGGTAAAAGTTATACTATGCTTTTTTTAAGTAGGCTGCTGATGAAAAGCACATACTTTGGTAGTCCAACTATAATTTTAATTACGGATAGAACCGATTTAGATGATCAGCTATCTGGTCAATTCACCAACGCCAAAGGTTTTATTGGTGATGAGACTGTTGTTAGCGTAGAAAGCAGGAGTAATTTAAGAGAACTATTGCAAGGCAGAAATAGCGGTGGTGTTTTTTTAACCACCATACACAAGTTTACGGAAGATACAAAACTACTTACCGATCGGACTAATGTGATTTGTATTTCAGATGAAGCCCACAGAAGTCAAACCAATTTAGATCAGAAAGTAAGTATCACTGAAAAAGGCGTTACTAAAACTTACGGCTTTGCGAAGTACTTACATGACTCCTTGCCAAATGCCACTTATGTTGGCTTTACAGGTACGCCAATTGATGCAACAATTGATGTATTTGGCGATATTGTTGATGCCTATACCATGACTGAATCGGTTAACGATGAAATCACGGTTAGGATAGTTTATGAAGGGCGAGCTGCAAAGGTTTTGCTTAATAACCATAAGCTCGAAGAAATAGAAGCTTATTATGCCCAATGTGCCGAGGATGGAAGTAATGAAAATCAGATAGAAGAAAGCAAAAAGGCAATGGCACAAATGAATGCCATTATCGGAGATCCGAAACGTTTACAAGCCATTGCCGAAGATTTTGTCCGCCACTATGAAAACAGAATTGTTGAGGGCGCAACAGTAAAAGGCAAAGCCATGTTTGTTTGTAGTAGTAGACAAATCGCTTTTGAGTTATACAAAAATATCTTAGCCATACGCCCTGATTGGGCTGAAGTAAAAATTGCCCCAGATGATGTTGTGCTATCGGAAAAAGAGCAAAAAGAAATTAAACCGATGGAACGCCTAAAAATGGTGATGACCAGAGGTAAGGATGATGATGAAGCATTATATAAGTTATTAGGCACAAAAGACGATCGCAAAGAATTTGATCGTCAGTTTAAAAACGAAAAATCCAACTTTAAAATAGCCATTGTTGTAGATATGTGGCTCACAGGTTTCGATGTTCCGTTTTTAGATACTATGTATATTGACAAACCCATTCAAAGACACAATTTAATTCAAACCATTTCCAGGGTTAATCGGAAATTTGAAGGAAAAAATAAGGGTCTGGTTGTCGATTACATTGGAATCAAGAAACAACTAAATCTAGCCTTAGCGCAATACGATAAAGGGGATTCGCAAAATATTGAAGATATTGAACAATCAATTGTGGTTGTAAAAGATCAACTTGACCTTTTGAATAAGCTGTTTCATAAATTCGATTCTTCAAAATATTTTCATGGAACGCCGGTAGAACAACTTAAGTGTTTAAATGAGTCTGCCGAATTTGTGCAACTCACTCAAGAACTCGAAAAGCGTTTTATGTACATCGTAAAACGATTAAAGTCTGCTTATGATATTTGTTCGGGTAGTGGTGTTTTCAAAAACGAGGAACGGGATCTAATTCATTTTTACTTGGCTATCAGAGCTATTATTTACAAGTTAACAAAGGGGGTGGCACCAGATGCGGCCCAAATGAATAATAAAGTCCGCCAAATGCTTCAAGATGCAATAGAAAGCGAAGGCGTTGAAGAGATATTTAAACTTGGAGATGCTAATGAAACAGAAGTAGATATTTTCTCTGATGATTACATGGCAAAAATTGATAAAATTAAGCTGCCTAACACAAAGATTAAATTACTGCAAAAGCTATTAGCTAAGGCCATTGATAATGTTAAAAAAATAAATAAGATTACAGGGATAGATTTCTCCAAGCGCTTACAGTTTATTGTTGATAAATACAATGAGCGTAAAGAAGATACTTTGGTAAGTAATGTTTTAGAAGATTTTACAGACGAAATTATCGACTTGTATTACGCTCTTAAAAAGGAAAAAGATTCTTTCAAAGACCTGGGAATTGATTTCGAAGAAAAGGCATTTTACGATATATTAAAAGCCTTAGCCATTAAATACGATTTTGTCTATCCAGAGGATAAATTAATTCATTTAGCCCAAGAGGTAAAAGATGTGGTTGATGATAAAGCCAAATACACCGATTGGAGTAAAAGGGAGGATATTAAAGCAGAATTAAAAGTTGATTTAATTATCCTGCTCGCTGAAAATGATTATCCGCCTATTGATAGGGATGAGGTTTATAAAGAGATTTTTGAGCAAGCGGAGAATTTTAAGAAGTATAATAAGAGTAATTAAAGCGAATAAATAAATTTTTTGTTGAAAATAAGTTTAACATTGTCAAAACAGTCTGTTAACATATTCAGTTTTAACTATTAAATTTACAAAAAGATAATATGATACAAGAGGGAACAATATTTATTAGTCATTCAAGTAAAGATGAGCCGATTGTATCTGCTTTTATTGATAAGATTCTTACCGTTGGCTTAGGTATAAGTCGGGAAAAGATATTTTACACATCAGCAAAAGATACTGGTATAAAAAGTGGCTCAGATTTTAAGGCTGCTATCAAAGATAATATGAAGAATGCGGTAGCCGTTATACAGATTATCACCAGTAACTATAAAGAAAGCGAAATTTGTTTAAATGAAATGGGCGCTGCATGGGTTTTGTCCGATAATGTTATTCCATTCATTTTGGATGGGATAAGATTTGATAATGTTGGGTTTATTCACAATACAACACAGCTTCTGAAACTTAATAGCGCTGATGATTTATTTAAGTTTCAAGATGATCATGATGAGCTTTATGAAGGGCGTAGAATTAAGCAATCGAATTATCACAAACAAGTTAATGAGTTTATCGAACTGATAAATGGTAATGGTTTCAGATTTAAATATTAATTAAACTACGGGAATATTAAAAGTTTTAACTTGATCATGCATATTTCAAATGGACAATTATATAACCGAAGAATTTGTTATTTTCCAAAATGTTTTGCCAAATGAATCAATAAAATTGATACACCGAGTTTTTGATGAAAAAGCTAAAGTATTTTTAAATGGCTTGCGGCAACATAGTTCCGCACACGAGATTACTGGTAATGAGTTAATACTTAACTTTAAAGTAGTAAAGAATGATATTATTGTTGTTGATTATTGGTTTTAATTTTTAGAATACTTAACCTTCTTCACCGATTTCAAAAACACAAAACCCACCACACCCGATAAAACCGATGCGGTTAATATCGCAAACTTTGCTTCTAAAATATGAATTTCATCGCTAAAGGAAAGCAAAGCAATAAATATCGACATCGTAAAGCCGATGCCCGCCAGCATGCCTAAACCCAAAACATGTTTCCAGCCTGCGCCTGTTGGTAAATCAGCCCATTTCAGTTTCACGGCGAGCCAGCTGAAGAGTGTTACGCCAAGTGTTTTTCCGGCAAAGAGTCCAACGATGATGCCTAATCCTAAAGGCGTAACCAAGCCGGAAATCATTTCTTTTTTGAAAGTGATGTTCGTGTTGGCTAAGGCAAAAACCGGCATGATGAGGTAGTTTACAGGAACAGTTAGCGCATGTTCCAGTTTTTCCAGAGGAGATAAAACATCCGTTTCATTGGTTGGAATGGTGAAGGCTAAAAGTACACCCGCTAGGGTGGCATGAATGCCGGAATGGTGAATGAAATACCAAAGGAATAGACCTGGAATAAGGTAAAAAACCAAATTCTTAACGCCGAAATAATTCATTAAACTGAGCAGTATTAAAATTCCGCCGGCCATCGCCAGGTATTCAAAATGAATCTGGTTGGTGTAAAATATAGCGATGACGAGGATTGCCCCTAAATCATCTACTATGGCCAGCGCCGCCAGAAATATTTTTAAACTTGCCGGCACATTTTTGCCAAGCATTGCAATAATGGCTATTGCAAAGGCAATATCTGTAGCCATGGGGATGCCCCAGCCATCAGCAGTTTCAGTTCCTTTATTAAATAGAGCATAAATCAATGCCGGGACAAGCATTCCGCCCAGGGCTGCAATTACAGGCAATGCAGCGCTTTTAACGGAAGATAACTCGCCCTCCAGTAATTCGCGTTTAATTTCCAGACCAACGAGCAGAAAAAATACAGCCATTAAGGCATCGTTTATCCAGGCGAGTAAACTGTAGTTTACAGTTCCAAATCCAAGTTTAGTTGCTAAAAAGGCTTCGAAACTTTCTTTCGATGCGGTGTTTGCAATAAGCAGGGAAATGGCAACGAATATTAGAAGTAAAAATCCACCAACTTGTCCTGAACGAAAAAAGCGCTGAAATACTTCGAGGTTGATGATTTTTGGCATGGTTGTAAAAATAACAAAAACGAGGGGATAGCCACAGATTTGCGTACTATTTTTAATAAAGATTGTATTTTGTTTAAGAAAATGCCATGGGAACACAGATGGACACAGCAATCAAATGGTTTTCATTGGTTTCTAAGTTTTCCTGAACTTAAATCACGACAAAATTATTAGCTAAAAATCTGCGAATCTGTGGCTGTTAAAAATATCGTCATTCCCGTATGCCTATTGTGTGGACACAAATATTTAAATTATTTTTATCGCTCTATGCCGCGGGGCATGGTACTTTGGGGCGCCAAAGTACCCAAAGCGCTTTGTCAATCCAGCTAGGTGCCTTTCGCGCAAGCCCTCACACATCAAAAAACAGCGGCACTTAATTTAATCAGTTGTGGTTATAATTTTATTTGTCTGATTGAGCCCTTCGGGGTTTTGTTCGTTAGTGCTGATTGAATGATTTTGCTAAACCTGAACACAAAAACCACTGCGTTTTAGGTTTGATTCTACTATTTGTTCTATTCTGCAACTGTTTTTTGATTCTCCCGGCCCTTGGGATTGACGGCGTTCTTCGGAAAAACCTGTTGGTTATGTAAGTCAGTCAGCAAAATGCCTAAAAAAACCTTTCAAATAGGTACAAGCGGAAATCTTAATGCAGGTGTTTAATGCTTTAAGATTCCCAATCAGTTTGGGAATGACGAAACGCACAAAGACTGTAGATTCCAACGACTACGTCATTCTCGCGCATGCGGGAATCTTAATGCCGGTGTTTAATGCTTTAAGATTCCCTATCAGGTTAGGAATGACGAAACACCCAAAGACTGTAGTTTCCAACGACTACGTCATTCTCGCACAAGCGGGAATCTTAATGCCCGCGCTTAATACTTTAAGATTCCCAATCAGGTTGGGAATGACGAAACGCCTAAAGACGGTAGGTTCCAACGACTACGTCTTTCCTGCGCAGACGGGAATTTTAATGCCAGCGTTTAACGCTTTAAGATTCCCAATCAGGTTGGGAATGACGAAACGCCCAAAGAGTATAGGTGCAACGAATACGTTATTCTCGCGCATGCGGGAATCTTAATTCCGGCGCTTAATGCTTTAAGATTCCCAATCAGGTTGGGAATGATGAAACGCCCAAAGACGGTAAGTTCCAACGATTACGTCATTCTCGCGCATGCGGGAATCTTAATGCCGGTGTTTAATGCTTTAAGCTTCCCAATCAGGTTGGGAATGACGAAACGCCCAAAGACGGTAGTTTCCAACGACTACGTCATTCTCGCGCATGCGGGAATCTTAATGCCAGCGCTTAATGCTTTAAGCTTCCCAATCAGGTTGGGAATGACGAAACGCCCAAGACTGTAGGTTCCAATGACTACGTCATTCTCGCGCATGCGGGAATCTTAATGCCAGCGCTTAATGCTTAAAGATTCCCAATCAGGTTGGGAATGACGAAACGCCTAAAGACCGTAAGTTCCATCGATTACGTCATTCTCGCGCATGCGGGAATCTTAATGCCAGCGCTTAATGCTTTAAGATTCCCAATCAGGTTGGGAATGACGAAACGCCCATACCATCCGCTCCAGATGCGACATTTTCCGTGTTTCCGTGGCGAATTAAATCACAACAAATTGCAAATTAAAAATCTGCGAATATGTGGCTGAACAAAGCTTGACCAGGCCCGCTATGGCTTCTTACCAATATTCACCCTGATATTGACTTCAAAATCGCCATCCGTATACCCGCTAATTGCTGATGTGGCCGTATTGTAATAAGCCATAAAATACAAGGTCGATTTATAGTTCATGCCGAAACCAACAGTTGCATTTTGAGTATTGTGGTACATCGCCATTACATATAACCTATCATTTGCGAAGTTGGCATTTACACCGGCATCCCATAAATTTTTGTAATTTTTAATGCCTCTGAAAACGCCTTTGGGCTCCAGGCTGATTCCGCTTAATCCGCTCCCTAAATTGAATTTATAGCCTATAGCTGAATAAAAAGTCGGTTTATCCGCAAAGTTTAAATCGTCGCTCCTGAAAACAGAGCGCATGTTAGGGAGGGCACCTTCAAGGGTTAACCCTTTCGAGGTATAGGAAACACCAAAATCACCGTCAAAATAATACCCTCTGTCGTTAAAACGGGCAATAGATGGATCGTTGATGTCGCTGTTTCTGACACTGCTTAAATCCAGTTTATCCTGACTCGCACCAAAGGAGATGCCGAAACTTAGTTTCTGTTCATCATTGTTCAACGGTAAATGGTAAGCAAAGGTCCCAACCATTTTCGTTCGCTGAATGCCGCCTGATTTTTCATTATAAATGTTGGCGCCCCAGCCAACTTTGCCCACCTGCTGATCTAAGGTTACGCTTTGTGTAATCGGTGCACCGGGAATGTTCGACCATTGTTTACGGAAACTACCATTGATGTTAAACCCCTCGTTTATACCCGCCATAGATGGGTTAACCAGGTATCGGTTCTGAAAATACTGCGCATTTAATGGTAAAATTTGTGCTTTTACCGAATTAAAGAATAAGGTACCTGCTGCAAATAGAAACGTTACGCGACTTATTTGCTTTATATTTTTTGTAATTGCTTTCATGCCTGTAATTAGTCTCTGATGATGTTAATGAATCCTTTAAAAGTACCGATGCCGCTTCCTAAGTCGATGATGTAATAATAGGTCCCTTCACCAAGCGGACTTCCGTTAACCATCCCATCCCAATCGTTGGCATAAGATTTTTTGGTATATAAAATCCGGCCAGCCTTATCAAAAATTTTCAAGGTATTGTTCGGGTAATAATCAATGTTTTTGATAATGAATTTATCATTGTAGCCGTCGCCATTTGGTGTAACGACAGTGCTTGCTTCTAATTTATAATCATCAATTACGGTAATAACCACACTTTGTTCAGCGGTACAACCATTTGCATTGGTTACCACCACTTTATAGGTTCCGTTCTGTTTTGGCCTGATGGTTACGGCTGCGGTATTTTGCCCGGCAATAATTTCAGCACCCGTCCAGCTGTATTGTGCTCCGCCTGTTGCGGTCAAAATTAGTGCATCACCTTTCGAAATTGACAAACCTTTATTGCTGTTGATGGTAATTACCGGCAATGGATTTACCATAACCGTAGCAGTTCCGGTTTGCGCCTGGGTGGCATATGCATCTGTTACACTTACCAGGGCATATACAAATGTGCCTGCGGCATTGGTTGGCGCACTGACTGTTGCGGTAGTCGAATTTGTGGTAACCGTTCTGTTGTTGCCGCCATTTACCGTATACGTAAAGGTATACGGTGCCGTACCCGCTGAACCGGTAAAAGTGACCACGGGCGATGTGCTGAAATTACAAACAGCAGTTGTTCCGGAAATCGTTGCAACCGGTAAAGGACGAATTAATATGCTTGCAGTACCTGTTTGCGCCTGACCACAGTTTACATCTGCCACGCTAACTAGATTATACACAAAAGTGCCTGCTGCAGTTGTTGGCGCAGCTACCGTTGCCGTATTTCCGGTAGAAGTTATTGTTAAGTTTTGTCCGCCGTTGATGTTATAGGTAAAAGTATACGGAGCCGTTCCGTTAGCGCCCGTAAAAGTTACTGTTGGCGCGGTGCTGTTTTGCGGGGCAGCCGTTGAGCCCGAAATAGAAGCCGTTGCTAAAGTCCTAATGGTTACCGTTGCTGTTCCGGTTTGATTTTGAGCCGCATTAACATCTGCAACATTCAATAAATTATAATTGAATGTTCCTGCCACATTTGTTGCTGCGGTTAAAGTGGCACTCGTATTTGTACCTGTAGTGCTGATGGTTTGACTAGTGCCTCCATTAACATTATAAGTGAAAACGTAAGGGCCTGTACCATTGCCACCTGTAAAAGTTACCGTTGGTGATGTGCCATTTAAACACAATGCAGTTGTTCCCGAAATTGTTGCAACTGGAATCGGATTAACTCTTACTGTCGTAGAAATGTTTTGCGTTTGTGTGCTGTAAGCATCGCTAATACTGGTTACTGTGTAGGTGAATGTGCCAACAGTTGCAGTAGATGCATTTACCGTTGCTGTATTTGTTGTAGCTGTTAGAGTTTGATTTGTACCACCATTAATGTTATAGGTAAAGGTAAATGGGGCGGTTCCGGCTGATGCCGTGAAGGTAATTACAGGAGCAGCAGCATTTAAAGGGACGGATACGTTTGCACTTAAAGCAGCTGCAGGCTTTGCGTAAATTTTTAGATTGGCTGCTTTGTAGTTAATTGCATAGTTTGTACTTAAAGCCAAAGTCCCCTGTGTTATCGGGTAATCTCCTGCAGTTTCTCCGGGGTTTCTGGTTAATGCACCTGTAAAAGCATCTGCACCAATTAGTGCAGGAGCAGAAGTATAGGTAAACATTGGATCAACCGTACTTTCTACTTTGGTTTTAGCGTCAGCAGTAACCGTAATGGTTTTTGGTGCAATGGTTAATACCTGTTGTTTGGCAACTGCGGGATTATAAAAGGTATCTCCAACCTGATTTGCGGTTATGGTAACCGTTCCGGCTTTAACAATATGGATATCATTATTGCTGATGGTGGCGATATTAGTATCGCTACTCGTGTAGGTAATGTTTATGCCTGTGTTATCACTGGTTGCACCAGCTACCAAGTCCGGGTCACCGTATGTTGCTGTTCTGGTTGCTGCAAAGGTAATAGTCTGGTCTTTTTTAACGGTTGCATCATCACGTGAGTACCAGATTGGGGAGGTAATAATCCGACTTCCATCTGCTTCTACAATATCTGCATAATAATAACCTGTTGATAGATTGGCTAAAGCATTATCGATATACGTTAAACTTGATGATGTGCCTGTAGTTAATTCTACCGGATTTACACCGCTACCAGGCGTTCCGTATAGGATTTTAATGCTGGTAACAGGGCTTGTTGTAATCGAACTTACTTCAATTTGAGGCGCACCTGCGGTTTTAAATACGCTACCGACAGGTTGTTTATTAATGGTGAAAACAATTTTAGCTGCTGAATCTTGTGAAGCATAAAAGCGCATTTTCTTAATGGCATCCAGCAAATCATTTTCGGTGAGGGCAGGGGCGAGCACCACTAACCTTGCCCGTGTATGGCGACCGAAAGTTAAGTTATGGTTATCGTGGTCTATGCTTGCGCCCAGGTGATAACCTTTCGCCAGCATACGGTTGTAATAGCTTAGATAACTCATTGAACTTGCCGGATCTGAGTAAGTGATATTCGTTGAAAAGGCAGGGCCACTTTCTAAAGCAGTTCCCACAATTGCACTATCAGCACTTAAATCATAAGTTGCCGATATGTTATTGTAATCGGTTGTATTCGGATGCGCTAACGTTGCCACGGCATTCAAACCATGTCTGTTAATAATTCTAAACAATCCTGTAGAACCGGTATAAGTGCTTTTTGGAACATAAATTTGATTTTCGCCTGATTCCCATCCAATTAATGAATCGATACCATAAACGATAACGTGCCCGCCACCACTAATTACACCCCATTCCATACCATGCATGGCTACAAAATTAGAGGTAGTTGCTTTTTTTGCTGCATCAATTCCTGGTTGCCAGTTCGCTAAAGACATGCCGGCCTGGGTATGATTGTGTTCTGATATGCCCAGGAAATCAAGATTCATCGAGTTTTTAGCAAAAGCATAATCGTCCTCTGGTTTCTTGGTTAAATCATCTTTGTTTCCATCAGAATAACTGCTGTGACTATGTAGGTTTCCATAGTAAAAATTGAGTTTGTTTACATCTAATACCCCCGTTTTGAAATTTCCGGTAAGTGGCTGATTGGTTAAATAAATCGGACCGCCACTGCAACTGCTGTTAACTGAAAAAACGTAAAAATAATAATTTGTATTCTGGGTCAGTCCATTTCTGATAAAGGTGCCGCCCGAGCCTCTTTTTACAACAATACCACCACCTAACTGGTCGCCAACATTATAAAGCGTTTGGTTAGTCGGATTTGCCGTTAAACTATTACTAGTACTCATTACAACCAGGTATTCATCTACCCCTGTAACCGGTGTAAATGCGGCTTGTACAAAATTGTAGTTTGATGAAGTAATGTTAAATGCCGTAGGTTGTGCTGCAGGAACTGAACAAGGCAATAGTGTATTTGTAGTTTGCGAAGCAGTTAAAATATTGGTGTTTAAATATTTTGGTCCACCAGTACAGGAAAGGTTATTGAGCGGGATTATAAAATAAAAATAATTTGTAGAGCTATTTAAACCGTTATCAGTAAATGTATTGCTCACAATTTTATTGATAACCGTGCCGCCACCAAATGAAGAACCAACGGCGTAGGCTGTTCCATCAACAGGTAACGCATTTAGCGTCGAATTTAAGCTCCTGATGATTAAATATTCATTTGCATCAGTAGACTTTGTAAAGCCGGCTGAGATGCTATTGGTTGTTACATTGCTGAAGGTTAATGCTGTTGCCGGAACGGATGGCGCAGCACATACAGGTAAGTTTGGAGGAAAATGAACGCCCAATCTGTTTACATCATCATCATCAATTGCATTTTGAACAATAGCTAAGGTTGTTCGTGTCCAATCGCTATCAGTATAGGTAGGGCTGGGTGCTGTTACATTTAAGCTTCTTACATAGGATACATCTTTTGCATTTACGCCCTGACCAAATGCATCTATAATATTGTTATTTGCATCCAGTAAAGCGATACCATCATTACCATTAAAGTTAATTACGGTATTGCTGTTTTGTATTGCGCTGGCCGACGTTAAATACGGAACCTCGGTGCTGTTACCTGTATTGCCTAATAAAACAGAGCCAAGTGCAGGGATTGTAAAATTCAGGTTTACAATTTGAGCCGGTGTTCCTGTAATGTTAATGGTGCCTGCATCGCCTGAAATGTTATAGAGCGCGAGTTTTAATTGTGGTGAAGTGGTATTGATTGGTGAATTGGTTAAATTGGTTAGTTCGATCCATTTGTTGGTTGATGTACCTTCATAATACTGGCTGATGATAATCGATGCGCTTACTAATGGAGGGTTTGTGGTTGTTGCATTTACATTTGAAACCGTTGTTTGTAAGTTGCCTGCGGCATCCTGAGAAACCACATAGAAAGTATAAGTAGTTCCGGCTGTTAATGCACTTATGGTTGCCGAGGCATCTGTGTTTGCCGTGTTTGAAAACGACCCCGATTTTAAAGCTGCCGTGCCACTTGCATTTAAACCTGCCTTAACCTGGGCCGGGCTTGGGGCCGTTGCGCCTGATGCGAGTAAGACGTAATAACTTGTTCCGTTTTCGTTAATATTATTTACTAAATCTACAGATGTAAGGGTTGCATTACTTGTTTTTGGATAAGTTGCAGTTGTAACAGGCGGGGTGGTATCTCCAGAGACACCTGTTCCTGTTAAGGCAACATTTATTGAAGTTGCACCAGTACTCGAAATGCTGGCATTACCTGCTGAAGCACCAGTAGCTGTAGGACTATATCTTACATATACGGCAGGAGTAGCCGATATTTCTGAAACACTATAGCTAATTGATGTAGCAAAAGTTGTGTTGTCTTTAGATACCGTGAAAGGTAATATTGTTGATATGCTCGTATTAGCGGTTAAATTTGCGCCACTTAACGTAAAACTTTGAGCAGCCGAATTTGTAGCTGTGGTTTGGTTACCGAAGGCCAAGCTAGCTGGTGCAGCTGTTAATGTTGGAGTTGATGTTCCGCTGCCTGAAGTAAAAGATAAACTAAAGTTATCTATTGCTGTTGAAGGCCTAATATTGGCACCGGTTGTTGTAGCAAGCGTTACGATTCTAATCCAAATTGGTCCCGAATAGTTATCAAGCGCATTACCGAAATCTGCAGTTATAACATTATTGGTAAACGTTGAAGCACCTGTAGTAAAAGTTCCGGTTGTAGTTGCAGCTGTGGTAAATGTAGTTGGTGTAGCACCGAAACCATAATCTATCCGCCAAGTTGCTTGTCGTGTAGAAGTAGCATCCAATGATTGCAGATTTAAAGTTAATCTCAGGGAAGTTTTACCTGTGGTATTTGCTAGTTGAAACACAAATGCTCCACCGGGGTCTCCTACACTTCCGGTTTGCCTAATGCCAAGTGCTCTATCAGTTGCTGCATTCTGAGCGGTAGTTGTTGTTGTGGATGGACCTATCGCGGCAGATGCAAAATTTTTGAACCCGCCTGCTGTAGCATTCCAGGCTGCTGCTGTGTTTGTAAATGCAGCAACTGTACCTAAAGTGGTTGCTGTTGCACCTGTTCTTATTGAAAAACCTGCCGGAAGTGTTGTGCCAATGCCATCAAAATTTTCTGTATATGGAGAAGCTGTTAAACTCACTTGAGAAAACAGACGCGTGGAAATAAGAAATACCAGGGATAATAGTAAAAGTTTTTTCATAAAAATTTCATAGGGATATAAAATGATTTATAATCGTATTTCGGAAGACAGGCATTTAATAGAGGAGATGCCAAAGAAAATCCGGTTATGATTTAACCTGTATTGTAAGGTTTTATCGTTCAGTTTATTAAAGATGATTATTAAACGATTTGAATATTCAAAGCGAATCGGGCTCAGCATATGAGCGAGACCTATTACACATGAATAAATAGGAAATCAATTTGCATAGCAAACTATCCAGCTGTGAAACAGCGCTATTGAAGTAAATTTTGCGTCATATGGGGATGTTTAGGATGCGAAAATAGGGTTCAAATATTAATTTAATATTGAGGGGATGTTAAGTTAGCTGCGTTGATGAAAATGGTAGTTAGCTATTTATGATATAAATCTAGATATTTATAAAGTATTTTATCTCAGATGTTGATAAAATTATAAACTGGATATGTTTTCCGAAAAGTGGTTGTTGAGGTTCGTTAAGTCGTATTTGCGAGGCGGCTATTTCGAGGCGATCGAGACAATCTTTCATGTATTAGTTGTCTTTCTACAAAGAAGATTGCTTCTCGCGCTTACATATTCCAAGTCTTCAGTTCGCATCCTATAGCTATCGGATGACATTTTAGAAAAAAAACTGTCATTAAAGCTCATTGAGTCATTCTAACTATGAATTCTTTAAAAAACTGTTTACAAAAAGTCCTCAATATTTCCTTTTCCTTCCCGGATAATTTCAAATTCACCATTGGTACAATCCACAACCGTTGAAGCCTCGTTATCACCATAACCACCATCGATAACTAAATCAACCAAATCCTTGTATTTCTCATAAATTAATTCCGGGTCGGTTGAATATTCTACCAATTCGTCATCATCTTTTATGGAAGTAGAAAGAATGGGGTTGCCCAGTTCTTTAACAATACACCTTGCAATATTATTATCCGGCACACGGATACCAACTGTTTTTTTATTCGAGCTTAATAATTTAGGAACGTTATTATTTGCGTTAAATATAAATGTGAAGGGGCCGGGCAAAGCTTTTTTCAGAACCCTGAAGGTGGTATTATCAATCGGTTTAATGAAATCAGAAATGTGGCTTAAATCATGGCAAACAAAAGAAAAGTTCGCCTTTTCCGGTTTTATTCCACGTATGCGGCAAATTTTTTCAATCGCTTTCGGATTGGTAATGTCACAGCCCAAACCATAAATGGTATCCGTAGGGTAGATGATTAAACCACCTTTTTTTAGTACATCAACAACCTGTTCAATGGCTCTTTCATTTGGGTTTTCCGGGTAGATCTTAATAAGCATAGCGTAAAAATAACAATTAATGGTGTTGGTTGTTTAAAGAACGTATTAAATAATACAGATGCTAAAATATGTACAAATAGTTGTACAGTTTTTGTGTAATGTTTAATTTTGGGAAATATAAATTCACTTAGAAATGGAAATCACGAATTATACGTCATTCAGGCAAAGCTTAAAGTCTTATTTAGATAAGGTTTTTTCTAATCATACCCCTTTATTTGTAACCAGGGCCAAAGGAGAGGACGTGGTTGTGTTATCCAAAGCGGATTATGATAGCATGCAAGAAACTTTTTATTTATTAAAAAGTCCAAAAAATGCACTTAGACTGGAACAAGGATTAAAAGATTATGAAAAGGGTTTAGCCAGGGCGCAAGACTTAATTGATAATGACTAAATTATTTCTTGAAGTGGCCTGGGAAGATTACCTCTATTGGCTGGCAGTTGATAAATCGATTGTCAAGAAAATAAATCTTTTGATTAAAGAAATTGAATGTACGCCTTTTGAGGGAACTGGAAAACCTGAGCCGTTAAAACACATTTTTTCGGGCTGGTGGTCGCGAAGGATTAATTTGGAACATAGATTGATCTACAAAGTAGAAAATTCCGCAATCATTATGCTGCAATGCAGATACCACACGTAATTTTAACAAAACATGAGAAAAGCTTTCGTTGCGATAGCCGCATTTTTAGTTGCCCTAACCATTATGCTGGGCTTGTATCATCCGTTTCTATGGTGGACATTCCTTTTCACCGGGCCATTTGTACTACTGGGTATTTATGATTTATACCAACCCAAGCACAGTATCGTCAGGAACTACCCGGTTTTTGGCCGTTTGAGGTATTTTATGGAAGAATTGAGGCCAAAGGTTTATCAATATTTCGTAGAAAGTGATACCAATGGAACCCCTTATAACCGGTTAAACCGTTCCTTGATTTATCAACGGGCAAAAAAAGATAATGATACCATTCCATTCGGAACACAATTAAATGTTTATGAAAACGGCTACGAATGGTTAAGCCACAGCATTGCGGCGATTTCCCACCATGAATTAAATTCAGACCCGCGTGTATTGGTTGGCGGGCCTGATTGTAAAAAACCTTATTCGGCAAGCATCTATAATATATCAGCCATGAGTTTTGGCTCTTTAAGTCAGAATGCAATTTTAGCCTTAAACGGTGGTGCTAAAATGGGTAATTTTGCCCATAATACCGGCGAAGGCGGGATAAGTGATTACCACCGTCAACCGGGAGGCGATTTGATCTGGCAGATTGGTACAGGTTATTTCGGTTGCAGAAACGACGATGGTACTTTTAATTATGATGCCTATGCGGAGCGGGCAAAAACCGATCAGGTTAAAATGATCGAGATTAAGCTTTCTCAGGGCGCAAAACCGGGTCATGGAGGTATGTTACCCGCTAAAAAAGTGACTGCAGAAGTGGCCCGAATCCGTTTGGTGCCTGAAGGAAAAGATGTTTTGTCGCCGCCAGCACATTCGGCCTTTAATTCGCCGATAACCTTATTAGAATTTGTTAAAAAACTCCGGGATTTATCAGGAGGAAAACCAGTCGGGTTTAAACTATGCATCGGCCGGAAAAGTGAGTTTTTTGCCATTTGCAAGGCGATGATAGAAACCGGCATCTATCCTGATTTTATTACGGTTGATGGTGGTGAAGGCGGAACAGGCGCAGCGCCGCAGGAATTTTCGAATTCTGTTGGTATGCCTTTACGTGAGGGTGTTGCTTTTGTTTACGATGTTTTAAATGGTTTTGACCTGAAGAAACACATTAAAATTATTGCTTCAGGAAAGGTTTCAACCGGTTTTGACCTGGTAAAAAATATTGCTTTAGGTGCAGATATGTGTAATGCTGCCCGTGGAATGATGTTCGCTTTAGGCTGTATTCAGGCATTGGAATGTAACAGCAATACTTGTCCGACCGGGGTAGCCACACAAGACCAGAGTTTAATGAAAGGTTTGGTTGTTGAAGATAAAACCGTTCGGGTGAAAAATTTCCATAACCTTACCGTAGCGAGTGCAGTAGAACTGCTTGGTGCTGCGGGTTTACGGGAGCCTCATCAATTGAGTCGCGCTTACATCAACAGAAGGGTTAGCCCTAGTGTAATGCAATCTTATCTGGAAACTTTCCCGTATATTCCTGCAGGCAGCTTGCTGCAAACACCTTATCCGACCAGGTTTGAACTAGGTATGGCTTTAAGCAGCGCTCAAAGTTTTGCGCCGACTGATTACAAAGTTTCGGCAGTAGATTATTCGCATGCAAATCCATATAGCGATACGATGCATGATGAAGGAAGGTAGTTAAGCAGCATGCGAAGTTTGAATAAGCGAGGTGTCAGGAAACTTTATATGGCTTGTTGTGGAATTAGGCTAATCCCTCCGTTCGTATCTTTACGAATCGAAACATATGGAATGCTTCGTGAGGGCACGAACCATGGCGAGAGGTTGTAGAGTCATGATTAAAAGACCTCTCCATTCTAACGCCTCGGTTCGTGTCTCACGAATCGAAACGATGAAAATGAAAATGAAGGGATAGAAACAAAAAATCCGGTTGACACAGTCAACCGGATTTTTTATGCGATTGGCTTATCGCTTTGGTCTTTCAGCTTATTTTAACCTTTCAGCTTAAACTAAAACTCCGCATTTTTAGGAAAACGAGGAAATGCAATTACATCACGAATGTTCGTCATACCGGTAACGAACAATACCAGGCGTTCAAACCCTAAACCGAAACCGGCGTGCGGTGCCGAACCAAAACGACGGGTATCTAAATACCACCAAAGTTCATCCTGAGGAATATTCATGTCTTCCATACGTTTTGTTAAGCGGTCTAAACGTTCTTCACGCTGTGAACCACCAATCATTTCGCCGATACCCGGGAACAGAATATCCATCGCGGCGACCGTTTGCCGGCCTTCGGCATCCGGTTCGTTCTGGCGCATATAAAATGATTTAATATCAGCAGGGTAATCTGTTAGAATTACCGGTTTTTTAAAGTGTTTTTCTACCAGATAACGTTCATGCTCACTTTGCAAATCCGCGCCCCATTCATCAATCAGGTATTTAAACTGCTTCTTCTGGTTTGGTTTCGAAGATTTTAAAATCCTAATGGCTTCCGTATATGTTAAACGTTCAAATTCGTTAGCTAAACAGAAATCCAGTTTTTCTAACAAACTAAACTCGCTGCGCTCGTTCTGAGGTTTTTGTTTATCTTCTTCCGCTAAACGGGTATTTAAAAACTCCAGTTCATCTTTGCAGTTATCCAAAGCATATTTAATTACATACTTCATCATATCTTCCGCAAGCTGCATGTTGTCTTCTAAATCTGCAAAGGCAACTTCTGGCTCAATCATCCAGAATTCGGCGAGGTGACGGGTTGTATTTGAGTTTTCAGCACGGAAAGTCGGACCGAAAGTATAAATCTGTCCGAAAGCCATTGCGGCTAGCTCGCCTTCCAGCTGACCGGAAACCGTTAAGTTGGTGGCACGGGCAAAGAAATCCTGAGAGAAATCTACTTTACCATCTTCTGTACGGGGCGTATTGTCGAAATCTAAAGTTGTTACTTTAAACATCTCGCCGGCGCCTTCTGCATCACTTGCTGTAATTACAGGGGTGTGCATGTAAACGAAACCACGCTCGTTATAAAACTGGTGAATGGCAAAAGCTAAGGCATGACGAACTTTGAAAACCGCATTAAACGTATTGGTACGGAAACGCAAATGTGCAATTTCACGTAAGAATTCTAAACTGTGTTTTTTGGGTTGTAAAGGAAATTTCTCCGGGTCGCTATCGCCTAAGATTTCAACCGATGTCGCTTTTATTTCAACCGACTGCCCTTTGCCCAAAGATTCGATTAATTTACCGGTAGCAGCAATTGAGGCACCTGTGGTAATTCTTTTTAACAGCTCATCGGGTAAATTATTAAAATCGATAACCACCTGGATATTGCCCATGCAACTTCCGTCATTTAAAGCGATAAACTGATTATTACGGAAAGTTCTTACCCATCCCATAACCGTTACTTCTGTGTCAAATGCAGTCGATTTTAATAAATCTTTAATTTGCTGTCTCTTAATCATATTGTTATTTGTAAAAAGCGCAAATTTAGAAAAAAAACTTTAGCAGTTGGCAGTTTTGGGTATACAGTTTTTTAATAGTTCATTGGTTCATTGTTCATTGGTTGAACTTTTGTCTTTACGAAAGCATTAACAACCTAAATAGCAAGGTGGAAAGAAATTTGTCAACGCTTACGTATCCTTTATCTGGTTATTATTGTTTTAGAATCCTATTAATCCTAAAATCCTGGTTATTGTTGCTGTTGTTGCATCGCTTCCATATACTGCTGGTAGCTATTTTGCTTTCTTGCTGTTGTAACGGTTGCCGAAGGTTTTGAATAGTTCACTTCTTTAGGCTGGAAGTAATTTTCATTTTCAATGAAATCCTCGTCATTATAACCAACAGAGACGTTAACCTCCATAATATGTTCGAAACCACCTTTGTACACTCCTTTAACCGGTGAACAGTCGGTAAAATTTCTTCCAACCGCCAAACGTACATGGTTTTCATTTGCGATGCAGTTGTTTGTCGGATCTAAACCAAGCCATCCATATTCGGGCAGATAAGCTTCTGCCCAGGCGTGTGTTGCACCTTCGCCACGCATGCCATCTCTATTTGGGCAAATATACCCGCTAACATAACGGGCAGGAATGCCGGTTAAACGCAACATCGCGGTTAGTACATGTGCAAAATCCTGACAAACGCCTGCCTTCAAATTCATGATTTCTTCAATGGTCGTATCCACCGCTGTAATGCCTTTTATGTATTCGAAATTATGAAATACATGAGCGCAATATTTTATTGAAGTTTGGTATGGCGTGTCGTCATCTTGTTTAATAGATAAAGCGGTTTCCTTTAACTGGTTAATGCCTTCAAAAACTTCCTGGCGTAAATAATCAATGTAGGGCACTTCATATTTGATGGCTTCCAGACTATTCCATTGCTCGCTGCTAAACATATCATCCTGAGGCAAAGGTTTGGCAAAAGTTTCTACACTTACCTTCGAAAAGATTTTTAATTGATTATGCGGTTCATTCTGTGTGAAAGTGCCAACCTCATTGCCGTAATAATCTAAAAATATTTCTATTTCAGGACTTCCTGATATGTTTAAATCATGTTGAATTACTTTTTGAAAATCATCTTTTATCGGGAAAAGGATAATTTGATTTGCGCTATCCCGAACAGGCAATTCGTATTTGTAATTGGTAATGTGTTTGATTTTGAAAATAGGCATAAATACTTTTATTTATTCGGTTTGTATCCGGACTAACCGGGATGATGATAATTATGAATTTGCAAAATAATATTCATTTAAAGCATTTCCGATGCCGAAAAGTTCGGCCCTGATTTGCGTTAAATAGTCGTGTAATTGTTCTTCGCCCATTGTATTTACAGAACTATAGGTAATCATACTTCGTAAACGTCCTATTTTAAAAGACAGGTTGTTGTAATGTTCAATGTTGTTTTCACTTTTTAAGCGTCCGAAATACCGCTCAATGTTATGCATGGAATAAAGTGCCGAACGGGGGAAATCATTATTCAGCATTACCAGTTCAATAATATTTTTGGCGTCAAAGCCCTGGCGATAAGTTTTCAGGTATAACTCGTATCCGCCCAGCGATAAAAGCAAGTGTTTCCAGTAGGCAATATCTGTTAATAAATCAGGATTAGTACTGATAGAACTGAATTTGATGTCCAGAATATCTATGGATTGGATACTTCTTTCCAGGTGTTTTCCAATTTTCATAAAGCTCCTGCTTTCACCACGTTCCATCGTGCTGTCGGCTGTTCCGTGGTAGAGCATCACCTGTTTAATCAGGCTATCCAGCGCCGTTATCGGGTCATCTTTTTGAACATACCATAATAGTTTTTCATCTTTAACGGTGTGGTAATACTCGTTTAAACATTGCCATAAATCTTTCGGAATATGTTCCTGAACGCTTCTCGCATTTTCACGCGCCAGCGTAATAATATTTAAAATTGAGTTGGGGTTTTCCCGGTTCAGCAAAAGGTATTCAATTACGGCACGGCTATCGTGCTGAATATTTAACAGTTCATTTTCATCATCAGAAGAAAAAATCCTGATAACCGGTTTCCAGGTAAATTCTTGAATGGTATCCTGAGATGAGGCATAATTTATTTTTAACATGCGCAGCATACCATCGCTGCGCTCTACATACCTGCTTAACCAATATAAACTTGAAGCTACTCTACTTAACATATTCGTCTACTAAGAAGTTAAAACCCATGTATCTTTACTGCCGCCACCCTGCGAACTGTTTACCACCAGTGAGCCTTCTTTTAAAGCAACACGGGTTAGTCCGCCCGGAACAATTGAAATGCCATCCGGTCCGTTTAATGCGAAAGGCCTTAAGTCTATCCGTCGCGGTGAAAGATTCCCGTTAATAAAACATGGAGCAGAAGAAAGGCTGATGGTTGGCTGGGCAATAAAATTTCTCGGGTCTTTTAAAATTTCGAGTTTATATGCTTCTGTTTCTTTTTCGTCTGCAGCGTGCCCCATCAACATACCATAACCACCACTGCCATTGGTTTTTTTTATTACCATTTTATTAATGTTTTGAAAAACATAGTCGAGTTCATCGCGATTGCTTAACTGGTAAGTTGGTACATTTTTCAGTAGGGGTTCTTCATTCAGGTAATATCTAATCATTTCGGGCACATAGGTGTAAACCGCTTTATCATCGGCAACACCATTGCCAACCGCATTTACAATGGCTACATTTCCTTTCCGGTAGGCACCCATTAAGCCGGCCACGCCCAAAACACTATTCGGGTTAAATGCCAGCGGATCTAAATAATCATCATCTACCCGGCGATAAATCACATCAATTTGTTGCAAACCAGTAGTTGTTTTCATAAAAACCTTTTGGTTTTTTACAACTAAATCACGTCCTTCAACCAATTCTACGCCCATTAACCTGGCTAACGTGGTGTGTTCATAGTAAGCAGAATTGTACATACCCGGACTCAACATTACAATGGTGGGATTGGATACGGCTCTAGGCGAAAGCGCCAATAAGTTTCTATATAGAATTGCAGGATATTCTGTTACACTTCTTACACCACATTGCGGAATAAGATCAGGAAAAAGCCTTTTGGTAATTTCGCGGTTTTCCAGCATGTAGCTTACACCGGAAGGCGTACGTAAATTATCTTCCAGCACGTAGAATGTTCCGTCGTGGTCACGAATTAAATCGATGCCTGCGATATGGATATAAATGTCGTGCAATACATTTACATTGTGCATTTCCCGCAGAAAATGGGGGCAGGAATAGATTACATTAATCGGAACGATTTTATCCTTTAAAATGAATTGATTGCTGTAAACATCTTTAAGAAAAAGGTTCAGTGCTTTTAATCGTTGTTTAATTCCTTTTTCAATGAACGACCATTCGCTTGAGGTGATGATACGGGGGATAATATCAAAGGGAAAGATTTTTTCGATTCCTTCGCCACTATCATAAACTGTAAAGGTAATGCCCTGACTCATGAAGAGTTTTTTTGCCAGTTCTTCCTTCTTATTTAAATTTTCTAAAGACTCCCTGGAAAAATTATTGATGAAATTTGAATAGTGATCTCTGAAATGATCGCCGGAAAAGAACATTTCATCATATGTATTGGGGTGATTTAAGTAATTTTTTATAAAATTTTCTATCATTTGACTTAAATATTTGATTAAAGTATGATTTTGAAATCAAAAAATACATTTTTTTGAATAAAAATATAATTTTACACCTTTTTTTAAAGAATGATATTAAATTTTTTAGCTGATTTATAAGTAATTATAGTTTTTGTTAAAAAATATTTTACTTTTTTGCATTTTTTTCTTGCTAAAATGAATAATGTTCGTACATTTGTAATGCTCGTTAATTATTATTATATATTTGGTTTAAAAAAAGCGCTGGTAACGGCGCTTTTTTTATAAAGCTTTAAAAGAATATTCATAATCAACATAAACCAAACAACCTAAACTAACCAAAGGCTTCCTTTTTAAGGAAGCCTTTTTTCGTTAATGGTTTCGACAGGTTTATTATACTGCTTATTGCATATCTTATTTTGCGGGAATGAAAGGTTGCTTTGTCATGCTTCTTTAATAACATGTTGTAGAGTGCCAATAACAACTTCCAGAGAACGTTATTGAGAACGGAAGGTTTTGGGCTATTTGGGCGTGTGAAGCAATCTTTTTGGTAATAGAGCGCATTAACCAATAGCATGAAAGATTGCTTTGTCGTTCCTCCTCGCAATGACGACTTTTTGAGATCGTTATTGTGAAGAGGCTTCTTCAGCCGGGGAAGCAATCTTTCATACTGCGTTTTTTTCTGTCAAATAGATTGCTTGCCTGCGGAAGGCAGCGTCGTTACACCTAATTGCATCCGATAGCTATCGCAAATGACGACATTTAGGGAGAATCCCGGCGTTGACAAATTCCTTGCCATTTAAATTTGTCAATGCTAGTGTAAAATGGGCTAATTGATTTAAAAGCAAAAAAGCTACCTTAATTTACATCAAGATAGCTTTTTAAATATTTGTTTTGTTTGTTATTGTTCTGAATAAGAGATTTTGTTAACGTGTTTGTCAATTTCCCATCTTCCTGTTCCTTCTTCGCCAATGACTTCAAATAACTCTAAAGCACGACGCGCTTTATATTCTTCTTCACGTTGTTCTTTTAAGAACCAGTTTAGAAATTCCATTGTAACAAAATCCTGTTCTTTCTGACATTTAGAATAGATGTTTTTGAAACTCTGTGTAATGGCAATTTCTGCTTCCAGAGCATCTTCAAAAACTTCCCTGAAGCCTGCGAAGTCGGTTTTAATTCCGGTAACTTCCGGAGATACTGCGTTTCCACCCATATCTAAAACGTATTTAAACAATTTTAACTGGTGCATTCTTTCTTCTTCAGATTGTTTTGTAAAGTAATCTGCAGAAAAATCGTAACCATTCTGGTTACACCATGATGCCATTGATAAATATAGAGATGAAGAATGAGCTTCTTTTTTAATTTGCTGATTTAAGAGTGTTTCAATATCCTGCGATATTAAACATTTGATACGCATTAGATCTTTCATGTTGCTGTGCTTTAATAACAATACAAATGTAAAGCGAATTTGTTCAGCAGAACAATTTATTTGCAATATGAAATTAGTCTAAATTGCTGATAAGTAAGTATTTATAATCAGTTTAAATAAGAACGGGGATTGATGGGAAATGGATGATGGGAAACGGAAGATGGATTAGGTAAGATGGAAGATGGGTTAGGTAAGATGGAAGATGTGTTAGGTGGGATGGAAGATGGATTAGGTAAGATGGAAGATGGATCAGGTGAGATGAAAGATAGTGTGGGGTGTAGATGAGGTTAATGCAATCGCTGGTATTCCATTATCCATTTTACATTTTCCATTATACATTATACCTTTCCCCTAAACAACAAGCCTGTTCAAGCAATCATTAACCATATGGTTCAGCTTAAACATGGTGAAAGTACCTTGCAATAAATCTTTTAATGCTACAATTTCTAAAGCGCTCAAAAGATAAATATGCTCACATCCGTTAAAGGTTACCAATTCAAAATCAGCCCGGTGTGTATTCAATAATAAGGCTTCAATATCAATGTCTTCGATAACCTTTTTTAATTTCTGAAGGGAAATGCAATTATACCTGGCAAATTTTCCACCGAAATCAATGTAAAAGCAATTCAGTTTATCTGACTGATAAATAGAACCCTGAGCATTTGAGTATACGTTAATCAGTTCGTTAATATTTATACATGCTTTTTCCATCGGTACAAAAATTGGTATTATTTAGATTAAATACAAATAAAAAGTGAAATAAATTTAATCAACAATACTTACTTATAGCCGGTATAAAAATTTAGTTGTCGGCACCTATGCCCGCAACTTTTGATTTAAATGTTTTCAAGTCGGTAACTGCATCCTCCCATCGGGTAAAATATTTGTTATTGTAATAATATTTACTTTCCTTTTCTTTTGGGAAGTTTGGCAGGATTGGTGGTTTAGCATCGCCACTGGCATAATTAATCATCGTTGTTATGCCATCTTTTGAAGTTGTGGTTAAATCGAAACCCAGGTTATTATAAAACCACACTTCACCGCCGGGATGGTAAATATCCAGAATCTGGCCTTCCCAGTCTTTTGCGGTATTCATTGTGCCGACGGTATTATTATAAACTTTTGCATTGGCAAAGGTTGTTTTACCTGGCTGATACAACCAGCGCATTTCCTGAATTTCGAATCCGGAATATTTGCGGGTGTTAAAACAAATGTTGTTATATATTTCTATAGTTGCCGGTGTATTTCCCCTCGAAAAAGCCCATGCCCGAATACTATTCCCCTGGTAGTTCGTAAATTTATTATCATGGAACTTCCCGTTCCCCTGCATTTCGAAAATGCCATTATGGTTATTTTGATTTGCATTTAAACTGTCTGCCAGATTATGGTGAATGTCATAATCCCAGGCATTATGCGCTTCGAAAACTTTACCCGTAGCTGGTGAATTCCTGAATGTATTGTATGCGATTTCAATATTTTTAAATACGCCGCTATCTTCCGTTGCATTCAGATTTCCGCCCAGGAATATCGGGCCGCTATTTTCGAATGTACAGTTCATGAGTTTGAAGCCATTATTTAATGAGGATTCTTTTCCATCATAACCCCCGATATGTTCCGAGAAAATTGCGTAGTCGCCGCAGTTTATAAATTTAGTATTGAAAATTTGAAAGTTATTTAATTCAAAAGAAAACTTTAATGCCCTGTTTTTGGTGTTCTTAATTTCACCACCATAAATTTTCAGACCCGTACCAGCGCCAAAAATGAAGTTACAATTATCAAATGTAGACCCGGTTAAATCCAGTACTACATTCTCTAATGGTTCAAAACTGTAAAAAGTAACATTGCTATAATTGGAGGGATTAATTTTTATCAGGGTTGATTTACTTATGTTTGCTAATTTAAATTCGCCATCATTTTTTAAGGAAATATTCTCGTAAATCCCTGCCGGGGGTGAGAAGACCGGCTTTGTTTCCTTATGCACCAAAGCATATGCCTTTTCGTAAGCTGCCTTTCTTGCGGCCGCCGTATTGACGCCTTTTAATTTTATGACAACACCATCAACATAAGTTATGATATAATCTGGTTTTGATACTATTGATTTTATTGCCGGTGGCGTTTGTGCCATCAGGTTTACCGAAATGAATAATGCGATGACCAATAAAAATATTTTTCTCATTTAGATAAGATGACTAGGTATTATGGAGATCGTTCACCAATCGCTTATTACAGGAAGTATTAAATATCACTGAGGTTAAAAGTTTCTTTAACCCGGATGCCTTTTTCGGTTCTTTGTACGGTGCAGCATTCGTTAACCGGATCGTGTTCTAAATACAGAATATATTCCTTATCGACAGCTTCTTCCAAAAAGGCCTGTTTTTCTGTCAATGTTTTTAAAGGGAACATATCATAGGCCATAACATAGGGAAGGGGTAAATGCCCGACAGAAGGTAGCAAATCGGCCATGTAAACAATGATTTTGCCTTTATAGCTTATTTTGGGCAGCATCATGGCATCCGTGTGTCCATAGGCGAAACTGATGTTTATATCCTGTTGCCAGGCTATATTTTCTTTTTCTTCTACAAATTTTAGCTGCCCGCTTTCCTGAATTGGCAATATATTTTCTTTTAAGAAAGATGCTTTTTCTCTTGCATTAGGTTCTACAGCCCATTGCCAGTGTTTTTCATTGCTCCAATAAGTTGCATTTTGAAAAGCCGGCACCAATTTTTCATTATCTCTTACCACTGCACCGCCAACATGATCAAAATGCAGATGCGTCAGGAATACGTCCGTAATGTCGGCCATAGAAAAACCAAGTGCAGCCAAAGATTTTTTCAGACTGTCATCGCCATGCAGATTATAATGGCTGAAAAATTTCTCATCCTGCTTATTCCCGATTCCTGTATCAATTAACATGAGCTTATTTCCGTCTTCAATTAAAAGACAGCGCATTGCCCAGGTACACAGGTTGCTGGCATCGGCCGGATTTGTTTTTTGCCAGATTACTTTTGGTACAACGCCAAACATAGCGCCACCATCGAGTTTAAATAAGCCTGTATTTATGGTGTGAAGTTTCATTTTTTTTTATCTAGTATCAAGTATTAAGTATCAAGTATCAAGTAGCAAGTAGCAAGTATACAGATTGGCTAAAAATAAGAAAACCCTTCAGAACTATCTAAAGGGTTTTAATAAATTATGATAAGCCGTAATTTTTCTCCAGCTTTTAGCTTTGGTCTTTTAGCTTTAAACCTTATAGGTGTATCACTTCTCCGTACGCATCGGCAGCGGCTTCCATAATGGCTTCGCTCATGGTTGGGTGCGGGTGAACCGATTTTATCATTTCATGACCGGTTGTTTCCAGTTTACGGGCAACAACAATTTCGGCAATCATTTCGGTAACATTCGCGCCAATCATGTGGGCACCTAATAATTCGCCATATTTCGCATCAAAAATTAATTTAATGAAACCATCTTTGGCACCGGCAGCACTTGCCTTACCTGAAGCAGAAAATGGGAATTTGCCGATTTTTAATTCATAGCCGGCTGCTTTTGCAGCTTTTTCTGTATAACCTACAGATGCAATTTCCGGTGTGCAATACGTACATCCCGGGATATTGTTGTAATCTAAAGGTTCAACATGCTGACCAGCAATTTTTTCTACACAGATAATACCTTCTGCAGAAGCAACGTGTGCTAAAGCTTGTCCGCCAACGGCATCACCAATTGCGTAATAACCTTTTACGGAAGTATTGTAAAATTCGTCGGTAACAATTTTTCCTTTATCCGTTTTGATGCCGGTTTCTTCTAAACCAATGTTTTCGATGTTGGCAACAATACCTGCAGCTGAAAGCACGATATCTGCTTCGATGGTTTGCATACCCGATGCTGTTTTAACCGAAACCTTGCAGCCAGCACCGCTGGTATCAACTGATTCAACCGAAGCTGAAGTCATTACATCGATGCCGATTTTCTTTAAGCTACGTAATAATTGTTTCGAAATGTCTTCATCTTCTACCGGAACAACGTTTTCCATAAATTCTACAATAGTAACCTTGGTGCCCATTGTTGCATAAAAGTAAGCGAATTCAACCCCGATAGCACCAGAACCTACAACAACCATGCTTTTTGGTAATTCTGGTAAAACCATTGCCTGGCGGTAACCGATTATTTTTTTACCATCTTGTTTCAGGTTAGGTAATTCTCTTGAACGGGCACCTGTAGCGATAATAATATTCTTTGCAGTCAATTCTTTTTGGGAACCATCTGCACCCTTAACTTCTAATTTATTACCTGGTTTTACTTTACCGGTACCCATAACTACGTCAATTTTATTTTTTTTCATTAAAAATTGAACGCCTTTACTCATACCGTCGGCAACACCACGGCTACGTTTTACGACTGCAGCAAAATCTGCTGTTGCACCTGACGTTGTAATCCCGTAATCAGCTGCATGGTTAATGTATTCGAAAACCTGAGCGCTTTTTAAAAGTGCTTTGGTTGGTATACAGCCCCAGTTTAAACATATACCACCAAGTGATTCACGCTCAACAATAGCAACTTTTAGTCCTAATTGTGAGGCTCTGATTGCAGCTACATAACCACCCGGGCCGCTGCCTAAAACAATAACGTCGTAGTTCATATCTATATTAAAGAGATTTCTTTTAATTGTTATTTAATTTGTAACATTTGGTAAAGGTATCTCTGCCCGTTGCAGGTTAACCCTCATCAATTTTAAATATTCGTATCACTCCGGTAATGAATTTTTAATCCCTACCAACCGTCAAAACTAAAAAAAAAATGTTAATTGGTTTGGTGATTATTCAGATAGCTTGTCAAAAAACTAAAAATTGACATTCTTATCCTATTTCAAAGGCTTTAACTAAAGCATTTTATGGTTACGCCTGCATAATTAGCGCGAATACAGGTTTTATCCCGGCAGAATCGTTTTTAAAATCCGCCATTCAAAAGGCGATAGCGTTTAAAATTTTGTGAAATAAACTGTATTATATTGTATTCAGGATAAAATTTACCTGCCTTTTTTCGATAATTTTATTAATAAAGTTGATTTTGTGCCTTTTTTCAAAGTAAAGTCAGTGTTTTTTGTTAAAAATTTACTTTTTCAATTAAAGTATTGATAAGGTGAAAGTTATGCGGGTCGAAATGGGTGTTAATTGTTGAAAAGTTTTGCTCTGGTTAACAATAAATTAACATTGAATGTTAAAATGTGTTAAAAATTAATAAGTACATTTGCAGCATAAAATTTTTGCTGATTTACTATTCAAAAAAAAACAAATTAAAAAATCAACGTATGAAAAAATCTTTACTATTAAGATTATTACTTGTTATTGTGGCTTTTGTAGGAATTACCCTAAGTGTTCAGGCACAGGTAACCACATCATCAATGACAGGAACGATTAAGGATGACAAGGGTACCTTACCCGGTGCGAGCATTAAAGCGACACACACGCCTACAGGTACGGTGTACACTGTATCAACCAACAACGACGGACGTTTTACCATTGGTGGTATGCGTGTTGGTGGCCCTTACACCGTAGAAATTAGTTTTGTAGGTTATAAGCCGGCAAAATTAACTGAAGTTTACCTCAAATTAGGTGAACCTTATGTTTTAAATACAACATTAGTCGATAACAGTTCTACCTTATCGGAAGTAAAAATCGTTGGTCAGGGATCAAATGCGATTTTAAACTCTAATAAAAATGGTACCTCAACTGTAATCAATAAAGCACAAATTCAAAGTTTGCCTACAATTACCCGTAGTGTTAACGATTTAACCCGTTTAACACCACAGGCTAATGGCCAATCAATAGGTGGTGGTAACTACCGTTCAAATAACTTTACAGTGGATGGAGCTAACTTTAATAACCAGTTTGGTATTGGTCAGAACATTCCAGCGAATGGTTCTCCCATTTCTATAGATGCATTAGAGCAAATTTCCATTAACGTTACGCCTTATGATGCCCGTCAAACCGGTTTTACTGGTGGTTCGGTAACTGCTGTAACCCGTTCTGGTACGAATACTTTCTCTGGTAATGCTTTCTATACCATGCGTGGTGAAGATAATCAGGGAAAAAGAATTGGCGAAACATTTAGACTTGGTACACTTCAAAAATTAGATGAAAAAAACTATGGATTTAGTTTAGGTGGTCCGATTATCAAGGATAAATTGTTCTTCTTTGTTAACTATGAGAAAAAACACACTATTCAACCGGGAACTCAACGTATTGCTGCAAACGCTTCAACGCCATATAGTGCGGCAAATCCAAATGTTGTTCAAGCAACTGAGGGATTTTTAAACCAAGTTAGTTCATATTTATTGAATACTTATGGTTATGCAACTGGTCCTTATCAAGGTTATTCTAATGTAAGTGATAATGAAAAAATGTTTGCCCGCTTAGATTGGAATGTTAGTAAAAATCATCGTTTTAGCGTTCGCTATAATCAAGTAGAGAGTAAGACGCCTGCTTCCGCCAGTACATCAACTGGAGGTTCTCCGATTGGCTCGTTAACTGGTTATGCTTATGCAAATACTAGATCTGGTACAGCTAGAAATTCTGGTTTACCTTTTTTTAATTCGAATTATTACCAGGCAGCTAATTTATATTCTGGTGTAGCTGAGTTAAACTCTAACTTTGGTAGTAAAGTTACCAACGTTTTGAGAGCAACTTATTCCCACCAAAACGATCCTCGTACTACAGATGGTTCTCCCTTCCCTTTAGTTGATATATTAGATGGTGTTCCAACTAATAATACCAACTTAGGAAGTGTTTTAACAACCTTTGGCTACGAGCCATTTTCTTATGGTAATTTAAGGGATGTTACTTCTTACACTTACAGTGATGATTTAAGTTTAGCCTTAGGTAAGCATAATTTAACATTAGGTGTTCAAGCTGAATATAGTACTACTAAAAACGGTTTTCAACGTTTCGGAACTGGTTTTTATACGTTCAGAACATGGAATGACTTTATCACAAATCAAAGACCAGCACAATATACAGTAACTTATCCTTTAACTGCTGATGGTTCTCAGGCTTTCCCTAGCTTCAAATTTGCACAGTATTCTGCTTATCTGCAAGATGAATTTACGGTAACTGATAGGTTGAAGTTAACTGCAGGTTTACGGGTTGAGCAGGCTAGCTATCCTGATGTAACAGAAGTTAGAACCCATCCATTAGTTGCGGGTTTAAATTTTGGAGGACAAAGAGTTGATACCGGTCTTTTACCAGAAAATAAAGTTTCTTTCTCACCTCGTTTCGGTTTTAACTGGGATGTAATGGGCGACCGTTCTTTCCAGGTTAGAGGTGGTTCGGGTATCTTTACAGGTCGTATTCCTTTTGTATGGATTGTTTCTCAATCCGGAGATGCAGGTTTAATTCAATATACACAAAGTTATGTTGGTAATGCAGCTCCGTTATTTAATCCATCAATAGCCCCACAGTTAACAACTGCTGCTCCTCCAGCTGGAAGTTCAATCCCATCTTCAGGTATTAGTGTAATGGACCCTAACTTGAAATTTCCTCAAACCTGGAAATCAAGTTTAGCATTTGATGTAAAATTACCGGGAGGAATTGTTGGAACATTAGAAGGTATCTACGGACGTGACCTGAATGTAGCTTTTGCCAGAAATTTAAACTTAGTTAATCCAAGTATTCAGATTTCAGGATATGGTGATACAAGATTATTCTATCCGGTGAGTAATTCAGATAAATATTACAACCCTATTAATGCGGCTGGTTTACCGGTTGCTCAAGGAACTCCAAGTGGTGGTGCTAACGGAACCGTTACCGGCTTTAATGCGATTCAAATGGGCAACGTAAAAGGTGGTTACAACTGGATGGCTACTGCTCAGTTAACTAAGCAGTTCTCGAATGGAATTTCAGCAATGATTGCTTATACGCGTTCAGACCAACGTAACTATGGAGATCAAAGTGGCGATCAACTAGCTAACTTATGGTCATTACCACAAACTTCTGGTAATCCAAATATCCCGACTTTAAGCTATTCAAGTAACTTAAATCCAGATAGAGTAATCGCTAATATTTCTTATAAAAAGGCATACTTCGGTAACTTGTCAACTTCATTTTCATTATTTTATGAAGGAAGTCAGCAGGGAAGATTCTCATATACCTATAATGGTGATTTTAATCGTGATGGTGTATCAGGAAATGATTTAATTTATATACCTAATCCAGGTGAATTGACCGCTGCTTCTTTTGTAGCTATTCCAGCTGGTACAACAAACTATTTAAGAGCATATAGTGCTCAAGAGCAGGCAGATATATTCGAAGCTTATATTAGTCAAGATAAATATCTAAGCAAAAACAGAGGTCGGTTTGCTGAACGTAATGGTGGTACATCTCCATGGAGAAATCAATTCGATTTCCGATTAACTCAAGAAGTTTTTAAAGATTTTGGTAAAACTAAGAATTCATTTCAGTTCACAGTTGACATCTTTAACGTTGGGAACTTACTGAACCGTAAATGGGGTAATGTTAACTTCGTTAATAATGCTGCTATTCTTGTGCCTCAAAATGTTACCGGTGCTAATCCAATTAGTGCGACAACAAAACCAACATTCAGAGTTGCAAACGCATCAGGTGATATTGTAAGAGATACTTTTGGTACATCACAAACCATTTTGTCTACTTACTATATGCAGTTTGGTGTTCGTTATAACTTTAACTAATATTTAACTTCAAGTATAAATCAAAGTCCCGATGCAAATCGGGACTTTTTTTATGTTTAAGTTTTCTGAAACGTTTTTTGTTGCAAGGGTAGAAAGCATAATTGTAGTACCTGCAATGGTTGCAAATACTAATGAAGGAAAAGGTGGAGGAGTTTTAGAATCATTTTCCTAAACACAGCAACAGTTCAACAAAATAAACTAGATTTTCTTTATCAGGAAAAGAAAGCTGATGGTGAAGAAAGTACCTTTCATAATTTTTGGAAAGCGCATAAAAAAGCCATACAGATTTAGTCTGTATGGCTTTTTTATATTTTAAATTCTATTAGTTATAAATAAAAGTACCCTTTTCGCTTTCTATCGTCACTTGTTTCTTATCGCTCTTTTCTACACGACCGATAATCTGTGCATCGATGTTAAAGCTTTTCGAAATCTCTATAATACTTTCAGCAATTTCTTCAGGAACATAAAGTTCCATTCTATGCCCCATATTAAATACTTTATACATTTCCTTCCAGTCTGTGCCGGATTCTTCCTGTATCAGCTTAAATAAAGGCGGAACCGCGAATAAGTTATCTTTTATTACATGGATGTCATCATTAACGAAATGCAATACCTTTGTTTGTGCACCACCGCTGCAATGTACAATACCGTCAATTTGATTACGGTAACTTTCTAATATTTTTTTAATAACCGGTGCGTAGGTGCGGGTAGGCGATAAGACTAACTGGCCTACAGTAATCGTTCCGAAGCCATCGATATCAATTTTATCCGTCAGGTTTTTATTACCTGAGAAAACCAAATCAAAGGGAACTGCTGAATCATAACTTTCAGGGTAGCTGTTGGCTACAGTTTTATTAAAAACATCATGACGGGCCGAGGTTAATCCGTTAGAACCCATCCCGCCGTTATACGCCGTTTCATAAGTTGCTTGTCCGTAGGATGCCAGTCCAACGATAACATTGCCTGGTTTAATATTATCATTACTTATGATTTCTTCACGTTTCAAACGACAGGTAACGGTAGAATCCACGATGATGGTTCTTACTAAATCGCCTACATCGGCCGTTTCGCCACCGGTTGAATAGATGGAAATGCCCTGTTCACGTAAATCGTTTAAAATCTCTTCAGTGCCGTTGATAACGGCTGCAATAACTTCGCCCGGAATTAAGTTTTTATTACGTCCGATGGTGGAGGATAACAGTATATTATCCGTAGCACCAACACAAATCAAATCATCGAGGTTCATGATAATAGCATCCTGCGCAATTCCTTTCCAAACAGAAATGTCGTTCGTTTCTTTCCAGTAAACGTATGCTAATGATGATTTGGTACCGGCACCATCAGCGTGCATAATGTTGCAATAATCTTCATCACCACCTAAAATATCAGGAATGATTTTGCAAAATGCTTTAGGGAAAATTCCTTTGTCGATATTTTTGATGGCATTGTGCACATCTTCTTTTGAGGCAGAAACGCCACGTTGATTGTACCTGTTATCACTCATGTTGGCGCAAAGATAGTGAATAGAGGTAAAAGGTAGAAGGTAAAAAGGTAAAAGGTTTTTAGCAGGGCGCAAAAAAGGTTAAAACTTCGGTGCTGGAGGTGGGGTTGATGTATTTCTTAATCTTAAAATCCTTAAATCCTGAAAATCCTATGTTTTTTTACCACCTAAGAACACCTAAGATTATATGCAATTAACTGAGTGTAGGACTTAAAATTAACCATATAAGAAATGTAAGAGCATTTAAGTTACAAGACGTTTTATTTAAAATTCTATCTTTTTCTAAATTCTAATACCCTTAAATTTTGGGCGCCTGAATCTTAAAATCCTTAAACCCTGAAAATCATGATCCAAAAAAGGGCGTAAAGTTTTCACCTTACGCCCCATACTTTAAACCTCTTGGCTTAGCTTATTTCATGAATAATAATTCTCTGAATTTTGGTAAAGGCCAAACGCTATCGTCAACAATCTGCTCTAATTTATCTGCATGGTAGCGGATAACCTCGAAGTAAGTTTTAACTTTCTCATCGTAAGCAATTGCTTTTTCACGGGTGTCTTCGATTTTGTTCGTTACTTTACGTTCTTCCAACATGGCATCGATATTGGTTTTAACGATTTCTAAATGCTCATTTACCTTTTTAACGATATCGATAGAAACTTTACTGTCTACACCAATTTCTTTTAATCCTTTAACATTAGCAATCAACGAATTTTGATAAGCAATTGCAGCAGGAATAATTGAAGTGTTTGCAACTTCGCCCATTACACGAGCTTCGATTTGGAGTTTTTTGTAGAAGTTTTCCAACATGATTTCATGACGGGCATGAATTTCACGTTTGCTGTAAATACCGGTTGCGTTAAATAACTCAGCTGATTTTTCAGTTAAGTAAGCATCTAAAGCTTTTGGTGTGGTTTTGATGTTTGATAAACCGCGTGCTGCAGCTTCATCTTCCCACTCCTGGCTATAACCATTGCCTTCGAAACGAATAGATTTCGATTCTTTAATGTATTTTTTAATTACGGTTAGTAAAGCGATGTCTTTTTTATCACCTTTCTTGATTAATTTATCAACTTCCGTTTTAAATTTAACCAATTGCTCAGCCATAATTGCATTTAAGATGGTCATTGGTGCTGAAGAGTTCGCTGAAGAACCAACTGCTCTTAACTCAAATTTGTTACCTGTAAATGCGAAAGGAGAGGTACGGTTACGGTCAGTATTATCCAGTAAAATCTGAGGTATTTTAGGAATACCTAACCAAAGTGCATTATCTTCTTTAATTTTTTTGCTGATGCGTGAGTGCTCAATCTCATCTAATACATCGTTCAATTGAGAACCTAAGAAGATAGAGATAATTGCAGGTGGCGCTTCATTTGCACCTAAGCGGTGATCGTTGCTTACCGATGCAATACTTGCACGTAATAAATCTGCATGTTCGCTAACGGCTTTAATTGTGTTAACAAAGAAAGCAAGGAACATTAGATTATTTTTAGGTGTTTTACCTGGTGCCAATAAGTTTTTACCGGTATCCGTAATTAACGACCAGTTATTGTGTTTACCTGAACCATTGATGCCTGCGTATGGTTTTTCGTGTAATAAAACACGGAAATGGTGACGACGGGCAACTTTTTCCATCAAATCCATCAGTAATTGATTGTGGTCGATGGCTAAGTTGATTTCTTCATAAATAGGTGCACACTCGAATTGAGATGGCGCAACCTCGTTGTGACGGGTTTTTAAAGGGATACCTAATTTTAAAGCTTCGTTTTCGAAGTCTACCATGTACGTGAAAACACGCTCAGGAATAGAACCGAAATAATGATCTTCTAATTGCTGGCCTTTAGCAGACATGTGTCCGAATAAAGTACGGCCGGTTAACAATAAATCCGGACGGGCATTGAACAATGACTCATCAACTAGGAAATATTCCTGTTCGATACCTAAAGATGCATTTACTTTAGTAATGCTTTTATCGAAATATTGGCAAACATCTACAGCAGCTTTATCAAGCGCAGCTAATGCTTTTAACAAAGGTGCTTTATAATCCAAGGCTTCACCGGTATATGATACAAAAACTGTAGGGATACATAGTGTTTTACCTGCTTTACTTTCCATGATGAATGCAGGAGATGATGGATCCCATGCGGTGTAACCACGGGCTTCGAAAGTATTACGGATACCACCGTTCGGGAAACTGGATGCATCCGGTTCTTGCTGAACCAATGCACTGCCAGAAAATTTTTCGATGGCACCATCGCCGCTGGGTTCAAAAAATGAATCGTGCTTTTCTGCAGTTGTACCTGTTAAAGGCTGGAACCAGTGTGTATAATGCGTTGCACCTGCGCTCATTGCCCATGCCTTCATAGCTGTTGCAATTTGATTTGCGTCATCTGTGTTAATTAATTCACCCTGATTGATGGATGATATTAATTTCTCATACACGTCTTTAGATAAGAAATCTCTCATTTTTCTCTTATCAAATACATTAGAGCCAAAAAAGTCAGAAATTTTTGCTGATGGTGATTTAACTTCTGGTGAAATTCTGTTTTGAGCCTCTTTTAATGCGATGGTTCTTAAGCTTTTCATTAATTTGTTATGTTTTTTGTCAAAAATAGTATATTTTCTTAATTTTTATGAAACATTTTAGTTAAAATATTAAAAATTGTTGAAAATGAAATATAAAAATGTTTTTGAGCAGAAAAATTTCATTTTTCATAAATAATATAGATTTTTTAAAGTTTTATGGAATTGGTGCGTTTTTCACATCCTGATATAAAAACAAAAACTATGTTCAATTCATCAATTAATGTATACAAATTCGAGTGGCTCGAAATTGTATTCTCCGGCAGAAACAAAAGCTATGGGGCTTATGCGTTGAGATCGCAATCATCGTCAATTCTAACAAAAGCCTTATTTATGGCGAGTAGTGCTTTCGTACTGTTATTTATAAGTCCGATGGTTTATAGTAAGCTGTTTCCTGAACAAGTGGTCGCAACACCTGTTGCAAAGACAATCGATTTAACAGATGTTATTCACACCATGAAAAAACCAGAACCCGAAAAAAAGGCAGCCCCGGAAAAAGCCGAACCGGTAAAGGTTAAAACGGTTGCTTTACCATCAAATATCGTTGTAGTAGATAAAGTTGATTTACCTGAACCACCAACTATAAAAGAAACACAAGATGCTGTAATAAGTGATAAAACCCAGGACGGTGAAATTAAACCGAACCTGGTTATTAATACAAATACGGGAAACGGAGATGGAAATGCCGCGGTGAAAGATGGAAACGGCGCTAACAACGATAGCGAAATCTATATTGCCGCTGGAGTTGATGAATATCCTGAATTTGCCGGCGGTATGAAAGCCTGGGCAAAATATATGGAGCGTAATTTAAGATACCCATATAAAGCACAGGAAGAGGGGGTACAAGGAAAAGTCTTTGTAAGTTTTGTTGTAGAGAAAGATGGTTCCATAACTGATGTGCAGGTGTTGAAAGGCATCGGATTTGGCTGTGATGAAGAAGCGATGAAAGTAATTAAGAAATCGCCCTTGTGGAAACCCGGAAAAAATAAAGGCGTACCTGTACGGGTAAGGTATAATATGCCGATTAATTTCCAGATGATGTAAGGTGATGATGGATGGTGGAAGATGGATGATGGATGATGGGAGATGGAAGATGGGAAATGGATGATGGTAAGATGGATGATGGGAAATGTATGGTGTAACCTTTTTATTTGATAAGACCGTCATCTCGATCCGATTGCTATCGGATGACAGCACTGTAAAATACTTCGCTCGAAAGATAGTAAGATGGATATTGGAACTTTCCTGTTAACGCTCCTGGTTTTTAGGGAATGTAGGGTTAGGTGAATTAAGACGGTTTGGGCGATGCCCGGACCGTTTTTTTTGCTATAAAGATTTCTTGACTGCGTTGCACGCTGCTCGAATCCGATTGCTATCGGATGACGGCACTGTAAGATACTCCGCTAGAATTCGGTAGCTATCGGATGACGGTACTGTAAGATACTTCGCTCGAAATTTGTGAAAGGTGATAAATATAAAATGGATGATGCCTTTAATTCCATCATCCATTTTCCATCTTACATTACTTTTCCATTTTACTTCTTTTCTTCAACCCATTTTCTGGCATTAACAAAGGCTTCCATCCATGGCGAAACCTCATCTTTACGTCCTTTAGGGTAGTTTGCCCAATGCCATTGGAATAATGAACGCTCAATGTGCGGCATCATAACCAAATGCCGACCGGTTGTATCGCATAGCATCGCCGTATTGTAATCGGAACCATTCGGACTGGCCGGGTAATTTTCGTAGGCATATTTTGCAACAATGCTATATTTATCTTCTGCGTATGGAAGACTGAATCTGCCTTCACCGTGTGATACCCAAACGCCTAATGTGCTGCCTGCAAGCGTTGAAAGCATTACCGAATTATTCTCGGCTACAGTTAACGAAGTGAAAACACTCTCGTGTTTATGACTTTCATTGTGCAGCATCTTTGGTTTTTCTTCGTGGTCTTTGTTGATTAAGCCAAGCTCAACAAATAGCTGGCAACCGTTACAAACACCAACTGAAAGTGTATCCGGGCGGGCAAAGAATTTTTCCAGGGCAACTCTTGCTTTTTCATTGTACATAAATGCACCGGCCCAGCCTTTAGCAGAACCTAAAACATCAGAGTTGGAGAAGCCGCCAACTGCACCGATAAACTGAATGTCTTCCAGGGTTTCACGGCCCGAAATTAAATCCGTCATGTGTACATCTTTAACATCAAAACCGGCTAAGAACATCGCATTTGCCAGTTCACGTTCAGAATTACTTCCTTTTTCGCGGATTACGGCTGCTTTAGGTTTTGGTTTTGTGCTATCCAGTACAGGTTTTTTTCCATCAAACTGTGAAGGGAAAGTATATTTTAAGGCCTGGTTTTTATAGTTATCAAAACGCTCTTTCGCTTTAACAGGTCCGCTTTGTTTCTTATCCAGTAAGTAAGATGTTTTGAACCACACATCACGTAGATGATCAATGTCAAAACTAAAACGTTCTGCTGAATTTTTAATTTCTAAAGCTGATTTTGAAGTTACCTCACCAATTTTGAAATACTCAACATGGTTTGAAGATAATGTGGATTCGACACTCGAGTCTGCCTGGAAAACCAGGGCAATGTTTTCAGCGAAGAGTAACTTGATCAGGTCTGATTCTTGCAGGGCCGATAAATCTATAGCCGCACCTAAATCATTATCTGCAAAACACATTTCCAATAGCGTCGTAATTAAACCACCACTGCCGATATCATGTCCGGCCTGTATTTTATCTTCTTTTATTAATTTTTGAATGGTGTTAAAGGCATTTTTAAATTTAGCTGCATCTTTAACATCGGGCGTTTCCGTACCGATTTTATTTAAAATCTGCGCAAAAGATGAACCGCCTAATTTATAGCTATCGTTAGAAAGGTTGATGTAATAAATCGAACCGCCATCTTTTTGAAGTACGGGTTCTACAACCTTCGTAATGTCGTCGCAGTTACCGCCGGCAGAAATAATGACCGTTCCGGGTGCAATAACATCGCCGTCTTTATACTTCTGCTTCATCGACAGCGAATCTTTCCCTGTCGGGATGTTGATGCCTAAATCGATGGCAAAATCAGAACAGGCTTTAACGGCTTCGTATAACCTGGCATCTTCACCTTCGTTTTTACAGGCCCACATCCAGTTTGCAGAAAGGGAAACACTTTTTAAGCCATCTTTCAATGGTGCCCAAACAATGTTAGATAAAGACTCTGCAATGGCGATTCTGCTTCCGGCAGCGGGATCAATCAAAGCGGAAACCGGTGCATGTCCAACGGATGTCGCAACCCCTTCTTTTCCCAGAAAATCTAAAGCCATTACGCCGCAGTTATTTAAAGGCAATTGTAATGGGCCAGCCGTTTGTTGTTTGGCCACACGGCCGCCAACACAGCGATCTACCTTATTGGTTAGCCAGTCTTTCGATGCAACCGCTTCAAGTTGAAGCACCTGCTCTAAATAATCGTTCAGTTTTTCAGTTTGATAAGCTAAAGCCTCGTATTTTCTATCGAGCTTTTTATCTTCCATTACCACTTTTGGAGAACTGCCGAACATGTCTTTCAGTTCTAAATCCATCGGTTTAACGCCTGTTGTTGCCGATTCAAAAGTAAAACGGTTGTCGCCGGTAACTTTACCAACCGTGTACATGGGTGAACGCTCCCGGTCGGCGATTTTTTGTAACGTTTCAATGTGTTCGTTTCCGATAACCAATCCCATGCGTTCCTGAGATTCGTTCCCGATAATTTCTTTTGCGGAAAGGGTAGGGTCGCCTACCGGTAATTTATCCAGGTTGATTAAACCACCGGTTTCTTCAACTAATTCGGATAAACAATTTAAGTGTCCGCCTGCACCATGATCGTGGATGGACACAATTGTATTGTGATCGCTTTCTACCATGCCACGCACGGCGTTGGCTGCTCTTTTCTGCATTTCAGGGTTAGAACGTTGGATGGCGTTTAACTCAATTCCCGAACCATGTTCGCCGGTATCAGCTGATGAAACCGCCGCACCGCCCATTCCAATTCTATAGTTTTCACCGCCAAGCACAACGATGTTATCACCTTCCTGAGGTTTTTGTTTTCTGGCCTGACTCGCTTTTCCGTAACCTACGCCACCGGCAAGCATGATGACTTTGTCGAAACCAAGCTTACGGGATGTCATACTGAGCTTTTCGAAGTGCTGGTGTTCGAAGGTTAAAACGGAGCCCGTAATTAAAGGCTGACCGAATTTATTGCCAAAATCTGTAGCTCCATTCGATGCTTTAATCAAGATATCCATCGGTGTTTGATACAGCCATTTTCTTTCTTCAACACCTTTTTCCCATTCACGGCCTTCTTCTAAACGAGAAAGTGCTGTCATATAAACCGCCGTTCCGGCTAAAGGTAAAGACCCTTGTCCGCCGGCGAGCCTGTCTCTGATTTCGCCACCTGAACCTGTTGCCGCACCATTAAATGGCTCTACAGTCGTTGGAAAATTATGGGTTTCTGCTTTTAGCGATATAACAGATTCGAAATCGCTTGTGGCATAATAATCGGGTTCATCGGCGCGTTTCGGTGCAAATTGCTGCACAACCGGACCTTTAATAAAAGCAACATTATCTTTATAGGCCGAAATAATATCGTTCGGGTTTTCTTCTGAGGTTTTGCGGATTAACTTAAATAAGGAAGTGGGTTGTTCCACACCATCAATCACAAATTTACCGTTGAAAATTTTATGGCGGCAGTGTTCTGAATTTACCTGGGAGAAACCAAAAACCTCTGAATCTGTTAATGGCCTTTTTAAGCGTTCGGCTAGTGAATTTAAGTAATCAACCTCTTCATCGCTTAAAGAAAGACCTTCTTGTTTATTGTAAGCCGCGATATCCGAAATTTCTAAGATAGGCTCAGGCTTTATGTTAATGGTGTAAATTTCTTGTCCCAGCCCATCATATTTCTGAGAAAGCATGGGGTCGTAATCCGAAAAATCTGCGGCAACCTTTTTAAATTCTTCAATTCTGATGACCCCCTGAATGGCCATGTTTTGCGTAATCTCTACTGCATTGGTACTCCAGGGTGTAATCATTGCGGCCCGTGGCCCAACAAAAAAACCGTTCAGTAGCTTTTCATTTTGTAGTTTGGCCCCGCCGAATAACCATTCAAGTTTTGTAATATCAGTTGCTGACAGGGATTGGTCTGTTTGTAAAACAAAAACCGCATCGGATTGCCCTTCGACAGGCTCAGGATGACAAGAAAAGAAATGAATCATGCTTTTTTTTTTGAAGCTGCAAATTTAGGTTTTTTAATTTAATGGCTGAAGGATTGTTGGAGAGAATTCGTGAATAATTGTAAATAGTTTGGGATTTAGCCCTACACAGGTTTCGCAAGAAGTTCTAATCGTTAAGTTCGCTGCCTTCCTTGTTTCAAAGAGGGGTTGGGAGTGGTTAAAAAGAATAACTTATTCTCAAAGAGTCGTCATTCCCGCGCATGCGGGAATCTTAATGCTTTGGGTAATTCTCATCATGTCGTCCGCACCGTCTTGCCTCGGCTGGCCGCCGAATGGCTTTTACCTTTTTCTTGATAAAAAGGTAACCAAAACCGAGCATTTTTTGCGAGCTCATGAATGCGATTAAAAGCAATATATACGAATGAATAAATCAAGGCTTGGAACTGATGTCGGATAAATTCGTTAAAGCTTTTAAAGCGGCAGCACAAGCCCCCGATGAAAAATCGGGGAGGACGCGCTGCCTTGGGCAGTAGTAGGTTGAACGTGGGTACAAAAGCTTTAACGTCCTGAGCGTAGTCGAAGGGTTTCCTTCCATCATTTCCTATGCCGGATAGCAGGGCGTATAGGACTCGGTTTATCCAAAAATTATTCCCGAAAACTCGTGATTCTCGCGCAGGCAGGCAAGAATCTCCATGTTTGGGTAATTTTATGCAATTTTGCCATTCAGTAATTCAATGCTTAAAATATGTTTAACCGCATTCATCATATCGCCATTATTTGTTCTGACTATGAAAAATCGAAGGATTTTTATGTTAACAAATTAGGATTTAAAGTTTTAAATGAATTTTACCGGGCCGAAAGAAAATCGTACAAATTAGATTTGGCCATTAATGAATTATACCAGATAGAACTTTTTTCTTTTGAAAATCCGCCTGAACGACCTTCAAGACCTGAAGCACAGGGTTTACGTCATCTGGCTTTTGAAGTGGATGATATCCAGAAGGAAATTGAACGATTAAATGAACAGGCAATTGTTACCGAAAATATTAGAATTGATGAGTTTACCGGCAAGCGATTTACCTTTTTTTCAGATCCTGACGGATTGCCCCTGGAGCTTTATGAAAAATAGATTTAAAAACAAAGTAGCCAACAATTTAGTTTTTGGCTACCTAGATACCGATCGTGTACGCTTAGTTTTCACAACTCAAAGCCCGGTCTGAAACGCGGTTCATTCAAATTGCTAGTCAAACTTAATGTATGATTTACAATTTTAAAAACAAACGATTGTGTAAGTTATTAACAGTGGGTTTTAGCGTATTTGTGTTAGTTGTATTTTATTTATAAAAAACTTATAATCAATAATTTATGTGTTTAATTTTTTGTGGAAAACATTTGAATTAAGAAAAGCTATTTATTATCAATGACAGTTAACAGGGCGTTATTTAAATTCAAACAGTTTGACGTTAACCAGGCTGGTTGTGCCATGAAGATTAATACCGATGGTGTGCTTCTGGCTGCCAGTGTTTTTCACCATCAACCAAAATACATTCTGGATATTGGAACAGGAACCGGGGTTATTGCGCTTATGCTTGCGCAACGGTTTCCCCAGGCGATTATTGAAGCTGTAGAAATCGATGAACAGGCTGCTGAAACCGCGAAGATGAATTTTCAATTATCCGTTTTCAAGGATAGGTTGTCCGTTAATAATGTCGCAATAGAACAATATAATAGTCGGAAAGAATTTGATTTAATCGTTTCTAACCCGCCGTTTTTTGTTAATGATTTAAAGAACGAGGAAAAGCGGAAAGGAATTGCCAGGCATGCTGATGAAGATTTCTTTGAAATGCTGGTTCATAAATCAAAATCAATGTTATCCGAAAACGGAAAGTTGTGTTTAATTCTTCCGCTGAAACAAGCTGCGGAAGTTGAAAAAACAGGTGCCCGTATAGGTTTGTCTGTTTCCGAAAAAATCTATATTCATTCTGATGAGCGTAAGCCTGCGTTTAGGGTAATAATTTGTTTAGGTCAACAAAGAACCAACCTGGTTGAGCGTGATTTTTATATTTATGAATCACTTAAAGTACATACCCGGGCGTATCAGGATTTATTGAAAGATTTTTTTCTGAATTATTGATTTTAAGGCAGACGCCAGTTATATTAATCGTCTTTTCGATCCGATAGCTATCGGATGGAGCATAGCGAAATCTATTAAGACAGACGCATCCTAAAACATTTTGACGATAGCGATTGCTTTAAGATTCCCGCCTGCGCGGGAATGACGTAGTCGTTGGGACCTACAGTCTTTTGGGCGTTTCGTCATTCCCAACCTGATTGGGAATCTTAAAGCGTTAAGCGCCGGCATTAAGATTCCCGCCTGCGCGGGAATGACGTAGTCGTTGGGACCTACAGTCTTTTGGGCGTTTCGTCATTCCCAACCTGATTGGGAATCTTAAAGCGTTAAGCGCCGGCATTAAGATTCCCTACAGTCTTTGGGCGTTTCGTCATTCCCAACCTGATTGGGAATCTTAAAGCGTTAAGCGCCGGCATTAAGATTCCCGCCTGCGCGAGAATGACGTAGTCGTTGGGACCTACAGTCTTTTGGGCGTTTCGTCATTCCCAACCTGATTGGGAATCTTAAAGCGTTAAGCGCCGGCATTAAGACTCCCGCCTGCGCGGGAAAGACGTAGTCGTTGGAACCTACAGTCTTTTGGGCGTTTCGTCATTCCCAACCTGATTGGAGACAAATATTTTTTGTTTTCAATTATGAAAAGGTCTTCGACAGGCGCAGACTGACATAACTATTTATAATTTAATGACATTGTGTTTGCGGTAGGCAGGCGCGGAGACGACGCTGCGTTTAAAATTTTAACTAATCTTTTCAATTTATAAATAAATAAACTAACATTGAAAGATTACCTCATCATATGAAAAAAATAGGTTTAATTTCCGATACGCATGGTTATTTAGATGAAAGTGTTTTCAAACATTTCGAGGCCTGCGATGAAATCTGGCATGCCGGCGATTTCGGGCCCGATGTTGCCGCGCCATTAGCGGCCTTTAAACTACTGCGTGGCGTGTATGGAAATATTGATGATGCGACCATCAGAAGTGAATTTCCGGAGCACAACCGTTTTGACTGCGAAAATGTGGATGTCTGGATGACGCACATTGGCGGTTACCCCGGCCGGTATTCTGCTTTTGTTAAACCTGAAATTTACACTAAGCCGCCAAAATTATTCATTACCGGGCATTCGCATATTTTAAAGGTTATGTATGATGAAAAGATAAAATGTTTGCATATAAACCCCGGTGCTGCGGGAAAACATGGCTGGCATAAGGTGCGAACTTTAATTCGTTTTTGCATTACTGATGAAAATATTCATACCTTAGAGGTCATAGAATTATCGGGTAGATAATGTAAAAAATACACTAAGTATGGTTTGTGGCGTAAAAACACTAGGTCAGTTTATTATAGAAAAACAGGCAGATTTCCCGTATGCAAAAGGCGAGTTATCAAGGCTTTTAAGGGACATTGCCATTGCGGCAAAAATCGTAAACCGGGAGGTTAATAAGGCAGGTTTGGTCGATATTTTAGGAGATATCGGCACAACAAATATACAGGGCGAAGAACAAAAGAAGCTGGATGTTTATGCCAATGAGCAGTTTATAGCCGCTTTAACAAGTGGCGGCGAATGTTGTATTGTGGCCACGGAAGAGGAAGACGACATCATCCATATCGAATCGCCGGTATCACAAAACGCAAAATATATTGTGTGTATCGATCCTTTGGATGGTTCATCCAACACGGATGTAAATGTGGCCGTTGGTACCATTTTTTCCATTTACAGGCGAAAATCGACAGCAGGAAAGGCTAGTATTGAAGACGTTTTACAAAAAGGAACCGCACAGGTGGCCGCCGGTTATATTATTTATGGTTCCTCAACCATGCTCGTGTATACCACCGGGAAAGGGGTAAACGGATTTACGCTAGATCCATCGATAGGCGAATTTTGTTTGTCGCACCCGGAAATGAAAATGCCTGAAACCGGTTACCTGTATTCGATAAATGAAGGAAATTATGTGCATTTTCCTGAGGGGGTAAAAAAATACCTCAAATATTGCCAGGTGGAAGATGATGCCACCAGGCGTCCGTATACCTCCCGCTACATTGGTTCTATGGTGGGCGATATCCACCGGAACTTAATAAAAGGTGGCATTTACATTTATCCAACCACCTCCCGGTCGCCTAACGGAAAATTAAGGTTATTGTACGAATGTAATCCTATGGCTTTAATTATTGAGCAGGCAGGGGGAAAGGCTTCAACGGGTTTCGATCGTATACTGGATATCGATCCAACGGAATTGCATCAGCGTGTACCGATTTTTATTGGTTCGAAAAACATGGTGGAAAAAGCAGAAGAAATGATGCGCATCTACACGAAGAAATCAACAGCTCCTGAAGAAAAATTAGAAACTAAATTAGCCGGTATGGGTATTGTGGGCGGGCTCGATTAGGTTAACACCATAAGTGTTCTGATTTTCTCAACGCCTTAATGGTTTTTATGCTTTCGAACATTTATGGGTGAACACCACCCGGTTTAGTTTTATTATACTTCAAACCGTCCGAGGTATTGGCTGTCTGACTGTGCACTCCGGTCGGCAGCGACAAAACCGATGTAAACGTCGAGCTTTACGCCCTGCATGTTGTCTTTCAATTTTACCTTTAAAATGCCTTCCTTTCTAAAAGCGCCGTTAAAAACTTTTGTTAGCGCATTAAAGTTTTCCGCATCGTAAATCAATACCATCAACTGGTCTGCCTCATTTTTGCTGTTGATGTCCGTCGTATCCCAGGTTATGATGATTTCATGTTCCTCACTGAAAGCGACTGCAGGGTTTGGGGCTTGTGCTAAAGGCCCGCCGCTGATTTTTAACGCCGCGGCATCAATATAAAAATTGTTGTCACCGCCTTTCAATGCTTCTTTGCGGGTATAGGCAATTGCGGCACGAAAGCCACCGGTTTTCGTGTAGTAGTCTTTGAAACCTGTTTTTAACAATTCCAGAAATGGTTGCAGGTAAGCCTGTACGAGTTTAAATTTCGCCTGGTTGATAAGTTCCTTTTCGGTGAAATTTTTACGTGCCTTAGGTAAAGACCTGATGTAAAAGTTGTCGCCTACCTGGTAGCCAACCACCGCACCAACTTTTCCGGAAAATCCATTGAGTATGCCATTTTTCAGCGTTGCCATAACGTATTCGTTTTACCTGAAATTAAATAATAAAATTTATTCCTGCAAGTTGTGTGCTAAAAAATCATTTAAAATAGGTTCTCAACATTGGTTTAACCCGTAATTAAGTTGGTTTGAAACGGTTGAGTACCGTGTTAGGACCGAGTTAAGACCGAGTTTAGCGTATTTAGATTAGGTTTATTATAAAGCGGTTAAGTTTATAAAAAATTAATCCGTAAGTGGAATGATTAAGCTGTTTTATGGGCTGTAGTTTAACTTAAAGCCGGTTGCGTTCGGCTTCGAAAAAAGTATCAATGGCCAGTTCGGCCTTGTTTTGTGATGCGGCAACCGCCAGGCGATCGCAACGCTCATTTTCGGGATGATCGTTGTGGCCTTTAATCCAGATGAATTTGACCTGGTGTAATTTATACAGTTCGAGGAACCTCAACCAGAGATCTTTATTTTTCTTGTCTTTAAAATTTTTGGTTACCCAGCCAAAAACCCATTTTTTCTCTACGGCATCCACCACATATTTAGAATCGGAGTAAACGGTAACCTGCTGGTTCAGGCTTTTTAAGGCCTCCAGGCCCTTGATTACGGCCAGTAATTCCATGCGGTTGTTGGTGGTCATCCGAAAGCCGCCGCTCAGTTCTTTATAATGCTGGCCGGCCCTCAAAATGGTTCCGTAACCACCCGGACCGGGGTTGCCGCTTGCCGCGCCGTCTGTATAAATCTCTATCATAAACGCGGTAAAGTTATGTTTTTAGGTTTAAAATAGGTGTTGTAGCGGCTTTTTTTAAAATTATTTAAAATTCAAATAATTGAATTATAGCGCATTAAAATGAGATTGCATTTCTTTAGAAAAAAATATTTGCAGGAAATATTAAAAGTCGTACTTTTGTGACACTAAAAACACGGTGGTTGTAGCTCAGTTGGTTAGAGTATTGGTTTGTGGTGCCGAGGGTCGTGGGTTCGAGCCCCATCAGCCACCCTTAAAGAGATGGTCATTTTTGATCATCTCTTTTTTTATTTTCTTTAATTATATATGGGTCAATGTTTTAAATGGTTAAGTTATAGCTTGTAGAGCGGTTCGAGATTTTCTGTTTTTATTTAGCCTTTAGCAAGTTTATTGAATAAAACATGCTGATAATTTAGATGGAGCCTTAAAAATTGTTCAATTTACTATTGGGGTTACGGAATACTTGTTTTATTGCTATCTATAATACTATAGGTCTTCGCTAAAAGGTACAAAAAGTTTAATATCTTCTTTGCTTGATCCTCATCTGTCGATATACCATTACTTCTTAAGGTATTTATTACTCGAGTAAGTGAGACTTTTTTACTTGAAAACACTCTCGGATTTCTATATTGTGATTCGTTCATGTTGTGAGTTTTTTATTTATCTTTTGTTAATTTACGTTGCTGTTTTATAGTAAGAATTGGCAATAACGCAGTATCAATATCCAAAGGATCAAAATCCTTATTGATAGGATTTATGACGGTTGGTCGGAAAAAACTTATGAGGTGTCTTTTACCGATAACATCTTGATATTTATAGGAGAAAAAGATGTCAGAGTTTATATAATTTTGTCCCAGTGTAGAATTAAATTCGTTGTTTCTAATTCTTTCATCGGTTTCTTAAAGCTTATCGTTTAAAGCTTCTTGCTTCTCTCTATGTCCTCTTTTTAGACTTATAAAATCGTCATGTTCAATTTTATCCTCAATAAATCGTTTCCTAACCTTGAACAGGAAACTTGTTTCCTGTTCAAGGTCATTAAGTATAGATGCACGACCTTTCAAAAGTTCTTTTCGTAACGTCAATATATTCTCATCTTCCAGTACAAGCCTCAAGAGTTTATTTCCTAATGGAGTAAGTCGTATATCTTTTAATTGTTTTTCGTAACTCATTTCTAGTACATTTGATCTAAATCTTCCCTTACATTTGGACGTGAAACAATGATAGTAGCTATATTTTGCATGCCGCCCTTAAGATGTACTTGCAGATAATTTGCGGCTACAAAAAGGACAGGTTAAAAAACCTCTCAAAGGATATATTAATTTAATGTCCTTAAAATTACCGCGCAACCTACGTCTACTAGCGATTAGCTCTTGAACTTTGTAAAAAAGCTCTTTAGAAATTAGCGGTTCATGAATTCCCTCTATCAATTGCTTTTCTTCATCCTTTGTAGCAGACAAGGTTACAAATCCACAATAAATCGGATTATGCATAAGCTGCCAAAAATTATTTCTTTTGCAATCGAAACCATTCAAACAAGCTATTTTATTTAGTTTGCTAATAGAATAGTAACCAGTTACCATCTGCTCAAAAGACCATTTTATATGATTTGCTTCCGGTTGTTTTGGAACAATTATTTTTTTTCCATCTGGCGATGTTACATTCTGATAACCAATAGGTGCTTTTGATGGCCATCTACCTAACTTTCTTGCTCTGCGCAATCCATCGGATGTATTCTTTCCTCGTCTACTGTTTTCCGCTTCTGGAATAGACAAATAAACGGCAGGCATAACTATACTTTCTGGTATATTGAAGTCAATAGGTTGGTCAATTGCCATTGCTTCGATATTAAGATTTTTTAGAAATCCCATCATCTGGTATGCATACTGGATATTTCTGCTAAAGCGATCCCATTTGATGAATAAAATTTGTTTTTGGGGTCGGCTTTTATCCTTTTTGATAATTCTAACTAACTTTTTCCATTCAGGACGGTTAAAGTCTTTCGCAGAATAATCCTCACGGAATATTCCGCTAATCTCAATGTTGTTGATTTTACAATGTTGCAGAAGTCGTTCTTCCTGCTCGATAAGTGAGTAACCTTGACGCATTTGTTCATCGGTACTTACCTTAACATAAATGTATGCTGATTTCATAATAAAATAGTTTTATCTATCTAAAATAGCCTTTAAGAAAAATATTAAAGGCCATTAGTGCATTCAGTCAAACTTGTTCCCTTGCTGAAAATTTTCCTTGACATGCAGATTAGGAGGCGATATTGGTAATAATGGTAATTTGGAACATGCTTTTAACGGTATTTTAGCAGATTTTAAGAGATTGAGCTTGGAAAGTCGATGTCAAGCGAGGTTTCGAGACAAGCTTATGTGCTCATATTTCTGAGGTGATTTTGATGAAAGTTGATGTCTCTCATAATTTGGCTTTATTAAAGTTTGACAATTGTTTTTGGCTTTTTTTTTCGTCATTTTTACATCTGACGAATCTCAAATTTCAAAAGGCCATGAAGCAACCATATTTAAATATCCACCAAGTAAAGTGCGGCGACGCATTTTCCATAAGGTTTAAGTCTGGTGGAAAGCAGCACAATATCTTTATTGATGGCGGCTATTTGGATACTTATTTCTCTGGAATAAAGCCTTTAATTAAAAGTATTGACGACAGCAACGAAAAAATCGACTTATGGATACTTACCCATCTTGATGCCGATCATATAAATGGAGCGGTTTCCTTTCTTAGAGATGGCGAATACCGAAAGAAGAAACTTGTCAAGGAATTATGGTTCAATTGCTTCGACAGGTTCAGCTTGCCAGCTACCACATCGAAAAAAAGCGTTGGAAAAGGGATAGAGATTAGGGATGTACTTAAGCCTATGGGCTCCATCTTGAAAAACAACATTTTTAATAAAAAATCGAAAGATATCGGAGATGCAAAAATTCAGGTTCTTTGGCCTAATAAATCAACATTGACCGATCTGGGGGAACATTGGAAAAAAGAGGAACGGAAATTTTGGGATAAAAAAACCAGCACCAAAAAGAGTATACGAAAAAAAGAATATGATTACAGTAAAACCATAGAGGAACTGGCCGACAAAAAAGACCCAAAGTTAAAAAAAGTGGATATCACCAATAGGGCTAGCATTGCATTTATCTTCAGTTTAGACAAAAAGAAGATACTTTTTCTGGGCGATTGTTTTGTTTCCGACATTATTCCTCAATTGCAGTTAATGGTTGATCGGAACAAAAATAAGGTAAAATTTGATTATGTAAAACTTTCCCATCACGGGAGCAAGGCAAACTTTCACCCTTCGATTCTCGATCTGATTGAATGCGAAAACTATATCCTAAGTGCAGATGGGGTAAACAGCAACCATTTGCCTAGCAAGCAGACCTTGGCCAAGATACTCTTGCACAAGGGAAGGGACGTTAAAAGTGAAAAGATCAACTTCCTGTTTAATTATGAAGATGCAAAGCTAAAACGAATTTTCGATAAAGATAAGGACGCCTTTAAACGTTATAATTTTACATGTATCTTTCCAAAAGCCGGGAAAACAATTTTAAGAGTGCCGTTATGAAGGAATTATTGGACAAGGTCATCATTCGGGTGCTGATCAAAGGCAAATTTAAGGGGTCTGGGGTAATCTTGAAAAATGCGCATACCGGCGAGGTATTTGTTCTTACCGCTAGCCACTGCCTTTTTGGAAAAAAGGGCAAGGGTACTACCACAATTGAGCAGGTAAGCATTGAAATCTATGAAAATTTATCTGGAAGATACCGTAGATATGGACTGTCAAAAAAAGACACATTGTATTATACCAAGGTTAATCATGGCGATACCGCTATGATTAGTATAGGTAATAAACAAATCGCTAAACTTGAACTACCTCCGATCAGTTTCTTGAAGTTTGATCGTCAATCCACGGATGTTTTTTTCAAAGGCTTTCCCCAGATCAATGATAACGAAATTGGAGAAACCCTAAGGCCAAAGGTTGATTTTACCGATAGTGATCGTCATGTGATAAGGGGCCGTTACCAGACTGAATTTGGTGGCAATAATTCCAGTGATTATAATCTTGAAGGATTCTCAGGAAGTGGGCTTTTTGAAGAAGTGAACGGCAAGCTCGGATTGATCGGGATTGTGACCGATATTCGCCCAGACGGCAGGGTGGTTACCTGTTCCACACCGAAACGCATCTTAGAAAAGTCAAAATTTAAAATAACCTATACTGATGCGGCGCTTGAAAGGCTCGTTCCAGACGATTTGTTCGTTCGAGTTAATGACAGGGCTATCAAGGCGTTGGGACCTCGCTATTCGCCAAAATTTACATTTAGGACACCCTTGTTCGAAATCTTTGATTCCCTTGCCGGGGGCGACATATTTTTGCTTGAATACCAGCAGCAACGAGCCAAGTTTGCAGAATATTTCGAACTTTATCTATCAACAAGGACATCGCTTTCTGCACAGGATTACCTTGAGATTACCAATTTCAAATTGGACCTCGATATCGAGAAATACCCATTTGAAAATCTTGGCGAGCTAATTGAGGAATTCGATAATTTAGTGGGTGGACTCTTGTCCAAGCTGAAAAAAATCGATAAGGCATTGGACCAAGAAGTTTTAGACGAACTTTTTAGCCATATATACAATTTGGGCTATATCATTTCGAATAGTGTATCCTATGATAAGGCATTTGAAGAGACCAGGAAGGATAATGCGTTCATCGACTTTGCTAAGGCAGCTTCGGCCGTATGGGGGAACTCTGAGCGTTATTGGAACTATTTTAAGGGACAGAGTTTTGATCTATACCATAGAAAGGTACTTTTTGTCGAAGGCAAAGCAGGAACAGGAAAATCACACATGTTGGCTGACATCGTTGAATCACGGAAAGCTGTAGGAGAAAGGAGCTTGTTTTTTCTCGGACAGGATTTTACAGGTACGATCGATCCCCTGGAGCAGATGATTAAACTTATGGGATTGGAGGCCGAACCTGAAGAATTTTTGAAATGTTTGGATAAAAAGGCAAAACTTTCAAAAAGCAGGATTATGCTGATGATCGATGCGATCAACGAAGGTGCTGGACTGGTGTTATGGAAGAGACATCTCAACGATCTTGTGGAGAAGTTTTCATCCTACGAGAACTTGGCCCTTGTACTTACCTACCGCTCAACTTATGAACAAGCAATATTTGCTAGATTGCCACATGAATACTTAGTAGTAACCGCACAGGGATTCAATGGATACGAAAATGAGGCGATGCACTCATTTTTCAACCACTACAAGATAAAGCAGGCATTACATCCTGTGCTTTCTTCAGAATTTAGCAATCCTTTGTTTCTCACCTTGTTATGCAAGGGTTTGAAGCATGAACCAAGAGGTTTTAACCTTAGGGGAATTCAGGGAATAGGCCGGGTCTTTGATAGTTACATTAATCTGACTAACGAAAAACTGGGTGAAGAAAATAAATATAGATGGTATAAGCTCAATTTGGTACGGAAAGTGTTGGCTTCCGTAATCGCCCGAATGGCGGAAAATCAGAGCATGGAATTAAGTTATGAGGATGCCCATCAACTGATCCAGTATACCATATCAGGCTTTTTGGCAAAGATTGGTTTTCTTGAGGATTTAATTAGTGAGAATATCTTCATCGAGACTCTCGGAGGTGAGCGGTACGATGGTGAACTAAATGTTAATTTTGCATATCAGCGGGTTGGAGACCATCTACTCGCCAGTTACCTTCTTTCAATAATGGAGGGGGATATTAAACATGCTTTCAAAAAGGACGGGGTCTTCTACAGCTATTTTAAAGATGATGATGCCATACTCGCGAACAAGGGACTGCTGGAAGCACTTTCAATAAAGATTCCACAAACACTGGGAAAGGAGCTTTTTGATGTGGTACCATCGCTGAAATACAACCTGCATGCATTTACTGCGTTTCTGGAAAGTCTAAGCTGGCGGGATAGCCTTATTGATCAAAATTATTTATTCGGTTATTTCAAGGCAATCTTTAGGACACACAAACCCTTATTATCTGTCTTTTGGGCTGCAGCAGTTAACCAGTCAGCTCAAGTACAAACCTCGTTAAATGGTGCATTGCTCCATAAGTGCCTTAGGTCACTTACTATGGCTCATCGTGACGCAACATGGACTCATTACATCAATTCGGCTTTTGAGCCAAATAGTACTGTTGAACGTTTGATATCCTGGGCTTGGAAGGATGAATTGCATAGCGAGACATCAGAAGACGCATTTCTGCTCACTGGATGCACCATGTTGTGGTTTTTAACCAGCACGAATAGGTCTCTTAGGGATAATTCGACCAAAGCGCTAATCAACCTTTTTCATCAGCGTATTCCAGTTTACATCAGGTTGATGCGTGCATTCAAAGACGTAGATGATCCCTATGTCGTGCAGCGGGTGTATGCAATTGCTTATGGTTGCGCGATAAGGACCGGCAACACTGAGGCACTGGATCAGTTAGCTAAATATGTTTATAGTGTCTTTTTTGAAAAAGCAGAAGTTCTACCCGATATTCTAACCAGAGATTATGCAAGGGGAATTATTGAGTATGCCCTTACCAAAAACCTATGTACGGATCTTAATCCGAAGAAATTCCGTCCGCCCTACAAAAGTACTTTTCCCAGCAGACTTCCAACAAATGCCACAATCGAAAAGCGCAGGGTCGATTATAAAGATCCTAAATATAAAACTGGCGACTATGGCATTTCAAGCTTGATGGATTCGATGGTCACCGAGTATGGAAGGGGTATTTCCAGATATGGGGACTTTGGAAGATATACATTTGAAAGTGCCTTAACATATTGGGTAGGAGCGAGAGTGAGTGCTAACAGGTTGAGTAACCTCGCCATCAAATGGATATTGGATGATTTTGGATATGATGCCAACATCCACGGCGAAATTGATGCGGCTGGCAAAAGAGGAAATACAACGGAGAGGCTTGGTAAAAAGTATCAGTGGATCGCTCTGCACAGGATACTTGCGCTGGTTGCTGATAACAAGACCTATTACAGTGATCGCAGGTCTGCTAGGCAGAAATCGATCTATAATGGCCCTTGGCAACCAATGGTCAGAGATATCGACCCTACTTACCTTAATCCCTATGGACAGCCCAAGTTACCTGTGATCCAGTGGGCGGAACCTAAGAAATACAATAACTGGCAGAAAAATCTAAAATCTTGGATAGCCGAAACCGCTGACTTGCCCAAAGTTGGAACACTTATCGAACTAACAGATTCCTTTGGTGAAAAATGGTTGTCGCTGGAAAATTCTCCGAGATGGGTTGAGCCCGGTGATGAGAAGGACTATCAGAAGATCAAACCGGAAATATGGTATCAGATAAGGAGCTATCTTGTGGAGAAAAAGGATTATAAAAGGGTAGTAAAATGGGCAAAAAAGCAGTCTTTTGACGGTAGGTGGATGCCTGAATCCCAAAGTAGGTATCAAATGTTCAATAGGGAATATTATTGGTCGCCTGCTGCAGATACATTTAGTATGCCTGAATTTGAAGATGGCGAATGGTCAGCTATCCGCAAAGGTAGTTTTAATGCTCAAGTGGGGGTTACCACTAAGCTACATAACTGGGATGAACAGCACGATAGTTCTTTTGAGGGGAACAATTCGATGTATAAGCCCTCAAGAAAATTGTTTGACCTATTGCAACTGGAATATGGAAGGGTTGATGGCCAGCTAGTAGATGCTGAAGGTAATATGATCTGCTTTGATCCAAGTGTTGCTAATGCAAATGTCGGTAACCTGTTAGTTAAGAAAAAGATACTTGAGAAAGTGTTAAGAAACAATGAGCTCTGTATTTTCTGGACTGTTCTAGGGGAAAAAAGAGTATTGGGAAGGTACGATAAAGACGAGTATCCTGGAACTCTTCATATTTCGCAGATTGTGCACTACTCAAAAAAAACAATGAAGATCCATAGTCGGATCAAAAAGAAGTAGAAGAATAAATTAGAATACACTCTTTATAATCAGTTAAGCAACTCTAAGGCAATATTTATTTTGTAAATTAACCTTTGATTTGGTTTACTCAATTCATTAATAAAGTTGGAAAACTTCCGATTTCAATCTGTTTATCCCTAAAATGGGTCAAATTACGTGCAATCAATCCATTGTTTTAAAGCAGAATTTGGTTGAGTTAATTTTCGAAATTTTCTCGTGAAAGATATTGAATAAAGGTTTTCTTAATTCGCTTATTAATATCTCTCATGTTTTGATACTTTGAAACATTGATATTAGATTTTAAGTATTGAGGAAGGTCGGATCCAAACATATTAGATCCATCAGGATTGATTTTATTTATTATGCTTTTAGCCCGAAATTCTAAGTACTTAGTTTTGTCTTCATCACCAAGTAAGGTAAACATACATTTATAGTCAAATCTGGAACGAAGTTCGGGAGAAATTCTTTTTTTGTAATCTTCTTTACTGATATTAGATGTAAATACTATGATAAAACCATTGAGATCGATTTCCTGTCCTAATGAACCGGTTATCTTTCCGCTTTCTAAGACATCTAAGAAATAATTAAATAAGGTAGAGTTGGATTTTTCAAATTCGTCTATTAGAAGGACACCTACGTCTGTGTCTCTAACTTTCATAAAAATCTCACCATCATCACTTCCTATATATCCTCTAGCACTTCCAATCAATGAACTTAAAGAAAATTCATTGCTATAGTTTCCAAAATTAATCTTCGCTAAACTTTTAGTTCCTTTTAAACAATCAAATATTAATCTTGCCACCTCAGTTTTACCGACGCCAGAGTCACCCATTAAGAAAATAGATAGTATTTTATGCTCTCCAAGTTTATTGAATACTTTAAAGGTTCTTATTTGTTCCTCCAAATCATCTTTAAATTTTGGGTGTCCATATAATCTTTGTCTAAAACTGGAAAAGAATGCTTCCAATTCAGTTTCATTTATATCTATTATTTTCTTATGTCTATTAGTGGTATTAACAGTTTTTTCGCGATTCACGATGAGTGTAGTCATTTCATTTAGAACTGTGCTTTCGTATATCGCTTTAAATTCATTAAATATAAATCTTAGATCATATTCGACTTTTTCTTTCTTAGATCGGTCACATATATAGTATGTATTAGCGGGAAGTTTATAGACTACATCTTCAGTAACTGTTTGAAATCTATTATATTCAAGGATACAGGAGATATCCAGAATACTTACATTCGGATTGAATGATTTAACATCTACAGGATCAGAAATTAATTTTGAAATACTTTCAACGTTATATCCTTGTTTCTTTAGATGTTCTTCTATAGAAAAATAATCGTCTTTGTCATAAAAGAAAAGACTTCTCGAATTCCCAATTGACTGTTTATTATTTTCTTCATGATTCGCCAACAATGAATTATTGATTATGTATTCCAACTCATTATCCAAATTATCAAAAAGAAAGCGAAGCTCATAAGACATATTTTCCCATTTATAATCTTCGCAGATGAATACTATATCATCTGTAAACTTAAACAATACTTGTTCGGAAATGGATTGTTTATTGTTGAATTCTGAAAGAGAAGAAATATCAACAATGTCATCGTTAAAATGCTGATCTATTAATGAAAGGTCATTTATATATTTCGTGATACTTATAATTGAAATACCCTCTAAATCTTTCTTTTTCCTCAATTCATAATAATCTGCTCTTTTATAAAGTAATAATCTCTTTCCCATAAAATTATTTCTTTGATTTTATACTTACATTCTGAATTATTGCCAATAGGTCTATATAATGATAATCACTGTTATCACCGGAGCTTTTGAAAGTTACAGTAAAATTTTTTCTATCATCAGCGGTGTAATGGCTTTCTTGTATTTCATCATCTTCATCTTTTTGTTTATGTTGCATGAAGTTCTGAAATTCGCCTAGCTCTTGGAAATATTGAAATGAATTACGTAATTCATCAACTTTAATCATCCCCTTATATAGACCAACTATTGAAACATTACCAACAAAAAGATCATCAACACTATAAGAACTTTCAAATTCATTTTCAAAAGTCAATGGTATTTTAATTAGAAGTTTTTCCGATTGTTCTCGAATTTCGCCCTTTATCTTGTAAGCATAATCCTTAAACATAGAATTGAATAGTCCATTAATGTCAATTCCATTCGTATTAGGTCCCATAATATCTTTCAAGGCTCCACTATTAATGAATTTAACGATTCGTAGCTCATCTTCATTTTCCAATGACAATCTTACATTATCTAGTTTAATTAATTCTCCTTCGTCGAAGTTTTCGAAACCTTCAATTGTTCGACAATTTTTTACCACTTCATCTAATATTACGGATTTTGTAGTTTTTATTTCAAATGTTTCTAAAACCTTTTTTGAACCAGATCCTTTTATATTTCCACCAGCTTCTACGTCACCCAACTTGAAAATGTCCATGATATTGAAACCAAGTTTTGTTTTCAAGTAGGCATCACCTTCAATCTGTTTATTACTTTCCACCTCTTGTTGCATAGAAACCATGTTATTTAACATCATTTTTATTTCGTAGACTTTCGGAAAGTTTATATAATATATATTAAAAATCATATTGAAGAATTAAGGGCGTTTTGGTAACCTAAATGAATTAAATACGAATATATATCTTTTGCACTAACTATGGTGTTTATCAAATTCAAACTTGGAGTTGTTGAGATATTTTTGATAATTATTTTCTAGTGTTAAAAACATAAAAATCTATTTCTTTAATATTCTAGAAAAACCACCTATTTCAATCAATTCGTCCAAAAAATGGTTCGGATTACGCACTGCCACTGACCCCGAGTGGGACAAAGACATTTTCGAATGGTTTTGTCCCTTTTTTTGTTCATAACTCCTTGTTTCAAATAGATGTACCATGCGGTTTCGCTGGCTAATTTTTCGAGTCCGGTATTTATTGTATTCCAATTTTTATGGAAATAGGCTGCTTATAAAATATACATTTGACCGTTTTGATTGCTGAATATTATTATTCTACAATTTATAAGCATACAAACTTGAGTATATTGGTTTTTCATTTCGATGATCCAAATCCGCTAGCTGATGTGTATTTAAGAAAGACTTTACTTGTAGATCATCCCGACAGCTGGAAATTGAATTTAAAAATATGGGGTTTACAAACTATTTGTTAATTTTCATGTCTATAAATGTATATGACTGTAAAACCGGGATAATGAGCGCAAATTTAACTCCACACTCGACCAATGAAGAACGTTTCAAAGCTTTATTGACGGCAACTTCTGACGTGGTTTACAGTTTAAGCCCTGATTGGTCGGTGATGTACGAGCTTGATGGCCGGGGCTTTCTCAAAGATGCATCAGCGCCTACACCAGATTGGAAAACCACAAATGTTTTCAGTGGAGACATGGAAATGGTCAATGAAAAGATTGCAGATGCGATAGCGACTAAAAGTGTCTTTGAACTTGAACATCGTGTAAATCGTGCCGACGGCACTGTGGGTTGGACGTTTTCGCGGGCGGTCCCGATTTTAGACGAGAATGGTGATATTAAAGAATGGTTTGGCCTTGCCTCCGACATCACGGAGCGGAAATTAGCAGAACAAGCATTAACTGTTGCAAAAGGATTTTTAGAACAACAGCGGAAAACGTATGAAATTATCACTTCCGGTAGCCCCGATTTGATGTATATGTTTGATCTGGACTATAAATTTACTTATGCCAACCGGGCGCTTTTGGAAATGTGGGGTAAGACCTGGGAGGAGGCAATCGGAAAAGGGCTAATAGAAAATGGTTATGAACCCTGGCATGCCGATATGCACGAACGCGAAATTGATAGTATTCGGGAGACCGGCAAGTCGATCCGCGGCGAAGTTGCCTTTCCACATGCCACTTTAGGAAGAAGGTTATACGATTATATCCTTAACCCTGTTTTTAATGATAATGGCGAAGTTATAGCGGTTTCGGGAACAACGCGCGACGTTACCGATCGGGACCAATGGCAGCAGAAGCTAAAGCAGAGCGCTGAACACCTCCAGGCTATGAACGAAGAATTTGCTGCAATAAATGAAGAACTTTCTGCCTCTAACGAACAGATTCAGGCTACCAATAATCATCTTTCCCGGGCCAATGCGGAGTTGATTTTGGCAAAGCAGGCCATAGAAGAAGGGAAGCTGGCGCTTCGCCTGGCCATTGAGGCTGCAAACTTCGGCACCTGGTATATTCATTCTGTAACCAGGGCGTTTATCACAGATGTAAGGTTAAAGGAACTTTTTGGATACTATCCGGATGAATCGCTATCCATTGAACAGGCATTGGCGCAAATCACGGACGACTATCGGGAATTTGTATCATCTAAACTGGAAAATGCGATTTACAATAATGGAGATTTTGATGTAAGCTACCCGGTTATTGGTCTGCACGATAATAAGTTGCGATGGCTTAGGGCAATTGGCAATTTGATGGCTGATTCATCAGGCAGTTTCTCTGCTTTTACGGGCGTAATGATGGATATCACGGAGCAGAAAATGGAAGAAATGCGAAAGAATGATTTCATGGGTATGGTGAGCCATGAGCTTAAGACGCCATTAACCTCGCTTACTGCTTATCTTCAACTAATGGATATGCGTGCAGTTCAAAATCCTGATGAGCTAAGCCGCAGGGCAGTTTCACAATCTCTTAAACAGGCAAAACGGATGACAGATATGATTAACGGCTTTTTGGATTTTTCAAGATTGGAATCTGCGAAGATAAGTATTATCCGTTCGGACTTTGATATTGCCATATTAATCAGGGAAGCTCAGGAGGAGGCCAATATGCTTTATGGTACCCATAAGTTCATTTTTGAACCTGTTGAAAGTCAAATAATAAATGCCGATAAAGGAAAAATGGCGCAGGTAATTTCAAACCTGATTGGCAATGCGGTGAAGTATTCCCCATCAGGTTCAGTGATACAGGTGGCCTGCGTCACCACTGACGGAGCAGTTAAAGTAAGTATTAAAGATCAGGGCATCGGAATCGAAAAAAGTGAAATTCCAAAAATATTCGACCGGTTTTACCGGGTCGAAGGAAATCATTTGATCTCGGGTTTTGGTATAGGCCTGTATGTATCCTCAGAGATTATAAAGTTGCATGGTGGTGCGATATGGGTTGACAGTGCGGCGGGAAAGGGCTCGGTATTTAGCTTTACAATACCGGTCAAATAAGGATATAAAAGAATTTAAAAAAGAAATCTACTTTAAACAATAGCCTGTAAAGAACTGCTTTTTTTGTTTTTAATCATTGTCATTTCGACGGTAGGAGAAATCTATTAGATTTACTATTGGGATTATCTGAAAATCATCACAGGATGAGCGCGTGTCATTTTGCGCAGGTATTAAACATTAATCACCACACTTTGCTGCAAATTTCCTTATCTTGACTGGGTTAAAACATATATTAATCTTAAAATGGATAGCGCTAAAAAAATTCTTCCTTTTGCCAACGGACTTGCGGTGATCTTAACGATATTGGTTAACTACCTTTCTAATGCAGGGTTGTTGAACGGTAACAGCATGAAAACGGTATCTGACCGGTATTTCAATTATTTTACACCGGCCGGCTATGCCTTTTTTATATGGGGCATTATTTACCTCGGGCTGCTGTGTTTTGTTTTTTATACCGGTATTAACGGTCGGAAAGACCCGGTCAAATCTGATGTGGTGTCGAAGATCGGCTGGTGGTTTGTGCTGTCTTGTTTGGCGAATTGCTTTTGGGTAGTTGCCTGGTTATATGATTATACCGGTATTTCGGTGATGCTCATGGGCATGCTCCTTTTTTCCTTGCTAAAAATTATCGTTAATACCCGTATGGAGCTGGATGCTCATCCCTTGAAAGAATATCTTTTCATCTACTGGCCCTTTGCATTTTATTCGGGATGGATTACCGTCGCTTTTATCGCAAATATTGCGGCTTATCTGACTAAAATAAACTGGCAGGGATGGGGCATTTCGGGTATGACCTGGGCCATCATTATGATTTGCGTAGCCGGCCTGGTTAATGTCATTATGGTTTACACCAGAAACCTGCGCGAATTTGCGGTGGTGGGGATATGGGCATTGCTGGCTATCGCCGTTTCCAATAATACCAATCCTACCGGGAAGAACATCGTTTATGCCTGTTATGCGGTGAGTGCTATTATCGTTGCATTTGTTATCCACAGCGGCTTAAAAAACCGGAAACATTCGATTGACAGTATGTAACAGGTGGTAAATAGGGTATTAATCTACTTCTTGCTGAAATAAATGGTCGCCTTTGCCGTAGCATAAGCGGGGTCGTTGGATGGTCCTTCCAGCACCCAGGTCATTTTATTATTGTCTATCGCTACCTTGTAGGTTTCGGTGGGGTTATTTTCGATGTTGATGTAATTGATGTTATTGCTGCTGGAGAAACTATAAGTATATGACCTTGTGCCCCTGCTATCATACGTATTTACGCTGTTATTATTAAAAAATTCCAGGGTCTGCTCATTTGTTGAGGGCTGGTCTTCAGATTTCACCAGTTTTCCCGAGGCATCATAATACTCAAAACTTGCCCTTGTGAGGACCCAGTTACCCAAAACTTTTTGTTTGAGTGTTGCAGGGTTATCGGTTGTTGGCGTGTTCTCTGTATCTTTTTTACAGCTTATTAAAAAAACAGAAAAAATCAGGAACAGGGTGTAAAATTTATGTTTCATGCAGACAATTTTCTCAATAACATTCAACAGGCAAAATGGTTTGACCATGGCTATAAAGCTTTGGATGCATGTTCTTTCAGGTGATTGGGTACTTTAAAAGCCTTTTGCGAAAAATACTTACTCAAGTTATCCTTTTGCTTGTTATTGCAGGATGCTTAGCGTGACAACAGGTTGGCATAGCGCTAATTTACAAACCACTTATAACAGGAAATATATTTATAACGGCTGTAGCATTATGCTCACTACACACGTTTGCATACAAACCCTACAATCCAAACCATGAAAAACAACCTGATAAAACTGAGCCTTTTATTGATCCTGTTTACGGCGATGTTAAGCTGCAAAAAACCATTCAGTACGCCTGCGCCAAAAGCTTCTGATTCCTTCCTGCCTATGCAGGTTGGCAACCTCTGGTACTCGAACAATCAAAATTACACGGAAATCAAAGACAGTGTCGTTATTGGCGGAAAGCTTTACTATCAATTTTATTCCCTTGTTGGCGGCGACGCAATAGGCATATCTTACCTGCGCATCGATGAAACAGGTAAGCTGATTGCCAGCGATCCCAAATATCCGGACCTAAGGGTGATCCTTGCTGACTTTGGCGCTAAAGTAGGAGACAAGTTCTTCACCACCGGACAAGGCAATGATACCGACAAAGAAGTAACGGTGACTGAAAAGACCGATACCAAAATGAGTTTTTCCTATGATGCGATTTACCACCCCAATTTGAAAGGCCATCCTTACCTGGTCAGTTATATAAAAGGCCAGGGCTTTCCGGGCACCTGGACGAGACTTAGGATTAATGGCATCGTACTCCGGTAGGTTAAGGTATTTCGCTATGGAGCTTATTTTAAAATCAAATAACGAAGGAAGTCTTGATAAGATTATTGCTTTAGCTAAGCGGTTAAATGTGATTGTTGAAAGGAAAAATATTGATTTTAATAATGCAGCCAGGGTGAATCTTAAAAATCGCATGCTTAGTTTTAAAGCTTCAACACCTTCGTTCTTTGGAGATGCCGCTGAATGGCAACAACATCAACGTTCTGACCGTGAGTGACTTCGACCGAATTAAAAAATTGAAGTATATTAATCCCATTCGTTAAGTTAGTCGTAAACATCTTAATTTAAGCATCACTATAAAGATCGGGTTTAATTAATATTATATTTAGCATACTAACATGAAAGCCCTTTAAACCGTTGCCATCAACTCCGGGCTCATTTTTGAAAGCTCGTACAGCATAATTAAGCTTTTCATGATCATCGCAAAAAACAGCCATTGCGATGATGCCATTTATGCAGTTTGTATCATTATTAGCATCTTGTATGTGCGCCAGTGGGGGGTAGATAATATTTTCCAGCATCGATACCAACTTTGCATTCGATGTACTATCCCATACTGAACTATTGGTCTTGAGAATTTCTCCGGCATTGGAAAAATTAATTGCGGCAGGCCCCGCTGATAAATGGTCGGTTTGGTCAAACGTTTGTAACGTACCGGTCCATGCATTTATGATTTCTTTAGATTTGTTAAAATAAGCTTACAAAGCAATTCAAAATTAAAAGATCACGCAAACGTTTGACTTGACCTTGCCAACTTGAGCAAGCTTACCCCAAAATTTTGTTAATTATTGGTGTTAGGTAATATGATTTTTTTGATAGGCAATATTTCCTTACATATTAACTAATTTATTGTATTTAAACTTAGATATTTTTCAATACTTCTGTTGTTACGCCTTAAAAATAAAATTAATAAACTCCGTTATAACCTGTTGATGTCAATTATCAAACGTTTGCGCGGTGTTTAAACAGCTTAAAATCGAACATTTGCTTAGATTTCATTTTGAATATTTGGACTTATAAAAATTTGTCGAACAGTTTGATTAATTGTTTTTTACAAGTTCATAACAGGCTTTTCGCAGCAGAATCTACGTTAAAACCTGATTGTTGCCTGTTATATGAAGGGCGACATACAGGAGTGTGCCAATAGGTCCACAATTATCAGGCATAGGTAAATCTGGGTAGCATTAGATGACATATATGGATAAAAAAATTCTACGCAGTACAGGTCAGATATTAGATGATGCTTCTATCATATCGTCTGCAGAACTTGTATATAAAATTGGTCACAGCATTAAACTTCCGAATGACTGTCAGATAGTTTCAGGTGGTAATCACTTAGATGAATTTATGTCATCGATGTGGCCAGAGAATGTTATATTAAATAAATCGCCAATCTTTTTGACCCCTACAGACGCGGCAATATTGAATGTGAACCAGACTTTAATCCAGATGCACAGTTGTACTATTGTTTGAGAAGCTCCACGTTAAAAAAAGTGTAAATAGTTTATTTTAAAAAAAGGATCAATAGTTGTATCTGATAACTACACTGACGCTGGTGATGTAACCAGGTATAGTTTATTATAAGGACATAAAAGTCGGCAAAAAGAACGTGAGCATTAACGAAGATTATATGCACTATAATATAAAAGTAATCGGAAAATTACGAGTATTTGACTCCCAAAATAGAGAAAAGTGAAATAGGTAAATTTTAAAGGTCTATGGATTAACTTCAAAGTTAAATTATCTGGGTATATCAATTTAATGCAATTAAATAGGCCTGGATTATCGGTAAACAGATTCTCAAAATTCTGATTTTTCAAAACCAAAATTATTATGCTGTAAAGAAGAGCGTTGATGAGCTCAAATTGAAATATTTTACTTTAGTTGATTTAAAATTCTGTGACAGATTATACCGCATATAGTGATCTTGATTTAGCCGCCCTTTTAAGGAAGGATGATGATAAAGCGTTCAGAGAGGTGTATTTACGCTATCAAAGCCTGCTTTTTCGGTATGCATTCAACAAATTGGGTAATGAAGAAGAGGCCAAAGATGTTATTCAGGACGTATTTTTCAGGTTGTTGAGAAATAAAGAGGGCTTGATTTTAAACACTACGCTTTCTGGGTATTTATATAAATCTGTGCTCAATCAGGTATTTGATATATTCCGCCACCGAGATATAGTCAAGAAATATATAGACATGGGCGAACATTATATAGAAATTGATGCTGAGGAAACGGATTACCTCATCAGGGAAAAAGATTTTTCTGCTCTTATTGATTTGGAAGTTTCAGGTATGCCCCCACGAATGAGAGAGATTTATGATCTAAAGCGGAAACAATTTTTGAGCACAAAACAGATTGCACAGCAACTTGGGATATCTGAACATACCGTATCTAACCATTTAAAAAAAATAGCCAAACATCTGAAAGGCCGTCTTGGTTTACTAATCTACTTGATTTACATACTTAATCAAAAAAATATGTTTTTGATTATCAGTGTCTTGTGTTTTTGTTTGCTGTTTTTAGCACATTTTCTCATTTCAGGATAGCCAATCCTTAATTCATATCCGTCTTACAATCAGATCAGAAATACAGTTGATCATATGATTAGAAAGAATGTACTATCCATACTTGAGAAAATCCGTTCGGGAAACTTTAATTCCCGGGAGGAATCTATTGCAAAATACTGGCTACATCACCTTAACCTGGATAAACACATAGCATATTCTGATGAGGATTTCGAAAGAATTGGAAATGAGATGTGGGAGGTGCTGATGTATAAGAAACACAGCCGCGCCAAAAAGATCCAAACCCTATGGAATAGGATAACGTCGGCCGCTGCCGTTATAATCTTAATTAGCGCTTGTATTTTTTTTTACAATAGGTACGCTAATACCTTTATTAAGATAAAGGTTCCCGCAATCAATTTAAATTCTACGGAGATACCTCCGGGTAAAGTTAGTGCGACACTTGTCCTTGCCGATGGAAGAAAGATCAAGCTATCAGGAAAGAAATTTGGTGAAATCGGAAAGGGACATGGTATCAGCGTACTCAAATCTGTCAATGGGGAACTTACCTGTCTTGCAGATGATCCGCGAGCGGTACTTGAACCGGGATTTACCTTGGTTACGGCTAAGGGTGAAACTTATATGTGGACCTTGCCAGATAAGAGTAAAATATGGCTTAATGCTGCGTCGAGTCTGACCTACAATGCTGCACTGGATAAGACTTTTGGGGCACGCCAAGTCTATTTAGATGGTGAAGCGTATTTTGAGGTTACCCATAATGTAGAAAGGCCGTTCAAGGTAAAATCCAATTCACAGCTTATTAGCGTACTTGGAACACATTTCAATGTTTCAGCTTACCATGATGATGAAGTTGTGAAAACCACCTTGCTCAATGGAAAGGTATTGGTTGCCCCAGCTTCAGGGAAAGGAGTCCTTAAGAGTCGTGGTGTATATCTGATTCCAGGAGAAGAGGCGTCATTGCACGGAAAAACGTTAAAGGTGAAAAAAGTTGATGCAGAATCTGCTTTAGACTGGAAAACCGACAGATTTGTTTTTAGGAATGAGAATATACGCTCCATAATGAAGAAAATTTCACGGTGGTATAATGTCGACGTTGAATTTCAGGGCGATGCAGCTAAATTTAGGTTTGGTGGCAGTGTTTCTAAAACTAAAAATTTAAAGGAGACTTTAAAAAACATAACCCTTACAGGTGATTTACGTATTAAAATAGAGGGAAGGAGGGTCATCGTAATGAGATAAACTTTACTTAATATCCTGCGGGCGAAAAATCCGAAGATGGACCAACATCTCCGGATAATAATATTCGCTTTGGATGCTCCAGATTATAACGTAATTAATCAAGATCCGATGCTTTGAAAACAAAGCATTTTTACGAAACAAACCAAATATATGAAATTTTATGATTCTAATCAATATGGCCCGCGCCATAGCTGTAGAGAAATCCTATTGGGCATGAAAATAACTTTACTACTTACCATAGCTTTTGCCATTCAACTACAGGCCGCTACCAGCTTTGCACAAAAGACTATCACCCTTAAGGAAAAAAATGCTTTATTAGAAAGGGTATTGGAAAAAATTGGTCAGAGAACTGGCTACGACATATTTTTTAACGCAGACCTGATGACCAAGGCCCGTCCGGTGAGCATCGACGTAAAGAACATGTCTCTGGATGATGTATTAGCGAAATGTTTCGCTAATCAAATACTAACTTATACCGTAAAGGATACTTATATTCTCATAAAGGAGAAGGGATCAATTCCATTAGTGCAAGGCAATAAAATCCGAAAATTGATTGACGTTAGTGGTCAGGTGCTCGATGAAAGAGGTCAACCGCTTCCCGGAGCAACCATAAGGGTAATTGGTGAAACTGGCATAACTTCGTCAGACAAAGACGGGAAGTTTTTGTTAAAAGGTATTGGCGAAAATGCCCGGCTGACTGTTTCATTTGTAGGGTATGCAACTCAGGACATTGCACTTGAAGGCAGGACCAATATCACTATAAAGCTGGCGCCAATCAATGACCTTGAAGAGGTAGTCGTTACCTCACAGGGTAATACCCAAAAAAAGATATCCGTTGTTGGCGCTATTGCTTCCATCACGACAAAAGAGCTTAAACAAAGTCCGGTAGCTAACCTTTCAAATGCGTTAGCCGGGAGATTACCAGGCCTAATCACAACACAAACCTCAACAAAGCCCGGCGATGGTTCCAATTTGTATATCCGCGGGATTGCAACCAACGGAAGTAGTGCATCACCATTATATGTAATCGATGGCCTTCCCCGGTCAAGCGGAGATTTCGCTCAGCTTGATGCGAATGAGATAGAATCTGTTTCGATTTTAAAAGATGCGAGTTCTACCTCTGCTTACGGTATTCAAGGGGCCAACGGCGTTGTTGTTGTTACTACCCGCCGGGGCAGAGCAAACCAGAAACCCGAAATTAACTTTAATGCCCAATACGCTACGCAGCAAACCATCAGACTACCAGAAATGATGGATAGTTATAACCTCGCATTATATGACAATGAGGCACAGCAAACTGAAATCTGGACGAAGGCCGATTTCGACATTATCAGGGCGGGGACTGATCCTTATCTTTATCCAAATATCAATTGGTATGATTATTTATTAAAGCGGGCAACACCACAACAACAATATAACGTCAATTTTACAGGCGGAAACGATTATGCTAAATATTTCATATCTGGCAGCGTAACCACACAAGATGCATTGTTTAAAAATGAGGAAAACAATAAATATAGCTCCAGAAGTGGTTTTCAGCGATATAACTTCCGATCAAATGTCGATTTAAAAGTGACCAAAATGCTCGACCTTTCAGTTGATGTATCTGGTCGGTTAGAGCAGCGGGACGGGCCAGGGATTGGCTATGATGGTCTATTTTCGGCAATCGGTCGGACATTACCAAACGTTACCGCACCATATAACCCAAATGGTAGCTACGCTCATGGCAGCAAGATATTTTTACCGTCCGACTGGCAGAATCCGATTGCTGCTTTGATCAGTTCTGGTTATTATAATGAATATAGGAATGTGTTAACCGGCGCATTTACGGCCAGGCACTCGTTGGATATGGTTACAAAAGGATTAAGCGCGCAGGCCACGTTTACCTTTAGTAACGATAATTTTAAAAATACCTCCCGAACGCAAGGATACGACGATTATTGGTATAAGGGACTGGATGCTGGCGGAAAGCCAATTTACCAGCAGATAAGGACCGCCAGTTCTCTTGCAACCAGCGGATCTTCTTCCATTGAGCGAAATAACTATTTGGATATCAGACTTAACTATAACAGGAGCTTTGGAAATCATCAGATTACGGGGCAAATTCTGGGCAACAGAACATTAAGGATTTTCCAGGATGATCTTCCCTATGCCTACCAGGGGATAAGTGGCAGAGCAACTTACGGCTATGATAATAAATATTTCGCGGAGTTCACCATGGGTTATAATGGTTCTGAAAATTTCCCTAAAGGAAAACGATACGGTTTTTTTCCGGCTTTCGGCGCAGGATGGGTGGTTACAAACGAAAAGTTGATTCCTAAGAATAACATATTATCCTACCTGAAGATCAGAGGATCGTACGGTACGGTGGGTAATGATAAGGTAGGTGGAAACAGATGGTTGTTTATCTCTGATTATGCCGCTAACGGAGGTTACTCCTTCGGCGTAAATCCAGCTGGTCAAGGTGGCTATTCCGAAAATAGAGTAGGCAACCCGAATGTGACCTGGGAACGGGCAGAAAAAGCCAACTTAGGATTTGATGCTTATTTAATAAAGGATTTTGCCAAGATCACTTTTGATATTTTCCGGGAAAGGCGCAAGAATATACTTTTGGCGGCAGGAACGGTGCCTGATTACATCGGTGTAAGTGGTTTGGCGCCACGTAATACCGGTGAGGTGCTGAATAAAGGCTTCGAAACCGAACTTGTTTTGACAAAAAAATTCGGTGAATTCTACATATCTGCAACAGGGCAGGTTACTTATGCATCAAACAAGGTCATCAATAACGACCAGCCGACCCCAGCGTATCCTTATCAGGATTTAAAAGGCTATGCCGTGGGCTATCAATTGGGATATAAAGCAATAGGCATCTTTAATTCTCAGGATGAGATCAATAACAGCCCTATACAACGTTTTTCTGCTACGCTGCCCGGAGACATCAAATACCTGGATGTAAACAAGGACGGTCAAATTGATGCCGCCGACAGAGTACCTATTACTTTGCTAAATGTTCCTAAGTATGTATGGGGTGCTTCTCTGCGTTTAGGCTATAAGGGCTTCGATTTCAGCTTTCTATTGAATGGCGCCAGCGGAAGCAATACTTATGTAGGGAGTACAAATCCGGATTTTGTGTTGAGGGGAAGAAGTATTTGGGAAGATCGCTGGTCGCCGAATAACATGGATAATCCGACCCTGCCGAGTGCCAGAAGAGCCTCGAACAATAATCAGATATCAAGTTTCTGGTCAATGAATACCAGCTACCTTAAACTTCGAAATGCAGAAATAGGTTACGAATTTCCTAAACGATGGGTGAATGGTATTAAACTCAATTACCTCAGGATATTTGTTAACGGGCAGAATCTGTATGTATGGGATAACATGTGGATAAAGGAGTCGGACCCGGAATCTGCGGGTACGATAACATCTTATCCAGCTACAAGGACAATCAATGCCGGTATATCTTTAAGGTTTTAATTAGATGTATAAAATGAAAACACAAAATAAAAAATGGTTGATATGCTTCCTTTTACTAGGTGTATCAATAAGTGGATGTAAAAAGGACTATCTTGAAAGAACGCCAAGTGATTTTATTCCAGAAGCCGACGTATTTGCGAACGTCGTAAATGCGGAAAAGTTCTTAAACAATGCATATAATTCGTTGCCTGGTATTTTCAAGCAAGGAGCAGATAACAATTGGATGCTTTCTTCGGGCACAGATGAGTCAGAACAGATATGGGATAATGGTTTGGATGCCAATTACTTTAATACCGGCAGTGTTAACGCTCAAAACTTTCCAATGCAGCAGTATTGGTTTAATTTCTACAACTCCATACGCCGCATCAATAAATTTTTAAATAATTATGATATTATACCTGAAGATTCTAACGACGCCAACCGTAAAAAAAGAATGCTGGGAGAGGCATATTCTCTGAGAGCTTATTATTATTTTGAACTTTACCGAATGTGGGGTGGCGTGCCGATCTTAACGCAGGCCCTTGACCCCAGTGATACTGAAGGCGTTCTGGTATCCCGCAATTCAATAGATGAGGTGATCGCATTTATAAAGAGTGATGTAGAAAAGGCAATTCCTTTACTTCCGGTGAGGCAAAACGATGCCCAGTTTGGAAGGATGACCTCGGTTGCCTGTAAGTTTTTATGGGCAAGAGTCGCTTTATATTATGCAAGCCCGCTTTCTAACCCAAGCAATCTTAATGATAGATGGGTAATAGCAGCGGCTGCAGCTGAAGAAGCCATTACATTTGCTGAAAGTAATGGTTACGGCCTTTGCGTTACGCCGTTAAACGGTAAGAAAGCCTATGAACGCATCTTTTTAGAACTCAATAATCCAGAGGCTATAATGACCAGGTTTGGTGATGATTTCAGCCGCGATCAAGTTACGCAGTCAAATGGTGTTGGAGGATGGTATGGGACCGGTCCGACCCAGGAAATGGTCGACGCATATGAGATGACGAATGGTTTATTACCCGCGGATCCAGGTTCCGGATATAATTCGCAAAATCCATATATAAACCGTGACCCAAGGTTTTATCAGACAATTATAACACAGGGACAGGTTTGGAAAAACCATTTATTCGATGTCAGACCTGGAGGGGCAGATTTAAAGACCGATCATCCGCCTACAAACTATTTCCTTCGGAAGTTTATGGCTGAAGAAATTAATCTTTTTGATGGTACAAATAAGAAGTATCGCCCATGGATTTTGATGCGCTTAGCTGAACTCTATCTGAATTATGCTGAGGCAAAAAACGAAGCTGCCGGGCCTGATGCGAGTGTATATGCAAGGATGAATATGATAAGAAGCCGTGCCGGAATGCCAATATTGCCGGCGGGCCTAACCAAGGACCAGATGAGGGAGAAGATAATGCACGAAAGGCAAGTAGAACTGGCATTTGAAGATCATCGCTTTTGGGACGTAAGAAGATGGAAAATAGCCGACATCACGGATAACAGGCCGATTCATTATGTCGCTGTAAGTGCGGCCAACATTTACACTTATCCTATTCGCGAGACCAGATCATTCGTCCAGAAAAATTATCTGTTTCCGATTCCGCAATCTGAGATCGATAAAAACCCCAAATTAAAACAGAATCCAGGTTGGTAATCATTTAAACCGAATAAAATGAAAAAAATATCAATAATACTTTCAATAGCATTGATCATTATGGTGGGATGTAAGAAAGAAAAACCTTTTGATTTTACGGACACTACCGATAATGTGGAAATCTATATGCCACAGTCAGTCAGTCAACCTTCAAGCCCCGTATCGCTGTTTAAGCCGATTCTCAGTACTGATCCGCTAATCAGTGAGATCCCATTTGGCGCATATTTTGGTGGATATGAAAATGCTACAAGTGATATATCTATAAGCTTTATCATCAATCCAGATGCACTTATAGCCCTAAACAAAGCAGAGAACGCTGCCGGCAGACCAGAATATACGCTGCTACCAAGCAGTTTATATACAATCCCTTCACTTACAAGTGTCATCAAATCCGGAATGAAAAGCAGCGATGTTCTAAAACTAATTGTTAACAATAAGGACATCGCATCAGGTAGCAAATATGCTCTGCCAATTACACTTAAGTCTGCCAGTGGTGGATTTAGAGTATCCACAAAACTAAATACAACAGTTTATGTTTTTGATGTTCCTGACCCATGGACAAAGTTTGCAGGAAATTATACGGTTACCGGGCGTTTTACCCATCCAACACCGGCTAGTAGCAGGGATTTGAATCTTATTCTATCCATTCAGTATATCGGTAATCAGACTTATTATTCACCTGTTGCCGATCTTGGAAGTTCTAACTACTATGCAGACCTTAAGGTAAATATCGACAATACTGTTTCCATTACCGCGAGAGGAGCCATGCCTAATGTTGACCAAACCATTGGACCAAATACTTTTGATCCAGTAACCAAAACCTTTACGCTAAATTTTTCATATACACCGCCTGGGGGACTTCCCAGGATAGTCAGTCAAAAAATGATCAAACAATAAAATTTGAAAAAACTACAATTTAACCAGGTATTGGCTTACCTAATATTTCATGGTTTTATCTGGAAGTAGATGGGGTTACCAATACATCCTGAATATGTAAGTATAGAAAATTTAAGGTACTATAAGCCATCGCAACTACTTTTCACCGATGGTTTATAATTAATTAGGTTTAGTTAGTTGAATGTTAAACAGGTTGGTGGATGCCGGCCTGTTTAAACATGTTTAAAAAGTATTAATCTATAGCAAAAATGAAAAAACATTTTAATGTATTAACCTATTTATTTCTTCTGGTACTCATGCAGATGTATTCCGCTAGGCTTTACGCCCAGTCTGCCAAGCCTCCAATTATGGGGTGGAGCAGTTGGAATCACTTTCGGATCAACATTGACGAAAAAATGATAAAAGAACAGGCAGACGCCCTTGTATCTTCAGGAATGTATGCCGCTGGATACCGGTATATAAATATTGATGACGGATTCTTTGGCGGACGCGATTCGTCAGGCCAGCTTTACGCCAACGCCGTTAAATTTCCGTCAGGAATGAAATCGCTTGCCGGGTATATTCATAATCTTAAACTAAAGGCAGGAATCTATACAGATGCTGGCCGCAATACTTGCGGATCGATTTGGGACGGCGATAAAAAAGGATTAGGTGTAGGTATATATGGCCATCTGGAACAGGACTGTGATGTATTCTTCAAAAGATGGGGTTATGATTTTATCAAAGTTGACTGGTGCGGCGGGGAAAAAATGGGGCTGGATGAGCAGAAGACCTATACAGAGATAATTAATTTCATTAAGAAAATAGATAGCGATATAGTTGTTAATGTCTGTCGTTGGAAGTTTCCGGGAAAATGGGTAGTCAATAAGGCCGATTCCTGGCGCATATCAGGAGATATCAGTGCAGATTTTTCATCTATATTGAAAATTATTGATATCAATGCGGATCTCCATCCCTATTCCAAACCTGGTTCTTACAATGATATGGATATGCTACAAGTTGGGCGAGGAATGAATTATGAAGAAGACAAAACTCATTTTTCAATGTGGTGCATGTTAAATTCTCCTCTTCTTGCAGGAAATGACCTAAGGAATATGTCTGCACAAACAATAAGCATTCTTACAAATAAGGAACTAATCGCGTTAAATCAAGATATTGGTTTTGTTCAGGCAAAGAGGGTGTATCGGGAGGGCGATGTGGAAATTTGGCTAAAGCCACTTGGAACAAATGGGAAGGTAAAAGCTATCGCTATTTTAAACCGTGGAAGCAAGCAAGCTGATTTTGAGTTTCAGTCAGGACAGCTCGGACTCTCAGGGGAAAGTAAACTTAGAGATTTATGGCTTCATAATAATTTGGGAAAAGTGGGTGCATCCCGGCAAGTTAAGATTCCCGGACACGGTGTAGTTGTATTTAAGGTCGGGTAGCGATGCCGCAAAAAGACAGCAAAATTTTCAGCCCTGTCAGGCTAAAAATGCTATGGAAATTCCAGTACCTACAAATGTCGGATGCGATAATCGAAATTTTACATTCGGTAAACTTCAGGATTAATAAGTAATGAATATACAACAATTGCAATACCTTCAATATCATCATGAGAATTTTAAAACTTAACTTATTAACTCTGTTTCTTGCATGCTCTCTTGCGGCTAGCGGAAAAAATATATATCCCGCTGTCAGGGAGATTGCTTTACGCAGAGTCCCATGGCTTGCACCTTCACTGTTATTCAAGGTGATTCCTTCGGCAGCAGGCAAAGATATTTTTGAACTTTCTTCTAGGAATAATAAAATAATTATAGCTGCATCAAATCCAAATAGTGCCGCCTATGCATTAGGTTATTATCTAAAATACTATTGCCACAGAAGTATGTCTCACCTAGGTGATAACTTGGCAAAACCTGCCAAGATGCCATTAATTAAGGAAAAGATTAAAATATCATCCCCATTTCGCTTCCGCTACGCATTAAATTATTGTACAGTCAGTTATTCAATGGCATATTACAAATGGACAGATTGGGAGCGTGAATTGGATTGGATGGCTCTTAATGGGGTAAATTTGATGCTCGCGCCTGTTGGAATGGAAGCTGTTTGGCAAAATACTTTAAAGAGGCTTGGCTATAGTTCTAAAGATATTGAAGACTTTATAGCAGACCCTGCCTTTAGTGCCTGGTGGCTTATGGGAAATTTGGAAGGGTGGGGCGGTCCTGTTAGTCAAGTGCTAATCAACCAGCAAATTAAACTGGAGCAGCAGATTATTAAACGCATGGGTGATTTGAAGATAGAACCAGTTATGCAGGGGTTTTATGGAATGGTTCCAACGAGCCTTAAAAATAGAATCAAGATTAAAGTAGTGGATCAGGGGAAATGGGTAGGCGGCTTTACACGGCCCGATTTTTTGATCCCATTAGATACTGCCTTTGACCGAATAGCAGATATCTATTACACCGAAATGAAGAAACTTTATGGAGCTAATTTTCATTTTTTTGGAGGAGATCCTTTTCACGAGGGTGGTAGCTCAAAAGGTGTCGACATCAGTAAAGCAGCTACATTAATACAACGGAAAATGGGGCAGCATTTTCCACAAAGCACCTGGGTATTACAGGGATGGCAATCAAATCCATCAGAAGCACTACTCAATGGTTTGGATAGAAAGAAGACACTGGTAATTGAATTATTCGGAGAAAATACAAACAATTGGGAAAAAAGAAAGGGCTATAATGGTACGCCATTTGTTTGGAGCAACGTAAGTAACTTTGGCGAAAAGAATGGCTTGTACGGGAAACTTCAGCGCTTTGCTGATGAAGTAAGTAAAGCCAAGAATAGTCAGTATAGACAATTTTTAGCTGGTGTAGGTATTATTCCTGAAGGGATAAATAACAATCCAGTAGCCTTTGATTTAATGATGGAGCTAGGCTGGAAGCAAAATCGGGTATCGGTTCAAAACTGGATTCAGGGCTATCAAAACTATCGCTACGGAAGCCACAATCCGCATATGGATAAAGCCTGGCAATTACTGTTACAAACAGCTTACAGTAGTCCGGAGATTTATCAGGAAGGGCCTTCCGAATCAATTTTCTGTGCCAGACCTGGAGTTGAAATCAAAACGGTATCCTCATGGGGAACCCGCAAAAGAAATTATGATCCTGCTAAATTTAAGGAAGCGGTTAAACTTTTCGTAACGGCTGGCGATAGCTATGCAGATGTAGAGACCTATCAGGTTGATAGGATTGATTTCGTAAGACAGGTGCTGTCCAATAAGGGTGATGAAACTTATCAAAAAATGATGGATGCAATACGGACAAAAGATGCGGCAATGTTTAAACAGGAAAGTACCGTATTTCAACAGCTGATTATGCAGCAGGATTCACTGTTGAAGTCAAGTAAATACTTTTCTTTAAACCGCTGGCTGAATCAGGCACTGGATTTTGCTAAACTTCCAACAGATAAGGTTAAAACTTTGAGGAATGCAAAAATCCAGATTACGTATTGGGGGGGCAACAATAGTCCTAAAACCGAACTTCATGATTATGCCCATAAGGAATGGGGAGGGTTACTGGGCTCTTTATATTTGGCTCGTTGGCAGAAATTTACAGAAGAACAGCTGGCGAAGATAGAGGGCAGGGAAAGCAAATCTCCTGATTATTTTGCTATGGAGGTAGCCTGGACAAATTTACCTGATACCTATAAATCAAAACCCCTTACAGCATCCGAAATCAATAAATTGATTTTTAACATATTAAAATGACAACCTGTTTATTGTTGAAAATTTTTCCATCTCGATTGAGCTATATAATCGGGTATAAGTCGCAATAACTTAAATATAAAAAAATGACCAGGATTTTAGTGGTTGACAATGATTTTAGCAATGCAGATGCCATTCAAATGGTACTGGAAAATTTGGAATATGTAGTAAAAAGTATCAATCAACCTGAATTATTAAAAGATACAATTGAAAAGTTTATGCCAGACTTAATTATAATGGACATTCTTCTGGGGAATAGTGATGGCAGAGTACTTTGCGACTTGATTAAAGCGGATTCTAAGACAGCTCATATACCGGTCATGTTAATCACAGCAATGATGCGATCGCAGGCAAATGCAATCACTTGTCAGGCAGATTCGCTCATGTTAAAACCATTTGACTTTTTGAAATTTGCCGAAGAGGTCCATACATTAATCCATGGCAAATTATGATGAATCATAATTTACGCCTATGAGAACTTGTATACTTCTACCTAGTTAAACTATTTAAATCTGCCCTATATGAATCGATGTATGATAATTGACAATGACCCAAAATCCGTACGAATCCTTTCAAACTATATAAAAAAAATCGGAGGATTTGAAATAATCGAATTGAGTTCAGGTATTGATGGCATCAAGCAAATTTCGGCAAGTAGTTTGAAGTTAGATTTGCTTATCATGGGGATCAGGGGGTATGATTCTAGCGTCTTTGAGATTGCGGTTAAGTTAAGGCATTTCGTAAAAATAATTATCATTTGTGGCGAGGAAAGCAAGTGTGCGCTGGATGTTTTTCAAGCCGGTGGTGACCTTTTTATGATGAAACCCATAATTTTTTCCAAATTCTGTAGCGAAGTCATCCGTTTGCTGGGTAAAGAAATGATACCCCATATTCCAAATACCTGTTTGTCTCAACAAGGAAATATAATCCGTATTCCGGTCCGTTTTACCGATAATAGTAAAACTTAAATTTAATATTCATGCAAGATTTAGTAATGATTATTATAATATGAGAACGGGCCGGGTTCTTTCTTACAATAAGAAAGCGGGAGTTGGTTTAATATGTGATACAAATGGTGAATATATCAAGTATTTTGAAGTCGACTGTATATCTGCGCCTACAAGGGGTGATGTTGTGATTTTCGATATCGGATTTAGAAATGATTCATTGGCTGCAATTCATGTAGGAATTATTAAGCTATCTGGAACAAAAAATAAATCCTTATTAATCCTAAGAAGCAGACGTTGAAAAAAAAATTGAATCTTTATACATAAAAGGGGATAGCTAAATCCTAATGTATCATTACTAAAAATTTATGGTAAATTTAAAAAGTGATTAAGAGAAAAGATTAATAAGTATAATCTTCTGATTGCTGATAAGCTAACAATACAGCGCATATTAAGGTACGTTTATAATTGCAGTGCCTATTGGTGTAAAATAATAGTTAGTTAGAACCATTTATAATTTTAATATTATTTATGACGTATAAAAAAAAGCCAACGATATAGTTAGCTTTTTTTTATACATAATGATATTCTTACTTAACGAACCTTACAGGATGTATTTAATCATCATGAATTACTTTTGCTAAATACCTATCCTTCGCATTTCCAGAAATAATTATGATCAACAGAAGCGCTGGTTCATTAAATGAAATTGTTGGGGTTTGAGATGCTGAAATGCCAATAATCAGAATGAAACTGATTTTAATTTTTTCTTTAATATCCTGATGATTAATGGCCAGGCAAAATATCAGCCTAATAATTACGGTGTGGTTGTATACAGTAAAGTCCCAAGTCCGGAATGGTCACTGTTTGTTTTTTCCGGTCGATAACCTGTACCTGAAACAACCATTTGTGAATATACCGGTGATAATGATGCCTTATTAAATAAACTTACAGCCATCTCCCACATTGGCGAAAAATTTCCTCGCCCCGAAGCAGAAATGCCATTTGGATAAATGTATACATTGTTGCAATATTCATAAAACGGGTGATAAGGAACAGTTTGACCAACATTGTATTTTGCGACGTACTCCAAGCCTGTAAAAAGTCTGTTGGCACCGGTTTGCCCATAGTTTAATACACCATACTTATCATTATAACGAACCAGGTCTATATTCTGGTTCCAAACCATCATAGCTACTTCTGCTAAATGGGTAACACCACCCTGGCTATGAGGCTGATCTCTTCTAATCTCGGCATTTTTCTCCTGTTACATCTATGTATTGTGTTATACCGCAGCAGCCTTGCTACAGTGGGTTAAAACCATTTTTGTGAGTATAAATAGAATTGTCTAACATGATTTGGTGATCGCAGAATTGGCCATGTTACATTTTGTATACGGAACAGCTTTAAACCAGGCCTTAGTATTAGAGATAGCTGATGAGGTCCATCCAGAAGCGCCGTTGAAACCCCATGCCATTTTTCATAGTTTTTTAATTGTGTAAGTAATGTTATTAGTTTGACAATTAAATTTTAACCGGATACTCTCTCAGGTAAATAAATGCGTTTTTGGATGAACCTTAGGTTAGTACTTGCCCGGACCATGTAAAATTAAACCAGACAGCCCTGTTTATAATTCAAATTTAAGGGGCTGTGCATTTAAACGCTTCGCTTGCGGGTAAAACGTCTCTCTATCGCTATTATACTTATTTTGAAACCGGGCGTTGACATCAATGAGCATATAAATATGAATGCCGCTTAATTGCGAGTTTTCCATCTTTATTACTTCGGCTAATTTTACTTCCCTGGCCAGGTCCTGCACTTTAGAAGGACTGTCTTTTGAAAGGTAGATAATGTTTTTGCCGGTAACGTAAGGTGGCGAACTGAGCAAAAAACTATTGTGGACAGATATAACCCGGGGCATGTTTTGCCCGCCATAAAACATTAATCCGCCTGCTATTGCGTAGTTATCGGTTAACACCAATAGCTTAGGGTCAGCATAACGATCTGCAACCCGCTCCACCTTTTTGGCCATTAATTCCCAGCCGGTCATATCTGCAAAAAACTGTGGCAAAGTTCCGCTGGTACCATCTTCCCAAAGCAGTGGCCTAGTAAAGCTGGTCATTTTAACCATTTTAGCTATATACATCCTGGATACTTCAATTGGCAATAACGGAATCACTAGCGGTAAGCTCAACGCTCCAAAAGCATATAACACAATAAAAAAAACAACCCTGGCCGCTTTATTCAGCTGTTTTAACATAATCGCCCAGCAGTATCCACCAGACGCGAAAAATAAAGGAAAAGCACCCAGGCCATAGTATAATTTCCCTTTTAATAGTAAAAGGATTAAAACGACCATCAGGAAGCTAATTGGCCAGATGCGCTGAAATGGTATATTTTCTTTTGGAAAAAATAGGAATATAAGGCCTGCTGTCCATACGGCTACGCTTGCACCATGGAAGAAAAAGAGCTGAAAAAGGTAATCGCCTAAATCTACATAGAGTGCGCCTTTGGCAACAAGGCTCGAGTAATGTAGTATTGGAAAACCATGGTGCCATTGCCAGATAATATTGGGCAGAAGTATTGCAATAGAAAGCAGTGCCGGGTAAAACAGCTTTTTAAGGTCGATAAGTATGTGTTTTGGTTTAAAAAAAAGATACGCAATCCCCAGTGAGCCAAGGTAAATCAGGATGGTATATTTATTCAGCATCCCAAAGGAAAATGCGGCCGAGGCTAAATAAAGATATTTAATTTGCCTGTTCTTCTGATAAGCCAGTAGGGCATAGGTGAGTAAAGTCCAGAAAAACTGGTCGAACACGGCCGGCTGCAAAAGGTAAGAGGTTGCCAGCACCGCCGGAGAGCATATCAATGCGGAGCAGGCGATGGATACGGCCAGCTGCTTTCCGCCCAGCAGGCGGGTGATTTGGCCGGTAAGTATTACCGTAAAGGCTGAAAACAGGCAGGGCAACATCCGCCAGCTGATGACAGCATTGCCAAAGATAGAAGAGATCCTGCCCATCCAGGTAACAAATGGCGAAATATCTAAATAGCCCCATTCAAAACTCCGGCTTAATTCAATGTAGTACAATTCATCGGCATGAAGACCGTAAGCCTCCATCGTGAACAAATGAATGCAGAATTTAAAAACCCCGAACAGGATGATTAGGAGGTGAAGCGAATATTGCTTTGTAAACGTACCGGAAATTTTCTGAGGCTTTACATAGTCCATCAAGATATGCTTTTTAAAATAATGACAAAACCTTATCCTGGCGTAATAAGTCGTTCCCGTACATAAACTTCAAAACACACGGCTTGCTTTTTATTGAGATCTTCCAATAAGCGAAAGGTGTTCCGACGAACGATTTGGGTAATTTCGGTTTTGAAATGTAAAGATATGGTTCGTGGTGCCTGAAAGCCAATTGAAACATAACTGTTTCGCAATTTATGGATTAATAACGCGACAATCCTGAATTTTTCTTCCAGTCTTGCCTGGTCTGGCTGAGTAACAGTGCTATGCATATACTAAAGAACAAGAATGCATAAAAATAGATTTGGAAATTATTTATTTCCCTGATTGGTTTTTCGGGACTAAAATAAGGCTGAGGAGGTCTTGACCAGTTTCAGCGTATAATAACCCTCCAAGTAATCAAAAACCCCGTAATCCGGCATTCTTTGTATCGTTTTCTTTAAGATAAGCATTGAAATGAACCCGATGATAAGAACTTTCATCTATCTATTATGTTTGTTATTTGTGTATACATGCTGAATTGAAAGGATAAATAGCAGTACTATTTTAGGGGATTTACCACAAAATCGGGGGTAAAAATTTTATAAAGATGAAGAAACGGGGCTTGGTTTGGTTTAAGAACGACTTGAGGTTGCACGATAATGAAGCTTTAACAAGGGCTGTGGAGGAATGCAGCGATCTGGTTTTCTGTTATTGTATCGAAAAGAAAGATTTCGAAAAACTGGATTTTGGTTTTCGAAAAGCCGATATAATCCGATTTAAATTCATGGAGCAGTGTGTGCTGGATTTAAAGAAAAAGCTGGAAGCACTTGGCGGTCATTTGATTGTTGGAGCGGATTCTGCACTGGTTACCTTGCCCGGGCTGGTTGAGGCCTATGGCATAACTGATGTATATACGGAGGAGGAATATGCAAGTTATGAAATCACTTTAGTGGATAAGATCTTAAAAGCTTTACCGAAAACCAGGTTTCATTTTTTCTGGGGTAAAACGCTCTACCATAAAGATGATATTCCTTTTGAAATATCTAAAATACCGCTAACAAGCAAAGCTTACAGGATTCCTGCCGGCAAATCGGCTGAGCCCAGGAAAACTTTTAGCCGTCCTGCGCATTTAAAGGCCGCTCCTAACATTAAAGCGAATGAATTCCCCGCTTATAAGCACTATGGTTTCACAAAAAAAGAATATGAAAATGCTAAACCATTTGTTGAGGGCGGTGAAACAGCAGCACTAAAAAGGCTTGAATATTATACTTTTAAATCTGAACTGCTTACAGGGTACAGGTGGAGCAGAAACAAATCGGATGGCCTGGATTACAGTTCGAAATTTTCGCCTTACCTGGCACTGGGCTGTATTTCTGCCAGAGCGATATATGAACGGGTAAAGGCGTACGAAGCGCAGATCAAAAAGAATCAGAGTACCTGGTGGCTCATTTTTGAACTGGTGTGGCGGGATTATTTTACGTTTAAGGGAATGCGTTTTGGAACTGCTGTCTTCCAAACAAAAGGTTATAAAAATAAAGATATCCCCTGGGAGAATGACCCGATGAAATTTGAGAGCTGGTGTTCGGGCAGTACAGGTATTCCCTTTATCGATGCCCATATGAGGCAACTGAACCAAACGGGCTACATGAGCAACCGCGGACGGGTGAACTGTGCGAGTTATTTTGTACATGATTTAAAGATCGACTGGACCTGGGGCGCGGCTTACTTTGAGTCGAAACTTATCGATTACGATGTCAGCTCCAACTGGATGAACTGGCATATGCAGGCATTTGAAATCTGGTACACCAACCCGGTACACCAATCGAATAAATATAAATCACAAGACTTTATCCGGCAGTGGATACCCGAACTTGCGGGCAGAAATAATATAGAAGTGCTCATCCCATGGGCATTTGACATTCCGGATTATCCCAAGCCCATTGAAATATATAAAAAATGGACCAGGGCCATTAACCTGATAGCGAAAATCTCCCCTTAGGTTTATTACGTTCTACATTTTTCAACAAATTGAGTTGGATATACAAATTGTTAATACATTGGTAAAGCAATCGTTATGTTTGCTTGTTATCAGGATATGCAAGTGCATTCAGAAATATCAGAAAAAATTTTGTCTACCGCTATCCAACGTGGTCCGGAGAAAAGTACTTGTCCATCCGAAATTGCCCGTATGTTATTTCCTGATGATTGGCGCAGGCATATGAAAAATGTTCTTGATGTTGCTGTTCATTTGCATAATCAGGGTAAAGTGGTCATCACCCAAAAGGGGGTGCCTGTTGATGTAAATCATATTAAAGGACCCGTTCGCATTAAAATCAGCTGAACCTGGTTATCGATTTAATGATTTCCGGAAATCGTTCGATGGCTTTCATTTTCGGAGCGGTTTTCAAAATTATATGGCGGCTCAAACCAAAACAAACTTAAAGTGTTCATCATATAAAATGTAACGCCTATGTCTCTTAAATCATTATCCAAAACCCGCTGGCGTATTGAGCCAAGCCGTGTAACTGTTTATCCCTATGGTCTTTCGTACATTTTAGCCGCTATATTGGCGATCATCTTTGCTGCAGGCTATTTTGTCTATATTTATTATCTTCAAAATGATGCGGGTTCATCAGTACCATTACTCCTGGTCTTACTTATTATAATTGCACTTTTCGTGGGTTGGGCAGGTACGTCTGTCGAGTTTGATATTAGTGAAGGTATAATGCGTAAAAAACTGATGGGTTTTCTCCCGATACGCGCTATACCATTTTCTCAAATTTATGGGATAAGTCCCGTTTCCAATCTCGCGGGTTCTTATACTTACCGGGTATTTAAAAAGGATAATCGTTATGGGAAAGGCCTGCTGGTATCTTGTGCTTACGTAAAAAACAATGATCCGAATGCCCTCACATTTGTGGATGAAGTGATAACACCCATTCATCATTATCTGGAAGCCCACGATGGTCCTGAAGATTTTAAGCCCCTCAATATAGAGCGCTATACGTTTTTTAATGTGGAAGGCAGCGCTTATATCATCAAAAAAAATAAGTTTGGAAGCCTTCTATTGGGACTGTTATTGTTGGTTATTGGTATTCATGAACTTACGCCGGGTGCATGGTTAGGCGATGGATGGACGATTGGCCGGATTTGCTTTATGCTCTTAACCCTGATAGGCGGTCCTGCCATTATGCTCGCCGGTTTTACAGATGTGCGACTCGATAAAAATTCCCGTTTGCTCACCAGAACAAATCCTACCGGCCTCGGCAATTGCAGTTATTCTTTTGATGACTTTAAGGGGCTGCAAACGGTAAGAAAATCGACAAACTTCATTTACTCAGGAACCGATGTACGGGCTTATTTCCTGAAGCCCGGATCGCAAAAGGAGGTTGTAATCGTGCTGCAAAGCTTTTTTAGTACCCGAAAGGTCGAACGGTTCGTTGCGGAGGTGAACAGCATCATCGTTTAATTCAATACCATTGAAATACGCCTGGGTTTATAACTAATTATTTAAATAACAACTACGGCCTTATGAAAAATCTGGTTACGACTGTGCTCATTTTATTTTGTTATGGCGTTATCCTATAAAAGTCGGGCGCAGGCGGATTCACGCATTAAAATCATGTTGAATATAAGTGTAAACGGGAAAACAATCAATGCGCCGTTGAATAGCGTTTCGACATCATTTTCAAGGTATTATGATGACGATGAAACAGCACCCGCTGGAAAAAGTAAGGATTCCACTTCAACCAAAAGCGGGTTGTCTCTTGCAGGAAATAAGTCCGGTATATTCCACCTGAACCTGAATGCCAAAAACCTGCCGGATGAAATACTTAAGCTGATGGCCCGGAAAAAGAGTAGTTTTAACGGAACCATTACCATCACCGACACCTATCGGAAACTGTCTTCGAAAACCATCAAGTTTTTCAAAGCATCTTTATATAGCTTTTCGGACCATTATTCAGCAACGTATTACGGAGATTCAACCGGCAATATCATTCTATTGCTAAACTGCAACGCCATGTCAATCAATGGCATTTCAATAGAATCATAAATTTTTAGTTAACGGACGCCTGATTCTATTAAACCGGATTTAAACATTATTTTATCGCGATGAAACACATATTAATCATTACTTTTTTTTATTTTCTTGCCATACCAGGCCATTCACAAACCAGGCCGGTGCGAACAGGTTTGCATTCATTCACTATCCAGTGGATAACTTTTAACAAAAACAATCCCGGAAGCGTCTATATAAAAGTAATCGGACAGGACGAATACAGCATTGAAGGTGAACAGAAGGATCCAAAATCTCATGATTATGTATCCATTAAAGGAACATTTCTGAACCGGGGAAATACATTAAAATTTAACGGGAAAATAGTTTCGAAAATCAGTTTCATCAATGGCGGACAGCCTTGTGAGCGCAACGGGCTTTATATATTTAAGGCCAGTGGAAAGCGAAAATACTGGAGGCTGCAACAGTTGCTTAATTGCGACGGCCAAACGACGGACTATATAGATATCTTTTTTTAAGTCGTATCTATTGAGCCAGGAGAATAACAGGCGCAAGCTTTTCTATTCACTAACGCTAGCGCAAGCGTCCCGCTTGTGCTTAAATTGTAATAGATTTTAGTCTTTAACGGCTATTGACATTCGATTGATAATTAGTTTTTCGAATATATGATTTGTCACAAGCGAGACGCTTGCGCCAGAGTGGGGAGACGCTTGCGCCAGAAATAGATTATTGCTCCATCTAATCTTAGCATCCCTCAATCTGTCGCAAAGTTATAGTTATCGATACTTAAATTTGCTGTTTTTACAGCGGAAAGGCTCAGTCTGATTATTCATCTACGTGATATAACTTAACCAATCATACAAATAACGAAACATTAAAAGGTTGATTCGGCTCTTCCTAAATCTTTATATATTAGTAACGTTAACAAACAAATATGAATAAATTAACACAACTCTTAACAGCTATTTTATCAATTACCTTTTTATCAGCTTTTGCGCAAAGCAACATTGATTTTATTAAAAAGAATGCGACAGAGATAGCTATTGACATAAATAGTGAAGAATACAACGATTTTAAAAAGTTAATTGAGCGTATAAAGGACGCAAGAATAGTCTTGCTGGGCGAAGAATCACATGGAGATGGAACAACGTTTGAAACCAAAGCACGTTTGATAAAATTCCTTCATGAAAAGCTGGGTTTTAAGGTTCTTGCTTTTGAAAGCAGCTTATATAACGCTGAACGAGCGTGGAAAGTCGCTCATTGGGATAAAGATCCGGTAAAAGCTATTCAAAATTCTACATTTGAACTTTGGGGACAGACTCAGCAATTCTTGCCTCTTGCTAATTATATTGCCAATTCTATCAAGACACCAAATCCACTTCGGGTAACAGGATTTGATCCACAACTTCATGGCACATATTTAAGACGTGACCTGCCTGTTGACTTTTTGATGTTTCTAAAAGCCCGAAACATTGCTTTTAAAGATATGGCTGAACAGGATACATTTTACAGGGTATACAACGCTTTGAGCTTTGAATTAAAAAAGAATAATACTATTGATCAAGAGGTAAAATCACAAATAATACAGCGTTTACCTTCTTTTAAACGTATTCTGGATAGGAAAATCGCTGATATATCCAATTTAAAACAAGACAGCGTTTCCAACTTTTGGAAACAGTTTTGGATATCAACGAGCGCATACCTGCCTGCAATTCTTGAAGAGAAAGGATTAGATAGTCCTAATACATTATCTAAAAGCATAAGAGATTCGCTAATGGCCGAGAATCTTATTTGGATTGCTAAAAGTCAATACCCAACGGACAAAATAATTGTTTGGGCAGCAAGTATACATATAGGTAAGACTTATATCGAAGAAAATGGAAAACAAAAAGACGTAACAGCTCCGTTCATGGGAGATTTCTTAAAAGATAAACTAGCTGACAAATATTACTCAATCTGTTTTACTGCATATGAGGGGGAAGTTGCATGGTATAATAATCCAACAGCATCAAAAATAGATAAACCCTCTACTAATTCATTTGAAACCTTATTCGAACAGGCAGGATTTAAAAATGCTTTTCTTGATTTAAAATCATTGTCTAAAACGAAGAAAGGAAAGTGGTTAAATGAACCAAGAAGTATGAGGCCTTATGGTTATTATCCATTAGAGAGAAGATGGCCGCAAATATTTGACGCCGTTATCTTTAATAAGCAAATGACCAGAGCGCTTCCTGTCAGGCAATAATTAACTCAATATTGTGCATTCCCAGCAGTAACCCCAATCTGGCCCAAGCTTTTCTATTCACTAACGCTAGCGCAAGCGTCCCGCTTGTACTTTAAACCGTAATGAATTTTAGTATTTAATGGCTATTGACATTCGATTGATAATTAGTTTTTCGAATATATGATTTGTCACAAGCGAGACGCTTGAGCCAGAGTTGGGAGATTATTCAGGTTTTAAAGGCTTAATTGATATTCAATTGATTAGTTAGTTTTTCGAATATATTAATGGTCACAAGCGGGACGCTTGCGCCAGAGTGGGCTTTAAACCGTAATAGATTTTAGTCTTTAACGGCTATTAACATTCGATTGATAATTAGTTTTTCGAATATTATTAATCACAAGCGAGACGCTTGCGCCAGATTGGGGAAATTGACAATTGAAATCATCTAAAAGGTTTAACATAAATATTATATTTACATCTGTTAAATACTCTCAATGATAGAAACTAACAAGAAATGGATTGACAAAGAATGGTCTAAACAGATTGTCACTGGTGTTATTGCCTTGATTGTAGGATTAATACTACTTGTTATCCCACCTGAATCAGTACGAACTAGTTTCAAGGCTATATATAATAACACCCTGTCTTTTCTGAATTATAAATTAGCTTTATGGGAATGGATAGCCAGCATATGTACCTACTTCTGTATGGCTGTTGCATGGAAAATGAATGAAAAAATTAGAGCAAGATATTTTAAACCAAAGGAAATTGAATTTGAAGAGATTGCAGATATAGAGTTTGAACCGGTAAAACAAGAACCGCCAGTAGATGGATTTTCAACTAGAAAGAAGATAATGGCAGGTACCATGGAAAGCGAGACAGATATCAGAAAGATGTTAAATTATACTGCTGACAAATGGGATGGAATTAATTATAAATGGGATTGGGTTTACAATGACCTAGTTAAGCAATATGAGGTTAAATACTTTTCACCAGTTTGTTCAAATACAAGATGCAATTATTTTAGAATGAACTCTCTGAAAGTTATAGGTGGTTTTGGAGTTTATTATAAATGTGGAATTTGCAATGAACAACATCACACTTTGGAATACCCAAAGCAGTTAATTTTAAGAATAGAAAAGAAATACCCTCATAAAGCAGAAAAGCTTTAATTATAAAAAAATCTATCGCTCATGTTTACTCTACATTATGATTCTTGTCAAGAAGGACTAGATGATATAAAATTAAGTGTCAAGGTTGGATATGGTACTGGTGGTTCAAGTTTGGTTGTTAAAATTATTAAACAACCGAAACCCCAATCTGGCGCAAGCTTTTCTATTCACCAACGCTAGCACAAGCGACCCGCTTGTGCTTTAAACCGTAATAGATTTTAGTCTTTAACGGCTATTGACATTCGATTGATAATTAGTTTTTCGAATATATGATTCGTCACAAGCGAGACGCTTGCGCCAGAGTGAGCATTTTAAATCTTAAGTTGATTGTTTAATTGACTTTCTGTATATTCACCTATCTAAATTATAGTTCAAATGAAAATCAAATTTAAATCAATCAATGTGCTTGTGCAATCGTCACTAGCGGTAATGCTTTTATTGGTAACTTCATCGTTCACGCAAACTCCATCCGAATTACAGGAATTTAAAATGACTATCAGGAACACCGACAAAGGCTTGGAACTTCAAAGCTTAAAAGGAAGTGCTTGGACCAACTTAAGTTTTACAATAAACAATCATCATCCCCAAGCTGTGGATGAGTATGGCATGACCGAGATTGATAAGTCTACAGGCAACGATCCAAAATTAGCAGACTTTCTGTTTACAATTGCTAAAACAAAAGATAGTGTAATTTTAAAAGGAGTAAAAGGAACAGCTTGGAAAGAACTTACTTTTTCACTTGCGAAAGGGGAGTCACAACAAGTCGATCAAATGGGAATGACCAAATAGTACTATCCACTTCCAATCATGTTATTTACTGGGCGTCGTTGAGACACCCATTTTTTTTGTTTTACGTTTTGGCTAAACACATCAGACTCTCCAGGCTTAGCAACAAGCATCGTATTAATTAACATAGCCAACAAAGCATTTTCGGCCATAAAAAAACCCTCCAGTTTTCACTGAAGGGTTGTGGGCCCAGCTGGGCTCGAACCAGCGACCAAAAGATTATGAGTCTTCTACTCTAACCAACTGAGCTATAGGCCCCGAAAAAACTGTCGTTTTTTGCGATGCAATGTTACAAATTTGCTTTCGATTTTGGAAAAAGTTTTTTATTAAATTTTAAAATTTACTTTTTCAGCTTCATTCTCAGGGAATTGCTTTTTTTTAAAACAAAAAGATTAATAATCGATTATAGATAACGTTATTGTAAAATAAATGAACGTTTTTGTATGTTGTTAAAACATTACGATAGTTTTAATGAAATTAGCGTAATTTTATTAAAATATTGTATACACGCTCATCAGGAAACTTTTTCCGTTAATCATTAATTTAGCAAATACCCACATGGATTATAATCAGCTACAAATAGATGTAGAGAAACATGTAAACGATTATTTTAACACCCATCATGATTCCAGGTTGGTTTACCACAACCTTCAGCATACACAGGATGTGGTAAAAGCAGCACAGCAAATCGGCAACCACTACCAGTTAAGTGATGAAGATTTTTTTATCGTTACCGCTGCAGCATGGTTCCACGACACCGGCTATTTTGAAGATCTGCAGCATCATGAAGTTAAAGGGGCAGAATTGGCCGATACATATTTAGAATCGCTGGGCGTAAATAAAAATGTAAGAGCGAAGGTTTCAGCGGCCATTTTAAGCACTAAAATCCCGCAACAACCCAACAATCAACTGGAAAATATATTGTGTGATGCAGACCTCTTTCACCTGGGTTCGGAAGATTTCAGACAGAAGGGCAAATTAATGCATAAAGAATTTGAATTGCTGTCTGGTAAAGATGTGAGTAAGAAGGCGTGGCGTGTAAAAGATATTCAGTTTCTTGAAATGCAGCATTACCATACGGATTATGCAAAGTTATTACTCGATGATCAAAAGCAGAAAAATATCGAAAAAATAAAAAATAAGCTCTCTGATCAGAAAGACCAGGTTGTTTTTGATGAAATGCCGGTTGGAATGGCCAGTTCTGCTGTGGTGGCTCAGGATGATAAAAAGAAAAATAAAAAGGATAAAACCGAAAAACCTGATAAAGGTATTGAAACCATGTTCAGGATTACATCGGCAAATAACCAGCGTTTAAGCGATATGGCCGATAATAAGGCACATATTTTAATAACCGTTAACTCCATCATGCTTTCGCTGATTGTGAGTTTGCTTTTAAGAAGACTGGAAGATCACAGTAATTTAATTATCCCGACATTTATTTTACTCTCGGTAAGTTTAACCTGCGTAGTCGTATCCATTTTATCAACCCGGCCGTCTATTCCGCCCGGAATTTTTACACCTGAAGACATCGAAACAAAAAAAGTAAACCTCCTGTTTTTTGGTAATTTTTATAAAATGTCGTTACCAACCTATACCGATGGTATGCTTAAAGTAATGGATGATAAAGACTTTTTATATGGTACTTTAATAACCGATGTTTATTCGGGAGGCGTTGTTTTGGGCCGCAAATATAAGCTCATCAGGCTGGCTTATAATATTTTTATGTTTGGTTTAATTGCGGCAGTTTTAGCATTTGTTGTTGCCTACGCAGCTTACGGTAAACTTTAATGGAAAAAGCCGCCACTTTGTTTAACAGGGATTTAAGCTGGCTCAAATTTAATGAGCGTATTTTAATGGAAGCCGAGCGGGAGACTGTACCGCTTTTGGAAAAAATTAAGTTCCTGTCTATTTTTTCTTCCAATTTAGATGAATTTTACCGCGTGCGTATGCCTGTTTTGCTGGCACTCGAAAAGCTCAGCAATCGTGATGATAATGATATTCACATTGAAACTGATTTATTAAATAAGGCCAATACATTAATTTCCGAACAGCAGCAACGTTACGGAAAAGCCTTAAAAGAGCATATTATACCTCAGCTTAAGGAAAATAACATCAACCTGGTTTACGGAAAGACCATCCCGAAGGAAATAAAAAAACAGGTTACCCGCTACTTCTTAAGTCAGGTGCTGGCTTTTATACAACCCGTTTACCTTACCGCCCAAACGAATTTCTTTCCATCAAACAACGCGCTTTATTTCCTGATTACCCTAAAACAGGAAGAAAAGGAACAAACGGTTATTTTAAATATACCGTCCAATGAGTTGCCAAGATTCTATAAAGTTGAGGTTGACAACGAAATTTTTGTTGTTTTTCTGGATGATGTAATACGCTTTCACCTCGGTTTAATTTTCAAAAATGCCGAGGTAACAGGTTGTTTCAGTTTCAAAATTACCCGCGATGCGGAGATTGATTTAAAAGACGAATATTCAGGTAGTTTATCGGAACAACTGGAAGCACAGCTTTTGAAACGCGATTCGGGACTTGCCACGAGATTCCTTCATCAGCCCGGTATTCCCAAACCTGTACTGGCCTTATTAAAGAAACTCTTCAACCTTAAAAAGGCTAATCTGGTTGAAGGCGGGCAATACCATAATTTAAAAGATTTTATCGGATTCCCGGTGAGTCAGCCAGACTTGTCCAATAAATCCTGGCCTAAAATATGTAATACCGATGTGGTGAGCGGCAGCTTAACTGATGCCATTGTTAAGAACGACATTATTATTCATACGCCGTACCAGAGTTACGACAGCGTACTGCGTTTTTTTAATGAAGCTGCAATAGACCCTGACGTTCAGGAAATTTACCTGACCATTTATCGTGTAGCCAGTGACTCCAAAATTATTAATGCGCTAATCAGTGCGGCAAAGAATGGGAAAAAGGTTTTTGTTCTGGTGGAGCTGAAAGCCCGTTTTGATGAAGCCAATAACATTAAGTGGGCAAAAAAAATGAAGGAAAAGGGCGTTGAAATTGTTTACAGCGTTACGGCCCTAAAAGTACATGCTAAAGTTGCGCTTGTTAAGCGTAAAACCGGAAACAGAATGCTGTATACCGGCTTGCTGGCAACGGGAAATTTTAATGAAAGTACCGCTGCGTTTTATACCGACCATATTCTGATGACCGCAAATAAGGCGATTTTAAGGGAAATAGAACTTTTGTTTATTTTTCTGGCAAAGCGCGTTAAACCTTCATCAAACGATTTAATTAAATTTGAACATATTTTAGTTGCGCAGTTTAATCTTCAGCAAACTTTTCTTAATTTAATAGACCGGGAAATTGAGCATGCTAAATCTGGCAAAGCGGCATCAATTACAATTAAACTTAATAACCTCGAAGAAAAGGTCTTAATCAATAAATTGTACGAAGCCTCAGCGGCAGGTGTTAAAATTACCATGCTGGTGCGCAGTATTTGCAGGTTAATCCCTGGTGTAACCGGCCTGAGCGAAAACATTAAAATTATCAGGATTGTAGATCGCTACCTGGAACACGGACGTATATTTATTTTTAATAATTTAGGTGAGCAGGCGATTTATTTGGGTTCAGCAGACTGGATGAACAGAAATATTTACCGGCGGATAGAAGTTTGCTTCCCTATCTATGATAAAAAGATAAAAGCTGAGCTTATAGAAATCATCAATATTCAGCTACAGGATAATCTGCAAGCCGTTATTATCGATGAACACATGAATAATGTTCCTGTAGAAAAGGATGGAACACTTATTGCATCTCAACATGAAATTTATAAACTTTTAAAAAATCAGTCTTAATTTTTATTCCATGACAAATTATAAACTTTACCTCACATCTGCATTTTCAGTTCTTTTACTGGCATTTTGTATTTCATGTGTAAATGGAAAACGGAAAGAAGCAGCAGATGATAAGGAAGTAGTCGCTTCAGCATCAACCTTTCCTTATGATTTAGAAAACCCTGTTAAGTATAATATGCCTCAAAACCTGTTTGAGATTTCAGGCATTGTATTTCATAATGGCGATCCGAAACAGGTGTTTGCCATCCAGGATGAAGATGGCGATTTATTTTATTTAGGCTTAAATGATAAACAATCAAAATATACAAAATTTGGAGGCAAAGGCGATTACGAGGATTTGACCATTATTAAAAACCAGGTAATCGTACTTAAAAGCAATGGCGAATTGCATATTTTCCCTTTATCGGAAATTAACAAACCGGAAGTTGCCGATGTGGTAAAAGTAAAAGACCTGGTTCCAAAAGCGGAATATGAAGGTTTAGCCGCCGATGAAAAGACAGGCAAAGTATATGTGCTGACAAAGGGTAGTAAGGCTGATGATAAAAACAAGGCGACGAGTATTTTTGCATTCGATTTTAATGGTGATAACACATTAAAGCCATCGGGCGAGTTTAGTTTGGCTTACAGTGAAATTGAGAAGCTTTCAGGAGAAAAAAAGGTTAAATTTAAGCCTTCGGCATTGGCAAAAAATCCGGGTACAGGAGAATGGTATGTTTTATCTTCTGTAAATAAAATGCTGGTGATTACTGATACAAATTTCAAGGTTAAGGCAGTTCATTCATTAAAAGGTGGTAATTTTAATCAGCCGGAAGGTATTGCTTTTGATAAAGACGGAAATCTGTATATTTCCAACGAAGGCGGGACAACGGCTTCGGGTGATATTTTACAGTTTAAGCTTAAAAAGTAGGCATGTAAAGTGCAGGCTGTCTTATCAATACGAAATGTTATGCTGAGGGATATTTATTTCAAGAGAATGCCGTTTGCTATTTGCATTCCCCTCTTTCAGAGGGGTGCCCGCAGGGCGGGGTGTTTTATTGTCCTGGCCGGACAGGCTTTTTTGTTTTTCAGAGAAGTTTATATTTTTATTGGTCTCCAAGCTTGCTTCGCAGGTTTGGCAACAAAAGAAACAAAACCGAGCATTTTGCGAGCTCATTAATACAATTAAAAACAATGATAACTAATTAATAATTGCCGGCTGAAAATTATTCATAAGTATTTATTGTTTTAATAGGTATTCATGAGGGCTACGCCGTTTTTGTATTTAAGTTTGTGCTTTGGCTAGGACAGTGCATACCCAAAAATTTGTTAGGCCGGTTTAAAGCAGAACGGAGAAACAGTGCTCTGGCCTTATAAATCGCAAACACATATAGTCTATAGTTTAATGTATTTCAATGAGTTAACAAATAACATCAATGGTAGCTAAGTCGAATTGAAGGACTTGTCAAAAAGCCTTTTAGGGCGTTTCGACAAGCTCAACGTGACAAAATCCAAAGATAAATTGATTATGATACAGCCCTTTTTACTTCAACGTCAAAAACCAATATTATGACTAAAAATTTTACTCTATTAATATTTTCCATCCTGATAAGCACTGTCGCTTTTGCCCAGAATGATGTAAAATATCGTGTTATTTTATTTGGAGATGCCGGAGAAATGAATCCCGCCCAGATGCAGGACCTAAAAAACGCGGCGAAACAAATTATTCCCAAAAAAACAACTGTGGTTTATCTTGGTGATAATATTTACCCCACAGGAATGGGTTTGCCCGGAAGTATAGAGGAGGAAGAAACAAAAAAGATATTGCAATCGCAGTTTGCACCAATGCGTGAAAAAGGTGCTGCGGTATATTTTTTGCCCGGTAACCACGACTGGGATAAATCGGGTCCTAAAGGTTTAGCAAAAATCAAAGCGCAGGATGATTACCTTAAAGCGCAGAATGATCCGCTTTTAAGGTTAATACCCGAAAACGGTTGTCCTGATCCGGTAGCCATAAATTTAACAGATAAATTGACCATTATTGCTTACGATAGTGAATGGTGGCTGTTTCCATACAATAAATCAAATCCGAACGGCGAATGTGAATGCCGTACTAAAGATGAGATTTTAGTTAAAATGGAAGATTTGCTTGAGAAAAATAAGGGTAAAATAATTCTGCTGGCTTCGCACCATCCGTTTCAAAGTTACGGCCCGCACGGTGGTTATTTTAATTTACGCAACCATTTTTTTCCGTTAACCTCACTTAATAAGAACCTTTACATCCCTATGCCGGTAATCGGGTCGATATACCCGATTTTGCGTTCAACTTTACTAAGTCCCGAAGATTTAAATCATCCTGCGTATAAGGACATGATAAAATCTGTAAACGGCATTTTTGGCGATAACCCTAATGTTACCTATGTTGCAGGCCACGAACATGGCTTACAGTTAATTAAAGGTAAACAACTTCAGATTATAAGTGGCTCAGGTTCTAAAGTTTCGCCAAATAAAGAAGGCAAAACCTCCTTATTTCATGAAATGCAGCAAGGGTATGTCATTGCGGATCAGCTGATGAATAATGATATGCGCTACGAGTATTACATCTACGCGGATACCGGAGTTAAACAGGTTTACAGTTATACCAAAAAATTTGAAAACATCAATCAAAAAATACGAAGCAGAGATAAACCAATCCTGGCAGATAGTATTATGGTGAAAATTAAACCGGAATACGATAGTGTAGGCCGTTTTCACAGGTATGTATTTGGAGAGAATTACCGAAAGGAATATGCACAAAGCACAAAAGTTCCGGTTTTAAGGGTTTCTGAAATTGCCGGCGGTTTAAAAGCAACGCAAAGGGGAGGTGGAAACCAATCCAGATCCTTAAGGCTGGAAGATAAAAACGGTAAGGAATATGTTTTGCGCAGTGTTGAAAAATACCCGGAAGTCCTTTTACCGGAACAGTTGAGGCAGACTTTCGCAAAAGACATTATAAAGGACAATATGTCGGCACAGCATCCTTTTTCGGCCTTAGTTGTGCCTGTGCTGGCAAAAGCCGGTGGTATTCCGCATAGTAATCCGATAATCGGATGGGTTTCTCCTGATGATAACCTGGGCGAATATGAATCTGCTTTTGCAAACACCTTATGCCTTTTAGAAGAAAGAGAGCCACTGGGCGAGTCGGATAGTTCTCCTAAAATGGATAAAAAACTGACAGATGATAACGACAATACTTTAGATGGCGCCGCATGGTTGCGGGCAAGATCGTTTGATGTTTTGCTTGGCGATTGGGACAGGCATGAAGACCAGTGGCGCTGGAAAGAAACAAAAAAAGACGGAGGTTCGCATTATACGCCGGTTCCAAGGGATAGAGACCAGGTTTTCTTCCGATCAGACGGTGCCTTGCAGCGGTATACGCAATCATCTTCCTTTTTACCAATGATGCAGGGCTATGAGCGAAATATTAAAAATATTAATTGGTTTTTATGGGAAGGGCGAGAACTAAGCAGCCGTTGGACAGCAAACATCAGCGAAGAAGAATGGGATAAAACCGTAAAAGCGTTTTGCGCAAATTATAATGATGCCGTTTTTGAAAAAGCCTTAAAAAAACTTCCTGAACCAAGTTATTCGCTCCATCATGATGTATTGCTGGCTCAAATGAGAAGCAGGCTTGCACAATTGCCAAAGCTGATGAACGATTATTACCATTTCTTTAACAGAATTGTAGATATCGAGGTGACCAATAAAAATGAATTAATTCAAATTACCGATGCAGCAGAAAATGGTTTGAAAGTTAAAATCAATAAAATTTCTAAAGAAGGAAATATTAAAGATGAACTGTTCAACCGGACTTTTGATCCTAAAGTAACTCAGGAAATTAGGGTTTATATGCACAATGGTGATGACAGTTTGGTGCTGGATAATAAGAATTCAAAAATCAAAATCAGAATTATAGGTGGTAAAGGAAAGAAAGTGTATGATTTTGCCAAAAGCAATGGTTCGGTAAAGCTTTATGGCAGGGAAGATAAGGCAACCTACATTGGTGATGATGCAGATAAAGTCAAAAAAATTATTTCTAATGATACTTCAAACTTTAGTTACATACCTAAAGATATGTACCATAGAGATTCTTATACCATAAATGCCGGCTATAATAATGATGATGGTATTTTGTTAGGATTAATTTTCAAGCAAACTAACCCGGGTTTTAGAAAGCAGCCTTATGGAAATGTTCAAACCGTATCTTTTTTGCATTCTTTTTCAACAAAGGCATTCCGGTTTAATTATAGGGGGGAATGGTTAAAGGCATTAGGTAAAGCCGATTTCTTAATTAAAGCCGATGCGTATGCGCCTAATAATACGCAGAATTTCTTTGGTGTTGGTAATGAAACCGTTTTTGATGAACATGGCGACGAAATCAGGTATTACCGGGCCAGATTTAACCTTTACCAGGTTGATCCGTCGATTAGGTGGCGCAGGCCGAAATCTACTTTCAGCATTGGCCCCTCTTTTCAATATTACAAATTGAATCAGGAAGATAATGAGGGTAGGTTTATTACAAGCGGGGCACCTTTGGGTTCATCAGACAGTTTAAATATACGGAATGAAAAAATGTTCGCCGGTGCAATTGTAAATTTCACCAACAACACCCGCGACAACGATTTGCTGCCAACGTTAGGCAGTTACGTCGATTTTAAACTTTTAGGTTATAAAGGCATTAACAAATATTCAAACTCATTCGGACAGTTTACAGCGAGCATTGCTTTATACAAAAACCTCGATGGCCGGAAGAACTTTATCCTTGCCGACCGTTTCGGCGGAGGCTTAACAATTGGAAAACCAGCATTTTATCAATCCCAGTTCCTCGGCGGGCAAGGAAATTTACTGGGCTACCGCCAGTTTAGATTTGCTGGTGACCATAGTTTTTATAATAACCTCGAATTAAGGGCAAAACTGGGCGATTTGGTTAGTTATATACTTCCGGGCCAGATCGGATTATTAGGTTTTTACGATGTCGGACGTGTATGGAAGCGCAATGAAAATTCTGATCTGTGGCACCATGGTGTGGGCGGCGGTGTTTATTTTGCACCGGCATCATTAACCGTTGTTCGCTTTGTAATGGGACATTCTGTTGATGGCTGGTATCCTTATGTTTCGATAAATTTCAGGTATTAATTGGGTGAAAAACTAAGAAATTTAACCTTCTTAAATCTTAATTTGGAAACTAAAATCCTATTTTTAGCGTAAGTTATATATCGTTGCTGTAAAAATAGTATTACGTTTAGCAGACTATTTATAGCTCAGGCCATGTGTATATTTGCATAACGATATTATTTTACCATTTAATTTTAGATCTATAATAAACATATACTTATGAATACCAATGTAATACAAATACATAAAAATGAATGTATTCATTGCCAGGTTGAATCAAATTTGTCTTTCAGGCCATTAGTTAATTACCTGAAAAACAGGTTAAAAACTGAAAAAACAGTTAAATCTGAATTTTATAGATTCTTATTGGAAAAAATTGAGAAAGAAGACGCTTTACTTGGCAACATAACTTCACAGGAGTTATCAAAACATAAAGAAACACTGGAGTTAATTTTTACCATATTAACCCCGTTAATGGCCAATGAAAATGAATTATACTGGGCTCTAAGTACTCCTGTGCCTGATGAAATCTTTTTCAGTACAAATGCATTTTATCAGTTTTTTAAAGATCACGATCCTAAAAGTAAAGTAAATAAGGACAATGAGCCTTCTGAAATGAAGCATCTTAAATTTATTTACAATTTAATTTTAGATAGATTTTACAATTTCACATCCGTATTAAAGAATGAAATTATATATGCTCATGTTAATCCCGAAAATAAATTAACGCAGTATTATAATATTAAAAATGATACGCAGTTTATTGATATTCAGCATAAAGGCAGTTTGCCAAAACTTAATTTCGAAGAACTTGCCAAGCATTTTCAGGAAGGAAGTGAAATTGAATACCTCGACAAGGCATTGCCCTTAAAGAAATTCACCTTCGAAGGTTTTAGTGTGATTTCTATAACCGATGTAACTTTGCAACATGCTATTGAGGGTATAAGAAATGCCCTGGTCGATCATAATTACCAGACAGAAGCGTATAATCACGTAACACAGGCCTTAAAAACATTGGGCGGGAAAGGTGAGCTGGAGTTCGGTTTAATGCCTTTTTTAACGGTTAACAATAAACTGGTATTCGATAATCAGGACTTTTCGCAAAGTATGCTTATTAACTCTGCGAAAGCATCTGGTATGGAAGAGGAAGTTTTTTATTCGCTTGTTGATAAGTATAAAGAAGATCCGCGACCTATTTTTGTAAGCTCAATCAATGAGGATCAGATGGCTAAAGATCCTTTTCTTCGTGTATTAAAAGCTGCGGGTGTTTGCTCTTATTCGGTTTTGCCTATTTATTACAATACTCAGTTAGCCGGTGTACTCGAAGTATATTCAAGTAAAGAAGTTGTAGTAGATGATAAATTATTATCCAGGTTAAGACTGGCATTGCCTTTAATCGGTCAGCTTTTCCAATACAGTATTGAGGAATTTAATGCAAAAATGGATGCTGTTTTGATGGATAAATTTACGGCTTTACAACCTTCCGTACAATGGAAATTTAACGAGGCGGTATGGCATTTTATTCAGCAAAATAAAAAAAATAAAAAGCATAAGCAGATCGAAACGGTTATGTTTAAAAACATGTACCCGCTGTTTGGTGCGATAGATATCCGTAACTCGACAACCGAGCGTAACCAGGCTTTAAAAGAAGATATGCATGTTCATTTACTGAACATTATTAAAACTTTAAAAGGCATAAGAAAATTTGTTTACCTGGATTTAATTGATAAACTTATTTTTAACTGTAACGACTGGATTGTTCGCATTAGCAATGTGGCGTCGAGTAACGAAGAAATGCTGCTTAATGAATTTTTGGCTGCGGAAGTTTACCCTTTCTTTTCGGTTATTAAAGTTAACCATCCTGAAACAGCGGAACTTGTTGATGATTATTTTGCTGAAATTCGTCCTGAAACCGGTTTGGCTTTTGAAAACAGAAGAAAACTTGAAGTTTCGATGCAAATGATAAACATGGAGGTAAGCCAGTATCTGGAAACGGCGCAGGCAAACCTTCAAACGTCTTATCCGTGCTATTTTGCTAAATTCAGGACAGACGGTGTGGAATATGACATTTATATCGGCCAGGATATTGCGCCAAATAAACCATTCGACTTACTTTACTTAAAGAATATTCGTTTGTGGCAACTTACATCGATGGTGGAAATCGCCCGTTTATCAAAAAGCCTGATCGGAGAAATGCCAAGGCCATTGGAAACAACGCAATTGGTATTTATCCATTCAAATTCTATTGATATAAGCTTTAGAAATGATGAAAGAAGGTTTGATGTGGAAGGTGCTTATAACATCAGGTATGAAGTTGTTAAAAAACGAATTGATAAAGTATTAATTAAGGGAACTTCTGAGCGCTTAACGCAGCCGGATAAAATTGCAATGGTTTATTTTAATGCCGAAGAAGCTAAAGAATATTTGGAATACATTAAATATTTGCAGGATCAGGGCTTATTGAATGATGATTTGGAACAGCTGGATTTAGAAGAACTTCAGGGTGTTTCCGGTTTAAAAGCGCTTCGTGTTGGCGTTAAATACCTAAATAAAGCCAGAAAGAAACAGCCGGAAACTTTAAAAGAGGAAGAAGATTTAAGTCTTAATTAAAGGATTAACGAGAATATGTAGTTTTCCACTAGTCGTCATGCTCGCGCATGCGGGAATCTTAATGCTATTTAATATATCTAATAATTCTCCCGCAGATTTCGCTGATTAACCGCAGATGTAGTTTTTTATAATTCGTCATGCTCGCGCAGGCGGGAATCTTAATGCCATAAATTTAAGAATTCAGTAACATTCTGTGATTCCGTGGCAAATTTTTATTATGTGCCCGCAGATTTCGCTGATTAACACAGATGTAGTTTTTTATAATTCGCCGTGCTCGCAAAGGCGGGCGGCTGCTTTACTGCCTTAACCCGCCATTTTTAAAAAGCTCATAAGCAGTTTGATAGTTCGCAATGGCCTGGTCGATAAATGCTTTTGGCAGATCGGTTTTCTTTTGTTCGTTTTTGGCTTTATTGTAAATGAAACTTTCCATTTTGTGCTGCGGACTTAAAATCACTGCACTATCATTTCTCATATAAACCAATTTTTGATAAGTACCTAAAACAACTCTTGGTTTATAATCTGCATCAAATATGTTTTTACCAAAAAATCCATTGGTATATTTCCAACCTAAAAGATTCCAAAGGGTTGGGAAAATATCAATCTGAGAAGTCATTTTGTTAATATTCACATTTGCCGAATTTTTCAAATTCAATATCATACACGGAATCTGATATTTTGAAACATCGATTTCGTTTTTGCCTGCACTACTTGCACAATGATCGGCAACAATAATTAATACCGTGTTTTTGAACCAGGGCTTGGTTTTAATTTTATTTATAAACTGCTCAATTGCATAATCCGTATAACGGACAGCGGCTTCACGGGTACCTGTCGCTAAATTGATTTTATTTGGCGGAAAGGTATATGGCCTGTGGTTTGAAGTTGTCATAATGAAATTATTAAACAACTGATTTCTTTTATATTTCAAATCAGCATCTTTAATAACAATGTTGAAGATATCTTCATCGCAAATTCCCCAGGCATTTTCGAAAGTTACCTCATTATCCTGAATAATTGTGCGACTTCCGTCATAGGTTTCATTCAGTAATTTTCTTCCACGGTCTACAATATTGTATCCGTTATTTCCGAAGAAGTGATTCATATTATCAAAATACCCGTCGCCACCATAGAAAAAAGTATTTATATAGCCTTTTGTATTAAATACGTGGCCCACAGAAAAAAGATGTTCATTGTCTGTTCTTCTGACAATACTACTTCCGGGTGTTGGTGGAATACTTAATGTTAATGCCTCCATTCCCCGAACCGTTCTGGTGCCTGTAGCATACATATTGCTGAAAAATAGACTATGATTTGCGGTCGAATCTAAAAAAGGCGTAAGCTGTTGTGTATTGCCGTAATGTGCTAAAAAATCGGCACTTAAGCTTTCAACAGTAATGGTAATAACATTTGGCTTATATGCTGGTTTATCATTTTCTATTTTCCGCTTTATGGATAAACCTGCGTTTAAAAAAGTGCTTTTGGTTTCTTGGAGTTCATCCCTGATTAATTTGAAGGCCTTTTTATCATCGATTAAACTATAGAAATCCTGATAATTTAATTCATTGTTTTTGAAAGCCGCAAAGAAAGAATAGATTCCTGCCTTGCTTAATTCATTTGCATAACGGTTGTTGCCTTGCTCGGCCCATCTGTTTTTTACAATTAAGCAGAAGGATAGAGCAATTAAAATTAACGTGAGTGATATTTTAGCTCTTTTTTTAAATGATATTACCTGCTCAAAGCTATTTTTGAAAATTTTTAATTTATGAAAAATGAAGGTAATGATTAATGCTATCAATAAAATCAAAGAAACCAATAAAGGCAATGGATAGGATTCATTTATATTGTGAATAACCTCGTATGTGTAAATCAGGTAATCTACTGCGATGAAATTAAATCTGCTTTCAAATTCCTGCCAAAAAGTTAATTCTGCAAAAAATGAAAATAAGGTAATGACCAAAAAAAGAAAAAATACAATTGGCGTTAATCGTCTGTTCCATTTCTTTTGATAAATTTTATCAGGTATGACAAATAAGAATAATGCATAAAATGATACAAGTATTAAACCTGTTCCAATGTCAAAAAATAATCCTGTACAAAAAATTTTGATTATCTCTACTAAATTGAAATCTGCGTGGTAGCTTGATGAAATAAATAGTATTGTTCTAACCAGGAAAGAAAAGAGAATAAAATAAACTATAAATGCATAAAGAACACTATACCTGTTCTTAAATAAATTAGTCATTGATGGTGATTTTGTGCAAAATACACCTTCATTCTGAAGAAATACTGAAGTTAAAATCCCCAAAAAAAAGGCGACGAAATTTTTTCGTCGCCTTTAGGCCTGGTCATTATTGCGTGTTGGTTATTTTACTAAAGCTGCAATTTCCATTGCATGTGATTCAGCTGAACTGATATTTGTCTTCAAAGCAGCAAACCTGTCAATGGTTAATTTAGGCGTTTTGCCCATCACCAAAGTATGGTTGTCTGTTGCACCGGTTAGTTTTAAATCCGCATTGTCTTCAATTACGGTGAATAAGCCTTCAGTAGTTGAATTAATATCTGCCTTTGCATTGCCTTTTAAAAATATCTGCAAATATTTAGATTTTATTTTTCCGTTAGTTTTAACGATTGCATTTTCAGCTGCATCTATTCTGTAAATGTCATTTACATAAACCACAAGTTTTGCTACATCTTTATCAGCCGAAGTAATTTTCAATACATTACCTTCCTGCGTAATTTTTGCTTTCCCTGTATTGTCATCGGCATAAGTTACGCCTTCATTTTGTCTTTGAACTAAAGTAATTTCTACATTTCCTTTGATAACAACTCTTTTAAAGTTGTTTGCTGATGCTGATACTGAAGTAGGTTTGTGTTCGCCAGCCATAACACTTGTTGCGAAAACAGATGATGTTAAAACGATGGCTGTTAAAGAGGTTGCGATTAAGGTTTTGATTGAGGTTTTCATAATGCTGTTATTAAAATTATTTATTTAATTGTTAATTATTTTTTTGTGAGTGTTTGTAGATAAGACGTCATCAGTTCAAAAACGTTGCAGCTGAATTGTTCCTTTTATACCAGCATCAATAACTAATCGACGAACAGCTTTAAAAAACAGACGAACGGGAAATCTTTTTTGTAAACGACGGGTCAAATCGTAAAAATAAACCGGGATTTATTAATGAACTGTACTTTTTAATTATATTTAAAGAAATATTGAACACAGCTATTTTATGAAGAAAAAGGTTGTTCTGGTTCAGGATAATAAAGACATCCTGGATATTATGGACCAGGTACTGGAAGAAGAAGGTTTTGATGTAACTGCATCATTATCAACTGATCCTATTGAAAAAATCGATAAAATTGAACCCGATGTTGTGGTTATTGACGACAATATCAAAGGCCATAAGAAGGGTTCAAAAGTAATTGAAGAATTAAAATCAGACCCGGAAACCGAAGATATTCCTGCTGTTTTAACCTCTACTTCTGATAAATTACCTCAAATTGCAGAAGAAAGTAAAGCTGATGATTTTATTCAAAAACCATTTGATTTAGATCATATGGTAGAAGTGGTAAAGAAAAATACTTAATTGTTATCTACTTCAGGTTTAAAGGTATTTGTTTTAACTGTTGCTTTCAAATCATGTAAAATGGTATACAGGCCGAAATTGGTTCTGTTTACATATATGAAATGCTTTACGCCACGGGCCTGTTTAAACTCAGGCATTTTAGAAATTTTTTCGCCATATTCATATAGCTTTTCAAAAAACTCATTTTTACTGAAATCGAAAACTTCATTGATGTAAGGTTTTGCAAATAACTCAATCATCTCTTTGTATGATTTATAGTAAAATTCAACCTGCGTTTCCGTATCCTCTTTATGAATCATATCGAGCTTACGGAAAGCATCAATTGTTTTTTGTTTATCAAGGATAACATCAGTAGAAATTAAGGAGAAAAAGGGATAATAAAAATCGTCAGGCATTTCTTTAATGCAGCCGAAATCTATTACACCTAATTTTTCATCAGGGGTAATCATAAAATTGCCGGGATGCGGATCGGCATGTACTGCTCTTAACTGATGTTGCTGAAAGTTATAAAAATCCCATAAGGCCTGTCCGATTTTATTTCTTAATTCCTGCGACGGATTTGTTTTTAAAAATTCTTTCAGGTGCAGTCCTTCAATCCAATCCATGGAAATTATGCGCTTGCCCGATAATTCCGGGTAATAGACAGGAAAGATAACATTATCAAGATTTTTGCAGGCTTCAGAAAATTCTATCGAACGTTTAACTTCCAGTTCATAATCCGTTTCTTCCAGTAACCTTTCTTCCACTTCTTTAATGTAGATGTTTAATTCCTTTTCCGACATGCCAAGCAAACGAAAAGCAAATGGCTTAACCAGTTTAAGATCGGAAGAAATACTATCGCCCACACCGGGATATTGAATTTTAACTGCTAATTTTTTCCCATTTAAAGTGGCCTGGTGAACCTGGCCGATTGATGCGGCATTGGTAGAATTGATATTGAAACTATCGTATATTTTATCTGGTGTTTTACCGAAGTTTTTGGTAAAAGTTCTTACAATCAGTGGTCCTGATAAAGGTGGTGCATTGTATTGCGATTGTGTAAATTTATCAACGTAAGATTTAGGCAGTATGTTTTTATCCATACTCAGCATTTGTGCTATTTTTAAAGCACTGCCTTTTAATTCGCTTAGGGATTTATAAATATCAGTTGCATTATCTTCATTTAATTGTGCTCGGTCCATTTCCGGATTAAACAATTTTTTAGAATAATGCTTGATGTAGTTTCCACCGATTTGAAACCCCGTTTTAACAAATTTTGCTGAACGTTCTACTTTGGTTACCGGAATACTGTCTTGTGTTTTCATTAATTAAAACCCCATGCGCGCTTTAAAATTCCCGTTTCTGCTTAAAAACTTTCCGTATTCAAATAAATTATCAATAGGAGAGTGCTGAAATAAATCGAAAGTTACGTTAATACCCTTTTCAATAGCTTCGTCTGTTTTTTCAAAACCGTCGCTATCATCATTTATCCAGAAGTTTAAAATAAATGCAAATTGAATCCATAAAGCATCTTTATATCTTTTACTTAAAAACCTGCGTTCAGCGAGTTCCCCGCTTTCCAGCCCTTCATTAATAATTTCTTCAGCAAAATTTTCAAATATCGGCTTTACACCTGCGAGTACATCGGGCGTGGAAAATTTGCCTGTATAATTTTTCAGGCTGTAAATAATAAAACTTCTTTCGTTTTTCAAACGTTCCGTGTAGCTGTAAAAGAAAGAAAGCATTTTCTCCCTGGCAGAATACTGATACCAAACTTCCTGTTCTTTTATTTTGGTGATTGTTTCAAAAGTTAACTCAAACCAGGTATTTTTTTCAATACTTTCAAATGAGGCATAAAACTGATAAAAATCAGCTTCCGTAATTTTTAATTTTTTTACGAAACTGTAAACCGATTTAGGTTTCTCGTTATTGGTTAAAACATAGTCGAGGTATGCTTGCCGGATTTGTTGAGCAGTTGCCATATAAGCTGTTTTTACAAGTATAACGTTTATATTAAAAGCTTGTTTCTTCCTAAAAGCTTTTGTTAATCATCATTTTGTAATAATCATTTTCAAAAAAAATGAAAGTTTATTATCAGGCGGATTTTGGCCTGAGTTTAGGCTGTCAAATTCAATTTATTAACCCTTACCGGTATGATTGCGATGAATTCAAAACTGTTTCCTTATCGCGAAATAAATTAAGAGCGGTATTACCGGCTGTAAAGCTGCCTATGGGTACCGGATTTATAAAATAGTAGCATGCTGAATAAATGATATACATCTGTTTTACTTTAGGCCAAAAAGTATTTTTCGGTCTTTTTATCGTATATTCATAAAAAAGATATGTCGGCAATTGAAATTATTTTAATCTGTGTAGTTGTTCTATTAATTTTTGGGGGTAAAAAATTGCCGGAGTTGATGAAGGGTATCGGTAAAAGCGTTAAGGAATTTAAGGAAGCTAAGAAACCGCCTTTAGATTGATTTAATTTAAAACTTTAATTTCATTACGATGTTCCTGTTTAAAATTTAAGTATGGAATTTCCTAAAAATACAGCAGCTCATCAGGAGAAAAGTAAAGGTGCTGAAAATGGTTTAGACCGTTGGAACGATCGTTTAGATGAAAATCTGGAGTCAGACAATCAGAACGATGTAACGGCTGATGAGCAAGCTAAAAGTTTTTCTGAAAAAGAAGGCAGCGGTAATCAATCGGATGAGGTTGAAAAGGACTAACCTTTATTATCAGCTTTAAAAATCTAAATTTTAAATGTTGTTATGATGATATCATCGTATCAGATATCTGTACATAATGAAGTTCGTTCCATTGAAACACAGCAGAATGCTGAATATCGGTGTGCTTTATAAAAAAGGAATTACTTCGTAGAAACCTTTTTTCCCTGGCGCACCTGAACAACAATTGTTAGCCATAAAGATTAGACCTGAAATCTGCTTCAAAATTTAAGGCTGCAAACCAATATTGATTTTCGCCCAATAATCAATCTATAATGCCTATCATTGTTATAGATTATGAAATATAATTCTAAAAAATTCCTGTTTAAAAAATTATATTTCAAATAAAATATAGTTTGTAAAATACTTAATGCCTTTGTGTAATTTTGCAACATGTGGTACAATAATATTTTAGAAACCATTGGTAATACGCCACTGGTTAAATTAAATACGATAACGAAAGGTGTTCCCGGAACTATCCTGGCAAAAATAGAAACGACTAATCCCGGTAACTCGATTAAAGACCGTATGGCGGTTAAAATGATTGATGACGCGGAAAAAAGCGGTAAATTAAAGCCAGGCGGCACCATCATTGAAGGAACGTCAGGAAATACAGGAATGGGTCTGGCGATGGCTGCCATTATCAGGGGTTATAAATGTATTTTCACGACGACAGATAAACAGTCGAAAGAAAAAGTTGATGCTTTACGTGCTTTTGGTGCCGAGGTAATTGTTTGCCCGACAAATGTTGAACCCGAAGACCCGCGTTCATATTATTCTGTTTCCTCCCGGTTGGAGCGTGAGGTTCCTAATTCCTGGAAGCCAAATCAATACGATAACTTAGCAAATACAGCTGCGCACTATGAGCAAACCGGTCCTGAAATTTGGGCGCAAACGGAGGGTAAAATTACGCATCTGGTTGTAGGTGTTGGTACCGGCGGAACCATCTCGGGAACGGGTAAATATCTGAAAGAGAAAAACCCAAATATTCAGGTTTGGGGTATCGATACTTATGGTTCTGTATTCAAAAAATATAAGGAAACCGGTATTTTCGATAAAGATGAAATTTATCCTTACATCACTGAGGGTATTGGAGAAGATTTCTTACCGGCGAACGTCGATTTTGATGTTATCGATTTGTTTGAAAAGGTAACAGATAAAGATGCTGCCTTAATGACGCGTGATATTGCCCGAAAAGAGGGGATTTTTGTAGGGAACTCTGCCGGTGCAGCCATTGGCGGTTTAATTCAGCTGAAAGATAAATTAAAGCCTGAAGACGTAGTTGTGGTTATCTTTCACGACCATGGAAGCAGGTATATGGGTAAGATGTATAATGAAGACTGGTTACGCGAGCGCGGTTTTCTGGAAGATGAAAAGCTGACGGCGAAATCTATTCTTGCAAAAAAAGAGGCTACTGAAATTGTAACGCTTGACACGCAAAAAACAGTTTTAGAAGCCATCAACACCATAAAATCGATGAATATTTCTCAAATTCCGGTTACACAACAAGGTATGATTGTAGGTAAGATTGCCGAAAGTGATATCTTATCGGCCCTGCTGGAAAATCCGGGATTAAAATCTGCACCGATTTCAGAAATTATGACGGCTACTTTTCCTTTTGTTGATTTGAATACCTCGATAGATAAAATTTCATCATTGATTAACAAGGAAAACTCAGCTGTTTTAATTGAAAATGAGTCAGGAAAGATTGAAATCATAACCCAGTACGATATTATTAATGCGATATCGGGGTAAGGATGGAAGATGGGAATAGGCAAGATGGGAGATGGAATGATGGAAGATGATAAATGTGAGATGGATGAAGTCTTGAGTTTTTCCGGGCGGTCGTCACCCTGATTCGATAGCTATCGGATGATTTCAGGGTCTTAACAGGAGAAAAGACGCGGAAATGAATTTAGCATGACGAATCACTTAAATTTATTGAAATAAAAAAACGCCCGGGTAATTCTTATCCGGGCGTTTTTGCATCATGCTATTTTGCTTTAATCTTTTCGCTTTGGTCTTTAAGCTTTAGTCTTTCCGCTTAATGAGATGGCGCATCGGCATTCACACGCTTAATCTGCGCACCTAAGGCACGCAAACGGGTATCAATATCCTGGTAACCACGTTCAATCTGTTCGATGTTATAAATAGTCGATTTACCTTCGGCAGATAATGCCGCAATTAATAATGAAACCCCAGCCCTGATGTCGGGAGAAGTCATGCTGATGCCACGAAGTTTGTATTTTTTATCAATACCATTAACGGTTGCACGGTGCGGATCGCAAAGAATAATCTGCGCACCCATATCGATTAATTTATCCACGAAGAATAAACGGCTCTCGAACATTTTCTGATGGATTAAGACGTTTCCTTTCGCCTGTGTAGCTACAACCAAAACGATACTCAATAAATCAGGTGTAAAACCCGGCCAAGGCGAATCGGCAATGGTTAAAATTGATCCATCGATAAAAGTATCAATTTCGTAATGCTTTTGAGATGGTACATAAATATCATCGCCCCTGCGTTCTAACTTGATGCCTAACTTTTTAAAAACTTCCGGAATTACCCCAAGCTCATCGTAACAAACGTTTTTAATGGTGATTTCAGATTCTGTCATTGCTGCCATACCTATGAAAGAGCCAATCTCAATCATGTCGGGCAACATCCTGTGTTCCGTTCCGCCTAAAACTTTAACGCCCTCAATGGTTAATAAATTTGAACCAATGCCGGATATTTTTGCACCCATGCGGTTAAGCATTTTACAAAGTTGTTGTAAATAAGGTTCGCAGGCGGCGTTATAGATTGTTGTAGTTCCTTTAGCCAGAACAGCCGCCATTACGATATTGGCGGTTCCTGTAACGGATGCTTCATCTAATAAAATATAAGCACCTTGTAAATTTGTTGCATCAACGTTGAAAAAAGCTTTTTTGCTGTCGTAAACAAATTTGGCGCCCAGCTTTTCGAAACCAATAAAGTGGGTATCCAATCTTCTGCGACCGATTTTATCGCCGCCTGGTTTTGGAATGGCTGCCTTACCAAAGCGTGCCAATAATGGGCCAACAATCATAATCGAACCACGTAAACCACCGCCTTTGGCTTTGAAAGTATCAGATTCAAAGAAATTTAAATCAATATTTTTAGCCTCAAAAGTGTATGTATCTTTATTAATCCGCTCAACAGTAACGCCCAAGTCGCCTAATAATTCGATCAGCTTGTTTACATCCTTAATATCAGGAATGTTGCTGATGGTGACTTTCTTTTCAGTAAGCAATACAGCCGATAAAATCTGTAAAGCTTCATTCTTGGCGCCCTGAGGGGTGATTTCGCCTTTTAATTTAATTCCGCCTGTGATTTCAAATGCGTTCATATATTTTTAGTATCAAGTATTAAGTATTAAGTATCAAGTATCGAGTATCAAGTATCAAGTATCGAGTATTGAGTATCAAGTATCGAGTATCGAGTATTGAGTATCAAGTTTGGATGTATGTTTAAAGCTCAATTTTCATCTGTTACCTTCAACTTTATTTAATGTTTATTATTAATTATTGCGTCCGCGATTGTTATTACTGTCTTAAGGGGCATTAACCATCAGATTGGGCGGTATTTTAACCTTCCGCCTTTTCCCCCTTTACCTTAATATTTAGGTTTATTATTGTTGTTGCGTCCGCGGTTATTGTTGTTATTATTCTGACGGTTTTTGCCGTTGTTGTTATTGTTGTTATTGCGCCCGCGATTGTTGTTGTTTTGACGCGGATTTTGCGCCCTAAACTCTACTTTCGCCAGGTTTACACCTTCATCGAGCGATAATAAACCACCAGAAAGGTATTTTAAATCTTTGATAATGGTATCATCACTTACATTATCCTTATTCCAGGTAACATAAGCCATTTTCATAAAATTCGCAATACCCTGAACCATTGCTTTTTTATGTTCCGGATCTTCTTCACGCATTGCTTTTTCAATCAAATTCTCAACTGTTTTACCATAATGTTTATAGGTAATTCTTTGCTGAGGATAGGGAAGTGGTTCCGGTTTTTTAAAAGCATTCTCCGGTAGCGGTTTCGGATACGGACTTTCCACATCAATCTGGTAGCCGGAAATAATGTGCAAATGATCCCAGAGTTTATGTTTGAAATCAGCAACATCACGTAAGTGTGGTTGTAAAAATCCCATCAGGTCGATAACCGCCTGGGCATATTTATTACGCTCTTCAATGGTTGGTAATTCGCAGATGTACTTCACCATATTCTGAACGTTGCGGCCATATTCTGACAAAATTAAATGGCTGCGCGTCGTATTATAATCAAAATTCATGTATAGATAATTTAATGGATAAATCTTCCGGCGATACGAATTATGAAATAACCAGAGGAGATGAGGTTATGAATTCACCGAAATGTCTATTGCCGGACTTTCGTTATTTATAGTTCAAAGATAACAAAATACTATATAGGTTGTTTTTTTATAATATATGTTTTTTTGAAATGAGGATTAAGTGGTTCTTTTGATTCTCAGTCCTGCTAAAGTTACTAACCCTGATGTGCGTTTGCTTATCAGGTTAGTAACTTTAAAACCGATTTTTCCGCGACAAAAAACCTACAGTTCATCGCTATTTTTCGGATAATCGAAAAACACCAGTTCTCCTGTACCTCTGCTAACCATTTTCCAGGAATCAAAAGGAAATGACATTAAAACCATTCCGGCAGTTGGAATATTATAAATCTCTGCATCGCTTAATTCGTTGGCTAAATCTGTAAAACCAGGATTATGCCCAAACATAATTACGGTATTTGCTGCATCATCTAATCCGTTTACAACTTTCAAAAGCGTATTGGTACCCGCCTCGTAAATAGATTCCTCGTATTGAATGGTATCAACCTGATAAGCCTCAGCGAAAAACTTCGCTGTAGATTTTGCCCGCTTTGCGGGGCTGCTCACCATTAAATCAAATTTGAAACCCCTGTTTACCAAACGTTCTGCCATTTCCGGCGCATTCTCTTTGCCACGTTTATTCAGCGGCCGGTCGAAATCCTTCAAATCCACATTTCCCCAGTCCGATTTTCCGTGACGAACCAATAGTAATTGTTTAGCCATTTAGTTTTTCTTTAATTTTATTTACAATCGTTTCAGGATGAATTAAATCCATACAGCTTTCAACACCACACAAGCAGGGTTTGTTTCCATAAATAGAATTTGGACGGGCAGGATGGTCGATTTGAATACAATCACTTTCAGCCTGCCCATAACCTAAGAAACCTGCATAAGGGTGTGTCGGCCCCCAAATTGAAACTACAGGGATGCCAGCCAAAGAAGCCATATGCATGCCTGATGAATCCATACTTAACATGAAGTCGAGATTGGAAATAATAGCAAGCTCTTCGTTCAAATCAAAATTTCCGATTAAATTATGCGTTTTTGGATAGGTTTTCGCCCATTTTTCAGCAGTTACCTGTTCGGTTTTTCCGCCACCAAAAATAAAGAGTTCACAGTCTAACCGGCTTAATGAAGAAATCACTTCCTCCATTTTTTCTAAAGGATAAATTTTATAAATATGTTGTGCAAAAGGGGAGATGCCAATCTTTTTAGTCGCTTTATTTTGAAATAGCACCTCGGCTTTTGCGGGGATACGCTGAGGAGACCTGTTTAGTTGATGACTTAACTTAACATCAAAACCCAATGCGCTGAAAACATCGGCATAACGTTCTACAGTTTGGCGTAAAGGTTTAAATATTTTATTTACAGAACGTGTCAGTGCTTTTTTTTCCGCCCTGCCTTTATCGATACGCCTGATTTCGATTCCGGTTAGCCGAAAGAAAGTTGAAATGGCTCTGCTCCTCAAATTATCATGTAAATCGGCTATTGCAGTCGGTTTGTATTTGCGGAGTTCCTGATAAAGCTTGTATAAGCCATCAATTCCTTTATGAATGGTTTTGGGCTGAATGGCATGAAAAGTCAGGTTTTTAATCCCATCGAAAAATGGTTTAAAAGCACTACGACTTACCATTATGATTTCTACCGATGGATTTTGTGCGGAAAATTCTTTTAAAACAGTTGCCACCATCGCCACATCGCCCATAGCCGAAAAACGTAAAACGATAATCTTTTCTGTTGATGACATGCTTTTGTTTTACCACTAAGACACTAAGGCACCAAGATTTTTCTTTGTATTCTTCATGTCTTTGTGGTTAATTATTTCTACACCTTATTATACAACACCGGGTTTAAACTCGGGTCGTTATACATTTTCATTTGTTTATATACTTTCATGTATTTTTTACCAGCCTCGATATCGGCCAGTAATTCATTAATACTGGTGGATAAATCTTCGCGTTGGGATAACAATACGTTGAGTTTAGTTTGGCATTGTTCACGGTGTTCAGCTGATGCACTTTCGCGCGCTGCCTCTTCCCGCATGTGGTAGATTTTTAAAGCTAAAATAGAAAGCCTGTCTATTGCCCATGCCGGACTTTCAGTATTAATTTTTGCGTCGGGTAAAGCCGAAATACCCTGATAAAGATTTAAAAAATAACCATCAATAAACTCAACCATATCGGTACGAACCTGGTTTTGGGCATCAATGCGCCTTTTCCAGCTTAAACCTTCAACGGGATCGATTTGTGGATTACGAACCACATCTTCCATGTGCCATTGAGCCGTATCAATCCAGTTTTTGATGTACAAAAGATGCTCCAAACTTTCAGCATCGTATGGGTTTTCAACCGGATGATCGATATTATCAAACTTGTGGTAGTCTGCAATTACCTGATCAAATATGCGGTTGGCAATTTCACTTATCATGGGACAAAGATATTAAAAGATTACACAGATTTTTGTTCCTTCGGGATGATTGTACAGGTTTGCGGATTATATTGATTTTTCCTTCGGGTTGATTACACGGATTTTAAGATTACACAGATTTTTTTTCCTTCGGGATGATTGTACAGGTTTGCGGATATATTGATTTTTCCTTTGGGTTGATTACACGGATTTTAAGATTACACAGATTTTTGTTCCTTCGGGATGATTGCGCAGATTTTAAGATTGCGCAGATTCCTGATAAAGATTAAAACTTTTTGTTGAGAATTTGTTTTTCCTAAACGCTAAACGCTAAACGCTAAACGCTAAACGCTAAACGCTAAACCTTTCTTCCTATCAAAATAGTCCTTTATCTCTTCTAAAGAAAATGCATTTAAACATTTATCGGCACTCAAACCGCCTTTTCTGGCAACCAAAATGCCATATCGCATATCATGGAAACCCTCTGTTCTGTGTGCATCAGGATTAATCGAAAGTAAAACTCCTTTTTCCAGGGCATAACGATGCCAGCGCCAATCCAAATCTAAACGGAGCGGATTTGCATTGATTTCAATAACCACATTATTCGCAGCACAGGCATCAATAATTTTTTTATAATCAATCGGATAGCCCGCCCTGCTTAACAACAAGCGCCCGGTTGGATGACCTAAAATTGTCGTATACGGATTTTCGATTGCTTTTAGTAAACGGGTAGTGGCTTTAGCTTCATCCATGCGAAGATTGCTATGAACAGAAGCCACTACAAAATCGAAAGTTTTAAGCACATCATCAGCATAATCCAAAGCGCCATCACTTAGAATATCACTTTCAATTCCTTTGAAAATTTTAAACGGCGCCAATTTTTTATTCAATTCATCAATTTCCTGATGTTGTCCAAAAACACGTTGCTCATTTAATCCCTTGGCATATACAGCGGTTTTGGAATGGTCGCAAATGCCTAAGTACTGCAGGTTTAAAGAGTCTTTGCAATAAACTGCCATTTGTTCAAGCGTATGCACGCCATCGCTCCAGGTAGAGTGGTTGTGTAAACTTCCTTTTAAATTACCGTAAGTTATCAGCGTGGGAAGTTTATTTGCTGCAGCCAGTTCAATTTCATTAAAATCTTCACGAAGTTCTGGTTCGATAAAAGCTAATCCGGCTGTGTTATAAATTTCGTTTTCGCTGGCAAAAGGACCATCACCAGCCATTTTAAGAACTTTTTCAACGTGTTCAGTAGTACCGGTCAGTTTAAACCATTCCAGGAAAAAATCAGCTTTACTGACTATAAAAATTTTAACTCTTAAACCTGCTTCGGTTGTAGTAATAAAGGCATGCTCGCCGGCAATAAGTGAAAGTGGTTCAAATGAATTTAAGTTTATTTTAACTTTTTCCACCTGGTCGGCACCAATAACAAACTCCAGTTCATCAATAATTTCGCAGGCTCGACGGTATTGTCCGGCAAAACCTAGTAATGAATCATTGTCAACTTTTATTAACCATTCAGAAATTTGCGCATATAAGGTATTTGCGAAACCTTCTACTTGAGCGTACAAAAATCGGCCGTTTGCCGCCAGTTTAAACTCAATGGCATTTTTGATTTCTTCCTGCGTTTTTAAACCAAAACCTTTTGCTTCAATTAAGCGGTTTTCGTTACACGCATAATAAAGTTCGCCAATACTTTCTATCCCAAGTGTTCTCCAGATTATCAATATCTTCTTCGGACCGATTCCTTTTATACCAAGCATTTCAACCACACCCTCTGGTGTTTGCTGTATAATGGCATTCAGCTCCTTAAGTTCGCCCGTTTGCAGCAACTCGATAATTTTAGCGGCCAGACTTTTGCCAATGCCCTCAATTTTATCGATTTCATCAACCGGTTTATCCTTTAAAGCAAAAGGCAGTTTATCAACCTTGAAATAGGCATTCGCTATTGATTTGATTTTGAAAGGATTCTCTTCATGCAATTCCATTAACTGCGATAAAAGACGTAAAGTGCGGGCGATGGTTTTATTTTCCATAAGCTGTAAAATTAAAAAATAAAGCGTTAAAACTTCGTCGCGCACTGTTTTTGAAACAGAATTTATTGATGCGTTGTTGTACAGGTATGAAATCTATGAAAATCATTGGCTTAAGTTTATGCATTAGCTTTGCAGCTTGTCAGTCTCCCGAAAATTCAGAACAGAAAACGGATTCGATTGTAAGTGTACAATCAAGAGCAGATAAAATTGTAGATCCCAGGTTTTTAATTGTCCCGGGTCGTTCGGTCGGTGAAATTTCTTTAGGGATGGATATGGCAGCAGTTAGCGTAAAATTAGGTCGGCCGGATGCTGGAGATGCCGCCATGGGTAAAGCCTGGGGTATTTGGTATAGCAATGACTCTACCGTCAGGTCTGGAAATGAGCTTGCAATTTATTCATCTTATCGGGATACGTCTATGCAGGTGAAAGATGTAAAACAAATTCGGATTACCTCTTCTGAATTTAAAACGCAGGATGGATTTACGACGGGCCGTTCTGAATCAGAAGCAAAATTAATATTCCCATTAATGGTACGGATTTCTGCCTACCTAAATGCTCAAAAAGATACCGTAACAGTTTATGACGCCAAAAAAGATGGGATTGGGTTTGAATTTTTAAAAGGGAAAAGCATTGCTTTAACGGTACATCCTGCGAATCGACTGGTTAATGAAACTTATTTAACCTTGCATCCGGAATGGAAACCAATTGAATAAAAGATGGAAAATGTAAGATGGATAATGGTTTGACGCTCTATTCCATCTTACCTCTTCCGTCGACCCTTATTTTATAATCGCTTCAAATGGCATTCTTGCCTGAATCCCTGAACTGGCCATTACTTTTTTCATTTGCTGATACAGGATGTAATTATCGCCTAATTCCTGTTTGGTATAATAGGTTTTAATTTTATCAGTACTTTCTTCCAGTAAGGATTTTAACGGATCAATTACATCAGGATATTCTACAACTCTATATTCTTTGATCTTGGCTTTTTTGGCTGCTGCTTTAATTGCGTCGTTAAAACTTCCGATTCTATCGGCTAAACCAATCTGAACGGCATCTGTTCCTATCCAAACGTGGCCGCCACCAATACTATCGATGTATGCCTTGCTCTTCTTTCTTCCATCAGCCACCCGACTCACAAAACCACTGTAAATTCTGTTTAATTCATTTTGAATTATAAACCGTTCACCCGCTGTCATCGGACGGTTGGTTGCCATTATATCTGCATACTTACCGGTTTTTACACCATCGAATGTAATGCCCAGTTTATTGGTCATCAGGTTTTGGAAATTTGGTATAATGCCAAATACGCCAATGGAACCTGTAATGGTATTGGGTTGAACGAATATACTATCTGCCGCACAACCAATATAATATCCGCCGGAAGCGGCTACATCACCAAATGAAGCGATAACCGGTTTTTCTTTTTTAGCCAATACAATTTCTCTCCAAATCACATCAGATGCTAAAGCACTTCCGCCCGGCGAATTAACACGCAAAACAATTGCTTTAATGTCATCATCTAAACGGGCTTTACGAATGGCTCTTGAAATACGTTCTGAGCCAATTTGATTATCAGAACCTTCGCCACCTGTAATTTCTCCATTGGCATAAATGACAGCAACTTTATCTTTTCCCGAACCTGTTGAACTGTTATTTTTTGCGTAATCATTTATAGAAACTGAACTGATGGCTTGTTTTTTGGTTTTTCCAGATAAAGCTTTCAATTCTTCCAGGATTTCATCCTTATATTTCAAGCCGTCAATCATTTTAAAACCAAGCGCATCTTTCGGCGCCCTGATTTTATAATTATCTGCAATGCTGTAAAGGCTGTCTTTTTGAATGTCTCTCGTTTGCGAAATATCGGTTAAGAAAGTATTGTACAGACCGCCAACATAAGCTGTAACCTGTTTGCGGTTATAATCGCTCATCTTATCTAAAATAAAAGGCTCAACAGCACTTTTGTAATTACCTACACGGATAACCTGCATTTCCACACCAACTTTTTCGAGTGTGCCTTTGAAAAAGGTCAGTTCAGAACTGAAACCTTTAAATTCTAATGCGCCTTCCGGATTTAAATAAACCTTATCTGCTGCTGACGCAATGTAATAAGCGCCCTGCGTGTAAACTTCACTATAGGCCAGTATTTTTTTATGAGATTTTTTGAAGTCGATTAATGCGTTTCTAACCTCGCGCATGGTTGCAAAACCAGCATTAGGACTGCTAACATTAAGATAGATGCATTTTACATTGTCGTCATTTTTTGCCCGCTGAATAGATTTTAAAAGGTCGTTCAAACCAATTCCATCTTTTTCTTCACCACCGACAATCGGCAGGTTACCGAATGGATTTTTAGGCGTACGTTCTGTAATTGCCTGATCCAGGTTTAGATAGAGAACTGAATTGGTGTCTACGCTAACAGTTTTATCATCATCTACCGAAGAAATGGCTGCGGCAATAATGATGAAGCAGATAAAAAACAGGATTACAATTGAAAGGAAAAAGCCCAACATTGATGCAAATAAATACTTAAAAAATTCTCTCATTTAAATGTTTTAATTTTGTGAGGTAAATATATAAAAAATACAAGCGCTTAATATGGCATTAGAGCACACAATTGCTTATTTGTTACTCGGTGGAAACTTAGGAGACCGGGAGAAAAACCTGGAACTTGCGATTCAGCTTTTAAATGAAGAAGCGGGTACTGTTGTTTCAGTTTCATCTGTTTATGAAACCGCTGCGTGGGGAAAAAAAGACCAGCCCGATTTCTTGAATCAAGCCATTGCATTAACGACGGATTTAAATGCCATGCAGCTATTGGATAAGGCTTTGGAAATTGAACAAAAATTAGGCAGGATAAGAAAAGAAAAGTGGGGTGAAAGATTGATCGATATTGATTTAATTCTATACGGCGAAGACGTAATACATATTGAAGGAAAACTTCAGGTTCCTCATCCGCACATGCAAAACAGGAAATTTGTAATGCAGCCCATGGCAGAAATTGCTGCACATGTTAAACATCCTGTTTTCGGAAAATCTATGTCAGAGCTTGCAGAAAATATTGCAGATGATTTGGATGTTAAAAAGTTGTAAGCCTTTTGACTGGATATGGACGATAACAAAACGCATAAACCCTTAGATTTTTCCTATCTTATCGAAATGGTTGGCCACGACCCCGAAACCATGATTGAAGTTTTCGAAACCTTCTTAGAAGAAACGCCGATTTATATGGCAGAACTTGAAAATGCTTTATCAAACAAAGACTGGAGGCGGGTAACAGATTATGCCCACAGGATAAAACCAACTTTAACTTATATAGGGCGTTCTGATGTTAAAGATTTCATCCAGTCTATTGAAGGTAATGTGAAGAAAGCAGCAGATTTAAATTCAACTTTTGAACAAGTTGAAAAGCTTCGGTTGGTTTTAGATGTTGTTTATATTCAGATTCAGGGGGCAATTGCAGAAGTTAAAATAAAGTATAATATTCAACTTAATTAATTCAATGTTACATTTGCCAATCTGAAATGTAATATCGACATGGCAATATAAAGCACCAAAACAAAAGGTATCGCAGCAAACTGAAGAAATGCAATTAAAACAGCTGATATGATCAGGAATAAAAATTTGATTTTATTTTTCGCCCAGCTTAAATCGTTGAATTTTAATGAGAAAATTTTTAGTTCGCTAACCAGTAGAAAACTGGTAATTGCGGTTATCGCAATCAGCAGGATAGAAGAACCGATAACCTGGGGATAATCTTTTGCGATATAAGGTAATGAGCAGATAAAAAGCGTATTCATGGGTGTGTTTAAACCAATAAAGTCGTTGGTTTGCCTTTCATCATTATTAAATTTAGCTAAGCGTAAAGCAGAGAAAATGGTAATGAAAAAACCCAGGTAAGGCATGTATTCTGAAGAATAATCGCTTACTTTCAGCAACTGGAACATAATAACTCCTGGTAAAAAACCAAAACTTACCATATCGGCCAGCGAATCGAGATCTTTTCCGATAGCCGATTTTACATTTAACAAACGGGCAACCATTCCGTCGAAAAAATCAAAAATACCGGAAAGAATTACAAAATAGGCTGCGGTTTCTAAATCGCCTTTGAATGCAAAAACAATTCCAATACAACCGGAAAACAGGTTTGCACAGGTAATTGCATTGGGGAGATGCCTTTTCATATAATTAATGGAAGATGGAAGATGGAGATGGAAGGGATACCTTAACCATTTACCATCTCCCATTTTACCTATTACTAGCTGTTCATTGAAATTAAGAATTCCTCGTTGCTTTTTGTACCTTTTATCTGAGCTTGTACAAATTCCATTGCTTCCTGGCTGTTCATGTCTGCCAGGTGATTGCGTAAAATCCAAACACGTTGCAGGGTATCTCTGTCGTGCAATAAATCATCGCGGCGAGTACTGGATGCCGTAATGTCAATAGCCGGGAAGATACGTTTATTCGATAATTTACGATCTAACTGTAACTCCATGTTACCGGTACCTTTAAACTCTTCGAAAATAACCTCATCCATTTTAGAACCTGTATCCGTTAATGCAGTTGCCAAAATCGTTAATGATCCACCATTTTCAATGTTACGGGCTGCACCAAAGAAGCGTTTTGGTTTGTGCAGGGCATTTGCATCAACACCACCAGATAAAATTTTACCGGATGCCGGAGCAGTTGTATTATAAGCCCTTGCTAAACGGGTGATTGAATCTAAAAGGATAACCACATCGTGCCCGCTTTCTACCAAACGCTTGGATTTTTCCAGAACGATATTGGCAATTTTTACATGGCGTTCAGCCGGCTCATCAAAAGTAGAGGCAATAACCTCTGCTCGTACACTTCGAGCCATATCAGTTACCTCTTCAGGGCGCTCATCAATTAAAAGAATAATCAAATAAACTTCAGGATGATTTTTAGCAATTGCATTGGCCACTTCTTTCAGCAAATTGGTTTTACCTGTTTTTGGCTGTGCAACGATTAAACCACGTTGTCCTTTACCAATTGGTGTGAATAAATCCATAATACGGGTAGAATAATTATTCGTATCCGTAAAAAGATTTAACCTTTCTGTCGGGAAAAGCGGTGTTAAATAATCAAATGGAACACGGTCGCGCACTTCGGCAGGAATTCTGCCATTGATAGTTTCTACGCGAACCAATGGGAAATATTTTTCACCCTCTTTCGGCGGGCGGATGCTACCTTTTACAGTATCACCGGTTTTTAGGCCAAAAAGTTTAATCTGAGACTGAGACACATAGATATCATCAGGCGAAGTTAAGTAGTTATAATCTGCGGAACGCAGGAAACCATAACCATCGGGCATAATTTCTAAAACACCCTCGTTTGTAATAACGTTATCGAAATCTAAATTCGAATAACTATTTTCGTTTTTATGGTGATTGCCACCACCAGGTTGTTTCTGCTGACGGTTATCGTCGCGCTGCGCCTTGTCTTTTTGTTCAGGCCTTTGCTTTTGAGTTGCAGGAATAACCTCAGCACTTTCTTCAATTAAAGCAGAAATTGGTTTACTGCCAATCTCTTCTTGTTCAGAAATTCTATCCGGCTGCCTTTCAGGTTGCTGTTGATGTTGTGGTTCATCAAATAAAGTAACCGAATCTCTTCTTCTTTCGATTGGAGCTGCAGGTTCATCTTTACTTAATCTTGCTCTTTTTTTTGCTGGTTTTTCTGCTGTCGAAGTAGCCGCCGCCGAAGCCGCAACTTTCGGCGCTTTCTCAGCTTTAACTGCTTTTGTTTTTGGAGCTGATGCAACTGCAATTTGCTCGCTTTCGCTATATGGGTCTGCACCCGCTTTAGCGGCATTTATAATTTCCTGTTGGTGTAAAAGCACTTCAACAAGGTCAATTTTTCTAAGGGATTCGGCACCTTCAATGCCATAAGATTTTGCCAGCTCACGTAATTCTGGTGTAAGCTTATCATTTAATTCTGTTTTGCTAAACATTCTAAATATATATGTTTCAAGAAATTTTTCATTTATTTATAACAGATGTTTCCTGCTATAAATCTGCACGGGCTTAAATATCTATTTGCGCAAGCCCTGCGGTTTTTATTGTGTATAAATTCTTAAGGCTATAAAACTAAATGAGCTGATTATTGGATGTACTCAAAATGTTTCATAATTGTTTACAAGCTGAATAAAAACGATAAATCGCTTTCAAAAAATGGTAACAAAAAACAAGTCTTGATAAATTTTTTCTGGGATATTCAGATAAACGGTTGAGAATTATGTTGCAATTGTATGTATTTGAAACGTAATCCGCAAGAAAAAGTTTAAAATGTTTATAAAAATAATTAATGTGAAGATATTTTTATCACTCAAAAAACTTAAAAAACCTCATATTTGCAGCAAATAAGCCACAATATGACTAAGCAACAACTTTTCGGGCAGATACAGAAAAAACGCTCATTTTTATGTGTTGGATTGGATTCTTCTTTAGATAAAATCCCTAAGCATCTGCTAAAATACGAAAATCCGATTCTGGAATTTAATAAACAGTTGATTGATGCCACAAAAGATTTATGTGTAGCCTACAAACCAAATACTGCTTTTTATGAGTGTTACGGTAAAAAAGGATGGGAAACCTTAACCGAAACCTGGAAATACATCCCTCAGGATATTTTTTCAATCGCCGATGCAAAACGGGGCGACATTGGAAATACTTCTGCCATGTATGCAGAAACTTTCTTTAATGAAAAATCTTCTGAAATGAGTTTTGATTCGGTTACGGTTGCGCCTTATATGGGTAGCGATTCAGTTACGCCTTTTCTTAATTTTAAAGATAAATGGGTTATACTATTGGCTCTAACATCAAATTCTGGTCATGCTGATTTTCAGTTGCAGGAAATTGGCGGCGATAAACTTTTCGAAAAAGTATTAAAAACCTCGCAGCAATGGGCAACCGATGAGCAAATGATGTACGTTGTTGGTGCAACTCGTGGCGCTGCATTTGCCGATGTGCGTAAATTGGTTCCGAATCATTTTCTTTTAGTGCCTGGAGTTGGTGCACAAGGCGGCGATTTACAGGAGGTTTGTAAATACGGTTTAAATTCGCAATGCGGATTATTAATCAATTCATCACGCGGAATTATTTATGCGGGTAGTGGCGAAGATTTCGCTGAAAAGGCCAGGGAAGAGGCCTTGAAATTGCAAAAAGAGATGGAGCAGATTCTGGTTAATGCTAAACTGTTATGATTTTATTTTACCACAAAGGCACCAAGAACACAAAGAAATAATTTTTGTGATTTTTAGTTTTTGTGTTAATTAAATCCGGCGATAATTTTATTTTACCACAAAGGCGCCAGGTACATAAAGAAATAATTTTTGTGACTTTTAGTTTTTGTGTTAATTAAATCCGGCGATGATTTTATTTTACCACAAGGAACAAAGAAATAATTTTTTGCCTTTGGGTCTTTGTGGTTAATCTTCTTTTCTTTGTGGTTAATTGCCCGGTTATGAAAACTAAAATAGATTTAAAACTTATACTTGCTTTAACAGGCGTTGCCTTGATTTGGGGTACAACTTACCTGGGCATCAGGGTTGCAGTCGAAAGCATTCCGGCCTGGTACGTAACGGCTATTCGTCAAACGATTGCCTCGCTAATTATTCTTATCATTCTGATAAAACAAAAAGAATTGAAATGGATTGGCTGGTCGGGTTTCAAAAGACAAATCTTGCTTTCTATGTTGATGGTGGTTATTGCAAATGGTATGACAACCGTTGCCGAAAAAACTATACCGAGTGGTTTAACCTCCCTGATAAATGCAACCTCGCCATTACTGGTTTTTTTAGGTTGTGTGTTTCTGGGTATTCAAAAACCAAGTTTAAAAGGCTTCATTGGCGTATTTATAGGCTTCCTGGGAATTGTTTTTATTTTCAGAGACGGCATTAGTGATTTATTAGAACCAGGTTACCGAAATGGGATACTATCATTAGTAATTGCCGTTTCCGGCTGGACAATCGGAACGATTTATTCCAAAAAACACAGCGGAAAACCACAGTATATATTCTTAAATCTTTTCTATCAATTTATATTCTCCGCAATTGTTCAATTTGGCTTAGCCTTAATTTTTTCGGGCAAGGCTGATGTCGGTTCATGGAAAACCGGAAGTATTTTTGCGGCAGTTTACCTGGCAATATTTGGCTCAGTTTTAGGTTATTTCTGCTACCATTATGCACTGAAGAAAGTTTCTGCATCAGAAGTTTCTATCCTTACCTATTTTAATACAGTTATTGCAATATTCTTGGGTTGGTTAATCCTTAACGAACATGTCGACCTGGATTTAATCGTTGCAACGATTTTGATAATTGCAGGCGTTTTTATAACGAATTACAAAAAGAAAACTGAAGTGAAAGTGGTTTAAAATGATTATGTTTATTCAATTAAAATTTGTTTATGAATAACCAATTTTCAATATAGATTTCGAGTCAATTGTTGCTTATGTAATGCAACTATCAGAATTTGAAAAAGATAAACTTTTGGCAGCTTTACTTGAAAATCAATTGCCAACTGTAAACGAAGAGGTTTCAGTATGTTCGCAAGCCTCAACAAAAAACAAAGAATTTGAAAAGAAGTGGAATAAAAGTTTAACTTCAGCGCAATTCAAAAATACTGCCATTCAACACCTTGATAGTTTACCTTGGAAGTAGTCGTAAATTTCCATCCCTCGGTTTTAAAATATTTTAATGAATTAATTGATAAACTATTCTATTATAGTTATTTTTTGTAGATAGAAAGCGCTATAGAATACGTAGCTAAATTAATTTCACTGGCAGAAAATCAAATTCATAAAAAGATACATCAGAAAACTCCCATCAATTTCATTATTCGGTGATTACTTTGCAAGTTTTAATATAAATCAAAGAACTACATGGTATTTTGTTTTTGAAAAGTTTGATAATCGCTATCTTATCACTTAGGTTTTTAATAATTATACCAAAGAAGCTGAAAATTTATTCTAAAACTTTTAAGAATATTTCATTATCTTTAATAATGAATTTTCCGGAAGATTTTCTACATTATGTTTGGCAATTCAGGTCGTTCGATAATAATGACCTGACAACTGCTGATGGAGAAAACCTGAAAATCCTGCATCAGGGTTTTCTCAATAAAAATGCCGGTCCTGATTTTAATAATGCGAAGGTGCAGTTAGGCGAAACAGTTTGGGCGGGGAATATAGAAATCCACATTAAATCTTCTGATTGGTTAAAGCATAATCACCAAAGTAACGCGAGTTATGAAAACGTAATTCTCCATGTGGTTTATGAAAATGATGTTGAGATTAAAAGAATTGATGGTTCTGTTTTGCCTGTTCTGGAACTAAAAAACCGTATTGCTGATGCGTTAATTGAGAAATATGAAAACCTGTTTCTGACCCTTACAGACTTTCCGTGCATTGCCCAAATTCGGCATGTCGATAAATTAATAGTCGATTCATTTTTATCCCGCACATTGGTTGAACGGTTTGAGCAAAAAACCCAGGCTGTGATGGAAACGTTAAATGAGTTAAATGGAAACTGGGATGAAACTTTTTACCGTTTCATAGCCCGTAATTTTGGTTTTAAAGTTAACGCATTGCCATTCGAGCTTTTTGCCAAAGCCCTTCCCCAACAAATTTATAGTAAGCACAAAAATAATCAGCTGCAAATTGAGGCATTGGTTTTTGGTTCAGCAGGTTTTTTAAACAACAAATTTGATGGAGAATATCCGATAAAGCTTCAACAGGAATTCCGGTTTTTACAGAAAAAATACAACATCAAACCCATTGAAGTGTCCATCTGGAAATTTATGCGGATGCGGCCACAGAATTTCCCGACTTTGCGTTTGGCACAGTTTGCAGCGTTGATTGTGAAATCAAATCATTTATTCTCAAAGGTAATGGAGGTACGGGAAGTTGCCGGATTGCGCCGGTTATTTGACGACCTGCCCGTAAACGATTACTGGAAAACACATTATCATTTCAAAAGCGAAGCAGTAAGTGTAAGCACCCAAATTGGTAAAACATCTGTCGATAATATTTTATTAAATACAGTTGCTTTATTTTTATTCGCTTACGGTAAACATACCGGAACACAATTTTACATCAGCAGGGCGATAAAATTATTGGAAAGCTTGCCTGCAGAGGAAAATGCAATTATTGAAAGATTTGATTCAGCAAATGTGAAAATAGATAACGCTTTTGCATCACAAGGTATTTTACAATTAAAAAAACAATATTGCGATCAGAAAAAATGCCTTTCTTGCGGTATTGGGATTAAAATTTTAAAGCAAGCCTGAATCCTTTAATTTAATGAAACTTTCTACCTTTAAATCCGTTTATTCATTATGAAATTCCCGCAAGAGCTCAAAGAAATTTATCCCGATAAAATTATAGAAGTAAGAGGCAATGCTGATGCTTTGACTGTAATTTTGAACGCAGGTGTTGATATAGAAAAGTTCAAAAATGAACTTAAGAAAAAGTATTCCGGTTTAGAAGAACAGCAGATTTTGTTTATTAAACATGAAAATAAACAAGATTTTGAGAAGTTGATTTTAGGGTAATCTGTTTTTTATCGGTTTTTAATCAAATATTATTGTTAAATTAGTTTTGGAAACGACTAATTATCTTTCTTTAATTTATTAAGATTCAAATAATTAAATAACTTAAAATGTTCCAAAGAATTATAACATATTTTGAACAGCAGAGTTTCGGGGTTTCTACCTACTTGGCGAACAAGCTTAATATGAGCACGGCTAAAGTTCGTTTGTTTTTTATTTACTCTTCGTTTCTGGCTGTAGGTTTTCCCATATTATTTTATTTTCTGGCCGCCGTTGTGCTCGATATCAGAACCTATATGAAAAAAATGCGGTTAAGGATTTGGGAATAATTGAGTTGCCAGTTAGCTGTTTTTACCGTTTTTTAAACTGAAAACTTAATATTGAAAACTGATTAGTCATCATCCCTCAAAATCTCTGCAATCTCATGGTAACCTTTCTCCGCTGCTAAATCGGCCGGAAGTTTTCCGCCTTCCATGCGCAAACTGACTTCTGCGCCGTGTTCTAAAAGTAAAATAATTAACTCAATATTTCCTAATTGTGCTGCGGTATGTAAAGGCGCTAAACCGGCTTTTTGGCAAACATTTGGGTATGCACCGGCATCCAGCAGCATTTTGGTAATGTTAATGTTATTGGCTGCAACAGCGGAATGTATCGGGAAAACATTAAATCCGTTTTTTGATGCCAAATTTACGTCAGCGCCTTTTAACACCAAAAATCTGGCTAAATCTTCATGACCAAAATAACACGCTAGGCCCAATGGTGTAAAACCATCTTCAGAAAACTCGTTAACGCTATCCGGATTTTGAAAAATGAGTAAAGTTGCAGCATCAAATTTGCCAACAGCACAGGCTTCAAACAAAGTCAGGTTATCCGTAAACTCAGCAATTAAATCGGCAATTTCCTGCTTTTTGTAATAGCAAGCTAATAATAAAGGTGAGATATGATGTGAGGTATCAATATTTGCTAATTTGGGATTTTGTATTAAAATTTCTTTTACGGCCTGTAAATTCCCTGCTTCTATTTGTTCTTCGAGCTGCGCTATGTTCATATAATGAATTTTGTTTCAAATAACCGATTTAAATTAACAAAAAATTAATAAAGTGCAGAAATTTTTGCTAAAATATATATACATACCTTCCGGTTTTCAAAAAATATAAAGTTTATAAAAAAATCCCGTTTTACCTCTCCAGGCAAAACGGGATAAACCTAAAACAAAATCCGCTTCATTCGAAAACGTAACAAATGTGCATTGTTGAAATAATAGACTAAATTTTTTGCTTGAGGTTTAATTACGCTTAATAATTTTATTTAATTTAAGGCTGATTTAAAACACAGCAGAAACAATTAAATATTTTAATTTCCGCTACCTTATATATTTTTTCAGGTAGAGGAGGGAATGATAAAATTGTTTGCTATAGCAGCAATCGTGAATAGATTATTTTTTTTTCATAAGGCTTTCATGAATGCTGCGCAGTTTTATCTAAGTTTGTTCAATATTAAAACATTACGATAGAAAATGGCGGTCAGGGGAAACCAGTTTAAAACCAACACATTCAGAGATAAAGGTGCTGAAAATGCGCCGGGCAGAGCGTCTTCAAGTCGCCAGCCTAAAGAAAAGAGAGAATATCTGCCGAGTTTCGACTTGCAGGATGGGCGTGCTGTAAAAATTGCAGGTTTGTTTTTTGTTATACTTTCACTTTATTTTTTAATCGCGTTTACATCGTATTTATTTACCTGGCAGGATGACCAGAGTTATGTAATTGATGCTAACGGCGGCTGGAGTAATTTATTTAAAACGGCCGAAGAACTTAAAGATTCGGGCGTAGTTATTCCTGTGGTACAAAACTGGTTAGGTAAATTCGGCGCCTTATTGTCGCATCAATTTATTTACGAGTGGTTTGGTATTGCGTCATTTTTATTCGTTTTAGCTTTCTTTATTATTGGATACAGGTTGTTATTTAAAGTTAAAATCCTATCTATTTCTAAAACATTAGGTTATAGCTTTTTCTTTTTACTGTTTATATCGTTGACATTAGGTTTTGCGCATAGTTTTTGGTCGGAGGCGCCGCATTATGTTGAAGGAGAATTTGGTTATTGGAGTAATAAATTACTCGCTGCGCAAATTGGTGCTGCCGGTGTTGCAGGATTAATCGCTTTCGCCGGATTAACAATTTTAATTATCGCTTATAATATCGATTTCAAACTTCCGGAACGTAAAAAGAAAGAAGTTTATCTGGACAACGAAACACCTGATTATGTAAACGAGGTACGCGAGAAATTTGCTCAAAACAGTGCAGCTGAAGAACCATCTGAGCCGATTGAATTTCCTATACGTGAAAAGCCACCGTTGAATAACGACCGCCGACCACAAAATGTTGTTATACAGCCAAGTCGTTATGAAGGAAAAGAAGCAGAAGAAGAGGTGATAGCGCCGGTGGTTTTATCACCGTTGGCTACGAATTTACCATTAACTACTGCAGCAGCAATGCCTTTAACAGTTGAGTCGACCGTTGAAGAAGAAAAAGAGCCGGTTTTTACCATCGAGAAAACCGAAGAAGATAAAAAATCGGACGATTTGGTTGAGCAATTCGGCAATTATGATGAGAAGCTGGATTTATCGGGCTACAAATATCCAACAGTTGATTTATTAGAGAATTACGGCACTAATAAAATTTCTGTTAATGCAGAAGAATTAGAAGCGAACAAAAACAAAATTGTAGAAACGCTTAATCATTATAATATAGAAATTGATAAAATTAAGGCTACGATTGGTCCAACGGTAACGCTATACGAGATTATTCCTGCACCGGGCGTAAGGATTTCTAAAATCAAAAACCTGGAAGATGATATTGCCCTTTCACTGGCCGCTTTAGGTATTCGTATTATTGCGCCTATGCCCGGAAAAGGTACAATTGGTATCGAGGTTCCAAATCAACACCCGGAAATGGTGCCCATGCGCAGTATTTTAAATACCGAAAAATGGACATCCAATACCATGGATTTACCGATCGCCTTAGGTAAAACCATCAGCAACGAGGTTTTTATTGCCGATTTAGCTAAAATGCCCCACTTGTTGGTTGCCGGTGCAACGGGTCAGGGTAAATCGGTTGGTATTAATTCTATTCTTGTTTCCTTGTTGTTTAAAAAACATCCGGCTCAATTGAAATTTGTACTGGTTGATCCGAAAAAGGTAGAATTGACTTTATTTAATAGAATTGAGCGTCATTTTCTGGCAAAGCTTCCCGGAGAGGCCGATGCAATTATTACGGATACCAAGAAGGTTGTAAATACGCTGAATTCTTTATGTATTGAAATGGACCAGCGTTACGATTTATTGAAAGATGCCCAGGTTAGAAATTTAAAGGAGTATAACGATAAATTCATTAAGCGTAAGCTTAATCCAAATAACGGACATCGGTTTTTACCTTTCATTGTGCTGGTTGTAGATGAGTTTGCTGATTTAATGATGACAGCAGGTAAAGAAGTAGAAGCGCCGATTGCCCGTTTAGCACAGCTGGCCCGCGCCATTGGAATCCATTTGGTTCTGGCCACACAGCGGCCTTCAGTAAATATTATTACAGGTACCATTAAAGCCAATTTCCCGGCCAGACTGGCGTTTCGGGTATTGTCAAAAATCGATTCACGTACCATTTTGGATAGCGGGGGTGCCGATCAGTTGATTGGGCGCGGAGACATGCTTTTATCTACGGGGAGCGACTTAATCAGGCTACAGTGTGCTTTCGTTGATACACCGGAGGTGGATAGGATTTCTGAATTTATCGGTAACCAACGTGGTTACGCAGACGCATATCAGCTGCCTGAATATATTGATGAAGCAGGAGAGGGTAGCAAAGCAGATTTCGATCCTAATGAGCGTGATAAGTTTTTTGAAGATGCTGCAAGGCTGATTGTCTTGCACCAACAGGGCTCTACCTCACTTATTCAGCGTAAATTGAAGTTGGGTTATAACCGCGCAGGTAGAATTATCGATCAATTGGAAGCTGCAGGTATCGTTGGTCCGTTTGAGGGCAGTAAAGCCCGGGAAGTTTTATATCCCGACGAATATTCTTTGGAACAATTCTTGAATAGCATGGACGATAAGAGTTAGATTAAACCAATGTTTAAAAATCTGCTCTAAGGTTTTAAAGAAAATATAAATAGATAAGATGAAGAAATTAATTTCAGCATTATTGGTTGTCGTTGCCTTTACAACATCAACTTATGCTCAAACAGATGCGAAAGCCAAAGCTATTTTAGCAGAAGTAAGTAAAAAATACAAGTCGTATAATATTGTAAAAACTGATTTCACTTTCACTTTAGATAATCCGAAAGCGAAGGTTAAAGAAACGCAACAAGGCACATTGTATGTTAAGGCCAATTCAAATAAATACAAAGTGGCTATGACCAATCAGGAGTTGTTCAGTGATGGTAAAAGCCAGTGGACTTACCTTAAAAAGGATAAAGAGGTTCAGGTAAGCAGTATTGATCCAAATAGTGATGCCATTAATCCGGCTAAAATTTTCACCGTTTATGAAAAAGGCTTTAAATACATTTACACAGGAGATGAAAAAGTTGGTGCAAAGACCTATCAAATGATTGATTTAACACCTGTTGATGCAAAAAAATCAATTTTTAAAGTTCGTTTAAGTATTGATAAAGCTGCTAAACAAATTGCAAATGTTGTTTTATTCGATAAAAACGGAAATAAATATACGTATAATGTGAAAACTTTTTCACCAAATGTAAATGTACCGGAAACTACATTCGCTTTCGATGCCAAGAAGTATCCGGGCGTTGAAGTAGTCGATTTAAGGTAATTTGCTTTACGCTTTACAGAATAAAATTTAGAGAAGGTTCAGTTGGAAACAGCTGAGCCTTTTTCGTTTAACAACTAAAATACCTAAGCCGGTCGGTCATTAATTTTAATTATTTAATCAAATAGCGAATATGTTCTTAGGTTTCTAAGGTGGTAAAAAAATGATAAGCAATGACTGCATTTTTAAGGTTCACCATCTAAGACACCTAAGCAAGCAGCAATAACCCCTTATTCTAAAAAAAATAGCTGTTCGAAGGTTTCTAAGGTGGTTGAAAAATTGATAAGTAGTGATGTGGTTTGCCACTAAGACACCTAGGTTTTGGCAATCGATAGCTTATTGAAGAACCTTTAAGGCAGGGTTAATCACCTGATTTTAATGCCCGACAACTGCCGTATCTGCTGATGCCTCAATTTCAGTTTTAATAAATCTTCCACCAACCAGTAAACAAAATAGAGCAATAAATGCCGCAATAGTCATAACCAAAGGCATTGGAACAACAGAATGTTCGCTAAATAAACTTACCATTACAGACGCTAAGGCACCTAAACCCATTTGTAAAGCTCCCATTAAGGCAGATGCACTACCGGCATTCTTGCTGAATGGTGCCAGCGATAAAGCTGCTGCATTTGGGTTAATAAAACCTAAGCAAGAAAGAAATAAGGCAATAAATCCAATTGTTGAATACAGGTTTAGCCAATCGTTTAAAGCAAATACCAAAAATATTAAACTAAAAGTACATTGTGCCAATAAAGCCCATGTTACAATCTTCTTACTGCTGAACCATTTTAAAATCAAGCTGTTTAACTGGCTTGAACCAATAAAGGCTACTGAAAGTAAAGCGAATATCCAACCATAACCCGTTTTACTTACTTCATAAATTTTCATGAAAACCGTTGGTGATGAAGAAACATAGGCAAACAGACCTGAAAAAGTAATTGAACTGATTAAAGCGTAGGTGTAAAACTGAGGTTCTTTTAAAACGGTTAAAAAGCTATTTAAGATAGGTCTTGGTTTTAAAGAGTAATTTGGATCAGGTTTGTAGCTTTCAGGTAATTTAAAAATAGATGCCAACAACATTAAAATCGCCATGAAACCAAGAAATACAAAAACATATTTCCAGCCTAACGCTGAAATTAAATAACCGCCGGCTGTGGGGGCAAGCATTGGCGAAACCGCTATAACCAACATTAATGAGGCAAATACTTTCGGACTTTCTTCAACCGAGAATAAATCACGGACCATCGCAACCGATGCAACTGCTGTTGCACAACTGCCAATGGCCTGTACAAAACGCAAAATAATGAGCTGATTAACATCGGTAACGGCTAAACATAAAAATGATGATAAAATATAGAGTGCTAAACCGAAATATAAAGGTTTCTTACGCCCGAATTTATCGAGTAACGGGCCGTACAAAAGCTGACCGGCAGAAATTCCAATGAAGAAACTGGATAAGGATAAGGCAACGGTAGATTCAGTGCTTTTCAAATCTTTGGCAATATCTACGAAACCGGGCAGATACATATCAATTGAAAAGGGGCCAAGCGCGGCCAATGAACCTAAAATAAGAATGAGATAGAAGTGCTGTTTCTTAGCCATGTTTTGTGAATTTTTTCCGAGGCGCAAAGATTGGGAGATTAAATTTCTAAACCTATTTTTAAGGTCGAATGATTGTAAAAAGTAACGATTTTAAAATTTAACGTAGAAAACGTGAATCTGATTTGATTTATCTTTAGATTTATGCATTATGACTTTTAAAACTAAAGAAAGCCGTTTACTTCTCATTCTGGGAAGTTTTTTTGTGGCAAACGCAATACTATCAGAATTTATAGGTGTTAAATTATTCAGCGTTGAAGAAACATTGGGCTTTAAAAAGTTCGATATCAATTTGTTTGGCGTTCCTAATTTGTCGTTTGTGATGTCGGCGGGTGTACTAACCTGGCCAATCATTTTTATTATGACAGATATTATCAACGAATATTTCGGTGTTAAACAAGTCCGGTTTTTATCCATTCTGACATCTATTCTAATTGCATTTGCATTTATTGTAGTTTGGGGTTCAATGCATTTAAGCGCCGCAGATTTTTGGGTGCATCAGAATATCAATGGTGAAGATTTGAATATGAACAACGCATTTGCAGGTATTTTCGGTCAGGGCATGTGGATTATTGTAGGTTCAATCATTGCTTTTATCATTGGCCAGTTAGCCGATGTTTTAATTTTTCATCGGATTAAAAAAATAACAGGAGAGCGGGCTCTATGGTTACGTGCTACTGGTTCGACGCTGGTTTCACAGCTGATAGATAGTTTCGTTGTTATTTTTATTGCATTTTACCTAAACCCACAATATCATTACAGCTGGCAAATGGTTGCAGCAATTGGTCTGGTTAACTATACTTATAAATTCATTGTAGCCATTTTAATGACACCAATTCTCTACATCGTTCACGCGATAATTGATGGTTATCTGGGAAAAGATTTAGCTAAAAAATTGATGGAAATGGCTGGCAGAGGGTAGTTTAATTCAGAAATTATGAAATCAAAAATTTTGCTATTTATAGCCTTCACATTTTTATATGCCTGTAAGGAAAAATCTGAGCAGGCAGCAGACAACGAACAGACCATTCAGGGTACATGGAGGTTGGTTTCAGGGAAAATTGTCGATAAAAACTCAGGCAAAACGAGTAACTATCCAATGGATTTTCAAATGATTAAAATTATTAACCGTACGCATTTCGCCTTTCTGAAACATAGTTTAAATCTTAAAGATAGTACTGGTTTTGATGCAGGTGGAGGAAGCTATAGCTTTGATGATGGCAAATACACAGAGCATCTTGAATATTACAGCAATAAAAACTGGGAAGGTAAAACATTCGATTTTAAACTTAGCCTGATAAATGATACATTAATTCAAACGGGGGTAGAAAAAGTTGAAAAAGAGGGTATAGAAAGGAGGATAATAGAGAAATATATCAAAGAAATTAAATAATGCAAAAGGTCGGACTCGCTCCGACCTTTGTGCTTAACAACAAAACAAATAAAAAAATTAACCTTATAAAATTTCTTAAAGCGCAGCCAATTCTTCTGCGTATACGTTATTGGCAACCTGCTCTTGCTTGTAGATTTGTCGGCCGGTGTAGGCCACAAATACATTTTTGTCTAAAAGCAAATCGCGGTTTTTTATCAAGCTGTTTAATTTTACCGTACCAATTACATATTTAAACTCGCTCGCAGCATAACGCTCACTGATGTTATCGAACTCTAATAGGCTTACTAAATCTTCATCAGCATAACGAAGGTAAACCTCAAGTAAAATATCTTCAGTATGTTTTACACCATTTTCAGAGTGATATTTTTTATACTCGTAACGATAATCATAACGTAAAGCAGCAATATCGGAAAGTACAGCAGCTCCGGTTGGATGGCCACCGGCACCTTTACCAAAAAAAAACTGCTTATCGGCAAAAGCCGCCTGAACAGTTACCGCATTGTATTCGTTTTCGACATTGTATAGGAAATCATCCTTAGCGACCAGTTTTGGCAGAACGTAAGTAACGATGTCTTTCGTATTTACTTTTCGGGCGGTTGGAACTAATTTAATTTTAAAGTTCTTTTCACGGGCATATTTAATGTCATGCTGGGAAAGATTTTGAATACCGATATTCAGAATCGCATCAGGATTAACGAACAAGCCATAAGCATGAGCGGTTGCAATAGCAAGTTTATATTTGGGATCGTAACCACCAACATCTAAAATCGGGTCGGTTTCGGCAAAACCCAAATCCTGTGCTTCTTTTAGTGCTGAATTATAACTCTGATTTTCATTAAATATCTTTGATAAAATATAATTTGATGAACCGTTAAAAATACCACTTAAGGCATGGAAAAGTTCATTATCATAGTATTCCTCCAGGTTTCTGATAATTGGAATACTGCCACAAACCGCACCTTCATATAATAGAGATGTTCCGTGCTTTTGCTGCAAATCGACCAATTCTTTTAAATGTGTCGCAATCATTTTCTTATTCGCTGAAACTACGTTTTTGCCATTTTTCAAAGCAGCAGTTACAATCTCATAAGCAGCATCGGCATCATTAATTAATTCAACAATGGTGTTGATTTCTGAATTATTCAGAATTTCGTTTTTGTCGGTTGTAAATAAATCTTTATTAAGTGTACGTTTCTTTCTTGAGTCTTTTATCGCTATTTTGATGATTTCAAGATTCAGGTTCTGGCTTTGAATAATATCCAATAAACCTTGCCCTACAACTCCGAAGCCAAATAATCCAATTTTTAAATTCTTACTCATGTGTTTTTATAGTATCAAGTATCAAGTAGTTAGTATCAAGTATCAAGTATCGAGTCGTTAGTGTCAAGTAGTTAATATAAAGGCCGTATACTGATTAAATTTCGCTACTCAGTTTGTTATGTTTTCTTTGCCGAAGAAGGACCGGTCAGCACGGTATTAATTTTCTGATTTTTCCGTGTTTTAGTATTTCCGTGGGCTGATTAATGTTTGAATACCTTTTAATTTTCGCTTTGGCCTTTATGTCTTAAAATTTCAGCTTTAAGCGGTGTGCTGCAGCTTAATAATCTTCTTATTCCTGCTCTCTTTTATAAAAGTGCCGATGATATTTGTTAAAGCATTTGTTTCGATTAAGAACCCGTCGTGGCCGTATTCTGAATGAATTGCAATAAATTCCGCATCTTTAATTTGATCAGCCAGGTATTTTTGTTCAGAAATGGGGAATAAGAAATCATTCTCAATGCCAATAACCAAAGTATTTGCTTTTATTAACTTCAAGGCTTCGGCAATTGATTTCCGGTTGCGGCCAACATTATGACTGTCCATTGCTTTAGTTAAATAATAATAACTGTATGCATTAAACCGGTTTATCAATTTCTCACCCTGGTAATTCTGATAAGAGGCTGCCCTGAAATTATCTGTTTTATCATTCACACTTTCCACTTGAGTGCTGCCATAGGCCGTGTAGGTTCTATAGCTTAAAAGGGCAATGCTACGAGCCGTTTTTAAGCCTTTGCTGCCGCCGTCAGGTTTGTTTGCATAAAACGTTCTATCCGTTGTAATGGCCAAACGCTGACTCTCATTAAAAGCGATTCCCCATGGTGAATGTACGGCATTGGTCGCTACCAAAATCAGATTTTCAAATCGGTTAGGTTCAATAATTCCCCATTCAACAGCCTGCTGACCACCCAGAGAACCGCCAATTAAAAGTTTAATTTGTGCTATACCTAAATGTTTTGCCAGCAATTGGTGGGCTGAGACAAAATCGCGTATTGTAAATTGCGGAAATGATAAATAATAGGGTAAACCAGTTACAGAATTTATACTTAAAGGATTGGTTGTGCCATAATTAGAACCAAGTATATTTGCGCAAACGATATAATGTTCGTTAGGGTTAAATAAAGCATTTGGTCCGAATAAACCTTCCCACCATTCAAAAACATCGGCATTTGCGGTTAGTGCGTGGCAAACCCAGATAACATTATCCTTGTTCGCATTCAATTTTCCATAAGTTTGATAGGCAATTTGCAGGTTACGGATTTTCTTGCCGCTTTCTAATTTAAATTGTTTGGAATAGCTATATGTTGATGCTGTGCTCATTATAAAAGTGTAATGTCGTAACTAAAATCTGGATATTATGCTTGTAAAGTTTCAGCGTTTGTGTAAGCAGCAATAGCGGCAAAAGCCTGTTCGAAATCTGCTTTAATATCGTCGATATGCTCAATACCAACCGAAACCCTCAGGGCATTTGGTTTTACACCTGCAGCTAACTGCTCCTCATCACTTAATTGCTGATGGGTTGTTGCCGATGGCTGAATGATTAAGGTTTTTGCATCTCCCACATTTGCCAAATGAGAAACCAGTTTCAGGCTGTCGATAACTTGCGTCGCGTTTTCTTTCGTACCATTCAGCTCGAATGACAAAACACCTCCAAAACCATTGCTTAAATATTTCTTTGCCAGATTGTTATATTTACTGCTTGCCAAACCAGGGTAATGTACTTCTTTAACAGCAGGATGATTTTCCAGCCAGGTTGCCAGTTCCAGGGCATTATCTACATGGCGTTGAACACGTAACGACAAAGTTTCCAATCCTTGTAATAGCAGGAATGAATTAAAGGGAGAAAGCGCCGGTCCTAAATCTCTTAAGCCTTCCACACGGGCACGGATAATGAATTGAATATTGCCGAAAGGCCCCCCGATCCCGAAAACGTCGTTAAAAATCAATCCGTGGTAGCCTTCAGACGGTTCCGTAAATTGATGGAATTTTCCGTTGCCCCAATTGTAAGTACCCCCGTCTACAATCACACCACCAATACTGGTGCCATGTCCGCCAATCCACTTTGTAGCAGATTCTACAACAATATTTGCACCGTGTTCTAAAGGTTTAAATAAGTATCCGCCGGCACCAAAAGTATTATCAACCACTAAAGGAATATCATATTTCTTTGCAATGGCTGAAATTTTTTCAAAATCAGGCACGCTGAATGCGGGATTTCCAATGGTTTCGAGGTAAATGGCTTTTGTTTTTTCTGTAATTTTTTGCTCAAATTCTTCAGGAACATCCGGATTGGCAAAATCAACGTGAATACCTAATCGCTTAAAAGAAACTTTAAACTGATTATAAGTTCCCCCGTAAATATGTGAAGAAGAAACGAAACTGTCGCCAGCCTCCAAAATATTATGCAATGCAATAAACTGTGCGGCCTGCCCAGACGCAACCGCTAATGCAGCAATTCCACCTTCTAATGCAGCAATTCGTTTCTCAAAAACATCAGTTGTCGGATTCATTAAACGGGTGTAAATATTTCCGAATTCCTTTAAGGCAAATAAATTAGCGCCATGTTCGGCACTATTGAATCCATATGAAGTTGTTTGATAAATCGGAACCGCTCTTGAACCTGTTGTTGGATCTATTTCCTGTCCGGCGTGTAATTGTAATGTTTCAAATTTATATGTAGTTGACATTTTTTCTAATAATTAAGTGAATGAATACTAAATGATTGAGCTTATCAGGTTTTGGTTATAAGAACTTATAATCCTAAACTCAAGATAATCGTAGTAGGGTGTACCCTTGGCAACAAGGGCCTTCCTGTTTGAGCAGAAACAAAAGAGGAAGATTTTTAAATTACAATATGCAACAGCACATACCGGTAACCGCTTGCATATCACAACAAATCAAAGAAATTTCTACCTGCTTTAGGCTTAGATCGGGTTCGCTTTGCGATTGAAGATTTAATGTTTTCATCTTTTTAATTTATATCTCCAAATAACACCATGTTACTTGGTCAGGAATTGGCACCTTCTCTTTCTGAGGGTTGCCAGTGGGTCAGGGAGCCAGTCTCTCGCCACTTCTTTATAAATCAATCCGATTAAAGATTGACTTTTATTTAGCTGTCTGCCAAATAATATTTCAAATGTCTGAATTAAATTTCAAACAACAAAATTAAATTTTGAATTTTTATTAACTAATTGTCAGCCAGGTTAATGTTTTTTAAAAATGAAACCGATGAACAGACATAATATTTAACTTCAAAACTTTATGTTTGTATTACCTATCTAATCATAATGAAAAAAATAAAATCTATCTCACTGGTATTGTTATTTGCAATATCAGGATTAACAGTTCAGGCGCAATTCGGCGGCTTGAAAGATAAATTATTAAAAGTCGGGACCGCCCAGGGTGCTAAGGCATTGGGCGTTGATAAGTTTTTAAAACAGCCTGCTGCGATTACCACATCCTTTGAAGATGTAAACCGTGAAGGTGAAAAGATGCCTGATTTCAATGCAAATGCAAAGTTTCAGCCTTTATATTTATTACCTAAAAATCCGGACGGAGGTTATGTTTTATGTGAAGGCTTTTATGAAATGACTAACAAAAGCTATTGTTTAAAAGCAGGTACTTTTGCTCCATCGAAGGGCGATGGTTACATGTTTGCTCCTGTTCTGGGTCCGAAAGAAGCGATTGTTGTTTCAATCTTAAAAAGTGCGGAAAAACATGCTGATGTTGAACAACATGATATTCAGGCATTGCTTTGGACGATTATTGCCAGAACAAAGTTTTCTGATTTCAACGGTACCATTAAGCTTACAGCGCTGAAACTTTTAACACCTCAACAGCTAACGCAATTGGAAGGCGGTGCGCTGGGTGTTTTGCCGTTTGATGTAATGGAAAAAGCCAAAGATCAATTACCTTAAGGCGTTAAAGCGGTTTTCGAAGCCGAAAACAATATACGCCAGTTGGTATCTTCCGGCAATTATACTTATGCCGATATGGAAAAATATGCTATTATAGCCGGGATGGCACCACCGAGAGCGGATGTTCCGAGCGGCATCTGGACTAAACATCCTGATGGGTATTATGTACGCTATTTTCCTTCGGGTTATTCAATTACGAAAGTTCAGGTTTACGTACCCAAAGAATTATTGGCTAATGGAAATAGGGTAATTTATGATGCGGCGGGGGATATTGCCTGTCCTGCAAATACAGGTTCACAGCGTTTAGCGCAAACCAATGAGCCATTAAACGCGAATTATGCGGCAAAATTGGTTACGATTTGTAATCCAAAATAAAATAAAGTTTAAGGTGAGATAACTTGTTTAACCATCATTTTCAAAACGTAAAGCAATCTTTACTGCCGGTTTGAGTGCTTTACGTTTTTTTTAATCAGTCTTCTGACTTCAAGAAATCGATATTTCTTTTTAAACCGGCAAATTTTGTTCTTTTAACCGCAGAGCCTTTAAAAACTTTCTTAAAAACTTCATCGGTAATTTCTGTGAGCTCTTTAGCACTTAGTTCAAGTAAGCCGTTTTCAGGTTTAAACGCTTTTTCATCATGCGCTTTGGAAAACCGGTTCCAGGGGCATACATCCTGACAAATATCACAGCCAAACATCCAGTTATCCATTTTATCTTTAAACTCAGCCGGAATTTCATTTTTCAGTTCAATGGTCAGGTAGGAAATACATTTCGAACCATCAACAACCTGCGGCGCGATTATAGCGTCGGTAGGGCAGGCATCTAAACATCTGGTACAGGTACCGCAATGGTCGGTCTGGAAAGGGTGGTCGTAATCCAGTTCCAAATCTATTATCAGCTCGGCCAGAAAAAAAAAAGAGCCATTTTGTTTACTGATGAGATTGGTGTTTTTTCCAACCCAGCCAATTCCTGACCGTTGTGCCCATGCCCGGTCAAGAACGGGCGCAGAATCAACAAAAGCCCTTCCTGATACTTCACCAATATTTTCTTCAATGAAAAACATTAAAGTTTTTAATTTATCCTTAATTACGGTATGATAATCCTGGCCATAAGCATACTTCGAAATTTTCGGCGCATCGCTATCCGCTTGTTTATCTTCAGTATAATAATTAAGAGATAAAGAAATTACCGATTTTGCATCATCTACCAATAGCCGGGGGTCTAGTCGTTTATCAAAATAATTTTCCATGTATTTCATCTCGCCATGAAGATTATTATTCAGCCAATGCTCTAATCTGGGGGCTTCAGATGCTAAAAATTCTGCTTTAGAAATACCACATGCCATAAAGCCGAGGCGAAGGGCTTCATTTTTTATAAGCATACTGTATTTTGCGGAATTATTAGACATGATTTTACAAAGATAGGGCTTAAGATTAAAACCTTTTACTTAATTTCTTGTTGTTAATTTGAAAGCTGAATTAATTAATTATGAGCCACGTGATTTTCAATTATTGAATTGGAAAGCTTTCAGGCTTATTTAACGCAATAAATTTTAATAATGGAAAATATAGATCCTAAACATACGGAAAGCGGAGAAGCTCCAAAACCGATAGAAAAAGATTATGAAAGCCATAAAGCAGATCCGGGACCTGCAAAGCCTGCTGTTACAGAGAAGGATGAGGATGGTGCAGGATCAGTACTTAAATGGATTTTACCAATTGCAGTGATTATTGGTTTAATCGTATGGTTTGCAATGAGAAAATAATAGCTTTAGTACATTTGAAATGCCGGTTAGTGATGTGACCGGCATTTTTTTGTTAATGGTTATTTTAATAATTTCGTTTGATACAAATCTCTTCTTCTGTCTTTTAAGACTTTCACTGTTCCATAATGGTGCAACTCATCTAAAAGATGTAAATCAACATCGACCACTAAAACCATTTCTGTATTGGGCGTTGCTTCAGCTTTAACTGCATTGGTTGGAAAAGCAAAGTCAGAAGGGGTAAATACGGCCGATTGAGCAAACTGGATGTCCATATTATTTACCTTAGGCAAATTACCAACGCAACCGGCAATAGCCACATAACATTCATTTTCTATGGCTCTGGCTTGAGCACAGTGCCTTACTCTCGTATATCCGTTCTGTGTATCGGTTAAAAAAGGTACAAATAGAATCTGCATACCCTGATCAGCATAGATTCTGCTCAATTCGGGAAATTCGACATCATAGCAGATTAAAACACCAACTTTACCGCAATCTGTATCAAAAACCTTAACCTTATCACCGCCAATCATGCCATAGTATTTTTGTTCATTCGGGGTGATATGGATTTTACGGTATTCATCTATTTTACCGGTTCTGTGGCATAAATAAGTCACATTGTAAAGTTTTCCGTTTTCCAGTAAAGGCATGCTTCCGGTAATGATATTTACGTTGTAACTCAATGCATATTCATGCATTTTATCTACAATTTCCTGCGTTTTTTCTGCCAGTTTTCGCATCGCCTCAATTTCCGGTAAATGGTTGTATGGCTGGAGCAGCGGTGTGTTAAATAGTTCAGGAAACATGATGAAATCGGATTTATACCCGCTAAGTGCGTCGACAAAAAACTCCACCTGTTCGTAAAATGCCAGCATATCCGGAAACAAACGCATTTCCCATTGCACTAAGCCCAGTCGTATCGTCATTGCCGAACGGGCAGAAGCGTCAACACCTTGGTAGTAAATATTATTCCATTCAATTAGTGTTGCAAATTCTTTCGATTCGTGGTCGCCGGGTAAATAATTTTTAAGTACTTTCCTTACGTGGAAATCGTTTGATATTTGAAAAGTTAGCGTTGGATCGTAAATTTCCTTCGCTTTTACCTTATCAATATATTGCCTCGGGCTCAAGGTTTCAGCATAAGCATGATAACCCGGAATTCGACCACCTGCTATTATACTTTTAAGATTTAAGCTTTCGCAAAGTTCTTTTCTGGCTTCGTATAACCTTCTGCCTAAACGTAAGCCACGATATTCCGGATGTACGAAAATTTCAATTCCATATAAAGTATCTCCGTTGGGGTCGTGAGTGGTAAAGGAATAATCACCGGTAATTAACCTGTAAGTATGTTTATCGCCGTATTCGTCGTAATTCACAATAATTGCTAAAGAACAGGCAACTACCTTATCGTCTACAGCAATACAAAGCTGACCTTCAGGAAAAATTTTAAGCAGTTTATCAATACTTGATTTTGGCCATATAGAACCTCCCATGCCGTCGTAAGCCTGGGTCATAGATTCTTTTAAGTCGGCGTAATCTTCTGAGCTTAATTTACGTAATTCAATATTCATTTTGTTTGGTTTATATGGTATGAACGGACAAGTAGGGGAAATGTTTGCTAGAAAATGGTTTCCCGGTGATATTTGCAGAAAAGGAGCGCAGATTTTCGGGGATAAGCTTATGATTCAAATAAAATATGATATTGAATATAAAATTTTTATTTCCCGCAGATTTACGCAGATAAGGAGCGCAGATTTTCGGGGATAAGCTTATGATTCAATGAAATATAATATTGAATATAAAATTTTTATTTCCCTTAGATTTACGCAGATAAGGAGCGCAGATTTTCGGGGATTAAAAATAATGATTCAAATGAAATATGATATGTTTTAAATCTGCGGGAAAAAAATTTACAACTTTAAAATAACTTCCCTGTTTGTCCCGGATAATTTTTCTTAAGGTGTTTATAAGCGGCTTCGGTAACTTCACGGCCGCGGGATGTACGCATGATGTAACCTTCCTGAATTAAAAACGGCTCATAAACCTCTTCAATTGTACCTTCATCTTCGCCAACTGCAGTTGCAATGGTTTTTAAACCAACGGGTCCTCCTTTAAATTTGTCGATAATGGTTACCAAAATTTTATTATCCATTTCATCTAGTCCATGCTCATCAACATTAAGCGCGTTTAAGGCATAACGGGCAATTTCGGTGTCAATATTTCCATTACCTTTTATCTGGGCAAAGTCTCTCGTTCTGCGAAGCAATGCATTTGCAATACGAGGTGTTCCACGACTTCTTCTGGCAATTTCGTATGCGCCTTCATCGTTAATTGGTGTTTTTAAAATATCAGAAGAACGAAGAACGATGGTGGTTAAAAGTTTAGCATCATAATACGCTAACCTCGCATTGATGCCGAATCGTGCTCTTAATGGTGCAGTCAGTAATCCCGACCGGGTTGTAGCACCAACTAAAGTAAAAGGATTTAAAGATATCTGTACGGAACGCGCGTTAGGGCCGGTTTCCAGCATAATGTCTATCTTAAAATCTTCCATTGCCGAATACAGGTATTCTTCTACTAAGGGTGATAAACGATGGATTTCATCGATAAAAAGAATATCGCCGGTATCTAAACCGGTTAGCAAACCAGCCAAATCACCTGGCTTATCTAAAACAGGACCGGAAGTAACTTTGATACCGGCGCCCATTTCATTTGCTATTATATAAGATAATGTTGTTTTTCCTAATCCGGGAGGACCATGAAGCAATACATGATCTAAAGCCTCACCACGAAGTTTTGCTGCCTGAACAAAGATTCGTAAGTTTTCCATCACTTTTTCCTGTCCGGTAAAATCTTCAAAAGCCTGTGGCCGTAAAACCCTTTCGATATCTCTGTCGGTGGGTGTCAGGTTGCTTGCTTCGGGATCAAGATTCTCATTCATAAAGCAAATATAAAATTAAATGCTAAAAAAATTAGGATTTTTTAAATTTGCCGGCAATTATCAGATCTTTTGATCCGTTAGCATATTCATAAAAACCTTCGCCTGTTTTAATACCTTTTTTACCGGCCGCAACCATATTGACCAAAAGCGGGCAGGGTGCATATTTTGGATTACCAAAACCATCATATAAAACTTTCAATATGGCCAGACAGACATCTAAACCAATAAAGTCGGCCAATTGTAATGGTCCCATCGGGTGTGCCATTCCGAGTTTCATAACCGTATCAATTTCGTATACGCCAGCAACACCTTCATGTAAGGTGTAAATCGCTTCATTGATCATTGGCATTAAAATCCGGTTTGCCACAAAACCAGGATAATCATTTACTTCAACGGGCGTTTTCTGCAAACTTTCTGAAAGCACCATTATTTTTTCAGTCGTTTCATTACGTGTCTGGTATCCCCTTATCACTTCAACAAGTTTCATTACCGGAACCGGGTTCATGAAATGCATGCCAATTACGTTATCACCACGGTTTGTAACTGCCGCAATTTGGGTAATTGATATTGACGACGTGTTTGAAGCTAAAATTGCATCAGCTGGGGCGAATGCATCTAAATCTTTAAATATTTTAAGTTTTAATTCAATATTTTCTGTAGCCGCCTCAACAACTAAATCAGCTGCTTTTACACCGGATTCAATAGAAGTGAATGTTTTAATGTTCTGTAATGTTTCTGATTTTTGTTCTTCAGTTAACGTTCCTTTAAGAACCTGCCTGTCGAGATTTTTCTGTATGGTTTGTAATGCTTTGTCTAAAGCATTTTGATTGATGTCTATCAAATTTACGCTGTATCCGAACTGTGCAAATGTATGTGCAATACCATTTCCCATTGTTCCGGAGCCTATAACAGATATGTTTTTCATTAGGTATGTATTTTAGTTATGTTTTTGTTTTATTGTTTTTATGTTTTGTTGTGTTTACCTGAAATTTTCAAAAAAAATCAATAAAAATAAACGCTCTTATTAAAAATTAATGAAAAATTCCAGATAAAAAAGGATTTTAACAATGTTAAACCTGTTTATCGGTATAAAACCGGCGTATGTCGTTTCTTAAAATTTTAGTTGTTTTCAATATTCTTTATTAGTTGTCGAATTGTTAATCATCACGTTTGTTCGAAAAGAACCAGAAATCTGCTCAGCATTTCTAACAAGATGAAAAAATTTGACTAATCATTTTTTTTGGAACAGTAAACAGCAGGAGTTCTCCGGTTCTACTCAACCATGTTATGATTAATTCTTCAAATATATTATTAACTATTTAAACTAAAATTAAATGTAAATGAAAAGAAAACTACTAAAGTGTTTGTTATTCTTTATGATCTTGCTGGCTACAAAAGTTTCCGCACAAGACAGAACTATTACCGGTATGGTAACGGCTAAAGATGACGGCTTACCCATCCCAGGGGTAAGTGTGAAAGTAAAAGGAACCGTAACGGGTGCTACATCTGGTGCAAACGGAAGGTATTCCATAAAAGTTCCGGCTGGTAAAATTGAACTGGTATTTAGTTTTGTTGGCTACAATTCCAGAGAAATTGCTGTTTCCAACAACAGTCTTGACGTTGCTTTGGAATCAGATACCAAGAATTTAGATGAAGTTGTTATAACCGCGGGCGGTGTTAAGCGGGCTGCAAGAGAGCAAGGTTATGCTTCTACAAGAATCGATGCTGAGACGCTAACTGCAGGCAAATCTCCAACACTTGCCGGTGGTTTAGTAGGTAAAGTGCCTGGATTACAGATTAGTGCTGTAAGCAGTGGTGTAAATCCAAATTATCGTTTGGTTTTGAGGGGAAACCGTTCAATTACCGGTAATAACCAGGCTTTACTGGTTTTAGATGGTGCTGTTGTTCCCAATTCATTATTAGGCAATATTAATCCTGATGATGTTGAAGATATTACGGTATTAAATGGTGCTAGTGGTGCTGCATTATATGGTTCAGATGCGTCAAATGGAGCGCTAATCATTACTACAAAAAAAGGTAAGATTGGCACACCTGTGATTAAAGTATCGAACACAACTGCATTAGAGCAGGTGAGTTTTTATCCTAAGCTGCAAAATAGCTTTGGTTCCGGATCCACATCCGGCGCTCAGGTTTATGAAGCAATTGAAAACCAGCAGTACGGGCCTGCTTTTGATGGCTCTGTCAGAGAGATTGGCCGTTTAACAGAAAGCGGGCAGCAGCAGTATACAGTGTACTCCTCTAGAAATGACAAATATGATTTCTGGGATATCGGTGTGTCCAATCAAACAGATATTTCATTGTCATCTGCAACAGAAACATCTTCAACCTACTTATCTGCACAATATTTAAATGGTGCCGGTACAACTCCAAAAGATAAGTTTACAAGAGCTTCGCTCAGGTTTAATGGTTCAAGGAATTTCTCAAAAAAGTTTTCTGCTAACTATAATGCAAGTTACATACAGAATAAATATGATATTACCAGTGCAACCTCTACGGTTTATAACAATTTATTAAATACACCCGCCCAGATACCTTTACTGGATTATTCTAACTGGCAGGATCCTACAAGTTGGGGTAATCCTGATAATTATTATAACGATTATTATGAGAATCCATATTGGGCCATTGATAACTACAGACAAAATACAAAAAATGATTATTTAACAGGTTTATTAGAGTTGAAACACAAAACGACTGATTGGCTGGATTTTACTTACAGGGCCGCATTAAGTAATCGTTATTACGAAAATAAAAATAATACAATGGGTTATACGTATACACAGTATACTTTAAGCCACTCGGCAAAGACTAATGAGGGTAGTGCGGTAAGTGATCAGATGTTATCTACAAGCAATTTCAGTACAGACTTTTTTGCCAATATCAAAAAAGACATTAAGGATTTTTCTGTAAATGCTTTACTAGGTGCTTCTTTGAAAAGTTATAATTATAAATATTTAAATGCTTCAGGTAGTGGTTTGAAAGTACCTGAATTGTATAATTTGGGAAATATCACCGGTACACCATCTGCTGATGAATCCAATTACAATACGCGTCAATATGGTTTATGGGCTGATTTAACCTTTGGCTATAGAAAATATTTATATGTGCACTTAACCGGTCGCAATGACTGGGTTTCTGTTTTAGCCCCTGCAAACAGGTCATTCTTTTATCCGGCGATAGATGTATCCTTCATTCCGACTGATGCTCTCGAATTCTTAAAAAACATTAAGGTTATCGATTACATTAAAGTTAGGGCTGGTTTATCTAAAGTTGGTAACGTGAATGTGGGTAATTCAACTAACGGAGGTGCATATTCTTTGGAGTCTGTTTTTAATTCACAAACAGGCTATGGTTATGGCACGGGGTATACGCCGAGTTCGAGGGTTGTGTCGAACAATTTAAAACCAGAAATAACCACAGGTTATGAAGCTGGTATGGATTTTAGGCTAATGAAAGGTGCAATAGATGGAAAAGTAACTTACTATAATACCAGCTCAACAGGACAGGCAATTGAAGCCGGTATTTCAGCTACTACAGGTTACACTAGTTTCTTGTTGAATACCGGAGAGTTAACGAACGAAGGCTGGGAAACTGAATTACATTTTAATCCGTTTAAAAAAGGCAACTGGAATTTAAGAATCGGCGGTAATTACACTTACCTTGATAATAAATTAGTGTCATTATCTAATGATTTAACCAGAATTGGTGCGAGTGGAAGCACAACAATTTATGGTCAGGTAGGTTCTATATATCCTGTTATTATCGGCAGTGATTATATTCGCGATACTGAGGGACGGGTTGTTGTAGATAAGAATACAGGTAACCCAGTAGGTACTACCCAAGGTAATATTCTGGGCAATACCGTTCCTAAAAACAGATTAGGACTGGATTTTCAATTGAGCTATAAAGGTTTGACTTTTTCAGGCTTATTTGAATACCGTTCGAATTATGTTCAGTATGCGAGTTCGGGTTCTACCTTCGATTTCACCGGTTCATCTGCCAGAAGTGCTTACTACAACCGGGAAAAATTTGTATTTCCAAATTCATCCTATTATGATTCAACTTCAGGTACCTATGTTGCTAACAACAGCATTACTGTATCTGATGGCGGTGCAGGTTTCTGGACAAGCAGCACACTTAATACTGGTGTAACAAGCAACTATGTTTATTCGGGCAACTACTGGAAATTAAGGGAGCTGATGTTAGCATATAAAATTCCATCATCATTACTTCACGGTTTAAAGTTTGTTAAATCTGCTACCATTAGTGCACAGGGAAGGAATTTGTTCATTTGGTTGCCTAAATCAAATCAGTATGCCGATCCGGATTACAGCAATAATGGTTCTGATAGTAATGCTGTAGGTATTACCTCATTATCGCAAACACCTCCAACAAGATATTATGGTGCAACCATATCATTAACTTTCTAATACAAAAGAATTATGAGAAGAATTTTAAAATTATCAATCCTGATAATAGCAATATTTACGGCGTCTGGCTGTAAAAAGAGTTATCTGGACATAAACACAAATACAAATGCTGCAACGTCATCAACACCTGAACTGGTTTTGCCGGCAGCACTAAACAATACGGCGTCAAATTTTATAACCTATTTTGATTTTGGTGCATTTACGGCGGGTTATGAGGCAAATGCGGGTGGCTATTCGTATGCGGGCTCAATTGTTTTAACTTATAACTGGAATGCATCTTCCAATAACGGATTATTTAATAATGCATTTTCTGATTTGCGCAGTTACCAGTACATCATTAATTCTACAACAGGTGTAACTAAATATGCGCTATACAATGCTGTAGCCAGAATTATGAAATCTTATTATTATCAGATTTTAATTGATGAATACGGACGCATCCCTTACAGCGAAGCTTTGCAAGGTTCGGATAATGTAACGCCAAAATATGATGATCCTGCAGTTGTTTATCAATCGCTGGTGACTGAAATAGATGCTTCAATTACACAACTGAAAACTTATGGCTCAAATTCAGCAGTTACTGCTTTGGGTACCGCTGATATAATGCTTGGTGGTAGTGTTACGAAATGGATTCAATTTGCAAATAATATCAAACTTCGTATTTTAACCAGAGCACAAAACAGCTCTATATCCTCATTTGTATCAACAGCATTCGGAACATTTTCTTCTGAAGGGTTTTTAACAGATGATGTAGTTGTTAATCCGGGCTATGTAAGTACCAGTGACAGGCAAAATCCTTTATGGAATACCTATCACTCTACTTATACCGGTACTAACGGTTCATACGCCGCTTCAAGAATTCCAACGACTTGGATGTATTCATTTTATAACGGAACAAAATTAAACGACGCAACTCGTGGAGGTTTAATTTATAAAAACTTTGCTTCAGGCAGTACACCGATAAATCAATTGGGCAATGAAACGAATGTTCCTTCCTGGATTTCTGGTAACAATGCTTGGTATATTGGTACCGGAACAGGTGTATCTGCAACAGAAACCCAAGGGATTTTAAAGAGCAGGGTAATGGGCCAGTTGTTAATGCCGGCTGCCGAAACTTATTTTCTTTTGGCTGAGGCAGCATTAAACGGTCGGGTTTTATCCGGAGATGCAGCCACAAATTTTGATAGTGGCATTAAAGCTTCTTACAATTATCTGCAAAAAACTGGTGCATCAACCGCTTCTGCAACTGCGGCAGCCCAAACGGCTTACTTAACAGCTTATAAAGCAGCAAATGCTAACAGTTACCTGGTTAATTACAATCTTGCTGCAACAAATGCACAAAGATTAGAAGCGATTATTACTCAAAAATACATTGCTTTAAATTTTGTTAATGGTTTTGAGGCATGGCAGGAGTATAAAAGAACAGGATATCCTACGGTTTCCGGAACAGGTGCAACCACAACATTTGCTTCAACCCAATCTATCGGAACTACAGGCGACAGGTTACCTGTTAGAAGCATTTATCCTACGACCGAGTACAATTTGAATCCTAATGTTCCTGCAGGTTTAAATCCGTTTACAAGCAAAATTTTCTGGGATAATAATTAACGATTAGAAAAAAAATGAAAAAATACTATAGCATATATTTGATGGTAATGGCATTTGGAATGTGCGTTATTTCATCATGTACCAAAGAAGAAGGAGTGTTCTCAGAGGATGGATCCAGTGGTATTATCGAATTGGCGGACTTGCCTTCAAGAACGAGTTCAACAGTTTATTCAATTGTAACTAAATCTTTTGATGCGGCTACAGAGATAGATTTTCCGGTAACGATAAATTATACCGGAACGGCCGGAGCACCAAGTGATATTACTTTAAATGTTGCCATAAACGATGCAGCAGTTACTACTTACAATTCTGCAAGTTCTACCAGTTATATCATTTTACCGACTACTTTATATACGGTATCGTCAAATACGGTTACGATACCTGCCGGTTCCAAAAAAGGTACTTTTCTTATTAAATTGAAAACGGCATCGTTTGATTTTAGTAAATCTTATGCATTGGGCATTTCAATCACATCGGCAAGTGCAGGTACAGTTAGCGGAAACTACAGTACGGGAATTTTTAGGGTAGTAGCCAAGAATGCATATGAGGCAAATTATGCGGTTACCGGCTGGCTTTTTCACCCTACAGCAGGTAGGGCTATTAATGCAACCTATGCAGTGAGCACTTTAGGGATTTCAAAATGCTCCGTACCATTTGGTGATCTTGGCGGATCAAACTATTATTTCTCGTTCGATGTAAGTGGTTCAACATTAACCAACTATGCACCGATTGGTTCTACGCCAACTGGATTAGGCAGCGGTTTTATGACTGCCGATCAACCCGGTGCGAGCGCTACATGGGTAAATTCATCCGGTGCTGCCGATAAACCAGGTACTTCGCCCTGGTTGCATTCAACTTATAACAATAGCTATGACGCAACCAATAAAACTTTCTATATGCATGCAGGTTATGTTGCATCGGGCGGTACAGGTCAGGCAAGCTGGACGCGTCAAGTTTATGAGAAGTGGGTTAGAAAATAAATTCCGGATATTTTTAGTTAATGATATTAGGGGAGGCTTCAGAAGAAGTCTCTCTTTTTATTAATTGGTGACCAGGTTATACCTTTAATTATGAAATTTAATCTGAAAAACTACTTAGTATTTATAACCATATTCTTTTTAGCGTGTGAAAAAAAGGAAAATAAAATTATTGTAAATCAGAAAGTAGGGTTAGGCGAATTTTTGTATTTATCCGTTTCGGACAATGAAGGAGATTCTAAAATAATTGACTCTTTTAAGGTGGCGGACAACAAACAGCCTACGGTTTTTTTTATAAACGATGATGCCCCGAAAATGTATTCTATAACATCGAGCTTTAACAATTATAAGGTAGACTTTATAAAAGATAATAAAGTTATTGAAGTAGATGTCGATTTCTTTGCCAGGAACAATCGGGTAAAGAATTCTCCGGCAACTCAAAGCATTATAAAATTCAATGCGCTACAGGCGAAACTAATCAGTCAGCTTTCAAAGCTGGAAAAAGCTAAAGATTTGCAAAATAGCATTGCATCCAGAAATTCTTTGCGAAAAAAAATAGAACTTAACTACATTAATTATGCTGATTCAGTAAAAAATCCGATAGCTTTCATGTTAATTTACAATAACGTCGATTTTGGAAATCAGTATAATTCTTTATCAAAATTTATGGCCAGGGCTAAAGTTAAATTCGGGTCTTATCAGCCATTTATTGCACTAGGGAAAAAAGTCGAAAACTATTTAAGTGTGATGAAGGAAGAACTTTTAGTAGGGAATAAGTTTCCTGATTTTAAATTGCCCGGGGCAAATAATGAAGAGGCGGTTTTAGCGGATAAAGGAAAATTTACATTTATAGACTTTTGGGCTTCCTGGAACCCACATAGCTTAGTTTATACCAAGCCTAAAATTGAAGTTTTTAATGTGTTTGATAAGGCTAAATTAAGAATGGTAAGTGTTGCGTTAGAACCTGACAGAAAAGTTTGGCGAAAATATCTTGAAGACAATAAAATAAACTGGCAAAATTTAATTGATATTGAAATGTGGAATGGTAAGGCAATTAATACTATAAAATTCGATAGCATTCCTTCAAATTATCTGATAGCACCAAATGGTAAAATTATTGCAAAATCAATTAAACCTGATTCATTACGCATTGTATTAAATAAGTTTGTAAAATAGAAATTTCAGGATGCAATTATCGTATCCTGAAATTTAATAACTGTTCAGTTATTACACTTTAAAATGTTGATTTACAAAAAATTATAGTTAAAAAATGTTAAATAAACCGGCGAAGATTTACGCTGATTTTGTTTATCGATACATACTAATTATTCGTCGATACACGTTTTAAAAAAGACTTATTTCCCCAGATATTTGATATATCAAGAAAAACAAAAAGCAATTAATTTGCTTTATAAGAAAGAAATAGCCGTTTAGATTTCAATGAAATTAAACGTTTTTATAAAAGTACTTCCTAGTAAATTTAGGTTAGTTAATGATTAGTTAAAATAGAGATATGGCCGGATGGCGTATCTCTATTTGTTTTTATAAGGAAGTTTCAAGGTAAATCTTAGAGCAATAGCCTTATTTTAATGATTTTTAATCTTTTTTTAACCGATTTTAATGTGGTTTTAATATTCTAAATAGGATTTGTATATAATTGTCTGTTATTTATGATTAAAATGCGAATTGTTAAGTAGTTATTTTTTGCACTAATCATTATATCTTATCTACCTGCCTGATTTGTTTTTTATTCAAAATTGACGATGTAATCGTTGCTTAATTGAATTTATATTTTATTCATTGGTCAATAATTTCTTGGTATAATGCCCGATGCGGATACAATTGAATTGGTATTATTAAAATTGTATTAAGAGATTTTATAAAGTTAAAAGAACGAATTATTGAAGTTTATCGTAAAATAATAGGATCGGTATTTAATCACTTTCAATCATTCTGATTCGCTAAAGATACTTCCCTATAAATTAGGTTAGTTAATAATTAGTTAAATAGAGATTTTGCCGGATGGCGGGTCTCTATTTGTTTTTTATGCTCATAATTCTATTCTTTTCAAAAATTTCCTTTTAGCTTGTTAACAAATAAAAGTGTTAAACTTTTGAATATTTTTTGTATAAATTTCTTTTTTTTGTTATCCTTGCGGTCGCCGGAGCTACAGTGATGTTGTATTTTATGCGAATGTTATAGTTATATTACCAACTATGTCATTGTTATAAATATATTATTGAAATTCCAAACCAAACATTCACTAACTAACTTAAAAATATATAGTTGTTTTATCGGTGTAATTTGTAATTTCTTATGGCCTAACTAGCTTTTAAAGAATTTACTATATCAGATTACATTTGTTAATTACAGCTCAAATTCAACAGCAATGTCAATTAATTTTATCAAACGAATTTTGCAGTATAAATAAAATTTATACCTGTTAAAATGATTACGTCGTATTGTTTACCTGATTAAGTTTTAATCTGTAAAATATTATGACATGTGTAAACACCTAAATTTAAAATTCAGCTGCCTGATAAACCAGATCGCTTATTTTATAAATCAATCAAATTTATTCACAACTAAATTCATGTAAATGAAAAAACAATTACTTTTAATTTTTATCTTGAGTTTTATTACGCTTAGCAGCGTTTTTGCTCAAAACAGAACAATTACAGGTAAGGTAACCAGTGCCGATGACGGACAAGGTTTACCCGGCGTATCTGTAAGTATTGTAGGTAGTCAGGGAGGTGTATCAACTTCAAATGACGGGTCTTTTAAAATTAATGTACCTGCATCAGCAAAGGCTTTACAATTTTCAATTATCGGTTTTACAACCAGAACAGTAAATCTGACAACTTCTACTATTGTTAGTGTATCGTTAGAAAGCGAAGCCAGGAATTTACAGGACGTTGTCATTAATGTGGCATACGGTACCGCAAAAAAAGGTGCAATTACGGGTTCTGTTTCTAATTTAAGCGCTGCAGATCTGGAAAAAAGAACGGTTACGAATATTACTGCTGCTCTTCAAGGTTCTGCGCCTGGTATAAGTGTTGCCGCTTCGAATGGTCAGCCAGGTAGTTCTGCAGGCATCAGAATTCGTGGTTTTGGATCTTTTTCAGCTTCGAATACACCACTTTATGTATTAGACGGGTCTGTTTATGATGGAAGCATTGGTGATATCAACCAGAATGATATTGAAAGTATTTCTGTTCTAAAAGATGCATCATCTTCTGCATTATATGGTGCGAGAGGTGCTAATGGTGTTGTATTAATTACAACAAAACGTGGTAAAATGGGCGAGCCTAAAATTGGCGCAACTGTTGTTCAGGGTTTTTCTGAGCGGGGTGTACCTGAATATGAGCGTGTAAATGCGTTCGAATATTATCCTTTGGTATGGCAAGGCATTAAAAATAACTTAATGTACACAGCCACTCCGGCTTCTACCGAATCTGCGGCTTCTACAAAGGCATCTGCTGATGTATTCACAAACTTAGTTTACAATCCATTTAATGTTCCAGGAAATCAAATTGTTGGAACAGATGGTAAAATTAATCCGAATGCCTCATTATTATATGATGATTTTGACTGGTATAAAGCAATGGCCAGAACAGGTAAAAGAACAGATGCAAATTTAAACTTATCTGGTCGGAATGATAAAACTGATTACTTCGTATCGATGGGATACTTAAAAGATCAGGGTTTTAACATTAAATCGGATTATCAAAGATTTAATGCCAGGGTTAATGTAAATTCTCAGGTTAAATCATGGTTAAAAACAGGTTTAAACGTATCCGGTTCATTTACAACTGCCAATACCGCTAATGATGCCGCTACGGGTAGTGGTGCTAGTTTTATCAATGCCTTCAGTTTTGCAAGAGGTATCGGTCCGATTTATCCGGTTCATGCTTTTGATGCTTCAGGTAATCCGATAATGAATAGCTTAACGGGTGCTCAATGGTATGATTATGGTCTTCACCCAGGTGCAGTATCTCGTCCTTCAGGAGCTTCTCCAGGCCGACATGTTGTTTATGAAACCTTATTGAATGAGTACTTAAACAGAAGAAACCAGGTTAGTGCCAGATCATATGTTGAAGTTAGGTTTTTAAAGGATTTTACTTTTGTACCAACATTCAGTGTTGATTTAAGAAACAGTAACACGAACACTTATCAAAATCCAACGGTAGGTGACGGTCAGACACAAAAAGGTTACAAGTCGCAAAGTACGAACACAATTTTATCTTATACATTTAATCAGGTATTAAATTATAATAAAACTTTTGGAAATCATACTTTCTCCGGCTTAGTGGCCCATGAAAACTATGATTATAACTACCGTACATTCAATGCAAGCAGAACAGGCTTAATATTAGAAGGAAATACAGAATTTGCTAATTTTGTTAACTCTAATAGTTCAGGTGGCCAGGCAGATAACGATCGAATTGAATCTTATTTCTCTAAATTCGCCTATAATTACAAAGAAAAATATTTTTTGGATGCATCGATAAGACGTGATGCTTCATCTAGATTCTCTGCTCAATCACGATGGGGAACTTTCTTTTCTGTAGGTGGCGGTTGGGCAATCAATAAAGACTTTTTTCAAAACGTTTCCTGGTTAGATGATTTAAGACTAAAAGCCTCATATGGACAAGTGGGTAATAATGCAATATTAAGTGATGGTAGTAACGTTTATTATGCAGACAGGGCGTTTTATGATTTAGGTTTTAGTAATGGAACCGAACCAGGCGCACTTCTAACTTCAGTTGCAAATCCAACTTTAAAATGGGAATCTCAAAATACATTTAATACTGGCGTAAGCTTTTCTTTATTCAAGAAAAGACTATATGGAGAAGTAGAATATTTTAAAAAGAATGTTAATAATTTATTATTCAGCGTTCCACAACCACTTTCTGATCCGGTTACATCAATTAACAAGAATATTGGTTCGATGTATAATGCTGGTGTGGAGATTATGCTTGGTGCTGATGTTGTAAGGACAAAAGATTTTACCTGGAATTTATTAACCAACTGGACTTTCCTTAAAAACAAAGTAACTAAATTACCGGCTGAAACACCAACAATTGTTAGCGGAACTAAAAGACGGGAGGTTGGATATGATTATTACCAATTCTGGTTAAGACAATATGCCGGTGTAGATCCGACAGATGGTGCGGCACTATATATTCCGGATTATACGACAACTATTTTGCCAGCGAATAAAAGAACTGTTAATGGTGTAGAATATGTTACCACTCAATCAAATGCTTTGTTTGACCGTTCCGGTAGTGCAATTCCTGATTTAATGGGCTCTTTCACCAATACCTTCAGTTACAAAAATTTATCATTATCCGTTTTGGTTAATTACCAAATTGGTGGCAAATTTTATGATAGTGTATACGCAGGTTTAATGACAACTTCTGCTTATGGTGCTGCCCTGCACAAAGATTTATTACAAGCATGGACTCAAACTAATACATCGAGTAATATTCCGAGAGCAGATTTTGGTAACTCAACAAATATTAGTGCTGCTTCTACCAGATGGTTAATAGATGCGTCTTATTTAGCAATCCGTAATGTTAACCTTTCTTACAGCTTACCGAAGGCCTGGCTTAGGAAAGTCGATTTAAGTAATGCAAGGTTATTTGTAACGGGGGAAAACTTACATTTATTCTCGAGAAGAAAAGGTTTAAACCCGTCAGAGTCATTCGATGGTACAAACTCGAACCTTTATCCGCAAGCAAGAATTCTTAGCGTTGGTTTAAATGCTTCATTTTAATTTTAATACTAATATCAAAAAGATATGAAAAAAATAATTTATTCAGTGGTTTTAGCCTTTTTATTTTTAGGTGAAACTGGTTGTAAAAAAGAATATCTTCAAACAACACCAACAGATAAAGTTGATAATACCTCTATATTTTCAACAGCTGCAAACGCAAGTGTTGCCTTAAATGGTATCTATCGTTATATGTTTGAAAGAACAACTACAACATCAAGTAATGCACAGGGTAAACCGGGCGTAGCCGGTATCCTTTTAGGGATTGATTTCATGGGTGAGGATGTACATCAGGCAAATGCAACCTGGTTTACTTCAACCGGCGAAGGTACCTATGTTGCTGCCCGTACGGATAATGCAGCAAGTAACCTTTATTATTATCGCACATTCTTCAGAATGATTGGTAATGCAAACTACATTATTGATAATATTGATGCTGCAGAGGGTACCGTTACCGAAAAAGCCAGGGTTAAAGCCGAAGCTTTAACTTTAAGAGCTTATGCATATTCTTATTTAGTTCAGTTTTATGGTACCCGTTATAACGCAGCTGCAAAACCAAATACACAGTTAGCCGTTCCACTACCATTAAAATCTACTGATACCAAAATGCCAAGGGTAAGTGTAGAAGCTGTTTATACAGCTATTGTTGCTGATCTAGATGCTGCAATTGCGTTAAACGCAACTGTAGTTCCAAATAAAACACATGCCGGCGTTTGGGTATCGAAGGGATTAAGAGCAAGAGTTGCTTTAACGATGCAAGATTATCCAAATGCTATCAAATATGCCAAAGAGGTAATTGATGGTAACCAATTTCCATTAATGAGTCAGGCTGATTATCAAACCGGCTTTAACAACCTGGGCTTATCAGAATACATGTGGGGTGCTAATCCAACTACTGAACAAGGTGATACATTTGGTTCATTTTATGCTCAAATTGCCTATAATGCAAATACCACTTATCAAAGGGGTACACCTAAAATGATAAACCAGGCACTGTATAACCTTATTGGTGCTAACGACGTAAGAAAGAAAATGTGGGAGCCTGCACCAACCGCGGCAAATTTCCCATTACCTACAACAGCCTTTGTTAGAAGGGCGTATATGAGTAGAAAGTTCTCTGTTAAAGCCGTAGGCGACCCATCTTTAGGGGATGTGCCATGGATGAGAAGTGCAGAAATGCATTTGATTTTGGCTGAAGCTTATGCAAGAAGCGGACAAGATGCATTAGCGCAAACTGCACTATTTGCATTGGTATCTAAACGGGATTTAACAGCGGCAAAATCAGCCAATACCGGTACAGCTTTAATTGATGAGATTATGGTTAATCGCAGAGTTGAGTTGTGGGGAGAAGGCTTCAGATACCTTGATTTAAAACGTTTAAATCTCGGCTTAGACAGAACAGCTGTTCCTAACTTTGTTGCGACTTCAGTAAACAATGTAATGGTAATACCAGCGGGAGATCCTAGATTCTTATTTTTGATCCCTCGCGATGAAATTAATGCTAACCCTAATATTGGTCCACAAAACCCATAAAAACAGCATGTCTTTTCAATAAAAAAGGTTCTCAGTGTAAAAGCTGAGAACCTTTTTTTATGGGGCTAATCTTGTTTTAATCCAGCTGCCTTTTACCAATTCAAAATTTATTCTGTCGTGCAACCGGCTTCTTCTCCCTTGCCAGAATTCTATTCGTGTTGGTTTAACTATATAACCACCCCAATGTGCAGGCTTAGCAATGGTTTTACCTTCACTTTTTGATTTCAGTTCTTCAAACTTTTCTTCTAAGAAAGTCCTGTTTGGTATTACCTGGCTTTGAGGTGAGGCTACCGCACCAATCTGGCTTGCCACCGGGCGGGTTAAAAAATAGGCCTCTGAAGTCTCTTTATCTAATTTTTCTACGGTACCCTCAATTCTTACTTGTCGTTCTAAATCCGGCCAGAAGAAAACCAGCGCCGCGTAAGGATTTCTTTTCAATTCTTTACCTTTAGCACTTAAATAATTGGTAAAAAATCTAAATCCATCTTCATCTACGCCTTTTAATAAAACAATTCTTGCATCAGGTTTCCCCGATTTATCAGCAGTAGCTAAGGTCATTACGTTGGGCTCATAAACCTGTGCGTTAACGGCATGATCAAACCATTTTTTAAATTGAACAATCGGGTTATTGTCTACATCAGCTTCATCTAATGTGGCGCTTTTATAATCCTGGCGCAGGTTTTGTAGAAATTCATTTGTAACTTGCATAAAACAAAAATAGGCATCTTTTATGATGCTGCAAATGATTATCATCATGCTTAATAATATTAAACCGAAAACTGGCCGTTTACTGATCTCCGAACCTTTTATGGCTGACCCTAATTTTAAACGGTCTGTCGTTTTATTAACCGAACATGGCGAAGATGGAACAGTAGGTTATATTTTGAATCAGTTGGGTAATTTACTTTTAAAAGATGTGGTTCAGGATTTATGGGCGGCAGATAATCTAATCTACTTTGGCGGTCCGGTCGCTTCAGATACACTGCATTTCATTCATCGTGCTTATGATAAATTACTAAGCGGTGAAGAAATGGGTAATGGTATTTATTGGGGTGGCAATTTCGAAACGCTTAAAATCCTTATCAATACAAATGCTATTGATGAAAGTGAAATAAAGTTTTTTATGGGTTATTCTGGCTGGGGTAGCGGACAACTGGATAATGAAATTAAAGAAAATGCCTGGATGGTAAGCGATGTCTCTAATCCTGATTTGATTTTTGGAAATGATGATGAAAAACTATGGAGAGATGTTATCGTAAACTTGGGTCCGAAGTATGCACATGTAAGTAATTTTCCGATAGACCCAAGTTTAAATTAAGTCGGAAAGTCAGAGGTTGGGTGTTAGAAGGTATTGAACCTGACCTCTGATCTCGGACTAAAAACTATCTGCGCTTTCCTCGACTTTTCTTCTCAACTCATCTTTGTAAGCCTGCATTTTTACGGTTAAAGATTCATCTGCAGTAGCTAAAATCTGAGCAGCCAGCAAGCCGGCATTTTTGGCGGCATTTAGTGCCACCGTTGCAACGGGAATACCGTTTGGCATTTGTAATATGGATAAAATGCTATCCCAGCCATCGATAGAATTTGACGATTTGACAGGAACGCCAATAACAGGTAATGTCGTAATTGATGCAACCATTCCCGGTAAATGCGCAGCACCACCGGCGCCGGCAATAATTACTTTTAAACCTCTGCCTTGAGCCTCTTTCGCGTAGTTAAACATTCGTTCCGGCGTTCTGTGTGCAGACACCACCGTGATTTCATAGTTAATTCCAAACGCTTTTAATACATCAGCAGCATCCTGCATAACAGGCAAATCAGATTTGCTACCCATGATTATTCCTACACTTGCACTCATGCTAATTTGTTTTATAATTTAAATCTTTGTTCTTTTTCCTTGCTATTTATTCCTTTAAGCAATTACTTTTAATGTTTTTTGTACGTATCTGGCTTTTTCAATTGCCTTTTCCCGGTCGATATCCACTATAGTTACATGACCCATTTTACGGAAAGGTTTGGTATATTTTTTACCGTAAAGATGCACAAATACACCGTCTATGGCTAAAATTTTTTCTAAGTTTTCATATTTGGCAACGCCATCAGAACCTTTTTCGCCGAGCAGATTTATCATTACAGCGTTGGTAATACTGGTGGTATCGCCTAAAGGCAAATTGTAAATCGAACGTAAATGTTGTTCGAACTGGGAAACGTAATTACCTTCAATGGTTTGATGACCGCTGTTATGCGGACGTGGTGCAACTTCGTTTACAAGCAATTCCCCATCTTTACAAACAAACATTTCAACAGCTAAAATACCCGTGATGTTCATTGCTGATGCTATATTTTTTGCTATGTTTTCTGCCTTTTGTTGCAAATTTTCTGCATAGGTAGATGGCGAAATCAGAAACTCAACCAGGTTTGCCTCCGGATTAAATTCCATTTCTACCATTGGAAAGGTCTTCATGTCACCGTTTGAATTACGGGCAACAATTACAGCCACTTCTTTCTCAAAATCAACTAATTTTTCGATAATGCAAGGGGCGTCAAAAGCTTTATCTAAATCAGCAATGCTATTAATTTTCATGACGCCTTTGCCATCATATCCGTCTTTGCGTAACTTCAATATATATGGAAACGGGATATGACTATTTTCCATGTCTTCTTTAGTGTTCACAATTTGGAAGGGCGATGTAGGAATATCATTTTCTTTGAAAAACTGTTTCTGAACACCCTTATCCTGAATTAAACGAATCACTCTTGATTGCGGAAAAACCTGCTTACCTTCTTTTTCAAGCTGTTCAAGGGCATCAATATTTACTTTTTCAATTTCGATGGTAATGATATCTGCTTTCTTTCCGAAGTTATAAACGGTATCAAAATCGGTTATCGAACCATTTTCGAAGTAATTTGCAATGTGTTTACAAGGTGCATCAGGGTCGGGGTCTAAAACTAATGAGGTGACGTTGTAATTAATTGCCTGTTGAATGAGCATCCTGCCCAATTGTCCGCCACCTAAAATACCTAATTTTAATTCGCTAATCTGTTTTGCCATGCGCTTGAAAATAATGCTATTTTTGCACAAAAGTAACCATAATAAATTTTATTGATGAATGCTGATGCAATAATTATTGGGGCAGGTGCCTGTGGATTGATGTGTGCGGTGCAGGCGGGCTACCTGGGTAAGAAAGTAATTGTGCTCGAAAAGAATGAAAAACCCGGTGCCAAGATTTTGATTTCTGGCGGCGGCCGCTGTAACTATACCAACCAATTCGCATCAGCGGAGCAATTTATCTCTGCAAATCCACATTTCATTAAATCTTCTTTTACACAGTGGACGGTTGACGATACCATCAATTTTTTTGAAACCTATGGCATTCATGGTAAGGAAAAAACTTTAGGGCAATTGTTTCCTGATGCTAAAAATGCTAGGGATGTGGTGCAGGTTTTCACTTCGATTTGTGAAGATTTTGGTCAGGAAATCAGGTGCAATGCCGATGTTAAAGACATCGAAATTACAGCTGATGGTTTCAAAGTTACTTATGAAAAGAATGGTAAAAAGATTGTGCTAACCGCTGAAAAGCTGGTTATTGCAACTGGCGGATTGCCTATTCCAAAAATGGGTGCTACTGATTTTGCATTGCGTTTTGCCCGTAAACATAATTTAAAAATCGTAGAAACAGCCCCTGCTCTGGTTCCTTTAACCATTACGGGAAAGGATGAAGAATGGTTTGCACAACTATCAGGAAACTCAGTTTTTTGTGAAGTAAGTAATGATAAAATTTCTTTTGAAGAACATATTTTGTTTACCCATTGGGGCTTAAGCGGACCTGCAGTTTTACAGATATCTTCCTTTTGGCGAAAGGGAAAAGAGATTAACCTGAATTTGTTGCCCAACCACAATATCGTTTCCCTTTTAGAAGAGGAACGTAAAATCAGCGGAAAAACACTTTTATCAACTTTTTTGAATCGTTTCTACACCAGGAAATTTACCGATGCGTTAGGAAAATTTTTGCCCTTAAGTAAAACCGTGGCCTCTTTAACGAATACGGAAATTGGATTAATTGAACAAACCATTCACAATTTTAAGGTTAAACCGGCAGGTGATAAAGGTTACGATAAGGCCGAAGTAATGCGTGGCGGAATTGATACCAATGAAATTTCTTCTAAAACGTTAGAATGCAGGAAAATTCCAAACCTGTTTTTCGGCGGAGAATGTTTAGATGTTACAGGCTGGTTGGGTGGTTATAATTTCCAATGGGCCTGGGCCAGTGGTTTTGTAATTGCGCAGCATATTTAATAAACAGCTCGCATCCGATAGATCGGATGACGACTTTATGATCACAAATAAACATCCGGCATAATTTCCCAGGCCCAGGGTTTTTTAAATGTTTTAAAAGTTCTTAATTGGGAAAAATACAGCACTTCACTTGTTGTTCGATTTGCGACGGCTCTGCTATGCAAATTACCTGTAGTTGTAAATAGTTCGCGGGTTTTAAAATCATAAACCCTTTCGGTCATATCACCTGTATTTTGATTGAAATACAAATTTATGGCACTGGTTAAAAACCAGTCTTTGTTTTCAAATTTGAAAGTATAACCCAATTCCCAGCGCCATTCGGCACCGCCCTGAAACCGTAGATATAATTGCTGATCTTTAATCGAAATCTGGTTAAGCGGGTCGCCAATTTTACCGCCTTCCCTCGCACGTAAAATGAAATCATTATTTTGAATTGATAAACGATAATTTCCGGACGAATTCTCCCTGAAAAATATGGCCAGAATACGGGGTTTTTGAGTTTCTTTAATAATGGCTGAATTATTATCACCATAAGTTCTCGTTTCGTCTGTAATTTTATCAGACTCAAAAATGATTGCTAAATCATCAGAACCATCATTGTTTAAATCTCCGTTTGCTTTTTCCAATATTGTCCAACCCTCAGGGGTAAGTTGCTCAATTGAAACACCTTGCGTTTTTATTTTTGGAAACAAGAATGTTTTTTGAGCAAATGTGATCTGCGTAATAAGCATCAGTAAAAAGAAATGGAAAACTTTCATTCGGGTAGAAGAGGTGTTGATGTCTTTTTAGAACGTTTTGATTAGGCTTTTAGTTTACGTCCAATTTATTACATGTTTATAATTTAATGACACCCAAAATACATCACCAAAAACTATTTGTGTATATATTCGTATATAAAATTAAAAACGATGATAAACACAATCCTAATCCTATTAAACTTTTTAGTGTCGACACCACCAAAAAATGTTTACGATTTCAGCTTCAAAACCATTGATGGTAAAGAAGTTAAACTTTCAAAATTTAAAGGGAAAAAAATCCTGATTGTTAACACCGCTTCAAAATGTGGTTTCACACCCCAATACGAAGATTTAGAAAAACTTCAAAAGCAGTATGGTAAAAAAGTTGTATTAATTGGCTTTCCGGCAGGTAATTTTGGCGGACAGGAATTTTCTACGAATGCTGAAATCAAAGAATTTTGCACCGGAAAATACAATGTTTCATTTTTATTAGCAGAGAAGAGCAGCGTAAAAGGTGATGATATCAGCCCTTTATTTAAGTATCTTACTACGCAAACGAACACAGAAGAGCAGGGTGACATTAAATGGAACTTTGAAAAATTCCTGATTAATGAAAAAGGGGAGTTAGTTCACCGTTTTCGTTCAAAAACAAAACCTACTGACGAAGCAATTGTAAAGAACCTGTAAGAAAATGTATAATGTAATATGGATGATGGATACGTACTTTCCATCATCCATATTACATTTCCATTTACGAGGGTTTTCTGCCACTTAAACTAAGAAACCACCACCGAGTAAATCATTGCCTTCGTAAAAAACAGCAGATTGTCCGGGTGCGATAGCAGAAACATTGTGGTCAAATACCACACGCATTTTATCTTTTTCCTGAACAATTGTACTTAACATGCCCGCATCTTTATAACGGATTTTGGTAATTACGTCGTTCATTGGTTCTTCAATACTTGCATATTTAACAAGGTTTACATTACGAACCATTGCTTCTCTGCGTTCCAACTCATCGGCTTTTCCTAAAACAACAGTATTGCTTTCCGGTAAAATCTGCGTAACAAACATCGGTTCACCAAAAGCGACACCTAATCCTTTACGCTGACCGATGGTGTAAAAAGGATAACCTTTGTGCTGACCAACCACCATTCCATTGCTTAAAATGAAATTACCGCCGGCAACCCTGTCTTCTAAATCTTCAACTTTATGTTTTAAGAACGCACGGTAATCATTATCCGGAACGAAACAGATTTCATAACTCTCAGATTTTTTAGCCAGTTCTTCCTGCCCCATATCAAGAGCCATTTGCCTGATTTCAGATTTTGCAAAACTACCCAAGGGAAATTTTGTACGGGAAAGGTTTTCCTGGGAAACACCCCACAGCACGTAAGATTGATCTTTATTTTCGTCTTTACCTTTTGAGATTACATAACGGCCGCTGTCTTGCTGGCGGATATTTGCATAATGCCCGGTAGCAATAAACTCGCAGTCCAATTTATTGGCCCGTTTTAATAAAGCTTCCCATTTAATGTGGGTATTGCACAAAACGCAGGGATTTGGTGTTCTGCCGGCCAAATATTCGTCAACGAAGTTATCGATTACATAATCGCCAAATTCATCACGGATATCTAAAATATAATGCGGAAAACCATAGTTTACGGCGAGTGTACGGGCATCATTAATGCTATCCAACGAGCAGCAACCCGTTTCTTTGCTGCTTCCGCCCGAAGAGGCATAGTCCCAGGTTTTCATCGTCAAACCGATAACTTCATAACCCTGCTCATGCAACATTACTGCTGCTACTGAACTGTCAACCCCGCCACTCATGGCTACCAGAATTCTACCGTGTTTACTCATTTTAAAACTATTGGTTGCAAAAATAAGATTTATTTACCTCATATTTTTCAAAGCCCGTCAGTCACTTGTAAAAAGCCATTTGTATTTTTTATGTGGGTTAAACGATTTAGTTTTATAATTTAATAGATTTATTTTTAAATTGATACCATCTGAATTCTGAAAAATAAGTTAAATTTTAAATTGATATGATTAAAAAACTTATCCTGTCTTGTCTCCTGTTCGCTGCCTTTACCGTATCTGCACAGCAGAATTTAGTGCAGTACGTTAAACCGATTATTGGTACATCGAAAATGGGGCATACTTATCCCGGCGCAACCGTGCCTTTTGGTGCAGTGCAGTTAAGCCCTGAAACCGATACTTTATCTTACGAAGTAAACGGTAAATACAATGGCGATGTTTATAAATACTGTGCAGGCTATAAATATGAAGATAAAACGATAACAGGTTTTAGCCATACCCATTTCAGTGGTACAGGTCACTCAGATTTAGGTGATTTTTTGATCATGCCAACTCAAGGTAAGTTACAAATGAACCCTGGTACCGCTGCCGATCCTAAATCAGGCTATCGTTCTGCTTATACGCATGCTAATGAAGTTGCAGAGGCTGGTTATTACAAAGTAAAATTAGATGATGATAATATTCTTGCTGAACTTACAGCTACAAACCGGGTAGGTATGCATCGGTATACTTTTCCGAAGTCCGATCAATCGCATCTGATTTTAGATTTAATGGCCGGAATTTACAACTATGAAGAAAAAACGGTTTGGACATATGTTCGGGTGGTTAATGATACTTTGGTTACCGGCTATCGCCAGACGAACGGGTGGGCGAGGACGAGAACAGTTTACTTTGCCATGAGTTTTTCAAAGCCTTTTAAAAGTTACGGGCGTAAAAGCTACGATCCGAAGCAAGCTTACCGTGGTTTCTGGGGTAAGTTTAATCAGGATAAAAACTTCCCCGAAATTGCCGGAAAGAAAATAAAAATGTTCTTCGATTTTGACACGCAGGAAGGTGAACAGGTAAAAATCAAATTTGCCTTATCGCCGGTGAGCCAGGAAAATGCTCTGCAAAACATGCGTGCAGAAATTTCAGGCTGGGATTTTGATAAAGTTAAGGCACAGGCACAATCTACCTGGAATAAGGAGCTGAATAAGATTCAGGTAACGACCTCAAATAATAATAAAATCAATTTTTATACGGCCCTTTACCATGCTTTTATTAATCCGACAACTTATACAGATGTAAATGGCGAATATAAAGGCTTAGATCAGGGCGTTCACAAAGCTGATGGTTTTACCAATTACACAACTTTTTCCCTTTGGGATACTTATAGAGCCCTGCATCCTTTTTTTAATATCATGCAGCCGGGCCGAAGTAATGATATGGTGAAATCGATGATGGCACATTATGATCAAAGCAGTTTACATATGTTACCAATCTGGTCGCACTATGCAAATGATAATTGGTGCATGAGTGGTTACCACAGCGTTTCAGTAATTGCTGATGCGATTGTAAAAGGTACTTATAATGGTGATCCAAATAAAGCTTTAGATGCCTGTGTTACTACCGCAAAACACCGCGATTATGAAGGCATAGGTTATTATATGGATTTAGGCTACATACCAGCTGAAAGAAGTGGGGTTTCGGTTTCCAATACTTTGGAATATGCTTACGATGACTGGGCCATCGCACAACTGGCAAAAAAGCTGAATCGTACAGCTATCTACAACGAGTTTATTAAACGCTCCGGCAACTGGAGAAATAACTATGACGCGGCTTCAGGTTTTATGCGCCCAAAACTGGCTGACGGAACCTTTAAAAAAGCTTTTGACCCGAAAGATACTGAAGGACAAGGTTTTATTGAAGGCAATAGCTGGAACTATAGTTTTTTTGTACCTCATGATCCGTCGGCGATGGTCGAAGTTATGGGTGGCAAGAAAAAATTCGCTGCTCGGTTAGATTCCTTATTCAGCATGCACTTGCCAGATGAATTCTTTGCCCATACGGAAGACATTACCCGCGAAGGCATTATCGGCGGTTATGTTCATGGTAACGAACCTGCGCACCACGTCGCTTATTTATACAACTGGACAGATAATGCTTATAAAGGTCAGGCACAAATCCGTCATATTTTAAACATGCAATACAAGCCAACAGCCGACGGTTTAGGCGGTAACGATGATTGCGGACAAATGAGTGCCTGGTATATGTTTTCATCGTTGGGCTTTTATCCGGTGTCGCCTGGTTCTGATGATTATTCTTTGGGAAGCCCGTTGATTAGCAACGCTGTTTTAAACTTAGAGAATGGAAAAACATTTACCATTGAAGCGATTAAACAAAGTGATAGAAATGTTTATGTTGAGAAAGTGCTGCTTAATGGAAAGGAAATTAGCAATCATCAGATCAAACATAGCGACATTATCAACGGCGGAAAGCTAACTTTTTACATGTCGGCGAAACCGAAAAAATAATTTAATATAAGTTGGCTCCGCTTTTTATTTTCAAGAATGGGTTGATTATATTTCAAAAGTTTATTAAATGGTGATGCCAGGTAAAAGGATGCAAAAACCCCTTATACCTGTTCACCTCAAACCGTCATGCTTGCGCCTGCCTTCCACAGGCAGGCAGGCGGGGATCATAATGCTTTAGATAGATTGTTGTGTTTCGCTTGGGTACAGTCTTGATCAGGCAGGTCGCCGGTAAGTTGAAAGTTTGTTCAAAGCTTTAACGTTTTTCCTTCCATCATTTCCTATGCCGGATAGCAGGGTGCAAAAACTTATTTTCTATAACTCCTTCAAATCGTCGTTCTCGCGCCTGCGGGAATCTTATCAATCATATAAAATAGGCTTCAATATTCCTACAGATTTCAATTCTAATATCGTATTTAATTTGCTATTTTACATAAATGAAAATCCTGATAGTTGAAGACGAACTGTCCTTACTGGACAGTATGCTGACTTACTTTACCGAAGTTGGTAATATTTGCGAATCGGCATCAACATATCTGGCTGCATCGGAAAAAATAAATCTTTATAGTTACGATTGTATCCTGCTTGATTTAGGCTTACCCGATGGGGAAGGCTTAAATTTGCTGAAGGAACTAAAAAAACTAAAAAAAAATGATGGTGTGTTAATTATTTCAGCAAGGCATTCATTGGATGATAAGCTTTCGGGACTTGATTTAGGTGCAGATGATTATTTGGTTAAGCCTTTTCATTTATCAGAATTAAAAGCCAGGGTAGCGGCTATTGTAAGGAGAAAGAAGTTCGATGGTAATAATGTTATCACCTTTAATGAAATCAGTGTAGACATTACTAAAATGGAAACTTCTGTTAAAGGGCAAATTATAACCCTAACCAAAAAAGAATATGATTTGCTTATTTATTTCCTTTCGAATAAGGGGAAAGTCGTAACCAAAAATGCAATTGCGGAGCACCTTTGGGGCGATGAAATGGATATATCTGACGATTTCGATTTTATTTACACGCACATCAAAAATCTTCGTAAAAAAATCATTGAGGCTGGTGCAAGCGATTACCTGCAATCTGTTTATGGTATTGGTTATAAGTTTGGTAACGTATGAAATTAGCAGACAGATACAATCGTGTTAACTTAATTACGGCGCTGATCGTATTGTTAATTACAGGTATTATTTATTATGTGGTTATTCACTTTATTTTTACGGAAAAACTGGATAGAGATTTAACAGTAGAAGAAGATGAAATAAAACAATATGTTGCTACCTATCAAAAACTACCGCTGCCTGCAAGTTTTCTTGACCAGCAAGTTCAATATAAATTATTAAACAGGGATGATAAAGAAAGCAGGTTTTTTAAAAATACCACTTATTATAATTCAAAGGAGAAAGAATCAGAACCTGGAAGGAGTTTAATTACAACATTAGTTCAGGGAAATAATTTATATGAAGTTACCATAACCAAATCAAGGTTGGAGGCAGATGATTTAGTTCAAATCATATTATTAATTACACTCGGTGTTACTTGTTTGCTTTTGCTGAGTTTAATTTTGATAAACCGCTTTGTTTTAAAACGGTTATGGATGCCATTCTATGCTATTTTAGAACAAATGAAGGCTTTCAATCTGGTTAAAATGAGTGAAATAAAGCTGAATTCTACAGATGTTGATGAATTTAAAGAACTCAATACATCTGCAGTTCAGATGGCTTTGCGTGTAAGGCAGGATTACAAAGAGCTTAAGAATTTTACTGATAATGCCTCGCACGAAATGATGACACCTTTGGCGGTAATAAACTCTAAGCTCGATACACTATTGCAAGCAGGACCGATTACGGAACGACAAGGTGTTTTAATGGAAGATATTTACAATGCCATTAATCGCTTAACAAAACTTAACCAATCGTTATTGCTATTAACAAAAATTGAAAATAATTTAATTTCAGATGTTCAGCTTGTAGATTTTAGGGAAGTAATTACAGAAAAATGCAGACAATTCCAGGAAATTTTAAAGAAAGAAAATCTTAGTTTAAATATCAATTTAAAACCTTGTGAAATAGAGATGAGCCGTTATCTGGCCGATATTTTATTAAATAATTTACTCGGAAACGCAGTTAAATACAATCATACTAAAGGTTTTATAACTATAAATCTGGATAATGATTTTATAGAAATAATCAATTCAGGAAAGAATTTTTCGTTAACAGATCAGCATTTCGACAGATTTTTTAAATCTGCGTCTTCAGAGGGTATGGGCCTGGGGCTTGCAATAATTAAACAAATTTGTACCCTTTATAATTTTTCAGTTACCTATTCTTTCTTTCAGGAAAATCATTGTTTTAAAGTTTTATTCAAAAATTAATTCAGCTACAGTTTTGCTTCATAATTGGCTTTTACTTTAGCTTAAAAAAGCAATGTATAAAACGTCAATATGCTGCATCATGCTAGGCCTTGTTTTTCAGAGTGCCTTCTCACAACAAGCTGATTCCTTACACTTTAATAAACAGGAACCTCTTTATTTATATGAGCCTGTTGAGCCTGTTAAATTTAAAGTTGCGCCATTAATTATCCCTGCTGTGCTTATAGGATATGGTTTTGCGGCAGTACATGACAATGGAGCGCTAAAACAACTGGATTTGAGTACAAAAGATGAATTACAGGAAGATCATCCGCTATTCGCTGCTCATGTAGATGATTATGTTCAGTTTGCACCCGCCTTGGCAGTTTACGGTTTAAACTTAGCAGGTATAAAAGGAAAGCATAGCCTGATGGATGCGACATTTTTATACGCCACATCTGCAGCGATTATGGGCATATCTACCCATTTTGTTAAGCAGGCAGAACATCGGTTGAGACCAAATGGTTCAGCATATAATTCCTTTCCTTCAGGACACACGGCTTCTGCTTTTGCTGCAGCTGAATTTTTAAAACAGGAGTATAAAGATGTTTCACCCTGGTATGGTTATGCAGGTTATTTTGTTGCGACAGCAACAGGTACCTTAAGAATGTATAACAATAAACATTGGTTTAGCGATGTGGTAGCCGGTGCAGGGTTTGGTATTGCATCAACTAAAATTTCATATTTCGTTTATCCCTATATCCGCCAGTTATTCGCTGAAAAGAAAACGCAAAACTTTACCGTAATGCCGTTTCATCAGGATGGTGCCAATGGATTAATGCTTTATGGCAGGTTCTGAATTATTCAGCTTTGGCTCTGGCAAAAGGCAGGAGTCGTATTGCCAGGTTAATTACCCGTCCATCAAGCGGTGCCCAAAGGGGTTTATATACCGGATTTGTAATGGTCCCTGTATAAATTTTTTCATATTTACTCTGGCGCTTATCGAAGAGGTTTTCAGCGTTTAAAACCAGGCTGAATTTCGGTCCGAATTTGCGCTCAATCATAGCCGCCATAAAAACATAATCTTGCGTTTGCGCTTCGCCATCTCTGAATTGTTTACCGTTGTAAGAAGCTTCAATTCCAAAACGCCAGGCAATTTCGATCTCGTAAACCAAAGTACTGGCAGCCCGGTTTTTTGGTGTTAACGGAACAAATTGATTTTCGTTTAAATATTTTCTTTTAGCATCGGTAAATGTATAACCAAAATATATTTCCCAGCTACTCAATTTCATTTGAATATAACTATCAAAACCTTGCGTAACTATCGGCCGGCCGGCATTAAAAAAACTCAGTGTTCCATTCGATTCTTCGAAACCGACAAACGGGTTATTCACTTTGGTTAGAAAGAAAGCATGATTTATGAAAATATTATGCTCATCATCCCAGCTGTATTTATAATTCGCTTCTAAATTTCCCCCGAAAGAACGTTCTGTTGTAGCATTCTGGTTTAGCGGATTTATTTTATCAATATCGTAATCTTTTATTTGAGGCGTTAACGGATTAGGCGATTTGTATCCCGAACCAAAGCCACCGCGAATACCAAATTTTTCGCTTAAACGATGGAATATGGCGAGCCTTGGTAAAACAAAATTGCCATAATCATTATGATCAAAGCGTAAGCCGGCTTCTATTTTACTGCTTTCTAAAAAGCGCCAGCTATCCTGTATAAATATGCCTTCGATATGATTTTTAATCTGGCCAATATTAACCGGCGTAGCAGAAGAAGGTTTAAAATTATCACCAACCAGGTTTACACCACCAATTAAAGTATGTTTATTAAGGAAAGCGGATAGGGAAGCCTCCGCATAGTAATTTTGCTGAGTACCATTAAACATATAGGTATTTGTTGTAATGTTTCGCTCAAAATTTGTAAATGTACTCTTAACTGTACCCGTTAAAACCTGATTAAATCTGTGGTCTGCAATCAGAGTGAAGGTATTCCGGTTAAGTTTATTGGTTTCGAAATAAGGATGTGAGGTGTTACCTTTTCCATTAATTGCCAGCATATCGCCGCCCGTACGTTTTTCGAAATTTCCCGACCAACCTAAAGAAACGCTACTGTTTTCCGTTGGATAAAAGAATAAAACCGGATGAATTAATGTGCTGTTTAATTTGGGCACATCACTTAAGCCGTCTTTATCTACATCAACCTCTTGCTGAAGGGTTTTTCCGGCAAAAAAAGTGAAACCTATGTATTTCCATCGCTTCGCCAAATAAGCATTCAGGTTACTTTCTTTTAAGGTAGACGTATTTAGTACAACAGATGCATCAGGTTCAAACGTGGGCTTTTTAGAAATAAAGTTGATGAGTCCGCCGATTGCACCGGCACCGTATAAGGTTGATGAAGAGCCTTTAATCAATTCGAGCTGCTTTAAATCAAGCGGCGGTATAGACAGTACACCAAAGCCACCGGAAAAGCCTTCGTAAAGTGGCATACCATCACGAAGCATTTGAGTGTATTTTCCATCTAATCCCTGAATCCGAATGTTGGAATTACCCGAAACGGCAGACGATTGTTGTATCTGAACACCACTGATATCGCCCAGTATACTGGCTACATTTCCGGGTTTCACCATGCTTTCTTCATTCATTTCTTCCAGGCCAAGCACCTCAACTTTTGTTGCAGCGTTTTCAATTCTTTCGTTATTTCTGGTTGAAGCAATGATGGTTACTTCTTCTAATGCTTTTTCATCAGCGGTTAACGAAATTTTATAAATTGTTGTATCAGGAAGCAATATCGCCAGTTGCTTTGTAGAAAAGCCAACTGTTTTAAAAACTACCGTATCATTCCCATCTTTTAAATTATTTAATATGGCAAACCCGTTTTTATCACTTTGTGTAATCTTTTGAGGATTTGATTTAAGGTAAATGGTTACCCCTGGCATGGATTGATTATCTGAAGCATTTTTAACCAATACCTTGAAGTTATTTTGTGCGAAGGCAGTTTGAACGGTTGCTAAAAATAGAAGTAGTTTGAAAAACGTTTTCATTAATTGTTTTTCTTCAAATAAAATACAGAAATCTGTTTGAAATCTGTAGCAGGGTTAAAACTGCCGTCCACCTGCCGGCACTTTTCTACTTGAATGGAATGGATTTAAGAGCGTTGATTGATTAAAGACTTAGAATTCATAAATAAGCTTGTTTAACACCTCTTATTTTTTGTCCATGAGTCGTCATTCTCGCGCCTGCCTTCCGCAGACGGGCAGGAATCTTAAAGTGGATGGTTCAGAAACTGCCGTCCGCCTGCCTTGCACCTTCCTCCTTAAAGAGGAAGGATTCAAGAGCGGGGTTATCAATCCCATGGTCTATGCGCACAGACCATGGGCTAGATGTATGCCTGTTTATTTTAAATTAACGACCGAATGTAAGCGGATATCTTTCGATGAAGAACCAATATTTATCATCACATTGCCTTTTTCTGTTTGCCAGCCTTGCTCAAAAGACCAGAATGAAATATCATCCTCATTCAATTTAAAATCTACTTTTACTTTTTTGCCTTTGGCCACAAATACTTTTTTAAAACCCTTTAATTGTTCTAAAGGCCTTTCTTGTTTTGCATCCGGATAACTGGTGTATAACTGTATAACCTCTTCACCATCCATGTTTCCGGTATTTTCAATTTCAAGTTCAACCGCGAGGTATTTTTTTCCATTTTCCGCGATTCTTTTAACCTGCAAATCCGAATATTTAAAAGTGGTATAGCTAAGTCCGTATCCAAATTCGTAAAGTGGCTTCCCCGGGTAGTACATATACGTTCGCCCTTCAGTTATTTCGTACCGGTTCATTGCCGGTACGCGTTCCAGGCTTTCATAATAGGTTAGCGGTAATTTCCCTGAAGGATTATATTTGCCGAACAGGGCGGATGCAATGGCATTTCCAGCTTGTTCTCCGCCGAAATAAATGTTTACTATTCCGGGGATATTTTCCTTTATCCAGCCTATCGTATGCTGACTTCCGGTAACCATTACGACCACAACGTTTGGATTAGCCTGGTAAACGGCTTTCAGCATCGCCATTTGGTCACCGGGAAGTTCAAGACTTTCCTTATCATGGCCTTCCCGTTCATTATACAATCCGCTTCCGATTACGGCTACCACAACATCACTTTTCTTTGCAGCCGCTATTTGTTGGGTGTAAATTCGCTCTTTAGCAAAAGGAGTTTTCCACCAAAACCGGCAAACCGCGTCGCTACCTGTATCATAATACTCAATTTTTACAGGATATTTTTTGCCGGCTTCCAGTTTTACCCGGAAGCTGTCTAATATTTCGCCCCTGTCTTTCCAGCTGTCTATCACCATTTTGCCATTAAACCAGGTGCGTGAACCATCATCAGAACTAACGGCTAAGGTATATTCACCGCTTTTTGCCGGTACCAACCAACCGGTCCAGCGGATGGATTTTTTCCCTGCCGGAATAAACGGGTCAGGCGGGTTCTCCTTGGTGTTGAAATTCACCTGGGCATCGATTCTTTTTTTTGGCGTGCCTTCTAAAAATTTATTGTCAAAATATTCTGCATCAAGTCCGTTTTGCCCGCTTGCAGATACCAGTTCGTCGGAAGGAATCATTTCGACATTGAACAGATCTAATTTTGTAGGTGCATAGTTTATGGTCACCGTGTTACCGACAAGATTTTTTATGCCTTGCAGCGGTGTTACAGGTGCATTTAAAGGAACACCACTGTAGCCGCCAAAAACATTAATATCCGCATTATGGCCAACTACTGCGATGGATTTTAGCTTTTGAAGCTGTAGCGGCAATATGTTTTTATCGTTCTTTAAAAGTACAATACTTTCTTTGGCAGCATCCAAAGCAAGTTTCTGATGTGCCGCATTTCCGATTACGGAAGGACTGATGTTATCATATGGTCCGGAACCTGTTTTATCAAACAGCCCCAGACGAAACCTTACCCTCAAAACGTTTTTTACTGCCTGGTTTATCTCTGCGTCCGTAACCAGTTTTTTCTGCCAGGCCAATTTTAAATATTCTTTAATTAAATTACAACCGGCAGCACATTCCATATCCATACCGGCTTTAAGTGCAGCGGCGGCAGCTTCTTCCATTGATGCGGTAAACTGGTGCTTGCTGAATATGTTACAAGCGGCACCACAGTCGCTCACCACATAGCCATCAAATCTCCATTCTTTTCGAAGTACATCGGTTAATAACCACCTGCTCGCTGTTGATGGTATCCAGTTCACTTTATTATAAGCCGACATGATGCTTTGCGCATTGCCTTCCATAACACTACTTTTAAAGGCCGGAAGGTAATATTCTCTTAAAGTTTTTTCAGAAATAATCGAATTTGCAGCAAGACGGTTATTTTCTTCGTTATTGGCCGCGAGGTGTTTGGGTGTTGCTACCACTTTGATGTGGTTAGGGTCATTACCTTGCAGACCTTTAATGTAAGCGACTGCAAAGCGTGAAGTAAGGTATGGGTCTTCTCCATAGGTTTCGGCGGTACGTCCCCATCTTGGGTCGCGGGCCATGTTTATGGTAGGCGACCATAAGGTAAGTAAGTCACTGAACGGCGCATTCTGATTTTTCCCTTTTCCCAGTTCATTCCATTTGCCGCGGGCTTCATCGGATATTGCAGTTGCAACGCTATTTACCAAAGCCGGGTTCCAGGTAGCAGCCAGGCCGATAGATTGAGGGAAAACAGTAAATTTACCGGGACGCATCACACCATGTAAGCCTTCATTCCCGTAATAGTATTTGTCAATTCCAAGCCGCTCTACTGCTGATGAAGTTTCTGACAACATACCGATTTTTTCATCAATTGTTAACCTTTTCACAACATCCTGCAACCTGGTTTCGATTGGTAATTTTGCATCATTAAATGGAAACTTATTTAATTGCTGGCCAAAACCTAAAAATGGTAATAGGCAGAAAAGAGGTATGATTAGAAAAAGTTTTAGCTTGAAATTCATTTGGTTAAAAATCAGTTTTACGTTTTAAAGTTGCTGTTTTGAGGTGTCAAAGCTTAGTTTTTTTCCAGATTTATTTACGTAAACGATTTAGTAAAAACAGACAGGCTAATGCTCAAGCTCTTTTATAACGAGCTTGGAAAAATACATCGTTTAAAACGATTAAATCGTCATGCTATTTTGCACTCGTTATAAACGAGCGCAAGCAAAGAATCGTTATGCTATTTACACTCGTTACAAACGGGCGCAAGCCAACTTCAGGGGCTTATTGCTTTTGTAATTTTTCGAGTTCCTTTTTCGTTATCGTTATGATGGTTCCATGTCTGAGCCCTTTTGGCAACGATATTTTATCTGAAACGTCTGTCCAGGTTTTTAAATCTTCAGATTTAATTGCGCCGTACTTATGCTCGGTATATTTATCAAAATATACGATCCATTCTTTACCGATTCTCAAAGAGGTTGGCCCTTCGGCCCAATAGTTTCCTGTAATCGGTTCGCTTGCTTTGGAGTAAGGTCCTGTCAGGTTATCACTATGTGCAATTTTGATGTTTTTTTGAGCAGGTTCCTTTGTTTCATCTTTTAAAAACATAACAAACCTGCCATTATCGTGAACAATTGAGGCATCTATTACATTAAATCCGGGCTCGTACAGCAACTGTGTTGGGGAAAAGGTTTTAAAATCCTTTGTGGTTACATAATAAATCCTGTTGTTATTACCCTCTTCTTTTTTTAATAAAGTCTCCGGGAATTTTCCTTTAATGGTACTGGACCAATAAATCATATAGGTTTTCGTTTTGTTATCAAAAGTGATTTCCGGCGCCCATGAATTCCCTACACCAGGTTCCTTTTCCATAACGGGTAGAAATTGCTGCGGACTCCAATTTATTAAATCTTTGGAGCTTGCATAACCAATACCGTTAGATTTCCAGCTAACTGTCCATACCATGTGAAAAAGACCATCTGCTCCTCTTAAAATACATGGGTCTCGCATGAGTTTATCCTTACTTACCATAGGCGTCAGAAATGATTTGTCATTTTTAAGTGCTGCCCAGTTATAAGCATCAGTACTGTAAGCAAGGTGCAATCCATCTTCACCATTATCTTTGAAATAGGCAAAAAGATAAATTCCTTTTTTTGATTGTGCCTGAACATTCATCAGAATGCTGATTAGCAAGGTACAAATAATGAGTATTTTTTTCATTTTGATTGGTTTATTCAATTGTGATTACGAATCCTCCGAAAGGTTTCATTGTGATTTCTTTAGTTGTATTAAGTGGTGCATCACTTTGTTTAAAAGTGAATTTTTCCGTACCATCTTCTATTATTTTTGCGCTTTTACCTCCATATTTTGATAAATCTAATGCGATTTTTTTAGAATTTCCTTCGCCATTTATGCCGGCCAGGTACCATTTGTTGCCAGCCTTTCTTGCCATAACCACAAACTTACCCGGATAACCATCTATTAGTTTTGTATCTGTCCAGCTCGATGGGAAATCTTGAAGAAAACTTTTAATATACGATGGCATTCTTTCCATTCCATCAGGTGCTTCGGCCAAATGCTGAATTCCGGATTGGAAAATAACAGGTAGCGCCAGCTCAAAAGCACTGGTCGTTTTTTTATCAATTTTAGGGATTTCATATAAACGCATCGGGGTAAAATCCATAGGGTCGAATACGTTCCTTGTAAACGGGATTGTAGTGGCATGCAATGGTTCTTCATCGGCATTCTCTTGTTTGAAAGTGATAAACTCCATGCCTTTGATAGATTCCATGGTCATCAGGTTTGGATAGGTACGCTGCCATCCTCTGGGTAATGTTGCTCCATGGCAGTTTACACTCAGGTTAAACCTGGCTGCATCTTCAAAAATTTCGAGGTAATATTTAATCATTGATTGACCATCGCCACCAAAAAAATCGACCTTTATGCCCTTTATGCCCATTTTTTGTAAAGTTGCAAACTCCTTTAAACGGTTTTCGCGTGTGGTCAGTTTATTCTTTGGTGTGTATTTTACCGTATTCCAGTCGCCGGCAGAATTATACCACAATATTAAGCCAACATTTTTTTGTTTTGCATAACCGGCCAATTCCTGCATTTTATCATAACCAATTTTTGTATCCCAGTCTACATCGATAAGCGTATATTCCCACTTCATCTCCGCTGCAAAATCGATGTATTTTTTTTGCGTGTTGTAGGTTATAGAGCTGTCTTTCAGCATAATCCAGCTCCAGGAAGCTTTTCCCATTTTAAACAAATCGGGATTTATTTTTGCTTTAGCAGGATACGCTAAATCTGTACCTAAGGTTGATTCTGTTATCTTTTTGAGACTGCCTACAGCAATAATACGCCAGGGTGTAAGCCAGGGCAGTGCAGACTCAGGATTTACGTTTTGACCGGTAAAAGCCTCCCTCTTATCCGGAAAACCAACCTTATAGTTTCCATCAGCTGATTTTTGTTCCAAACGGGTAGCGCAATAATTTTCATCAAGACCGGTTTCTGAAACCAGTAACCAGGTATCTTTATATTTGAAAAGGGCAGGGTATACCCAACCCGCTTGTGTTGGTGCGGGTGTTCCGACATTAATTTCTTTCTGATAATATTCTTCATAAGATGGATTGGTACTTTCCCAACCAGTTTTGGCTACAGACATCGGCTGCATCCAGGCTTTGGTTTGCTCAAAAAAGTGGAAGGAACTTTTCTCATCGGTAATGTTCTTCAGCTTGGCATCTTTTTCCGGGAAATAATATCGAAAGGCTACACCGTCATCCGATACCTGAAAAATAACATCGATCTTCTTTCCTGAAGAATTTTTTAAGTGAAAAACCTGCTTGTTAGCGATATAATTATGATTTAACCGCTTGGCATTTTTAAGGATGTAAGCATCTTTAACAACTTCATTTTTAGAAACGGAAAGTAAAGAAAGTCCTTTCGACAAATCTTCATCTCCCCGGACAACACCAAGGTTTGAAAGTTTTAAAAGCTGCTCTGAACCTTTCCGTATGGTGTAAAATACATTTCCTTTGTTAATCGAGACCTCAGCCGTGATTGTTTTATCCGGACTTGAAATATCAAATTTTGTCTGCGCCTGTGTGAGTTGTGATGAAACCAGGATCGCCGGTATCAGCAGTAAAAAATATCTATTTATCATGTTTTATTTTAATTCCAGTACAACAACGGATTGTGATGGTAATTCTACTTTTAGCAGATTGCCTGATTTTTTTGCGCCAGAAAACTTTGAATTATGAATTTTATCCGGGCTGGAAAAGGTATTTATATCTGTAAGTTTCGAAGATGTCAATATCTGACCAGTTACTGTTTTCCACTTTAAACCTTCTAAATCTGTACTTAATGAAATTTTATTTTTAGGGTCTAAATTTACTAATGAAATGTGAATAGCGCCAGTAGAATCCTGAGAAGCGGATACATTCAGCGCCGGAATTTTATCATTTCCAACCGTGTATTCAGGACTGGCAAATGTTATCGGCAGGTATTTGGCATCCTGGTGAACTTTATATAAATCGAAAATGTGATAAGTAGGGGTTAAGACCATTTTGTCTTTTTCAGTTAAAACAAGTGCCTGCAATACGTTTACCGTTTGCGCGAGATTAGCCATTTTTACCCTGTCGGAATGGTTATTGAAAATATTTAAGGTTGTACCGGCGATAAGTGCATCCCGGAGGCTGCTCTGCTGGTAAAGGAAACCTGGATTTGTTCCGGGTTCTACATCTGTCCAAATACCCCATTCATCTACTACAAGGGCGACTTTTTTCTTTGGATCGTACTTATCCATTATGGCCGAATGTTTTGTTACGAGTTCTTCCATTTTTAAGCAGTTTTTCATGGTGCTGAAATATTGTTCCTCATCGAATTGTGTTGCGGAGCCTTTTGCCTTCCAGTTGCCTGTTGGTATTGTGTAATAATGCAACGTAAGTCCCCACATTCTCGAGCCAATATTTTTCATACAGGTTTCTGTCCAGTTGTAATCATCTGCATTTGCGCCGCTGGCAATTCTTTTTAAAGGCGCACCGGCATAATCCCTGGCGTAGGTAGCATACCTTTTATACAAATCGGTATAGTAATCAGCCGTCATATGGCCGCCACATCCCCAGCTCTCGTTTCCAACGCCCCAGAAAGTAACTTTCCAGGGTTTTTCCCGGCCGTTTTGCGCACGAATGGTTGCCATCGGACTAACGCCATCAAAGTTTAGGTATTCAACCCATTTGGCCATTTCCTCAACGGTACCACTACCAACGTTACCTGCAACGTAGGGTTCGCATTTTAGCATATTACAAAGTTCCAGAAATTCATGTGTGCCGAAACTATTGTCTTCCGTAACGCCGCCCCAGTTGGTGTTCACCATTTTAGGTCGCTGGTTTCTCGGGCCTATACCATCTCTCCAGTGGTATTCATCGGCAAAGCAACCGCCCGGCCAACGCAGGTTTGGTATGTTTATTTTTTTTAGTGCATCAACTACATCGAGCCTGATCCGGCCTTTATTAGGAATTGAAGAATTTTCATCAACCCAGAAACCATCATAAATACATCGGCCAAGGTGTTCAGAAAAATGCCCGTATATATGTTTGCTAATTACCTGCTCACCAGCTTGTTTAACTGTTAATTTTGCCTCGGTTTGCGCATTTGTTTGAATCGTTAAGCATATAGCGCCAACGAATAGCCATATTTTTTTCATAAACATTTATTTGGTAAACGGGATTTTAATTACGCTGAAAGAGTAGGGCTTTAAGGTAAGCGCCAGTTTTTTATTTTTAATGATAATGGGATTTCTTTTTGGACTTATCGCGTCAGGATTTTCAAAAGAATTCAGCTGATTTAGATTAGAACTCGAAAGTTCGTCTACAAAGCCTTTCGTTTTTAAACTCCGCTTGCCAGCTAAATTGAAATCAATGTTTTGTGCTTTGTCTGTCGTATTGGAGATTTTAATGATAATCTCTTTTGAAATTTTATCAGTTACGGCTGAGGCATACAAGCCATCCTGACCGGTTATATTTTTGCCGTCAAGTTTTGCTGCAATTACATCTGTACCTTTGTTGGTTGAAAAAAGTTTTTGAACATAGTAATCGGGTGTTCCGTAGGTGTTCAGGTTATCTACCCAAATCATATCCGGGGCCCATTGCCAGGCATCTATATGGGCAAAAAGCGGTGCGTAAGATGCCATTTGAACCACATCTGCGTTTCGCTCCAGCCCGGTCATGAGCGAAGCAGCTGCCAAAGCACTTTGCCAGTTGTTTCTATTGCTTCCAATTACATTTCTATCGGCATGAACCGCATATTCGCCAACAAAAACTTTCGAACCATCTCGTGGATAATCGTCATAACGGCCGGCATTTTTAAGGAACCAATCTGCAGGACGATAATAATGTTCGTCGATAAGGTCGGCTTTCGAATTTCTAAGTGATGTGTTTAATAAGTTAAATCTATCGCCTTCCGGATCCGTCCCTGAACTGTTTATGAGTTTAAAATCAGGATATTTAGCTTTTATTGATTTAGTGAAAATGGCCAGTCGTTCTAAATATTGCGGACCCCAGTTTTCGTTTCCGATGCCCATCATTTTTAAATTAAAAGGTTTTGGGTGTCCTAAGTCGGCCCGCATTTTCCCCCATTTGGTATTGGTATCACCATTTGCAAATTCAATCAGGTCAAGCGCATCCTGAACGTATGGATCAAGCTCATCTAAAGCTGCAACTTCTCCGGTGTTGAACTGGCAGGCCATCCCGCAGTTTAAGATCGGAAGCGCATCAGAACCAATGTCTTCTGCCAGTTGAAAATATTCGAAAAAACCCAATCCGAAACTTTGGTAATAATCAGGTGCGGGGCGATGGGCAAATTCTACATTCCAGCGGTTCATAATCAATTGCCTGTTTTCAATCGGGCCAATGGTTTTTTTCCACTGGTACCGGTTTGCCAGGTCAGTTCCTTCAACAATGCAGCCACCCGGGAAGCGTATAAAGCCAGGTTTCATATCGGCAAGCATTTTAACCATGTCTGCACGTAAGCCTTGCGGACGGTTTTTCCAGGTATCGCCGGGAAACAACGATATCATGTCTAAATCGATTTGTCCCTTTCCATCAAATAGTATGGTAAATTTTGCTTTAGCATCCGTTTCTTTAGCTGTAAAGCTTGCAGATTGTTTTTTCCACTCGTTTCCTGAAGTTTCCGGGGCTAAACTTCCTTCTCCAATAATTTTATTATCGGATGATATTAATTGCAGACGCAGCTTTATGCCTGGCGCTTTCTGGCGGTACATAACCGAGAAATCATAACGAAGCCCCTTCTTTACGCCAATCCCTTTAAAGCCTTCATTGCTTAGGCCAAAGTTTCCTTTTTCGGTATTAACCTGAATGTACCTCGGATTGGTTGTATTTTCTTCCTTACGGTTTACCACCAGTAGTTCGCCTTCGTTTGCTTTTGGTCGCTGCACTGTCCAGCCCATTAATGGTTTGGCAAACTCGAAAGATCTGTTTTTTAATAATTCGGCGTAAACGCCGCCATCGGCGCCAAAATTAATGTCTTCAAAAAATACACCCCACATATTCGGTTGTACTTTAGCAATTGAGTTATCTGTATTTATGGTAATTATTTTTGCCGTTTGAGCATGGGAATTGAAAGCACTTATGCCGGTTAAAATGCAGATAATGAGGGCGTAAAATACACTATTTGGAGTGTTATTTGGTTTCATAATGATAATATTTGGAAAGAATCGTGTAGTAAAAATAAAAATTTTAAAATAATAAACGTCATTTATACGATTATTATTTAATTAAAATGTTATCCTCCCGTTTGTGTGGTTCTTTTTTAGCTACTCGTGACCACTGCTTTAAGATTCCCAATCATTTGGGAATGACGACTTGCTGAGGCGACTTGCCGAGGCATACTCGTTGACTTTCTCAATCCGTCTCTCTCAGTCCGTCTTTCCCGCGTAGGCGGGAATCTTAAAGCAAGAGAAAGATGAAATCCATTGCTTTAAGATTCCCAATCATTTAGAAATGACGATAACTCCGAAATTAGTACTACTTGTTTTTCGGTTTTTCAGTCAGGTAAAAAACCATTTCACCACCTTTAATCAAATCATTATGGCTAATGTAAGTTCCGCTAAAAGTTTTTCCGTTTAAAGTGATTTTAGAAATATAAATAGAATTATTGCTGCTTTTGATTGTCCTGATATTTAATTTATTTCCATTATTAAATGAAATGGTACTTTGCTTAAATGAAGGACTTGTTAACTGATAATTCCCCGAAACGGGATCAACCGGATAAAAGCCCAGCGAAGCAAAAACATACCAGGCCGACATTTGTCCGGCATCATCATTGCCGCTTAACCCGCCTTTACCCTCGTCATATTCTTCATTCAAAATACGGTTAACCTGCATTTGTGTTTTCCATGGAGATGCGGTGTAATTGTATAAAAATGGAATCTGATGACCCGGTTCATTTCCATGCCAGTATTCTTTCTTATCAAACAAAGAATCCAGTTCATTTTCAAGATTTTTACTTCCACCCATTAGTTTTATGAGGCCAGGCATATCATGTGGTACATAAAAAGTGTATTGCCGAGGTGTACCCTCGGTAATGTAAGGTTCACGGTGATCGGGATAAAAAGGTTTATACCAATTGCCATTTTTAAACTTTCCTCTAACCATCCCAACTTGCGGGTCGAATATGTTTTTATAATTTAACGATCGCTTAATTAATTGGTTATAGTCGTCTTTTTTACCTAAATCTTTTGCTATCGTTGCCAATGCATAATCATCGTAAGCATATTCTAAGGTTCTGCTAACCTGTTCTTTTTTATGAAATGCATTTGGGATGCTGTCTTCCATAGGGATGTAACCATATTTAAGGTAACTATTAATTCCGCGTCGGCCTTTACCATTTAAATAATCTGCTGAATCGGGCATTTGAAACGCATTTTGCCTCATCAGGCGATAGGCCTCTTTTACATCAAAATCCCTGATTCCCTTATTGTAAGCTGAAGCGAGAAAGGCTGTCGCATGATCACCGATCATCGCTGCGGTATAACTGTTCCAGCAAGGGAAAATCGGTAACCAACCACCTTGCTGACCTTTTAAAACCAATGAATTTGCAAATGAATTTGCTAAATCGGGTTTTAATAATTCGATTAGCGGAAGTTGTGCGCGATAAATATCCCACATCGAAAAATCATCATAATAATTGCCTTTGCTGATTTTTTTGCTTTGATAATTACCTGCAAATTGTGGATATGAGCCATCCGCATCATTAAATAGCCGGGGATGCTGCTGCGCATGGTAAAGTGCTGTATAAAAGATTTTTTTCTTCTTTTCATTCAAATCAGAAACCTTTATTTGCGATAATGATTTTTCCCAGACGGCATTTGTTTTAGCCAGAACGGTTTCAAAAGTATCGTTTTTTATTTCACTTTCGAGGTTGCGTTTCGCTGCATCAATACTGGTGAAAGAAGTGCCTGAATAGATTAGGATTTGTTCGCCTTTTTGTAGTTTAAAACCAGCAAATGCACCGATGTTTTTTTGATTACTAATGGTATGATTTTCTGAAACATTTCCCTCACTGTACACGCCACCGGTATTAAACACTTTTTTTATCCGGATAAAAAAATAACCGCTAAACCCTGCAGCTTCACCCCATCCCTGGTAAATCCTGTGAACGGGATTGTAACCGGAAATTTCACCTTTCGCCTTATCTATGTGAATGTAGCCTTTGTTTTCATCGCTGTTTGGGCTTACCAGGAGATAAATGCTGTCCGTCTTCATCGCAGTAATCCTCATTACGCCACACCTAAGTGTTGAGCTCAATTCAATTTGTAATTTATACCTGTTAAAATTCAGGCGGTAATAGGATGGGGTAGCGGCTTCATTTTCATGTACATAATCTTCAGCATAATCAGTAGAAATGGTTTTAAGTTTGCCCGAAATCGGCATAATGGTGAAACTGCCATAATCCTGTGTGCAGGAACCACTTATCCAGTGACTTGCCCTGAAGCCGTAAATCTTTTTATTGTTGTAATAGTACGGTGCCAGGCATTTGGTTTCTGTTAACTGCGTTTGTGGTGTCCACTGGGTCATGCTAAAAGGCGGTGCTACAGCCGGAATGGTATTGGCCAGGCGTTCGGTTTTGTCTTCTATGTGCTGGCTTGCCATTGTGGTACTGGCAGAAGTGCCTGAAAATGGCTGGACATATTTTATTAATGCTGATTGCTGTGCATATACGGAACTGAAATTCAGTATTGCAAACACCAGAAATAAGTACTTTTTATATACTGAACTATATTTTTTTGCCATTTTTTTTAAGGTAAATAAATGCATGGTAATTTCTTCAGTCTATTAATTATGGTAGTTCTTTTATCGATTCTTTTTTATTGAAAGGCAATTTTGTGTTCTTTATGGACACCTCGCTGGTGTTTTTCAAGACAATAACATTCGGATGTTCAGATTTATCAATTTTTAACCCATCTAAAGCTATGGCTTTTACATCATCAAAAATAACGGATGGTCTGAAATCACTTTCTTTATAACTTAATTTTACATTTTTAAAAGAGATTCCTTTAGCGTGCCGAACGTAAAATCCCCATGCAGGTAACTCGCCGAACATGCTGAATTCAGGATATCCGGATTCATTTTCAGTTACCTTATCCAGCTGATCGACAGGAATATTTGCTATTTCCTTTGATGCACCACCACCATAAGTGATTTCAATATCCTCCAGCAATACATTTTCAACCAGGTGCCCTGGTATTCCGGTAATGGATGACGGAATTAAGTTATGCGGAGGTACCTTTGGCAATGGTCCTTCGATCGGATAGCCTGCATCGGGCTTTGTATTAGGTATATCTGCCTTGAGGTTTGCGATGCGAATGTTTTTGATGCTGCTGTATTTATCTGTCTTATTTCTGTGGCCCAGGCGGATAAAAATTGCATTTCCGGTGTATTTTGCAACAACACCTTCTATATCAACGTCTTCAATAAACCCTCCGTCGACAGCCTCCAATGCAATTGCTGAACGGTAAGTATTATAAACGGTTATGTTTCTAACTTTTATATTTTTAAAACCACCATAGGAGCCGGTGCCAAGTTTGAAGCCACTTGCACTTGATCGGATTATGCAATTTTCTACATATACATTTTCACAAGTGCCTGAAATTCCGCCTTCTGATTTCAGGCAAATACCGTCGTCGGCGGCATCAACATTACAGTTTGTGATGCGAACATTTTTACTGTTTACAATATCAATACCGTCATTATTCCAGTATTCGGTACTTTCAACGGTGACACTGTCGATATTTAACCGGTTACACCTAACAAAATCCTGCACCCAACCCGCGCTGTTTTTAAGCTTAACGTTTTTCACAGAAATGTCTTCACAATCGGTGAAAGCGATTAATCGTGGTCTGTTGCTTTCAGAAGGACGCTTGACTTTCCAGGTGTCATCCTGCAAAGTGCCCCGGTGCAGGAGCGTTAATAAATTTTTAACCACTTCACGGCCTCTTCCGTTAATTATTCCATTACCATTGATGGCAATCGAATGTTGTTTTTTTGCATAAATTAATGCCTGCGCATTTTTCTGTCCATAGTCTAACCTGTTTACACTCCCTAACAGTTCTGCACCCTCATGCAGGTACAATTCAACACCCGATTTGATTTCAATAGGCCCGGTAACAAATTGCCCGTCAGGGATAATTACCCGCCCACCATTTTTTGCAGCGGCGTCGATCGCGTTTTGAATGTTTTTAGTATTTAAGTAACCCAAACCGGCTTTTGCGCCAAAATCGATGATGTTAAAGGTTTTGGTTTGAGCAGATGCATTAAAAGCGGATAGTAATAATATAAGCAGGTAGCTAAGAAGTCTCATAGTTTATGTGTTAAAAATTAGTTTAATTTATCCGCGTAGCTTTCAATTAGCGCACGATATTTTTTATGCATTTCTTTTGCCGTATTTACCGGATTGCCAACGGGTTTTGTCGGATAATCTTTTCTTTGATTGACCCATTTCCATTCCCATGCGCTGATATCCCCGTTAAATGTATTCAGGTTAAACTCTTTTTGATGAATTAAATTTTCCTGAATACCTGAAAAGAAAAGCTGCCACCTGGGTTTGTAGAAATCACTTAATAATCCGCTCCATTGCCTGCAGGCATATTCATTCAGCGGATTTTTTGCATCACCCCAAAGGGTTATCAAATCTTTTGCATTCATTTCATAACGGGCTTTTTCTTCAGGATTTGTGCCCCAGGCCCTCGCATCTGCCACCCATGGACCTAACATAAAATCTTTCCTTGTAGCAAGCAACTTGTCCATATCATCAATAAGTTGAAGAAATTTTTCGCTTTCGGCTTTAAATGCAACCAAATCTTTTCTCCTGTAAGCGGAAACAAATTTTCTTTGAATTGGTAATGCAAAGTTTGCCAGTACCTGGCGGGTAACATCTACAACGTCATATTGAAAACCTTCGCTATTCTGGCAGAAAGGTGCTGCTTTTATCAGTTCGTCCCATGCCGGAAGTAAGTCTTCCTGCTTGTAATTTAAAGTCGTTTTAGCCCAGCGGCTAAGCGAATCGAATGTAGGCCGGGCCTGTATTATTGATTCTGCACCATCTCGGATGTATTTGTCTGCAGGGACAGTATAAACCGTTTTTCTTAAGATATTCCATGCTTTTAAAGCATTTTGATTTTTATTGCCGTAGCGGTTAAGCACAAATTGTGGTAACCAAACATCGAGATTTACAGGTTTCGACTGCCATACATTCGCCATCATCAATTCGTATAAAACGGGGTTTTGCTCAATGCCCTCCATGGTCAGTCCAATGCCCTTCATTTTACCGCTTTGCGGATGATTCAATGCTTCTGCAGGCGCAGTGGCAACTACATCCATTCTCCCGAATAAATTCGTATTTCCGCCAAAATTATGAAGCATGTTCCATATCCATGGTTTTCCATAAAAACCTTCGGTACGTTTCCAAACCGGTTCAATTTCTGTTGCTAAATCCAGCAAAATCATCTTATCGTTTGGAACGGCTTTTAAAAGTGCTTCTGTTTGAGGTTCTTTCCAAAATTTACGGTCACTGTAGAAAAGCCATCCCTGCATTACCCAGATTGCTTCAGGATCGGCCTGACGCATCCCGTCGTAAACCCTGGCGCTTAATTTACTTAAAAAATCAGGGTCTGATGAAGGCGGTTCATTTTCGTTAAAGGTATCGGCTGAATAAAGGTGATCGGTACCCAATAATTCAGTTTGTTTTTGAAGGAATTTTTTCCCGATTACTGCAAACATCGGATCTTCAGAATCCAGGATATAGGTGTCTGCAAATCCATTTGTCCAGTTGGTGGCTTTAAGCTTCGCATTCGGGAATTTCTTTTTGAAAGCTGCAGGCACATGCCCGGTAAAAGCCGGAAGTACGGGCTTCATGCCAAGCGACCGCTGCCTGGCCAATATTTTCTTTTGCAGTTCGAAGTGACTTTTCATCCAGCTGAGCGGGAGCGGACCGCCCCATCCATCGATATTACCCATCCAGAACCAGGAGAAATAAGCAGGGCCCGTGAAAAAATCTTTTAAGTCATTATCGGTAAAGCCCATTTCCTTATACAAAAGATACCAGGTATATTCTTCACCCGTTATGGCCAGCGGCATATTAATGCCATGGAGGGCCATCCAATCGATTTCTTTTTCCCATCTCGGCCAATCCCACCAGCTCATACTGTAATTAAAAGTGCAGTAATTGAGGTAGTAGCGATATTCGTAGGGTGTATTTCTCCTGACTTTAGTTTCTATTATCGGCAATTTTGCCGGTAATTTTAAATTGGTGCCATTCCAGGTAATCTGGCAATGTGCATATTCAGTCAGGTAATGATAAAAAGCCGAAGCAAGTGCTACTCCGCTACTGCCTCTTAAAATAATTTTTTGGTTTTTGCCCTCAATTTCGAAAACATCCTTGCCGTTTTCCGTCCCGATACTTTCTGTTAAAAATAAATGGTGTTGTTTGGGTAAAACCCTTTCAATAAGCGCATTTGATGATGCAAGATAGGTTTGTGCTTCAGCGCTTAGAAAAGTAAATGCCAGTACTGCGGCTAACAGGTATAATTTTAATTTCATTTTAAATTTTTAAAAATAACTTCCTATCGTAGAGCAACTTTAATAGGAATAACTGTATGAGCAATACGCCAAACCATAAAATTGCCTGTTGTAAAGTTAAAGGCATTATTTGTATAAGCCCTCCGAAAATAAATTGTGAAGTCGCTTCAAAATTAAAAAGCCCGTGTGCGCAAACATATATCAGGATAGAATTTGTTCCTATCCAAACAAACGGCAGACTCCATTTTGCATAATGGCGCACATCTATCACATAGTAAAATATGCTAAATAAAATTACGCTCCAGCCGCCGGCAAACAGTACAAAGGAACTTGTCCACATATTTTTATTAATCGGGAAAAATAAGCTCCACAGCAGTCCTGCCGAGAGTAAAACCAATCCGGCGATAAGTAAATAAAAAGCTTTTTTTGAAGGTGTTAGTTTTTGGGCGGTTGAAATTAAAAAGGAACCTGTAAACACACCTGATAATGCAGAAGCAATTGCGGGAATGGTACTGAGCAATCCCTCAGGATCATAAACGATTCTGTGCAGTTTACCCGGAAGAAGCATCTGATCGATAAAGGCGGCAAGATTGCCCTCGGGTGTTAAATAACCACTTCCAAAACCAGGAACAGGCACCAGCCTCATAATAAGATAATAGCCACCCAGAATAGAAACAAACCAGATAATTTGTTTAGGGAGTGAAAAGTTAAGGTAAATTAAGGCTGCGAAAAATGTGGAAAGGGCAATCCGTCCGAGTACGCTTGCAAAACGGGTATGCTCATAACCATTAAATTTCAATAACCCGTTCACTATCATGCCGAGTATAAGCAGTATCAATGTTCTTTTTATCAAAGCAAAATAAACCTGTTTCGATGCATTATCTTTACTGTTTTTTGCAGCCATGTATTTTTGATAGGAAAAGGGCATCGATACACCCGAAATAAATATAAACAGCGGAAAAATTAAATCATAAAAAGTAAAACCATTCCAGGGGGAATGGTGCAGCTGATTACTGATTAATATAAACAGACGCTCAAAAAATGATAAGTTTCCGTTAGTTGAAATCGTCCAGTCGTACTGGTTTCTGATAAGGGAATGTTTTGCCATCACACCAGTAGCCAGCCCGTGGAAAATTTGTTCTCCGCTGATGATCCAAAACATATCAAAACCACGCAGTGCATCTAAAGACAGAAGTCTTTTGTTTGCTTTGAACGATTCTTTTTCTGTCGGGGATAAAGCCATGATATGATATGCGATGCTTGAGTGCGCCTGAGTTTTGTGTTAAATATTTTTAAATCAGGATAATAGGCATAAAACCTAAAATTATTTTTTGATAAGGGTACTGTAAATAATATAACCCTCTTCGTTTATCGTTTGCACCAGTAGCTGCCCTTTAGTTACCGAAAAAAGCATAAAACCATATTCCGATGCGACCATCTGGGCATCCGGTATCATTTTAACAGGTGTTTTTTCTGATGCGGACCCTGAAATGAAATAATGGGTTTTACCTTCCGGCTTTATGTATTGCAGGCTGTGTTCATGGCCTGTTAAATAAACATCGACGCCATATTTATCGAAAGTTGATTTTAAGGATGAACGTACGGCTTTGGTATCATACGCCTCTGTACGGCCGCCACCGGTATAGATAGGGTGATGGCCAACCACTATTTTCCATTTAATGGATGGGTCGGTGTCGCTCAATGTTTTATTAAGCCAGCGTTTTTGAGCCGTGGTGTCCTGTCCTTTAACATTTGGTCCGTATTCGGTATTTTTATAGTATTCGGGAATTAATGGATTTGTATCGATAAAAGCGATTAATACCTGCTGATTCACATCGCCATTTATGGCAAACTTTTTTGAATAATAACGTGCCGGCATTTTCCACCTACGGCTAATTTTAGAGTAGGCCACTTCAGCGTCAGGATTTGATTTATAGTCGTGGTTGCCCAATACAACATACCAATCCCATTGTAATGAAAATGCCGTATAAATATCTTCATAGGAATATCTGAAAAGCGGGTCATTTTCACTGATTACGCCACTCGGGTAAAAGTTATCACCAGTGGATATAATGAATTGTGCTTTAACATCTGTAGCGGTCTTACCCATTTGCAAGGCAACAGGTTTCTGGTGGTCGGCACCGTTTCTGCCCCAATCGCCCATAGCGATAAAATTGAGGGCAGCATCCTGTCTAATTAACGTTTTTGTTTTTGCCTTATTGGTTAAAGAGTCTCTTAAAATAACCTGAGCATTTGCGGTAACCAAGAAAGCATTAAAATAAAATAATAAAAGTAAGTATTTGTTCATCTAAGTGGCTATAATTTGAACATGCAAGGTATTAAAAAGAACTAAAAGCCCCTGAAGTTAAGCAGGAGCTTTTAGTTTTTATTCTGAATTGAGATTGTTAATTATATCCCGGATTTTGCTTTAATTTTGGATTTAAAATAATTGCCGAAGCCGGAATAGGGAATAAACGATGGAAAGTTTGTGCATCGGTTTTAAAACCCCAGGTACCTTCAAACTTACCGAAACGGATCATATCGTTACGGTGCCAGCATTCCCAGGCCATTTCACGGCAACGTTCCTTATACAAATCTTCTAAGGTCACGCTTGTCCACGCAGGAGATGTAGTACGTACCGCACGTAACTGGTTTACCAATGACAATGCTGTCTGACCCTGAGTTGGTGTTGCGCCTCGAAGAATGGCTTCTGCCTTCATCAGCAATATATCCGAATACCTGAATACCGGAACATCATTGTTCTGATTTCGGTTTGCTGAAGTACTGTCGCAATAAAACTTGTTGTTACGGTAACCCATGTTCCATGCAATTTCATCATTACCCGCATCAAACGGACGGGTCGCATCGCGAAGTGTAACGTTCGGTGTAATATCCACTTGATAGGTAAGGGGAGCAGATCCGTCAGAACCAGTATAAAACTGATCGTAACCTTTTTTTGTTGTCGAAACCATTACCGGTTTACCGGCATTATCGAACTGTAAACCTTTTATCCATTGTGCGTTACGTTTGTCGTTCGGATCATTAAAGTTTGCATAGTATTCAGGTAGTGTACTCATCGGCGCACTTGGTGTATGCTTAAGACTGAATTTTGCCTGTAATGAACGCGGTAAAGAATAACGGGCATAGAACATATAACCGTTTGTATAGCCCGGATCGTAAGGGATGGCAAAAATAAATTCTTTGGTTTGAGGACCATTATCGATAAAAAACATTTTGCGGTAATCGCTTTCCAAGCTGTACGGACTGCCGCTTGCCGTCATAATGGCATCGCACATGGCAACAGCATCATTATAACGTGACGTTCCGATATATACTTCGGCGTTTAAATACATTTTTGCTAATAAAGCATATCCTGTGTATTTATTTGGCCGGCCGTAGGTTGAAATTCCGGTTGCCGGATTCAGGTTTGGTAATGACTCTTTAACTTCTGTTTCTATAAAATTGAATACTTCACTGCGCGATTTGGTTTCCGGCGGCGTAACATCACCGAATTTAGATACAATAGGTACGTTTCCCCATAAATCCATCATCAGGTAAAGGCATATTGCCCGCATGGTACGCACTTCTGCTACTGCTGTTCTTTTGGCAGGCGATTCCTGTGCAACATCTATTAAACTTAAACTCTGGTTACATTTACTTATGGTCGTAGAGAGCCAGTTCCAAACGCCACTAATGTGAGCGTTATCCTTATCCCAGGTATGCTTTTCATGCTGCTCATAACGGCCGCCATCGTACCAGTTACCTCCGCGGGCCGGCATGATGGATTCATCCGTACTGATGGATTGCATAAAGAAATACTCCACCGCATAACTTTGTCTGAACTGGCTGTACGTTTGACCGGCAAGTTGTACAAAATGCGCTTCTGTTTGTGGAAAATTTTCTGGCGTAAGCTGTGTTTTTACTTCAACATCAAGCTTTTGGCAGGAAGAAAAACCCATGCTGCAAACAAATGCAGCTAAGGTGTATTTTATAAGATTTTTCATCTTTTTAATTTTTTATAAGTGATAATCCGCTTAATTAAATGATACATTTATACCAAAAAGAAAGGTTCTCGTTTTCGGATAAAAGTTATTTGTATCTACGCCAGGAGCAATACCGCCTTGGTTAATCTCCGGATCGATTCCTTTATATTTAGTGATAACAAAAAGGTTATTGCCTGTTGCATATACGCGTAAAGATCTTACACCCGGTATGCCTTTTCTAAAGGTATAACCTAATGTCGCATTGTCCATTCTTAAATAGCTTCCATCTTCAATAAAACGTGATGAATATTTATAAGAGTTAAAATCTGCAGGCGATTCATCAGCAACCTCAACCGGGATATTTGTAAATTGTGCAGTACTCGGGCGGAATAAATCTGCCCTGGTAATATTCATAATTTTATTACCTAATACGGCACGCATGAAAATGTTTAAATCAAAATCTTTGTATTTAAATGTATTAACCCAGCCTAATAAAGCTTTTGGTTGCGCACTTCCCGCATAGTAATAATCTGTTTTGTTTAACAATCCGGTGGTTTTAATGTTGCCGGCAGCATCATAGTATTGAGATACACCCGCCGCATTTTTACCTGCATATTTAAAAGTATAAAAAGTTCCGATTGGCTGGCCAACGGCAAGTATCTGCACGGTTGAACCGGTTTGACCAGCACCATCAGGCTGTACAATTAGTACATTATCAACGGTAAAACGGCTATCGGATAAACTTACAATTTTGTTGGTGTTGTGTGCTAAATTTAAGCCTGTTGTCCAGGAGAAATTATCTGTAGCAACCGGTGTTGAGTTTAAGGCAAATTCAAATCCTTTGTTACTCATCTTGCCTACGTTAGCAGTAAGAAAACCTGCAGGATAAATGTTCGGATCTACCGGATAAGTATAAATCAAATCTTTAGTAAGCTTGTTATACCAATCAAATGAGCCGTTTATTTTTCCTTTAAAAATTGTGAAATCAAGTCCGATGTTGGTTGTAGCAGTTTTTTCCCACCTTAAATCAAGGTTTTCATTTTGAATGGCACCAAGAGAGTTTTCATTAACACCGTTATAATAAAACTGTCCGTTTGCCCCAAATATCAATTTTGTAGTTAAAGGACTAAAACCTGCAGAGTTACCCGCTATACCATAACTACCACGGATTTTTAAACCCGTTACAAAGGTTTGATTCTTCATAAATCCTTCCTGATCGATGTTCCATGCACCACCAACTGAAGGAAAATACCCCCATTGTTCGTTTAAGCCGAAAACAGATGATCCGTCACGACGAATCGATGCCTGCAACAGGTATTTGTTTTTATAGTTATAATTAGCCCTTGCGAAGTCGGAAATTAACAACACTTCCTGGTAAGTATCCCCGCCATAATTCACCCTGAAATCGCTTACGCCATAAGGATTACCCAAACTAAGGTTGTAATAGCTTACATTATCAATCGGGAAATTTGTTGAAGATGCCTGTAATCCATCTCCGTTAACCGATTTTTGATAGGAGTAACCGATAACAGCATTGATGGAGTGGTCGCCAAATTTTCTATCCCAGGTTAAATAAGTTTCAAGGATTTTATTGGTGTTTTGATAAGCATTTCTAACCGCAACACCATTTTTACCAACCAATGAAACCGTTGATGGGTTTGCCGGCGGGTCAGGCGTGCTTCTTACGTTGTTATATCTCGAGGTATAAATACTGTTGTAGTACGCACCGTAAACCGTTTGAAAATTCTGATAAGATGCAACCACATCATAAGAAAAGCCAAATGGCAGTTTTAAATTAGCGGTGAAACTTCCAAGTAAATTTTTGTATTTAAGGTTTTCCGTCGCATTATCTATCATCGAAACCGGGTTATAATAACTGGTTTGCGTAAGGTTATCAAAATAAGATCCGTCAGGGTTTTTAACCGGAGCCGTAGGCAGATAGGTTAACATCTGAGACAATACCGTATTACGATAAGGAACTAAGTCTGAATTGCTGACAGAATTGGTTAAGGTTAAGCCGAGTTTTAATTTATCGTTAATGGCTTTCTGTTCAACGCCAACTCTTCCGATAAAACGATCAAGGCCGCTACGCTTAATAATACCTTTTTGATCAAAGTAATTTAAACTGGCATTATAAGTGGTTTTGTCGCTGCCACCACTCATTGCGATATTATGGTTGTATGAAATGGCGTCGCTGCGCTGAACTTCATTTTGCCAGTTGGTATTTGCACCCTTGTCATTCGCAGGGGTAAGTGCCTGTCCTGTCCTGGCCAGGAAACTACGCAATTGATCAGCATCCATCATTTTATATTGGTTCGAAACATTTTCTACACCAACATAAGTACTATACGTTAATTGAGGCTGACCGCTTTTACCTTTTTTCAAGGTAACCATAATCACACCGTTTGCGGCACGGTTACCATAAATAGCTGCAGCAGCAGCATCTTTTAGCACATCAATAGATGCGATATCATCTGGTGCAATAATAGAAATATCGGCACCCGGAACACCGTCGATTACGAATAACGGTGATTGTGCGCCCTCGCGAAGGGTAGAGGCACCACGTAAAACAATAGCTGCCGCCCGGTTCGGATCGCCACTGCGACTAATGTTTAAACCCGGTACTTTACCTTGCAGCATTTGTCCGACATCACTAATCGCGCCTTTATTTAATTCATCACCCTTAACGGTAGAAATAGAACTGGTTAGCGCTTTTCTGGAACTTTTACCATAACCAACCACAACAACATCGGTTAATGATGCGCTGGCTTCCTCGATGGTTACTTTATAAGTTGAAGATGTACCCACGGTTACCTCCTTGGTTTCAAAGCCCATAAAAGTAAATACCAGCTTGTCGCCGGTTTTAGCCAGTATACTAAAAGCACCTGCATCTCCGGTAACAGTAACTTTAGTGGTGCCCTTTACTGCCACCGAAGCCCCCATAATTGGCCTGTTCTGATTATCCGATAAACTTCCTGTGATTTTTCGTTCTGTTTGCGCCCTTACAATACTGAACGACTGGCCGATAAGTAAAAGCAGCAATAACAGGCCGCTATACTTTAAGCGTGTAAATTTAAATCTCATAATGTTTGTAGAGTTAGGTTCATAATTGTTTATTTATTTGGTTATAAAATATTTAGTTAAAATTTTTAAAATTTAATGTTTGCAGGCAAATATTTGGCTACGAGTGCTTCATAATAAGGCTTTAATTCTGCCCAGCTTTTTTGATTAGGGTTTTTAGAATAAAGATCATAAGGATTAAATAACCTAACCCATTTAAATAGCTCATGGTCTTTTTCATTCATTAAATGATCATATGCATTTTCCCGGTGCTGCGAATAAAAAGAATGGTAACGAAGCATGTATAAACCTGGTTCGGGTATATAGGGTTTCATCATATGGTAGACATATTCATCATGTCCCCACGACATATCTACATTATCAAGCCCGCAGTTTTGGGTGTACACACCAAGTTTTGTCTGATACGTTTCATTTTGATAGTCGGGGTTGTCTTTAAAAAACTCAGGATAAACAATCTTATCTGAATAAGCACATCCAACAGGAAATGTATCGCCTACAACCGCCCACTGAGGTTCGCCAAACAGGCAGAGTACTTTGCCCATATCGTGAATTAAGCCAACCAAAACCATCCAATCCGGGTGTCCGTCGTTTCTGATGGCTTCTGATGTTTGCAATAAATGCTGCATCTGGTCGAGATCGGTATCCGGATCGGAATCATCTACCAGTTTATTTAAGAAATCAAATGCACTCCAGATTGGCATTTCACTTTTATCAAACTTCAAATAATCTGCTTTTTTCTGTTTTACGAAATCGTAAGTCTGATACTTATGGTTTAGGCGATAAAATTCTTTAACGCTATCTTTTTCAGTTTCTTCGTAATTCCGGAACTGTTCTTCTTTTTTATCGGTATTTATATTTGACGGGTCAGGGTAGCGGACTAATAAATCATCTTCCCACTGATCTAAATTATCCAGAGGATTATTATCCTTCGAAATTGTGTTTTGGGTTCTCATAAGGCCAGAAATTAATTCGGTTAAAAATTTTCTTTGGTTTTAATTTTTTAAAGTTGAGTTTTTGAAAACTTATTTTTTTACTTTTTGCCGGTTTTATTTACGTAAACGATTAAGTAAAATTTATAAAATACCTTAGAAAAAGTTGTGAAAATTGAGGATGCCGCGTTAAAAAACAAATAACAAGAACAGGTCGATTTATTTATTTGAAGGTATTAAACGTAAAAATATTGAGGTAAATGACTAAATAAACGTTACTGTTACGATTATTTTATATTTTCGTAGCATTCCGATTTATCTTTATATAATATGTGAAGAGTTTCGAGAGATATCCAAATATTAATTTATGAGCATCCTATGTTTGAACAGGTAGTACATCTTCATAGTTGCAGGTTTTTCTTTAATGCTTAAGAGAAATCCAATAACATAATATTTAAATTTTGCGATTAAAATCGGTATAATATCTATAATTAGATGTATATTAAGGATGGTTTTGCTTCAAAGTAAAACCTGATACAAACCAACAAAACAAAAATAAAGAAATGGCAGAGGGCGTAAATATTAAAAGACTGGCACAGGAGTTAAACATTTCTATAGCAACGGTTTCAAAAGCGCTTAATGATAGCTATGAAATTAGTTTAAAAACAAAAAACAGGGTTTGGACGCTGGCAAAAGAACTGAACTATACCCCTAATCCTGCTGCAAGTAACCTCAGGAGCCACAAAACCAAAACAATAGCAGTAGTTATACCTTGTGTTGCGAATAATTTTTTTTCCTTATCCATTAAAGGAATAGAGGAAATCGCCAGGCAATATGGTTATCATGTGTTGATTTACCAGACCCATGAAAATATTAAGATGGAAATAGAATTTACCAATAGCCTGCTTAGTGGCCGGGTTGATGGCATTCTGACATCTGTTTCCAGTAGTGAACATAATAGTGAATATTATAAAACGCTTGTTAAAAAAGTTCCGCTGGTTTTTTTCGATCGTGTTTATGAAGACCTGGAAGCCGTTAAAATTACAACTGATGATTATGACATTGCATTTGAAGCAACAGAGCATCTGATTAAATGTGGTTGTAAAAGAATTGCTTATTTATATGGACTGGAAAATCTTCCTGCCGGTAAAGCAAGGTTTAATGCTTATCAGGATGCTTTGAAAGCCCATAATATAGCCTTAGACGATGAGCTTGTAATCCGTTACCATGAAGATGAAGATGTAAATTTTGAATCTGTTAAGCAACTGCTGAAAGCTGTAAAACCCGATGCTCTTTTTTCATCTATTGAGGAATTTATTATTCCCAGCTATTTAGCCTGCAAAGAACTGAATTTAAATGTTCCCTCAGCTGTTAAAATACTAAGTTTTTCAAATATGGATACAGCCAAGATATTAAACCCATCCTTAACTACGATAACCCAACCCGCATTTGAAATCGGTCGCGAAGCCGCAAAATGTTTATTTAAAATACTGAATAAGAAAGAGCTTGAAGAGCGAAGCATTGTTTTGAAATCGATTTTAATTAAACGGGAATCAACAAATATTTAGCAGACTGAATTAATTAATCCGAAAACGTTTACGTAATTAAATAAATTGATTCGTATAGCGAGATTGGGATTTTTTCTGATTTTTAAAAAAACCAAATAATAAACATTATTTATGAACCACCTGTCAGCATTCGACTATGCCGTTTTCCTTTTTTATTTTGTTATCGTTTCCGCCTATGGTTATTGGGTTTACCGTAGTAAGAAAAAACGTACCGATACAAAAGATTATTTTCTTGCCGAAGGTTCATTAACCTGGTGGGCAATAGGGGCATCCATCATAGCGTCTAATATTTCCGCTGAACACTTTATCGGTATGTCGGGTTCTGGTTTTGCCATGGGGCTTGCCATAGCCAGTTACGAATGGATGGCTGCGGCTACCCTGATTATTGTAGCGGTTTTTTTCCTGCCCATATACATTAAGAACCGCATTTATACAATGCCTCAATTCCTGTCTACCCGTTACAATAATACCGTAAGTACACTGATGGCCGTTTTTTGGTTGCTTGTTTATGTATTTGTAAACTTAACATCCATCTTTTTTCTGGGTGCCATTGCCATCGAAACCATCACAGGTGTTCCATTTAATATCTGTATTATATTTTTAGCTGTTTTTTCAGCTATAATTACCCTGGGTGGCATGAAAGTAATTGGATATACAGACGTGATTCAGGTTTTTGTTCTGGTTATAGGCGGATTAATTACCTGTTACATGGCACTGAAACTGGTTTCAGAGAAACTGGATACATCGAGTGTTTTTGCGGCAATTCCACTTTTAAAAACGGAAGCATCTGATCACTTTCACATGATATTTTCTAAAGGGCATAAATTTTATAATGAACTCCCGGGCATTGCCGTGCTGGTTGGCGGCCTTTGGATAAATAATTTAAATTATTGGGGTTGTAACCAATATATCGTTCAGAGAGCTTTAGGTGCTGATTTAAAAACTGGACGAAGCGGATTAATTTTTGCAGCATTTTTAAAGCTGTTAATACCTGTAATTGTGGTTATTCCGGGTATTGCAGCTTACGTACTCTATCAACGAGGCTATTTTCAGTCCGAAATGCTCGATTCTACAGGAACGGTAAAGCCTGACCATGCTTATCCGGTGTTGATGAACTTGTTACCTACCGGAATTAAAGGGCTCGCTTTTGCAGCGCTTACTGCGGCCATTGTGGCTTCCCTTGCAGGAAAATGTAACAGTATCGCAACCATCTTCACGCTGGATATTTATAAAAAATTTATTCGTCCTGCCGCTTCTGAGGCAAAAATGGTTTCAGTAGGTCGTTGGTCGGTAGTCATCTCATCTGTAATCGCCATCATCATCGCACCTGCTTTACGCAGTTTTGATCAGGTTTATCAATTTATACAGGAGTATGTCGGTTTTATTTCTCCGGGTGTATTTGCTATTTTTCTGCTCGGCTTTTTCTGGAAAAAAACAACCTCGCGTGCGGCATTAACCGCTGCTTTACTGACCATACCGCTTTCTATCTTATTGAAATTTTTACCGGTTTTAACCAATGGTGCAATAAAAGCCATTCCATTTTTAAACAGAATGTCGTGGGTGTTTATCATCATCATCGGATTAATGATTATCGTAACCTTAACCGATCCAAAAAGTAAAAACAATCCCCAGGGATTGGAAATCGACCGCAGTATGTTTAAGGTTACCCCTTCATTTATTGTAGCCTCGGTAATTATATGCGGCATACTGGCAGCACTCTATACCGTTTTCTGGTAATTTAATTCAGTAGTAGGTGTTGAGAAATTAGTTGATAATATTTTATACAGATAATAAAAATGAAAATAAAAATCTTACTTTTTTTTGTACTTGTATGCTCCGGTGCAATTGCGCAGCAGAAATATAATATTAAAAATTACGGTGCAAAAGGAGATGGAAAAACGAACGACGCGCTTGCCATACAGAAAGCCATTAATGCATGTTCGGCTGCCGGTGGCGGACAGGTAATTGTTCCTTCCGGATATACATTTTTAGCCGGTCCTTTTAATTTAAAATCCTTTGTCGATTTCAGGATTGAAGGTGGTGCAAAAATACTGGCAAGCCCTGATGAAAAATTATATACCAAAAGCGCCTTCCGTGATAATAAAGGTGAAGGAACCATCTGGATTGGTGGTGAAAAACTGGAACAGGTAAGCATTACCGGAACCGGGATTATAGATGGAAATGGAATTTCTTTTATGGGTGAAGAACTAGACGATTCTTATGTTTTAAAACCGTTCAATGTAGTCGACCCCCGTCCGCACCTGCTTACCCTGCTGGGTTGTAATAAATTGAATATCGATGGCGTTACCTTTCAAAATTCCGCTTACTGGACCATACACTTAATTGGCTGTAACGATGTGTCCGTTTCAAATATCACGCTGCTGAATAGTATTAAAATCAGGAATAGTGATGGTATTGATCTCGACCACAGTAAAAACGTAAGGATTACGAATTGCTACATCGAATCTGGTGATGATTGCATTTGCCTTAAAAACAGAAGAGAATTCGAAGAATATGGCCCTTGCGAAAACATTGTAATCAGCAATTGTACCATGACTTCCAGCTCCTGTGCCATAAAAATTGGTTCAGAAAACATGGACAGAATTAGCCATGTACTTATTAACAACTGTAATATCCGGAAGAGCAACCGGGGTATTGGCATTCAAAACAGGGATGAAGGTACTGTAAGTGACGTTATTTTTTCCAACCTGTTAATCGAATCGAAACTATTTTCAGATGTATGGTGGGGAAAGGCCGAACCAATTTACATTACCGCTTATCCAAGAGCAACAAGTAATAATAAAGATGCCGGCTGGCGATTGCCGAAAGGACAAACGACAGGTAAGGTTGGTGCCGTAAAAAACATTTATTTTAGTAACATCCGGTGTACGGGCGAAAGCGGTGTTTACATTAGCGGTGCATCGCCTGATAAAATTTCAGATATTTATTTTGATCAGGTTACCGTTCAAATGGATAAAACCACAAACGTGCCGGGTGGCATATACGATCGCAGGCCAAGCAATGTTGAAGGATTGGTTAAAAGCCCGATTGCCGGGTTTTATTTCGAAAATACCGGTTACATAAGTCTGATTAACAGCAATGTAGTTTGGGGAGTAAATAAGCCTGCCTATTCCGGTAATGCACTGGAACAGAAAAATGTAAGTAAGCTAAACCTTAAGAATTTTGATGAAAGAAATATTGATAAATAAGATTTGTATTTAATTGCAGGCTTTATACCTCAATATTCCTTAAAATTCAATCTAAAACGTTGTTTATACTTAAACGTTTAAGCAAATAAATTCAGTTTATCTTAACTGATGGCCTATTTTTTTTTCAATTTAGCTAACCAGAAAGGCAAATTTTTAATGATGTTAAATTTAGCCATTAGGCTATTTTGATCAATTATTTTGCGGTTTTTATCATTTAATTGTATTGCGGAAGAAATAGATATAATTTACAGAAATTGCTATAATCAAAGAACAAGAATAAATATTCGAAAGTGAGAGAAAAAAAATTATCTATTATTGACCTGGCAAAGCAATTGGGAACTTCTGCAACAACGGTTTCCTTTGTTATAAACGGAAAAGGTAAGGAAAAAAACATCAGTACGGCGCTTATTGAAAAAATTGAAAGTCTGGTAGCTGAGTTAAATTATCAACCCAATGCATTGGCTAAAAGTTTTCGTACAGGCAAAACAATGACAATAGGTTTTATTGTAGATGAAATAGCGCAGCCTTTCTTTTCAGGTATTGCCAGGTTTATTGATGAAAAAGCGTCGGCCTATGGATATAATATTTTATTCAGCAGTACGAAAAACAGTAAGAAAAAAGGGAGTGAAATTCTGCAGGTTTTTAATGAAAGATGCGTTGATGCCTTTATTATTGCCTTACCCAATGGTTTAGAAAAAGAGGTTGAGCAAATTATTTCAACTGATGTCCCTGTGGTGCTTTTTGACAGGTATTTACCGGCGCTCGAAAGCGATTATGTATTAATAGATAATGAAAATAGCGTTATTGAAGCGACAAACCACTTAATTTCAAACGGTTGTAAACATATAGCTTTTGTTACGATAGAAACCGACCAGATGCAAATGCTCGACCGAACCATCGGATATGAAAAAGCAATTAAAGCAGCCGGTTTAGAATCATATCTGAAAAAAATTGATTATCAGAATAAAGCACATAGTGTAAGCGAAATTGCAGACTTTTTGAAACAGAACAGCCAACTGGATGCCATAATTTTTTCCTGTAATTACCTCAGTATGGATGGATTAGATGCAATAGCAACCACTAATCTGAAAATTGGAGAAGACCTGGCGATGGTTTCATTTGACGATTTGGATGTGTTAAGGTATTTTAAACCTGCAATTACTGCAGTCATTCAGCCATTAGAAAAAATTGCAGATAAGATTATCGAAATTTTAATATACAGGTTAAGGGATAATGCAGTAAAAGATAAATTAAAAGTAATTCTTAATACTAATCTTGAGATTCGGGCATCGTCAAAAGCTAAAATTACGACAGCAGTTGATGTTTTAAATAAGTAATTTCTTTTGATGTAATCCTAATCAATTTATTGTATTTTCAGCTATATAATTTATGGAAACAAAATATAAAAAATTAGAACAAACGTGGCGTTGGTATGGCCCAAATGATCCCGTTACTTTACAAGATGTAAAACAGGCAGGTGCAACCGGTATTGTTACCGCCTTACATCACATTCCCCATGGAGAAATCTGGCCATTAGCCGATATTCAGGAACGAAAATCAATCATTGAAGCCTCCGGCTTAACCTGGTCGGTTGTAGAAAGTGTACCTGTTCATGAAGCCATAAAAACCCGCAGGGCAGACGCTGATAAATACATTGAAAATTATAAAATTTCACTTCAGAATTTAGCTGAATGTGGCATAAAAACTGTTTGCTACAATTTTATGCCGGTTTTAGACTGGACCCGTACGCAACTGGATTTGGAAATGACTGATGGTTCAAAAGCATTGTATTTCAACTGGATTGATTTGGCTGTATTTGACTTGCATATCCTTAAAAGGGCAGGTGCGGAAGAAGATTACCCGCAATCCGTTCTGAAACGGGCAGAAGCCAAGTTTGCAACGCTAAATCAACAACAATTAGATGATTTGAGGATCAATGTTTTAATGGGCATCCCCAATGAAAAGGAAATTGAGCTGGAAACCCTTCGCAGTAGTATAAATGAATATAAGCAAATCGGTTTTAATGGTTTAAGAGAAAACCTGGTCTATTTCCTTTCTTCTATTGCAGGTGTATGTGAATCGGCAGGTATTAAAATGACCATCCATCCGGATGATCCGCCTTATCCGATTTTGGGTTTACCAAGAATTGCAAGTACAATAGATGATTTTAATTACATTTTAAAAAATGTGGATCTGCCTTTTAACGGGGTTTGCTTTTGTACAGGTTCTCTGGGCGCAGGGGTTGACAACAATGCTTTGGAAATTTTTAATGCGGTAAAAGAACGGGTTTACTTTGCGCATTTACGTAATGTAACCAAAGATGAAGACGGCAGTTTTTACGAAGCCGACCATTTGGGTGGCGATGTAAATATGTATGAGATTATGAAAGCTTTATCAGAAGAGAATGCTTTAAGAGATAAAACGATTCCTTTCCGTCCTGATCACGGTCACCAGATGCTGGATGATTTGGCAAAACAAACAAATCCCGGTTATTCGGCAATAGGCCGTTTAAGGGGACTGGCCGAATTAAGAGGACTGGAAGTAGGTGTTACAGGAAATTATTAAAACTAAATTTTAATTGGGTTTTTAGGCCAGGGCAGTCGCCACCCTGATTAGATAACTATAGGACCAGGGTGACGATTACGCTAAGTTTATTTATCCATTGCTGAAACATCAACTGAGAAAAAATATCTCTAATGCCTTAATCAAAAGCAATTTATTAAGCTTAAATTATTAAAACCATTAATAAATAAGATTATATAATGTGAAATGGCTTAATTTTCTTAATGGTATTCATTCTTCCGGACACCTATCATGTCTAACCGATAGAAAAAATCGTAAAAAATAGAAGGCAAAATTCTTGAAGCGATTTCCTTGCTTAATAGATTCTGACTATTCCACTATAGAATTAAATGATTATAAATTCAGCTTTAAAATCATAATTTTATATTGTTATTCAAATGTCGATTAGAAAAAAAATTAAAATATAAAATCTATTAAAATGGAAAACGAATCAAATGATATCAGCAAATGTCCATTCCATAACGGAAGCATGAAGCATAACGTTGGTGGTGGCGGTACCAGGAATAACGACTGGTGGCCAAACCAGTTAAAATTGAATATTTTACGTCAGCATTCTTCATTGTCTGATCCAATGGATAAAAGTTTTAATTATGCAGAAGCCTTTAAATCGCTTGATTTAGAAGCGCTCAAAAGTGATCTGCATGCGCTGATGACAGATTCGCAGGATTGGTGGCCTGCTGATTTTGGCCATTATGGAGGTCTTTTTATCCGGATGGCATGGCATAGCGCAGGTACATACCGCGTAGGTGATGGCCGTGGTGGTGCGGGGGCAGGCCTGCAGCGCTTTGCGCCGCTGAACAGCTGGCCGGATAATGTGAGCCTGGATAAGGCACGCAGGTTGCTATGGCCAATTAAACAAAAATACGGGGCTAAAATTTCATGGGCGGATTTAATGATTCTTGCCGGAAATATCGCTTTAGAATCAATGGGCTTTAAAACCTTCGGTTTTGCAGGTGGACGCGAGGATGTATGGGAAGCTGATGAATCGGTGTATTGGGGATCAGAAAAGACCTGGTTAGGTGGTGATATCCGTTACGCACATGGTTCTGATGGCGCAGACAAAGGGCATGGCGTGTTGGTAAGCGATGATGACGCCGATGGAGACATCCATACCAGGAATTTAGAAAAACCCCTCGCTGCTGTACAGATGGGATTGATTTACGTAAACCCTGAAGGACCTGATGGAAATCCTGATCCGGTTTTAGCTGCAAAAGATATTCGCGATACTTTTGGCCGTATGGCAATGAACGATGAAGAAACGGTGGCTTTAATCGCCGGCGGACATACGTTTGGTAAAACCCATGGTGCTGCGCCTACAGAACATGTGGGGAAAGAACCTGAAGTAGCAGGAATTGAAAGCCAGGGATTTGGATGGAGCAATAGTTATGGTTCGGGAAAAGGCGCTGATGCGATTACCAGCGGACTGGAAGTAACCTGGACAACAACGCCTACGCAATGGAGCAATAATTTTTTCGAAAATTTATTTGGATTTGAGTGGGAATTATCGAAAAGCCCTGCTGGCGCACACCAGTGGAAAGCTAAAAATGCTGACGCCATTATTCCGGATGCATTCGACAGCAACAAAAAACACTTACCAACTATGCTTACCACCGATCTTTCGTTAAGGTTTGACCCTGCATATGAAAAAATATCAAGACATTTCCTGGAAAACCCGGATGATTTTGCTGATGCGTTTGCCCGTGCATGGTTTAAGTTAACCCATCGCGATATGGGTCCGGTAACACGTTATCTTGGTCCTGATGTTCCGCAGGAAGAATTGCTATGGCAGGATCCTATTCCTGCAGTTAATCATGCTTTGATTGATAACGGGGATATTGAATCGCTGAAAAAAAGTATTCTGGAATCAGGTTTAAGTATATCTGAACTGGTATCAACGGCTTGGGCCTCAGCTTCTTCTTTCCGCGGTTCTGATAAACGTGGCGGGGCAAATGGTGCCCGTATTCGTTTGGCGCCTCAAAGAGACTGGGCGGTAAATAATCCTGCTCAATTGCAAAAAGTATTAAATGTGCTGGAAACAATACAACAGCAATTTAATGATTCACAGTTAAATGGCAAAAAGGTTTCTCTGGCCGATTTAATTGTATTGGGTGGTTGTGCTGCAGTAGAAAAGGCAGCCAGCGCTGCAGGGCATAATACCGTTGTTCCTTTTACGCCTGGCCGTATGGACGCTTCACAAGCGCAAACAGACGTAGAATCTTTTGGTTACCTGGAACCAATTGCCGATGGTTTCAGAAATTATCGTCAATCAAAGTCTCAGGTTCCTACCGAAGCATTATTAATTGATAAAGCGCATTTGCTTACGCTGACTGCACCTCAGTTAACGGCACTTTTTGGCGGACTTCGGGTATTGGACATCAATTTTGACGGTTCTAAAAGCGGCGTTTTTACAAATACTCCGGGCAAGCTTACAAATGATTTCTTTGTTAATTTACTGGATATGAATACTGCATGGAAGGCAACTTCAGATGATAAAGAAGTGTATTTAGGTAGCGATCGCAGTACTGGCCAACCGAAATGGACAGCAACACGTGCCGACCTTGTATTTGGTTCAAATTCAGAATTAAGGGCAATTGCTGAAGTTTATGGAAGTTCTGATGCTAAAGATAAGTTTGTTAAAGATTTTGTTGCTGTTTGGAACAAGGTGATGAATTTAGACAGATTTGATTTGGCTTAACTGGAGACTAAAATATAAAGCCATTAAAAGGTATTGTCATAAGTTGACAATACCTTTTTTATTAAATCGGTTCTTGTTTAACTTTCACTTTTATCAATCTTTTGAAGGTATCCGGTAGGGGTAACTCCAAATTCTTTTTTAAAAGCTTTGGTAAAATAAGATTGGGTCTGAATACCAATCCGATACATGACCTCTGTCATCAGTACATCTTCAGTTTTCATGATTTCAATTGCTTTCCTGAGTCTTGCAGATCTTACAAATTCGCCAATCGATTGGCTGGTAATTGACTTTATTTTTTGATAGAGCTTTGTTCTGCTCATACCGATTTCCCTGCATAAATAATCAATATCCATTTCAGGATTTATCATCTGTTCATCAATAATGGTTATAAGTTTTGCCAGGAAGGCTTTATCTTTTTCCGAATGAGCGAGCGCTCGTGGTTCAGTTTCTCTATTTTTTAAATAATGATCTTTTAATTTTTGTCTTTGCTCAAAAATATTTTTGATGGTAATTTGTAATAAGCTGATGTTTATCGGTTTAGTAAAATATAAATCTGCACCGGATGTAGCACCATCTATTTCTGCTTCGATACTATTCTTAGCCGTTAGCATCAAAAACGGAATATGACTGGTTTCAATATCATCCTTAATAATTTTGCAGAATGCTGTTCCACTCATTCCGGGCATCATTACATCACTTATAATAAGATCAGGTAAATATTTTTTTGCCTGTTCCAAACCCGAATGGCCGTCAAATGCTTCTGTTATTTTATAAAAAGGGCTTAAAGTTTCTTTTAAAAAGGTTCTGAGTTCTTCGTTGTCGTCAACTATAAGAATCGTAGTGTCTGAATTTTCCTGGTGATAATCAACTTCAGGCTTCTTTTTTTCTGTTTCTGAGTTGTATGTAATGCTTTCTAATCTTGTTCCTCCAGATTCGGTGCTTTGATTAAACTGTTCATCCAAAGCGTAATCTTTTTTATCACTCGGAATACCAATGATGATTTCAGTTCCTTTATTTCTTTCGCTCGAAACTTCAATTAATCCCTTGTGCAATAAGGTTAAGCTTTTCACAAATGCCAAACCGACACCAGAACCTAAATGCGTTTCCGTAATACGATAATAACGCTCAAATAAATGTTGAATAGATTCTTTAGAAATGCCAATCCCACTGTCAACCACCCTGAAGTATACATAAGAATTTGCCTGATAATCACTTTTAATACTAAGTTGATTCTCGAATTTTGGTTTAAAATTATGTAGTGAGGTTAATACCTGAAGCTTCAGTATGCCTCCGGGTTTGGTATATTTTAAAGCATTATTTACCAGATTTAAAATGATTTTTTCTATAATTTGTCTATCGAACCAGATATCTGTCGGAAGATCATCTTTTTCTACTGTAAACCGGATATTTTTATCGCCCGCCATATCTGAAAATTCTTCCGCAACTTCATCAATAAAAAGATTTAAATTTCCATTTATTGCATTAAGTTTCAGGGCACCGGATGCTGTTTTTCTAAAATCCATTAACTCGTTAATCAACCTCAGTAAACGGTTTGCATTTCGGTTTATGGTATGGTAATAGTTATGGAAAGCTTCATGTGTATCTTCTTTTAATAAACGCTCAATCGGACCCAAAATTAAAGAAAGTGGTGTGCGGAACTCGTGTGAAATATTCGTAAAAAACTGCAGCTGCGTTTGATGTATTTCTTCCTTTTTATCTTCTTCGATTTTTCTTAATTCCAATCGCCGTTTAAAGCTTAATCCTAAATATGCAAGGTAACCGGCAAGCAGAATGGCCAACATCCTGAACCACCATGTAGACCAAAATGGCGGACTGATGATTACTTTTACAGATGCACCTTGATTATTCCATACATCATCATTGTTTGATGCTTTTACCCTAAAAGTGTATGTTCCGGGATCTAAATTGGTATAAAAAGCCTGTTTAACATTTCCAACATCTATCCAGTCTTTGTCTTCTCCATCTAATTTATAGGCATAATTGTTATTCTCGTTAGAAACATAGTTTAATCCGGCAAAACGGAAAGAAATGGTTGCCTGATTATAATTCAGTTTAATCTCTTTAGTATAACTGATGTCACTTTCAAGTACCGAATCATCGGAGTTTGGCAGGATTTTTTGGTTAAAAATTTGAAATTCCGTGATGTAAACCGGCGGAGCAAACTTATTGGTTTCAATATCATCTGGAAAAAAAGAATTGAAACCATTTACACCACCAAAATACAGCTCGCCATTTTTTGTTTTTAGGCAGGAGTTGGCCTCAAATTCTAAGCCCTGTAAACCATCACCGGTATTGTATTTCTTAAAATTATGGTTTTTTGGATTAAATTTAGTTAAACCATTTGATGTTGATATCCAGAAATTACCTTTAGCATCTTCAATAATTCCTTTCACGAATTCAGTACCTAAGCCTCCTTTTGTGGTATACAGGTTAAATTGATTCTTTGCCCGATTGAAACGGTAAAGCCCTGCCTGACCAATCCATAAATCTCCTGCACTATCTGAAAAAATTACCCTTAAATCAGGCAGTTTCCCGCCGGTGATAAAGTAATGCGTAAAAAGCTGTGTATTTAAATTATAACAGTTTAATCCGCCATCGTCGGTACCAATCCAAAGGTTTTTATACCGGTCTTCATTGATAGAAACAATATTATTTCCCATCAGTTTAGTACCTTTTTTACCATCATAAATACGCCTGAACTGTTTTGTCTTGGCATCAAAAAGATTTAATCCGCCATAGTATGTTCCAATCCATATGTTTCCATTACTGTCTTCAAACGTCTTTTGTACGTAATCAGAAGAGATAGATCCCGGGTTTGCTGTATGGTTATAGCGTGTAAAAGTTCCATCACTATTCATTAAATTTAAGCCACCTGCCCATGTACCAACGAATAGGCTTCCGTTTCGTGTCTGCGTAATATCCAGTATGGCATCAGCCCCGATACTTCTTGAATCAAACGGGTTATATCGATGGTGTTTAAAAGAATGAGTAACTTTATCGTAAATATCGAGTCCACCTCCGTCAGTTCCAATATAAATTTTTCCTGCATTATCTTCACAGAAAGCCCTGACATCATTATAGCTTAAACTATTCTTGCTGGGCTCCTGGCGAATCAATTTAAATTTTTCAGCCTGCGGACTATAAAGATTTACACCGCCACGATGTGTACCAATCCATAAATTACTTTGTTTATCTACAAATAGTGCAGATACAGTTCTTTGCGATAAACTCGAGTTATTTCCTGGCTCATTTTGAAAATGATTGAATCGCGCTGAAACCGGGTCAAAAATATCTAAACCTCCATTAATACCGCCAAGCCATAAATTTTTATACTTATCGAAAGCAATGGCCCTTACTAAATTGCTGCCTATGCGGTTTTTATCTTTTTCGTGATGCTGGTAAATTTTGATAGTATTTGAGCTGGGCTGAAAACGGATAAGTCCGCTTTCTTCTGTTGCAAGCCAGTAATTACCATCAGCCGATTTTTTAATCGCCCTGATAATGTATTTCTCTAACCCGGCAATAGATTTTGATTGATTTGTTTTTAAGTTTAGAACTTGTAACCCGACATCGGTAGCCATCCATATATTATCTGAGGCATCGCAATACAAATCGTGTATAAAATTTTTTCGAATGAGCTTAGGATCTGATTCGTAATAATAAGGGGCGAAAGAATTTGTATTTTTATCGACCAGGTTAAGCCCACCGCCGTAAGTAGCAACCCAAACCCCTTTATCAGTTTCTTTAATAGAAGTGACGGTGTTTTTATTCTCCCCGGATTTGTAGATAGCGAAATTATTCTTCTCCGCATTAAATTTATTCAGACCATCGGAAGTACCGATCCATAGGTTTTTATTTTTATCTTCAAAAATACACCTGATGAAATTATCACTTAAACCGCTTTTTGTTTTATCATGCCTGAAAACAGTTATCTGGTTACCATCATATTTGTTTAAACCATCTCTGGTGCCAAACCAGATAAAACCACGATAGTCCTGAAAAATACATTCTATCGTACTGTTAGATAAACCGTCTTCTAAATTAATGTGCTTGAATTTTAAATTTTGCGAAAAAACATTTTCGATCGTGAAAAGTAAAATAACAAAATAATAAATTTTGATTCGGGTGGTCATTCAGTATTTGATCAGACAGTTAAGAGCTAAATATAAGTGATTTCTATTTATTCACGGTTATCCTTAATCAGGTTGTTATTGGAATACGTCGGGGGCGGCTATCAGTATAATCTACAGGTCGTAATTCCATACCCGAAATAAAATTTGAAAGCGGTGCATGAATGCGATTTAAGCAAGAAATGCTCCAATGAAAGAACGGCGCTGTCAATTGCTTAAAGTACTCTTAATGCATAAAATATGTCGAATAGCACAAAAGAAATGTACGATAGAACAAGTGCTTGAGCGCGAGAAAAACGTGATTTGTACCATAATTCTAACCAACATATTCTATGCACATTTTTACATCTTTTCTCAAGGGTAACAAGCGGACGTTGATGCTTTTACTATTGATTTTTACAAGCGGATATCTTTTTGCACAGCAAGCAACCATTACCGGAGTTGTTAAAGCGGCTACCGATAATTTAGGAATGCCGGGCGTAAGCATTCGTTTAAAAGGAACAGTAATTGCAACGGCTACAGATGCAAATGGAAATTTCAGTATTAAAATTCCAGCTAAGGCGGGGATTTTGGAATTTACCTCCGTGGGTTACAAAATACAGGAAATCCCTGTTTCTCAAACAACTTCATTAACCGTCACTTTAAGTGAAGATGCTTCCAATTTAAGCGATGTGGTCGTGGTTGGATACGGAACAACCAGAAAACAAGATTTGACTGGTTCTGTTGCCGTAGTAAGTGTTAAAGATTTTCAAAAGGGAAGTATAACTACGCCTGAACAAATGCTTTCAGGTAAAGTTTCAGGTGTGGCAATTACTTCTAACAGCGGTCAGCCTGGAAGCGGAAGCACGATTCGTATTCGTGGAGGTTCTTCTCTAAATGCAAGCAACGACCCATTATTTGTTATTGATGGGGTTCCATTAGAAAATGGAGGGGTTTCTGGTGCTTCTAACCCCCTGAGTTTCATCAATCCTAATGATATTGAAACGTTCACGGTTTTAAAAGATGCATCAGCAGCAGCCATTTATGGTGCAAGGGCTGCAAATGGTGTCATCATCATTACTACGAAGAAAGGATTAAGTGACGCTTTAAAAGTAAGCTTTAATTCGGTAAATTCTCTTTCTGCATTGACTAAACAACTAGATGTCTTAACAGCTGATGACATCCGAGCTATTGTAAATTCAAAAGGAACGGCAGCACAGAAAGCAAAACTGGGTACAAGTAATACCAACTGGCAAGACCTCATTTACCAGGACGGTTTCTCTACCGATAATAACATCAGCATAAGCGGGGGGATAAAAAAATTACCGTATCGGTTATCAATCGGTTATCAAAACCAGACAGGTGTTTTGAGAACAGACCAATTGCAGAAAACTTCAGCAGCAGTTGTTTTTAATCCAAGGTTTTTTGACGACCATTTAAAACTGGATGTTAACCTTAAAGGAAGTATGCAAAAAACACGTTTTGCCAATACCGCTGCAATTGGTGGTGCAGTTAGTTTCGATCCGACACAGGCTGTTTACACCAATAAACCGGAATATAATGGTTATTGGGAATGGCTGGATCCTACTACGCCAACCGGTTTGGTTAACCTGGTCGGACGTAACCCGGTTGGTTTACTGGAACAAAGGGAAGACAGGGCAAAGCCCATGCGCAGCATCGGTAACATTCAGCTGGATTATAAATTTCACTTTCTTCCCGAATTACACGCCAATTTTAATGCAGCTTATGATGTAGCTTCTGGTAAAGGAACTGTTTATGTAGATCCAAAAGCAGCCGAAACAATTTTAAGCAATGGCGTAAATAACCAATATAAACAGAACAGAAGAAATACCGTTCTGGATTTTTACCTGAATTACGTTAAGGAATTTAAATCGATAAAAAGTAGAGTTGATGCCACCGCAGGTTATTCGTATAACGATTACTTAACCACTCAATATTACTACCCTAGTTTTGATGCCAATGGAAATAAGGTAGCTAATTCTGATCCTGCTTTTGCTTTCAATAAGCCGCAATACAGATTGATTTCTTACTTTGGAAGATTAAATTACAGTTATGACGACAGGTTTTTGCTAACCGGAACAATTCGCCGGGATGGCTCTTCACGATTTGGCCCGGCCTATAAATATGGTGTTTTTCCATCGGTAGCTTTAGCCTGGACAATTAAAAACGAATCGTTCTTAAGAGATAGTAAAACCATTTCGGCTTTAAAATTTCGTGTAAGCTACGGCATAACCGGTCAGCAGGATGGTATTGGTAACTACAGCTATATGTCTACATACGGTTTGAGTTCGTTAAATGCGTCATATCAGTTTGGAAATACGTTTTATCAAATGTATCGCCCCAGTGCTTATATCGCTAATATTAAATGGGAAGAAACGGCAACAGCAAACATCGGTTTAGATTTTGGATTGTTGGATAATCGCATTACGGGTAGTGTCGATTTTTATAAAAAGAAAACCAGCGATTTGTTAAACTTAATCCCGCAACCGGCAGGAACAAATTTTTCGGCTAACGCAATTGTAAATGTTGGCGATATGGAAAACAAAGGTGTTGAACTTACCTTAGATTTTAATCCCGTAAAAGGAAAAGATTTTAACTGGGATTTTAGTTTCAATGGAACTTATAATAAAAATACCATTACTAACTTAACCATTGTACCAAATGATCCGAACTATGCAGGGTTCCCGAGTGGAACAATAGCCGGCGGTGTTGGTGGACAGAATGCATTTATCAATGCTGTAGGCGGACCAAAAAATACATTTAACTTATTCGAACAAACTTATGACCAGAATGGGAACCCGATAGAAGGTGTTTATGTAGACCAAAATGGAGATGGCTTAGTTAATGAAAATGATTTTAAAAAAGGTAAACAAGCAGATCCAAAGTTATTTTTAGGTTTTAGCAATAATTTGAGCTATAAAAAATGGAATTTATCTTTTACGCTGAGGGCAAATTTAGGCAATTACGTATACAACAATAACTACAGTCAGAATGGGAATTTAAATCAGATTCTGGGAACCGCCGTGATTTTAAATGCTTCGCCAAACTACCTTACAACTAATTTCAAAACGCAACAATTGCTGAGTGATTATTATGTGCAGAATGCATCCTTCCTTAGAATGGATAACCTGAATCTGGGGTATTCTTTCGGGCAGGTACTGAAAACCAGGGCAAACCTGCAATTAACGGCAAGCGTTCAGAATGTATTTGTGATTACAAAATACCAGGGGCTGGATCCGGAAGTGGCATCCGGCGTGGATAATAATATCTATCCGCGACCAAGAATATTCTCTTTAGGCTTAAACGTTAATTTTTAAGACAATGAACCACTTAAATAAAAAATATATGAAACCACGTGTTTTACAGATATTCATACTGACTTGCGCTGCTGTAATTTTTACATCATCATGCAATAAATTAGATTTAGTGCCCACAAACGATCTGACTGCTGATAAGGTGTATACCTCGGCGTCGGGTTATAAACAAGCTTTGGCTAAGGTTTATGGTGCTTTTGCATTAACAGGAAATGCATCAGTGGGGCAACCGGATATTCCGGCAGAAATTATTAAAGATGAAGGAAACTCAGATTTTCTTCGCCTATACTGGAATTTACAGGAATTAACCACAGATGAGGCGGTCTGGTCGTGGCGTAATGATGCGGGCATTCAGGGTTTGCACGAACTAAGCTGGTCGTCAATCAATTCAATTATTAACGGGCTGTACTATCGTTCGTTTTTCCAGATTACCCTTTGTAATGATTTTATCAATCAATCATCGGATGATAATTTAAATAAAAGGGGAGTTGTAGGTGCAGATGCCGATCAGGTTCGGAGGTTTAGGGCAGAGGCGCGCTTTATAAGGGCTTATCAGTATGCTGTTTTGATGGATATTTATGGTAACCCGCCAATGGTAACTGAAGCTACTCAAATCGGCGGTAAGGATTTGCCTAAACAAATCGCCCGTAAGGATTTATTTGCCTACGTGGAATCGGAATTAAAAGCGATTGAAAATGATTTGGCTGCACCAAAAGCAAATGAATACGGCCGTGCAGACAGGGCAGCTTCCTGGGCTTTACTTTCAAGAATATATTTAAACGCCGAAGTATATACAGGTACCGCCAGGTATACGGACGCCATTACCTACTGTAATAAAATTATAGCAGCGGGTTATACCCTTCATGGCAATTACCGTGAATTAACCATTGCAGACAATCATTTAAATACCGACGAAAATATCTTTACCATTAATTATGATGGAACGAGCACTCAAAATTACGGCGGTACAACATTCCTGATGCATGGCCCTGCACATGTGCCGGCTACGGTTTCCGGCTCCAGCGGCGATTGGGGCGGGCTAAGAATTACACAGCAATTTGTTAATCTGTTTGCCGATAAAACGGGTGCTACTGATACCAGAGCACAGTTTTATATGTCCGGGCAAAACATGGATGTGGAAGATTTATATGTATCGAATGATGGTTATTCCAGTACAAAATTCAGAAATAAAACCCGGTCTGGCGGACCTGCACCACATCAGGATGTGGCTAAAGATTTTTCAGATATCGATTTTCCGTTATTTCGCCTGGGTGAAACTTATTTAACTTATGCGGAAGCGGTTTTACGTGGCGGTTCGGGAGGAAATTTGGCAACGGCATTGGATTATATAAACAAGCTACGTACCCGGGCGTATAACGGGAGTTTAAGTGGAAACATCACATCGACAGCTTTAACAACCGATTTTATTTTAGATGAACGTGGACGTGAACTTTGGTATGAAGCTGTTCGCCGGACAGATTTAATCCGTTTCAATAAATTTACCACGGCTGCGTATTTGTGGGCCTGGAAAGGTGGCGTTAAAGGGGGAACAGCTGTAAACGGCAGATATAATCTTTTTCCATTGCCGCCTACAGATCTTTCTGCCAATCCAAATCTTCGTCAGAATACAGGTTATTAACCCAAAATAATGAAGCTACCCTGATTTTAGCGTTACAAAACGATTAATCAAATCACAATAGTTTCGACACAATGAAAACACCAATAAAAAGATGAAAAAAATATCAATTCAGATTATATACGCCTTTCTTTTAACCAGCCTTTTTCTGGGTTGCAAAAAAGATGCAAGTACAAATATTGTTGTACCGCCAAAGGGTAGTTCAATGGTTTTTAAAAGCTCGGTATCAAGTGTTGTTTTAACGGCTGCAACAGATGCAAGTAATGTAGTTACATTCAGCTTTAATGCGGCAGATTTTGGAGTTAGTATAGTGCCCACCTATTCATTGGAATTTGATTTACCGGCTGATACCAGCGGCGCAAATGCATGGGGAAATGCTGTTATCGTAAAGCTTCCCGCAGGAACATTAAGTAAAACCTATTTAGGTGCAGATTTTAATTCACTCTTATCAAATCAGCTAATGCTGCCAACAGGTGCGGTAAGCACGCTGGTCGTAAGACTAAAAGCAGAAGTTAATCAAAATACCGGCGCTGCATCAGTAATTAAACCGATTTACTCCAGTTTAACTTTAACAGTTAACCCGTATAAAGCTACAATAGAGTATCCCGCATTAATGGTAAGGGGAGGTAATTCATGGAAAACACCAGCAGTCAGAACCAATGGTTTTGTTTTAACTTCTTCTAAATTCAATGCAAAATATGAGGGTTACCTAAACTTACCAAATGCGGACGGATACGGTGGCGATGCCTTTCAACTGGTCTCTTCAAAGGATGCAGCCAAAGTTTATGGCTGGGGCGGCACTGCTACAACGATGAGTTTGACCGGAGGTAATTTGTACCTTACACCTGCGCCTGCTTATATGAAAGTTAATGCAGATGTAGATGCTTTAACCATCACTTACACGCCAGTTAAGTTCTTTATATCTGGTGACGACAATGGATGGAGTACTTCTGCCACGCCGCTGGTATATAACGCAACAACCATGAAGTGGGTTGCCTCAAATGTATCTTTAACAGCCGGTAAAACATTTGTTTTTACCGCTAACGGAAGTTATGACATCAGTTATAAGGTAGATGCAACCGGTGCATTGGTTTTTGCAGGTGCACCAACCTGGGGTGGTATTAACATCCCGATTACGAAAACAGGCGTTTTCACGGTTACCTTGGATTTAAGTGCCGGAGATGGTAATTATACTTATTCTATAAAATAGAAAGGATGTTAAAAAATATGAAAAAGATTAGCTTTGCCTTTTTGCTGACAATACTCAGTTTTGCCTGCAAAAAATCGGCGATAGGCGAAACACAGATTTATCCGTCGCCGGATCCGGTTGGAACCTATGCATTAGGTGCAGATGTAAGCTGGCTGACAGAAATGGAAGCGACAGGCAGGAAATTTTATAATGCATCAGGCGAGCAGCAAGACTTACTTAAAACATTAAAAGATAAGGGCATTAATACCATTCGCCTCCGGGTTTGGGTAAACCCCGTTTCAGGTTATTGCAATACTGCTGATGTACTGGTAAAAGCAAAAAGGGCAAAAGCCATGAATATGAGGTTATTAATTGATTTCCATTATAGCGATTCATGGGCAGATCCGGGTCAGCAAAATAAACCGGCCGCCTGGGTAAATCAGGATTTTGTCACTTTAAAAACTTCCGTTTACAACCATACAGTAGATGTATTAACCACATTAAAAACAAATAATATCATTCCGGAATGGGTTCAGGTTGGCAACGAAACCAATAACGGGATGCTGTGGAATGATGGAAAAGCATCCGTAAATATGAAGAACTTTGCTGATTTAGTACTTTCCGGTTATAACGGCGTAAAGGCTGTTAATTCGTCAACTAAAGTGGTGGTTCATATTTCAAATGGATATGATAATAGTTTATTCAGATGGATATTTGATGGATTGAAGGCCAACGGTGCAAAATGGGATGTAATTGGCATGTCGATGTATCCCTCTGTAACAGACTGGTCTGCAAAAAATACCCAGTGTTTGGCAAATATGACCGATATGGTTTCCCGTTACGGCTCAGAAATAATGATTTGCGAAGTGGGCATGCCGGTTTCGGAGGCTGTTGCCTGTAAAGCTTTCATTAAGGATTTAATTGTAAAAAATAAATCTTTAACAAATAATAAAGGCTTAGGTGTTTTCTATTGGGAACCCCAATCTTACAATAGCTGGAGCGGTTATAAACTCGGTGCTTTTGATGATACCGGAAAACCTACAGTTGCAATGGATGGTTTTATGCCTTAACGTTAGTTTTTTGCATTAAGATTTTCTTTCGCCTCCATCAGGAAAACGAAGGTATACTTGGTGGTGTTGGCGTGTGATTATTCCCTGATTGATGGCGGATCTTTATCGTAATCTTTAATGTATTATTTTTACCTATGTTTTTATTTAAAAAGAAATTACTTCTAATTGCTTTAAGTATCTCGGCGCAAATTGCCGTTGCACAAAATAAAGAGGGGATTTATGTTGATGCTTCCGGAACAATCCGGTGGGAAAAAGACAATAAAGAAGCTGCATTTTTTGGCACAAATTATACGGCACCTTTTGCCTATGGAAACCGGGCAATAATCAGAACTGGACAAACTGCAGAACAGGCAATTAAAGATGATGTTTATCATTTCGCCAGATTAGGTTTCGATGCTTTTCGTGTTCATGTTTGGGATCAGGAAATAGCTGACGCGGAAGGGAATCTGATTAATAATGAACATTTACGTCTTTTCGATTTTCTCATCGCGGAACTTAAAAAGCGAAAAATTAAAACTTTGATTACGCCCATTGCTTTCTTGGGAAATGGTTATCCGGAAAAAGATGAAAATACAGGCAGTTTTTCTTATAAATACGGAAAGCAAAAAGCTTTAATAAATGAAGATGCATTTAAAGCCCAGGAAAATTACCTCAGGCAATTTTTTAAGCATAAAAATCCATACACCGGTTTAACCTATCAGCAAGATACGGATGTGCTGGCCGCCGAGGTAAATAATGAACCGCATCATAGCGGACCAAAAGAACGCACCACAGAATACATTAACCGAATGGTTGCCGCTATCAAAAGTACAGGCTGGACGAAACCGATTTTTTATAATATAAGCGAATCGCCCTCATATGCAGATGCTGTTGTTAAAGCAAATGTTCAGGGGCATAGTTTTCAATGGTACCCAACCGGATTAGTTGCCGGACATACTTTACAAGGTAATTATTTGCCAAATGTAGCAAAGTATAAAATCCCTTTCGACACTATTCCTGCATTTAAAAACCGGGCAAAAGTAGTTTATGAATTTGATGCAGGCGATGTAATGGCACCAATTATGTATCCGGCAATGGCCAGAAGTTTTCGGGCTGCAGGTTTTCAGTGGGCAACGCAGTTTGCTTACGATCCAATGGCAACAGCCTATGCCAATACAGAATATCAAACACACTATTTAAACCTGGCTTATACCCCGTCAAAAGCAATAAGCATGTTAATTGCTTCGAAAATTTTTCATCAACATTCCAGATTGGATAGTTTGAATAATGGCAACGCTTTCGGCGTTTTTAAAATTGATTATGGAAATTTCCTGAGCGAGATGAACAGCAAAGATGAATTTTATTATTCAAATTCAACCAGCGCAAAAGTTGCTGATGTTAAAAAGCTAAAGCATATTGCCGGTGTAGGCCGTTCGGAAATTGTTCATTATCAGGGTAAGGGCGCTTATTTTTTGGTTCAGGTAACAAAGGGTGTCTGGCGGCTGGAAGTTATGCCCGATGCCATTCAGATTCGTGATCCTTTTGAAAAGGCATTGCCCAAAAGAGAAGTAACCAGAATTAACTGGGCAACCTTGCCAATGGATATTAACCTACCGGATTTAGGCAAAGATTTTACGGTAAAAGGTTTAAATAAGGGAAATGAGTTTCACGCAGAAGCGCTTAAAAACAGGCTTAACATTACTCCAGGCACTTACCTGTTAATTAGAAAAAACTTAAAAACAAGCCTCAATGCGGAAAGCAATTATAAAAATATTGCTTTGGGTGAATTTGTTGCGCCAAAAGCTTCACCCGAAGGCGTTTTTGTAAAACACCAATCATTATTAACGGTTTCAGAAGGTGTTTCTTTAAAAATCAATGCTGAAATTGTAGGCCTGAACCAGAAAGATTCTGTTTTTGTTTTGTTGAACGCCGGAAACCCGACGAAAAATATTCCAATGCAAGAACTACAAGCTTACTCTTTTTCAGCAGAGGTTCCCGCATCGCTGGTAAAAAACGGTATATTAAAATATCAAATCATTATCCGTAAAGCCGACGGCGATTACTTAACTTTTCCGGCAAATAAAAATATAAATCCCAATGCCTGGGACAATCCGGAACCTCAAAACTATCAAACCTATGTAGCCGGAAAAGGTGCAATTATAGAAATTTTCAATCCGGAAAGAGATGGAAAAAATATCAACCTTTACAATTCCGATTGGGAACACAATAAAGTTGAATACATTTCATCAGAAAACCCGTCAGAATTGAGTTTGAAATTGGCAATGAATCAGCCGAAAGCCAATCAATTAATGGGATTTCAAAGTTTCTTCGGTGATAAAATAACAGGCAGATCTACTGAAATTGATAATTTAAAAACGTTGGTTATCAAGGTTAAATCTAATGTTGACGGTGCAAAAATAAAAATTGGTTTAATTGATGCAGATGCGCATTTTTTCTCATCAGAATGTACTGTAAAAAAAGATTTTCAAACCATAGAAATTCCACTTAATCAATTAAAAGCAGATAGTCAGTTATTATTGCCCAGACCATATCCCGGCTTCCTGCCGTTATACTATCAATCTTCAGGTCAATCTGCCTTTAATTTAAAAAATACTGAAAAAATAGAAGTTACCTTTGGTTACAATTCAAATGCAAAACCAGTTAACATTTCTATAGAATATATTTACCTAAAATAAACATCACAAATACATGTTCCGATTCAGAAAATTACTTCTTACGCTTTTTATTATTGGCTTTTCTTATCTAAATGCTTTTAGTCAGCGAACTGAAATTTTGCTTGACGAAGGCTGGAAATTTTCGAAAGGAAGTTTTCCAAATGCTGCAATGCCCGGTTTTAATGATTCGCGTTGGGAAACCGTGTCTGTTCCGCACGATTGGGCAATTAGCGGGCCATTTGATAAAGAGATAGATAAACAGGTAAATATTATCACGCAAAACGGGGAAGATAAGCCAAGTGAAAAAACCGGTAGAACAGGTGCGTTGCCCTATATTGGCGAAGGTTGGTATAGAAAAAGCCTTAATTTACCGGTAATCAAAGCAAACCAGAAAGTGTTGTTACAAATTGATGGTGCCATGAGCGAACCACGTGTTTACCTGAACGGAAAGCTCGTCGGTCAATGGAATTACGGCTATAATTATTTTTACATCGATATCACCAACGAAATTAAACCGAATAATAATCTGCTTGCAATACACCTCAATAATAAGGCAAAATCCTCACGCTGGTACCCTGGAGCCGGATTATATCGTAACATTCATTTGATTATTAAAGAAGAAAATAGTGTCGACCAGTGGGGGATAAGCATAACAACGCCAATCGTAAAAAAAGAATTTGCCAAAGTTAATATCAAAACGAAATTAACCGGCGCAAATATTCGTTTAGTTACACAAATTCTGGATGCTTCGGGTAAGCAAGTGGCGATAGATACCGCTAAATCTATCTTTGGAAATGAAGCAGACCAAACTATCCGGCTTTCCAATCCAAATCTCTGGAGCCCCGAAACGCCTTATTTATATACATCTGTTTCAAATGTATATGAAGGGAATGTATTGAAAGACGTGGTGAAGACGAGATTTGGTGTTAGGGAGATCAGCTATCGGGCCGGAACAGGGTTTAGCCTGAACGGTGAGGTTAGAAAATTTAAAGGTGTTTGTTTACATCATGATCTTGGTCCATTAGGATCAGCAATTAATACGGCTGCTTTGAGAAGGCAATTGACAATTTTAAAAGAAATGGGTTGTAACGCCATCAGAAGTTCGCACAATATGCCGTCGCCGGAACAATTGGAATTATGCGATGAAATGGGCTTTATGTTCCTTGCCGAAAGTTTTGATGAATGGGCCAAAGCAAAAGTTGATAATGGCTATCACTTATATTTCGATACCGATGCGGAAAAAGATGTTGTTAACCTGGTTCGGGCAACTAAAAATCATCCCTGTATTGTAATGTGGAGTTCGGGAAACGAGGTACCGGATCAATTTGGTGCCGAAGGTGTAAAAAGAGCTAAATGGCTTCAGGAGATTTTTCATCGTGAAGATCCGACCCGCCCGGTAACCGTAGGAATGGACCAGGTTAAAGCAACCATGCAATCTGGTTTTGGTGCGTTATTGGATGTCCCGGGATTAAATTACAGGGTACATCTTTATCAGGAAGCATATAATGCTTTTCCACAGGGATTTATCTTAGGGTCGGAAACTGCATCAACTGTAAGCTCCAGAGGGATATATAAATTTCCGGTTGTAAAAGGGATAGATAAACAGTATGACGATTTGCAAACTTCCTCTTATGATATGGAATATTGCAGTTGGTCTAATCTTCCTGACGATGATTTTGTTTTGCAGGATGATAAACCCTGGGTTATCGGAGAATTTGTTTGGACAGGTTTCGATTATTTAGGCGAACCAACACCTTATGATGCCAGCTGGCCGGCAAGAAGTTCTTATTTTGGAATGTCTGATTTAGCAGGTTTACCGAAAGACCGCTATTATTTATATAAAAGCAGATGGAATAAAAATGAGCCAACACTTCACTTACTTCCGCACTGGAACTGGGCGGGGAGGGAAGGCCAGATAACCCCTGTTTTTGTATATACCAGTTACGATAGTGCCGAACTTTTTTTGAATGGTAAAAGTTTAGGGGTTAGGAAAAAAGATAATTCCACACCTCAGAACCGGTACCGGTTAATGTGGATGGATGTTAAATATGAACCCGGAACTTTAAAAGTTGTTGCCTTCGATAGTAATGGTAAAGCGGTAAAAGAAGAACAAGTCGTAACTGCAGGTAAGCCATATAAAGTTGTTTTAACAGCTGATAGAAAAGAAATAAGTGCAGACGGAAAAGATTTATCCTATGTAACGGTTTCAGTAGTGGATAAAAACGGTAATCCTTGTCCTACAGCGACCAACGCCTTAAAGTTTGATGTAAAGGGCGCCGGAAAATTTAAAGCAGTTTGTAATGGCGATGCAACATCCTTAGAATCATTTGTAAAACCTACGATGAAATTGTTCAGCGGTAAACTTGTAGTGCTGGTTCAATCTGATAAAAAAGGTGGAATAATAGAATTAAGCGTTAATGGGAAATCATTAAAGAGTGAAAGCATTAAAATTATTTCGAAATAACCATTTCCAACGAAGGCTTATCCGGATTAGATAAGCCTTCGTCTTTGTATGAAATCCGACTTACCTGTTGATCATTATGTCATGCTGAGCCTGTCTAAGACCTTTTTATAGTCGATAACAAAAAATATTTCTCCTTCAATCGACTTCGATCAGTGCAAGCTAGCTCAGGATGGAAATTTTTTTTAACCTAGCGGTTGGTGTCTCACCGACCGAAATGTTAAGCCTGCGGCACCATAAGTGTTCGGAAGAGTTGAAACATCACTTAATACCTTAATCAAAAACAATTATTGAGTTTAAATCATTAAAAACCAATAATCTATCGGTTAGTGTCTCACCAACGTCAATCTTAAATTGACGTTCCCTTAACTCGTCATCCGATAGTTATCGGATGCGAAGCTGATTCTTCATTAGCTTTGGCAATCGATTTCTCACCAACCAAAATCTTATTTAAACTGTTTCGTGAAACATAATCATCAGACCGCATCTTCATTAAGTAGTTATGATTAATTGGTTTTTAAAAGTTCAAAATCTTTCCAAACTCAAAATTTGTTCTTTATATTTTGCAGGGAGCAATAAATTTCTCAAATGCCTGCTTATTTTATACTTTCTCGATGCTTTATATATCCAAAGGGTAAAACCTATCCGTTTTCCTTTTTTTAACCGAAGTAATTTGCCTACTTCAGCCGGTACTAGAAGGCCTTGCACCCCCGTCATCAGTGAAAACCTGTACCAACCTAAATGCTTTTGGTATTGTTTAAACAGATCTTCCGAAAAGTGACTATAAATCAGGTTCTGCTGTAATTGTTGTTTATGCATTATTTGCCAATCCTTAAATCCGGTTGGTAACCCCTTTATTTTCATTCTTACGCCAACCTTAAAAAAAGTATTAAATATTTCCTCTTTTTCTGTTAAAGTAAGCCTTCTTTCTAAAACTCAAAAGCGCGGATAGAATAATTAATTAGCATAAACAGAACATCTCTGTAGGCCCAGTCCGGAATTTCGGTTTTTCTTGCGGCTTCAATCTGTTTATGTATCGTCGCGATTTGATCTATCGACTGGTTGGCTTCATCCAATGTTGAAAAAACTATTCTTTGCGCGTAAACAACTGTCGAAAATAATCTTCCCAGCGGATCTTTTGGGAGTTTACCGGTAAAGTATAACCAATCAACGGCTTTATTTAAGCTAAATTCCGCTGCGGCACCGGCAAAAATAAAAAGCACGGTATCGGTACTTCCCCATATTTTTCTAACTACGGAAGAGTTATTTACAAAATTCATGGTTAACAATTCGTTTCCAAAGCTTCAATTTTTTTTATGTCTCTAAGGCACAGAATCAGCGGAATAATTCCGAATAGTCCGAAAGAGCAATCGATTATTTGCCAAAATAGTGGGATTTGACGGATGTTTCCGGCAATTAGTGCCAACGGGATAACTGATAAGCAGCAAATTATACCGAACTGGATAATCCATTTATTTTTTTTAGGATCTTTTAGCACTCCGATAAAAAGAATAGCCAGCATAATATGAGCAAAAGCTAACCAATCTGTACCATAATTTAAAAAAGGATAATCTACATTGGTGCTTTTTAGAGCCTGATAAACAGTTAAAAACCATACTTGAAGTGCGACAGGAAAGGTTTCATTGTGTTTAACCAGGAAAGCAATTTCTGTTTCCAGTGGAAATGCGGTTAATCCACTCACTGCCAATCCAATGATTATGATAGCGATGTAAGTTTTAGAACGTAGTCTTAATTTTTGGTCTAGCGTAACCATATGAAATAATTAATTTATTTTTTTAAAAGTACTTTGTTTTGCAAAGTAAAATATAAATCATCATTTTCAAAAATTATTTTGAATTTACCGCATTGGTTTTTTCATATTTGGTTTCTATATATAAAATTCCAAATTAATTGGGCTATAAATTTTTGAGTTGATTCGACAGTTCTTAACGAAGCAGATATGGCTTTTTTTCGGAAATCGGTTAAAAGAAAGAATATTAATAAAATAATTCCTATTTCTGTATGATTAATGAGTAAAAATTTTAATTTTGTGTATTAATGGAAAAGCGCAAAACAGATCTTAAAACATTTTTAACCCGGGTTAAGCAGCTTAGAGGATTTGGAGATATGGATGCTTATAAAGCGGCAGCTGATTTCAAAAAAATATCAGAAAATGATGCAGATGAAAGTATTTCTAATATCATTAAAGACTTTTCAGACATATCAACATATGATAAGGGTAAAAGCGCACTGATTAATAAAATCGAATCTGAATTAAAGAAAACCAAAAACTCAATTTAAATTCCTGTTATAATTTAATTTTCCAGTCAGGTTAGCAGGTGTTTTTTCAGAATATATTGAGTTTATCTGATTTTACCGTGTTAAAGCCCTTTAATTCCTCTTCAAATAGAATCTATAGTAGAAATATTTCAGCTTAAGTGCAGTACTTTAACATTAGCTGGAACAACTCACCGGATCAATACTTTTTGAGAAAATTTACGCAACGTTGATTTTAATTATCGTCATTTAAAAAAATATAATTCTGCTATCTTAGTCGCCTGTTATTAAGATAAAACTTTTGTTTTTATCTTCTAGCTTATCAATTATGAAAATAACAAAACCAATTTTAGCTTTTACAATTTTAAGGCTGAGTATTTTTTTTGTAAATAACGCAGCCTTTGCCGCCCAGCCAGCTGAATTAAAGTGTGAGTACCTGGTCAGGCCTATTGGTGTTGATAATCCAAAACCGCGTCTTTCCTGGTTAATGAACGATAACAGACAAGGTGCGTTCCAGCAAGCTTATCGTATATCTGTTGGCACTGATTCTGTTCAATTGCTAAACAAAACAAGTATTTATTGGGATTCAGGCAAAGTCAGATCTTCCAATAATTTAATAACTTATAATGGATCGGCTCTTCGTCCTTTTACTAAGTATTACTGGCGACTTGAGCTTTGGGACAAAGATGGTAAACCGGTAAAGATTGTATCATCGAATTTTGAAATGGGGGTGATGCTAACAGAAAATTGGAAAGGCACGTGGATTAGCGATAGAAATGATATAAATATACTGCCTGCTCCTTATTTCAGAAAGGTTTTTCAACCGGCCAAACCGGTTAAATCAGCAAGGGCATACCTGGCAGCAGCAGGTTTATATGAATTATATTTAAATGGCAAAAAGGTTGGTAATCACCGCCTTGATCCAATGTACACCCGCTTTGACAGGAGGAACTTATATGTAAGTTATGATGTTACTGCTTACATTAAACAGGGGAATAATGCGGTTGGTGTTCTACTCGGAAATGGCTGGTATAACCATCAATCTTTAGCGGTTTGGAATTTCGATAAGGCACCCTGGCGGGCGCGGCCCACGTTCTGTTTTGATTTAAGAATAACTTATTCAGATGGTACTGTCGAAATTATTAAATCAGGTTCAGATTGGAAAACAAGCTTAGGGCCGATTATTTCCAACAGCATTTACACCGCCGAGCATTACGATGCCCGTTTAGAACAAAAAGGCTGGAATACTGCAGATTTTGAGGATTCAAAATGGCATGGTGTAACATTAAGGGCTGCTCCATCAAAAAATATTGTAGCACAGGTGATGCATCCAATTACAAACGCCGAAGAAATTACCGTGAAAACCATGCGCAAATTCGATGACACCACTTATGTTTTTGATTTGGGGAGAAACATCGCAGGTGTAAGCAAAATAAAGGTTAAAGGTGAAAAGGGAACGGTAATTCATTTAAGGCATGCAGAACGTTTGTATGCTAACGGCCATACTGATATGTCAAATATAGATGTTTACCATAGGCCAAAAGATAAATCAGATCCCTTTCAAACGGATATATTTATTTTAAAAGGCGAAGGTGAAGAAGAATTTATGCCGCTGTTTAATTATAAAGGTTTTCAATATATTGAAGTAAACAGTTCTGCACCAATAAATCTGACTGAAAAAAGTTTGGTTGGATACTTTATGCATAGTAACGTACCTTCTGTAGGTCAAATTTCTTCATCCAGTACGCTTGTAAATAAGTTGTGGTGGGCTACGAATAATTCTTACCTATCTAATCTGTACGGATTTCCTACAGATTGTCCGCAAAGAGAGAAAAATGGCTGGACAGGCGACGGTCATTTTGCAATAGAAACGGGGCTTTATAATTTTGACGGGATTACGATTTATGAAAAATGGATGGCCGACCATCGGGATGAACAACAACCGAACGGTGTTTTACCAGATATTATTCCCACAGGAGGCTGGGGATATGGTACCGCAAATGGCACCGACTGGACCAGTACAATAGCCATTATTCCATGGAATATTTATATGTTTTATGGGGATAGTAAACTGTTGAAAGATAATTACCGGAGCATCAAAAGTTATGTAGACTATGTTGAAGGAACAAGTAAAAATTATTTAACAACTTTCGGGAGAGGAGATTGGGTTCCAGTTAAATCGACCTCAGATTTGGAGTACACTTCGTCAATTTATTTCTATATTGATGCTGATATTTTGGCGAAAGCTGCTAAACTTTTCGGTAATCAAAATGATTACTTACAATATCGCGCTCTTGCTGAAAAAATTAAACAGGCAATAAACGCTAAATTTTTTAATAAAGCTACAGGTATTTATGGTACAGGCATTCAAACTGAACTCTCGATGGCGTTACAATGGAATATAGTTCCCGAGGAATCGAGACAAATTGTTGCCGATAACCTGGCTGCACGGGTAAAGGCAGATGGAATGCATATCGATGTTGGTGTATTGGGCGCAAAATCGGTTTTAAATGCCCTGAGCGACAACGGTCATAGTAATATGGCCTATAAATTGGCAACTCAGGATACCTACCCGGGATGGGGCTGGTGGATTGTAAACGGGGCAACCACTTTACACGAAAACTGGGACATTAACGCAACCAGAGACATTTCAGATAACCATATGATGTTTGGTGAAATCGGTGCCTGGTTTTTTAAAGGAATTGCCGGAATCAAAATTGATGAACAACATCCGGGATTTAAAAACATTTTGTTACGGCCTCATTTCGTTGACGGATTAACACATTTTGAAGCATCTTATAAAGGGCCCCATGGTCAGATTTTATCATCATGGAAAAAAACAGCTAACAAAATCAGCTATCATGTTATTATTCCGGCAAATTCAACTGCAAGTGTCGAAATCCCGGTTATCGCAGGGAAAAAAGCTTATCTTAACGGTAAGGCAATTAATAATCAAATTGATGTTAGGGCCGGCGAATTTACATTCGAAATAAAATAATTCCATTTGATTTATATAACATTACAGGCATACAAATCAGGACGAATTTTAATATTTTTAACTAAATTCTTTAACTGACAAGATTTTTTCAATATTTAAAACCTTTACCATCATCATTTTTTAACTTTGATGCAAATTATTTTATATGTCATTTAACCATATTCCGGATAATGAAGCCAGTAATATGGAATGGAACGCCTTTAAAAAAGGGGATTGGGAAGCATATAAACAACTCTACAATAGTCATTTTAAAATATTAAATAACTATGGCTATAAATTTACACGGGATAGCAGTATGATTGAAGATGCGGTACACGACTTATTTGTAAACCTCTGGAATAAAAGAGAACAGTTGGCAAATCCCGTTTCCGTTAAAAATTATTTGTACAAATCACTCCGGAATCTTTTATTCAGGAAGCTGGATAAGCAACAAAGATTTGTAAATATAGAATCTGATGAGGATTACCCATTTAATTTCGAAGTTTCTTTTGATACAATTTTAATTGAGAATGAGTCGGAAAAAGCTTTGCAAAGAAAAATAAAAGAAGCTGTACAAAGTTTACCGGCAAGGCAACAGGAAATCATCTATCTGAAGTTCTACGAAAACCTGAGCTACGAGGAAATCGCTGATATTATGAACTTGAATATAAATTCTGCGTATAAACTGCTCTATAAAGCGGTCGGTAAACTTCAGGAAAAAATAAAACATTCCGATTTGTTAATTATTTTGTGTCTCACGCTATCAGAAAGCGCGATTTCAAAAATAAATTAATTTTTTTTCAAAAAGGAAGGGATAATTTATTGGGGTCTGTGTATATAGGAGATATAACATCTTTCTCCTATGGATTTTTTAAAATATATTAATTACAGTTTTGAAGATTTTCTAAATGATGATGCATTTTTGCAATTCGTTAATGAGCAAAAAAAATCAGATTTAGCGGCTTGGAATAAATTTAAAACAGACTATCCGCAGCGAACTAAAATTGCTGAAACTGCATTTAATGCCATCATAACTTACCGTACGCAGGATACATTTTTCAATGAAAGTGCACAAGCTAAAGTATTCGATAGAATTACTTCAACAATTTCCAATCAGAAGCAATCCCGAAAAATAATTAAATTTCCGCTTTTTCTTAAAGTGGCTGCGGCATTTACAGTCATATTCTTATCTGTATTTATCTATAATAATTTCATTAATAAAGAAATCCGGGAAACAGATTTTGGAAAAATAAGAACAGTTGTCTTGCCTGATGGATCTGAGGTAACGCTAAACGGAAATTCTAAAATTACCTATGCTAAAAATTTTAATAAAGGAATCAGAGAAGTTTGGATTGACGGTGAAGCACTCTTTAAAGTTAAACACCTTAATATAGATACAAATAACATCAAACCTGAAGAGAAGTTTATCGTTCATTGCAGCGATATAAACATCGAGGTTTTAGGTACAGTTTTTAACGTTAGAAACAGACATGAGAAAACTAGTGTAGGCTTATTAAGCGGGAAAATCCGCATTGATTATAAAGACTTAACTAAAGTTAAGAAACAGTTTATCATGGCGCCAGGCGATTTTGTAAAACATGGGGAAGGAAACAACTTAATCCACCAAAAACTTGAGGATCCGGAGCGTTTAACTGCCTGGACAACTCGTCAACTGGTATTTAAAAATGCAACGCTGGAAGACATCAGTCTTGTTTTGACAGATGATTTAGGATATCATGTTAACATTGACGAAAAATTAAGTAAGCAGAAAATAGAAGGAGAGATCAGTGTAAATGATGTTAATGACCTCATTCGAATATTAAAAACAACCTTACACCTTAACATAGAAACTGAAAATAAAAACATTACCATTAAAGAATAATCCTGTTATTGAATTTAAGCGCTTAAAGTCAATAACAAACAAATCAACTAAATAAACCAATTTAACTAAACAAATTATGAGATTACTCTACTTTAGCAGGGCAGTTAAATACTGTTGCCTTACTATGCTGTTCAGTGCATGCGCCTTTTTTTGCTCTGCTCAGCTAATGGCCAGAAATATGACCCGTTCCAAACAGGTTAAAGTACCCCAATTAGCAACTGAAGTTAAAATTTCGTTAAAAAATGCAATTGAACTTATTAAAAATAAGTTTGATATTAAAATCGCCTATAAAGAAGGTATACTTGAAAATAAATTAACAAATGTCAGCCAGTCGCAAATTATGTCGGTTGCTGATGCAACCACAGCTTTAACATTGAGCTTGAATGGTTTATTGCTGGATTTTAACAAAATCAGCGATTCGCAGTATGTTATTGTTGATACAAGAAGTGGAAATCGTGCCGATGTTATCAAAGGAACGGTTTTATCAGCAAACGATAATACGCCGCTTATTGGTGCAACGGTATATATAAAAGGTACTAAAACGGGTTCTTCAACCGATGCACAAGGTCAGTTTAGCATCACAATTCCGGCAAATTTAAAAGGGCAGGCAATTGTGTTAACCATTGCCTCGGTTGGTTACGAAAGTCTGGATTTACCAGTTTCGGACATCAATGCGCCGGTTTCAATTAAACTCAAAGAAAGCAACAGCAACTTAAATGAGGTAGTTGTTACCGCTTTGGGTATTAAAAAAGAGAGTAAATCGTTGGGTTATGCGATAACTGAAGTAAAAGGTTCTGAATTTACACAGGCAAGGGAAAATAATATTGCCAATGCCCTAACCGGTAAGGTTGCGGGTGTTAATGCAACCGGTTTGTCAACAGGACCAGGCGGTTCCAGCAGGGTAATTATTCGGGGTAACACCTCATTTAACGGAAACAACCAGCCACTTTATGTTGTAAATGGAATGCCGATTGACAATACAGTGCCGGGCGGAAGTGCTACAACAAACGGAATAACGACAAATGTGGATAGAGGTGATGGTATTTCAAGTATAAATCCTGATGATATTGAAACCATTACCGTTTTAAAAGGTGGCGCTGCGGCGGCCTTATATGGTTCCCGTGCAAGTAATGGTGTTATCTTAATTACGACTAAAAAAGGTGTTAAACAACGTGGAATAGGTATAGATTATAATTCTACCTATACAATTGAAAATGCAATTAACGATAACGATTACCAGTACGAATACGGACAAGGATTAGGAGGGGTAAAACCTTTAACAAAAAATGATGCGATAGCAACAGGTCGTCTTTCGTTCGGCGCTAAAATAGATGGTTCTGATTATGTGGCGGCCGATGGTTTAACACATCCTTACAGTGCCGTTACCAATAATATCCAAAATTTCTATTCAACCGGTACAAATTTTACCAATACAATTGCTTTCTCTGGTGGTACTGATGGAATTGTATATCGTTTATCATTGGCAGATTTAGATAGTAAAGGTATACTCTCGAGTACTAAATTTAAACGTCAAACGGCTAATTTAAACATCAATGCTAAAATAAGCGATAAAATCAGGGTTGAAGGTTTGGCACAATATAACTTGGAAAGGGGATATGGAAGGACATCGGCAGGTGATGCATTAGGTAATCCGAACTGGACACCTTATGAGGTTGCAAACACAGTTGATGTGAGGTGGTTGGCGCCTGGTTATGATGCTGCAGGCAACCAAACACCATGGAATGATGCCGGCATTGCAACCAATGGTTATTTTGTAATGAACAAATATGTACAAAATGATACCAAAAACCGTTTTATCGGACAAGGGTCGATTACATATGATGTGGTGAAAAATTTCTCTTTAAAAGGCGTTATCAGCCGCGATTTTTACAATTACGATTATGTAAATATTTTGCCAACCGGCGATATCTATATTCCTAACGGAGAATATGCAGCAATTAAATCTGATGTGTCAGAAACCAATGCTTTATTAACCGGAAACTATAAAACGCGTATTGCACAAAAATTTGGTATTTCGATACTGGGTGGAGCGAACAGCAGAAGGTTTGTAAATAAGCAGTTGAATATGAACGGTTCTAATTTTACCATTCCTTATTTCTATAGTTATTCAAATCTTGCTACCGCCACTACAACACCAACAACTTCCAGATCCAGGATTAATTCTGTATTTGGTTCAGCGGATTTCGATTATAAGAGTATATTATTCTTAACCTATACCGCAAGGAACGATTGGTTTTCTACATTAAGTCCTGAAAACAACAGTATTTTGTATCAGAGTCTTGGCGGTAGTTTTGTGGTATCTGATGCATTTAAATTGCCTTCATCTATTGATATTTTCAGATTAAAAGGTTCATGGGCAGAAGTAGGTGGTGGTGAAGCAGACCCATACAAAATTAATTTATCCTATAGTAATGTACCAAGTTCCGGTTTACCATTGCAAAATGTAACCACCAACAATATCACAAATCCAAATTTAAAACCATATACCATGACAACCTATGAAGGTGGTTTTGAATTGAAAATGTTTAAAGGCAGATTAGGTTTGGATTTTACAGCCTATACCCGAAAAACCACAAATGATATTTTGAACGCAGCTATTTCTTCAACTTCAGGTTATAGCAATGCTGTACTTAATGTTGGTGAGTTGCAGAATAAGGGTATTGAGTTCTTATTAACCGGCAGCCCGGTTTCAGGAGAAAAATTCGGATGGAACATCAGCTATAACATCGCTTATAATAAGAGTAAAGTAATTAAACTTGTGGATGGTACAAATACTTTCCAGGTTGCAAACTCGGTTGGTAACTGGGGTTATATTAACCAGACCGTTGGCAGTTCTTACGGAACAATTGTAGGTACCAGGATGCTGCGAAATGCGGCCGGACAAATTGTATACAATTCAACAACAAACCGCCCGGTTGCTACAGGTTTACAGGAACTTGGAGATGGCGTGCCACCTTTAACAATGGGCTTAAATCAGGATTTCAGATTTGGCAACTTTACCTTTAGCTTCCTGCTTGACGGTAAATTCGGTAATAAGATTTTATCTATAAAAGAAGTTTACGCAACCCGTTTGGGCTTGCTGAAAAGTACTTTACCTGGTCGCGAAAATGGTTTAACATTAACGGGTGTTGATCAGGCCGGAAATCCTTATTCGGCAGTAATCCCGGTAAGTAATTTACGTGCTTACTATAACGACTTGAGGGCCTATTCTGAACTATTTGTTCACGATGGAAGTTTTATAAAACTACGCCAGGCAATTTTATCGTATAATATTCCTGTTAAAGATTTTAAACTTGTTAAAATACAATCTGCCAGTTTATCTTTTGTAGCAAGAAATATTCTTACGCTATACAAAAAAACGGATAATTTTGATCCGGAATCGAGTTTTACCAATGGTAATGCACAAGGTTTTGAATCGATTGGATTACCAAGAACACGCACTTTCGGTATGAACTTAATGGTTAAATTCTAAAGCTTTAATAATGAAAAAATATTCAAATAAATATAAAGCAGCTATTTGCATGTTATGGTTAAGTGTAATCTTAGCTTCATGCACAAAAGATTTTCAGGAAATTAATACGAACCCTGAAGCGTCCACGACCATACAACCGGCTTATGTTTTCACAAAAGCGCTTTATGATGGTGCAAAAAACAACCTGAATTTATTACTTGGAACCATGCAATACACCACCAGTTTTAATGATGTAGCAGGTTTTGGTTCCAAATATGTTTCCAGTCAAAGTCAGCAGTCGGCAGCAGTGTTTAATAACGCTTATCCAAATGAAATTAATGAACTTGCGCTGGTAATCAATGCGGTTAAAGCCGACCCGGAAAAAGTAAATTTATTGGCTACGGCCCGTATCTGGAAAGCGTATTGCTTTAGCCGGCTTACAGATTTATATGGCGATGTTCCATATTCAGAAGCTGCTCAGGGATATACGGCTACAAACTTTAAACCTGCTTATGATGCACAAAGAAACATCTATCTGGATTTATTAAAAGAATTGGATGAATCAGCATCAAGCTTAAATGCTTCAAAGGCCACTTTTGGCGCAGCAGATCTGGTTTACGCAGGTAATACGGTTAAATGGAAGAAATTTGCCTATTCATTAATGCTTCGTTTAGGCATGAGAATGACTAAAGTAGATGCGGCGCTGGCTGAAACATGGGTTAAAAAAGCAATTGCTGGCGGGGTCATTACAGATGATGCCGATATTGCTAAAATTTCTTATTTAAGCGCAGGTCAGGACATCAATAAAAATCCAATCGCCTTAGCATTATGGAACAGCGATTACATCAAAGCAGACGGAAACAGCAATGCTGAAGGTGGAAAATATCAGGATACGTTTATTACATATATGAAAAATAATAAAGACCCTCGATTAGGGATTTTATCTGTCGTATATGTTAATGGTGTAGCGGATACATCTGCTGCTATTCAAAAAGGAATGCCTGCAACATTAAATGCAAAACCGGCAAATTTTGTTACCTATTCAGAACCTAATCAGAAAACTGTTCTTGCATTGGGTGGTGCGAAACTTATTTTTACAACGGCTGAAACAAATTTTCTTTTGTCTGAGGCAGTTTTACGTGGCTGGTATACCGGTAATGCATCCACATTATATGAGGCAGGTATAAAAGCAGCCATGAAACAATGGGCAATTATTTCACCTACTGATGGTGTTATAAGCGATTTACAAATCAATACATACATAAAATATCACCCGCTGAATGCCGCAGGAACTTTAGATAATAAATTACAACAAATTTATACTGAATTCTGGTTAGCCTTATTCCCTGATGCACAGGAAGTATTTGCGAGCTATCGCAGAACCGGATATCCGGCGCTGGTTCCGGTCGTTTATGTTGGAAATGCAACCGGAGGGAAGATTTTCAGAAGGATGCTTTATCCGCTTTCAGAACAAAATTTAAATGCCGCATCACTTGCAGCAGCAATTGCCCGTCAAGGTCCGGATGATTTCCTGACCCGTATCTGGTGGGACAAATTGTAATAATTAATTTTTCAGAATCCTGCAGTGCATGAATTTGCACTGCGGGATTAATTTTATTTGCCTGATGATATACCGAATACTTATTTTATGCCTGTTCTTTGGCACCACTGCTTCAGCACAAAAAAATGACGTTGTTGAAGATGAAACTTCCAGTACCTACAATTTAAACAAGCCTGAACGCGAAGAATGGCTCAGAAATACCGGAGCCGGTTTGTTTATTCATTTTAATGTCGATGCGCAATTAGGAATTGTAATCAGTCATTCACTGGTTGGTGCTTCTGACGATTACACAGAACGTTATTTCCGGGATTTGCCAAAAACATTCAATCCCTCTTCATTCAATCCAAAAGAAATCGCTGAACTTGCTAAGCTTGCAGGTATGAAATACATTGTTTTTACTACAAAACATCATGCCGGTTTTTGCTTTTGGGATACTAAAACCACAGATTTTAAAATTACCAATACCCCATATAAAAAAGACTTACTTAAAGAATTTGTAAATGCTACCCGGGAAGCCGGATTAGATGTTGGTTTTTATTTTTCTCCTGAAGATTTCAACTTTCTTTACAAGCACAAAATACCTATCAGCAGGAATATTACTAATCTCGACGCCAAAACGACTAAGGAATATGCAGAATATAACCGTAAACAAACGGAAGAATTGATGCAAAACTATGGTAAAATTGATGTTTTGTTTATCGATGGCGACCCTAAAGAAACCGTTAAGGAAACGGCATGGAAAATGCAACCCAATATTTTGATAACCCGTGGTGCCATTTTAACGCCTGAACAAACTTTACCAGGTGCGAAAATTACGCAGCCATGGTTATCTCCCGTAACGATTGGCACTGCATGGCAATATCAGCCTACAAACGAACGCTATAAATCTGGTTCACAATTAATTGAATTGCTTATTGAAGCCAGGTCTAAGGGTGGCTCTCTTTTATTAAATGTCGGGCCGAAACCGAATGGTCTGTTGGCTGAAGAACAGGAAGACCGGTTACGTGAAATGGCTGGCTGGTATTACATTAACCATGAAGCAATGGATGATGTACGGAGCTGGGTCGTGAGCAAAGAAGAAAATATTTACTTTACCAAAAAAGATCCTGGTGTTTTATTTGCAATTGTTATGGATTCCAAAGATTGGAAAGAAGGAGAACGCAGAACTTTTCTATTACATTCCGTAAAATCATCTGCCAATACCAATGTCAGTGTTTTAGGCCAGAACAGCAAAATTATAGAGTACAAACCTAATTTAGATGTCTCCTGCAAATTTAAGCAAACAGAAAATGGGCTGGAAGTGTCCGTTGTTAAGGCACAACGCATTTACGATGATCACCGTTGGCCAAATCCTGTTGTTATAAAACTTGAAAATGTAAGTCCTGTTTTTGAAGAAGCAGCGATGGTCCAAACCAATAATTTCAGGCTGGTTTCCGGGGCAGTAGAAATGAATGCTAAAATTCTTAATTATAAAGATATTAAACCAAAACGCGCGAGATTTTATTACCGTCCATATCGCGGTCAGGTAGAAACACTCTATGCTGAACCCTGGAAAATGACGCCTTGGCTGCCGATTAAGCCGGACGGAACTTTTATTGGTACCGTAAAATTAACAAAGGGTGCTTATGAATATAAAGCGGTAGCAGAACAGCAAAACGTTGTTATAGAAGGCGAAAATAAAGTTTTAAGCTTACCTTAGACTTTATTATAATTTCGTTATGATAAATATTCTTTTTTATAAAATACCTGTTTTTTTTAGGTGCTTAATTTTAAGGCTGCTCATCTTAACAGCTTTACAGTTAACTCTTTTAGAAGCGTCGGGTCAGAATTTAATGGGTTCTGGTATTATTCCCAAACCCGTCAAAGAAATCAGGAAGGATGGGTTTTTTACGATTAAGGCGAATACTAAACTATTTTTTTCTGATAATCAGCATGTTAGTTTAAGTTTTTTCAATCAATACTTAAGAGACTTAACCGGGTTTTCGCTGTCAAAAAGTAATTTAACAGAAGGGAATGGTATCAACCTGGTTATCGATTCTGCTTTAAAAATTAAACCAGAAGGTTATACTTTAGTTATTACGACCAAAAGAATTGATATTAAAGCAATTGATGAAAGCGGTTTGTTTTATGGTTTGCAATCTTTAATGCAACTGATAAAAAAGAACGGGAAAGCAATAGCAGTTCCTGCTTACTACATTAAAGACGAACCCCGCTTTGCTTACAGAGGAATGCATCTTGATGTTGCACGGCATATGTTCAGCGTGGCCACAATAAAAAAATGGCTTGATGTACTGGCCTTTTATAAAATCAATACATTCCATTGGCATTTAACGGATGATCAGGGTTGGAGAATTGAAATTAAAAAATACCCTTCATTACAAAAAATATCAGCTTTTAGGAAAGAAACCCTGATAGGGCACAAACGTGCAAATCCGCATGTTTTTGACGGCAAACGATATGGCGGTTTTTATTCACAGGAAGAAGTTAAGGATATCATAAACTATGCTGCAAAACGACAAATTACAACAATTCCTGAAATTGAAATGCCAGGGCATGCGAGCGCCGTGCTTGCAGCATACCCAAATTTAGGTTGTACAGGCGGGCCGTATGAAACGGCGACCTTTTGGGGTGTTTTTGACGATGTGTTTTGCGCCGGTAATGAAGAGACCTTTAATTTTTTAGAAGGTGTTTTGGATGAGGTGATTGCGTTATTTCCTTCCAGATACATTCATATTGGTGGCGATGAATGCCCTAAAACAAGGTGGCACGATTGCCCGAAATGCCAGAAAAGGATTAAAGAAGAAAAACTTAAAGATGAACATGGACTGCAATCGTATTTTATTGCGAGGATGGAGAAATACCTTAATGCCAAAGGCAAAAAAATAATTGGTTGGGATGAAATACTGGAAGGCGGACTCGCACCTGATGCAACGGTGATGAGTTGGACAGGTTTATCGGGTGGAATTGCCGCGGCAAAGCTGAAACACGATGTAATCATGACACCTGAAAAATTTGTCTATCTGGATTATTACCAATCGTTAAACAAAAGCGAACAAATCGCTGCAGGTGGCTATTTACCACTTCGGAAGCTGTATGATTACGAGCCAATGCCTGCCGAACTTGGTGCAGCTGAACAAGGTTATATTAAAGGCGTTCAGGCAAATGTATGGTCGGAATATATGGCTGAAGGTAAAAAGGCAGAATATATGATTTTCCCGAGGGTTATTGCTTTAGCAGAAATGGCCTGGTCGAAGAAAGAAAACCGAAATTATACTGATTTTTTAGTTCGTTTAAACGCCGGCCTTAAATTTTTAAACGGTATAAATTACAGTTCATCATTCTATGAAATTACAGGAAAGTCTTCGCCGGATGGTTTTAGTCTTCAAACGGATATGCCTGATGCCGAGATTCGTTACACGGTAGATGGAAGTGAACCCACAATGAATAGCAAAAAATATACGTCGTCTGTAAAACTTGAAAAGTCTGCTACCATTAAAGCTAAACTTTTTAAAGGCCATTATCCGGTTGGTAAATTATATGAACAGCAAATTATCAGAAGTCTGGCATCAGATAAAACCATCTCATTAAAAAATTCAGGTAATGGCAACTATAATGTTGATAAACAGGTTTTAGTTAATGGGATTCCGGGTTCGCCCATATACAATAACGGTGAGTGGTTAGGATTGAGTGGAACCGACTTCGAAGCCGTTGCAGATTTAGGTACAGAAATTATCATTAAAGAAATCTCAATAAATGTTCTCAATTATCAATGGCAAAAAATGCATCCGCCGAAAGAACTTATCATGGAAATATCTGCCGACAATATCAATTTTAAAGAGGTGGCCCGTCAAACCAGTTTTAAGCTCGAAGGCCTTAATGTTGTGTTAAATAAAATTAATCCGGTAACAGCAAGGTACGTTCGTATTAAAGCTACAAATGCAGGCATCATACCAGACGGATTCTACGGCGCAGGTACGAAGGCCTGGTTAATGGTTGATGAAATAATTGTAAATTAAATGACTATACTAATCGTTTTACTCTGTATTGCCTTATTAATTGTACTGATTTCGGTATTTAAAATTAATGCGTTTCTATCATTTCTCATTGTTTCCATCATTGCCGGATTGGCATTAGGCTTACCACCTGCTAAAATACCGTCAAACATAGAAAAGGGCATGGGCGATGTATTAGGCTCTTTAACCATCATTATTATCGCAGGCGCAATGCTTGGTAAATTGGTTGCTGAAAGCGGGGCCGCGCAAAAAATTGCCCAGGTTAGTATGAATATTTTCGGAACGAGATATATCCAATGGGCAATGGTTTTAACAGGCTTTTTAATTGGTATCCCGCTTTACTATGGAATAGGTTTCGTTTTGATGGTTCCATTGATATTTTCTGTGGTTTATCGATATAAATTACCTGCACTATATATTGGTTTACCCATGTTAGCTGCTTTATCTGTTACACATGGTTTCTTGCCTCCGCATCCATCGCCCGCTGCATTAGTAATTCAATTCAAGGCAGATATGGGCTTAACCTTATTTTATGGTTTAGCTGTTGCAATCCCTGCAATCATCATAGGCGGACCTATTTTCTCCAGAACACTTAAGGCCATCCCGGCAAGTCCAATGGCTGCTTTCAGTGCAAAAGAATTATCTGAAGAGGAACTTCCAAGTGGTTTTAAAAGTTTTTTTACTGCACTGCTCCCGGTAATTTTATTAGCTGCTGCCTCATTTCTGCCAATGATTTTGAAGTCAGATTCAGCCATACTTCCTTATATTTTATTTGCAGGAAGTCCTTCAATAGTCATGTTAATTGTCTTAATCGCCGCAACCTGGCTGCTTGGTTTATCACAAGGGAAAAAGATTACAGAAATTATGGCCATTTATGGGGATGCCTTAAAAGATATCGCTATGATTTTATTAATCATTGCCGGCTCTGGTGCGTTAAAACAAGTTCTAACGGAAAGTGGTGTAAGCAATCAAATTGCCGATTACCTTCAGAATGTTAAAGCGGAACCTTTATTTTTGGCTTGGATGATTGCCGCAATTATCAGATTTTGTGTCGGATCTGCAACTGTTGCAGGCTTAACCACCGCCGGAATTATTTTCCCGCTGATGGAACATACGCATACCAATCCAAATCTGATGGTTTTGGCCGTAGGTGCAGGAAGCCTGATGTTCTCCCACGTTAACGATGCCGGATTCTGGATGTTTAAAGAATATTTCGGTTTAACTTTGAAAGATACATTCAAGTCCTGGGCCCTGATGGAGTCTATTGTTGGCGCTGTAGGCCTCGCAGGGGTACTTTTATTAAATAGTATAATCGCTTAAAAATTAACATATACATACAATGGAAAATTTAACTCCCGACGAACGCTTCGAACAATTAAAACTTAATTTGCCACCTGCTCCCGCACCACTAGGCGTTTATAAACCTTGCCTGGTAGATGGAAAATACCTTTATTTAAGTGGTCATGGTCCTGTTCAGGATGATAAATCTTTGATCATCGGCAGAATCGGTTCTGACCTCACACAGGAAGAAGGTAAACTTGCGGCTCTACAAGTTGGTTTAACCATGTTATCAACCATAAAATCCAACATTGGAAGTTTGAACAAAGTTAAACGTGTTATTAAGGTTTTAGGTATGGTAAATTGTACGCCGGAATTTGAAAAGCATCCCTTTATTATTAATGGTTGTAGTGAGCTTTTTGCTAAAGTTTGGGGTGAAGAAAATGGTATTGGGGTAAGAAGTGCTGTTGGTTTTGGCTCTTTACCCGATAATATACCCGTTGAGATTGAAGCATTATTCGAACTCTCTTAAACCTTATGGAAAAAAAAGAATGGTATTCATTGCCAAACAGGCAGAGCATAGAAACACCTTCACTTATTTTTTATGAAGAGCGAATCTGCGAAAACATCAAAATCATAAAAAATATGGTTGATGATTTGGATAAATTGCGACCTCATGTAAAAACACATAAGTGTTTGGAAATTACCAATATGTTAATTTCGGGGGGTATTAATAAGTTCAAATGTGCAACAATTGCCGAAGCAGAAATGCTTGGAATGGCAAATGCTAAAGATGTATTATTGGCTTACCAGCCCGTTGGAGAAAACATTAACCGTTTCTTTAAACTTAAGCGTGAATATAGTAATACACATTTTAGTTGCCTGGTGGATAATCTGGAAATTGCGCAAAAACTGGCAAAAAAAGCATCGTCAGAATATACTACAGTAGATGTTTACATAGATTTAAACGTTGGTATGAACCGAACCGGAATTTTACCTGAATTCGCTTCAACTTTGTTTAAATTATTAATTTCCATTTCCAATATAAAAGTAAGCGGTTTACATGCTTACGACGGCCATATTCACGATGCTTCCATGGAAATCCGTAAGCAAAAATCTGAACCGGTTATTACCTGGCTCAAACGTTTAAAAGAAGAATTTGAAAGCATTACCGGAAATAAATTGACCGTTATCGCAGGTGGAACGCCAACCTTTCCAATTTATGCTGATGAAACAGACTTTGAATGCAGCCCCGGAACTTTTATCCTTTGGGATAAGGGCTATCAGGACGCTTATCCGGAACAGCAATTTTACACTGCGGCGCTTGTGGCCAGCAGAATCGTTTCTAAACCCATAAATGGATTAGTATGTACCGATTTAGGGCATAAGGCGGTTGCCGCAGAAAAAAAATTAACAAACAGGGTATTTTTTGTTAATGCACCAGGTTTGGTCGTTCAAAGCCAGAGTGAAGAACATTTAGTTTTGAGCACTGATGAACCTGAAAATTATAAAATAGGCGACATGCTTTATGGATTGCCATATCATATTTGCCCTACAGTTGCCTTACACGAAAAAACGATTTGTTTGGGTGCCGATAAATCTGTTCGATACTGGGATATTATCTCCAGAAAAAGGAAAATTACCATTTAATATTCAACCATGTTTACCATAGATGCGCATTTAGATTTAAGTATGAACGCCCTTGAATGGAATCGCGATTTGACACAAGATGTCGCCGATATCAACCGTAGGGAAGAAGGATTAAAGGATAAACCCGATCGCGGATTGGCAACCGTTTCATTGCCTGAATTGCGAAAAGGAAATATAGGCCTCGTAGTAGCGACTCAAATAGCCCGTTACGTAGCGCCGGATAATCATTTGCCCGGTTGGCATTCACCAGAACAAGCCTGGGCACAAACGCAAGGTCAGCTGGCCTGGTATAAGGCTATGGAAGATGCCGGTGAAATGTTCCAGGTGAATAACATCGAAACCTTGGAACAGCATTTAGCTTTATGGAACAACGGACAGGCAAATGATAAAAAACCTGTTGGCTATATTTTAAGTTTGGAAGGTGCCGATTCATTTGTAACAGTAAGCCATCTGGAAAGGGCATGGCAAAGTGGCTTAAGAGCGGTTGGACCTGCGCATTATGGCCCCGGGCGTTATGCACAAGGAACGGATGCAACCGGAAAAATGACCTCTATTGGCCACGATTTATTGAAAGAAATGGAACGATTGAATATCATTCTGGATGCGACACATCTGTGCGATGACAGTTTTTGGGACGCAATGGGTCGTTTTAACGGTCACGTATGGGCATCACACAACAATTGCCGCAGTTTGGTTAACCACAATCGCCAGTATAGTGATGAACAAATTAAGGAATTGATTAATAGGGGTGCTGTAATTGGCGGCGCATTAGATGCCTGGATGATGGTTCCAGGCTGGCAGCGGGGGATTTCCCAACCAAAAGCCATGAACTGTAACCTGGAGGTGATGATAGATCACATCGACCATATCTGTCAGCTGGCAGGAAACGCAGAACATGTTGGAATCGGTTCTGATTTAGATGGCGCTTTCGGTAAAGAGCAATGCCCTTATGATTTGGAAACTATTGCCGATTTGCAAAAAATTCCTGATTTATTTAGAAAAAGGGGATATAATGGTACCGATATCGAAAATCTGATGCATGGCAATTGGTTGCGTTTTCTTAGAAAAGCCTGGGCGTAATTTTATTCACATGAAGAAAAATATAAAAACAATATTTTGCCTGGTATCGGTTATTTCGATTTTTAATACAAAGGTTTTTGCACAATCAAAAACGAACATACCCTTATATAAAAATTCTAAAATGCCTGTAGAAAGCAGAATTAAAGATTTGCTTTCCAGGATGACTGTTGAAGAAAAGGTAGGGCAGATATCGATGCCTTTAGGCTGGCCCATGTACTCAAAATCAGGGGATAATGTTGAAGTAAGTGAGACTTTTAAAAAATCACTTAGAGAAGAATATACCGGCATGCTTTGGGCAACGCTGAGGGCCGATCCATGGACGAAAAAAACACTTGTAACAGGTTTAAATCCTGAATTGGCTGCAAAGGCGACCAATGCGATTCAAAAGTATGCTGTAGAAAATACACGTTTGGGAATTCCGATTTTGCTTTCTGAAGAATGTCCGCATGGACACATGGCAATCGGCACAACGGTATTTCCGACTTCAATAGGGCAAGGAAGTACCTTTAATCCCGAGCTGATTAAAAAAATGGCGACCGTAATTGCGGAAGAAACCAGACTGCAGGGTGGGCATGTGGGTTACGGACCGGTGCTAGATTTAGCCAGGGAGCCAAGATGGTCTAGAGTAGAGGAAACTTACGGGGAAGACCATGTTTTAAACAGCAGGATGGGTGAAGCGATGGTACAGGGTTTTCAGGGAAATAACCTGAAAAGTGGTGTCAATGTAGTTGCTACGCTAAAACACTTTGCAGCTTATGGCGCACCCGAAGGAGGTCACAACGGTGGCAGTATTAATGTTGGCTTAAGAAGTTTAAACCAGTTCTATTTGCCTCCGTTTAAAGCATCGGTTAAAGCAGGTGCATTGTCGGTAATGACGGCCTATAATTCAATCGATGGAATTCCGTGTTCATCAAACGAATTTCTGCTGAATGATTTGCTTAGAAAAGAATGGAATTTTAAAGGATTTGTTGTTTCAGATTTAAACAGCATTTCAGGTTTGAAAGCAAACCACCATATTGCAGATAACGCAGCTGAAGCCGCCGCATTATCAATTAATGCCGGTTTGGATGCCGATTTAAGTGGTATAGGTTATGGTAAAGCGTTGCGCGATGCGATAAAAGCCGGAAAGGTTTCTATAAAAACTTTAGATACGGCCGTAAGCCGCGTTTTACGAATTAAATTTAATATGGGGCTTTTCGAAAACCCATATGTTAATCCTGAAACCGCGAAACTCAAAGTCAGAGATACCCAAAAGATTGCTTTGGCCCGGCAGGTCGCCAGGGAATCAATTATTTTGTTGAAAAATCAGCATCAAACACTTCCTTTAAGTAAAACCTTAAAAAATATCGCGGTAATTGGTCCGAATGCGGATAATATTTATAATCAGATTGGCGATTATACTGCTCCACAGCAGGAAGAAAATATTGTTACTGTTTTAAAAGGAATTAAAAATAAACTATCGGCAGAAACTAAAATCAATTACGTTAAGGGGTGTGGAATCCGGGATACGAGCTCGGGTAATATTGATGAAGCGGTAAGCATCGCAAAAAAATCGGATGCCGTGGTAATTGTTTTAGGTGGTTCGAGTGCCCGTGATTTTAAAACGGAATACATTGAAACCGGTGCAGCCAAAATTAAGACAGCTGATAAAGCATTAAGCGATATGGAAAGCGGAGAAGGGTACGACAGATCTACTTTAGATTTATTGGGCGACCAACTGAAACTGCTGAAGGCTGTTGTTAAAACGGGTAAGCCTGTTGTTCTGGTTTTGATAAAAGGCCGCCCCTTAAATTTAAATTGGGCATCCGAAAATGTTCCGGCAATAATTGATGCCTGGTATCCTGGCCAGGAGGGCGGCAACGCAATAGCTGATGTTATTTTCGGCGATTATAACCCGGCCGGGAGATTACCGATTTCTGTTCCGAAATCTGTCGGACAGTTACCTGTTTATTATAATGCCCGGTTTCCGGAAAAGCATGATTATCTTGAAATAGATGCTAAACCACTCTATAGTTTTGGCTATGGCTTAAGTTACACAACATTTGACTATCAGAATTTAAAAATTGAGTACAAAGCAGATAAACCAATTGTAAACGTAAGTTTCGATTTGAAAAATTCAGGTTCTTTTGATGGAGAAGAAGTTGTTCAATTGTATTTGAAAAGCAAAACTTCTTCCGTGGTTTTACCTTCAAAACAGCTTAAGCAGTTTAGAAGGATTTTTTTAAAAGCCGGTGAACAAAAAACATTAAATTTTATCCTGAATAAAGACGATCTGGAAATTTACAATAACAAAATGAAATGGGTTGTAGAGCCTGGAACGTATCAGTTAATGGTTTCAAGTTCGTCTGATAACATACGCTTGGAAGGCCAGTTTGTCATAAATAAAAATAGTTTTTCAGTCGAAAATTAATTATAACTGAGCGTATTATTTTATATAAATACGCTCAGTTAATGCTTTGCCTGATGATTCCTCCGTACCTTCAACTTCAGCATATTTTACGTTGGGCAACCAGAAAGAACCTCCTTCAATCCGAACGAAGAGCCGGTTTATTTTCATCGTTTTATTGTTTAAGCTAACGGTTACGCAATATTTCTTATCTGCGTTTTTGTAAAGGTAAAGCGGCAATTTTTTATATGAAACAAAACGTATTTCATATTTATCTTTCGAAATTTCTTTGGTGTCAATACCATATGCAAATTTTCTCTGGATATAACCCAGTTCCTTTTTTTCTCCGTTTTCTGTGTAGCGAATCCAATAAATGCGAATTGGGTTTCCCTTTCTCAAATTCCCTTGCTCATCAAGATTAAGTGCATAAACAAGTGTATTGGTATTTGGGTCGCGTTGAAGATAGAATAACATATTCTCAACATTTTTTGGCGTCGGAAAAGTTATTGGAGAAGGGTTTTTCGTTTGAGCATATGTTTGTACGGTGGCGAATATCAATAATGTAAAAAAGGAAAAGACTAACTTTCTGCTATTTATTTGATATCGTAATAATACAGGCATAATTGGCGTAGATTGTTGCTTCATTTAAAAGTGATGACATTTTGGAATGAAATCAGTTAATCTGAAGCCTTAATTTTTGTCGTTTTATTATTTGTATCAAAAACCCAGAATTTCATTAAAGGATAATTAAACCCGTAAGATACCAGACTATCTATCAACAGCCTGCCTATTCGGTAATCGATGTGAAGGGATTGATGCAGAAAATATGTGCCGGTTGATTTTAAGGAAATGCTGCCAAGTACAACGCCAAAAAATCTAAAAAACTGTGTTTTAGCGGCAACGGTATAATCCCCCTGATTTTTAAATGCCCAATTTCGGTTTATGTAAAAATTAACCATCCCGCCGAATGTTCCGGAAATTAATATGGATATGGTAAAGTGAATATGGAATATTTCGGTAAGCAAAATCATTAAACCATAATCTGTAATCCCACCCGAAAAAGCAGATACCTGCGCTTTAAGAAAAATTTGGACGGATGACCACTTAATCATACTTTTCTTTTTTGTCTCTGATGTCACCTGACTTCAGAAGTTTAAAGGAATCTAATATATTAATGATGAGCAGGAAAATCGTTACAAGGACAGCTAAATAGCGAATAGATCCGGGAATTAAAATTTCGAACAGTAAAATTAAACCGATAATAATCCGCAATTCGGTAGGCCCCATTTTTCCAGAGTCAATTTTATAAGCATCAGTTATTTTATACCTCAACAAGGAAATAATCATTGCCCAACCATAAAAAACAACGAAAAGAAATCCAAGTACTTTTGATTCGTCTGGTGCATAGAAATAATAGCCCAATCCGATTAGAATTATGCTCAGCCAATCCATTATAATGTCTAAAGAAAATCCATACCATTTTCTGGGTATACCCCGGTAATAGGCCAGTCTTCCGTCGAGTGAATCACCCAGCCAGTTTATGGCTAAGCCGATAAGGCCAATGGAAAGATAAATCCTGCCTAAAAAGAGCGCCAGGATAAATGCCGTAAAAACAACCAGTGATCCAAACATTCCGATAGCGGTCATGCCGTTTGGCGATATATTTAAAGGGATTTTTCTTAATAAAAAAAGGATTAAGCGTTGCTCATTCTTTTTTAAAATATTTGTACGTTCCCTATCCGTAAATACTCTTTTACCATCACTGCATACTTCTGCTCTAAGCAATTTCAAATCCATTATATCCAATTATAATACCTGATATAATTACAGTTTCCGGTCGATAAAGTTTTACAGCCAGTTTTCTTGGAATATTTTTGAAGTATCCAACCTGCGTTTTTAGTCTGCCCGATCTAATCAGGTAGCTAAATAATAGTACCAACAGCATGCTTACTTTACAATTCCCGCGAAGCGCTGGTAAAAAACTGTTGGACTGTTTTCGTTTTTAGGTTCATATTTACCGGCAATAATTGGGACATAAATCACCCTTCTTCTGCTTTCTTCACCACGAACAGAAGATTGGGCAACCCGGTGCCATAAACGTCCGTCGTGTACAGTAAGATCACCAGCATTAGGCAGTACGGAAACCTCATTTTTATCCGGGTTGTTATCAATGAAATATTTCTTTCTGAACAGCATTTGATAAACACTCTGTCTGTGCGTTCCGGGAATGATTTTTAAGCCGCCATTCTCTGTTTTTTGAGTGCTCAAATGGATGCCTACATTTAACATGGGATTTAGTTTAGTTCCGTAAAAAATATCCCTCAATCCATCGGTATGCCAACCCATTTTACTGAATTTACTTTCAGGCCCATTGATATAATGATTAAAAACCATACCGTCTTTTTCTTCGGTTCCCAACCGTGCACCATTTCCTGCCAGTTCAAGCAACGCATTAAAACGGGGGTCGAGCAAAAGGCCACTTAATGTTTTATGGTGTTGGTTAATAAAAGCAAAGCGCTGAACAATAGGTGTACCGTCAAGGTCTTTTCCAAATTTGATAGGCACACCATTTATTTTTTTTGTGCCGTTGCTAATCCAGCTTTTTTCAACTTGTTTAGAAGCGTTTATAATGGCAGAAACCGTTTCTTCTTCAATAAAATTTTTGAAATGAATAAATCCATGTTTATTAAAGAAATCTAACTGTTCCGGAGTAAGTTTATCAGATAAGGTGAAGGTGGGATACGATGTAGCCATGAGTAAAGATTTAAAGATTTTAAAAAAAGAATTAGTAAAAAACAATTATGCACAACAACAGTACATTCGCATTCGCGAGTGGCTCTGTACTGTTGAAAAATAAAACGCAACGGCTTTATTATACATAATCTATAGATTTAGTAGTATTTAATACAAACGTAACATTTTTTTAATATGTAAAAGAATATTAATTCAATTATTTTAAAAAATAATTTAGGTTTTATAAATGCCCGCTGCCATTTTTTCAATAAATGCCTTTGGCAACACCCTGTTGGCATACACGCTGATGAGATTCGTAAATCCCGGAACAATTTCTGATTTTTTACCTAGCATTCCTTTTACTGCAATTTCAGCGACGACATCAGGCATCATATTAAATTTTTCGGCCATTTTACTAAAGGCATCCATCCCGGCCCGATGGGCAAAACCTGTATCCACAGGTCCGGGACTGAGGCAGGAAACAGAAATAGCTGTATTTTTTAATTCAAATCGCAACGCCCTCGTAAAAGAGAGTACAAATGCTTTGGTTGCCGAATAAATAGCTAAGGTGGGCACAGCCTGATAGGCTGCCGTACTCGATACGTTTAATATGTACGATTGATTTTCATTCTGAAGTATTGGAAGCAGTAAATGGCAGAGCTTCGTAACTGCATCCATATTAAGCCGGCACATCTCCATTTGTTCGCTTAATTTCAATGCCGTGAAATTTCCCCAGAGTCCGTAACCTGCATTATTAACTAAGGCATTGAGCCTATAATTTTTTAAGGATATATTTTCTGCAAGCTCTTCAGGTGCATTTGGTTTACTCAAATCAATAACAATTGTTTCTACGTTTACACGGTGAGTCTTGGTAATTTCGGTTTTTAAAATGTTAAGTTCATTTTCAGAACGTGCAGCAATTAGTAAGTTAAAGCCTCTTTTTGCCAATGAAATAGCAATTGATTTTCCGATGCCTTTGCTTGCCCCGGTAATCAGTGCATATCTTTTTTCTGCTTCAGCCATATTTTGGGTATTAGATTTGGTAAATATCTGATAATACCCGGTATTCTAGAGTTTTATTTCAGGTTTTTATTTTAGAAAGTAAATTTAATACATTCAAATGCTTTACATATTAATGTAGTTAAATGCTCACATTAAAATAAGCATGGAAAATTGTCAGTACCACTAAAATGCCTGTTATAGCTTCTAATACGATTAAAGTTTTGTTCTTCATATTATTTAGATGTTGGTTTACAGTGTAATACGATAGAAAAGTAAAAAATGCTACAAACAATCAGATTAAGCTAAATAATGTTTTTCCTTTCGTTTGAGTTTTCATAATATTATGCATTCGAAGTTTTTAATTTAAAATCAATGAAAATCGCTACCTATAATGTTAATGGTGTTAATGGCCGCCTTCCTGTTCTGCTACGTTGGCTTGAAGAAACCAAACCCGATATTGTGTGCCTGCAGGAACTTAAAGCGCCTGATGAAAAATTTCCGCTGGAAGCGATACAGGCGGCTGGTTATAATGCGATTTGGCACGGACAAAAAAGTTGGAACGGTGTTGCCATACTGGCCAAAGGTAAAGACATAAAGGAATTAAGAAGAGGTTTACCAGGCGACGATGAAGATTTGCATAGCCGCTATATTGAGGCCATGATTGATGATCTGGTTATAGGATGTCTTTATTTGCCGAATGGAAATCCGGCTCCGGGGCCAAAACTCGAATACAAATTAGCCTGGTTTGAGCGACTTAAAAATCATGCTGCTAAACTATTAGATTATAATCTGCCTGTTGTACTCTGTGGTGATTATAACGTAATGCCAACTGAACTGGATGTTTACAAACCTGAACGTTGGGTTGATGATGCACTGTTTCGCCCTGAAGTGAGGGCGGCATTCCATGACCTGGTTGCACAGGGTTGGACCGACGCCATCCGAAAACTTTATCCGGATGAAGTGATTTATACCTTTTGGGATTATTTTCGCAATGCCTACGGTCGCAACGCAGGCTTAAGAATTGATCATTTTTTACTAAGCCCTTTACTTAAAGACAGATTATTGGCCGCGGGTGTGGATAAAAATGTGAGAGGATGGGAAAAAACAAGTGATCATGGACCGGTATGGATAGAGATCGAATAGAATGTTCTGCAAGTAAAGTTTTTGTATTCTATCTGTTACAGGTTAAGGGAGATTTAAATAAATTACTAATTTAAACCATCAAACCTTAAACTTATGGATACCCTAAAAGACGAAAAGAAAATTAAGGCCTTCCTGAACAAAATTAAATCTAAGTGGCCTGGACAAATTGAACGATTTGAATTTAAAACTGCAACAGTGATTTATGTGTACCTTAAAGAAGGAATTTCGAGTATCGATTTTCTGGGCAGTTTATCCCGAAAGGTTGAAAAATTAGTAGACTTTACAAGGCCAATAATACTTTATCATATAGAGCACAACGGAATGAACTTCCGTTCTCACCCGATAAACTGGTATTCATCTTTGCGCAGCTAAATCGATGAAAATGCGGAATAAGTGGTGTTCTGCATCAACAATATTTGATAAGTTTAATCAGTAATTGTTGTTAAATTTGTTTGATAATTACCTGGAGAACTTCTTCGCCGCAAATTTGTTAAACTTGGGAGCAGGCTTAGCTGCACCATCTTCAGCTATTTTTATGGTTAAAGTGTTTCCTTTAAACGATTCTCCGTTTAACATCGAAATAATATTCTTTGCATCAGCAAGCTTCGGAATCTCCAGAAATGCATAACCTTTACAACGGCCGGTTGCTCTATCCCTAACAATTTTAATGGTATCTATTTCACCATGCAGGCTAACCAAAATAGCCAAATCCATCTCCTGAATGTTATCCGCTAAACCACCAATAAAAATTTTAGTCATAAATAGAGTTATAATCCAGGTAATAAAAATTGATTTTGTATGCTAACAACAAAAATGTACTGTTCTTATAATTGTTGCAAAATAAAACATTTGCACTTTAAAACAAAGAAATTGATAAACAGACTATCAATTAATTTAATTAAGCAGAATTAAGATACAAATAAATTCATTATTCCTGATTTGTTTATCTTCGTTTATATCCTTTTACGTTATAATTTCTAATATCATTTTAAATAATTTTAATCAGAAAATTAAAGTTTTAAAGTTTAGCTAAAATTATATAGAAAGTACTGTTGCAAATGGCTGATTAAAAGTTAATAAAGCTTAAATTTTAGATCAAAACTTTAAAAGGGATCGGTTGTTGTAAATGATCATATAAAATATAATCTTAAAATTAAATAAGAAGTTATGAAAATTTACAAATCAATTCCTATAACGCTTCTTGCAATCATAATCCTGTCAGGATGTGTTAGTAACAAAAAATATACTGAACTACAAGCTACATTTGATAAGCTCCGGGAACGTAACCAGGAACTTAGTAATAAATACCAGGATAGTCAAAGAGAATTAACCGGTGCAAATAGCAGGGTTAAAAGTTTAGAGGAACAAATTGCATCAGAAAAGGCAAATGCGGTTGCATTACAGGATGCGCTGACAAAATGTTTGAATTCCAGTAACCAGGGAAATGTTAATATCTCGAAATTGGTAGACGAGATTAACAGTTCAAATAAATACATCAAACAGCTGATAAATGCTAAAAACAAAAGTGATTCACTTAATATGGTGTTAACTAATAATTTAACACGTTCACTGAGCAGAGAAGAATTGGGGGATGTTGATGTACAGGTTTTAAAAGGCGTAGTGTATATATCACTGGCTGATAATATGCTTTATAAATCAGGAAGTTATGAAGTATCTGATAAAGCTGGAGAAACTTTGAGCAAGATTGCTAAAATTATTAAAGATTACGATACTTATGATGTGCTGATTGAAGGTAATACAGATAACGTTCCAATTGCGCAAACAAACATTAGAAACAACTGGGATTTAAGCGCTTTACGGGCGTCTTCAGTGGTTCAGGTTTTGCAAACCAAATACGCAGTGGATCCTAAAAGATTAACGGCCGGCGGTAGAGGAGAGTTTAATCCTGTGGCTGATAACAGTACACCTGCCGGAAAATCTAAAAACAGACGTACGCAAATTATTATCACTCCGAAATTAGACCAGTTTATGGAATTAATAGGTAAAGCGCCTGAAACACCGGCAGCGCCGAAACAATAATTTTCATTAAATAAAGTGAGCGCCTCAACTTATGTTGGGGCTTTTTTTTTTGCTTGATAAAATTGCAAATACAGACTGTAATTTTAGAGCATGTTTATATACCTATCAAAACCCCGCACAATAAATCTTCAAGATAAAAATGTACAAATAATTTGTTATTTCTTTAAACAGTTCTTCTGTTAACGGTTGGAAACATTTAGGCTTAAAAAATATTTAATTAGTATCAATATTGTTATTCTAAATTGTAAAACTAATAACGATATTATGGTTAATTTCAATAAATAGTAAAACAAACTCAAATAAACGTAATATTTATTATTGAATATAGTATTTTAAAAAATACACCAAATAAATATTTTAAAGTCAATTTTGCATCACTTAGTGTAATATACACGCCTTCGATATAAAAAAGTTTTACCTTTAAATATTTTAATTAATTAATAATCAATAGGTTGTGTTTTGATGGTGAAAATAATTGTGTATTATGTACAATTTAACATCTCAGAATGATCTTTTTTTAAAAAATTATATATATTTGTTCTTACCCTTTCGAGGGTATGTTTTTCATAGGTAGATGTAGGGTCGAATACTTGTATTCGGCCCTTTTTTGTTTCATATAGTTTATAAACCTTATTTTTGTTTTCATAATGGGTAAGAAAAAAGTAGTAATAGCAGTTACGGGTGCCAGTGGTTCAGTTTATGCAAAAGTTTTGTTCGATAAGCTAACAAACCTAAATGAACAGACTGAAGCAGTTGGAATAGTAATGAGTGATAATGCCAAAGAAGTTTGGCGGTTTGAACTCGGTAATCAAAGTTACAGCGATTACAATTTCACATTTTATAACAAAAATGATTTCAATGCGCCCTTTGCATCTGGTTCCGCCAAATATGATACAATGATAATTATGCCTTGTTCTATGGGTACTTTAGGCAGAATAGCCCATGGTATCTCTAACGATTTAATTTCCAGGGCTGCAGATGTTGTGCTGAAAGAACGAAGAAAACTAATTGCGGTTGTTCGGGATACGCCTTTTAGTTTAATTCACATTAATAACATGAAAATTATAGCTGAAGCCGGAGGAATCATCTGTCCTGCAAATCCGTCTTTTTATAGTTTGCCTGAAACAATAGAAGAAGTTGCGGAAACGGTTGTAAACCGCGTTTTAGACCTCGCAGGTTTCGAACAAGAAAGTTATCGCTGGCAGGAGAAGTAAGGTATCAATTAACAGTTTTCAGTTTGTAATTAGTTACTAATTGAAAATTGACAAATTCCAAACCTAGCGGGAATTGAAAATTGCTAACTGAAAACTTATTTTGCTATCTTTGCAGGCTAAATGAAAAAGGTCGCATTTTATACATTAGGTTGTAAGTTAAACTTTTCCGAGACATCAACAATTGGTCGTTTATTTACCGATGCAGGTTATGCTGTTGTTGATTTTCAGGATGCAGCTGATGTATATGTTATTAATACCTGTTCAGTTACCGACCATGCCGATAAAAAATGCCGTAAGGTAGTTAAAGAAGCTTTAAAATATTCTCCAAATGCATATGTTACGATTGTTGGTTGCTATGCACAGTTGAAACCTCAGGAAATTTCCGAAATAGAAGGTGTTGACATGGTTTTGGGTGCTGCTGAAAAATTCAGGATCGTTGAATATATATCCGATTTAACGAAAAATTCTAAAGCGGTTGTTCATCAGCAGAATATAGAAAAAGTAAATCATAATTTTATCGCTTCTTACTCGATTGGCGATAGAACCCGTACCTTTTTAAAAGTACAGGATGGCTGCGATTACCCATGTACCTATTGCACTATTCCTTTAGCCCGTGGTGCCAGTCGCAGCGATACCATTGAAAATGTTGTTAATCGTGCAAAAATGATTGCCGATAGCGGTGTTAAAGAAATCGTTTTAACAGGCGTAAATCTGGGTGATTTCGGTATACGCAATGGCCAAAGGGAAGATAAGTTTTTCGATTTGGTTAAGGCGCTTGATGAAGTGGATGGTATTGAAAGAATCAGAATTTCTTCTATAGAACCTAATCTTTTAAGTAACGAGATTATTGAGTTTGTATCAACTTCTAAACGGTTTGTACCACATTTTCACATTCCCTTACAATCCGGTTCTGATAAAATATTAGGCTTAATGCGTCGACGTTACCGGAGAGATTTATATGTAGAGCGTGTGGCCAAAATTAAAGAAGTAATGCCTAACTGTTGCATTGGTGTCGACGTTATTGTTGGCTTCCCGGGCGAAACAAAAGAAGATTTTTTAGATACTTATCAATTCTTAAATCAACTTGATATTTCTTATTTACACGTATTTACGTATTCGGAACGCGAATTAACCGCTGCTGCGGAAATGAAAGGCGTTGTTGCCGGCAGCGAACGTAATGAGCGTAGTAAAATGCTCCATATTTTATCTGATAAAAAACGTAGGGCTTTTTATCAGTCTCAAATTGGCAGCGAAGCTGAAGTGCTTTTTGAAGCTGACCAAAAAATGGGTTACATGCATGGCTTTACTAAAAACTATGTTAAAGTTCGCGCTAAATACGACCCAATCATGGTAAACGAATTAAAAGGTGTTAAACTTTTAGAATTAACCGCCGATGGTGAGGTTGAAGTTGCTGAACTTGAAACAGTTTATGCGCATCATTAGTATCAAGTAATAAGTATCAGGTATCAAGATTTGAGTATTCGATTATTACATATCGTAAACTTTTAGCCGTTAGCCTTTCCGCTTTGGTCTTAGAGCTTTCCGCTTTAACCTTTCAGCTTTCCACTTTGATCCTTAGTCTTTTTGCTTTATTCTTTGGTCTTTCCGCTTTGGTTCTTAGTCTTTCCGCTTTGGTCTTTAGTCTTTCCGCTTTCTTTACTATCTTCGCTTCAAATTATTTGTATGTTTCCTACCGTTTCACATTTTTTAGAATATCTTTTTGGTATTAACCTACCGCTTCCATTTAAAACTTTTGGCTTATTTGTGGCGCTGGCATTTGTTGCCGGTTACTGGGCATTTTCGCAGGAATTGAAACGAAAAGAAGCTTTAGGTGTGCTACATTCTTTGAAGAAAAAAGTAATGGTAGGTTTACCTGCTACAACCGGCGAGCTTGTTCTAAACGGCTTGTTCGGCTTCATTATAGGTTATAAGCTTGTTTACCTGATAACCAATTATCAGCTGGCTGCAGATAATATCGAACTTATTTTACTTTCCGCTAAAGGGAATGTTATCGGAGGGTTATTTTTTGCCGGATTATTTGCCTATTGGGATTACAAGGAGAAAAACAAGGTAAAATTAGCTAAACCTAAAGAGGTTGAAGTAACGGTTCATCCTTACCAGATTATGAGTAACCTGGTGGTTTGGGCAGCTATTTGTGGTTTTTTGGGCGCAAAGGTTTTCGATGGTTTAGAGTATTGGGACGACTTTGTGCAACATCCGATTGATAGAATATTCTCTGCCGGTGGTTTTACTTTTTATGGCGGCCTGATTTGTGGTGGTGCTGCGGTACTTTACATCGCGAAGAAAAATGGAATAAAGCCTTTACACATGCTTGATGTAGGAGGCCCGGGCATGATGTTAGCCTATGCAGTAGGTAGAATCGGTTGTCATTTATCTGGTGATGGCGATTGGGGAATTGTAAATCCCAATCCTAAACCCTTTTCGTGGTTACCAGATTGGCTATGGTCTTATAAATATCCAAATAATGTAGTTGGCGAAGGTATTCCCATTCCTAATTGTTCGGGTAAATTCTGTAATGAACTTGCTCAGGGCGTTTATCCCACGCCGCTTTACGAGGTAATCGTTTGCTTGATTTTGTTTGCATTTCTCTGGAGTATAAGAGACAAAATAAAAGCTCCGGGTTTAATGTTTGGTATTTATATGATATTAAATGGCTTGGAACGTTTCTGCATTGAATTAATTCGTGTGAACTCCAAATACCATGTTTTTGGTTTATCATTTACGCAGGCAGAAATGATTTCTACATTCCTTGTTATTGGTGGTATTGCTTTAAGCTTTTATGCGCTTAGAAATAAAAACAAACTCGCTTAATTTTCAAATTATATCATTTAACCTCAACAACCTGAATGGTTTGTTGTTAATCAACCATGAATTACGAATTACTGTGTAATAAAGTCATTTCAATTGTAAAGCTTACCGGAAATTTTATCCGTAAAGAAGCCATGCAATTCGATGCAAATAAAATTGAGTACAAGGGTTTAAATGATATGGTTTCCTATGTGGATAAAACTGCAGAACAGAAACTGGTTCAAAACCTGGAAAAGTTAATCCCTGATGCAGGTTTTATTACCGAAGAAAAAACCATTAACAGGGCAGGTAAAACTTACACATGGATAATTGATCCGCTAGATGGCACAACCAATTTTATTCATGGAATCCCTGCATACGGCATTAGTGTCGCGCTTTATGAAGACGGATTACCGGTTTTGGGCATTGTTTACGAGTTAAACCGGGGTGAAATGTTTTATGCTTACAAAGGCGGTAAAGCTTTTCTAAATAAAAAGGAAATTCAGGTTTCTGTAAATCCGGATCTTAAATCGAGTTTATTGGCTACGGGTTTTCCATACTATCAGTTTGATAAACAACCCCAATATTTAAAATTATTGGAAGAAATGATGCAGAAAAGTCATGGCGTTCGTCGCATTGGTGCAGCCGCAATAGATTTAGTTTATACCGCTTGTGGCCGCTTCGATGCTTTTTTTGAATATAACCTACAGCAATGGGATTTTGCTGCAGGCTGTTTCATTGTTCAGCAAGCCGGGGGAGCAGTTTTCGATTTCTCAGGCGGAAATGATTATTTTACAAAAAGGGAAATCCTGGCGACAAACGGCAAATTAACGAATGAAATGCTGGAAGCGATCAAGAGGCATTTCAACTGATTTTGCTTTCTCTGTAGATCGGTATCGCATAGTTGCTAATTCAAAAGTCGTCATTCTCGCGCAGGCGTGAATCTTAAAAAGCTTAATACTGGAATTTCGTGGTTATAAGGCTTGATCAGTAAAGATGATTCTGCCTAATCCCTGTAATCTGCGGGAGAACAAAATTACATCATCCACAAAAAAATAAATCGACATAATACAAAAATAGCCCGCTGATGAGCGGGCTATTTATTTTAAAATGTAAAATTACAAAGCTTCCGAAACGACTTCAGTAACTTCAGGAACCATTCTTTGTAATAAATTCTGAATGCCTGATTTTAATGTAATGGTAGACGATGGGCAGCCACTGCAAGAACCACGAAGTTCCACAGTTACTACGCCTTCATCAAAAGATTTATAAGTTATAGCACCGCCATCTTGTTCAACAGCAGGACGAACATAATCGTGCAAAATTTGCTGAATCTTAATTTCAGTTTCCGAACCTTCAAAAGCAGGTGCTTCCTCGGCTGTTGCTTCTTTAATTTTTAATTCAGATTCAACGGCGCCTTTTACAAATTCTTTTAAAATAGCTTCAACGTCCGCCCAGTCAGTGTCATCGGTTTTGGTAATCGTAACGAAATTACTGGCGAAAAACACTCCCGAAACAAAATTAAATTTGAATAGCTCTTTAGCGAAAGGTGAATGTTCCGCACTTTCTTTTGTCGCAAAATCTTCACTTCCGTTAATTAATAACTTATTAACCATGAATTTCATGGTTGCCGGGTTAGGCGTTTGTTCTGTATATACGTTAATGGTCATGTCTTAATCAATTAGAATAAACAAAATTAACAAATACTGATTAATAAAGCTTTTACAGGCTGTCTGTTTAGCGTCAATTTAATTGACTAAAAAACGCCGGTGTAGTTAAATGGGGTAATGGTTCTTAACTGGACTTTGATGGATTCAGAAACCGCCAAACCCTCAATAAATTCAGCAATGCTTGCTGCATTGATTTTTGAATTCGTTCTTGTTAGCTCTTTTAAGGCCTCATACGGGTTTGGATAATTTTCCCGTCGCAATACCGTTTGAATGGCTTCTGCAACAACCGCCCAGTTATCATCTAAATCTGCATGTAAAGCTGCTTCGTTTAATAAAATTTTATTTAAACCACGTAATGTAGCATTTATCGCGATTAAAGTATGACCAAATGGAACACCAACATTTCTCAAAACTGTAGAGTCGGTTAAATCTCTTTGTAAACGGGAAATAGGAAGTTTAGCTGCAAAAAACTCAAATAATGCATTGGCAATTCCTGCATTTCCTTCCGCATTTTCAAAATCAATCGGGTTAACCTTGTGTGGCATTGCCGAAGAACCGATTTCCCCTGCCTTAATTTTCTGTTTGAAATAATTTTTAGAGATGTAAGTCCAGATATCTCTGTCTAAATCGATAATGATGTTGTTAATGCGTTTCAATGCATCGCATTGTGCGGCAAACTGGTCGTAATGTTCAATTTGAGTGGTATGTTGTGCCCTTGTTAAGCCTAAAGTTTCATTCACAAATTTATTAGAAAAATCAACCCAGTTAACCTGGGGATAGGCGATGTGATGCGCATTGAAATTTCCTGTTGCACCCCCAAATTTTGCACTGTTCGGAATCGCTTTCAAACTTTCCAACTGGATACTAAGTCGTTCGGCAAATACTAAAAACTCCTTGCCCAATTTGGTTGGAGAGGCTGGCTGGCCATGCGTATGTGCCAGCATAGGAATTTCTGCCCATTCAACAGCCAATGCATTAATTTTTTCGATTAATGAGGCAACTGCCGGATAGTAACTTTCATTTAAAGCCAGCTTTATTGAATAGGGGATGGCTGTATTATTTATATCTTGCGATGTTAGCCCAAAGTGAATGAATTCCTTATAATCGTTAAGAGCTAAAGCATCGAATTTGCTTTTTATAAAATATTCAACAGCTTTAACATCATGGTTGGTTACTTTCTCTGTTTCCTTAATTTCCAGTGCATCAGCTTCTGAAAAATGCTGATGAATTTTTCTCAACTCAGCAAAAAGGTTTTTATCGAACTTTTCCAGACCAGGCAAATTAATTTCGCAAAGGGCGATAAAGTATTCTATTTCTACAAAAACACGATATTTTATCAAAGCCTCTTCTGAAAAGTAAGCGGCTAAACCTTCGGTTGTTTTTCTGTAACGACCATCAACTGGTGAAATAGCTTGTAGTGATGTTAAGTTCATTATGCGGAATATAATTTTGTCGCAAATTTACTACAATTGATGGATTTCAAGGACTAAAAGCGGTAGAAAGATTACCCAAAATAAAAATGGCCCCTGCGAAAGCAAGGGCCATTTTTATTAAGTAAAATCAGACTACATTTTTTTAGTTGTATCCATTTTAGTTGTGTCCATTTTGGAAGTATCCATTTTAGAAGTATCTTTTACTGTTGTATCAACAACTGTTGAATCTACTGCTGTAGAATCAGCACCTTCTGCTTTTTTTTCTGAACAAGCAACTACTGATAAAGATAAAGCTAAAGCTAAAAAGCCTAATTTGAATGCATTTTTCATTTTGTTTTGTTTTTTGTTGTGGTTTTTAATTAATTAATTACTAATTAATGCAATTATATTAAAAAGGTAACCCATTTTAACAAAAAAAAGACTTTAAATAAAATTTAAAGTCTTTTAGTATGAATTAAACGTGAAAAACTAGTGTTTAACCTCAGTTTTTTCAGTTGTTGCTTTAACTGTAGTGTCTTTAACTGTAGAATCTTTAACGGTAGTATCAACTGCAGTTGTATCTGTAATAATTGTAGAAGAATCAGTTACTGTTGTATCAGCGCCACCTTCTTTTTTTTCTGAATTACAAGCTGCTACTGATAAAGATAAAGCCATAGCTAAAAAGCCTAATTTGAATGCATTTTTCATATTCGAGTTTTTTTTGTTTTAAGTGATTAATTACTGTTTATACCATATTTTAAAAAAGGTAACCCAAAAAAATAAAAATAATAAAAAAGGCTTCGGGATATCCCGAAGCCTTTTTTATTATGAGTAAAGGTAAACTAGTGTTTAACTTCAGTTTTCTCAGTAGTAGTTTTAACTGTAGTATCTTTTACAGTTGAATCAGTTACTGTAGTATCTTTTGCAGTTGTATCAGTAACTACAGTAGTAGAATCAGTTGCTGTAGTATCAGCACCGTCAGCTTTTTTTTCTGAGTTACAAGCTGCTACTGATAAAGATAAAGCTAAAGCTAAAAAGCCTAATTTGAATGCATTTTTCATTTTTTGAATTTTTTAAGTATTAATTAATTTATCATTAATGCCGCAAAGGTAAAAAGGTAACCCGATAATTTTTAAAAAAGTGAAAATATTTTTTTTCGATTGGGTTACCCTTTTATATGGTGTGTATTAATGCTTGTTAGTAGCTATTAATTTTTTTATCTAATATTGGGTTACTATTTACAGAAAAAAGTATTAATTGGTGAATAACGGTTTAAAGAGTTCAGTTACAACAGATAGGGAGTTTATTTTAGGCATCTTAAATAACTCCGGAGATACACTTAACAAGTTATATAAGACACATTTTGCAATGGTTTTGCAATTTATCCTCAATAATAATGGCGATGAAGACGATGCAAAAGATGTTTATCAGGAGGCAATTATTGTATTATATAATAAGGTTAAGCAAGGAGATTTTGAACTTAGCAGTAAGCTGAAAACATACATTTATTCGGTTTGTCGTCGAATTTGGTTAAAAAAATTAACTCAAAATAGCAAAAAGACAGGAAACATAACCGATTATGAAGATGTGTTTGAAGTTGAGGAAGATGTAGAGCATCATGAAGAAAAAGATGCAGCTTTTGTGAAAATGCAATCTGCTTTAGAACACCTGGGTGAACCTTGCAAAACCATTATTCAGGATTTTTACATACATAATTTATCCATGCAGGATATTTGCGAAAAGTTTGGTTATACCAATACTGATAATGCAAAAACACAGAAGTATAAGTGCCTGCAGCGGTTAAAGAAAATATTTTTTCAACATTAATTGAAATGAGAAACGATTTAGAGTTAGATGCAATTATTGAAGATTATCTTCTAGGTAAACTTAATCCACAGGAAACGGAGGCTTTTGAGCAGTTGCGTCGTAGTGATGCAGCTGTAGATCATAAAGTTGTTTCACACAAAGTGTTTTTGCATACAATGGAAGAATATGCACAACAATTGCTTTTAAAAGAGCAATTGGATAGTATTCATTCAGAAATTGATGTAGATAGCCTTGTTGCGCAAGTTGCACCTCATCCATCCCGCATTGTTCAATTGTGGCGTAAACACAAATCTGCCATTGCCGTTGCCGCTTCATTTATTGTTTTATCTTTTGTTTCTATTTATTCAATACAGCATAATAGCCAACAGACAGATAAATATGTACAATTAAGCAATCAGGTAACCAACGCAATAAAAACTCAGAATAATTTAATCAGGAAGATTAATACAAATAATAATACCGTTCCTAATAAAGCCGGAAACCCTGGTCGATACGGTGGAACTGGTTTTGCGATTTCAACGAATGGTTACATCTTAACAAATTTACATGTTATAAATGGCGCTGATTCTATCTATGTACAGAATAGTAAAGGCGAATCTTTTAAGGTTAAAGCCGTTTATACGGATACACAATATGACATGGCAATTTTAAAAGTCAGTGATAAAAACTTTTCTTATTTATCCTCTTTACCTTATACCATTAAAAGAAGCAGCAGCAGTATAGGCGAAAATGTTTATACACTTGGTTATCCAAAAGATGATGCGGTACTGGGCGAAGGCTATGTAAGTTCTAAAAATGGCTTTATTGGTGATACAACTCAATACCAGGTGGCCATTCCGGTAAACCCGGGAAACAGTGGCGGTCCGCTGTTAGATAATAATGGCAATCTTGTGGGTATCATTAGCGGCAAACCTGATCAAACTGAAGGTGCAGCATTTGCTATAAAATCAAAATATATATTAGAGGCGATGCGTGCGATTCCCCAGGATTCTTTAGGTAAGAAACTTGTAGCGAATAAAAAGAGCTTATTATCAGGATTAAAACGTACACAGCAGATAGAGAAATTGCAGGATTATGTTTTCATGATTAAAGTTTACTAATTAATTCTCCCAAACAAATTAATATACTAAAACCTTGCTGGTTAAACCCTTCAGGGTTTTTTTTATGCTTTTATAATTTGGATGTCTAAAAATTATATTAAGTCTATATATTTAATATACTATTTATTAGCTTTGTTTAAATCAACTTAAATAAAATTAATATTATGAGTATAAGATTAGGCGACACTGCACCAAATTTCCAGGCAAATACATCTATAGGTGAAATTGATTTCTACGATTACCTCGGCGATAGCTGGGGTGTATTATTTTCACACCCTGCAGATTATACACCGGTTTGTACAACAGAATTAGGTCGTACGGCAGCATTAAAAAGTGAATTTGAAAAGCGTAATGTTAAGGTTCTGGCCATTAGTGTAGATTCTGCTGAATCACATAAAGGCTGGATTAATGATATTAACGAAACTCAACATACAACTGTTGAATTTCCAATAATTGCCGACCCCGATAAAACCGTGGCAAATCTTTACGATATGATTCATCCAAATGCATCCGAAACCTTAACGGTTCGATCTTTATTTGTTATCAGTCCGGATAAAAAGGTTAAGTTAATTATTACTTACCCGGCTTCTACAGGCCGAAACTTTAACGAGGTTTTGAGGGTAATCGATTCCCTTCAATTAACGGCGAATTATAGCGTTGCCACGCCGGCAGACTGGCAGGATGGCGAAGATGTTATTGTGGTAAATAGTATAAAGACAGAAGATATACCGGCAAAGTTTCCAAAAGGACATAAAGTTATTAAACCATATTTGCGTACAACACCTCAGCCAAACAAGTGAAATATTTAAACACTCAACTATATAATTTAGGATAACTTCGCTTGAATTCGATTGCATTATATCTGTAAATTATTATATTTGGTAGTTTTGTTTCCGTATTAACGCTTATTCTGGTTGTTTTATTAATTTAATTCCAATTAGTTGTAGAAAATTTAGAAGCAGAACGATAAGGGTTTTATTTTTTATACAATTTTTTATTTTTTTTATGGCTAACGGAAAAGTTAAATGGTTTAATACTCAAAAAGGCTTTGGTTTTATTGTTCAGGAAGACAATAAAGATTTATTTGTGCATTTTAAAGACGTTTTAGGTGGGATTGATAGTTTGAAAGAGAACGATCAGGTAGAATTCGAAGTTGCAGAAGGTAGAAAAGGTCTGCAAGCTGTAAATGTGAAGAAAGTTTAAGCGATATTTTATAAATTGTAAATGCTTAAGTAAAGAGGCTGTGTCATAAGTCAATTTATTCTTTGACAACCGGAGTTTATGAGACAGCCTCTTTTTAGTAATATTGAATTATTGATGCTTTAATAATTATATTTTCCCCTTTGTTTTTCTTGGTAAAAATTAAAAAATCGACTTTATCAGGTTTAATCTTATATTTTTTCATCAGATCTTCCGGTTTGGCCGGATAATTTCTGACAATGACATTTCCAGTCAGAGATTTTTGTTTTTTCATATCGCCGGTTGATAATATTTCTTTAATTTCAAAAATTCGTCCGGGAAATTTATTTTGAATAATACCTGATGTATACAGTTGAGTTTGTGGGTGAAGCTTTGACAGATGATAGTGTTGCCCGATTAAGTTAAAAGCGCCTGTTTTTAGCAAGGCCGTATCCGGTTCATATAAATACATTCCTGCATTAATGGTATCTGTAAAGCTAACATGTTTATTTTCAGATTCTTTCTTAAAGCTAAATTTCTTTTCTTCGTGATTTAAAGTTACCGCAATAATCTTTGGCGTTTCTGTATAATCCCTGTCAATTACCCATAATAATTCTTTACATTCATTTTTCACGCTTACCACATGAATTTCACTTACATGGTTTAGCTCCTGTAATCCTGCTGAAATATCCAGTAATGGGGCTGTTTTAATGATTATTCTATCTGCCTTTGAGATCAGTAAATCGAGATTATTTACCACATCAGGTGTACAATCTTTAAGCAAAAAAACTTTGCCTTTTTCCGCTCTTCTGGCCGGGTCGACATAAATCGTATCAAATTTGTCGGTTGTGTTTTTCAGTAATTCAATTCCATCAACCGGTTTAAATTCAATATTATTTGCCTTTAAAACCCTTGCATTATACGCTGCTATTTTTGACAGCTCAGGGTTTATTTCGCAATGTGTTACCAGACTTATTTTTCCGGCGAAATAATAAGTGTCGATACCAAAGCCGCCGGTTAAATCAATTAGTGAATTGCCCTTGGCCAGTTTCGATTTGTACTTAGCGGTAATCTCAGAGGATGTTTGTTCGATGGAAAGTGCAGGCGGATAATAAATTCCTTGCGTATTAAACCATGTAGGTAACTTTTTCTCAGATTTCTTTTTTGAAGTGATTTGATTTGCCAATTCTGAAGCACTCAGGCTGCTAAATGGACTTTTAGCTAAAGCAATTTGATTTACATCCGTATTTAAATGTAAAGCAATGTAATCCTGAACTGCCTTTTCTAAAATTTTATTGTTCATCGTATACTTTTGTCCGCCACGATGAGGTACTAAGCAATCTTAGCGTATGGGACATAGCTAACGTTGTAGGATTGCTTCGTGCCTCGCAATGACGATGAGTTGAAAAATTATACTTTATCCTTCATCACCATCTGGCAGGTGTGCCTGCTTTTAACTTCAAGCAATATATCTTTATCTGTCGCAACCCGATCGATTGTTTGCTGGTTGTAATAACGAATGGTTACCAGTTCCAAACCTTTGTTATATTTAACATTAAATTGTGTTGACAGCGCTTCAATTAATTTTGCAATCTTCTCTTCATTATCATCCACACTAACTGAAAAACTAATTGCAGAATTCAGCATGGTATTAATTTTGATTTTGTGTTGGTGGAAAAGTTCAAAGATATTACTCAGGTTTTCTTCAATTATAAAAGAGTAGTCTTTCGGGAAAATTGAAATAAGGGCCTGATTTATTTTGAAAATAAAAGATGGAACAGGTAAAGGGTTATTATCTTTTGTGATGGCCGTTCCGCTGCCTTCCGGTTGTATAAATGAACGGACAAAAAGTGGTATTCCTTTGTTTTGAAGAGGTTTGATGGTTTTCGGGTGAATAACCGTTGCACCATAGTAGGTGAGCTCAATCGCGTCGTGATAAGATAGCTGCGGGATTTTTTCGGTTTCATCGAACCATTTTGGGTCGGCATTTAATACCCCGGGAACATCCTTCCAAATGGTTAAAGCTGCTGCGTTTAAACAGGACGCAAAAATTGCTGCCGAATAATCAGAACCTTCCCTGCCTAAAGTTGTGGTATAATTTTCACTGGTTCCACCGATAAAGCCTTGCGTAACAATTATATTTTTTTGCATTAAAGGCAGCAAATCTTTTTGAATAATCTGATTTGTTTTAGCCCAGTCTACCTTTCCTTCACGATAGGTATTATCTGTTTGGATGTAATTCCTGGCATCGACCCATAGCGTGTTGTTATTGGTTTCATTTAACCAGGCAGCAACAATTTTTGTTGAAACGACTTCACCGATGGAAACAATCTGATCGTAAATATAATCCTGATCATTATCGGGTTCATCTTCAATCAACCAATCAATTTCTACAAATGTGTTGGCTACATCATCATAAACCGGGTTGGTTTTTCCTTTAAAAAGTTCTTCTATAATATTAAAATGGAAATGCTTAACCTCATCAAAAATGGTGTGTGCATTATCATTCTGTGAAAGATAGGCAGCTGTTAATTCTTCGAGCTTATTGGTTATTTTACCCATTGCCGAGATTACGATAAGCAATTCGCCTTTTTTATAATCGCGAACAATATTGGCGAGGTTTCTTACCCCATCAGCATCTTTAACCGAAGCACCACCGAATTTAAAAATATCCATAATTTAAAATGCCTTTACTTGTTCTGTAGAGAAAGAGGCGTTTAACCAGCCTTCTTCCAGTTGAGCATTATATTTGTTGTAAAAATTGATGGCCGGCGCATTCCAGTCTAATACCTGCCAAACCATTCCGCTATAATTGCCGTTTTTAGTTTCTTCGATTACTTTTTCGAATAGTAATTTTCCAATTCCCTTTCCTCTGTATGCTTCGGTAACGATGAAATCTTCGAGGTATAAGCGGCAGCCTTTCCAGGTAGAGTAACGGGTATAATAGAGTGCAAAGCCAACAATCGAACCGTCTACTTCTGCTACGAAAGCTTTCCAAACGGGGTTTAAGCCAAAACCTGCTTCAATAAAATGATCAAGTGTTACCGTTACTTCGTGGGGGGCGCGTTCGTAAACAGCTAATTCGTTGATTAGTTCTAATAGTCGCTGGCAGTCATCGGCAACTGCAGTTCTTATATTTAAGTTCATGTGTTAAATTAATTCGCCGAAATATCAGCTTTAAAGTGTTTAATAATTCTTTTGCCAAAAATTCCACTGCCGATTCTAACCATTGTACTGCCTTCTTCAATGGCAATTTTATAATCAGCACTCATGCCAGTCGACATTTCCTTAAATGCATCATCTTTCCGGAAAAAACTTGCTTTTATGCCGTCAAAGAAAACTTTTAGTTCATTAAACTCAGTTGCAATCTGCTTTTCGTTTTTGGTGTTCGTTGCAATAGCCATTAAGCCTGTAATCCTGATGTTTTTCAATTCAGCATATTCCGCTGATCGAAGAAGTTCAATTAGTTCATCGTGGCCCAAACCAAATTTCGTTTCTTCTTCAGCAATATAAACTTGTAGCAGACAATCTATAACACGTTTATTTTTAGCCGCTTGTTTATTGATTTCCTGTAATAATTTCAGGCTGTCAACACCATGAATCAGGCTGATAAAAGGGGCAATATACTTCACCTTATTACTTTGCAAATGGCCAATCATGTGCCACTCTATATCCTGAGGAAGCTGAGACTGTTTATCGACCAGTTCCTGTACCTGATTTTCTCCAAAAATTCTTTGTCCGGCATTGTAAGCCTCTAAAATAGCCTCGTTGGTTTGCGTTTTAGAAACTGCAATTAATTTAACGCCATCAGATTCTACTTCGCTTTTATATTGTTTAAGATTATCAGCTATGCTCATTTATAACTATTTTTGCGTAAAATTAATAACCTTGCCGCAATTTGGGCAATAAATAATATTTTAAATTCAGAAATGAGTAGATTGATAAGTGTTCTAATAATCATTGCTGCATTCACTGGTTGCAAACCTAAGATGCCGCAAAACATTATTCCTCCGGATAAGATGCAGAATATTTTATATGATATCCATGTTGCTGATGGTTACATTTCGAGCATATCAATTCTCGATTCATCAAAAAAAGTAGCTGCATCCTATTACAAAGGTATTTATAAAAAATTTGGAATTGATTCTGCCAAATATGCGCAAAGCATGACCTATTACTATAAACATCCAAAAGACCTGGATGAAATGTACAAGGTAATTGCCAAACGCCTGGCCAAGCAACAAAAGGCCATGGAAAAGGCAGATTCAATAGCAAAATCAAAAAAAGTCGTTCCCGCTGTTAAATAATATGTTATATCCCGAAAATTGTTTAGAGCGTTTAGGCTTTATAGAAATCAGGCAGCTGATAAGTAAGCACTGTTTAAGTCCGATGGGGCAAAGCATGGTGCAGAAGATGCAGGTGATGAACCGCTTTGACCAGATTGATAAATTTCTTCGCCAGACGAATGAATTTAAAAGCATTATACAAAACCAGGAGCCCTTACAGATAAATACCTTTTTTGATATTAAGTCTCTGGTTGAAAAAATAAGGGTTGAAGGAACCTATTTGCAGGAGGAAGAATGGTTCCAGATTTATACATCCCTGCAAACAGTTTTTTCTGTACTTAGGTTTTTTGAAGAAAGGGCAGAGGTTTACCCTACGCTGGAAGCTTTGTTTGAGCATTTACCCATTGAAAAAAATATTCTTCGTAAAATAGAACATGTAATTGATGCAAAAGGCAAAATAAAACCTAATGCTTCGAAAGAATTACAAGAGATAACGGCTTCCATTTCAAAAACTGAACAGGACGTTCGGAAGCGGATGGACTCCATTTATAAACAAGCCATCGCGAATAACTGGGTTGCAGATGGAAGTTTGACCATTCGTGATGGCAGAATGTGTATCCCGGTTTTAGCCGAAAACAAACGGAAACTGAAAGGTTTTGTTCATGATGAATCGGCAACGGGCCAAACGGTTTACATTGAGCCTGAAGAAGTTTTTACGCTAAATAATAAACTCCGGGATTTAGAATTTGATAAACGCAGGGAAATTATTAAAATATTAATTGCCCTAACGGATGAGTTGCGTCCTTATTCGCCGCTGCTGTTGTCTTATCATGGTTTTTTAACCAAGTTAGATTTTGTTCGCGCCAAAGCTATGTTTGCGATAGAAGTTGAAGCAGAAATGCCTGGCTTATTAAAGGATCCAAAAACTAAACTGATAAATGCGAGGCATCCCTTACTGATGCTCTCTTTTGCCGCCGAAAAGAAAACGGTTACGCCTTTAAATATTCACATCGATTCAGAAACGCGTGTTGTTTTGGTTTCGGGGCCAAATGCAGGTGGCAAATCTGTTTGCATGAAAACGGTTGGTTTATTACAGCTGATGCTTCAAGCCGGATTGCTAATTCCCGTTGATGCAAATTCAGAAGTCGGTATTTTCGAAAACATCTTTGCCGATATTGGTGATGATCAGTCTATTGAAAGCGATTTAAGTACCTACAGTGCGCATTTGAAAAAAATGCGCTATTTTGTTGAACATGCATCGCCCAAAACGATGGTTTTAATTGATGAGTTTGGAACAGGTACCGATCCACAATTTGGAGGGCCGATGGCTGAAGCTGTTCTGGAAGTACTGAATAATAAAAAAGTAAGGGGTGTAATTACGACCCACTACTCAAATCTTAAACTTTTCGCAGGTAATACCCAGGGATTAGAAAACGCTTCGATGTTGTTTGATAATGCCAAAATGAAACCGCTTTATATTCTGGAAATGGGAAAACCCGGAAGTTCTTACGCATTTGAAATTGCCCAGAATATTGGTTTACCTAAAGAGGTGATTGAACTTGCCAGGCAAAAAACAGGTTCAAATCAAAATCGGGTGGATACCATGCTGGTTGATTTGGAACGGGAGAAGAAAACCATTTATGATGCCAAGGTTAGCTTAGCCAATCAACAGAATAAGGCAAAAAACCTGGTTGCTGAAAATGAAAAGCTCAGGGCATTCCTTGACGAGAACAGGCGCGTTTTAATTAAAGAAGCTAAGCAGGAAGCTCAAAATATTATAAGAAATGCCAATAAGCTGGTAGAAAACACAATTGCTGAGATTAAAGAAAAACAGGCTGATAAGGTTGCGACTAAAGAATTGCGCCGGAATTTGCAGCAAGAACTGGTAAAAAATACCATTCCGAAAGAAAAACCAAAACCTCAGCCTGTGGTCGTGGGCGGAGAAATTTCGGTTGGCGACTGGGTGAAGTTTATTGACAGCGAAACTACTGCAACAGTATTGGAAATTAACCGGAATGAACTGGTTTTGGCTATTGGTGATTTGCGTTCGAATGTAAAAAAGAACCGTGTTCAAAAGATAAGCAACAAAGAGGCAAAAAAGGTTGCACAAAGCAGTGCCGGTTCATTCGCTGGCAGAATGAATGAAGCCGTTTCAGGATTCAGGGCAGAATTGGATCTTCGTGGCAAGCGTACTGAAGATGCTTTATTTGAGGTTGAAAAATACCTGGATAAGGCCATTATGTTAGGTTTTCCCTCTATAAAACTAATTCACGGAAAGGGCGATGGTATTTTAAGAAAAATGATTCGGGAATACCTTAAGAAATACAGCCAGGTTAACCGAATGGAAGATGAACATCCGGATAGGGGTGGTGATGGCATTACTTACGTTTATTTGAATTAGTACGCCGCTATATACCTGCCGGTTAAAACCATATGCCTGTAACGTTGTTATACTTAAAACGTTACGATTATGAAAACAATTTTTACCTGCCTTGTTGTACTCCTGCTATTTACAACCTGCAAAAAGAATAATAGTAATGACAACGGAAACCTGCCCGATGTTGAATTAAAAAACAGAGTAGTGGTTTCAGGTTTAAGGTTTCCATGGGGTATGGTATACGGCCCTGATAATTTTATCTGGTTTACCGAAAGAGGCGGTAAAATTAGCCGGTTAAATCCTTCAACCGGACAAATTTCAGCTTTGCTAACCATTTCTGAAGTTCGCGAAAATGGTGAAGGCGGCTTACTTGGAATTGCGTTAAATCCCGACTTTTCCACTAATCCGTGGGTGTACGTTGCCTATAATTACGGAAGCAGTTATAAGGAAAAAATTGTTCGTTACACTTATTCTGGCGGCGCGCTTAACAGCCCGCTCACAATAATTGATAATATAGGCGCTTCTTCGACACACAACGGTTCAAGATTATTAATTTCAGGGGGAAAGCTGTTCATATCTACAGGCGATGCTTCGGATACCAATACACCTCAAAATGTAAACTCCACCTCCGGAAAAATTCTCCGGGTAAATCTAGACGGAACCATCCCTTCAGATAATCCGTATGCCAATAACCCGGTTTGGTCTTACGGACATCGTAATCCGCAAGGTTTAGTTCAGGTAGGAAGCAAAATTTTTTCTTCGGAACACGGACCTGACTCTGATGACGAAATTAACATTATTGAAAAAGGCAGAAACTATGGCTGGCCAAATATAAAAGGTTTTTGTGATGAAGCGGGTGAACAATCTTTTTGCTCCGCAAACAGCATTGCTGGACCATTAATTATCTGGACGCCAACAATTGCACCAAGCGGTGTGGCTTATTATAATTCTGATTATATTCCACAATTTAAAAATTCGTTATTGCTTGCGGTATTGAAAAATACAAAACTAATGCAGCTTAAACTGGATAATGCACAAACAAAAATTGATGGGACTAAAGATTTTTATGTGAATGCTTATGGTCGGATGAGAGATGTTTGCATATCACCTGAAGGGAAAATATATGTTTGTACCAGTAATGGCAACGACGATAAAATTATAGAAATTTATAAATAGCTATTTTTTATCCTTACCAGGACATTTTTTACAGCGTTTTCCTTTTTTATATTTTTCACAGCATTTTTTGTGCTCGGCTGTACAGCTGAATATAAAACCCATTCCCTTTTGTAATTCGGGGTCTGTTGGTATGCGGAAATCCTCGTTATCTCTTTCGTTAAACATCTCAATACAAAGGTAATGTTATTTAGATTAATTCCAAATCGTTATTCTTTAAAGGTGTTGCATATTTTTTAACCGATCGATTTCCACTAATGTTTTAAAAAGCTGTATGCTTTATGTAATTTAGCGGCCTAACCAAGATTCATAAAGATGATAAACAAAGTTGTATCAGGGGCGGAAGAAGCCATCCGCGATATTCCTGATGGTGCTACGCTTATGTTAGGCGGTTTCGGTTTGTGTGGCATTCCTGAAAATTGCATCAATGCCCTGGTCGATAAACAAATCAAAGATTTAACTTGTATTTCAAATAATGCCGGAGTAGATGATTTTGGGATCGGATTAATGCTGAAGCAACGCCAGGTAAAAAAAATGATTTCATCATATGTAGGTGAGAATGCTGAATTTGAAAGACAACTTTTAAGCGGAGAGCTCGAAGTAGATTTAATTCCGCAGGGGACATTAGCCACCAGATGTTTAGCTGCAGGTTATGGAATGCCTGCAATTTTTACACCCGCAGGGGTTGGAACGGAGGTAGCTGAAGGCAAAGAGATCAGAAATTTTGATGGAAAAGATTATTTAATGGAATACGCCTTTGATGCGGATTTTGCTCTAGTTAAGGCCTGGAAAGGGGATACCGCCGGTAATTTAATTTTCCGTTCGACCAGCCGGAATTTTAATCCGGTAATGGCAATGGCAGGAAAAATTACAATTGCTGAAGTAGAAGAACTGGTTGAAGCAGGCGAATTAGACCCAGATTATATCCATACGCCGGGAATTTATGTTCATAGAATTTTTCAGGGAAAAGATTATGAGAAAAGAATTGAGCAAAGAACTGTCAGGAAAGTTCATTAGTTCATTTGTCATTAGTTCATTGGTTATTCGTCATGCGTTATTCGTTTATTGGTCATTCGTTCAATAGTCATTGTTTTTAATCAAAAATTATTGTTTCGCATAGCCGTTAACCTTGGTCTGTAAACAATTAAACAATTATCCAAATCACTTTTTCAAAATTGCTCATTTAACTATGTCATTCTCAAAAGAAGAAATTGCACAGCGCATTGCTAAAGAAATAAAAGATGGTTATTATGTAAACCTGGGCATCGGTATTCCAACCCTGGTTGCAAACTATATACCGAAAGACATCAATATCGTATTGCAATCGGAAAACGGCTTGTTAGGTATGGGCCCGTTTCCTTTTGAAGGCGAAGAAGATGCCGACTTAATTAACGCCGGCAAACAAACCATCACGACCCTGCCGGGTTCATCCATATTTGATTCGGCCATGAGTTTTGGAATGATTCGGGCGCAGAAAGTAGATTTAACCATATTAGGTGCAATGGAAGTTTCTGAAAACGGTGATATTGCAAACTGGAAAATTCCGGGTAAAATGGTTAAAGGAATGGGTGGCGCAATGGATTTAGTGGCATCAGCCAAGAATATTATCGTTGCCATGCAGCATGTAAATAAAGCCGGGGAAAGTAAATTATTGCCGAAATGTACCTTGCCGTTAACTGGTGTGAAATGCATTAAAAAAATCGTGACCGAACTTGCTGTTATGGATGTTTTACCGGAAGGCGGCTTCAAACTACTGGAACGGGCACCAGGTGTAAGTGTCGATTTTATTAAACAATCTACTTTAGGAAGATTGCTTATCGAGGGCGACATACCTGAAATGAAATTGAATTAATACTTCAACTGCTCAAACCGTCTTTTCCACTCAGGTGGGAATCTTAATGCGATAGATGAGGAAGTGCTTACCCATTCTTACTCTAAAAGCCAACTTTCAGCGTTAAATTCGCAAAGAACAAAAAAAGGCGAATTGGTTGATGATTGGATTGAATTATGAAGAACACTCAGACTAATTATTTATCCATCAGCAGATTTACTAATTCTTTTAATTCTTCCAGCTCCTGTTCTAATTTCGTAATACGGCTTTCTAATGCTGAACCATCTGCAGCATGCCTGACAGGTATTTCTTGTTCAGCTGAACTTTCTTCTGCCTGCTGACCTAATAGATGAATAAATCTGGCCTCTTTTTGCCCTGCTTTTTTAGGTAACTGCTTAACATAGGCCGGTTCTTCTTCAGAGAGTTTTTGTAGTTGTTCTAAAACTTCTTCTATGCTGTCAAATTCATAAAGCCGTCCCGAATTGCTGTTAATTTCACCCGGAGTTAATGGTCCGCGTAAAAGTAAAAGGCATAGTATGGAAAGTTCGGATGGTACCAGCGGATAAACAATTCCCAGGTTATGTTTGTATTTAATTACCCTGCTCGAACCTCCTGTAGCAGTTGATATTAAACCTTTTATTTTAAGCGAGTTTAGCGTTAAGTTAACCGTTTCGTCATCGTAATTTACAACCGGATTTCTCGAGCTTTTTTGATTACAGGCTGCTGTTAAACTATTTAAAGTCATCGGGTAATAATCGGGTGTGGTCCGGCTTTTTTCAATTAACGAACCTAATACACGCTGTTCTTCTGCTGATAAATCGGGTAGCGGCTTAATATCTTCCATAGGCTAAAAATAGAAATTGAGTTTACATTTTGGAAATTATTTTGTTATTCTTCCTAATCATCTTTCCATTATACGGAATTAAAAATTCAGTATGATAAAGCTTATAATATACTTATTCAAAAACAGGTACATAAATATTACTCAATAGAATTATTCTAAATTTATAAATCGCAGGATTTTACATTTTAGAATAACGAACTTAGAGGAACAACAAATAAAAACATATTTTATGCAATCATCTGATAAGGAATCAAATCAGGGCGATACCAGGAGAGACTTCTTAAAGAAAAGCTCACTGATAACAGCTGTCGCTTTAACACCTTCTGTTGCGCTTAAAGCTGCTGAAAACCAGGTCGATGAACGGTTCGCAGAACTTTTTGAAAAAATTCCGTTAAACCTGACCGTGAATAATAAAGCGTATAAAACGTCAATTGAGCCAAGAGTAACCCTTTTAGATTATTTGCGTGAAGAACTCCATTTAACTGGAACAAAAAAAGGTTGCGATCACGGGCAGTGTGGTGCCTGTACGGTGCATGTGGATGGAGAAAGGGTTAATTCTTGTTTGAGTTTGGCTGTGATGAATGAAGGCAAGAAAATTACAACAATTGAAGGCCTGGCTAACGGTGAAGAATTACACCCAATGCAGGCAGCATTTATTAAACACGATGGTTTCCAATGTGGTTACTGCACGCCTGGACAAATTATGTCGGCAGTAGCTTGTGTTAAAGAAGGACATACAAACTCAAGAGCAGAAATCAGTGAATATATGAGTGGAAATATTTGTAGATGTGGTGCTTATCCCAATATAGTTGATGCAATAGTTGAGGTTTCGAAAGGAGGAAATAAAGCATGATAAACTTTCAATACCTCAGAACAAGTTCTAAAAAATCAGCTTTGGCTTTATTGCTAAAAGATAAAAACGCCAAGTTTATTGCAGGTGGAACCAACCTTATTGATTTGATGAAGAGAGGCGTTTCAGCGCCTGAAAAACTTATCGATATCAATCACGTTCCTTTAAAGCAGATTGAGCTTGTTGGCGATAAAATTATAATTGGTGCGTTAGCTTCAAACACAGCTGTAGCAGAAAATGAATTGATTAAGGAAAAACTTCCTTTATTGGCAATGGCGTTAAACGCAGGTGCTTCTGCACAGCTCAGAAATGTGGCTACTGTAGGCGGAAATATGATGCAGCGTACACGTTGTGGCTATTTCTACGATACCGAAATGCCATGTAATAAACGCAAGCCTGGCTCTGGTTGTGGTGCAATCGGAGGTTTTAATAGAATGCATGCTATTTTTGCTACATCTGATAATTGCATCGCAGTTCATCCCAGTGATATGTGTGTCGCTTTAGCTGCTTTAGATGCCGTTGTTGTATTGGCTGGTCCTAAAGCAGAACGTAAAATTTTATTTAAAGATTTTCATCGTTTAGCAGGAGATACACCGCAGCTGGACAACAATTTAAAAGCAGATGAAATGATTATCCGTTTGGAAATTCCTTTAAATAATTTAACGGTAAACGCTCATTATTTAAAAGTTAGAGATAGGGCATCGTATGCTTTTGCCTTAGTCTCTGTCGCCGCAGGATTGGAAATTTCTAACCATAAAATAACCGACGTGCGTCTGGCCATGGGTGGCGTAGCACATAAACCCTGGCGATTAACTGCATCTGAAAATTTCCTGAGAGGAAAAGAGGCAACAATTGAAAACTTTGAACAGGCCGCAAAATTAGCAATGACTGGTGCTAAAGGCTTCGGGGAAAATGATTTCAAACTCCAGATGGCTCCAAATACAATTATTGAAGCATTAACCATTGCGAAATCTAAAGCGTAACATGGAAAAACGAGTTTTAAAAGATGAAAATGACCGGGTAGACGGCATTTACAAGGTTACCGGAAAAGCTAAATATTTTGCAGAATACGAATTGCCTGGTTTAACTTATGGTGTTTTAGTAACAAGTACCATTACCAAGGGCAAAATCACTTCATTAGATACCAAAGCTGCGGAAAAAGCACCCGGGGTGATTTCTGTATTATCCCATTTAAATAAGCCATCGGCGCCGGCTTACGAGCAGGAGGGTGGTCCGGCAATGAAGATCTTCTATACCGATAAAGTATTTTATAATGGTCAGCCAATTGCGATGGTTGTTGCAAATACATTTGAAAGGGCTACTTACGCCGCCTCATTAGTAAAGGCAACTTATGCAAAAGAAGATTTCAATACTGATTTCGAAAAAGCAGTTAGCGATGCAAAAGCAAAAAAATTACAAGGTCAGCCAGATTACAAGCGTGGTGTTGAAGACGCTTATAAATCAGCAGAAGTAATGATAGAGGCTAAATATCATCTGCCGATTGAAACACATAATCCGATGGAATTACATGGAATTATTGCCGATTGGCGGCCAAATAACCAGGTTATGGTTTATGCAAAAACGCAAGGGGTAAAAGCTACACAAGGTACAATTGCTAATGTTTTTAAAATCCCAATCGAAAATATTCAAGTAAATTCTGAATTTGTGGGTGGCGGTTTTGGTATGGCTTTAAGAACCTGGTCGTTGGAAATTGCTACGATAATGGCTTCGAAACATGTCGCTAAGCCTGTAAAACTGGTGATTACCAGGATGCAAATGTTTACCATGGTTGGAAATCGTCCGGCGGCGGTACAAACCATTGGACTCGGCGCAAATAAAGATGGTAAATTAACAGGTATTACACACAGTGCTTTCGGCGAGACTTCCGTTTATGAAAATTTTACTGAAGGTGTCGTTAATATGGCCAAGTTTATGTACCAATGCGATAATGTAAATACACGGTATACCGTTGTTCCTGTAGATTTAGGTGTGCCCATCTGGATGCGCGGGCCGGGAGAGGCAACCGGTGCATTTGCTTTAGAAAGTGCGATTGATGAAATGGCCCATGCTTTAGATATGGATCCGCTTGAATTTCGAATTAAAAACGACCCTGAAAAAGACCAGCAAAGAAATAAGCCATTTTCCGATAAGAATATAAAAGAGGCCTATCGCATAGGTTCCGGAAAAATTGGCTGGAGCGAAAGAAAAAATAAACCCGGTAGTCTGGTAAATGGTCAATGGAAGAGCGGTTATGGCGTAAGTATCGGTGTGTTTAACGCAAACAGGGGCAGAGCAAGCGTGAAAGGTATTTTAAAAGCCGATGGAACTTTGGTTTTGCAAAGTGCAACCAGTGATATCGGACCTGGTACAGGAACCGGAATGACACTTATTGCGAGCAAGTTGTTGGGGATTCCCAATGATAAGATTAAGTTCGAACTGGGCGATTCTTCATTGCCTCCAGCACCAAGTCAGGGTGGTTCCGCTACACTTTCCACCGTTGGTTCTGCAGTAAATGATGTTTGTGTTGCCCTGAAATCGACCATAGCCGAACTTGCTGCAAACTCAAATATGGATGCCACTTCAAATTTTATTGATGTGCTAAAGAAAAATAACCTTCCATCAATTGAGGTAACCAAGCAGAGCCAGGCAGGAAAAGAAAGGGAGGATTATTCAATGTATTCGTTTTCCATCCACTTTGTGAAAGTAAAAGTGCATAGTTTAACCGGTGTTGTTAAGGTTGATAAAATTGTTTCAGTTGGTGATTCAGGAACTATTGTAAGTCCGAAAACGGCCAGAAGCCAAATGGTTGGAGGTGCTGTTGGTGGTGTTGGTATGGCTTTAACGGAAGAATCTATTATAGATCATCGTTATGGACGATACATCAACAATAATTTTGCTGATTACCATGTTCCTGTTAATGCAGATATTCCTGAAATTGAAGTTCATTTCATTAATAAACCAGATCCATATATAAATCCGATGGGCGCTAAAGGAATGGGAGAAATTGCTTTAATTGGTTTCTCAGCCGCTGTAGCAAATGCGGTTTTTAACGCAACAGGCAAAAGAATCAGAACTTTGCCGATAACGCCGGATAAGATTTTAGCCACATCTTAAAACAAAAAAAAATACAAAGGTCGAATTTCAACTGAAATTCGACCTTTGTATTTTAACAGATATTTTTAATTATTTAGTTGTCGTTTTACCATCATATGTAGCAGCCAGTTTTAATGCATTGTAAGCATTAACAATTCCGCCACTAATGGATAAATCAGCAAAAGGAACAGACACTTTTGGTGCATCTTCACCTTCTCCTTTTTTGTATGAAACATTGTGGTTTACCTTAACCACAGATTTCACAATAATTTCTTTAACCTGGGCTGCCGTTAATTTTGGGTAATAAGAACGAATTAAGCCGGCTAAACCCGCAACAACCGGCGAAGCCATACTTGTACCATCTAAATTTTTATATTTTGAACCCGGAACGGTTGAATAAATCTGAACACCAGGTGCAAAAACATCGACCTGAGTTTTACCAAAATTTGAAAAACTTGCCTTTAGGTTTTCATCATCTTTAGGCCCAGACGCACCAACGGTAATCCATGAAGCAATGGTTTTCTCATCTAAATCTTTGTGGTTAGGGAAATTGTTCTCTGTATCAATATCTTTATTTTCATTGCCGGCCGCCTGAACAATTAATACATCTTTTGAAGCTGCATATTTCATGGCTTCATTAACCACGGCTTTATCCCAGCTATAAGCTTTACCAAAACTCATATTAATTACTTTTGCGCCGTTATCAACCGCATAGCGGATAGAATTTGCAACATCTTTATCGCGTTCATCACCGTTTGGTGTACAGCGAACGCCCATAATTAATACATTATCGGCCACACCATTTATACCGAGCTTATTGGTTCTATCAGCAGCTATAATACCCGCAACATGAGAACCATGCATAGCATCCGGACCTTTTACGTCATTATTGCCGTAGAACTTTTCTTTATCGTTATTCGGATCGTCACCAACAATATCACGCGGGTTATAATCCAGGTTTAAATTATAATTGGCCTTTTCTGAATAATATTTTACACCTTCAGTAATCTGGTCTTCATAAAAATCGGCAAAGCTCCCTTTTTTTAGTTCTTCAGCTAATACTTCCTGAATGCGTGCATCGGCGTTTGATTCCGGTTTGAATTTCGCAAAATCTTCTGCCGTTGGGTTTGTCTTGCCTATTTTTTTAACTACGGCATCTAAAGCATTTTTAAAGCCTGATAATCCAGCCAGATTTGCATTGGCTTCGCCGAGCTGCTTTTCTAAATCAGAGCGCATAACTTTAAAAGCTTCATACTCTTTTTTATCTTTTTCAGTCACGTTTGCATCAGTTGTGTTGGCGAACCTTGCCATATCCCTGCGAACCAAACGGGTTAATTCAAGCGTTTCATGGTCAACAGAACCTTTTGGACCGCCAATAAAATTCCAGCCATTAATGTCATCTATATAACCATTTTTATCATCATCCTTTCCGTTTCCTGCTGTTTCTTTCGGATTAACCCACATAATCCGCTTCAAATCTTCGTGCTGATTATCCACACCGCCATCATTAACTGCAACAATAACTCGTGTCGATTTTTTACCTTTAAGGAGTTCCTTATATGCTTTTTCGGTGCTGATTCCAAACACAGAATCAGTTTTTAAATCGAGATTTTGCCAGTTCGCTTTTTGAGCATCGGCAATAAATGGCATTGAAATAACAGCCGTAGTAAGTAGGACTTTAAAAATTTTATGCTTGTTCATTTGTAATTTTTTGTATTTAACGGCAAAATATAACTTTAATTTTCTTCAAAATAGAAAAGCACATTTAAAAATGATGTTATACGAACATTTTAATCAAAAAAAAGCAGCATCCGTTATTAAACGAATCCTGCTTTGAAATTTATAATCGTGTTGGTTATTTCATTGCTAAGGCAATTTCTTTTGCTTTAGCAGTATGTCCTTCGATTACATTCAGGGTTTTTGTTGCCCAGGTCTTTAAATCGGTGTCTTTATTTTGTTTACCCTGTTCAAACAGCTTAACTGTTTTTTCATGGTCGGTTACCATCATGGCGATATAATGTTTGTCGAATTCGGTTCCGGTCATCTTTTTCATTGCATCGACATGAATCTGATCTTCGGCAGGTAAGGCATCAGGTGTAATAATTTTCTTTTTTGCCGCTAATTCTTTCAACTCCTTATTTGCTTTGGTATGGTCGGTAAGCATTTGCTGCGCAAAATTTTTAACATCAGCACTTTTCGCATTCGTTAGTGCAATTTTTGCGGCTTCAACTTCCATAATTCCTCCAGCTGCAGCTTTCTTTAAAAATGTAGCGCCTTCTTCATCTAGAGAAGCTTCGGTACTCTCCGAACCGGTAACATGAACGCCATTAACCATGGTGGTGTCTCCAGATACGCTATCTTTTGTTGTTGAAGATTTCTTATCTGCGCTTTGGCAGGCCTGAAAAGTAATTGCTGCAGAAAAGGCTAAACCTAAAAATATCTTTTTCATTTGTTTTCTATTTCGTTTGATTAGAAAACAAGAAAGCTTGCAAAAGGTTTTTTTATAGATTAGCGTAGGATTTAATCTTTTCTTGCGCTGTAAATATTTTCAGTTACAATCGCCATTTGCCTTTCCGGATTTTTTAACGCTGAAAAACCAAACTGACGATATAATTCGTGCGCATCTAAAGTTGTCAGCTGATAACGTCGTAAGCCTTGTAAATCAGGATGAAAAATCATGAAAGCCATTAATTTTTTAGCTAAACCCAAGCCACGATACTGTTGCGCCACATAGACATCGCACAGATAAGCAAAAGTTGCCTTGTCAGTTACCCAGCGGGCGAAACCCACCTGTTCATTATCTTTATAAATGCCAAAACAAAGTGAATTTTCGATGGATTTTTTTACAGTTTCTAAAGGAATGTTTTTTGCCCAGTACGACACTTCGCTCAAATAATGATGAACAGCGTCAATTTTTATAAGCTCCTTATTGTCAGAAAATATAAATCCGTTTTCACTTATTTCCATAGCTAAAGATGTAAAGTGGTTTATGGGTGATATAAGATGGACAATGGCTGATGTATGGTGGGTGGGTTTATAAAACTGATCAATGAACAATAGCGGATAACGAAAAACGATTAACGAAAGCCTTAATTACGCATATTGATGTATTGCAGTGGCTGGCCAAAATCTTCATTGCGGCAAAGATTAATTACGGCTTGCAAATCATCAATTTTTTTTGCGGTCACCCGAACCTGGTCATCCATAATAGAGGGTTGAACTTTTAAACCACTTGTTTTGATTTTCGCAACAACTTTTTTCGCAGCTTCTTTATCCAAACCTTCTTTGATACTGATTTCCTTGCGAATCATATTTCCTGATGCTTGTTGTTCATCTCCGAAATCCAAACTTTTCGGGTCTAAATTTTGTTTCATCATTCTGGAAATAATAGAGCCTTCAATCGCTTTTAAACGCATGTCATCTTCAGTAACGATGGTAATAACATTCGTCTTTTTATCCAAATCGATGGTGCTCTTTGAGCCATTAAAGTCAAATCGGTTTAAAATTTCCTTTTTGGCGTTGTTAATCGCATTGTCTAGTGTTTGCGCATCAACTTTACTCACAATATCAAAAGAAGGCATGTTTTTAGCTTTAAAGTAAAAAAATAAGTAGATTTAATAGATAATTACTGATGTCACAAAAAAACGAAAAATATTATGAAAACCAATAAGGCAAATACTCAAAAAAAGACAACTAAAAAAGATGCCAAGAAACAATTAGAACAATCTTTAACCGCTCAATTTTTGGAAGTAGTTAAAAACTTGGGTCACGATGCTTCAGAGATAAGTTCAGAAATCGGAAAGGCCAGCAAAAGAGTCGCAAAAAAACTGACCAAAAAATTTACCGTAATTAAAGCAGATGTAGGACAAAAAATTGATGACTTAATTCATTCTGCCAAACCGGCTAAGAAAGAGGCCAAAAAAACTGTAGGCAAGGTAGCCAGTAAGGCTGAAAAAGTTGTGAAAAAAGCAGTTTCAAAAGCTAAGCCTGTTGTTCAGAGCGTGAAAGTTGCTGCCATTGCAACTGAAGAAAAAGCAGAAAAGGCGATAGCGAAACCTATAGAAAAAGCAACTTCAGCAGTTAAGAAAGCCGCTCCTGTAGCTAAGAAAGCCGTAGCAGCAGCGGCCACTAAACCGGCAGCAATTAAAAAAACTGAAGCCAAACCACTTGCCCGCACAGCAGCAAAGGCCGCCCCGGTTAAAGCTGAAGCGGCAAAAGCGACAAAAACGACAGTTTCAAAAGCAACACCTAAAGTTAAGCCGGCTAAATAGTTTATTAACATTAATATGGTTGTGAATTAACACCTACTTAACAAATAAATTTGCAGTTTTGAGTATCCCTGTTACGCAGGGATTTTTATTTTTTTAAATGAGCAAAAAGAAGATACCTTTTTTTAATCGCGAAATAAGCTGGTTATATTTTAATGAACGCGTACTTCAGGAAGCAGCCGATGAAAGTGTACCTCTAATAGAACGTATCAAATTTTTATCAATTTTCTCATCCAACCTCGAAGAATTTTACAGGGTTAGGGTTGCCACGATGACCCGCTTAACAAATCTGAATGAAAAAGCTAAAGCCCTTTTAGGTTTTAACCCCAAGAAAATACTAAATGAAATTAAAAATATTGTTGTCAGGCAGGAACGTAAATTTGAGCAGCTTTTTCAGGCAACGCTAATAAATGAATTGGCGCAACATCGAATTTTCATTCTTAATGATACCCAGCTTAACGTAAGCAGGGGCGGCTTTGTTAAAAATCATTTCAGGGATAAAATCCTCTCTAATCTGGTTCCGATTATGTTGGATATGGATAAACCTTTTCCCGAATTAAAGGACAGGTTTCTGTATTTCTTTGTTAAATTATCCAGAAAGGATATTAAGTTAAAAGAGAAATACGCCTTAATTGAAATTCCACCGAATTTGCCACGCTTCCTTGTTTTACCTGAAACTAATGGTTTAAAATTCATTATTCTTGCAGAAGATATTATTCGATATTGTTTAGATGATATTTTTTATGTTTTTACCTATGATAATTTGGAGGCTTACTCGATCCAGCTTACACGGGATGCTGAATTAGATATTGATAAGAACATCAATGATAAGTTTATCGAAGACTTAAAAAGCAGTTTAGAAAAACGTAAGAAAGGTAAGCCTATGCGTTTGCTTTATGATTCGGCAATGCCGCTGAATATGCTTACCGTTCTGGTAAACAAATTAAAGCTGGAAGCAGAAAGTTTAATCCCGGGCAATCGTTACCATAAATTCGGCGATTTTATTGCTTTTCCTAATGTCGGCGGTAAAGAGTTGGAGTATGCGCCTAATGTACCATTAAAAGTTCATGGCCTACACCGTACAGAAAGTGTATTTGCGAAAATTGCACATAAGGATTATCTGGTTAATTTACCTTATCAATCTTACGATTATATTATTTTGTTCCTGAGGGAAGCTGCAATCGATCCAAAAGTTACGGATATCCAGATTACGCTCTATCGTTTGGCGGAAAATTCGAAAGTGATTAATGCTTTAATAAATGCCGCAAAAAACGGGAAAAATGTTTCCGTTTTATTAGAACTTAAGGCCAGGTTTGATGAGCAGGCAAATATTTTCTGGACCAGCAGACTGATGGAGGAAGGCGTAAAGGTTAATTACGGATTAACGGATTATAAAGTACATTCCAAAATTTGCCTGGTTAAGCGTATTGAAAAAGATAAGCCGGTGTATTATGCCAATTTAGCGACAGGGAATTTCAACGAAAAAACGGCAGGACTCTATTGCGATCATAGTATTTTTACCGCAAAGAAGGAAATTACGAATGACTTGGTAAAGCTTTTTGACGCTTTAATGAAGCGAACCGTAACCAAAGGATTTAAGTATTTAATTGTTTCGCCACTGGAAAGCAGATCCAAACTAACCAATTTTATTAACCGAGAAATCAGAAATGCCAAAGCCGGAAAGTTGGCCTATATTCTTTTAAAGGTTAACAGTTTGGCCGACGAAGGGATTATAAGCAAACTTTATGAAGCGAGCAATGCAGGTGTTAAAGTTCAGCTCATTATAAGAGGAATTTGTTGCCTGGTTCCCGGTGTTAAAGGCTTCAGCGAAAATATTACAGCCATAAGCATTATCGATAAATTTCTGGAACATGCCAGGGTTTATATTTTTAGTAATAATGGTAAAAATGATATGTATTTATCATCTGCCGATTTAATGAGCAGAAATTTCGAACATCGGGTAGAGGTTGGTTTTCCGGTTCTGGACCCTGAGGTGAAACAGGAAATTCAGGATATTATTGATTTGCAACTGCAAGACAATACAAAGTCCAGACAAATAAACGCTCAAAATAATAATAAATACCACAAAAACAGGTTAATCAAAAAAACACGTGCACAGGTAGATATTTATAATTACCTGAAAACCAAGCATCAATAATATGTTAAGATACGCAGCTATAGATATCGGTTCGAACGCGGTTAGGTTACTCATCGCTGATATCAGTAAACAGGATGGTTTATATAAGTACAAAAAAAACACACTGATTCGTGTGCCCTTGCGTTTGGGCGATGATGCGTTTTTAGACCAGCATATATCGCCGAAAAAAGCCGGCGATTTGGTTAAAACAATGACTGCTTTTAAGAACTTGATGGATGTTTATCATGTTACCGAATATCTGGCATGTGCAACATCGGCCATGCGCGAAGCTTCAAACGGGCAGGAAATTGTTAAACTTATCAAAGATGAAACTTCGCTTACACTCGAAATTATTGAAGGTCAGCGGGAAGCAAATATTATTTATGCCAACCATATTGAGCAGGATTTAGATGAAAATAAAACCTACTTATATATAGATGTTGGCGGTGGTAGTACAGAACTTTCGGTTTTTGTAAAGGGCGTACCCGAAGCATCAAAATCATTTAATATTGGTACCATACGAATGCTCGATAACCAGGATAAAGAAGAAACCTGGGAGGAAATGAAAGACTGGGTAAAGGAACATACGAAGGCCCATAAACACCTTGCAGGTATCGGAACCGGTGGTAATATAAACAAGCTTTTCCGCATGGCTGATGAAAAAGATGGCGCACCCATGTCGTTACAAAAATTGAATGCCCTGTATAATCGTTTAACAAGTTATTCTTTAAAAGAAAGGATTCATGTTTTAGGTTTAAATCCGGATAGGGCTGACGTAATTATCCCTGCCTGTGAGATTTATTTAACCTTAATGAAATGGACGGGGATTAAACAGATTTATGTGCCTAAGGTGGGTATGGCCGATGGTATTATCAAGCTCTTAATCGAAGAAAAATTGGATTAATCATTGTTGAGGTTTGATTGTTATTTTATAACTACGTACTAATCTTCTTTGAGAACCGAGCTTGAATTGTGTACCGGTGCGAAGACTGCCTACTGTAGGCAGGCAATCTTTTTAAAGGGAGACGACGAGCTAATAAAGATTTGATTTGTCGGCTAAAACGCCTTCCTGGAAAGACGACCTTTTTCCGGTTGGTATAGCTATGGTATTATTAATTTAATGAAAGTTATATTAATCATTATTAATGCCTGAAATTGCCATTTTCATAAAACTTTTAACTTCTTCGTTTACATCATCTTTATAATAAATTCGGAGGTGATGGTTATATTGATGAGTACCCGGAACCTGCGCAATTTTGCTAAAACATAAGTTATCTTCGAAAGGTTTGTTAAAATGAAATACAACGTGGATGAAATTTTTTCCTAATTGTGTGATGTAAACATAATTATGTTTACCTTCAATTGATATCATTGATTTTAAAGGACGGATATTTACATCAGATAACCTGCTGAACTCATCAATAAAAAAACGGAATAACTCGATAGTATATTCCGTTTTTCCGTTTAAAAAGCCTGATAAATCATTTTCTTCAGACATATACCTTAATTAATCTTCGAGTAATTTTGTTGCAGCTTCATCTACAAACCAGGTTAGTTTTCCATCAATCGGATTAATTAACTGCGCAGGATAGGTGTCAAAATCTTTTTGTTCATCACCAATCACGTGACTTAAAGCAGCGGCCTTATTCTCGCCAAAGGCAAGGAAAGCAATGTTTTCAGCTTTATTAATCAATGGTGCAGTGAAGCTGATGCGGTAGGTGTTTAATTTTTCTACAAACACTGAAGCCACAGTCACTTCTTCAGCTTTTACCAAATTTGTATGCGGAAAAATTGAAGCAGTATGCGCATCATCGCCCATGCCCAGTAAAATTAAATCGAAAACGATATCATTTCCGTTAAAGTGCTTATCGATTGCTTTTTTATATTCAATTGCGGCTTTTTCCGGTGCTAATGTTGTATTAACATAAAAAATATGATCTTCGGCAATATTTAAATTATCAAAGAAATTTTTCTTTGCCATTAAGCCATTGTAGTTTTCATCATCTGCAGGCACATTACGTTCATCACCGAAGAAAAAGTAAACTTTTTCCCAATCAATTCTGTCTTTGCAATCTATCGATAAAATTTTATATAACTCCATTGGCGAATTACCACCGGTTAAAACAAAATTAAAACGGTCGTTTTCCTCAATCGACATTTCTGCAATTTTGATTACATAATCAGCTAAATCCTGATTTAATTCTTCAAGTGTTTTGTAAATGAGCAGGTTCATATTTTTAATATATAACGTCATTGCGAGGCACGAATCAATCTTTTTTTCAGGATAGATTGCTTCGTGCCTCGCATCCGATAGTCATCGGATGACGGGTTGATTATTATTCTTTATTTTTCAATGGCAGATTAAACCAATGGAAACCATCTCTTGCAATAAGTGCCTCTGCTTCTTCAGGTCCCCAGCTATCAGCCGGATAATTCGGGAAATTGATCGATTTTTTACTTTCCCAAGTATTTAAAATTGGCATAACCAGCTCCCATGCAGCCTCAACCTGATCGCCACGCATAAATAAAGTCTGGTCGCCCATCATTGCATCGAGCAATAGTGTTTCATAAGCCTCCGGGGTATCGCCTTCATAAGTTCCTTTATAATCAAAAACCATATCAACAGGATTTAAAACCATGTCCAAACCAGGCCTTTTTGCCTGTACCTGTAAACGAATGCTCATTTCCGGCTGTATGCTGATAACCAATCTATTTTGCACCCAGTTTTCGGTTACATTAGATGAAAATATCTGGTGAGGAACATCTCTGAACTGAATTGTAATTAACGATGAAGTTTGGTTTAAACGCTTTCCGGTCCTTAAATAAAAAGGAATGCCCTGCCATCTCCAGTTATCGATATGGAATTTAACAGCGGCGAAAGTTTCTGTATTGGAATGTGCATCAACACCTTTTTCCTGGCGGTAACCAGGAACTTCTTTACCTTCAACCCAGCCTTTACTGTATTGTCCGCGAACGGTTCCAAAACGGATATCTTCTGAAGAAAAAGGACGCATGGCCTTTAAAACCTCAACTTTTCTGTTTCTGATTTCATCTGCATCAAAAGTGATAGGCGCTTCCATGCCGATTAAGCAAAGCAATTGTAACAGGTGATTTTGAATCATGTCTCTCAATGCACCGGCACCTTCATAATATCCTCCACGGTCTTGAACGCCCAATTGCTCCGTAACTGAAATCTGAACATGGTCGATGTACGATCGATTCCATAAGGGTTCAAATAATGAGTTTGCGAAACGGAAAGCCATCATATTCTGAACCGTTTCTTTACCCAAATAATGGTCGATACGGTAGATTTGTTTTTCGGTAAAGATGGTGCTTAAAAGTTTATTCAATTCTTTGGCCGATTCCAGATCATGGCCAAAAGGTTTCTCGATTACGATACGACTGTTGTCTTCGTTTTGCGTTAACTTGTATTTTTGTAAACATTCTGCAATAACCGGGAAGAAGTTTGGTGCCACAGCCAGATAGAAAATCACCTGTGTATTTGCGCCATATTCTTTTTGATACTTATCTACTGCGGCTTTTAGGTTTTCGAATGTTTTAGGCTGCGCAAAATCTGTCGGGCAGTAATGAATTGTATTGCCAAAATCTTCCCATTTATCTTTTTTAACTTTTCCTGAACGGGAAAATTCGTTTACGGCATCTTCTAAGGCTGCTTTGTAGCTATCATCTGTAAATTCGGTCCGCCCTGTTCCGATAACTGCGAATTTAGCAGGCATATAGCCTTCGATAAATAAGTTGTAAAGCGCGGGAGCGAGTTTGCGTTTATTTAAATCGCCTGTACCTCCAAATATTACAAATATTGTCGGATTTAATGCGGTATTTGATTTCATTTTTTTGTTTTTAAAATCGGTGTTTTAGGATAATTTATTCCAGTCGGCATGGAATACGCCTTCCTGATCAATACGTTCAAATGTATGTGCGCCGAAGAAATCTCTTTGCGCCTGAATTAAGTTTGAAGGCATACGGCCAGTTGTTATGGTATCGAAATAGGTTAGGGTAGAAGCGAAAGCAGGAATACCCAAGCCTGAATTTATACATGCGGAAACCGTTTTACGCGTTCCGTTTAATGTGCTTTTTATAATTTCCCTGATGCCTGCATCTCCAAAAAGATGTTCAAGGTTATTGTTTTTTTCGTAAGCCTGGTAGATATCCTCTAAGAATTTAGCCCTTATAATGCAACCACCTCTCCAGATTTTAGCAATTTCATGCAATTTTAAATCGTATTGATATTCTTTAGAAGCCTGCACCAGCAAATGCATGCCTTGGGCGTAAGCACTAATCATGGAAAAATAAAAAGCATCTTCCAGTTCCTCAATATTAACATCGATTTTGGTATCCTTTTTACCATATGCATCCTCAAGCGCTACCCTTAACTGTTTGAATTTTGATAAGTCACGGTTAGACACCGCTTCGTTAATGGTTGGAATTGGTAATTGCAGTTCCATCGAAACTTCTGACGTCCATTTTCCGGTTCCTTTTGAACGGGCTTCATCTTTTATCCGGTCTAATAAATCAATTCCGGTATCACCATCCTTAAAAACGAAAATCTCAGCCGTAATTTCTAACAAAAAAGATTGAAGCCGGCCTTCATTCCATTTTTTAAACACCTTATAAATATCATCGTTAGCATAACCCAAGCCATTTTTAAGAATTCCATAAACTTCAGCTATAAGTTCCATGATTGCATATTCAATACCATTATGCACCATTTTAACAAAGTGGCCGGAAGCACCGGGACCAATATAGGTTACGCAGGGATCATTATTTACTTTAGCCGCAATAGCATCGAAAATATCTTTTACAACATTATAAGCTTGCTTATCGCCACCTGGCATCATGCTTGGTCCAAAACGTGCGCCTTCTTCGCCACCGGAAATGCCCATTCCAAAAAAATGTAAACCATCTTTTTCCAGTTCATCAACCCTACGGTTGGTATCAGTAAAATGTGAGTTTCCGCTGTCTATAATAATATCACCTTTACTTAAAAGTGGTTTTAATTCTGCAATAACACTATCTACAATAGGTCCTGCAGGTACTAATAAAACCAGAGTTCTTGGTGTTGTTATACTGTTAATGAAATTTTCGATATTATCAAAGCCTTGAAGATTATGGTTTTTACCCTCTTCTTCCAGCTTTGCAATCATCTTATGATCTTTATCATATCCGGTTACCGAAAAGCCTTTGTCGGCCATGTTCAGTAAAAGATTCCGGCCCATTGTACCCAGGCCTATCATGCCCAATCTATATTGTTTTGAATCGTTACTTGCCATTTTTTGTTTTTTGATATATGTTCAAAATTAGGTTTTACAAATTAATATTCTTATTTAATGATGTCGTAAAAATGTATAAACCTATTTCTCTGGTGTTAATGTGTTAATGTTATTTCCATCAGCTAATTTCCAAAGTTTTGCGCCACCTTTAATTCCATCCCGGTTCGACACTACTCTGATGTTATCTTCCAGTTTAAAATCAATTTGTTTTGAGTTACCTCCGCCGATGTATAAGGTGTCATAATTAAAAACGGTTTTATAAATCTCGATAACTTTTTTTAAGCGTTTATTCCACCGCTCAGCGCCGATTTTCTCAAAGGCTTTATTTCCGATATAATCGTCATAATCCTCCTCTTTATTGATTGGAAAGTGCGCAAGTTCCAGGTGAGGAAGTAAATTGCCGTCGAATAATAAGGCTGTACCGAATCCGGTACCAACAGTAAACACAATTTCAAAACCTTTACCTTCAACTACGCCAAGCCCTTGTTGGTCGGCATCGTTAACCAACCTTACTGATTTTTCCAAGGTATTTGCAATGCGTTGTCCTAAATCTATATCTTCCCACTTGTTTTTAGCAAGATTTGGGGCTGTTTTAACAATTCCATTTTTAACATAACCTGGAAAACCGACTGAAACTCTGTTATATGTATTTGGGAGCGGCTTAATAAGTTCGACAATACCGGAAAGAATATCTTTTGGTGTAGCACCATCAGGGGTTTTTAATTTCAGATACTCGGATAGCATATTGCCGTTTTCATCTAATAAGACCGTCTTTATACTCGTACCGCCAATATCTATGGATAAAACATTGGTATTTTCAGCTTGTTTTTTTGTCGCCATAATGATGCTTTTTGTAAGATCGAAGTTCTGCAAATAAATTAGAACAACAAATATTAAATGCATTTGGAAGTAATTTATGTGTAAATAAATAAACTACTAAGTCTATGTAATTTGTAGAATATTTTTAAGTTTGTATCGTTATGAAATAAAAATTTGCGATGAACAATATAAATTACCTTGCATTTGCTATTCCTGCGTTCTTCCTTTTTGTTTTTATGGAGTACAGGTTGGCCCGACAAAAGAGAAAGAGTTCCATATTTAAATACGAAAGTACTGTAGCTAATTTTAGTGTAGGTATTGCAGAGCGACTATTAAATTTATTTATTGCAGCAAGCTTTTATCAGGTTTACAATTGGATTTATAACCACTACGCCTTATTTGATATTCCAAATGAGTGGTATGTATGGCTATTTTTACTTTTAGCAACGGATTTTGTCTGGTACTGGTACCATCGCTTAGGACATGAAATTAATTTTCTATGGGCTGCCCACATCGTGCATCATCAAAGTGAAGAATTTAATTTATCGGCAGCAGCCAGAATAACAACCATTCAGGCGGTTTTTAGGAATGTATTCTGGTGCATTTTACCATTAATCGGTTTCCATCCGGGTATGATAATCGTAATTCTGCTGGCTCACGGGGCATATTCATTTTTTACGCATACGCAACTTATTGGCAAAATCGGCTGGCTGGAGCATGTTTTTATTACACCGTCGCTACATGGTGTTCACCATGCATCAGATGAAAAGTATCTCGATAAGAATTATGGAGACGTATTTGTTTTTTGGGATAAACTTTTTGGTACCTTTCAAACCGAAGAAGAGCCGCCAAAATACGGTTTAACGCATCCTATCAAAAGTTATAGTTTCATTTGGCAACATTTTCATTATTACCTCGAAATTATAGAAGCTTATAAAAGGGCAGATGGCTTTAAGGCGAAATGGATAGCTGTTTTTGGAAGTCCGGCATTAATGGATCAAAACATCAGGCCTGAATTAGAATTGAAATACCTGCAGCATAAAAGCAAGGAAAAGAAAATAAAATTCAGAGGCTATGTTAACTTTCAAATGATTTTAATTGTAGGCTTGTTAACATTTATGACACTATTTTTTGAATCCATAACGTCGTTAATTGCCATAGCCATTTTAATATTTATAATGATTACATTAATTAATATTGGCGCACTTTTGGAACAAAGAAAATGGATTTATTATTTAGAATGTTTCAGATTGATATCTGTTTTTGCCTTTATTTTTTATTCTTTTAATATTTTTAAATTCCTGATTTTCCCTGTTGTATTATTAATTATACTGGAAAGAACATTTTCGCTTAGCAGTCTGTATAATAAGTACGTTCTAAAGTATAAGAAAACTACTAATTAAGGGTTTCTTTATCTTTCGATTTTGTATTTCAATGTTATTGTTACAATAGCTTGATTTCGTATTATTTTTTTATGTTTTACACCTTTTTTGGTAGGGTAACAAAATTATTACGCCTTGTATTGTTTTATAAAAAGAAAATTATCGCTCAAAATTGTTTAATTAATTTAGTTTTATAAACGATTTTTCTTCTTTTTTCATAAAATTCAAACCAATCTGCACTTTAGTTTAACTTGTATTTACGCGCTGATTCTTGATTTTAATAAATTGTTTTTAGTTTCGATTTGTTTTGTTAATTTTATTTAACGAAACATTAAATAATATAAAAACAATAAATCGCAAGATTATGGGCTTTGCTTCCTTAATTTTAACGATGAGTTAATAGTTATTTAACGTGGGTGAAGTTATTTTGCCGGCATCCGGATCAAAATAATTAATCCTGTTTCCTAAAATACTAACCGGATATAAATAAACTATGAACGAAATTTCTACCCAACAGAAATCCAGATTTCAGTTTTTGCGGCCTTTAAAGGATCGCATACCTGATAATCTTCAAAAACAAAATCAGATTTTTATTCCCTGTCGCAGTTTAATTAAGATTTCATTGTTACTGTTTTTAGCTTTACCTTTTTATGTAAAAAAAGTATCAGCACAGCAACCTGCACAAAATATAATAATTAAAGGGACGGTTCTTGATGAGGATGATAATCAACCTTTGGTTGGAATAACCATAACGGATAATAGTAAAAAAGTATTAGGTGTAACCAATAACGACGGGAATTATTCAATTTCAGTACAAAGAGGTACCACCGTTGTCTTCAATTTAATCGGATACACGGCGATAAAACGAGTATTTGATAAAAGTGAAAATAATATTACTATTCGTTTAAAATCGTCTTCAAGTCAGTTAAATGATGTTGTTGTTACCGCTCTGGGTATAAAGCGTGAGGAGAAATCCTTAGGATATGCTACAACAAAAGTAGATAGCAGTGCTTTTACAAATGCCGTTGCCAGTAACTGGACAGATGCTTTGTCGGGGAAAGTTGCGGGTTTGAACCTGGTGCGTAATAGCGGTCCGGCAGCTTCCAATAAAATTATTTTAAGAGGCGAGAATAACTTAACCGGTGATAACGAAGCTTTAATTGTTATCGATGGGGTTGTCGCCAGTAGTTCTGCCCGCCGTACAGCTGCATCTTCAGGCGGCGTTTACGGTACATCCGGCGATATTATGCCTCCGGATTTTGGTTCTGCTTTAAACGATTTAAATCCTGATGATATTGAAAGTGTTACCGTGTTAAAAGGTCCGGGCGCATCGGCACTTTACGGACAGCGTGGTGCGAATGGTGCAATTATCATCACGACTAAATCCGGCAGTAAGAACAGTAAAAAACTTAATATTACGTTTACGTCTAACAGCACCTGGGAACAGGTAAGTAATAGTCCTGATGTTCAAAACCAATATGGGCAAGGCCAGTTTGGTGTTGGATATTTTTCATATGGTGCAACCGAAGACGGCCCCAGCACCAATGCGACAAGTGCAAGCTGGGGTGCGCCTTTTAACCAGGGCGGAATGTATTATCAATATGACCCGGTTACAAAAACAAGAGGTTTAACCAGAACACCCTGGGTAGCTTACCCAAATCCTGTTGATGCATTTTTTCAAACCGGTTTCGAATCTTCAAATTCTGTTAGCTTAGATGGAACATACAGAAAAGTTGGAATGCGTTTTTCCGCGAGTCATGGCAATAACGAATGGATTGTACCTAATACTGGTTTAGAACGCACATCGGCTTCATTTTCTGCAAATGCAGACGTTACGAAAAAATTAAGTGTTAATTTCAAAGCCGCTTACAATAACCGGCACAGCGACAATTTACCTGCAACAGGTTATGGTAATCAATCGTTAATGTATTGGTTTATGTTTGCACAACCAAATGTAAATACAGATTGGTACCGCGATTATTGGGCGCCTGGAAAAGTTAATACTCAATTCGTAAACATTACGACAACCAATCCTGAAAGCCCTTATGCAATTTCTGAGCAATACTTAAATAAGCAGCGCAGAAATGGTGTTTTAAGTAGTTTGCAAGCTAATTATAAGTTTACAGATGAACTTAGTTTACTGGTCCGTGGTTCAATAGATTATAACCATGATGTTCGCGAAACGCAGCGCCCCTGGGATGCTGCAGGAAATAAATTTGCGCAAGGTTCTTACCGCGTGCAAGACATTAATTCTTACGAGGTAAATGCAGATTTCTTACTAAAATATGATAAGAAAATATCAGAATCGTTTAGAATGATTGCCAATGTTGGCGGTAGCCAAATGCGTAATCAATACAGTAAATCAGAACTTCGTGCCGATGGATTGGTTGTTCCCGGTGTTTACAGCTTAACAAATAATGCAAGCCCGTTGGTTTCGGTGCCGGATACGGCCCGCTATAGAATAAATAGTTTTTATGCAGCTATATCATTCAGTTACAAAAACTATTTATACCTGGATTTAACCGGGCGCCAGGATTGGAGCAGTACGTTAGCCACACCTTTCAGAACCGATAACGTTGGCTTTTTCTACCCTTCGGCAAGTGCATCTTTCGTGTTGTCAGATTTTTGGAAACTACCATCACAAATTAGTTTCTTCAAATTAAGGGCTTCGATTTCGCAGGTTGGCAGTGGCGGTACCACACCTTATCGTACTGCTTACAATTATAGTTTAGCCTCAAACGGTATTTATCCGGATAGTGCAATGACTAATCCAAGTGTATTGCCAAATCCAAACCTTAAACCCCTTAAAACTACAACAATTGAGTTGGGTACAGAACTCCGCTTATTTAAAAACCGGTTAAATTTCGATTTTGCTGCGTATTTAGGGAATACAAAAAACCAGATTCTTAGCCGTATTGTAGATAGGGCAACGGGTTATAACGTAGCGGTGTTTAATGTTGGTAAGGTAGAAAATAAAGGTATAGAGCTGGCTGTGAATGGTACACCAATACAGGCGGGGAAATTTAAATGGGAATTGACAGGAACATTTACAGCCAACCGCAATAAAATTGTAGAACTTGCTGATAGTTCAGTTGTATTGCGAACCGGTGCTTTAGGCGGCGGACAAATTGTTGCGAACGTTGGTGGCAGTATGGGCGATTTGTATGGAAACGGCTTCCTGCGCTCACCAGACGGGCAGATTGTTTACGATGCTACTACCGGTAACGCAAAAACATCCACCGGATTGGTTTACCTGGGTAATACGATGCCGAAATTCAGATTCAGCTTCGGCACCACACTTACTTACGGTCGTTTTAGTGTAAACGGACTATTTGATGCGCAACTTGGTGCGGTAGCACACTCACTTACCTTCTCCAGGATGGCTGCCCTGGGTAAGCTTAATTTAACCTTACCAGGAAGATATAACGGAGTTATCGGAGATGGAGTTGTTCAGAATTCAAACGGAACTTACCGCACAAACGATGTTGTGGCAACCAACCTGGAAAGTTTCTATACTTCATTGTATGGTTCAGACCAGGCTGAAGGAAGTGTTTTCAGAACAGATTATTTAAAATTCAGGGAGGCCAACGTAACCTTCGCCTTTGGCGGGATTTTCTTAAAGAAAATTGGTTTCACCAAATTAACCATCGGCGCTTATGGACGTAATTTATTTATCTGGTCGCCATGGCCGGCCTTCGATCCGGAATTTGGGACCTTATCAGGAACTGATATTGTTCAAGGTTTTGAAACGGGTCAGTTGCCTGCTACCAGGACTTATGGGGTACGTTTAGTTGTGGGCTTATAAAGAATAGATTATGAAAACGATAAATAAAATAACCAGTTATATATTATTAGCAGTTGTAAGTATTTCAGCTTTCTCCTGCAAAAAAGACTTCAATGAAGTCAATACCGATCCGATTGGAAAATCGACAGTTTCTGCAAGTCAGCTTTTAGCGCCGGCCCTGGTAAATATTCTGTCTGCAAACATGGTTAGAAACAGGAATTTTAATAATGAACTCATGCAGGTAACAGTCGATATAAGCGATGCGGAAGGAAAAGTTTTCAGGTATGATGTACGACGTACCTGGGCAGATTATACCTGGAATGTATGGTATCCTGAATTAACCAATTTGAGGGATATTTACACAATTGCCAACAAACCGGAATCGCTGAATTCATCTTATAAAGGCATTTCGTTAATTACCCAGGCATGGGTATTTCAATTGCTTACTGATGTTTATGGCGATGTACCCTATACGCAGGCCAATCAAGGCAAGGATGGTGTTTATGAACCTGTTTTTGATAAACAAAAAGACATCTACCTTGATTTATTCAGCAAGCTTGAAGAAGCCAATAAATTATTGGCCGAAGGTAAATCTATCACCGTTAGCAGTGATCCGGTTTATCAGGGCGATATCAATAAGTGGCGTAGATTTGGTAACTCTTTGTATTTAAGGTTATTATTGAGAATTTCTGGTAAAGCAGAAGTTAGCGCCCAGGCGGTTGCGAAGATTAAAGAAATTGCAGATACCAATAAGGGTAATTATCCGATAATGGAAAACAATACGCATACTGCAAAAATTTTGTGGAACGGGACCAACAGTAGTACTGCGGTATACTCCTCGCCATTTATGATTAATGTAAGAGCCGTTGATTTTAGAGGACCGGCAATTACTGATTTTTTCCTGGGTAACTTGGGATTTTGGAAAGACCCCCGTATTGATCCGGCTTTCGGAACAAATGGTTACAACAGATTTGGAATAGCTGCAGGTCCGGCAGGATTAATCGGCGTTCCGAGTGGTTACGATACGGGTACATCAATACTTAAGCAGTCTTATTTTTATTCTGATGCGCAAAGTGCAGCAGTTACTTTACAAACAGACCCATACACCGGTATTATTATGAATTGCGCTGAAGTAGATTTTATTTTGGCAGAAGCTGCAGCTAAAGGATGGATTACCGGAACCGGAGAAAACTACTATTTAAAAGGAATTGCAGATGCAATTAACTATTGGTTGCCTGCAAGATTTACATCTACTACCGATCCGGCTTTCACTAGCTATGTAACTGGTGCCGATATTAATTGGAACAATAGCCTGCCTTTAGATAATACAGCAACAAATGCACCTAGTAAAATGCAGTTGATACATTTGCAGAAATATTATTCCATGTTCCTCGTCGATTTCCAGCAATGGATAGAGTATCGCAGAACAGGCCATCCATTTATTCCGAAGGGAACGGGATTGGCGAATGGTGGCAGAATGCCGGCAAGATTAAATTATCCTTTAGTTACTCAATCCACAAACCCAACGAGCTATAAAAATGCACTCGCAGTTCAAGGTGCTGATGATATTAATACATTGGTTTGGTGGCAAAAACCTTAATCATATCACAAATAATATGAAAAAGATAATACTTTATATCGGTACACTAATTTTTATTTGTGGTACCTGGATGGGATGTAAACGCGAAACCGATTATATCGGGGTAACTGTTAGTCCTTATATTTCAAATTTCGATTTGCGCAAGCTTTTTAAAAACGCCGATGTAACACTTAATAACGAAAATTTAGGCGGTGCTGATTTTGTTAAAGGTGTCGTCATTTCTAATCAGGCCGGTGGTAATCTTCCTGCAGGTTTGCTAATCTTACAAAACAGCAGAATTGCAGGTAATGGTATTGATTCGCTTAGAGGCATTGCCATTAATTTAGGTACTGACGCAGCGAAATACATTCCCGGCGATTCGGTTCATGTAAGGATAACCGGCTCAACCTTAAAAAGGATAAATGGAATTTTACAGCTTACCGGAGTAGCCGCATCAAATATTGAGAAAAAAGCGTCGGGCCGCAACATCATTACCAGGGCTGTAAATTCAGCTTCTTTAGCTGGCAGACCCGAATTTTATGAAAGTACTTTAATCACGATAAGTAAGGGAAATGTAGAGCCTGTTCCGGCTTCCGGAGAAAGTGTTGCCGGCAATAAGGTAATTAATGATGGTTATGGTTCGACGACGGTACATACCGAAACTTCGGCAGCATTTGCCAATCAGGAATTAACACCATTTGCAGATTTTACCGGGATTGTATTTAAAACAGCCACAGGGCTTCAGCTTTGGCCGAGAACTTTTGATGATATCTTCCCGCTTGCTGTTATCAAACCATCGGCATTGGTGATTACGGGTTACTTAACCGATCCAAATGGCGCTGATAACAATTATGAATACATTCAATTTAAAGCGACGAGAGATATTGATTTTGCAGTCACGCCTTTTTCTGTCGTTACCTGTAATAATGCGGGTATTTTAGCTGCACCAGCAACAGGCTGGGCATTAGGTGGTGTTAGGACTTATAAAATAAACATAACGACCGGTACAGTTAAAAAAGGTCAGTTCTGTTATGTTGGCGGTAACAAAAATATCTGGGGTTCGGGTTCCACTAATATTTCATCCGCTGTTTGGATTAGCAGCACTCAATATTCAACGGTTAATAGTATGGATTTCGGAACTGCAACAGCTAACTTGTTGGCTAATAGTGGAAACGTTGCAGGTGTGGCGGTATTCGACGGAATTAAAGTCGATGGAAATAGTATTCCGTTAGATGTGATTATGTATGGCGGTAATGGAGCAGTTTATGCTGCAGGTCCGCCTGAAGCCGGTTACCGAATAACAAATACAGATAAATACAGTACCATTCAAAACAGAAAGGCTGTCGCATTTTACGGAGCTGGAACAAACACAAGCAAGTTTGCTTTCCCTTCTAACGCAGGGAATTTCACGATGCTTGGTGGTGTTTACGATACTAAAACCGGATTATGGAGTACAGGCAGAACAGCGCAATTTATTACGTTAACTGCAACTTCACCGCTATCAACTATCGAAACCGCGACCGGTTTCACCACCATTGTAAATTAAGTAATCCTAAAACATAATTGTTTATTGAGCCTGTTGGAATTTAAAAAGTTCGACAGGCTCATTTCGAAAACATAACATCATCCTACAAAAAATATGAATAGAAGATCATTTATTCAAAAGACAACGCTTTTAGGAACAACACTATTCGTAAGCCTTAAAACTTTTTCGTTTTCAAGTTTATTAGAGAACAAAATTTCAGGTAAAATAATAAGTAAAGGCAGAGGCGTAGCAAACGTGGTTGTTTCTGACGGGTTTAATGTTGTTCAGACTGATAGATCGGGAAATTATGCCATTGATGTAAATCCAATGGCAAAATTTGTTTGGATAAGTACGCCATCAGGCTATGAGTTTAAAACTGAAAGTTATGTTGCCAAACATTACGAAAGTGCATTAGGGAAAACCAATCTGAATTTTGAATTAACACCGTTAAAACAAAATGACAACCGACATAATTTTATTGTTTGGGCCGATCCGCAGGTTAAAAACAAAAAAGATGTTGCGCAAATGATGGAAACCGCTGTTCCTGATACGATAGCGGTTATCAAAGCTATGGATCCGAAAATTCCGGTTCACGGAATTACTGTAGGCGATATCGTTTGGGATAATCATACGTTGTTTACTGATTACAATAGTGCTGTTACCAAAATGGGAATTCCTTTTTTTCAGGCATTAGGTAACCATGATATGGATTATAGAATGGGCGGCGATGAAACTTCTGATAGAACCTTTCAGGAACATTATGGTCCAACTTATTATTCATTTAATCGCGGAAAGGCACATTACATCGTTTTAGACGATGTTCGTTATTTAGGTACAGAAAGAAATTACGATGGTTTTATATCGCAAATCCAGTTAGATTGGTTGGCAAAGGATTTAAAATTTGTTCCGAAAGGTGCTTTACTGATTATTAACCTGCATATTCCGGTTCATAATGCGGTGAAGAATAATGCAGATTTTTATGCCGTTTTGCAAGGATTTACCAATGTTCACATCATGTCAGGGCATACGCATTACAATCGTAATGTGATAACGAACGGTATTTTTGAACATAATCATGGAGCAGTTTGTGGCGCCTGGTGGACAGGTCCGATTTGTGAAGACGGAACGCCAAGGGGCTATGGGGTTTATGAAGTTAACGGAACCGAATTGAAATGGTATTATCAACCAACAGGTTCAACCAGAAAAGAACAGGTTCATATTTATGTGGATGAACTGACGAATCAAAAAAGACTTATTGCCAATGTTTGGAACTGGGATCCGATGTGGAAAGTAGAATATGTGCTTGATGGTAAACCGATGGGTGTTTTAGAACAGCAAAAAGGTTACGATCCCTTATCGGTAAGTTTATATAAAGGTGATACCTTACCGGCAGGAAGAACATTTCCCGAGCCAAGTAAAACAGACCATTTATTTGTTGCACACTTTGAGCCTTCAGTTAAGAAGGTGAAAGTAATAGCAACGGATAGATTTGGTGAAAAGTTTGAGGCTGATTTTACGGTTTAAATAAAATAATATAAATATGAAGATTTCGAAATCATTAATTGTGATTTTTATGACTGCAATTACACTCCATGCGGATGCTCAAATCGCAAAATTCCCTGCATTCAGTGCAGAAGCACATCGCGGAGGGAGAGGTTTATGGCCTGAAAACACCATTATTGCAATGCAAAATGCAATGAAAATTGATGGCATTACAACACTTGAAATGGATACCCACATCACAAAAGACGGTAAAGTAGTGGTTACACACGATGATTACTTAAGTCCTGGTTTTATGCTTACACCTGATGGAAGAGAAATTCCGGCAACCGATGCCAAAAAGTACCCTGTTTTCCAGATGAATTATAGTGAGTTAAAGCAATTTGATTTAGGGACAAAACCATTAGCCGGTTTCCCGAATCAGCAAAAAATTAAAACACATATTCCATTACTTGCAGATTTAATTGATGCCGTTCAAAAAGACATCAAGGCAAATAAAACAAAACAATTCTTTTATAATATTGAAACGAAGTGTGATGCAAAAGGCGATGGGACAACTAATCCTGAGCCGGCAGTTTTTGTTAAATTATTAATGGATATCATCGAGAAGAAAAAAATAAAACCTTATGTTGTGATCCAATCTTTCGATAAAAGAACCATTCAGATTATTCACGAAAAATACCCTGATGTAAAAACCTCATTTCTGGTGGCAAATAAGAAAACCTACGAGGAAAATATTGCAGATTTAGGTTACAAACCATTTATTTTAAGTCCGGTTTGGCAAATGGTTAATGAAGATTTAATTAAAAAAGCCCATGCCGATGGCGTTAAAGTTATTCCATGGACTGCTAATAAAATCGAAGAAATGAATGCTTTACGGGCAATGGGTGTTGACGGTATTATTTCTGATTATCCGGATGTACTGGTTCAATCAAAATAATTACCTTTAAATAAAATCTGTGTATGAAATCCTTCTTAAATAAATTCTTCTTAATAGCCTGTGTAACTATTGCATCGGGTATAGCTGATGTAAATGCTCAAATCGTAAAATGGGATAGTACGTATCGTCCTGCTAAATATGTCGAGCAAGTTGAAAAATTTAAGGCAGAACCAAAATCTAAGAAAGATTTCATATTCCTGGGAAACAGCATAACCGCCGGAACAGATTGGGCCAAACTTTTAAACTTACCGCAGGCAAAAAACAGGGGTATTTCTGGTGATATCACCTTTGGCGTTTTAGAAAGACTGCAGGAAGTTATCGATAGAAAACCCGCTAAATTGTTTATTTTGATTGGTATAAATGATATCTCGAGAAACATCCCTGACAGCCTGATTCTTCGCAACTATAAAACGATGATAGCGAGGGTAAAGAAAGGCTCCAGTAGAACCCATATTTATTTTACGACACTTCTTCCGGTTAACAGTTCATTCGAGAAATTTAAAAATCATTATGGTAAGGATAACCACATCCTCTGGTTAAATGAGGAAATCCGAAAATTTGCTTCAAAAGATGTTACCGTTGTCGATTTATATCCTGTTTTTGTTGATGATAATAAACATTTAAAGGCAGAATTAACAAAAGACGGATTGCATCTTATCCCCGAGGGTTACAAAGTTTGGGCGGATTACCTTAAAGCAAACGACTATTTAAAGTGATAGCAAATCACAGGAAAGCTTAATATTCTCTTTATTTACATTTTCAAACTGAGGAATGTAACCAAGGTAATTGATATTGGTATATTGCAAAATATAGCGTTGTGTTTCAAGGTTGCCCTTTCCGTTAAAAATGATGCCCTTTATTTTGATATTATATTGATTAAGCAAGTTTATAGACATTAAGGTATGGTTAATACTTCCAAGATAATTTTGAGAAACCAGGATTACTTCAACATCTAAAGCTTTTATCAGATCTATTAAAAGTTCTTTTTCATTTAATGGAACCATTAATCCGCCTGCACCTTCTATAATTAAGTCATTTTCAGTTTCCGGAACTTTAATTTTACTTAATTCGATTTTTATATTGTCTAATTTTGCTGAAAAGTGGGGAGATAAAGGATTGGTTAACCGGTAACTTTCCGGGTAGATAAATGTTTTATTGTTCGTAATTAAGTTCTTGACAGTAAGACTGTCGCTAAAATCTAAATCACCCGATTGAATTGGTTTCCAGTAATTTGCTTGAAGTTTTTCGGTAAGTACTGCACTAACCAAAGTTTTTCCGATTCCCGTGCCGATCCCTGCGACGAAATATTTAGCCATTGTTTTGTATCTCTTTTAAATTTTTAATTAATGATTTAATTTCCTCATCCGCATTGTAACTGTGCAGGCAAATTCTTAAACGTTCTTTTCCGGCAGGAACTGTCGGACTTAAAATAGCCCTTACGTCAAAACCTTTTGACTGAAGATTTGAAGCGGCTGTTTTGGTTTCTGCATTAGATGAAAATAAAACACCTTGTATAGCACTTTGGCTGTCTAATGCGTTAACGCTGTTTTTATTAATTAAGTTAGTAAATAATTTTATCTTATTCAATATAAGTGTGTTATCTGTTTCTTTTAGCAACAGGTAAGCGCATTTTACGGATATAATGTTATGAATTGGAGCTGCGGTTGTATATATAAAGGAACGGGCAAAATTAATCAGATAATCACGAACAATTTTTTTGCCTAACACAATCGCTCCATGCATACCTAGTGCTTTGCCGAAGGTTACAATTCTGGCAAAAACCTTGTTTTCTAAGTTAAAATAATTAACCAGACCTTTGCCATGTTCGCCAAAAATACCTGTTGCATGGGCTTCGTCTACGATTAATGCAGCACCATGTTTTTCGCAAAGCAATGAGATTTCTTTTAAAGGCGCAAAATCGCCATCCATAGAATAAACACTTTCTATAACGACGAAAATATTTCCTTTTGATATTTTTAGTTTATCTTCTAAGTCTGCTAAATTGTTATGCAGAAATTTATAGCGCGTAGCATAACTTAGTCTGCAGCCATCAATCAGGCTGGCGTGGATGAGCTCATCCGTAATAATGGTATCACCTCGCTGCGGAATACATGAAAGTAAGCCTATGTTGGCATCATAGCCGGAATTAAATATTAACCCGCTTTCGGCCTGATGAAAATCGGCAATAAATTGTTCGGTTTCTTCTACATAAGCCGTATTTCCGCTTAACAAACGGGAACCGCCGGAGCCATTTCTGTAGTCCTTTACTAGATTAAGCTGCTCTTCAATCAGTTTTTTCAACTCAACAGAGCGGGCAAACCCGAGATAGTCATTCGAACAAAAATCTACAGGAGGGAAGGATGTAATAAGTTTTCGTATGGATAAATCCTCATTTCTTACTTCGAGTTTGTTAATAATAAATCGTTCGATTTCATTCATTACGCCAAAAATAAAGAAAGCGTCCCGATAAACGGAACGCTTTGCAATATTTCAAATAATTTTATCTTAACCCTGAGCAGGCGGGCTCGAAACTACGGGTGCTTTATCTTTTCTGTCTCTTCCCATTCCTTTTCTCATTTTGCCTCCTTTTTCTTTAGCTTCGGCTCTAAATGCATCTAACTTAGTTTTTTGTTCATCAGTTAAAACTTTATCCAGATCAGCTTTACTTTTTTCCAGATCTGCTTTACGATCTTTCATCTTTCCCTTCATTGCATCCCTATCTTCATTTCTAAAAGCATCCATTTTTTGCGCACGCGCGAGTTCAATTGCATAAACCTTTTGCTTTTGATCGGCAGTCAGGTTTAATTTCTTTTCCATCACGCCGGTTGCTTTTTCAGCTCTTTGTTCTGCTGTAAGCTTAGCCATCGGTCTTTTTGCTCTTCTCGTAGAATCCTGGGCAAAAACGGCAGTAAAACCCATCACTGCAATCGCCATTGTTAAAATTAGTTTTTTCATTTTTATATGTGTTTTAACTAATAGATACTAAAATGGCTCACTGGTTTAATTTGTACTTGTTAAAAGATGTTAATTCTTGTTTAACTGTGAAATTGATTTCTGCATCTGAGACATCATTTGTGTTAAGGTTTCAATTGTCGGATCCGGCGTTGGTTCAGGTAATGACGTTGAAATATAAGCCTTTGCTTTCCAGATTTCAAGGATATCGTCTGCTGCGATGGTATAGGGATCATAAACTTTATTATCTGAAATTAATTTCAAATCTTTATTTTCCCTGAAACGGTTTCCGGCTCTTTTATATACCACACCTTCGTTTTTACTGATTATTACATACGTTTCACCGGTTTTTACTTCGTTCCAGTTATCTAAATATTCACCAATAATTACGCTCCCGGGTTGAACAGGCAGCATGCTATCGCCCATAATTTCAAAAGCACGGAACGTTCCCTGGCGTAAAGCCGGAATGGGTAATTGAAATTTAGGTAAATCACTTATGTATTGAGGGTCGGAAAATCCATTTAAATAGCCGGCACTTGCTTTAACCGGAACCAGTTCTATATTCTCTCTGTCATTTGCATCAACTGAAATACTGAGCACCCTTAGGTTGGAACCTGAGCTTTTAGGTTTAGGTTTCCAGCTGTCAGAAATCTTTTCATTGATAAATTCATCAATGGTTAAATCAAAATATTCAGCTATTTTTTTTAGTAATTCATATTTAGGCTCAGCCCTGTCTTCTTCATACGCACCAATGAGCGACCTTTTGATTTCCATAATATCAGCGAATCCTTGCTGTGTATGGCCTTTTTTCTTCCTTAGGTACTTTAAATTATTTGAAATATTTGACATAAAAATAAATTTTAAAATAAATTTGGAATTACTAAAATAGTTAGTAATTTTATGCTCATAAAGTTAGTAATATTATTTTGATTTGCAAGAGGGTATACTAAATAGTTTAGTTTTAATTTTTAAACACGTTATTATGAAAAAGTTTGTTTATATCGTTACTGACAGAAATCGCACAAGCCTGCATGTTGGCATGAGTTCAGATTTGATTAAAACATTAGATTTTTACAAGCAGATGCCAAACTTATTTTTCGATAACGGAAAGCAGTTAACCCGGCTGGTTTATTTTGAAGAATTTAAAACTGAGGGGCAGGCGCTAAGCAGATTTAAACTGGTTAGCCGATTTACCCGTATGCAAAAAGAACGTTTGGTCAGATCCTGTAACCCGGATTGGATTGATTTAACTGTTGGTTTGGATTTTGAAAATATTTTGCTGCATAGAAATATGACCAATCAGGTTAATATTGCCTTTAATAGCTTGTCTTAAATTTGTTAAATAACACAATTAGCTTCCTCTATAAAAAGAGGCTTTTCATGAATGTGAAACGTTATCTTGAGGGATAATTTATTTGATAAAAATTAATGCTATAAAAATATTAGGACATAAAATGCTCTGGATTTCGTCATCCGATAACTATCGGATTCGAGCGAAATACAACGAAGTCGAGAAATCTGTCTAAATGGATCTTTCAATCCTGCTAAGCTTCATCCGATAGCTATCGGATCGAAATGACGACTTTTCTTTTGATTTGTCAATGTTAGCAGCTACTAATTGGAGCCGAAGCGAAAGTCTTAAGAGAAAGCTTTTTGAAGCGTTTCGATGCTTCGGTAAATCCGATAGCCATTTTGTTAGCGCAGGCTGAGCTTAACGTGATGATATTTTAAGATAAATTGGTTTATGAGACAGCCACTTGTAAATTTAAGCAGGTTAATTTTTTATTTTCTCTAAAAAAATATTTTCCAGGTCTTTAAGATTTTCAAAAAATAAATTTTTATCCATAAAAACTTCCGGATGATAAGCTTCTCCCGGCTTACGTTTGCTGTGAAGATCGAACTGACTTGCATGAGACGCAACCCAAAGATTAAAATCGATACTTTTCATTGCTTTAAAAGTTTCAGCATAATCGCTTTGAATACCTGGATAAGATGTTATGTCCGAAAATTTTCTATCAACAATTATAGAAGGCATATTGGCAATCAAAATTTTGTAATCTGAATTTTTATCTTTTGTATTAAATGTAAAACTACATGAGCCCTTAGTATGGCCGGGATGATGAAGCATTGTTAAAGTGGTATTGCCTAATTTGATTTTATCGTTGTTTTTCAAAAGGAAGTCGGGTTTTACGGGTTTGAAACTTACACCATATTTTCCAAGCTCATAATCTGACTCGCCGCCGGTTTTAAGAACACCTGCATCTTGCTCATCAACATAGAGTTTGGCACCCGTTTCTTCTTTAATATCGGCCATTGCGCCCATATGGTCGAAATGTGCTTGTGTTAACAGTAATATTTTAATTGATTTATAATCAAAGCCCAGTGTTTTTATATTCGCCTTGATTATCGGAAGTGAATTGGCCAAACCTGTATTTATTAATATATTTCCTTTGTTGGTTACGATTAAATAAGAAGCCAAATCATAAGTGCCAACGTAATAAAGGTTACCAGCTATCCGGAAAGGTTCTGTATTTATAGACCATTCTTCAGGATTATTAATCGGCTCTGTCACGGTTTGGGCAAAACTCAGCATCCTGAAAGACAATAAAACGAGCAGAACTATTTTTTTCATATATAATTTCAAAATCAACTTTCAGCAGGAATTGTTAGCCTGATTGATAAACATTGTTTAATCTTGATTACCAGCCTGGCGCAAAGGTTAAACCAAATACGCCGGTCTTCACATCTTTCCGTTGAAATGGTATTGCATAATATGGTTCCAACACGAAATACCCGAATACGTTTACACGTAATGAAACACCTACACTCATTACCGGAACCCGTTCGTTACTGGTTTGATTGACGCCTACAATTTGTCCGTTTGCATCCAAAATAGGTGTTGTGGTGTAAGTTGGTTCGCTTTTGAAAGCAACTTTAGTATCGTTTGTCCAGGCCACTCCGGCATCAAAAAATAAGTTTAAATCAGTAAATAAAAACTTAGATGGTATAGCGGTTAATTTTTTCGGACCTGTGAACGGCAAACGAACCTCGAAATTGAAAACAGCCAGCTTACTTCCGCTTAACTGGTTAATATCATAATTGTTTCCAATAGTAGAAGAGCTGTTTTTATAAATCGAATTGGCTTCGTAACCCCTTATCAAATATGGATAACCAACATACATTGGATATAACCTGTCTGCATCCGTACCGATTCTTAAGGTATTATAAGAACGTGCAGCTATGGTTATTGGCTTAATCCGCCAGTATTTACGCAAATCGGCTGTGATACCCGAAAATTTATAGGTTCCAAAATAGAGCTCTCCGCTTACCCGGTACCTGAATCCATCAAGCGGTGCCGTTAAGCCAAAAATTGAATTATCGCCAATAAAACCGGCATTTAACTGGTATAGCGTAAAGGAGTTAAACGGTACGCCATAATCAATGGTGGCTTGTTCATTGGAAACTTTACTCCTGTCTGAGCCCAGATAATAACCATCTGTGCTGTAATAATTGCTATAGCGATCGATGCGGTAACTGTAATGTGAAAAAGCACCACCTAATTCGAAACGATGAATTTTACTGAATGGATAAGAACCAAATAGTTGTACCTGATCTTCAAAAGTTCTGATAATATCGGTACGGTAATTAATTGCATCTATTGTTGTGTTTCCATTCGGAAGCTTTTCAAAACCATAAGAACTAAATCCTGAAACATAGGGAATGTGAGATACTGCGGCACCCCAGTTTATTCTGCTTTTTTGGTTAATGTAACCAACGAGTCCTCCAAAATCGTAAATCTCTCCGTTAACGGATAAGTTGGCAATAATCTGGTTTGTTCCGAGTATATCGCTAAACATACCAATAATTCCGCCCTGTACGCCGGTTCCGAAACGGCTTGTTGAAACACCAACGCCACTGTTTGCCAGATAATCCAGCCTGAACTTAGGTTTATAAGGCACTGTTTTCATTGAATCGGCTACAATTTTTTCAAATCTATCGAAGTTATTCAGGTTGGAATTGATAATGTTTACGCCAATATTTTCCATTGGAGGGAGTATAGCTGCATCAAAATTTTCTTCCTGATTATTTATTCTCTTTGGCTTGAAGCTATTCAATTTTGCATTATACAGGGTATAACGCTGATAGCGGTAATAGCTATAAACAATATCATTTGTTTGTGAAACTGAAATAGCGGGAGAGAACTCCGTAATGCCGCTGATACCGGTAAAATAATCTGTTAATTGATCAACAGAATTATCCGCAAAGGTGTATTTGTACAGGTTTCTAAAACCATCTCTGTTCGATAAGAAATAAATGTTTTTACTATCGGGTGAAAATTGAGCATTTAAGTTATTGGCGCCAGGAAAAACATTAAGATTACTAACTGTTTTAGATGCAATATCAAAAATCGCAAGATTTATCGGATGTACAGCCGTAATGTTTTTGTTTTGAATCGCACTTCTGTCTGATGAAAAAACCAATTTGGTACCATCAGGTGCATAACTTGGCGCATAATCTGAGTAAATGTCGTTTGTGATTTGAGTAACTTGCCTGGTATCCAGATTATAAGAAAAAATATCACTCTGGCCTTCAACCATTCCGGAGAAAGCAATATCTTTTCCATTAGGAGACCATGTAAGGTTACCAAATTGTGCAACATCGCCCATAGCCGTTTGCGATACAGTGGAACCATTACTTACATCAATAATCAATAGCTGGTTTTTACCATGACTGAAAATACTAAAGGCAAATTGTTTGCTGTCGGGAGACCAGGCGCCTGCTGATTCTATAAAGTTAAAATCATCAATATGTCCGTTCGAAATCTGGCTACTGAGTTTTCTGATTATTTTTCCTGTTTTTGCATCCGCAAGAAATAAATCGATGCCAAATAAATCTTTTTCAGACATGAAGGCAACATATTTTCCATCGGGGCTAATTGCAGGGGCCACATTCATATTTCCTGCATTTTTATTATCGATAATTTTTGTTCCGGTAATTTTTATCTGCGAACTATCGGCTTTTAACATCGGTTTATAATGTGCGTCAATGGCATTTTTCCATAAACCCGATAATGTTTTATCATCATAGCCGAAGGTATACCTTATCGCATTTTCATAACCATATTTCGCGGTATTTTTGAATAAAGGAACAATGGTTGTATCACCATATTGAGAACCTATATAAGTCCAGAAGGCTTGTCCATACCGATAGGGGAAGTATTTATTTGAGTTTGTTAAATCTTTTAATGATGGTATATCCCTGTTTAGCATTGCATCACGCATCCACATTGATGTGAAGGCATCGCGTTTTCCGATGGATAAATATTCTGCCATCCCCTCAACCATCCATAAAGGTGTTTGTCCGACATTCTCCAGACTTATAGAATCTTTTTCAAGTAGTAGGTGATATTGAAAGGCATGTACCAATTCGTGGCCCAATACGTGCCTCGTCTGACTATTAAGCTCCATTACAGGCATAATAACGCGATTTTTTAAGGCCTCGGTAACACCACCTGTACCAATTCCGATTTCGCCGTTGAGTGCTGTAGTTTGTTGAAAATCAGGATGGTTGTTATAAAGAATAACAGGGTTTTTCTTCATAAATGTATCCCTGAAAACTTCCTGATGCATTTTATACCAGGTTTCGGCATCCTGAGAAAATTTCTTTAACAAACTTTCATTTTTAATGTAATAATAAATTTCAAAATGCGGTGTTTGTAAAACCTTAAAATCCAGATTTTTATACCTCACTTTGTTTTGTCCAAAGTATTGTGCCTGTGCAGAAAAAGATAATATGATTAAAAGCAAAGCAGGTAAAAACTGCTTCAAAATAGTAGCGCTTATTTTCATACGTTTGGTTTTTAATTCAGTATATTTAATAAAAAGGTATGGTAAAAGATTAGAAATTAAAAATAGCAATTGTTTAAATCACTATTTAAATTTTAACAATTTTAAAAGAGTAAATAAAATCAGTTATTATCATTTTTCTTCTTTTCCCGCTCTTCTTGTCTTTGTTTTCGTTTAAGTTCCCGTTCCTCTTTTTTTGTCAGCGGCACCACTACTGCGGGCTGAATAGGAGCGGGCTCCGTTTTCTTTTCTTCTTTTTTTACCTCAGTTTCCGTAGCCGGCGTTGTCGTGTTTGTTTCAGGAGCGGCTGGATCTGCGATATCTGTAGAATCGACCAAAACGCTATCTGTCGAAGTCGTATCTTCAACAATTCGTGGACTCGGACAATTTATTGTTCTGGTTATCTCAACAGTTGCTTTAGGAAACGGGCCATAAGTATAGCCGGAAGTTGGGTCGTGGTACACCTTTTCCATAAACTTAGCAAAAATAGGTAATGCAGTTCTTGAGCCTTCGCCTTGTTCGCCATTCTTGAAGTGTGCGGTACGTTCATCGCAGCCAACCCATACGCCGGTAACCAGATCTTTAGTAATGCCCATATACCACGCATCAACATAATCTGATGATGTACCGGTTTTACCGCCAATCTGATTATTTTTTTTCCACAAATCCCATTCCCATAGCGCCTGTGAAGTACCACCCGGTTCCTCCATACCTCCACGGAACATATACAACATTAACCAGGCTATTTCTTCTGTTAAAGCCCTTTTGGTTTTAGGTTTAAAATCGTCGATCACATTATTATCCTGATCAGTAATTTTCTCTACTAAAATTGGTTCAGTTTTAACACCTTTATTTAAAAAGGTGCTGTATGCTTTTACCATTTCATAAACCGTAACATCGTTAGAGCCTAAACTAACCGAAGGAACAGATTCTAAATGACTGTCAATACCACATTCATGTGCCCATTTAACTACATTATCCCATCCAACTTTTTCAGTTACCTGTGCAGTGATGGTATTTACTGATTTTGCCATTGCCCAGCGCAAACTCATTTCCCGGTAAGTAACGCTATAATCGGCATTTTTCGGTTCCCAGTATTTGGTTTCCCCTTTATCCTGGTAGGCAATTTTAACAGGCTTATCTGTAAGCTTATCACAAGGATTCATGCCTTGTTCGAGCGCTGTTAAGTAGGCAAATGGTTTAAAAGTAGAACCGGCCTGTCTCTTGGCCTGATTTACGTGATCATATTTGAAAAATTTATGGTCAATGCCGCCAACCCATACTTTAATTTTGCCGCTTGCAGGTTCCATTGTCATCATACCGGTATTCAGTATTTTTCCATAATAGCGGATAGAGTCCATCGTCGAAAATAGCGTATCCCTGTCACCTTTGTACGTAAAGATTTGCATCCTCTTTTTCTTATTAAAATAGGCTGTTACGGAATCCGGATGATTAGGAAATTTCTTTTGAAGTAAGCTGTATACTGGCAAATTTTTCATCGCTCTATCCGGATAATCTACCTTTTGTTTTTCGGAATCATACCACGGGTCTTCATTGCCCCAAACGCTGTAAAACCGGCGTTGTAGTGTTTTCATCTGCTCTTGGACGGCTTCTTCAGCGTATTTTTGAAGTTTTGAATCAATCGTGGTGTATATTTTTAAACCATCTTCGTACAAATCGTAGCCATTATCTTTGCACCATTTTTCGAGGTATTTCGCAACTGCAGCACGTAAATAAGAATCGCCATCACTGCCATCTTCCATTTTACCTTCCTTAAGCTTAATCGGTTCTTTAACTAATTTCGTCAGACTGTCTTTACTTAAATATTTATATTTATTCATTTGGCTCAGCACCGTATTTCTTCTTACTAAAGCCCTTTCCGGGTTTTTTGTCGGGTTATAAAATGTTGTTCCTTTTAACATGCCAACAAGCAAGGCAGATTCGGTTGTCGATAAATCTTTTGCTTCCTTATCAAAATATATACGACTCGCAGTTTTAATTCCGTAAGTATTATTTCCAAACGAAACCGTATTCAGGTACATGGTGATAATATTGTTTTTTGAATAATTGGATTCCAGTTTTACTGCGGTCATCCATTCCTTTAATTTAAAAACTACTGTTCTTATCAAGGGTACTTTAGATAGTAATCCCTGAGATTTATTATATCTCGTACGATATAAATTCTTTGCCAGTTGTTGCGTAATGGTACTTGCACCACCGTCTTTCCCAAAACCGATAACCGCACGGCCTACGGCTTGAATATCAATTCCCCAATGCTTGTAAAAACGGGCATCTTCAGTGGCAACCAACGCATTTAATACACTGGGCGCAATTTCATTATAATTTACGGGCGTTCTGTTTTCCTTAAAATACCTTCCGATTAACTTTCCATCTGAAGTGTATAATTCAGAACCTACCCTCAATGTGGGAATTTTAATGTCGTGATAACTTGGCGAGTAACCAAACAGCCATAAAAAGTTAATTTGAAGCGCTGAAAAGAAAATGATTATAAAAAAAATACCGATTGCAGAATAGCGTAAGTACTTGTTTTTTATCTCTTTGAACATATTGGTTAAGATGTTGTATCGGGTAAATGCTTTGGCGTTAAATATAAAAAACTCTGAATGCAAATTAACGTATTTAATTTACTTATTTTTAAGACCCTGTTTAATTTTATATAGCGAAAAATGTTTACTATTTATTTTTTAGCAAAATGAGGCAAATGTTACAGAGATAGCAGGCCTATCTCAAAATATTTAACGATGTTGCAGCCGACCTGCGAAGCAAGTTTGAAGACCGTTGAAGCCATAAAAGCTGCTGAAAAAAAGAAGCATAAACAAATTTTTAACTAAATTTTAAACAGGCGCTCAGTCCTGAATTTAAATAATTGATAGCTGAATTAGAATACACATACCGATATGAAAAACGAATTTAAAAGCCTGATTGTACATGGAAATAAAAAATTTTCGATAAAAAATACTAAAACCGATTATACCGGTGGATATAATAAAGAAAAGGCAAAAGATGCTTTGATAAAATCGAAAATTGAGGTTAACCAGCTGCAGGAAAAACTTTATGCATCAAGTACCCATTCTCTTCTGATTATTTTTCAGGCGATGGATGCAGCGGGAAAAGATAGTGCAATAGAGCATGTAATGAGCGGGCTGAACCCGCAAGGCTGCCAGGTTTTTAGTTTCAAGGCGCCTACTGCTGAAGAGTATGAACATGATTTTTTATGGCGCCATTACAAAGCATTACCGGAAAGAGGAAGAATAGGCATTCATAATCGTTCGCATTATGAGAATGTTTTGGTTTGTAAAGTTCATCCGGAATACATTTTAAATGAAAATATTCCGGGTTATGCTAACGTGGAAAAGATTGACAAGGATTTTTGGAAACAACGCTATCAAAGTATCCGCAGTTTTGAAGAACATTTAACCGCAAACGGAACCGCGATATTGAAATTCTTTTTAAATGTTGGTAAAGATGAACAGAAACAACGATTTTTAGATAGAATAGAAGACCCTTCCAAAAACTGGAAATTTTCTTCGGGCGATATTAAAGAAAGAGTTTTATGGAATGATTATATGACGGCCTATGAGGATGCAATCAATGAAACATCGAGCAAAGATTCGCCCTGGCATGTGATTCCTGCCGATAAAAAATGGTTTGCACGTTTAGCCATAAGTGAAATTATTGAAGATAAGTTAAGAAGCTTAAATATAAAATTTCCTGTTTTAGGTGAAGAAGATCAAGGTAAGTTGAACGAAACAAAAATGGCTTTACTGGCAGAATAATTGCTTCCTTTAAGATGACTAAAGATTAATTAACAAATTATCTATATTTATTGCCCAAATCCAGATGCTTATGAAATTTTATGCCTGTTTTATTTTAGCGTTAATCGCTTTAAACCCCCTAGAAAAATCCATGGCCCAAGAAGATAAAAAACAACCTGCAGCAGTTTTAAATCATATAGCAGTTTATGTAACCGATTTAAAGTTAGCAACAGATTTTTATGAAAGTGTTTTTAATTTACCTCAAATCCCTGAACCGTTTCATGATGGCAAACATACCTGGTTCAGCCTGGGAAGTGCCGGACAATTGCATTTGATACAAGGCGCGAAATCCAAAGAAATTCATGATAAGAATGAACATTTATGTTTCAGCGTAACATCGATTGATGATTTCATTATTAAATTAAAAACTAAAAATATAGCCTTTGAAAATTGGCCAGGTGCAGAAGGAGCAGTTACTTTGAGAATAGATGGTGTAAAGCAAATTTACTTCCGGGATCCGGACGGACATTGGCTTGAAGTAAATAATGACAGATAATTTTTTGATTGATAATCGTATAAATACTTATTTTAGAAAAATAAATACCTGCATAAAAAAAGAATTGAATCTAATAGGTAATTTGTATCGCTTATTATTTATAAGTTAAGAATCATGCCCGAACTAAATCCAGAACTTTTCTGCCGTATTGGCGATTCATCAAGAGACATATTTCTGATTTTTGATGTCAAAGAAAATTACTTTTCCTATTTAAGTCCCGCATTCGAACCTATATTCGAAATTCCCATTGACCATGTTAAAACAAATCCATCATTGCTTTTAACATTTGTTCACGATGAAGATAAAGCCCATGTTTTAGATTGCTTTAATGAATGCACCCATGAAGATGCATCACATAAATATGAATTCAGGATTGTTTGTAAGGAAGGACAAACGAAATACATCCGCGTAAGTGTTTATCCGATTATTATAGATGGTAATCTAACTCAACTTTCCGGAATTGTAGAAGACGTTAGCATATCTAAACACAATAATTTCCATATTGAAAAGATTAATGCACGGAAAAATACTGCATTAGAGATTGTGTCTCACGATTTAAAAGAACCTCTGGCCATGATTAGTATGGCAGTTTCTGACTTGTTAAGTAATAAATTGTTTAATGGACAGGAACGGATTCTGAAATCATTAACATTTATTAAAGATATGTGTGAGCGAAATATTCTTTTAATCAGGAATTTGATTAATCATGAGTTTTTACGTTCATCAGAAGTAGAAATCCGTAAAGAGCGTACAGATTTAGTTAAAGAGATTAAAGATGTAATTGGTTTTTATCAGCATGCAGAATTAAACTTGTTTAGAAATTTCGAATTTGTAAGTTCTGAACAAAAACTTTATGCGAAAATAGATAGCATGAAGTTTATGCAGGTAATTAATAACCTGATATCGAATTCAATTAAATTTACACACACAAACGGTAATATAAAAGTTGTCGTAAAAGATAAGGTTGAAACGGTGTTAATTATGGTTAGTGATAACGGAATTGGTATTCCCAAGCATTTACAGCCATTTTTATTCGAGCGCTTTAGTATTGCAATGCGTGAAGGTTTGCATGGCGAAGATTCCTGGGGATTAGGTATGGCAATTATTAAATCGATTGTAAATTTACACGACGGAACAATCTGGTTTGAAAGTATGGAACATGCCGGAAGCACTTTTTATATCGAAATACCGAAGTGATTTAATTCTCGCTATTTAACCTGATTTTTTTTATATTAATTAGTCTTATTTCAGGCTGAAGACATCAAAAGATACATCTTAAAAAAGATGGTTTGATATTAACCTTAGGTTATAATATACCTCGGTTATCAGAGCCTATCTATTAATTTAAATTTTTATTTGACGTTTTGAACTTTATTTACAGGCAATAGTCTGTTCAAAATTTAAGTATTTACAATTATAAATATGAACGATTTATTTGTTCATTATTTAATGATTATTGTTCAGTATTTATGATTGCCGTCTATTCACTTTATTCAAACCAAATAAAGTTTTAACATTTTATCTATTTTGGCGTTAATCATACATCGCTTATCAGGATTGGAAGCAATGATTAATTTAGAGGATTGCAGGTTATTTTGTAACCTGCAATTTTTTCTTTAGTTATTAGTCATAGCCAGTTTGATATCTAATAGCCAGTTTGATGCTTAATAGTTATTTAATTATCATGAAAGAAGTTAATCGGAATACCACCGCCTGGGAATTGGAAAACATAAGAGAAGGAGATACAATAAGCCTGCACAACGGGAAATGTGGCGAAGTTGTTAAAATACAGATTATACCCTGTAAAGGTCAGAAACAATATTTTTATAAATTGAAAAATGATGGGACAATTTTCATCATTAAATAACATCTAATATTAAAAAAGAAAACCCCGCATATAGCAGGGTTTTTTTTTGGTTCAATATTTTTGGTATGGTGTGCCTGCCCTTCGCGGATACCCCGCTCACAGGACTTATTTTCGGTGGAAACTTTTAATGATAACAATTTATGCATTGAAAGGTTTTTTACCTAAAATAATTATAAACACCTGTTGAAAACTGTTAATAACTCTAATTACACACGTCTCATTAATCGATTAATTCCGAAAAAATAGGATCGGTATAATCTGATACAACTTTTAAAACATTCGGGTAGTTTTTAAATTCTGCTGCGTCATGGGCTGTATTTAAGACGATACATTTCATGCCGGCATGGAGGGCGGCTTCAACGCCTTTAGGGGCATCTTCCAAAACTAAACAACTTTGGGGTGAAATCCCTAGAGCTTCGGCACCTTTTAGAAATGTTTCAGGATTTGGTTTACTTGCTTTTACGTCGTTCGCACTCACAATTGTTTTAAAATAAGATCTGATATTTAATCCATCTAAAACGAAATCTATATTAAAAGGAATTGCTGCCGAACCAATTGCCATTAAAATTCCTGATGTTTCAGCTTTTATAAGGAATTGGTTCAAACCTTTTATTAAACATAAGTCAGGAAGATAGTCCTCTTGATAAATTTTTTCTTTTTTTATAGAAATTTCATCTATCTGTTGTTGTGTAAAATAAGTATTTCCAAATACCCGTTTGAGCAGTTCATCATTTTTGCCATACATCTGTTTTTTAACATCTTCATAACTGATGTTCGCATTTAAATCATCATTTAAAATTTTATACCAGGCCTTATTATGATAATCCATATCATCAATCATAGTCCCGTTTAAATCGAAAAGAAGTGCTTTGGGTTTAAAATGCATAGTTATTTTTTTTGCCTAAAGGTAAAATTCCTTTTATACGGGCACAAAAAAAGCTCAAACATTTTGTTGGCTTGAGCTCTGTAATTCAATTTCTTAAACATTATTAACTATTTGTTTCTTTTGCATAAGTTTTTAAATACTTTTTAAGCATTTCTCTGGCTACAAATATTCTGGTTTTAACAGTGCCTAAAGGAATTTGAAGCATATCTGAAATTTCATGGTACTTATAGCCTTCAAAATAACGTACAAATGGTGTATGATACGCTTCGGGTAAACTTGCCAGTGCTTTGTTTATATCGCCAACTACAAATTTGCCTTCAGCATAATTTCTTGTTGCACTATGTGCCAGATTAACAGAAGAAATTTCATCAGTTTGAGTAATTAACGCCCTGGTTTTAGCTATTCGTCTGTAATTGTTAATAAACGTATTTCTCATAATAACAAATAACCAGCCTTTGATATTAGTTCCTTCCTGAAAATTTTCATAGAATCTAATGGCCTTAACCAAAGTATCCTGAACTAAATCATTAGCATCTTCTACGTCATTTGTAAATTTCAAAGCATGCGACTTAAGTGAAACTGAGTGCGCGTTTACTAAGTGGTTAAATTCGAATGTAGTCATGATTTTATAGGTTTTAGGTGTACCATAAGTTAACAAAACTTATACCACGACTATCGTTTCTTTGTTTAAACTGAATTGGGAATTAGTTCATAAATAGGGTTTATGGCGATACAAGTGGGTATTGGTAAATATTAGTCAAATTATAGAACGGGCAAATGGCGTATAAATACGCGTATTTTTAGTGTTTCATTCGTATTTACGTATTTGTTGCATTGTACTGTTCCTCAGGCATTAATATTTAGCATAAGCTAATAAAGCCTGTTATAGGGTTAATGCATTAAACAAGTAAACAGCCTGAAAGCATTATAATGAAGTATTGTTTAAAAATATCTGAGATTTAAAAATCTATTAGGTTTTCGCAAGCAGCATTACATTAAAACACATTGCGTCATTTTTGGGTACGAAACCCAAACTTTAGCCCGAATGAAAATAAAATCAGGTAAATGATAAGTTTAATTTTAGAAATAGCTTACACTAAATAAGTCTTACTTATTTAGATGAATCTATCTGCCTGTTCCTATTCAGGTAGAAATAAGCGAGCGGATACAGGCAAATGAGGCCTAATAAAAATCCTCCTAAAGTATCGGTAAACCAATGTGCACCGAGGTAAATTCTCGATGGTGCAATCATAATAATTAAGAAAATAGCGATAATCGTGATTAAACGCCTCCAGCCTGTTGCTATGGTTGTCAGATTTCTCATTAGAATAATTAAAAAACCGAAAAACAATACATAAGATAAAACATGCCCGCTTGGAAAACTTTGAAATCTGTTAACTTCGACTAATCTTACATAAAAACTTGTTGGTCTTGGTCTGTTGATTATATTTTTCATTCCCAAAATAATTAACCCGGAGCATAAAACCAAAGCAATAAAATAGCTTTCTCGTTTAAACTTATTGAAATAGAAAATTGCGGCAACCACTAAAACCGACACTAATGACCATGGTAATTCTCCAAAAAGACTAATGGCGAGCATCAGGTAATCCAGCCACTTTGCCTGATATTTCTGAACGGCCAATGAAACGTCAACATCAAAAGGGACAATCGGATTATAGGCAATAAAAACGCTAAGTGTAACAAAGCCGGTTAAAAGAATAAAAAAAATTAAAATTAAAAGTTTCGGGTTTTTAAACATACATTACTGAATATAAACCCAAATCTATAAAATTTATCATTTTCTGCTTTCAATCAGAATGATTATCTATTTAATTAAAACTTTCTTTCCAGTTTTCGCGGAAATTTTTGCAGCTTCTAAAATTTTAACAACAATTAAGTTATTTTGTAAAGATGATAAATCATTAACGGGCTGAATTTCATTTCTTAAAACCGCTGCTAAATAGCCAAGATTGTTTGAATAGGCAGGTGCAAGTGCTTTTGCTTTATAGATTTGATAATCTGATTTCCCATTTTCTTTTAACCTCAGGGTTTGTTCATTAACGGCCTGGATATAACCCGTTTTTCCGAAAACTTCCATGTCTTTAATGCTGAAGGGCCAGTTCCATGACGCTTCCACAATTCCGGTAGCATTGGGATACGTTAATAAGATTGTAGCATCATCATCTACATCAGGATAAATTTCTGGTTTTATATGGTGTGTAATTGCCTGAACCGAAATTGGTGCTTGTCCATTCATTAACCAGGTCATAAGGTTTGCGCCATAACAACCAAAATCAAATAAGGCACCGGCACCATTCTTTTTTGGATCCGTTAGCCAGCTAAGGAACTCATTACTAACACCTATTTCCTTCGGACCCTGATGACCATCGTGGACAATTATTTTTCTAATGTCGCCAATAAGCTGCTGCGCTTTGATGTTTAAAAATGCTTCCTGATTGCTGGGATACCATGTTGTTTCATAGTTCGTTAGTAAATGAATTTTGTATTGATTTGCCAGCTGAGCCATTCTCTCGGCTTGTTTTACTGTTGTAGCTAAAGGCTTTTCTACCATAACAGAAACGCCTAAAGGTGCTGCCGCTTCAACAACAGATAGGTGATCACTTACCGCATTATAAGCTAAAATTGCTTCCGGCTTGCGCTTTTTAAGTAATGATTTAACATCCGCGAAGAATAAGCTGTCACTTAAATTATACCTTTTCTTGAATCTTTCGATTAATACGGGGTTATCTTCTGCGATACCGATAATATTAACTTCACCTTTCTGGTAATTGTTCATAATCATATATACATGATCATGATTTAATCCGGCAATTGCTACATTAAGTTTTGTTTGTGCATTGCTTTTTATGAATGAAATTAAAAGAATGATAACCAGTAAGATAAATCTGAAAGAAAGAGATGATTGCTTAAGCGAAAAATTTCGGGCCATAGGTTTTAACTTGCAAATAGGTAAATAATCATCCAAGGTATAGAATAAATGAATTATTTCTAAATGCTGGTGAAATATATAACAACCATTGTAATTAAATTATAGCATATTTAACACGGAAAATTTCCGATAAAGCACTGATAATTTAAAGAAACGCTAAGCCTCAAAAATAAATCCTGAATCTTTACTATTATGGTTTCATCACGGAATTTTACTTTTCCGTCAAGTATTTAATACTTTCTGTATAATACATTAGTGTAATTAAAAGGCTTTTACAATCTTTTGCCAGATTTATATGAATATATGCTTAAATCATCAGCACGAATAACCTTTGTTATTGCTGGAGCAAGTAAAAGTATTTAATAAACTAAAGCATATTGCTAAGCCCTACATTTACCACCACTAATCATTTATGCACTCCTTTACAGGGGAGGGCGTAAATGTTTTTGATTATCATTTTTTAGATTTATTGTTTAAATTTAAAATAATACTTTTCTGAAATTTAACAAAAATAGCCATGGACAATATTCAATTATTTATAAACGAAAACCGGGAAGGCGTTTTTTTTATAATTAGTAATGGAGAAAAAGTAGGAGAAATGGTTTTTAGTCTTTCAGAAACACACCTTATTGTTTATCACACTGAAGTTGCTCAAAGGCCGGAGACAAAAGGCTTTGGTCGTAAATTGTTAGATGCTATGGTTGCATATGCCAGGGCGCACCAATTAAAAGTAACTCCTTTATGTCCATATGTTAATGCTCAATTTAAAAAAAACGCGAAAGAATTTTCTGATTTGTGGACGCCCGACGAAGATTAATTGTCGTGAATTAATTTTTTAAAACATTTGGATGATACAATTGTAATATACTATAAAGTGCTAATAATCTGAGCTTTTGCTTTTTTCTTATAACTTAATAAATACTTATAAATTGAATGTTATGAATAATAATGGAAAGTTAGAAATGAATTGTTCGATGACTGAAAAAGTTATTGAATTGCACGATAAAGGCTATAATTATGATTTTTTATTGATTGACAATAAAATTTTACTTTGTATGCAAACCAATAACAGATTTTCAGTTAAGGACGTTATGGTTAATGCGGTAAAAAAAGCATACGATAATTTCTCTCATTCCTACAAACATATCCACACCATCGAGACAACGAATGGTGAAAAAGGTGTTTTACTGGCAGATTCTATGTTTAACTAATTATTTTACGATAATTTGCTTCGGTTCAGTGACGATGATCTGAAATTTTCCCTTAAATTCTGTAATGGTTCCGGTTACACAAAGGTTATTTCCAATGTACATACTTGCGGGTTCCGAAGAGAATTTACCGATATCTTCCTTATTAACAACCAGTGTTAAAAGTTCTTTCGGATAATTTCCACCCAGGTTGATCAGGTTTAATTTTTCGAGCGATTTTGTGCCATATACGGAATCGCAAACGGTTACCGTTTTTCCAACATACAACGATGCATCTTTCGCTAAAATTAAAGTCTGACTTTTCGCAAAATAGCTTATAAAAGCTAAACAGGTTAAAAGGGATAATTTTTTCATTGGGGATGACTTAATAAATTTAAACATTTAATAATGTTCATTTTCTTACAAAGATAAATTTAAGGTTTATATTTCAAGATAAATCAATTTAAATTAGCGTCATTTTCTAATATCAACAATAATTTTACCCTAATTTATTATTTAAAGCCTATTCATTTTAAAACATTAAATTATATTTATCGGATAATAACTACCTAACCAAAAAAATGAAAATTTCATCAGCATTATTTTCCGGAATAGCCTTTACGATACTTTTATCTACTCAGCTCATTAATCGTTCTGTAGGCGATAATAATTTTAATCAAACCAAAAATAATAAACTTAAAATAGATACACCCGATCAGGATAGATTTGTAAAGGTTAATCTTGTTCAGGGGCAGTTCACTGAACCAACCGAGATGGCCGTTTTACCAAATCTTGATATACTGGTTGCGCAGCGGAGAGGCGAACTGATGTTGTATAAAAATCAATCGAAAAAGCTTATTCAAACGGCTAAATTAGATGTCTATTTTAAAACAGGCTCGTCAGATGTAAATGCCGAAGAAGGCTTATTGGGCATAACAATTGACCCTAAATATGCTTCAAACCAATATGTATACCTGTTTTACAGCCCTACAGGTAAATCTGTTAACAGGTTGTCGCGGTTTAAGATGGTTAATGATATGTTAAGCATGTCATCCGAAAAAGTTATACTCGAATTCTATTCGCAAAGAGAAATCTGTTGCCATACCGGCGGCTCATTGGCATTTGGTCCTGACGGTTTATTGTATATTTCTACCGGAGATAATTCAACACCTTTTGATGTACCCAAACAGGAGTTTGTTAATAAAGGCTATGCACCTTTAGACAACAGGCCGGGTCTGCAGCAATATGATGCAAGAAGATCGGCCGGAAATACCAACGATTTGAGAGGAAAAATACTCAGGATAAAAGTTAAAGAGGATGGTACCTATACAATACCCGAAGGAAACCTATTTCCTGAGGGAACAGCAAAGACCCGTCCTGAAATTTATGTAATGGGAAATCGTAACCCTTATCGTATTTCCGTCGATAAAAAAACCGGCTTTTTATACTGGGGCGAGGTTGGCCCTGATGCAGCCAATGATGATGATTTGCGTGGCCCCAGGGGTTATGACGAAGTAAACCAGGCCCGGAAAGCCGGCAATTTTGGCTGGCCATATTTTATAGGAAATAATTATGCTTATAAAGCATATGATTATACGAATGGAAAAAATGGTGCAGCTTTCGATGCGGTAAATCCGATCAACAATTCACCGAACAATACAGGTCTGGAAAATGTTCCCGGGGTAAATCCGGCATTTATCTGGTATCCTTATGGTGAATCAAAAGAATTTCCGCAGGTGGGTTCCGGCGGAAGAACGGCAATGGCCGGACCGGTTTTATATAACAAGCCGGGTGTTTCGCCTTATCCTGATTATTACAATGGTAAGCTTATTATTTATGAATGGGTTAGGGGTTGGATTAAAGCTGTTACCATGGCGCCAAATGGTGATTATTTGTCAATGGAACCCATTATGTCCAATTTATCTTTTTCGGCACCCATCGATATGGAACTTGGGCCTGATGGTAAAATTTATGTATTAGAATATGGCAAAGGCTGGTTTTCTAAAAATCCTGATGCCGGAATTGCAAGGGTTGATTATTTAAAGGGTAACCGCCCTCCGGTAATTGATCGTTTAACAATCGATAAACCAAGTGGATTGCTTCCTTATAAAATGATTGCAAAAGTTAAAGCCACTGATGCTGACGGAGGTAAACTAACCTACCTTTGGAATTTAGGAAACGGCATAAAGAAAACGACAACCGTTCCCGAATTACAATATACATTTACAAAATCCGGCGCATATCCCATTAGTGTTCAGGTTATTGATAATGAAAAAGCGACTACAAAAAGCGCTGTGGTAAGTGTTTTTGCAGGAAACGAACACCCAAAGGTTTCTATTTTAATTTCAGGGAACAAATCATTTTATTTCCCTGGAAAAGCAGTTAATTATCAGGTTTTGGTTTCTGACAAAGGCGCAGCGGTGGGTAAGGAAAGAATTTATGTTTCGAACGCTTACACCGAAGGCGCTGATTTGGCAGGCGCACAATTAGGTCATCAGCAGGCTGCTCAAACATTAATAGGTAAGTCATTAATGACGAAATCTGATTGCAGTACATGTCATAAAATTTCAGAAACATCTATAGGGCCGGCATTTGATAAGGTTTCTGCAAAATATCAGAAAGACCCCAAAGCGATTGAATACCTCGCATCAAAAGTAATTAAAGGAAGTAGCGGGGTTTGGGGGGAAGTTCCTATGCCGGCACATTCTGCAATGAAAGAATCGGAAGTTAAACAGATTGTTGAATGGGTAATGAGTTTATCTGCAAAAGGAAATGCCGTACCATCGTTACCTGCTTCCGGAAAAATTATACCTCCTGAAATCATTAATAAGAATAAACCTGTTTTAACCTTAAAAGCAAGCTATTCGGATTTAGGAGCGAAAGGTTTAATACCGTTAACAACGACCACCACATTTAATTTAAAAAGTAATATTATAAATTTTGCTGATGTTAAAGATTTTTCAGGCTTTAATGTAAGAAATAATGGCGCATTTAATTTACCGGGAAATGCAGGTTGGTTGAAACTTGGTTTAATTGATTTAACGGATATTTCGGCAATTAAAATTAATTCTTCAAGTCTGGTTACGGAAGTTGATTATGATGTTGAAATCAGATTAGATGATGAGAATGGTAAATTATTAGCAAAAAATGTATTGAGCAAATCTACTTTCCCAATTGAAAATAGTGCTGATGGGAAGTTTCATAATGTGTTTATCATATTCAAATCAAATAAACCGGCCATTAAGAATAGTCTTTTTGTAAGAACAATAACTATGGAAGCAAAATGATGATAAATAAAAAGGTTACGAATATCTCGTAACCTTTTTTATTTGCCGCTAGTTATCAAAGTTACTGTTTAATAGGTTTTGCTTTAAAAACAGGAGAAACGACTCTTTATATTTATTAGCAAGCTGAACTGAAATTCCGCCGGTTAATACAATCTGATCATCTAAAAAGCTCTTGATGTGTAATTTTGAAATAATTGCGTTTGTATTAACCTGTATAAAAGACGAGTGGTTTCTGAGCAAACCAAGCATTTTATTGAAGTTTACTTTAAAACTCATATAGTTATGATCATAAATTCTAAAATAAACGACTTCATTTATTTGTTCCATGACAATTAAATTGTCGTATGTTATTTTAGCTAAACTTTCAGGCTCATCCTGAAGCAAAACTGATAAAAAATCATCTTCCACAGCAGAAGCATTTGATTTTTCATTAGGGTATAAATTGTTAATTATTTCCGTAAAATGAAGCATTGTATAAGGCTTCAGTAAATACGCATCAGCGCTAACGCCGAAGGCATCAAGGGCGTATTTTGAATGCGCAGTGGTAAAAACCAAATGCTTTGTTTTTTGTCTAAGCAGGGAAGCAAGTTCTATACCTGAAAGGGTAGGCATTTCAATATCCATGAAAATTATATCAACTTTATCGGCAATTGAAATATCTGTTAAAGCTTGAATCGGATCAGTAAAACTTTTAATTAATTGCAAATCTGGCAAACTTATTAAATAGGAATTAAGGCCCTCCAGAGAATTCGGATCATCATCTATTGCAATACAATTAATCGGCATGTTAGTATAGGATTTGAGATTAATTTAAATTTTTCTTTAATAAAAAAATAATATATACATAAAGCGTCTTTTTTTACAAAGAAATTATGCCATTTTATTAATACAAAAATAAAATTAAAGCTAATTTAAGTATTATCTTTTTAAAAGAATGCTTTTTTATAGTAATTTTTATATTAACAGGTTCATAATCATTGTTTTAGTTTTCTGTAAAAGATTATTGCTGTGGACATAAGGTCAGTTTTAATTATAATCAATTAGATTAGCTCTATTATAACACCCTTTTTGTGCAGATAGTTCAAAAAAAATTAGCCCGTTTTTGTCACAAACTTATTAGATATTGTTTTGTTTAAATTTTAAATTGATATATTTAAACAAAATGCTTTATTCGATATCTGATCTTGAACAACTTTCGGGCGTCCAATCCCACACCATTCGGGTTTGGGAGCAACGTTATAATGCATTAAAACCGATGCGGACAGAAGGCAATACGCGCCTGTATGATGATGCGGAGTTGAAAAAACTTTTAAATATTGTAAGTTTAAATCAATCAGGACTAAAAATATCAAAAATATGCAGTTTATCTGATCATGATTTGGAATCGTTATTGGATAAGCAGGTAAATTTTAATCAGGGATGTTCTAAATTCGATTACTACATCACACAGCTTGTTAAATCCGGTCTGGCCTACAACGAATATTATTTCGATAAACTTTTAACTTCCTGTATTAATAAATTTGGCATTTCAGATGCCTACCGGAATATTATTTATCCACTCCTGGTCAGGCTGGGTTTAATGTGGCGCAAGGATGATATATGCCCCGCCCAGGAACATTTTTTAACGAATATTCTAAGAAGAAAAATTTTTTCTGCAATTGATAAACTGTCTTTAAAAGATGTAGGTCAGGAAACCTGGTTACTCTTTTTACCGGAAGATGAAGATCATGATATTGGATTACTTTTTGCCAATTACCTTTTAAAAGCAAACCATAAAAAGGTAATATTTTTAGGCACAAAAGTACCTTTAAAATCAATAAAAAAGGTTTTGCAGGAAAATAACGTAGATAATATATTGTTTTTTCTTATAAAACTAAGGCCCAAAAAAGCCGCTCAAAAATATGTAGATGATTTGCAGAAAATCTGCGGTCCGATAAAAATAAACATGGCAGGTAATACACATATAATTGAACAATTAGCGCTACCCGGAAATTTTACCCGGTTTTATTCTGTTGAAGCATTTGAAAATATAATCCAAAATCCAGCTACTATATGAAAGACATATTTGATACCTTATCAGCCGAATGCAGTAAAATAACCACGAAAAGATATAGTACAAGTTTCTCTTTTGGAATATATTTTCTGACTAAAGAGCTAAGACTACCCGTTTATTCTATATACGGTTTTGTTCGTTTAGCTGATGAGATTGTAGATAGTTTTCATGATTACGATAAAGGGTACCTGCTTAAAAAATTTAAAGAAGACACATTTGAGGCAATTAAAGCAGGCATTAGTTTAAACCCTATATTAAATTCATTTCAGAGTGTGGTTAATAAATACCAGATAGACCATCAGTTAATACATTTGTTTTTAAATAGTATGGAAATGGATTTGGAACATAAACAATATACACCTGAGCTGTACGATACCTATATTTTAGGATCGGCAGAAGTTGTTGGTTTAATGTGTTTAAAGGTGTTTACAAATGGCGATGAAGTTGAATATGAAAGGTTAAAACCCTTTGCAATGAAATTGGGTTCCGCTTTTCAAAAGGTTAATTTTTTACGCGATTTAAAAGCGGATAACCAGTCTTTAAACAGAACTTATTTTCCGAATGTTAATCTGGCTGCCTTTTGCGATCGTCAAAAACAGGAAATTGAAAAAGAGATAGAACTGGAGTTCGAAGAGGCATTAATTGGAATTAAAATGCTGCCGCCTTCTTCCAGGAACGGCGTTTACCTGTCTTATATTTATTATAAAAAACTTTTTACTAAAATTAAAAGTTTAACGGCCGAAAGAATCATGAACGAGAGAATCCGAATATCAAACCATCGTAAAATCGGGTTGATGTTCGATTCAATGATTCGCCATAAATTGAATGTAATATAGATTTATCTTAATTTTATACTGATGATTGAACAAGTTATACTTGTAGATAAAAATGATGTACCCATCGGACAGATGGAAAAAATGGAGGCACATAAGAAAGGTGAACTCCATCGTGCGTTTTCAATCTTTATATTTAATTCGGAAAATAAATTATTATTACAGCAAAGGTCGGCTGGTAAATATCATTCCGGGGGATTATGGACAAATACCTGTTGCAGTCATCCCCGCGCAGGAGAAAGTAATGAAGCGGCTGCAAACAGGAGGTTGAAAGAGGAAATGGGCATGAATTGCCGTTTAACCTATGCATTCAATTTTACTTATAAAGCTGAATTTCCGGATGGTTTAATTGAACATGAACTGGACCATGTTTTTTTTGGTTATACTGATCAGTTGCCTGAAATAAATAAGGATGAAGTTGAGTCATTCAGATATATCGATTTAAGTGCACTGGAACAAGATATAAAACAGCAGCCTCATTTATATACACCCTGGCTTAAAATATGTCTGGAAAAGGTTATGGAAGCTTTGAAAATCAGCTAAAATAAAAAACGGGCATACAACTTTCGTCGTACACCCGCATCTAAATTAACGCTCTCGAGACAAAGATATAGTTACTTTTGATAAAAGCGAATTTTTTAACGTTTCTTTACTTTTCTTTGATTCTTTCGTTTAAGAATATTTTTTCTGGCAATGATCACAAAAGAAACTTCGCCTTTTCAATTTACCTGAATTTACTTTTTTAAGCTTGTGTTTTAACGGGCACTCTTTTTTTGAATATACTTCCCAATGCTTTTTTAGGGTTCCGGCTTTCTTCCATGTTAAAAAATCAAAAGCATAAAGCCTGATTTCTTTAACTATTAATTTGAGTTTAGCATCAGGAATATCTTTGATTTTACTTAAAGGATGAACTTTTGAACGGTATAAAACTTCATTTTTAATGATATTGCCTGCACCCGAAAATATTTCCTGGTTTAATAATTCATCGCAAATAAATGCATCCGGTACCGCTGTTAATTTTTTGATGGCTTTCGCAGGCTTCCATTCATCAGCCATAATATCGGCTGTAAAATCATATTCATTATTAATGTCGCCCTCGATTAATCTGATATCACATGTATAAAAATTAACCTGATGATTTCCGAAAGTCAATCCCAATTTCAATGACGTTGATTTTTCTGCATCAAATAAATATGTGCCAAACATCAATAAATGAATTCTGACAGTAAAGTCGTCAAAAAGGATTAGAAAATGTTTGCCCCAGGTTTTAAAGCCCCTTACTTTTTTATGAAGCAATAAATCTTTATCTATGGTTTTAACATTTCCGGAAACCTCCAGAATCTCTTTATTTTTTAAATGGAGTTCTTGAATAACTTCTCTTAAAATTACTATTGATGGTCCTTCGGGCATATTAAACTTCGTCTATTTTTTCAAAATCAAATTTATCTTTAATATAATGGTTGAAGTACCTGCCTTTGGAGCCTGCAGCTTTTAACATTTCAAAAGTTCGTTTCGGAACATTGAGGTATTTATAAACCATTCCGGTGATGAAGATAATTTTCAACGTTTTCAGGTCCTTATTATAGCTAAAGTGGTTTATAACGGTTGATGGCATATAAACTATTTTTCTTCCAATTCTGATTCTTCTTTTGCTACTCTTATTTTTTCCTTTTTCAGATCAATCCGTATCAAATTATATAAACTCATGTAAATGTTTGCAATCCATACTACAGAAAAACCGGCAATAACATATCCTCGCCAGTCCGGATAAATCAGCGTATATTTTGTAACAATCAAAAGGAGGATGGTAACATAATGACTAAAACAATATTCGCACGTAAATACGTAAAAGAACTTTCTTTTATACAGCTTATTACAGCTTTTTGATTTACTAACACAAAATTCCCTGGCTTCTCTAAAAATCTCTTCTTTGGTAACCGTCCATGCAATGCATGATACAGGGATAGCCAGTATGAATAAATAATAAATATGTTCTGCCATTTATCGTACAGGATTGAAGACCTAATTAAAACCGATAAATCGATTAAAGGTTTTTACCTGTAGTAATTAGTGGTCGTTTGGCGTCAAAAACATTCTTAATCGACGCTTGTTTATAATAAAATATTTAATAATGGAAAGAGCAGAAATAAAATCTCTACTAGAGGTTATTGATCAGCAGGTAAGTTCGGCTATTCTTGGCGGAATGGACGAGCAATACGAAGAACTTGAAAATCTCGGTTACATAAAAATAAATCGGGAAGCCGTTCAATGGTCATCATCAATTACACCTGCAGGTATGAATTTCCTTCATAACTACGATAATTAGACGCCGTAAAAGACGGTAGCTTCCCAATTCTTATTGAATATCTTTATATGGCTTATTTCTTCTAAATTTGCATATTATTTTATGAAAGATATCCAACTGAGAACGGTAAGTGTGACCAGGTACGTTACACCTTTAAGGGAGGGCGGTTCTATGCCTGCAATTGCCGAAGCGGATGACGGTTTCTTGTATGTTTTAAAATTTCGGGGCGCCGGACAAGGGGCAAGATCGCTAATTGCTGAACTAATTGGTGGTGAAATTGCACGTATTTTAGGCTTACGTGTACCTGAACTTGTTTTTGCAAATTTAGACGAAGCTTTCGGAAGAACGGAACCAGATGAAGAAATTCAGGATTTACTGAAAGCCAGTGTCGGTTTAAACATGGCATTACATTATTTATCTGGTGCAATTACTTTCGACCCGACCGTTACAACAGTAGATTCAAAACTTGCTTCTCAAATCGTGTGGTTAGATTGCCTCTTAACCAACATGGACAGAACCTGCCGCAATACCAATATGCTTTCATGGCACAAAGAGTTGTGGCTGATAGATCATGGCGCATCATTATATTTTCACCATTCCTGGCAAAATTGGGAGGAGCAAGCCAAACGGCCATTTGTATTGATAAAAGATCATGTTTTATTACCCTGGGCAAGTGAACTGGAAGAAGTAGATGCAGCTTTTCGCTCCATTTTAACACCAGACCACTTTCAGGCAATTGTTTCCCTAATTCCGGATGCCTGGCTTGAAGGTGAAAATGTTTTTGAAACTAAAGAACAACATCGGCAAGCCTACTCGAAGTTTTTAGAAATCAGGCTATCCAATTCAGGTATATTTTTAAAAGAAGCACAGCATGCAAGAGAAATATTTATTTGAGTATGCTGTAATCCGTGTTATGCCCAGGGTAGAACGCGAAGAATTTATTAACGTTGGTGTTGTTTTATATTGCGCACCACAAAAGTTTTTGCGTAGCATTTTTGTATTAAACGAAAATAGAATAACTGCGTTTGCACCTGATTTGGATTTGGAGGAAATTAAAGAAAATCTCCTGGCTTTTGACCGTATAAGCATGGGTGCAAAAGGTTCCGGTTCTATCGGTCAATATGATATGGCTTCGCGTTTTCGTTGGTTAACAGCAACAAGAAGCACAGTTGTACAATGCTCAAAAGTGCATCCTGGTTTTTGTGTTGATGCTGAAGAAATGCTTCTGAAACTGCATGAACAATTGGTTTTGTAATTTTTATTTCAATAATTTCTAATATTAAGCGCCAGTCCTTGTCAAAAGAATATTTTAAAAAACTTCAGGAATTGCTCGATTCCGAGCGAAAAGCTGATTACGAAAACTTCTTAAAATTAACTGAAAATACATCTGCAGCAGACAGACGCACCTTAGGTTTAACCTGGTATCCGGTTGCAATTAGAAATACTGAAGTTGGCCGTGGCGATTACCTTAATATTGAAATTGAACGTACAACGCACCAGGATCTATCACAACAATTCCGTTTTGGTTCTGCCGTGGTTTTATTTTCCAATCATGATGCTAAAACAGATAGGATAGAAGGAACGATAACACATCTGAATCGTAATAAGATGAAAGTTAATTTACGTGTAGATGAATTACCCGACTGGACTAGAGATGGTAAGCTTGGCGTAGATTTACTTTTTGATAATAACAGTTATGATGAAATGCAAAATGCCTTAAAACAGGCAATGCTGCTTTCTGAGGATGATTCGAAAAACAGGTTAATACAAATTTTAACAAAAGGAGATAAGACAAGTTTCGACCGGGAATTGCCAAATTTTGTTTCTGATAAATTAAATTTATCCCAACAGGAAGCAATAAATATGATTCTTTCTGCCGATGATTTAGCGGTTATTCACGGGCCACCCGGAACAGGTAAAACAACAACATTAGTACAGGCCATTAAAGCCTTAAGCAAGCAGGATAATCAAAAAATATTGGTTGTTGCACCAAGCAACACAGCAGTAGATTTATTAACCGAAAAGTTATCAGAAGAAGGCCTGAATGTAATTCGTGTTGGCAATCCCGCTCGTGTTTCCGAAAAGTTAATTCATGCTACGCTTGACTATAAAATGGCCGGACATCCCGAAATGAAATCCATAAAAGCTTTAAAAAAGCAGGCCAACGAGTACAAAAACATGGCTCATAAATATAAGCGGAGTTTCGGGAAAGCAGAACGCGATCAAAGAAAAGCATTATTTGATGAAGCGCATAAAATCGGTCGGGAAATAGAAAATGCCGAACGATATCTAATGGATAACCTTTTTGATCATGCGCAAATTATTACGGCAACACTTGTAGGTGCTAATCATTATACCGTTAAAAGTTTAAAGTATAAAGCCGTTGTAATTGATGAAGCCGGACAGGCATTAGAACCTGCCTGCTGGATCCCGATTCTAAAGGCCGAAAAGTTGATTTTAGCAGGAGATCATTTTCAGTTACCACCGACCATAAAATCAGGTGACGCAGGTCGAAATGGTTTAAGCACCACCTTACTCGAAAAATCCATACAGCTTCATCCCGAAAACGTGGTTTTACTAAACGAGCAATACCGCATGAATAATCAAATTATGGGTTATTCTTCCAAAGTTTTTTATCAGGATAAATTAGCTGCGAATCAATCGGTAGCAAATCATATTTTATTTCCTGGCGATGAGCCGCTGATGTTTATCGATACTGCTGGCTGTGGTTTCGATGAAAAGGCAGATGGTACGAGTACCACCAACCCGGAGGAAGCAGTTTTTCTGTTGAATCACCTGACGGGTTATGTTGAAGAAATGGAGCAATACAATCCGGCAGCTAAATTTCCATATATAGGCGTTATTTCTCCATACAAACAACAGGTTCATTTACTCAAAGAACTGATGCTTTCAAATCCGGTTTTAATGGCCAAAGCCGATAAAATTTCTATAAATACGATCGATAGCTTCCAGGGACAGGAACGGGATATTATTTACATAAGTTTAACCAGAAGTAATCACGAAGGTGCTATTGGCTTCTTATCTGATACACGAAGAATGAATGTGGCCTTTACAAGGGCAAAGAAAAAGCTGGTTGTAATTGGTGATGGCAGCACACTATCGCGGTTTGCATTTTATGATGATTTTATGAAATATGCTGAAGGGTTAAACGCCTACCATAGTGCATGGGAATTTATAAATGTATAATTATTGAAGGGTTCAAATGTATGTTTTGACCCGATTAAAATGTTATTTTTGATTAATCATCCCATCGGTAAACTTCATCTGTGTTATAAAAATCACGTTTATGATGTGGTGAAATAATTATGAATTTTGCGATTGGGAGTGGACTGCTTTAAAAAGCAAAAATTAAAAGATATCCAATCTAACCAAGGCAATGAAAAAGCATCTTAAAATTTTAATTGCTGACGACAGCGAGTTAATGAAGTCGCTGATGCGTAGTATCTTACTGAAATACCTGGTTAATCCCGTGGTGATGCAAACTGAAAATCTTGAAGAAACATACAAGGTGCTTGATGAGGAAAATTTTGACTTATTATTGCTGGATATCAATATGCCAGCCGGCGATAATACGCCGCAAACTGTCGCAGAAATAAAGCAAAAATACCCGGATTTAAATGTTGTTATGTTCAGCGGGAATGATAAAGAAACCCTTGAACCCTTATATACAAAAGCCGGTGCATTCGGATTTATCAAAAAAGATGAAAATATAAATTGGTATACCAAAGTGTTTTTTGAAACCTATTTTAATTAACTTTTTCTGGCTTAGCTGCTTCCAGCTTAGCAGATATCGTTGCGCCGGCAATTAATAATTCGTTGGTAATTGTCTTAGTATATTCCGTTATTTCAGCCTTAAAATCTTTAACAGATGCGCCTGTTCTGATTTCTTCCAAACGTTTTTCCCATTGCCCTGTTAGTTCAGCCTGGGCAATTTGTTTATCCTTAACAACTTCGTAAACGGCCAGGCCTTTATTTGTTGGTACAAGATTACGTTTTTCCCTGCTGATATATTCCCTTGTAATTAGTGTCTCAATAATCGATGCCCTCGTTGCGGGTGTTCCTAAACCACTGTCTTTCATTGCATAGCGCAATTCCTCGTCTTCAATTTCTTTTCCAGATGTTTCCAGGGCTTTTAATAAAGACGCCTCATTATACATGGCCTTCGGTTTGGTTTGCTTTTCTAATAAAGCTTTTTCAACAATGGGCAATTGCTCCCCTGCAGCCACCTTAGGTAAGGCAATATTATCTTCTTCTTTTTTGTCGTCTTCCTTTTCATTAAAAACAGCACGCCATCCTGCTGAACGGATTACAGTTCCATTGGCCGTAAAAGTAGTTGAAGATTCAATGGTAATTTTTGTTATTTCTTTTATGCACTCCTGGTGAAAGGCTTCTATCATTCTGCCAACAACCATATCGTACACAGCTTGTTTATCCGGACTTAAGCCATATGCTTCTTCGCCTGTCGGTAAAACTGCATGGTGATCGGTTACTTTTTTAGCATTAACACTTCTTTTATTTAAACTTATGGTTTGTAAAAACTGTGCCTGTTTTCCAAAATCTGGATGATTCGTAAATTTTTCAATTAATGCCGGTACGCCGGCAAAAACATCATCACCAATGTACCGGCTTCCGGTACGAGGGTAGGAAACCAATTTACTTTCATAGAGGTTCTGAAGAATATTTAAGGTCTGATCGGCTGTATAACCCTTTTTCTTATTTGCCTCCTGTTGTAAAGAACTTAAATCATGTAAAAGTGGTGGCGGTTCTTTTCGGGGTTTAGCTTCTACCGCCGTAATGTTTCCGCCATTTGGAAAACCAGCGGCAACATCTTCAACAAGTTTAAAAATGGCTTCGGCTTCTTCCTTATTGGTATAATTATTTGCAGAAATTGCTTTAAAAGTCTGTTCATCCTTTATAAGCTGAATACTGATTTGAAAATACGTTTGAGGCACAAAATTCTTGATTTCCAGAAAACGGGCGCAAATCATTGCGAGGGTAGGTGTTTGTACACGTCCAAGGGATAGCACAGTTCTGTTACCGGCAGATATGCTCAATGCCTGTGTCGCATTCATTCCGACCAGCCAGTCAGACTCAGAGCGGCAATGTGCAGAATTAAAAAGTGTATCGTAATCGGTACCCGGTTTTAAATTCCGGAAACCATCTTTAATGGCTTCATCCGTTTGTGAGGAAATCCACAATCGTTTAAATGGTTTTTTGCATTTCAGGTAGTAATAAATATACCTGAAAATAAGCTCACCTTCACGCCCGGCATCCGTTGCAACGATAATTTCTGTCGCATCATCAAAGAGTTTTTTAATGGTATCCAGTTGTTTCCGAACGGCCGGATCTTCTACAAATCCATCTTTGGTTTTTATCTTTCTCACGGCCAGTTTAAATTTTGCCGGCAGCATGGGTAAATGTTGTTTCCTCCAGCCGATAAAGCCGTAATCCTGGGGTGGTGCCAATTGTAATAAATGCCCGAATGCCCAGGTAAAAGAATAGCCTTTTCCCTCAATATATCCGTCTTTTCTGGTGGTAGCGCCGAAAACTTTGGCAAGCTCGCGACCAACAGATGGCTTTTCTGCAATTACAATCTTCATTAATAAGTTTAGCTTTTAGGCCTCAAAGATGATTAAAATTATTTTCCATTCCTAAAACATACGAAGTCTAATGATGCGAATTTATTTAAGACTTCGTAAGTTTACCCGGAAAATGGATAAAGTTTACGAATTAAGAAACTGTGAAATTAAAGTTCGCCTCGATGAAGGTTTAATTCGTGTTTACAGCGATAAGGGTCTATGGTGTTACCTTGATAATAACATCAGGTTAAGAACTTTAGAACTCGCTAAATTCATTAAAATTGATTATCAAAAAGAGGTTAATAAAACCTTAATGATTTCTGAAAGTTCATTAATGGTCGAAATATGGGCTCATGTTTACAGTGATTATTTCGGACTGCTGATAAAAAGACATTTGAAAATTAAATGGGTTCAAAATCTGCTTCAAAAGGGAATTGAGCGGGCCGAAATAATCGATTGCGGCGAAAAGAAATTCGATAGCAACAGGTGGGTCTGGGATTTTCTTTCGCATTTTGAGCAAATCATTTCTTTATTTCTGCCCAAAAATATCAGTAATAAGAACCTGAAAAACTGATTTTGGTTAAAATTAATGTCATAGCAGGAAAGATTGCCCCGTCGTTCCTCCTCACATCCTATAGCTATCGGATGACAAATTGTTGAATGTGGTTAGCCAATCCATATTCGAAGCCAATACTTCCTGCTGATTTAAGGCCTCACTGGCAGCCAGCGTTTCATTTAAATAAGTTGATGTGTAGTACTGAGATGAGCTATTAATGAACAAAACGGTTTTATCAGAAATGGTGTTAATGACCTGATTAGCCAGTTTAGATGAAACTGCGGGGCAGCCCTGGCTTCTCCCTAATCTTCCTAATTGATTAATACTTTCCTGGCAAACATAATCTGCACCGTGTACAACAATCGAACGTTCGCGGGCATTATTATTGAAACCATTATCCATACCGTCGAGTTTTAAAGAACGGCCATGCTTGCCAAAGTAAACTTCTCCCGTTAAATAAAAACCCAGGCTGCTTGTATTGGAGTTTTTAGCATTCGAAAAATAAGAGGGTTTATCCCCTCCGCTGTTTTGTCCGTGAGCAACCCACGTATTTAATATTAATTCTTTCTTATTAATATCGATAATATAAAGCCGTTTTTTGCAGCTCTCCTGGTCAAAATCGGCAATTGTTAAAATGGATTTTGTATGCAATAAACCAAGAGATTTAATATTGTAAAAGCCGGTAAGTGCTTTTTCGAACACAAAAATATTCAGACCGGCTGAATCTAAACGAGCCTGATGATAAAGGTTTAAAATGTAATTGTTGTAAAGGCTATCGCCCGATAAACTGTTAAATTGTTTAACTGATTTTTGTTCATTCTGTGGTTGCTCCGCCGCTTTCCAACTCGTTCCAACAATGCTGATGCCCAATAAAAGAGACACAACAATGCCCATACCTTTTTTACTCATCCGGGAATATTTGTGTTTGATTATGAAACACTTATACGTATAATCAATTCAAATATTATCATACCGGATGCTTATCAGACAGGTCTTTGACATTGATATGACCTCCTTGGATGTTTTATAGCTTTAGAGAATACGATTTGGCTGACAAATTTTTAAAAGAAATAACAATTAGCTGCTCAAACTGTTAATTTAACACAGGATTGAAAATGAAAATATTATTAACAGGCGCAAACGGGTATATTGGTACTAGATTGTTACCATTATTACTGGAAGAAAAGCACGAAGTGGTTTGTTTAGTCCGCGATAAAAGACGTTTTGCAAATCAGTCTGATTTAAGTGAACAGGTTACTATCGTAAGTGGCGATTTATTGGATGAAGACAGTCTTTCAGAGATTCCTGATGATATAGATGCTGCCTATTACCTGGTCCACTCCATGTCATCAAGTGGTTCTGAATTTGATGAAATGGAGAGAAAATCTTCATCAAATTTTTCATCTGCAATAAAAAAGACCAGATGCAGTCAAATTATTTACTTAACCGGAATTGCTAACGATGAACATTTATCGAAACACCTGGGTTCGAGGTTAGCGGTTGAAGACGAATTGAAATCTTCAGGTGTCGCCTGCACTATTTTAAGAGCCGCAATAATTATTGGTTCAGGCAGTGCATCTTTCGAAATCATAAGGGATTTGACAGAAAAAATTCCGGTTATGATTACCCCTAAATGGGTGAAGACTAAATGCCAGCCGATCGGAATACGGGATGTACTGGCATATTTAACCGGTGTGCTCCACCATGAAAAAGCTTATAACCAAACCTTTGATATCGGCGGACCCGACATTCTTACCTATCGTGAAATGATGATGGGCTATGCGAAAGAACGAGGTTTGAAAAGATGGATTTTTACAATTCCGGTATTAACACCCAGGTTATCTTCTTTATGGCTGAATATGATTACGCCAGTACCATATGCATTAGCCAGAAGCCTGGTTGATAGTATGAAAAACGAAGTAATTTGTAAAGATAACAGGATACAGGATGTTGTTCCGAGAAAATGCTTAACCTATGCCGAATCGCTGCATTTGGCGTTTGAAAAAATAGATCAGAATTCTATCGTTTCCAGTTGGAAGGATGCTTTAAACAGGGGCTACCTTAGTTCCAATTTTATGGACCAGATAAAAGTACCACAAAACGGAACTTTAGAATATAAAGTAAAGATGCCATTCGAACGTAAAGCGGAAGAAGTTTTTGAGAATATATGGAGCATTGGCGGCAACAGGGGTTGGTATTATATGGATTGGCTCTGGCAGTTCAGAGGATTTTTAGATAAACTATTTGGCGGCGTAGGAACCAGAAGAGGGCGAACCAGCAATGTGGATATACAGGCCGGCGATGTTTTAGATTTCTGGAGGGTTTTACTTGCAGATAAAAAAAATAAAAGACTGCTCCTGTATGCAGAAATGAAAGTGCCCGGCGAAGCCTGGTTAGAACTAAAATTGATTGAATTTCATAATCAAGCATTTCTATCCCAAATTGCTACTTTCAGACCAAAGGGTTTATGGGGGCGCTTATACTGGTATGCCATGTGGCCTTTTCATATTGTATTGTTTAAAGGCATGGCTAAACAAATTACAACATATAAACCTACTGATAATAAGCTGGCTTAAATCCTTACTTTTGCTGCTTAAATAATTTATAATGCCTGACAAAGACAATGATTATTCTTTCTGGACTAAATACAAAAGATTTGCCTCAACAGAAATTCTCATGTATTTAATTATGATAGTCGGCATTACGCTTGGGATTATTTTTTTAAGCTGAATATGAGTTTTAAATTATCGGCTGTATTTACTTCATTTATAAAATTATAAAAGTCTGAATAGCTTTCCGGCGGAAATGTGCCGTCGTTTATAACCAGTTTTCTGTGATAGGTTAGTTTTTTGCCTTCGAGTACCGTTTTACAGGTATATTCACCGAATATGGTTTTTAAGCTTTTATCACTATCGGGCAACAAGTTCGTTTGTATCGTTTCGGGAAGATTATAGATAATAGTATCTTCATCAGTAGAACCACGGCTGATGTACACCGGCTTTGTTCTGTTTCTTACTTCAGGAATGTTAGGCTGCACGTTAAATGCATTTACTTTTAAAAACAATTTGTTGTTGTTTAAACCTGCGTAATGGGGGATATCCAGGCTTAAGTTTTCCGTTACTTCAGGGTTAAGGCTTTTCTTTTGATTGTAATTTATGGTGTTAAAATAAATATTATCTATATCATAAATACCCGATAACAGTTTTTTCTGTTCGGTAAGTGGCTTGTCGATAATTTCCTCGTTATCATCATATTGTGAACCCGCGAATGTGGTTGTCATTTTTCCGGATACATCACCGTTTGCCAGGATATTTAAATTTGCACTGCGAATCTGAAAGTTATCAGCCGCAGTTAGTTTAGGCGTCTTCAATAACTTCCCGCCATCTTTAGTACAAGCTAAAACTATTCTGTCGTCGGTAAATGTACTTAAGAACCCAAATGGAATTTTCTGGTCGGTACATTCCAGCCAGGTGGTATCGCCTTTTAAAGGCATGCATAAAATGACGTGGTTTCCCTGTATCATGTCGGCAAAGCCGGGGTCGAAACTCACTTTTTTACTGCCGGCTTCAACAACACAGTAATAAGATTCAATTCCGGCAACATCAAGAAGACTTTGCGTGTAATTAACCAGCGCTTTACAATCGCCGTAACCGAGCATATCAACCTCGGCTGCGCTTGCAGGCTGAAAACCGCCAATGCCAACCTGAACGCTGATGTATCTGGTCTTCTTCTGCATGTATTCATAAATTTTTCTGGCCTTATCTTTATCTGTTTTTTCAGCCGCAACCAATCCAGTTATGGTTTGAATCGTTGTTGGTGGCAAGGTTTTCCTGTTTTTTAACAAATCTTCATAATTCCATTTTCCCAATTCCTGCCAGTTTTTATAACGCCCCTTATGGTCGTAATAAATGAAATCTTTCGCCGCTATTTTTACAGCTGTCTGGTAAGTTGCCCTGTCAGGACTAAAAGGCTCAGGTTTAACAGCAAACAGGTTGTTTATTTTCCAAACCATTACCTTTTGCTTGTCATTTATGGTTTCTTCCGGCTTACCTTGAAAATTTTGTGTTTTAATACGAAGTTCATCACTTGGTTTGCAGATAAAAGTGTAACTGCCTTTTTCAACAGAAATATCATCAGCGGGCTGAGGAATCCATTCGGGAATGATTAAATTTTGTTTATACCTGATTTCATAATTGTAAACAACTGTGTAGGGATATACATTTTCTGAAGGTAAATAATGTTTAACGCGGTCATCAACGAAGAGTGAAAAGCCATCAGCCGCGCTTTCATCACTGAAATTACCCTGATTAAACTTTTTGGTTAAGATACCTGCAGCATTATAAACTTCGCCCTTTATGCTTTTTATTAAGGTACTTTTATCGTAAAACAAAACCAGCCGGGCTTTCTCTTCGCCATTTTTATTCAATACGGTTACCGCCTTTTTTACATTTAAAATAACGTTGTCGGGTGCGCGCATATCAACTGTTGTTTCCTCATTTCTGATGGTCGCATTCGCCCGGTTTTTTAAATTGGAAGGGATTAAATCTGCATCGTAGTTATCCTGTGAAAAAGCGGTAATTGCAAAGAATAACAGACTAAAAAAAATCGTTGTTGATTTCATCATTTAGTCTGTTTTAGTGAAACATCTGCTTTCTCATTCTGAATGATTTTACTGTAAAATTCCTTTAAGTAAGGGTACTCTTCTGCCTCATAAATGGCTTTATTAAATTGTAAAATCTGGCTGAAAGAAAAAACATCATCTTCAACAAGCGTTTTCAAGACGTATTTTCCACCGGCATTTGGTAATCCGATGGCTAAATCTTTTGGCTTTTCGTTGATTGTATATTTGCCTGGTAAAGCAATATTGATTGTTACACGTTCATCTGAAGCAGCGCCTAAATCGACAGGATATGTTCTTACATTAAGATTAAAAGGATTTTTTGTTACCGGATTTATAAAAAATGGATTGAAATATAAATCACCTTCAGTTGCATTGGCAACAGGCGAAAACTCGACCTCGTAAGTTTCTGTTAATGCGTTTTCTACACTATCAATATTTTGGATTTCTTGTTTCAGGATTTTGATTTTAGCTAAACGATCATCCAATTTTTCTACATATTCATCAGGAGAATTGTATTTTTTTATTTCCTTACGCTTAGTCAGTGCCGCATAACCAGTGCTATGTGTTATAATTGTTCCTTTTATTTTTCCATCAATACCCAGTTTACCTTGCATAATGTAACTTGTTGATGTTTTACGACCGGCAACCATATCTATCCAATAGGATGGTTTTTTTAAGTTAATCACCCTGCCCTGATCATTTACACACCTTAAAGGCAACAAGCCAAACGGAGCCAACGGTTCAGTGGCATCGAGCAGGTAACTTGTGCCGTTTATATTAACCTTTGCGATCAGGTAATTAAAATCACTCATTACCGGGTATAATTTATTAACTACGCCATTATCACGGGTAGATAATATAACTGCTTCTGCATCAAGATTTGCAGCCGATAAGGCAGAAATTAAACTCAGGTTTACATCAGCAACGTTGCCTGAATGCATATCCAGTGCTTTTTTAATATTATCTTCACTGTATTTACCATAATAGTTATTCCATTTTATCTGCTTTTTTATATATTCATAAATGGCTTTGGCCTTGCTCAAATCATCAGTAGAATTTTTAAGGATTGCAGGCATTACATCCTTAAATAAATCTTTTCTTTTCATTTGGCTACCCAGGCTTTTCTCGCTGGTTAGTTCGTAATCGATGTCTTTCCAGGTTTTAGTATATTTCTGATTGCCGCCACTTAACATTTGCTGTTCTGATAATTCAAAGTAAATAGCAGATTTAAAGTTGCTTGCAGCCGTCATGTAATCTTCCTCAATAAATGCAGGAATGTTTTTCATGATATACCAGATCTTTGAACAATCTATAGGTGTACCGCTGATGCGCATACATTCTTTGGCAACTTCACTTTTCGTATCACTTAATTTATAAAATCCCCGTAATGAAACATTGTAATTATACATTGCCGGAACATAAACCAGGTATTCGCTATAAACTTTAGGAATATCGCTCTGGAATTCCCATTTTTTAAAATTGAAAAGGTTAGGCGATTCAAGTCGGTAGCTATATTCTATTATCGAGCCGTCTTTAATATTTGGTAAAGTAAATTTGGTTAAAACGGTGTATTTAGACCTGTTTTCGGTAAAAATCGCTTTTTTATCCATCACAGATTCTACGAACCTGCCATTTTCATAATTAAATGTCGAAGCCCTGATGGTACTTATTAATTCTTCACGCGTACCGTCTTTATAAGTCGGGATGATGATATTGGCCTGTTTATAACCTTCTTTATTGTAGATTTTAATTTTTACATGGTATTCAAAGATCAATTCGGTAATACCCTTCGAATCATTGAGTTGAATGGAAGCTGTTCCAAACTCTTTTAATACTACTGCATTTGCATTGCTGTCTATTTTGTTCCTGTCGAATTCTACATCGTCAAGTGTAATTGCCCCGAAATTGAAGTTTTGAGCATAACTGGTTGCAAGGGAAAAGGACAGGATAAAAAGCAATAAAATTTTTTTCATTAGAGTTTGGTTAATTTGACGCAATTTAAATTTACGCCGCTATATTCAGAAATAAATCGGGAATTAAATTTTAAAATTTGCACACATATTTTACAGAAGTAACCAATCCTTTTTAGCACTTTTGAGGAAAGAAATATTTACGATATTCAAAATTAGATATCTCAATCTCATCATTAAATAATGAAATTAAATTTAAAACGCCCCTTAGCTTTTTTTGATCTGGAAGCAACCGGTATAAACGTTGGTGCCGACAGGATTGTAGAAATAGCCATCTTAAAAGCCATGCCTGATGGCACAGAAATCATTAAAAGCTGGCGTGTAAATCCTGAAATGCCTATTCCGCTGCAAACATCTTTAATTCACGGAATATATGATGAGGATATTGCCAACGAACCTACCTTTAAGGAACTTGCTAAGGATATTGCTGAATTTATAGGCGAAAGTGATTTAGCCGGTTACAACTCAAATAAGTTTGATATCCCGATGTTGCTGGAAGAGTTTTTAAGGGCGGAAGTTGATTTTGACATGAATGAACGAAAATTTGTTGATGTGCAGAATATTTTCCACCAGATGGAACAGCGTACCTTAAAAGCAGCTTATAAATTTTATTGCAATGATGATTTGGTAAATGCCCATGCTGCAGAAGCGGATGTTATTGCAACCTATAAAGTATTGCTTGGTCAGCTGGATATGTACCAGGATAAAGAATTTGAAGATAAGCAGGGTGTTAAGAGTAAACCTGTAGTAAATGATGTAGACGCCCTGCATATTTTTACTAATATTAATAAACCGGTAGATTTTGCCGGAAGATTGGTTTATAACGATAAAAATGAAGTTTGTTTTAACTTCGGAAAACATAAAGGCAAAACCACTGCGCAAGTATTTAGTGTCGAACCAAGCTATTACGCCTGGATGAAGCAAGGTGATTTTCCGCTCTACACAAAAAAGAAATTGGATGAGGAATGGGCAAAATTTAATGCAAAGAAAAATGAAAACAGGCCGCCAAAACCCCAAAATCCTGCGCCCGCAAATAAACCACACTACAACAAACCCAAAGTTGATGAAAAACCTGCACAGCCTATAAACACAGATATGCTGGAGCAGTTAAAAATGAAATTTGGAAAATAAGCCAAAAGACCAAAGATGAATTTTGATTGCTGAATGGTTAGCGCGCAGATGGAAAACTGACAATGAAATCTACTCCCTTTGATTTAATAATTATATGAAATTTTTAACAATATTGTGCATTTTCCTGATTTCGTCGGTATACGCAAATGCTCAGGTACAACTTCCGGTTGAACCTGTTTTTCAGAATACCTACCAAAAAGGAACCAGAAGTACGGATGGAAAACCCGGTAAAAAGTACTGGCAAAACAGTTCCGATTATAATTTGAAGGTCGATTTCAATCCGGTTAGCCGATTGTTAAAAGGTACTGTTGATGTTGTTTACAGGAATAATAGCCCTGATACTTTAAAGGAAATCTGGTTTAAGCTTTATCCGAATTTATATAAAAAAGGAACACCCAGAAAAGCACGGTTTGCAGAAGCCGATTTAAATGAAGGTGTAGCAATTGAAAAACTTGCTGCAAACGGTAAAACGATAACGGATTTTAATATCGACGGTACCAATATGACCGTTAAAATTCCTGCTGTTTTGCCTGGCAAGACCATAAAATTTGCAATTACCTACAATTATATCTTAAATAAAGGTTCGCACATGCGTACCGGACAAGTAGACGAGGGTTCACATTTCGTTGCCTATTTCTTCCCAAGAATTGCCGTTTATGATGATGTTGATGGCTGGAATAAATATCCTTATACAGGCGCAGAAGAGTTTTATAACGATTTCGATAATTTTAATGCAGAAGTTACTGTTCCGGGCGGTTATGGCGTTTGGGCAACGGGCGACTTAAAAAATGCTTCGGATGTTTTTCAGAGAGAAATTGTTTCGAGAATGTTTTCGGCCGAAAAAAATGATGCAGTTATTGATGTAATTACAGCAACTGACCTCGCTGCAAAAAAAGTAACGCAGCCTAATGCTTTCAATACATTTAAGTTTGAAGCTAAAAATGTTACCGATTTTGTTTTTGCTTTAAGTGATCACTATTTATGGAAATCTTCCAGTTTAATTGTCGATCCTTCAACAAAAAGACGTACCCGGGTGGATGCTGTTTTTAATCCAAAGCATAAGGATTATTACGAAGTAATTGATTTTGCCCGGAAAACGGTGGATGCAATGAGTTATAAATTTCCGAAATGGCCTTATCCTTACAATCATGAAACGGTTTTCGATGGACTCGACCAGATGGAATACCCGATGATGGTGAATGATAACCCGGTTGATAAACGCGAAGATGCAATTACTTTAACCGATCATGAAATTTTTCATACCATGTTTCCATTTTATATGGGCATTAACGAAACCAAATATGGTTGGATGGACGAAGGATGGGCTACAATAGGCGAATGGTTGATTTCGCCAATGATCGATTCTACAATTGTGGATGAATATGGCATTCAGCCAACAGCTTCGAGTTCAGGTGGTAAAGATGATACACCAATCATGACTTTAACACCTGATTTAAAAGGTTCCGGCTCTTTTACAAACTCCTACCCAAAACCAGGCCTGGCCTATTTATTTGTTAAGGATTACCTGGGCGATGAATTATTCACCAAAGCATTACATACTTATATTAAAAACTGGAATGGCAAACACCCTATGCCCTACGATTTCTTTTACAGTATGAATCAGGGAAGCGGCAAAGATTTAAACTGGTTCTGGAAAACCTGGTTTTTTGAAGGTGGTGTTGTTGATTTGGCAATTAAATCCGCAACCAAAACAGATACGGGTTACGCAATTGTTATCGAAAACAAAGGCACCAAAGCTTTGCCGATTGATTTAACGCTAACGTATGATGATGGTTCTACAGAAAAAAACCACAGCAGCATTGGTGTTTGGGAAAAAGGCAATAAGCAGGTTACAATCGATGTTAAGACAACTAAAAAGTTAACTAAGGTTATTATGGGCAACCCGCATACACCTGATAAAGTAAAATCTGATAATACTTTTTCATTGAATTAATTGAGTCGTAATACTTTGTACGAAGCATTCTTGATGGCATACTTTGGTAGAATTTGTTTTTTATTCACCACCTTAGGACCTTAGTTAACCTAAGAAAATGTGCTGTTTAACTTATGTTTTATTCTGAAGTGCCTTAGGTGGTAAAAAATAATCTGCGAATCTGCAGCAAATAACTTGAATTTATGTTAATGCTTGTTCCAAATCAGCAATAATATCATCAACATGTTCTAAACCCACAGAAATTCGTAACAGGTTTTTCGGTGTTTTACTATCTGGCCCTTCAACCGAATAACGGTGTTCGATTAAACTCTCCACGCCGCCTAAACTGGTTGCCTGCGCAAATAACCTTACTTTATTGACCACTTTGCTTGTAACATTCACATCGCCTTTAACCAGAAACGACATCATCCCGCCAAAATCTTTCATTTGTTTTTTAGCAATTTCATGCTGAGGATGTGTTGCCAATCCGGGGTAAAAAACAGCCTCAACCTTTGGATGATTTACCAGGTATTGTGCAACTTTTTTCCCGTTCTCGCAATGACCTTTCATACGGTAAGCCAATGTTTTTATGCTTCTGCAAAGTAAGAAACAATCGAATGGCGATGGTACTGCACCGCCGGTTTGCTGAATGTTTTTGATTTTATCCCAAAGTTCATCTTTTTTAGCAGTTACTAAGATGCCGCCTAAAATATCGCTATGGCCACCAAGGTACTTTGTACTGCTGTGCATAACGATATCTGCACCCAATAAAATCGGATTCTGTAGAATAGGAGAGGCAAAAGTACTGTCGCAAGCTAAGGTAATATGATGTGATTTTGCAATTTTGGAAATTTCTTCAATATCTGTAACTTTTAATAATGGGTTTGATGGCGTTTCAATCCAGATTAATGCCGTATTCTGTTTTATGCTCGATTGAATCAGGTTTAAATCTGTTTGGTCGATAAAATCAAATTCCAGGATTTCGTTAAAAATAGTCAGCAACTGTTTTTTTATCCCCCAGTACATATCATCTGGTGCAATAATATGACTTCCCGGCTTTAAAGCCTGAAACAAACTCATACCGCAATTATTTCCGGAGGCAAAAGCTGCAGCGTCTTCCCCGAATTCTAACTGCGCTACAGTATTTTCTAAAGCTGACCGGTTTGGGTTACTCACACGGCTATACATGTGTCCGCCGGGATAGCCACCTTGTTCATCGCGAAAAAAAGTTGTTGATAAATTTATTGGAGGCGTAACATCTCCGGTCGCATTTTTAACAAGATTAGAAGCGTGGATAGCAAGGGTTTCGGGTTTCATAATAATTTGATTTTTTGCAGATTAATTGAAATGCAATTTAATAATTTGCCGCTAATTTAAGCTTCGTAATCGTTTTGGCAAGATTTATGTAATCAGTTTCCCGAAATTTAAATTAAAGAAAATGAAAAGATTATTTATAGCTATTGTAATAGCATGTTCTACTTTAGTAATGTTACAAAGCTGTTCAACAACTAAAAATGCGGCTACCGGTATTAATGGTGGCAGAGGTACCGTAACCGGTACCTGGATTTTAAACAATGTAACTTTAGAAGGCTTGCCTGATCAGGCGGTTCAGGGCTTATTCGGCGAGAAATCTTATAAATGTTTCCAGGGCAGTACATGGAAATTAACCAATAGCGGAAATGGTTCTTATACTTTGCCAGCCTCAAGCACCTGCGGTGAAGTAATGCAAACAATTTTCTGGTCGGCTACACCAGCTGATGAGACCTTCCAATTCAAGAAAATTTATGAAGGCGATAAAGCGAAAAACGTAACTGAAGGTTACCGTTTAGTGTTAAGTCAACTTTCTAAAGGCAATATGGTTTTAAAATCGCCAATTGAGTTTGGAGGAAAAACAGCGAATATCGTGTTAACATTTTCTCCGGCTGTGAATTAATAGCTAAATACCTTTGAAAAACATATCATGAAAGCACTTCTGAAAGGAGGTGCTTTTTTTATTCCGGCTAATCAAGTTGCCGTAGATTAATTTTATTCAATAGAATAATAACCATAGCTTTTGGTTTTATATTTTTAGCCAAAGATTCACAGTAATTATTTGCCGCAGAAACATGGATTGACACGGAATTTAAAGAATAACTTTCGGTGATTTCGGTGCTTCCGTGGCAATTGTTAAAAATAAAATTTGGGTCTGTGTAGGATTAATTAATTCTTTAATAAAAATCTGCGAATCTGCGGCAAACTAATCGTTTGTTACAAGAAAATGATTTTCAAATCGCCTCAATATCGTATTTTTGTTCAAAATAAATCAGGAATGAATGCAACTGAGCAAGTTGAAAAAATATTAGCTGATACTTCATTATCAACTGAACTACAAAACATAGCGCATAAAGTCCTTCATAAAGAACGTATTACTTTCGATGAGGGCGTTTACCTTTACGAACATGCGGAATTAGGTTATCTGGGCATTTTGGCTAATTTTATCCGTGAGGAAAAACATGGCGATAAAACCTATTTTAACCGGAATTTCCATTTGGAGCCTACAAATCTTTGCGTTTACGACTGCAAATTCTGCTCGTATTCCCGCTTAATTAAGCAAAAGGAAGAGGGTTGGGCTCTAACGATGGAGCAAATGCTCGATATAGTTAAAAAATATGATGATGAACCGGTAACAGAAGTTCATATTGTTGGCGGCGTTTTGCCACAATACGATGTAGCCTTTTATTCCGCTTTATTTACTGCAATCAGAGCACATCGCCCTGATTTACATGTTAAAGCTTTGACCCCTGTAGAATACCATTACATTTTCAAGAAAGCTAAAATTGATTATGCTAGCGGTATGAAATTAATGAAAGATGCCGGCTTGCAATCTATACCGGGTGGCGGCGCAGAAATCTTCCATCCTGAAATTCGGGAACAGATTGCCAAGGATAAATGTACAGGCGAACAATGGCTGGCAATACACGAAGAATGGCATAAATTGGGTATGAGAAGTAATGCAACGATGCTTTACGGTCATATTGAGCAATTCTGGCACCGTGTAGACCATATGGAAAAACTTCGTGAACTGCAAGACAGAACGGGTGGTTTCCAGACTTTTATTCCATTGAAATTCCGGAATCAGCACAATCAAATGAGCAATGTTGCAGAATCGTCGGTAATTGAAGATTTAAGGAATTACGCAATTGCTCGTATTTACATGGATAATTTCGACCATATAAAAGCATACTGGGCTATGATTAGTCGCGAAACGGCTCAGTTATCGTTAAACTATGGTGTTGATGATATCGATGGAACGTTAGATGATACCACAAAAATTTACTCAATGGCAGGCGCTGAAGAACAAACACCTGCAATGAGTACCCGCGAGTTGGTTAATTTAATTAAACAGGTTGGCCGTAAAGCAATAGAACGCGATACGTTATATAATGTCGTTACCGATTTTGAAAACGTTGTTTTTGAGGAGGAAAAGAAACCTGCTTATTATAAATTACCCGTAGTCAACTAGGATTTTAAGATTTCAAATAAATCTGCCTAATCTTAAAAATTTAAAGCAAAGTCTGGATTAAGGATATAAAATCATGTCAATCCTTTAATCCTGAAAATCTTAATTATGAAGCAAATTTATATTATCCGCCACGGCGAAACGGAACTTAACAGGCAGGGCATAGTACAGGGCAGAGGCATAAATTCTGACTTAAATGATACCGGCAGGGCGCAGGCAGAGGCTTTTTATCAAAAATATAAGAACATTCCTTTCGATAAAATTTATACATCTGAATTAAAACGCACCTGGCAAACGGTTCAAAAATTTATTGATTCCGGATTACCCTGGGAAAAGCTTTCGGGTTTAGATGAGTTGGCCTGGGGCGTTTGGGAAGGCAAACCAAATACAGAAGATTCGAGAGAGGCTTTTCGTGAGATGCTACAAAGTTGGGAAGGTGGTGATTATAAGGCTCATTTTGAGGGTGGCGAAAGTGTTCAGGATGTTTATGAACGCCTCAAGCAACCTATGGAAATTTTATCGACCCGACCGGAAGAAAAAACCGTTTTACTTTGTATGCATGGCAGGGCAATGCGTGTTTTCCTTTGTTTATTACTTGGAAAACCATTAAGTGAAATGACTGAATTTCCTCACCAGAATACAGTTTTGTATAAAATAGGTTTTGAAGATGGTAAGTTTACCGTTCTCGAATTTAATAGTGCGGTTCATTTGGATGGTTTAATGATTGGGTAATAACCATGCCTGGGTTTGTGTCTCCACGAAACGGAATCAATTATGGTTGGCGAGCAGACCTATGGCGCAATAAATAAGTAAATCGGCTTAACGCCAAACGCGTAGCGTAAAACAATGAAATACCTTGAGTAAGATAAAAATATCGGCTGTTGCTTACACCAACACCAAAGCTTTTATATACGGACTAAAACATTCGGACATCTTAAATAAAATAGATTTAAGTTTAGATATTCCTTCAGATTGTGCTGCTAAAGTGATTAGCGGTGAGGTAGATATGGGTTTGATGCCTGTGGCAGCAATTCCATTGGTGCCAAATGCCAATATTGTTGCAGATTATTGTATCGGTAGCGATGGTGCAGTAAATTCCGTATTTATTTTTAGCGATGTTCCGGTTGAAGAAATTAAAACACTAAGGCTTGACTCCCATTCCAGAACTTCGAATAATCTGGCTAAAGTATTGCTTAAGTTCTATTGGAAGCAGGAAGTAGAATTTACCGCAGATCCTGCTGCAAAAACAGATGCGATGGTGTTAATCGGCGACAGGACTTTCGGTAAAAAAGATGATTTCGCTTTCGCTTATGATATGGGCCAGGAGTGGAAAAACTTTACCGGATTACCTTTCATATATGCTGCATGGGTGGCAAACAAAGAAATCTCACAAGAATTTAAAGCTGAATTTAATGCAGCGCTGAAATTTGGCTTGGCGCATAGAAAAGAAGTTTTACAAGATTTACCTCAAACGGAGAATTTCGATTTAGAAGATTATTTGTACAACAAACTTCAATTTGAAGTAACAGAGGATAGAAAAAAAGCATTAAATATGTTTTTAGAATATATTGAGCAACTTTAAATCGAATCGCTTTTTATGAATTCTAATCTTAAATTAGCATAAAATCTATTTGCTATAATGTTTGATGAACTGAAAATTATACCGGTTGAATTACTTGAAGATTATTGTTCGCAAGTGGATGATGATTTGCAGGAGAAATTTGAAAAACTAAAGGATGCGGAAATCTTAACTGAATCTTTTAACTTTTATACTTCTGTATCAGCCATTGCGTCGTCACGTATAGAAGGCGAACAAATGGAAATAGATAGTTATATAAAACATAATTACAAAAATCTTAATCGTTTGTGTGTTTTTTGAAGAACTCGATTATAAAAAAGCAATACCTTTTTTGTTAATGCTGCAGAAATCTTTTTAGTTTTTCGATAATGATTATACAAATTAAAAGAAAAAAATGCCTCGAGAAATATAAAATATTTCCTCAACGAAATTATATAGTGGATATAGATGATTATGAATACTTCTATCCCGATTTATTTCAAAGTTATATTTTAACAATAAAGTCAAACACTTACAAAAAGCATCTTAAATCTTTAGGTAAAGAGTTATTTAGTATTTTAAGAAAAATAAATTCAGATTCTTTTATATTCTTGGGAGATGAGAAACTAGCTTGGCGTTTTCGCGATGGAAAATATAAAAATTATAAGAGCGGTATGGAATACTTTGCTAATGAAAGTATTGGAAAAAATTTTACTGGAGGTTTAGTTGTAGATAAAGAAAGTTTGATTCCTTTTGTTAAACATCTTGCTGATTTAATTAGCACAAATGGAATAGTTCAATATGTACATTTTACAAACAAAGAACAAAGTTTGCTCGGCTCCATTTGCCATTATGGAAATATTCACATAAGTAGTATAGATGAAAAAAGTGATGTTAAACTGGTAAATGCAATTTTATCTACAAGATTTGAGTACTTAAAAGGCGAATGCGAAAATCAGTTTTTTGATGGTTAAACTATAATCTAATAAATAACAGAAAGGCAACCTTATCCAGATTGCCTTTTTCAATTCTAATGTGCTTTCATTTTTCCTGCAACCGTTTCCAACTTGCTTTTCAATTTTGTTAAAGCGCCTGCAATGGCCAAATCATAATTGTTTCCGAGGTTGGTTACCGCAATAGGTTCCTTGCCGGTAATTTTTGCCTCAATTAAACAACGTTTATCTTCCAAACCATCTTTGCTGCCATTTTCATCCGATAAATGAACTTCTAATCGGGTTATCAAATCGCTGAACCTGCTCAGGGCGTCGGTAATTTGCGTTTGAATTTTATCTTCGTATTCCTGGTGTATTGTTAGGTTCTTGTCGGTATTCAGTTGAATCGTCATAATAAAATTTTTTAATTTATATATAGTATTGTAACAGACGGGAGCAAGAAACGTTTTGAAATAATGGTTAAATGTTTAATTGTAGGAATTGTTTAATTGTTATGTTATCGATTAACCGATTCAAACAATAACCGATTAAACAAACTAACAATCTTTCAACTTTTCAACAAAACAACGGTAAAATGGGTAATCGTGTTATCTTTATAGCTTTTGCAAATTAATTTCAGTTTTGGCTAAAGATACGAATAAAGAAACCCCGTTAATGCAGCAGTACAACGCCATTAAAGCGAAGTATCCAGGTGCACTTTTACTTTTTAGGGTTGGAGATTTTTACGAAACCTTCGGCGAAGATGCCATTAAAACCGCACAGATTTTAGGTATTGTATTAACCAGAAGAGGTACCGGCCCCAATGGCGGCGCTTTGGAATTGGCAGGTTTTCCGCATCATTCTTTAGATAATTATTTATCGAAACTGGTTAGGGCAGGGCAGCGTGTGGCCATTTGCGACCAGCTTGAAGATCCAAAAACAACTAAAACAATTGTTAAACGGGGTGTAACAGAATTGGTTACACCAGGTGTAGCTTATGGCGATAACATCGTCAATCAGAAATCGAACAATTACCTGGCCTCAGTTTTCTTTGATAAAACACAGATTGGCGTTTCTTTTTTAGATATTTCAACCGGAGAATTTTTGATTGCCCAAGGGAACAGCGATTATATAGACAAACTTTTACAAGGTTTTAAGCCTACGGAAGTGATTTTTCAGAAATCTAAACGCCAGACTTTTATTGAGCAGTTTGGCGACAGGTTTTATACCTTCGGATTAGACGAATGGCCCTACACTTCAGATTATGCCGAGGAAACTTTAACCAAACATTTTGACGTTACATCGCTTAAAGGTTTTGGCATTGAACGTTTGCAAAGCGGAATCGTTGCTGCCGGTGTGGTTTTGCATTATCTGGGTGAAACGGAGCATCGAAATTTACAGCATATTGCATCGATTAGCCGTATTGAGGAAGACCGCTATATGTGGTTGGATAGGTTTACGATTCGTAACCTGGAATTGGTAAATTCTGCCAATGATAATGCGGTAACTTTATTTGACATTCTCGACCATACCTGCACGCCGATGGGCGCACGTTTACTCCAAAAGTGGATTATCATGCCATTGAAAGAGTTAAAACCAATTGAAGAACGGTTAGGAATGGTCGATTTCTTTGTGAAAAATGAAGAGATTCAGCAGGAATTTTTAACGCACATAAAGCAAATCGGGGATATAGAAAGATTAATTTCTAAAGTTGGTTTGCAACGTGTTGGTCCGAGGGAGTTAGTCGCTTTGAAAAGAGCCTTAGTACATATCGAAGCTGTAAAAAAACTTGCTGCAAATTCTAAAAATTCATTTCTAATTAAAATTGCCGACCAGTTAAATCCTTGTACAACCATCCGTGAAAGAATTGAGCGGGAACTTCAGCCTGAACCGCCGGCATTGCTCATTAAGGGAAACGTCATTAATGATGGCATTGACGAAGATTTAGACCGCTTGCGTAAAATTGCTTTCGGTGGTAAAGATTATCTGGTGCAGATTCAAAAACGTGAGGCAGAGGCAACGGGGATTCCATCTTTAAAAATCTCTTTCAATAATGTTTTCGGGTATTACCTGGAGGTTACACATACACACAAGGATAAAGTGCCGGAAGGATGGATTCGTAAACAAACTTTGGTGAATGCAGAGCGATACATTACACCCGAGCTTAAAGAATATGAAGAACAGATTTTAGGCGCGGAAGAAAAAATTCAGGCTATTGAAATCCGATTGTATAATGAACTTATGTATGAAACGGCCGGCTATATCAAACCCATTCAACTTAATTCATTTTTAATTGCCCAATTGGATTGTTTATTATGTTTTGCGCAGTTGGCGAAGAAAAACCATTACGTAAAGCCAACGGTAAACAAAGATAAAATACTCGATATTAAAGGTGGTCGCCATCCCGTTATCGAAAAGCAATTGCCTGTCGGACAAGAATACATCACAAATGATGTTTATCTGGATACTGATTCGCAACAAATCATCATGATTACCGGACCAAACATGGCGGGTAAATCGGCAATTTTGAGGCAAACCGCTCTAATTGTTCTGATGGCCCAAATGGGCAGTTTTGTGCCTGCAAAAGCTGCAGATGTAGGTTTGGTTGATAAGATTTTTACCCGTGTTGGCGCCTCTGATAACATTTCATCAGGAGAAAGTACATTCATGGTGGAAATGAATGAAACAGCCAGTATTTTAAATAATATTTCGGATAACAGTTTGATTCTGCTGGATGAAATCGGTCGCGGAACGAGCACCTATGATGGTATTTCGATCGCCTGGGCCATAGCTGAGTTTCTGCACCAGCACCCGACTTCCCGTCCGAAAACATTGTTTGCCACGCACTATCATGAGTTAAATGAATTGGCGAATACCATGCCACGCATCAAAAACTTCAATGTTTCGGTTAAGGAAATGACAAATAAAGTTATTTTCTTAAGAAAATTGGTGCCTGGTGGAAGTGAGCATAGTTTCGGCATTCACGTGGCTAAAATGGCTGGTATGCCTCAAAAATTAATTGGTCGGGCTAACGAGATTTTGAAAAAACTGGAAATCGACAGAACAGAGGGCCAAAGTATAAAAGATAGCATCAAAAAAGTTCAAAATCAGGCTTATCAGTTACAAATGTTTGCCATAGATGACCCGGTTTTACTTAAAATTCGCGATACGCTGAATAATTTAGATGTAAATGCGTTAACACCGGTAGAAGCTTTGCTGAAACTGGATGAGATACAACGGTTGATAAAGAATTAGTTTAGCCACAGATTTGATCTGCCATAGAAATACAAATTTATACCACGTGTTTTTGTGATTTCTATATTTCCGTGGCGTTAAATTGACAAGATAAACTTTGGACATTAGATGAAATAAAAGGATTGATAAAGAATTGGTTTAGCCACAAATTGATAAATTAAATTTGCCAAGGAGATAAATTTTTCTGTGTACTCCGTGTTTCCGTGGCAAAAAACAATAAAATAATCTGTGAATCTGTGGCAAAAAAAATAGATGTTATGAAAGCGAAACAGCTGTATAAGTACTGGATAGTCATAATTTTTACGTTCATCTTATCTTCCTGCGGAACAAGGAAATACACGGTCAGAACGGAAACTAAAGCATCAAAAGCCGCCGATGCAATGGCAAACCTGAAAAGTAAACAACTCTATAAATTTATTACCGACTGGACAGGGGTAAAATATCGTTTTGGCGGATTAGATAAGAATGGCATTGATTGTTCAGGTTTTGCATTCTTGTTGGAGAAAGAAATCTACGGCGTAACCCTGCCACGAATTTCCCGTGACCAGGCCAAAGCTGTGAATAAAAAAAGCATCGATAATTTAAAAGAGGGTGATTTGGTTTTCTTTTCATTCGGAGGAAATGATGTTGACCATGTTGGCGTTTACCTGAATAACGGCTTTTTTGTTCACGCCAGCACCAACCGAGGTGTAATTGTTGATGATTTGAACTTGCCAGCATATCAAAAAGTTTTGGTAAAATCGGGCTCGGTAAATTGATATTCCTGATATCCGTTGATTGAAACCAACGGCAGTGAATACTGTACAGATTTATGCTGCATCCATTTCATTGCAGTCTGCTTTAGCTGACTGTAAAAGAAAATTTTCAAACTAAAACCCCTCAATCTTCGTTATAAAATTATGCGTATACTTATTATAATCTGCTTATCTTTAATTACTTATTCGGTTAATGCGCAAGTGAAGTTGCTTACGCTTGATAATTTAGATAAGCGTATCGCTAAAGGAAAAGATACAACTTATGTTATCAATTTCTGGGCAACCTGGTGTTCGCCGTGTGTGGCAGAGTTGCCAGATTTTGAAAAACTAAGATTAGCTAACCTCAAAAAGCCTGTAAAAGTGCTATTGGTTAGTTTAGATTTTAAGTCAAAGCTGCAAAAAGAAGTCATTCCATTTGTACAGAAAAATAATATTAAAGCTGAAGTTTTCCTTTTAAATGAGCCAGATCAGCAAAAATACATTGAGCGAATTGATAAAAAATGGTCGGGCGCAATACCGGCAACTTTGTTTGTAAATAAAAAGGTGAGGCGTTTTTATGAAAAGGAATTTACCGAAATAGAATTGAGCAATACATTATTAACCTTAAAATAGAATTATCATGAAAAATTTATTTCTAATTGGTTTTATTTTGATTTCGAGCCATGTCTTCGCGCAAACCCAGGGTTATCAGGTTGGTGATGTGGTTAGAGATTTCACACTTAAAAATGTGGATAATAAAACAGTTTCGCTGGCCGATTACAAAGATGCTAAAGGATACATTGTGGTTTTCACCTGCAATACGTGTCCGGTAGCAAAAGCATATCAGGATAGAGTTTCGGCCTTAAATGCATCTTATGAAAGTAAAGGCTATCCTGTTGTGGCCATAAATCCAAATGATGCAGGAACCGTTCCTGATGAAAGCTTTGAAAAAATGCAGGCTTTGGCCAAAGAAAAGAATTTCAGTTTTCCATATTTATCAGATCCAAATCATATCGTAACCAAACAGTTTGGCGCTCTAAAAACACCTCATGTTTTTATATTAAGCAAAACGGAGAAAGGAAATATTGTGGAATATATCGGCGCTATTGATAATGATGCTGAAGACGAAAATCCTGATAAAATAAATTATGTCCAAAATGCACTTAATGAATTGTCAGCCGGAAAAAAACCGGTGATTGCATCAACGAAGGCCGTTGGTTGCAGCATCAAATGGAAAAAAGGGTGATTAGCTGAATAAATCCTCGAACATTTTTAGTCAATATCAATCAGAATGCGATTTCTTAAATTATTAGAAATATCTTCTGTAATGGCAATAATTTCGTCTGGTTCATTTTTATTATTGACGACTATTTTATGGCAGCTATCTTTATATGGTAAGAGATATTCTTTATAAGCCGGCATAACATGATTGTGCCATTTGTAAAGAACGTCTTCTTCAGGATAACCCCGTTCCATGCCATCGCGCTTTACACGCCGGTCTAATGCAACCTGTTCATCCGCATCAACAAAAATCATATGATCTAATAATGCTGCAATTTCCTTAAAGTGCAGAATGAATAAGCCCTCCACAATAATAATGGGTGCCGACTTAATTTCGAGAATTTTAACAATGGCTAAAGGGTTATTGAAATTATATTCTTTTTTATAAACCACCTCGCCCGCCAGAAGCTGTTTAATATCTTTTAAAAACTGCTGACTATCAATAGTAGATGGTAAGTCGAAATTATACAATTTGTTTTCTTCCTGGGTCATGTCGCCTGCAGGAATGTAATAATCATCCTGAGAAACCAGTGTAACTTCATCCTGCTTAAAATGATGAAGGAAACAATTTAGAAAAAAAGTTTTACCTGAACCGCTTCCTCCCGCAATTCCAATTATAAATGGTTTTTTATTCAAGCTCATGCACACCGTACGTTAAATTGCAAAAAAATCTTTTGTCTAAAGCACCTAATGAGTCGGCAACAGCTTTAGTCATTACAATTATAACATCTTTTGTAGATTCGTTCTCTGTAAATTTACCAACAACCTTAGCCAAGGCAGTACGATTTGTCATTGGGTTGGTTAATTTTATTATCGTACCAATAGGCGCAGTACGGTGTAGCACAAGCATTTTTGTTGCATCTAAATCCGCATCATTAATAGAAACCGCCGTTCCTTTTTCTTCGATTTGATTTAACCCGTACCTGCTGGGTGCGCCGCGAAGTTTAGGGTCTTTAAATGATGTACTATCCGGATTTCCTTCCTGCTGCTGTTTTGATAAATCATTAACCGATTTAGGCTCAGGTGGTTTCGGAATGATAAGTTTCTGTCCTGAAGTAATGGTATTATCACCCAGCTTATTTGCCGTTCTAATCTGATATGCTGTTAAATTGAATTTTTTCGCAATGTTAAAAATCGATTCACCGTTTTCAACTGTGTAAATAAAGCTTTCGTCTTTTGGATTTTCTTTAGCGGCCGACTGCGTAACTTTTTCCGTCGTTTTTGGGATTTCGGTTATAATATCCGTAGGGATTTTTAAAACCTGACCTGTTGATAAATTATTATCGGAAAGATTATTGAGCTTTCTGATTTGATAAGCCGTTATGCCATATTGTTTCGCTATGGTAAAAATGCTTTCGCCTTTTTTTACCGTGTAGGTACCAGTCGCATCCTTAACATCTGTAGTAGAATTTACAGGCGCTTCTGCTGTTGTAAGCACTTTATCCTCTTCAATATTTTTAGTCGCAGGGATTTTTAACTTTTGCCCTATCCGGAGATTGTTTCCCGATAAATTATTGACCTTTTTTATTTCTTCAACTGTAGTACCATACTTTTCAGCAATTTTACCCAAAAACTCTTTAGGTTGAACAGCGTGTTCTATTAATGTCTGATTTGCTGCTTCCACTGTTTGCTCAGCGGGTTTAGCCTGTTCCTTCGCCTGTGTTTCAGCAACTGATTTTTGAGTTTGTACAGGTTCGCTATTTTTAACAGGTATTTTTAAAACCTGACCAATACTTAAATTAATGCTCTTTAAATTATTTAAAGCCTTCAGTTCATTAACTGTTGTACCATATTTTTCCGCAAGCATGTTTAAATTATCCTTTGGCTTAACAACATGCTCACTAACGGAAGTATTATCGGTTGAGGCTATCGGTTGTTGAATCGTATTTCCAGAAGCAGAAAAAGGGATATTAGTCGGTACTTTAATAACTACACCTATTTGAAGATATTTATTGTTATTGAAAGCCATAATTTCTTTCGGCGAAACGTTATACCGTCGTCCGATGGAATAATATGTGTCTTTTGCAGCTGTTTGATGAACGATTAATTTCTTGCCGTTGTTATTTTCCACTCCGATGGAGTCGATTACTGCATTTGCCTTGGCGCTTGCTACATTTAAAGCAAACAGAACTACAGCAGTTAAACCTATTTTATACATTTATTTTTATCTAAATTTTTATCAGGGGTAGCAATTATACGAATAATATTATAAAACCAATACAGATTTACAGGCCAATTGACATGGTTTACATAACGAATTTTGTACAGTTGAATCCATATTTGATTAATTAACAAATACTTGCAGTAATTCGTATTAATACAATTACGACTATTAAACGAATAGATAAATAAGGTATTGTTTAATTGTCGTTTTAAGGCAAACTTTTCTTTCTCTAATTTGTTAGGATGGCATATATTTAACTCTAAATAAAATAAAAATGGATGCTAAAGAAATAAGCTTAAACGAAAAGGAAGTTAAGCCTGTAGTGGATCTTTTAAACGATTATCTTGCGAACTATCACATACATTATCAAAAATTAAGGGGCTGTCATTGGAATATTAAAGGGCAAAATTTCTTCACTTTACACATTAAATTCGAAGAATTATATACGAATGCCCAATTAACGATTGATGAAATCGCAGAACGTGTACTAACATTAGGTAAACCGCCACATAGCAGATTTGCAGATTATATCAAGGAATCTAAAATTAAGGAAATTGATACCATTGGTCTTAAAGATTTAGATATGGTTGATGCGATACTAGATGATATGGCAACACTGATTGAAATCGAAAGAGAAATTTTAGAGGCGACGGCCAATGCCGGTGATGATGGTTCTAATGATATGGTGAACCGTTTCATGCAGTTTAAAGAGAAAAATACCTGGATGCTACGCTCATTCGCAGGTAAGAAATAAAAATCCTTTTATTGTAAAAAGCCGTAGATATGCAGAATTAATAGCTGTATCTGCGGCTTTTTTGTTTTTCAGAAATACTAAATATATATCTTTGGGCATGGCATACAAAAGTTTATCAGCATGTGTTAGTGATTTAGAAAAACACGGTCATTTAATCAGAATAAAAGAAGAAGTAGACCCTTATTTAGAAATGGCAGCTATCCATTTGCGTGTATATGAAAATAACGGTCCGGCTATTTTATTCGAAAAAGTAAAGGGAAGTCCCTTTCCGGCTGTTTCAAACCTCTTTGGAACTTTAGAGCGTTCTAAATTTATTTTCAGAGATACATTGCCGAAAGTGCAGCAATTGGTTTCGTTACGTAACGACCCGATGAAAGCCCTTAAAAATCCTTTGAAGTATGCCGGTTCCGCAATGTCGGCTTTATCCGCCTTGCCTTTGAGAACGCTATCGGCTAAAAATAAATTCTTAAAAACATCCATCAGTAAATTGCCGCAAATTGTGAACTGGCCAATGGATGGCGGCCCTTTTGTAACCATGCCCCAGGTTTATACAGAAGATGTAGATAAGCCGGGTATTTTGAATGCAAATTTAGGCATGTACAGGATTCAGCTCGGTGGAAACGATTATATTCAGGATAAAGAAATCGGCTTACACTATCAAATTCACCGGGGTATTGGAGTTCATCAGTCTAAAGCAAACGCTTTAGGAAAACCCCTGAAAGTAAGTATTTTTGTAGGCGGTCCGCCGTCACATCCTTTAGCGGCTGTTATGCCATTGCCTGAGGGCTTATCAGAAATGACCTTTGCCGGTGCCCTGGGCGACAGAAGATTCAGGTATTTTTATGATGATGAAGGTTTTTGTATTTCTGCAGATGCTGATTTTATCATTACCGGCATGGTTTATCCTAATGAAAATAAACCTGAAGGTCCTTTTGGCGATCACCTTGGCTATTACAGTCTGGCGCATCCTTTCCCATTGATGAAGGTTCATAACGTTTATCATAAAAAAGATGCCATCTGGTCTTTTACCGTTGTTGGTCGTCCGCCACAGGAAGATACCAGCTTTGGTGCCCTGATACACGAAATAACGGGTTCTGCAATTCCACAGGAAATTCATGGATTAAAAGAAGTACATGCGGTTGATGCTGCCGGTGTCCATCCATTGTTATTCGCCATTGGAAGTGAACGTTATACGCCATACCTAAAGGAAAGAAAACCGCAGGAAATTTTAACCATTGCCAATCATATTTTGGGTAAAAACCAGCTCAGTCTGGCTAAATACCTTTTCATTGCTGCCAGAGAAGATGATGAAAATTTAAGCACGCATCATATTTCAGAATTTTTGCAACATATTTTAGAACGGATAGACTTTAAAACAGATTTACACTTTTATACCAACACCACAATAGATACTTTAGATTACAGTGGTGATGGTTTAAACAGCGGGTCGAAAGTGGTTTTGGCTGCTGCCGGTTCAAAGAAAAGAACACTTTGGGGTGAATTACCGGTAGGATTAAATTTTCCGGACGGATTTAAAAATGCAAAAATCGCTATCCCCGGTGTTTTTACACTTCAAGCTGCAGTCTATCAAAGCCCGGAAAAAACAGCTGCGGAAATCGCATCGCTTAATATTTCATTAATGGACGCTGATTTATCTGGTTTACCGCTGATTGTATTGTGTGATGATGCTGGTTTTACTGCTGAAAATATAAATAACCTGGTTTGGATTACCTTTACCCGTAGCAATCCCGCGGCAGATATCTACGGCGTTAATGAATTTACCACCAATAAGCATTGGGGATGTAAAGGCTCACTGATTATCGATGCCCGGAAAAAGCCACACCACGCACCTGAGTTGATTAAAAGTGCTATGGTAGAGGCTAAAATTAATGAGATGGGTAACCAGGGCGCTGCACTTTTTGGCCTGATTTAGTTTGAATTTTCGAAATAAAATCCTGATTTTTAAGCATAAACTGTACTGCTAATGTTTAAAAGGTTAATCCCTGTTTTTGTAGTCGCATTTCTTTTTTCAATACAATTAAATGCTCAGTTTATTAAATCGGATAGTCTTGCACGAATACTTGAGAAATATAGTCTACAAAACAAATCGTCGGTTCTATTTATTCATTTTGATAAAAATGTTTACACCAATAACGACCAGGTTTGGTTTACAGGTTATTTACTTAAAAACGTAACTGATATAAACAGATACAATACATTATACCTGTCGTTAATTAATAATAAAGATAGTTCTGTTGTCCTTCAACATAAGTTTTTGATAGATAAGGGCTTTTCATTCGGAAGTATAACTTTACCCGACTCCATCCAAAGTGGTGATTATAGATTTGTTGCGAATACCAATATTAAATTGAACGGCAAGCCAGACGCTGAATTCGTTCAACCTGTAGCCATAAAATCGACAACCATAAATCCGCTATCCGCGAATTTATCCTTATTTAAATCTAATGATGAAAAAACTGGTAATGGAACCGTGTTGTTAAAAGCACTAACCAGTGATAATCGTTTCATTCCAAATGCAGAAGTGAGTTATATAATCGGGAGAGATACCCACATTCTAAAAACAGGTAAAGCCAAAACAAATGTTATTGGTGAAATAATGATAGATTATCCGGCAGGCAAAATTACCGCGGAAAATAACCTGGTGTCAGTCACATTAAAAAAAGATAAATACCTGAGGTATGAGAAATTTGATATTCCCCTAGATAATGTAAATCAATATCAGGTTAATTTTTACCCGGAAGGTGGCTATATGGTGGCGAACCTTAAAAATAAAATAGGATGGGAAGTTAAAGATGCTGAAGGATCTGCGATCAGTGCTAAAGCAGTTATTTTTGTTGATAACAAAGCCCTGGATACCATTTATACGAACGCTACAGGTATCGGAAGTTTTCTGTTTTATCCTCAATCAAATCAAAAATATACCGTCAAACTTTTAAAAGATGGCAATTTAATCGGAAACTACGGGATTCCTGCAAGTTTAAGTAAAGGTGTTAATATTAAATTAAATACCGCTATAGGAAATGATGAGCTCAAAATATTAGTAGAAAGTAATTCAGCTGACAAAGTATTCTTAACCGTTCATAATTACGAAAATATATACCTGGCTACAGAATTGAAATTACCAAAAAAGAATCCCTTAAGCGTTTTACTTAAACTGGATGCTATTCCTGCAGGTATTAATACCATAACCTTACTCGATAGTTTGTACAGACCGATAGCTGAACGGCTGTTTTTTGCACATTATGATGAAATTGCTCAACTTCAGATTGATGCCGATAAAGAACAATATAACACAAGAGACAGTGTTAAGCTCCGTTTAAAACTATTTGATAAAAAAGGAAGTCAATTTGATGGCGTCGTGTCGATAGCGGTTGTCCAGGCTAATAGGGTAAGCCTGATTAATAAAAAAAACATTGTTGATTATACTCACCTGGAAAGCAATTTAACTTCCTTGCCTGCAAATTCTTCGGGTATCAAATTTAATGATTTAAATTATTTAGACGATGTTTTGTTGGTTAAAGGCTGGAGGAAATATAAGTGGCCACAGCAAAAAGATATTCTTTTAGCAGATGAAAATAAAATTTCAGAATTTGAATATGCATTGAGGATTACTAAAGGAAAAAAAACATTAAAATTGCCGTTGTCTATAAATACAATTGCTGCTGGCAACATTAATAATTTTAATACAGATAGTGCCGGAAAATTCGTTTTGCCATTTCAATCGTTAATTACGGAACAAAAAAGTAAAGTATGGCTGAGCTTAAATGATAAGAATTTACTTGCTTACGATGTTAAAATAAATGATCCATTTGAGGAGATTAAACCCTTGGTGCAAAAACTCAATTATGAAAAAGATTCAAAAAAGATGGGAATGTTATCATCAGGAATCGAAAACGTAAACGCTTTGGCAGGTATCAGGCTAAATGAAGTAACCGTCAGGAAATCTAAAGACAACAGCATTAGTTTTGCTTCATTCGGCAGGAACGCATGTGGCGACTACGTCTGTCAAAACCGCATATTGAATTGTCAGAATCATCCGGTAGGTACGATGCCTGTTAAAGGTCAATCTTATTCTTCAAATGGCCATATGATTATCTACCAGGGTTGCATGGAAGATAGGGTTAAACCAAATTTCTTAATACTTAACGGCATATCCCTGCCCAAAGAATTTTATGTCGCTGATATTAAAAACAAAAATGAACCTATAAATTTTGCAACCGTTTATTGGAATTACCAAACCTTTGTGAATAAGGAGGGCGCAACTCCGATAACTTTCACTTCAGGAGATTTAACCGGCGAATTTAAAATTATTATTCAAGGTGTAACCGAAAATGGAGTTGTTTACGGAGAGCAAACAATTACCGTAAAAAAATAAAAGTCATGGTTATTTGCCATGACTTTTATAAATATAAAAACAGTGCCGCTTAAAATCTTACGCCAAGTGTCAAAAATACATTGTCGGCGGAGTTTTTAAGATTAGCCGTTGGTCCTGAACCGGTAAAATTAAAATCAGGGTAATCAGAAGAAATGGTGTAAGGCGAATTGGTTGATTCCCACTTCGTGTGACGGTAAGTAACATCTAAATAGTAGTTGTCAAAACGGTAACCTAAACCTCCGCTGTAAGCCTGAGTTGTAAAATCTAAGTTTTTATAAGGCGTGCCTGAATAAGAATAACCGCCTCTCAACATAAAATTATCGACTACCTTAAATTCTAAACCTGCCCTGTAATTAAAGTTGCCTTTGTAAAGTGCAGCGATATCACGGTTAGTATTGGTTTCTTCGGTTGCAAAATCAGATGAGAAATGAATACTGCTGTAATCAACATATTCAACATCAGCAGTGATCAGACCACTATTACCCAAAATATAAGCAATACCTCCATTAACACGATAAGGTGTTCTTAAGCTATAATCAGAATTATAGCTGGAAAGTGGATTTGTGTATTCCGGGATGCTGGAACCGTTAGCTCTTTTGTATCTTGTATTTAGGTTTTCAGAATAATTATCTGTTAAGCTGTACCATGTTGGCGTGATAAAACTTAAGCCTAACCTCAACTCACTAACTGGTTTATAAATTAAACCAAGTTTGGCATTTACACCGTTTCCTTTTGTTTGCTGGATAGAATTGTAGTTAAAAGTGTAAGTGCCATTTACAAAATCAACGGGCTGACCCACATAAGTTAAATTATTTCCGCTCTCCGTGTAGGCTAAATCAGAAGTATAATTGATATTGGTTAAGCCTAATGACAAACCTAAATAGAGTTTGTTTTCATAGTTACCGGCCATACCAATATTTACTTCAGATTGCGAACCTGACCTGTTAATAATGTTTTGCTGGTTATTGTTTAAGGCTGTAGTCGGAAAATATCCTGCAGGATCATATTCTATCAGGTAATTATCATAAGCCATTTTTTCAAGAGAACCCGAAGCTAAGCTGCCAGTAACTGTATTACCTGCCAGGTTTGCGAAATAATCGGCCATCGAACTTTTTGCGTTTTTTCCGGCATATGTGATGCTTGTATTAAAGTTGTTGGTTTTATTATAACCAATACCAAAATTTAAACTTACCCAACCCTTATTTAAATCTGAACCTTTAGGCTTATTAATAGGAGAATAAAATACAACACCTACCTGGTTTATACCCGCCTTACTTTTACTGTCGGAGGAATTAGTTCCTAAATATTCAGAACCAACTTTAAAATTATTGTATTCAGGTGTAAATGTAAAATCTGATTTTGTGAAAAACCCCAAACCCGCAGGATTGGCAGATAAAGAACTTATATCGCCACCGAGTGCAGTTTGTGCGCCGCCTAAACCTTTAAACCTCGCCGTAGCACCTAATTCAGGTTGCGAAAAACGTAATACATCACTTGTATATTGGGCATATAAAGAATTGCTGGCAAGAACTATCCCTGCCACAATAAAAATTGATCTTAGTTTCATTTTATAGAATGTGTGTATGTGCTGTAATTATCTTCCTCCGCCTCTTGTTGGTCTGCCGCCACCACCGCCGCCACCGCTACTTCCACTTGAACTGCTACTGCCACTGCTGCCAGATGATTGTGGAGGAGGAGAATAACTGCTTCTTTCTGGTCTGCTGTAACTTTGTGGTTGTGCCTGTTGTGTTTGAGGTCTATAATTATCGTCACGAGATGGTCTTGAACTTACATTTCCGGCTTGTCCATACGCAGGAGAACCGTTATACCTTTCAGGCCGGCCCGCATTGTTTGTAGAAACAGACGGGCGGCCATAATTACCACTAACAGGAGCTGTTCTGGAACCTATTGCGCCATACGAACCCCGGTTATCGCCATCTCGGTTTGGTCTTGCCCTGTAATTTCGGTTGGTATAAACACCACCAATACCACCACCATAGTAGCCGCCGCCAAAGCCATATCCGCCACCATAAAATCCACCACCCCAGCCAAAGCGATCGTAATAAGAGTATGGTCCCCAGGAATTCCAACCCCAGTTATTCCATCCCCAGTTGTTCATTCCCCAACCCATATTTCCATAATAGAAAGGATTGTTCCAGATACTGCCGTAACCATAGCCAAACCCTACACCTAAGCCATAACCGTTACTCCAGTTTAGTCCATAACCTAAATAGTTGTTATATCCATAACTGTTTCCATAGTAATAATTATCATAATATGGGTCATAATAGCCTCTGAAAGTGCTTCCATTATAAAAACGATTTATACGGGAAGAATAATCCATATCATAATACGGATTACTTGTTCCGTAGTATTCGTCATATTCCTGGTTGTTCTGTGCTTGTTGCTGCTGAGGAGCGGGGGCAACATATTCTACGGCCCTGGCTTTAGCAACCGTGTTGTAAACATCATCACCAGAACTGCTTTGAGCCAATTTTGATGTGGAGCATGAAGCAACCAATCCTGCGGCTGCTAGCATGACAATGGGTAAAAATTTAATTGGTTTCATTGTGTTTATATTTAGTTGTGTGTGTCAAAAAGTAATAAAAAACATTTTTAAAAAAAGCCGATAATCAACCATTTATCATTTAAAATTAATCACTTGCGCTGATAATCGTTTTGTAGGCATAAATTTATAAATTTGTGCCCATAATTTCACATTATTTAACACACAATTTACGTTCCAAATACATAACATGAGCAAAGAAATTACAAGCAGAGCAGCAGATTATTCCCAATGGTACAATGATATCGTATTAAAAGCTGATTTAGCGGAGCATTCAGCCGTACGTGGTTGTATGGTTATCAAGCCGAATGGCTATGCGATATGGGAGAAAATGCAGGCTATATTAGATAAAATGTTTAAAGATACAGGTCATCAAAATGCTTATTTTCCATTGTTCATTCCTAAGTCATTTTTTTCTAAGGAAGCTTCTCACGTTGAGGGCTTTGCAACGGAATGTGCAGTTGTGACACACTATCGTTTAAAAAATGATGGTAACGGGAATATCGTCGTTGATGAAACCGCAAAATTGGAGGAAGAGTTAATCGTTCGTCCAACATCAGAAACCATCATCTGGAATACTTATAAAGGCTGGATTCAATCTTACCGGGATTTACCGATTTTGATTAATCAGTGGGCCAATGTAGTCCGTTGGGAAATGCGTACCCGTTTATTCCTGCGTACTGCTGAGTTTTTATGGCAGGAAGGACATACGGCGCATGCAACTGCGCAGGAAGCCATCGAAGAAACAGAACGTATGCTGCATATTTACGCAGATTTTGCTGAAAATTGGTTAGCCGTACCGGTAATCAGAGGACGAAAGTCGCCGAATGAGCGTTTTGCAGGTGCATTGGATACCTATTGTATTGAAGCTTTAATGCAGGATGGAAAAGCCCTGCAGGCAGGTACTTCTCACTTTTTGGGCCAGAATTTCGCAAAAGCTTTTGATGTGAAATTTACAGGTAAAGACGGAAAGCTGGATCATGTTTGGGCAACATCATGGGGCGTATCGACACGTTTAATGGGAGCCCTGATTATGGCACATAGTGATGATTCCGGATTAATTATTCCACCAAAACTGGCGCCGGTTCAGGTTGTAATCGTTCCGATTTATAAAGGAGATGAGGATTTGGCTAAAATCACTGCTTATGTTAATGAATTAACGATGCGTTTAAAAGGGTTGGGCATTTCTGTTAAATATGATGACTGGGACACACAAAGACCTGGTTTTAAATTTGCAGATTATGAGATGAAAGGTGTACCGGTTCGCGTGGCGATTGGTGGCCGCGATTTGGAAAACAAAACTGTCGAAGTAGCCCGTAGAGATACTAAAGTAAAACAAACTGTACCTCAGGAAGGGTTGGATATTTACATCGCAAAATTATTGGAAGATATTCAGACCAGTATGTTTAACAAGGCTTTAGCCTACCGTGATGCGCATATTACGGAAGCTAATAGCTATGATGAATTTAAGACTTTACTCGATGAAAAGGCAGGTTTCATTTCCGCACACTGGGATGGAACATCAGAAACCGAGCAAAAAATTAAAGAAGAAACGAAAGCTACAATCCGCTGCATTCCTTTAGATAATAAATTAGAAGATGGCATTTGTATGTATTCAGGTAAACCATCAACTCAACGCGTATTATTTGCAAGAGCATATTAATTTGAATGTAAAAGGAAGATGTAAGAACGAATAAGGTAAAATAGATAAGTTAAAATGGAGGATGGAAAACGGGCGATGTAAGATGGATATTCAAAACCTTATCTTATTATACGCACATCTTGATACTTGATACTAAAATCTTGATACTTGATACTTGATACTCACATCTCAATACTTAATACTAAAATCTCGATACGACTAAAATGAAATTCGCAACAAAAGCTATACACGCTGGTCAGGAGCCTGATCCAACTACAGGTGCCGTAATGACACCCATATATCAAACGTCTACGTACTGGCAAAAGTCGCCGGGGGATAACAAAGGTTACGAGTATTCCAGGGGAACAAACCCTACGCGTAAAGCTTTGGAGGATTGCCTTGCCGCATTGGAAAATGCAAAATATGGTTTGGCTTTTTCAAGCGGAATGGGCGCTACCGATGCTGTTTTAAAGTTATTGCAGCCTGGTGATGAAGTGATTACAGGTAACGATTTATATGGTGGTTCTTACCGGATTTTTACCAAAATATTTACGAAATACGGTATTAAGTTTCATTTCTTAGATTTATCTAAGCCTGAAAATATGCTGCCTTACATCAACGATAAAACCAAACTGGTTTGGATCGAAACACCAACAAATCCAACCATGCAGGTTATTGATATTGAAGGTGTGGCTAAAATTACCAAAGATAAAAACCTGATTTTAACGGTTGATAATACATTTGCCTCTCCTTACCTGCAGAATCCGATTGATTTGGGCGCAGATATTGTAATGCATTCGGTGACTAAATATATTGGCGGTCACTCTGATGTGGTTATGGGCGCTTTGGTTACTAATAACGAAGTTTTATATAAAGACCTTTGGTTTATTTACAATGCATGTGGTGCAACGCCTGGTCCCCAAGATGCGTTTTTAGTTTTAAGGGGTATAAAAACTTTGCATTTGCGAATGAAAGCGCATTGTGAGAATGGGGAGAAAATTGCACATTACCTTAAAAAACATCCAAAGGTAGACAAAATTTACTGGCCTGGTTTTGAAGATCACCCTAATCACGATGTTGCTAAAAAACAAATGCGGGGCTTTGGCGGAATGATTTCAATCACATTGAAAGGAGCCGATTTAGAAGAAACCTTTAGAATCTCATCTAACTTTAAAGTTTTTACTTTAGCAGAATCTTTAGGCGGCGTAGAATCCTTAATCAATCATCCGGCTACGATGACACATGGTTCAATTCCAAAAGAAGAACGTGAAAAAGTTGGGGTAACCGATAATCTTTTACGTTTGAGTGTTGGTGTTGAAGATATTGATGATTTACTCGAAGATTTGGAAAACGCCTTAAAATAAAATATTAATTTCTTTAATCCGGTAGTTTAATGGTTTCGGCTATTCGCTATCGGATTATTTTTTAAAATACAAATGGATTTCCTAGATCTCAAAAACTTTCTCGATGCCAAAGTTGAGCAGTATAACCGGCCCGATTTTATTGAGAACGATCCAATTTGTATTCCACATCTTTTCACAAAGAAGCAAGATATTGAAATAGCAGGTTTTTTTGCTGCGGTTTTGGCCTGGGGGCAACGAAAAACAATTATCAATAAATGCAAGGAGTTATTAAGCCGGATGGATAATGCGCCTTATGATTTTGTATTAAACCACAGCGATGATGAGCTGAAACGGTTATTAAATTTCAAGCATCGTACATTTAACGATACGGATTTACTGTATTTTATTGCTTTCTTTAAATTTCATTATACACATTATAATAGCCTGGAACAAGCTTTTGTTCCTGATGAAAATATATTTCTTTCCGGTTTTACAGCGTTATCTTTCGATAACGCAAAGGTGTCACTTTCCGGTGATGTTTATCTTTCTGCTCAACTAAATTTTACAATCGAACAATCTTTAAACCATTTTAGAAGCTATTTCTTCTCGATAGAAGACTTCCCTCATCGAACAAAAAAACATATTTCCGCTCCAAAACAAAAATCTACCTGCAAACGATTAAATATGTTTTTACGCTGGATGGTTCGTAAAGATAATATGGGGGTAGATTTTGGAATTTGGAATACCTTAAAAGCGCCAGACTTAATTTGTCCCTGTGATGTCCATGTAGATAGAGTAGGGCGTTTATTGAATTTAATTACCAGGAAGCAAACAGATTGGTTTACAGCATTGGAATTAACGCAAAGCCTTCGGAAATTTGATGATTCAGATCCGGTTAAGTACGATTTTGCACTTTTTGGCTTAGGGGTAGAGAAAGTAATGTAACAGTATTGATTGATAAAAAAACTGACATTAAACTTCATTTTTAGCGCTAATCTTGCTATACTTACATCGTAAATTATTTGAATATAATAATTTACGCAGTCCCTAACTAAGAATATGATTGCAGTCAATTTATCTGATGAGGATAGGTGGAAGAAATATAATAATTCTTCACCTTTAATTGCATTGTTTAAGCGATTTCATCCGCTTAACGAGGAGATAGAAAAGCGCATCAATCAGCACACTTTTCCGGTAAGTTTTAAAAAGAATAAGTTCATAATTTCACCTGTGGACAGAAACAAATTTCTTTTTTTAATTGTAAAGGGGGTTGTCAGGGGGTATATCAAAGATGGTAAAACTGAAATTACCACATGGATTTGCAAAGAAGGAGAAATAATAGGGACCATTCGCAATTTATGGCTGGAGGGAGATTCTGATGAATACCTGCAAGCCCTTGAAGATGTGGAGTTGATATCGATCCCACATGTTTTATCGGAGTATTTATATGAGAATTTTCCGGAAGCTAACATTGTCGGGCGTAAAATGATGGAACTTTACTATCGTTCTGCAGAAGAACGAGCTTATTTATGCCGAATTTCTTCAGCGGAAAAACGATATAAAAGATTTTTGCAGTCTTTTCCGGATTTAATAAACAGGGTTTCCTTAAAATATATTGCGTCTTTTTTGGCCATCAGACTGGAAACGTTAAGCAGAATCAGAACCAAAATTTAACACAGCGCCTGTCCGGGTTTATATCGTGAACATTTATCGCTTATTTTTTGAGCGAAACAAGACAAATGTTACATAAATACCCAGCCTATCCCGAAATATTTAACGATGTTGTAGCCGATCTTCAAAGCAAGTTCGAAGATCACTGAAACCATAAAAGCTGCTGAAAAAAGAGGCATAAACAATTATTTAGCTAAACTTAAACAGGCTTTTGGTTTCCAAATAAATTTCTGTTAATATGCTCGTAAATATTGTAACACATCCAATTTTTTCTTTTAATCATTATTTTGATGATAAATGTCAATTACTTTTTAAAAAATTAACCTGTATCAATAGTTAAAATTAAAAATCGTTTTAAACATAATTAATAAAATTTGTACATTTACAAATACAAATGGAAAAAACTAAAAAGTCTATAATTAAAAGTCGAACATCTACCTTATCGCTATAGAATCAATCAACACACATTTATACCACAATTTCAAAACAAATGAAAACAAAAAATACTGTGAGTACTTTTTCTGTGCTTATCGCAGATGACCATGAGATTATTCGTCGAGGGCTAAAAAGCCTAATTTCTGATTACTGGGCCGGGGTTCAAATTTTAGATGCTTCTACGATGGAAAAGGCTTTGGTAGAGACAGAAAAATTCCCAAGTTTGATTATTATAGATGTAAATCTACCTGGAGGTAATAACTTAAAGGTAATTGACCAGTTAAAACTTGTACAGTCTAACGCGAAAATACTTGTATTTTCTTCTTTAAATGAAAACATTTATGCGGTACCTTATTTAAAGGCAGGCGCTTCGGGTTATTTAACAAAAAATGCTGAAGAATCCGAAATCATTACGGCAATAACAACAATTTTAGCCGGAAGCCGGTATTCCAGCAGAAATGTTAAAGAAAATATGTTTAATAGCATCCTGGGAAATGATGCCGATAATCCATTCACTAAATTATCAGGACGAGAACTGGAAGTTGCCGAACTATTAACTAAAGGTATTGGTGTGCTTGAAATTTCAAATCAGTTAAACTTACAAATGGGTACTGTGAGTACCTATAAATTAAGGTTGTTTCAAAAACTTAAAATTAAAAGCATTATCGAATTGGCCGAGAAAATGAGTATTTACGAAAAATAATATATTAATTTTTTTGTGAAAGCGCTTGCGGAAGCAAGCGCTTTTTTATTGCTTTTTCTGTTTATTGATAGTGCCTACACCTTCCTTACCCGATTCATTAGGCGTTGTTCCCGCCTCACCAAATTTTTCTGAAGCACCTTTTCCATTCTGGTCAAAACTTGCTTTTTCTTTTGATGTACCCGACGATTTCGGTTTTTGTTCAGACTTATCTTTATTGGTATTTTCCATATCTATATGCTCCTTTTGTTAATTAACAGTAGAATGGCATAAAAGTTTAAAATGCTTTTATAGCGTGTCTCCATAAAAAAAAATAATAATATCCCAGATTTTGAAGTTTGCTTAATCAGATGTAAATCCAATAACAGTTAGACCATGAGCCGAATAATTTGTATAATTGGAAATGATAGACGTATTGATTGCATCTGGTGGAGGAAGAAGTATTCATTATAATTTAGCTGATTTAATATGATTCACTTTAAGGCAGAAATAGAACGGTTCGATTCAATGGGAGAGAAGACCGGTTGGCATTACGTTTTCCTTCCTGCTGGTTTGGCAAACCAGATTAAAGCGGATTGCAGGAGAAGTTTCCGCATAAAAGGGAAAATTGATTCGGTAGAAATAGCCGGTTTGGCCACTATTCCAATGGGTGAGGGCGATTTTATCCTGGCATTAAAAGGAGACTTGCGTAAAAAACTTAGAAAAGAAGAAGGTGCATCCGTAGAACTTTATCTGGAAGAAGATAAAAACTTTAAAATTGAAATGCCGGAAGATTTAGAATTGTGTTTAGCTGATGAAGCGCATTTGATGGAGACTTTTTTAAAACAACCAAAATCGCATCAAAACTATTTTATCAGGTGGATAAATGAAGCTAAAACCGAAACAACTAGGAACAAAACGACTGGCATTAACAGTAACTGCAATGTACAAGAAGCAGGATTTCGGCGCCATGATTAGAGAAAACAAGACAAATAAATAATCTATCTTTTATAGCTTCTGAACCAACTGTTAACCTTCATCTGAATTACACCCAGAAAGGCCTCCCTGAATATTCTGGTGCTCATTTTTGAAGTCCCCTCCGTTCTATCTGTAAAAATAATAGGAACTTCCACTACATTAAAACCGTATTTTATTGCTGTAAATTTCATTTCAATTTGAAAGGCATAGCCAACAAATTTAATTTTATTTAAAGGAATGGTTTCCAGAACAATTCTTCGGTAACATTTAAAACCTGCAGTTGCATCCTGAATGTTAATTCTGGTAATCAAGCGTACATACATCGAAGCAAAATAAGACATTAAAACCCTTCCCATTGGCCAGTTTACAACATTAACACCTTTCACATACCTCGAACCAACTGCAACATCAGCCCCATTTACACAAGCTTCTCTCAGGCGAACTAAGTCGTTAGGATTGTGAGAAAAATCGGCATCCATTTCGAAAATGTATTCATACTTCTTTTCAATCGCCCATTTAAAACCAAAGATGTAAGCTGTGCCTAAACCTTGTTTGCCCGAACGTTCCTGAATAAATAAATGATCGGCGTATTCACTTTGCAATGATTTAACAATATCTGCAGTGCCATCAGGTGAACCATCATCGATAATTAAAACATGAAAAGGATGAGTTAGAGAAAATACCTTGCGGATAATTTTCTCAATATTTTCCTTTTCGTTATACGTAGGTATGATGACTAAACTATCTGGCACTTTAATTATCGTTTTAATTTATTTGTAAGTTTGATTGCTGCGCTAGGTTTTCCGTTTATCGTTTTCCATTTTCCGCTAGCTTCAAGCCGCGAAAGTAAATATTTAATGTGAAAAAAACCGCATCATTAATTTTGAAACGGGTTAAAATCTGTTAAAATGATTCTATCTAACTTCGGCCATCAGTTTTTTAATCATCGGCGATACTAGGATTAATGCCAGACCGGCAATCAGCGAATAAATTGCCAGCTGTTTATAGCCTTCCGTGTAAGATACGAGTTTGGTCATTAATGAAGCATTTTCTATACTCGACATTTCTGCACCTAATTTACCCGCGGCAAGTTGCCCGAATGCACTCGATAAAAACCAAAGCCCCATCATCATCCCGAACATTTTCTTCGGTGAAAGTTTGGTGATAATCGACATCCCTATCGGCCCTAAACAAAGTTCGCCAAGTGTTAAAAGTAGGTATGCAAGTGTAAATATATTTAATGAACTGATGCCTTGTTCATTTGCGAAAAATCTCGTGGCATAGAAAACGTAAAAGCTTAACGCCAGTAATAAAAAGCCAATTCCAAACTTAACAACTGTATTTGGCTCAATTTTCTTTTTGTATAACAGCAGCCATAAAATACCAACTATCGGACTAAAAACAATTACGAATAATGAGTTTACGCTATTATTAACCACGTTAGGATCAATTGAAAGAAACAGGAGGTTATGATTCAGATTATCTTTGGCAAATAAGGAAAGGGAGCCGCCGCTTTGTTCAGAAATTGCCATGAAAATAAAATAGCAGAAAATAAAAACGAAGGCGGCCAGCAGCTTGTACTGTGCCTTTCTCTCTTTTACCATAAAAATTTCATAAAGGAAATAAATTAGGGCAACCACACCAATTGTGTACATAAAATAATCGGTGAATGCAGTGTTTTTTACCATGATAAAAATCAGTGGAATACAAAATAATGAAGCTGCATAAACGATAATTTCATAAATCGTTCTCTTGTTTTTTTCTAAATGGAGTAAAGGAGAATTGCCGATAGGCCCCAAATATTTTTTAGTAAAGATAAAGGTGCTTAAGCCAAAAGCCATAACCAGGGCAGCTGATAAGAAACATAAATGCCAGGAATGGTATTTACCTAAATAAATACACATGGCCCCACCTAATAAGCCACCAACATTAATACCTGCATAAAATAAGCCATAACCGGCATCTCTGCGATTATCTTTTTCATGGTATAATTCGCCGACCATCGATGAGATGTTTGGTTTAAAAAAGCCGGTTCCGATAATTGATAGGGTAATGCCGATATAAAATAAGCCCTGCGGATTGAAGGCTAAAATTAAATTGCCAATAATCATTAACGAGCCGCCCCAAAAAAGAGATTTTCTAAAGCCTAAGATTTTATCGGCGAAAATTCCACCGATAAAAGTGAACGCATAAACAAAAGCCTGAATGGCACCATATTGAAGATTGGATTTCTGATCGGAAAGATGCAACTGATCCACCATGAAAAATGCCAATACGCCTCTCATGCCATAAAAGCAGAAGCGTTCCCACATTTCGACCAATGATAAATGCCAAAGCTGTTTTGGATATTTTCCTTCGAAATTTTGAATCTCGTTTAAGGTTTGTATTTCACTCATGAATAATAGTTAAAAGCTAAAAGCCCGAATTAAACCGGGCTTTTAAATTATTGTATTTTGAAAATATTAATGAACACCATTCATCCATTTTTTTAGCAATGGATTTAACGAAAGCATAATTAAGCCGGCCACTATCGGTATTCCGGTAAAAATTAAGAAGAATATTGAAATTGAATATTGAGAACTGATTTTATCAATTAAAGAACCGGTAGCGCCGGCTAAATAATTTCCAATTGCTGTACAGGTAAACCAAAATCCAAACATTAAACCAACCAGGTTTGCCGGTGCTAGTTTACTTACATATGATAAGCCCACAGGAGATACACATAATTCGCCGACAGTATGGAAAAAATAAGCAAAAATTAACCAGAACATGCTTACCTGCGCCGCAGTTGCTCCCTGAGGAATATTTGAACCACCATAAGCTAAGCCTGCGAAGCCAACACCAACAAGAATAAGCCCTATACCAAATTTAACCGGACCACCGGGATTAAATTTAGTTTCCCATATTTTAGAAAAAATTGGCGCCAAAGAAACGATAAAGAAAGAGTTTAATACACTAAACCATGATGCAGGAACTTCGGTAGTAACAGAACTAAATTCGCGTGTTACTTTCCAGATGGCTAATCCCCAGATAATTACAAAACTTAATAAGGTAAATAAAATGGTAGCCGGATATTTTTTAAAGATTTTGGTTGCCAGGCTGAATAATACAAATGAAACAGCAACTAGAGGAAAAATAGTTAATATTCCGTCAACCCATTTAAAAGTTGTAGCAGCACCACCCGTTAAATTTCTTAAAGTATAATCTTTAGCAAAAATAGTCATTGAACCACCTGCCTGTTCAAAAACCATCCAAAAGAAAATAGTGAAAATCGAGAAAATACCAATTACCCATAAACGTTGCTTTCTCACAATTGGAGAAACAATTTCAACAGTTGGATCTGCCTTTTCAACTTTATCCGCTTTTTGAACTGCAGAACCGATAACGCCAAATATTTTCTGACCGAAATAAAACTGCAGCATACCGAACAACATAAAGATTCCGGCTAAGCCGAATCCATAATGCCAGCCAACCTTTTCGCCGATATAGCCGCACATAAGCATGCCGATAAATGCGCCGGAATTAATTCCCATATAAAAAATAGCATATGCACTGTCCTTTTTATCGCTGATGGATGGATAAAGTTTGCCTACAATCGATGAAATATTTGGTTTGAAAAGGCCGTTACCTAAAATTAGCAGAAGAAGGCCTACATAGAAAAAATTTGTGCTCAGCCCCTCCAAAGCCATTGCGCCGTGCCCGAGGGTCATTACCAAAGCACCAATTATGACTGCTTTTCTATAGCCGGTCCATCTATCTGCAATCAGACCACCAATAATAGGTGTAAAATAAGCTAATCCGGTGTATAAGGCGTAAAGTTGTAATGCCTCCGGTCTTGGCCATCCCCATCCGTTTTTACTTAAATCGCTCACCAGGAATAACACCAGGATGGCCCGCATTCCGTAATAACTGAACCTTTCCCACATTTCGGTAAAAAAAAGAACGAATAAACCTACAGGATGGCTGAACAGTTTTTCAGGAAAAACGCCCTGACTTTCTAAATGAAGATTTAATTCTTGCTCTTGATTTATGGATAGTGTTTCAGTTGATGTTTGCATAGAACATTTGTTTGGTTTTAGTTTATGATTTCAAAATTTGTGTGTTGTTTTTGTGTTAATAACAAGGCGCAATATAGTGAGCGATGTGCATTCTAGCAAATTTTTAACTCATCTGTAAAATAATGAAGAAGTTACGACTTGATGATTTTAGAATTTTTTAACGGGTTTTACATTTTTTGCCGGATCGATGTATAAATCATCGTTTGAATTGGCCTCATTTTTTAAAACCACATTTTCCTGAAGTTTTAAACGTCCGCCTACAATTTTAAAAGCATCTGTATTTCCGTCTGAGCCGTAAAACTGAAATTTTCCAACCATTTCGGGATCGAAAGGTGCCAGGTGATCAAAAACAATTAAGCCTGCATGCTTATCAGTTTTTAAAAACATTGCATTTTGTTTCTGATACTCAAAAATTATCCGGTTTTTACCTTTCAGTTCTTTTCCGTCAAATACGGGCATCCCGAATGTCGCCATGTCTTTATCGAAAGATAAAATTTCAATAACCTTTTTAGTGGTCTCTACCGTATTGCCCTTCCAACCTAATAGAATATAATAAGGCAATCTTCCTGAAGTTGTAACCGGAATAATTTCATAATACCTTGCGCCGAACCATTTTTGATTATTGGTTATCGCATTTGGGTCTGAAAGGTTATCCGTTTGATCTATTAATGGGAGTAACTTTAATGCGCCTTTATTATTCATTTGAATGGCGCCATAATACCTGTATGTGCCGTTTTCCAATTGAAGGTACCAGGAAATAATTCTGAAAACCTGGTCAGGAGATTTAATTACGGAAATGGTTTTCAAAGAATCGAAAGCATAATTAAATGAATTCGGTTCTTTTAACGCATCAACCAGGGTTTTAACAAATTTTCCATTTTCAGCAAATTTCTTTTCATCACTTTGTTGTTCCTTATTAATGGTTTTAGCTATTTTAATTAAACTATCCTGAAAAATATCAAGCTTATTTGCCGCCTGCTGGGCCTGAACTTTAATGGTTGAAAACCCAATAAATATTAGAAAACAGAACCTGATATTTTTCATCGGATAGATTTTTATAACTTCTCAATAACTAATGCACTGGCGCCGCCACCACCATTGCAAATTCCTGCGACACCAATTTTACCGTTATTTTGCGCTAAAACAGATAAAAGTGTAACAACAATTCTTGCGCCCGATGCACCCAGCGGATGACCTAATGAAACTGCACCACCATTTACATTTACCTTATTTGCTTCCAGATTTAAAAGCTGATTATTTGCAATGGATACAACTGAAAAAGCTTCGTTAATTTCAAAAAAATCAACGCCGTTAACATCAATATTCGCCTTCTGCAAAGCTAAAGGAATTGCTTTTGATGGTGCGGTTGTAAACCATTCGGGTGCTTGTTGTGCATCAGCAAAACCTAAAATTTTAGCTATCGGTTTAATACCCAATGCTGCAGCGCGATCTGCGCTCATTAAAACCAAAGCTGCTGCGCCATCATTTAAGGTAGATGCATTTGCCGCCGTAACTGTTCCGTCTTTTTTAAATACCGGTTTTAATCCCGGGATTTTATCAAATTTAACGGCTGTTGGCTCATCATCAGTATTCACTAAAGTAATTTCACCTTTACGGTCTTTAACTTCTATTGGAATAATTTCTCCTGCAAATTTCCCTGCTGTTTGCGCAGCATGTGCTCTTTTATAAGATTCGATTGCGAAATTATCCTGGGCTTCGCGACTGATATTGCAATCTGTGGCACAAAGCTCAGCTGCCGATCCCATGTGGTAATCATTATAAACATCCCAAAGCCCGTCTTTTACCAAGCCGTCGGTTACTTGTCCATGACCTAACCTATAGCCATTTCTCGCTTTATCCAGGTAATATGGCACATTGCTCATACTCTCCATTCCGCCGGCAACCAGGATATCATTATCGCCATTTGCAATACTTTGTGCGGCTAACATAATCGCTTTTGTACCCGAGGCACATACTTTATTTATGGTTGTAGCCGGTAAATCGGGTAATCCCGCAAATTTTGCAGCTTGTGTTGCCGGTGCCTGGCCTAAATTTGCAGAAAGTACATTCCCCATGTACACTTCCTGAACCTGTTCTGGTTTTAAGCCTGCTTTTTCAACAGCGGCTTTGATGGCAAATCCGCCTAACTGCGTGGCGGAAAATTGCGCTAAGGAGCCGCCAAAACTTCCGATAGCCGTACGTACAGCAGAAACAATTACAACTTCTCTCATGTAAATTAAATTTTATGAATTTTGGTTAGGCTGCTAAGTTATGTATTTTTTAATATTGCATAAACGCTGTAAAACAGATTTTAGCATTGCGGTACCATTTAAAACAAAAAACACAAGTAATTTACCTGTGTCTTTATTTTAATCTTCTTTTATTTTATTCTTCCTGCGAGATTTTATGGCTTGATTAAGCAAGAATTCAATCTGCCCGTTTGTGCTTCTAAACTCGTCTGCGGCCCAGGTTTCAATTTCTTTTAAAAGTGCGGTGCTTATCCTTAATACAAAAGCTTTTTTATCTTTCTCTGTCATTCTTTACTGTATTGCCTGTATATTATATCTTGTTTTAAGATTTATAAGAAATAATTCCATCTCATCCAATTTATTTGAGCTGAAAAGAAGTTTCTTACCATCTTTAAATTCTATTTGTAGTCCTTTATCCTTATCATTCAGGATATACGCCTTATCGTTAAACTTAAACCAGAGCCTGTAACGAACGCCCCATCCACCATAATCTCCCAAAGCATCGTATTTATTGATGTAGACTTTCTTAATGTTTTCCCAACCAAACAATTTTGGCTTAACTTGAAATGGAAAATAGCGATAAGAAATACCTTGTAAATTAATAGTTGTGGTTAATGTATTTTTCTGAATGAAGTAGATTATAAGAAATGGAAGAATTATCGCCCAAACCGGGGCGAAGTATACATTCTTAAAATCCCTCAAATTCATTCCACCTTTATCGAATAAAACAATACTCAAAACCATTACAGCATCTACACCCAATATGATGTAAAGCCACCAGAGTTTTAGATTTTGTTGTTCTTCGAATTCCATTTGTTAATTATAAAGCGTACCGGTATTTACAACAGGTTGAACATGTCTGTCTCCGCATAGAACCACCAGCAGGTTACTTACCATTGCAGCTTTACGTTCTTCATCTAATTCTACGATTCCTTTTTGTGATAGTTTTTCTAATGCCATTTCAACCATTCCCACGGCACCTTCAACAATTAGTTTGCGGGCGGCGATAACTGCTGTTGCTTGCTGGCGTTGTAACATAGCACTGGCAATTTCCGGGGCATAAGCCAGGTGAGAAATTCTGGCTTCCAAAACCTCAATTCCAGCTCTTGAAAGTCTGTCGTTCAGTTCGTTTTCTAAAAGTTCGCTAACTTTTTCTGCACCATCTTTTAAGGTAATGCTGGTTTCCTCACCTTCAGCATGATCATACGGAAATATATTTGCCAGATGCCGAACTGCGGCTTCGCTCTGGATATTAACGTATTGCATGTAATTTTCAACAGAAAAAATGGCTTTCGCAGTTTCGTTAACTTTCCAAACCACAACCGCTGCAATTTCTATAGGATTGCCGAGTTTATCGTTAACCTTTAATTGCTGGCCATTTAAGTTATTTGCCCTTAATGAAACTTTTCTTTTATTCGTTAGCGGGTTTACCCAAAAAAAGCCATCTGTTTTAACCGTACCAACATATTTACCGAAAAGTGTCAGCACTTTTGATTCATTTGGATTATTGATAATTAATCCCGGTAAAACCAGAAAGAAATTAAAAGCCAGGATACATCCTCCCCAAATAAAGCTTTCTGTTACAAAACAAAAAACTGCGGCACCTAAAAGCGCCAAAAACAATGCAAATGTTAAATAGCCTGATGGCGGATTAATGATTTTTTCCTGATACATAATGATATTAATTTGATATCATAAAGTAAAATATAATAAATGGTAATTGCAAACAAAATCAGTAAAATGTATATTAGATAAAAATGCTATTTTTGACAGCACCATAAATGTATCGTTTTGGCCAAAATCAAGAAAAACTCTCATAAAATTCTCTATCGTAAATATTCGTCCAACATAAAATATGTGATGATGATTTTTACGGTTTTTATTATTACACTTTTTCTACCCAAACAACCTCGTTTCAGATATGAGTTTGAAAAAAATAAAGTTTGGATGAATAAAGATTTAATTTCTCCTTTTCCCTTTGCAATTTTAAAAACCAATCCACAGGTTAATACCGATAAAAAAGATGCGCTTCGGGATGTATTGCCGGTTTACCAAGTTGATAGAGAAGTTACAAATGATGCATTGGAGGGGTTTTTAAATGAATTTGACATTAAATGGCGTTCAGGTCAACTTGATGAAAAGGAAAAAGCCACATACAAAAATATATCCTATAAGCTGTTGCAGGCAATTTATCAAAAGGGAATTATAGGCTTAAATGTAAAACATCAAACAGCTGGTAAAAATTACGATTTCTCGTTATTGAACAATAATGTTTCCACTGAAAAAAATACGCAGGATATTTTTACTGCGGAAACTGCTTTAAAATATTTTAAAGCAAATTTTAAGGCACCAAATCAGGTGATGCAGGATTTGGTAGATAACCTGGCTGAAGACCATATTACACCAAACATAACTTTTAATGAACGGTTAACGGAGGTGATACGTGAAAACACGGTGAGTAACGTATCTACAACTAAAGGTATGGTACAGAAGGGCGAACTTATTGTGGCGAAAAACGATGTAATAGATGATGAAATTTACCAGAAATTAGAATCATATAAGGCAACTTATGATGCACAAACCAAAACCATTGGCAGCAGAACTTTAGTTTACCTGGGGCAGGTAGTTCTTGTTGGTTTTGTTTTAACGATATTGATGTCTTTCCTTTTTCTTTTCAGAAGGGATATTTTTTCGGATAACCGCCAGCTTTCGTTGATATTAATTGTGACGACCGGAATGCTGCTTGCGTTAACCTGGGCATTAAAGATGAATCTCGCAAGCCTTTATTATATACCATTTTGTGTCGTACCTATTATAATAAGAATTCTTTTTGACACTAGGCTTGCGTTATACCTCCATATGCTGGTGATTTTGATAGCTGGGTTTTTTGTTGCCAATAGTTTCGAATTTGTATTCTATCAGGTAACGGCCGGGATGGTTGCGATTTTCAGTATCAAGAATTTTGTAAAACGGGAACGCTTCCTGGTATCAGCACTCTTTATTCTGTCAGCCTATTTCGTTTCATTTGTTGGGATAGCGCTACTTAGAGAAGGTTCTTTCAGAGATATTGAGTGGGTAAATTTTGTTCCGTTTGTTTTTAGTGTTTTACTTTCGTTATTGGCTTATCCGTTAATTTATATTTTTGAAAGGGTTTTTGGAATTACGTCTGATGTTGCGCTAATCGAACTTACAAATACGAACAATAAACTTTTGAGAGAGCTTGCGTTCAAAGCTCCGGGTACCTTTCAGCATTCTCTTCAGGTTGCCAACCTGGCAGAAGCAGCCATCTTTAAAATTGGCGGCAACTCGGTTCTGGTAAGGGCAGGGGCGCTTTATCATGATATTGGTAAGGTTGATAATCCTCAATATTTTATAGAGAATCAAAATACAGCGGTTAGTCCGCACGATAAATTACCTTACGAGCAAAGCGCGCAAATTATTATACAGCATGTTCATAAAGGGATAGAAATTTTGAGGAAGAATCAAATGCCTGAAGCAATTATAGATTTCATCAGAACCCATCATGGAAATACACGCGTTGATTATTTTTACCAGTCGTTTCTTAAAAATTCGCCGGAAAAATTTGTTGATGAAAATATTTTCCGCTACCCGGGACCCATCCCTTTTAGCAAAGAAACCGGGGTATTAATGTTGGCCGATTCGGTAGAAGCAGCCTCAAGATCACTTAAAAATCCCGATGCTCAGAACATAAATGACCTGGTTGAGCGGATAATTAATTATAAGTTGGAACAAAATCAGCTGGATAATTGCGATTTGACATTAAAAGATATCGAAACTATTAAACTGATTTTCAAGACGATGCTGATGAGTATCTATCATGTTCGGATAGATTATCAACAAGTTTTATAATTTTTTTTTGTGGAATAGGTTGTTTTACTATATTTGCAGACCTCAAAACAAGGTCGGTAGGACAAAATTTTGAGCGAACGGAGAGGTGCCTGAGAGGCCGAAAGGAACAGTTTGCTAAACTGTCGTACTGGTAACGGTACCGCGGGTTCGAATCCCGCCCTCTCCGCAAAATAAATTAGCAAATTTAACTGGAAATATCATTTTAAATCCGTTACTTTGCCACCCCTCGCAAAAGGGAAACAGATACCAGTTCGGGGTGTAGCGTAGCCCGGTATCGCGCCTGCTTTGGGAGCAGGAGGTCGTAGGTTCGAATCCTGCCACCCCGACAAAATTTGCAGCCATAATTGCAGATTAATTTAAATAAAGATCGATACCTTTTTCGGGGTGTAGCGTAGCCCGGTATCGCGCCTGCTTTGGGAGCAGGAGGTCGTAGGTTCGAATCCTGCCACCCCGACTCAAGCCTGTTTCTCTAAAGAGACAGGCTTTTTATTTTAATGTGGAATTATCTCTCTAACTAAATTCTAAACTCGTTTGAATTCAGAACCAGGAAAAGAATAATTTTAATTAAATAATAGTTTATTTCTACAATATTACCGTCAAATACATAGAGATATACCAAATAAATACCGCTTAAATAGGTTTATAGTGAATTTATTAAATAATAGTACAAATAGCTTTTGTTAGTTTTAATGTTAGTTTTAAAATGCTCAGAGAATTGCTAAATTTGTATTTTTAAAAGAAGTTTAAAGACTTTTATTATCTACATTTAAAGATAATAATCTTTTTAGTTAAAGGTCAGTTTACCGGGGTATAACTTTGTTATGAGATCGGAGTAGATAAAATAAATATTCAAAAATTATTAAACTTATTAGATTGCAAATAGGTTAACGATTATATCATATTTTTAAATATTAATATAATTGTTAAAACTTTTTCTTCACTTTTTTAAAAGAAACAAGTTTAATTGTATATTTATGCGTTTTATATTATCACAAGTTTTAAATAAAATATTATAAATAACCCCCTAATTATTAATGAAAACTCTACTGAAAATCACTTTAACAGCCTTAATGTTTTTAAGTGTGAACGCTTACTCCCAAGAAACCATCATTCCGGAAATAAAATATGCTGATTTGGAAAAGTATATCGAATTAGCGAAGCAAAACTATCCAAAATCTAAAGCTTTCGCTTTAAGAACAAGTAAGTCAAAAACAGATGTAACAATTGCATCAATATCTTATTTAGATTTGTTCAGCGCTAATTATTTTATTCGTCCGGATAATAAAACAGTTCTTGATCCGGTAAATCCTTACAATGTAAATGGTGTTCAGTTTTCTATTGGTTTAAATCTTGGAAATTTCATTACTAAACCATTCACGGTTAAAAAAGCAAAAGATGATTATAAAATTGCCCAGTTAGAAGCTAAAGATTATGATAATCAGTTAGTGCTTTTAGTTAAAAGCAGGTATTATGATTACATTCAGGCAATAAATCTTTTAAAAATAAATACACAAATGGCAAGCGATAACAAAGGTGTCGCAGAAACATTAAGAAATAGATTTGAAAAAAGCGAAATTACCTTAGACACTTATAATCAATCGAGAATATTGCAGTTCCAGGCTTATCAGGCTAAAATTCAAGCGGAAAGTGTTTATCTTAAAGCGAAAGATTTACTCGAAGAAGTTGTAGGTTCAAAGTTGAGCGACGTAAAGTAAGAGAAGTCGTATATGGATGTAAAATCACTTATTAAATTATTAGGCAGATATAAATGGGCGCTGATTATAGTTCCCATTATTGCGGTTACCATTACGTACTTCCTGGTTCAAAATCTACCAAGACAATATAAGTCTGAAGTCCAGATTTCTACAGGGCTTCTTGATCCAACTAAAAAGGCACTAATCAATGAAAATGTAGACTTTTTTGGCATTAGTCAGCAGATTAATGGTATAATGGAAAAGTTTAAGATGAAAAAAGTTTTAAATAATCTGTCATATAATTTAATTCTACATGATCTTGAAAATCCCAAAATTTCATTTAGGAAATATAGTGAGTCGCTCGACTCATTGAATGCCGCAGATAGGAATGTTGTTATTGACCTTTATAGAAAAAAACTTCAGTCTAATGCTATTTTAACTCTGGCCGATAATAACGGAAAGTACAAACTTTACAGTTTAGTTTCTTCCATGGGCTATGGAGAAGATTTATTAAAAAAAGGTATTGAGATCAGCCATGCCGATAACAGTGATTATATAAACATTGCTTACGAATCAGAGAACCCTGATCTTTCTGCCTATTTGGTGAATACACTTGCTACGAATTTCATTCAGAATTACAGCAGGGAGGTTAGTACGAATCGTAATAGCTCAAACGTGTTGTTAGATTCTTTGCTAAAACAGAAAGAGATTGTTATGAATGACAAGAACGCAGCTTTATCTTCATTTAAGAGAAATAAAGGTGTGTTAAACCTCGATGAACAATCTGCAGCTGTATATGGGCAAATTACAACTTACGAGGCCCAACGCAGCGAAACGATTAGACAAATTCAATCCAGTCAAGGCGCAATAGCTGAGATTAATCGTAAACTTAGAGGAGCAGATCCAAATATTAACGGTAGTAGCCGTGCCGATAATCGTGAGATTGTAAGGTTGAAAAGCGAACTTCAAAGTGCAAACAGTGCATTGCTCGACAACGGCTTTAAGGCTTCCGATCAGAAAAAAGTGGATTCGATTACCAAAATTCTTCAAGTCAAAAGCAATCAGAACATTGATGAAAATGTTTATGATCCTAAAACTTCGAAGCAAGCATTATTTACACAGAAAACCAATCTTGAAATTGCCATACAGCAGGCAAAAAGCAGTATGCAGTCTATTGATGCGCAACTGGCTTCTTTAAGGGCAAAATACAGCGGGATGGTTCCGTTTGATGCCGACATACAAAACTACCAACGGGAAGCTGATCTCGCTACCAAAGAATATATGACAGCTTTGGATCAATATAATCAGAGTAGAGGTGGCCAAATTAATGGCTTAAACATGCAGATTGAGCAAATAGGTTTACCAGGAAATCCTGAGCCATCTAAGCGTATTATCTATTTAGCCGGTTCGGGTTTTGGCAGTTTTGCGCTTTGTCTAGGTTTCGTTATTGTCATGTTTCTACTTGACGATAAAATTCTTACCGGGCAGCAACTTGCAATTGCTACAAAATCTAAAACGATAGGAATTTTAAATAAAATTGAAAATAACGAAAGACGTATACGTGAAATTTGGAGTGACACCACAGGTAATGTGAATTTTGAATTATATCGGGATATGTTAAGATCTCTTAGGTTCGAAATTAACAATGCCATGGATGCCGATGACAGCAAAATACTCGGAATCACTAGTTTAGGTAACGATGTTGGAAAAACGTTTACTGCTTACAGTCTTGCTTATGCATTTGCGATGACCGGTAAAAAAGTATTGTTAATTGCAGATGAATTACCGGTTGTGAAATCCGATATTAAAGGCCTCATTAAAAGTTTGAACTTTCAAACTTTTTTGATTAAGAAAGAAATTCATACTGAAGATTTGATCACTGTAATGAATAAGAGCGCTGCGAGAGAATCCTTATTGGAAGTTCAAAGTATCAAAAGTTTAAAAGCAGGGTTTGATATCCTTAAAGATGAATTTGATGTCATCTTAGTTGATGTAAACAATTTAAGGGATATGAACCTTGCGAAAGAATGGCTTCTTTTCACTGAAAAAAACATCGCTGTTTTCGAGTATGGCGCAACGATAAGCGAAACAGATAAAGAATATGTTGACTATATAAAAAAGACGCCAGGTTTTTTAGGATGGGTCTTAAACAAAATACAACTCCAGAACTAATTTACAGCATCCTTCATTTAATTATTATTTTCCAATATAATCCAGCATAAGTATGGTTGCGAAGGTCATCTTATATATTGCCTTAATATATTGTTTTATTTATTGGTTAATTGCCAGGGAATTGTCTCTAAATTTTCCTGTTGGAATTTTAATTGAAGTTTTTTTTTTATTGGCTTTTATTGTTGCTGTCTTTACCATACCAAAAGAAAACTGGAGAAATTTAAACAACGATTTGTTTTATCTTTTTCTGTTTTGGTTTGTATTAAGTATTTTAGAAGTAGCGAATCCTGCAGGCGCAAACATATTGGGTTGGCTTAAGGAAATAAGATCAGCAGCGGAATATCCGCTGCTGATTGTAATGCTTTATTTTTTAATCTTTACCACTTATAAAGATTTAAATAACTTTTTATTAATTATTGTTATAATTTCTACTGTAGCCGCTCTAGATGGTATTAAGCAACTTCATTTAGGCTTATCTCGCGGCGATCAAGCATTCTTAAATAGTGGCGGATCAATTACTCATATTTTATTTGGTAGACTCAGGGTATTTTCTTTTTATACAGAAGCAGCACAATTCGGTGCATCACAGGCACAAATGTGTTTAGTCGCATTAATTCTGGCCCTCGGACCAATTAAGAAAAAGTTGAAAATTTTATTATTTATTTGTTCTGCGTTAATGTTTTATGGGATGCTGATATCCGGAACAAGAGGCGCATTATTTGCCTTAGTACCAGGGGCATTTTTAGCGATAATCTTAAGTAAAAAGTTTAAGGTTTTGATACTTGGAGGGGCTGTGGCCGTTTTGTTTTTATGTGTACTTAAATTTACATATATTGGTAATGGAAACTATCAGATTTATCGTTTAAGGTCAGCATTAAATCCTGAAGATCCATCCTTGAAAGTTAGAATGGTGTCACAACAAAAACTAAAGGATTACATGAGCGGGCTTCCGTTTGGAGGCGGTTTGGGCGTAATTGGTGCCAATGGAATGGAATATAACCAGGATAAATTTTTGTCTAAAATACAACCGGATAGCTACTGGGTAAAAATTTGGGCCATGTATGGTATTGTAGGTTTTACAATATGGATTAGCATGAATATGTACATACTGGGTAAGTGTTGTGGAATTGTATGGCGAATCAGGGATGAGGGACTCAAAATAAAAGGAATAGCACTCACCTCTGGGTTTGCCGGGATATTATTTTGTAGTTACGGAAACGAGGTTATAAATACCATGCCTTCTGCAATTATTGTATGTGCTTCGCTGGCATTTGTATACATCATGCCAAAATTAGATAAGGAATTGTCAGACAATAAAATTTTAACTGAATAAAATATGCCCTGGGAAATTTTTTCTTTACCTGCTTTGATTTTTTTTGCCTTCGGTTTCTTTAAGGAAATTTACCGTCCGAAGGATAATGAAGACGAGTATTAGTTTTAAAACAAATGTCGGTTATCTCAAAAATAAAATCCAATCCCAAATTAAAAAAGCTGGCGCTGTCTATGCTCATTCCAACCAATGAACATAGGCCCCGTTTATGGGTTCGTTTATTTTTAAATCCTTTTAAGCATAAAAAGGGTGCTGGATCTATCATACGCAGTCGTACAAGATTAGATGTTTTTCCATTCAATCAGTTTGTTTTAGGAAAAAAATCTGTTATTGAAGATTTTGCAACAGTTAACAATGGTGTGGGTGATGTGATTATTGGTGACGGTACCATTATTGGTATTGGAAATGTGGTTATCGGGCCGGTTAATATCGGTAATAACGTTATGTTGGCACAAAACATCGTTATTTCCGGTTTAAATCATAATTATAAGGATGTTACTGTACCTCCGGCGCATCAAAATGTAAATTGTAAGGAAATAACAATTTCCGACGATGTTTGGATAGGTTCGAATAGCGTGATAACAGCAGGCGTTACGCTCGGTAAGCATTGTATTATCGGTGCAGGGAGTGTTGTTACCAAATCAGTTCCTGAGTATTCGGTTGCCGTCGGAAATCCTGCAAAAGTTATCAAGAAATATAACCAGTCATCGGGATTATGGGAAAAGTTTATACCTTAAGAAACTAAAGATTAATGACAGAAGCAATCGAATATTTTTCAGATATCACATTGATGATTACACATTACAATCGCAGTAAATCTTTAGAGCGTTTGTTATCCGAATTAAAAAAAGCAAATTGCAGATTTTATGATATTGTCGTATCAGATGATAGCAGTATGCCCGAACATTTAGAATACATTGAAAAACTGCACAATGATTATGATTTCCGGTTAATTACAGTTCCTGTAAATAAAGGACTTGGCAATAATCTGAATAAAGGTCAGGATGCAGTTGAAACACCCTTTACATTATATATTCAGGAAGATTTTATTCCCCTGGAAAACTTTGCAAAACATCTGAAAGATGGTTATGCGTTATTAAAAGAAAGAGAAGACTTTGATATGGTCAGGTTTTATGCCTATAATAAATACCCATATTTAAAATATTATAAAGACGGGTTTTCTGAAATGCTTTTTAAATGGTGGTACCCCGGATTAGATAAATTTGCCTATTACAGCGACCATCCTCATCTTAAACGAAGTAATTTCGCCCAAAAATTTGGCCGCTATTTAGAAGGTACATCCGGCGATAAAACTGAATTTACCATGATGATGTCCTTTATTAAAAGAGGAGGGAAGGCATTTTTCTATGATGAACATAAATCTGTTTTAGAACAAGTTAACTCAAGTTCAGAACCCAGTACCATGACACGTAATGTATGGCGGAACAGCGATAATTTTTTTGTAAGCCAAATCAGAACTATTTACAGGTATATTAATTGTTACTCAGGATTGTACCTGCGAAAAGTTTAACTAAATTGGATATGGGTGAAACTTTAAGCGGAAGAGATATTATTGTAGTCGGGCAACAACCATGGGATACTGAAATAGGCAGTAATTGTAAGAATATCGCTTTAGAATTTAGCAAAACAAACCGAGTATTGTACATTAATTCGCCACTCGACCGAATTACGCTGTATAGAAATAAGCATGAAGTCAAAATTGAGAAAAGGCTTGATATTATTAAAGGCAAAGCAAATGGGCTAATTAAAATTCAAGATAATTTATGGAATTTTTACCCCGATTGTATGGTAGAATCTATTAATTGGATTCCAAGTACATCAATATTCAATTTGCTGAATTTATTTAATAATAAAAAACTTGCCAAATCTATATTAAAAGCTATAAGAACACTTGAATTCAAAAATTTCATTCTTTTCAATGATAATGAAATGTTTAAAGGATATTATTTGAGTGATTTGCTAAAGCCTAAACTGAGTATTTATTATTCCAGGGATTATATGATCGCAGTAGATTACTGGAAAAAACATGGTGAGGTACTGGAGCCCAGGCTAATTGCAAAGAATACCCTTTGTGTTGCAAATTCTACCTTTTTGGCAGATTACTGTGGTAAATATAACCCCAATTCATTTTACGTTGGCCAGGGATGTGATTTAGATCTTTTTTTTCCAAATAAAAACAAGGCCTTACCGAATGATTTATTAAGTATAAAAAAACCACTTATCGGTTATGTTGGCGCGCTTCAAAGCATCCGTTTAGATATAGAGCTCATCGAACATATAGCGAAAAACCGACCAGATTGGAGTATTGTTTTAGTTGGCCCTGAAGATGAAGTTTTTAAAAACAGCAATTTGCATCAATACCCAAACATTATATTTACAGGTATGAAATCGATAGATTCCTTGCCAGATTATATTAACGCCTTTGACGTTTGTATAAATCCTCAGTTAGTCAATTTGGTCACAATCGGCAATTATCCGCGAAAAATTGATGAGTATCTCGCTATTGGAAAACCTGTTGTAGCTACTGCGACTAAAGCAATGGAGACCTTTTCAAACTTTGTTTATCTGGCAGAAAAGAAAGAAGACTACATTGTTTTAATTGAACGTGCTTTGGCTGAAGATGCTGCAGATTTGCAATCCAAAAGGCGGATTTTTGCATTAGAACATACCTGGGAAAATAGTGTCAGTGCTATTTATAGTGCTATTAATTCCGTCGAAAAAGGATAATATATGGTTAATTTTGTTTCAATTTTATTTCTTGTTATCCAGATACTTATCGGATTTAACCTGTTTTTTCCTTTATTTTTATATCTCCTGCATTTTTTTAAGGTAAGGGCAACAGAAATTCCCTCAACTGACCAGGAAAATGATTATGCCATCATTGTAACTGCATACGAACAAACGATTTTATTGCCTGCTGTAGTTAATTCTATTTTAAATTTAAATTATGGCAACTACCTGGTATATGTAGTTGCAGATAAATGTGATATCAGCAATTTGAAATTCAATGATGATCGTATTGTATTATTAAGGCCCGAAGAAACTTTGGCAAGCAATACAAAGTCGCATTTTTATGCCATCAAAAATTTTAAAAGAAATCATAATTGTTTAACCATTATTGATAGTGATAATCTTGTAGACCCAGAATATCTGAATGAACTGAATAAATTCTTCAGGCAAAATTATCTGGGAATACAAGGTGTTAGAAGGGCTAAAAATTTAAATACGGCGTATGCATGTTTGGATGAAGCAGGAGATATATATTATCGGTTCATCGACCGGAAATTACTATTTGATGCAGGTTCATCTGCGTCTCTGGCAGGTTCGGGCATGGCATTTACAACAGCATTTTACCGCGAATGCCTTGAGCACCTCGATATAGAAGGCGCAGGCTTTGATAAGGTTCTGCAAATGGAAATTCTTAATCGAGGTGAACGGATTGCTTTTGCGGAAAAAGCTGTCGTTTATGATGAAAAAACGTCTAAATCAGATCAGCTCGTTAAGCAAAGGGCACGATGGATTAATACCTGGTTTAAATATGCAGGTAAGGGCTTAAAACTGACAGTTACAGGCCTCTTTAAATTAAATTGGAATCAATTTCTATGTGGATTGATTTTTTCAAGACCGCCGCTATTTATAATTGGCGGACTAACATTTATAAGCATTTTAGCGGATTTAATTTTTATGCCGCAAATGTTAATTTTCTGGTTGATAAGTCTGATAAGTTTTTTTGCTGTTTTTCTTATTGCCTTAAATCACTTCAAAGCGCCAAAAATTATTTATAGTTCGTTATTAAAAGTACCAATGTTTATTTTTCTGCAGGTTGTATCGCTATTTAAAGCCAGGAAAGCCAACAAAATTTCGACGGCTACCATACATTATTATGATAGCAATATTGAAGACATAAATAAAAATAAGTAGACATGGGCGTTCAACAGAAAAAAATTTTACATGCCATAAGGCAAGGAAAGGTTGGTGGAGGCGAAACTCATGTTCTAAACCTTGTTGAGGAATTGGATAAGCAAAAATATGAATCTGTAATTCTATCTTTTACAGAAGGGCCAATGGTTGAAAAATTAAAAGCAGAAGGTTATAAAACCTATGTCGTTAATACAGAAACACCTTTCGATTTCAGGGTCTGGAAAAAAGTAAAGAAGATAATTGAAGCAGAAAAAATTGATTTAATCCATGCCCATGGAACCCGGGCAAATTCCAATACGTTTTACAGTGCCAAATCCCTTAAGATACCGTTAATTTATACGGTTCATGGCTGGTCTTTTCATCCGGATCAGGGCAAAATGGTTAAAACAATAAGAACACTAAGCGAACGGTTTTTAGTTCATGTAGCTGATAAAACCATCTGTGTTTCAGAAAGTAATTTAAGGGAGGGCAAAAGTAAATTCCCGATGCCCGATTCAATCGTTGTTCTTAATGGAATTAACCGGGTAAAGTTTAACCCGGATAAGGTTTATAAAGACATCAGGTCAGAATTAGGTATCAAGGATACGGATGTAGTGGTTGGCTATATTGCCAGGATTACGCATCAGAAATCGCCAATCGCTTTTATACACGCAATTGCTAATTTAGAGGCGTCCGAAAATGTAAAGTTTCTTATCGTCGGAGATGGAGATTTAAAACCTCAAATGTTAAAATTATCCGATGAGCTTCATTTGAAAAATATAATATTTATCGATTTCAGAGAAGATATTCCCGATATATTAAATGCGATAAATATATTTTGTTTGCCATCTTTATGGGAGGGATTGCCGATAGCCTTATTGGAGGCAATGTCGATGCGTAAGGCAATTATCGCGTCCGAAATCGATGGGATAAACGATTTAATTTCAAATGATGACAATGGAATTCTTGTTCCTCCGAGAGATATCCGACGCTTGTCAGAAGCGTTAAATCAATTGATACGTAACGAACCATTAAGAACAAATTTAGGCTCGAAAGCTGAAAAAACAGTAAAAGACCAATTTAATGTAGAAGTAATGACTAAAAAAATTGAATTGATTTACGAGGATGTATTTCTTAATTATAAAAGATAAAATTTAGTTATTTCTTTTTAACATGGTTAAAATTAAAATATTTAAAAAAGCGATCAAAAGTTGATTTATATATTCCACCGTCTACAATAATTCTCCTGTCACCCGTCCAAACAATTGCATTTTTTTTGGTAACCCAGTGTAATTTACCATACCCGGCTTTGCGCAATTTCATAGCCAACCAGCCATCCTCGTTAGTTCCCGCCGGATGTGTAAACCCATCGACGCTAATGCATTGTTCCCTTCTGCAGGCAGAATTAAATCCATAAACATTTAAGGCTTCTTCTTTATACCGTCTGTTCACGTGTCTGTTAAAATCTGACAAATATTCGTAAAAAAAATATAAGAGTCTCGGGGTCTTTTCGGTTGGGATAAATGAAAACCTACCGTAAGTGAGTGCAATATTGTTATCGTTTATTAAAGGATTAATCATTTCATCAATCCATGAAGCAGGATATATGGTATCCGCGTCTGCATTCATAACATATTTTCCTTTGGCTACTGCCAGTCCCGAATTTCTGGCAATGGTTATGCCTTGCCTGCTTTCATTTACACAAGTAACGCCGCATAACCTGATCAGTTCTTCTGTATTATCTTTGGAATTATTGTTAACTACAATTATTTCAATGCTGTGCGGAGTGCTCGTTTCAGATAAGGAATAAAGTGTTTTTAAAATATTTTCCTCCTCATTATATGCCGGTATAACTATTGATATTAAAGGAGAAGAAGATATTTTGTTTTTGAAATTGTTTACAATAGTTGGAATTTCTTTTATAAGAATTTTCTTTTCCTGACTAATTCTAGATATATTCTTAGGGATAAATAAAGGTCTCATTTATAATATGATTATTGTAATTACTTAATTTAAAGGATATTATTTGTTTTTGTATTTGAAATAACATAATTAGGAGAAATAAAATACAGGTTTAATTTTTTGTGTAGTTTATTTATCCATGGTTGAAAAATCATCTCTAAAAAACAGGAAAGCAATAAAATTATAGCAGACTTTAGAATAAGTATCAGGTATATGTTTTCAATACAGGGTAACTTTAGTTGAATCACCGGAAAATGAATGACGAACAAAGCATAAGATATTGGTGCAAAAATTTTGAACCAGCCCAATACAAGGTCAAATTTAAAAAGATTGAATTTCCACCAGACAAACCCGGTAATTATCAGTATAAGTGCTTCTATATAATTATAAAGATAATTTGTAATGGGGAAATTTTTATTTATTTGGGCGATAGATCGATTTTCGATAAAAAAATCTTTAGCAATCGGCAAACCAATGATAAGTACCATGATAAACAGGGAAATCAATACCGGGAATAAATCTTCTAATTTAAAATCTCTGTGCTCAATAAAAATTTGAGCACAATAAAAGCCGGCCCACCATAATAAAAAGAAATTTAAAACTAAAAACACATGAGATGGATGTATTATAAACAATATCCAGGAAATAATGGAAAATAATAAAACAACATAGATGTTGTTACGGGCTTTTATTTTAAACCTGTTTAACAGATAAATTAAAGGAAAAAACAGCATGTAAAACCACCATTCATAACCCAGTGACCAAAGTGGCAGATTGCCCAGAAAAGGTTCAATTTTCCATCCTGGTTCGTCGTTAATCCGCTGAAGCTGAAAAACGTTTTGAATCCAAGATTTAAAGTCAACAAAGGAAAACTGATATCCATTCAGATAAAATATGAGTATAGAAATAAAAAATGTAAACAGCAGTATTGGATATATTCTTAAAAATCTTTTTCTAAAATAAATTGGGAAAGAATCGGTATTGTTCTTTTGGTGTGAGACACATATTACAAAACCAGATAAAAGAAAGAATATTAAAACAGCTTCTCTGCCAAATCTGAAAAAGAATTTTATAAATGCCGGTGTTAGGCTGTATATCTGCGTAAATAATATAAAATGATGAATAACTACATACAGGGCAACAAAACCACGAATAGCTTCAAGTTTAATGATCTTCATTAAGAATAAATTAATCGAATTTTAAAATGCTTTCCAATTGATAAAGATCGTTAAAAATATTTATGAGTAAGGTATTTAAATTAAAGTTATAAATATTTTATTAATCAGGTCTTTCTTTACAAGTTTTGAACTTATTAAGTTATATTTAATAACTTTGCGTTCACTCGCTTACACAAGTATAAAACATTTAAAAAATAAGAATTGCTTTGATTCTAGCTGTATATCAACCTATTTAGATTCCTGTAAAACAACGCTTAATGTCCTTCGTTAAAAAAATTCTTAGTTCCTTCAAGAATATGCACCTTCAGTCGCTAATCGCGAATGGATTAATGTCTGTTTTTGGAATGATAACTCTATCAATTGTTTATCGTTCACTCAAAGTAACTGATATTGGAGTTTACATTTTTTTTCTAAGCATTATTGGATTAATAGATAATTTAAGAGCCGGATTCTTAACTGTAACCATAATCAAATTTTTTTCAGGTACATCTATTGATAGAGGAAGAGAGGTGGCTGGGTCTGCATGGCTGCTTTCGGCTATCATAGCAGTTATTTTTTTTATTTTAAATATACCCACCTATTTTATCTCCAAAACAGTTAGCGATCAGGGTTTAGCGCTTATATTAAAGTACTTTGCACTCATTTCTGTTGTAACTTTGCCATGTTTCATGGCCGATTGTATTGTACAGGCAAAAAAAAGGTTTGACCGTATGTTATGGTTAAGGATATTTAACCAAGGTTCATATACATTACTGGTATTTACACTGGCATCTTTACATAAACTGAATTTAACCACTTTATTGTATACTTATATAGCATCCAATTTATTTGCCAGTGTAATGGTAATAATTTTAAGGTGGACTATGATGGGTACAATCTTTAAAGCGAAAAAAGATACTGTTTGGGAATTATTCCATTTTGGTAAATACAGTATGGGAACTAACATCAGTTCGAATTTATTTGGCGTAACCAACACATTTATTATCAATTTTTTAATTGGTCCTGCTGCACTGGCTATGTACAACCTGGGCGGCAAATTAATGCAAATTGTAGAGATTCCGTTGTTAAGTTTCGTCACCAGCGGAATGCCGCTCTTATCGGGCAACTATAATAATGGAGAAAAAGAAGGTATGATTTATACATTAAAGAAACTGGTTGGGATGCTAACTGTGGTTTTAATTCCTGTAGTTATCATATCACTTATTTTCGCTGAACCAATAATCCATTTACTCGGTGGTAAAAATTATGTTGCAAATGAAGCACCAAATCTTTTTAGAATATTTATTGTGATTGCCCTACTATATCCGGCTGACAGATTTTTTGCAATTGGCGTTGATGTAATACACAGACCAAAAATTAACTTTTATAAAATTATTATTATGTCGCTTAGCAATATTGTTGCAATATTTATTGGAGTTTGGATTTATCACTCCATTTATTCTATTGCCTTTGCATCAGTAATACCGATAATTGTTGCGATTTACATGACTTACAAACCATTAAATGATTATTATAACTTTAATTTTTTAAGCATTTACAAAGTTGGTTTTCAGGAATTAGTCCTGTTGTACAAGTTACAGAAAAATAAATTTTTCAGCTCGTCGAAAAATTTATTGTAATTGTAGTTAAATTACAGATATTTAAAAAACTTTTGCGTTTTACATAAAATTCCCCATGAGTAAAGAAACCATCTCAATTGTTGTAGCTAGTGATAACCATTATGCAATATTAATTGCTGCGTTGTTAAAATCTATTGACCTAAACCATAAAACTGAAGAGCATATAGATTTCCATATTATTGATGATGGAATTTCAAAAAGCTTCAGAAAGAAACTGGAGTCAATTGTAGATCTTTCAAGGATAACCATTAAATGGTTTAAAAGTAAAGAAATTGTTCCCGCGCATATTACTATTCCAGTTGATAATTCGGCATTTCCATTAACGGCTTATATGCGGGTATTTTCGCCATATGTGATTGACGAAAATGTAGAAAAACTAATTTATCTGGATGTTGATACAATTGTTCAGGATGATATTTCAAAATTATGGAATGTTCCATTAGGCGATTATACAGTTGCGGCTGCGCAAGACGTTGGTAAAACTGTCGATTGCAAGTGGGGAGGAATTGCTAATTATGCTGAGCTTGGACTTAGTGCAGATACTAAATACTTTAACTCCGGAGTTTTGCTTATAAATCCGAAAAAATGGAAAAAAGAAGGGATTTCTGAAAAAGTAATTGATGCATTGCGAATTCATAAAAAATATGTTCAGTTAGCGGATCAATATGGATTAAATGTTGTTTTAGCCAATAAATGGTTACAATTGGATCCAAAATGGAATTGGTTTGCTTTTAATGAAAACGATAACCCGTCATTAGTTCATTTTCTCGATATAAAACCGATTTTCAATACCTATAATTCAAAGCCGGTATACAAAGATGAATTTTACAGATACCTCTCACTAACACCATGGAAAAACTTTAAGCCAATAAGCGGCAATAAAAGATACATTAGGAAGATCTTTAATAAAATTAAAAAGATGTTTTTAAAAATGTAATTTTGAAAAATATTTAGATCATATTCAGAAGGAGGAATAGCTTAATATTATCATAATACGCAATATTAAAAAATATTTTAGCCAATTCGTACCGGTTTGAAAGCAAAAGCAGCTTTACAGGCTGCTTTTGTTTTTATTTTCCTATTCTTTTTCTTCGTTAACGTGGCGAACCAAAAACGTCCGGTTAAATTTCTGTTTTTGATATCAAAACCACTCAATATTATAATATGAGTTTATATAATGTATATCCGGATAAGTAAAGATGTACATGTTGAATATTATTTATAACTATTGTATTTTTATCACGTTAGCTACACATAGGGGCATAAAAAAAGTTCCGGACAGTCCTTAAAGGCGTCCGGAACTTCTCAATGTTAATAAATAAGTTATAGTAATGCTCCGATACCGGTTACTTTTGAAATAAAACTTTCGAGGTCTGAAATCGCATCTTGTTGCGAAGGGATATATTTATTGTTTTGCTCTAATGTTATCTTTGTATCACTCATATTATTAATCATATTTGTGATAGGCAAACCGTTGTGATAAAGATCGAAACCCAGGTTATTGTAATATTCTAAGGTTCCACCGTAATTATAAAGGTCTAAAACCTGTCCCTCCCAATCCTTTGACGTATTCATACGACCGATAGTGTTGTTGTACACTTTCGCATTTACGAAAGTAGTTTTTCCCGGATAGATGTTTCTGTCGAATCCCTGAATCTCAAAACCTCCGTATTTGCGGGTGTTGTAGCAAACATTATTATAAATTTCAACTGTTACCGGACTCGATCCGCGGGAATAAACCCACATTCGGATAGAATTACCCTGGTAATTCGTTAATTTATTATGGTGAAAAGTTCCATTTCCCTGCATGTAGAATACACCATTATGATTGTTATTTGTTGCATTTATATTATTAACCACATTATGGTGTATGTTATAATCTTGAATATTTCCAAATGAGCATAGTGTTCCTGAATTGGTATTCTGAAATTGATTAAAGGCAATTTCTACGTCTTTAAATAAACCTAAATCCTGTGAATTATCTTTATTCAGCGACCCATTGAACACAATTGATCCTGTATTGTCAAATAAGCAGTTAAGTATTTTAAATCGCTCGTTTCTGGATGTTTCAGTTCCATCGTAGGCCAAATTTCCGTTGCTTTTTTCACCTGCAATGCAATAATCTGCAACATTTTTAAAGCTCATGCTCTTTAAAGTTACACCTGCAATTCTTTTATTCATTTTAATGGCCCTGAAGGGAATATTTTCAAAAGAAAAACCATATTTGATATCAGCATCGTTATCTCCTGATATAGAAACATTTATAATGTTATCTGTTTCTATTCCTTCGGTAATAACCACCTGTCCATTATTTTTTATGGTAATAGGGGCATCCAAAGTACCTGAAATGTTTTTTATGTAAATGGTTTTATAGCTGCCTGCTTTAATTTTTATCAGCTTTATTGTACTGAAGTTAAAACTGGCGCCGTCAATAGTCAAATTTCCACCGCCTGTTCCTACTTCATAAGCAGGAACCAATATTGGAGGGAGCGTTGCAGTAGGTGGAAGAACGGGTATTGCCGGAATTGCAGCAATTTGTTCTGGTAATTTATCTCCTTTTTTGCAAGAACTCATATAAATAAGCGTGCATAAGAAGATTTTAAAATACATTTTTAATTTTTTTTCCATTAATTAAATTTCAAAGTCTCAAGTATTTATTTCAACTTCTTTAACGACAATAATGTCGATATTACATATTAAATTTTAAATTTGGAAATGGTGTTTGTTTAAGTTTTACCAAAAAAGCGGTTTTAACAGCATTATTTGTAATATTCCTAATAACTCTTTATAAAAATAGTTTTTCAAAATTTGAATTGTGACTTTTTTGTGACAAGTAAGAATTCAATTAATTAGGCTTTGCTAAATCGTCGCTTATTTTTAGATAATTTCTTGTGTATTATATGAATTATTTACCTTGTATTATTAAATATGCCATTTAAAGATTTTAAGTATATTTTCATATAATTTAATTATGGAACCTGCTTGTATTTGCCATTTAGTTATAGTTTCCTCCATTCATACTTAAACTTATGATTATTTATTAATTCAGCTGAAAATCTGTACACTAATTTCTTTATATTAGCCTCAAATTCAGATTTTTTAATGAATAGAAGATCATATCTTAAAAGTTTAGCAATAATTGGCGTAATCGCCTCTTCATTTTCCGGTTATAAATGGTATCAACTTCACCAATCTGTCAATCCACGTGATTTGTTAGATAAAGAGTTACTTATTGCAGAAATTGCTGAAATTATTATTCCTCAAACAGATACACCAGGTGCTAAATCAGCTAATGTTCATAAATATATTATGGATGTTATTATTAATTGTACCGATGTTAAAGTTCAGAACCATTTTATCCGGGGTTTGAATGATTTTGAAGACTATGCCATTTCAAGTTATGAGAAGCCTTTTTTGAAATGCAGTACAAAGGAAAAAACCAGTATTGTTCAACATTTCGCTGATAATGCAAATTATAAATACGCTATTTTAAATAAAATCAATAATAAGTTTTTAGGTGAAAATTTTTTTTCAAAGTTTCGAAATCTTACCATAGAAGGTTATTGCCGGTCAAAATCAGGTGCAACAGAAGGGTTGTGTTATGATTATATACCCGGAAATTATGATGCATGCATTCCGATTAAAATTAACCAAAAATCTTGGGCAACTAAATAATTATGTTTATTAACAGGAATTTCATAGATGCAGGAACTTATGATGCAATCGTAATCGGCTCCGGAATCAGTGGTGGCTGGGCAGCAATGGAACTTTGCAAAAAAGGGATGAAAACTTTATTGCTGGAAAGAGGACGGGATGTGAGGCATATTGTCGATTATCCTACTGCAAATCTGCATCCCTGGGATTTTAAATTTGGTATGAATAATACCAACATTGATAAGGAATCAGACCCTGTTCAAAGTAATGCTTACAGTCCTGCTTCCAAACATTTTTACATTAGGGACCAAGATCAACCTTATATTCAGGATAAGCCTTTTAACTGGTTTAGAGGGAACCAGGTAGGGGGGCGTTCATTAACCTGGGGCAGACAATGTTATCGTTTAAGTGATTTGGATTTCGAAGCAAATGTAAAGGAAGGCGTGGCTGTAGATTGGCCGGTCCGGTATAAAGACATCGCGCCCTGGTATAGCTATGTAGAATCACATATCGGGGTGAGTGGTCAAAAAGAAAATCTTAAGCAGTTACCTGATGGAGAATTTCTGAGTCCGATGGAACTTAATTGTATTGAGAAACACCTGGCGCAAAGTATTAAGAAAAATGATCAAAACAGGCTACTAACTATTGCCAGGGTAGCAAACCTGACAAGGGGCTGGGATAACCGCGGGCCTTGTCAGAACCGCAATTTATGTGAAAGGGGATGCCCGTTTGGAGGTTATTTCAGCAGTAACAGCTCCACTATACCGGCTGCAATGGCAACCGGAAATTTAACGCTAAGGCCTCATTCTATTGTGACCGATATTTTATATGACGAACAAAAACAGAAAGCAAAAGGAGTTAGAATTATAGATGCATTAACCAATGAGGTTTTGGAATTCAGCTCTAAAATAATTTTTGTAAATGCGTCTACTATAGCAACAGCTTCTATATTACTTAATTCAACATCAAATAGATTTCCCAATGGCTTTGGTAACGATAGTGAACAAGTTGGTCATAATCTAATGGATCACCACTCTTCAGCCGGAGCCAGTGGAGCACACGACGGATATTCTGATTTATATTATAAAGGCAGAAGACCATGTGGTTTTTTAATTCCAAGATTCAGAAATTTATCCGGTTCAGAAAACCATAACTTTTCAAGAGGCTACAATATTCAGGGGCATGGCGAACGTGAAGAATGGGGTGATAAATCAGGTCATTTAACCGGTATTGGAAAAGATTTTAAAGCACAGCTTACAACGCCCGGCGCCTGGACAGTATGGATGGCAGGCTGGGGCGAATGTCTTCCATATTATGAAAATACTGTTTCGTTGGATAAGTCAATTAAGGATAAATGGGGACAACCCATCATAAAGATTGATTTTTCTTTTAAGACCAATGAAAATGATATGATGGATGATATAAAAAACACTTCGGTACAAATGCTGGAAAATGCCGGTTTTAAAAATGTAAACGGGTTTAATTATAATAAACCTGGAGGTTCTACAATTCATGAAATGGGAACGGCGAGAATGGGTAAGGATGCTAAAACTTCCGTGTTAAACGGTTATAACCAAATGCATGATGTACGAAACGTTTTTATAACTGACGGAAGCTTCATGACTTCCTCAGCCTGTCAGAATCCCTCATTAACCTATATGGCCTTTACCGCAAGGGCTTGTGAGTATGCCTATCAGCAATTGAAAAAAGGTGACTTGTAGATTTATATAAATAATTAGCAAAAATGCACACAAACTTAATCTTTCTCTCTTATGGAGGAGTAATTGAATATAGAAGAGCAATATTTTGCATATTAAGTTTCTTGGCTTGGAATCCTAAAATTGAAAATATAAGGGTAATTGTTTTTACCGATTCACCTGATTTCTTTAAAAAGTACTTGTTAAATTTAAATATAGAATATGTATTGCTCAACTCAGAATTAGAGGAAAAATTAATGCGGGGATCAGATTTTATTCACTCTAAAAAGGTTGGGGTTATTGATATGGCCTTTAAATCCTATCCGAATACAAATCAACTTTTCATTGATACTGATACTTTTTTTTTAACGGATGCCAGCATAATGCTAAATGGTTTTGAAGAAGGAAAAAGCTTTATGCATAAAAGAGAATACATGCTAAAGGAGGGAGTCGATTTGTTTTCTTCTTTTGATCAAGGGCATTATCCTAAAGCCTTTTTGAATTATATTTCAGGACGCGTTTTTAAAATTAATGGAATAGCAGAAAGCTTTAATGGTGAAGACTATAGTTGGAATTCAGGTGTATTGGCTTTACATAAAACTTTTTCAGTTTATATGAATGATGTAATTAAGCTCACTCATAAATTTTATAATAATTCTAAATGGTTTATAAGTGAGCAACTTGCTTTTTCTTTAATTTTGCAACGAAAAACAAAAGTGAGATCTGCAGAAAAATATATATTTCACTACTGGGCAAAAAGACAAAAGATGTTTATGGACAATTTTCTTCAGAATTTATTCGATCAAAAGCTTGTTTCAGAACTAAATGATCAAGCTCTGAATAGGAGATTAACGAAAAAACTGGAAACCGATATCGAGATTGACTTGTCAATAGAACAAATTAATATAGCTTTTTCAAGGAAAGATTATTTTTATGCCTTTAAAAAAGGAATTCGATTGATTCTAAAAAAAACCTTTCTGTTTGAACTTATATAAACAGCTCTTCCAATAAATATTAAAATTTTAATATTCGGTGTATAAGCGGTTTTATATTTTATATATACGGTTTTGTTATATTGCAGGAAGTAATATATATGAATATGGATTAGGTATAGGGCTTTTATAGGGATCAAACATTCTAATGTAATTCACCGGCTTTGAAACATCCATCTGATTAATGAAAAAATCAGTTGATAGTAAATAATATTTCAGCAAGTCGTTTATCCGTTCAGCGTTTTTAGAATCATACTTCAAAAAGTAAAGCACTTTCCATTTGATGGTTGACAAAGTGTTATTTCCGGAATTTTTAAAATAGTCTTCAATATACAAATCCAATCCTTTTGGTTCCAGTTTTAAATAACCAAGTTCCCGGTTAATCAGCATTTTTGCATAATTTTTTAAATCCGGTGAAATAAAATACAAAGACGGAGGGATAATAACCATTCCGGTAGCAACACCGGTTAACAGAATAAAATTTCTTCTCTTCATATTAAAACATTTTGTCTGCAGCATATAAAGATAATGCAGACAGTGTTAAACTTGGGTTTGCAGGACTAAAAGTAGTAAAAGCGCCGGCGCCTAAAACAAAAACATTTCTGTATTGATGATGGATTAAATGTTTATCTACTACGCCTGAGTTGGCATCTAAAGACATTCTCGTGCCGCCAATAATATGGCCTTCATTCGGAAACGGTTCTAAATATTTTAATTTTTCGACAGGTAAGCAGGATAAAATGTCCGGGAGTTGTTTTTTTGCGTTTTCGAATGCTTTAAGTGCATAATCTGATCTTCCTTTAAAATGAACTTCAGGCATTAATTTGTTTTCTGAAGTTTTTATATAATTGGAGTCTTCAGGTAAGTCTTCAAATACCAGGCGAAAACTTGCCATGTTAAGCCATTTATCTTTTTCGAAACGAATAAATGGCGCATTATTTACTTCAATTAAACAGGCAGCAAAGTCTTTTCTATGGTTACCATCATATAGCATATAGCCATTGGCATTCACCCAGGTACTTCCTCCCGCATTACTTAAATTATCTAAGTATATTAATACCTGAATACCCATTTGCTCGCCAAATCCTTTTCCGGTAAATTTGTTTTTATCTCCTGAATTTAATAAGATATTGCTGTTGAAGAAGGGGTTGGCACCGAGTGCTATCACTTCAGCAGATACTTTATAATCTTTGCCGTCTTTAACGAAGCAGACTTTTTTTGCCACATTATTTTCAGTCTCCATGGAATATACCTGGGCACCGTAGACGATTTCAACACGGGGGTCTTCGTATGCAGTTATGCCGGAATTTTCGATATGAAACTTAGCATTAACAGGACAAACCCCGCAAGTACTTGAAGCCATGCAGGCATTCCGGTTTTCAGTTGCCCTGCTGGCCCTTGCGGTAGGCTGGCTGATGTATTGATTACCATATTTTTTATGCATAATCTCATCAACCGCACTGAATTTGTGTGCCGGTAACGGATATTTACTTTTTTTTGGAAAAGGTGTTTCATCAGGTCCGGAGATAGACATAATTGCTTCAGCCTCATCATAATATTGATCAATATCGTTGTATGATATCGGCCAATCCTGTGCAATTCCGTAAAGTGATTTCATTTTAAAATCCGAAGGCATAAATCTTGGTGTACAGCCCCACCAGCAATTTGAGCTACCCCCAAATCCGGTCGTGAAATGCCAATCCTTCTTAGGATTAAAATTCTTTACTAAATCATTCCATACAATTTCATTCTTTTGATATGGGGTTTGTTCGCCTTTTCTAACTTTAAGACGCTCGGCATGAGGATAAAATACGCCTCTTTCTAAAACCAGAACATTTTTATCTTCCTTTACTTTTGACAGGTATTTCTTTAGAAAAAAGCTAGAAGCAAAACCAGTTCCAACAACAACTAAATCATAATGATTTCTTTTCATTTAATTCGGGCCGATTTTAATCTTAATAGTTATTTGCATTTTTTAAAAACCAATGAAGCCATGGAATATCTATAAACATCAGAATACATAGTAATGCTGTAAATAAAACGAGATAAAGCATAAACCATTTTCTTGTATAGAGTTTTTCAGATCCCTGTACAGGTGAGTCGTTAAGTAAACCAATTTTTAAATACCAGGAAAACAACAATGCAAAAAATGGAAAACTGACCAATAATTCAATTCTGTCTTTAACCAGGAAAATACCCATAAAAAAAGCGCACGTAATGGCATAAAAAAACATCGATACCAATAGGCTATTTTCAGTATAAAATTTAAAAGATTTTCTATATAAACTGGCTACTTTAGGATTATCAATAAGTCTGAACTCGGCAAAACGTTTTGTCGCCATTAAGAAGGCTCCGCCCATCCAATACGCAATTATGATACTCACAGGCGGAAATGTATTTATCCAGTTTAGATCCCACTTACCACTTGGAATACCAAGTGCCGGGCTAAAAATAAACCAGCCTGCAGCAAATCTTATCGGGTTATTAATGGATTCACTTAAAACATCTAAAAATACCCGGTCTTTACTTCTGAATGGTTTTACATTATAGATTACCCCCATTATTAATAAAAACGTAGCTACCGACAAAAATTTTATTGATACAACAGAGGAAAGCGCGATACCTATAACTGCTAAAACTGCGTATTCTGTATAAACAATGGTTGGATTAATCATAGTAACCACGGCCGATCTTCTTCTTTTTAAAGGGTGAAATTTATCGAAACCCGCGTCTAAATATTCATTTATAACGTAATTTGCAGATGCTATCAAGCACATACTTACAACACCCAAAATGATTTTGATGATAAGTGCTGAATTGATAGGTGTATGGAAAATAGATAATGCAAAAAGCATCCCAGGCACCATAAATAGGTTTTTTGCCCAGTTATCTGGTCTTGCTATAGTAACATATTCTTTTATACTTGCACGTCGGAGCTCAGTTTTCTTAGGTTCATCTAGCGATGTTGGGTCTTGAGGAAATGTAATTTTATCAATCATAATGTTTTCTGCTTAGCAACATTAAGCACTTGTTTTGAGAGGTTTTTAAATAGGGGATTATTTATACTTATATCATTTACCAATACGAATGGTATGCCTGCTGCTTTTGCGCATTCGCCATCCAGTTCCAATCGGTCCCCTATAAATAGGCATTGGTTTTTATCTGTAATGCCAAATTCAGTACATATAAATTCTAATCCATTAGGATTAGGTTTAAATGCATTGATATAAGCATCAGTTGAACTAACGTATAGATCGGCTTTTAGTTCCATAGCTTTCATCTTTTCTATGGAATCGTAATCAGAATAAATCGCGATACGAATATCTTTTTCGGCAAGTGATTTAAATAAAAGATGAATGCCAGGGTAGGTACAAGACTTTAAAAATTGATTGGGATAATTAAATATCCATCTACCTACAACTTCTTTAATCTTATCGATAGGTTGATTTATTTTTTGCCTACACCATATGTATTGTTGTTCATTAAGATTTGGACCTTTAAATCCTTTGTTATTCTCTCTTTCTTTTCGGAAATGGTATAGAATAAATAATTCGTTAATCTTCCAGGGATGAAAAACAAAGTATTTCATTAAGGAGAATAGCATTTTTTTTCTGAGAAGGCTTTGATTATATAAGGTACCATCAACATCAAAAACTACTACCTCTAAATTATTCAGAGAGATATTATGCACAGGGGGTGATTTATTTATGTAAAATTATTAAAAATTCCGATATTGCATAAAATCCAGACAGTCTATTTGCATGCCATTCCTATTAAAAAGCGCTCTGAAAGATAAATTCAGTTATTATTTATTTTTATCGATTATAGTTTTAGGCGTATTTTTAAGATTATACCATTACTTCATCAATAGGTCATTGTGGTTAGATGAGGGATATTTAACATCAAGTTTGTTAAATTTTAACTTTCAGCAGCTCGTAACAAAACCATTAGATTATCAGCAAAAGGCACCAATTGGATTTCTGCTAATAGTAAAATTATTTTTAAATATTTTTGGTTATAATGAGTACGGTTTAAGAATTGTACCGCTTTTATCAGGATTATTATCAATCTTAATATTCATTCCTGTTACAAAGTATTTCTTAAAAAGCACAGGTATTTTGGTTGCAGTGGCGATTTTGTGCATTTCGCCAGCTTTTGTTTATCATTCAGTAGAGATTAAGCAATATTCTACAGAACTGCTTTGCTCAATTTTATCATTTTACCTGTTTATTAAATATAGAACACAAAACGGTTTTAAAGAAATAATTATTTGGAGTTTAGGTGGAGGGATCATTCTATGGTTTTCTTTTTCTGCAATTTTTATATTAGGTGGCATTAGTTTAGGTCTATCGGTTTATTATTTAATAACTAAACAGTGGAATATTCTTTTTAGAAGTTTTATACCTTTTATTACCTGGTTGGTAAGCTTTATTTTACTGTTTGTTTTTTTTATAAATAAAACTCCAGATGCTGAATGGGTAATTAACTGGTTTAGATTTTATGGAGATTTTATGCCATTACCGCCTAAATCTGTTTCAGATTTAAGTTGGTTTTTTAAAAGCTTTTACAGGATGTTGGATTATCCCATGGGTTTGCTTTGGGATTTTTTTGAATCGGGAACGCAAACACATTCTTATGTGCCATTTATTAAGATGCCATTCTTACCATTCATCTTTTTGGGAGCAGGAATTTATTTTTGTTTTAAAAAGTCGCTCCAGAATTTTAATGTACTGGTGTTTCCATTGTTATTGGTATTGCTTGCTTCTGGATTAGAACTTTATCCGCTAACAGAAAGGTTTTGGCTTTTTTTAACACCAATCTTGATGATATTTATAGGTATGGGTTTGGATTGTTTAATTAAGCGTAAGCCATTAAAAATCATTATTGTTATTCTATTATTAATCTCACCTGTAATTCAATCCTTTCAGTCTATTAGAAACAGTGCTGCATTTTATAAACATAAAAAATCATATCAAAAAGAGTCATTTGATATGATAAATAAAGAATTTAAAGCTGGAGATGCTGTTTATGTTTATTGGAATGAATTGCCAGGATTTAAAGTTTACTCGAATTTAAAAAAATATAAGTTTAACGCTATTGAAGGTCAGGATTTTAGATGGAATTCTGCAAATCTTGCTGATTATAACACTAACTTGAGCTCAGATTTTAAAAAATTTAAAAATAATAAAAGAGTTTGGGTTATCTTTAACAACAAATTTCTATCAAATGTTGGTGATCCTATAAGTATGCCAAAATGGTATTACGAGAATAAGAATCTTCCAGCAGCAAATTTGAAAACAGAATTATCGAAAATAGGGAAGTTTATTAAAACATCAAACACAGCTGATGTTAGTGTTTATCTCTATAAAATTACAAATCAACCCAACAAAATTAATCCTTAATAATGCGTGTTGCTCATATTATAATGGTTCATAAAAATCCGACGCAGTTGTTGCGTTTGGTAAATCGTTTAAAACACCCAGGATTTGATATTTATATACATTTAGATGAAAAGGTTGATGCTTTGGAATATAAGTTTTTAGAGCATTTGCCTCAAATATATTTCATCAAAAAAAGAGTAAATTGTACCTGGGCTGGCTGGAGTTTTACCAGAGCAATAGTTCAATCGCTTAAAGAAGTTATCGCTACTAAACAGCATTATGATTTTATCAATTTAATTAGTGGTCAGGATTATCCGATACATTCAGCGGATGAAACTTACAATTTTTTTATTGATAAAATCGGTCAAAACTTTATGCATATAGAAAAAAAGGAATCGGTTTGGTATCAGGAAGGGCGTGATAGATTTGAGAAATTCCACTTTACAGATTCAGGTTTAAAAGGCAAATACCTTTTACAAACCGTAGTTAATTCGATAGCTCAAAAAAGGAAGTTACCGGATGATATGGAGTTTTATGGTGGTAGCAACTCTTCTTGGTGGACAATTACTCATGATACTGCAATTTATGTGGTAAGTAAGCTGTATAGGAATGCGAAATTTCATGATTTTTTCAAATACACGTGGGGTTCTGATGAATTTGTTATAGCAACAATAATCATGAATTCTGAACATGCCAAACATACCAATCACGATAATCTACGTTATATAGATTGGTCTGAAGGTAAGCCCAATCCTAAGTTTTTAGGGATTGCAGATTTATCCAAAATCGTTAATTCTAAAATGATTTTTGCTAGAAAATTTGATATAGATTTAGATTCGGCAATATTGGATGAATTGGATAAATATTAATATCTATTTCAATTTCCAAAAAGAACCCTGATAGCGAAATGGTTTAAAGTTTATGTAATACTTTTGAGATTCAGATATAAAATCAAATTCCAATTCATAATTTTTCTTGATTTGATTTTTTAATTTATCTTTCCCAAAAAAGATACAAGGATATGATGCCTCTATGCCATAAAACACAGGAGGAACCTTTTGAATCGTTATTCTATCATCTTCGGTATCATTATATCCAACCAAATCGAGCATTAGATATGGTATATTAACTGATTGCAGGTGATTTAGGAGATTATAGGGTTCTTTGATATATTGTAAAGTGCTTGAAATCAATAGTATATCAGGTGTTTTTCCATCTGCAATACATTCTTCTATTGTATAATAAAATTTGACATGGGCATTTTCAAATGATTTTTTACCAACTTCCACATAGTTAGCTTGTTCTATAATGCACCAGTTTAATTCTACTAAATGGGATAAATATTTAATGCACTGGTAATAGGAGGTTCCTAATGACCCACCAAAATCTATTAGTGTTAATTTATTCCCATTTCTACCTGCAACTAATAGCAATATGCTTAATAAAATGTGGTTTACTTGTACTTCATCATATATAATACCATCTCTTTCATAAACAGCCTCGCCGTCTCTTACCTTACCAGTGGTTTCGACAATTCTATTTAATATATGACTTTCATCATAACCTGTACAACGCTCTTTGGCTTCATCAAATGATTTGAAATTACCTTTCCAGCCATATTTGAAACTAAACCAGCGTAGTGTATTTAATACTGGTGGAGCAAGTTCTTTTAATAAATAGTGCATCAAATGGATTAATTAAATTGATTTATAATCTCAACAACTTTATGTATATCATTTTCTGTGTGAGCAAATGAGCATGGCAAACTTAATGTAGTAGCATGTATTTCTTCTGATATTGGATAACTCAAATTATTAAGCTGGTAAAGCGCTTGTTGCTTATGTGGAGCAACTGGATAATGGATTTCTGTATCAATATTGTTTGCTGATAAATAAGCTTTTAATCTATCTCTTTCTTTATGCCTAATATTATAGATGTGGTAAACATTATCAAAGTCGTTATCAATTGTTGGTTTAATAAAATTATCCTTCAAGTTACTTTGATATATGGAGGCTAAAGTTTTTTTATGGTTATTGATTTCATTTAGATAAGGTAACTTAACTCTTAGGAAAGATGCTTGCACTTCATCCAAACGAGAGTTATAGCCAATTATACCATTATGATATTTCTTTTCAGATCCATAATTTCGCAATTGTCTAAGCTTAACATAATTCTGTTCAGTTTTACAAACTATCGCTCCGGCATCGCCTAATGCACCGAGATTTTTCGTAGGGTAGAAACTAAAACAACCATATTCTCCAAAAGTGCCGGCTAGTTTTCCTTTATATTTTGCACCATGAGCCTGAGCACAATCTTCAACAATTCTTAAATTATTTTGATTAGCTATATTTATTATGGGTTCCATTTCACAGCATTGACCATATAAGTGAACTACCATAATAGCGACAGTTTTCGACGTAATAGCTTCCTCAATTTTGCTAGGATCTACATTGTACGTTTCTATATTTGGTTCAACAAATACAGGCACTAAATCACATTGCAAAATGGCTAAAATACTGGCTATGTAAGTATTTGAAGGCACAATTACCTCATCGCCTTTGTTAAAATTACAACACTTTAACGATAGTATTAATGCATCTAGACCGTTGGCAACACCTACTACATACTTTTCATCGTGATAATCGGCAAATTCTTTTTCAAATTGTGCAACTTCATTGCCAAGTATATACCAGCCACTATTTAAAAAGTCGTTAAATTTTAATTTAAATGCTTCTTCAAATGGTTTATTTAGAGCCTTTAAGTTCTCATAAGGTATTCTCGTATGGCTCATAGATATAATCTTTGGGGTCAAATGCTGTTGAAGCAAGAACTAATAATATTGCATCTTCCGTAAAGCTATGCATTACATGCCAATCGTTTGGCTCTAAAATCAGGCATTTTTCAGGCGTATCTAAATTGAATATTTCAGTCTTATGCCCGTCGTTGTTGGTTATTTTACAAGATCCTTTAATGCAAATTGCAGCCTGATAAGTATTATGATGTCTATGTCCACCACGATCTGAATCATCTACTGCATAGATATAGAAGAGGCGTTTGATTTCAAAATCGACAACCCTATCTAATACCGTTAAAATTCCGCGGCTGTCTTTATATGTTTTGAGGTTTATTATATGACCCATGTAAATACTGTAAAGATGGTTAAAAGTTGACTATCAATTAAATCCAGTAATTTTTTGCTTTTAGTTTCATTTACCTTTCTGGCGAAAAGCATGTTAGAATTTTTCAAAGCATCAAAATCATTTTCATCGAGTACTTTTGGGTTTGCACCGCCTAAAGACCAATCAATATATCTGTAATTTTCGTTTTTAATTTTATCCTTGTATGGCGAATTAAGTAACATGGTTTGAAAAACAAATTCATCACTTCCCCAACAGAGTGAAAAGAAATTAATTAGTTTTTTATCGCTTTCTACTCTATTAACTACATACATGGCAGCTTTCGGACTTAACATCCAAAACATTGATTTACCATAAGGATGGAGGTTATAAGGTAACTTCCTTTTAGGCATAACGTAGTTGATCAGATTTTCTAAGGTAGTTTTGCCTTTAAAATTGTAATTGGCTAAGAAGTACTTTTCCATTCTTATCAAACCCTCTTTCCAATCGTTTTTGATGTCTTTATAGCTTAAGAACTCTTTATCACTTTTTTCAAAAAATTCGGCCAAAAAAGCTGCCGGTTTTAGAGGGTAATCTTGACCACTTAAAAAATTGATGTACTTATAATCAACGCCTCTATTAACAATTTCTTTTATGCATTCAAATGTTGCTTTCACGGTGTTAAATCCTGCCCATTTAACATCAATCCTATTATTGATAAAGTAAACGTTAGGTATCTTTTTTAAAAAGAGGTGAGGATTGATGTCGAATTTTTTATCAACATGAATATAAAAATCGAAGTTTTCATGCATCATGTTGTTAATCATTCTCTCCGTCTGGTGCGGGTCTGTATATGTTAAAATAAGGTGAGCTATGCGCATTTTTTCGATTAGGATGTATATAATTATTTAATAATCTACAACGACTCTAAATACTCAGAGTAGCTTGTGTAACATTAGATTTGTTAATTACCAAAAGGTACAATGTCCAAATTTAGGAATATATATTAAAACAGAGTTCTAATTATGGGATAATAATTATTCTTTTCTGTATAATTTCAGATACTTTATATTACATGTTTGATTAATTAATTTACAACAAACTACTACAGATTTAGTTTTATTTATATTATTTAGTTAAGGTTATTTAGTTATTTTTACGCAATAATGAAATCCGTATCAATCATCACCGTTAACTTCAATCAGCACCAGGTTAATCTAGATTTCTTAATTTCATTGAAGCAAAACCCATCTTTATATAATGTAGAAGTTGTTTTTGTGGATAATGGAAGTAATGAGGAATTTGAGCAGGAATACAAATTAATTTATCCGGAATTAATTTATGTACGCTCCAATCATAACCTAGGTTTTGCCGGCGGCAATAACCTGGGCATTGAAAAAGCAACAGGTGATTATCTATTACTTTTAAATAATGATACGGAAATTACTTTTAATACCATAGATGTTTTGGTTAATGAAATGGAAAGTAATGCCGAGATTGGTTTAATATCTCCTTTGATTTTGTATTACGACCAGCCTGATACCATTCAGTACGCTGGCTTTACGGATATGAATTACCTTACCTGTAGAAACAGTGGTATTGGTAGCATGCAGCAAAACAAAGGTCAGTTCGATAATGATAGCAGAGAAACTGGGTATTGCCACGGCGCCGCAATGATGTGCAGAAGAACTGATTTGGATCATGTTGGTTTAATGGCTGATGAATTTTTTCTATATTATGAAGAATTAGATTGGTGTGAAAGATTTAAACAAGCAGGTTTGAAAATTTGGTTTACAGGAAAAACTAAAATCTACCATAAAGAATCGATGAGTGTAGGGAAGGAGAGTGCTATAAAAACATACTTCATGACTCGTAACAGGATGCTATTCATAAGAAAAAATACAGGCATCATTAATACAATTTTATTTAGTTTATATTATATTCTTATAGCCTGCAGCAAACAAATTATAACTTACCTTATAAAAAATAGATTGGATTTAGTAAAATGGACATTTAAGGGTGTCTTTTGGAATTTGACCCATTCGAAAAATAGTAAAAACCTAGGTTTTAAAATTTAAACATCCCAAATGATTACAGCTTTCTGGATTTCCCTGTTCCTGATAATTTACACTTTTGTAGGTTATGGTTTTTTATTGTTACTATTGGTTAAAATCAAAAGACTCTTTATAAAACCCTTTTCTTTCAAAACTAATGCAGAATTACCGACTGTTACCGTTTTGGTTGCTGCATGGAATGAGCAAGATATTATTGATGAAAAAGTTTTAAATACAATCGATTTAGATTATCCGAAAAATAAAATACAGGTTATTTTTATAACCGATGGCTCTACGGATGAAACCGTAGAAAGGATAAGTAAATACAGCGAAATTGAGCTGTTGCATGAAGATATTAGAACTGGTAAAATGGCTGCTATTAAAAGAGCTATGCCTTATGTTAAAAACGAAATTTTAATATTTACCGATGCAAATACCTTTTTAAATATGGCAGCTATAAAGGAACTTGTTAAGCATTATCAAAACCCTAAAGTGGGTGCAGTTGCCGGTGAAAAGAGAATAATGGTAGAAGAACTTGCTGATGCTAGTTCTGCAGGTGAAGGTTTCTACTGGAAGTATGAATCGAAGTTAAAGAAATGGGATTATGAACTCTATTCTAATGTGGGTGCAGCAGGTGAACTTTTTAGTATTAGAACAGCCCTTTATCAACCGGTAGAATCGGATACGATTATTGATGACCACATGATTGCCATGCGTATTGCAGAAAAAGGATTTATAATCGCTTATGAACCAAATGCCTATGCATCAGAAACATCATCAGCAAATGTGAAAGAGGAACTGAAAAGAAAGATAAGAATGGCAGCTGGAGGTATCCAATCTATTTTAAGATTAAAGAAAGCCGCCAATCCTTTTTACTATCCTGTGCTTACATTTCAGTATATATCTCACCGGGTTTTGCGGTGGACAATAACACCGTTTTTATTAATCTTACTGGTTATTCTTAACCTAATGATTGTGCTTAAAACCGATTTAATCTTATATCAAATAATTTTAATTGCTCAGCTTTTGTTTTATTTCTTAAGTGCGTTGGGTTGGTTTTTCGAACGCAAAAACATTAAAATAAAGGCATTTTTTATTCCTTATTATTTCTGCATTATGAACTATGCTGTGTTAGCAGGAATGATTCGATATTATAAAAAGAACCAGAGTGCAGCTTGGGAGCGTTCTTTGCGAAAAACTTAGAAAGGAAATTATTCCTTAGATTTTAACAGATCATAAATATCTTTACGCACAAAAGTTCTTTTCATCATATAGGTAGAATGAACCATAACATAGCCTGCTTTCATCAGTTGATTTGATGATTTTCTTATCCTAAGCTTATGTGCTAAATCTTTTTTATGGTACACTTCATCAAACTCAATACAAATAATTTTGATATCGAGTTTATCTTTTACAATGCTATCAATGACTGTGTATTCAGCGCCTTCAATCTCGATTTTAACCAAATCTATTGATATGTGACTAAACTCCTGCATAAAGTTCTTTAACTTATCTACAGGTGCCTCTATATAATCGTCAGAATCTTGAAAGAGATAAACAGAATGAGATATATAATTGTCTAATTGAGGTGCGTAAAATTTCAAGGTTGTTTTTTCATTCCATACACCTTTATTTACGTATGTTATTTCATCGATCTGTTTGCTATTTAAACGATAAACGAAATTTTTATCATCAAAAACCCCAAACGTTTCGCCCTTTGCTAAGGTATCTTTTAATTTTTTGAAATAGTTTATACCTTCAGGCATTGGATCAAAAATGAAGACATTCGAATCGAACAAAACCTTTAGTTCTGTATCAAACGATATGTCCTCTCCAGCACCGATACAATAGCACACAGAATTTTTATCTAAATAATTGTTTGGAATAGTATAACCGTGATGTTCAGAACCAACATGAATCAAATTCTGAAGTGGTTTAACATGCGAGTACGGGTGAAATTTGATTATTTTCTTTAAAGTTTCTTTAAGAGCAGCCATGATTTGCTTTATTTAGATTTGAAAATTTAAATGATTGTTAAATTGAACGTAGTAATTAATAGGAAGATTCCTTTGTTTTTATCTGAGGCTATTTCCAATTTTACAACCAAGCCAGGCATAACTATGCATTGTTAGAGCTTTAACGATTCCCTGGCGTCTTTTAAAATCCCACACATCTTTTAAAAACGGCTTATAATTTTTCTCATTCAACTGGTCGAAGGCTACAGAAATTGTAGTGGTTAGTGAATAAGCAGAGTGCCATGTACCGAATGGTATGAATAATGTTTCACCCGGGCCAACCGTAAAGGTTATAGGTGTCGCGTCTTTATACTTGGGGAATTTTTCATAATCAGGCTCGAAAATATTCACTTCCGAGCGCCATGGATCATCAGCTTTAGGGTAAAGTAAGTCCTCCTGTCCTCGTGGGAAAACAGTAAATTGCTTTTCGCCATATAATTGTGTAATCCAGGCATTTAAATGGTAATAATCCAAATGCAGGTATGGAAATTTACCACCAGGACCGCCGATAAATAGTTCCGTTGCACTGCCCCAATAACCTTTTTTAAACCATTGACTCTCTAACCAATTTGGCAATGCATAGTTTAAGTTTAATGGTTGAATTAGCGGTAACAATTCAGGTATATCTGTAGTAATATTATATTTTAAAGGATATGGCGCAGGATTTTCGACTGTGCTGTTTTCTACCAAATCAAAAACCTCGCTCATGGTGTAAGTTTTACCTTCTTTATTTAAAATTCTTTCACCGTAATTAGTTTTAAACCACTGTGGAGAAAATAATGCTTTAGCTTTCCATACGCTGGAAGCATTTTTAAAAACAACAGGAATACCTGGATCGTAGAAATTCTTTAAAAATTCCTGGTGTGTGATGTTATCGACTCTTTGAATTTCCATGGGATGAAAATGATGTTTTGAATACAATTATAATTATAAATTTTAGTTTGGGCGTATTTGTTAATTAAGATATTCTGGAGATTTAAACATTTCTTTAAGCAAAACTTACGATATAAATTAATATTTTAAATGCCAATATTTATAAATGCTTTTATGGTCTGATGATGCTGTACTTAAAAAATACCCATCGTTTAATTTGAAACTTTTTAGCTCATAAAAAACGCCAAATCGATCTGTTTTCTCTTCTGTACAATTTATGGTAGGAAGATTGTCTATTAAACCTTCTCCAGTTGCTTTTAACAAGGCTTCTTTCCTAGTCCAGAAAAGATAAAAGCTATCTAAATCTGTAATTCTCTTAATTTCTTCTTCATTAAAACATTGATGGATAAGTTCCTGGTAATCTAAAATGGGGTTTAACACCTCGATGTCAATACCAACAGAATATGGGCTAATTGCTAAAACAACATATTCTCCACTGTGGCTTATATTAAAATTTATGCTATTTATAAATGGTTTTTTGTATTCATTAAATTCAAAATGTATGTCTGCAGACTTCTTGTTCATCATTTTAGCCAATAGCATTTTGCTATAATACTTACCAATAACATATCTTTTTTTATCCTGTTCTTGGATAAATCTGCTTGCCTTTTTTAACTCATCTGCGGTTAAAATCAGCTTATAACTGTCTTTAATTATTTGATAAATATCAAGTGAAATTTTAAAAATATTGATGAAATTTTTATTTATCAAAGTAATTTCATCATAATCTTCCCAAAGCAACGTATTATTTATCAGGTTGTTCAATTTATTCTATTAGTGATCAATTCTCTTCAAAACTGCATTTAATTGGTCTGACAAAACCTTCACATATTCAGGTTTAAAAAATTGAAGGTGCGCAAGCGGAATATCGATTATAGATAATTTTCCGTTGATGTAGGGTTCCCATCCATTTGTTCTAGCATATGGTACGTAGCTTAATAAAATGTCATTTGATTTAAACAAATGAACATCTACATCATATTTTTTGATTTTATATTTTTTAAAGGCTTTTGCATGTACGGCTTGAATCTTACCTAAAACATATTTTGGGTTAGACAAATCTTTTTTAGTTGGTTTTATTTTTTTATAAATATTGTACATGGTGCCTAAGCTAAAACTCACTTTATGGCGAAGGAATTTTTTTGGATGTTTGAATAGATAAACAAAGCCAAATCCTACGAATTTAACTGTCCAATCTATAATTTCTTTGTGATTGTTTTTACTAGCCAGCTGGGCATAGCTTTCTCCATCAAAATAGGTGTCTAAAAGGCCTAAAAATGAAACTTTCTTACCCATTTTTGCCATTTGGTAAGATATTTCCAACGCAATTGTTCCGCCAGATGAGTATCCCATAAGTAAATATGGTCCATTAGGATTATTAGCTATGATTTCATTAACATAATCTGCAGCAATTTCTTCGATAGTATTATATGGTTCAATTTCAGGATTCAAACCCTTTGGTTGCAGGCCGTATATTGGTCTATCAGGATCTATTTCTTTTGCAAGTGGCTTGAAAACGATGATATTCATCCCTTGTCCATGAACAATATATAGAGGTGCTTTTGTGCCTGATAGTTTGATTGGAATTAGAGAATCCCAATTAATATCAATTTTTGATTTATTTAGTTGAAGTGCAAACTTTTCTACAGTTGAGTTATCGAATAGAATTGAAAGTGGTAATCGCAAATTTGTTTGCTTTTCTATTTCTACCATCACCTTAATAGCAATCATAGAGTGCCCGCCAAGCTCGAAAAAATCTTCTTTAATACTAATTTTTTCAAGATTTAGGTTTTTTGCCCAAATATCCGCAACAAGTTTTTGCATTTCGTTTTGTGGCTCGACAAATCCTTCGATATCTAGCTGATTACCTATGTTAAACTCCGGTAGTGCCTTTCTATCAACTTTACCATTTGATGTTAAAGGAAGTTTATCTAGTTCGACAAAGATTTTAGGAACCATATATTCAGGCAGTTGCTTTCTAAGAAACTGAACTATGTCATCTTTATCAAAATTACTTTGAGTCACTAAATATGCAACCAACTCCTTTTCTCTCTGTTCAACTTCTACGGCAAAAACTGCGGATTGCTTTACATTCTCGTGCTTTTGTAGGGCATTCTGTATTTCACCTAATTCAATCCTATTGCCTCTAATTTTAATCTGGTCGTCAATTCTTCCTAAGTATTCTATATCACCGCTGGCTAGCCATTTTACCAAGTCACCAGTTTTGTAAATCTTTTCAGAGTTCCTGTTATTCGGGTTTTTTATAAACACGCCATTGGTGAGCTTGTCATTGTTTAGATACCCTTTTGCCAAACCTAAACCACCAATATAAAGCTCCCCAGGAACACCGATTGGACAATTTTTTAAATTTTTATTCAATACAAAGATTGATGCATTTGAAAATGGTTTACCAATTGGAATAATTACGGGATAATCATGATCTTTATCAACCAAATGAATCAATTTACCTATCGTGGTCTCTGTCGGACCATAATGGTTCACAATTTGACAAGATGCGTTTGACGCTTTTATTAGCTTGATGTACTCTGCAGGCAATGCTTCGCCACCAAACATTAAAATCTTATGAGGTACTAATATTCGCTTATTAGACATTAAAAACTTCCATTGAGAAGGAACGATTTTCAAAAAATCAATTTGATTATCAGTAAAATACTGATGAATATAATCGGCATTGTTGAAACGGTCTTTTGCGAAAATATGAAGTTGAGCACCTGATGTTAGCGCACTAAATAGGGTAGTATTACCCAAATCGGTAGAAATTGCAGAACCCAATGCAAAACTTTTACATCTTTCTAAACCAGGGATTTTATTTTTTAAACCAAATAGGTAATCAGTTAATGCAATATGCTGAATCATAACACCTTTTGGGTTTCCTGTTGAACCGGAAGTGTAGATGATATAAGCTAAAGAATCGGGTTCAGAAACAAGAGATGGTTTTGATGAGTTTTCTTTCCAGGCAGGCGCTATCTGATCATCTATGGCAATTATTTCTAGAGCTGATAATTCATGGAGTTTTTTAGCAGTTATGCCATCGCTAATGATAAGATTAGATTTTATTTCATCAGTAATAATTTTAATGCGGCAAATAGGATATTCCGGATCTATTGGAACATAAGCACAACCTGCTTTTAATATTCCGATTATTCCTATAACTGTTTCTACAGATGGGTGAATGCAAATTGGAATTAGTGCATTATTTGGTAAACCTTTATTAATTATATGGTGAGCAAGTTGGTTAGCCTTTGTGTTTAATTCCTTATAGGATATTGATTTGCCTTCGCATACAACAGCAACGTTGTTAGATTTGGTTGTTGCTACATTTTCAAATAAATCGAGGATGGTAAGGTTTTGAGGAAAATTTAGGCTAGCTGGTGTTATGTTTGGAAAAGGATTTACGTTAGAAACAGTATCAGCTATTAACGTATCAGGATTATCGGAAATAACTGTGAGTAATGAAACGAAATCATTCATCATTCTATTTATCGTTTCAGATGTAAACAGCTGTGTATTATAAGCCCATTCAAAAATCATCGAATCTTTTGAGCCATTAACATTTAATGAAATTTCGAAGGTTTGTGATACTCTTGGATTTGATGTAATTTGATGCGTTAAACCTGAAAAATTAACAGCATCATCCATGCCTCTATCAACATTAAAAACAACAGGAACCAATGGGATATTGGCTTTATTTCTTTTAATGCTCAATTTTTTTAATAGTTCGCTAAAGGTTAATCGCTGATGATCATAAGCATCAAGTATTTCATTTTTTCTTTTTAATAAGTAATTTATGAATGAAACATTTGGGTCTATTTTACTACGCAAAGGCAATAAATTAACACAATGGCCAATTAAATTTAAATTTTCGGAAGCTAGTTGCCCAGCTGTAGGTACACCTAAAACAATATCTTCCTGCCCGGTTTGGTTATACAAAAAAACTTCAAACGCAGCAATTAAAGTAGATACAACACTACTTTTTGATTTTACTGACAAGTTTTTAACTGAATCATAAAGTTGAGCATCTACTACATAATCATTTCGATTACCTTGATAAGTTCTGGTTGTTGGACGGCTAAAATCCAAGGGCATATCCAATACAGGAACATCATCTTTAAATAGATTAAGCCAAAATTCCTGAGTTTGAATATATTCTTTTGTTTGACTAAAAGCTACTTGCTCAAGTGCATAGGTACTTATTTGATCTGGATCTCTAAGAGTAGATTTAATTCCGCTTAAGCAAGCATTGTAGCAATTACTTAAATCTTCTAAAATAATTCCTAGCGACCAGCCATCTCCGATAAGATGATGAATAATTATGGTGAAATAATGCGTTTCATCAGTAAGTTTATGAACAAATAATTTAAACAGCGGACCATCGTAAAGATTTAAAGGAATGCTAATCTCATTTTGTACAAAAGCTTTTAGTTCTTCTTTTATGAGAGAGGGGTTGATATGCGAGAAATCATTAAAGATAACTTGGTCATCCACCTGATTGTAAACAATTAAGTTCTCGCCATCTTTAGAAATGGTTGATCTCAAAGCTTCATGACGAGCAGTCACCATATTTACAGCTTCTTGAAAAGCCGCGAAGTTAAATCGACCGCTTAAATTTAAAGAAACAGATTCGTTATATGCTAAACTTGCAGCATCGCCGCCGATGATGCATGATAACCAAATCTCTTTTTGAGATTCATTTAAAATAATAACTTTTTCAATTTCCTTTCCCTCTTCAAAAGGGTTAAAATCTACTTCGATTAAGTTAGCCTCTGCCATTTTCATTAGCTAAGTTTAACCTGAAGGTATTTTCCTTCTTGATTTGAATCCTGAACGAACCATGCAGGATTCCCGTCTCTATCTTTACCAAGTTTAGCCCCTCTAACCGGCGGATTGTTATTATCAACAACCACCTCATCTATCTTAAAATTGTTATTTATCTTATTTACTGATAAGAAAAATCCTGCTTCAATCATTTCATCCATACTTTCTACAAAACAGCTAATTATGCTATCGATGTTTTGGTAAGTTAATGTTTCTGTAATGAAACAAGGAAAACCATCCAACACATGAATTCCTTTTTCACGCATCAAAACAAACATCAATTCGCTGTATGGAATTTCTTCATGATATTTTACTTTCCATAGCGAACCATAATTTGCTACGTAAATTGGTAGTTGTCTTTTATCAAATTCTGCATTAACTGCTTTTGCTAAGTAAGCACCTTTATCGTTTAAATCTTGTTGCAAAGAAGGACCTTTTTCTTTCATGTAATTTAAAGATGCTTTTGCAGATGCAAGCGCTAATGGATGCCTTACAAATGTTCCGGCAAAATAGGTTACACCAATTTCTGGATATGAACCATCACCATATTCCCAGTTACCGCCATCTAATGCATCCATTAAATTACTGTTACCGGCAATTGCACCAATTGGTACACCGCCTCCGATTACTTTACCATAAGATGCTAAGTCAGCCTTTATTCCAAACAATGCTTGTGCACCACCTGGATGCATTCTAAAACCAGTGATTACTTCATCAAAGATTAATGGAATACCAGCATCAGTTGTGATTTGTCTTACCTTTTTTAAAAATTCTATTGGCACAAATTCTGGCCTTCTGCTTTGTACTGGCTCTACCAATACAGCTGCAATTTCGTTGGCTCGCTCTTTAATAATTGCTAAAGATTCATCGGTTCCGTAATCTAAAACCAGAATATTTTGAACGGCCTCGGGCATAATACCTGCAGCTGCCGGAAACGACTTTAATTTTTTCGTTCCTCTAACCAATACTTCGTCATTGATGCCATGATATGAACCTGTAAAAGAAACAATTAACGAACGGGCTGTTACTGTTCTGGCAATACGAATACAACCTAAAACCGCTTCAGAACCTGTACTACAAAGTGCGGCTCTATCAAATCCGGTAAATTCGCAGATTAATTTACTAACTTCAGCTGCCAATTCGTGCTGAGGACCAACTTCATAGCCTTTTTCGATTTGTTCATGCATCGCATGCTTAATCACCTCAGGCTGATAACCCAACATACTCGAGCCAAATCCATTTAAAGCATCGATATATTCATTTCCATCAATATCCCATAATTTACTACCGCTCGATTTATTAACGACGATTGGGTATATGAGCTCTTTTGTCGCTGGTCTGAAACCCGATACAACTCTGGGGTCGGCCATGTACGACCTACTGTTTTTTGTATACTCTTTACTTTTAACTGTTTTTTTATTGTATCGCTCGGTTAAATTTGAGATAAAATTTAGCTGTTTTTGATTTAAATCATTCGATTGACGTTCAATTCTCGGCGTGGCTCCAAAGGGTTTTTGAATTTCTGCCTTTTCCTCAGCCGATAAATCAGCATCTACAGCTTTTGCTAAGCTATGACTATTATTATTGTTTAAGATGGTTTGTTGAACAGGTACATTAGTTATAGCCATTTGTCCTTGCATTAAAAGTACTTGCTTTGAAAGTATTTCTAGTTGCTGAGCGATCAGACTTAAGGCACTATCATTACCTACAGAATTATGAATGTTCTGTTGAGGATAGTTGTTTGAAGGAGTACTGTTAGCAACAAATTGATGATTATTTTGATTGGAAACAGGTAATAGCGTATCCTGTGGAGTATTCTCATTTAGATATTTAACTAATAATTCTACCGATGGATATTCTTCATTTAATTTTCTGAAGGTAATTGGTAGGTTAAATTCACGCTTTAAAGAAATTGCAACTTGGGTTAATAGTAAAGAGTCTAAACCCAATTCAAGGAAATTTCTTCCCGAATCGAGTTCATTAATTTCAATACCTGATGCATCTTCTAATATTTGTTTTACTTTAGTTGTCAGGTTGGTAATTCTCATCTCATTCGTATTTAGAGGGATAATTTCAGGCGATTCATCATTTAGAATAGTCTGTTCTTTTGCAAAGGTTTTAGTGGCCAAAGGTTCAACCCAATATCTTGTTTTATCGAATTGATAGGTTGGTATATTGATTATCTTTCTTGATTGTTCAGCATAAAAACTTTGCCAATCTGGGGTTATGCCGTTAAGCCACAATTGGCCTAAAGCTTGCAGGAGGGAAGCATATTCGTTTTCCTTATTGCTTAAGCTTGATATTACAATAGCTTTGGGAGATTTAGCAGCAGCAATTTGTTTAGTTAAAGCACTTGTTACTGTTCCTGGACCAATTTCTATAAAAACAGCAGTATCACCATCAAGTATTGTTTCGATTGCTTTTGAAAATTGAACAGTTTGTCTTAAATGGTTTGTCCAATAATCAATACTTAATGCTTCGTTTTCAGTTAATGTATGACCTGTTACCGTTGATATAATTTCTTTATTGGGAATGAATAAGTTTACTTGAGATACAATTTCCCTGAAATCGCTCAATATGGGTTCCATCATTGAAGAATGAAAAGCATGGCTGGTAAGCAAAGGCTTACTAGCAATATCTGCTTTTTCTAATATCTGGCTCAATTCGGCAATTTGTTCAAATGAACCTGCAACAACACATACCTGTGGGCTATTTATGGCAGCAATAGATAGTTCGCCAAATAACAAACCTTTAACTACGTCACTATTTTCTCTAACAGAAAGCATGGCACCTGCTGGCAATTTACTTATTAAGCGTCCGCGGTTTGCCACCAATTTTAAACCATCTTCTAAAGAAAATATGCCTGCTAAATGTGCGGCAACATATTCGCCAACGCTATGTCCGCATAATTTAGTTGGATTAATTCCCCAACTTATCCAAAGTTTAGCTAAAGCATATTCGGTAACGAAAAGTGCGGGCTGCGTATATTTTGTATCTTTAATATTTGCATTCGAAAGTTCATTTATCTCTTCAGGATAAATTACAGTTCTAATGTCCTTATCAATATAGCGTTTCAGAATTCCGGCACATTCGTCAATTGCAGCTTTGTAAACAGGTTCTTCCTTATAAATTGATAAACCCATATTTAAATACTGTGCACCTTGGCCTGGAAAAGTGAATACAATTTCTTCAGGAATTTCGGTTAAAGTATTGCTGTTGTATATATTATTCTGTATTAATAATTCTTTTGATTGGTTTACTGAATCTGAAACTATAAAACTGCGGTAATTGAAATCTGTTCGGGTTTTTTGTAGCGTATAAGAAACATCAGCAAGGATTTGGTCTGGTTTATCAGTTAGCCAAGTATTTAATGCTTTTGCATAGTTTTCTCTGCTAGTTACAGAATTTGCAGACCAAGTAATTAACTCAGCTGGTTTAGTTTTAGAAGCTTCCTGTTCAATATCTTTATATTCTTCAACAATTACATGAACATTGGTACCACCAACACCAAAAGAACTCACACCTGCAATCCGGTTTTTATTTTGCCAATCATTAAGTTGTGTATTTACATAAAAAGGACTGCTAGAAAAATCAATGTTATGGTTCGGGGTTTTATATCCAAGTGATGCAGGGATTTTTTTATAAGTTAGTGCTAAAGATGTTTTAATCAATCCGGCAACGCCAGCAGCATGTGTTAGGTGACCAAAATTGCTTTTAACAGAACCAATTGCACAATATTGCTTTTCAGTTTGCAAGCCAAAAGCATCAACTAAACCTTCAAATTCAATGGGGTCGCCAATTGGTGTGGCGGTTCCGTGAGCTTCCACGTAACTAATTTCAGATGCGCTAATGCCTGCATCTGCAATCGCAGCACTTATTGCTCCAGCTTGACCTTCGCTACTTGGTGCTGTAAAACTACTTTTAGCAAAACCGTCATTGTTTACACCAACACCTTTAATTACGGCGTAGATTTTATCACCATCTTTTATGGATGCATCTAATTTCTTTAACAAAACGGCCCCAACACCATCACTAAAAACCGTTCCTGTAGAATTATTATCAAAAGGTGTGCAATGTCCATCTGCACTTAACATGCTGCCTTCTTGATAGATATGGCCGCTGTTTATTGGCGAAGTAATGCTAGAACCGCCTGCAATAGCAATTTCGCACTGATTGGCTCTTAAACTATTAACCGCTGTTGCAACGGCTAATAATGAAGTAGAACAAGCAGAGGTTACACTAACTGCCGGGCCTTTTAAGTTTAAATGATAGGCCGTTCGAGATGCTAAATAATCTTTATCATTTACAGATAAGACCTGTGTTTTACCTTGGTTTTCAATTAAATCAGTATGGCTTAAAACATTATTCTCATAATATGTGTTGTTACCGTTGCCAGCGAAAACGCCAATTACGGCATCTTTCTTTGTTGGCAAATAGCCTGTTGTTTCCAATACTTCATTCGCTACTTCCAGAAATACTCTTTGCTGAGGATCCATCAGCTCTGCTAGTTTTGGGTTTATTCCGAAAAAGGATGCATCGAATTTATCAGCGTCGGTAATTATACCTCTGGCTTTAACGTAAGAAGAATCACTTCGTAAATATTCCGGTATGCTTTTATCTAGCTCTGCTTCAGAAAAGAAAGTTGTTGATTCTCTACCTTCTAATAATAAATCCCAAAATTCTTCGATCGTATTTGCACCAGGAAATTTAGCAGCCATCCCAATAATTGCGATGTCTCTTGAACTACCTGAAATGCTATTTTCTTGCTTTAATTTGCTTTCGTTTGGATTTCTATCTAAAAATTTAGCTATTTCTGCAACCGTTGGAAATTGATAAAGCTTGGTTACAGGTAAAATATAATTAAACTTTGATTTTAACTCGGCAACTGTTTTTTGAGCCAGCAAAGAGTTTCCACCGAGTTCGAAAAAGTTATCATTTACACCAATTCTATCGTAACCAAAAAGCTGCTTTAAAACTTCTGCAAGTTCTATTTCTTTTTGCGAAGATGGTTTTTTAAAAATTACGCTTGAATCTGGTCTTTCGCTACTTGGTATCGGAAGCAGTTTTCTATCAACTTTTCCACTTGTAGTTTTAGGGAATTCTGATAGCCAGACAAATGCCGATGGAATCATGTAATCTGGCAATTGTTTTGCAATTTGTTCTTTTAATTTATTTCCCTGATAATTTGTTTGGTCGCCAATTAAATAGGCAACCAAAATTTGTCTTCCAGGTAAATCTTCCCTTAAAAGAACTGCAACCTGACTAATGTCCTTTTGTTTTGCTATGGCTACTTCTATTTCTCCCAGCTCTACCCGATAGCCTCTTATTTTAATTTGCGAATCTCCTCTACCTAAAAATTCGATGTTACCATCAGCAAGTTTCAAAGCTAGATCCCCAGTTCTGTAAATCCGGGTATTAGTTGAAGGTAGGGTAACAAATTTTTCGTTCGTTAATTCTGTTAAATTTAGGTAACCTTCTGCAAGGCAAACACCTTTTATACATAATTCTCCGGTTTTACCTTCAGGTAATTCATTTAAATTTTCATCAAGAATTAAAATATTGGTATTGTAAATAGGTTTGCCAATATTGGGTAGGGCAGGCCATTCGCTAGGATTTCCAGTTAATTTTAATTCAGTTACAACATGAGCTTCTGTTGGGCCATATTGATTATATAAAATAGAACCTGGAATATTTGCAAAGAAATTTACGACCTGTGGCGTAACTTTAAGCTGTTCGCCAGCAGTCATAACTTCTTTTAAAGATTGTGGATACAGCCCATTTACCAATGCGCTTTCTGTGATGGATTGCAGCGCAACAAAAGGTAAAAATATTCTATTAATTTCTTGTTCAGCAATTAATTTGAGCAACATAAATGCATCCAATCTTACATCTTCAGAAATTAGAATTATGTTTCCACCAGTAATAAATGTTGCAAAAATTTCCTGAAATGAAACATCAAAGCTTAGAGGAGAAAATTGTAATGTTTTGGTTTTTGCCTTTGCTAATGATTTTTCCTTTTGCCACAAGAGCAAATTAACCAATGCATTTTCACCCATGCAAACACCTTTTGGATTTCCTGTTGTGCCAGATGTATGCAGGATATAAACCAAGCTGTTTTTATCTGCCTTGATTGACAAGTCATCGTCTGGTTGGGTTATGCTTTTTTCTAAACAGTCTTCTATAAAAAGAATATCTGTATTTAATTCAGCGTATTTATTTTCATGCTTTTTAGAGATAAGAAAAAGTTCTGCGTCTGCATTAGCCAAAACAAATCCAGCTCTTTCTCTTGGGTAGCTAATATCAATAGGAACATAAGCACTTCCTGTTTTGATAATGGCCAGCAAACATATTATTACATCAATAGAGCGTTCTGTAGAAATTGCAATTTTCGAACCCGGTTTAATTTTTTTTTCGATGAAAAAATGAGCAATTTGGTTTGCTTTGCTATTTAAATCCTTGTAGGATAGATTGATATCCTCAAAGCTTAATGCTATTTCATCCTGATACGTTTTTACGGCATCATGAATCAGCTCATTTAAATGAAGTGAGATATGATTAGAAGAATTGATTAGAGATGAAAACATAATTTTAAATTATACTAAAAAAAGTTTTAAATATCCATGGTTAGATTTTTAGTCTTTTCTTTAAAATTTAATAGCAAAGTATCAGAGTTAGCCATTAATGCGGTTACTTCTTTGAGACTTAAGATAATTTGCATCAAAAACACAGGAACAATAAAACATGCTTTTGAAGCAAAAGAGCGGTAAAGATGATTAAAAAACCCTTCAAGAGGTTTTAATCTGATTGTTTGGTATTCAGTCATGATTGAGAGTTTTCGACTTAAATTCACATTGCGAAATTGTTGTAATAACAACAGCTTCAAATTTTAATAGGGTGATTGCACAATTAATGTTTTTATTAAGTATACATTTCAAATATAGCAAAATCGTCTATATGTTTCGTACAAAATGTTAAACGATTTTATAATTAATCATTCTCTAATCTCGTTCTAATAACTTTTGCGGTAATGATCAATTTATTTGATAAAACTTTTATAGATTTTTAAGTAGTATAGTTTTTACTACGAAGCGCAAATAAAATTTAATGTTTGCAAGCTTCACTAAAAAAGAGAAAGGGGCTTAAATCCATAAGCCCCAATAAACCAAACAAACTATTTATGAAGTTTAGAAATAACCAACAACTAATTAATTTGTTTTGAATACAAATGAAAATTATTTAATTTATTTTAAAATTCTTCAGTTTGACTTTTATACTGGCTAAATAATGGACGTAACAGTGTTAAAATGAGTTCAAATTAAACATATTCAGCCTTTAGAATAAATTTAGCTGAGCGGGTTGGTATAATAAAGGATTGAAATTATAAACTTCAGCAGGATTTATTTCGGCACTTATATAATGAACCGGACTTTCTTCGTACCTCGATGCCACACTAACAAAGGTTTTACCTGCAACGGCTTTAAATAAATTTTCCACCAAAACCGGATCGTTATTGTCTTTTGATAAGTGGCTGAGTAAAAGATGACTCATATATGCGGGTTTATGATTCTGAAAAAGTGCTAAAGCCTCATGGTTAGACAGATGGCCTTTGCCACTTGTAATTCTCCTTTTCAGGTGGTAGGGATAATTTCCGTTCTGAAGCATTTGAGCATCATAATTTGATTCCAAAAATGCAGCATGACATTGCTTGAATTGTGTAATTAACCTATCGCAAACCGATCCTATATCTGTAAAAACGCCAACGCGAACCTGTTTATATTCAACCGTAAAACTATATGGGTCGGCGGCATCATGAAATTTGGAAAAAGCAGAAATCTTTAAATCACCAATACGAATGGTGTCTAAATGATTAAATGTATAAACATTTTGTTCATTTAAAATCAGTCGGCTGCTTTTTAAAGTATTCGTGGTAATGTAAACCGGAAGGTTATACTTTTTAGATAAAACAGAAAGACCCTTAATGTGATCGCTATGTTCGTGAGAAATAAAAATGGCTTTAATTATATTCATAGATAAACCAAGCCTGGTTATTCTTTTTTCTACTTCTTTGCACGATATGCCAACATCAACCAATACAGCCTCAGTGCTGTTGCCTATGTAATAACAATTGCCGTTACTGCCCGAATTTATTGATGTGAAGTATAGTGCCATTTATAGCGGCAAGATAAGGCTAATTAGAATTTAAGGCAAAAATAGATTTTAACATATTAACGTTATTTATATCGGGTTCTGTTAAATTTAATACCGGCAGAAATTTCCCCGCTCAAAATAATTGTTAGTTTTGAAAATTATTGATTAACACGAAGATTATGCTGAAACTGATCGCTGAGGGACTTTTTATTTGTTTGTCGTTTTTAACCACGTCAACTTTTGCCCAGGTAAGTTCCATACAAAATATTGAGGCCCGTAAAATACTAAGCTTAAATGGTAAATGGAATTATATTATCGATCCTTATGAAAATGGATTTTATGATTACAGGCACGAACCTTATGATCAATCAAAAACAGGTACCGGCGGTTTTTTCGATGATAGGGAGGCGAAAGATAAAACAGAACTAGTTGAATATAACTTCGATGGCTCACCTCAGATGAATGTACCGGGTGATTGGAATTCTCAATCTGAAAAACTCGAACTTTATGAAGGAACCGTTTGGTTACGCAAAAAATTTGATGCGCAGCCACAAAAAGGCAAACGTTATTTTGTGTACTTCGGCGCCGTAAATTATGAAGCACATGTTTATTTAAACGGTAAGAAAATCGGCATCCACAAAGGTGGATTTACCCCTTTCCAGTTCGAGGTAACCGGTAAATTAAAGGCAGGTAATAATTCCCTTGTTGTAAAAGCAGATAATACGCGTAAGCCTGATGAAATTCCGACTGTTAATACTGATTGGTGGAATTATGGCGGCATTACCCGCGATGTTTATCTTGCTGAATTACCGGAACATTTTATCAGCGATTACAAATTGCAATTAGAAAAGGGAAATAATAATTCTTTAAGTTTTTCTTTGAAACTGGCTGATGCTTTTGCCGGTCAGGAGGTTTCCATTTCTATTCCCGAAATTAACCTTAAAAAAGAATATAAAACAGATAGTGAAGGCAAAATAAGCGAGGTTTTTATTTGGAATAACTTAACACTTTGGTCGCCTGAAAATCCAAAGCTTTATACCGTTAACATAAAATCGGCAAACGAAAATATTGAAGATAAAATTGGTTTCAGGACCATCGAAGTAAAAGGCGACAGCATTTTGCTTAACGGAAAATCAACTTTTTTTCGTGGAATTTCCCTGCATGATGAAAATCCCCTTATTAAGGGACGTTTACGCTCGCAGGGCGATATGCGTATGCTGTTACAATGGGCGAAAGATTTAAATTGTAATTATGTTCGTTTGGCACATTACCCGCACAACGAAGAAATGATTCGTTTAGCAGATGAAATGGGTTTGTTAGTTTGGGCGGAAGTTCCGGTTTACTGGACCATCAGCTGGGAAAATCCGGTTACTTATGCAAATGCCAAACAGCAACTTACTGATTTAATTACCCGCGATAAAAACCGGGCAAGCGTTGTGGTTTGGTCTATAGGTAATGAAACACCATTGAGTGCGCCCAGACTTAGCTTTATGAGCAACCTTGCCGAAACGGCTCGTTCATTGGATGATACCAGGCTGGTTGCTGCAGCACTTGAAGTTCATCGCGAAGGCAATACCATGGTTTTAAATGACCCGTTGGGTGAAAAGATTGATTTGGTAAGCTTTAACGAATATGCAGGCTGGTATTATGGAGGCCTGCCGGGTGAAATTTCAAAATATGATTTCAACATCAAATACAATAAACCTGTTGTAATTACTGAATTCGGTGGAGATGCATTAGGTGGTTTTCACGCAGATGAAAATACACGTTGGAGTGAAGAATATCAGGAAGCCTTATATAAAAATCAGCTGACCATGTTAACTAAAATTCCTGCACTGCGGGGTATAATACCATGGATTTTAACAGACTTTCGCTCTCCGAGAAGACAGCACCCGGTTTATCAGAATTTCTGGAATCGTAAAGGTTTAATCAGTGAAACCGGCAAAAAGAAAAAAGCCTATTTTGTGCTTAAAAATTTCTATGATCAGATGCAGTCAAAATATAAATAGCTGCATGTTAACAGTTAATGTCGAGATAATAAATGCTTTTCTTTAACAAATAAGTTAAACGCGAAGACCGTTACCATAGTTTTACCGTTATTACGTAAACTTTTTAGACGCCTGCCTGTTGCAAAAGCAATACCGGTTATTTTATGCAAAATAAGGAATTCGGTAAAGCAGCAAACAAGCGATACTCAATACAGGTTGCAAGGCAATTTCGATAATGCGCTGAAGAAAAACCTTTCGCCAATTCGCATTTAATATATAAAGACATAAGGGGCGTTGAATTTTTCAATAAATCCGACAGCTATATTGCCGAAAAGGAGCATTCGATTATCAGTTAAATTCTAAAAAGGCGCTTGGTTTATAAACTAAATCGACCTGTGCGAATATTTTTGCGCATATCTTAAATTTTAATGGTCTGGATATAAGGTTTTTAAGTCAATTGAGCTGTTTTAAAGCAATTCAATTGAGTTGCAAATCCTAAAATTATATAATTTAATTATCTTAATTTTCTAATACAACGTATATTGTATAGTAAATAGACCTAACCAGGTAAACATATGAGTGAGCGCGAGGAAATAAAAACCGGATTAACGGTAGAAGAATATGCTGATTTTTTGGAATTAGCTAAATTAATATTCGGAGCGGCACCAACAGAAATAGCACTTCATGGCCTGGAGTTAGATGATAAGATAAGAAATTTACAGGAACACTCCGTCGAAAATGAATTATTAAAGTCTGTTTACCTTTCTGGCAAATTCCTGGTCGTAAATGATATTTCGACCAGCACATTCACAAAAGCTGGATTAAGCAATGATCGGAAAATTAATTTCTTCGCCGGATTTCCAATATCAAATCATGAGATAGGCTTAATCGGGATTTTAACCTTAATGGATTTAGAGCCTAAAGAAATTACAGAAGAGCAAATTCGTGCTTTAAATCTTATAACCAATAATATCGCTAAATTAATACAGGAGAAGAATAAAAATAACGAGGAGAAAAATTTCACAAAGCTCATTCACGAATCTGACGATTTAATTTGTATTGCCGGAACCAACGGATATTTTAAAAAGGTTAACCATGCATTTGAGGAAGTTCTGGGCTGGAAAGCAGGTAAACTTGAAGGTTCCTGCTTCTTTGATATTATTCATCACGATGATCAAAATTTAACACAAAGAGAAATTGAGAAACTGAAGCGTGGCCTGAAATCAGTCGATTTTATCATTCGCCTCAGAATGGTATCCGGTAAATACAGAAAAATTCAATGGTATGCCACGCCTTCAGGCGATGAAATTTTTGCCATAGGCAGGGATATTACAAAAAAATTAGAAAATAACCATCTCGCCAGAATAAATGATGAGAAATTAAAACTGGTATTTGAAAACTCTAAAGGGCTTATTTGTACACACGATGTTAATGGAAAATTCTTATCTATTAACAATGCAGCTGCAGAAAGCCTCGGTTATTCCGTAAAAGAACTGCTAAGCCTTTCACTTTTTGATTTGCTTCCCATTACCAGACGGGAAGCGTTAAAAATGTACCTGTCGAAAATTAAAAGTGAAGGTGTTGCAAGCGGGGAGATGTTAATTCTAAACAAAAGCGGTGACATCAGGGTATGGATGTTCAAAAACGTTTTTATCAATGAACCCGCCGGCGAAGACTACATTATTGGTAATGCCCTGGATATTACAAACCAGCACATGCTGGAAAAAGACCTTCGCTTCACCAAAGAGATTTTAGAACAAACCAGTAAAGTTGCCCGGGTAGGCGGATGGAGCCTTGAACTGCATATCCAAAAGCTCTATTGGACAACCATGACTAAAACCATCCACGAACTTGGCGACGATTTTCTACCTGATCTCGTATCAGGTATAAATTTTTATAAAGAAGGGGAGAGCAGGGAAAAAATTAGTTCAGCAGTTAAAAACGCGTTGGAGCACGGTGAAAATTTTGATTTAGAATTACAAATTATTACGGCTAAAGGAAATGAAAAATGGGTGAGGGCAATGGGAACTGCCGAATTTAAAGATGGGGAATGTAAGCGGCTTTTTGGTACTTTTCAGGATATTGATTTGCAAAAAAGATCATCTATAGCGCTCGCAGAAGCAAAAAAAATGTTGGATAATGTATTGAATTCAGCTTCTGAAATAAGCATAATCGCTACGGATACCACCGGCACCATTACGCTTTTCAATAAAGGAGCAGAAAGAATGCTCGGTTATGATGCTTCCAGTATGGTAGGCAGGCAAAATCTGCTCATTATTCATGATTATTCAGAAATCAAAAAAAGAGAACAGGAAATTTTAGCAGAATCAGGTAAGGTTGCAAAGGGTTTTGGGGTTTTTACAGAAGTTTCAGAGTTAAACAACTCGGGGAAGAAAAACTGGACTTATATCAAGAAAAATGGTCAGCGATTAACCGTTTCACTGGTCGTTACCGAAGTGAAAGACGCGGATAATAATGTAATCGGTTATTTGGGTATCGCAAATGACATTACCGAAAACAGAAAAATTGAAGCGGCCCTGGCTTCAGAACGGGCAAGGCTGGCGGCTTTTGTAGCGCACGTGCCTGCTGCAGTAGCCATGCTGGATAAAGAAATGAAATATGTTGCTGTAAGTAACCAATGGATAGAAGATTATAAAATGGGTAACCGGGAAATAGTCGGATTGTCACATTACGAATTGTTTCCTAATTTTAGTGAAGAAAGTTTAAAATACCACCAGAATGTGCTAAGTGGTGCCATCGAGCGAAAAGAAGAAGACATTTTTATTGAGCCGGATACCAAAGTAGAGCATTACACATCCTGGGAAATGCGCCCCTGGTACGAGAAAAGTGACACCATAGCCGGAATGATGTTATTTACACGCGATGTAACTGAAACCATATTATACCGTGAAAACCTTAAAAAAGCCAAATTACAGGCGGAAGCAGCGAGTATCGCGAAGTCAGAATTTCTCGCAAACATGAGTCACGAAATCCGGACACCCCTTAACGGTGTAATCGGATTTACAGACCTGATCTTAAAAACCAAGTTAGATTACAGTCAATATCAATACTTGTCTATCGTTAATCAATCTGCCAACTCCCTGCTGAATATTATAAATGACATTCTCGACTTTTCAAAAATAGAAGCCGGAAAACTGGAGTTGGACTATGACAAATTTGATGTATACGAAATTGCCGCACAGTCGGCCGAAATAGTTGATTATCAAATTAAAAGTAAAGGCTTAGAAATGCTGTTGAACATTCCGCCTGATTTACCAAGATTTGTATGGGGTGATGCTGTGCGTTTAAAACAAATTTTTGTCAACCTGCTGGGTAATGCGGTAAAGTTTACGAAGCAGGGAGAAATAGAGCTGGAAGTTGAAATATTATCTGTTAAAGACGGATTGTCAAATTTCCGGTTCAGCGTTCGTGACACCGGGATAGGTATTCCTCAAAAAAGTAAATTGAGAATATTTGAAGCATTTTCACAGGCCGACAATTCGACCACCAGAAAATACGGAGGCACTGGTCTGGGTTTAAATATTTCTAACAAACTTCTAAATCTGATGGATAGTTGCTTACAACTCATCAGTGAAGAAAATGTGGGCAGTACCTTTTATTTCGATTTAAGTTTGAAATCAGAAGCCGGCGCTAAAACAGAATGGGAAAACATCGATGCGTTTAAAAATATCCTGGTTGTTGATGATAATGCGAATAACAGAACAATAATAAATAAAATGCTTAACCAGCAGGGCATTAAAATCCACGAAGCCGATTGTGGAGATCAAGCTTTGGCAATGTTAGCTGCCGGAAGCAAATATGATGCTATGCTAATCGATTTTCATATGCCGGGAATTGATGGCATCGAGACAGTCAAAAAAATAAGAGAAAGTCATTATTTAAATCATCATGAACTGCCGGTAATTCTGCTGCACAGTTCAGCTGAAGATGGTTCAATTAAGACTGCCTGCGATGAACTTGACATCAGGCAAAGACTTGTTAAGCCACTTAAAGCCGAACAGGTTTTTTCTGCCCTCTCACGGCTTAAAGTTAAAGATGATCAGCGCCTAACAGACCAGCACATCGCTTATACACCAACTGTAAATGATGTTATAAATATTTTGGTTGTTGAAGATGATGATTTCAATATGTTCCTTATTACAACAATATTAAATGATTTAATGCCTAATGCCATTATTACAGAAGCAAGAAACGGATTGGAAGGTATTCAGTTTTTCAAAAATAAACGTCCTTCCATCGTCTTTATGGATATTCGTATGCCGGAAATGGATGGTTATGAAGCGACCAAACACATCAGGCTGATTAATGAAGCTGCTGCAACTGTTCCTATAATTGCCGCTACCGCCGGAAATGCAAAAAATGAGAAGGATTTATGTTTATCGGCAGGTATGGATGATTACGTAACCAAGCCTTTTAAAGAGGAACAAATAATTGAAATTCTGGAAAAGTGGCTTATGTTAAGTTTTGTCTGATTTATAGAAGATTATACATTATTTTCACCGGTGTTATTAATAAAACCTAATAATACCGCTTTAAATTTGTTATTATATTTTTTTAAACCCGAATATTTTCCTTCTCTTTAAACAAATACCAATCCGATGAAAAGAAACAGTTTGTTCAGCTTCTTATTAATTTTAAGTTTTCTAACAAGCAAAGCCCAAACAATTACCATACCAGTTGAAACCGGAAAACACAGTATTGTTTTGCAAACTGATAATGAAAACCATTTGCGTATGGTTTACAGTGGTAATAAAATGCAAAATAAAGCAGATTACGCGTTGGCATATGGCCAATTTAATTTTAACGATGGTCATACCCCTGGAGGTTACAACTATGCATATACACCAGCAGGTTCGAATACCCTGGTTGAACCGGCAATTCAATTGGTGCATGGTGATGGGAACACCTCTTTGGATTTAAAATACATTATGCATGAAAACAAGCAAATTGATCAGAATACTGAATTAACGACCATTTTGTTAAAAGACCCGAATTATAAGCTGGAGGTTACATTATTCTATAAAACGTGGAAAGCAGAAAATGTAACCGAGCAATGGGTTGAAATCAGCAATAAGGAAAACAAAGCGGTAAAACTTCAAAAATATGCTTCAGCTAATTTGTATTTTTCAGAAAAAGATTTCTATTTAACCACCTATCAGGGGAATTGGGCCGGTGAAATGCAACCCAACGAGGTTAAATTAAGCCGTGGTACTTACAGTGTAGATACTAAACTGGGTACACGGGCAATGCTCTTCCAAAACAATAACTTCATTATTTCATTTGATAAACCGGCCACTGAAACAGAAGGTTCTGTTATGCTCGGGCAGATCGCCTGGACAGGTAATTTCAAAATGGAATTCGATGTGGATAGCTATAAAAACCTCAGACTTATTGCCGGTATCAATCCCTTTGAATCGGAATATATTCTGCAACCAGGAAAAGTTTTTAAAACGCCATCCTTCATTTATACGTTTTCTGCCAATGGTAAAGGTGAAGCGAGCAGGCATTTACACACCTGGGCCAGGAATTACAGAATATTAGATGGTAAGGGTGACAGGTTAACGCTTTTGAATAATTGGGAATCGACGTATTTTGATTTTGACGAGGAAAAACTTACATCGCTAATTAAAGATACTAAAAACCTGGGTGTCGACATGTTTTTACTTGATGACGGATGGTTTGGTAATAAATATCCGCGTAACGGTGACAAATCGGGATTGGGCGACTGGCAGGAAACTGTAAATAAACTGCCTCATGGTTTAGGTTACCTGGTTAAAGCTGCAGTCAAAGAGGGTGTTAAATTCGGCATTTGGATAGAACCGGAAATGGTTAATCCGAAAAGTAATTTGTTCGAAAAGCACCCGGATTGGGCAATCAGGCAAACAGACAGACCTGATAAATATATGCGGAATCAATTGGTGCTGGATTTAACCAATCCAAAAGTACAGGATTTTGTTTATTCGGTTGTAGATAGTCTATTTATAAAAAATCCGGGTTTAGCTTTCATTAAATGGGATTGTAATGCCATAATTTTCAATGCTTATTCCGCGTGGCTGAATAAACAAAAATTGCCTCAAACACATCTTTACGTAGATTACGTACGTGGCTTATACCGTGTTTTGGAAAGAATAAGGGCAAAGTACCCTAAAGTACCCATGATGTTATGCAGCGGCGGTGGTGGCCGGGCAGATTACGAAGTGTTAAAATATTTCACCGAGTTTTGGCCAAGCGATAATACAGACCCGATAGAGCGTATTTTTATGCAATGGAATTATTCCAACTTTTTCCCGGCAATAACAACAGATAACCATGTTACAGACTGGGGCAAGCAAGCCCTGAAGTTTAGGGTAGATGTAGCATCAATGGGTAAATTGGGTTTTGATATTGTAGCAAGCAAATTGGATATAAAAGATGCTGCATTTTGCAGGGATGCGATAACAAATTATAATGCTTATAAGGAATTAGTCTGGCATGGTGATTTATATCGTTTAGTAAACCCGTATGAAAACGATTACGCGGCGTTAAGCTATGTTAATGCTGAAAAGAATAAAGCAGTTGTATTCAGCTACCTTTTAAATTACCATAATATAATTTCCGTGGAAAATCCGGTTAAACTTTCCGGTTTAAGTCCTGAAAAAAAATATAAAGTAAAAGAAATGAATATTTATCCGGGTACAAAATCGACTTTTAATGAATCTGCAAGCTATTCAGGAGATTTTTTAATGAATGTTGGTCTAAACCAGAAACTAAATAAAAACAGGACCAGTGTTATTTTGTTAATTGAAGAAGTGAAATACTAATACATTGAGCCGTTGCTTAGCGGTTCAGTTTTTTGCAAATCTTAATCCGCATAGTCATTATGAAACAAAATACGAATCCCGGTAAAATAATTCTTAAACCGTCAGTAATTCATGATGACTTGCCGGAAGTTAAAAAACCTGAGCATTTAAGAAAGAGTTCCCTCGTTGAGGACAACGAGTTGCCGGAAAATCCTGAAAGAAATTATCATCATGAAGAATTCAGGACGCTTCACGGAAATCATGATGAAATCAAACATGCCGACGATGATGAATGGAATGGAGAGGATGCTTAATTGTGATAAAATCAGTTGGATATTGCATTTAGTTTACGATTTAAAATACCCACCTGTGCGGGCATGAAGAGTTATCGAGATATGTCTTAATAAGTATAACGGGTTAAAACTTATCTGCGGAATCAGCGAAATCTGCGGGACAAATCAATGATGTTAATGCTTTAAGATTCCCGCCTGCGCTGGAATGGCGACTTGTCGAGACGTGTCTGCCCGGTTACGACGTATATAAAAATTGTCTGCTTAGTCTGCATGCAAAATCATTGATTTTAATATGCTTTAAGAAGTCCGCCTGGCATGACGGCTTGTTGATAACGACTGCGTGATCATGACGACTTATAGAGCATGCCTGCGCAAGAACTGTCGCTTAGGAAAACGTGTATTTGCGAAAATCATGAAAACCTGCTAGCTACATCTTTAAAACCTTTTATAAATCCAAAATGTTCTAATTAAAAATTCAATAGCTATGAGCCTTGAAAAATATGTTTCCAAACGTGATTTCTCGAAAACAAAAGAACCTAAATCCGGAAAAAATGAAGATAAAGAAAAGCTTTATTTTGTAATTCAAAAGCACGATGCTTCCCGGCTGCATTATGATTTCAGATTGGAAATGCGCGGTGTTTTAAAAAGCTGGGCGGTACCCAAAGGGCCATCAACAGATCCTAAAACAAAACGACTGGCCATGATGGTTGAAGATCATCCGTTCGATTACAAAGACTTTGAAGGCATTATCCCCAAGGGCGAATATGGCGGCGGAACCGTAATTGTTTGGGACGAAGGAACATACGAACCCATTGAAGAAATTGACGGTAAAAAGGCTCAGGAAAAGCACCTGATGCATCAGTTAAAAGAAGGTTCATTAAAAATTAAACTTAACGGCAAAAAACTTCACGGAGAATTTGCTTTGGTTAAAACGCATGGCATGGGTGAAAATGGCTGGCTGTTAATCAAACATAAAGACAAATATGCATCCGTAAAAGATATTACGAAAGAAGATAAATCTGTATTATCTGGAAAAACAATAGAAACGATGGAGAAAACCTCCGATAAAGTTTGGAAGGAGGGACAGGCGCAGGAAATTAAGGTCGGAAAAAAAGGTCCGCAGGAAAAGCTCGAAAAGAAAATTAAACCTGAAGAACCTAAACAAAACACAGATGTAAAAAGCCTCTTAAAAAAAATAAAAAAAACAGCCATCCCCGACGCTATCAAGCCGATGTTAACAACATTGGTGGATGAACCCTTCGATGACTCCAACTGGCAATATGAAGTAAAATGGGATGGCTACCGAACGCTGGCTTACTTAAATAAAGGAAAAGTTGATTTACTTTCAAGGAACAAGAAATCCTTTAATGATAAATTTTATCCAATTTTTGATTTGCTTAAAACATGGAAAATTAACGCGGTGTTAGACGGTGAAATTCTGGTTCTGAACGAAAAGGGGATATCTAATTTTGGTTCTTTACAAAACTGGCGCAGTGAGGCGGATGGCGAACTCGTATTTTACGTTTTCGATTTGCTTTGGTACGATGGTAAAAATTTAATGGATCTGCCACTAAATCAGCGCCAGGCTATTTTACAGGACATGCTTCCAACGGATGATGACCGGGTGCGGTTGAGCAAAGTTTTTAAAGCCAGTGGAATCGATTTTTTTGACGCTGCAGGCAGAATGGGCTTGGAAGGCATAATTGCAAAAAAATCTGACAGTCTGTATAGTCCTGATCGTCGTTCTAAAGAATGGCTTAAAATAAAAGTACACAAAAGGCAGGAAGTGGTTATTGCAGGTTTCACTAAAAATGAAAATACTTCAAAATCTTTCAGCTCTTTGCTATTAGGGGTTTACGAAAAAGGCAAACTTCAATATGTTGGTAAAGTAGGTACCGGATTCTCTGATAAACTACAAAAAACGATGATGGAACAATTTAAGCCGTTAATGATTAGCGAAAGTCCATTTGATTCCATTCCTGATGTTAATAAACCGTCCAGGTTCCGGCCAAATCCGCCTAAAGCGAAAGCAACGTGGTTAAAGCCGGAATTGGTTTGTGAAGTAACTTTTACAGAAGTAACTGATGATGGGGTATTCAGGCACCCGTCATTTCAGGGTATGCGTGAAGATAAAAAAGCGAAAGACGTTAACCGGGAAACAGAAACAGCTACTGAAAAACTTGTAGAAAAAACGCGCATAAAATCAAAAACGGAAGATAAACATGCAGCGGCTATTCATCCGCCAAAAGGCAAAGAACCCAAAACGCTACTAAATCCTAAAGAGGAAACCCAGGTCCGGAAAATTAAAGGACATGAATTAAAGTTTACACACCTGAGTAAACTATATTGGCCTGAAGATAAGGTAACTAAACGCGATATGTTTAACTATTACTATCAGGTAGCCGATTATATTTTACCTTACCTGAAAGACCGGCCACAATCGCTTAATCGCTTTCCAGGTGGTATACATGGTCCGAGCTTTTATCAGAAAGATGTTAAGGGAAAAGCGCCTGACTGGGCAGAAACTTTTCCATACGAAAACGGAGAAGGTGAAAAAAAAGAATACCTTGTTGGTACCAGTACAGATAGTTTATTGTGGATGGCATCCTTAGGTTGTATTGAAATAAACCCATGGTTTAGCCGGATTCAGCATCCGGATAATCCTGATTATTGTGTGATAGATTTAGATCCCGATAAACATACTTTTGACCAGGTTGTACAAGCCGCGCTTGAAGTTAAAAAAGTTCTGGATGCAATTGATGTACCATGCTATCCCAAAACATCCGGTTCAACAGGCATGCACATCTACATCCCGTTAAATGCGAAATATACTTATGATCAGAGTCAAATGTTTGCAAAGATTATCGTGAGCCTGGTTCATCAGCAAATTCCCGATTACACATCATTAGAACGAATGGTTTCGGCAAGGAAAGGAAAAATGTATTTAGATTTTTTACAAAACAGACCCGGGGCAACCATTGCCGGTCCCTATTCATTACGTCCAAAAATAGGTGCAACAGTTTCTACACCGTTACACTGGGACGAGGTAAAACCTGGTTTAAAAATGAAAGACTTTACTATTTTTAATATGATAGACAGGCTGAAAGCTGAGGGTGACCTATTTAAAGGTGTTTTGGGTAAAGGGATTGATTTGAAGAAAGCGATAGGTAAGGCCAAAAGTATTTTTAAATAAAATTAGACTGTATCATACTATATTAGTTTCAGTTCGTCTTTTCCGCGCAGGCAAGAACTCTCAATACGTTATACCAGAAACACATAGCTACAGCTTTTAGATTCTTATTTTCGGTCGGTGAGACACAGACCTGCGGATGGAGGAGATAAAAAGCCTCTAAATTTTGTCTTTAGAGCGAAGTGCAACGAAGTCGAGAAATCTGTTTAAATAGATTTCTCCATTCCGCTGCTCTTCTCCGATAGTTATCGGATCGACATGACGAATCTCTTTTGATATGTCATTGATAGCCCTGTTGAAGGATTTCTAAAAATTGAATTTTTAGTGTTTCGACAAGCTCAAAGCGACATTATTCAAAACTAATTGATTTATTATTAAATCAATTAGTTCTAAACGAAACTTATTTCATTCCATCATGAATTTTATTAATCATGTCAAGATGGGCTTGAACAATAGGTGCTGTTTTAGCCGCAAAAGCCTTTAATTCTGCATCTTTTCCGTCTTTAGCTTCATCCTGCATTAATTTTAAAGTTTTTTTATGACCATCAACCATCGCATCCACATAGTCTTTGTCAAAATCTTTACCGGTTTTTTTGCTTAAATCATCGGCTTTTTTCTTGTGTTCTTCATCTACAGCGGCTGGTAAAGTAATGTTCTTTGCAGCTGCAATACTCATCAGTTCTTCATTGGCTTTACCATGATCATTAACCATCATGGTTGCAAATTCTTTAACAGATGCATTCGTGCTTTTTTCAAGTGCCAGCTTGCCTAAGGAAACTTCAGCCATACCACCTACAGCAGCAGATGTTGCAAATTTAGCATCTGTTTCTTCAACTGCAATGCCGCCGGTAGCTGCTGCATTTGTTGTGGTATCTTTGCTCATATTTAAGCTGTCTGCATTTTCTTTCGCGTCTTTTGAGCCGCTGTTGCATGCCTGCATCGCTAATAAAGCCGTTGCGAGCATGCCTGTGTAAAATAATTTTTTCATCTTATTGTTGTTTTATTTTTTAACAACATTTTATTTCGAATTAAGGTTTTATAAAATTGAAACTAACCCGTTAAACAAATCCTTTTTTGAAGACGTGTAAAAACTTTATCATATAAACTTAAGGAAGTAAACAATAAGCATGCGCTGCGGTTTATTCTTAAATATTTAATCGTAAAATGGAGAATACATCATTAACCTTAAAAATTGGAGATTTTGAAGTCAATCGCCTGGGTTACGGCGCAATGCAACTAACCGGAAAGGGTGTTTTCGGAGCAGTAGAAGATGGTGCAAATGCAGTAAAAGTTTTACAAGCTGCTGTTGCAGGCGGCGTAAACTTTATAGATACAGCTGAAGCTTACGGACCAAAATTTAATGAATCATTAATAGCCGATGCGCTTTATCCTTATCAATCCGATTTGTTAATTGCGACAAAAGGTGGTTTTGACCGGCCTGGCCCTAATAACTGGATTCCAAACGGAAGCCCGGAAAACATTCGTGAAAATATAGAAGGTAGTTTACGAAGATTAAAAGTTGATACAATTGGTTTGTGGCAATTGCATCGTATAGATCCTAAAGTTGACGTCGCTGAAACATTAAAGCCAGTGGTGGAAGCTGTAAAAAAAGGCAAGATTCGTTACGTCGGCTTGTCAGAAGTTAATGTTGAGCAGATAAAAAAAATACAGGAAATTTTACCAATCGCATCTGTGCAAAATTTATATAATCTTGGAAACCGGCAATGGGAAAGTGTGTTGGATTACACGGCACAACAGCAGCTGGCTTTTATTCCATGGTATCCGCTTGCATCAGGTCCTTCAAAACTGGAAAGTAAAATTAAGGCTGTTGCAGAAAAGCATCATGCAACCATTGCCCAAATTGCATTGGCCTGGTTGTTAAAACGTTCTTCAAATATTTTATTGATACCCGGCACTAAATCTGTGGCGCATTTGAACGAGAATTTAAAAGCCGCGGCTGTTCAGTTATCAGACGAAGAATTTGAAGCCCTGTCTGCTTAGTTGAGTCAAAATCAGTAAACGTGAAGCTTAAAAAAATGCAGGATAAAAATCCTGCATTAATAACATACTTTATCACTTATCAAGCTTGAAATCATACCGCACATCATGTTATCGTTTTCTTAACAAAAGATATCATATAAGGTTTGGTTGTAATTTATCAGAAATTATGTGCAATAAAAAAGGGATAGACTTTGCAGCCTACCCCATATCTAAACCCAAACATGCGCTCAAACATGAATGAATTATTTAAGTAACAAAGGTATTAAATAATGGTTTTAAGTTCTGCATTTATGAATGAAAAAAATGTTAATTTATCGATTTAGTTGTCTCGAATCCTAATATTTAAAGTTTAACGCCAGGTAAAGTAATGCGGCTAAGGCAGCACCTAAAATTGGTCCGACAATTGGCACCCATGCATATGCCCAGTCACTGCTTCCTTTACCCTTCATAGGAATAATACTGTGAATAATCCTAGGCCCCAGATCCCTTATTGGATTTATGGCATAACCGGTTGTACCGCCTAAGCCAAGACCGATTACCCAAACCAGAAAAGCAACCGGAATCGCGCCAATTGATCCTAAGCCGATTGGTGTTTTTTCTGTACCCATTTCAGCATTCGTAAAATAAAATATTACAAATATGAGTACGAACGTTCCGATGATTTCTGAAAAAAGGTTAGACCTTAAATTTCTGATTGCGGGTGATGTGGCAAAAGGGGCGGCCTTTAAACCTTTATCTTCTGTCAGGTCGAAATGGTCTTTGTAAATCACCCAAACTAAAAAAGCACCTGCCATTGCACCACATAATTGCGCAAGTATGTAATAGGGTACTTTAATCCAGGCAAATTTTTGTGTTATTGCAAGGGCTATCGTTACCGCAGGATTGAGGTGCGCACCGCTGTAAGGCGCCGCGATAACCACACCAACAAAAACAGCAAGTGCCCATGCCGTTGTGATGACCATCCAGCCGCTATCATTTCCTTTAGTTCCTTTTAATACAACATTGGCTACTACACCATTTCCCAGGAGAATTATCAGCGCTGTGCCGATAAATTCTGCAACAAATTCGGTCATTTTTATCCTTATTTAAAACTTAAAAACTCAGGTAAATTAATCATTTAATCTTCCGCGCAAACGCGGGCAGCTTTTACTGCCCTGTTCCATCCCTTAATTCTTTCTTTATTATCTATGCCTTCAGCAGCAGAAAAAGTGCGGTTTATTTTCCATTGCGAGCGAATTTGATCTATACTATCCCAAAAGCCTGTAGCCAGGCCTGCCAGGTAAGCTGCACCTATAGCTGTAACTTCGGTAACTTCCGGTCTGATAACCTTGCTTTTCAGTAAGTCGGCCTGAAACTGCATCAGTAAATCGTTCGCGGTTGCACCACCGTCAACTCTTAATTCAGATATGCTGACACCAGCATCGGCTTCCATCGCTTTAAGCACATCCATCGTTTGATAAGCAATACTTTCTAAAGCCGCCCTTGCCAGGTGCGATTTATTAGTACCCCTGGTTAAGCCTGTAATAGTGCCTCTGGCATGCTGATCCCAATGCGGTGCGCCTAATCCTGCAAATGCCGGAACAATATAAACACCTTGTGTATCCGGAACTTTTTTAGCGAGTGTTTCGACATCAGCTGATTTTGAAATCAGGCCCAATTCATCGCGAAGCCATTGAACAACCGCACCGCCAATAAAAATACTGCCTTCTAAAGCATAGTGAACCTCATCCTTAATTTTCCAGGCGATGGTTGTTAAAAGGTTATTTGAAGAAATTTTAGCTTCAGTACCGATGTTCATCAGCATAAAACATCCTGTACCATAGGTATTTTTTACCATACCCACTTCGGTACACATCTGGCCGAAGAGCGCCGATTGCTGGTCGCCTGCAATGCCGGCAATTGGTATTTTAGCAGCGATGATGTTTCCGGCAGTTTCGCCATAAACTTCGCTTGATGATTTAACCTCGGGTAACATTTCTTTAGGAATGCCAAATAAATCAAGCAATTCGGTATCCCACGCTAAGGTATTAATATTATAAAGCATGGTTCTCGATGCATTAGTCACATCGGTAACGTGTTTTTTTCCTGCTGTTAATTTCCAGATTAACCAGCTGTCGATGGTGCCGAAAGCCAGTTTCCCTGCTTCTGCTTTTTCCCTTGCACCCTCAACATTATCCAGAATCCATTTTGCTTTGGTTGCAGAGAAGTAAGAATCGATAATCAGACCGGTTTTTTCCTGGATTTTCTTTGCCAGTCCTTTCGCCCTGATTTCGTCACAATAGGCAGATGTTCTTCTGTCTTGCCAAACAATTGCATTGTAAACCGGAATCCCGGTTTCTTTATCCCATACAACAGTGGTTTCCCTTTGGTTTGTAATGCCTATAGAATCGATAGCTCTTGCTGCCAAGCCTGCCTTAACAATTACCTCGGCAACTACCGATAACTGAGTTGACCAGATTTCCATCGGATTGTGTTCAACCCAGCCGGCTTGCGGGTAAATCTGTGTAAATTCCTTTTGTGCAATGGCTACAATTTCACCATTATGGTTAAAAATAATTGCCCTCGAACTGGTGGTTCCCTGATCGATCGACAAGATAAACTTGCTCATAACTAAATTTGGTTAGGTATCATTCGGCTAAAGCCGCATTTTTTTTCGTATTTTTTGCTTGATAAATATAACCCGAAGCCAAATTATTAAAAATTTCGACTTGATTATCCTCCCAATCCTCATTCGCCTGTAACGCTTTTGCTAAAATTGATGCAACCGTTTTACTCATTTCCATAGCAGCCTGTGCATCAATAAATAAAACCCTTAACCTTCTGCTCAGGATATCTTCAACTGTTTCTGCCATTTCATTTTTTATGGCCCAAACAACTTCCGCTTTATTGTACGGAAAACGGGGGTGAAGCTTTGAACTCAGGTCGGGGTTTTCGGCCATTAATGCTTCAATTCCTGCCCTGTCGGTGCCGTATATGTCCAGATAGTTCCCGTCTTTAAATTCCGTACAACCATGTATCTTTAAATTTTGTGTTAAACAATTTTTAGCCGGAAGATTTGCATGTTTTATGGCTAAGTCAACTGTTTCTTCAGCCATACGGCGATAAGTTGTCCATTTTCCGCCGGTTATGGTTATTAAACCTTTGCCCGATACGATTAACTTATGGTCGCGGCTAATTTCCTTAGTACTATTTCCGTCGGATTTTGTTGGTGCAGCCAAGGGTCTTAAACCTGAAAATACACTTAAAATATCTTTTTCAGTTGGTTTGTTGCTGAGGTAATCTGATGCGGTATTTAAAATAAAATCTACCTCTTCTTTCAGCGCCCGCGGCTCAAGGCTATGTTCATCAAGGGGTGTATCTGTTGTGCCAACCAATAAATGTTTGTGCCATGGCACCGCAAATAAAACCCGTCCGTCCGACGTTTTTGGAATCATTAATGCCGATTCACTATCCAAAAACTTTTTGTCCAGAACGATATGCACACCCTGACTTGGCCGAACCATGTTTTTCGCATCCGGGTTGTTCATTTTTAAAATATCATCAACAAAAACGCCCGTTGCGTTAATGACTACTTTTCCATAAAAGGTGGTTCTTTTACCTGTTAAAACATCTTCCGTATCAATCCCCTTTATCGTATCGCCATTTCTTTGTAAGCCGATTACCTTCGTATAGGTTAGCAGGATAGCACCTTTTTCTACTGCGGTTTGGGCGATATTTATGGCTAATCTCGCATCATCAAACTTACCATCAAAATAACGGATGGAACCTTTTAAACCTATGGCTTTTATGCCCGGGAGCCGTTTTAAAGTTTCTTTTTTTGATAAGAATTTAGATTTTCCAAAGCTGTATTTGCCAGCAAGCCAGTCATAAAGGGTTAAGCCTGTCAGGTATTTTGCAGTCGAAAACCAGCTATAGCAGGGGATAATAAATTCCTCTTTGCCGACCAAATGAGCTGCGTTTTTTTGTAATAAACCGCGCTCTTTTAAGGCATGTTTTACCAGTCCGATATCGCCTTGTGCCAGATAACGTACACCACCATGCACCAGTTTGGTACTTCTGCTGGATGTGCCCTTTGCAAAATCCGATTGTTCTACCAGCAAAGTCTTATAGCCCCTGCTTGCCGCATCTAAGGCAGTGCCCAGGCCTGTTGCACCACCACCAATTATGATGATATCATAAACAGCATGTTCATAAAGTACCGGATTGTGAATTCTACTCATTTAAAAAGGCAAAAAATAATAAAACGAAACAATACGCAATTATAAGTAATACTAATCGAAATAATATAATATCATCGTTAAAAAATTATTATTTTATTTACTCAAATGATTTGACAAATTGTTTAATTTGCCCCATTGCAAAAAGCGCATTTGTATTATGATGAATTTAGCTGAAAGGCACCAATTAATATTAAGCCGTTTACAAAGGGATCAATATATTAATGTTGTAGACTTATGTAAGGAATTGAAAGTTTCATCTGTTACCATTAGAAAGGATTTAAAACTACTTGAAGACAAGAGTTTGCTTTTCAGAACACATGGCGGTGCCACCATGAATAATCCGTATACGGTAGACAGGCCGGTAAATGAAAAAGAAAAAATCCAGTCTTCAGAAAAGAATAAGATAGGCGCAGCAGCAGCAGAATTATTAAATGACAACGATTCTATTGTCATCGCATCAGGCACTACAGTATTGTATTTTGCCAAGAATATCCAGCCTGCTGCTAACCTGACTGTTGTTACTTCGGCTTTAAATGTGGCTTTAGAATTGATGAGAGAACCCAGTATAGAAGTAATACAATTGGGTGGTATATTAAGAAAAAGTTCTTCATCAGTAACAGGTAGCTATGCGGAGCAGGTTTTAGGCGATTTCTATTTTAATAAGTTGTTTTTAGGTGTCGACGGTATCGACCTGGATTTCGGATTAACCACTACAAATGCGATGGAAGCGCATTTAAACCGGAAAATGATTAGCGCATCGCAAAAAACCATTGTACTGGCCGATTCTTCGAAATTTGGTAAAAGAGGCTTTGGTAAAATATGCGGATTAGAAGAAATTGATCACATTATTACTGATAAAGGAATTTCTGAACAAATTGTAAAACATTTAGAAGGTTTAGGTGTTACTGTAACTATCGTATAAAAAAAATTACCCTATAAAAAACCAAACAATAATTTGAATTATGTCAAAAAGGAGAATACACATTTTAGAAGATGATCAGGAAATCAGAAACGTGATTGAGATTCTTTTAAAAGAAGAAGGATTTGAGCTTCAGCTATCATCATCATTTTCGGAGTTAAAAAAGAACATTCAGGATGCCATGCCCGATTTATTTTTGCTGGATGTAATGTTGCCGGATGGAAATGGTGCTGAAATTTGTGAAGATTTAAAAACGGATATTTTTACTAAGCACATCCCTATAATCGTAATGTCTGCACAAAATAACAGTGAGCAAAAAGCAATTGATGCATTTGCTGATGCTTATATTAGTAAGCCATTTGATATTTATGATGTTCTTGAACAAATAAATACTTTAATTGATAGGAGCCGGGCGAACAAAGCAGAAAAAGCTTAATCTAAAATCGATTGAAAAGGAAGCCGTATCACACTGATGTGATACGGCTTTTTTGTTTGCAATATAATGTAGTGATATATTGTTATAACCTTATATTGGCAGAAGCTATGTTGCCTGCACAGCGTATTAAGGTTCCTGCCTGCGCGGGAAAGCGGTATTGTAGGTGTTAAGTACATGGTTGAGTCGCTTCATCACTCGCCGATGTCCTGTTTGTATTTCAAACACCATAAATAGATCTTACTATGCCGTCATTCCCAATTTAGTTGGGAATCCTAAAGCGTTAGCTATGTTACAAACGCAGATTTTAATTTTAAAAGCAGGGATTTCTGTATAGCGCATTAAGATTCCCACCTGCGTGGGAAAGACGTATGGGAGGAATTAAAATTATAGTTGGTTCAATTCGTCATTTTTTCAACGCCCCGGTCTGTGTCTCACAGACCGGAACCGTATGAAACCCATTGAATTATTTTTTTTGTTGCGATAAAAAAGTAACCAGTGATGCCAATTCATCGTATGATAAAGAATTAGCCAGGCCTTGCGGCATCATAGAATTTTCCATTTCCTTACGCGAAAGGATATCACTCGTTTTAATGTTAAAAACTTCACCAGCGATATTACGCATCACTATTTTTGCCGCGGTTTCTTCCGTAATAAAACCCATGTACGTTTTATCGCCTTTGGCAGTAATCATAACGGTGGCAAAGCCCTGCGATATAGAAGCATCTGGTTTTAAGATAGATTCAGCAATTTGCTCCCGATTCATAATGGAGCCAATTTGTCCCATAAAAGGGCCTTTCATTTTCTCTGTTCTGCTCAGGCTATGGCAGGCGATACAGCCCTGGTTGTTAAAAATTGTTCTTCCTTTAAGCGGATCGCCCTGCAGTTTATTGATCGCCAGCAAAACATCTTCAATAGAAGACTTGCCAACCTGTCCTTTTTTGTTTTTGATTTTCTCTAAATCGATTTTAGGCTCTTCGGTTGCGGCTAGTTTCTCTTCAACCGCAAATGCTGCAATGTCCATTCTGTGTCGTGCATCTAAATCAACAAAAAACTGTTTTCCCTGCGCATCCGCTTTCGCCCATTCGTCTTTAAGTAATTTTTCAATAGCCGGGGAACCTGCCCAGGTTACCGATTTATAATAGGGCCCGTGTGAATCCGGACGGGTTCCCCACCACCAGCTTGCATCATAAGCTTCTTCCTTTTTATACAGGCGCGCCAAGGTTGTAAGGATTTGTTTTTTTAATTTTTCATCTTTTACAGTTGCATAGCTTTTAATTAAACCATCTACGGCTTTTTGGTTGTGCATGTAGCGTAATGCCCAAAGTGCCAAATCAGTGTTATCCGCTCCAACAGCTGCCAGGCAGGCGTCCGTGGCATCAAGGCTTACCAAGGCCTGAACCGCCAGGTGCGGCAAAATTATTGATGAATTTGGTGTTGCATGCGGGCCTTCAATGTCTTTTGAAGGTGCTGTAAATGAAGCAGGCACTTTCGTTTGTAAGAGGGCAGGTGCCGCATCTGTTTTGCCAAGTCTGTTTAAACCAACAATTGCAGCAGCCTGAACGCGTGGCGAAGCATCTTTTAAAGCGGCTAAAAAAGGTGCCGATGGAACTTTATCCAGGAAATCTTTTCGATCTGTAAGTGCTTTTAAAGCAAATTCCCGAACTGTTTCGTCTTTTGTCAGCTCAACCAGTTCATTTATTCCATTTTCCTTAGTCAATTGAGCGTAAGTAAAAATGCCTGCTACGCGTGCATACAATGGCAGATTTTTATCTGCGGCGATTTTTAATGTAACAGAGGTGGCTTGCTTGTCCGAACGGCTCAGTAATTCCTGTGATGCCGTAACACGGGCTACGGAACTATTCGATTTTAGTAATTCAGCCAGTCGCTTAACGGATAGTTTTTTTACGTCTGGAAACGCTTTGTAAGTCCAGTTATTAGGCACGGCCCGGAGTATAAAGCCTTTTGTTTCACTTCCCGAATAACCTGCACCATCCCAGGCCGATAAATAAAGCCTGCCAGAGCCATCTACATCCAAATCGGTAATTTGAGGGATTTTTAGAAATTCTTCATCCTTTTGTGTAAAAGTTGGTCCGTCTGGCGTAACCCTGTGGATATAAAGCATACTTCTTCCCCAGTCGGCCATCATCGGTACGTTATTATATTTTTCGGGCCAGTTGGGTTCATTCATAAATAATGCACCGGTTCCCGAACCGCCGCCTAAATCGGCCAGTGCCGGGATAATTTCATCTGTAAAATGCTGGAACAAAACCGGATACCCATATTCACCCGTCTGGATATGATGGGAGAAACGAACATTCCAGCCACCGCCATCGTTTGTATTTTCTCTGGTGAAAACGTTCATATAAGGGTCAATTGCCACATCGTAAACGTTTCTTGTACCGTGTGTAAATATTTCCATTTCCGTTCCGTCAGGACGAACGCGCACCAGGCCGCCGCCTAACATGGTTAGCTTTTTACCTGAACGGTCGACGGCGTCGTGGAAGCCGAAATCGCCAACTGAAATGTAAATCCAGCCATCAATACCCATTCTGATTCCGTTGGTCGCGTGGTCTGTTCCCCGCTCGCGGATGTATTTCGCATTACTGATGTGTTCTATCAACGGTTTCTCTGGACCATCTGCTTTCCCGTCACCGTCATTATCTTCAAAAACAACCAGGTTCATTCCGGTTGCTTCCTTGGTTTCTTTTGAAAAGGTCGTATGTAAAACAAATACTTTATTGCCCTGAACAATAATTCCACGTGGATTATCTACATCCGCAAAAGCGATATGTTCATCTAATTTACCATCATTATCCTTATCAACCAGTTTTAGAATCCGGCCTTTTCCAGGGTCTTTACCTAACGAACCGATCATATCTACCCCGACATAAACTTCGCCGGTTGGCGCCACCGCAAGACAGGCAGGACTAGGGGTAATGTTAGGACCGGCAAATGTAGAAATAGTAAGTTCTGTTGGGTTTGGTTTAGAGGTAGTCGGTTTGTTGAAGAAACTTAATAATCCCAATACGATTATGGAATAGATTAAGCTTAAAGAAAATTTCATCATTTTGTTTTATTACGGCTGGTTGTTTATAGTTAAAGATTTTTCTAATTTAATAAATTCACATTTCATCATTAAACTTAATTATAAATTGGACTAAAACAGACAATAGTTGGTTAATATCAGACCTTTTTTATCAGGTTAGTGCTGGTGAAATGAATCAGAAACAAAGGCTAAAACATTCGGCAGGGACTCACGCCAGTAAGTCCAGTTGTGACCTCCATTTCTGATGCGGAACTCATGTGGTATTTCTTTCTTTCGCATGGCAATGTGTGCGAGTGAATTGCCTTCGTAAAGAAAGTCATCATCGCCGCAATCGATATACCAGTTAACCGCTTTTTTTTCGGTATCCGGCATATTGTTTAAAAGTGGCAATACATTTTGTGTGTTGTAATAGTTAGTTATGGTTGCATCATCTAAGCCTGGATTTGCTTTTTTCAGCGCGTTTTGTGCATCAGTTAAGCTTAAAAACCCCAGGTAGGCACTTAAAGGACAAGCAGATGAAAATAATTCGGGATGGTGTAATGCATAAACAAAAGTACCTCCGCCACCCATCGATAAGCCGGCTATTGCACGCGAACGTTTATCCGTTTTAACCCGGTACTTTTTTTCAACAAATGGCATCAGTTCTTTGAAGAAGAAATCCTCGTAATTCCAGTCACCTTTTATATCATTAAAATAACCCCTGCGACCAGTGTTTGCGTCGGGCATGACAATTATCATTGCGGTTGATGTTCCGTTTGCAATGGCTTTGTCTGTAATATTTAAAACCTCGCCAAATTGTACCCAACCGGTTTGATCATCACCCGCGCCGTGAAGCAGGTATAAAACCGGGTAGCTCCGGCCGGAGGTTTCATAATCCGGTGGCAGGTAGATGGCAAATTTCCGATCGCTTTTTAAAATTTTACTTGGTAAGCTCAGGTTATCGTAAACTTTTCCGGACTGGGCAGATGAAGTTAGGGGATACAGGAAAAATAAAATAACAATTATATTAAATATCTTTTTCATAATTAATTTCCAAAAAACAAGTTTATAGCTGGTTGTAGTTGTAAATCTAATTATAAAGGAGAAGAGAAACTAAATGTTGTGTAATTGTTACATCAATTGTACTTTAATTAATTGTTTTAATTTAATAGTTTAAAGCATTGATTAGCAATTTCATATTCTTCATTGGTCGGAACAACCAGAATGCGAACTGATGCGTCGTCCATGCCAATGTCGAGCAGTTCACCCTGGTAACTTTTATTTTTATCCTTATCTATTTTTATACCCAGGTAATCCAGTTCATCACAAACAGCGGCCCGCATTTCGACATCATTTTCGCCAACCCCGGCGGTAAAAATAATGGTATCAATCCCGTTTAAGCTCGCCGCATACGCACCGATAAATTTTTTTATTCTGTAGGCATATAACTTTAAAGCCAATTTTGCTTTATCTTTCCCTTCACCGGCCAGTTTATTAATATCCCTCATGTCGCTTGAACCGCCTACACCGAGTAAACCAGACTGTTTATTGAGCAAAGTACTTAACTGTTCCAGAGTATAGCCCGAGTGTTCCATTAAATGAAAAATAACGGATGGGTCAATATCCCCCGATCTCGTACCCATCATTAAGCCGTTTAAAGGGCCGAAACCCATGCTGGTATCGATCGATTTGCCGTCTTTTATGGCCGTAATGCTGCAACCATTACCTAAGTGAATGCTGATGATTTTTGAATGCGGTTTCCCCAGCCAATTTATAGCCTGCTCGCTAACATACTTATGGCTGGTGCCGTGAAAGCCATAAACACGAATACCGTGTTCGCTGTAGTACTGCTCCGGAATTGCGTAACGGTAAGCCGCTTCCGGTATCGTTTGATGAAAAGCAGTATCGAAAACGGCAATTTGTTTAGCTGATGGAAATGTTTGTTCTGCAACTTCTATGCATTTATAATTCACCGGATTATGTAAAGGCGCTAAAGAAAATAATTTCTTAATCTGTTTTTTAACTTGATCTGTTATCAAAGTAGCGCCGGAGAAATGCTCTCCACCATGCACCACACGGTGACCCACAGCTGCAATATCTCCAGGACTTGCAATTACGGCATGCAGTCCTTCAGATAGTAATGCTAAAACTTGCTTTAAACCTTCGCCATGACCGGAAATGAAAGCGTCTTTTTCAATGCTCAGTTTTTCTCCGGCAGGAAATACCGAATGTTTTATAAAAGAACCTTCAATGCCAATACGCTCTACTAATCCACTGCAAACGGGCTGCGTAGACGGCATTTTAAAAAGCTGGTATTTTATCGAACTGCTTCCTGAATTGATAACTAAAATATTCATAATTATTTAATATCCTGACATTGAATGGCTGTAATCACTACGGTATTAAAAATATCGTCGACGGTGCAGCCTCTGCTTAAATCGTTAATTGGTTTATTTAATCCCTGCAGCATCGGTCCGATTGCCAATGCACCGGTTTCCCGCTGAACAGCTTTGTATGTGTTATTCCCCGTGTTTAAATCAGGGAAAATTAAAACGCTCGCTCTTCCGGCAACTTCAGAACCGGGCATTTTTTGCTGGCCAACAAGCGGATCGACCGCTGCATCATATTGAATAGGGCCTTCAATCTTTAATTCCGGATGCCTTGCTTTAACAATGGCCGTTGCTTCCCGAACGCGTTCTACATCTTCACCTTCACCGGATGTGCCCGAAGAATAAGATAACATGGCGATTCTTGGCTCTATCCCAAATTTGGCACTGCTTTCTGCAGATGATATGGCAATTTCTGCCAGTTGCTGAGCGGTAGGGTTTGGGTTTACTGCGCAATCGCCAAATATGGCAACCCTTTCGGGCAAACACATAAAAAATATCGAAGAAACAACGGAAACACCTGGTTTGGTTTTTACAAACTGTAAAGCCGGTCTGATGGTATGCTGGGTCGTATGCACCGCACCGGAAACCATGCCATCGGCATCGCCTTTATACACCATCATGGTGCCGAAATAAGAAACATCCGTCATCATATCCCTGGCCATTTCCATATTTACGTTCTTATTCTTACGTAATTCGTATAAACTTTCTACATAATTATCGTACTGTTGAGAATGTGCAGGATTGTGGATGTTAATGGCATTAATGTCGAGGTTTAAACCCAAACGCTTAATGGATGTGCCGATTTCAACCGGGTCGCCCAATAAGGTGATGTTTACCACATCCTGGGTGATGAGTTTTTCTACGGCCTTTAAAATCCGGTCGTCGTTTCCTTCGGGCAAAACAATGTGTTTTTTCTCACTCTTTGCCCATTTAACCAGGTTATACTGGAACATGTGCGGGGTAATGCCTTCATAACTGAAGGTAATTATTTTATCATCAAGCGCCTTTAAATCCACGTATTTTTCAAAGAGTTCAATTGCCAGTGCAATCTTCTTTTTGTTATCAATAGTAATTTTAGAATGAATAGACCCGATGGTTGTAGTCGTTTCAAATGTTCCCTTCTGAACGGATATGATAGGAATAATGGTTTGTAACCCTTCGATAAGTTTAATCATCGGTTCATCGGGTAAGCTCCCCGCAGTTAAAACAATACCTGCAATTTTTGGATAGTTAGCCGATAAATTTGCCTGTAAGGAACCGATAATAATATCGCCGCGGTCGCCAGGAGTAACAATAAGTAAATTATCCTTAATGTGCCTTAAAAAATTAGGCAGCATCATGGCCCCGGTTACGAAATTATCAACCTGGTTATCCATCAAATCAGCACCGAAAAGAATTTCAGCATCTAAGGCGGCCGTAATTTCTTTCATCGTAGGGCTTTGCAGTCCGCTTTCGATGGGGATAACGGCTATTAATAATTCTGCCGGTAACTGGTTGCTTAAGGCCTGTTTAATGCGTTCGGCTTCATCGGGATTGACCATGTTTGCTACCACACCCAAAACCTGGACATCGCGTAAAAGAAAATTCCGGTAAATGTTTATGGCCGATTTAAAAAGCTGACTGGCGGTTTTATTTTTTCCTGACACCACAATTAAAACCGGTGCACCCAGGTTTTTAGCCATCAGCGCATTCGATTCGAATTCGAAAGCCATGCCTTCACCCAGGAAATCGCTTCCTTCAATAACAGTGAAATCGTAATTGTCTTCCAGTTTTTTGTATTTACTGATGATGGTATTAATGATGTCACCACTATTTTGATACTCATGCAGCATATCCTGGCGGGTAAATGCAAAGGCATCTGCATATTTAACCGGAAGTGAGAAATAATCGAGCATGGCTTCTACGTGCTCATCTTTTTTGCTAAGATCATCCTGCGCGATAATGGGTTTGAAATAACCAACTTTCTGCGTTTTAGCCAGCAACATATTAATCATTCCGAAAGCAATTACCGACTTGCCGGTATAGGGTTCTGCTGAGGCGATAAAGATGTTCTTAGTCATACGGATTGTAATTAATTATATGGGTAAACCAACGAGTGGCAAGATAGTTGGAAAAATTTAAAATGAATATGGATAAATGAGATTTTGTTTAGAATTATTCTGGATAGAAAGGTAGGTCTTCAATAGGATTCTCCTGCAGAAAACGCTACAGCCTGCGGCCGTCAGGGGTATCTGCAGAAAGTTTTAAATCTAATTATCTATCTGCGTTTATCCGGGAAATCATTGAGAACCTAAAAAATAGATGCCACGGAAACACGGATTTCTATGGAAAAGGTTTTTAAGCTAATTATCTATCTGCGTTCATCCGCGAAATCAGCGGGAACCAAAAAATAAATGGCACGTAAACAAGTATTTACACGTAAAATTTAAAGTAATTATCTATTTTCTTCAATCTGTGAGATCAGGGGAAACCTAAAAATATATGCCACGGAAACATGGATTTCTATGGAAAGGTTTTTAAAGCTAATTATCTATCTGCGTTCATCCGCGAAATCAGCGGGAACCAAAAAATAAATGCCTTGGAAACATGGATTTCACGGAAAAGGTTCTTAAACTAATTGTCTATCTGAGGGATAATTTATTGCATAAAATCAATATAAATGGCAGGAAATCCCCTTTAGTTCCCGTCATCTGATAGCTATCGGATCGAGATGACGGCTTTTCTTTCTACCGCAGGCACAATGTCATTAAGTTATTAATCATTATGTCAGTCTGAGCCTGGCGAAGGCCATTCTATAATCAAAAACAAAAAATATTTGTCCTTCGAAAAATTCAGGATCACAATATTTTTATTTTCTCCTAATTAACGACATTGACCGCAGGCAGGGATTTTCACAGGAAATGTTTATTCTAATTCTCTATTTGCGTAAATCCCCCCCGAAATCATTAGGAACCTAAATATAGAAAACGCTGATTCCGAAGAGATAATTCTCCGAAATCAGCGGGAAAATAATCAAATTTTAAGGGTAAACCATTACTCGTATTAACCGTAATGAATTCAATTGAACAAAGTATACACCCGGCATATAATTGCCAGCTAAAGAAACATTCAACTCATCAGCATTAGCCTTAATTGTATTCGTTTGCAGTACCTTTCCGTATGCATCCCTTATCCTGACTGTAATGGTTTGATTCATCAGATCCTTGGTTAGCCTTACCGAAAAACGCTTATCAATTACCGGGTTAGGATAAACCGTTATTTTATCTGCTACCGGAATACCTGTATCATCAGGGGCCAGCACACCATATTTATCTGGCGTTGTTTTTGTACTTGCCAGCATTGAGCCAGAGGCTGTTATTGTGAGCGTTTGACTAACTGATGTTGCAGGCGCATAACTACTGTTTCCGCTTTGTGCTGCTGTTACAACCGAGCTACCGGCAGCTTTAATATGTACCTTTCCGTTAACTATAGTTGCTGCTGTCGTGTCTGAACTGTTATAGCTTATGGCCAAACCTGATGATGCGGTAGCCCCCGGATCAAAATCAGCAGCACCGACCATCTTCTGGTCGATAGGGCTAAATGTAATCGTTTGACTAATTTTTAACAGGTCGGCAAGTTCCGTATCGCTTAACGCACGGTTATATATCCGGAAGTCATCATAAATATGATCGCTGTAAGGATCGGTTGAATACTGTGACTTACCTAAATAATTGTTAGTCGTTAATCCAAGGTCAGATGGCTTTATCGTGGCATTGTTATCCGTATATTGCAACGTTCCGTTCACGTAGAGTTTAAATGCCGATCCTTGCTGGGTAATAGCGATGTGTACCCATTGGTTTAGCGGTAATACATAAGGCATATAGCGATCGTTAGCACCTGTGGCGGCGGCAATTTTGTACCTTAAATTCGAACCTGTTTTAGGGATAAGTATCATAAAATTATTTGTCGAGGTACCAAAGTCGAAGATGCGGGTATTGTTTGACAGGTTAGATGGTAGTTTAACCCAGGTTGCAATGGTAAAATCGTTCAATGTGCTTACTACGCCGGTAGGTAACTTCAAATAGGAACTTGCAGATTTTACCAGGTTTAAGGCACCGGTCGGACCATCTTTACCGGCAGTCCAGGTACTCGTATTCATCACCGTTCCGTTGTATCCGCCCCAATCGTCTTCGGCGAAGGTTCCGGTATTTTCATTAAAACCAATATGGAGGTATTGCCCTGAAACCGGTGTTGCACTTAAGATGGCCGATTCTGCGCTACGACCTGCGGCATTAAACGCCACTATTTTGTAATAATAGGTGGTGCCATTAATCCTGTTCAAATCTTCATACCTTATGGCATCAACATTGGCTGCAATAACCGCGTAAGTACCGTTTGGGGTCGTTGAACGGGATACCTCAAATTTAGCATCATACATCAAATCCCAGGTTAAGACCACCTTGGTATCGCCGGAAGCGGCATGTGGATTTGTAACTACTGCTGGTGTAACCAAATCTTTAGTGGTGAGTTGCAGCACGGTTGAGTTAGGACTTTCACCTGCCGAATTTAAGCTGGTAACAACATAATAATAATTTGTACTCGGCGTAAGTGTTGTATCCTGATAGGTAAGTGCCGTTGTTTGTCCGAAAATGGTCGTAAAAGGACCAGTGGCACTTAAAGCGCGTTTAAGGTTATAGCCCCTTGCATTTACACCGGCATTCCAGGTAAGTTGTGTAATCTTTGATGATGTTACCGTACCTGTTAATGAAGTTGGGGCAACAGGGTCAGCATCTTTTGATATAATATGAATAGGAGAATAAACCGATTGCGTCCCGGCGAGGTTGAAGGCCTTTATTCGATAACTGGCTTTTGCAAATACACTGTCTACATGGGTTATCGTACTGCCATATGGGTAACCCGTAAATTCCTTAATGGGTATAAAATCTGCATCTACGCCGTTAACCAAACGTTCCAGTACGTATTTGGAACCCAGTTCGCCATTCAGATCGAGCCAGTTTAAAGTAGCGGTTCTATAATTATTACTATTGATGGAACTATAAATTTGCGGCGAAGCCAATTGCCAGTTGTGTACCGCGGCCATTGCCGGGTTATAGGCCAGTGCAGATTTATTGGCATAGTAATACTTTCCTGCCGGTGTAAGCGTATCGGCCAGCACGAGCGAGCGTTTATACTGTACCCAATCGTATTCAGCATAGCGTTCTATAAAGGAGGCTGTATCTAATACGTTAAGGATACCCTTTATATCGTTAAACTGTTTTTGTAAGGCCTGGGTGGTGTCTGCCGGCCAGCTTTCTGTGGTCCAGTTGGCACCGTTATTCCATTCTGTTATCCAAAGCGGTCGTTTTACCCGGTTATAAATATTTTTTAAACGCGTATACCATTGTTGCGGTGTTTGTCCGCCCCAGTAACAATGTATGGCTACCACATCAACCCGCAGATTTAGCGAATCAGTTTTAGCCAGGAAGTTGGTTATCCAGCTGCTCTCTGGGTTAGCGGGTGACGGCGAGCCTATACGCAAACCTGATTTCATCATTTCAGGCCATTGCTGTATGGCCTGTGCTACCGTCATGTTCGACTGGTCGGCCTGATCGGGTTCGTTAAAACCCAGTAAATGATTTACATTTTGCTTGTTTTTAATATCGCCCCAGGCTGGCCATCCGGCATTTTGCCGAATTATTGAATAGTTGTAATCGGTACTTTCTGCACCGCCAATGTTCCAGTCGTAGTACCAGGTGGCACCTACCTGCGCCGGCGACCAGCCGGCTTTTCCTTTTTTACTTACATAATCCCATTTAAACACTCGGATGAACGAAACCGTCGCATCAAGCCCTTGTGGCATGGTGTTTACAACAAGGTCATCATCATTGGCTATGAATACCCGGCTGTACCCGGATCCGTCAGCGTTATTGGCTAATGTTGCCATGTAACCCCGTTTCAGTTTAAAAGATTTAATCGCATTATTAAATGCGCCCAAACTATCATTATAAACAGAAATCTTATAGCTTTTATTGGTGCCGCTTAAGTTGGTACCGGTATAAACCTGTAGCGCCTGTGTTGAGGTTATATTGCCGTTAGGGATAATGACGGTACCATTTTTATATATGGATATCCTCACGTCCGGATTGTTTGCCGCCGGCACGCCATTTATACTTACATAAGGCAGCCAGTTGGCAATAACCAGCGAGGGCCTGATGTTGTCAAAAAATAACCAGGCATCGTTGGAATTTAACTGTACTGTAGAGTTAATTAATGGAGAACCTGCACCTGTTAGATGCATATCTGTTTTGCCCGGTACGATAAAGTTGGTGTTGGAGGTTGGTAAGAAACTGGCAGTACTTCCGGTTACAATCAAATCTTGTTTGGGTGCAGCTGCAGGTGCGGTGGGGGCGTAGGCACCATCATCATAAGTTACCGATGAAACGGATATATCAACTGCCCCGCTCAGGTAGTTTTTGCCAAATATAAAACGTGGTTTAACTTCATATTTATTGAGTGATAAATCGGCGATAGAAAAAAGTGCCCAATCGCCGGTGATGGTTAAGTAGTAAAGGCCTGCTTCTTTAGAGGTAAAACTAAAGGTTTCTTTGTTCAGTACCCTGGTGCCGCTGGTTACAAAAGTATAAGTACTGAACCGATCAGCTACGGCTGTCGTTTTACCTATGCCTACTGTAATGTTTTTGCTCCCGGTCGCATTTGAAACATAGGCGTGAAGCATGGAGAGGTTGTAACTGGTATTGGCTTCGAGCATTACCGGATAATTGTATGCCGTACCTGAAATACTGCTGCCATCCCAACGGATATACAACACACGCCCGGTATAAGTAGCACCATTATAGGTATGCAGGTTAGAGCCCGACGATGCATTAATGTCTACATAGCGTGTACCGCCCGAGCCGTTTGCTGTATTAAACACCGTAGTTGAGGTTGTTCCGGTGTAACCCCAGCTATACGCAGCCGGCGAACCGGCATTATTGGGTGCCATGCCGGCCCAGTTCGGAATTAATGAAGAAGCTAAATTCTTATTCAGCGAAAGTTCGGCGATGGAGAATAGCCCCCACGGACCGGTAAATGTCAGGTAATAGGTGCCTGCTTCCTGCGAAGTAAAACTGAAATTCTCCCGTTTTAAGTCTGCCGTACCGCTGGTTACAAAATTACTGGAAGCAAACCTGTCACTGGCGGAGGTGGTTTTACCTATGCCCACCGTCAGGGTTTTGCTGCCGGTTGCATTTGAAAGATAGGCATGCAGCATGGAAAAATTGTAAGTGCTGTTTGCTTCAAGCGTTACCGCATAGGTATAAGCAACCGAAGCCAGTGTGCTGGCATCCCAACGTACATAAAACATACGGCCATTATAAGTTGTACCGTTATACGTATGCGGACTTGCACTGGCGCTTACATCAACATACCTGGAACCACCTGCTGTACTGTTTGCAGTGTTAAACAAGGTGGTTGATGTGGTGCCGTTATAAGCCCAGCCATAATCGCTTGGTTTACCCGAATAGTTTCCGGTAACGCCTGCCCAGCCCGACATTAAATTGGGACCGGCCACCGTGCCCTGTATAACCGAACTTTCTGCGCCGCCAACTATATCATTTATGGTTGAAAGCGGTTGCGATTGAATATAGGCACCATTCTGGTAAATGTGTGCGCTATCTTTTCTAACTGCGATGCGAATGGTTTGGTCAACCCCTGCTTTAGCTGTTGAAATTGCGGTAATTGCGCTCAGCGGGGCCGAAGTTTTAAGGTTTGCAGCATCCAGCGACAAGCGGTATCCCCTGGCTTTAGAATTTCTGACATCGATATCAAGGCCACGCCCGGTGGCCGAATTCACCTTCCCGACAAGTTCTAGCGTATATTCGCTAAGCGACGGACGGTATCTGATAACCGTATCTGCCTGTGTAGCGTTTGAAAACGTACGCGAGCTGAGAATCGTTTGGCTTAAGGTGCCCTTAACGGGTAAATTAGGCGCCTGTGCAGCTAATGTTAAACTACACAAGAAAAAGGCTACCGAGAGTAGAAGTCTTTTCATAATTTCTGTTTTATTTGGTTAGACTATCGGCAGGGTTTAAACATACATTTTATCCAAAATATCTTTATCGCATATTGAACAGATACATTTCAACAATCAATAATTATTTTTCAGACGCTGATGTATTTTTTAGAAAGACCAATTACAAAATTTACCTTTCACCAGCTTATAGTTATACGAAATAAGCTAATTATGAGCGGATTAACAGGGGGTATTTCCATCTTTTTAGAGGGGTATTTCGATAAAATTTGCCAATGTTGATCGTGCTTTGGAGTTTACTTCATTGTCTGATTAAACAGGAAGGCATGTGTACTCTGACTTAAAAAAAACTCTTAAAAATACCTTAAAATTCAAGGTGCAGATTGGTGAGACACCAGCCGACAAAAAAAAATTCTTTATCTTAGTAAAATGAATCCGGAAGAATTTTATAAGGGCCAGTACGATAAATCACTTGCCGAACGAACGGAGATTAATAACTCACTCTCAACGCCGATAGGAATATTGACTGCATTATTAGCAGGGCTGTATTTCTGCTCTACAAACTTTAGTTATAACTGTAATCCCGGGCTCCTATGGACGTTTATAATCATAGCTATTATATCTTCGGTTTTGCTTATTGTCGCGATAATTTATCTGATACTTGTCTTTGCCGATTTTTTGAAAGGTCGTGATTACATCAGTCTTAATGATTCTGACTTGCTTAATAAATATTATGTTGATCTAGTCAATTTTTACAATAATCAACCAGGTGCTATTTCTTCGGAGGTATTAATCCGTTCAAAAAAGGAATTTGATGAGTATCTGTTAGCGGAACTAATCCGTAATTCTGCAAACAATCAGCGAATCAACCGCATCAAGACGGCCTTACTTTTCCAAAGCCATAAATTTATGATATACGGACTTATTTTCTTAAGTTTGCTTATCGTCCCATTTGGCATAGATTTTGGTAAAAACAGGGGGAAAGATAAAGTACAAAAAGTTAAAATTGAACAGGTTATTCCGATTGATTTAAATATTAAATACAATAAAGATACAATAATACGTTTACTTTTAAAACCTACAGATCATGGCAAAGCATCAGCAATTAAACGTCACTAAACCTTCACCGCCGCCATCCCTGTTAATAAGGGAAGGTAGTACTAAAGCAACGGCTGTACCGGCGGTACGAAAGTAAAGATAAAGCTTTTGAGGCTATCTTTACTGATAGAAATTGGCGATGTGGAAATATCAAATATGATACATACGCAACTAAACAATGAAACTCGCACGGAAAAATTGCTTGTTCTTCAGAAGTAATCAACAAACACCTTCCGTACCGTAAACGAAGTGCCGAAAACTATTTTAAAGCCAGCCATCGCGCTGGCTTTGCTATTTCGTGACTAACCTTCTAATTAACCATCGAAAATCACGTGCCAGATGTTTTTATTTTCAACTGTTAATCTGTCAATATATTCCATTTCATTGCTTTACTGCGCCTACGTCTTTTGTTTAGGATCACATCAGCTGTTTAGGATCACATCAGCATGCAAACTATTTCAAACTAAAATACCCTGATCGATGTTGTATGAGTTGATTTTGGGTTATGGCGAAGATATTTATTCTGGAAGATGATAGGGATATAAGAGAGGTTGTTGAGTTGATCCTCCGGTTGGAGGATTACCAGGTGGTATCTTTCGAAAATGTTAAAAATTTTATGAACAGGGATTTAAATGATATTCCTGATCTCTTTATACTTGACATTATGTTGCCGGATGGATCGGGGCTTGAGGTTTGTAATATGCTGAGGATTGATACAATTCACCAACATATTCCGATAATCATTATGAGTGCACATGCCAGTACCGAACAGGTTAGCGCAGGTTGCAGGGCAGATGCTTTTTTACAAAAACCCTTTGAACTCACCCATTTTTTAGATACCATTGTTACCCAGATAAATGCTGATTCATCATTGTCCTGATATTTAACAGCAATTACTTATTGGATTTTTTTAACGTACCTTACATTGTTCTCCATTTAAATGACCAGCTCATGCAGAATAAAGATCAGAAGATTATCGAATTGATAGAACTCAATGACGAACTCGAAAATTATTTTCGTAACACCATTATTCCCCAGCTTTTTGTTGATGCCAATCTTATATTGCGCAAATTTACACCCCCTGCCATGAAGCAGTTTAAACTTCATAATAAAGACATCGGGAAGTCTATAACTGATGTTAAAGATAATTTTCGATTCCCGAGCATTGTTGATAACATTGAGCAGGTTATCAAAACCGGTGAGCTTTTAGAAAAGGAAATTCAAACAACCGATATGCGCTGGTACCAGATGAATATCCTGCCGTATATTGTAAAGCGATCTAAAACGACTAATGGGGTAATTATTACTTTTATTGATATTACTTTAAGAATCCGCGATCTTAAGGAGCAGGAAAAACTGATCATGGAGCACGAACTATTGCTGGATACCATTTCCCATGACATCAAAACACCATTAACCAGCCTGGGCCTTACCATCGAGATGCTCAAAAAAATCCCGGAGAAGGGTATGGAAAAATTTCCCTTACTTCTTGAAAAAATTGAGAATGGACTTGTTAAGATAAAAGGGATTATAATCGATTTAACCGATTCCAGGAAATCTGATCATCACTATAAAACTGTTGAAGAACTGCTGGATATCGAACAAATTTTAGAAGATGTCCGGTTAACCCTTGCTACTCAGATTCTCGAATCCGGCGCACAGATAAAGCTTGATATTTCCCATTCAGAGATTGTTTTCGTTCGCCGGAAATTGAGGAGCATCGTTTATAACCTAGTTAACAATTCTATTAAATACCGGGATTCGGGGCGGGTACCTGAAATTATTATAAAAACATTTTTAGAAGGCGATTATTTTGTTATTTCGATTGAGGATAACGGCAGGGGCATCGCAAAAAGTGATCTGGAGAAGATTTTCGCCAAATATGTACGCATAGCGACCGATGTAGAAGGCACAGGCGTTGGTCTTCACCTGGTTAAAGAAATCGTAAGTATATCGGGTGGCAAGATTATGGTTGAAAGTGAGATTGGCAAAGGCGCTATATTTAAAATTTATCTTAGAAATCAAACGTTAACGGAACAGCATAATCTAAAAGCATAAAAGCAAGATAACATTGTTTCTCTAAAGCGTAACCAGCTTTCTTACTAATATTCTCGCTCTGGCGGCTTATCGTACCAATAATCTTCGTAGAATTTATCGTTAGCTCCCTCTGGCGTAAGCTTGTAAGATTGCTGGCGCAAGTGTTCCGCTTATGCTTACATAGTAATAGTGTTCAATTTTAAACACTAATTGAAATTCGACTAATAATTAGTTTTTCGAATATATTATTAGTCACAAGCGAGACGCTTGCGCCATAGGCGGCTAAATCATAAATTGCCTTCTGCTTTCTACATTTTTGGTAGCGCTAGTATAAACCGAAATTAAAAAACCGTTTTAAGAAAAAGCTGGGATGATCTTGTAACATCTAATCAATTCAATACCTCTTTATTTTTTGGGATTATTACCAAAGCCCTTATTATCAAAATCCATAAATTAAGGTTTTGATATTTTTTCAGCTAATGCAATCAGCTCATTCTGTGTGCCTTGATCGGCTTCGTTTGATAACAAAACAATGCCCGAATTCCAATCAGGGTAAAACACCATATAGCTACTATAGCCTAAACTACCGCCGGTATGGGAAACGCTGCGCCTGCCATTATCCATTTTTCTTACTTTCCAGTTAAGTGCGATAGCACCATCTTCAACCTTTCCAAAAGTTGGCTGGTGACTTAATTTTGCCTCCGGATTTTTTTCATTCAGTTGAAATGCCATATATTTTAACATGTCAGCGCTTGACGACGCTATACTTGCGGCCACCTGTAAATCATCCCAATCAATAACCGGCATAATACGACCCTTTCCATCGTAACCCTTTGCCATATTTGCAGGCAGTTTCCCTCTCTTTATTAAGGATGTGTTTTTCATTTTAAGTGGATTTACAAAATACGTTTTCAGGAGGTTGTCGTAAGTGTTTTCATAAACGCCCTCCATAATATAGCCGAGCAATTGAGCAGCGGCGTTACAGTGGCGGGCAACGCTTCCTGGCGAAACCTTTAATTCAACCTGATGCAGATCACGGTAAAAGTCTAGCCTGCTGTATGTGGTGTGAACGGAATCTAAAATATACGGGATGGAATCCGGATCGGCTTTTCCAAATATATCCTTGTCTGGCATCCAGTTTGGTAATCCGGAAGTAAGGTTAACCAGGTTAAGCAAAGTGATAGGCGTTCCTTTATAATTCAAATTTGGATAATCTTCTTTCAGGTACTTACGTATATCGTCATTGAGATTTACCTTTTTATCTAAAACCGCTTTTGCAAGCAACGTCGCCCCGAATGTTTTGGTAATCGAGGCAAGTTCGTAAACGGTATTAGCTGTTGGTAATTGTGGTTTTTCCTTTTCAGTTGAGCCATAATTATAGCTAAATGGCCTTCCATTTTTTATAATTCCTATTGAAATGCCAACCCTGGAATTGTTATTGAAAAATGCCAGAACGGATTGATCGACCAATGAATCCAACGCGGTTTTCAACTTATTGTCATTGGGAACTTTAGTTGTATTTATTTGGGCAGCGCAGAAAAATGTATACGTTAAAAACGATAAAAGTAGGCATAATTTTTTCATATATTTAGGATGTTTTTAATAAGACGTTAAACAAAATAAAACGTTGCAACATTTTCTGATTAGCATAGCGGCGTAATGCATTACTTAAACAATTTATCTGGCACAAGTTTGTCAACCAGCTCATTTATACAGTAAAACACATGGAAAAAATCCTGATTTTAATTATTACCATTGCTACAATGGTTAGTTGTTCAAAAGAGAACGGGAACGATGCAATGGGGTCGGAAATTCGCTTGTCGAACACCAGCAAATATAATTTTAAAAATATCGTTGTTAATACCTCAACGGGAGAAGTAAATTTTGGTGACTTAAACGCCGGGCAAAAAACAGAATACAAAATATTTAAAAAGGCTTACAGGTATGCTTTTGTCAAATTAGAAATTGACGGGAAAACATATACGATACAGCCAATTGATTATGTTGGCGAAACAGTTCTTAAAGATGGCCGTTATACTTATCAACTGAATGTAAATGACAGGCAAGGTCAATACAATAAATTAGATTTGACATTAATTGAAGAATAAAGCGGATTAACCGGTTAACAAGATCAAAGAATCCATTCCATGCCCATCTGCCGCAAACTGGCCAGATTTAGCACCAGCTTTTATAACCCTTTTAGAAAAATTAAATTATATCGGACAGTTGGATTACAAACAAGTTAAGAAAATACGCTTCTGGCTTTTGCAACTGTAATGTCGTCAACCAAGCCGGTAACAGGAATTCCCTGCTGGTTTTGAAAAGCTTTGATTTTAGAGCTAACAGCATTTCGCAATTGCATTTGCTGCCCTACCGGAATCAATTGTACGTGTAGAGCATCCCACATGCCCAATATTGTTAATCCATTGTCTACGTAAATTTTGCGAAGCAACATAACGTCGCCCTTATAAGTGCGTTTTCCATTAATTATAAAAATACTATCGGCGGCTATGCCATAATGGTGCATGCCATCAGCCTTAATCTTGCTTGCGCCCTGTTGAAAGTATTTATACTGTAATGAGTTACTACGATATGTTTCAGCAAACGTGACGGATTGATTAGGATATTTTTGCTTGTAAATATCAACACATACCTCCAGCGTATTCAGGAAACGTGGTAATAATAACGTTTGATCATCTACTGGTTTTGCTATTCCATAGCGTTCATCGATCATCAATTTTTCCAAAAAGAATTGTGCGATATCTTCCATAGTTATTTTAATCTCATCTGCGTTAAGTAATGCAATTGCCTTGATCCAACAGTAAAAAATTTAATCTAATATGATATACCATTTGAACCGATTAGTACAGGTTTTTGCTGTGTTAGCCAGGATTCAACTATCATGAAAGACTATAGTATTGTTGTTTGGTGCAATTTATTCTGTTAGAAATAAAGTAAATATAATAAAACAATTGCTTAAAAATCAAGTACATAAAATTTTTTATAAATTTTTATTTGGTTCTTTTCTAGGGCTAGCATATTGTTTTGTATAACTTGTAATTTATTACGGTGGTATAAGAAATTAGTCGGGTTTTTAAGGCTTAATTAATATTCGATTGATTAGTTTTTGAATATATCGGTCATAAGCAAAACGCTTGCGCCAGAAATGGAATAGTAAATAACAAAGAAAACAAGAATAACAACGAGCTATAAATATAAATTCTAGCGTAGAGAATAAACCCGCTCAACAGAAAAGTTCGAATCCTTCTTAACGAAAAATGCCTTACATTTCTGTAAGGCATTTCTGTGATCCCGCTGGGATTCGAACCCAGGACCACTACATTAAAAGTGTAATGCTCTACCAGCTGAGCTACGGAATCATTTCCCTTTGTTTAAGGAGGTGCAAATATAGAAATTAATTTTATTTACGCCAATGTTTTTTTGAAAAATATTTGAGCGGCTTTTTAAATGCTTTTAAATGTGTTATTTAGGCTTAAAATATTTTGTGAATGGAATTAAAATGATATCAACAGCTGTTATGAATCATTCAATCCTTTTCCCTTCAGAATTTGCGGCATATATTTTTCTACCCTGGCTTCGCGTGTTTTTGATTGTTTCGGTGTCGCGAAATATAATAAATAGGCCCTTTGCCGGCCGGGTGTCAACGCATAAAAGGCAGTATTCAGTTCAGGAAGGCCGGCCAGTTTCCTTTCAAATTCTTCAGGCATCGTAAATGCTTCGGTTTTTTTAAATTCGATCTGTAGACCTGATTTTTCAATATCAATGGCTTCTCGTATATAGGCTTTTAAAGTGCTTTCCAAGGGTATTATTTCACGAATATTTGTAAAACGAATCTGGCGGGCGGCCTGCACATTTTTGGTTTGCTGAATTAAAATGCCTTTTTCATCTTTCATTAAGGCGCCTTTGAAAAATAAAAGTGCACAATAGGTTTTAAAAGTATGTATCAGTACAATGTTATTTTCCTGAAAGGTATAACAGGGCACACCCCATTTTAATGTTTCGGTAAGCCCGCAATCGAGTACGATGATTCGTAATTTTTCTACTTCCTGTTGCCAGGCTGCGGCTTTGTTAAAATAAAAATCGACTTTAGGGTTCATGGTTATCTGTAATTAAATCGGGCTGTAGCATTTAACAATTACAACCATAAAAATAGTTATTTGGCAGCGGAAATTTTAGTGATAAATTTAACGGGCTTTGTTAATAAACATGTTCATGAATACCATGCCGGGCAAACATTGGAGGGATATTCTGGTTTATGTTTTAGTACTAATAAAATTCAAGACTTCTTTACGCCCAAACCATCAAAACAATGAAACATTACGATGCAATAATTATCGGTGCCGGACAAGCCGGTGTGCCGCTGGCAAAAAAACTGGCGCTGGCAGGTAAAAAAACAGCCCTTATCGAAAAAAGGTTAGTGGGCGGCACCTGCATTAATGACGGTTGTACGCCAACGAAGGCGATGATTGCTTCAGCTAAAATGGCTTACCTGGCTGGTAAATCTTCGGAACTAGGGGTTGAAACCGGCAAAGTAAAGGTTGATTTTAAAAAAATTATACAGCGTAAGAATAACATTGTAAAACAATTCAGAACATCGACAGCAGAAGGGATTGAAAAAACCAAAGGTTTAAAGCTTTATATGGGCGAGGCCAGGTTTAGCACTGAAAAAGAAGTCACCATAGCCATGTCAAACGGAAAGGAAGAAGTGATCACCGCCGATTGGATTTTCATTAACACAGGAGCCAAAACATTGATTCCGGAGATAGACGGCATCAAGGAAACCGGTTTCTTAACTTCGACCACTATACTCGATTTGGATAAAGTGCCGGAACATTTAGTTATTGTCGGTGGTAATTACATAGGCCTTGAATTCGGCCAGATGTTTAGCCGGTTCGGCAGCAAAGTAACCATCCTCGAAAAATCGGAGACGATATTGGCTAAAGAAGATAAGGACGTATCGGAAATGCTGACCGGAATTCTGACAGCAGAACACATCGATGTATTAACGGGCGTCGAAATCAGAAAGGTAAAAAGTCATAAAAAGGAAGAGCTTGAAATTGAAATCAAATCCGGTAAAAGCGTTAAACGTATAAAAGCCAGCCATATTCTTATTGCTGCCGGAAGAATTCCGCAGACAGAAAACCTGGGCCTGGCGAATTGTGGTGTAAAAAAAGATGAAAAAGGCTATATTGTGGTGAACAATAAGCTTGAAACCAACATTAAAGGTATTTATGCCCTGGGTGATGTAAAGGGTGGCCCGGCTTTTACCCATATTGCTTATAATGATTACACCATTGTATACCGTAATTTAATTGAAGGAAGCGATTACAGCATTACCGACCGGCCGTTACCTTATTGTATGTTTACCGATCCGCAACTGGGCAGAATCGGAATTTCTGAAAAAGAGGCTAAAGCGCAAAAACTGAATTACAAAGTTGCTGTATTGCCAATGTCGTTAGTTGCACGTGGTATAGAAACCAATGAAACGAAAGGTATGATGAAGGCTGTGGTTGATGCGGATACCAGAAAAATATTAGGTGCGGCAATTCTGGCATCAGAAGGCGGGGAAATTATGTCGGTTTTACAAATGGCTATGGAGGGTGGAATTACTTACGACAACATCAGGTATTGTGTTTTTGCGCATCCGACATATTCAGAATCATTCAACAACCTTTTTATGAAAATGGAAGATTAAATATGATCGAACTCATCGGTGTAAGTAAAAGATATGGCTCAGCAATAGCCGTAAACCAGGTTTTCTTTAAAGTGAATGAAGGCGAAAACCTGGTGTTACTTGGTACCAGTGGCTGTGGCAAAACGACAACGCTGAAAATGATTAACCGTTTAATTGAAACGGATGAGGGGAAAATTATGGTTAACGGAAAGGATAACCGTAATCAAAATGCCGAGCAATTGCGTAGGGGAATCGGCTATGTGATGCAAAATATCGGCCTTTTTCCGCATTATACTATTGAAGATAATATTGCGGTCGTACCAAAACTGTTAAATTGGGATAAAAAGAAAACAGCAGACCGCGTTCGCGAATTGCTTCTTAAACTCCATTTACCGGAAAATTGCCTCAAATTTTTCCCTGCGGAACTTAGCGGCGGACAACAACAGCGTGTTGGTTTAGCTAGGGCCTTGATTGCCGATCCGCCGGTTTTACTGATGGATGAAGCTTTCGGAGCGCTCGACAATGTGACCAGAACAAATATCCAGCAAGAATTTAAAAATTTAGAAGAATTAAAGCGGAAAACCATTGTAATGGTTACCCATGATGTGCAGGAAGCTTTTGAACTGGCCGACCGGATTTGCCTGATGGATAAAGGGCAGGTTATGCAGGTAGGTACCCCTAAAGAATTACTTTTTAATCCGGCTAATGAGTTCTCGCGACAGTTTTTAGACGGGCAGCGGCTGGCCCTGGAATTTAAAGTTATCCGTGTTAAAGATATCTGGTCAAATCTTCCTGATGGTAAAAATAAAACAGAAAAAGTATTAAATCCGGAGTTAAGTGTTTGGGAAGCCATGGAAAAACTGCGTTCTGAAACTGTTGAGGAACTGACATTTCACGATGGTAAAGGCATAGTTAAAACTTTAACCTTTGATGATTTAACAAAAGCTTTTAATCAATATAAAAATTCCTGGCATTATGAATGAGCAACAAACGCTGTGGCAATTCATGTCGATGGAATCGGATAAATTGCTTAACCAGACCTTACAGCATATCGGTTTAACTTTTATTTCTTTGCTCTTTGCCGTCGCAGTTGGTTTGCCCTTAGGGATATTAATTGCCAGAAAGCGCAGCTTATCCGGTACGGTTTTGGGAATAGCAGGCATCTTGCAAACCGTACCCAGTATCGCATTGCTGGGTTTTATGATCCCCGTTTTGGGTATTGGTGCAAAACCGGCTATAGTTGCCTTACTGATTTATGCCTTATTACCCATTATCCGCAATACCTATACCGGCATAATTGGTGTCGACAAGCACATTACCGAAGCGGCAAAGGCTTTGGGGATGACTAAATTTCAAATCCTTTTTAAAATAGAGCTGCCTTTGGCCATGCCGGTCATTTTAGCCGGTATCCGCACGGCTACGGTTATTAATGTAGGTGTGGCAACGCTGGCGTCGTACATTGCGGCGGGCGGTTTGGGTGAATTTATTTTTGGTGGCATTTCGCTCAACAATACCAATATGATTCTGGCAGGTGCCATTCCTGCAGCCTTACTTGCCATTGTGCTGGATGCTTTACTGGCACTAATCCAAAAGATGAATTTCAAAAAGCTTCGTAAAATATTAATGGTTTTGCCTTTCGTTATCATAGTTTTAAGCGCATTTTACGTTTTACCATCGGCTTACGGCTCGGGTTTAAAGGCCGGTTTTACACCGGAGTTTATGGGGCGGCAAGATGGTGATTTAGGTTTAAAAACGGCTTATGGTTTAAAAATCAGGACCGTCGTAATCAGCGATGCGGTGATGTATAAAGCCGCTTTTACGAAAGAACTTGATGTAATTAGCGGTTACTCTACAGATGGCCGGTTAAAAGCCTTTGATTTAAAGATTTTAAAAGATGATAAGGGCATTTTTCCGCCTTATTATGCGGCGCCGATTGTGCTTCAATCTTCCTTGGAAAAATTTCCTGATTTGGAAAATACTTTAAATCTGCTGGCCGGAAAAATAACCGATTCTGTTATGACCGATTTGAATTACCGTACCGATTACCTGCATCAGTCACCGGAGCGGGTTGCAAAAGATTTCCTGGTTAAAAACGGCTTATATAAATCGCCTAAAAACGGAGGTGCAGGAACCATAAAAATCGGTTCAAAAATTTTTGGGGAACAGTACATCCTGGCTGAAATGTACAGCATGCTGATTAAAGGCAACACCAATTACCAGGTGGAAACGAAAACAGGTTTAGGCGGCACAAAAATATGTTTCGATGCTTTATTGAACAACCAGATTGATTTTTATCCGGAATATACGGGGACAGGCCTGCTTGCCATATTAAAGCCAGACAGCCGGGTTATTGGAAGGATTACACCTGATAAAGACAAAACGTATGCCTATGTGCGTAACGAATTTGTTAAGAAATATAAAATTAAATGGCTAAAGCCAATTGGTTTTAATAATGCTTATGCTTTAATGATGCGGCAAAAACAATCGGCAGAACTAAATGTTAATAGCATAACAGAACTTAAGAACCATCTCGATAAAAATTAATGAATCTTGCTGAAAAATATCTGAGTATCAGAAGGTACTCCGAGCAAATTTGCGAGCCTTTACAAACAGAAGACTACGTGGTTCAGCCCGTTGCAGATGTAAGTCCGCCGAAATGGCATTTAGGGCATACAACCTGGTTTTTTGAAACCTTCATCTTAAAGGTCTTTGCACCTGGTTATCAGGTATACCATGAAGACTACAATTTCGTATTCAACAGCTATTATGAAACCGTTGGTAACCGGGTTATCCGTACCGACCGGGGCAACCTGAGCAGGCCTGGTGTAAATGAAGTTTATCAATACAGAAGCTATGTGGATGAGGCTATGGTAAGGTTTTTATCCAATGAAGTTGATGCCGCGGTATATGAACTGGTTGTGTTGGGTTTTAACCATGAACAGCAGCATCAGGAACTGCTTTTGACAGACATCAAATTTATTCTCGGTCATAACCCGCTATTCCCGGTTTATCATGCTGAAAAGGCCGAAAGCCTGAACTTATCAGGTGGAAGTAAAAGTCTGTTAACCATTGCCGAAGGTGTTTACGAAATCGGTTACAACGGATCGGATTTTTGCTTTGATAATGAATTAAACCGGCATAAAGTTTATTTAAACGAATTTTCTATTAGTCCGGTGCTGGTTACCAATCAGGATTTTATAACTTTCATTGAAGATGGCGGTTACCAGAACTTTAATTACTGGCATGCCGAAGGCTGGGATTGGGTAAATACCAACAACATTACTGCACCAATGTATTGGCATAAACTTGATGGCAAATGGGTAAATTATACGCTTCAGGGGTTAAAAGAAGTCGACTTAAATAAAGCTTTAACACATGTAAGTTATTATGAAGCTTATGCATACTCATGCTGGAAAGGCATGCGTTTACCGACTGAATTTGAATGGGAAGTCGCTGCAAGAAGCTTTAACTGGGGCGAACGATGGGAGTGGACCGAGAGTGCCTATTTACCTTATCCGGGTTTCAGTAAAGCACCCGGTGCAATCGGCGAATATAACGGCAAATTTATGGTTAACCAGAAAGTGCTGAGGGGCGCATCTATTGCAACCCCGGAAGCACATAGCCGCGTCACCTACAGAAATTTTTTTCACCCACATTTAAGATGGCAATACACCGGTATCCGTCTTGCTAAATAGCATTTTATGATGTTTTCTACAGAAAAAACGATAACCAATACACAGTTTCTTCAGGAAACTTTAGCAGGTTTAAATGCCGAACCTAAGCGGATGTACTCGAAATATTTCTATGATGAAACTGGCGACCTTATTTTTCAGCAGATTATGAATATGGACGAATATTATTTAACAGATGCTGAAATGGAAATTATGAAGTACCAGGCAAGTGCTATTGCAGATACCATTTCGGGTGAAGGGGGCGCTTTTGATTTAATAGAACTTGGTGCGGGTGATGCCACAAAGTCCATCCACTTACTGAAAAAGTTTATCGATAAAAACCTTGATTTTAAATACTTCCCAATTGATATTTCGGCCCATGTAATTGCAGATCTGGAACTGAACTTGCCTTTAAAATTACCTGCGCTTAATTTTCAGGGCTTAAACGGCGATTACTTCGAAATGCTGAAAAGAGCGACTGAAATTTCGGAACGAAAGAAGGTTGTACTGTTTATGGGTGCAAATATTGGCAATATGAATGTTAGCGAAGCACAGGAATTTTGTGTTAATCTAAGGCAAATATTAGCCCCAGACGATATATTGATTATAGGTTTCGACCTGAAGAAGAATCCACAACAGATATTAGCTGCCTATAATGACAAAGCCGGCATTACGCGTTCATTCAATTTAAACCTGCTGAACCGGATAAACCGTGAATTGGATGGGAACTTCGATTTAAATGCTTTTGAACATTATGCAAACTACGATCCGGAAACCGGCGCCTGTAAAAGCTATCTAATCAGTTTAAAAAATCAAACGGTAAACATCGGTGGTTCGGAAATCCACTTTTCAAAAGATGAATACATTTGTATGGAGATTTCGCAAAAATACGCACAGCCGGAAATTGAAGCCCTCGCCCGTGTTTCAGGATTTAAGGTAACGCGTTATTTTTCCGATCAGCAAAAATACTTTGTAGATGCGGTTTGGAAAGTTGCCTAATCCAAAACGTCGAGTAAACGATTCAAATCTTCTTCGGTATTGTAAAAATGGAAGGCTATTCTGGTGCCTGTTCCTCTTGGTGAAACCAGAATTTTTTCTGCGTTTAATCGGTTAACGACTTCCCGTTCCAGGGGCAAACTTATAATAGATGATTGCTCTTTTTTGTTTACCATCCAATCCGTAAGTAAACCTTTAGCATATAACGCGGTTCGCGCTTTATTCGCCAACTCCTGGTTGGTTTTTTCGATAAAACCTAAGCCAACCGTTTTTAAGTAGTTTATGCCCTGGTTTAAAGTGCCAAAATTTAAACTGTCTAAGTGGCCGGGCTCTAAATTGAGGGATAAATAATCACGTCCGCTCAAAAATGGCGCAGTTGGCAAAACAGCTTGTTTTCTATCCGCATAAATCCTGTTCTTCACCGCATCGGATAAGAAAATATAACCATTTCCATAGCCACCTAAAAGCCATTTGTAGCCACTACCGATTAACACATCTAAACCGGATTGTTCGAAATTGAAAACCGTAGTACCTAAAAACTGGGTGCCGTCTGCAATTAAAATCAAATCAGGGAAATTAGCTTTAAGGTTTTTGATAAAATCGCTCTGCATCTTAAGGCCGCTGATGTACTGCACGATACTGAAAGCAAAAACAGTCGGTTTAAATTTTTCAATCGCGTTTAAAATATTGTCTTCCAGGTTAGCATCAATAGGGATTTCAAAAAATTCGAAACTCCTGCTTTTAACTGGGTAACTTACTGACGGGTAATCTTCCTGCAGCAAAAGGAAACGATGATTTTTCCCGGTACCATCCAGTATGGCATTAAAGCCGGTGGAGAAATTCGGACTTAAAAATGTGTTTTCCTTTTTAACGGAGAAAACTTCTGAAAGATTAACCCTGAGTTCTTCCATAACTTTAAGGTTATTCGCCCTGAAAGCACTTCCGCCAAAGATAAAATCTTCATCATGCTGTCTGCGCCAATTCGCAATTTCAGTAGACAGCAGACCTGAATTTGCGGTATTTAAATACGTACAGTTTTTAAGGATGGGAAAGATTTGGCTGAAGTTCATGCCCAAAAATAAGAGAAATGTTTATTTTAAGAAACGATTTTAATTTGGTTTGCAAATTAAATTTCAGTTTTAAAGTTAGTTATACTGGAGACATAAATGTGAAAAGTTTTTGAATCGCTATGAGGGGAACTCCCCTCCTTATTTTCAAGGAGGGGCCGGGGGTGGTAATTTCTATAATTTGCTCTGTTATTAACGGTAGCTTTCATCTGCCTATCGGATGACGTTCTCGGGAAGTCGTTGCAGAGTCCCATCATATCGTCATTTCGATCGTAGTGGAGAAATCCTTATAATTAGTTATAAAACAAGGTTAAAAGATCTCTCCATTCCGCTGCGCTCCATCCGATAGCTATCCGATCGAGACGACGGAAAGACAAATTGTCCTTTCGAGCGCAGTCGAGAAATCTTTGTGAATAGTTATAAAACAAGGTTCAAATATCGCTCCCTGTCTAACGCAGGCAGGCAATCCTTTTTGCCGTGTTTTTTTTCCTTTCGAAAAACTTAACCTCAAAATACGGAAAAACTGAAATTGAAAATAATTGTTGTTTATAAAGCAATTATGAATATGGCATGGAAACAAATGATGTACTAGTCGCCGAATTAAAGAAATTATTAAACGGAGGAACAGCGCACGTTGGCCTTCAGGATGCAGTTGCCAATTTACCATTCAACTTACTTGGTAAAATACCCAATAATCTACCTTACAGCATCTGGCAATTGGTTGAACATATCCGGATTGCACAATGGGATATGCTTAAATTTAGTAAAGATGCTAACCATAAATCGCCGAAATGGCCGGATGACTATTGGCCGAAAGCACCTGCACCGAAAGATGAAAACGAATGGAAAAATTGCTTGCAACAAATTGATGATGATTTAAAGGAATTTATAAAACTGTTGGAATCTGCAGAATTATTTAAGCAAATTCCACACGGCAGCGGTCAAAATATTTTGAGGGAGGCTTTGCAAATTGCCGACCACAACGCTTACCACCTGGCCGAAATTATTGTAATTCGCCGGCTGTTAGGCGCATGGAAATAAATAAAAAAGATATGTTACAAAACTCAAAAGCATTTAGTTCGTTTTCGGTAAACGACCTTGCAAAAGCAAAAGATTTTTATCAGCATACACTCGGTTTAACCGTTCAGGATAATCCGATGGGTATTATAGAAATTGAAATTTCTGGTGCTTCAAACCTGATGGTTTATCCTAAGCCTAATCATGAACCGGCTACATTTACGGTACTCAATTTTCCGGTTGATGATATCGATGCCGCGGTAGATGCCCTGATTGAAAAAGGAGTAACCTTTGAACAATACAATGAAGACTATCTAAAAACAGACGATAAAGGTATTTCAAGAGGAAACGGCGGACCAAGTATTGCATGGTTTAAAGATCCGGCAGGAAATATTTTAGCTGTTTTAGAAGTCGTACGTTAGGTATAATAGTCAGCTTTACCGTTTAAATGGCAATGGTATTCCATTGTTTAAAGGAAAGGGGAGAAAACCCTGTATGCTTTTTGAAATACTTTCCAAAAAACGATGAATTGCTAAAACAAAGTTCCTGCGCAATTTCTGAAATGTTCATTACGTGGCTGGTAAGCAGTAATTTGGCTTCCCGGATTACGAATTCGACGATATGCTCCCCGGCAGTTTTGTTTGTAATCTGTTTAACAACCTGCGATAAATGCCTTGGCGTAATGCGCAGGCAGTTCGCATAATACGTTACTCTTTTTTCTTTTTTAAACCGTTCTGATACCAGCGATAAAAATCTATCGGTAAGTTCAACGCGGCTGTCGACCAGGAGTTGAGGTGTTTTCTGCCGCTTTTCGTTTAACAGGTAAAGATCATATAACACACCTAAAAAACTATTATGGATAATATCATTAATATGGCGTATTTCCTTTCCTATATCCAGTTTCCTGTATAAGGCCACCATGCCATAATGAAGCTGATCATACTCTGATTTTGACAAGGAAAATTTTATAGACTTTTGTTTATCGAATAAATGATAGCTTTCTGCTGTATTAAGAAAAATCCCCTTCCTCGATAAATAGTCTTTATTAAAATGGGTGCTGATAACTGTTGCATTCGCATCAGCCGCTACATCATAAATGAAACCTGGAAAAACAAAGAGAATATCACGTGCGTTAAATGTGTGTTCTATGAAATTAATCTTGAGTTTCAGGCTTCCCTTGGTAATTAAAAGTACTGCATAGGCGGTAGAACGAAAGGGCATTTCCGGGCGGTCGTCGTTGTGAACAGCTGTATTAAACATCCTGACGATTAAATCTGCATCATCGATAGGTTCGTTTTTAGTGCATGATAATCTCAGGTTTTTTCCAGATTGCCTTTTTTGCATCGATGTATATAATTAGTTTAAGAATTTAAATTTCCGTTAATCCCCTTCCCAAATTTATACGCAGATTTCGTTAATACTCCAAATGTATTTATCTGATAAATTTTCCCTTAAACAAATGTATATGCAGAACTCATTTTTTCAAATCCAATTTTATAAAATGACTGAAAATTGATAAAAATCAGCGCTTCCGATTAAATTTTTTGTCGGCTTTAATTTTATTATAAGTAATTGTTATACAGAATCTTAATTGGTTTTTGGTTTTAATTATCCTGCTTTTATACCTGTTTACCCATTTTCTTAAAAAGTCAGAGGGTAGAATGGTCAACTCATATAAATGTCATATTCCTCAATCCACCTTTTTGACCAATATTTCCTACAAATGAACCTTTTTTTAGCTCTTGTTCCATATTAAAATTGTGTTAAGAAATCATCAGGTAAAAATTGGTTTTAGTCCGGTCGCCTGATGTAAGAAATCAATTATTTTAAAAGGCCCGTTTTTTTAAAATATGCTTATCACACTGCAAAACAACAGCATTTATGATGCGTAAAAAATTACAGGATAGGATTGCCGCTTTTAAAGATGCAACCATCATTAAGGAAAAGGGTTTGTATCCTTATTTCAGATCGATAGAATCGGCCCAGGATACGGAAGTAATTATTGATGGTAAAAAGGTACTCATGTTTGGATCCAATTCCTATCTGGGATTAACCAATCATCCGGAGATTAAACAGGCTTCGAAAGATGCAATAGATAAATATGGAACGGGTTGTGCCGGTTCCAGGTTTTTAAACGGTTCGTTAGATATTCATCTCGATTTGGAAAGGCGGCTTGCCGATTATGTCGGCAAAGAGGCTGCTGTGCTGTTCAGCACCGGTTTCCAGGTTAACCTTGGGGTGATATCCTGCCTGCTGGATAGAAATGATTACCTCTTACTGGATGAATACGACCACGCTTCAATTATTGATGGGAGCAGGCTTTCCTTTTCCAAAACCATTAAGTATGCGCACAATGATATGGATGATCTGCGGAGCAAACTCAGCAGGTTACCTGCCGATGCAGCGAAACTCATTGTTTCTGATGGTATTTTCAGTATGGAAGGCGATTTGGTTAACCTGCCGGAAATGGTTAAGGTAGCGAAGGAATTCGGGGCAAATATTATGATGGACGACGCACACAGCCTGGGTGTAATCGGCTTTAACGGTTCAGGCACGGCTTCTCATTTTAACCTGACCGATGAGGTTGACCTTATTATGGGTACGTTCAGTAAATCGCTTGCTTCTCTTGGCGGATTTATTGCCGGCAATGCGGAAACTATCGAATATATAAAACATAGGGCACGGTCGCTCGTGTTCAGTGCAAGCATGCCGCCTTCTGCCGTTGCAAGTGTTATTGCCTCACTGGCCATCATAGACCGGGAACCGGAGCGAATAGACAAATTGTGGGCAAATACATTTTATGCCAAAAAGCTTTTAACAGAAGCAGGTTTCGATATCGGCAACAGCGACAGCCCCATAATTCCAATCTATATCAGGGATAACACAAAGACCTTCATGATAACCAATATACTGCAGAAAAACGGGGTTTTTGTAAATCCTGTCGTTTCTCCGGCCGTTCCGTCAGATTCATCCCTGATAAGGTTTTCACTTATGGCCACCCATAGTTTTGAACAAATTGAACTGGCGATACACCAATTGAAGGCCGCATTTATTACAGCGAAGGCTTATTTACAAAATGTACAATCATGAGGATAGTTAAAACGGTTTCCGGTAAAAAAGAGCTGAAGGCATTTATTGATTTCCCGCATACCTTATATGCGCAGGATCCCAATTATGTACCTGAACTATTTATCGCGCAACGCGATTTGCTTACGCCGGGCAAACATCCCTTTTTTAAACATTCGACCATACAGCTTTTTCTCTTACTTGAAGACGGGGCGGTTATCGGAAGAATCGCTGCAATAGAAAACACCAATCATAATAAAACATATGGTTTACAAGAGGGATTTTTTGGTTTTTTTGATTGCATAAATGAAGTTTCTGCTGCAAAGCAACTCATTGACGAAGTTTATAACTGGCTGGAAGATAGGGGAATAAACAAGGTTATCGGACCGGTTAATTTCTCTACTAACGAAGTTTGTGGTTTGCTTGTCGAAGGCTTTGATGGTCCTCCGGTAGCCATGATGCCTTATAATGCGCCCTACTACCTTACCCTGTTGGAAAGTCTTGGTTTTGCAAAAAAAGTAGATTTAAGGGCTTATCGATACACCGCCGGAAATTACAGCGAACGTTCCTTAAAGCTTTTAGACCGGATTGAAGAACGCCTGAAGCGGAACAGGATTTCGATACGGCATATTGATATGAAAAATTTCAGGCAGGAACGCGATGCACTCCGGGAGGTGTACAATAAGGCCTGGGATAAGAATCTTGGCTTTGTGGCGATGACTAAGGAAGAATTTGACTATACCGCAAATGACCTTAAGCTTATCCTGGATCCAAAATTCTGCATCATAGCCGAGCAGGATAATAAGGTAATTGGTTTTGCCCTGGCCATACCGGACATCAACCAGGTACTTATCAAAATTAAGAAAGGAAGATTGTTCCCCACCGGTTTAATTAGGTTAATCAGAGATAAAAAGAAGATAGACGGCATCAGGATTCTGCTGCTGGGGGTTGTGGATGGTTACCGGAAAATGGGCATTGAAGCCTGTTTATATGGCGGAATTATTAAACAATTTAAGGTAAAAAAGATGAAGTATGCCGAGGCCAGCTGGACACTCGAACATAATGAAATGGTGAACAGACCTATTGAGGATATTGGCGGGCAACTTTACCGGAAATACAGGATTCTCGAAAAACAGCTATGAAAAAGCGCATACTTATTACCGGAGCAACCGGATTTATTGGCTTTCACCTTATCGAAGCGGCTTTGGCTAATGATATGGAAGTTTATGCAAACATCCGTAAATCGAGTAACACCGATCATTTAACAGGCTTTCCTATAAATTATGTTGAATTGGATTTTGAATCTATTTATGCATTAAAGAAGAATATTGAGGAATATAAGTATCATTATATTGTTCATGCTGCAGGTGTTACCAAGGCAAAAAGTCTGGATGATTACCATAAATTTAATGCGATTTATAGCAGGAATCTTGCCATTGCAGCCGCTACTTCGTTTCATGAAATAGAAAAGTTTGTCTTTGTAAGCAGCCTTGCGGCACTCGGGCCGCTTAGTGTACAGCATGCTGTTTTAAAGGACAGTAGTTCAGCTCATCCGGTAACCTATTACGGAAAGAGTAAAGCTTTGGCAGAAGCCTATCTGAGTTCGGTTAAAAACCTCCCGCTGCTTATATTCCGGCCTACAGCGGTTTATGGCCCGAGAGAACGAGACCTGCTTATAATTCTTAAAACCATAAAAAGAGGTTTTGAAGTTTATATCGGGCAAAAGGATCAACAACTTAGTTTCATCTACGTAAAGGATTTAGCGGAATTAATTATCGGCTCCTTAAAGTCGGCACTTAAATACAAAACTTACAATGTATCTGACGGAAATATATACAGCCGGTCTGCTTTAGGAACATTCGCCGGAAAGATTATGCGTAAAAAAACTTTCAGGCTTAACCTGCCGCTTCCGGTAGTTAACCGCATCGCCTGGTGTTTAGAACAGGCACTTAAGGTTTTTGATCGCATGCCAACATTAAACGTAGACAAGATACAGGAATTAACAGGCCCAAATTGGGCATGCGATATAGAAAACATAAAAAAAGACCTTGGCTTCATGCCCCGGTACCAGCTGGAACATGGTCTTAACGAAACAATAAAATGGTACCATAAAAATAATTGGTTATAAAATTAATTCAGAACAGTATGAGAGAACAGGTTAAACCGGCAAGTGGAAAACTTGGCATATTAATGCCCGGACTTGGGGCAGTAGCAACAACAATGATTTCGGGCGTAGCGGCCATAAAAAAAGGTTTGTCAAAACCTATAGGTTCGCTTACACAAATGGGTACCATCCGTATCGGCAAGCGGACAGAGAGAAATGAGCCTAAGATAAAAGATTTCGTTCCATTAGCCAACCTGGAAGACTTGGTGTTTGGCGGATGGGATGTTTACGAAGATAATGTATATGAGGCAGCAATGAATGCCCGTGTACTCGATGCCAACTTATTGCGTGATGTAAAGGAAGAACTACAGGCCATAAAGCCAATGAGGGCGGCCTTCGACAGAAATTACGTAAAAAATCTGGATGGTAAATTTGTTAAGGATATAGATAACCGCTATGAATTGGCACTTGCGGTTATAGATGATATTGAAAACTTCAAGGCAGAAAATAACTGCAACAGGATTGTGATGGTATGGTGCGGTTCAACTGAAATCTACTTTGAGCCTTCGGAAGTGCACAATTCCCTCGCCGCCTTTGAACAGGGCTTAAAAGACAACGATCCCCGTATCGCACCAAGCATGATTTATGCCTATGCGGCTTTAAAGCTGGGCATTCCTTTTGCCAACGGCGCACCCAACTTAACAGTAGATATTCCTGCCTTAATAGAACTGGCAAAAGAAACGAATACCCCGATTGCAGGTAAAGATTTTAAAACCGGTCAAACCTTAATGAAAACCATTTTGGCACCTGGCTTAGCTGCACGCTCCCTAGGGGTTAAAGGCTGGTTTTCGGATAATATATTAGGCAACCGCGATGGCCTGGTGCTTGATGACCCGGATAATTTTAAAACCAAAGAGGTTTCTAAACTGGGCGTTTTGGAAGATATTTTCAAACCGGAACTAAACCCTGATTTGTATGGCGATATGTACCACAAAATCAGGATCAATTATTATCCGCCACATGGCGATAACAAGGAGAGTTGGGATAACATCGATATTTTCGGCTGGCTGGGTTATAAAATGCAAATTAAGATAAACTTCCTGTGCCGTGATTCGATTTTAGCCGCCCCGATTGTACTGGATTTGGCTTTATTTATGGATTTGGCTAAACGTGCGCATCTGTCAGGCATCCAGGAATGGTTATCGTTCTACCTGAAGTCGCCGCAAACCATTCCGGGCGTACCGGCAGAAAACGACATTTTTAAACAGTTAATGAAACTGCAGAATACCTTACGCTACATGATGGGTGAGGAACTGATTACCCATTTGGGGCAGGATTACGAAGAGGAACTGCTAGAAACCCTGTAGTGTTTTTCCATAAAATTATAGCAACCGGTCTGGGAATTGGTTACATCGGCAAAGGTGCGGGAACTATTGCTGCAATAGCAACGTGTATTTGCTGGTGGCTTTTCCAGACCGATTATACCAATCCATATTTATGGCCGCTTTTGGTTGCCATATTACTGCTGGTGATAGGGGTAATGTCGGCCGACAAGGTGGAGGAAGTTTGGGGGAAAGATAATCAAAGGGTTGTTATAGATGAGGTTGCCGGAATGTGGATTACCTTATTGTGTACGCCCCTAAGATGGGACTACATTGTGATAGGCTTTATATTTTTCAGGTTTTTTGATATCCTTAAACCATTTTACATCCGCCATATGGAAGAATTGCCAGGCGGATGGGGTGTTATGGCAGATGATGTACTAGCGGGAATTTATTCAAATATTTTACTCCAACTGATTATCGCTTTTAAGTTGTTATAAGATGATTACCTTTTTAAAAGCACAAACGTCTTCCTTCATTGCCTCTGCAGCAGATTTTTTGATCACCCTGGTTACGGTGAAATTTTTTGGATGGTATTACCTGCCCGGAAGTATTTCAGGTACCGTTTCCGGAGGCGTTTTAAACTTTTATATTAATAGAAACTGGGTTTTTGATGCAAAATCAAAAAACTATGGATTGCAGGTTTTAAAATACCTTTTGGTTTGGACAGGCAACCTGATGCTGGTTACAACGGGGGTATACCTGCTTACGCACTTATTTAATTTCAATTACCTGCTCTCTAAAATAGCCTCATCCGTGTTGATAGGCATAACGTACAACTACATCATGCAAAAGCAATTTATTTTTTCTGTAAAATGAAAGTTATTCATTCATTTTTCCTGGCTTTAACGCTGCTCTTCCTTTCTTTTATACCTGCATCCGGCCAAAAAACCACTGTTTCGGGTACGGTTCGCGATGCACTTACAAAAGAAACCATCCCGTACGTATCTGTATTTTTTAAGGGAACAAGAATCGGTACACAAACGGATATAAACGGTAAATACACAATAAGTTCGCCCCTGGCACAAACAGCACTTACATTTAATTATGTAGGTTATCAGGTTGTAGTGAAGGAACTTAAACCTTTAGAAAATCAGGAAATTAACCTGTTTCTAAAACCGGATACTAAGTCGTTGGCAGAAGTCCGGGTGCTTGGCACAAAAAAAACCAGGTATAAGAATAAGGATAATCCAGCCGTAGCGCTTATCCGGCAGGTAATTGCACATAAGGAAGAGAACAGGATGGCCAGCTATAATACGGCATCCTACAGACAATATGATAAGATGCTTTTCTCCATGAGCAATGTATCAGAAAAATTTAAGAACAAAAAGATTTTCAGAAATTATCTGTTTCTTTTCCAGGAACAGGATTCGACATTAATCGGCGGTAAAAACCTGCTCCCAATTTATATTCAGGAAAAGCTGACCGATAAATACTATAGTAAAGACCCGTCAAGAAACAAAGCGGTTATACTGGGCGAGAAGCAAGTGAATTTCGATGCAAAACTTATTGACAACAATGGAATTAAAGTTTATTTCGAGCGGATGTACCAGGATATTGATATTTATAAGAATAACGTTTCTGTTATGAGTAACGAGTTTCTGAGTCCCATTGCAGATGCCGCACCAACATTCTATAAATTCTTTATTACCGATACGCTGAAAAATCAGCATGGTGAAATCATAGAGCTTTCCTTTACGCCCAGAAATACAACTGATATGCTTTTTGAAGGGAAAATATACGTGACCAACGATAAGCATTATGCAGTGAGTGGGGTTGCCATGGGCGTAAATAAAAACATCAACCTGAATTTTGTAAGGGCTATGAAGATCGACCTTGATTTTGAGCGGAACGCTACAGGTAAGTACAGCCTCGCCAAAAGTAAGTTGCTTGCCGATTTCGGTTTATCGAAAACAAAGGGAATGGGTTTTACAGGAGAACGCACTTCCACCTATAAAAACTATCAGTTTGATGCAAACCTGGCCGATACTGTTTTTAAAGGCAGAAGCATTGAGGCATTGGCGGGCTCGGCCAACAGGGATGATCGCTTTTGGGAAAAGAACAGGCTCGATACTTTATCAAAAGCCCAGTTAAAAATTTACCATAATATCGATACCCTTCAGCAAATACCGTCATTTAAAAGAACTATGAATACGGCAACCCTGCTTTTTGCCGGATACCAGAAACTTGGCCCTTATGAAATAGGTCCGGTTAATACTTTTTACAGCTTCAATAATGTAGAAGGTTTTCGCTTGCGGTTGGGTGGAAGAACAACCCCTGAATTGAGTAAACGCATTTATTTTGAAAATTACGCAGCTTATGGCTTTAAGGATGAAAAATGGAAATTCTTCCTGTCCGGAACCTATTCGCTGAACAATAAATCTATTTACGAGTTTCCGCAAAATTACATCCGGGCAAGTTTTCAGCGGGATACCAAAATTCCGGGGCAGGAGCTTCAGTTTGTACAGGAGGATAATTTTTTGTTGTCGTTTAAACGTGGGGTAAATGATATGTTGTTATACAATGATTTTTACAGGCTGGATTACATTAAAGAATTTGAAAATCATTTGTCGTACACAGTTGGGTTCAAGAAATGGAGTCAGACACCCGCCGGAGGTTTATATTATCAGGAGGCCAAAGGTGCTTTTATAAGCAGGCTTACCACCAGTGAACTATCTGTTGGTTTCAGGTATGCACCCAATGAAAAATTTATACAGGGAAAGCTATACCGGACACCAATTACAGATCGCTATCCTGTTTTTAATTTCCGCTATACGGCTGGTTTAAAGGGTGTTTTTGGAGGTGAATACAATTACAATAATCTTTTAGGCAGCATAGAAAAAAGATTTTACCTGTCCCAGCTCGGTTATAGCGACGTTATATTGGAAGGCGGCTATATTTTTGGAAAATTACCGTTCTCACTTCTGGATATTCATCGTGCCAACCAAACCTATGCCTATCAGTTAAACTCATATAACCTGATGAACTTTTTGGAGTTTGTGAGCGACCATTATATAAGTATAAATATCGATCACAATTTTAATGGTTTTTTCTTCAACAAGCTGCCTTTAATCAGGAAGTTGAAGTTAAGGGAGGTTGTTTCCTTCAAGGCTTTATACGGAGGCCTTCGCGATGAAAACAATCCTATGAAAAGTGCCGGCTTATATCAATTCCCGAAATACGAAAATGGTGTACAACGTACTTATGCCCTGGGCAGCCAGCCTTACATGGAAGGCAGCATCGGGGTAGGCAACATATTTAAGCTGCTGCGGGTCGATCTGGTAAAGCGCTTTAATTATTTAAACAATCCTGAAGTTTCGGAATGGGGCATCAGGGCAAGGGTAAAATTTGATTTCTAAAAATAAATTGTATGAAAGCGAAACTAAGAGATGGCCTTCAGCTGGGTATCTATAAGGTAATCAATCCACTCGTCAGGGGATTAATAAAAATCGGCTTAACGCCAAATGCCGTTACAACTATCGGACTGCTGTTGAATATAGGGGTAGCTGTTATTTTCATAATGGGTGCCGAAAAATCAAACCGTGGCGACTTATCCTACATTGGATGGGGCGGCGCACTGGTACTCTTTGCCGGTTTGTTTGATATGTTAGACGGGCAGGTGGCCAGGCTGGGCAACATGAGTTCGAAATTTGGTGCGCTCTATGACTCAGTATTGGATCGCTACAGTGAAATGATAATGTTCCTTGGCATATGCTATTACCTGGTTGCACACCATTATTTTTTAAGTTCACTTTTTGCATTCATCGCTTTAATCGGCTCCATGATGGTTAGTTACACCAGGGCGAGGGCCGAAGCGCTGGGGGTGGTTTGTAAAGGCGGACTTATGCAAAGGCCGGAAAGGGTGGTAACCATCGGTGTATTCGGAATTGCCTGTGGCATAACCGGTTACTTTATTGGCGGCGACTATAAGATATACCTGCCTGGAATTTCATTCCATGTTTTTGAAAGCATATCTGTTTTTACCATTCCCATTACCATAATGGCTTTGCTAACCAATATTACGGCCATAAACAGGTTGCTGGAAGCTAAAGCCGGTTTAGCGGTCGCAGCGCCAAAAGAAACCCGTACCGGAAACAAGGCTGCTCTTGTAACCGGCTTTTTATTGGTTGTTGGATTGGGGCAGGTAACCAGTTTAAACACCTTTGCCCAGGAAAATGATCCCTCGCCCTTAACCTTCCCTGTTCCAAAAAATATCAGCAATCAGTTATTTTACCTTCAAAGGGATCCGAATACAAATACGATTATCTGCCAGTTAAACCTGAATAAACAAGGCACGGTAAATGAAGAAGAGCCGGTACATGTTTTCTGGATGCGTTATGGCGACGGTGGTGAAAAAAAGGATTTAAGTTACATTCAGCGGAAATTTGCTTATGGCATCATCAGCAAAAAGATCAGTAATGACGAATTTGAACTCCGGTTTATTTCCCATAAAAAACTACCGATGTACCTGAAAAAATCGCCGACAGATAAAAAGTACCATGTTTATGCAACGGTAAACAACAAAAAATTACAGCTCGACCGGATATTTCTGAGGATTGAGGGCGGCACCTTTTGGTTTCCGAATGTAAAATATGTTGAAATTAAAGGTTATGATGCCGCTGAACCCTCTAAAATGTTAACCGAAAGGATTAAGGTTTAGCGTTGATTTATAATAGGGGATGTGTTCCAAAATGATTTGGCATCCTGAAGCAATAGGTTTTAAGATTCCTGCCGGCCGCGGTAGACAGACGCGGGAAAGGCGGTTTGATAGGGCTCAACAAGTATAACTTAGCAAGTCCGTCATTCCCTGCTTGACAGGAAATCCTAAAGCGTTGGAGATTCCCGCCTGCGCGGGAAAGACGAGCTGATATGAGTAGAACCGAATGTCAATCTGAGCACAATCGAAGACCAATTAAAAATAATTTAAAAAATGAAAAAGAATTTCATTTCAAACTCCACAGCATCCGTCAGGATGTTTAAAAACGACTTTTTAGAAAGCCTGTCGAAAGTTAGGTTTTATGTGCCACTAATCGTTTACTTGCCGGTTATTGGTTATCTTTTTTGGAAGGCAATCATAGAAATGCAAATGCCTGTTTCAACGTTTACAGGCTGGTTTTTGTTGGGCGTTGGCATCTGGACCATTACTGAATACCTGCTGCACCGGTATGTGTTTCATTTCGAACCCGACGTGGAATGGGGTAAAAAAATACATTTCATTTTCCATGGCGTGCACCACGATTACCCTAATGATGCAAAGCGCCTGGTCATGCCGCCATCCGCCAGTATTCCGATGGCTTTGGGCTTTTATTTCCTGTTTGACTGGCTATTGCCTGAAACAACGGTATATCCGTTTTTCTCCGGTTTTATGATTGGTTACCTTTTTTATGATATGGTACATTATGCCCTGCATCATGCCAATTTTAAAAGCGGGTTCTGGAAAAAATTAAAACAGCACCATATGTTGCATCATTATTCAGATTCAACAAAAGGTTATGGCGTAAGCTGGACATTCTGGGATCATATTTTCAAATCTGGCTTTGATAAAAAATAGCATGAACAAAGATATCGTTCCCAAAAAACGTTTTTATAGTTTAACAACTATTATCCTGATGCTGGCCATTTCTGCCGGTTACCTGCTTTTATCCGTTTTCCTCGTCGGGTTTAAAACAGATCAGCTGATTTTGATCTTCCTGTTTAATGCTTTGTATTTCTATTCTCCAGCTACCAGAAGATTTATACTTGGGTTTTCAATATTTATTGTGTACTGGATTCTTTTTGATTATATGAAGGCTTTTCCCAATTACCTTTTTAACCGGGTACATCTGGAAGATTTGTATGATTTGGAAAGAAGTATGTTTGGGATTAATTTTCATGGGTTAATTATTACCCCCAATGAGTATTGGAATATAAATCATAATGCCTTATTAGATGTGTTTACCGGTTTCTTTTACCTGATGTGGATTCCGGTTCCACTGGCATTTGCTGTTTACCTGTTCTTTAGAAACAGCGCACAATTTGTGCGGTTTTCGCTTACGTTTGTTTGGGTAAACCTGCTGGGCTTTATTATATACTATACCTTTCCGGCTGCGCCGCCATGGTATGTTCAGCAGCATGGTTTTGATTTCATAGCCAAAACGCCGGGCAATGTAGCGGGGCTGGCCAGGTTTGATCATCTTTTTAAAATAACCCTTTTTCAAGGCATATACAGTAAAGGCTCTAATGTGTTTGCGGCCATGCCATCCCTTCATTCATCGTATCCGGTAATCGTTTGTTATTATGGCCTAAAAAACAAACTAGGGAGGTTAAACCTGTTTTTTATTGTTGTTATGGTTGGTATTTGGTTTTCAGCCGTATACAACAGCCACCATTATATGCTTGATGTTTTAGCAGGAATAGCCTGTGCGGCGCTGGGGATACTGAGTTTTAACTTTGCGGTAGCCCGTTCGGGGTTAAAAGAATTTGAAGTCTGGCTGGTGAAAAACATCAGCGGCGGATAGCAATCTTTCGATATAAGTTGATTGAAAATTTTTTACAACAACTTTCTTTAAAATTAATTAAATCGGAGCTATTAAAAGGCATGTTTTCAAATGTTAAATAGCGCTGAAAATTTACTTTTCGTTATCAAAATATTTGTATTGGTCTCATTTAACATTTGTTAACAGAGAAAATTAGAAGATTCGCTTCATAATTAGAATATGAAGAAGATTTATTTAATTTTTGGTTTTTTGTGTGCGTTTGCCATCTCCGCCCGGGCGCAAAATTTATTAAAATCGGATGCGGTACTCAACGGTTTCTATGCCCTGTCGATGGACAGGTTGCTCGATACCATTTCTGCTAAGGCAAAAATACATATTGTGTATGATAAGAAACTGCTGCAGGATATTATGGTTACGGATCATTACGTAAATGAGCATGTAAAAGATGTGCTGGATAATATATGTAAGGCCAATAACCTGCATTATTGGGTAGAATCATCCAAAACCTTATATGTTATCGATAAACCTTCAGATCTCAGCCGCTTAAAGAATATGCCCTTTGAACAGCAGTCTGTCAAAGTGACGCCTGCGGAGCCGCAAATACCTGTGGATCGTAAACAGGAAATCGTTCCGCTCAGTGATACGGAAAAGATTCCCGTGGCTGAAACTAAACCGGCCAGAAAAAATTTTAGCATTAACGGGCGGGTTATAGACCGGGCAACCGGCGAATCGCTTCCGGGCGCAATCGTAAAACTTGAATATGCTGCGCAGACATCAATAACCAATGCTGATGGCTATTTTACAATTCTACAAATTCCTTCAGATACCTGCAGACTAACCATTAATTATGTAGGCTATCAACAGGAAATTTATCCTTTAAGCGGATTAGAAGCGAAAACAAATGTTACGATAGGTCTCTTTCAATCTATAAAATTGCTGAATGAGGTAAATGTAAAGGGAAAAAAAGGCGATGGTGTCATGAACATGGATAAACGAAAAATAAGTACGCTGCAACTTTCTCCGGCACGTTTGGATGAACTGCCGAATGTCGGGGAAAGGGATATCCTTCGGACTTTCCAGTTGATGCCGGGCGTTAGTGGTAGCAATGAATCTTCGTCGGGCGCTTATGTAAGGGGCGGTACGCCAGATCAAAACCTCGTGCTTTTTGATGGTTTCACGGTTTATCAGGTTGATCACCTGTACGGATTTTTTAGTGCATTTAACAGTAATGCCGTAAAAGATGTAACCATGTACAAGGGTGGGTTTTCGCCAAAGTTTGGCGGACGCCTTTCAAGTGTAACCGATATTGTAGGAAAAGAAGGAAATAGCAAAGAACTCAACATCGGTGGCGACATTAGCTTACTGAGTGCAAATGTCTTCGCTGAAAAGCCAATAAACGATAAGTCTACATTTATCTTTGCATACAGGAGATCGTACGAAGGGCCGTTATACAACAAAATATTTAAAAAGTTTAACAGTACTTCTGAATCTACGACACCCCAGATAGGCGGAAATGGTCAGCGCCCGCCGGGTGGCGGTTTCGGCGGTGGTTCAGGACCAACGGTAACCACACCTTCTTCTGCCTTTTACGATCTGAATGCCAAGTATAATTATGCGCCTGATGATAAGAACAGGTTTTCATGGAGTTATTATATGGGCAACGATAACCTGGATAACAGCCAGGTTATAACACTTCCGTCGTTTATCTCCGGTGGGGGAAATATTTCCAATACCGATAAAACTACATATGGAAATATCGGGTCAAGTGTGAAATGGTCGCGCAGATGGACACCAAAGCTATATTCAAATACGCTGGTAAGCTATTCTTCGTACCACAGCGATCGGGATAACAGTACCAAAATTAACATAACCGATGCAGATGGTACGGCCAGGGAGATTGGTAATGGCACATTTGAGAAAAACAGGCTGAAAGATCTGAGCCTTAAATCAGATTGGGAACTACAGTTATCCGGTAAGGCGAAATTGCTGTTCGGAAACTTTGCCTCTGCGCAGGATGTATCTTATGAATACAGCCAGAATGATACCAGCAAACTAATCGACCAGAAAACGCAGGCACTTACGGCCGGCCTGTATGGCGAACTGGAACTTCAACCTTCTGATAAGTTACAGATTAAACCTGGTTTGAGGGCAAATTACTATGACCAAACCGGAAAATTATATTACGAACCCCGTTTAAGTGCAAGCTATCTGCTTACTGACAGGTTAACCCTAAAAGCTTCTACCGGTAAGTTCTATCAATTTACCAACCGGGTTATCCGTGAGGATATCCTATCGGGAAGCCGCGATTTCTGGGTGCTTTCCAATGGTGCCAGTATCCCGGTAAGCTCTGCAAAACACTTTATTGCAGGTTTCAGTTATGAAACACCTAATTTTTTAATCGACATAGAAGGCTATTACAAAATACTGGATAACCTTTCGGAATATTCTCAACGCCAAACGGGTAATCGCCGTACCGGTATTGCGCTTGAAGAAAACTTCTATACCGGCAGCGGTACAAGTAAAGGTGTAGAATTTCTTTTGCAGAAAACAAGAGGGAAGTTTACCGGCTGGCTAAGCTATACCCTGGCAAAGGCAACAAATAATTTTGAGGTATATGGCGGAGACTTTGCCGCAAACCAGGATAACCGGCACGAAGCGAAAGTTGTAGGGATGTACAGGCTAGGAAGATGGGCTTTTTCTGCAACCTGGATATTCGCGACGGGAAAACCATATACTGCACCGCTAACCAGTTATACCATTAATAATTATAGTGGTACCAGCCAGACTTTTCTTACCGTTAGCGATAAGAATGCCGAACGTTTACCTTCCTACCACAGGCTTGATGCTTCTGCCACTTACGATTTTATAAAAGTAGACAGCCGGAAAGTGGGCAGCATAGGCTTTTCATTGTTCAATGTGTATAACAGGACGAATATCTGGTATAAACAATATTCTATAGTAGGCAACCAGGTGATTACCTCAAATGTATCTTACCTTGGATTAACACCTAATATAACTTTAAGCTTAAAATTGAAATAATAAATCGCATGAAAAAAACAGACTATATCTTCATCATATTTGCCCTTATCCTGCTAATTGGCTGTAAGAAAGAAACGGAAGAAATATCAACCTATAACAAACCGGTGGTAGAAGCTTACCTGATTCCCGGAATGCCTTTGCAGGTTAAGGTTTATTATCAGAAATATTTGCAGGATACCATCACTTATGGTTATCCGGTAACGGGGCTAAAGCCCAGGGTATTGGATGGCAGTGGAAATTCGGTCGCGCTTACGGAAACCAATTCTGGCGTTTACACGTACAGCGATCCGTCATTTGTTAAAGCTTCAGGTAATTATACACTTAATTTTGATCTGGATGGTTATCAGATTAGTGCGGAGACCACTATGCCGGATAAGCCAAAAAACTTCCGTGTTTCGTCCAGTCAGCAACAAATTCCAACCATGGGATTAGGTTCTTCATCAGGTACATTTACCCCGGTAATCTTCAGCTGGTTAAATCCGTCGAGCGCCTATTATATGATTTCCTTTCAGAATATAGAAGCCTACCCCACGACTATAAATTCCAGGGTAACCAGTCCGGCGCTTAATGTTGAAGTGCTTGCAGGGCAAACTTCCTCCTACCAAACCCAGCAAGCCAATTTTAATTACCTGGGCTTACACAGGGTATTGCTCTTTCATATTAATAAGGAATATAACGATGCCTTGAAAGCCAGCGGTGAAACGTCGCTTAGCCTTAACACGCCTTATACAAATGTGAAAAATGGATTAGGTATATTTACAGCGATGCAGGCCGATACGCTATACCTGTCTGTATATCGCTAGAGTCGATTTATATGCCTTTGATTAAACGAAAGATTTTTAGTTCTGCCGGACTACGGAAAAAACCAGGTAAGCGTTTTGCGGAACTTTTTGCTTTCCTGATGCCGGCATTAATCTGGATACTTTTATTGATCATTCCTCTTTTAGGAAATGATTCAGCTGCAAAAGAAATACCTGGTGGTTCACACAATCATTTGCTATTGATGCACCTTTTGCTCATTTTCATTTGTTATTTCCATAACTATCTGTTTAAACGCAGGCGTTCAAAACAGGGTATGTTTATCTATTTATCAGGCATATTAGCTTGTTTCCTTGTATTTGTATTATTCAGGTATGTAATGGTGCAGTCCGAACCTCAGGTTTACCTTTATGCACAAGGGGAACAGGGACAGCGCAGGCTCTTACGTCCGCCTCTTTTTTTTATGATTGTGCCGTTTTTTGTTGTATTAGCCATTGGTTTCGCCTACAGCAGTTATATGGAAAATGTGAGGTTGGAGCAGCTTAACAAAGAAAAGGAAAACATTTACCTCAAAACCGAACTGGATTTTCTGTCCTCCCAGGTGAGCCCGCATTTCATGTTCAATGTGCTCAACACATTAGTTGGAATGGCGAGAAAAAAAAGTGATGAGCTGGAACCAGCATTAATTAACCTCTCTGGCTTATTGCGTTACATGCTCAATACTACGAATAACAAGACAATAAGTCTGGCCGATGAAATAGAGTATCTGCAGGGTTACATCGCACTGCAAATGCTGAGATTTGGTTCCGATCTGAACATCAAGTTTAAACTGGAAGGTAATTTCAGCGCTTTTGCAATTCAACCCATGTTACTTATACCACTGGTTGAGAATGCATTTAAACATGGTATCGGAATGGATAATGAAAATCAGTTTATTGATATCGATGTAAAAATTGACGGAGAAACCCGTATTTTTGAAATGAGTGTTATGAATTTTGTTTCATCACATGGAAGCAATGCCATAAAGGAATCCGGGATAGGTCTCCCAAATTTAAAAAGAAGACTTCAATTGCTTTACCCAAAAAGTCATGAATTTGAAGTTACCGCTCATGAAAATACATTTTTGGCAAGACTTGAACTCAAACTATGATGATGAATTGTTTATTGCTGGATGATGAAAAACCTGCTCTTGAACTGCTAGAAGATAACGTAAACAAAATACCTTTTCTTAAGGTTAGCGCACTTTGCAGAAATCCGTTAGAGGCCTTAAATTGCCTGAACGAACAAAAAATAGACCTGCTTTTTACAGATATCCACATGCCGTTGATAAACGGACTTGATTTTTTAAAGCTGATTCCCCTTAAGCCGATTGTGATAATTGTTACGGCTTATGAGCAATATGCACTCGAAAGTTTTGATCTAGATGTAGTAGACTATCTTGTAAAGCCGGTGCCTTTTTCGAGGTTTCTCCGGGCAGCTGAAAAAGCGAAAGCGCTGTATAATTCAAGAATAAATGTGCTTCCTCATACAGAGCAAGACTATTTTTTTGTAAGTTCTAATTATGCGCAGGTAAAAATTATAAGGAGCCATATTGCCTATATTGAAGGGCTTAAAGATTATGTTAAAATTAATCTTGAAGATGGCAATGTTGTGGTAACCCGTATGGGATTGGCGGATATACAGAAAAAACTGGGCAGTCAGAAATTTTTAAGGGTGCATAAATCATTTATCATAGCGGTTGATAAGATTCAATCGGCCCAAAGAATGAGTGTTACGATTACAGGAAAACCGATTCCGGTAGGGCAGGGTTACAGAGATATGTTGGAAGCCTATGTAAACTCGAAAAGTTTCTGATTAGATGCTGCCGCGGGATTAAGATTATCCATTAATTGGCTTCCTACCATTCAGCCAAGTCGGGTTTCGGCCGTGAGACACCAACCGATAATTAAAAGGTCTTCAACAAGCTACTCACGATTCTTAACTTAATGACATTAAATTCCCGTCTGCGCCGGAAAGACGACCTTGCTTTCATTTCGATTGTTCTACTGGTTCGTGCCCCACCAACCAGCCAATCTAGCGCAAGTGATCCGCTTGTGTTTACATAGTCATAGTGTTCAGTTTTAAACACTAATTGAAATTCGACTAATAATTAGTTTTTCGAATATGTTATTAGTCACAAGCGAGACGCTTGAGCCAGATAGGGGAAGCGCAGCGTAACGCCTGCTTGCTGTGTAGGAAATACAATTCCAAAGATTTTGCTTCGTAGAGCATCGTGTTCTCCGCTACGGTCGAAATGACGAAATGCTTGCCTGCGGACAATACGAAAAAGTTAAGGAGATAACAAAAAAATAATTGCCATCCTGGGCTTGTCGAAGGACAAATATTTTTTTGTTATCGATGATAAAAAGGTCTTCGACAGGCTCAGACTGACAGCATTTTTTTTTAACTTAATGAGATTGTGCCTGCGGAAGACAGGGAGAGATCTTTTAAGCTTAATCTACGATAATTACAAAGATTTTAACTTTATTTGATTCCAGCCTGAGCTGAAAAGCTGTCAAAATCCCATATCATTTTACACGGTTAAAACGAACGTTCTTGATACGATTACCATTAAGTTGAATTTCGTTCAGATAACCGTTTTTGTCTTTTAAAATTTGGATGGCATAACCGTTAGCGATTAGGTTTTCTGGTGTAATCAGTTCACAACTTTCAGCATCACCGGCTATTTTTACTTCATATGTTTTGTTGTTTTGATACCGAAAGCTAATTACCGAGCCTGTTTCTTTATTTAAGAAACTTCCGTTCAGTTTATTGAAGTCAAACCCGCTCCAGTCTGAATTTGCCCTTTTCAAAGTATATGGTGCATGGCTGGTGTAATAAGCCGTTATTTCCATTTCTTTTTTACTGTTTAGCTTAAACTCCTGCTTAAAGGCTGTATCGTTCCACTGGTGGAAAACATTGGCAGATTCCCTTTCCAGTCTGATGTCATTTCTTCCGGACCGGATTAAAAAAAGTACTGAATCACGCAATTCAAAGCGAAAGGTATAACCATTTTCAGTTTGATAGCTTCCTGGTATATCTGCGATATTGATGAAAGACCCAATGCCGGGAGGCTTTATAAGATAATCTGGTTTTTCGGGTTTGATTTTTAATAAAACAGCTGCAACTTCCCTGCTTTGCATTGCGGGAATGGTTTTTCCGCTATTCGTTAGTGTTACAATGGTGAGGTTAGGTTTAGCAAAGCGCAACGTGGTGGCTTTCCATGCACCTGTAGAACCTTCATGAAAACGATAGGCCATTCCGTTATATTCCCCGAACTCGAGGCCAAATCCATATTCATTAATGCGAGAACCGGGAATACGTATTTGGGTTTTGGCTAAGAGTCCTGTGGAGAGGTAAGCGGAATGTTTCTCCTGCAGTATTTTCTCCCATTGTAATTGATCGGAAAGCGTAGTAAAAAGGTTTCCATCGCCATTTATATTACATATCCAGTTATAGCCTGTCCAGGTATCAAAATTAAAGTAAGGGTTTGCCACAGGTCCTTTAATTTTAGTATAGTCATCGATGAAGCCTGTATCGGGCATACCAAGCTGTTTAAATAATTGATAGGTATAACTTATAAAGCTTTGGCCTGAAACCTTTTCAACCAGGCCTGCTAAAATGATGTAATTGGAATTGCTGTATAAATATTGGCTTCCGGGTTCAAAGTTTAAATCCTGCTGTTTGGAAAGCAGTGTAATTGCATCGGTATTGTTAAATGTTTGTTTCCACCAGGTAATGCCTGTTAGCGACCATAAGTCGTAAACATCGCGGATACCGCTGCTATGGTTAAGCAGGTTTTCTATTTTGATTTTAGATTTAACATCAGGGTAAAGTTTTGGAAAATAGATTCTGATGTCATCTTGAAGGTTTAATTTCTTTTGTTCAGCCAATATTAAAATGGCCAATGCAGTAAACTGCTTGGCATTTGACGCAATATTAAACCTTGATTTAGCTGTTATACGGGTACTGTCTTTCAAATCGGCATACCCGGCATATTTCTCGTAGATAATTATGCCGTCTTTAACAATTCCCGTGGCGATACCGGGGCCTCCTTTAACCACATCCTGTAAAGCTATCGCATCAATTTTTTTGATTTCATCTTTTGATAGTTCAATTTGCGCATTTACCCAGGTCGAATAAATTGAAAATACGATTAGAAAAATAAATTTTAATTTCATGTTAAGTTTTTTGAATATCAAAATTCCATTTTCCTTAGCTGCTGGTCGCTTCAAATCATGATTTGGCACCGTTTTTTAAATTAATTTTTTCAAGATATGCCTTTGGGGTGAGTCTGGTTTGCTTTTTAAAAGCCCGGTTAAAGGTCGATTTTGAGTTAAATCCACATTCTAATGCTATGCCCAGTAAGGTAAAGTGGACTAATCTATCGGTATGGAGCAGCTCAATTACTTCTAATGTGCGGTAATGGTTTACAAAATCATTAAAATTCATTCCAAATCCCTGGTTGATAACCTGAGATACGCGCTTCGTTGTCACATTTATGCGGTGTGAAACATCAAGTAAGGTTAACTCGGGATTCTTGAAAACTTTATCGGTTGTCATTACCTGTTCTATCTGCACTTTTAATTGTTGAAAATCTTTAAGCTCAAGGTCTACGGTTTCTGGTTCCTGATTTTTATTAATATCTTCTGTTGGCACTTCATTTTTGTCTGCATCATCCTGTAAAAAAATGCTTGCGGTATTTAAAGGAATCACACTTTTTAAATGTGTAACATAACCGCTGATGGAGATGTAATAAAAAAGTACCGCAACACAGAGGTAATACCAGAATTTACTGCCAAACTTATCCCATTCCGGATTAAGTATAAAAAATAAAGCCCTTAAGCCCAACAACAATAAAAAAGCAAATAAGAATCTTTTTATCCAGTTGAAGCGAATGGCATCTGCAAAACTTACCATCTGATAACTCAGGCTTTTATACTTATTGTAAACCTTCAAACTGAGTAATAAATAATAAAACAGGCTGATAAAGCCACTTATCTGGTACCATGCCGAAAAGTCTTTGTCTTTCCCATCCTGATAGTAGTAATAATCTTTAATTATAATTTTGTCGGTATAAAATATGATAAATGAATAAACCAGGTAGATAGCAGCTGGAATAAAATGTATATACTCTTTAGGGGTAAGTACAAACGATTTATCGAGCAAACTTTTTGTGTAAATATACAGTACGGGCGGAATTAAGAATAACTGTTGAAAAGGTACATAGTATAAAACATCACGATAGGGTAATCTGGCATACCAGCCCCCATAACCGCACATAAACGGAAGAATGTATAATACACTGAGGAAAACGGCGGCACTTAGCCATATACTTGATTTGTTTCCTGACTGCAGCCCTTTTATAAGGAGTAAAATAGAAAATACGAAGCCATGAAAGAAAAAGACGAATAAAACCGAACTTTTGAAGCTAAAATCAAAAAACATTAATCAAAAATAACGAATTAATTATGGAATTGAAATTCAGGTTAAATGTTTGGATTACAATCGAGTAGGAGATAAAGTGTTGACAATAATTTAACGGGTTAAATGCACGTCCTTACAGGCATATATAAAGCATTTGAGGAATATAGCATCCTACTTAAAATAATAAAACAGGCTGATAACTACTCAAATTTATCGGCTATATCCGTAAGTGCAGAAATTGTAATGGGTTTAACAATGAAGTCTACAATTTCGGTATACATCCGCGATTTCGTGTAATCATCTTCATCAATGGTAGAACTTACCATATAAAAAATGATTTTCTTATCAATCGCTGTTTTTAGCTTTACATATTCATCCATAAATTGCCACCCGTCTAACACCGGCATGTTAATGTCAAGTAACACGACGTCGGGCAAATTTTCGGGATGGTTAAGGTTTTCTATAAAAAAGTCTATGGCAAGTTTTCCGTTAGAAAAAAACAAAATTTTTTCTGCAAGTTCATTTGTTTTTATAATCCAATCGACTGAATATGAATAAATTTCATCATCATCAATTACGCAAGCCGTTTTTATTTTCCCCATTATTTAAATTTAACTATAAAGTGAATTAATTAAAATTAATTCTGAAAGTTGCACCATTGCCTTCAGTGCTTTCAACAGAAATTATGCCCCCTTGCGACTCCACTTGTGTTTTAACAAGGAATAAGCCTACGCCATGTGCATTCTTGTGATTATGAAATGTTTTATATAGTCCGAAAATCTTTTGCCCATGCAATTGGAGGTCAATGCCCAGGCCATTGTCCTGGCATTCCAGTACGATTTGTCCGTTGATATTTTTGTACGTTTTCAAACTAATTTTCAAATCTTCATCTGCCTTTTTATACTTAATGGCGTTTGATATCAGATTCATTATAATACTCTCCAGATATAATTTCGGAAACAAAATTGTTTGTTCGGCAAAGTCTTTTTCTATCGTTGCACGACTTTCCAAAATTTCTGATTGCATAATCGCCACAACATTATTCGTGATTTCCGCTATCGAAAGCGCTTCTGCAGCGATTATACTTTCCCTGATTTTAATCGCGTCTTTAAGATCGTCGAGCGTTTTGTTCAGTCCGCCGGAAACAATACGCAGCTTCTCCATGTGTTCAGCATTATGATTGCTTAATTCTGAAGTGTCTATCATGCTGGTTAACAGCGCAAAATTACTTGCATGATTTCGGATATTGTGTGAAAGTATATGTGTAAAGCCTTTTAACTGTTTGTTATTCTGGTTAACCATTTCTATCGACTTATACAGGGAAACTTCATTGATTTTATATTTATCAATATCCATTAATACGCCCCTCAGTTTAGCAATATTTCCCTCTTCATCATAAAATGCTTCGCCGCATGTTCTAACCCATATTACTGCACCGCCGGCCGTTTGTATCTGGAGTTCGAGATCATAGCTTGTTCCGTTGTTTAAACATTCTTCAACGGCGGTTTTGATGCTGTTTTTGAATGGTGGTGTATAATAACTATAAGCGCCATCCAATTCAAGGTTATGGTCGTGTGGAAGCCCGTGGATGTCGTAAACTACTTTCGACCAGGAAACTTTCTGCGATTTAATATCGAATTCCCAGCCACCGACTTTCCCAAGCCGGCCGGCCTCTAATAAAAGGAATTCATTTGCGGCCAACTTTTCTTCTACTAACTTTCTGCTTTCTATCTCACGTTCGAGTTCCTCTACAGAGCGGAGGGAGAGTACCGACGGTACGATTTTATAAAGTGCATAAACTGTAATTGCGGAAACTAAAGCAGTTAAAAATCGGATGACTGCACTCAAACGGTAAGCCGGCCACCAGAAAATTATTGCATCAATTAAGTGTGTTAATCCACATAAAACGATAAATCCGACAAACAGCCAAACAATTTTCGGAAATGGCAGATCCGGTCGTTTGCGCAGCATAATAATCAATATTACAGGAATAGCGAAGTAGGAAGCCCAAATTAAAACGTCGGATAGGATGTACAGCCAGCCATGAAAATCAGACCAACTTCCACAATACCATCGCGGTGGCCAGTCTTTAGTATCGAATATATGCGTTGAAAAATTCTTAATTTGTTGCCACAAAGTACTGGATTGAGCGGGCGAAACGGCAGGTACTTTACAAGTAATGCCGCAGGTCGTCACATTGTGTAAACCTGGAGATGCATTTGCAATGGAAGTTGCTTCATGGTAATAACCCTTCATCGAGTGGCTTTTAATAAAAAAACATCATTTAAAAGTCGCAAAGGTGCATTTTTATCTTTAGATATCAATCGGTTATAAAATTTTTAATTTAGATATATAAAAAATATTTTTTATTTCTCTATCGGTAGGAAGATTTTTTTAATACATTGAAAATGTTTTAATTACGGATATTTATGCAAATGCATACCGCATATGAACAATAAACAGACTTTCGAAATGGTTGTTATACAATAATTTCTTAGGTCATAAATGCGATTAAGTTGATTAAAGCAACATATAAAGACAGGGTTTTGGTAACAAATTTACTGGCCGCGTCATTTAAAGAAAACCAAAGCATTGCTTATACCATAAAGCAAGATGGTAAAGCGGTAAAACGTATAGCCGCGCTGATGGCATATGCATTTGATAGTTGTTTTAAATTTGGAGAAGTATTATTATCTGATGACAGAAAAGCCTGCGCCTTAGTAATGTACCCGCATTTGAAAAAAGGATCATTATCGACCTTATGGCTCGATATCAAGCTTATATTTAAAGCGGTTGGTATAGGCGGCATTTTTAAGGTAATAAAGCGCGAAGGAAAAATAAAAGAAATCCAACCCAAAGGAGAAATGGCTTACCTGTGGTTTATTGGCGTTAAACCTGCCTTGCAGCATGCCGGAATTGGCAGTAAACTATTGCAGGAAATTATTGAATGGACAGCAAAAAAACAATTACCATTATACCTGGAAACATCAACACCAGCCAACCTGCCCTGGTATAAAAAATTTGGTTTTGAAATATATGGACAATTAGATTTAGGGTACAGACTTTATTTTTTAAGTCGGAAATAACGCTTACCGATTTACTTTAATCTTTTAAATTAACATATTCAAGCTGATTTTGTATCGGGAATTCGATTACAATCTCAAAAAAGGAGCCGTTTTTATCTATTTTAAAAAAATAATTTTCACGGAATTGAATGTCTAACCGTTGTTTTAAATTCGATAAACCGGTGCCTTCTTTATTGCTGTGTTCCTTCATCTGGTTGCCGATTAGGTTGCGGGTAAAGTATCTGATTTTTTCTGACGTACTTGTAACTTCTATAACGGCAGGAAAAGCCGGATCAAGCAGATTGCCATGTTTGAATATATTTTCAGTAAGCGTAAGCAGTACAATCGAAACAGTTAAAACAAAATCCTGATGGAGATTAACGTGCAGCGCAATATTTAAACGATGTGCATAACGGAGCTGGTTGAGTTGTATAATATTTTCGACCTGTTTTAATTCCTTTGATAAAGAAACACAACCTTCAACATCCCGCTCCATCGCAAAACTCATAATTTCAGATAATATTAAAATGGCTTCTTCGGCCTCGGCAGGATTTCGGATTGATGAATTTTTAATAAAACTAAGTGTATTGAAAAGTAAATGCGGGTTGATTTGTGACCGTAAAAAATCCCGCTGCAAGGTAACCAGTTCGGCACGCAGTTGTTCGTTTTCGAGAAATCCCTTCAACTCTGCATTCTTACGCAAAATATAAGTTGTAAGAAAATAATATCCGGTTGAAAAAATCATAAACAAGAAAGCCCTGTATAAAGAAGCAATAAAAAAGGCGCCGTTAAATACAGTCGGCAAACGCCTTATTTTTAGGGTTTCCAGCACCAGGGCTATCATTATACTCAGCGCCAGGTAAATAACAAGTTCAAATACCAGGAAAAACGGAAGTTTCCATGTACTGCCCGGCTTCCCGAGGGAGGGTTGAAGCACCAATCGTTCATGCGCGTAAAACAAGGATATATTAAGCGTATAGTACAATAAGTAATAAACGGGATTGCTGAAATGACCAGTTATTATACCCGCCACAATAACCTCGTAAAACACATAAACAGACCAGCAAAGTGCGTGAATCTTTAAGGCATTAAAACGCTTAAATGAAGGGTTTATATAGTAGTTGGGCATGTTGCTATAATAAAAGTTGCAATGGTAAGATTTGCACTTATCATTGAAGTAAGAACTAAAAAAAACGCTATGAATAACCAAACAAACATTCCAAAACTCAAAAAGAAAATCGTATTTGTATTTTTAAAAAAAGGTTCACGTTCGTGCCTTAACTCTGATCCGACCATTACCACACTCACCACCGTAACGGTAACAGATTACACCGTAATGTCGGGTAATTAAGGATTTACAGCCTGGCTGCGCAGGAACGCGTAAAAAGCGTTCCTGTAACTTTCACCTACCGTAAAATTAGTTTTGTCTCCCATTCTAACGGTATTGCCATCAACCCGATCCAGGTGATCGAGCGAAATAATTACAGACCTGGATATTCTCAGGAAATTCTTTTTTCCATTTAAGGATTCTTCAATGCTCTTAAGTCCTATATAAGTAAGTTCGCTTCCCCTAACCGTTGTAATTTTTACATAGTTCAGCATGGCTTCGATATAAATAATGTCTTTAAATACCACCTTTGTAAAGCTATTTTTATTGCTGCCCTTTATCATTATAAATTCCCCTTCTTTCGCTGCCGGTTCTGATGGCTTAATTCTTTTTCGCGATATTTCGGCGATTTGCTTTAGTAATGCTTCCTGCCTTAAAGGTTTCATAAGGTAGCCGGCTGCCATGGCATCAAAGGCCTGAAGGGCAAAGTCGCGATGGGCCGTAACAAATATCAGAAAATCACAGTGGCTGCGAAAAAGTTCTGCCGCAACTATCCCGTTAATTCCGGGCATCATAATGTCAGAAAAAATAACGTCTATTTTGCCCCTGGTATTGAGGAAAGTAATTGCTGATTCTACGTCGTTAAAGCTTTGCAGGTTTTCGATACCAGGTGTACGCTCAAGAAGCGTTTCAAGCTCGTTAGCCGCATGTGGTTCATCGTCTATGACGATACTGAATAATTTCATCACTGAGCGTTTTAATGAATCCAATATACGAGATTTAGCTCTTAAAACAATAGCATCCGGAATCTAAATTCCAAACTCATACGCTAAATTACGGGATTAATATAATATTAACTGCGATTCATATAATAAAATAATCAGGGTGCGTGTTCGTGTATAACTTTAATTTATTAATCAACCATTTAAATTAAACAACATGAAACAAAACATCATCAAAATCGCACTCGCAGTAACAGTTATTGTAGGTGCATTTGGCATCAGAGCCAAAGCAAAAGCAGCAGCAGCAAGTTGTCTTGCCGCAGAAAATGTATGCTATGTAGTAACAGGGCCAGATGGAGATCATCTTGCCAAAGCTGGTGTGTTAGTGTATCCTGCATCTAACTAATCATCAAGAAAAGACGGCGGACATCAGGTTCGCTGTCTTTTTTATTTACCCTAATTTAAATGACATGAACAGAAAATTATTTAATATAATGATGATAGCCCTGATTGTATTTTGCTCAATTCTTTCTGAAAGGGCAAAAGCTAAAAATTCAGGGACGGTATCGTGTGAACCTGGCGACGGAATCTGTACGATTTCGACAGATGGTAACGGCAATACCCATATCTATCCGGGGCGCTTGGTTTATACACAGGATTTTTAAGGTAATTATAAACGCTTTTACAAATGAAAAGAAAATACATCTGGGTATACTTTTTAACCCTCCTGGCAATAATTGCCGTATTCTTATATCAGGGTAGCCGTACCAAAACAGATTTCTTCCAAAATGGCGGCTTTACACGAAACTATAAAAACATTTCCTATACTTTATCTGATGTAAAAAGGCCGTTCTGGAGTTTTATAAAATTTGGTGGGGAAGACCATAAGGGTTATTATGTTTTTGAAAAGGGTACCAACCGCTTTCAGCGGATAAGTAAGCAGGCCGATAGCCTTGAGCTTGTAGCGGTTGACAATGCCAGGATACTTCAAAATCAGCACGAACAATACTATATTTCAAATGATACGCTGTATAATTTTGACAGTAAAGCGCTGATGTGCCGGAGGTATCGGTTATCTGAAGCCGGAAAACCGATTGATTCCCTTTCTTTTGTAAGTGCTGCAATTACACCAAGTGTAATTAAGGATGGTGATATTTTATACAAAAGCCTTATTCCCAAAAAAAGTAATTTTTCGGTGAACGTGGCCGGCAGAGATGGACATGCGTTTTCGAATCGTGCGCTTTTTTCAAATGGCATAACGATGGCCGACGACGGCATTATTCAACCATATAAAGATGGCTTTATCTACGTATGTATGTACAGGAACGAAGTGCGGGCACTGGATGCGCACCTGAAGCCTACAAAGGTTTATCATACCATAGATACTGTTAAAAAATCACCGGAAGTTATTGATCTGAAAGATGGCAGAACGACTTATAAAACCCAACCGACTTTCGCCAACCGTGCTGTATTTGTGAAGGAAGACCAGTTATATATTTATTCAGGAATATTTGCAGACAACGATAAGGGCGTTTCCTCGTTCGATACCCTTGTTATCGATACATATGATTTGAAAAAAGGCTTTAACTATTCGCACAGCATGCGGTTCAGCATGCCAAAAGGAACAAGTTCTATACCCGGTTCATTTATACTTTCCGACAAAGGAATGATTGTTTTACTGCTCGACGGACATATTCTTAAATATAATTTTACCTAAAAACATATGAATTTAATCGCTCAAAACACATTCAGGGTCATCCTGACCTATATCCTTTTCGTGCTGTTTCTTTATACCGCAGTAAATAAGGTAACGGATTATGATAATTTTTTGAATGAACTGGAAAAATCGCCATTAATTCCCCGGGTTTTCGCATCAGCGATAGCCTATATGGTAATTGCTGTTGAGTTCATCATCAGCCTGGGGTTACTTATCGAAAAAACCAATCGAAACAGTTTAGCGGCCTCCGGTGGTTTGCTGCTGCTGTTTACCGTTTATATCATCATGATTTTATTGTACAGCCCATATGTGCCCTGCAGCTGCGGAGGAATAATTTCTGCCCTGAGCTGGACCCAGCATCTTATACTCAATATCGGGCTCACCATCGCTTGTTTTTACTATATCATAGTAAGCTCACCTATAATAATAAAACAAGATGCAATTTAGATACCTGTCTGTAATCGTGGTTTTCCTGAATATCGCAGTAATTATGCATTGCGCTGATGTAAGGGCTCAGGCAGTTGTGCAAAAAACTTTACGGATACAATTGCTGCAACCGGATAAAAAAACAGCATTATCTTATTTTGGCTTATCACTTTTTTTTGGAAAAGATACGACAAAATCTATTGCGCTTCTTTCCGATGCCAAAGGTGAAACTTTAGCCACTATTCCCCAGGCAACCGGATCAGTTACCTTAAAATCTGCATCATCCGTTTTGCGGATTGACACCACATTTACATTAAACGCAAATAATCCTAAAGAGTCCATCATTTGTGTTGCCAACTATATTGTAAACCAACTCTCTGAAGTTAAAGTCTCTGCCGGCAGATCAACCATCTATACGGCTGAAAAGATTTCGTATAAAGCTTCAGATTTTAAGGTGCCGGATTTGCCAATCGGTAAAAACCTCCTGGCCATGATTCCCAGTATTTCCAAAATTGAAAATAACTATAAAATAGACGGTTCTTTTGATCCGGTTTTTTACATCAATGGCTCCCGGATAGTATATACTGCAGTGGAGAATTTGCCTTTGGAAACAATCGACAGGGTAGAAATTATTAAAAATTCATCCCTCACTTCCGGGTTAAAGCCCAACCAGGTGGCATTGAATATTGTAACCAAGAAAAAACCTGAAACCATACTTGGAGGTATGCTTAGTGCAAATAATAGTTTTACACAACGAAATTTTGGCGCCTTTTCTACACTATACCTTACCGGGAAGCGTTTTTTTGTAAACCTGATGCTAAACAGCTATAGTGCCGGTTATGATATTTCTTCTGCATCTTACTGGGCAAAACTTCCGGGCGGCGAACCGGTTTATTCACGCATAATGCAGGGCAGGACGGGTACCGTACCTAAAATTGGCACGCTTTCGGCAAACTATGATATGAGCAATAAAGTTCAGATTAATTACTCCCTTTCCTATAACAACATCAGGGCATCGCAGCATGTAGGCTCCGCTATTAAACAGGCTAACGGCGTATCTTCGGAAGAGTACCTCAACTCCCTGTTCCGACCACTGACCACTACGAATTTTGCAAACTTAAACATCAAATTGTCTAAAGAGTCTAATCTGTTTTTCAGGGCAACCCATAATTTTAGCAGCACGCTGATTGATTTAAATCTCGAAAACCAGATAAACGGTGTCTTATCAAATAAATCAGAGAACAGGGTACAGGATTTTAATTTTCTAATCGGGCATGATTTTAAGGTGGCTAAAGCTTCGTTTGAAATCGGCGGACTTTTCCAGCATAATGATAACAGGAACACATTTGAACTATCAAATCTTCAATCTGCTGCTGTTAACGGGGAACTCACTTATAACCAGTCTTTTTATACCGTTTATTCAAGGTTTAAATACCCGTTCCGCTATTTTACGCTTACGCTTACCAACAGGCTGGATTTAAACGCATCCGTTTTAAACGGAAACAGAATGGGGAATAAGCTGCAGTATTTACCTGGTTTGAATATATATGTTCCCACAAAGAACAGCGGAACTTTTTCACTTATCGCCAGCCGCCAAACCATACTGCCCGGAAGTGATGATCTTAATGAAAATCAACGAAGACAAACATCAGGTATTACCTCAAGCGGTTCGCAAAATGTCGGACAACAAATAAACTGGAATGTAAGTTTAACTCACAATTTATCCGGAGATGATTTTGAGCTGACCAATGCTTTAAATTATGAACAAACGGAAGGACTGATAGCTTTCGGGCCTTATTTGTTTGGTGCTGACGGTAGTATTCAGCGCAATAAAATTAATGTTGCCAACGAATCGATTTTATCTTTCCGTCCATCATTAAACCTCGATGTTAGCAAGCGTTTAAGCTTTACCTGCACCGCTGTAGCGGGCTATTATGCCTCCAATACAACGGAGCAAGGCTATTACATCGAAAATTCGGGTTTTTTTGTCGCACCGACGATTACGGTTGTGCAAACAAACCCCAAATTCGTAAATTTTAATCTTTCCATGTCTTATCGAAATAAGAACTTTTTCCCTTTTGAAATTAAGCGGCAACAAGCGCCGGCACTTTCGCTTACACTTTCCCGAACTTTCCTGAAAAAATCACTAACGGTAACGGGTTCCATATATGATGCTTTTAATACTTCAAATAATTCAAAATCTTCAGGTATATCTCCGGTAATGTATAATACGGTTTCGCTGGTACAGCCGATGCGCTCCATAGGGTTATCGATGAGTTATCTTTTCCATGCTAAAGCATTCCGCTATAGCGGCGGCAGTAAAGGTATTAAAGGAAGGGAAACGAAAGCAACAAGCTCAAACTAAATGCTATGAAAACAAATAAAATCTTCAACACCCTTGCGGTATTTTCCTTTTGCCTGTTTTGCTGCGGTATATCAAGGCATGATGCAGACCCGGCCGGCCTGAAAGAACTTGCCTCAGCTAAACAGTTTAATTGTGTCGGAAAAGCAATAGAAAACGGAAAATCAATTGGTTCAGGTGTTTTAATTTCATCGCGTTATGTACTTTCAGCGGCTCATGTGCTTATGACGGCAAATCAAATGTTTACCAAAAAAAGAAAAATAGATCAGCTTGAACCAGCTGATTTCGCTTTCGATTTTAACGGAAATACATATCAGGTTAAAAAAATTACCGTTCACCCTGATGCCGGTTTGCAGGGCGTGGCTTCGGGTACAGATTTAATGCTGCTGGAATTGGAAAAAGCGGTGCCTGATGTAGATTTTCCAGCATTAAATACAAAATTTGATGAGCTTGGTTCCCAGGTAACCGGTGTTGGCTTCGGCGTTTCCGGAATCGTAAGTGCAAAAGGGTCGCTTAAAAACGAGATACACGGTGTAAAATCGGCCGGTAAAAATGTTGTCGATAAGTTTTCCGGGATGGAAATTAACGGAAAACCTTCGCTTCTGCAATTGGATTTCGATAGTCCGGACAATCCGTCGGTAAGCAAAATGGGGTCTGATAAACCAATAGCATTCGAATATACACCTGCCGGAGGCGATAGCGGTGGCGGACTTTTCAGAATGGTGAATGGAAAACCGGAACTGGTTGGCATATTGCATTCAACAGAAAGTGATATGGAAAACTTTCGGAAAAACGGGTACTATGGAGAGGTGTCGAACTGGACCAGGGTTTCTATATTTACAGGTTGGATAAAGAAAACAATTTCAGTTAATTAATGGGTATTTATTTTCGTACGTTAATTCTCCACATTGATCTTGCCTTCTTAATACTCCTGAAAGATGAAAAATATTGTGCCATTTCAGGCATTAGTGAGCACGACCGGAATGATTTTTTTATAGACCTGATTAACAAAAACCCGATAGATGTTGAGGTTAAACGCTTTTTATTAAAAAAGTACGGTGCGGTAGAACGGCCTGAAGGCACCTGGGTTTTAAACGTTAAGGAAACATTAATCGACTATATCTTAAATATGGGCCATATGAGAGATTTTCCTTTTGAAGATTAAAAGCAAAATCCGGGCTGGATATTTTTTGGAAGGAAACTTGTATTTAATTCGCTGGTTTATCTCCATCTAGCGCAAGCGTCCCGCTTGTGCTTCGTAACAGGGTTCAGGTTTTTAAGAAAAATTGGATCTTCGGTTAATTATTTTTCCGGATATATTATTAGTCACAAGCGAGACGCTTGCGCCAGAGGGGGAAGGCCATGGAGATGTTAAATTATAAAAATATTATGAAACATATATTAAGCATATTATTTGTATTTGCTATTCTAGTGAGCTGCTCTTCTTTAAACCATACTGGTAGCTATACCAAAACAACTTTTAAAACGAAAAATAATAATGTTATTGTTACCGGAACCGTTTATGATACAAATAAAAATAACAGAACTCTGCCCGGTGTACCTATAAAAACCAGAGATACAATCCTTTTAACAACAACTGATGACAAGGGTAGATACCGAATTAAGCTTAATGAGGGGCATCACATCCTCCGAGCTAGCTATATTGGCTATTTAATGAGGTCTACTCGCGATATTAACTTGGTAAATGGTGATTCAGTAGTGGTAGATTTTATATTGAAGGAATCACCTGAAAAAACCATTAATTAAAAGTATATCCTTTTTATGAGGCTATCTGAAAAAGGTAGTCTCTTGCCAGCTAGTGCAAGCGTTCCGCGTGTGCTTACATCGTAATAAGGTTCAGATTTTAATGACTGATTGAATTCGATTAATTAGTTTTTCGAATATATGATTAGTCACAAGCGAGACGCTTGCGCCAGAGGGGGCTTACCTGGAATAGGGTTCAGATTTTAAAAACTAATCGATATTCGATTAATTAGTTTTTCGAATATATTGTTTGTCAAAATCGAGACGCTTGCGCCAGAGGGGTGTAATAAATTAATATGCGCCGGAACCTTTCGCATTATCCCTTAAATAATCGTCCCATTTCATATAGGAGTATTTAATCCCGGCCTTTTTAACTTTCCTCAGTTGCCCGTTTACGTAAATTTTTAAATAGTCGTCATCACTGTTAACCTCATCTGCATCGAAAACAAATGCGGCTGCATCAAACTGGGGAACAACTTTTCTGGCAACTGTCTTTTGGGGCATGTCCAAAGTATAATATGTCTGGTCTTCATTGAGCACTATCCTGCCAAAAAATGATCCGTCGTCGTTGTAAATTTCCAGCCTGTCGTTAATGTCTAAGTCAAATGAAATTACGCCTGTTCCTCTTTTTTGACTGTCGCTGTAAGTAGCAAAAGTATCATCCTGATAAACCAGTTCATCGGCTGTTTTGGTGCTGATTTTTTTTCCTGTACTGGTATCCAGCTTTAATACAATGGTTTTGTTGGGTAATGATGTCAATGTATCCGGCAGATTTGAATTTTTTTTTGAATTGCCCTTACAGGCAGCTAACATGCCCATTAGCAGTAATATCGAATTCAGTTTAAGCATCTTTATCAGTTTTTTTGGGTTCTGTTATTAATGACTATCGTACGAATATGGTATCAATTAACTTCATCTTAAATTTACCATTATCGTAAAGGACGCTTTTGCGGGACATATTCTTTGAATTTTTATTTGTCCGTTCTAACGTTATGCTGGCTAACAATTCTTTCGCATGTCCTTCCAGGCGCCTGTTGTCATTTTCCCTTGCAGATTCATACAGGTGATCCTGGTAATCAATAAACATTTTTTTCTTGTAAAACAGTAATGTTAACTTACGTAGCTGTTGAAGTTTGTACGAAGGAAAACGGGTAGTTGCAAAAACCTCCAATTCTGACAGTATTTGATTATCCGCCAAATCTTCATAGTTTGACACCTGGTAATACTGCATGACGTCGTTTGGATTGAAATAATTTGTATCCAATCCTTTACCGGAGATGTACTGTCGGTTAAATTCATCACTTATAGGCTGCACAATGAAATTAGTTTTTTGCCTACAGCTATAAATTAATAATAGCAGTAAAGTTGCGGTCGAAATTTTAACTGATCTTGTGTGCATATTTATCATAACAAACTGCTCAATTTTTAAACTAACATTAATCATGCCTGCCTTAAGTTAATAACATCCGTAGCTGGCTTACCAATTCATTTAACTTGTATAATTAAAGCTGCTTATGTTAAACTTTATCTTCACCAATAGCCACTTCTTTTTCGTAAGTATTTTTTTTACATAGCGAAGGTTATGCGGGTTTCGATTTCGACTTACCTAATCGTTCAGCATTTTTTTTGATACATTTTAGCTGTCTTAGGTATAAGATCTCTCGGATTAAATTCCGAAGCCCTCAAAAAAATATAAATGTATTTTACTAAAAAACAGAAACGGTTACACGCTTTATTCCTGCCATTCAATTTACTTTCAACTGCCTGATTTTTACGCCCTCAGAACTAAAAGGAAAAAATAGTTGTACTTGTACCACTTTATATCTCGTTTTAGCTATTTTTTCAACAACGAATATCCTACGGTAAGGGAATTTGGAACTGTCCCAGCCGTCAGCTATCAACCCTTTAATTTTTTCCAGATTTTGAAAGGGAACGATTTTGTATTTGCTAAAGATTTCACGGTTACAAATGAGCGGATGAGTTCCAGGAATGGTGGCTAATAACTCGTAGGAATACTCCTTTTTTCCATCATCTGTGAGGTAAGCGTAATGGTAAATACTTTGCACCTCTGAAGATGGCTGGCCATTCTGGTTAGCAGGTTTTGTTTGTAAGTTTAAATCAGATTTGTATACTTTCTTTGATAAATCTTGTTTAAAATACAAATACAAATCTGGCTTTGATTTCGTTTGTCCAAATGACAAACCGCAGTAAATCATTAAAATTAAGCACATTAACCAGTTTTTATTATTGCTATAAATCATTGTAACCTTGTTTACTTCTGTTCGCTAATAAACCATTTTTTTTAATTCAATCTCTTTTTTATCTGCCTGGCTTAATGAAGTTTCGTAATTTTTTTAGCATATGAAATTATTTAATTTATTTTTAAAAAATTGTTTTCCATTAATTTAAATAATGCACTCCATCTAGCGCAAGCGTTCCGCTTGTGCTTACATCGTAACAGGGTTCAGATTTTAAAGACGAATCGAAATTCGATTAATTAGTTTTTCGACTATATGATTAGTCACAAGCGAGACGCTTGCGCCAGAGGGAAAAATGACTGTTTACAGTTATTGATGGACCCATTTTACCGCACTAAATTTGGATAACCCTATATAGATGCAAGAACTTTTCTAATATTTTATAATACGAAGGCCAAAGGTATTTTTTTCATGTAAATAAGTTATTCAATACCAAACCTGAACCTAATTATGTTTATACTCAACTTAAAAATTGCATTCCGGAGTTTGTGGAAAAATAAGATGTCCACTTTAATTAACATACTTGGTTTAGGCATTGGGCTTACAGCTTGCATTTTGTTGCTCTTATATGTAGCCCATGAATGGAATTTTGACCTGCAATCCAAAAATGCTAGGCGTAGTTACCAGGTAATGAATAATCTTAAAGATGATAAAGGCAACATTTTTACTACGTTTTTAGGTTCTGCAACAGCTCTTGCTCCAGCAATCAAACAGCAGATTCCCGAAATTGCCTACGTTTCGCGAACCAATTACGACGCTGTTGGCTTGCTTGGCAATGGAGAGAAGGTTTTTAAAAGAAACTTTAGGTTTGCTGAGCCTGATATATTCGAGGTATATGATTTTAAATTTATTGACGGCAACCCAAGAACCGCACTAACGGATGCCAATACGGTAATTTTGACAGAAAGCACAGCGAAACTTTTATTTCAATCTACAGATGTTGTCAATAAATTTGTTCGTTTTGAAAACAAAATACAATTAAAAATTACGGCCGTTGTAAAGGATATGCCAGACAACAGTTCTTACAAGCCAGATTATATTTTGCCATGGGCATTGTACGCAAATTCCAATACAAGTGTGAAAAATCCAGACTGGAATAATTACAGTTTCATCACCTTACTGGTTTTAAAGCCGGGAACAGACCCGAAGTTAATAGATGAAAAAATAAATGCATTGGTTAAAAGAAATACCAAAAGTACCAACCAGTCTTATTTTATTTATTCCCTAAATGATTTTTACCTGCGTGGAAATTTCGTCAATGGAAAAACTGTTGGTGGAAATATTGAGCGGCTGTGGCTGTTTGGTGGTCTTACAATCGGGATATTGTTGATTGCCTGTATAAATTTCATTAATCTAGTAACTGCGAAATCTGAAAAAAGAGCCAAAGAGATTGCAATCAAAAAAACGCTTGGGGCAAATAGAAAATCATTAGTAGTTCAGTTTCTTATGGAATCTTTAGTGCTTACGCTGATCGCTTTGGCACTAGCCGTTATTTTAGCAGAGTTACTTTTGCCAAAGTTTAACCATATGCTTCAAATCAATCTTAGCATAACCTACTTTAATTTTTACAGCTGGATAAGTCTAATCGTGGCAGTAGCAACTACTGCTTTGGTAGCGGGAAGTTATCCTGCATTTTACCTATCGTCTCGAAATCCTGCCCAGAATCTTAAAAGAAATCCTTCAGGCCGGATGTTTAATTTCAGTTTAAGGCAAGTTTTAGTGGTTATTCAGTTTTGCTTTTCCATATTTTTGGTTATTGGTGCAATTGTTATCTATCAACAAGTGAAATATGCTAACGATAAACCTTCTGGTTTTGATAAGGATGTGCTGGTACAGATGCCCATGCAAGGCTTGTTGAATGAAAAATATAATCTGTTGGAAGATAAATTAAAAAAATCTGGAGCCGTAGAATCAATGGCAAAGTTGTCCGTTGGCTTATCTCATGATGGCTCGATGTTTAACGATATAGAATGGCCTGGAATGGCACAGCGGGAAAACAAGATTCCGTTTACAAGAATTGCTACAACCTATAATTTTATTAAGACCAGCGGGGTTAGAATGATTTCTGGCAGAGATTTTTCAGAAAAATATGCTTCTGATTCCAGTGCCGTTTTACTAAGTCAATCCGCGCAAAAAATCATGAACCTGAAAAACCCTATTGGACAAAAAATTAAAATTTTTGGACAGACTTACAATGTAATTGGGTTATTTAATGATTTTGTATGGAATACACCGTATAAATCCAATGATCCTTTGGTCGTATATTTTAATAAAGAATATTTAGGCAATATCACAATGAGGTTAAATTCAAAAAGCAACTTACTTCAGAATGTTGATAAAATTGCAACAATTACAAAAGCCCTTAATCCTGCCTACCCAGTTGAAATTGATTTTTTAAGTTCACTATACAAACAAAAGTTCGAAACGGAGCAAAAATTGGGCATCCTCTCTGGTCTCTTTGGTGGGCTTACCATCTTCATTTCCTGTTTGGGTTTATATGGCTTAGTAGCTTACAGTGCAGAACAGAGAACGAAAGAGATAGGCATTCGCAAAGTGCTGGGTGCCTCTTTGTTTCAGCTTATGCAACTGCTATCATTTTCTTTCCTGAAAATTATCTCTTTTGCTATAATTATTGCGGTGCCTTTAAGTATTTACCTGATGAATAACTGGTTAAAAACCTTCGAATTCCACACAAATATCAAATGGTGGGTAATTCCAGTGTCGGCAACTGTAACTTTGCTTACTGCGCTTCTTACAGTCAGCTTTCAAACGTATAAATCGGCGAAAGCAAATCCTATTAATGCGCTCAAATATGAATGAAAAAGCATTTTTAAGAATGCGGGCAAATGCCCATCATTTAAAATTTATTAAATTTTGGTAACGATTACATTGCACGATATTTATTATTCCATATGAAAGTATTAAGTTCATCTGTTGTCATTCATGTCACCGACCTCCAAAAGGCCGTTAATTACTATACAGATATTCTGGGGTTTACCTATGATTTTAAATTTGGAGATTATGCAGGCTTGGTTTATGACAATGTCTGCATTCATTTAAGTGGGCCAGCAAATCCTGGGCATAAAAAAGTACCCGGCAGCGCTCATTTATGTGTAGAGTGTGATGAAATTGATGTTTACTACGATCTGATCACCGCACGAGGCGCATGGATAGATACGGTTTTAGAAGATCGCCCATATGGAATGCGCGATTGTGCTGTTAACGACCCCGACGGCAACACAATAGTTTTTGGTAAAGTAATTTATGTAAATGTATAATAAGGGCCTGTTTCTTAATTACGGCCACATCCACTCCATCTAGCGTAAGCGTTCTGCTTGTGCTTACATCGTAATAGCGTTCAGATTTTAAAGACTAATCGAAATTCGATTAATTAGTTTTTCGAACATATGATTCGTTACCAGCGAGACGCTTGCGCCAGCGCCGCGTGAAAAGGCAGCGGGCGGAGAACAGGTTTCCCTTCTTGGGCTTCGTTTGGCCCGGGGCAAATCAGGAATTGAATAAAGTTATGACAGACAAAAATATTTCACAATCGGTTGAAACTTCTGATCATAGAAACGCCCTGGAAAAAGGTGTTGAAGTCTTCCAAACTTCAGGAGACCGGTCATTCCAAAAATTCGATCCGGATTGTTAAGTTTTTAGTATGCAGATTCCTTTACAAGCATCAGTATAAAAAGTAATCGGGAATTTTGAGAAATAATGCAATTACTTTATCTTTAAGACCAACTCGCAAATCATATCTCGAAAATTTAACATGGCTGTTCGGTGTTAGATTACATGATGTAAATCAATTATTCAAGCGGCAAAAACAAGTTCGAAAATATTGATTAATATTTTGCTGAATAACAATATAACCTCAGGATGCATATGAACACTAGAAGAGATTTTTTACAAAAAATAGGTGCATCAGCATTGATGCTGCAATTAAGCTCCTTAACAGCATTTGCAGATGCTCCTGGTCGAATTACCGAGCCTTATGAGGGTAAAATACTTCGAGTGGCCATCATGGGTTTAGGCGGATATGGCACCCGTGTAGCAGAAGCGATGAAAGCCTGTACAAAGGCAAAGTTGGTTGGTGTAATCAGTGGTACCCCTTCAAAAGTTAAAGAATGGCAAACGAAGTACAATATCCCTGAAAAGAATTGCTATAACTATGAAAACTTCGATCAGGTAAAAAACAATAAAGATATAGATGCAATTTATGTAATTACGCCAAACGCCCTGCACCATAGTCAGGTAATCCGGGTAGCTAAAGCTGGAAAACATGCTATATGCGAAAAACCAATGGCCTTAAATGCCAAAGAAGCACAGGAGATGATCGATGCTTGTAAAACAGCAAATGTAAAGCTTCTGATTGGCTACAGGATGCATTTTGAACCCCGGACGCTGGAGGTAATCCGAATGCGAAAAGCGGATAATTTCGGTAAGATCATGTTTTTCCAGGCCCAGTGTGGTTTTAAAGCTGGCGATCCTAAGCAATGGCGATTAAATAAAGCGCTTGCGGGCGGGGGATCAATGATGGATATCGGCATTTATGCCATCAACGGGGCAAGATACATGGTGGGCGAAGAGCCGATTTGGGTTACGGCTCAGGAAACCAAGACCGATCCGATAAAGTTTAGCGAAGGTGTAGATGAAACCATACAGTTTCAATTGGGTTTCCCAGGTGGCGCGGTAGCGTCCTGCTTATCCAGTTATAATATTAATCATCTGGATAGATTTTTTATGAGTGGCGATAAGGGATTTGCAGAAATGCAGCCTTCTACCGGTTATGGTCCTATTAAAGGCAGAACACACATGGGTGAGCTCACACAGCCTGTAACTACTCATCAAACTGTACAGATGGATGAAATGGCAACTCTTATTTTTGAAGATAAAAAGCCAGTGGTGCCTGTTAACGGTGAGGAAGGCTTGAGAGATATGAAAATCATTGATGCCATTTACCAAGCCGTGAAAACAGGAAATAAGGTTAATCTAATTATTTAAATAAAGGCGATTTTAAGGCAGATTTATCCATCTGCACAATCTTAAAATTCTAAAAATACAAACGTCAGAACATCCAAAGTTCACAACTATAAACCTATGTAATTTTATAACCTCAGAAATAGCAAGGTTTACGACTAATATAGCTATGGTTTCAAGCATTATCATAACCCATTGCTTTTGTTAAAAAAGGCTCAATAATCTTTGTTTCTGCTGTGGTTTCACTGCATCCAGATATTGAAACTTCTGTGTTATATCATTTGGCAAAACGTATACCCGCATTTCTACTTTCGCCAAAGATTTCAAAAAGCAAGAAGTTTATTTTAACTATTACTATGGAAAAAAAAACCGGAAAAGTATTTTTAGAAATCTTATCTGGCAAAGCTTGTCAGCTCGTTAACGCTGGCGCAAGTTCCGATTGTGCTTTAAATATTTTATATTCAATCGGCCTTCCATGCTGTTAGCAGTAAAATTTGACTTTTGTTATTAATCTTAGGGATAAAATTTTAGAAAGATTATTTAGCATGGCTTTTGGTTATTTATAATTGTATATTGTTTCAATCAAATATGCTCGAATGGAAACAGTTTTTATTAGCTACGGTGGTCCCGATGAAAAATTTGCTTATCGATTAAACAAGTTTCTTAACGATTCGGGAGTCAGAACCTTTTTTTTTCCGTTACACGCCAAGCCTGGTGAAAAATTACATAGGGTTATGAGAGATAACATCAATAACTTTGCGAAGGTTATCTTTATTTGTTCAGAAACGTCTTTAAACAGGGCAGGTCTTTTAAACGAACTGGAAGAGACTTTACAAAGAGAGGCTCGTGAAGGCGGTAAATCTATTTTGATTCCCATTACTTTAGATAATTATGTTTTCACAAATTGGATCCCTCCATCTACAGGAGTAAAACAAGCCGTTCAAGACAGGGTGATCGCAGATTTTTCTGGTGCGCGCTATGGCCAAAAAAAATTTTTATCTGGATGTAAGGCATTGCTCTCTGCAATAGGGCACAGCGTTTCAGTTTCTTATGATAAAGCAATATTTAAGATTGTATTGGATGAAACGGGCAAAAATGCGATTTGGATATCTGAAAGACAATTCACTCCAAATATTCCTTTAAAGTCAATCTTCTACCGTGGTTATAACACTACTGGCAGTATCGAATACGTGGCCAGTCATCCCGATGCAGCTGTGATTGAAACATCAGAAGGCGGAGCAAAATCCTTCCAAGTAGAATTTGATCACATACTTCCGGTGGGAAAAAAAATGAAACATGTACTGGAACTTCTAAACAAGGATGCTTATCTAAAAGAAACAGAAGACTTTTCGTATTTGGTCTCCTACAGCTATAATTCTGTGGAAATTCACATCGTATTTCCAAAAAATAGGCAGGTTAAGAAAGCTAAATTAAAATGTATAAGGAATGGGATAACTTTTGATGAGTCTAATTTAATAAAATACAACTTTATTCAGGACGCAATATCTGTAGTTCTTGATAGGCCGGTTATTGGAGATACATATTATTTAATATGGAATTGGTAAATGATTATCTCATCTGTCGCTAACCTATCCAGCACAAGCGTCCCGCTTATGCTTACATCGTAATAGGGTCCAGATTTTAAAGACTAATCTAAATTCGGTTAATTAGTTTTTCGAATATATTATTAGTCGCAAGCGAGACCCATCCAGCGCAAGCGTCCCGCTTGTGTTTACATCGTAATAGGGTTCAGATTTTAAAGACTAATCGAAATTCGATTAATTAGTTTTTCGAATATATTATTAGTCACAAGCAAGACGCTTGCGCCAAAGAGGGTAGATGGTAAACTGCTAACTTATTTTCAGCAAAGCCAATTTCAGCTCTTAGTACTAAAGAAACACTATGACAGTGATTTTAAAGATTTTGTAGATCGGTTAAGAGCTATATATCAATTTATTAATAGCTAACGGTTTCAAAAATATCAATCCATAATTGTTTTTCTGGTGATATTTCCATTTCCGAAATGAAATCGGTTTAAGAATAGTATATTTATTGTGATAATGGAATAGATAGCTTGTTTAAAATGCCAAACTGTATTCATAGCTGCATATTATTTTATCAAGAATTTGTTGTATGATGGTAAGAGTTAAAATTTAAAGTAAATAGACCAGAATGATAGATATGAGCATCAATTTTTTTAAGAAGATATATAATGAAGATGTTCTTTATCACTACACAAAGGCATCTACAGCTATAGATTTCATACTTTTTAATGAACAGTTAAAATTTAGCGGAAGGACAAACTCTATTGATCCGACCGAGAGTAGGAAAGCAAATAGGCGTATTGTTTCAACGGGGCATTATGTCGATTTAAATAAGTGTAAGGACTTTTATAATGAGTCTAACCAATTAAATGACCTAGTATCAAATTTGGAAAACGCATTTAATCAGATAAGCTTTTGTAAAAATTATATAGGTCATGAATTCGCAAGTGAATATTATTATTCTCAATTTGAAGGGCATGAGGAAATTTTTGGCTTTACAAAACCGAGAATGTGGGAACGCTATGCTGATAACTATTATGGAGTTTGCTTGGCTTTTTCAAAAAAGAAAATTTTAGCCATAAATGAATTTAAGCACAAATTGATATACAAAGATGTAGAGTATTTAAAGTACAGCGAACTTGGTTGTAGAAAAGTAGATTATATTTCCGGTAATTATTTGTTGGATGTAGGATATGATAAATATAAAGAAGACATAGAAAAAATTGCGGAGTCATCTTTTTTTTGCAAGCATATTGATTATGATGGCGAAAATGAATTTAGAATTGGAACTTATTATAAAGAAGGAAGATGCGTTGCGGAAGAAATCAAAGGAGAATTCCAATTTGGCAAAACGATGATGTTAGATACAAAAGAATGTTTGGAAGCTATATTTATTTCAAGTTACGCCAACATGAAACAGAAAAACGATTTGTTGGATTATGCTGAAAAATTAAATGTTCCAATTATTGAAATGGTTTGGAAACACGATTCCTTTGAACCTATCGATTATAAACAACAAGTTGATTTTTATAAAAATCTGGATATAACCATCTCTGGTACTTAACTATACAGTTTTTTGTTCTCCATTTAGCGCAAGCGTCCCGCTTGTGCCTACACAATAAAAGGGTTCAGATTTTAAAGACTAATCGAAATTAGATTAATTAGTTTTTCGAATATATTATTAGTCACAAGCGAGATGCTTGCAGAGGGGGCATTGACGTCAGTATCCGTGAAATGTTGTTGCTGATGTTTGCTGCAGTATCCAAGGTATGGCTACCGTCACCAAAAATGTTGTCAACGATCTTCGCATAGTTTTGTATCGGTCATGTTTTTCTAATGTTAGTGTTAATCTTTAAATATGTTGTACTCTGAAGGCATTATCCTTCGGCCAGGGGGAATCTGATCTATGATGTTTCTAACATATTCATTAAAGGAAAGGTAACTGTTGAGGACACTTGCCTTGATTTCTTTAAAACTTTTTGCATTGGTGATCTTGAGTAAGTTGCGTCGTCTAAGCAGGTGCCCATCAATTAAATCTTCAAGCTTTATTCTTCCTGCCCTGATATACTCGTTAAGCAATATCAGACAGTCAATGTGCAGTACCACCACGTTATTGATCTGAAATCCAGTGATGCCTTTGTCGGCCATTTCCTGAATCAAAGTATCCCTTTCTGTTTCAAACCAGCCTATAAGTACGCTTTCTATGCCGGGAACGGTAAGGTTGACATCATATACGATCAGTATAGGATAAAATTTAAGAGATTTTGGTTTATAGTGCTGGTCAAAGGGGTAACCCATTGTCAGGCTTAATCTTATCCTGGTAAGTAACTGCTTAACAGCTTTTTCTGAATAATCAGTTTTATAGTATTTGCTTTTCAGGTCGTTAACTATAGTAGGCACATCGAAAGACTGTTTGGCCTTACCGGTAATGAAACTGTCCTTAACCTCAATTAGAAAAACCTTATTGCCATTACGAACGTAATAGTCTGGTTCAGAATGGTTCATCAGCACCCTCATTTGCTCGCCAGAAAACTGTTTGTAGCTTTTGTTCCCGTAAGCTTTCTCAAATAATTTATAAACCAGATAGCCCTCTGAAAATTCTGTTGTGTAGTCCGTTCGGAAACCATTTTGAGAAATGCCCAGTGCTGGGTTTGTATCAATAATGGCTTTGCAGTCCCAATAGATTGAGGTATACATTTTGTTAATGATCATCGCCCGGTTGAGCATTACAAAATCATTCTCTCCAACCTTATAGAGCGGTCTGTTCCGGATGGCCAAAAAATCTCTTTTTGCAACATTTTCTTCATTTTCCGGGATGTCAACCTGGTGATTAAAGATTTCCAGAAATTGCTGATTGGCTTGATCACTGCCATTTATGCCTACTGCATCGGTAAAACATAAATTTGTTAACGGAAACATCTTTTTTGCGTAGTCTTTAAAATCAACGACGCCTTTATTATCTAAATAGTGTTGATAGAGTTGCGGATTATATTTTTGGAGAAAATCAAAGCAGTACATGGCTTTGATCATTTGGATGGCCGCTAACACCTCATCGATGTAGGCAAAGTCATAGTAACTGATCAATGTTGCAGTAGTCATCCAGGTTGCTTTCTCAAGACCGGTAAATTCTTCGGGAATTGTTGCGCCGATGTTTTCCTGTTTGCGCAGAAAATCTTCGTTAATTTTAAGGTAGGCCTTAAAGAAGTTAAGATGGGATTGGTCAACATCGATTGCTGTTTCCAAATCTATTTCTGGTAAGTTTTTGGCCATGACATTCATCCGTAAGTTTGCATGGTCATTAACTAGGAATAATCTTGCTCCAGCGCGGATCTCATTACGGTAGCCGTTAAAGATTTTTTTCATCATCTGTTCGCCCAAGTCGCTGTCTGATCCAAACCATGAAAACATTTGTTGCGGTAGCTCCTTTAATTTTCTTTGAAGCATGGAGTTTAGCACACCGATCATCTTCAAAGTCATGGTTCTTCCATATGGTGCCAGTATTTCTGCCGGAGTGCGCTGGTCTCCATCATTAAACACTGTTGAATATTTCAACAGTAGCGACATCGTTACACTTGAGTGCGTTTTCATTATTTGGTTATTTTGTTTAGTATTGAATTGAAGTTTTTGATGATTTTACGGCACTGAAGTCTGATAAGCTCCCGGGAACCAGCCTAAGGACATCTATAAATCCTTTTGCCATAAGATGCTGGGTAAGCCTGTATATCGTTTCGCTTTTTCTGACCGACGACGCGCCTCCAAATAATAAACGTACCATTGGATTAACTCATTTTAAAATTGTGACTGTTTATAATTTCATTTCTAAAACCCAGCAGTGGAGACTTCGCTCGGTTCATATGCAAACCCTTATCAATTTTGCATTCAGACAAAATGTCGATGCATTTGTGGATGCAGGTATCTTTGTAGGATTTATTAACGATGTGCATCGATACGCAGTCGGTATGCCAAGATCAGTTTGTCTAAATAACCTACTAATGGGCGCAGTGTTTTCTTAAGTTAATCGTCAATGGAGAGTTTTCTGACTTCGCCCCGTAGAAACAGCTGTAAATCATTGCCATTGATTTCACTCTTCCAGGTTTTGCCCATCCTCTTAAACAATCTGCTTTCAAGACTGGTGATCATCCGATTTCCCTCTTTAATTTCTGTTGTGGCCATTAATTTTCCATTATAATCCTTTAATAACCGATCCATGATTGCAGAAGAAAACTTCCTTCCTTCAAAATCCGGTTCGGTATAGAAATAACCGATCTCCCATTCGTATTCTTTGGCAAGCGCTGGCAAATCTGCCTTCTTTACCCCAAAATCGCTCTCGGTCTTCTTTTTAATCGCTCCAATAGAAACGGGAAGTTCCCATGAATATCCAATCGCTAACGTTTTACATGATTTCAGTTTAGCAATGGTTGGATTTTTCACCTTATTCTGCCTAATCAGCAGTTCTAAAAATGATTCCAGCTCATCATTGCCGAAATCCTTTGGTTTGCCCACTTTGAAAATCTGGTCATTGACCCATGGAACCAAGACCCCTGTATTTTTCCAGTTGTTACCATCGGTGCGGTTGTTGTATTTTCCCTTATAGCCAAGCACGTACAATAACCCAAGTTCGACATACCAAATACCCAGTTGCAAAGCTTCGTATTTAGCATGAAGACTGATCTTTTTCAATTCATTGCGCTTTATTTTCTGGCCGTGCACCAGAGCATTCCTGATCTTTACAAAAGCTTCCGGCCCATCTTCCACGTCTTTTATTTTTGCCAGTTCCTTAAATGCTTCAGGAATCGCACTTGGGATTTTAAACTGGTGGATCAACAAACGTATTTTATTTGCCGCGGACATTCCCTCAGCGTCGCCACCGATAATCACTTTCTCGTTTTCGATAATCAGCCAATTATACAATAGCTCTAATGCAGTTTGGATTAGGATTATCGATCCTTCTACCATTCCCGCATTCATATTGGCTTCGACGTACCAATGGATTGCCGTTATTAAAAAATCTTTATCAAGGTCTTCTTTCCAGAGTTTGTTGTAGGATTTCCAAAGTTGTGACAGATCATCCATAACAAAAATGTCTGACCAGCATGGTACGAATTTGTGCATGTCAACAGTATATCCTCCATAGTCCGTCCAGATTTTTTCATCATTGTGCATTCCGCTAAAGAACATGGGGGCAACGCGCCGTCCGTTTAGAAAATATAAGAAGTGGTGAAAACGATCCTGCCACTTATGTAACTCGGACAACGTGATTGCTCCTTTTTCTTTTTCAATCTTTCCAGCATAGGTTAATAAATATCCGCCATTTTCTTCTAAACTCTTCAGTTTTTTTTTGTAGCCTGAAAGTTGATCGATAGTAATTTTGTAAGGCTTGTCGTCCAAAGTCAGCCTTGCTTTTTGCACATTTAATGCCGTAGGTGTTTCTTTAACCGAACTTCCTAAATATTCTCTCATATTGGGTATCGAAAAACTCACCTCGCTGACTGATATTGTGCTATCGCCCCAAATAAAATGCCTTCCATCTCCACCGCATGTCGGCGTGCCTGTAAGATCCAGATCGGTGACCCTTACTTTACCTGTTTCCTTACCATCAACTATTACCTCAAATTTTTCCAACAGTAAAATGTCATCCGTTGGCTGATCGATAAATGTTGCTTTGAAGATGACTTTCATGGATGGAAGCCATCGGAAATAGATACGGCCGTTGACTTTGAATTCATGTTGATCATTCTTTAGGCGGAACTCACCTGAATGTATTTCAATGGTATCATTTGGATTGTTCATATCCACGGGGGTTGCGAGACGTACCGGGACATTCTTTAACAGGTTTTGTAATGATTGGTTCATAAAAGCGATAATAAATTAGTTCTCTAAATATATAAAATATATAAAAAACATATGTAGTTCGTTGGCCTCAACCTAAATGTGCTGAACAGCCTATTATTACTGCGATTGTAAGCGTGGTAAATCTCAGGTTAAAAATTCCCCCGAGCTTTTAAATAACCAGAGCATTAAATAAGATTTTCACTAGGTTGAGTTAAGAGTATACTTAATCTTAAGTATTGATTCCTATTTGATACTTGGTTTACTTAGTCGAACTGATTTAGCGAATTGGAAGACTACGGTAACCCGTAAACTTCAAACAAATAAGCTAGTTATATTTGGTAACCATTACATATTTTTGAGAAGTCCAGCTGAAATTGCATATTTTTAAATAATAATCGGCTATTCTTTCTGATCAGTTATTGGGATGTTTTAAATATCGTTATATTGTTTTACTTAACCCAGTTATAGATTAATGACTCAGACTCTCACGGTAATTCGGATCAAATCCACTTTCCAAAGCAATACCCATCTAGCGCAAGCGTCCCGCTTGTGCTTACATCGTAGTAGGGTTCAGATTTTAAAGACTAATCGATAATTGGTTGTTTAGTTTCGGATATATTATTAGTTACGAGCGAGACACTTGCGCCGGGGGGGGTAAAAACAATTAATGAACTCACTTCGGCAAGCCATAAAATATGGACATTAATCAATTATCAATCTTAGAATATCATGTAGATACTTTACATGTATATTTAGGTTTATAGTCCAACCATTGTCGTTTGAACCCGCGTTACCTAAAAATAATTTTGTAGTGCACTGTAAAATGAATTTGGTGGCAAATAATCACGAATTGATGCAACTTTGGTAATCTAACCCTGGTTTATCTACCTTATTCTTCTGCGTTTAAATCACTTTAGCAATTTCAGCACATTTCCGCATTTACCTTTTTTATACTTTTGAGTAAACGATTAACCTATTCGATTATGAAATCCATCTCGCCAAACATCTTTGTCAATGACCTGGAAGCAACCATTACCTTTTACACGAAACTCGGCTTTATGGTAACCGATGAAGTGACTACGCCCGAAGGCGAAAAAGTATTTGCGCTGATGACTAATGGGAGTGTTACCTTTATGTTTCAGACCTTTGCCAGCATTGAAGGCAAGCACCCGATGGTGAGTCGTGCCGATGGAGGATCGCTTTTGTTGTACATCAGTGTGAATAACATCCGTAAGTATTATGATCATATTAAAGATCATGTAACCCTGCTCACCGGCCTGGAGAAGACTTTTTATGGTGCTACTGAATTTTCGCTCTGCGACAATAATAATTACCTGCTAACTTTCGCAGAACATGACTAAAGAGGAACTCAATCCACTAGGATTAACACCGGCAGAAGTGAAAAAGCTGCGCGCGCTGAAAATTAAAAAGCGTGAAATACACCTGCACAAAATAGACGTATTGCAGAAGTTGCTTGATATTTCAAAGATCAGGGCGATGGAGCTGTTTGCGCTATCCGAGTTTCAAAGTCTTCCCTCAATCGGGATACGCTTTGCGCATGACCTGATCGGAATGGGATATTACTCGCTTAACGAACTGAAAAGAAAGGACGGCGCAAAGCTCACCAATCAATACGAATTGCAAAAAGGGGTATGGGTTGATCCCTGTGTTGAGGATCAGTTTCGGCTTGTGGTACATTTTGCCAACCACCCGGATAGTAAACTCAACTGGTGGAACTTCACGCCGGAGCGCAAAGCCTTCCGCGAGCAGGATGGCTATCCTTCTACGCGGCCGAAGAAGCCTTGGTTTGAGTTACCTCAATATCAAACAAGCAAACAAATACCGGCCACGCACGAGGCTACCCAAAAAGACCTGCATAAAAAACTGAAGCGCGCTTTGGCGTACATGACCAAACATCCAGAAAAAAAAATCACCGTCGCTCAACTGGCTGACGTAGCACACCTGTCACAATATCATTTCATCCGCTGCTTCCGCAGTGCCTACGAACTGACACCACTGCAATACCTCACGCGAATACGATTGAAGCAAGCATCTTTACTATTAAAGAAATCTGATGCCAACATTGGCAACATCGTTCCCCAATGTGGTTTTGAGAATGAGAGCGCTTTTATACGCTTATTTAAAAAAGAATTTAGAATGACACCAATAGCTTACCGAAAGGCGTTTGGAAAGAAGAAAGCCCCATCTGGCGCAAGCCTGGCAGCTCGCTAACGCAAGCGTCTCGCTTGTGCTTACATCGTAATAGGGTTCAGATTTTAAAGAAAGTCAATAATCGGTTAATTAGTTTTCGAATATAATATTAGTCACAAGCGAGACGCTTGCGTCAGCGGGGTATCAAATGTCAGTTGTATAGCCATCAAGCAGCATCCCTGCATTTTTCATAAATTCATACAGGAGCTATCCACGGCCGTCAATATGAACTCAAGTATCTGCAAGGGGAGTTTAGGCGCCCCTCACAAATATTTTTAACCGACTGAAATTAAGTATTTGGGTAAACAGTTATCAAGTCTGCCAAGGTATTCATAACCTCCGATACATTTCCAATTATTAAATACCCGGTAAAGGTGTAGCTTGCTCCTGCAGTTAGATTGGACATTTGCTGAACGTAATTGGATTTTATGAAAGTTCCATCTCCCATATATCCATAGTATGGCTGATTATCTTTAACTAAAGGCGTATATAATCCAATAGCCCAATTATAGTCTGTTGTAGAAATTATAACTGGCTTATTAGTTCCTTGAAAAGTGGAAGTCGGAGAAGCTTGTGAATATGTATGGTTCAACTTATCATAAAGCAGAACCCTGGTAAAGTTTCCGGCATTAACATAGTTAGCAATCGCTTCAAAAACAGCGTAACCTAAGTGAGTTTCATTATTAGGGACCTGATATGTTGTATCATATTTAATAACCCGCTCTGCATTAGAAACAGCAGCACTTATTCCAATGGTGACAACCTTTGAAAATGTGAAACCAGATAAAACAGTAGTATTGATCGGCCCGCTTGAACAACCATCTGTAGTACTTCCGGGCGGGCAATAAAATGCCATATTGCAGGAAGTGGTCATTTGGTTAGCATTTGCCTGCATGCTGATGATTTGTGTACTACTCCCTTCACCGCCGCCATCAGAATCATTTCCTGCTTCAGTAGGATTGTAGCACTCTGGCCCCCACGAATTAATGTAGTCGTAGAATTGACACGCAGATTGAAGAAGCCGGCCATGGTCCATGGCATCAATAAATTCCAGACTTTTCCATTTTAGTGAAGATATCGCACTTCCCCATCTTGAACTCGCAGAAATTGTTATCGGCCAAGTCGACGCGTTATTAGTTATCGTTCTTACTAGAAAAGGCATGATTTTAGGAGCGCCTCCAAGTAATGGATTAATTCCACTTCCGCTTGTATCAATAGCATATGCATAAATTTTTGGGCGGAATGGAGTCATAAAATATGTCGGCATTACCCAGTTAAATCCATGATTTCCAGGATAACCAGTTGCACTATTTACGTCGGGCCTCGGCAAGTTAGCTGTTGTGCTACCTAAAAATACACTGCCGGGTGTTCCCGCTTCTGCGTTCGCATAGAAGTGTATTGCAATATTTGCATAAGGGGTATCAGGATCTAAACCCCATCCCGAGCACCCGTTTATTGGATCGACTACATCTAAATTGCCTATTGGTCTCATATATTTTTTATTTCTAAGTTAACTATTTTATTTAATGATTTGAAATCAAATCGAGCGTTAGTGCTGTCAGCTTATGGACAATAAAACTAGCGCACTAACTTTAGAATTAGTTGCTATCTTTGGAACTACCTAATGATTAATTTAAATTACTTCGACAATGATACGGTCAAACTTTCCATGGATTGAATCCCCATTCTTTAATCAAATCCTAGAATCCAAAGTACTTGAACCCTCTTTAAGAGCGCTTGCAATTGATTATAATAGAGATGGCTATGTCGTTTTGCCAAATTTTTTTCCAGAAGAACTAGTTGATTCAGTTGTAAAAGAAGCAAAGGAAAAAGGCTTCAATCCTGGCTTTAAGATTAAGACTTTTCGAAATGAGCAGCGGGTGCAAGATCTTTGGAAGGTTTCTAATCCCTGCAAAGAACTGGCATCTTACCCGCCCATATTAAAAATCCTTGAGACGCTTTACGGAAGGGAGCCGCTGCCGTTTCAAACACTAAACTTTAAATTTGGAAGCCAACAACGGGCACATTCAGATACTATTCATTTTAGCTCACTTCCTGCTAAATTTATGTGTGGCGTTTGGGTCGCGCTCGAAGATGTTACAAATGAAAACGGCCCACTCTTTTACTATCCGGGTTCCCATCGACTACCCGAATATAATTTTTCTCAAATTAAAGAAAGTTCAAAAAGCACATCATATAATGATTATATCGATTACGAGGATTTTATTGAAGAAATTGTTAAAGTAAGTCCGATAGAGAAAAAAATATTTCATGCTAAAAAGGGAGATGCATTAATTTGGTCAAGTAATATTTTACATGGAGGTTCTCCAGTTTTGAATGATGCGTCTACCAGATGGTCGCAGGTAACACATTATTTTTTCAAGGATTGTTATTATTATACGCCGATGCTTAGCAACATGGTTACAGACGAATTGAACCTAAGAAATAAGTTGACTAACATTGCGACCGGTGAACGAATTAAACCAAGCTATAATGGTGAACAACTGAATTACTTAAAGGCAAACAAAACTCAATATGTTTTCAATAATACCACGAGCCCTGCAACAGGCTCAATTAGTTTGTTATTAAGAAATTTATTCAGGCTTAAAAAGTAGTACAATGATGTTGGGCTAATAAATAACCAAAAGTTTACTGGATTTGGATATTTTAACCATAATAATATATGTCAACTAAAAACTTTTAATTAAAGTGTTTGAATATTTATCTGGCCTAAGCCGGAAAGTTCAAAAACGATGGCGCAAGTGTCCGCTTTTGCTATAGATAGCTTATAATTTAATCCTTAATTTTTTCTTGAGGTGAGCCTATTTGTTATGTACTTTGTAATTTCTTACGTTGATACAACAGATTATTTGGGTTTTAAATGTTAATTAATATTCAATTGATTAATTAGTTTTTCGAATATATTATTATTCACAAGCGAGATGCTTGCGCCAAAGGGGTATGTTAAATTATAAAAATATTATGAAACATATATTAAGCATATTATTTGTATTTGCTGCTCTAGTGAGCTGCGCTTCTTTAAACCGTACTGGTAGCTATACCAAAACAACTTTTAAAACGAAAAATAACAACGTTATTGTTACCGGAACCGTTTATGATACAAATAAAAATAATAGAACTCTGCCAGGTGTACCTATAAAAACCAGAGATACAATCCTTTTAACAACAACTGATGACAAGGGCAGATACCGAATTAAGCTTAAGGAGGGGCATCACATCCTAAGAGCTAGCTATATTGGCTATCTAATGAGGTCTACTCGCGATATTAACTTGGTAAATGGTGATTCAGTAGTGGTAGATTTTATATTGAAGGAATCACATGAAAAAACCATTAATTAAAAGTATATCCTTTTTATGAGATTATCTGAAAAGGTAGTCTCTTCCCATCTAGCACAAGCGTCCCGTCTATGCTCACATCGTAATAGGGTTCAAATTTTAAAGGCTAATCGAAATTCGATTAATTAGTTTTTCGAATATATGATTAGTCACAAGCGAGACGCTTGCGCCAGAGGGGGGAGACGCTTGCGCCAGAGGGAGGATTTTTCGCTCGCTTATCCCGAACACAAACCCGCTCAAGAGAAAAGTTCGAACCTGGGCCAGCGCTTCTGTTCGAATCCCAGCGGATAATAAACAAAAAATCCCCCAACTTTCGTTGGAGGATTTCTGTGATCCCGCTGGGATTCGAACCCAGGACCACTACATTAAAAGTGTAATGCTCTACCAGCTGAGCTACGGAATCAATTTAACTGAAACAGGTAAACCGTTTCCTTTAAAGTGGTGCAAATATAGGATTCTGCTGTATTTCGTGCAAATAAAAAATCAGGAAATGAGCTACTTTATTGATTTATAGGTCGATTAATTATTTGTCTTCTGTTTTTTGAACTAAATTGATATTTTTAAAAAATTATATCTACCCTGCCATGCACAAACTGAGTTTATTTTTACTGATTTATATTGCTTCTTTTTCCGTTGTATATGCCCAAAAATCGGCCCTTACCATCAGGTTTAATCAGCCGGCCGCAAGGTTTGAGGAATCTTTGCCGCTTGGAAACGGCCGCTTGGGGGCGCTGGTTTATGGAGGGACTACCAAAGAAAGAATTGCGCTAAACGAGATAACTTTATGGTCTGGCGGACCGCAAGACGCGAACAGAGATAGTGCATACCGCTATCTGAAACCAATACAACAGCTTTTGCTCGACGGTAAAAACAAAGAAGCACAAGCACTTCTGCAAAAGAATTTTGTTTCGAAAGATGACGGTTCTCATTATGGTAGCGCCGCAAATACCTTGTATGGTTCTTATCAAACCGCAGGCGATTTGTTTATTCAATGGAAAGATACGCTGGGTAGGGTTTCGGATTACAAACGGACACTGGATGTCGAAAAGGCTGTTTCAGAAACGCAGTTTACACGCAAGGGTGTTACGTACAATGAAAAGGTTTATACAGATTTTAACGCAGACGTAAGCCGCATACAATTTTCCGCCAGTCGTAAAGGCCGTCTCAACTTTACCATTTCCCTCTTTAGAAAGGAAAATGCATTGGTTACCGTTCAACAAGGCTACCTGGTTATGGAAGGGCAGTTGCCGGCCGGAAGTGGCAAGGGCATGAAATTTATAACCTTAGTTAAACCCAGGGTAACGGATGGGCGCATCAGGGTAGAAGGGAATAACCTGGTTGTTGAAAATGCGACAACATGTGAATTGATTTTAAATACGGAAACCAATTACGATCCTGTTCAGGCAAAATTAACGGCTGCAGCTATTTTGCCTGCGTGTAAACTCAAAATAGCGAAGGCTTTGGCAAAAACCGAAAACCGCTCTTTTGCGGAACATGTCCGGAAATACCAGTCGCTATTTAATCGTTGCAGGTTAAGTTTCAACGGAAATTCAACAGATGAAAATTTAACCACCGATGAACGGCTTGAGCAATATCAAAAAGGTAAAAGTGATTCGGCACTGCCTGCACTTTATTTTAATTTTGGCCGCTACCTGTTAATATCATCTTCAAGGCCGGGCCTGATGCCTGCCAATTTGCAGGGGCTTTGGGCAACCGAATACCAAACGCCCTGGAATGGTGATTATCATTTAAACATTAACCTGCAGATGAATTACTGGCCGGCCGAAGCCACGAACCTTTCATCATTAACGCAGCCGCTTTTCCAGTTTACAAAAAACCTGGTCCCAAATGGGGCTAAAACGGCAAAAGCTTATTACAATGCCGGTGGCTGGGTTGCGCATGTTATTGCTAACCCCTGGTTATATACTTCGCCCGGCGAAGGTGCGGAATGGGGTTCTACTTTAACAGGCGGGGCATGGCTGTCTACCCACATCTGGGAGCATTACCTGTATACAAAAGATATTAATTTTTTAAAAAAATATTACCCGGTTTTAAAGGGTTCGGCATTGTTTCTGAAATCTGTACTGGTAGAGGAACCGAAGCACAACTGGCTCGTGGTTTCGCCTTCCAATTCACCGGAGAATACCTACATCATGCCCGATGGATTTAAAGGACAGACGGCGATGGGGCCGACAATGGATATGCAAATCTGCCGTTCGGTTTTTAATGCTACTGCAGCCGCGGCGAAAATTTTAAATACAGACGCCGATTTCAGAAATGAATTAACCGGTATAATTCCAAAACTGGCACCGAATCAAATCGGGACGAAAGGTGATGTAAATGAGTGGCTCGAGGACTGGAAAGATGCGGAACCTAAACACCGCCACGTATCGCATTTATTTGGCTTGTATCCCTATGATGAAATTACACCCTGGGATACTAAAGAACTGGCGGCAGCAGCTGGCGTTACTTTAAACCAGCGGGGAGATGATGGCACCGGTTGGAGCAAGGCCTGGAAAATTAACTTCTGGGCAAGGCTGGGCGATGGTAATCATGCTTTTTTATTGCTCAAAGAATTACTGAAACCTGTTCATTCTTCCGTTTTAAATATGAGCAAGGGTGGGGGCACTTACCCAAATTTATTTTGTGCCCATCCACCTTTTCAAATCGATGGTAATTTTGGTGGTACGGCCGGAATTACGGAAATGTTACTGCAAAGCCATGGAAAAAATAATGTCATCCGGTTTTTGCCAGCATTACCAGACAATAAGGATTGGCAGGCCGGAAGCCTGAATGGTGTTTGTGCAAGAGGCGGTTTTGTGATTGATATGAAGTGGCAAAACGGTGCCCTGGAAAAGGCAACCATTGTAAATCCTGTAAATAGTAGCCCCTGCTTTATTTTTCTTCCTAAGGGTTTAAGAATACTGGATGCTAAAGGGAAGGTAATCGTAAATGCCATGAATTCTTCAGGAGTTGTTAAATGCTCAATGCTTAAAAATCAAAAGTATACAATAGGTTAGATGTTGTAATTTTAAATAGTTTCTTAGGTTTCGAAATAAAATGAATCCGGTTATTTAATAAGAGCATGTCTGAATTTCATTCATAATTTATACATGTTGTTGCGTTGAGCCTGTCGAAATGCTGTATGGAAAAGGTCTTCGACAAGCTACTATTGATGTTATTTATTAAATTGCTGATATACATTAAGTTATGGATTACGTGTGTTTGCGTTTTATAAGGCCAAAGTACTGTTTCTCCGTTTTGCTTTAAACCGGCCTAACAAATTTTTGGGGATGTACTATCCAAGCCAGAGCACAACCTTAAATACAAAAATTTTCAGCCGGCAATTTTGTTTCTTTTGTTGCCAAAAGAAAAAAGCCTGTCCGGCCAAGACAAATAAAAAAGCCCGTCCTGCGGACACCTCTTTAAAAGAGGGACTGCAAATAGCAAACGTCATTTATATTGATTTTTATGAAATAAATTATCCCTCAGACTAACTTGTATAAGGTGTTAAATAAATTTAGGCAGTTTCTAAAAATTATGAATTAAAAATATAATTCGGGAAGCTATAATGACTCGCATTATAAATCATTAATTATAAAAGATGGCTAAATATGGCCTTTTGTAATAATTCCTGCTGTAAAGAGTAGAGGATTAATTTATAGATAGAAATATACAGGCTGAAACATATTGAATTTTGCTTATTTTATTCCAAACAGAGCTTTTTCTTTAGCATTTGTTCATAAAAATCTGTTAAAATTTAAATTACGCAAACGTTTGATGCCCGAAAACAGAAATTATTTGTTTAGTTTGGCCGAAAAATCAAACCAAACATTTCATGTCGACTACTAAACAAGAACAAAATTACGGTTTTGCCCTATTCGTTATAGGCGTTTTATTTTTCATTTTTGGATTTATAACCTGGGCAAACAGTCAGCTTATTCCTTATTTAAAAATTGCTTGTCAGCTTACAAGCACCGAATCCTATTACGTTGCATCAGCATTTTTTGCGGCATATTTTGTAATGTCTATCCCCTCATCGTTTGTATTAAAGTTTACAGGCTTTAAAAAGGGCATGTCTGTTGGTTTATTTGCCATGGCCATTGGAGCCGCAATTTTTATTCCTGCGGCCTATTCGCGGAGTTTTCCAACCTTCCTGATAGGTTTGTTTGTTATCGGAAGCGGACTGGCCTTACTTCAAACGGCTTCCAATCCGTATGCGGCTGCAATCGGCCCTAAAGAAAGTGCCGCGAAGCGCATAAGTATTTTAGGGATATGCAATAAAATTGCCGGTATTATGGCCGTTTATGCCTTAGGAAGCATTATACTTAAAGATAGTGACGCCTTTGAAGCGAGTTTAAAAACCATGAACGAAGCGGCGAAGAATTTAGCTTTAGATGAGCTTGCTCAAAAAGTAGTAATGCCTTATATTTTTATCGCGGCATCTTTTGCCCTGGTAGGTGTGCTGTTGTTTTTTATCCAGCTTCCTGAAGTGGAAGAAACCGAAGATATATTGGATTTAGAAGCGCTTCCGGCGGGAAAATCAGATAAAACGGTATTCAGTTACCCGCATTTAATTGTAGGTGTATTGGCCTTATTTTTTTATGTAGGGATGGAAGTAATCAGTTATGATACATTTGCCGGTTTTGGAACACATTTGGGTTACAAGCTCGATGTTTCAAAAAGTTTTGCCACTTACACGGGTTATGGCCTTCTTTTAGGGTATACCGTCGGCATTATTTCAATTCCCCGGTTTATTTCTCAAAGAAATGCGCTTGTAATTTCTTGTGTGTTAAGTATTGTATTGGTTGTATCGGTGATTTTGATTAAATCAAATCCTGATTTTACCACGATTAACGTACTGGGTTATGCATTAAATTTACCTACACATCCGGCAGTCTGGATATTTGCTTTACTGGGTTTCTCTAACTCTGTAATGTGGCCGGCTATTTTCCCGATGGCTATCGATGGATTAGGCAAGTTTACCAAAATGGGTTCAGCATTACTGATAATGGCGATTGTAGGCGGTGCGATACTTCCCCCGATTTATGGTTTGTTGTCTGAAAAAATGGGGGATGCCCAGAATGCATATGTCATTATGATACCCGCCTATTTATTCATTTTGTATTTTGCCGTTAGCGGACACAAATTGGGCAAGAGATTTTAGTAGATTTATCGAAATGGCGGGGTATCCTTACCGTCATCCCGGCCGCAGTGTGGCTGATCAATGGAACTTTAATTTTTGCATTATTCTTTTTAAATATTTTTATATAAGAACTAAATCGAATTTACAAAAGCATATACAAAATCTGCGCTTATGTGTGGAACTGCATTTTTTTAAAATAAGAAATTCAGACAGCTTCTTGAAAGGTTGATGATTTAAGTTTTCCTTTGCCATTAATTTTGAGTTATTTTGGATAATTAATTTTTAAATGGAAAACAGTAAATTATTGTTTTCAAACTCCTAATTCCTAAATGAATAAAGCTATTTTTCTCGATCGTGATGGCGTTTTGAATCACGAAATATATGATTACATCTGTCGTGTTGAAGATTTTAAAATCCTGGACTATCAAATTCCTGTATTAAAAAAGCTCTATGATGAGGGCTACCTGTTGATTGTAATCACAAATCAGGGTGGAATTGCATTAAAGCGATATACTGAACAGGAACTGGCCATTATGCACCAGCTGTTGAGAAACGCTTTTCTTGCTCAAGGCGCTGATATCGCCGGGTTTTATTATTGTCCGCATCACCCTACAGTAGGTGGCGAATGCAAATGCCGTAAACCAAAATCGGGAATGATTTTAGATGCAATTGATATGTATGAGATCGATCCTGCTTTATCAATTATGATAGGTGATAAACCCCGTGATGTTGAAGCCGCGAATGGTGCAGGGGTGAAGGGCATACTAATCGAACCAGATGAGCAGATTAGTTATGAAAAGATAAAGGAAACACTTGAAATGTAAAATGGGAGATGGAGCATGTAAAATGGAAGATGTAAAATGGGAGATGGAAGATGTAAAATGTAAAATGGAAGATGGAAAATGGGAGATGGAAAGGTTTTGAGCAATTTGCCCATTATCTATTTCCCATCTTCCATCTCCCATGATCCATCTTACATAAATACTATTTTCCTGCTGCTTTAGCGTGATCTGCTAAGAAAGTAGCTAAGCCGCTATCTGTTAACGGGTGTTTTAATAAACCAACAATTGCGGCCAATGGTGCTGTAATTACATCTGCACCCAATTTAGCACAATTTACAATATGTAACGGCCCGCGGATTGATGCGGCTAAAATTTGAGTTTCATAACCGTAATTATCGAAAATGGTTCTGATGTCTTCAATCAAAACTAAACCATCACTGGAAATATCATCTAAACGGCCTAAAAACGGAGAAACATAGGTTGCACCTGCTTTAGCAGCCAATAAAGCCTGTCCGGCAGAAAAAATTAAAGTACAATTCGTTTTAATTCCTTTTGAAGAGAAATATTTAATGGCTTTAACACCATCTTTAATCATCGGAACTTTAACAACGATTTTAGGGTTAAGTGCCGCTAAAGCTTCACCTTCCTTAACGATTTCATCAAAAGTAGTGGATATTACTTCAGCACTTACATTATCATCAACGATATCGCAAATTGCTTTATAATGGTTAATTACATTTTCTTCGCCGGTAATACCTTCCTTAGCCATTAAGCTGGGATTGGTGGTTACGCCATCTAAAATGCCAAGATCTTGAGCTTCTTTGATTTGATCAAGGTTTGCTGTGTCAATAAAAAATTTCATGATTATAAATTCTTAAATATTTGAGTTTCTAAGATTAAACCCTGAAGAATTTAAATATCCCCCCTTCAGGGGGTTAGGGGGTAAAAAAAAGGGCAAGCACCTTCTATCGCACCGCTACAACCTTCTACCCTTGCTGCGTTCCCACCCTGGGGGAGTTCAAAGGGAGCTGGTCGTAAAAGACTTGCCCGGCACAAAGGTAGAAAAAGATGTGGTTTCACGAAATGCATTTTTCTAATTTTTTAGTCATTAAAGCTATATTGCTGATTAGTAATTTAATAAAGTTTATTTTGAGCCTTTTATTCATTCTTATCAGACGCTAATGGTAGAGGCCCGAATATTAATTATCACTTATTACCGGAATTTCCTGTAAAAAATCAGGTTTATGGTAAAATTGAATCCTCAGCTATTCACTAAAAAACGGCTTATTTATGCAAAAACCTTAATTGTTAAATTATTAATTATTATGTATTTAATTTATTAATATTTTAATTTAAGTTTATAAAATTGCTTAATAACTAAAATTATTCTAAAAATTGTGTCAACTCTGTAATCTAACTTCGTTTTTTTGTATCTTAGTGTTTCCTATACACTAACAACTAACGAGCAAAGAATGGAACCAAACAGTGGATTGTACAATGCGCAATTTGAACACGACGCCTGCGGCATCGGGTTTGTTGCGCATGTGAAAGGGCGAAAATCGCATCAAATTATCTCCGATGCACTTACTATTTTAGAAAATCTAGATCATAGAGGGGCATGTGGAGCAGAACCAAATACAGGCGATGGTGCCGGTATTATGATTCAAATCCCTCACGAATTTTTTTACGATGAATGTTTAAAAGCTGGCTTTAGCCTTCCTGCCACCGATAATTATGGCGTAGGTATGCTGTTTATGCCAAAGGATATCCGATCGAGAGAAGAATGCAGGGAACTTATTTACCGTGCTGCAGAAAAACTTGGTTTAGAAATTTTAGGTTTCAGAAAAGTAGATACGGATACAACGGATATTGGTAATATGGCGCTTTCTGTAGAGCCTGAAATTGAGCAGGTTTTTATTGCCCGTCCGTATGCGGTTAATCCTGGTGCCGATTTTGAACGTAAACTTTATATTTTTAAGAATTACTTAATAAAACTAATTGTTAATACCGTTCATGGCGGTAAAGATTTTTATATTGTTTCGCTTTCCGCACAAACCATCATATACAAAGGTCAGTTAACGTCGCTTCAGGTTCGTACTTATTTTACTGATCTAAGTGATAAACGTGTGGTTTCTGCACTAGGCTTGGTGCATTCGCGTTTTGCTACCAATACATTTCCTTCATGGCGATTGGCGCAGCCTTTTCGTTTTATAGCGCACAACGGTGAAATTAACACTTTACAGGGAAATTTAAACTGGTTCAGGGCAGGTGTTAAATCTTTTGCATCAGCTTATTTTACGCCGGAAGAATTAGATATGCTGTTGCCTGTAATCGATGAAACAAACTCAGATTCAGGTTGTTTGGATAATGTTATTGAATTATTACTTCATGCAGGCAGAACACTTCCTCATGTTTTAATGATGCTTGTTCCGGAGGCCTGGGATGGCAACGAGGACATGGACCCCGTTAAAAGGGCTTTCTATGAATTCCATGCAACTTTAATGGAGCCATGGGATGGACCGGCGGCAATTGCTTTTACCGATGGAAAATTAATCGGTGCTACTTTAGATCGTAACGGCCTTCGTCCTTCGCGTTATGCCATTACATCCGACGACCGTGTAATTATGGGGTCTGAAGCCGGTGCTTTAGCCATCGACCAAAGTACGATTATTGAGAAGGGCCGTTTAACGCCAGGCAAAATGTTCGTTGTGGATATGGAGCAGGGCAGAATTATCAGCGACGAAGAAATTAAAACGCAGGTTTGTGGTAAAAGTCCGTATGCCGACTGGATAAATCAATATCAAATCCGCTTAGAAGAATTACCGGAGCCTCGTGTTATGTTCACGGGCCTTTCTGAAGAATCTATTTTTAAATACCAGCAGGTTTTTGGTTACAGCAGGGAAGACATTGATTTATTGCTGAAACCAATGGCCATCGAAGGTAAAGAACCAATTGGTTCGATGGGTACAGATACGCCGCTTGCAATTTTATCAAAACGGCCTCAACACTTATCCAATTATTTCAAACAGCTTTTTGCACAGGTAACCAATCCGCCAATCGACCCGATTCGTGAAAAGGTGGTGATGAGTTTGGCCAGTTTTATGGGTAGTAACGGTAATTTGCTGGAGGAAAACCCTCTGCAATCGCACTGTGTCGCCATTAAGCATCCTATTTTAACCAATCAGGAATTAGAAAAATTAAGAAGTATTGATACCGGTGTTTTCCAAGCAAAGACTTTACAAACCTATTTCAGGGCTGATGGAAAGCCCGGCGCTATGGCGAAAGCTTTAGATCGTTTATGCCGCTATGCGGTTGATGCCGTTGAAGATGGTTTTCAGGTTATTGTATTAACGGATAGGGCAATTGATTCGGAGCACGCTGCAATGCCATCGCTATTAGCGGTTTCTGCTGTACACCACCATTTAATTCGTAAAGGCTATCGTGGTGCGGTTGGTATTGTTATCGAAGGCGGCGACATCTGGGAAGTGCATCATTTTGCAACCCTGTTGGGCTTTGGCGTTACGGCAATTAACCCTTATTTAGCTTTAGAAACAATAAATGGTTTTCAAAGCGAATCTGGCTTATCAGGCGAGCAACTGACCAAAAATTATATCTACGCGGTAAATAGCGGTTTGCTTAAAATCTTCTCTAAAATGGGTATTTCAACCTTGCAATCGTATCAGGGTGCGCAAATTTTTGAGATTTTAGGTTTAAATAAGCATGTTGTTAATACGTATTTTACCGGAGCGGTTTCACGTATCGGTGGATTAGGTTTGGATGAAATTGCAAAAGAAACACTCATTAAACATCACCGTAGTTTCGGTCCGGCAACACAAACTGAAAACTTACTGCCTGCTGGCGGTACTTATAAATTCCGTCGCAGGGGCGAGGCGCATTTGTTTAATCCGCAAACCATTCATTTGCTGCAAAATGCAACGCGTAAAAACGATTACCAGATTTTCAAACAATATTCAAAGCTTGTAAATGAGCAAACCCAGCAGGCTTATACCATCCGTGGACTGTTTGAATTTAATTACAGCCGTCCGTCGGTTCCTTTAAATGAAGTAGAACCAACGGAAGCGATTTTAAAAAGATTTGCAACAGGTGCCATGTCATTTGGTTCGATATCGCATGAGGCCCATTCTACTTTAGCCATAGCGATGAACCGTATCGGTGGAAAAAGCAATACCGGCGAAGGCGGTGAGGATGAAATGCGTTATACCAAACTGCCGAATGGCGATAGCATGCGTTCGGCCATAAAACAAGTTGCTTCGGCCCGCTTTGGTGTAACGAGCTATTATTTAACAAATGCCGACGAGTTACAGATTAAAATGGCTCAGGGGGCTAAACCTGGTGAAGGTGGACAATTGCCTGGCCATAAAGTTGATGACTGGATTGCAAAAGTTCGTCACTCTACACCCGGGGTGGGCTTGATTTCACCTCCGCCACACCACGATATCTACTCTATCGAAGATTTGGCACAGCTAATTTTTGATTTGAAAAATGCAAATCGTGCAGCAAGAATCAACGTTAAACTGGTTTCAAAAGCAGGTGTTGGAACCATTGCCGCAGGTGTTGCAAAAGCACATGCTGATGTTATTCTGGTTTCAGGCTTCGATGGCGGAACAGGTGCATCACCATTAACATCTATCCAGCATGCAGGTTTACCATGGGAACTTGGATTGGCTGAAGCGCACCAAACCCTGGTTAAAAATAAATTACGTAACCGGATTGTACTGCAAACGGATGGTCAGCTTAAAACCGGCAGGGATATTGCCATCGCAGCTCTACTTGGTGCCGAAGAATTTGGTGTGGCAACAGCTGCATTGGTTACAGCAGGTTGTATTATGATGCGTAAATGCCATTTAAACACTTGTCCCGTTGGTGTTGCAACCCAAGATCCTGAATTAAGAAAACTTTTTACAGGTGATGCTGATCATGTTGTAAATTTATTTTATTTTCTTGCCGAGGAATTACGTGAGCTAATGGCTGAATTAGGTTTCAGAACCATTAACGAAATGGTTGGCCAGGCTGATATCTTAAAAGTGCGTGAATTGCCAGCTGAAGACTGGAAGTTAAAACATTTAGACTTATCGCCGATATTGTTTAAAGCGGAAGAAAACGGATTACCGTTATTTAATACCGAAGGCCAGGATCATGGCTTAGAACATGTTTTGGATCATCAGCTTATTGCTGCAGCACAACCCGCTATTGATCATAACGAACCTGTTTTTGCGAGCTTTGAAGTTAAAAATACAGATCGTGCGCTGGGTACAATGTTATCAAATGAGATTTCAAAAGTACATTTAGGTGCCGGTTTGCCGCCGGATACCATCAATTTTAAATTTGTTGGTTCTGCAGGACAAAGCTTTGGCGCTTTTAATACGCGTGGTGTTACTTTATCATTGGAAGGCGAAGCGAACGATTATGTAGGAAAAGGTTTATCAGGCGCAAGACTTGCCATTTACCCTTTCTCAAACTCGACTTTTGTTCCGGAGCAAAATATAATTATTGGTAATGTGGCGCTTTATGGAGCAACATCCGGTGAGCTGTTTGCCCGTGGAAAAGCCGGCGAACGTTTTGCGGTTCGTAACTCTGGCGCTACTGCCGTAGTTGAAGGGGTCGGCGACCACGGTTGTGAGTACATGACTGGTGGCGAGGTATTAATTTTAGGTGATACAGGAAGTAATTTTGCGGCCGGAATGAGCGGCGGTATTGCCTGGATATATGATCCTAACAGAACTTTTGCCCGCAAATGCAATAAAGAAATGGTTGATTTAGATCCGTTGCAGGTTGAAGATGAAGAAAGAATTTTAGCATTGCTTAAAACGCATATTCGATTAACGGATAGTAAGGTTGCGGAATTTATCTTAAGCGATTGGAAAACACAATCGAACCATTTCGTAAAAGTATTCCCTAAAGAATACAAAGCAGTTTTAAACAGAAGAGCATCACAAGTAAAAATACACTAGGCCATGGGAAAAGTAACAGGATTTCAGGAATATGATAGAGTTGCGCCAACCAGAGAAGCGGCCGCAACCAGAATAAAACACTATGGGGAATTTTTAAATGAATTACCCGCAGAAGAATTAAACAGACAAGCTGCACGTTGCATGGATTGCGGCGTTCCATTTTGCCAGTCGGGTTGTCCGCTTGGCAATGTAATACCGGAGTTTAATGAGGCTGTTTACCAGGCCAAATGGGAACTGGCAGCAAATATTTTATTAAGCACTAATAATTTCCCGGAATTTACAGGAAGAATTTGTCCGGCACCATGCGAATCTGCATGTGTATTAGGTATTAACCGTCCGCCGGTTTCGATTGAGGAAATTGAAAAGCACATTATCGAAATTGCTTTTGATAAAGGTTATATTAAAGCGAAAGCACCGCTAATCAGAACAGGCAAAAAAGTTGCCGTTATTGGTTCAGGTCCGGCAGGCTTAGCAGCTGCAGCTCAGTTAAATAAGGTTGGGCATGAAGTTACGGTTTTCGAACGTGACGATGCCCCAGGTGGTTTGTTAAGATATGGAATACCAGACTTTAAACTTCAAAAAAATGTTGTCGACCGGCGAATTGATTTGATGAAAGAAGAAGGCATCATTTTTAAATGTAACGCTAACGTTGGTGAAAATGTTGAGATAAGTACTTTACTGAGAGATTTCAATGCGATTGTTTTAGCAGGTGGTTCAACCATTCCGAGAGATTTACCAATTCCAGGCAGGGCAGCAAAAGGCGTTCACTTTGCTATGGATTTTCTTAAACAACAAAACAAACGTGTTGCCGATAGAAAATTTGATGTAGAAGACATTTTAGCAAGCGGTAAAAATGTAATTGTAATTGGTGGTGGCGACACAGGGTCAGATTGTATCGGGACTTCAAATCGTCATGGTGCAAAATCAGTAACACAGTTTGAAATTATGCCGATGCCCCCTCAGGTTCGTAACGAGCACATGCCCTGGCCAAACTATCCGATGCTGCTTAAAAACACTTCATCCCACGAAGAAGGTGCTCAGCGGGCTTGGTCGGTAAATACCAAAAACTTCATTGCTGATGAAAACGGAAATTTAACCGCTTTAAAAGTTGTGGATGTTGAATGGGATATTGACGCAAACGGAAGACCGGTAAGTTTTAAAGAAGTTGCCGGTACAGAAAGGGATTTGCCATGTGAACTGGTATTATTGGCTATGGGCTTTTTACATCCTCAGAAAGAGGGTTTAATTGAAAAATTAGGCATTGAACTGGATAACCGCGGAAATGTAAAAGCTTCAGAGCATACTTATCAAACAAATATCGCGAAGATTTTTGCGGCAGGAGATGTTCGCAGAGGTCAATCGTTAGTGGTTTGGGCCATATCGGAAGGAAGAGAGGCTGCACGTAAAGTTGATGAATATTTAATGGGTATAACTAAGCTTGCATCAAGGGATGCTATTGCTTATGCATAATTAACTGAACAGATAATTCAGAATTGGTCGCAGCTTATGTTGCGACCTTTTTATTTAATAGCATCAGACTCAAACCAGCTTAACCTGATAGGCGAGAATCTTAATCCTGCTCATGCTCGTTTAAAACGAGCGTAAATAGCTTATCGTGTTTCACGATTAAAAAACCGCGATAGTTAATCGCTGCTCTATTATGCAGTGATCTTAATCCTGCTCACGCTCGTTTAAACGAGCGTGTAAATAGCTTATCGTGTTTCACGATTAAAAAACCGCGATATGTTAATCGCTATTCTATCATGCACTCGTTAGAAACGAGCGCAAGCGGTAGGCGGGAATCTTAATACTTTCCTGCTCACGCTCGTTTAAACGAGCGTGTAAATAGCCTATCGTGTTTCATGATTAGAAAACCGCGATAGTTAATCGCTGCTCTATTATGCACTCGTTAGAAACGAGCGCAAGCGGTTTTCAATACGTCTTTCCCGCGCAGGCGGGAATCTTAATGCCTGGCAAATTTTATCTCCCACAGATTACACGAAATACGCTGATGTTATTTGCGAAATCATCTTTATCTGCGGGAAATAAATTGCAAACTTCAAAATAACTTCAATTGCTTATTCCGGGGAGCTTCTTCTTTTCCAAAAACGGTGCGGCCACCATATTTCCAGCTATCCGTTCTCTCTTTTTCTATAACTTTATCGAAATCCATATTTGGCGTAAAGTCATGTTCTGCATTTCTGGCGATTTCATGTAACGATTTGATGGCTTGCAGTTTGTCTGAATTCCCTATTTTAGCCATTTCAACGGCTTTTTGTAATGTCGTTAAGGTCTCGTCATAAACATTTACGGGAACTGGAAATGGATGTCCGTCTTTCCCTCCGTTTGCGAAAGAATACCTGGCAGGGTCGCTAAAGCGGGAGGGTGTGCCGTAAATCACTTCACTTACCAGCGCCATGGATTGTAAAGTTCTCGGTCCCATGCCTTCGAGCATCAAAAGTTCTTCAAAATCTGTGGGTTTCTTTTCCTGTGCGAGCCATAAAATACTTCCAAGTCGTTTTAAATCAACATCTTTACCCCTTACATCATGATGAGCAGGCATAACCAGTTTCTGAATTTCCGTGATCATTTTAGCCGGTGCCTCATCTGTAAGACTAAGCATGCTTGTCCTTGTTTTTGATGCTTCGTTTGCTGTTAAATTTAAAATCTGACCCTGATTAACGCCACAAATGCCGGCATGTGGTTCTTCTACAAACGATTTAAGATTTTCTGAATGCCAATGATACCGCCGCGCAGTTGAGCTAAAATTGCTCATTCCCTGTTGCACAACTGCCCAGTCACCATCGCTACTTAAAATAAAACTATGCAGGTAAAGTTGAAAGCCATCCTGAATGGCTGTGTTATCTACCTTTGCACTCAATTTACTCGCACGAACTAATTCCATTCCGTTTAAACCTGTTTTATCAGCAATATTCAGGAGTTCGGCTGGTGTTTCCCGGCTATATTTCCCCTTGCCACCACAGATATAAATGCCGAGTTCTTTAGATAAGGGGTTTATAGATTTCTTTAATGCGCCCATTACAGAAGTTGTGATGCCTGAAGAATGCCAGTCCATGCCCATAACGGCACCCAGACTTTGAAACCAAAATGGATTGCTCATTCGCCTGATAACTTCGGCCTTTCCATATTCTGCTAAAATAGATTCAGTAATTGCCAGGCCAAGTTTAGCCATACGCTGCGCAAGCCAAGGCGGAACGTGGCCATAATGTAAAGGTAAATCCGTACTTCCTGATCTTTTCAATGCTAACAAATTTAGTAATTATTTAAGGATTATCAATATCTTTCCGCTTAAGTATTAAAGCAATACTCAAAAAATATTTCGTTTTCTATTTCCTTCCTGTAAACCAAAGCCTCCTTTTTTTGTTAAGTTTGGTGTTAAAACAGGCGTTAATAATGAGAAAACTTTTACAGAAATTACTTAGTGCCTGGATTATCAGCATATCGAATAAATTTGGTTCAAGGCCTGATAAACAACGTATTCATGATGCGTTGTCACAGCTCTACAAAAACATAAACGCTAGCCCGGGAAAAAGAGGTGAAATTTTTGAAATTAAGGAAACTGATGGATTTATAATTCTTTCTGATCAGCACAAAGGTGCCAGGGACTTTGCTGATGATTTTGCTTTAGCTGAAAAAAACTACTTAAAAGCGCTTGAATATTATGAAGCAAAAAAATTCAGTTATATAAATTTAGGAGATAGTGAAGAGCTTTGGGAAAACTTGCTCGAATCTGTTATCAAGCATAATAAGGAAACGTTTGAAGCCGAAAAATTATTTATTAAACGTAAGGCTTTTACTAAAATATTTGGTAATCATGATTTGTACTGGGACAATGATCCGCTTGCTCAATTTAATCTAAAGCGGATTTATGGTGAAGTAATTCGTATTTACGAAGGTGCAATTCTTCGTTTTAATTTAGATGGGAAAGTTTTGGATATTTACTTAACGCATGGGCATCAGGGCGATTTACAAAGTGATGGAAACTGGTTCAGCAAATGGTTTGTTAGCACAATATGGGCGCCTTTGCAAGCCTATTTGAAAATAAACCCTAATACACCGGCATATGATAATCAATTAAAAACGCTTCACAATACGCTGATGTATGATTGGGTTCAAAGTCAGAACGGATTGGCTTTAATTACCGGACATACACATCAGCCCGTTTTTGCCTCCTTAACACATCTTGAACGGTTATACCTGAAGTTAAAAAATGCAACAACCGGTCAAAACGTGAAAGAAGTAGAAAATTTGACTTTAGAACTGAATAAACTGGTTGCCAAAGGGGAGCAGCCACCAGCTTTAAATAAATATAAATCTTCTTATTTTAATTCCGGGTGTTGCTGTTTTAACGATGGCGATATTACGGGAATAGAAATTGAATCCGGCTTAATCAGGTTAATCAAATGGTCTTATCAAAAAAGTGATTTGCCTGAGCGATTTGTACTTGAAGAAATGAAACTCAAAGATTTATTATTCGAATAGTATTATTTAACCGGTAGTTCAACCAAAAAAGTAGTTCCTTTATCTTTGCCTTCACTTTCTGCCCATACTTTTCCTTTATGTAAATCGACCAGCATTTTAACCATTGAAAGCCCTAAACCATTTGAACGTTCTCTGCCGGTGGATACTGTGCTCAACCTGGCAAACTTAATAAATAGTTTGTCAATATCTTCTTTTAATAAACCTGGACCATCATCTTTAACAGCTACCGTTACTTTATCATCTTCAGGCAAAATGGAAACTTTAATTTCCTGACCAGGCGCTGAATATTTTACCGCATTGCTGATAAGGTTTCCAAATATATCGTATAATTTTTCAGCGTCGCCATAAATTTCAACAGATAAATCTGTTTCAACTGTAATTGATTGACTTTTATTTTTAAGCACCAAACCAAAGTTTTGTTTAACGGTATTTATAATTTCAGCGAGATTAACTTTTGATTTTTGTAACTTAATCGACCCGTGTTCACCTCTTGCTGCGCTTAAGATGGTATTTAAGTTATCTACAATGTTTTTCGATTGCTGTGTAATCTTTCCAGCAATTAGTGTCGCTTTCCCGTCAACGCCGTTGATTCTGGAAATTAATTCAGATTGAAGTGAAATACTCGTCATAGGGTTTTTCAAATCATGAATGAGCATGTGCAAGCGGTTGTCGTGCGCTCTTAACGTTTTGCGTGTAGCGCTCCTCAGTTCGAGCTTTTCCATAACAATTGTGGATAACCGCTCCAGCATGTTCAATTGTTTCTGTGTAGGATTTCTTGGGACTGAATCTGCAACGCTAACTGTACCAATTTGATAGCCTTCAGGTGTTTTTAAAGGTGCTGCCGCATAAAACCTGATAACAGATTCAAAAGGCGATGTAACTACATCATTTATTTCAGGAAGTTTATGAATATCTTCAAATACAGTAGTGCCATCTTTTAAAATGGCTATTGCAGAATAACTTTCATTTCTTTTGATGTCGTTTAATGTTAAATCACCAATACTGGCTTTAAAAAAAACAGCGTTGCTATCAACAAAAGTTATAAATGCAAATGGTGCATCAAAAATTTCTGCAGCAAGTATTGCAATGGTATCGAAAGCATTTTCCGGCGGCGTACCTAATATTTCATAGTCCTTTAGTTTTTTTAAACGCAGCTCTTCATAATCAGGGATTATATTTGTTGGAATGTTGTGATTAAACATAAATATCGAAAATGGAATTTTATTAAAGGTAAATATTATATTAACTAAAAACTTAAAGGTACTCAATAAGAAAACCCATAAATATTGAAACAAATAACCGGTAAATTTAGTTAGTTATGTTATCTGAGATTGGTGAAAAAAATTAAAGCTAAAGAACACCAAAATATTTTAAAAATGAGACTATATATAGAACGAAAACCTGTAAAAGTAAACCCGGATACGAAAAGAGTTATTGCCAGATTCTTCTTCAACGGAGATGAACGAGCTTTAGAAGTAATTAGAAAAGTGCTTCAATTTTCAGATGATAAGGTCTTTTCGCTGATATCACCAATTCTTCAGGAATATTCCAAGCGGCACAGAAATATTACTAAAATTTTAAATCGTCATTGTAAAAAATTAAAAAAACAGTTTACTACACTCAATGTCGATTTTGAAGACCTGGATCCATATATGCGTTTATTGATTGGCGCCTATTTTACACATGAATATTCAATAGAATCTGCAGCGTTTTTTAATCCCAGCATAATTGAAGATCCTGATCAAACAGACCTGGTTGAAGGTGAGAAGCGGGTAATAATTAGTTTCAGGGCCGTTGGAGAAGGTCATATTTCATCAATTGTTTTCAGAAGGGCGCTGATTGACGCTAAAAATAATATACAGGTATTACCCGTTGGAAATTATGTTGATGAGGCAGAGGTGGTGAAAAATGCCATCTATGTTAAAAGAATGTTTCTGAAGAAAGCAGCTTATGCACAAATTGATGCATCGGTGCTGGAAGAAATGGAGACAAAGCTTGATGATAAATTCGAATACACCGGCCTGAGTAATTTTATTAAGGATTCTAAGGCATTGCATAAAGATAGCCCTCAGCGATTAATTGAATATGATAAGGTACTTTGGCTATCCGATACTTATCATACAATAACTTTTTCAAAAGATACCGATATTTCTGACCGTGTAATTTTTCCGATTTCTGAATTTGAACGTAAAGGTATTGAAGACGCCCGTTTTGTTAAATTTATAAAGGAAGATGGTAGGGCTGTTTATTATGCAACTTATACTGCTTTTGATGGTTCGCTGATTATACCGAAATTGGTACAAACGGAAGATTTTTACGAATTTAAAGTAATTCCGCTTTATGGAGATGGCGCACAAAATAAGAATCTGGCACTTTTCCCAAGAAAAATTAAAGGCAAGTACGTAATGATGAGTCGTATTGATGGCTGGAATAATTATTTAATGTTTTCGGATAAAATTAATGTCTGGGAAAACCCGATCTTGTTAAAACAACCCAGATTCGACTGGGATTTAGTACAGATAGGAAACTGTGGTTCACCAATTGAAACCGATAGGGGCTGGATTGTAATTACGCATGGTGTAGGGCCCATGAGAAGATATTGTATTGGGGTAAGCTTATTAGATTTGGAAGACCCCAGTAAAGAAATAGGTCATTTAAAAGAACCATTAATTATTCCGAATAATGATGAACGTGAAGGTTATGTACCAAACGTTGTTTATTCATGTGGTTCCATCATTAGCAATGGCGAATTAATTATCCCTTATGGATTATCAGATTATAGTTCATCATTCGCTACCGTTAATTTAGAATTACTTTTAAATAAGTTATTAGAGAACAACGAAAACTAAATTTAAAACTTAAACAAGCAGGCCTGAATGTTCATCACATTCAGGCCTGCTTGTATTATCCGTTAAACGAATAGTTATTTTTTACCTTTTGTAGGCAATTGTTGCTGTTGCTGACGCATGTAATCATCTAAACGTTGTTGGAATTTAGACTTCTTCTTTTTCTCGTCTGCAGGACGTGCTTTGTTCTGTTGAATTAAAGCATGTATTTTATCATCATCAACCATTTTACGGATTAAGAACTGTTGTCCGAAAGTCATTAAGTTGGCTAAGAAATAATAATAGTTTAATCCTGATGGATAACTGTTTAACACACCCAAGAAAATAATTGGCATAATGTAACCAATGTATTTCATCTGACCGGTAGCGCCTGAAACCTGGTTATTGAAATAAGTCATGATTAAGGTAGAGATGGTCATCAATACACACATTAAACTTAAATGGTCGCCGATAAAAGGAATTTTAATGCCGAAGCGGATAAACTCATCGTAGGTTGATAAATCTTTCATCCAAAGAAAACTTTCCTGTCTCAACTCAAATAAATTCGGGAAGAAAAAGAAGAAGGCCATTACAAGTGGTAGCTGTAATACCATTGGTAAACATCCGCCAAGCGGATTTACGCCTGCCTTCTTGTAGAGTTTTAAATATTCCTGTTGAACTAAAGTTGGATTATCTTCACCAACTTTGGCTTTAATTTCATCCATTTCCGGTTTTAAAACCCTCATTTTGGCCATTGACAGGTATGACTTATATGTTAGCGGGGATAAGGCCAGTTTTAAAAGAATGGTAAGTGCAAAAATGATTAACCCGTAGTTCCAGCCAAATCCGTTAAGGAAATTAAACACTGGCAGTACAATAAAACGGTTAACATATTTTAATGGCCAGTAACCCATATCAACCTGTTGTTCCAAATCGTAACCCTGCGCTTTTAAAGCAGAGAATTTATTGGTTCCGAAATAGAATTCCATTTCATAAGCCTGGTTCGCCAGGTGCGTATATGGCAATTGCATATTTGCGCCATAGAATTTAATCTGACCAGGGGCTGTTGGGATTTTAACTTCCAGGTTTCCTTTTTCAAAAGCTTGTTTAGCAATCAATGAAGCCGAAAAGAAGTGTTGCTTAAATGAAATCCACTGTATTTTTCCTTTTGTTAACTCTTCTTTTTCATCTTTTGATACACTTAAATGATTTACATCGCCATCGGCATATTTATAATACGGTGCCGAATAACGGTGTTCGCTTTCAATAGATTTTTCCTGCTGAAGTAAAGTTGTTTCCCAATTTAAATTAATGGTATTACCGGAAATTACCTGCTGTAATCCAACTAAATTAACATTAAAGGCAACTTTATTACTTAATGCTTTTAAATCGTAATTGAACTCAACATAAGCATTTGTGCCATAATCAGCACGCATAGTTACTTTGTTTCCTGTTTTGGCAGGCGTGAAATATAGATCGTTTGTATTGATAACTTTTCCTGCCGCATTTAGGTTTAACCCAAATTTGTTTGCGCCACCATCAAAAAGAATTAAAGGCTTTCCATCAAAAGTTTTTTGTCCTTTAATTTGCACCGATAAGATTTTACCGCCTTTGTTGGTTAAAGTGATTAATAAATTTTCGTTTTCTAAAACAGTTTTTGATTCTGTTCCGGCAATTGCCGTTCCGAAAGGGCCTTTTAATGCCAGGGAATCAACAACCGGATTTATTGGCGCGGCCTTTATAACCGTATCTTTTGGTGCGATAACGGCACCCGCTTTTTTCAGAGAATCTATTCTTTCCGTTTCTTTGGCTTTTTTTAGTTCTGCTTCACTTGGTCTGAAGAAGTAGAATGATCCGCCTAAGATGATCATAATCAGGAATAATCCTGTAAAGGTATTTCTATCCATTATTTATTTTATGCTGCCGTTAATTAGTTTTCTTTTTAGCATACTCCATTGCAGCGGCCACAAATTTAACAAAAAGTGGGTGAGGATTTGCTACTGTTGATTTTAATTCAGGGTGGAATTGTCCGCCCACGAAAAAAGGATGGTTTTTTAATTCAATAATCTCTACCAGGCCCGATTCGGGATTAATGCCGGAGGCAATCATACCGGCATCTTCATATTGCTTTAAATAATCATTATTAAATTCATAACGGTGGCGGTGACGCTCGTTAATGTGTTGTTTGCCGTAAATGGCAAAGGCTTTCGTACCTTTTTTAATGTCGCAGGGATAAGAACCCAATCGCATGGTACCGCCTTTATTGGTTATTTTTTTCTGCTCTTCCATCATATTGATAACAGGATGTTTCGCATTTTCTTCAATTTCTACCGTATGGGCATCTTTTAAGCCTAAAACATTACGTCCATATTCTATAACCGCACATTGCATACCCAAACAAATCCCGAAGAAAGGAATATTATTTTCGCGAACGTATTTAATGGCGTCAATTTTACCTTCGATACCGCGGCTGCCAAAACCCGGTGCCACTAAAACACCTTGCAAATGGCCTAATTTTTCTTTTACATTATCCGGGAAAATGCCTTCTGAGTGTATATATTCTACCCGCACCTTGCATTCATTTTTGGAACCTGCATGTACAAAAGATTCGATAATTGATTTATATGCATCGGGCAATTCGACATACTTACCAATTAAACCGATTTTAACTTCTGCCGTCGGGTTTTTTAAACGACCAAGGAAATCTTTCCAGCTTTCCATATCCGGTTCGCTTTTAGTCGGGAGTTTTAATTTCGCTAAAACAGTTTTATCTAATTGTTCTTTTAACATCAGCAAGGGCACATCATAAATGGTAGATGCGTCCATTGATTCGATTACCGCATTAACGTTAACGTTACAAAAAAGTGCAATTTTTTTTCTGATATCCTGAGAAATGTGATGTTCTGTACGGCAAACCAGAATATCCGGCTGGATACCATATTCTAATAAAGCCTTAACCGAGTGTTGTGTTGGTTTGGTTTTTAACTCACCGGCAGCTGCTAAATAAGGAATTAATGTTAAATGGATTACAATTGCATTGCTGTTTCCCTGTTCCCATTTAAACTGACGAACCGCCTCTATAAATGGTAAGGATTCAATATCGCCAACGGTACCACCAAGTTCGGTTATAACAATATCAAATTCACCGCTTTCGCCAAGGATGCTCATGTTACGCTTAATCTCGTCGGTGATGTGCGGGACTACCTGTACGGTTTTGCCTAAATATTCGCCCTTACGTTCTTTATTGATTACGTTCTGGTAAATACGTCCGGTTGTAATATTATTTGCCTGAGAGGTAGGTACATTAAGGAAGCGTTCGTAATGACCAAGATCCAGGTCTGTTTCAGCGCCATCTTCAGTAACAAAGCATTCGCCATGTTCGTATGGATTTAAAGTTCCCGGATCAATATTAATGTAAGGATCGAATTTCTGGATGGTTACACGATAACCTCGTGCCTGTAAAAGTTTAGCTAAAGAAGCCGAGATAATGCCCTTACCTAATGAGGAAGTTACACCGCCCGTAACAAAAATATACTTAGTCATGTTTCTGAATTTATGCAACAAAGGCAAAAAATGTTGCTTTTTGTACGGGGTACAAAGGTAGCAAAATTACTCATTAGCACCTAAATAAAACCGGCTATTTTTAAAAATGATAAAGCGGTGTGATTCAGAAAATTAGAGGCAAAGCGATTTTATTCTTATCTTTTTATAGCGTTTGCAGTAAATTTTTGACATTTAGAACCTCCGATATTTCTTACATATTACGCTACACTTCAATCTCAGAAATGAATACAATTTACGATGAATAAATATTTTTTGTGTTTTTAACAACACTTATAGTAAACCTTAACCTTTTGTTCTTTTTCATCCCAGGCGATGTAAACATTACTTTCCTTACCAAGGCGATATTTAAAACCATTTAATCCTGATTTCTTTAATGCTTCGTAAAGTGCTTTATCAGGCGTGTTGTTGTCTGCCTTATCATCGGCCATTACTGCAGGTTCCAGGAAATTATCTTCGCTAAAGAAATCACTTGCAATGGTTTTAAGGAAAATTACCTGGTCTTTCTCTTTTGAAAGGTCGATATTAGGATCGGTATTTCCAACCAGTTCCGTGCCTTTTAGCTTTACGTTATATATTTCTAATCCTTTTGAATTTTTGATGGTAAAATTCAAAACCATGTCTTCGGGCTTTCTACCGGTTAACTCAATTTTAAAGGTATCTTGTGTTTTAAAATCGGAAAAAGATTTGGCGATACTGGAATTCACATTTTTAAATTCAATGGATTCAGCCTTCTTTTTATCATTAGATTGGCATGATGATAGGAGAATTAAGCAAGTAAAAATATAGAGTGATAGTTTTAGCATAGTCGAAATTACAAATTTTAACCTTTATTAAATATTTAAATCAGAATTAGAAGGAATAACCTATGGATAAGCATAATTGAAAATCCAGATATGACTTTGGTGCGGAAATGCCATTAAATATTTCCGTATTAAGGTATTTTCCATAGCCTAATCCTACTGTAGTTTCCATTAAAAATCTTTTAGTAGGTATAAATTGAAAACCGACGTTTCCTCCAGAGCGAATAGAATTTGCGATAAAGTTTCTATTCCTTCCGATGGAAAAAAAACCAGTATTATCTACATTGGCATTTGAAACAATTGTTTTATTTAAGTTTCCAAAATATAAGCCATAAAAAGGAATAATTTCGTTTGGCTTAATCGCTGTAGCATAGATTTTCGCTCTCAATAAGAAACCATTATACTTATAATACCTTCCCCAATTTAATTCACCTTTCGAATAAGATAACTCTAAGCCATATTTATTCGCAATCGTTTTTTCTATTGAAAATGACGGACCTTTTGCAACAAGGTTAAGCATATTACTTTTAATAGAAATTCCGGCTTGTTTTTGGGCACTAGCATAGATTGTTTGTAGAACTAATAAAATTAAACAGAATGTTTTTCTCATAGGCGAATATCTTAAATTAGTAATTTTTAATATAATTAGCAAAAGAATAAAATTTGTGCATTTTAGTAATTATTTACGGTAATTAACTTTATATGAATTTGTTTGAACAAACAAGGAAAGTTGCAATCGGTAGGAAGCACGTTGAAATTGTTGCCTATCAACCGAAATATCGGGAAGCATTTAAGGCATTAAATGTAGAGTGGATTTCTAAATATTTTACAATGGAAGAATCTGATTATAAAGCTTTGGATAATCCCGAAGGTTATATTTTAGATAAAGGTGGTTACATTTTCTTTGCGCTTTACGATGGAGAACCTCTGGGCGTTTGTGCTTTAATAAAGATGGATGATAGAGAATATGATTTTGAACTGGCTAAAATGGCTGTTTCACCAAAAGTGCAAGGAAAAAGTATAGGTTTTTTGTTGGCTAGTGCAGTTATTGATAAAGCAAAGTCACTTGGTGCTAAAAAGATATATTTAGAAAGTAATACAATACTTAAACCTGCAATAAATCTTTATTACAAACTTGGTTTTCAGAAAGTTGAAGATAAGCCCACACCATATACGCGTTGTAATATTCAAATCGAATTGGTTATAAACAATTAGCGTAGTTATACTGATCTGATAGCCATCGGATTCCTTGCCTGCCGCAGGCAAGGAATTTCAGCATCTTTAGGAATAGATTCTGAAATAAATCAGATAGCCATCGGATCCGGGTGACAGCAATTTAATAAATTTTTTATTCAGCTTTTAAATTCTTTAAAAGCTTATTTAATTTTTCAAGGTCTTCAGGCGTATCAATCGCAACAGTCTCTAAGTCAGTTATTTTGGTTTGAATGTAAAAACCATTTTCAATCCAGCGTAACTGTTCCAGGCTTTCTGCCAGCTCTAAAGAAGAGGGTGGAAGTTTAGTAATCGCCTTTAAGGATTCGGTTCTATAGCCGTAAATACCTATGTGTTTATAAAACAGATGCTTTTCTGCCCAAACCTTGGGTTCGCCATTTCTGATGAACGGAATTGGACTGCGGCTGAAATATATCGCTCTTCCATTTACATCAATTACAACTTTAGGACTATTCGGATTGAGGACAGTTTCCTGGTCATCAATTGATTTTATCAGGGTGGCCAGTTGTACTTTTTCTTCGGTAAAGCAACTTGCCAGTAAATCAATCTGAGCGGGTGCTATAAAAGGTTCATCACCCTGAATGTTAATTACAATATCGAATCCGGGAAACTGTTCAATAGCTTCAGCACATCTGTCTGTTCCGCTCTGATGTGTTGATGCGGTATAAGCAAACTCACCGCCGAATCTTTTAACCGCTTCCGCAATGCGCTCATCATCCGTTGCAATTACTACTTTCGATAAACTTTCTGCTTTTGAAGCTTGTTCGTAAACGCGTTGAATCATGCTTTTGCCAGCAATATCAACCAAAGGTTTCCCCGGAAATCGGGTGGAAGCGAAGCGTGCCGGTATGACTCCGATAATCCTTAAATCTCCGGGAGACTTTTTCTTTCCATCGTTCATGTCTAGTTTTTGAAAGATTTGTACAACACAAATGCAAGAATCAATAGTATAATGATATATGAAATTGGGTGTGCAAAATTAAGTGTCCAACCTAAAACCTGAACTCTTTTAGGAACAATAAATCTCGAATCATTTCTGTTGAAATAAAACATGCCCCATTTCCAGTTTTCAGGATTATCGTGTTGAAAGTCTTGCTCCATTCAGTTAAAATAAGCCATTAATTTCTGCTTCGATGGATTGAATTACAGTTCCCAAATCTTCTGGATTGTTAGAGAAATCTAACTTATCCTTATCCAGGATTAATAATTTACCCAGGTTGTAACCTTTAATCCAGGCCTCATACTTTTCGTTCAGTTTAGAAAGATAATCTATACGAATACCAGCCTCATACTCACGGCCGCGGCGTTGAATATTGTTTACAAGTGTTGGTACAGATGCACGCAGGTATACCAACAAATCCGGTGGTTTAATAAAAGAGGTGATGTTATCAAAAATAGCACGGTAATTATCATGATCACGGGTGGTCATTAATGCCATATCATGCAGGTTTTCGGCAAAAATATGGGCATCTTCATAGATAGTTCTGTCTTGAATAACATTACGTTTATTTACTTCAATATCGGTTATTTGCTGAAAACGACTGTTCAGGAAATAGATTTGAAGGTTGAAACTCCAGCGCTTCATGTCGCTGTAGAAATCTTCCAGGTATGGGTTGTTATCCACAGCCTCATACAAAGCCTCCCATCCATAATTTTTAGCCAATAAACCGGTTAAAGTGGTTTTACCTGCGCCTATATTTCCTACGATTGCTATGTGCATATGCTTTTGTGTAAGATGTGAGCTGGAAAAAAGAAGATGTTATCCTGCCTTGTTGCTCAAATCTATTAAATTAAATTAAAAACTTTTAAATCCGATTAAACTGCGTACTTCTCTTATTGTCTTCTGTGCGCTTTCACGAGCTTTTAAAGCGCCATGTTTGGCAACTTGTCGTAAGTAAGAATCATCTTTTGCAATATCCTGAATACGCTCACGCATGGGTGCTGTTGCTATAATCATATCTTCTGCTAATTGTTTCTTAAAATCACCATAACGGATTTGCATTTTATTGTACAAATCGTCAAAATGCTGATGGGTATCTGCACTCGAAACGACTTTCATCAAATCAAAAAGATTTTGAATGGCTTCAGGCTTTGCCTGGTTTTCTTCAGTTGGTCCGCCATCACTTACGGCCCTCATTACTTTTTTACGTATGGTTTCCGGATCATCAGATAAATACACTGCATTGGCCTCACCTTCTGATTTTCCCATTTTTCCTTTTCCATCCAAACCGGGTACTTTTACGAGCTTTTCTGTAAAACTAAAAGCATAAGGCTCAGGAAAATATTCGGTATTGTAAAGTCTGTTAAAACGATTTCCAAAAGTTCTGGCCATTTCCAAATGTTGTTCCTGGTCTTTGCCAACTGGTACTTTTGTTGCTTTATGAATTAAAATGTCTGCTGCCATTAAAACCGGATAGGTTAACAAACCTGCATTAACATTATCCGGATTTGAACGAACCTTATCTTTAAAAGATGTACTGCGTTCCAGTTCACCCATATAAGCATTCATATTTAAATAAAGATATAATTCAGCAATTTCCGGCACATCGCTCTGTATATAAATCGTACTGTTTTCGGGATCTATTCCACTTGCCAGGTATTCCACTAAAACATGTTTAATATTACCATGCAAATCAGCAGGTGTAGGGTGTGTGGTTAAAGAGTGTAAATCGGCAATAAAAAAGTAGCAATTGTAATCATTTTGCATTTGTACAAAGTTTTTTACCGCACCGTAATAATTGCCTAAATGTAATTTTCCTGTAGAGCGAATGCCGCTCACCACTGTTTCTTTCATAATGGCACGAAATTAAAAATAAAATGTAAGCAAATTACAAATCGTACCAATTTTAATATTAAGAATTTTGGCAGTGTGTATAACCAGTATTCAGGTTTGTTATCTGTTGTTTGTGCAACGGATGAATAATCTGAAAATAAGATGCGGCCAACTAAATCGTGATTTAGCTAAAATATCAAACAATTTTATATTTTTGATACATCTATGATCAACTTTCTAAGACAAGTACATCGGGTATGGTATCTATTCTGGATACTATTTTTTTTCTTTCTATTTTATCCTTTTTATTTTCTAACCTCCCGTAACCCGAAATATTACGGCGCATTAAATTTTTTCAGAAAAGCGAACAGTTTTCTTTGCAGCTTATTTTCAGGAGTTTTTTTTTCTTATCAATTCGAAGAAAAATTAGATAGTAACAAAACCTATATCTATTGTTCAAATCATACATCTAACCTCGATATCATGGTATTTTGTATCTTAGGGAAGGGAAAGTATCATTTTATGGGCAAAGATGAGTTGCTAAATAATCCCGTTCTTGGAATTTTTTTTAAAACGATAGATATTTCCGTAAACCGGGATAGTAAAATTTCGGCCTTCAGGGCTTTTAAAAAAGCAGGAGAAAATCTTGAGAAGGGGATGAGCCTGGTTATTTTTCCGGAAGGCAAGATAGATGACCATTATCCGCCAAAATTAGGTGAATTTAAAAATGGCCCTTTTAGATTAGCTATTGATAAAAATATCCCATTGGTACCGGTTAGTATAACAAATGTTTGGAAAATTAACTGGGATGATGGTGCCAGGTATGGAAGTAAGCCTGGAATTTGCGATATTTACATCCATAAACCAATAAATACTTCAGGCCTAACAGATGCAGATACTGATGATTTGAAAAACAAGGTTTTTAATTTAATAAATAGCAAATTAGTATAGCATGAATTTAGACTCAAAAACCATTTATAAGATAGCCGATTTAGCAAGAATTCATATCGATGATAAAGAAGTGGATACACTTATTCCTGAAATGAACAAAATTTTATCTTTCATGGAAAAGTTAAATGAGTTAGATACCCGTGATGTTAAGCCGCTTGTTTATATGAATGAGGCAACGAATGTATGGCGAGAGGATGTTGTAAATCAGGAAATTTCTACTGCAGATGGTTTAAAAAATGCAGCGAAGCATAATGAGCAGTTTTTTATGGTTCCAAAGATTATTGAAAAATAGTTTGCCATTTCTAATTATAAATTAAGAAGTGGTTGATAAATTTAAGTCCTCTTGTAACATCTTTGCCATGCTCCTTGTCTAAAAAATAAAAACTATGTCACAACCACTCATTACAATTAAGGAAATTGGTCGTAAGTACGTTATCGGTTCAGAAGTAATCCATGCTTTAAAATCAGTTAGTTTAGATATAAATAAAGGCGAATTTGTAGCATTAATGGGGCCTTCCGGTTCAGGTAAATCTACCTTAATGAATATTTTGGGTTGTTTAGATACACCATCCAGCGGAACGTATGTGTTAAATGGAACGGATGTTAGCCACATGACTGATGATGCGCTTGCAGAAGTCCGTAATCAGGAAATTGGTTTTGTTTTCCAAACTTTTAATCTTCTGCCACGTTCAACATCTTTAGATAATGTGGCTTTGCCATTAATTTATGCAGGCAACAGCAAAAAAGACAGGGATGAACGTGCAAAAAAAGCTTTGGAGAATGTAGGTTTGGGAAATCGTATGGATCACAAACCCAACGAATTATCAGGTGGGCAGCGTCAGCGCGTTGCCGTTGCAAGGGCTTTAATTAACGATCCGTCGATTATACTTGCCGATGAGCCTACGGGTAATCTGGATACGAAGACATCCATAGAAATTATGGGTTTGCTGGAAGAAATTCACAGTAAAGGCAATACCATTATTCTGGTAACTCACGAAGAAGACATCGCGCAACATGCGCACCGGATTGTACGTATGCGTGATGGCCTGATTGAAAATGATTATATTAACACCGACATAAAAAATGTTTCACCCCGTTTACAGGCATTAAAAGAAAGCGGCAGTGATTGGGAAAAAATAAACTAGAAAAGTTGAAAATTAAAGGTTTAATGCGTTGAACTTTCGACTTTAACTTTCAACTTTTGAAATGAAAATTTATACTAAAACCGGCGATAAGGGACAAACATCATTAATAGGTGGTACGCGGGTACCAAAGTATCACCTGCGCATCGAAACTTATGGAACCGTTGACGAATTAAATTCGTACATCGGTTTAGTGATGTGTCAAGACATTGAAAATCATCACCGGGCTTTTCTAAAAGAAATTCAAGACCGGTTATTTACAATAGGTGCATCACTGGCTGCCGATCCAGAAAAATCAAAAATGAAAATTCCCGATTTGCACGATGCTGATATTATCTTGTTGGAAACAGAAATAGATGCTATGAATGAGGTTTTACCTGCATTAAAGCACTTTGTTCTACCGGGTGGAAATACTGTCGTTTCGTATTGTCATTTAGCCAGGTGTGTTTGCAGAAGAGTTGAAAGGCTTACGGTTGAATTAGCGGAAAATAGCTTTGTAGATGAGCGGGTAACCGTTTACTTGAATCGTTTAAGTGATTATTTGTTTGTTTTGGCACGAAAACTGAACATGGATTTCGGAGCAGAAGAAAACATTTGGATACCGCGTATTTAATAGTGGAAAAATAAGTTTGTTTTGCTCAAAAATTTTAATATACTTTGCGCATTATTAAGAATAAGAATTTAATTGAATTGACGATATGTATTGGACACTAGAATTAGCTTCCCACCTGGAAGACGCACCATGGCCTGCAACAAAAGATGAATTAATTGATTATGGCATCCGTTCAGGTGCCCCTGTAGAGGTAATCGAAAATTTACAGGCCTTAGAGGATGACGGCGAGCCTTATGAAACAATAGAGGAAATTTGGCCTGATTATCCAACTAAAGAAGATTTCTTCTTTAATGAAGATGAATACTAAAAAAACTCCCGACTGAAATCGGGAGTTTTTTTTTTGCTTATAAGAATCATAAGATTCTCTTTAAAAGCATTTCAAACTGGATTTAGAATTTTTTTTTACATTTTTTAAACAAAACAAGAATTTTCTGTGTTAATACTTCAACATTTTAACTTACTAAAAAAATTAACAGATGGGAAATTTATTGTATTTAGTCGCAGTAGTATTAGTGATACTTTGGGTTATAGGTTTTGTATTTCACGGCTTTGGAGACGTGGGTAACATTATTCATGTTTTACTGGTTATTGCAGTTATTGCAATTCTGCTTAAAATTATCGGCAGGGCAGCGTAATGCATTTTCAAACTTACGAACCGTAAGTATAAAATTAAGCTATAAAAAAAGGAGTTTCGCATCGAAACTCCTTTCTGTTTAATTTTTTAGCAAAAGTTCGGCGAGTTCCAAATCGATGGGGTAGGTAATCTTTATATTATTTCTTTCACCTTCTACAATATTAATTTCGTAACCATCAGCTTCTACAACACTTGCATCATCAGTAAAATGCGTTGTAAAATCTTGTTTATAGGCTTTTTTTAAAATTTCTAAGCTAAAAGTTTGTGGCGTTTGAACAAGGTATATCTCGTCTCGCTTCAATGCCGATGTTTTACCGTTTTTAAGCATTCTAACGCTATCACTCGATTGTACGGCAGCAATAGCATTACCCTGCATTTCAGCACTACGAAAACAATTGTCTATAAGTACAGTAGAAACTAAAGGACGTACTGCATCGTGAATGGCTACAAAACTTTCTTCTTTAATACTTTCAACAGCATTTTTAACTGAATAAAAACGTTCTGTTCCACCTGCTATAAGGGTATGAGGAATGTTAAAATTGAATTCTTCGCAAAGCCTTGCCCAATATTTGTGTTGATTTTCGTGTAATACAACAATTATTTTAGGTTGTGTATCACTTTGTGCAAAAGCCTTTATCGTGTGCATCAAAACCGGGAGGTTTTTCAGCAATAGAAATTGTTTTGGCGTTTCAGTTTGCATCCGATTGCCTGAACCGCCTGCTACAATTACAGCATAGTATTTCATAGTTAAGCATCAAGATATAAGTATCAAGATATAAGTATCTAGTATCTAGAAAAACCTTGATACTAGATACCTGATACTGTCTATATAATCAGCATGGCATCACCATAGCTGTAAAATTTATATTTTTCTTTTACTGCAACTTCATAAGCATTCATCACATTTTCATAGCCGCCAAATGCGCTTACCATCATTAATAAAGTAGATTCTGGTGTATGAAAATTGGTAATCATCGAATTTGCGATACTGAAATCGTATGGTGGAAAAATAAATTTACTAGTCCAGTCGTTGGCTGCTTTTAAAGTTCTGTTGGCAGAAACAGCAGATTCTATAGAACGCATTGATGTGGTTCCGACTGCGCAAATCCTTCTTTTTTCCTCAATTGCCTTATTTACAATATCAGCATCTTTTTGTTCGATGATGAATTGTTCAGAATCCATTTTATGTTTGGTTAAATCTTCAACTTCAACCGTTCTGAAAGTACCTAAACCTACGTGTAAAGTAACTTCTGCAAATTCAACACCTTTTAATTCAAGGCGTTTCATCAACTCACGGCTGAAGTGCAAACCAGCCGTTGGGGCTGCAACAGCGCCCTCATGTTTAGCAAAAATGGTTTGGTAACGCTCTTTATCTTCAGCAGTTGCTTTACGTTTGATGTACTTCGGTAGGGGTGTTTCACCTAAAATTTCAACATTTTTTCGAAATTCTTCATCTGTACCTTCGAATAGAAAGCGAATGGTACGGCCACGGGAAGTTGTATTATCAACAACTTCGGCAACTAATAAATCGTCATCACCAAAGTATAATTTGTTACCAACGCGAATTTTACGCGCTGGATCAACTAAAACGTCCCAAAGGCGTAATTCCTTATTTAATTCACGAAGTAAAAATACTTCAATGGTTGCACCGGTTTTTTCTTTATTGCCATATAAACGTGCAGGAAAAACCTTTGTGTTGTTTAATATCATTACATCTTTATCGTCGAAATAACCTAAAACGTCTTTAAAGATTTTATGTTCAATTTTACCGCTGTCTTTATGTAAAACCATTAAACGTGCTTCGTCGCGTTCTTCAGCAGGATTGTTAGCAACTAATGATTCCGGTAAGTTAAATTTGAATTGTGATAATTTCATTCTTGATGAATTTTTTGAGGTGCAAAAATACGAATTTAATTTTTCTTTTCAGTATTTTATCAAACTCAATTATAGTATATAATGTTTTAATTCAAATTAATGTGTTTAGGCTTCATTATTCCAATAAAAATAATTAGTTTTCAAATTGCTGTAACCTTTTAAACGGCTTCGTGTCTAAACTACAATTATGATAATCTTCAGGCTTATAGGCGAGAGTTTTCGGTTTGCATTTGATGCATTACGCCAGAACAAATTACGTACAATGTTGTCTCTTTTGGCGATAACCATCGGTATTTTTGTTATCATTTTCGTTTTTTCAGGCGTAGATACCTTTCGTGGTAAACTGCAGGCGAGTGTGGATAAACTTGGTTCCAATACCATATACATACAAAAATGGCCTTGGAGTTTTGGTGATAATTATCCATGGTGGAAATATGCAAATCGTCCTGAGCCGTCAATCCGCGATTTCGAATCTTTGAAAGACAGGATGGAGAATGCTGATGGCATTACCTTTGAGATTTCTACAGGAAACAGGACAATTAAATACCGCAGTGGTTCAGTTGAGGGTATCAGTATTTCGGCTGCTTCTCAGGATTTTAATAAAACATGGAATTTTGAATTACAATCGGGCCGCTATTTTACAGATAATGAAAATAATAACGGTGCCCCGGTTTGTTTAATTGGTGCAGAGATAGCAGAAGGGTTATTCGGGAACGATGAGCCTGTGGGTAAACAAGTACAGATTTTAGGCAGGCGCGTAACAGTTATTGGCGTTTTTGTAAAGGAAGGTGAAGATATGTTGGGTACTTCATTAGATAAAAGTGTAAATATTCCTATAAATTTTGCAAAGGGGATTTTGGATGTGCAAAATGAACGTTATAACCCTCAGATAACGGTAAGAGGTTCCAATAATGTTTCCTTGGAAGAGGTAGAGAGCGAACTCAAGGGTGTAATGAGATCAATACATCGTTTGAAACCAAATCAGGAAGACGATTTTGCCTTAAATAAAACAACAATATTATCGAATCAGTTAAATAAAATGTTTGATGTGGTCAATATCGCCGGATGGGTGATTGGCGGTTTTTCAATTCTGGTTGGTGGCTTTAGTATTGCAAATATTATGTTTGTTTCCGTAAAAGAGCGTACAAATATTATTGGCATCCAAAAATCTCTGGGTGCTAAACGATATTTTATATTGCTTCAGTTTATATTCGAGGCGATATCACTCTGTATTTTAGGCGGATTACTTGGCTTGTTATTGGTTTATCTACTCGCTCTGGTTATCGGAGCTGTAACCGATTTCCATATTATATTGGGCTTGAATAATATTGTTTTAGGGATAGGAATATCAGTTATTATCGGAACAATATCCGGTTTCTGGCCTGCTTATTCTGCTTCACGACTGGATCCTGTTGAAGCGATAAGAAGTTAAAAATATTAGGTGATTATAAATAAAATCCCCCGCTAAATTTTACTTAACGAGGGATTTTTTGTGAGTACGATCTGAAAACCGCAAACTATAAATTTATCAGGCCAATTTACCCAATGCTTCTTTAATTCGTCTTAACGCCTCAACCAGGCTTTCATCTGATGCTGCGTAAGATAAACGGATGTAGTTGTTATTACCGAATGAATCGCCGCCAACAGTGGCTACATGACCAACATTTAATAAATAAAGTGCTAAATCCGATGAGTCTTTAATTACATTGCCATCAGCATCTTTTTCGCCAAAAAATGAACTGATTTCAGGGAAGAAATAGAAAGCGCCGTCGGGAAGATTTGTTTTAACGCCGGGAATTTCGTTCAGTAAATTATAAACCAATTCTCTGCGGCGAAGGAAAGCTTTTTTCATTTTTAAAACGCTTTCTAAACCTTGCTCATAAGCAACGATACCCGCTCTTTGTGCAATGGAACAGGTTCCTGATGTCGTTTGGCCCTGCAGTTTATCGTTTGCCGCGGCAATCTCTTTACTGGCCGCAATATAACCTAATCTCCAGCCTGTCATTGCAAATGCCTTAGAAAATCCATTTACTATAATTACACGGTCTTTAATGCTTTCAAACTGCGCAATGGATTCATGTTTGTCAACAAAATTGATGTGCTCATAAATTTCGTCAGATAAAATATAAATGTCAGGATGTTTTTCAAAAACTTTAACCAAAGCAGCCAGTTCTTCTTTACTGTAAACAGAACCTGTAGGGTTACAGGGTGAAGAAAACATAAAGAGCTTTGATTTTGGCGTAATTGCCGCTTCCAGTTGTGCCGGTGTAATTTTAAAGTTGCTTTCTATATCTGTATCAATAAAAACAGATTTTCCTTCGGCAAGTACAACCATTTCTGAATAAGAAACCCAGTAAGGTGTGGGAATAATTACTTCATCATCCGGATCAATTAAGGTTAAAATAACGTTCGATAAGGATTGTTTTGCACCGGTTGAAACTACAATCTGAGTAACATCATAATCCAAATTGTTTTCTATTTTAAGTTTATTAACAATAGCCTGGCGTAAATCAGGATAGCCTGGTACAGGTGAATACCGGGTATAGTTATCATCTAATGCTTTTTTTGCTGCATTTTTTACGTGGTCCGGTGTATTAAAATCTGGTTCGCCAACACTTAAGCTGATAACATTAACCCCTTTGGCGGCTAAGTCGCGACCAAGTTTGGTCATTTTAAGGGTTGCTGATTCTGATAAACTGTTGATTCTTCTGGATAAGGTGCTCATGGTTAATTACTTTGAACGCAAATATATAAACCAAATATTATTCTGCACTAAAAAAGACTGAGTTTTTCTCATTTAATTTCTTGCATAAGCGTATTTTTGAAAAAAAATCCTCGTGTCAGTAAAGAAAAGAGCTATTATAATTTCATTAGCAGTAAGCGTTATATTAATGCTGGCTAAATTTGTTGCATACTTTATTACCGAATCTAATGCAATTTTAACCGATGCAGCGGAAAGTATTGTTAATGTAATTGCAGGTAGTTTTGCATTCTACAGTATTTACCTGAGTACACAACCACGTGATGAAAATCATCCTTACGGCCATGGTAAAGTAGAATTTTTTTCCGCCTTTGTTGAGGGAATATTAATTTTAATTGCAGGTGTAATTATTATTTTCAAATCTTCCTACAATTTAATTTATCCTCATGCCATAGGTCAGCTATTAGAAGGTACTTTAATAATTGGCATTACCGGACTGATTAATATGATTGTTGGACTATACCTGATAAATGTTGGTAAAGATGAACATTCAATTACGCTTCAGGCAGATGGAAAGCACTTGCTTACGGATACCTACACAAGTATAGCCATTGTTGTCGGCTTAATTTTAATTCAACTTACAAATATTATTTGGTTCGATAGCCTGCTTTCTGCATTGGTTGGATTTTACATTGTTTATTCAGGCTATCAGTTAACCAGGGGATCTGTGGGTGGCTTAATGGATGAAAGCGATTCTACTTTGGTAAAAGAAGTTGTTAACGTTTTGCAGGAGAACAGGCATAATCCATGGATTGATGTACATAATCTTCGTACGCAACAATATGGTACGGAGTTTCATATGGATTGTCATGTAACGCTACCTTATTATTTTGATTTAAATAAGGTTCATAGAGAAATTTCCCAGATAGATGAACTCATCAATAAAAGTGGTTTCAGAAAAGCAGAGCTCTTCATTCATGCTGATCCCTGCTTACCTGCATGTTGCCACTACTGCCATATGAGTGAATGTCCTGTAAGAACAGAAACTTTCAGAAAAGAGATTATCTGGACACCAGAAATTGTAATTAAAAACAAAAAGCACTTCGAAAATGAGCTACTTTAATGTGAGGGTTTATGGTTTACTGATAAATCAGAATAACGAAGTTTTAATTAGTGATGAAGAAGAATATGGCTTTCGTTTCAGTAAATTTCCAGGTGGTGGCCTTGAATTGGGCGAGGGGTTAATTGACGGATTAAAAAGAGAATTTATAGAAGAATGCAATGCTGAAATAGATATAATAGCGCATTTCTACACCACAGATTTTTTTGAAAAGTCGGCTTTCAATGATAGTCAGGTGATAAGTGTTTATTATTTGGTTAAAGAAAAGGAACCTTTGAAATTATCATTTAAAGAAAAGATATATGATTTTGATGGGGAGGGCGATATCCTTCAGGCATTCCGTTGGGTTAAAATTCAGGATTTATCTATTGATGACATCACTTTCAAAACCGATAAAACGGTTGCACAATTATTAAAGGAACAATTCATTGTTAATGGAAAATAAATTTCTTTATTACCTTAAACCCATCATCAGGGTAGTCATTTTTGTTCTATTTATTTTTCTTTGGTCAATACCTTTTGGTTTTCTAACCCAATTTGAAGTATTCAAATTTTCCCAGGATAGTTTGTCTGGTCAATTGTTTTATGAATTCGGTGCGGTGTTAATTGTTACTGGTGCTCTGCTAATGGTTTTCCAGACTTTTCCAACAAGAAATTTTGAGACGGTTTTTATAACGCAAAATGCATTTTTTCCATTTCTGAAAGGCAGTGCATTAGGATTGCTGTTAATTGGATGTTGTTCTTTAATCATGTACCTCACCGGAAATGTTGCATTTACTGAAACCAAAATACTACCTTTAAATATTGCAGGCTATCTTTTGTTCTTTATTATGGCTGGTCTTTTTGAAGAATTTACCTTCCGGAGCTTTCCGTTAGTGGTTTTTGCAGAGCGTTACTCCATTCCGGTTAGCATATTCTTAAATGGCTTCTTGTTTGGGTTGATTCACCTTTCTAATCCGGATTTTTCCATGCTTGCAATGCTGAATATTTCTTTATGTGGTATTTTATTTTCGATGATTACTTTATTGAAAAGAAATATTTGGTGGGCTGTTGGCATTCATTTCGGCTGGAATTTCACCCAGGGAAATTTACTGGGTTTTAAGGTTAGTGGCATCAGTCAACCCGGATTGATTATGGCCACACCAAAAGGAAATGCAATACTTTCCGGTGGCGCCTTCGGTATAGAAGGTTCAATAATTTGCACATTTATATTAATGATTTGCGTTATTTTGTTAATCATTAAAACCCGTATAAAACCTGTTTTAGAAATAGAAAATAATCATGAGTTTGATAGAAAGGGATAAGAAAGTAATCTGGCATCCGTATACACAAATGAAAAATGCATTGCCACACATTCCAATTGTAAGGGGAGCGGGTGTATATGTTTTTGATGAAAATGGAAGGCGCTACATAGATGCTGTTTCTTCCTGGTGGGTAAATATTCACGGGCATGCGCATCCGCATATTGCGAAGAAAGTTGCAGCACAGTTAAATGTTTTAGAACATGTTATTTTTGCCGGTTTTACGCATGAACCTGCAGTTTTACTGGCGGAGCGATTGTTACCACTTCTTCCGGGAAAGCAGGATAAAGTTTTTTATACCGATAATGGTTCGACGGCTGTTGAAGTGGCCTTGAAAATGTGTTTGCAATACTGGAATAACAAGGGCAAACCAAAAACCAAGATTCTGGCTTTCAAAAATGCCTACCATGGCGATACTTTTGGCGCGATGTCGGTAAGCGGGCGCAGTATTTTTACGGATGCATTTAATAATTTATTATTTGACGTTGAGTTCATCGATTTACCTAACCATGATAATATCGAAAAGCTCAAAACTAAAATCTTAGATTTAAAATCTGATGTGGCCTGTTTCATCTTTGAACCGCTTATTTTGGGTTCCGGTGGCATGTTAATGTATGAAGCCAAATACCTTGATGCGCTTTTGTCAGCCTGTAAAGAAGCAAATATACTCGCCATAGCGGATGAAGTGATGACCGGATTCGGAAGAACAGGAACATATTTTGCATGTGAAAAGCTGGATAATAAACCCGATATATTTTGTTTGAGTAAAGGTTTAACCGGTGGAACAATGCCACTGGGGGTAACAACTTGTACAAATGAAATATTTGATGCTTTTCTAAGCGACGATAAATTAAAAACCCTTTACCACGGTCATTCGTTTACCGCCAACCCGATTGCTTGTGTGGCATCGCTTGCTAGCTTAGATATTCTTTTGGAGAATGAGACACTCGAAAACATCAAAAGGATAGAGGCAAGGCATGCTGTTTTTTTAGAAGAAATTAAATCTCACTCAAAAGTTAAAGCCATCCGCCAAACCGGAACCATTATTGCCATTGAGTGGGAAACCGGAAATGAGACTTCTTACCTGAGTAATTTACGTAACCTGCTTTATACTTATTTTTTGGATAAGGGCATAATTTTGAGGCCATTAGGGAATATCATTTATATTTTACCTCCCTACGTAATCAGTAATGAGGATTTAGATTATATTTATGATGCGATTAAATCAGCATTGGAGGAAATATAGCTTCAATATCAAGAGACTGTACCATAAATCAATTTATCTTTAGATTTTGTCACGTTGAGCTTGTCGAAACGCTCTAAACGGCAGTTTTTGTAAGTCCTTCACTTCGGCTTCGCTCAGTGAAGGCTAGGTGCAGGATGACATGCGAATTTATGATACAAATTTTTGAAAATATTACGCTTCACGCTCCAGGTAATTTTTCAACGCATCGTTCAAAAAATATGTCCATCCACCTTTAAAACTATCTTTAGCAAAATCTTTTCCATTTTCTGAAAAACTTTCTATACCCGAATGTGTAATTACAACCCGGGTCTGGTCAGCTTTTTCAAATAATTCCCAGCAAACTTCTGAATTACCGGGATAACCGTCGTATCTCCAGGAGTAGGCTAATTTCCTTTCCTCAATCAGCTGTGTTATTTCACATAGGTGTAAAAAATGAGGACCTTCTTCCGGGCCACCCAGAAAATCAAATTTAAAGCCAACTTCAGGTTTAAAATCTTTTAACTGAAAATACCATTTTTTTATCTCGTTGTTATCTGTTAAGGCGCTCCAGATTTTATTTGCAGGTACGTTGTATGTATGTTCAACAATTAATGCATCAGTTTTCATAGCTATAGAAATTCGTTTGATATAATATACTAGCCCAAAGGCATTTTACTTAAATCCATATAAAGAATATTCCAGCGTTGTCCATCTAAATCAATAAATCCACAACCATACATCCAGCCATCTTTATAACCGGGTTCACCGTAAATTGTACCTCCGGCTGCGACAACTTTTTTAGCTAAATCGTCAACTTCTTCGGGGCTTTCGGCATCTATAGAAAATAAAACTTCGGTACCGGATATAGGACTTGCTACGGTATTACCAGCAAAAGATTCGTACAAAGCCTTTTTAAAAAGCATAATTACAAGTTTGCTATCGCCAACCAGAAAAGAAGCAGAATCATCATTCGAGCCGTACTGCGAATTAGGTGTAAAACCGATTTGTGTAAAAAACTCTTTTGATTTACTTACATCATTAACGGGAAGATTTATCCAAATTGATTTTGTCATAACGTTTTTATATTTGTTTTCTATAAAGATAAGCAACCTGTCAGGGAAATCAGGCTGCCAAAGCAGAAAAATAACGGGCTATTTCAGCCAATTTTATTTTTTAGGCTGCACATTATTGTAGGAAAGTGTAATTGCATCTTCAATCATTTCGGATTTTAAGTCGTAAAACTCAAAAATTGTCCAGCCTTGTCTACCCCAGGCGCCGTTTGCAGGATAAATTTTTTCCGGACTGAAATTACAAAAAACCGACTGGTCAATTTCGGATAACTTTAAGGAAACTTTAAGTTTATCAAAATCGAGGGTGGCAAAAACTTTATTTTTTACTTTATATGCTTTTTTAAAAAAATGAGGATGCTCGCTAACATTGTCAAACTGCATACATAAACCTTTAATCCAATCGGCTGTCATGTTACAATTTATATAATTTTTGAGGATGTAACTCCGCGTGGTTAAGAATCAAATTAAGTATGTAGCTGTTAGATTGGTATATTGATAAGTTTTCCTTGATGGGTGCCAGGCCATCTGATAAGTAATTCTTATCCGTAAAATAGCCCATTCCATAAAACTTTCCTTTCTCTACAATCAGGCAACTCAGTTCTTCATCCTTCCGGCCTTCATCAATTAGGGCAAAACTTGGCTGCATATTTTGAAGATCTTCAAGCGCAGCATTTAAACGCTTATTATAAACAGCTACTGTTTCTATTCCGCTACAGGCACCAAAACATTGTCCGTTTTCATGTGCTTTGCATTTTGTTGCTGTTTTTTGTAAATAACATAACCTTGCACAGAGCTGGTATTTATCGATTATTTGATTAAGAAAGTTATATCCTTCCAGCAGATTATTAAAACTTTGTAAAGCCTTGTTGTTTTGCTTGTGTTTATCAATCGCCAGTCTTAAATAACCATTTTGATCTTCAAAAACATATAAATCGTATTTATGTTCATAGCGTTTCATGGCGCGGTTATTTTCAGGCCAAAGCCGCTTAATTTCATTAGCTTCTAAAATTAATGCCATTAATTCCGTTCCGCAGATTACATAGTCTATGTGATGTATGGTTCTTAAAAATTCCTGCCGCTGTCTGTTTGGTTGGTTTCCGGTAAAATGGCTTGTAACACGTTTCTTTAAATCTTTCGCCTTACCAACGTAAACAATTTTGCCCTTACTGTCTTTAAAATAATAAACACCCGGCTGGTTTGGCAATTTCAAAATTGCTGCCTTGTCGAGGTTTGGAGGCAGTACCTGTTCTTTTGAGGTTTTTTTAAGCATTTCAGCAACTACACCTTCAGCATCATGTTGGAGCAAAAGGTTAAAAAGTATGCTCGTAGCATCGGCGTCACCAGCGGCGCGATGCCGGTTTTGAAGGGGAATCTGAAGCGCATTGCAAAGCTTGCCTAAACTGTAAGAAACTTTTCCCGGGAAAATTTTTCTGCTCATCCGAACGGTGCAGAGTTTTCTGCATTGTAAATCATAACCGGCTGCAGCAAGGTGGTGTTTAAGGAATGAGTAATCAAAGTTAACGTTATGTGCAACAAAAATTTTGTTGTTCAAAAGCTGGTAAATCTGTAATGCCACATCTTCAAAAACCGGCGCGTCTCTCAACATTTCATTATCAATTCCTGTTAATGCAGTAATGTAAACAGGAACATCCCGTTTAGGGTTTATCAGCGTTGTAAAACTTTCGACAATTTTGTTATCATCATGAATATTAATAGCAACTTCAGTTATGCCATTTGCCGAAGCATGGCCACCCGTGGTTTCTATATCTACAACTGCATATAACATTGAAATGATTTTAATACAAATCTATGCTAAAATAATTAGTATTAAAATAGTTTGTCGGATTATTTTTTGAATAATAAAGGTCTACTTTTTTTATACTTAAAACTGGCGCTGAATCTTAAAAATAAAAAAAGCGACTATCGTATAAACGATGTCGCTTCAATACTTGTATAAGTAAATTTTTATAGTTTTTTTAATAATTTACTAAGGTTAGGCTTTATTCCGATAGAAATTGGCACTGTATTAAAAACCCTGTTCTGTATTTTACCAAAACCGTACATGTAACTTACTTCAGCAAACAGGTTAGCACCACCGATGTTATATTCTATGCCACCGCCTGCTTCGATAATGCCCGTGCTATTTGTTTTGTTATCCATGGTAACCTGTAAAGTTTGTGCATTTACACCTGCTTGTGGTGTTAGTATGAACCCGCCACCGCCGCCTGCGAAACCATAGAAAGCCCATTTGTCTACAATTTTACGATAACCCAAGGCTACGTTTAACAGGTAAGTTGTTGCACGGCCTTTCTGTATTGTATAATTATATCCGGCATCTGGCGTAATCTGGTTAAATTGGAAGGCATGTAAACTAACTTTAGGGTAGAGGAATAATCCGCCATCGCCCAAGCCAAGGTTTATTCCTAATGATGTAGAAAATTTTGCTTTTAAGTAATCAGCACTTTCTCCAACCGGAAGCGCAAAACCGATTCCACTCATGGAATATAGTTTATCTGGTCGACCGGTTTGTGCTTTAGCATTAATCGACAATGTTGCAAGAAGCAAAGCAATCGGTGTTAGTAGTTTTAATTTCATATTAAGGGTTTTAATTTTCAGTTAACTTATTTACTTTTTGAAGCATTACCGTCATGTTAAATGGCTTTTCCAGGTAATCGTCAGGGTGATATTTCTGTGAAACAATGTAATTTTCATCGTACCTGGCTGAAGCCATAATTACAGGAATTTCTTCTGTTTCAGGATTTGAACGCAGTTGCTTAAAAACTGCCCTTCCATCCATACCATTCAGCATAACATCCAGAATTATCAAATCGGGGTTGAAATCTTTAATGGTCTTAAAAATAAATCGAGGCGACAATAAGGGGTAAACACTGTAGTTTTCCGCTTCTAACGCAAGTTGAAATACTTCTAAAATATCAGGATCATCATCTACAACCAGTACTCTTTTCAATGGATATTTTTTATTTTAAGTTTTATAACTATGCTAATACAAAATCGGATTGATAATGTTTTAAAACGATGATTATATGATGTCGATTAAACAAAGCGTGCATAATTGAGTTTATAGTAAAACAAATAAGCGCTATGCCTGATTTTGAAAAAATGCTCCTTGGAGATGAAAACTGGGCTTTTATCCCGGAAATTATGATTCGTACATTTATTATGTACATCATAATACTATTCAGTTTAAGACTGTTAGGGAAAAGAGGCGTTAAACAACTTTCCGTTTTTGAATTGGTTGTTATTATCAGTCTAGGCTCGGCGGCCGGCGACCCTATGTTCTACAAAGAAGTTGGTTTAGGCTCGGCAATACTCGTTTTTGCGGTTGTTGTCGGCGCTTATAAACTCACATCGTACCTTGTTGCGAAAAGTAATAAAATCGAAAAAATTATTGAAGGAACCTCTACTTGTTTAATAAAGGACGGCGAATTTTCTATCGAAAATTTTAAAAAAGAACCACTTGCTCAGGATGAATTTTTTTCTGAACTCAGGCAAAAAAGTATTTCTCATCTTGGGCAAGTAAAACTGACAATTATTGAAACATCCGGTGAGTTAAGTATTTTTTATTATGCTGATGAAGATATAAAATATGGACTTCCAATTTTACCGGATTTATTTGAACAACAAAGTGATGAAATTAAGAAGGAAGGTCTATATTCCTGTTCGTTTTGTGGCCATACTTTAAAGCTAAAACAAAGCAGGCAACAAATTTGCCCGAAATGTGAAAAAACTAAATGGGTAAAATCGATTAACGAAAAACGGATCACTTAGAAAAGGGTTAAAGTATCGGTCTTGGATCGAATATCACCTGAAAACTTTTGATTTTTTCTTCTTCCAGTTTATACCATCCTGCAGAAAAAAAAGTTTTCCCGTCCATATTAATGTCGTACCAGATGCAAACATCATTTTCATCGGCAAATATTTTTTTAACATCATATTTAAACTTCATTGTTTTCATGTCTTCGATATAAACGTCGGCTCCATTTCGTTCTCCCATAGCACCTTTAAAAGTAACGTTATCAGCAAGCTGTGCTCGCGCGGTTTCAAAGTCCTCTTTATTTAATGCGGTTAAAAAGTCGGTTACAACAACTTTTGAGTTATGCTCGGCTAATTGTTTTTCTGTCGATTTCATATGCTTAAGTTTATTTAAATTAAAAATTTTTAAGGTTATTTTCAAAAATCAACAGCTATTCATTAAGTTATGGTGGTTTTAACTCCTGTGAATATACCGTAGCAAAATAGTGGTAAATCGACTATTTTAGATTAACGCGATTCATTTTATCCGCTTTTAATTTAAAATTTCCAATCCGGTATCAGGTAACACTTGCAGGCGTTCAGTTAATATCCGTAATTTGGTTTTTCAATTGCAAAAGTTAAAATCCTAATTCCGATGAAAACTAAATTATTCTCTTTTATTTTTGCCCTCGTATTTATTATTCAACTTTATGCAGCATCAGACGGCAACGTTCAACTGCGTAATTTTTCAAAGCCACTAATTGTATTAACACTTTTGGTCTGGCTTTATTTGAGCACAAACCTCAAAGGCCGGTTTCACAAACGCATGTTTACAGGTTTAATTTTTGCATTGGCGGGTGATGTTTTATTAATGTTGCAATCCGACCATCCGAGTTTTTTTATCTTCGGATTAATTGCTTTCCTGCTGTGCCATATATTTTACATTAGAGCATTTATCCTGGACCATAAATCGAATCCAGACCTTAAAAATCCTTTCTTTTTATGGGCCGTCGGCGGCTTGATGATCTTTTGTACAGGCTTATTTTTCTATCTTCAGCCATTCCTCGGCGCCATGCAGTTTGTGGTATTAATGTATGCCATTGTTATAACGTTTATGGCAATCATGGCCGTAAACCGATATGGAAAAGTAAATATTTTCAGTTACAAACTCATTTTATACGGCGCATTATTTTTTCTGTTATCTGATAGTGCTTTAGCTGTAAATAAATTTGCCCAACCATTTCAGCAAGCAGACGTATTGATTATGGCAACTTATATGGTGGCACAGTACTTAATTGTTTACGGAACGGTAGAAAGGAAGCTAGTGGTTACGAGAACGGAGATTTAGTTTTACCACTTAAGCGCCTAAGAACATGAATGATTTTTTTGGAAACAATGTTAGTGGTAATTGGTTATAGTTCCCGTAAGATAATAACTTCGCTTTAGTCTTTAAGCGCTAGTCTTTTTGCTTTTTCTCTTTATCCAAAACCGTAAAAACCTGTACCAGTCTTTCTCCATTTTCATCAACCAATGTTAATGTATGTTTTCCCGGCGCAGGACTAACAGCCAATTGATGATAGTTAGTAGTCGTAGCAACGTATTCATTATCAATATGCCAGTAAATTTTTGAGCTTTGATTTCGATGTGCCGCATTTAAAACAATTTTTCCCCTGGTTCCATCTAACTCTAAGGGAATATAAACAACAGCGCCATTTTTTGGATAGATCAATTCCATTACATTATTTCCTCCGGAATTATCACAGCCAGCCATAAAAGGAGGCAAGCTTTTGTAGTCGCTGTTTTTGATTTTGTAATAATATTCCATCGCTGGGGGCAATATGAACCAGGTTTTGTGCTGCATGTTGTTTACACTTTCGCATTGATCAGTTACCCGGTAATTACCGGTTCTATCCAAATGAATCAATTTATGGAAAGGGCAAACTACTGTTTTTTCACCCATAGCGGGAACCAGTTCATCCACAACATCCGGACAATTTTCGCCGGCTTTATAACCACTTTGTTTACAAACTTTAATCCTTTTAAGCTTTGTTGTTGGCGTTTCAAACCATTTCCCATTGGGCAGAAGTTTGAAAATGTCAAACAAAACAGGTGCAGCAGCTTCAATGCCAACCAATCCCGGCCGACCTTCACCATCAGCATTGCCAACCCAAACGCAAACCACATAATTAGCCGTTAAGCCAACAGCCCATGCATCGCGAAAACCAAAGCTTGTGCCGGTTTTCCAAGCCACGCGCTGCGATGATGAAAATTGTTCCCACAAGCCTTCATCACCCGGTCGCATCACTTCTTCCATTGCATTAAAAGTTGCCCAGATGGCGCCATGATCTAAAAATGAATTACGCTGATAATCTTTATTTTCTTTTTTTTCACCGGCATAATAAACTGCTTGTTTGTAATCGTCAGGATTGTATAAACCTTTATAGGTATTAAAGTGTTTTAGCGTTCTAACCATTCCCATATAGGTGTTGGCTAAATCCCACATGGTTACTTCGCTTCCGCCCAAAATAAGCGACAAACCATAGTGGTCGGCAGGTTGGTTTAAAGTTCCTATTCCTAGTTTTTTTAGTTTATCGTAAAAGCGTTCGTACTTGTATTGCTGCAGCATTTTCACTGCAGGTATGTTCAGCGAACGACTCAAAGCTTTATCAGCAGAAATTGCACCATCATAGCCTAAATCATAGTTTTGTGGCGAATAACCTGCAATCTGTGTCGGAATATCCGGAATCAAAGTATGTGGTAAAATAAAACCATCGTTCAGCATACTTGCATAAAGTAGTGGCTTTAGCGTACTTCCGGGACTTCGGGGTGCTTTAATCATATCAACATGGCTCTGTATATCTGCATTTTCCGGTTGGTAAATATTACCGACATAACTTACCACTTGTCCGGTTTCAGCATTCAAAACCAAAGCGGAGATGTTGTTAATATCGTTTGCCCTATACCGGTTATTGTACCGCCTTAAAATTGAATTGATTTTCAACTGGATATCTTCATTCAATGTAGACTTAATTCTGGTGGAATTAATTTGGAGATTTGTTCTTTCGGCTTTAAAACGATTCAACAAATGAGGCGCATTTTGTGGCAAGGGGAGTGGTTTTCCGGGAACCGGCTCTAGCTTTGATAAATTCGCTGTCGATTGGTTAATATATTGGAGCCTTACTAATTTATCCAACAAATCATTTCGCTTTTTAATTAACCGGCTTGAATTTTTTCCCGGACGAACTAATGACGGACTATTCGGAAGAACTGCCAAAGTTGCCATTTCACCCCACGATAATGTTTTTGCATCGCGCCCATAATAGCGCCAGCTTGCCGCCTCCAGGCCTACAACATTACTTCCGAAAGGTGCATTGGCAGCATACAAGCCAATAATTTCTTCTTTTGAGTACTTAAGTTCCAATCGCAAAGCCAAAATCACTTCCAGTAATTTTTGCCAGATGGTTCTGTCTTGTTTTCTTGATAGCCGAATAACCTGCATGGTTAAGGTACTCCCTCCGCTGACAATACTTTTAGCTTTAAAATTTTGCCGCATGGCCCGGCTCATGGCCAAAAGATCAATCCCGAAATGATTGTAAAACCGTTTATCTTCAAAAGCGATAATGCAATTTTTAAATTTTACGGGAACGGAATCTGCAACCGGAAATCGCCATTGTCCGTCGCTAGCAATGGCGGCGCTTAATAAATTTCCATTATTGGCCTCAATTACGTAGGAGGTGGGGGATTTGAAAAGTTTTGAAGGCAATGAAAAAAGAAAAGCCAAAAGCAAGACAATGCAAATGATGTCGGTAATTGGAAATGCTTTTGGTGTTTTGTTCATTGGTTTTATAACTATAAAACTCATAGGTTCTATTTTCTAATTCTAGTTTTTGCATTTCTCCGTACACGCCATGGTTCGTGTCTTCACGAACCATGGAGTTTACTCTTTGTATATTTCGTTTCGTGGGGACACGAACCGAGGCGATGAGCGCTTAATAAATTTCCATTATTGGCCTCAATTACGTAGGAGGTAGGGGATTTGAAAAGTTTTGAAGGCAATGAAAAAAGACAAGCCAAAAGCAAGACAATCCAAATGATGTCGGTAATTAGAAATGCTTTTGGTGTTTTGTTCATTGGTTTTATAACTGTAAACCTCATAGGTTTTTAAAGCCTATGAGGTTTGAAATTCTAAGTTTGGTTTAGTATTTCTCTAAGATGATTCAGCATTCTACTTCACCACCTGAACCCATTTGCCAGCTTGCGTTGCAGAAATATCATTGTTATACATCGCCTCGCATTGTACGGCCGATAGATAATATTTTCCAACATAAGATGCATTCAGCAATACCTTGTAAACCAAACTTTCATTCTCTCTGATGTTGAAATAAGTAAATACCCTGTCGTCTCTGATATCCTGATAAGTAAATGGTGATGATGCTAAAATACTTTGATTATCATTAACACGGGTATTGATAATTTCCCAGCCCGACGGGAAGATTTGTGTTAGTGCCATTTGTTCGTAATAACCCATTCTACCAGGGTTTTTAACGGTGACTTCAGCATAAAAATCAGTTCCTTGTTTGATTGTAGTTGGATCTAATGGCTTTCCATTCAAACGTTTATATGCGACATTCATATCTAAAACTTCAGGCCTATTCGGTAAGAAATTGTTCTGACCAGCAATTGGTTGCCCCTCCAAAACCAGGCGAACAAACAATGCATTATTACCATTATTGGTAACCGAAGCAGTACCACCTTTAAAGTTGACCGGAATGCTATTCAGATATTGATTTGAATTAACCGGAGCCGATTTTCCATCTAAAACATATTGGTATTGCAGCTTATTCGATGATTGATTAGAACCGCAGAATTTAGCAATTGCCAATAAACTGTAAGCCGTTGTTTGAGTGCTATACCAGGTATTTTCACCAAGTTTTGCAGCTAAAGGTTGCAATAAACTTGCGGCCTTCGCTTTCTGACCAAGTAGGGTAAGCGTTTCCAAAATCATAGCCTCATCGCGAACATCAGAACCGTAGGTGCCGCCTAATTGTTTGTAAGGTTGAATCGAAGTATCCAATCCCCTAATCATATTTTGTGCAACATTATTTTGTCCGGCAAGTTTGTATGCCGCTGCCAATCGCCATTTTGCCGCTACAGAAAGGTATTCAAAAGCTTTCAAACGATTCATGGCAGCCATTTCTGGTTTTTTGGCTAATGCAAGCATGTATAACCGGTAAGCTTGAGATAAATCGCCACCGTAGAAATTATTGCTATTTGGCGCCCAGTTAATTGCTTTTGTTTTTTGATACCGCAACAATTCATCCAGCAAGCCAACCGGTAGCGTATAGCCGGCGTTTTGTGCTTCAACTAAGAAATGGCCGGCATAATTACTTCCCCATTCATCAGAATTTGCTTCTCCGGGCCAATAGGATAGGCCTCCATCTGTCGTTTGGAAACCTTTCAGTCGGTTAATTCCGGCTTTAATGTTCGATTCAGTTTTCGCTTTCTGCTGTTCACTTAAAGGACTCAATCTATCCAGGTATAATTGAGGGAAAATGCCTGAAGTAGTTTGCTCAATACATCCGTGCGGATATTGAATTAAGTAGCTCAAACGTTTACCTAAATTAATTGCAGGTATTGAAGAAACTTCCAGGGCTCCGGAGTTTGTTCCCGTCATCCCGATAGGTTGATAATTTACAACCCATTTGGTATGTGGTTGAACGATAGCCGAAACGACATTGGTTACATAAGGATTCGGATTTCTGATGTCCATTTCCACATCATAAACTGTTTTTTCAGCACCGCTTTGCGCAATCACTTTTACTTTGGCAATGCCAACGGTATTTGGTGCCTTAACCTCAAAGTAAGCCATTTGCTCGCCCGTGTGCTTGTAGTAAAGTTGCTGTTTGTTTGTTCCCTGAACGATTAAATTACTGGCTTGAAGCTGGACAGAAACGTTTTTCAAATTGTTTTCTGTTGCAAAAACGGTAACCGGTAAAGTAAAGCTTTCGCCCGGACCAATAACCCTCGGCAGGGTTGCTAAAACCATCAAGGGTTTTTTAACCTGCACAGACTTTTCTGCAAACCCATAAGCAGCATCCTGCCCGGCAACAACCATCGCCCGGACAGCACCAATATATTGTGGTAATTTGAATTTATGGGTTTTGTTTTCGCCTTTGCCAATTGTATACGGACCCATAAATTTAACAACGGCCTGAAAACGATTTGCTTTTGCAGGATTTAAGTTTTTATTGATACTACCATCGCCACCAATACTTAGGATACGCTCTAAATTGCCACCCCAGGCACCTAAAACATAATCGAATAAATCCCAGGTTTTAACACCCAATCCCTCGCGGGCGTAAAACGCACTGTGTGGATCAGGGGTTTTGAAACGGGTTAAATCCAATAATCCCTCATCAACTAACGCGATGGTATAAGTCATGGCTTTGCCGTTTTGTTCGCCAACAGTAATGGTATTATCAGTTTCAGGCTTGATTTTATCCAACATTTTGATGGTTGGTTTCAAAATCGTTTGCGGGTCTTCAACCGAAATCGGAATTGCACCATACATTCTGATTGGTAAATCGTTAACGGTTTGTGCATGAGGCTGCAATAACGTAATGTTGGCGAAAACATTTGGCGCCATTTCTTTTTCAGCTTTGAATTTGTACTGCGTTTGTCCGGCTTTGGTATCGATCCAGAAAGTTTTTAAAACGTGACTTCCATTTTCAATTGAAATTAACGCCCGTCCGTCTTTTGCGGTTGGAATGGTTAAAGTAATATCTTCGCCAACGGTAAATTTTTCTTTGTTAGCTGTAAACGATAACATTGATGCCTCAGTAGGGTTAGTACTTTGCTCACGTTGCGCCCAACCCGGCCAATCTACATAAACGGATTTACCGGTGACATGACCGCCATTTAAGTCGCGAACCAGAATTAAATAGCGCCCCCATTCAGGTTCATTGATACGTAAATTCCAACTTCCTCTTCCGTTTGATAAATTAACCTGGTGCGTTTCGACCAATTTATTGTACTGGTTCTGTGTAAAGTTTGCATAAGTATATTGGTTATCCTGTTCCCACCACCAACGCCATTGCGTTTTGTAAACCTCAACCTGAACGGTTTTATTTCCGGCGATTAACTTTCCATCTGTATTTACATTTACAATCTCAATTTTATGGTCTTTTCCGGTAACGAGCATGCCGCTAAGTTTATCGCCTTTTTCCGGACGGATACCTAAATAACTTTTGTAAACGTGGTACGGGATACTTAAATTATCGATGCTGAAATTACCTCCCGGTTCGAAAACTTTTGTAGTAAAGTTTGCTCTTAAAACACCAGGAGCAGTATTGTTTTCATTTAATTTGGTGTTAATTTGAGCTGTTCCGGCTGCGTTTAATGTACCTTCAAAAATGGTTTTTACCTGCGATTCGAAATTCACAGTGGGGTTATCAAAACTGAAACCCTCAAAACCTTTAAACTTGGTTTCTGTAGTGTTGAGGTTTACATCAACCTTGGCTTTTAAATTCTGGGCCGGGGTACCGAAAAGCCATTTAGCCGTTAAAGTTGCGGCAGATGTACCTGTGCTTAAATAGGTTCTGCTGCCTACGTTGAAATCGATTTTCAATCGGTTTGGCATTACCGTTTCAATTTTCAAGGTTTTGGTAAAGGTTGCACCGCCGGCTTTTACTTTTGCCATCCAGTTTCCTGTAGGAGCAGTGCTTTCTGTCGCCGTTTTAAAAGTATAAAAACCATTTACAGGTTTGCCGTTAATCAATCTTTTATACAGCTGGCCTTTTGGATTATAGAATTCCATTGTAACAGGGTAATTAGCGGGCAGTTTTTTTAGCTTATCCTCTAAAATGAAAGAAACAAATAAGCTATCGCCTGGTCGCCAAACGCCACGCTCACCATAAATAAAGCCTTTTAAGCCACTTTGAACTACGTCGCCACCAACGTCGAAACGACTCAATGGTAACGAACTCCCATCATCTAATTTTAAATAACCACGTTCCGAACCATTCTTGGCAATCAGTAAAAACGGTTGACGCTTCAAATCGAACCTGGCAAATCCATCACCATCAGTTTTAGTCGTAAAAATGATTTGCTTCTGGTAATCCATCAGCTCCAGATTTACACCACCTAAAGGTTTTGCAGTCAATAAATCCGTAGCAATGATAAGCATACTATTGTCGTTACCGCGTTTTGCAACCAAACCGATATTCGAGGCGATTAAGTTTCTGCTTGCCCAGCGTTCGTTTGTATAAAACGATGGGGTACAAGGATTGTCTTTATCATTCCAACGGTAATTTTTTGGATAGAAATTGTTATAACGTTGCCAGAAATCGTCGTCTTCATCAATATTTTCGCCATACCCATCATACGCTCCATATTCCTCTGACTCTTCATCTTCATCAACACTTTCTTCGCCTGCTTTACAATTGTAAACGTTATATTCTTGCCTGAAAGCTATGGTTACCCGATACATTGCACCGGGTTCGGTACGAATCATTTTATCCAAATCTAAAGTGAAACGATTTTTTTTATGTAGATTTAATGTCTTATCCTCATCCAAACGTATTGTTTTTTGAAGAATAGGTTTGGCTACACGACGTAATTCTTTACCATCTTTATAACTGTTGGTTTGGAAAAACTGAGGGATATTATTTTCGTAAATTTTAATTACCGTAACATCAACAGCTTTTAAATTGATGGCCTCGAACGGTAAAACCAGCTTACCCGAGTTTGGTAAAATGGTTCCACCACCTGCAATTGTAACCGACGGAATTTTATCTTCAAAAACCAGATTAGCTGTTTTTCCTCCGTATAAGGTTTTGCCATTGATATTTTCGACGCCATTGTTTACGTTTAGAGCATAATTACCTTTCAATTCTTCAGCAGCATAAACTTTAACCTGACTAGCATCTATGGTGTAACGTAAATCGTTCAGGTTGCCAAGCGAAATCATTCCGGTTAAGTCCTGCCCAACGCCAATCGGTTCCGAAAACTGTACCAAAGCGTAATCTTCTTCGCCTTGAATGGCTTTCATATCCAGAATTTCGAACTTATTTAAAGCCGGAATCCGGATTTTTTCTTCACCCTTTTGGTTGGCATCAATTGCATCGCCATCCCAATCAATTTTTAAAGATTGGTCGGCACTTTTCTTTTTAATACTATCAATGGTGAATTTAGAACTGTTTTTGGCAGGGTCGTGCTGCCATTTTATTTTCAATTTCTGGTCGAAATCCAGTTCTATAATTTTCTCGATCTTAGAAATTTCTTCGGCGTCAGCGGTCGCAACTTCTCCGGTCAGCTTCATATAATCTAATGAAGTATTGTTTTGAGAAACCAAGCCGTTTTGCGAAAACATCACACCTGGCGTAATAACTTTAAATTCGAAATCAAAATCTTCCAACCCTTTCTCCGTAGCCGAAACTTCCGATAGTTTGAAAGTTGCCTCGTATGCTGCGCCTGGTTTCAGGTTTTCATCCGGACGAAATTCGACGGTTTGAGGATCTATCCAATAGGTTTTTCCGGAAACTGAAGGCGAAAAATCGAATAATTCGCGAGAATCTGCCTTGCCTAAATCCTGCATTCCGCTGGCAGCATTTGCTAAATGAATGCGGATAAAACTCTTTTTTGAGATGGTTCCGGAGGTATACGCTTCGATATATTTTGCATAGGCCTGATTATCCTCATTCGTTTTTTTCTTCCGGTTAAAATAAATAAAAACGATTGCTGCAATTGAAACCGCTAATAAGCCGATAAAAATAAATTTCTTTTTGGAGGATGACTGGTAGGTAGATGGTTGTTCCATTGTTGAAATTTTAATAGATATGTTTTCAAATTAGCTAAAATTCCTTTTAAAAGAAATTATGTTGAAAAATTAGAAATTGTGAAGATGATTTGAAATCGCTTAAGTTTGTTGAATACATTCGCCATTAGCAATAGTCATCATTTCGAACAAAGTTGAAAACACGATGCTCTGTAAAGTAAAATCTTTGAACCTATCTGATCATTAATGAGTTCGCCATTCCGCTACACTTCATATGATAGCTATCGGATCGAATTATAGTGCTTTCTGGAAATGAGTTTGTTCCTTTGCTTTGATTTAGATAAGTTTACAAACTCAACTCAATTTTCGACCAGATATGATTAAGAAACTAATAATTTTTTCGAGTCTGATTTTAATGACAAATATCTCTTTTGCACAAAAAACTGAAGTAGAAGATGCAGTAACTAAACTAACCAAACTGATGGTTTCGCCTGATAGTTCAGCTTTAGATAAAATTATCCTGAACAATTTAAGTTATGGACATTCGAGTGGGAAGATTCAAAACAAGCAGGAATTTATGCATTCATTATTATCGGGAGAATCTGATTTTGTAGATGTTAATCTAACAGACCAAACCGTGATCGTTCAGGGCAAAACAGCCTTAGTTCGTCATACTTTAAATGCCAAAACAAACGATAAAAATGTCCCTGGAAATGTAAAATTGTATATTCTACTCATCTGGAGTAAGGAAAAAGCGGGGTGGAAGTTACTTGGTAGACAGGCGGTTAAGGTGTTATAGAAATTTTTTTTACAATTTCGGAATTTGATTCCCAAATTGTAAATTTGTTTATGGTTGAAAGAATTGCAAAAAAAGAACTATTAGAATTAAAGCTGTTGCTGTAATTGGTCCTCGTCAATCCGGTAAAACAACACTAACAAAAAATGTTTTTCCAAATAAGCCATACGTTTCATTAGAAAATCCTGATACTCGTTTGTTTGCCAACGATGACCCTCGTGGATTTTTGAGTCAGTTTCCTAATGGGGCAATTTTAGATGAAGCGCAAAGAACCCCAAATCTTTTTTCCTATCTTCAACAAGCTCTTGATGAATCATCAACACCAGGAAAGTTTATTATAACTGGTTCGAATAATTTCTTGCTACAGGAAAGCATAGTTCAGAGCCTGGCAGGTAGAATAGGCTATATAAAACTTTTACCTTTTTCTGTTTCCGAATTAAAATCAGTTAATATCATTTCTAATGATATAAATGTGTTTCTAGTGAAAGGAGGGTATCCACCAATTTACGATCAAAATATTCCTCCATTTAAATGGCATCAAAATTACATCAATACATATTTAGAAAAAGATGTTAGGCAAATTAAAAATATTACCAATTTATCCTTATTTGAGCGATTTTTGAGATTATGTGCTGGCAGGGTTGGTCAGTTACTAAATATGAATAGCTTGGGAATTGAGGTGGGAGTAGACGGTAAAACTATTGCCTCCTGGATTGGTATTTTGGAAAGTAGTTTTGTTATTTACCTTTTAAAACCTCACCATCAAAATTTTAATAAGCGAATAGTTAAAATGCCTAAGCTATATTTTTATGATACTGGTTTGGTTGCTGCACTTTTAGGGATACAAAGTGAAATTCAGCTAGATACTCACCCGGTTAAAGGCAGTCTGTTTGAGAACATGATTGTTGTAGAAATGCTTAAAAGTAGATTTAATCTAGGTTTAAGTGATAATATTTTCTTTTGGCGAGATAATGTAGGCAATGAAATCGATATTTTGATTGATGATGCAGGACAACTTACACCAATTGAAATAAAAGCAGGTAAAACAATTAATAATGATTATTTTAAAGGAATAACTTTTTGGAATAAATTAACAAATAGTACTGGTGGCCAGATAATTTACGCAGGAAGTGAAAAACAATTAAGAAGTAATAATATTACTATATCTTCTTGGAATAATACAGATTTTTAACTTGATAAATCTTCAAAGACTTTATTTAATCATCACTCCAGGTCTGTTCACTAATGGTATTTTAATTAGGTTCGAATCGATAATGCTTTCCGGGAGGAAAATAAATTTCTTATCGTAAATGGTAGAACCAATGTAATAACTTAACCAATATTCGTTAGTTAAACCAAAAACTTCGGGGTCAATGGCTTCAACGCCTTTAAAATCATTCGCATTCATATCACCAATAAAATGCCTTAAGACAGAAGTTTTAACTTGCTTTCCATCTTTCTCGCCATAACCTTTCGAACTGATTAAAACATTGGTAAGCGGCTCGTTTTTTAAGTTAACAATGTAAACAGTCCAGTTTTTTACCTCCGGCGTTTCGCCCATTAGCACAACGGCCATGGCGATATCTTCAACTGTATTTTCTGGTAAATCTGCTTTCATTTGGACGATTAAGGATAAAGGAACAAAGATTAAAGACAATCAATCATTAGAGTTTAAACACTTAATCTTTGTTCAAAATTACTTCTTCTTCGCTATAGCCTTTTTAGCCGGCGCTTTTTTCTTCGCAGGTGCCTTTTTCTTTGTTTCAAAAGCGTTTGGTACTTGCTCTACGATCATTTTTTTAATCACGTCCAAATCAACCTCAGCCAATTCTTCAGCGGTATATTTTTGTTTTGTCGCTTCGTTATTTCTCAGTTTCAGCATCAATTTACCGAAACGGATGAACGGTCCCCAACGGCCATTTTCAATAGAAATTTTTTCTGCATCCCAGGTTTTAATGTATCGGTTAGCCTCTTTTTCAACTTTCTTACTAATTAAGGTTTCGATATCAGCCTGCGATAAATTATCAAAATCGTAGCCTTTAGCCGGGATATTGATAAACAAATCGTTCCATTTTATGAAGGGACCAAAACGACCTTTGCCTTTTGTTACACCTAAACCTTCGTAATAGGCGATAGGCGCATCAGCATCCATTTTTTCCTGTATAATTTGAACAGCTCTTTCATAAGTAACAGAAAGTGGTTCCTCGTTTTTAGGTAACGAAATAAAAGCCTCACCCCATTTCACATAAGGACCAAAACGGCCAACGCCAACCATCACCTCCTTGCCTTCAAAATCTGGCAGCTGCATGGGCAGCTTAAACAATTCCAGAGCTTCATCTAAGCTAATGGTGGCAACTGACTGATTACGCATCAAACTTGCATAACGCGGTTTTTCTTCCTCATCAAGCTCGCCGATTTGAACCAGCGGACCAAACTTTCCAACCTTGGTATAAACATTTTTCCCACTTACGGGGTCTAAGCCCAGTAAACGTTCGCCTGTTGCACGTTCGGCAGTTTCCAACGTGGTTTCAACTTCTGTATGGAAAGGGCTGTAAAAAGAGTGCAGCATTTTAGTCCACTCTTGTAAACCTTGCGCAATTTCATCAAATTCTTTCTCCACTTTGGCCGTGAAGTTAAAATCTACAATTCCTTTGAAGTGTTCAACTAAAAAATCATTTACAACCTCACCAATATCGGTAGGGAAGAGTTTTTGCTTTTCGGCACCTGTAATTTCAGATTTTGTATCTTTAGTTACTTTACCATCGGCTAAAGTGATGGCTGTAAATTTACGCGGTTTACCATCTCTATCTTCTTTAACAACATATCCACGATTTTGAACCGTAGAAATGGTTGGTGCATAAGTAGATGGACGACCAATGCCCAGTTCCTCTAATTTTTTAACTAAACTGGCTTCTGTATATCTTGCCGGCGGACGGGAATAACGTTCCGTTGCCTGCATTTCTTTTAAAAATAATTCCTGTCCTTTAGCTAAGGGAGGTAAAATTGAACCGCCTTCTTTTTCTTCGCTTTCTTCATCATCCGTAGATTCTAAATAAACTTTTAAGAAACCATCGAATTTTAAAACTTCGCCTTCAGCAACTAAATGTTCTTTTCTGGTTGATGCCGTAATATGAGCAGTTGTTTTCTCGAATAGGGCTTCGCTCATTTGCGAGGCAATGGATCGTTTCCAGATTAAATCATACAAACGTTTTTCTGAAATATCGCCATCAACAGTATGCCGGTCGAAATAAGTAGGGCGAATGGCCTCGTGCGCTTCCTGTGCACCTGCCGATTTCGTTTTATAAACCCTTGGTTGATGGTATTTATCGCCATAAGCCGATTTTATTTCAGCAGCAGCAGCATTAACAGCCGTTTCAGATAAATTTACGGAGTCTGTTCTCATGTAGGTAATCTTACCTGCCTCGTACAACCTTTGCGCCACCTGCATGGTTCTTGCCACCGAGAAGCCTAATTTTCTTGACGCTTCCTGTTGTAAAGTTGAAGTGGTGAAAGGTGCTGCCGGATTACGCTTTGCCGGTTTGGTTTCTAAACTTGAAATATCAAATTTAGCTGTAGCACAGTCCTGTAAATATTTTTCAGCATCTGCTTCGCTTTCGAAACGTTGTGGTAACTCGGCTTTAACAATTTCTTTTCCCTTACCGGTAGAAAACTGGGCAGTAATTTTATAAGCAGCAGCAGCATTAAAGTTTTGAACTTCTCTCTCTCTGTCGACAATTAAACGTACCGCAACGGATTGTACCCGGCCAGCAGAAAGCGATGGTTTTACTTTCTTCCATAATACAGGAGAAAGTTCAAAGCCCACTAATCTATCTAAAACACGACGAGCCTGTTGTGCATTAACCAAATTGTAATCAATACTCCTCGGACTATCAATTGCTTTTAATATTGCCGGTTTGGTGATTTCATGAAAAACGATACGCTTGGTTTTCTCCACTTTCAAGCCTAAAGTTTCGAATAAATGCCACGAAATGGCTTCTCCCTCACGGTCTTCATCGGACGCCAGCCATACCATTTCGGCTTCTTTAGCAAGTTTTTTCAATTCAGCTACAAGGGCTTTCTTATCTGCAGGAACTTCGTATGTCTGTGCAAAATCATTTGCGATATCAATCGCCATATCACCTTTAGCTAAATCCCGGATATGGCCGTAGCTCGATTTCACCAGGAAATCTTTACCTAAATAGCCTTCGATAGTTTTAGCTTTTGCGGGTGACTCGACGATTAATAAATTTTTGGCCATGAAATACGTTTTTGTGCAAATAAAGCTATAATTAAAGTATAAATCCAAACCCGGATAGAATTTTATAAGTTTTTTTATTAACTTTTCTGGAAGTTTGAATTTACAAAAGCCAATTATACGACTGAATTATAGTTAATTTATCACCGCATTTATTTTTTGCCAAAGCGCATTGTCGAAACCAGAAACCGCAAAGGATGGGTTTGCCGGATCAGATGCATTGCCCATTCTAACGACAACCATTTTTTTACTTGGTATGATGTATATCCGTTGATCTGATGCACCCATGGCCGCATACATATCAACTGGTGCATTTGGCACCAGGCTGCCTTGAAAGACAGTTTGACTCCCGGGTATCATATAAGTATTTTTACCATTTAACCACCATAAATAGCCATAAGAAGGATTAATGCTTTGTGAAGATTTTATACTTTCGGAAAAATAAGATTCGTTAATTATTTGCTCATTATTCCATTTTCCATTATTTAATGCGAGCAAACCAAATCTGGCCATACTACGTGTATTACTATTATAAATTTTGAATATGACGCCGTTATCCCAAAAACCATCCATACCTATTTTGTTTTTCAATTTGCTGTTAAAATAAGTTTCATAGTTTTGGTTACCGGCTGAAGCAACAACATCCATCAATTTTTGAAAAACATTGGCATAGGCCCATCGGGTTCCGGCATCAGCCACATAAGTTAATTTTGATTTCACCACCAAATCGCTGCTTTCATCCAGTCCTGATGTCATTGTCAGTAAATGTTTTACCGTGATTAAATTTTCTTTAGCTGCAGGTTCGCTGGTCCATCCTGAACCTAAATATTGAGATGCCGTATTGTTTATGTTCAGTAATCCCTCTTGTTGTGCTATGCCTGTTACTACAGAAGTTAATGTTTTGCCGGCACTATTCCATTGCCATGTTGTTGTGGGTGTATGTCCATCAAAATACTCTTCTAAAACAATTCTTCCATTTACAAGAATCATAAATGATTTGGAGTTTTTTTCTGTAAGAAATTTTTTTAAGTCTGTTACGGCATTCTGATTCCAGCCCAGAGCAGATATTGATTTCGTTTCCCATTCTCCGGAAGTGTTAGATGGAAAATACATCGTTTCGGCGGGAGCAGGATTCCATTTTTTACAGCCAATAACAGATAGCAATATAAATACCGGCAAAAGTTTTAGTTGTTTCATAATGTGTGAGTTTGGTTTTTTAATACGACAATGACTATTGTAGAAGGTTTAATGGCTAAACTTAATATATGGGTATTGCAGACGAAAGCCGGAAATAGCTAAAAAAACCAAAAGAATATCAAATTTGGAGTTACAACAGAAGAAGTTCAGAATCCGGTTTTAATATTAAACTATAAGTCTTAAAATTCCCTTACTTTTGTAGAAAAACAATTTCCTTTGAAAACCGAAATTTTTGCCGTTACACCGCCATTTACCCAGCTGAATACGCCATATCCGGCAACGGCATATATAAAAGGTTTTCTGAATACCAAAAATATATCGTCAATTCAGGCTGATTTAGGTATTGAAGTGATTTTAGAACTGTTTTCAAAAACGGGATTAAGAGATCTATTTCAAGTTGATAACCAAAAATCCAAAAGCGATAATGCCAAAAGAATTCTGGCTTTAAAAGATGAATATTTAAAAACAATTGATGCGGTAATTGCTTTTCTTCAAGGCAAAAACCCAACACTGGCTTTACAGATTTGTAGTGATGATTTTTTACCTCAGGCATCCCGTTTTGTGCAATTGGAGGAACTTGACTGGGCTTTCGGTGCAATGGGAACGCAGGATAAAGCTAAACATTTAGCCACACTTTACCTGGAAGATATTTCGGATTACATTGTAGAATGTATTGATGAAAACTTTGGCTTTAGCCGATATGCCGAACGTTTAGGCAGAAGTGCAAATTCTTTTGATGAATTGTACGGTGCCCTGCAAAAAGAACCTACCTATATTGATAATATCCTGATTTCAGTTTTAAAAGATAAGATAGAAACGATTCAACCCAAACTGTTTTTAATTTCAGTTCCTTTTCCGGGTAATTTATACAGTGCTTTTCGTTGTGCGCAATGGGTAAAAGCCAATTATCCTGGAATAAAAATTTCGATGGGTGGCGGCTTCCCGAATACTGAATTACGCTCGCTTTCTGATAAACGTGTTTTTGAGTTTTTCGATTTTATTACGTTGGATGACGGCGAATTACCAATTGAATTGCTGATTCAAAACATCAACGGAACTATTCCAGCAGAACTGCAAATGTATAAACGCACGTTTCTTTTAGAAAATGACGAAGTTGTTTATAAAAATGATTCATTCCGGAAAGATTATAAACAAGCTGATGTGGGTACGCCTGATTATGAAGGTTTACTGTTGGATAAATACATTTCGGTTATTGAAATTGTAAATCCGATGCACCGCATGTGGAGCGATGGCCGCTGGAACAAACTGACGATGGCGCATGGCTGTTACTGGGGTAAATGCACTTTCTGCGATATTTCTTTAGATTACATTAAGATTTACGAACCTGTTCAGGCAAAACAAATTGTAGATAGGATTGAGGATTTATATGCGAAAACCGGGCAAAATGGTTTTCACTTCGTAGATGAAGCCGCGCCGCCTGCATTGATGCGGGAAGTGGCTTTGGAAATCATCCGCAGAAAGTTAGCGGTAACCTGGTGGACAAATATTCGTTTCGAAAAAAGCTTTACTGCCGATTTGTGTTTGTTGCTGAAAGCATCCGGCTGCATTGCGGTTTCAGGTGGATTAGAAGTGGCATCCGATAGGTTATTAAAACTGATTGATAAGGGTGTCACGGTGGAGCAGGTGGCAAAAGTAACGCGAAATTTTACGGCTGCAGGAATCATGGTCCATGCGTATCTGATGTATGGTTATCCTACGCAAACAGTGCAGGAAACGGTTGATAGTTTGGAAATGGTTCGTCAATTATTCGAAGCTGGTGTCTTGCAATCCGGTTTCTGGCACCAGTTTGCCATGACGGCTCATAGTCCGGTCGGTATGTATCCTGAAAGATTTGGTGTCGTTAAAGAAACAGAAATCATCGGTACTTTCGCTAATAACGACATTAACTACATCGATAAAACGGGCATCGACCATAATAAATTCAGTTACGGATTAAAAAAATCGTTATTCAATTTCATGCATGGTATCTGTTTTGATTATGAATTGCAGGATTGGTTTGATTTTAAAATCCCAAAAACAAAAATTCCAACTGATTTTATTGAACGGGCTTTAAATGATGATGATAATTTTAATACTAAACCAACCGCAAAAGTGGTATGGATAGGCGGAAAGCCATCAGCTGAATATTTTACGAAGTCGAAAAAAGGAAATACCTGGGAAATGGCCTCACTAACCTTTAACGATAAACGGGAAAGTTTTACCATTCAAACCAATAAAAACGAAGGCGAGTGGTTGGTTTCCATTTTAGAGAAGATTCATATTTCGAATGATAAAGTTTACACTTTTGCGGAAGTTAAAGCAGATTTTGAAGCCAAAATGGAAAATTTCGAATTGTTCTGGTATTCAAAACCCATAAACACTTTAAGAGAATTTGGATTGTTGGTTTTGTAAAAATTACCATATAAGAAATATAAGGTTCATATAAGCTCAAAGTCTTATATTTTTTTAAATCCCTTATATGGTAAAAAATTAATTAGTCACAATGAGGAACCGTATAAGTCCAGGTTTCTGATTCGCCGTTTGGAACGATATAACCATTTCCCTTTGCATTTTCAAACCATAATTTACCTCGAAGTTTTTCTCTGGTTCCAACTTCATTCATTGTTGCGCTGTCATACAAACGGCCATTAATCATCACGTATTTAATCTTTTCCGAATTACGGATATCATCCAAAGGATTGGCATCCATAATTACTAAATCCGCTAATTTTCCAACTTCTAATGAACCAATTTCTTTATCCATTCCTAAATAATATGCACCATTTAAAGTGGCATTTCTGATGGCTTGCAATGGGGAAAAACCACCCTGAACAAACATCCAAAGCTCCCAATGTGCACCCAATCCCTGAATTTGGCCGTGAGCACCAAGATTTACTTTTGTACCACCATTGGCAATTTGTTTAGCTGCTTTTGCAATATCGATGTGGTTATAGTCGCTATATTCAGAAGTTGTTCTGCGTCGCGCCCTGGCATCTATTATTGAACGCGGCGTGTAGGTCATTAACTTTTCATTTTCCCAAACATTCGTTCTGTCGTACCAGTAATTTTCACCCCACTGACCGCCGTAAGCCACAATTAGGGTAGGCGTATAACCAACTGAAGTATTGTTCCACAGTGTGGTTACATCCTTATAAACCGGTAAAACGGGAATGCTATGCTCGATACCGGTATGGCCATCAATAACCATATTCATATTATGGAAAAATGTTGAACCACCCTCGGGCACAACTTCCATTTTTAATTGACGGGCAGCCTCTAAAATTTGCTGGCGTTGCTCTCTGCGTGGTTGATTGTAAGATTTAACAGAAAATGCACCAACGGCTTTTAACCTTTTCAAATTTGCCATTGCATCATCCAAACTATTGATAACGACTTTAAAATCGCCATCTGCGCCATATAAAATCGATCCTGTAGAATAAACCCTCGGACCAATCATTCGGCCCGCCTTAAGCATTTCACTCTGACTGAAAACCATTTCTGTATTGCTAGATGGGTCGTGAGCAGTAGTTACTCCGAAAGCCAGATTCGCCATATAACTCCAATCGCTTTGAGGGGAAATTCCATCAGGGCTGGTACGCAAATGTGCATGAACATCAACGATGCCCGGCATAATCGTTTTGCCGTTTACATCAATTACTTTTGCGTTTGCAGGTATGGTTACCGCATCAGCCTTTCCAATCGCTGTGATTTTATTTCCATCGGTTAAAATGGTACCGTTTTCGATCACTTCATCACCCTTCATTGAAATAATTCTTGCACCTTTCAAAGCCATGAGTCCGCTTGGTGCATCACTTTTTAAGGTCAGGTTAATGTCGATTGAGCCGGCTTGAGTTTTAGGTGTTGAACCATCGAAATTGAAAGCATTGTTCACATCGATAGTAAAATATTTTGGACCTAATGTCCAATGCAGGTTTTTACTGTCGGCGCTCCATTGCATATATGTTCCGCCCTCGGTGGTCACTTTTGCCACAGGAATTGCTTTATTTACCGCCGATGCATCCTGAGCGGTTCCAACATTTATCATCGGTGTGATGTACACATTAAAAAGTTCATTAAAGGCCAGCCATTTATTATCAGGACTAACCACAAACTGGTTCGCATATTGGGAAGTAAAGTGTGTTCTTTCGTTTGCGCCGTTTAAATCAATGCTTTTTAATGCTTTTTTGCCGTCGGCATAACTTTGGAAATAAATCCGGGTATCATTATTATTGAAAGATGGCTTTATTCCATTTTCAGAAACCAAAGTTTTTGAGCCTCCATTCGCCGGCATGATAAAAATTCCTGTTCCGCGACCATAATTGTAGCCTAAAACATCATTCCCGCTACCTTTTCTAAAAACAATTTTATCACCTTTAGTTGAATATTGTGGCGAATAATAAAAACCTTTTTCATCACTTAAAGTAATCGTTTTACCTGATTTTAAATCCGTTCTTTTTATCGCTCCGCGAAGTTCATCGCTCCAGGTTGTGTAAATCACAAACTTTCCATCGGGGCTGAAAGCCGGTTCGAATTCAAAATCCAATCCGCTCGTTAATCTTTCAGGTTTGCCATTTGGCAAGTCTTGTTTGTAAAGAAAACCTGCAGCATTGAAAACAATAGTTTTTTCATCAGGCGAGGTCGTTAATTGCCTTACCATTTTAGCTGAAAAATCATTGCTGAAAACCTGTTGTTCGAAATGTAAGGCTTGCTGAACCGTTTGAATGGTATTTGCCTGAAACGGAATGGTTGAAGTGATTAAATTTCCAATTTCTGTTTTTCTGATTTTTCCTTTGGCGTAAAACACCAAACTTTTACTGTCCGGCATCCATGCAAAATTTGGATAAACACCAAAAATTGCCCAGGTTTCCTGCTGGTCGTGCGACAAATCTTCGTTTACCGGCCATTCTTCGCCCGTTTTGATATTCTGGACGTACAGTGTCGACTTTAAACGAACGCGCTTCACAAAAGCGATTAAATTTCCATCAGGCGAAACCTGCGGACGACAAGCTCCGCCTTGTTCATTAATTAAGGTATTCAGTTTTCCTGTTGTTAAATCCAGCTGACGAATGGCATAAATTGTTCCATTCGGGTCTTTACTGTATTCAAAATTAGGCCCCGGACTAACATCTTCACTAAAGTAAAGATATCTTCCATCCGGCGAAACATTTGGTTCACCGGCATCTTGCTGGTCGTTTTTACGCTTGGTGAGCTGAACACCATCGCCACCATTTATATTATATAGCCACATTTCGCCCGCACCCAAAGAGCGCCCCGCTGTGAAGTGTTTACGTGCCACTATATATTCGCTGTTCGGCATCCAGGTTGCATTATTCAGTAACCTGAACGTTTCTTTCGTAATTTGTTTTTTACCCGATCCATCGCGATTCATTAGCCAGATGTTATCGCCGCCGCTTTTATCGCTGGTGTAAGAAATGTATTTTCCATTCGGGCTAAACCTGGGTTGAACATCGTAAGCAATACCTCCACTAATTAATTTTGCCTGACCACCCGAAATCGGCATCGTATAAATATCGCCGAGCAAATCGAAAACTATTTCCTGTCCATCAGGACTCACATCGAGGTTCATCCAGGTGCCTTCATCGGTATTTAACGTAAAATTTTTAATGGTACCCTGAAATTTTTCGACATCCCATTTCTTTTCCTGGGCATTTGAAGTAAAAAATAAAAGAGAAAGCGCTGAAAGAAAATAGAGTTGTTTCATCTAAATGTTGATTAATTGTGGCGCAATTTAGCAATATCAACAGCTTTTTTATAGTTTTGATACTGCCGATTTATGACAGCAATAGAGATTTTACAAAAATATTGGAGACACCAGGCTTTCCGTCCGCTACAGCAGGATATTATTGCTTCGGTTTTAGAGGGAAAAGATAGTCTGGCGCTTTTGCCAACAGGCGGCGGTAAATCAATTTGTTTTCAGGTCCCGGCCTTGGTTAAAGCGGGGATTTGCATCGTGGTTTCACCTTTAATTGCGCTGATGAAAGATCAGGTAGAAAACCTGAAATCGAAAGGTATTGAAGCGATAGCGATTTTCGCAGGCATGGGTAAACGTGAAATCGATATCCTGTTGGATAATTGCATTTACGGTAAAATCAAATTTCTTTATCTTTCTCCTGAACGTTTATTGTCTGATTTGGTTCGTGTTAGAATTTCTTATATGAACGTAAACCTAATCGCAGTTGATGAGGCGCATTGCATCTCGCAATGGGGTTACGATTTTCGTCCACCGTATTTACAGATTTCAAAACTCAGGGAAATTCTTCCTGATGTGCCGGTTTTAGCCTTAACGGCAACGGCGACAGAATTTGTTCGAAAGGATATTGTAGAGAAACTGGAACTGAAAGACCCGCAGGTTTTTGTTAAAAGTTTTGCCAGAGATAATTTAAGTTATGTCGTTTTCGGACAGGAAGATAAATATAAAAAGCTGATTGAGATTTGCAGAAATGTAAAAGGAACCGGTTTGGTTTATGTTCGCAATCGGAGGGAAACCGCTGAAGTTTCCAACTTCATCAATCGCAATCAAATAAAAGCAGACTTTTACCATGCAGGTTTAGAACGCGATGTTCGTTTTCAAAAGCAGGAAGACTGGAAATTGAATAAAACCCAAATTATGGTGGCCACAAATGCTTTTGGGATGGGGATAGATAAATCAGATGTACGCTTTGTCGTGCATTTAGATTTACCCGAAAGTTTAGAAGCTTATTACCAGGAAGCGGGCAGAGCGGGTCGTGATGAAAAGCGAAGTTATGCGGTTCTACTGGCCAATCAGTCTGATGTGCTGAATCTGGAATCCCGTTACATAGATACTTTTCCTTCGCCCGATGAAATCAGAAAAGTATATCATTATTTAGGCAATTACTTTCAGCTGGCTTTTGGAGCAGGAGAAGGTCTTACTTTTACTTTTGATATAGCTGATTTTTGTAAACGTTTTAATATTAGTGTTTTAAAAACCATTTCTGCTTTAAAGTTTTTAGAACACGATGGCTACATCACGTTATCTGAAAGCGTTTTTTTACCGTCGAGGTTGATGTTTATCGTGGGTCATGAAGATGTTTATCGTTTCCAGATTGAGAACAAAGCTTACGACGGTGTTATCAAAACCATTCTACGCTCCTACGGTGGTGCTTTTGATGGTTTCGTCAGGATTAATGAGTCTGATTTGGCAAAGAAACTAGGTTTGTCCTATAAAGACGTCGTTGCTTTGTTGAACAAATTGCAGTCGATAGAAATGCTTACTTACATTCAACAAACCGACCAGCCACAGTTACAATATACTCGACCGAGGGTGGATATGGATCACTTCGATTTAGATGTGAAATACCTGGAACTGAGAAAAGAAATTTTGATTAAGCAGGTTAATGCTGTTGTTGCTTATACGACCTCAAATAAATGCCGTAGCATTCAGTTACTGAATTATTTTGATGAGCACACAGCAACGAAATGTGGCGTTTGCGATGTTTGCCTGGCCGAAAAACGAGCCGAAAATGAAGTGCAGATGAACGATGAAATTGAATTTGAAATTCTTTCTTTACTTCAGCAACAGCCTCTAAGTTTAGATGATTTAGTAACCAACATCAAAATTGCTGCTGAAAATGAACGAATAGATGCTATTCGAGAATTATTAGATGCCGGTAAGATAAAAACTGACGGGAAGAAATACTACTTGTAGTTGGATGATGGAAGATGGTGTAAAGACCGTCTTAAATTATCAATAAAATGTTATTTTTGTAACAGTCACTATTGGCGAAGTTTAAAAAAATATAATCGCTTTGCACGCCCTCCCTTCCGGGGAGGGTTAGGGTGGAGCTAATCAGTGTAATCATCCGCGAAGCGAAAAAACCAAATGATAGAAAAAAATAACAAGAAGACCATTCGTTCCTGGGCTTTCTTCGATTGGGCAAATTCGGCCTATAACTTAGTCATTACATCAACTATTTTTCCGGTTTACTATGTTGCCATTACTACGACAAAGGAACATGGAGATGAAGTAACGTTTTTCGGTAAAACATTTATAAATACCGTTCTTTCTAATTATGCACTGGCATTTGCTTATTTGATAATGGTTGTGTTATTGCCAATATTATCGTCTTATGCCGATGCTAAAGGCAAAAAGAAGTTCTTTATGAAACTATTTACCTATATTGGTTCTTTCGCATGTATGGGCTTATTCTTTTTTAAGTTAGAAACTTTGGAAGCCGGAATTATTTGCTTTGTGTTAGCGGCAATGGGCTATGTAGGCGGCGTAATGTTTAACAATGCTTACCTGCCAATCATTGCTTCAACCGATAACCAGGATAGGGTAAGCGCTCAGGGTTTTTCTTACGGTTATGTTGGAAGTGTTATTTTACAGTTGATCTGTTTTGTATTTGTTTTAAAACCGGATCTTTTTGGCATTAAAGACCCATCGCTCCCTGCTCAAATATCATTTCTATTAGTTGGTCTCTGGTGGTTTTTATTCGCACAAATTCCTTTTAAGGTGTTACCAAAAGATGTTCCAAATGCAGCTGCTGTAGGTAAAGGTATTATCAAAAGCAGTTTCGGCGAATTTGTAAAAGTGTGGAACCAGTTAAAGCAAATGAAGTTTTTAAAAACCTATTTAATTGCGTTCTTTTTCTATTCGATGGGTGTACAAACCATTATGCTTGCAGCAGCGGGTTTTGGTGCGAAAGTTTTAAAATTAGAATCAGGCAGTTTAATTGCAGTTATCCTGATCATTCAGCTGGTTGCAATTTTAGGTGCATGGATGATGTCGCTTTTAGCCAAAAAAATGGGCAATATAAACGTTTTGATAATCGTTGTGTTGGTTTGGATAGCTTGTTGTATTTATGGCTATTCCATTGTTAATGCCTATCAATTTTATGCTTTAGCTGCAATTGTTGGTTTAATTATGGGCGGAATACAGTCGTTATCCCGCTCAACTTATTCCAAGCATATCCCTGAAAATACAATGGAGACCGCTTCCTTTTTTAGTTTTTACGATGCCACAGAGAAATTGGCAATCGTAATCGGTTTATTTAGCTTCGCATTCATAGAAGGACTGACACATAGCATGCGTCAATCCATTATTGCGCTGGCATCATTTTTTATAATCGGATTGGTGTTTTTAGTACTCTTGAAAAAAATCGAGCGTAAAGAAACCGTAAAATTGTAAGTTTGCACGCTAAAGAATATTTGTTGATGAAAGTAGAATTGTTTGTGCCCTGTTTTGTAGATCAATTATATCCCGAAACCGCTTTTAATACCTTAAGATTACTGGAAAAATCGGGATGCAAAGTAGAATACAACTCAAAACAAACTTGTTGTGGTCAGCCTGCATATAATGCGGGTTATTGGGATGAAGCGAAAGAAGTCGGCACGAAATTCCTAAATGATTTTACCGAGAATACTTATGTTGTTGCCCCATCGGCATCTTGTGTAGGCATGGTAAAAGGTGGTTTTAACGATTTATTTACCAATACTATTGTACATAATAAATGCCGCAGTTTGCAATCCAACATCTGGGAATTATCTGATTTTTTGGTTAACGTAGCAAAGAAAGATTACTTCGGAGCCGAGTTGGAGGGAAAAGCTGTTTATCACGACTCTTGCAGTGCACTGCGTGAATGTAAAATCAAAGACGAACCTCGTCAACTGCTATCAAAAGTTCATGGTTTAGAAATGCTCGAAATGCAAGATACCGACATGTGTTGCGGTTTTGGAGGAACCTTCGCTGTGAAATTCGATGCCATTTCATCAGCTATGGCCGAACAAAAAGTAAATAATGCTTTAGCTCAAAATGCAGATTATATCATTTCAACAGATTTATCCTGCCTTTTACATCTTCAAGGTTATATTGATAAAAATAAACTTCCGATTAAAACCATGCACATTGCAGATGTTTTATGCAATGGCTGGTTGGAAAGTACAGAATATTAACAAGATTATTACTTCTGATTTACAACTCTTTAACACTATTTAACAAGTTTATTGTTCTATGTGCAATACCTTTGTTAAACCTTTTTCAAGCTTTCGTATCTAAACAACAAAACACAGGACAATGAAACCATCATGGTTTACCAGATACTAATTTTAAAACAAAACCATGAGCGCTTCATCACCATTAAAAATCAAAATATAAACAGAATGAAAAAAATACTTTTCGCTTTACTGGGCGTTTTATCATTTGCATCAATGGCAAATGCACAAAAGAAAACTTCAGGAGCAATACAGTTTGAAACCACAATCGACCCAGCTGCAATGATGGCGGCGAGCGGTGTTAAAATTCCGGAACAAATGGCTGCAAGAATGCCATCGAGCAGTAAATCGAACTTTGAATTACTTTTTAACGCAACAAATGCGAGTTATATGCCTGTAGAAGATACAGAAGACAGTAATGGAGCTGGCGGTGGTGGCGGCGGAATGGGACGCATGATGAGGGGCTTTGGTGGTGCAGGTGGTAACAGAGAATATTATTACACATTTGCCGATAAAAAATTAGTAGAAGTTTTCGACTTAAGCGACACAACTTATATTATGCAAAGTGGCTTAAAATTAAATGCAACTGCAGGATTAGGTTTCGGCGGTGGTATGGGTAGAAATCAAAATCCAAATGATACGACTAAAGCAAAACCAGTTGCTCCGCCTAAAATTGAAGTTGTGAAGACAAATGCAACTAAACAAATTGCAGGTTTCACCTGCCATGAGGCCATTGTAAAATCAACCAGGTCTATGAAAATTTTAGATATGGACAGAGACGTTACTGAAGAAACGCACATTTGGTACACTACAGATTTAGGTTTCGATTTTTCACCTAACCCTAACATGTGGACAGAAGGTGCAGTTTTAGCCATTGAAGGAAGAGGTACCAATACTATTGCAAAAAGTATCGAATACAGAGGGGTTAGCACTAAAGATGTTACTGCACCTAAAAAAGCAACTCCAATTACTGAAGCGGAGTATAAATTAAAAATGGAAAATATGATGAAACGCTTCAGGGGTAACGGCAGACCAGGCGGTGCAGGTGGCGTTGTTGTAAGAGGCTTTGGGGGATAATTTAATTCCGATAGAAATATTTAAAGGCCTGCTCAGTAATGAGCGGGCTTTTTTGTGCTTTTAAATTTAGAACTAAATTGTGCTTATATTTTCCTAACAATCTCGAGACATAATTAATGCATATAGTTTAATTTATTTATTATTGGATAATCTAACAAAAAAGTATTGGCTAATTCAATGAATAAAGAAGAAGTTTTAAAAACTAAAGAACACTTTGCAATTTTAGATGGATTGCGTGGACTGGCAGCTGTAGCTGTTGTAATTTTTCATTTTATGGAAATTGCCATAACCGATTACAGCAAGAATTTCATCGCGCACGGGTATTTGGCGGTAGATTTTTTCTTCTGTCTTTCCGGTTTTGTAATTGCTTATGCCTATGACAGCCGGATTGAAAAAGTAGGTTTTTTGCAATTTATAAAACTCAGGCTTATACGATTGCATCCGTTAGTTATAATTGGATCTGTTTTGGGCTTGCTCACTTTTCTTTTCGATCCTTACAGCGATTTTTATTCAACCTATGGCTTTGGAAAAACGGCTTTGCTGTTTCTAACTTCTGCTTTCTTAATCCCTTATCCCATAATGCCGGAACGATTTTTCAATTTATTTAACTTAAATGCACCTGCATGGTCGCTATTCTGGGAATACATCGCAAATTTATTTTATGTTTTAGTGTTGTGTAAACTGGGCAGGAAGACTTTGCAAGGAATAACCCTGCTTGCTGTTATATTCATCTGTTACGTTGCGTTTAAATCGACTAATCTGAGTGGCGGATGGGGCGGGCCAAATTTCTGGGATGGTAGCGCAAGGGTTTTATATTCCTTTTTAGCAGGGATGCTTATTTATCGCTCTAACTGGATAATTAAAAACAGATTGGGTTTTATCGGGGTATCTGTTTTGTTGCTTTTAGCATTTTTAATTCCATTCAATGATAAGTATAACTGGTTAACAGAGCCGTTAATCGTATTGATCTATTTTCCTGTTCTGGTTGCTTTGGGTGCAGGCGCGACGCTTAAATCAGGCTTAGAGAAAATATGTAAATTTTCGGGTGAAATATCTTATCCGTTGTACATGACACACTATCCGTTTGTGTGGGTTTTTCTGACCTATGTTGCAGTAGTTAAACCGGAAATGTCGTTACTTAAAATCATTATACCCATTTCAGTTTGCCTTTTAATCGCATTCGCTTACCTGGTAATGGTTTTTGTGGATATTCCATTACGTAAATATTTGAAAGATAGATTTATAGCGAAGTCAACTGGATTTTAAATAAAAAAGAAATATTATTTAGTAGATAAATATAATTTACAAATCAGCTGAAACTTGCTTTACAGCTGAAAAAACAACATCTTTGCACAAAATAAAATCACTTTGTATGTGATTTGGAATTAACTTTTTTTTATAAACTACTTTAAAGTCCTCTATAGGGGGTTTAGGGTTAAAATCATAGTTGTAGATGATTAATATTACTTTACCTGACGGCTCCGTTCGTCAGTATGAAAAGGGCACTTCTGCCCATCAAATTGCATTGTCAATTTCTGAAGGTTTAGCAAGAAACGTATTAGCCGCCGAAGTAAATGGCCAGGTTTGGGATTCAACACGTCCAATCGAGGCTGATTCATCGGTTAAACTGTTAACCTGGAATGATGCTGAAGGTAAATCTACTTTCTGGCATTCATCCGCCCACTTAATGGCTGAAGCTTTGGAAGCACTTTATCCAGGTACAAAATTCGGCATTGGTCCGGCAATTGAAACCGGTTTTTATTATGATGTAGACTTTGGCGACAAAGAATTTTCATCTGATGACTTCAAAGCCATCGAAACTAAAATGATTGAGTTGGCTAAGCAGAAAGAAACTTTCACCCGTGAAAGTGTAAGCAAAGCTGATGCAATAAAATATTTTACTGAAAAAGGCGATGAGTACAAACTTGACTTAATTGATGGTTTGGAAGATGGAAAAATTACTTTCTACACGCAGGGCGCTTTTACTGATTTATGCCGTGGTCCGCACATCCCGAATACTGGTTTTGTTAAAGCCGTAAAATTGATGAATGTGGCTGGTGCGTACTGGCGTGGTGATGAAAGTAAAAAACAGTTAACGCGTATATATGGCGTAACTTTTCCAAAAGCAAGCGAGCTTACCGAGTATCTGGCGATGATTGAGGAAGCAAAAAAACGCGATCACAGAAAGTTAGGCAAAGAACTTGAATTATTCATGTTCTCAGAAAAAGTGGGCGCCGGCTTACCAATGTGGTTACCAAAAGGAACGGCGCTGCGTGAACGTTTGGTTAATTTTTTAACTAAAGCACAATCAAAATCGGGTTACGAGCAGGTGGTTACCCCTCATATCGGAAATAAGAATCTGTATGTTACTTCCGGTCACTGGGATAAATATGGTAAAGATTCATTTCAGCCGATAAAAACACCGCAGGAAGGAGAGGAGTTCTTTTTAAAACCAATGAACTGCCCGCATCACTGTGAAATGTACAAGTTCAAACCGCGCTCATACAAAGATTTACCTGTTCGTTTTGCCGAGTTTGGTACTGTATATCGTTATGAGCAAAGCGGTGAATTGCACGGTTTAACCCGTGTACGTGGTTTTACTCAGGATGATGCACACTTATTCTGCATGCCGGAACAAGTGAAAGATGAGTTTAAAAAAGTGATTGATTTGGTACTTTATGTATTTAAATCTTTGGGTTTCGAAAACTATACTGCACAGATTTCGTTAAGAGATCCGGACAATAAGTCGAAGTATATTGGTTCTGATGAAAACTGGAAGCTGGCAGAAAGTGCAATTGTAGAAGCTGCTGCAGAAAAAGGCTTAAATACGATTGTTGAATATGGCGAGGCCGCTTTCTATGGTCCTAAACTGGATTTTATGGTTAAGGATGCTTTAGGCAGAAGATGGCAGTTGGGAACCATTCAGGTAGATTATAATTTGCCGGAACGCTTTGAGTTGGAATACACAGGCAGTGACAATCTAAAACACCGACCGGTAATGATTCACCGTGCGCCTTTTGGTTCATTGGAAAGATTTGTTGCCGTTTTAATAGAACATTGTGCCGGAAACTTCCCTTTATGGTTAAGTCCGGAGCAATTTATAATTCTTCCTATTTCAGAAAAATATGAAGATTATGCAAAAAAAGTTTTAGATGAACTAAATAATTCCGATATTCGCGGGCTGATCGACTTTCGTGATGAGAAAATCGGTCGCAAAATCCGCGATGCGGAGGTTAAAAAAATCCCTTATATGCTCATCATTGGTGAGAAAGAAATGGCTGAAGGTAAAATTTCAATCCGTAAACATGGTGAGGGTGATTTAGGTGAAATGACGCTGGAGGAGTTCAGCGGCTTATTATTAAAAGAAATAACAGTTTAAATAAAAATTAATTTTATACAAATTTGGCATTAGGAAGACCAGGATTTAACAGGGGACCACGTCCGCCTTTTAAGAAAAAAGAAGCAGAACATAACATTAATCAGTACATTAAATCGCCTGAAGTGCGTTTGGCTGGCGATAATGTTGAACCGGGGATTTATCCTTTGGCTAAAGCTTTGGCACTTGCTGATGAACTGGAATTGGATTTGGTAGAGATTTCTCCAAATGCCGTACCGCCGGTTTGTAGAATTATTGATTACAGTAAGTTTGTTTACGAGCAGAAGAAAAAGCAAAAAGAAATTAAATCTAATGCTAAACAAACGGTAATTAAGGAGATTCGTTTCGGTCCTAATACCAACGACCACGATTTCCAGTTTAAATTGAAACATGCAGTAAGCTTTCTAGAGAATGGTGAGAAGGTTAGGGCTTATGTGCATTTTAAAGGTAGAGCAATTGTTTACAAAGAGCAGGGCGAAATTTTATTATTAAAATTTGCGCAGGCTTTGGAAGATGTAGGGAAAGTAGAGTTATTACCTAAATTAGAAGGTAAACGCATGTTCCTGACAGTTGCGCCTAAAGTAGCAAAAAAATAAAAATAGGTTTATAAATTAAAAAACAGGTTATGCCAAAAATGAAAACCAATTCCAGTGCTAAAAAGCGTTTTTCGCTTACTGGAACAGGTAAAATCAAAAGAAACAACGCATACAAAAGTCACATCTTAACAAAGATGAGTACTAAACGTAAACGTGCCCTTGGAAATGCAAGCATGGTAACAGATGCAGATATGGGTAACGTTAAACGTATGCTTTGTATCGGAAAGTAATTTATTAATTCACCAGGTATCAGGCTTTAAGTTTCCGGTTAAACGGAACGCCGCTTGCCAAAAAACAACAACAACATGCCACGTTCGGTAAACGCAGTAGCTTCGAGAAGAAGAAGAAAAAAAATCCTTAACCTTGCAAAAGGTTATTGGGGAGCAAGAAGTAAGGTTTATACTGTTGCTAAAAACACAGTAGAAAAAGGTTTGCAATATGCATACCGTGACCGTAAAGTTAAGAAAAGAGAATTCCGCGGATTATGGATCCAACGTATTAATGCTGGTGCTCGTCAGCACGGTATTTCTTACTCTCAATTAATCGGTAAACTTGCTTCAAAAGAAATCGGTTTGAACCGTAAAGTATTGGCTGATTTAGCAATGAATCACCCTGAAGCTTTTAAAGCTGTAATTGATGCAGTAAAATAGAAATTTTCGCTTCGGCGGCAATCATATTTTAAAAAAGTCACGATGCAAATCGTGACTTTTTTATTTTTTAATAATTCCTGATACTTTTTCCGGGCAATCGGAAATCTTAATGCGCTGTTAAATTATTTTTCAATCCACAGGATTAAAAATCCTGATTTAAGCAGCTTGGAAAAAATTTTCTGACCAACTTATTTATAGACCTAACTAAACTTAATGACCATGTCCAGCGAAAAAGAAATCATTGCTTTAGGATTCCCGCCTGCGCGAGAATGACGGACGAATCTAAACTGATCCCCGGTCTGTGTCCTCACAGACCGGAATTAACTTAAAGATTTAGGTAGGCGAGAAGGAATTACGAAGTAATATCAGCAATTTAAACCAGACAACAATTGTCGAATTGAAGTTATCATTTCCTATAATCCATTTTAAATTTACTTAAATCGGGCTTTTTGTTTTTCTTTCTTGATAGTTCAAACTCATAAATTGCCTTGCCCAAATTTTTCATAAAAGGATAACAAACCGTTTCATACTCGTATTTATTATCATTAAAAATTCCATCTTCATTGCTCTGAACCACCGCCGTTAAAAAATATTCAATTCCATTCTTAAAATCAATGAAATAAGAGTTATCAATTATATAGCCGTAACTGTCGCCGTACTTATTAAAAATTCTGATGTTCGGATCTAAATCTATGTTTTGTTCACGTCCATAATAAAGCATTTTAGCATAAGTTGGCCAGAATGCTTTAGCATCATATTTCGGATAATCACTTTCAGTCGGATATTTACTCATGTAAGTATAGATCAATTTAAAATCTTCAGGTGTTAAATTATACCGTTCCTTTGGAGCAAAAGCCTCCGGGAAAATTAGTTTTTGCATTAATTTTTGCTGATCATTAATGGCAAATGCATTTTTATTTTCCAGACTAAAAGGCTTGTTTATCAGTTTATCCGTACTATCCAAATAGCCTTTTCCCATTGTTGTATTCGTTAGGTTTAAAGTATATTCTTTAGGGTCGTATTTTGCAGGCTGGTCATAAACCAATTTATCACCATTATAAAATTTAATCGGGTTAGTATGTTTAGCGCATTCACCGGCATCGCCGATAGCTAAACGATTTAAAATTCTGCTGTTATTTAATCCGTTCTTTTTGAGTTTTTCATTTATCTCGGCACGGCCGATAAATTCAAATAAACGGTTAAAAGCATCATTATCACTGGTGAGCAATATCTTTTTGATATAATGCTCGATGGATGGCAATCCATTTTTGGCCGATGTATCTTTCGTAACTTTAGTTTGCCCTTTATAAGCACTATCGGTTATCATTGTGCTTTTTGATGTTAATCCACTGCTTTTTAAACGGTTAACTTTTTCTAATGCAAAAATTACAGCCGCAAGTTTTACCGTACTGGCCGGGTAGAAATAATGGTGTGGATTTAAGTTGTAACTGTAACTTTTAAACTTAGGTTTATTTTTTGCACCTCGATCTACCTGGGTGTATAAAATTTGTATTTGGTTTTTATCAGGATGATTTAAAACAGCATTAAATAACTCCGGCTTGGATTCCATTAACTTTTTAAGAAAGACGGTATCGATTTTTTGGGCGCTTGCTGATAAACTCATTGCAAAAAATGCGGATGTAATAAACAATTTCATAGTTCAGATTTGATATTTAAAGTTAGTCTTTTGTATTAAAAAAGCCATTTTCAATCATCCATTTTACATCTTACTTAATTTTACTACTTTTGCAGCGCTTTTGGTTTCCGGCTTTACACCCGGAATTAAAAGGGAATGCAGTGTAATTCTGCAACTGTCCCGCAGCTGTAAGCTCCATAACGGTATTTCAATCTAAAGCCACTGTTTTTAAAAAAACGGGAAGGCAGAAAACACCGGGAGTAAGTCAGAAGACCTGCCTTAGCGAATAATTTCATAGCTTTCGGGGATTGAAGCTAGGATTGAGGTACTTAACGTTTTTCGTATTTTCATTTCCTTTCCTAATCTGTTGGCTGTGAGCAAAACTCACAATCAAATGAACAAAAAAAGAATTTTAATTGCTGCAGGCCTGGGGTTTGCACAATTAACAGTTAGCCAGTTGGCTAACGCACAAGACAGTTTGCAATTAAAAGATGTTGTTATTACGGCAACAAAAAATGATCAGAAACAATCGCAAACCGGTAAAGTTGTTACCATCATCAGTAATGAAGTTCTAGAGAGAAGTCATGGAAAGTCACTTCCCGATTTAATCAGTGAACAGGCAGGAATTATTGTTGCAGGCTCCAGCAGTAATCCGGGCTTAAACAAATCAGTGTTTTTTCGAGGTGCAGGAAGCGCTTACGCAGTTGTTTTAATTGATGGCATTGTTCAAAATGATCCTTCAGGAAATGGCGGCGCTTTCGATTTAAGGTTACTGTCTATCGACCAGATTGACCACATCGAAATTTTAAGAGGCGGCCAGTCGACCATTTACGGCTCTGACGCTGTTGCCGGCGTAATTAATATCATTACCAAAAAGGGCGGACCTAAAGGCAACACAATTTATGGTGTTGCAAGTGCCGGCAGTTACGAAAGCTACAAAGGAACTATTGGTTTAAACGGTGGTGTTGAAGGTTTTACTTATAATGTGAACTATACTCAAAATAAGACTAATGGTATTTCTGAAGCGGCAAACCCTGTTGGCAATAATGCTGAATTTGACAAAGATGGCTTTAGAACAGGTGCTCTAAACGCAAATTTCGGCGTTAAATTAGACAAGCATTTCTCCGTAAACCCCTTTGTACGCTATTATTACGGAAATTATAGTTTTGATGGCGGTGCCTTTAAAGATGCCGGAAACTATTCAATTATAAAAAATGTTGCAGCTGGTACAAACTCAAAATATGAATTCGAGACCGGGAAAATTACCTTGAATTACAGTTACGAAAATACGTCTAATGATTCACATAGTTCTTTTCCAAGCTTTAGCCAGGGCAAAGTGAACCTAATCGATTTGTTTTATAATCAAAAATTAAATAACAAATTAGATTTACTGGTGGGTATTGATAACCGTGTAATGAAATTAACCGCTACAGGTTCAAATCCTAAAGCAAATATCTTCGCGGCTTATGGTTCATTATTTTTACACGATTTAAGTATATTTAACTTAGAAGTTGGTGGCCGTTACAATAAACACGAACAATACGGTGAAAACTATACCTATTCGATTACGCCAACCATTAATATAATTAAAGAAATTAAACTTTTCGGAACAGTTTCAACAGCATTCAAAGTGCCAACCTTGAATATGCTTTTCGGCCAGTTTGGGGCTAATTTAAATTTGAAACCAGAGAAATCACAGAATTATGAGGCCGGTGTTAATTTCAGTTTTGCTGATGATAAATTCTCATTACGTGTTGCCGGCTTCAAACGCGATTTAACTGACGCGATAATTTATGCTTACCCCGCAGGTTATGTAAATCAGGTAAGCCAGAAAACCAAAGGATTTGAGGTAGAGCCAGCTGTTAAGCTTGGTAAATTTAATTTTAACGGTTACTATGCGTATGTTGAAGGAAATGAATTCAACTTCGTAGATAACGCCATTGCCGATTACCTTTTCCGCAGACCAAAACATACTTTTGGTATAAATGCCGGTATACAAGCAACAAGTAATTTATTCGTAAGTGCAAATTACCGCTACTTCGGTAACCGTACAGATGGAAATTTCAGTACTTATACCGTTGATACTTTACCAGCCTATAAATTGCTTGGTGCCTATGTGGAATACGCTTTGTTTAATAAGCGCGTTAAACTATTCTTCGATGCAAAAAATATTTTGGATGAAAAATATAACGAGATTATTGGCTATAATAGCTTAGGTTTTAACTTTAATACGGGTGTTACTTTTAATATCCGTTAATAAAATTTAACTTTGTGTTATATGGAAGCATTGTTTAAGATTTAAAATATATTAAACACCAGCTCCTTACTTAATACTTGGTACTTGATATTCGATACTTAAATACTTGATAGGATAAAAATGGCTCATTTAAAATTCAACCCACGCACATTAGTTTTATTATTAATGATATTGGCGTTAACGGCTTTCCGATTGCTGGTTACATTCAATTCTGATGAACTGAAATTTGCCAATTTCTCGTCGATAGGAGCAGTTGCTTTATTTGGCGGTGCTTATTTTAAAGATAACTTAAAGGCTTTTTCATTTCCACTATTGAGTTTATTTTTGAGCGACTTTGTTTTATCGACTACCATTTTTAGCAAATACAGCAACGGCTTTTTATATGAAGGCTGGTATTGGGTTTATTTAGCGTTTGCTTTAATGGTTTTAGTAGGCAGAGTGATGCTGAAAAACATTAATATCGTTAATCTTTTAGCTTCAACGCTGGTTATTGTTTTAATCCACTGGATTGTAACTGATTTTCCGATTTGGTTTAAAAACCCTGCTTACACACAAGATTTAGCCGGTTTTTGGCTTGTTTTAGAAAAAGCAATACCATTCGAAATCAGGTTTTTAGAAGGAACAATAATTTATGGTGCTTTGCTTTTCGGTGCTTTTGAAATTTTAAAAGCAAAATATCCGGTGCTGAAACTGCAAACGCAGAAAATTTAATTTTTAAAATTATTAGATTAATCCTCTTTTGATTCATTTCAAAAGGGGATTTTTTTTATCTTTAAACTGATACGACAATTTAATACCTTAGGTATTAGAACCCATAAACATCATCCATTTTACATCATTACATTTTCCATTACATGAAAGTTGTCTCATTCTTACCTGCTGCTACCAAAATGATTTACGATATGGGCTTGCAGGAATACCTTTACGGCGTAACTTTCGAATGCCCTAAAGAGGCGGCTGAAATGCCTAAAATTGTCCGTTGTGTATTAGAAGGTAAAAATTATTCGAGCATTGAAATCGACAAAATTTTCTCTGCTTCGAAAGCACAGGGCAAAAGTTTGTATTGGGTTGATGATGAATTGCTGGAAAGTATATCGCCCGATATCGTATTTACTCAGGATGTTTGTGAGGTTTGTAATATAGATACCGTCTGTACTGAAACGGCTGTAATGAAATTAAGTAAACAACCAACGCTTGTGCCGTTATCCCCAAATAACCTACAGGATGTTTACGAATGTGCCATAACAATTGCCAGAGCGATGGGTAAGGAGGAAGTTGCTTTAAACTACCTGGCAATGCTTCAGCAGAAAACCGATTACATTCTTGATGAACTGAGAGCAAACAAAGCACCACTTAAACGCATTATGCTGATGGAATGGATTGAGCCAATATACAATTGCGGGCATTGGATTCCTTTTCAGATTGCAGCTGCCGGGGGCGTAGATATGCTTTCTAATCCGGCAGGGGATTCCATTGTTACCCAATGGGATAAAATTCTAAAATACAATCCTGAAGTGCTTGTAATTACCCCATGTGGATTTGATGTTGGCAGAAGCATAGAAGAAATGAGCTTGTTAACTTCAAAAAAAGGATGGGATAATTTGGAAGCAGTTAAAACAAATCAGGTTTACCTGGCAGATTTTGATATGTTTACCCAACCAAGTGTAGGTACTTTAGTTGATGGAATCGAATCTTTAGCTTGTATGCTTCATCCTGAAATTTTTAAAGCGGACGAAAGAATTAGCAAGAAATTTGTTAATTTTTCTAAAATTGGCATACTTAAATAATGAAGAAACTAGTTGTTTTAACCGGAGCCGGGATTAGCGCAGAAAGCGGACTAAAAACATTTCGGGATTCTGACGGGCTTTGGGAAGGTTATAATGTTTATGATGTAGCAACTCCCGAAGCCTGGGAAAGAAATCCCGGACTTGTACAGGAATTTTATAACGAAAGAAGGCGTCAGGTTATGGCAGCTAAACCAAATCGCGGTCACGAAATTCTTGCTGAGCTCGAAAAGGATTTCGATGTCGAAATCATCACGCAAAATATAGATGATTTACATGAAAGGGCGGGATCGACTAAGGTGACGCATCTTCATGGCATTATAACCAAATCACAGTCTGATAGAAAGTCCAGCTTAACGTATCCGGTAAATGGCACAGAAATTAAAATGGGCGATTTGTGCGAGTTAGGCTCGCAACTGAGACCGCATGTTGTCTGGTTTGGCGAATCTGTACCCATGATTGAAGTAGCGGTCAAAATTTGCAGCACAGCGGATATTTTTGTGCTGATTGGAACATCTTTAGCCGTTTATCCGGCAGCAGGATTGATAGATTTCATTCCATCAACTACTCCGAAATACATAATCGATCCTAAAATGCCGGATGTAAAACGATATAGGAATGTAATCAGTATCGAGAAAAATGCTGTGGCAGGCGTGGCGGAACTCCAGGAAATCTTGTTTAATGAGAAATAGAAAGATTTGCATTTTTAACTGGAGCGGAGGTAAAGACAGCACCCTGGCCCTTCACTATGCATTGCAGGATCCTTCAATCGAAATCAAATACTTGGTTACAACAGTTACTGAAAAGTACAATCGGGTTTCCATGCACGGTGTTCGGGAAGCTTTATTGATAAAACAAGCTGAAAGTATCGGCATTCCGCTACATCAAATCAGATTGCCGGAAATGCCTGATATGGAAACATATGATAATGTTATGCATCAGCATTTATCTGAATTTAAAGCAGAAGGCATAACCCATTCCATATTTGGCGATATTTTTCTTCAGGATTTACGTACGTACCGTGAAAACAAATTAGAAGACGCCGGTCTGGAAGCCTTATTTCCTTTGTGGAATAAAGACACCCTTAAACTGGTTAATGAATTTCTTGAACTGAACTATAAAACCATCATTGTTTGTGCGCAGCAAAATTTAAAAGCAATCTGCGGAAAAGTTATCAACAGTAAATTAATCAATAAGTTACCCCCCGAAATTGATCCTTGCGGCGAAAATGGTGAGTTTCATACCTTTGCCTTTGAAGGCCCGGTTTTTAAGCAAAATATAGTATTCCAAACAGGAGAGCTGGTTTTTCGGACTTATAATACACCAGCTAAAGATGATGATGACTCACAACCAGTTAGTGATAAAGTTCAGGAAACTGGCTTCTGGTATATCGATTTATATTAGCATTTCTAAATTTTCAAAACAATTTGGCATCATTTTTTCTTTAGTATCTGTAGTTAACTAAATCATTTAACACAAATGAAATTTCTGAGTGAGGTTAGGTAGCTGAGAAAGAGTAATCAAAAAATTAAAGTTATGAAAAAGATATTAGTCGTATTGGCTTTGAGTTCAGTAATGTTTGCTTGTAATAATAAAGCAAAAGAAGAAGCAGCACTTAAACAACAACAAGCCGAAAAAGAATTAGCTGTTAAAGCGGTTAAAGATAGTTTACGCTTAGATAGCTTTAAAAAAGCAGAACTTGTAAAAAAGGAGCAGGCAGAGGAAGCACAACGACAAGCCGAATTAGCAGCAGCCCGTAGAGCAGGTGCAAAATCTTCAAGATCTTATGCAAGCTCCGGTGGAAGTAGTTCAAGTTCGTATGGTGGTACACAACCAACCGCTAAGAAAAAAGGCTGGAGTGATGCCGCAAAAGGTACTGTAATTGGTGCAGCAGCTGGTGCAGTTGGCGGTGCCTTAATCGATAAGAAAAAAGGCCGTGGTGCAATTATCGGTGGTTTGGCCGGTGCTGGTGGCGGTTACTTAATCGGTAGAGGAGAAGACAGAAAATCAGGACGAGTTCAGCCTAAAAACTAATTAGTTCTTAATATATATTCAAGGCGGTCATTTTTAATGACCGCTTTTTTTGTGCTTGGAAAAAATCCTTATATATTCGTTCAAAAAATAAATGATGTCTGATAATAATACCGCAGAAACAGGCCAGATACAACATTTTGTAATGTTCTGGTTAAAACCTCAATTAACAAAAACGGAAATAGCCGACTTTACTCAATTTTTCGAGGCTTTGAAACCTATCAAATACATTAAAACGCTTAATTACGGTTTGGCTGCAAATACGCCGGTTCGTCCGGTAACAGATAACTCTTTTACTTATGCGTTGACAATTACTTTCGCAAGTCTTGAAGATCATAATGCTTACCAGGAAGATAAAGCACATTTAGATGCCGTAGAAAAATTTTCTAAAAACTGGTATAGGGTAGTTGTTCATGATATTGTGATTTCTTCTGTTAAAGGATAAAAAAATCATCAAAGTCGTGATTCGATAGCTATTGGATGCGAAGCTGATTCTTTATCGGCTGTGGCAATCTTTCATGAGTTAATTTATTTCCTTTCGCAAATGATTGCCTGCCTACCGTAAATGTCATTAAGTTGCGAATCGTGAGGTCAGTCTGAGGGATAATTTATCTCATAAAAATCAAAATAAATTTGGTTAATTAAGAAAATCGTCATTTCGATCCGATAGCTATCGGATGGAGCGCAGCGTAATGAAGAAATCTTTGAACCGGAAACAATTCCAAAGATTTTGCTTCTCAGAAACTTCAAGTTCTCCACTACAGTCGAATCCGATAGTTATCGGATGACGATTTGACAATGCTTAAATGGTAAACTGACGAAGATCTTTTTATAATCGATATCATATAATAGTTGCCCTTCAATCGACTTCGCTTATTGCAGGCTAACTCTGTATCATAACTATTTTTTGTTATCTACTAATTTAATGGTTATTTAATTCACGATAAGTTTCTGAAAACCAAACTAATTAAAACCTGTTAATTCTTCCAAATAATATGCTAAACGTCTAAACTTCCCATTTATTTGGCAAAAACGAGGTTCAAAATAATATTTTGTTGACTAATTTATTTTTCTTTATATCAGTTAGTTATGTATGTTATATTAAACTAAATTATTACATAAAGAGCATTTTAAGTACGTTAAATGCCTTTAAAATCAAAATAAAATTCGTAATTAGGCTTTTTAGTATTGATAATCAATCAGTTAAGAATACCATTTGTTAAAACTGGTGTCTTTTGTAGGCTGCAGTAAAATCTTTTCGCATTAATTTAAATCGTTCGATTACGGTGGCAATAAAATTTTCATCCAATATTTCGAATACATCATTAACACCTCCTCCACTCAGATCCAGCTCTGCTAATTTGTAACTCTGCTCAAAAGTACCCTGTTCAAATTTTACGATGTATTTTTGGTTCATGGAAAAGATTGATATTTTACACTTCGGGTGCGGAAGTTCTGCGATAACTCTCATTTATTTAATTTTAGTTGGATGATGGCTGTGTAAATAAATTTAAATAGTTGGATTTATACTAAGGATTGCCCATTTAAGCTTCCCTGGCTTTCAATTATTTCGAAACGTGCAAACAGTTCCTCCGAATACCATTTACGTTTTCTGGTGAGTTTAATGATGTCAGAATGGTCAACGGATTTGTAAGCATAGTTTTTCATGCTATCTAAGTCCTCCCAGATGGAAAAAGTAGCCTGATCAAGAAAAGGATTTTCACCAACGCCTGCTGACAAAATATAACCGTCTGCCTTTCTCATTTCTATCGCCGCTCTCTTGATATTGCTTTTAAATTCTTTTACCTTTTTAAAATGAATTGCCGCCCGGGTGATAACAGCAACACGTTTGTTTAACGATACTTCATTTTTATCTGCTATAAATGGTTGTTTACCTGACCATAAGCCATGTGAAGATAAAGGTTTAAGTAAAATCGTAAACTCTTCCATTCCAAAGAAACGAAACCATTTTATTGGGAAAGATTGCTTATAGAAATTATCACAATCTAATTTACTGTCCCATGTTGTTAGTATTGCCCAGTGCTTAAAATCGGGTCCTGAATCAACTTGAGCGTCCTTTCCACTTCCCATTAATTTCCAGAATCTGCATTGTTTGTTTAGCCATAATGGAAAACGCAGAACAGCCATACCTAAAAATGCAAAAGGAATAGTGCTGTTTCGAAACTTTGTTATGGTTAAAGCGACAATCATGCTGAATGTGGTTAATTCCGTCAAAACTAATGAAATTACTGTTATCATGTTTTCAAAATTTTGTCATTATAATTATGTATATCTTAAAATCCTTTAATCCTGCTTAACTTTGTTACTTACTGTAATCCTATTAATCTTAAAATACTTTAATCCTGGTCAACTATGGCAGAAGATTTAATCATAACCAGAAACACGTCTAAAGAAAATCAATACAAATCATTAATTCCACAAATAGAAGGATTATTGTATGGTGAAACTGATTTTGTGGCAAATATGGCGAATGTTTCAGCAGCATTAAAAGAACAGTTTAACTGGTTCTGGGTAGGTTTTTACCTTGTTAAAAATGATGAATTGGTTTTGGGGCCTTTCCAGGGACCGGTGGCCTGTACCAGAATAAAAAAAGGTAAGGGCGTTTGCGGTGCATCATGGGCGCAGTCGCAAACCTTAATCGTGCCCGATGTTGATGAATTTCCAGGTCATATTGCTTGTGCGTCTGCATCAAAATCTGAAATCGTATTACCGTTAATTAAAAATGGTGAAGTTATTGGAGTTTTAGATGTTGATAGTGAATTTTTAAGTCACTTTGATACAACAGACCAAATTTATTTAGAGCAAATTATATCAGTTTTATTAAATTAAAACATTAGATAAAAGAGTGAAATTATCTCCTGATTATTACCTCAATGAAGATGTCGTTGAACTTGCGAAAGATTTACTTGGTAAAGTCCTTTTTACTAAGATAGACGGCAAAATATCTGCAGGTATAATTGTAGAAACCGAAGCCTATTTTGGAATTAAGGATAAAGCTTCGCATGCGTATGGCGGTCGCCGTACAAATCGTACCGAAACCATGTATAGCCAGGGTGGTGTTGCATATGTTTACTTGTGTTATGGGATGCATGATCTTTTTAATGTGGTAAGTTCGGTAAAGGACGATCCTCATGCCGTTTTGATACGGGCAATAGAGCCGTTATTAGGTAAGGAGCTGATTGAAGAAAGGCGAAATATGCCAATTTCGAAAGCTGCGATTTCTTCAGGCCCGGGCTCTGCTGCAAAAGCGTTGGGTATCGATCGTTCTTTTAATGCGAAGGATTTATCTGCTGATGAAATCTGGATTGAAGATCATCAAATCCGTTACCAGGATGATGAAATTATCGCGAGTCCCCGTGTTGGGATTGCGTATGCCAAAGAACATGCTTTGCTGCCCTGGCGTTTTTTTGTGAAAGGCAATAAATACGTTAGTAAGCCAAATAAGGCTTAAGCAACTCAAACATTTCTATTGAAATCCTGTTTTTCTTACAAATACTTAATAAAATGAAAAACGAGAAAAATATAGCAATTCTAAAAGAGATGGCAGAAAGTGTAAGAACATGTATGTTTACCACTTTCTCAGCAAGTGAGGAATTCGGAAGCAGGCCAATGGGCACTGCAAAAATTGAAGATGACGGCAGTATCTGGTTTTATACAAACGAATACTCATTAAAATCTAAAGAAATTTCTAAAGACGATAACGTTCTTTTAGCCTATAGTGATCCATCAAAGAACACTTATTTAACGGTTAAAGGAAAGGCAGAATTGATTGATGATAAAGTTAGGAAGGAAGCTTATTTCTCTCCGTTTATTAAAGCCTGGTTCCCTGACGGAATCGAAGACCCAAGGTTAATTTTGATAAAAGTTACACCTGAAGAAGCCGAATATTGGGATGCTTCATCATTTAAAATTGTTGTGCTTTTCAGTATACTAAAGGCGGTTGTTACCGGCGAAACACCTGATTTAGGAAAACACGATACAATGAAGTTTTAAATAACATCACTTCTTTTTAAGAGCAGGTTTGGCAACAATACCTGCTTTTTTTGTTAATATTGAGGCGATGAATTTAGAAAACAATTTGGCATTTGCGAAAACGCAGGACGAAGCTGATGAATTGAAGGATTTTAGAAATCAATTCTTATTTCCAAAGCATAACAATAAAGAATTTATATACCTATGTGGTAACTCTTTAGGCTTGCAACCTAAAGTGGCAAAAGCAGTTTTAGGTAGTCAGTTAGACAACTGGGCTAATTATGCAGTTGAGGGTTGGTTTGATGGAGATCAGCCCTGGATGTTTTATCATAAAGAACTCAAAAAATTAATGGCGCCGATTGTTGGTGCATTTCCTTCAGAGGTTTGTCCGATGAATACCTTAACGGTGAACCTCCACTTATTGATGGTTAGCTTTTATCAGCCAAAAGGAAAGCGCTTCAAAATCATTATGGAGGGTGGTGCTTTTCCTTCCGACCAATATGCAATAGAAAGCCAGGTTAAATTTCACGGTTTCGACCCGAAAGAAGCGATCCTAGAGGTTTTTCCTCTTGAGGGCGAGGAAATCTTAAGAACTGAAGATATTATCGCTAAAATCGAAGAAAACGGTTCTGAAATTGCCTTGGTTCTATTTGGAGGGATTAATTATTACACTGGTCAGTGGTACGATATGGAAGCAATAACCAACGCTGGTCATTCAATTGGAGCAATTGTAGGATGGGACCTGGCACATGCCGCCGGAAATGTTCCTGTTAAGCTTCACGATTGGCAGGTGGATTTTGCATGCTGGTGCTCTTATAAATATCAAAACTCAGGTCCGGGAGGTATAAGTGGCATATTTGTTCATGAAAAACATTTCGGAAATACAGAACTGAATCGTTTCGCAGGCTGGTGGGGTTACCAGGAAAATAAGCGTTTTAAAATGGAAAAAGGTTTTATTCCGGAAGCAGGGGCAGATGGCTGGCAAATCAGTTGTACACAGGTAATGCCGATGGCTTTGTATCATGCATCGCTTCAGCTTTTTGAACAAGCGGGTTTCATAGAACCATTAAGAAATAAAAGTATAACTTTAACCAATTACCTGGAATTTATTATAAATGAGGTTAATATAAATTTAGGATTTGAGCAATATAAGATTATTACGCCTAAGGATGTTAAAGATAGGGGTGCTCAGCTCTCCATCATTGCCAAAGAGCAGGGAAAGCTTATTTTTGATGGTTTAGTTGAAAATCATGTGCTTGGCGATTGGCGCGAACCTGATGTGATTCGTTTAAGTCCGATACCGCTTTACAATTCATTTGAAGATATTTACAAAACCGGACAAATACTGCTTGAGGTAACCAGAAAAGTTTTAAACTAAAATTCGATGATTAACTATAACCCTAAAGATTGGTTCACATTCATATTTCATATCCATAAAGCAGATACATTCAGAAAACTGTGGCCGTTAATGATAAGTGTGTCAATTTATTCGGCTCTTGTCGCATTTTTGGAACTTAATATTTTTAAACTTTCTAAAAGTGATTATGTAAGTAATATTGGTTTGATGCATAGTTTGCTTGGCTTTGTGATTTCCATGCTTTTGGTATTCAGAACAAACACATCTTATGACAGGTGGTGGGATGGCCGTAAGCTTTTAGGTGCTTTAACAAATGTAAGTCGCAATTTTGCGATGAAAATCAAGGCTTTGAACTTACCCGATGATGATGTACGTTTCTTTGAATATGGGATTCCTAAATATGCTTTTGCATTAAAAGAACATCTGCGCGAGAAGCTTTACTTTGGTAAAAATAGTTTTTTAATCGAAGTAGAGGCCGGAAAACACATTCCTAATCAGATTGCCAGCAGTATGATTTCAAGGTTATACGCGCTTACTTCAAAAGGCCTGATTTCTAACGAGCAACTGATTGTTTTAACCAATGATGTAAATCAATTTACGGATATTTGCGGTGGATGTGAGCGAATTAAAAATACACCGATTCCATTTTCATATAGCGTATTTATCAAGAAATTTCTCTTTGTTTACGTGCTGACCATTCCGATAGGCTGGGTATTTAGTTTAGGCTATTACCTGGTGCTAATTGTTCCTTTTATCCTCTATGTATTAGCGAGTTTAGAGCTGATAGCTGAAGAAATAGAGAACCCGTTTGGGGAGGATGCGAATGATTTGCCGGTTGATCAGATTTGCGATAATATCGAAAAACATGTTGAAGAGATTTTAAGTAAATGATTAAAATTGCATGGCATCCCCTGTACGCTCATCCGCTTCCGGAAGGACATCGTTTTCCGATGTTAAAATATGAATTGATTCCGGAACAATTACTCCATGAGGGTATCATAGAACAGGAAAATTTATTTCAACCTGAGCCCGTGGATGAAGGTATCGTTCTGCTCACCCATAATAAAGATTATTGGGCACAATTGAGAAGTTTAACCTTACCTGCCAAAGAACAAAGAAGGATTGGTTTTCCGCTAAATGCAGAATTGATTGAACGTGAATTAAGGATTACGCAAGGCACTATCGACGGAACTCAGTTTGCCATGGATAATGGAATTGCCTTTAACGTCGCAGGAGGAACACATCACGCCGGAACGAACTGGGGCGAGGGGTTTTGTCTGTTGAATGACCAGTCAATTGCTGCTAATTATCTATTAAATAGAAAATTAAGTAAGCGTATCTTAATTATTGATTTAGATGTCCATCAGGGAAATGGGACAGCTGAAATTTTTCAAGACGAACCCCGGGTGTTTACGTTCTCTATGCACGGTGATAAGAATTTCCCGTTTAGAAAAGAACGATCTAATCTTGATGTACCACTACCTGACGGCGTTGAGGACGAAGAATATTTAACCTTATTAGAAAAAAATTTGAAGAAGGCTTTCGAGCGTTCCAAACCGGATTTTGTTTTTTATCTATCTGGTGTTGACGTGCTTGCAACAGATAAGCTAGGTAAAATTTCCTTAACTAAAACTGGCTGCAAAGAGCGGGATAATATTGTATTACAGGCTTGTAAGACGAAAAATATCCCGTTGCAGGTCAGTATGGGCGGAGGTTATTCCGCAGATATTAAAGATATTGTTGATGCGCATTGTAATACGTACCGGTTAGCTTTTAATTTATTTACTTAATCCAATATCCTTATCTTCGCCGCATGTTGGAGATAATTTATCAGGATGAATATTTAATCGCAATTAATAAGCCGCACGGTTTATTGGTTCATCAATCATCTATTGCCAGAGATGCCACAGAATTTGCACTACAGATGCTTCGTGATCAGGTAGGTAGGCACGTAAGTCCTGTACACCGTCTTGACAGAAAGACAAGCGGTATATTATTATTTGCTTTTGATAAGGAATCTGAAATCGCTATGCATCAACAATTTATGAATTCAGAAACTGGCAAAAAATACCTAGCCATTTTACGGGGTTTTACGCCTGATATAATGGATATTGATTATCCGTTGGCAAAGGAAAATGGTACGATGCAAGACGCTTTTACATCTTTTAGAACACTGCAAAAAGCAGAAATTAATGTGGCTTTTGGCAAGCATCCCACATCAAGATATTCCTTAGTTGAAGCGACACCCAAAACCGGAAGAATGCATCAGTTAAGAAGGCACTTCAGTCACATCCTTCATCCGATTATCGGCGACAGAACACATGGATGCAATAAGCAAAATAAATTATTTCTGGAACAATGGAATATGACAACGATGCTGTTGCACGCATCTGAATTAAGTTTTATTCACCCTAAAACCTCTCAAAGCATTCACCTTAAAGCAAATCTGCATACTGAATTCATAAGGGTAATGGATTTTATGAAAATGAAGCCTGTAGCACAATTTTTGTCTTGAAAATCTGTTTATAAATCATCTATGAATAAATACTTACGTTTAGCTTTACCAATTTTAGCGATTTTTGCCAGCAGTTGTTCTTCGGTTTATATGCCTAATGTTCCTAATACACCAATGCTTAGTAAACAAGGTGAGTTTAGTGGAGGCGGACATATCTCGCTTAAAGGAAACGCAAGTATTAACGGCGCATATGCCGTGTCTAATCATGTAGGAGTGCTTTTTAGTGGTTCAACGATGAGTAATGAAAGAAAAAGCAAAGATTTCGGACATAAGTTAATTGAGATTGGAGGCGGTTATTTCGATACATTTGGACCGGATAATAACAGGATTATAGAAATTTATGGTGGTGTTGGAAAGGGTTGGAGCGATATTACTTTCCGTGATTATAAAAATGATATCCTGGTCAGCAATGATGTTCAGGAAGTTGATTACAGAAAATCATTCTTACAAGTAAACTACAGTTCCAAACGTAAAAATAATTTACACCTTTTCGGAACCGATTTCCCGATAAATTACGGAACAGCGTTGAGAATCAGTCATGTTACAATGGATAGGTTCTTCATAAATAATGTAGTTCAGCCTAAAGAAGACAATATTTTCTTTGAACCAATTTTCTTTACCAGAATGGGATTGAGTAAAAATGTTCAGCTTCAGTATACGACAAGCAGCAATATTGGCCTAAAAAGCAGGAAATATATGTCTGCCGGGAACTCAATTTTTACCATTGGTGTTGTAGTGAATGTGGGGGGGAAATAGGGGTTGTTGCTCATGCATTACAGGCCGCAATCATTCTTGAATCTTATATCATTAAGTTTAGCCTGTGCTGATACGATAGCTATCGTATCAGCACAGGCTTCGTGGTCTATTAAAAGACTTTTTTTAAGGTCTTCATTTCTTCAACAGAAGCGTTGGATTATGCTATGGTATAAAATCTGCATACTGCAATCAAGAATTTTTTTTTACCGTAACATCATTAATTTACAGCAAGGAAGATTGTTTAATTGGCCGGAAAGCTTCTTAGAAATGATGGCCTATAATATTATTTCCTCTTCGACGCTACAAATACAAAAACACCCGCTACTAAAATTATCCCACCAGCATAAGGCGGCCAGTTCACGGATTTTTCTTTATCAGCCGATATTTGAATCGGACCGGCATCAACAATTTTTTCTTTTTTGGTATAAGTGAAGCCAGTCCAAACCAGCATTGCAATTCCAACAATGATTAATATTAGTCCTAAGGTCTTGTTCATGATTTTGTATATTGATTAAAATCTAAACAGCAGGAGTAACTTTATGTTTTATTCGTCAAAGAAATCGATTAAGCCACCGATAAAATATTCTTCTATTCCCTCTGTAAAATCCTTATAGTCTTCTTCAGGAATATTGGTTTGTTTAAACTCTAATGACGTTCCTTTTTTATCTTCGTGAAGCTTGATTGTAACAATTGATGGTTCAGCATCTTCGCCAAAATACCAATGTTGTACAATTTTTTTGTTGGTTTCAAATTCGATATTTTTGCCAACGATATCACCATCCCAAAAAGAAAATTCTGTTCCAGGTTTTTCTTCAAATTCTACCTCAGCGCCAGTCCAGAGTTTAATGCTGATGTCTTTTGTAAGTGCTAAATAAACTTCTTCGGGTGTGGCTGGTATGTAGGTGTATTTTTTATAATCCATTCTGTATCATGATTTTCAGGATTTAGGGATTCTCAGGATTATAGTTCATGAAAATAAAATCCAATAATTTTATATTTTTTATTATTAAGGATAAACTATTCATATTCAACAAAGATTTTAAGATAATATTTCAAGAAAATTCAATCGGTATTTAATTAATACTTTGAAAGCATTATCACCAAAATTCTTAAATCTTATTCAATCCTGATCTATACTTATTAATAGCAGGATTGTAAATCTTTTTAAATTGTAAACTTGTCGCCCTAAAATTAATTAATAATCCGATATTGAAATTATAAGCGACCACATAATTTTTGGCCTGAGCTAAATGGTGATTTTCTAAATTTACACAAGCTTTAAGTTCAACTGTCAACAATTTCTCAACAACAAAATCTGCTCTGCGTTTACCAACAATTAAACCATCATAAAAAATCTCCTGTTCTACTTCTCTTTTAAATTTTATTCCGGCTTTTTCTAATCAATAGCCAAGCATCGTTGATAGATAACTTCTTGAAAACCATTCCCCAAAATGTTATGAACTTTCATGGCGCAGCCATTTATCCGATAAGTTAAATCTTCAATATCCATTTTATCTAAATTAATGGAATGAAAAACGACAACAACAGGGACTCCGGATTTCAGGATTTAAGGCTTTTGAAGATGATAGTTTTAAAAATCTAGCCTGAAAATATTTTTACTATTATTAAACTACTAAATTATAAATTATTACTGTTTTTACTACTTGATATCAAGCCCTATCATGAACATCCTTAAATCTTTATAATCCTGCTCCTTATTTAAAAGCATTTAACCCTGTTACATCCATCCCGGTAATCAACAAATGAATATCGTGAGTGCCCTCATATGTGACAACAGATTCTAAGTTCATCATGTGGCGCATAATTGAGTATTCGCCTGTAATGCCCATTCCGCCAAGCATCTGGCGGGCATTTCTGGCTATATTCAATGCAATTTCAACACTATTTCTTTTTGCCATTGATATCTGTTCGGAGGTAGCCCGGTTCTCACTTTTGAGTACGCCTAAACGCCAAACCAAAAGCTGACCTTTGGTAATTTCTGTAACCATTTCGGCAAGTTTCTTCTGTTGTAATTGAAAGCCTCCGATTGGTTTTCCAAACTGGATTCTTTCTTTTGAGTAACGTAATGCTGTATCGTAACAATCCATCGCCGCACCTAAAGCACCCCAGGCAATTCCATAGCGGGCTTGGTTTAAACAACCTAAAGGACCTTTTAATCCGCTGATTTCCGGAAAAATATTTTCCTTTGGAATTTGAACATTATCAAAAACCAGTTCACCGGTGGCTGATGCCCGCAAACTCCATTTGTTATGTGTTTCAGGCGTAGAAAACCCATCCATTCCACGTTCAACAACCATTCCACGTATTTTCCCAGATTCATCTTTCGCCCAAACCACAGCAATATCTGCAAAAGGAGCATTGCTAATCCACATTTTGGCACCATTCAAAATATAATGTGAACCGGCGTCCTTAATATTGGTTACCATCCCGCCGGGATTTGAGCCATGGTCGGGTTCCGTTAAGCCAAAGCAACCCATCATTTCGCCGCTGGCTAACTTTGGTAAATATTTTTTGCGCTGGTCTTCACTCCCATAGACATAAATCGGGTACATAACCAATGAGCCCTGAACAGAGGCCGTTGAACGGATGCCCGAATCGCCGCGCTCAATTTCCTGCATTAAGATTCCATAAGCCGTATAATCCAATCCTGCGCCGCCATATTCTACCGGTATAGTTGGTCCGAAAGCGCCAATATCAGCCAAGCCTTTTATTAAATGTTTTGGAAATTCAGCTCTTTGAGCGTAGTCTTCAATAATCGGACTCACTTCTTTTTTAACCCATTCCCTCGCTGTTGAGCGAATTAACTTATGCTCATCGGTTAACAATTCATCTAATAAATAGTAATCTGGCGCCTCGTACAGGTCTTTTTTTACTGATTTGCTCATCTAATCGTATTATCTGGTTAAGAAATCGCGTTCATTTCAAAGGTAACAATTTACGACAAGGGGCATGATATTCGTGAATAAAAATTTAATTTTGCGGCATACAAAACAGACATGAGTCAATTCAAACAAACCGTAGCCTTAAAAGATGTAAAATGCTTTGCCTTGCACGGTTATTATCCAGAAGAGCAACTAATTGGAAATCATTTTGTTATTGATTTAGAAACAGTATTTACTCCTCAAAGCTTCGATGATGAACTTGCTCAAACCGTAAATTATGAAGATTTGAACACGATTATCCAACAGGAAATGAAAAATACACAAAAACTCTTAGAAACGGTTCTGAACAATATTATTTCAAAAGTCATCGAACTTTATCCTTTCGTGGAAACCGTAAATGTTAGTATGAAGAAATTAAATCCACCAATGCCAGGGCAAATCGGGCATTCATTTGTTAAATTATCCTATACACCAGCCAAGTAGAAATGAACTTCACCAAAATAAATTCAGAGATTTTAGCAGAAATTAAATCCGCTTTAGGCGAAGAAAAAGTGTTTACGGATACGGAAAGCTTAGCTAATTACAGTCATGATGAAACGGAAGATTTACATTACCAGCCTGAAGTTGTGGTTAAACCAACCTCGCCAGATGACATTTCGGCTTTAATGAAAATCTGTAATGCGCACAACGTTCCCGTTACCCCTCGTGGTGGTGGAACAGGTTTGAGCGGCGCAGCTTTGCCTATTTACGGCGGAATTTCATTATCTATGGAAAAATTCAAATCGATTATAGAAATAGATACGGAAAACCTTCAGGCAACTGTTGAACCTGGCGTAATTACAGAGGAATTTATTAACGCTGTTGCCGAAAAGGGACTGCTTTATCCGGTTGATCCAAGTAGCAAAGGTTCTTGTTTTATTGGCGGTAATGTGGCGCATGGTTCTGGCGGACCACGGGTTGTAAAATACGGAACCATTCGCGAATACATTTTAAATCTGGAAGTTGTTTTGCCAAATGGCGATATTATCTGGACGGGCGCCAATACTTTGAAATATGCATCTGGGTATAATTTAACACAGTTGATGATAGGCTCGGAAGGCACTTTGGGTGTCATTACAAAAATCGTAACCAAGCTCTTGCCAAAACCAAGTCAATCTGTTTTGATGATGGGTTCGTTTAGCACAAATGAAAATGCTTGTGCAGCTGTTTCAGCGATTTTTAGAGCAGGTGTAACACCGTCAGCACTGGAATTTATGGAGCGAAAAGGAGTGGAGTGGGTAATTAAATTCGATGACATAAAATTCGATTTAAAGGATGATGTTGCTGCCTTATTAATGATTGAATTTGATGGTGATGATTTGGACGACATCTTCAAAAACTGTGAAAAAACGAATATCGTTTTAGAAGAACACAATTGTACAGAAGTTTTATTCGCTGATACGGCATCGCAAAAGGAAGAGTTATGGCGTATGCGCCGCACGATGGCCGAATCCGTAAAATCCAATTCGGTTTATAAAGAAGAAGATACAGTTGTGCCTCGTGCGGCTCTACCTAAATTAATTAATGGAATTAAAGAGATTGGCTCTAAATATGGTTTTGAAAGTGTTTGTTATGGTCACGCAGGTGACGGAAATCTCCATGTAAATATTATCAAAGCCGGAATGAGTGATGAAGATTGGAAAGATAAGCTCAAATTTGGCATCGCTGAAATATTTGAACTCACAACTGCTTTGGGTGGAACTTTATCGGGAGAACATGGAATCGGTTTGGTTCAAAAAGAATTCATGCCAATTAAATATTCCGAAATACATTTGAACCTAATGCGGGGCATTAAAAATGTTTTCGACCCGAACGGGATTTTAAACCCAGGGAAGATAATGCCCAACCCCCCAACACCCTAAAGGGGAGTTGTCTTCATTTCGGTTATACGAGGTTTGGGAAAAAGGCTTTAGTAATCTCGCCTGCTTTCCCCCTTTGGGGGCTAGGGGGTTAACTGCTCAAAACCTAACATTTTTTGCTTTTCAGACTCCGGAATGGCTGTGGGTCTGTTTGTTGAGTAGTCAACAGCAATACAAACCGTTTTTCCTTTACTGCAAATTACTTCTTCACTTCCTTTTATTTTTACGATTTGATAGTCCAAATCAAAGCTGGTATTTCCTATTCTTGAAGTTTTTACATGAACCGCAATCTTATCATTCATTACAATAGGTAAAATATAATCCAATTCTGCATGGGCTATTACAATTCCTGTTTTCTTCCAATCCCATTTTATAATCTCTTCCCAATATTTAGTTCTGGCGATTTCTAAGTAGGTAAAGTATACTGAATTATTTACGTGTCCCATCATATCGAAATCTATAAAGCGCAAATGAATATTCGTTTTATAGTTGAATTTGTCTGAAAATTCCCGAATATCTGTCAATTTGTCTTTAGATTTAGAAATACTTTGCCATAATGTCTTAAAAATCATAAATATTTGGTTTGGTATATAAGTTGAATAAAGGTTAATATCAAATTAAAAAATAAAAAATTAGAGATATGACACTAGTAAATTTTAACAACAGAACCCGCAACACAGCTCCTTACTTTAACAATGTTTTTGATTCATTGTTTAGCGATGCAGTAACTAAAAACAAAATGGTTGATAAATCGCCGAACGTAAATATCTATGAAAACGAAACTGCTTATATTATAGAGTTGGCTGCGCCAGGTTTAAAGAAGGAAGATTTTCAAATCAACTTAAAAAAAGATACACTTTCTGTTTGGGCAGAAGTAAAAAAAGACGAAACCCAGGTAGCTAAAGATTTTACGCGTAAAGAATTTGATTACAGCTCATTTGCAAGGTCATTTAATTTACCTGATACTGCTGATGGCGATAAAATTACTGCTGAATATAAAGACGGTATTTTAAACATCAACATCAGTAAAAAAGACGATGCTAAATTACAACATAAAGAAATTGTGGTATCGTAATAAAAAATATTCTCGAAAGAGGGTTTTTCATAATAGTTTAGTTTTAGGAAAAGGTTATGAAGCTTGCAGCAGCTGAATAGTACGGTTAATTTGTCTGTTGGCTGCTGCAGGTTTCATAATAGTTTAAGTTTAGGTTTTATAAGGTTAGCATCGGATGATGCTAACCTTATTTTGTTTTGGTGAATCGGGGTGTCGAACTTTGGCACTTCAAACAATGAACCAATTTACGAGTAAACTAATGAACGATTTTCGTACTTTTGCGGCATGGCACGAGAAATTCTGGATACTAAACGTAAAGCACTAAAAATAAATCTTGACCCTAGAATTTACGGTACTTTTGCCGAGATTGGCGCAGGGCAGGAAGTTTCCCGAAACTTTTTTAATGCAGGTGCAGCATCCGGAACGGTTGCCAAAACCATGTCGGCATACGATATGACTTTTAGTGATGCCATTTACGGCGCAGAATCTAACGGTCGTTACGTTTCCCAGAACAGGCTTTTACAAATGCTCGACCATGAATTTGGTTTACTTAACGAGCGATTATCTGGTGAAAAATATGAAAGCAGAACATTTTTCGCTTTTGCCGATACCGTTACAACCTTAAATTACAAACGTACAAATGAACCTCATGGCTGGGTTGGCATTCGCTTTCAGCATGAGCCGGGTGGTTTTCCTAATGAAATATTTTTTCACGTTCGGTTACTCGATACTGATGTAAACATGCAACAACGTGTGTTGGGAATTATCGGCGTAAACTTACTCTATGCGGCATTTTACCATTATCAGGATCCAAAATTAATGGTTGAATCTTTAGCTGATAACCTGACTATCGGTTCAGTGGAAATTGATTTGATTTCCGTTAAAGGCCCGGCTTTTCCTGAAGTAGACAATATCTTGCTTAATCTTTATATGATTATGAAAGATTTTTCTGCAGCTGCAATTTTCGACGCAGATGCACATCCCCGTCAGGCAAAAGATTTATTATACAAAAAGGATATCATGATTTTGAGGACCAAATACGGCCAGAAATCATTACCTAACTTTAACTTATTCAACAAAGCAACTGACCAGTTTAAACGAACAAACAAAGTTGAGGACGGAAATCTTGCTGTAATGATTGAGGTTTTATTAACTAATGTTTTAACCGATGATCAGGAGACACCTGACGATATTGATTTAGAGACTGTAGCGAAACGTACTCAGGAAATGTGCGATACAGGAAACATTGTTATTGTTTCAAACTTTACCCGTCATAATCGCCTTGCAAAATACTTAGCCCGTTGCAAACCCAAAAGTGTTGGCCTGGCAACAAATATCAACAACCTGAAATTTGTATTCAATTCAACAAATTTTAAAGGCGAAAACTATTCCGGCCAGTTATTAAGTTATGTGAATGATATGTTTAACACGAACGTTCGATTATTTGCTTATCCATTCTTAGATAAGAAGACAAACGAAGTTATCACAACTTCAAACATGCCAGTTACACCAGAGGCAAAGCCACTGTTCGATTTTCTTTTAATAAATGGATATATAACTGATATTAAGGATTATAGTGAGGATGAAGTAAAGACTGTTTAGGGTTATTTATCGCCATAATGACCTAATGCTGAGATTACTGTAACAGTTACAATTTCATCTTCAATTTGATAAATCATCCTGTTTTTCCTGTTAATTTGCCTCGACCATAAACCCGAGAATTCATATTTTAATTCTTCGGGATTTCCTATTCCAGTTTCAGGATGTTCTGATAACTCGATAAAAATTTGATTAATTCGTTTTATTGATGTTTTGTCGCCAGATTTATATTGAAAGGCTAAATCTTTTTTAGCTTGTTTTTCAACCTCTACAAAATACTTTCCCATATATTACTTGGGTCTTTAATTCGGGTAACATTTCCTTTTTTAACCTCAGCAAGACTCTTTTTTATTTTCGCTACAAATTCTGGGTCATAAGGACTTTCATCTTCCTTTTGAAAAGAAACATTCAAAGCTTTCAATACAGCTTCTATGGCTGCTTCTTGTTTTTTATTTTTAGGATGTGCGATTATAGTCATGACTCTAATTTACACAAAAATACTTAATTATTTAATCAACTTTTCAATCACATCTTTATAGCTTTCGCTGACAGGCAACTCTTTATCATTAACAAAGACTGCGTTTTTGCGGATTGAAGTGATTTTCTCCGTATTTACAATAAATGATTTGTGGATGCGCTCAAAGTTTTGGGGTAATTCTTCTTCCATGGCTTTCATACCCATTCGCACAACTGCTGCCTTCGGGCTAGTACTCAGGTGAATCTGAATATAGTCTTTTAAGCCTTCAACGTAGGTGATTTCAGAAAAGTTTATTTTCATCAAGCTGTAACCAACATTTACAAACATGTATGGCTGTTTTGGCGAATTGACCTGTAATGCAGATTGCTTTAGCTCGTATAAATCTTTAGCCTTGTTGCAGGCTTTCATAAAGCGGTCGATCGATACAGGTTTCACCAAATAATCGACCACATCTAATGCAAAACCGTCTAATGCATACTGTTTATAAGCCGTAACAATGATAACCATTGGTTTTTTAACCAGACTTTGAATGAATTGTAATCCTGTAATGCCAGGCATTTGGATGTCGATAAAAATTAAGTCTATCGATTGTTCCTGCATCATTTTATTTGCCATAAAAGCGTCGTCGCAACTGGCTACCAATTCTAAAAATGGAATTCTGCTAATATTATCAGCCAGTAATTGCAATGCTAAAGGCTCATCATCAATGGCTAAACATTTTATCATGTCGTTAATTTTAGAGTTAAGCTTACATCGAACCAACCTTCATTTTTATCGATAACTAATTGATGGTTATTGCGATAAAGCAAATTTAATCTTCTGCTCACGTTTGCCAGGCCAATGCCCGATGCTGCATCTTTAACTTCATTTTCATCAGGATTGAATTTATTTTTTACAATGAAAGTCAGTTTTTCATCTTTAGTTTTCAAATCCACAAAAATCTGCGGATTTTCAATCATTCCAACGCCGTGTTTAAAAGCATTTTCGATGAATGGAATCAGCAGCATCGGTTCAATTTCATCAAATTCACTATCCAACTCAATATTGGTTTCTATAGCTACTTTTATGCCAAACCGTTGCTTTTGTAAGTCTATATAAGCCTGAAGATATTCAGTTTCAGTTTTAATGGATACTTTTTCTTCGTCGGTTTCGTAAAGCATGTACTGCATCAAACCTGAAAGTTTCATCACCGTTGGTTCTAATTCATTGCTTTTCAGGCGAACAAGTGCAACAATATTATTCAATACATTAAAAATAAAATGAGGACTAATTTGTGAACGTAAAAACGAAAGTTCGGTTTTCATATTTTCCTGCTCGCGTTGCAATATTCTTTTTTCTTCGCTTATTCTATCTGATATCATTGTAAAAGCTGTGCTTGCCGCTATGGTAAGCAGAAAAGTTGGCGTGTTGAACCAAAGTGTTCTGCCTAAATTAAAATCTAAATCAGGCAATAGCGCGTGGAATAATAAGGAATGAATAGTTATGGCTGAAAGCAAACTTGTGAAGAAAAACAAACTATAAAGCAGGTATTTCTTTTTATAGAAAAATGACGGAATTAAAACTTGACTATTGAAATAAAAAATTGCTATCCAATAAAAATAACTGATGAAATTTAACCTTAAAAATTGAGTTTCCTCAAAATTTGTAAGCAAGCGGGGAGGACGACTTCTGTTTACATTAATGATATAAGGCAACGTGATTAAAACTACCCAAACCAATACATGGAATACGATTTTTGCCCACTTTTTAGAAAAGTTAACTGTCATTATTTTCTGTTTTGCACTTTGCATCGCTAAGTTATTATTTATTATGTTTTTAACAATATGTCGTCACATTGCTCCGATAACGATAGGATTGATTTCAGCAGCTCGCATAATGAAAACGGCATAATCCAAATAAACATGTTACTCGTATCTCAATGCATCAATTGGGTCTAAATTTGATGCTTTCTTAGCCGGGTAATAACCGAAGAAAACACCTGTAACGGCACATACAATAAAGGATATAACGATTGAGGATTCGGAGATTAAAACCGGCCAGTTTAAGAAGTAAGAAATAAGGTAAGCAGAACTTACACCCAAAATCACACCGATAACACCGCCCGTGATACTGATTAAGATCGCCTCTATTAAAAATTGCATTAAAACATCTTGTCCACGGGCCCCGATTGACATGCGCAAACCTATTTCCCTGGTGCGCTCAGTAACCGAAACGTACATAATATTCATAATTCCAATACCACCAATAAATAGTGAAATACCTGCAATAGCAGTTAACAAAACCGTTAACATACTACTTGTTGCGCTTATGGTACTGATTAATTCGGCTTGTGTACGTACCTGAAAATCATCACTTTCAGCTGGCGTTAAACGGTGACTCTCTCTAACGGCTGCAGAAATTTCTGTAGTTGCAGCATCACTTGTCGCCTCTGATGTAGCCGAGGCATAAATACTCTGCAAGTAATTGGTTGCAGTGATTCTTTTCTGAACAGTTGTGTAAGGTGCCACAACAATATCATCCTGATCTTGTCCAAAATTACTTTGCCCTTTAGGTTCCAAAACTCCGATAACCTGGAATGGAATGCTTTTAAATCGGATAATTTGCCCGATTGGATTACTTCCGTCAGGAAATAAGTTATCAATAACCGTTTGCCCTAAAATACAAACCTTGGCAAAACTTTTAACATCCCTTTCTGAAAACAGAATACCATCTTTAAGTTTTAACTGGCGGATATTCAAATAATCCGGACTAACACCCGTAATGGTTGTCGGCCAGTTGTAAGCACCTTTTATAGCTTGTCCGCTGGTAGAAACGACAGGCGACAGGCCGTTTATGTTTTTAGACTGCAGTTTTTCAATGGCTGTAATGTCTTCCATTTTTAAGGTCTGAATGCTGCTTCCCTGCAAACGAACGCCACCAGGTTCGTTGCTTTGTGGCATAATGGTAATTGTGTTCGAACCCATTCCGGAAAGCGAAGAACGAATGCTTTGTTTTGAGCCTTCTCCGATTGCCATCATCGCAATAACAGCGGCAACGCCGATGATGATACCTAACATAGTTAGAAAAGAACGTAGTTTATTTCGTTGGAGGGCTAAAAATGCAAGCCTTAGTAAATTAGTAATGGCCATGATTTCCTTAATTAATAATCATCCGATTCAGGCAAACTGGCCAGAGCCTCTTTTGCTGAACGTTGATTCGTGTTAATACTATCCTTTTGGATTTTTCCATCCCTTAACATAATGGTTCGGGTGCTAAAAGCCGCGATATCAGGCTCATGAGTTACGAAAACAATCGTTTTTCCCTCAGCATTTAACTCTTGCATTAGCGCCATAATCTCGTAAGATGTTCTGGTATCCAGGTTTCCCGTAGCCTCATCAGCTAAAATCATCACCGGGTGATTAACCAGAGCCCTTGCAATCGCCACACGTTGCTGCTGGCCACCTGAAAGTTGACTAGGCGTGTGGTCGAAACGCTCTGCAAGCTTTACAGATTCCAGTGATTTTATCGCCCTGTCTTTCCTTTCATCTGCAGAAATTGTTTTGTTATAGAATAGGGGCAGCTCTACATTTTCTAAAGCCGATGTTCTGGGTAAAAGGTTATACGCCTGAAATACAAAACCGATTTTTGTGTTTCTTAAACCCGCAAGTTCATCTCTGCTCAAATGCTTAACATCAACACCATCCAGGTAATAACTGCCGTCAGTCGGTTTATCCAAACAGCCTAAAATATTCAGTAAAGTGGTTTTACCCGAACCGCTACTACCCATAATGGTCACAAACTCACCAGCTTTAATATCGAAAGTAATGCCTTTCAATGCCCGAACAGTTTGGTCGCCCATTACAAATTCACGTTTTAAATCCTGTATGTCTAATATTTTCTGTTCCATTATTTCCTGTTATTTCTGCCTGGGCGTTTTGGCATAAACGGACTAGACTGACCCTGACTTGCCGCCGCAGATTTACCCATCGCCTGTGAACCTGTAACCACGATATCAGTTTTTGCCAATCCTTCTAAAACCTCTACATGTGTATTGTCGTTAATGCCAGTTTTAATCTTTTTCTGAACCAGCTCATTGGCGCTTTTTTGAACCCAAACATAAGCTTCGTTGGCGCCGGCTGGTTTCTTATCAGGATTAACCCAAGTCATTTTGTATTTAGCGTTCAATGTAGAATCAGGGCTATATTTGATTGCTTTCGCCGGAACTAACAATGCATTATTAACCTCTTTCGTAAAGATGGTAATGTTAGCCGTCATGCCAGGCTTTAGTTTGCTATCATCATTGGCAGTTTTAATGATGGTTTTATAAGTCACAACGTTCGATGAAATAGATGGACTCAACCTGATTTCCTGAATGGTGCCTTTAAAAGTATCATCCAAATAAGCATCAACCGTAAAAGTTGCCCGTTCACCTTTTGTAATGTTGCCTACATCAGCCTCATCTACTGATGCTTCGACCTGCATTTTTGTTAAATCTTTTGCAATGCTGAAAATGGTTGGTGTACTAAAACTTGCCGCAACCGTTGTACCCTCACTTACACTTCTGGAAAGCACTGTTCCATCAATCGGCGAGTAAATGCTCGCTAAAGAAAGGTTCTTTTGTGCCGAGGCCAGTTGTGCTTTAATACTGTTTACCGAAGCTTTCGCCGAATTATAAGTGTAAAGCGCATTGTCGTAATCAGCTTTGCTAACCGCTCCAACTTTATATAAATTGCTCTGGCGACTAAAGTTACCTTGCTGATAAATTAATGCACTTTGCGCACTCACCAGGTTGGCCTGGTATTGGTTAACAGATGCCTCGAACAATGTTTTATCCAATTCGGCCAATAACTGACCTTTTTTAACTTTTGAATTGAAATCTGCATATAAGGTTTTAATCGTTCCCGATACTTGTGTACCAACCGCAACAGTATCAACCGGTTGAACTTTTCCGGTCGCTGTTACATTTTCAGATATGTAACCTGTTGTTGGCTTTTCGGTTTCGAGCACGATAACCTGCTCTTTTTTGCGCAAGGCGAAATACCAAATCGCGAATACTGCTATTGCAACGCCGATGATAATAAATATGGTTTTCTTCTTCATGATTTGAATATTAAATTAATTTGGACATAGCCAATACGATGTATGTTAATTGGTTATAGGAACGCCTGTATAAAAATTATAGATTTTAGTATATAAACTTGCTGTATATTTCGCCTGAACAAAAGCTTGCAAAGCCTGCACATATAAATTCTTTTGCTGCAGGTTCTCTACGATGTTATTTGTTCCCTCTTTTAAGGCTGCATTCGAAATCCTGAGCGCCTCGCTGGTATATGTAAATTGTTCTTGAGCAGCCGCATATTGGCTGTTTGCGTTTTGTACATTGATGTATGCCTTCTCTACATTTTGTGTAAGCGTTGTTTTGGTGTCTAACAGAGATAGCCGGGCTTGTTCGATGTTAATATTTGCTTTGGCGACGTTAGTCTTTGTTACACGTCTATCAAAAATTGGAATTGATAAGGTTAAACCAAGGTTTTGGTAGAAACTATTGTTTAATTGATAGGTATAACTTCCCGGGCTATTGTTGCTATAACCCGTGTAAAGCGAACCACCTAAACTTAAACTTGGCCTCAATGTAGATTTGGCCTTTTGTAGTTCGGTAGCCTGAAGCTGAATATTCAGTTCACCACTTTTAACCTCCGGACGGGTTCTGAGCGCTTTATCTTGCGCCGATGCCAGATTGTCCAATACCTGTGGTGTTTGAACAGTATCTGTAGCGCTTACTTCAAAAGCCTCGGAAGTCGGAATTTGCAGTAATTGTTTTAATGTTAAGATATTCTGCTGCAGGGTGTTTTGAGCGGTAACTAATGTATATTTGTCGTTCGCATAAGTCGCTTGTAATTGCAAAAGGTCTTTCTTGGCTATGGTACCAAACTTAAATTGCTGTTCAGCCTGTTTCACTTGAGCTTCACTTGTTGTAAGCAAATCTTTTAAATATGTAATATTCTCTCTCGCCAGTAAAATGTTCAGATACGCCTGTGTTATCGAAATGGTGATGTCGTTTTTTGCAGCTTCAACCGAGAGATTCGCCGTTTGCAACGTCAATTCTTTGGCTTTAATGTCGTTTTTTAAATAGCTGCCATTGTATAGTGTTACATCAGAACTTAAACCAAAGCCACTTGTATTTTGTAAACCGGATTTATAGTTAGTTAAAGCTTGAGATACATTTCCGGTTAAATTCGGAAGGACAGCTGATTTAGATGCGATTAAATTTTGTTCAGCGGTTTGTGAACTAAGTTTTAACGTATTGATACTGATGTTTTTTTCTTTTGCATACTCAATGGCTGTTTTCAAATCCCAAACTTTCGGAACTTCCTGCGCCTTTGTTGCGTATGTAGCAACAAGCAAAATGAGTGCAATGAAATATTTAGTGTATTTGCTCATGGCGAATAAAATTTGTGTCTTTTCTTAGCTGTGGTACACAAAAATATATCCGCACATTTCATTTAACTATGAATTGAGACGAATGGGAAGAATGTTGAGATGAAAACCCGGAAGTTTTAGATAATTTATAAAAATTAAAATATTGCTGATGTAGTTTTCGGCAGAACAATTCTACCATATAATACATATAGAAACATGTAAGCTAAAATGTTCTTATATTTTTATGTGGTAAAATAAAAAGAAATTAAACACTTCTAAGTAAAGAACCGCTTTGGTTTACATCTAAAACATGATTTACACCACACTTTAAAGCGAAATTATTCCTTTGATGGCCAACAGGAAAATCGAATGCAATAGGGTAGTTGTATTCCGAAACCTTCTCCAGAACAATTTCGTAAATAGTTTTCCCAAATTCTTCACCTGCATCATCAGGCTTAACTTTGAAACCGCCAACGATTAAGCCTTTCAGGTTTTTTAATTTTCCGCTACGTTTCAAATTCCAAAGCATCCTGTCGATGCTGTAAAGATATTCGCTTGTATCTTCTATGAAGAGAATTTTATTTTTCGTGTCTAAATCAGAATTACTTCCGGCCAGGGTTTCAATGATGCTCAAATTACCACCAACTAAAATTCCGTCTACTTTTCCTGCTCGATTAAATGGATTAATGGGTCCTGCATAATCCATTTGTTCACCGGTTAGCGCATTTTTAATTGATAAAATGGTTTCCATCTGAATTTGTTCAGCTTTTGCCCAATCATCAGGAAAACTATTACACATCTTCGAATGAACCGATGCGATACCATAATTTTTGGCCAGATGACAATGTAAAACAGTAATATCACTAAAGCCTATAATCCATTTTGGTTTGCTTTTAAAAGCCGAAAAATCCAGTTTGTCAATTATCCGTACAAAACCATATCCACCACGGGCGCACATAATGGCTTTAATATTCGGATCATCCAGCATTTGCTGAAAGTCGGTTAATCTTTCTTCGTCCGTTCCGCCATAGGTAAAATCGCGTTTCCCAATGGTTTCACCAATTTTGATATTGAAACCCCAGCTTTGCATTTGCAAAACAGATGGTTGAATCTGATCCAGGGTAATGTATCCCGCCGGACTGGTTATTCCAATTGCATCGCCTTGCCTTAAATATGGGGGAATTTTAAAAGATGAACTTTCATTTTCTTCTGTATTGGCTAAAGTTTTAAATGCAGGAAGTACGCTTGCAGCAGCAATAAAGGAAGAAAGGAAATGTTTTCTGTTCATCTAAATGATGGGTGTTTATTCGTCTGGCTAATATATGATTTAAAAATTTCGCATAAAAGAAAAGGGATTTATATCCATAAATCCCTTTTTTAAACCAAACAAATTAATCTGTAAAAGATTAGTATAATGTGAATTATATAGATAACCGATAAGTAAATGAAATGTTTTGAGATTTGAAAAAAAATATTTTAGACTATTTGTCATTCTGAGTGTAGCGAAGAATCTGTTCATCAATTGAACGGAAGCGGAATAATGTAATAGCCCTAATAAAATATTAAATAGGTGCTGTGTTTCAACGGTTAGGGATTCTTCACTATGCTCAGAATAACAGCAAAAGTGAAGGCTATCCATCGCGGATAGCCTTTGCTAACAACAAAACAAATATAAGATAACCAAATCTTGCCTGATTTTGAGCAAAATCAGGTTTAAAGTGCTATGAGGTACACTTAGCGGCCTGGTAATGGATTCGAACCAATATATAAAAGTTTATGAAACTTCAACCTCCCAATCGGTCAACCGGCCGGATTTGTCAAACAGGCTTTAACGCTAAAAAATCTTTTAATTCTATGACCTCATCCTGATTTAGCTTGTCTTCACCCTCAGTCTTTTTACGATCAGCTTCTCCTATTTTTATAGGATGAGCAAGATTAGGATAATCATTTATTGCCGGATATTGAAAATAGATTGACATGATCTCTGCGTTTAATTGTATAACATATTTTTAGTTAATGATTAATGTTCAGCAAATATATAAATAAGTATATAATATCTATAGATTTAGTAGTGTTTAAATTGAAAAATAACATAACTATTTTATATTCAATTATTTAATTTTAATTCGTACCGTTATTTTTAACTAAATTTATACCTCATATGGTTAAATATGATTAAAAATGGCTTCGGTTTTTCATTTGAAATGGCTAATGTCACGTTTAAAGTATATAAGAATTAGGGAAGTTCATATACAGGCGTAAATTCAATTTCCGAAAAGCTAATTATTTTGAAGATATTTGCATTTTAAATATTAAAATAAGAAGTGTGTCATTAGAAAAATTAAAACTTAGTAAACCACTTGTAGCAGCCATGACTGATGCAGGATTTTTAACTCCAAAAGAAATCCAGGCCAGAACGATGTCGCGAATTTTAGGTGGTCAGGATGTTATAGCGGTAGGACCGGAGGGCTCGGGAAAAACAACAACTTACGTTTTAGCTACGCTAATGAAGCTAAAATATGCTTTTGAAGAGGCACCACGTGCTTTAATTTTAGTTCCCGATGCCGAACATGTTGACCATGTTATTGAACAGTTTAAGCTATTAAACCGCAACAGTACTTTCAGGATTTTAGGGATTGACAGCCGTGGTGCAGTTGAAACACAGATGAACGAGATTACCGATGGTTGTGATATCATTGTAGCCGTTCCGGATCGGGCTCGTGCCTTATACCTGAAACTCGCTTTAAATACCAACAAAATTCAGCTGTTTATTGTAGATAATGCTGAATTAATTGTTAAAAAAGGCCTGCAATTACCGGTTGTAGAATTAGCAAATAGTGCTTATAAATCGCAGCATGTTGTATTTACAGAGGTTTTGCATGAGAAACTGAACCATATGATTTCGCCGTTTATGAAAGATTCCAGTTCCATAATAGAAGTGGATGATATTGGCGAAAAACAAGCGGAGGTTTATCCGCAAATGCTTTATCAGGTTCCGAATTTCAGGACTAAGCTAAATCTCCTGACGTTATTATTGGATGATGCCGAATTTTTTGATAAGGTTGTTGTTTTTGTAAATACGAGATTGACCGCTCAAACCGTTTATAAAAATTTTAACCATTCTAAAGAAGGTGAAATCAGTATTTACCGTTCTCTGTTTTTTGATGATAAGGGCTACGATGATATCGAGGATTTCAAAGAAAATCCAGACGCACGGGTTTTAATTGTTGCCAATGAAAATTTGGGTGATTTAGATATTCAGGGAATTCCATTTATTCTCCATTTAGAATTACCAGAACAAAAAGAAACTTTAATTCAGCGTATCGTTAAAAATGGTAATGATGAAGTTGTTGCCATTACTTTTTCTACAGATATCGAACTGATTGAGGTTAAGAAAATAGAGCAGGCGATAGGGCAACGCATGGATGTGATGGAACTGCCTGAAGATTTGAAAGTTGTTGATGCTAATTCTAAACCCAGGAAAAAAAAGAAAGAGGAGGAAGAAGATGCATCTGAACGCGGTGCGGCTTTTCATGAAAAGAAAGCAAGTAATTTAAAGAACTATAACTACAGCGCCGGTACCAAAGCAAAAATGACCTACAAAAATAAAAAAGGATTGTCTTAACATATACAGTTCGTTATGCTGATTCGATAGCTACCGGATAATGAATGGAATAAGATAACAAAAAAGCTCCTGACTTTCATCAGGAGCTTTTCTATTTCCTTTTACTATCGACTAGTATAATGTAAATTCTACACGACGGTTTTGTTGACGACCGGCTGCAGTTTTGTTGGTTGCAATTGGTTGGTCAGGTCCGTAACCAGTTGCTTCAACTCTTGATGCGTTCACACCCTGAGATACTAAATAAGCTTTTACGGATTCAGCTCTGTCTTTCGATAAGCGTAAGTTCAACTCTCTGCCACCTGTATTATCTGTATGGCCGGCTAATTTTAAGCTGAAGTTTTTCTCTACTAAAAGGTTAGCAACCCTGTTTAAAGTAGCATAAGATTTAGCACGGATAGTTGATTTACCTAAATCAAACTCTAAGTTAGAAATTGCATCTTTAACAACTTTACGATCTTCTTCAGTAATTAATCTTGTTTCCTTAATCACTTCACGTTGAACTTTGATAGGACAGCCAGAACCATCTACAACTGTACCAGATACTGTTCCCGGGCATTTATCAAATTTATTTGCAACACCATCGCTATCATCATCACCTAAATCTTTTGCATATTGTGCTCTGTCGTTAGCCGCATTTTCTTCTGCAGTTGATAATGCTTTTCTCAATTCCGCACTTTCTTCAGCACTTTGTTTACGTAAATCAGCTATAGCGCTGTAATTTTGCAATTGTGAATTTTCTTTGTTTCCTAAAGCAAATTCTAAACCTGCGTGAGCATAAGAAAATCTGCTTTCGTTGTAAGCACCTTTAACAGTTGGAGATGATTTGATGAAGTTGATATCGTAACCTAAATCGATGTTGATGCCTTTAGCTACACCGAATTTAAATCCGACACCTGTTGGGATATACCAGCCTTCTCTGTCTGAAAAAACCTGCGTATTTCCAACCTGCGAATCAGACGACATATAACCGGCACCTGCTTTTACATATGGAATTAAAACTGCGTTTTCAGTATTTAAACTGAAGTTAGCAATGTTTAAAACAGCTGTTAACGACCCCGACCAGTTGATGCTATTTTTTTGTTCAATAGTACTGGTTGCATTTAATGTTTTAATCTCGCCGCGTAAAAAGTCAGCTTGTAAACCTAAGGCCGGTAAAATTTGCTTTTTAATAAAAGCACCATAACCTATACTTCTAAATTCATCAGCTTTAACACTTCCGCCGCCCAGGAAAGTATTTTGGCTAAGGATACCTCCGTGAGCACCGATGCTCCATGTTCTTAATGATTGCTTTCCAAATCTACCCGATGTAGTTGGTGTTTCTTGTGCAAATAATTGTGATGATAGGCCTAATAAGGCAATCAACATTGTTGATTTTGTAATTCTCGAATTCATTTTTTTTCTATTTGTAAATTTCAATCTTAAACAGCTTTTAAGTCATACTGTTTTGAGTCGAGTAAGAAAAAATCCTGCCAAAGGAGCGATCTGGCAGGCAAATATCAAGTAATCAATGAATTATAAGGGTTAAAAATATTTCAAAAATGTTACATAAAAGAAAAAAAATATCTAAAAAGTGTACTGTTTACAGTACAAAATAGCTTTGAATTTTATAAAATAAAATTATTTTACAGACGGATTTTTCTTGTTATTTAATAACATTTCTATAGCTTTTTCCACTCTGTTTAATCTGGTTTTTTCCTGCTTGGCAGTAAGAATCCATAATACATATTCTTTCTTATGGGAATAAGCTAAACCGTTAAAATATTGAAGTGCTACCGGATATTCGTGTAAACCTTTAGCCAAATCTTCCGGTAATTTAACGATTTTATTTTCGACATCAATGTAGTCTGCAAATTCATTATGCCTGATGTGATCATTTCTCAAGCCTGAAGGCTTAATATCATTGATAAATTTGAGTCTTAAAGCTGTCCAGATTTCATTTACGGCCGCAGACGCGCAAGGATTTAACCCATATACAGCTAACTCCTGCCAGGAACTCATCATATCTAAATCAGAATAAACTTTAGATGATTTTTTGGGCATAAAAACCCAGAAAATTGTTTTCGGATTTAGTTTATTTAAATGGTTTCGGATTTGACTGTCGAGTTGTTCTTTTAATGTAGAAAACGTAATTAATACATCAAATGAAGAATCATCACCATATTTTATAGTCATATCAGCCGGTATTTCACCAAAAATAGCTGCCGCATTTTCAGGCGCATCAACAACTTTGACAGTAAATCCAGGTTTTATTTGTAACTTCTTTAAGAGAAGGTTATCCATTTAAAAAATTAATTAAAGCTTCAGTTTAGCAAAGAAATCCCAAAGCACAATACCTGCGGAAATTACAATGTTGAATGAATGCTTAGTGCCGAATTGTGGAATTTCTATACATTCATCTATTTTGCCCATTACTTCTTCACTTACACCATCAACCTCATTTCCAAATATTAAAGCATACTTTTTAGCCGGGTCTGGTTTAAAAATATTTAACATAACACTTTTTTCTGCCTGTTCAATCGCTACAATTTCATAACCCGATTCCCTTAAATCTTCAATAGCTTTAACCGTATTGCCGTAATGAATCCAATCTACAGACTGGGTAGCGCCCAGTGCAGTTTTTTCTATCTCCCGATGTGGTGGTTGTGCGGTAATCCCGCACAAAATAACTTTTTCAAGTGCAAATCCGTCGGCAGTTCTGAATACCGAACCCACATTGTGCATACTTCTGACATTGTCTAAAACAACTACAACAGGCAGCTTTTCCTGCGCTTTAAATTCTTCAATATCAGGACGATTTAATTCATCTAATTTTAATTTTCTCATTGTATTGGTTAGCCACAGATTACCAGATTTTAAACATAAATAAATCTGCAAATCCGTGGCTAATATTTTCTATAAATTAATTAATTTTTGTAAGCCCAAATTACCGGATTTTAAATTAAATGAATCTGCAAATCTGTAGCTAAATATTTTTTATAACCTAACCGGACCGTTGCCAATTTCACTTACATAAATTTCTGCGGAGTAACCAATTCTTTCTACATAATAATCGGTAAGGCCCTTGGCAAAATCTTCTTCGAAACCTTTTTTCAGTAAGGCAATGGCACAACCGCCAAATCCTGCACCTGTCATTCGGGCACCAATAACATGCTCATAGCCTGAGCAAAAATCTACAACGGTATCCAGTTCTTTCCCGCTTACCTCATACAATTCTTTTAAAGATTGATGCGAAGCATACATCAGCCTGCCAAATTCTTCCAATGCACCTGAATTTAAGGCTTTTGCAGCTAAATGCACACGATCATTTTCTTTAACAACATGCGTTGCACGATTTAAAACAGTTTCATCTTTTATCAGATGATTATGCAACGCGAATTTTTCTGCAGTAAGCTCGCATAGATTATTTAATTTAATTTCTTCGTTCAGAAGTGTTAGAGCTGTCTGGCATTCCTGAACCCTTTCATTGTATTTAGAATCTGCCAGTTCCCGGGGTTTTTTGGTATTGATAATGGCAAGTACATAATTACCTAAATTTACGTCAACCATCTTATATTTCAATGATTCGCAATCTAAAACAATCGCTTTATCCTGTTCCCCAAAGGCAACGGCAAACTGATCCATTATACCCGAATTTAATCCGATAAAATCATTCTCCACCCGTTTTGCAATTTTTACTAAATCCAGCTTATCATAACCTAAGTTAAAATAGTGATTCAAGGCAAAAGCAGTTGCGATTTCTATAGAAGCAGAAGACGAGAGCCCTGAACCAATCGGAATATTTCCATAATAAAGAAAATCCAGTCCTGTAATTTCCTTCCCGTCTTTGATAAATTCGTTTATTACACCGATAGGATAATTTGCCCAAAGACTTCCGTTTTTTTCATGGATTTTATTGCTTTCAACCTCTGTTTGCGCATCAAAATTTAAGCTTTTAAATCGAAATTTATGATCAGCATTTGGTGCAATTGCAATCCAGGTTCCTAAAGTAATGGCACATGGCATAACTAAACCGCCATTATAATCGATGTGTTCGCCGATCAGATTAACCCGGCCTGGTGTAAAGTATACTGCATCAGCATTTTTATGATATTGCCCGGCAAATTTTTCCTCAAGTTTTAGCTTCATTTGGTTGAAAATATTTAAATAATGGTATGTTTGTTTTCAAAACAAAAGCCCTAAGTTACAATTTATGAGCGTTCAGCAAACACCTACAGGAAAAATTATTAATGGCGAAGAAGTTATTGCCATAGAACTTACTAATCGTAAAGGTACTTATGTAGAAATATTTAATTATGGCGCTATAATTAATAAATTCATTGTAAAAAACAGCCATGGAGCACCACAGGATATCGTATTGGGATTTGATAATGTGGAGCAATATTTCCATGAAGACTATTTAAAAAATAACCCGCACGTTGGTGCTGTAATTGGCCGTTATGCCAACCGGATAAAAGATGGCCGGTTCAGTATTGACGGAGAACAGTATCAATTGGTTAAAAATACGGGTACAGACTGTCTGCACGGCGGAGATATTGGTTTTGATAAAAAAGTTTGGGATATTGTAGAAGTCGGAACAGGCGAACAATCTTTTGTAATGCTTGAGTATGAGAGTGTAGATGGCGAAGAAGGCTTTCCCGGTAATTTAATTATTGGGTTAACCTTCGAGCTAACTGAAAATGATGAACTTATACTGAGCTATGAAGCCGAAACAGATAAAGCTACAGCCATCAATTTAACGCATCATGGTTATTTTAATTTAGCGCCGAACGGGGGAAAAATTGGCAAACATAAACAACAAATTTTTGCTTCTGATTACCTGGAACAAGATGAAAATTATTGTGTAACCGGAAAATTAATTCCGTTAGAAAATACACCTTTAGATTTTACAATAGCCAAAGAAATATCCAGGGATTGGAATCCGGAGGAGGGTTACGATCAAACCTTTGTTTTAGACAAAATATATGGAGACTTATCGCTGGCTTCTAAAACATTTGAAGAAGAAAGCGGTTTAACTTTAAGTGTATACACAACCGAACCTGTGGCACATTTATATACTTCGAAATATCTGAGCGTAAAAAATGGCAAGGGTGGAAGGGATTATGGTGCATATGAAGCATTTTGCATTGAAACACAGCATCATCCGAACGCGGTAAATATTGAAGAATTCCCATCAACAATTTTGCGTCCTGAAGATTTATATACGCAAACAACAATCTATAAAGTATCACTAAATAAATAATTATGTTTAACATAGAGGAAATTAAGGCAGCGGAATTGAATATTAAAACAGGGGCAGACTTTCCTCAGTTTATTAAAGTGATTAAGGGTTTAGGAATTGTCAGGAATGATGTTTACGTCGCTAATGGCTTATCGGTTTATTTTGACAGTGAAGATTATTCCGCACAGGTAAATCCAGATGGATATCCTGAATTAGTAATCAGTGATGAACCTTCTTCTGAAAAATTAAATCACGCTTTAAAAAATCATCAAAAAGGAGAAACAGATTATTTTACCTTTTGCAAGCAGGCTGCTGATGCAGGTGTTGAGAAATGGGTAATTGATTTAGAAGAAATGACCTGTACCTATTTAGATGCAGAACAAAACGAATTGGTAAAAGAAAATATTCCCAAGGTGTAAACTTTATTATGGAAAAGTCAGGACTTTTCCATAACATCGCTTAAATTCTTTCTAAAACCAACTTTATTGCCTGCTCTACAATTTTATCTGGTTCATTACTAAATTCGAATTTTACCCTACTGGCCAGAATGGCATTTATAGATAATGCATTATGGCCTAAAACCTTTGCCAAAGCATATATTCCGGCAGTTTCCATTTCTAAATTTGTAATTCGATTCTGATTACTTTTAAAACTATTTATCAGTCCGATGAAATTTGGAACTGCGTTTTTAGCACGAACCTGTCTGCCCTGAGGTGCGTAAAACCCGGGAGCAGTTATCGTAATTCCTTTAGCCATATCTTTACCGATTGTATTTAACAGGTTATCAGCCGCTGCTGTTAAATATGGATTGATATTTTTCAAATGACCAAAATGACTTTTTATGTCATCAAGCAGGCTTCGTTCATCGCCGGATAAATCATGAATATAATAATTCATTAATGCATCCATGCCTAAACCGAAAGATGAAGCCAGAATGGTTCCCATCGGAATATCAGGCTGTACTGCGCCCGAAGTGCCTATGCGGATGATATTAAGTGAGGTAAGGTCTTTTTTGATAGTTCTTGTTTCAAAATCGATGTTTACAAGCGCGTCCAGTTCATTAAAAACAATATCAATATTATCGGTACCAATACCTGTTGAAAGTACAGTAACACGCTTTTTACCAACCAAACCAGTATGCGTTATAAACTCCCGCTTACCTTTTTTAAACTCAATGTTATCGAAATATTTACTCACTTCGCCAACACGGTCCGGGTCGCCGACCGTGATGACCGTATCCGCCACATCGCCGGGTAAAAGATTTAAATGATAAACACTTCCGTCAGGATTGATAATTAAATCGCTTTCTGCTATTTTCATAATGGTTTGTTAAGTCGTTTGAAGGTATTTCAATTTCAGCCCCTCAATTTTATCAAACTTAGTTAAAACCTGATTCAATTGTGCTTTTCTCACTTCGAATTTTAATACACAATTAACGTTGAAACGCTGTTCAATTACATCTAATTGTTCTTCCTTTACCAACTTCATTACATCGTTCATTTGCAGGTATTCGAAATGAACTTCATAAATATCATTCACGGTCTTAGAAACAATAGCTGATGCTTTAATTGCTTCGATAGCAGCACTCTTATACGCATTAATTAAACCCGGAACACCTAATAAAGTTCCGCCAAAATATCGAACAACTACAATTAATATATTTGTTAAGTCGTCTGATAAAAGACAATTTAAAATCGGCCTGCCAGCCGTTCCGGATGGTTCTCCGTCATCATTAACCCTGAAAACAGATCTGTCTGGTGTTAGCCGGTAAGCATAACAAAAATGTCGCGCTTTATTGTGTTCAGTCCTTAAATTTATCAGGATTGGCTTTACTTCTTCTTCAGACCGGATAGGATAGGCGTATGCAATAAACTTGCTTCCTTTGTCTCGAAAAACGCCGTCAGAATTGCCTGAAATTGTTTTATAAGAATCATCAAACAGCATTCAGTTGAGATAAGGTGATTAAGATAACGGCGCAAATGGCCAGCACAATTCCGATATAGTTGAGTTGAGATAATTTTTCTTTAAAAACAACAATTCCTATTAATGTACCAGCAATAATAACGCCCAGGTTCATTGCTGTGAAAACGGTTGACGGGTTAGCGGAAAATGCCCTATGGGCTTTTAAATAGAATAAAATATTACCAAAATTGAACAACCCCAGGATTAACCCACAACCTATATTAACCAGTTGAATTTTCGTTTTCCTGCCGACAACCATTATCGTTACAATTATTAAAGAAACCAGAAATGCAAGACAGAAAACGACAAACAGCGATGTTGTATAGGGCAGTTCTTTATAAAGTGCGATTTGTTTAAAAAGTACATCGATTACGCCGAAACCTATGAAAACCATAATCGGGTAAATCCAGTTGTTAGATTTTGATTTATGTTCGGTTTTTCGAAAAAAAGTTAAAATTATAGCTAGAAAACCCACTGCAATCCCGATAAACTTTAACTGATTAAAATCTTCCTTAAAAATAAAGTACGCAGCTAAAATTGGTATAAAAAGTGAAAGACGCTGCGCAATATCCGTTTTAACAATCCCCAGATTTTTTACTGAAGCCGCGAGAAATAAAAATATCACTGGCAATAAAACAGCCAATGCTATATAAATTGGCCACGGTGCAGAAGGATTTAAAAGGCTTACATCGGGCTTAAAAAACAGAAAACAAAGTATTAAAGCCGTTAAGTAATTAATACTTACGGCCTGTATTATACTAATCTGATATCTTTTGGCGAGCTTAAGCAACACGGCTACCGTCACACTACAAAATATACTTAAAATGATGTATATCATTTAAATTGTTTGGTTTATATAAATTGAAAGTTTATCCGTTCCAACTTGAATTGCTTCAGTTAAATTACCATTTATAACCGGAGAAGGAACACCCTCGGTCCAGCTATTTTCTGATGTAAAAATACGCGCTTCGTCCCACAGATTTGCATTTAAAAATTGCTTTATGATATTTGCTCCGCCTTCTATAATTACAGATTGAATATCCATAAGATACAATTGAAAAGCAATTTTTTGAGGAAGATAGAATTGCATATCTTCCATTTGGATATAATGGATGTTGTCTTTCACATCAGTTTTTAGCGCATTAAAAATAATGGTTTTGGCTTCTTGATTAAAAATATGATTACTTTGTGGAACCTGCAGGTTTTTATCAATAACGAGGCGAACAGGATTTTTACCTGGCCATTCCCGGGATGTTAATTGAGGGTTATCCATAATTGCAGTTTGCTTACCAACTAAAATCGCATCCTCTTCGGTACGCCACCTGTGTGCCATACGTTTTGCCAAACCTCCGCTAATCCATTTCTGGTGCCCATCAATTGTTGCAAAATAGCCATTTGCCGTTTGCGCCCATTTTAAAATAATAAATGGTCGTTGTTTTTGGATTCGGGTAAAAAAGCGTCGGTTAAAATGTTTACACTCTTCATCCAAAATACCACTTATTACCGCTATGCCTGCATTTTTTAGCTTTTCAATCCCTTTACCGTCAACACCAGAAAAAGGATCGCGATTGCCAATAACCACTTTTTTAAGCTGATGCTTAACAAACAAATCAGCACAGGGCGGTGTTTTTCCGAAATGTGCACAAGGCTCTAAATTTACGTAAGCTGTTGCTTTCCTGAGCATACTCTCAGCCGCTGAACCGTATTTTTCGAAAACGGATTTCACTGCATTTGGTTCTGCATGTGCTTCACCAAACTTTTGATGATACCCTTCTCCGATGATTACGCCGTCGACAACAATTACACAACCGACCATAGGATTCGGACTTACATTTCCTATCGAAGTAGCCGCTAATTCTAAACAACGCTTAATGTAAAATTCATCGCTCATTAACACAAAAGTAGTTAAATTATGACAAGGATGAAGACACGATTTATTACTTTTGCGACCAATGAACATTAAAGCGTTAGAACAGGAATACTTACAAAATTTAAATGAATTTTACGATGCTGATGAGGCAAAAGCAATATTTAATCTATCAGTTACCAGTATCTTAAAAATAACCCAAAGTAAATTACTCACGCAAAAAAATAAGGCTTTATCAGTCGAAGAGTTAAATGCACTTACCGAAGTTTTAAATCATTTAAAAACCGGAAAACCTATTCAGCAGGTATTAGGCGAAACTGTTTTTTATGGTTTAACTTTTAAGATAAATGAACATGTACTAATTCCCCGTCCTGAAACGGAAGAGCTTGTCGACTGGATATTAAGGGAAGTTAAGAATCTAAAAAAATCTTTTTTGGATGTTGGCACTGGCTCCGGGTGTATTCCTGTAACGGTAAAAAAGCATTTACCAAACCTCGATGTTTCTGCACTCGATATTTCTGCAAATGCATTAAAAGTAGCTGAAGCAAATGCAAAATTTAATAAAACGGAAATCAATTTTATCGAAGCCGATATTTTAAACTATCCGGATAATAAAAAATATGATGTAATAGTAAGTAATCCGCCTTACATTCGTCAACTTGAGAAAGCAGATATGCATAAAAATGTTCTGGCTTATGAACCGCATGCTGCATTATTTGTAAGCGATGAAAATCCGCTTATTTTTTATGATGCAATTTCTGATTTTGCCTTAAAAAATTTAAATCCAAACGGTTATTTATTTTTCGAAATCAATGAATATTTATGGGCTGAAACACTTCAGATATTAATAGATAAGCGATTTAAAAACATTGAGTTAAAGAAGGATATGCAAGGAAAAGACCGGATGATATTGGCAAGGACAAATCCCTAAGACCGGGGGTGAAATTGTGTAACAACTTCCTGCAAATAATCCCTGTCGAGGTGGGTATAAATTTCTGTCGTCGTGATGCTCGAATGGCCAAGCATTTCCTGAACAGCGCGTAGATCTGCGCCACCTTCTATTAAATGTGTTGCAAAAGAATGGCGTAACGTATGCGGACTAATGGTTTTGTTTATTCCCGCGTGAACGGCTAAATTTTTTATCAGGTTAAAAATTGAAATCCTGGATAATTTTGCGCCAAACCGATTTAGAAATATAAAGTCTTCATTTCCCTTTTTTATCTGTTGATGAACCCTGACTTGTGTTAGATAAATATCAATAAACTTTACAGCAACACCCCCGATTGGTATAAGTCGTTCTTTGTTACCCTTACCAATCACTTTGACAAATTCTATTTGCGGGTAAAAATTTGAAATTTTCAATTCGGTTAATTCTGTAACCCTCAAACCACAACCATACAAAACTTCAATAATTGCTTTATTCCGCATGCCCTCGGGTTTTGATGCGTCAATGGCGTCTATTAAGCTATTTATTTCATGAATATTTAGCGTATCCGGTAATTTCCTGACAAGTTTTGGTGCCTCAATTAATGCCATCGGATCATTTTGAATAATATCTTCAAGCATCAGGTAAGAAAAAAAAGCCTTTAAGCCTGATATAACCCTGGCTTGCGTGCTACCCAACATGCCAAGATTATGCAGCCAACTAATAAATAATTTAATGTCTGAAATCGTAATTTCATTTAAATTTGGTTCAGAATTAACTGATTGATAATATTGGCTCAATTTATCAATATCGTTCAGGTAAGCGTCAACAGAATTATCTGAAAGCGATCGTTCGAGTTTAAGGTAAGCTTTAAATCCTTTGATATATGATTGCCAAACCATGTTTTTATTTATTTTTTTTTATAACATTGCAACATTACAACATTACAACATTTAGCAGGATAAAATCAACATGAAAGTACAAATTATTAATGGTCCGAATTTAAATCTTTTAGGTGTAAGGGAACCGTCAATTTATGGCAATACCAGTATAGAAGACTATATTAAGGAACTCAAAAACATTTATACTATTGTCGAAATTGATTATTTTCAAAGTAATGTTGAAGGCGAGATTATTAACAAACTGCACGAAGTTGGTTTCAGCTACGATGGAATTATATTAAATGCCGGCGGCTATACGCATACATCTGTCGCGATTGCAGACGCAATTGCCGCGATTAAAACACCTGTTGTAGAGGTTCATATTTCAAATATTTACGCCCGTGAAGAATACAGGCATATTTCTTTAACCGGTAAAAACTGTAAGGGTGTATTAACGGGTTTCGGCATAAATGGTTATCGCCTCGCTCTAGAAAGTTTATTAATTAATTCTTAAATATATATGTTAAAAAAAACGCTCTTAATCTTCCTGATTACATTTTCCATTTATGTTAACGCTCAAACAACCACTCAGCAAAGAACCCAGCCAACTTTAGATGAAAATACGATTGTAAGGGGAGAAGATGGTATGGTTTACCCTTATAAGCTATGGAAAGCCTATTTACAAACGGGAAAATATTCTTTGAAAAGCAGGAATACTAAAATGGAGGATGGCCGGCCTGAATTTGTAATCTTCGAACTTACAGAAGCCCAGCGCAATACCATGATGGAAAAAATGCCTAAACCAAGGCCTAGCGAAGCGTTTAAGGAAGGTGAACACTTTAATGGATTTAAAACCTCAGATATAAACGGAAATAAATTTGATTTAAAAAATACTACGGGAAAGGTTGTTGTTCTGAATTTTTGGTTCATAAACTGTCCGCCATGTAAGTCGGAAATACCCGATTTGAATGAGCTTGTTAATCGTTATAGGGATAATAAAGATGTAATATTCCTGGCGATAGCTTTAGATGATCGATATGAAATCAAAGATTTTCTGAAAACGATACCTTTCAATTATAATATTGTTGATAACGGAAGATTTCTTTCTGATAAATTTAACGTAAAATCTTACCCCACTCATGTTGTGATAGATAAAACCGGCACCATAAAATTCAGTACCGTGGGACTCGCGGTAAATACAATTGCATGGGTGAAAAAATCTATCGATGAGTCTTTGGCCGCAAACTAAAGATTTGAAAATGACTTGATTTTCCTAATAAAAAAAGCCCAAACCACGCTGTTTTTGTAAACACCTTTGTGTTCAGCATATGGTTTTTGATATTGTTTTCTTTTTCTTGATGTTTTAGTTAAGTCCTTAATAAAATGCCAGTGGCCTTTGGTAACTGCCATTGTAAATTTAGGCTTCCCGGATAATAAGAAATGCCACCAGGCAATAAAATCAATGCACATTCGTATGGCTATCCTGAAAATTGCATCACCGGCAGGCAGGTTTTTCTGCATAATAATCAGGTTATTCCTGAAATTTAAATACGTTTTAAAAGGATTTTCTGTCTGCAAAGTTCCGCCGCCAACGTGGTAAACTTCCGATTCAGGACAATAAACTACTTTATAATTTAAATTTTTTAATCTCCAGCACAGGTCAATCTCTTCCATGTGTGCAAAAAGATCGGCATCCAATCCACCTGTTTCTTTCCAGTACTTGCTTTTTATAAAAAAGGCTGCACCACTGGCCCAAAAAATTTCTTCAGTTGTATTATATTGGCCGCTATCCATTTCATAAACATTAAATAAACGTCCGCGGCAGAAAGGGTAGGCGTATATATCTAAAAATCCACCTGCAGCACCGGCGTATTCAAACTGATTTTTATTTAATTGCCATTTGATTTTAGGTTGTGCAGCCGCGATATTATCATCACTTTGCATTAAATCGATAACAGGCTGTATCCAGTCTGGGGTAACTTCAACATCCGAATTTAAAAGAACAAAGTACTCCGCGTCAACACGTTCTAAAATTTTATTATAGCCACCGGCAAAACCATAATTTGAATCATTTTTTAAAACCTTAACTGTTGGAAAATTTGATTCAATAAAGGCGATAGAATCATCTGTTGAAGCATTGTCGCCAACGATAATTTGTAAATTATCATATTCGGAAAGCAAAACTCCGGGTAAAAATTGCTCAAGAAATGCTTTTCCGTTCCAGTTTAAAATTACAACCGCTACTGATGGATTCATGTATGTTATTCAGGTTTAAATTTCCACCGTTTATGGCTCCAAAGCCAATATTGAGGTTTATCTTTTATAATGTTTTCTAAAAAATGAAAGTGTAAATTGGTAATTTCTCCGTCAACTGTTTTCGACGGATCTAAACACATTGGTAAAACCTCAACATCGTAATAACCCATTTTTACCGGCGTAACCTTAAAATAATAAATTGCTCGGTTGGTGGATTTGGCAATTTTTTCTACCCCTAAAAGTGCTGCTGTAGGCTGGTTCAGGAAATTTAAAAAATATTTACTTTCCTCCCTTACAGGGGATTGATCGCTGGCGAAGCACAATAAACTCGGCTCATTCTTATATGTTGCCATGCAACGTAAAGTCTGCCGCATTGCAACAAAAACATTCCCGAATTTCGTGCGAAGCTTATCAAACCAGGCTTCGAAGATTCTATTATTTATGGGTTTATAGATTACAATTGTCTTACCTGAAAGGTTTAAGCCTAAAGCTAAAGTCCCTAACTCCCAGTTCCCATAATGACCGGTACATGCCAAAATACTTTCACCTTTTTGGAAACGATTTTCGATTTGCTCCAAACCTGTAAATCTGACGCGTTTTAAAGTTTCAGCTTTCGAAATGGTGGCTAATTCGATGATTTCGAAGATTAATTCAGCCAGATATTTGAAATATTTTTTTTCAATACTCAGAATTTCCTTAACAGATTTCTCAGGAAAAGCATTTGTTAAATTCGTCCTGACAACCTTTTTTCTGTATCGGATTACATAATAAAGCAAGTAATACAATAATCTGGAAAAAATGAACAAAATACGAAGAGGCAGCAGCGATATCAGATATAAAAAAAATACGCCAACATGAGTAATCCCTCTTTTAATCATTAATTTTGAAAAGTTTGAACTGCAAACATATATTTTCAAATGCAAAATACCGCTATACTTCCATTATTTTATCTTCCCCCTGTAAGCTACTTTAGTAAAATACAAGAACTTAACCCCGATTTTTTATTAGAAAAATACGAACATTTTCCTAAGCAAACCTATCGAAACCGGGCAAGTATTTATTCCCCAAACGGAAAATTGGATATAACCGTTCCTGTGGTCAGGGGTTCAAAAATGCGTACACCCCTAAAAGACGTGAAAATCAGTTACGATTTTAACTGGCAGCGTTTACACTGGATGAGCCTTGAAAGCTGCTATAGGAGTTCAGCCTATTTTGAATTTTACGAAGATGATTTAGCACCGTTTTACAATAAGAAATTTGATTTTTTATTTGATTATAACTTTGAACTTTTAGAATGGCTGACCAGGAAGCTGAAACTAAATATCAACTATAAATTTACAACAGCCTATACTGATGATTTAGATACCGCATTTAACTACCGAGAAATGATGAGTCCAAAAAAAACTGATGATTCTATAAACAATAAGCCATATTATCAGGTTTTTGAAGATAAGCATCAATTTATTTCTAATTTGAGCATTGTTGACTTATTATTTAATCAAGGTCCGCAGGCCCGGTTATACCTTTAAAAATGGCAAAAAATAAACCTCGTAACCGTCATAAACATTATAAAGTTCCCGAACCAGGTACAAGTCCGGGTTTATATTCTATTGATGAAAATGCTTTAAAACCTAAAATTACCTTTCATACTTATAACGATAAAACTTATAAGAAAGAGGAGCTGGAAAATATTAACGATATAGACAAACTAACAGAGAATAAGGATTTTTACTATTGGTTTGATATTAAGGGTTTAGGCGACCCGGATATTTTTGAAACATTATATTCAAAACTAAACATCAGTAAACTGGTGCTTGAAGACATTACAAGCTCATACCAGCGACCAAAACTTGATGAATACGATAACGATAAATATGTTTTTGCAGTAAGCAGGCATTTATTTTTAAGTAAGGATAATGATTTGTGCAATGAGCAAATTTCATTTATATTAACTTCAAAGTGTTTAATTACTTTTCAGGAAGACTACCAGGATTGCTTTAACCCGGTAAGAAAAAGACTGGAGGTTGGCAAAGGAAATATCCGTATTGGTGGATCAAGTTATCTGATGTATGCCATCATGGACGTTATCGTAGATAATTACTTTACATTGTTAAACCATTGGGGTGAAGAGCTCGATTCAATTGAAGATCGCTTATTTGATAATCCGGACAAGCGAATTATGTACGACACGCAGGCAATTAAGCGTTCATTAATTACCATCAGAAAAGTGACCTGGCCCGAGCGTGATAAATTAAATGATATTTTAAGAAGCGACAGCGATTTAATTACCGATGTAACCCGAACCTACATTAAAGATGCATATGATCATTGTATACAGATTATCGATTTCATAGAATCGTTAAAAGAAATTGCCTCAGCCAATATCGACATGAACTTGTCCATTATCAGCAATAGGATGAATGAAATTATGAAGGTTTTAACCATTATATCCTCCATATTTATTCCGTTAACCTTTATTGCAGGAATTTACGGAATGAATTTCAGCAGGGAAGACCCGGCAACGGGAAAAATTTTAAGAGATAACATGCCTGAATTATATGCTGAACATGGCTATTTATATACCTGGCTGGTGATGTTGGTTATTGCAATAATCCAGGTAATTTACTTTTGGCGAAGGGGTTGGTTTAAATAGATTCTTTTAATGCCATCTACCTTCATTTTAAATTAAACTTATAATGTTAAATCGATGTAGATTCCCTATTTTAGGGGCTTAAGCATTATGCAATCATCATTCGAAATAGATAAAAGCGATGTACTAAAGGTTAAAAACGCAATTTTAGCCGGCGATGAAACTTTAAAAATAGTTTTAGAGGATTATCATGCTTCAGAAATCGCTATTTTATTCGAACGTTTAGACAAAGCAGCGCAACAGCATATTATTAATTTACTGCCTGCAGAAATTGCGTCGGAAATTATTTCTGAAATGGATGAAGAATCCCATCCGGAAGATTTACTTTTCCAGCTTCATCCCGATAAGAGAACAGAAATTGTTGAAGAACTTGATTACGACGATGCAACAGACATTATTTCTCAGCTTGAAGACCATGAGCAGAAAGAAATCCTGGAAGATCTTAATGAAGAGGATGCATCAAATATCCGTAACCTATTAACCTACGACGAGAAAACAGCAGGTGGTTTAATGAATACAGATTTAATCTGTGTAAACATTAACCTGACGAAAAAAGATGCAATAGATGAAATTATTCGTCAAAGCGAAGAAATGGAAGAGTTCTACACCATTTATGTGGTTGATGATAAGGAAATCTTCAAAGGAATTGTTTCATTAAAGGATATTATAAAAGCCAAACATAACGCACAGATTACTGAATTAGTAAAAGTTGATGCCGTTTACGTTCATCCTGATACCGACCAGGAAGAAGTTGCTAACTTAATTTCTCAATACAATTTAACGAGTATTCCGGTTATTGATGAGCATCAGAAATTACTTGGTCGCGTAACATTTGATGATGTAATTGATGTTATGGAAGCCGAAAGCACAGAAGATATCTTAAAAATATCAGGTGTATCAGAAGATGAAGAGTTAAGTGGTAACTGGGCGGAAGCGGTTAAATCGCGTTTGCCCTGGCTGATTATAAATCTAGGCACAGCTTTCCTGGCATCGTCCGTTGTTCGTTATTTCGACCCTACAATTAAATTAATTCCTTCTCTTGCAGCTTACATGACGATTATAGCCGGAATGGGCGGGAATGCCGCTACACAAGCCTTGGCCGTTACAGTGAGGCGTATCTCACTTTATGATTTAACAGACAAGCAAGCTTACAGAACGGTGTTGAAAGAGTTTACTGTTGGTTTAATCAATGGTGCAGCGAACGGCCTAATTGTATTTATTTTTGCTTTTTTTTTCGATGGAAACCCGATGCTCGGTTTAGTTATCTTCCTGGCAATGACGGGTAATCTAGTTATAGCAGGTATCACCGGAGCCGGAATTCCATTGATTTTAAAACGTGTTGGCATCGATCCTGCCATTGCATCATCTATAATTATTACTACTTTTACCGATGTTTTTGGCTTCCTTTTAATTTTAGGTTTGGCCAGTAAACTTTTACTATAATAATCAGGACTTGGTTGATTTGAGGATTTTTAAATTACGCTATTTTGTATGTGTTACCCTTGAAAACTTAAATTAACCGCCTGAAAAATTAAGAATATTATGTTAATCCTTAAATCCAAAAAATCCTGATCCCACGATGCAAACAACAAGACACGATTGGAGTAAAGAAGAAATATTAGAAATTTACAACAGACCATTTTTAGATTTGGTTTATGAAGCGGCAACCATACACCGGGCAAATAAAGATTACAATGAAGTTCAGGTAAGTTCATTAATCTCGATTAAAACCGGTGGCTGTGCCGAGGATTGTTCTTATTGCCCTCAAGCTGCCCGTTACCACACCGATTTGCAAGTACAGCCATTGATGCAGTTAGGCCAGGTAGTTAGTGCTGCCGTAAAAGCAAAAGAGGGTGGTGCATCTCGTCTGTGTATGGGTGCTGCATGGCGCGAAGTGCGTGATAACCGCGATTTTGACCGCGTTATTGAAATGGTTAAGGCCGTAAACGACATGGACATGGAGGTTTGCTGTACTCTGGGTATGCTTACTGAAAATCAGGCACAACGGTTAGCTGATGCCGGTTTATATGCTTATAACCACAATATTGATACTTCAGAAGATGATTATAAACGCATCATTTCCACACGAACTTATGACGATAGGTTAAATACAATTAAAAACGTTCGTAAGGCTAAGTTAACGGTATGTAGTGGTGGTATCATCGGTTTGGGAGAAACAGTTGAAGACAGGGTTTCCATGTTGCAAACTTTATCTAATATGGAAAAACACCCTGAATCTGTTCCGGTTAATGCACTGGTTCCGGTAAAAGGTACACCATTGGCCGATCAACCACGTGTACCAATATGGGATATGGTTAGAATGATTGCTACAGCTCGCATTGTAATGCCAAATTCTGTCGTACGCTTATCAGCAGGCAGAAATGAAATGAGTACACTCGAACAGGCATTTTGCTTTATGGCAGGAGCAAGTTCTATTTTTGCAGGAGATAAATTATTGACGACACCAAATCCTGCTTTTGTTGATGATATGGCTATGTTTGAGTTGTTAGGGTTAAAAACCCGCGAAGCATTTAAAAATGGAAGACCCGCAAATACAAAAATAGAGCAGGTAGAAATTGCTTAAATCAAGTAAAATTCATAAAAAAAGCGGATATAAAAATCCGCTTTTTTATTTTATTCAGAGTTATAAATTAAATCGCCGTAATTCGGACTTCAATATTACCTCTGGTAGCTTTTGAATAAGGACAAGCTTTATGCGCTTTTTCTGCGAGCGTTTGAGCCTCCTCGTGAGAAATGCCCGGAATATGTACATCTAAATCTGCCGAAAGTACAAATGCATTACCATCTTTATTGAAAGAAACCAACACATTAACATTCGCCTCGCTAACATCTACACCTTCTCTTTCGGCTATTGAACCTAATGCACCCAGATAACACGGACCCCACGCAGCTGCAAACAATTGCTCCGGATTTGTGGCACCACCTTGTCCACCCAGTTCCTTTGGCCTTTTTAACTCAAATTCTAATTGTCCATCGCTCGATTTTATATGACCATCTCTTCCTCCGGTAGCTGTAACTTCAGCTGTATATAACTTTTCCATAATATTTTATTAATTAATTATACTTAACAACAACAGGTTATCATTGTTTCGATCAGTATTTATAAATCATTAATATCCTGGATCAACCATATTTCGTGTAAAAAAATAAAATACAGTCTACATTAATGTAATACGATAAAAACTAAAAAAAAAGTCATAACAATTTTAAAAACAGACGATTATATTAATTATTTGATTTTGGTTTCCAGCAAAATATCTGGTTAAGTAATTTTCGTGTAAAATAAGGCCATTTTATTTAAGATACCTGTTCTTAAATATACTAAAACGATATTTTTACACTGAACTATTTAAAAATCGCTCCCTAATTGATTAATAAAATATTTTTTGTGCTGGTTATGGTATGCATTGCCATGACATCAAATTTAAAGGCCCAGCTTTGTCCTGAAAATATCGGTTTTGAAAATGGAAATTTTCAAAACTGGAAGCTATATGCCGGGTCAATCAACACTTCGGGTGTAGTTATTAACGAAGTTGCATTACCTGTTTCCGGCAGGCATACCATACAAACTGATAAAACTGCAGTCGATCCTTTTGGTAAGTTTCCGGTAGTTCTAAAAAATAGTGGCAGTTATACCGTAAAGCTTGGTAATAGCGGGACAGGAAATCAGGCAGAAGGGGTTTCATACCTGATAAATATACCTGCTAATCGCAATGAATTTACATTGACTTATCAGTATGCCGTAGTTTTTGAAGATCCTAATCATGCAGTAGTGGAACAGCCAAGATTTATTGCGAGGGTTAAAGATTTAGAAACAGGTAATTATATTCCATGTGCTTCTTTTCAATACATTGCAACCTCAACCCTTCCCGGTTTTAAAAAATCCTCTTCTAGCAGCACAGTAATTTATAAAGAATGGACACCGGTAACTATAAATTTATCTGGATATCAGGGAAAACAATTATTACTTGAATTTATTACGGGTGATTGTACACTAGGTGGGCATTTTGGGTATGCTTATGTTGATGTAAATAATTTATGTGGCGACTTAATTCTCGGCAATACTTACTGTAAAAGTTCAGAAGAACTTAATGTTAACGGTCCAAGCGGTTTCCAGACTTACACTTGGTACAATGGCGACAGAAGTATTAAATATGGAACAGGGCAAGGCGTAAAAATTAAACCAACACCTCCAGACGGAACCAAAATTATTTTAGACCTGGTACCTTTTACCGGCTTTGGTTGCCCAAGTACCTTAACCGCTATTGTTCAAAGTGTAGATTATCAACTGCAGCTTTTACCCAAAAATACCGTTTGTCAGGGTAGTTCAATAGATTTAATTTCAGATGATTATGTGTTAAACAGAAATGCAGACTTCAGCTATTTTGCATTCGAGGATAAAGATTTAACAATTCCTGTAAAAAATCCAGTTGTAATAAATGAAAAGAAAACTTATTACATCATGGCGACTAATTACAAGGGTTGTGAAAGTGTAGCGAGTGTTGATATTTCACTTTTTGATGTAGCTAACATTACGCTTAAAAATCCTGATCAGGTTTGTTATACAGAAACTGTAGATATTACAAAGAATGAAATTTATGTTGGGGATTTAAAAGATATTATAAGAACATATTTTACAGATGCTGCGGCAACCAAGCCTTTATCAAATCCTGGTAGAATAAATTTAAGCGGCAGGTATTATGTAAAACTCACTAACAATTTAGGCTGCAGTAAAATACTCCCTGTTGATGTTGTTGTAAATCCAAAACCCATATTAAAAATTATCAATCCTGCGGGCGTTTGTTTTCCATCAACAGTTAATATAGCTGCATTACATAATTTTGCTGGAAGTGATAATGATTTAAAGTATGCTTTTTATTATGATGCAGGCTTAACCCAACCTGTTTCCGACCCTGAAAGGATTGATAAATCCGGAACTTATTACATCAAAGCAATTAATTCATTAGGATGTGTTGTAAGCGATAAGATTAACGTGACAATTTACGAATTACCTGTTTTGATTTTAAAAGATCCTTCAGCAGTATGCTATCCTGCAACTGTGGATATTACAAACCAGGCAATATATCTGGGAACAACTGCCGGTGTTAACTATTCGTTCTACACAGATAGCAATTTGACTAATAAGCTCATTCATCCCGACCAGGTTGCAGCAAGCGGAGCCTATTATGTGAAAATTACCAATCAAAACGGATGTTCTGTATTTGATAAAATCAATGTTACAATAAACCCTTTGCCTGTAATCGTTTTAAATACGCCTAAACCAATTTTTGATTACGACTACATCGATTTAACATCAACAGATATTGTGAAAGGAAGTAAAGGTTATGTCAAAAAGTATTATTATACAGATGCTACTTTAACCAAAAGCGTTTCTGATCCAACAAAAATAAATAAGGCCGGCGTATATTATATCTCACTGGAAAGCGACAAAGGATGTTCTATAACATCATCAATTGAATTAAATATTTTGCCTGCTCCACAAATTATCGTTCCAACAGCATTTACCCCACAGAAATTAACTAATAACTATTTATATCCGTTTTTTACCAGTATTAAGCAGCTAACGAGTTTTAAGGTTTTTAACAAATGGGGCATTTTAGTGTACGAAACAAATACAATGACATCTTCAGGCTGGGATGGTCTGTTTAAAACTAAAATGCAACCTATGGAGACGTTTTCATGGTTTGCTGAAGGTATTGATGTATTAGGCGGAAAATACCAAGCAAAAGGTAAAACTATATTAATATTGTAATGATTAAATCAAGACTGATAGTATTGTTTTTCTTCTTAACTACGTTTGGTTTCGCACAAGACCCTAAATTTTCACAATATTTTGCTGCACCACTCACTTTAAACCCGGCTTATACAGGTTTCTTCGATGGCGAATACAGAGTAGCACTAAATACCCGGCAGCAATGGGGAAATCTTGGTGATCCGTATAACACATATAGTGTATCCGGTGATTTAAAACTGATTCAGGATGAAAATTTTACGAATAGTGTATTTAGCATTGGTTTAAGTGGTTTATTCGATGAATCATTTAATAAAGCGCTGAAGTCGCAATACATAAGTGCAAGTGCGTCATATTATCAGTATCTTGATGTTTATCATCGCTTTAAATTTGGTTTGGCACCTCAGATTTCTTATGTGTCCAGATTTTTAGATTACAACAAATTAACTTTTGCATCTCAATACAACGGGAATGGTTTTGATACTTCATTACCAAATTATCTGGACTTACAAAATGATAAAACTTCTTATTTTGATTTAAACATAGGTGCAAATTTTTCAGCAAGTTTTAACAGGTTAAGTGTAGTTGCTGGTTATGCCCAATATCACTTAACCAGACCCGTAGAAACTTTAATCGGAACCAATCGTGAGGTATTGCCATCTCGCAAAACTGTAAATTTTGGAATGCTTTACCTGGTTAGCGATTATGTTGATTTAAACTTTACTGGTATTTATAATGTTCAGGGGGCTAATAAAGATCAGTTAGCAGGTGTTGTTTTAGGTTTCAAACCCAATGAACAGACCAAAATAAAATTAAACGCCGGCTTGTGGCATAAATTTAACGAATCATCTTTTTATCCCTATTTAGGCTTAACCTTGGGCGACATAAGTACCGGGATAAATTACACCGTTTACGGCAATAAAGTTTTGAGTTCTACACCACGTACTTATGAATTATCATTAATCTATCGTCATAATAATTTTAAGGGATTTAAAGTTCCTTGCCCTAAATTTTAATATATGAAAACGTCCATTCTCTTGTTTTTCTTTTTAGTGTTAACCAAGCTGTCGTTCGGCCAGCAATTAAAACAAAATATAGATTATCAATATTACCGTGACGATAAAAACTATTACGCTTTTGAGCTTTTCAAAAATCAATCCTCGAATGATGATAATTTAATGCTCAATTTTACATCAAATGTTGAATTTAAAAAAATAGACAAAATCTATATTCAAGCAGGTACAGAAGAAGTTAAAGTAAAATTTAAAGTCAGGGCGGAGGTTGTGTCGTCCGATAATCCGGCGTTTAGATTTTATCCGGTTGTTTTCAGCCTTAAAGATTTAACTCATAAAGAAATTGATTGTGAGGCGAAAATTAATTTTAAAATGGACAATGGGATGATTTACACTTTGCCATTTAACATCTGTAACCTTAAGCTGCAATTAGCCCAAAACTAGATTTTAATTTTAAGCGATAGCTTGTATAAGTCATAAACTACTTTTTGAATTAAATCAAATTGTTCCGGAACCAAATCTTCTCCTGATTTAATCTGTAAAGAATTATCATTTAATCTTATCAGCGGAACGTTTTCAACAGTATTCAGCCCTTTTTCCAGATTATTAATGGAAGTATCAAATAAATAAATAGTATTATTTGCGATTGGTTTTAAAGCGTCAAAATTTTCAAAGTGGAAATCATGCTCCTTATTATAAAGTGACAGCGTAGCAATATAGGATGAGGTGAGGTGGTTTAAAGCCGTAAACTGATGAACTTCTTTAATAAACAGCTGTTTACTTTTCGGCTCAGAAAACATTCTTTGAAATAAAGAGGCCAGGTTTGCTGTACTTACGTAAACTTCTTTACGGGCGAGTTTGTACGCTGTTCTATCATAATTCTTTTCAAAATACAGCTTTACAACCTGTTCAAAATAGGCTTTGTTTGCCTGTAAAATATTTATCATCGCCTCTTTAAGTTTTTCATGCTCCCAGGTTGGGAATAAAGAATAACTTGCTAAAAGTGCAATTCCAGAACCAATAAAGGTATCGTAGATTCTTTCCCTTGCCAAAGCCAGAGAACCCATACCCAAGAAGTCAAATAAAATTAATATGTATGGTGTCATAAACAATACGCTTACCACATAGTTTTTCCTTTGAAAACTGTAACAGCCAATCATGCAAATCAGCAATATGGCGAATAAAGTATTTCTGTCATGCACATAACTCAAAACACCCATTCCAATAAACGCACCAACTGTAGTTCCGATAAGCCGCTGATAATTTCGTTCTTTAGTTAAACTGAAACCAGGTTTCGAAATCACCAGGATGGTTAATAGTATCCAGTAACTATGGGAAAAATTTAAGAGTTGCGAAACCACAAAACCCAATACCATTACCACGGTTACACGTAAAGAATGCCTGAAAGTTGATGAGCTGTAGGTGAGGTTTTCGGTAAAAAGTTTAAAATCGAATTTTTGCCTGGTAATAAATTTCTCCGTATCTACTTCCGCTTTGCGGATATCTTTACTATTCCTGAGTTTAAAATAACTGTTTATCGTTTTCACCCTGCCAAGAATATTTTCGATGTTTACTTCAATATTTTTTAAAGCAATAATCCCTAATGTGCTGAATTGCTGTTTATCATTATTTTTCTCAAAATTATTTATTTTGATTTTTAACCGTTCAATCTCAATAAGCAATCGTTTGGATAAGACCGGACTTCCGCCACTTTTTAATGCAAAAGCAATATCATCAAGGGCATAAGAAATCCTTTTAATAGCCATTTCATAATCAGGCAATATATTTGCCGCATCAAATTGTTCGTGAAGCTGTTTGTAATTGTAGTAGGTAGACATTACCTGCTCAAATAAGTCGACCATATCTACAAAAACCAGCATTAAAAATCTGCCTTCCGGCGTAGAGTCTCTTATAATTTCACGCGTGCGAAATAACAGTTCCCGTACGGCATCCTGCTTTTCGTGAACAGAAACCTGTAGTTGAAGTAAATCGGCATACGTTTTATCATAATTATTGTTCCGGTGATAAAATTTAGCCTTTTCACGAAGAAATTCCGCAACCTCTATAATTGAATCACTTAAAGACTGCTGAACCAAACGGAAAGGACGTAAGCGGTAAACAAAATAACTCAAACCAGTATACCATAAACTACCTGCCAGAATCATCAGCGAATGAATAATTACCTCTTGCCACGGACGTATATCATCGATACTTAAAACCATAATCAATAGGGTAGCGGTACCAATGGAAGCGGCCCTGATTCCGTAAATGTAAAACATAGAAAATACGAAACTGGATGCCGCCAATAAAACGCCGATAAAATAATGACTTTTATTGGTCAGTCCGGTTAGTATAGAAAAGAGAAATATCAGGCCTGTAGTAACCAGCATTGCATTTCTTCTGTGAACCATTGGACCGGGGCTATCCACCACACTAACACATAATGCACCAAGAGAAAGTGTCATGCCGTATTTAAGCATGCCATAGTGTGCAAATATTAAAGACGGTAAAAGAACACCTATGGTAATGCGCAAGCCATCTGCAAAGTAGGTACTAAGTAAAAAATCCTGAACATTTCTAACGGGTTGTCTGATTTGCATGCTTACAAAAATAACATAATTAAGAATGTTTTTTATGGTGTGTTTTTATTTAACTTTTTTAAAGATTTTAGTGTTTTAAGCAGAATTTAAATTTCTATTTTCTTAAAAACTTTAAGTAATTGTTTATAAGTCGATTAAAGTGAATTGTTAATAACCCGAAACAACATCGGTTAAAACAGTAATAAGGCCTTATTAACTAAAATAACGTGTTGATAAGACTGATTTTCAGGTTAATAACTTTGTTTATAAAAACCATCACTTTTCTATTGACAGGAATGCTTTTACGGCCGATATTAGATGATATCAAATACGGAGTAATTGAAAGTCTGACGAGAAATTCAAAAGAGAGACGGAACCGAAAGGGAAAGTTTTTCGAATTATCTTAAAAAGAATATGATTGTTTCTTAAACGGGTTAAACCAATCAAGAATATGAATGTTGCAATCGAAAGATTAAGACATCAGAAAAATCAGAAGGCTTAAGCAGACATTATTGAAAATAGTTTTGTTTTACGGAGCATCGCTATTGGAGATAATTTCTAAACGATTTACAAAAGTTGCAAAACCAAGTAAAAACGAAGAAATTCAATTTACAGATTTATTAGATGCCTTAATATTAATTACGGTTATTATTAAGGTTAAAACGGGGAACTGAATCGAAAGAAGAAGGGCCCCGTTTTTATTTTAAGCCATTTATAAACGGCAAGTGTACAAATAGCTCGCTACGGAAACACTGATTTTACAAAAAAATTCTGCCGTCAATCTACGTTAATTACCGAAATCAACGGGTGCATTAAATAATATGCCATGGAAACAATGATCATCACAGAATATATTTGAACATATCATCTATCTGCGTTAATCCCCGGAATCTGCGGGAAAATTAAATAATATGCCACGGGCACACTGATTTTACAGAAAATTTTTAAATTATATCATCCATCTGCGCTAACCCGCAGGCATGTAAAATAAACGCATAATATTTACCTGCATCATTTTAGTAAAGAAATATTAAATTTACAAAATGGCTAAAAAAGATAAACCCGTCTCCAATTCGTCAAAAAAGATTTTCGTTTTAGATACTTCAGTTATTTTATATGATCATGATGCAATAAACAACTTCCACGAGCATGATGTAGCCATCCCGATTCAGGTATTAGAGGAACTTGATAACTTTAAGAGCGGAAACGATACCCGAAATTTTGAGGCCAGAAGTTTTATCAGATTAATAGATACCACTTCAAAACAAAAGTTGATTAGTGATTGGGTAGCCTTAACAACGCCAAATTCGGGCAAGTTTAAAGTTGTTTTAAACGAAAAACCTTTAAAAACAGATGCCGAAGAAATTTATGGAAAAGGTAAAACCGACCATAAAATTTTAAATGCTGCATTAAGCTTAAAAGAAGAAAATCCCGGTAAAAAAGTTGTTCTGGTTTCGAAAGATATATGCCTTCGACTAAAAGCAAAAGCACTTAATTTAAATGCAGAAGACTATGAAACAGGTAAAATAAAAAATGTTGATGAACTTTATGCCGGTAAAACAGAATTGCTGAACTTTTCTGAAACTGTTATAGATGAGGTTAAAAAAGAAAAATTTCTGGATACGGCGGCTATTGAACTACCCGCAAAAGAAGGAAACCATTTTTACATCCTGAAGAACAAACGAAAAACAGCCAACGTATTTTACAATCACAGTTTAAAAACCATTACTTCTGTTTCTACAGAGGCGATTTTCAAAATAAAACCTAAAAATATTGAACAGGCCTTTGCTATAAATGCCTTGTTAAACCCCGATGTAAAATTAGTAAGCATACAGGGGAATGCCGGTACAGGGAAAACACTCTTAGCGTTAGCAAGTGCTTTAGAACAGCGCAGAGATTTCAGGCAGATTTATATAACCAGGCCAATTGTTTCTTTAAGTAATAAGGATATCGGTTTCTTACCCGGTGATGCAAAATCAAAAACCGACCCTTTTATGGCGCCCATTTGGGATAATCTCCGGTTTATTAAAGAGCAGTTTAATGGCGACGATAAAATGTCAGCAAAAATTGATGAGTTAATCACAACAGAAAAAATTGCGATTGCACCTTTAGCCTTTATCAGAGGAAGAACCTTAACAAAGATTTTTTTTATCATCGATGAGGCACAAAACCTTACCCCACACGAAGTAAAAACGATTATTTCGAGGGCAGGTGAGCATACGAAAATTGTCTTCACGGGTGATATTTACCAAATTGATACGCCTTATTTAGATGCCGAAAGCAATGGTTTATCGTATTTGATAGAACATGCTAAAAATCACCCGCTTTATGCACACATCACCCTGCAAAAAGGCGAGAGGAGTGAGCTGGCCAATCTGGCTAATGCTTTACTCTAATGGTACTTCCTCAATGCCCTGATGGCAATAAACAAACCTATCAAAGTTAAAAATGCACTCAAAATAAAAGGTGCACCGGGAAAGTAAAGTGGTGTTCCATCCTGAATAAAATAAACAAAAATATGGCTGGCCAGAAAAGGGCCGATAATGGCAGCCAGGCTTTGTAAACTGGTTGTTATGCCCTGAATTTCTCCCTGTGCATTTTCCGGTACCTGATTGGAAATAATACTCTGCATGGCTGGTCCGCCGATACCCGCTAAGCAATACGGAATGATAAAAAGCATCATCATTAATCCATTTGCCGCAAATGCAAAACAAACAAAGCCAATTATATAAAGCATCAATCCGAAATAAATTGCTTTCCGATTCCCAATTTTAGGAATAATTACCCGGATTAATCCACCTTGTACCAATGCAATCATTAATCCAACAACACCTAAAGAATAGCCAATCATTGTAGAATCCCATTTAAACTTTTCAATAACATAATACGACCAGTTTGATTGTACGGAATGGCTGGCTACATATAACAACAGGAGGGTGGCTAACAAACCCAGTATTGCCGGGTATTTCGATGCATTTATAAAAGAGCCAATCGGATTTGCCCGTTTCCATGAAAAATTTCTCCGGTTTGCCTTTGATAAGGATTCAGGAAGAATGAAATAGCCATAAAGCCAGTTTACGAGAGCTAAACCTGCCGATATCATAAATGGAACCCTTAGCCCAAAATTACTGAATAAGCCACCTATAACAGGACCTAGAATAAATCCGACACCAAAAGCGGCACCCACCATACCAAAATTCTGGGCTTTCTTTTCAGGTTCAGAAATATCGGCAATATAAGCCATAGCCGTTGTAAAACTCGCACCGGTAATCCCGGCAATAATTCTTCCGATAAATAACCAGAAAATGGTTGGTGCAAAAGAAAGAAAAATATAGTCTATGCCCAATCCGAATAAAGAAAAAAGCAAGATAGGCCTTCTGCCATATTTATCACTTAATCCACCCATTATAGGCGAGAAGATAAATTGAGCTAATGCAAAAGCGACCATTAAATAACCGCCATAATCTGCCGCCACACTAACACTTCCACCGGTAAATTCCTGAATCAATTTTGGTAAAACAGGTATTATGATTCCGAAACCTGTAAAATCTATCAGGAGGGTTATCATAATAAATATCATTGCTGATTTTTTTTCTTTTGCCATCAGGTATATCGGATTATACGCAAAAATAGAATTTTAATTTTAGGGTTTTACAGAATTTAAATAATCTTATCACGCAGATTTACGCTGAATTAAAAATAACCTGGTTAGTTTTTTTTGATAAATAAAATCCATTTTTTTAACCTCAGGTTTTATAACCTGTAAATCTGCGGCGATTAAAATTGACCGGATGAAAACCAAAGAAAAGTCGCTTGGTCTTTAAATTGAAAAACTAATTAAACACCGCTGTAAGAACCTAAAAAAAATGTGACATCAGAAATCCCTTATTAAAGCTCAAAACTTTTCCACAATGCCTTATTTCGGCATAATTTTGCTAAATTCGCAAGGTTATAATAATACCTTTTTTAAATATCGTTTTTGATAACGAGAATAATAATTTATGGCAGAAGATTTAGAAAATCAGCAAAACGACAAAATCATTCAAATAAATATCGAGGAGCAGATGAAATCGGCCTACATTGACTATTCAATGTCGGTGATTGTATCAAGAGCGCTACCTGACGTACGTGATGGCTTAAAACCGGTACACCGCCGTGTTTTATATGGTATGCTAGGATTGGGTGTTACCAGTGGTAAGCCGTATAAAAAATCAGCCCGTATTGTGGGTGAGGTTTTAGGTAAGTACCACCCACATGGTGATGCATCAGTATATTTCACCATGGTTCGTATGGCTCAGGATTGGAGCTTACGTTATCCAATGGTAGATGGGCAAGGAAACTTCGGACACATTGATGGTGATTCGCCTGCGGCAATGCGTTATACAGAGGCCAGATTTAGTAAACTGGCTGAAGAAATGGTCGCCGATATCAATAAAGACACGGTAGATTTTCAGTTAAATTTTGATGATACCGAGCAAGAGCCAACTGTTCTGCCTGCAAAAATCCCTAACCTTTTAGTAAACGGTTCATCGGGTATTGCAGTAGGTATGGCAACCAATATGGCGCCACATAATTTAACAGAAGTTATTGATGGCGTTGTAAATTATATAGACAACAAGGATATTACCATTGAGGAACTGATGAAGTTTGTAAAGGCTCCTGATTTTCCAACCGGTGGTATCATCTATGGTTATGCCGGTGTTAAAGAGGCTTTCGAAACCGGTCGCGGACGTATCGTAATGCGTGCAAAGGCAGAAATCGAAAACTTAAAAGATCGGGAGGTTATTATTGTAACCGAAATTCCTTACCAGGTTAACAAAGCACAAATGATTGAGCGTACTGCTGAATTGGTTGGCGAGAAAAAACTGGAAGGTATCTCAAACATTAAAGATGAATCGAATAAAGACGGTATTCGTATCGTTTACGAAATTAAGCGTGATGCCAACGCATCTATCGTACTAAATAACCTGTATAAGTATACTGCGTTACAAACTTCCTTCAGTGTAAATAACATTGCATTGGTAAAAGGCCGTCCGCAAATGTTAAATCTGAAAGATTTAATTGTACATTTTGTAGATCACCGCCATGATGTCATTGTCCGTCGTACCAAATACGAGTTATCCGAAGCAGAAAAACGTGCCCATATTTTAGAAGGTTATTTAATCGCTTTAGACCATCTGGATGAAGTAATTAAGTTAATCCGTGCATCTGAAACACCGGAAGAAGCGCGTCTAGGCTTAATGGAAAAATTCGGCTTGAGCGATCTTCAGGCCCGTGCAATTCTGGATATGACGCTTCGTCGTTTAACAGGACTGGAGCGCGATAAGATTAAAGAAGAATATGCGGAATTGATGAAAACCATCGAATATTTGAAATCTATCTTAGCGGATGAAGGTTTGCGTATGCAGATCATTAAAGATGAGCTGGCGGAAATCCAGCAAAAATTTGGTGATGAACGCAGAACAACCATCGTTCACTCTGCCGAAGACATGAGTATGGAAGATTTCATTGATGATGAAGAAGTTGTAATCACCATATCACATGAAGGTTATGTAAAACGTACACCTGCAACGGAGTTCAGGGCTCAAGGCAGAGGCGGAAAAGGTTCTAAAGGAAGCAATTCTAGAAATGAAGATTTCATCGAACATATGCTGGTTGCAACCAACCACAATTATATGCTGTTCTTTACCGAAGCCGGAAGGTGTTTTTGGTTAAGGGTTTATGAAATCCCTGAAGGCACCCGCACGAGTAAAGGAAGAGCCATCCAAAACATTATAAATATTCCGAAAGAAGAAAAAATTAAAGCTTACATCAAAGTTAAAAACCTTAAGGATCAGGAATATTTAGAGAATAACTTTATCATCATGTGTACTAAACAAGGTACAATAAAGAAGACATCTCTTGAGGCCTATTCCCGTCCACGTGTAAATGGCATCAACGCCATAAACATTAATGAAGGCGATGTATTATTAGAAGCATGTTTAACCAACGGACAAAGTGAAATTGTTATGGCACTGCGTTCCGGAAGAGCAATTCGCTTCAACGAAAGCACAGTTCGCCCGATGGGTAGAACAGCAACTGGTGTGCGTGGCGTAAGGCTTGCACATGATAAAGATGAGGTTGTTGGCATGATTGCTGTAAACAATCCGGAAGTTACGGTGTTAGTTGTATCAGAAAAAGGATATGGAAAACGTACCGATATAGAGGATTACCGTGTTACAAACCGGGGAGGTAAGGGCGTAAAGACAATTAATGTTACCGAAAAAACAGGACAATTAGTTTCCATTAAAGACGTTACGGATAGCGAAGATTTAATGATTATTAATCGTTCAGGTATTGTAATCAGAATACCTGTATCCGCATTAAGGGTAATGGGACGTGCAACACAAGGGGTACGTTTAATATCTTTAAAAGGTGATGACGAAATTGCATCGGTAACGAAAATAGACCACGAGGAGGATGAAGAAGAGACCGTTGATTTAGAAAGTGTTGTGGTAGTTGACGGGGAAGAAATAGAAGCTGATCCGACTGCAGAGGCTGATGATACTGATACTGAAGAAGAAGGTGAATCAGATAACGAAACTGAAGACGAAAATTAATCCAATAAATAAGAATAGAATAATAATTTTATGAAAAGAGTAGTTCTAAGTATAATTTTAGCAGGTGTAGTAAGCTTTGCATTTGCTCAGAAAAGCGAAGTAGCAGAGGCAAAAAAGGCATGGGGCATATTCCAGATTACGGGACAAAGTGCGTCTATACCATTGGCAAAGAAATTAGAAACGTTATCAGCAGCATTAGCCCATACAGATAAAGCAATTGCAGATGAAAAATCGAAAGTTATGCCTGAAGCATGGTCTTACAGGGCATTGTTTTCATCAGCTATAGCGCTTGTTGATACAGCTAATGCACAAAATGCGGATGCAAATTTAAAAATTGCAACAGAAGCGGTTGCGCAGGCAAAAACTTTAGATACCAAAGGTGCAGAAAAAGAAAACATTGCACTTGCAGAAACAAATATCTCGAATGCAGTTAGAAATGCAGGTGTTGTTGCTTATAACAAAAAGGATTATAAAACTGCTTACAGCAAATTTGTTCAGGCTACAGTAATCAACCCTGCTGATACCGCAATGTATCTGAACGCCGGTATTGCAGCAAGAACATTAGGCGATTATCCAAATACAGTTCAACAATTCAAGAAAGTAATTTCTTTAAATTCGCCTCAATCTAAAGATTTGTATGCAGAGATTATTGATATTACTTTAAAACAGCAAAAAGATACAACTGCGGGTTTGGCTTTAATTAAAGAGGCTTCGGCAAAATTCCCTGAAGAGCCAAGTTTTATCAAAACCGAAACTCAAATTTATATTGATAAAGGTGATGGCGCTAAATCAGAGCAAATGCTTAATACATTAGCTGCTAAAGAGCCGAATAATGCAACTTATCAGGTTTTACTAGGTAATATTTATTTTTCTCAGGCTTTAAAACTTCAGAATGATCGTAATAAAATTGATGGTAAAAAAGTTAAAGAATTTAATGAAGTTACCGCTAAAATGAATGGTTTACTTGACAAATCTGTACCTTATTACAAAAAAGCATTAGATATTGATGCTAAAAATGCAGGTGCTTTAGAAACACTGAAAACCATCTACGCGTTCAAAAACGACACCAAAAATTACGATGAAATTAAAAAACGTTTAGATGCTTTGCCTAAACAATAAGTAATCGAATTAAAAAAAAGAGCCCTGAAATTTTCGGGGCTCTTTTTTTTATGTTTATTTTTACTAAATCATATTATAATACCATGCGAAGCTTGTTCAAATTTTTAGTTACTTTCTTAATTACGCTATCTCTTAATTCATATGCTCAAAAGAGCCAGATGTTAATTGCCCGTAATGCGGTTGGTAAACTACAGGCATCTTTCGCAGGTAAGGAAGATTCGAAAAAACAATTAGGGATTATAGCTGAAGGCCTTAAATCTATTGAATCGGCCGAAAAAGATAATAAAACCAAAAACTGGCCTGAAACCTGGGCAATTAAATCCTATTTAACTTCCTACGCCGCAATTATTGAAACTGATGCAACAGCATCTTTTAAGTATTTTGATACCGCCGTTGTTGCCATAAAAAGAGCGAAGAGTTTAGATAAATATGAGGATCCTTCCGGGCTAATTAAAGCTTCAGAGCATAATATTTTAATAAAAAAACAGGAGCGGGGCAATCTTGCTTATTTCAATAACGATTTTAAAGAAGCGCTTGATGATTTAAAGGAAGTTAGCGATAATTTTCCGGCAGATTCTACTTTAGCCTTGAATACGGCAATTTGTGCACAAAATGTACAGCAGTACGACGAATCTTTAAAATATTTTAAGAGGGCGAAAGAAGATAGCATCCGCAATCCTGCGGTATTTCAGAAAATGGCACAATTGTATATCGCTAAATCTGATAACGCAAACGCAATTAAAACATTAGAAGATGGATTGGCTCTAAATGCCTATAACCATACGCTTACTAATGATTATATAAATCTTTTGTTGGATACCGAAAATTACAGCAAAGCCGAAGGACTGATAGAAAACAATTTAAAAGTAGAAAAAGGAAATAAATTATTATTCTTTCTTTACGGCTATTTACAGCAAGTTGGCGGTAACAATTCTACAGCAATTTTGGCTTACAACAAAGCTTTATTAACCGACCAGAATTACTTTGATGCGCTATATCAGCTTGGCCTGGCTTATGTAAATACAGCAAATGAAACGTTGAAAAAATCTGAGGCAGATAAAAACACCCAGTACAGCTCGTTAATTAACCGTGCTCAGTTTGCATTGTTGCGTGCAAATGAAATTAATCCTAACGACAAGCAAACTGTTCAATTGCTTATCGAAATTTACGCCCGTAAAAATGCGAAGGATAAAGTGCAGGATTTAAAAAGGAAATTGCAGGAACTTTAGTTGGGGAAAGTAGTTTGAAGAAAATACAACTTAACATAATATTAATTATAAGACAAAATAGTTATGTTATCTCTACACACAATTTAAACCAAATAAAGCGCTGTTATGCGTGTAAAGTCTAAAACAAATTGTGATTAACATTCAGATAGCATCTTAAGGCTTCGAAGAATATATTTTAACGGTTAATTAATCCTTATCAGCGCACGCTGCACAAATACCGCTTGCGATTAAATTTAGGTTTTCAACCTTAAATCCGGCAGGCACCTTAAATGCCGGGATTTGAACATTAGCTAAACAATAAACTTTTTTGCAGTTATTGCAGTTAAAATGAACATGTTCGTCGTGATGCTCATTTGCATTGCAATTGCCTGAACATATTGCGTAATTTGCGGTACCATGATTATCTAAAACTTTATGGATAATTCCTTTTTCTTCAAACGCCTTTAAAACACGATAAAGCGTTACCCGGTCAACCTCCGTCCCCATCACCTGTTCCAGATATGGCTGAGAAGTAGCAGAATCACGGTTGCTTAAAATATCCAGAACCTGTAATCTTGGCCCCGTTCTTTTTAGTCCGTTCTTTATCAATAATTTTTCAAAATGATTTGAATTATCCGTCATGGTAAAACAAAAATAAGCAATTAATTATGAGTTTGAGCTTTAACACCTATCACAACCACGGGCTTAGTCATATGCCCTTTATGTAATTCCAAGCCATTATTTACATCATGTTTACATCCCGGGTTTACCATTGAAATAAAAATTAAGAATAATGTGAAGGCAAGTTTATAGTGCTTAGTCATAAGAATTTACTTAATGTTTATGATTGGTTGAGCAAGATTTTAAAAGTCTCAGGTTTATCAAATGTGCCAGTGCAATTGTAAAACCTCCAAATGGAATTAAAATCGGCTCAAGAAAATCAATATTCAAAAAATGTCCCATTACGATTAAGGCAAACCCGGTAACGAATAGAGAAATCGGCAGAATGTTATAATGCGTTTTTTTAAAGGAAGCGGTTAAAGACCATATTCCAAGAATCAATGAAATTACTATCATAAAAATTTCCATCCATTCATTTGCCAGAAAACCTAATCCCCAGATTGGCAATATTGTAATTAAGAATGGTATAGCAGCACAATGTATGGCACATAAAGTTGAAGCCGTTATACCTACCCTGTCGAGGTTAATGTGGTACCGAAGTATTTTCATAGACTATTTTAGACAACAAATATAAATGCAATATAGTTGCATTTAAAAATTTAGTCTATATATTTGCAACTTAATTGCATTAAAATGATAAAGAAATTACCGGTAACTGTATTAAGTGGTTTTCTGGGCGCTGGAAAAACCACACTATTAAATGCCATACTAAAAAATAAGCAGGATTTGAAAGTAGCAGTAATTGTGAACGATATGAGCGAAATTAATATTGATGCTACCTTAGTCATGAATCAAAATACACTCTCAAAAACTGATGAAAAACTGGTTGAAATGAGTAATGGCTGTATTTGCTGTACTTTAAGAGAAGATTTAATTCTGGAAGTGGAAAAACTCGCCAAAGAGAATCGTTTCGATTATTTGATTATTGAAAGCACAGGTATCTCTGAACCGCTCCCTATAGCGCAAACCTTTTCATTTGTAAGTGAAGAATCAGGCGTAGACCTTAGCCGTTTTAGTCAGATAGATACCATGGTTACGGTTATTGATGCATTTAACTTTTACAAAGATTTTGGTTCTGCTGATAGATTAATTGACAGAGCAATGGTTGATGACACCAGTGATAAGCGAACTATTGTGAATCTATTAGTCGACCAAATTGAATTTGCTAATGTAATTCTGCTGAATAAAACAGATTTGGTGAGCCAAGAAGATTTAAAAGTGTTAAAGTCGCTGATTCGGAAGTTAAATCCTTATGCCAAAATACACAATACACTTTTTGGTGAAATAAATCCATCCTTAATTTTAAATACCGGGCTTTTTGATTTTGAATCTGCGTCTGAAAGTGCCGGCTGGAAAAAGGAATTAGAAGAAATTCACATCCCTGAAACAGAAGAATATGGCATTAGTTCAACAGTTTTTTGCTCAACGAAACCTTTCCACCCGGAAAGATTATGGAGATATATTAATCAGGAATTTCCACAAACAATTATCAGGTCTAAAGGTATATTTCACTTAGCGGCTATGCGTGAAAAGGCAATTCTATTTTCACAAGCCGGAGGCTCATTAAGAATCGATTACGCAGGTGTTTGGTGGGCAAGTATGGATGAAAATGAAAGAAAAAATTATGTAGATTATCTTGAAAATGAAACAGAAATAAAAAAGAACTGGGATAAAGAATTTGGTGATCGAAAGAATGAATTGGTGTTTATTGGTCAGGAAATGAATGCTGAAGAACTTAAAGCAGATTTAGAGCGGTGTTTGTTAACGGACTTAGAAATTAATAAATATTTTTTGGGAATTAAATTCGTTAATCCGTTTGAAAACGTTTTATAATTTTTCGATGCTTAACTGAGTTGTAAAACGAACCATTAGGCTTTTTATTTGTTAAAGATTTGTATGTATGATAATTTTTCCTTTGAAGATGCTACCGCTTTACAACTAGCTTTGGCAAAACAGTTAAAATTTCAGCAACTCGAAAATATCTCAACCATAGCAGGTGCAGATATCTCTTTCAATAAAAACAGTACAACAATGTTTGCCGGAATCGTGATACTTAGTTATCCGGAAATGATTCTCAAAGCATATGCATTGGAAACCTTTGAAACTTCATTTCCCTATAAAGCGGGCTTTTTGGGTTTTAAAGAAGTACCTGCATTACTCAAAGCCTGGGATTTAATCCCGGAAAAACCTGATGTTTTGGTTTTGGATGGAAACGGAATTTTACATCCGAGACGCATGGGTGTTGCTTCCCACTTTGGCATTTTAGCAAATCAACCTGCAATCGGATGTGCAAAAAGCATACTGCACGGAGAAAATCACATCCCTGAGAATGTAAGATACAGTACGTCTGCAATCACAAGCCATGGCGAAACAATAGGTTATGCATTGAGAACAAAAATCAATTGTGCACCAGTTTATGTTTCTGCCGGTCATTTGATTACGCAAGAACAAAGTTTGGCAATAATGAAAAAGTGTATCGGAAATTATAGAATCCCTGAGCCGACCAGATTAACTCATGATGTAGTCAACGATTTTAGAACCGGAAAATTAAAGGCTGGTTATCATCTCGTCAATCAACCCTTAACGTTATTTTAATTTACCAACTTAAATATATATGTTTAACTGAATAATTCTTCTAAGCCTGATAGTTTAAGGTGGTAAATACTAAATCCAGTTAATTCCCTTTTTAAGGAATTGTTGAGTTTTAAATTCTTCAGAACCTATTTCAGGCTGAACATTATAACCCCAGTTTGCCTGTGGTGGTAAACTCATTAAAATAGATTCAATCCGGCCATTGGTTTCGAGTCCGAATTTTGTTCCTGAATCGTAAACCAGGTTAAATTCCACATAACGGCTACGGCGCTGGAATTGCCATTCTTTTTGTATTTCGGTAAACTCTTTATCACGATTTCTATCGATTAATTCGGTATAAATTGGCAAAAAGGTTTCACCAATATTAGCTGAAAAATCCAGAATATCTGTCCAGCTTAAATTTGTATTTTCGGGTTTTAACCTGTCATAAAAAATACCGCCGATACCGCGTGTTTCTTCGCGATGCTTAATATAAAAATAGTCGTCAGCATGGGCTTTAAATTTTGAATAAAAATCTACGTTAAAATCGTCACAAGCCTTTTTTAGTTTGTGGTGAAAAAAGCGGGCATCATTTTCAAAAACATAATGCGGTGTTAAATCTATTCCACCACCAAACCAACGCGTTTCATCATTAAGTTCAAAATAACGAATGTTCATGTGAATTATTGGTACCAGCGGGTGGTTTGGATGGATTACAATAGAAACACCAGTTGCAAAAAAATCTTCTTCGCTAACATTGAAAGCCTTTTTTACGGCTTCGGGCAACTTACCATGAACGGCTGAAAAATTAACACCGCCTTTTTCGATTATGGCACCTTTTTGCATAATCCGCGTACGTCCGCCTCCCCCGCCGTTTCTTTCCCAAAGTTCTTCTTCAAATTTCCCTTTACCATCCGCAATTTCCAATCCTTCACAAATTTTATCCTGTATTTGCTTATAACGTTCGGCTATTTCTTCTTTAAACATGGCGATGTAATTATATACGAAGCAAATTTAAGGGTATTAAAACAGCTATAATGATTTATGTTTAGATAGTACATTTTATTGACACTGTCGGAAACCCGAAAAGCGACTTAGTGGATTTATTCTTCCAGATAATTTAAATCCTTATTAAAACTTTCTTTTAACTGGCTTAAGCCAAAAAGTGCAATAAGGGTCAGCAAAATCATAACGATATAACCCGCGGGAATTAAACCATATTTTTGAGCAAAAAATTCAAATATAAATGTAATTGGAATCAATGCACCACGAACAAAATTTGGCGCAGTTGTCGTTACTGTTGCACGAATATTGGTTCCAAATTGTTCTGATGCAATGGTGACGAATGTTGCCCAATAGCCGACAGAAAAACCCATAAACAGACAAATCCAGATAAAAGAACTGCTATTGAGGCCAAAACTCGTTAAGTAAACGATAACACTAATTACAGATAACAAGTGGAAAATAAAGACCGTTTTTCTTCTCGATTTTAAAACCTGAGACAACAGTCCTGTTACAACATCGCCAATGGCGATACCAAAATAGGTAAACATAATACCTGTTCCTGCTTTTAAGGGTTCTGCGGCACCCAATGCCTTTCCAAACTCTGGTGCTAACGTTACTAAAATGCCCACAACAAACCACAGCGGAATACCAATTAAAATGCAATACAAATATTTCAGAAAACGCTTTCTATCATTAAAAAGCATAAAAATATTCCCTTTTGAAACTTCTGTTTTGGCAGCATGTTTAAACATTCCCGATTCGAAAGTACCAACCCGAAGTAAAAGCAAAACCAAGCCCATTCCCCCACCAACAAAATAAGAAGTTTGCCAGGTATATTTCGATGCCACTGTAGCCGCAACGGCAGCACCTAAAAGACCGATTGCACCAACAATCATAGTTCCATAACCACGTTTTTCCTTATCCATGGTTTCGGCGACCAGGGTAATTCCTGCGCCAAGTTCACCGGCAAGGCCAATGCCTGCAATAAACCTGATTATAGCATAACTGTTTACGGATGTAACAAAACCATTTGCGATGTTGGCCAAAGAATATAAAAGTATTGAACCAAAAAGAACTTTAATCCGGCCAAGTTTATCTCCTAAAATACCCCAGATAATTCCGCCTAACAACAGGCCGAACATTTGCGAATTAATAATAAGGAAACCATCAGTGCGCATGTTATCTGCGGAAACACCGATTTCAGTTAAGCTTTGTACGCGTACAACAGAAAATAAAACTAAATCGTAAATGTCTACAAAATAGCCTAATGCGGCTACAATAACTAAGAAAATAACATTACGGTTGTTTGCCTTTGATTGAGGATCCATTTTGATTATTTGGTTTAAATGCCTGAAAATACAAATAAGTCCAAATATTTAGAGCCTGTTTAAATTTTTATTATGAAAATGTTTACCGCTTATTTTTGAGTGAGACAAAGCAAATGTTGCAGATATAAATAACCTATCTCAAAATATTTAACGATGCTTCAGCCGACCTGCGAAGCGAGCTTGAAGACCATTGAAACCATAAAAGCTGCTAAAAAAAAGAAGCACAAACAAATTATCAGATAAATTTTAAACAGGCTCTTAAACAGCGATTAAAAAATAAAAGCCACTCATTATTTGAGTGGCTTTTATTAACCTACATTGGAGGCATTTTTTTTGTCGTGTCGGGCGGCGTTGTTGTTTTCGAAGTATCCGGTGGCGTTGTTGTTTTAGTCGTGTCTGCCGGAGTTGTCATTGTTGTTGAATCCGCTGTTGTGCTGTCTGTTGAACCAGCCATGTTTTTTGACGAATTGCATGCTGACGTGGCAACCATTAATGTGCCAGCGAAAGCAAGACTTAAGATTATTTTTTTCATAGTTTTTTTATTGTTATCTGTAGTCTTAACAACCTTTTAATGATTTGGTTTTAAATTTCTGGTCTAAAACAACTAAAATATTATATAATTAACAGATTAACAGTTTATTACAAAAGTTATTTACGATAAAATTGAATTTATAAGACCATTTCAGATAGATTACACCGGCATAAATAAAGTCACTATTCTGTCAAAAATGTTTTAAAAATCCAGATTATTAAGATTGCGAAGCAAATAACTATTGTAAACTTGTATAATTCCAATTAACTGAAATATTATCAAAACATCATTCGTAAAACTTTAAAAGACGGTAAAACTTTCTGATATTAGTAAATATGATTATTTCTCAAAATACCCTTAAATGGGTAATGCGCCTTTACCCACCCTTATTTTTTCAGCGCATTTGGGTTCAGAAATTTGAAAATGAGTTTAGAAGCTGTACGGTTAAACTTAGCAAAAGCTTTTTAAACAAAAATTACAATGGCTCTATTTTTGGTGGTACCATATATGCCGCAACAGATCCATTTTATGCATTGTTGTTTGATCAGTTGATGCAGAGAAGGGGCTTTAAGGTTCGGGTTTGGCTGAAAAGTGCCTCAATACAATATTTAAAACCAGGTCGCTCCAATTTATATTTTACCATTAAAGTTACCGACGAAATGATTGCGGAGGCCGAAGAGGCCTTAAAAACTATCGGAAAGTTTGTTAAAGCCTATCCGATGGAAATTACCGATAAAAATGGCGAACTGTGTGCTACTGTGATGAACGAAGTTTACATCCGAAACTTACATCAGGGCGAAACGCCGAGAGTTGCTTATTAATATATTGTTATGCCGAGTATTAAAAGTTTGATTTTGCAGGGCGAAGGTGTTAGGCTCGATTTTAAAAAAACCATTACCAATACCGAAAAAATTGCTAAAAGCCTTGTTGCTTTTGCAAATAATAAAGGAGGTAAACTGCTGATTGGCGTAGCTGACGATGGTACAATTAAAGGTGTAAAATCTGAAGAGGAAGAAAAATATATGATTCTTACTTCGGCACATCAGTTTTGCAAACCAGCCATTGAACCTTATTTTGAAGAAATTTACGTTGATGATAAATTGATTCTCGTGGTAAATATCCCTGAAAGTGATACTAAACCACACTATGCGCTGGATGATCAAAAAAAATGGTGGGCCTACATCCGAATTGATGACAAAAGCGTTCTGGCTAGCAAGATAATTGTTGAAGTTTTAAAAAACGACCATAAAAACAAAGGCGTACTCATCTCCTACTCGGATAATGAAAAAAAACTTTTAAAATATCTCGATGAAAATGAACGGATAACACTTAAAGAATTGAGTAAGTTGCTGCGTTGTTCTTATCGGAAGGCTCAAAAAATACTGGTTAACTTAATTTTAACCAATGTAATCAGAACCCATACCTCAGAGCGGGAAGAATATTTTACTGCGGTGAAATAAGAATGGTCGTTGTTGCTGAGGCACGAAGCTAGTCTATCGCAGAGAGGCAATCTAAACATAGTAGTCAGGTATAACTCAAAACATTAATATTGTTTCGTGTCGCGCAATGACATTCTCGAGAAGTCGTCATTGCGAAGCTGATTCTTCAACGGCTGTGGCAATCTTTCTGCGAGGAATTATACCGGCCTAGTATAAATTTATGAAAAAATGCTGAAATAAATCGGATAACTATCGGGGCATTATAATGAATGCTTATAATTAACTTTCCGTTAACTATCTTTTTTGACGTTTAAAAAGCGGACCTTTGCAAGCTTATGCTATCTAAAATTTACGCTAAATATAGACCTTATTATAAAGAAAATCTTCATCTGGCATTGCCGATTGTAGGTTCTCAGGTCGGGCATACGCTGGTTCATATGGCGGATAGCATCATTGTCGGACACTTTACGGATACCACCCAGCTTGCCGCTGTTTCGCTGGTAAACAGCATTTTCATATTAATTATGGTTATCGGACTGGGTATTTCCTACAGTTTAACGCCACTGATTGCGCAAGAAAACGGGCGCCAAAATTATGAAGAATGCGGAAGACTTTTATCAAATAGCCTGATTATTAATATTTTGGTTGGCGTATTCCTTTACATGCTGGTTCATTTTGGCGTATTGGTGGTTATCGACCACTTAAACCAAACACCGGCCGTTGTTTACTATGCTAAACCATATTTGGGTTTACTTTCCGTTTCGATTATTCCGTTATTAATTTTTCAAACCTTTAAACAATTTGCCGAAGGTTTAGGATTTACAAAACAGGCTATGTTTGTTTCCATCTGGGGAAATCTACTGAATATTACATTGGGGATTATTTTCGTGAAAGGGATGTTTGGCATTAAATCTATGGGTGTTAGTGGTGTTGGATGGAGTACCCTTATCGACAGACTTCTAATGGCTGCTGTTATGGCCATTTATGTTTTACGTGCTCAGCATTTCAAAAAATACCTTGTTAATTTCAAAGCGACATTTATCGATAAAATAAGGGCGATTAAAATTATTAAAATCGGTGCCCCGGTTGCGATGCAGTATTCTTTCGAAATTAGTGCTTTTAGTGGTGCTGCTGTTCTTATCGGTACAATTGGTGCTATTGAGCAGGCAGCGCATCAAATTGCGATTAGCTTAGCTGCGATGACGTATATGATTGCAAGCGGCGTAGCCTCTGCAGCAACCATTAAGACCGGAAACAATTTTGGGAAAAATAATTTTGATGATTTACGTAAATCAGCCATCGCCAGTTATCACGTTATTTTATTATTCATGAGTTGTACGGCAATTATATTTATTTTGGCACATCATATCATGCCATTTATCTACACGGATGATTTAAAAGTAGTGCCGATTGCAGCTCAATTATTAATTATAGCCGGCTTTTTTCAATTGTTTGACGGAACACAGGTTGTTGGATTAGGCGTACTCAGAGGTCTTGGTGATGTAAATATACCGACCTTTATTACTTTTCTGGCCTATTGGGTTGTTGGAATCCCGGTTGGATATATATTGGGTTTCCAATTTGGATTAGGTGTAAATGGAATTTGGTATGGCCTGACTTTCGGATTGTTAACAGCATCCATCCTTCTGTTTTTAAGGTTTCAGAATAAAACAAAGGCGCTTAATCTGAAGATTACAAACAAGAATTGCAAACCGTCGGCTAAAACCAGGGAAGACAAATATTAAAAGGTATTTAGGTAGCATTGTACTACGTGGCACGAAGCAATCTTTGTAGCAGAACAAACCGCTTCGTGCCTTGCAATGATGAGGCTGATCAGAATATCTCGTTACTATAAACTGACCTTATTGCATCTCTTAAATTATATTTCGAAGCCATTACTTCTCCATAAGCGCCAGCACTGCGAATTGCAAAAACATCACCTCTGAAAGATTCGGGTTGTTCTACCTCTTTCCCAAAACAATCGGTGCTTTCGCAAATTGGACCAACAATATCATATTTTATCACTTCCGAGTTCGGACTTCCGACTTCGGACCTTTGCGTTAAATTCTCAATTTTATGATAAGCCTGGTACAAAGCCGGACGCATTAACTCCGTCATACCGGCATCCAGAACAACAAAGTTTTTTTTCTTTCCGTTTTTGATATACAAGGCTTTGGTAATTAGCGAGGCAGATTGTCCTACCAACGCTCTTCCCAACTCAAAATGAACTTCCTGATTCGGTTTAATCTCCAGAAAATCTTTAAATATTTTAAAATAAGATTTAAAGTCAGGTATTTGATTATCAGGATTATAATAGTCGATACCTAAACCCCCACCTACGTTTAAAACCTCAACCGTAAAGCCTTTATCTTCAAACCAGTTACAAAATTCGTTTACGCGAATGCAAAGGTTTTTGTAAACATCTAAATTGGTAATTTGAGAGCCAATATGAAAATGAATGCCGATAAATTTCAGGCTTTTAGTTGCTTTTAAGGTTTCAGCACATTCCGGTAAATCCCATGAATTGATGCCAAACTTATTTTCATCTAAACCTGTAGTTATGTTATGATGCGTGTGTGCATCAACATTTGGATTGATACGAATAGCCACTTGCGCAACCTTACCTTTTGCGCCTGCAAGCGCATTTAAAACTTCAAGTTCCTGAATAGATTCTACATTAAAGCAGAAAATATCCAAATCTAAAGCCTCATTTATTTCTTTATCAGATTTACCAACACCGGCAAAAACAATTTTTTTGTTATCGAAACCAACTTCTACAGCTCTTCTTACCTCTCCAGCGCTTACACAATCTGCACCGAAACCGATTTGTTTAATTTGCTCAAGTAAAACCGGGTTGAAGTTTGCCTTTAATGCGTAATGGATATGAAACTGGTACGGCGCAGCAGCCTCGGCACAAGTGCTTAAGGTTTTCTGTAATAAATCCGTATCGTAATAGTAAAAAGGTGTTTCTATATTGTTAAACTTTGATATATCTTTATCGGCGAACATGTTCAAATTCCTTATTATAATTTTAATTTTATTCTTTGGGCTGATTTATTTGGGTAACTACCTCGATTTAAAGCATGGAAGAATTACCCAAAAACAATACAATGGAAAAATCCGGTTTTTTATCGTGTTGCTCCTGATTGTATTATTCCTTTTATTTATTAAAAAATGAAGCTAATAGCAGCCATATTTATTGTTCTTATCATCTCTTTAGGATTATTTAATTCCTATAAGAAACACAGGAACGGATTATTACCATCAAGCTTTCTGGCTTTTCACGTCCTTATCGGATTGCTGGTCGTAACAGGTGCTTTTTATCTTCTATTCGAATAATCGGTTGTGCAGACTTCTTAAAGCTTCCGTTTTATATTCGCTCAAAATCAAAAGGGAAACGTTGTAGTTGCTTCCACCATAAGAAATCATACGGATAGGAATGTGTTTTAATCCTTCTAAAACCCGGCTAGCGAAACCATGTTTTTCCGAACCAAAATCGCCAACAACACAAACAATACTATGGTCGGTATCTACTTCAACGGTTCCGAAACTTTCCAATTCCTCAATAATTTTTGGCAAATGCGCCGTTTCATCAATGGTTAAAGAAACAGCAACCTCTGATGTCGTAATCATGTCGATTGGTGTTTTATAACGCTCAAATACTTCAAATACACGACGTAAGAAACCATAAGCCAGCAACATACGGCTCGATTGAATACGAATTGCAGTGATGCCATCTTTTGCAGCGATAGATTTAATTTTACCTCTTTCGCTATCATGCGTAATTAAAGTTCCTGCTGCAGATGGCTCCATCGTATTTAATAACCGAACCGGAATCTTATATTTCTGTGCCGGAAAAACCGATTGAGGATGCAAAATCTTAGCGCCGAAATAAGCCAGCTCTGCCGCCTCATCAAAAGATAATTGTGCGATTGGTTTAGTACCTTTTACAATACGAGGGTCGTTATTATGCATGCCGTCAATATCCGTCCAGATTTGAACTTCTTCGGCTAAAATTGCAGCACCCAGCAATGATGCCGTATAATCACTTCCGCCACGACGTAAATTATCTACCTCACCGAAACTATTGCGGCAAATAAATCCTTGCGTAATGAAGAGTTTATTCCCTTTATTAGCCTCTAATAAAGGTTTTAAATGCTTAGTTGTGAATGGAATATCAGGTTCATTATCTTCATCTGTTTTCATGAAATCTAAAGCTGGAAGCAGAACTGATTCTACACCGATAGATTTCAAATAAATGTGATATAAGGTTGTAGATAATAATTCGCCTTGCGCTAAAACAACTTTTTCTTCAATTGACGTAAAAATATCATTGGTTAAAACCGCTAAAAAGCTGAAATGATAATCTATAACTTCGTTACCCATCTCCCGAAAATCAGCAGCTGGCAAAAGTTCAATTACAAAATCCTTATATTTTTGATACAAATTCTCAACACACTCGCTGCCCTTTTTCTTATCTCCAGCTAAAAAATAATTAGAAATTTCTACTAAACTATTTGTAGTACCAGACACGGCTGATAAAACAACAATTTGCTCTTCATTTGGATTAATGATATCCAACAGTTTCGTCATGCGCTCGGGACTACCAACGGAAGTACCCCCAAATTTTAATATCTTCATTTTTGTACTGGAATATGTAATTTTCTTTATTATTGTATCGGGGCGTGAAATTAAGCAAAAGCAGCTTAAAAGCAACATCCTCAACAAAATAAAATTTGGAAGAATTGAAATATTTCAATTCCAACCAAACTTCATTGAATGAAATTTGTTCAACACCAGATATTAAATTAAAAATAAAGCTCAATGCAATCAATTGACCAATCGACCCAAGCCACAATTAATCAGTGGTTAAGCGGAAATTACGACGAAAAAACGAAGTCAGAAATTCAAACTCTTGTAGATAATAACTCGACCACAGAACTTACAGATGCTTTTTACAAAAGCTTAGAGTTTGGTACGGGTGGTTTACGCGGCATTATGGGTGCAGGCTCTAATCGTATAAATAAATACACTATTGGTACGGCAACTCAGGGTTTGGCAAACTATCTGAATAATAAATATCCTGGCGAAAAAATTAGTGTAGCAATTGCGCATGATAGCAGAAATAATTCTGATTATTTTGCAGGGATTACAGCTGATGTTTTCTCGGCAAACGGTATTCATGTTTACTTTTTCGAGGCGTTAAGACCAACCCCTGAATTATCTTTCGCCGTTCGTCATTTCGGCTGTAAAAGTGGTGTAATGTTAACGGCATCGCACAATCCGAAAGAATATAATGGTTACAAGGCTTACGGTGCAGATGGCGGTCAGTTTACTTCTCCTGATGATAAATTAGTTATAGATGAAGTAAATAAAATTAAAAGTATTGATGAAGTTAAGTTTGACAGAGTTGATGCGAATGTTGAATTAATCGGCGAAGCAGTAGATAAACTCTATTTAGACGGCATAACAGCACTTTCAATTTCTCCTGATGCGATTAAAAGACAACACGATTTAAAAATAGTGTACTCTCCTATCCACGGAACAGGAATTACTTTAGTACCAAAAGCTTTGGCGCAATTTGGTTTCACAAACGTAACGGTTGTTGAAGAGCAAAGTAAACCCGATGGAAATTTCCCAACAGTAGTTTATCCAAATCCGGAGGAAAAAGAGGCTTTAACTTTAGCCATGAATAAAGCTAAAGAAATTGATGCTGATTTAGTTTTGGCGACTGACCCCGATGCTGACCGTGTTGGTATTGCCGTTAAGGATAATGATGGCGAATGGGTATTACTGAACGGTAACCAAACGGGAAGTCTGTTAATTAATTACCTGTTAACGGCCTGGCAGGAAAGTGGTAAACTAGATGGCAATCAGTTTATTGTGAAAACAATTGTTACTTCAAACCTGATTGAAGAAATCGCGAAGAAAAAAGATGTTACTTATTACAATACCTTAACAGGATTTAAATATATCGGTCAGTTAATGACTGAATTAGAGGGTAAAAAGTATTTTATTGGTGGTGGTGAGGAAAGTTATGGTTACCTAATCGGCGATTTGGTTCGCGATAAGGATGCTGTGGTTTCTGCAGCTTTTATTTCTGAAATGACCGCTTACTATAAAGATAAAGGCGCGAGTTTGTACAACGCTTTATTGGATATGTATGTTGAATATGGCTTGTATAAAGAAGATTTAGTATCCCTTACCAAGAAAGGCAAAACGGGCGCCGAAGAAATCAAAGCCATGATGGAAAAATTCAGAAATAATCCACCTGCGAGCTTAGGCGGTTCTAAAGTTTCTGTATTGAAAGATTATGAATTGAGCCAGGAGACTGATTTAGCTACCGGAAAAGTAACAAAACTGGATTACCCAACTTCCGACGTTTTACAATTTATTACTGAAGATGGAAGTATCGTTTCTGCTCGTCCGAGTGGTACGGAGCCAAAAATTAAATTTTATTGCAGCGTGAATGCGCCATTGGCTGATAAAAAAGATTTCGAAAAAGTGAATGGAGAATTAGGGGATAAAATTAAAGCTGTTATGGCTGATTTGCAGGCTTAGGTTTTAACCGCAGATTTGCAGATTAAATAATGTAAAAAATCCAGATGCCATAAGATGCGTCTGGATTTTTTGTTTAATCTATTATGGCTGAAATATTTTGTTTTGAAATATAAATTATAGCTGGCTGTGATTTTTCATAATTCAAATACTTTCCAGTAATTTTATCGTGAATAGCACTCGTGGCAGAAACATATAGTCTTCCCTTTTCATCAAGAGTAAGATTAGTGATTTGATTATCAAAAGGTAAAGTTAAAATCTTGGAATTGCCGTTTCTGATTATTTGAATAGTATTTTTTAAAACATAATTAGCATTTAAATTACCATCAATTGGTTCCAAATTTTCCTTTAACTTAATGGTTATTTGATTGTTTAGATGAACTGTAGCATACTCTTTTATTCTGTTTAACGAAGTTGCTCCTTGGTAAAGTGATTTCCAACTTGTACCATTATCTAAACTGAAATATTGTGAAAATGATGCATAAATTTGGCCCGATTGATTTTTCATCGACTTATAACCCAACGTAAAAATACTATCTTGTTTAACTATAAACCCATAAAATGGTTGATTGCTCATCTTCTTATTCACCCAAGTTTTCCCCTTATCTGTGGTTTGGTAAATTGCATGTAATGTGGATACAGTTAAGGTGTCATCCACATTTCCATAAACAGCATGAGCTTCTTGTTCTTTGGCAATTTCAATTCTCATCCAATTTGGATTACTAAAGGTTGTTACTTCGTCGACAGGAGTTTTGTCTTTACTGCAAGAGGAAAGCACCGCTAAAAGCACCATAAGTTTAAATAATTTCATGTTTTTCATTTTAGTGTATTTGCAAGATAATAAATTGTATTACAAAATTAAAGCTGTAATGGCCGATTTGCAGGCATAGGTTTTATTATTTCAACCAAAGACTTACATGATTAACACAGATGAATAAATTCATCTGTGTTTTTTTTAACAAAGATTATCTGTGAAATCTGTGGCTAATTTATTCTATTGCTTTTTTTACTTTGCTGCAACCAATTTCTTTAATACTTTTGCAGCAAATACCATGTTCAAAAAAATCCTGATATACCTTTTAGTGTTTTGCTCGGTTTCAAACGGGGCGATGCAACTATTGGTTTATTCTGGATACAAAATGAATAAGGAATACATTACAAGTGTGTTTTGTGTTAACAAGGAACATCCCGAATTACATTGTGATGGACAATGTTTCTTAGCTAAAAAATTGAAAGACTTAGATAGCAAGAACAAACAAGTTCAGGAAAATTTAAAAAGAGTTGCAGAGGCTGAACCAAAATTTCAGTCTATAGCAATCAATCATCAAATTCCATACTTCATTATTAAATCAGAAAGTGGTTACATTGAAAAGCCTCTTAAAGACCTTTCTGTTTCTATTTTTCATCCACCGAAAACGGTTTAAATAAATTTTATTTTAGTTCATTACTCTGATCCGATAGCTCCTATGTTTACAATTATTAATTTAGTGAATATAAAGTGAAAAGGATTGAGAGTAGACCGATGGCTAAATAACTCATGAAGTATATTGACCGATAGATACTACCTCTTTCCT
>NZ_JAPWGL010000011.1 GCF_027213645.1 Pedobacter rhodius | reverse complement strand
TTTTACTGATGTTCCTGATTGTTTTTCTTTCACGTCCAAACCAGCATAACTTGTAAGCTGCTTTTTATTTCTGATCAGCTCAAACCCATTTGTTTCAGCCAAAACAATGATTGCAGTAAGTTTTCCAATTCCTGTTATACTACAGATACGCTTTATTTCTGTGTTTAAATTAGCATCACCATTAACAATCATCTCCAAATCAGCTTTTATTTCTTTTTCTTGCTTATTCAACAGATGAATCCTTTCATTAAGTCGTTGCAGGCTGCGTTCATTCGGCTCCACTTCAGACTCCTCAGCATGGAGCTGGTTCTTTACAATACACCGTTCACTTACAATCTGATCACGCTCTCTTGTGAGTTGTTGAAGCACATGAAAGATTTTCTTAGGCCTGTGCCATTGATCAAGATTTCTTTCCAGTCCAAACTGTGCAATGGCCTCGGAACAGCTTTTATCTGTTATGGTTTTGTTTTCAAGTGTTCGAATGTAATTGCTGATTTTATTTGGTAGAACAATAGTTACTTCACGACCATGATCATAGAGGTAAAAGGCAAATTTTTGATGATAGATACCAGTAGCTTCCATTACAAAACGGACTTTAAACTCATTACTTGAAAGTTTTTTTATCCAATCTAATAAAGCCGAAAAACCAGCCTCATTGTTTTTGAAAACTTTATGGGCATAAAGTTCAATACTCAAATCATCGAACATCCTGCCAATAGTAACGACTAACTCCTTTTGTGCAACATCTACACCCAATACTTCCTTTAATACTTTTTTCATCATTTTAAGTTTAATTATAAAGTGATGAATCTCCCTTCGTTTTTTCTCCTGGTTGGATATCCTGGATATTATGACATGCATAATTCCTTACATTCTGTTCAAACTCTAAGAGATAAAAAGGAAAGAGGTAGTATCTATCGGTCAATATACTTCATGAGTTATTTAGCCATCGGTCTACTCTCAATCCTTTTCACTTTATATTTACTAAATTAATAATTGTAAACATAGGAGCTATCGGATGA
>NZ_JAPWGL010000010.1 GCF_027213645.1 Pedobacter rhodius | reverse complement strand
AAAGTATTAAAGGAAGTATTGGGTGTAGATGTTGCACAAAAGGAGTTAGTCGTTACTATTGGCAGGATGTTCGATGATTTGAGTATTGAACTTTATGCCCATAAAGTTTTCAAAAACAATGAGTCTGGTTTTGTGGCTTTATTAGATTGGATAAAAAAACTTACAAGTAATGAGCTTAAAGTCCGTTTTGTAATGGAAGCTACTGGTATCTATCATCAAAAATTTGCCTTTTACCTCTATGATCATGGTCGTGAATTAACTATTGTTCTACCAAATAAAATCAGCAATTACATTCGAACACTTGAAAACAAAACCATAACAGATAAAAGCTGTTCCGAGGCGATTGCACAGTTTGGACTGGAAAGAAATCTTGATCAATGGCACAGGCCTAAGAAAATCTTTCATATGCTTCAACAACTCACAAGAGAGCGTGATCAGATTGTAAGTGAACGGGTTAATGTAAAGAATCAGGCTCATGCTGAGAAGTCTGAAGTGGAGCCGAATGAACGCAGCCTGCAACGACTTAATGAAAGGATTCATCTGTTGAATAAGCAAGAAAAAGAAATAAAAGCTGATTTGGAGATGATTGTTAATGGAGATGCTAATTTAAACACAGAAATAAAGCGTATCTGTAGTATAACAGGAATTGGGAAACTTACTGCAATCATTGTTTTGGCTGAAACAAATGGGTTTGAGCTGATCAGAAATAAAAAGCAGCTTACAAGTTATGCTGGTTTGGACGTGAAAGAAAAACAATCAGGAACATCAGTAAAAGCAAAACCAAAAATATCTAAGAAGGGAAACAGGCACCTTAGAAAGGCAATGTATTTACCTGCCTTGGTAGCCGTTAAACATGATAAAAACTTTGGAGAAATCTATCTTAGAATAGTTTCAAAACATGGAATTAAAATGAAAGCACTTGTAGCAATTCAAAGAAAGCTATTAGAAATGGTATATGTAATTTATAAAAGCAAACAGGAATATCAAAAAGAATACTCAGCTTTAAAAGAAAGTAGCGCACTAAACCTAAAAGATCAGCACGCTACACTGGCTAGTTCTTGACTGCCCATGAAACAAAAATAAAATATTTTATTTGGAAATTAACACAGAATCTATCGG
>NZ_JAPWGL010000001.1 GCF_027213645.1 Pedobacter rhodius | reverse complement strand
TCAGCTTTAAAAGAAAGTAGCGCACTAAACCTAAAAGATCAGCACGCTACACTGGCTAGTTCTTGACTGCCCATGAAACAAAAATAAAATATTTTATTTGGAAATTAACACAGAATCTATCGGGTTTATTTCAGGGTATTGTTGACGTTTTGTCATTCTGAGCGCAGCGAAGAATCTCCAAGCTATTGATTACTGATATTTAAATATCCTACACCCGAATTGGGCAGGTTAAATTTAGACACCGCTTTTCGGTTGCGTATTCTTCATTGCATTCAGAATAACAGCAAAATGTACCATCAATGAATACATGGTCAGGTCAAAATTATTTCTTTACATTTCCAAATTTTCAAAAAATGAAACCATCATGGCTACCTATGTTTTAAAAATATGGGCCATGATAGCTTCATCACCTTTAAAACAAAATATAACAGATGAAAATCTCACTATACTTATTGGCATTCCTATGCCCAATTATACTTTTATCATCATGCAAAAAAAATAATGATGAAATAAACGCAGATACCAAATCAAACTTTACAATAGAATTTGAACACCAGGTTAATGGCGCAGCCCTGGCTTTAAATTCAAGCACTTATAAAAATGCAAAAGGCGAAGATTTCAAAATCAGTGTATTCAAATACTATGTTAGCAATATTAAATTAAGTAAAGCCGATGGAACAACGTACCTGGTTCCTGAAAGTTATTTTCTAATTGATGAATCGAAGAGCACATCAAAACTGATTACGATAAATGATGTTCCGACAGGAGATTACACTAAAATAGAATACACTATTGGTGTAGATTATGCCCGCAATTTTGCCGGCGCACAAACGGGCGCTTTAGACCCAATTAACGGCATGTTCTGGACCTGGAACAGTGGTTACATTTTTGTAAAACTGGAGGGAATTTCGCCCCAATCTACAGCAGCCAACAATGCTTTAACGTTCCATATCGGAGGTGTTATTGATCCAAACAACACCATCAGAACCTATTCAACAGAGATTAATGCGGCTAATCCTTTGCGAATTAGAACTGATGCGAAGCCTGATATGCATTTCATCGTAAACGCTGCTGCTTTATTTACAGGCACAACTGATATAAGCTTTGCTGCATTGAATTTCACAATGGGCGGCGCTAATTCTGTTATCGTAGCTAATAATTATGCTAAAGGATTATTTCGTTTAGACCATATCCACAACTAGTATGTTGAGGAAACCAATCGTTTATGCAATGCTTTTTTTAAGCATTGCATTGATGTATGCCTGCAGTAAAAATGAAGATGACATTAAACCTGAAGAAAAAAAAATAAGTTTTTCAGTTCCATCTAATTTTCCTGCACCGGCATACAATTTCGAAAACAATAAGTTAACCAACGCAGGTTTTACTTTAGGCAAGAAATTATTTTACGATACGCGTTTATCGGCAGATAAAAGTGTTTCCTGTGGAAGCTGCCATCAGCAATTTGCTGCCTTTGCCAACCTCGACCACAAAGTAAGTCATGGGGTAAATAATTGCCAGGGAAAGCGGAATGCGCCTCCCCTTTTTAATCTGGCCTGGCAAAAAGCTTTCTTTTGGGATGGTGGTGTAAAGAACGTCGAGACTTCCCCATTGAATGCCATTACCGATGCCTGCGAAATGGGAACTAATATCGAAACCATTATTGCCTTTTTGAAAAGTACTGCGCCTTATCCGGATTTATTTAAGCAGGCCTTTGGTTCTACTGAAATTAATTCGCAATTATTTTTGAAATCGATGACGCAATTTACAGCCGTTTTGGTTTCAGGAAATTCAAAATATGATAAAGTGATTCGTAAAGAAAGTGGTGCTACTTTTTCAACAACAGAATTAGCAGGGTATAATCTATTCAAAGAAAAATGTTCGTCATGCCACGCTGAGCCATTTTTTACAGATTTTTCTTACCGAAGCAATGGTTTGGACTTGGTAAGCGCCGATGAAGGACGTTCACATATAACTGGTACAAACACCGATTTTGGAACGTTCCGTGTGCCCACGCTGCGCAACATTGAATATACTGCCCCATATATGCATGATGGTCGCTTCTATAGTTTGGATGAAGTGCTGGAGCATTACAATTCAGGTGTAAAAGCATCGGCAAATTTAGATACCCGACTAAAAAACGGTATTCCACTCAACGCATCCGAAAAGGAACAAATCAAAGCATTTTTAAAAACATTAACAGACAATGAATTTATCAAAAATACCCTTTACAGTGAATCGTAAATTATTCATTTTTCTATTCGTTTTGATGAGCAGCCAGGTTTTTGCCTGCGATATCTGCGGATGTTTTATGGGCATTACGCCTTATTATAATCGCAATAGCATCAGCTTATTATATCGCTATCGTTCATTTAATGGTTATGATGGGCAATCACATTCTTTATTTCCAAACGGAGGAAATTTTTTCATTCCCGCCCGAAGTCAGAATTCACCAATTACAGGTCATGCCGGGAATCCCGAAGATTATGAATTATACCGTTCTTTAGAAATCAGAGGTAAATATTTTATTAATAGTCGGTTAGAAATCAATGCCATTCTGCCATACGTTTCCAATAGTGAAAGGTATAACGGTTATACTTCTTCTATTTCAGGTATTGGTGATGCAAATTTTTATGCCGGTTATCATGTTGTCCAAAAATTGGAAGAAAATTTTAAGCAGCAGCTCATCGCAGGTGCTGGCATAAAACTTCCAACAGGAAAAAATGACTTTAAAAACAATGATGGAATTCGTTATTCGTCGCTTATGCAAGGCGGAACGGGAAGTACCGACGGCTTTGTTTATCTCAATTATATGGTGGGTGTAGGCAAGTTTGGTGCAAGCTTAAATACCTCCTATAAGATAAATGGAACCAATAACCGCGATGAAGGAATTGCAAACAGTACAACCAGTTTCCTGAATATTTTCTACACGCAAAGAATTGGAAAGGATATTCAGGTAATGCCGTCGGCCCAGTTTTTCTACGAATATTCTGCAGGAGAAAAATATAAAGGCATTAAAACAGGCGAGCACGTAATGAACAATTTGATGGGTGGCCTTGGCACAGATATCTTTTATAAAAACATCGCGCTAAATGCCGGCATCCAGAAAAACATCTGGGAGGGTGAAACCGACCACCCCATGAGCGCAGGAAAGGTTTATGTTGGAATTACTTATAATTTTTAAACGCCATAAATATGAAAAAAGTAATAATGTCAGGATTTTGCTTTATCGTGGTTTCCTTTACAGCTTGTAAAACAGAACCAGATTCAGCTGCTGTAAAAAAAGAAGTATTGAACATCCATGATAAACTAATGGTGGATGGTGAAAAAGTAGTAAGAAATAAAATGAAGTTAGATTCGGTTCTAAAATCAGGCAAAATTAAATCTGCTAACGATTCAAATAAAGTTGCTGATTTAATAGGCAGATTAAACAAAGCCGATGAAAATATGATGGATTGGATGCATTTCTTTAAAGATGATTTCAAGGGCAAAAATGAGCAGGAAGATTTAGAGTACTACAAATCGGAAATGATAAAAATCAGGACTGTAGAAGATGCTTATATAAAAGTTACCCGAACATCAGATTCAGTTTTGAAAGTTTACAATACTGCGCCAGTTAAAAGTATGAAAATGGAGCATCATAAGCATTAAACAAATTTTAAGTGTCGTTGCCCTGATCCGATAGCTATCGGATTTCTGCCTGCTGCAGGAAAGGTATTTCAGGGTCTTAATAGCAGGAAAGATGCTGAAATGAATTCGGCATGACGAATCGTTTTACAATTAATTCCCTGCTAAAAAACAGAGGTTGTATATTTACACTTTAATTAAATATCATGAACAAAATTATTTCTTTGATCGCAATTTGCTTGCTATTTGTTACAATACTATCATCTTGCCAGCAAGAAAAGAAGCTTCCGTTTTACGGCGAGCGTCATACAGAAACCATAAAAGATTCATCTGGTGCCGACAAGATTGATACTGTTTATCAAACCATACCAAACTGGTCTTTTTTAAACCAGGATAGTGTGGTTACGACCAATAGAGCAACTGATGGAAAAGTTTATATAGCTGATTTTTTCTTTACATCCTGTACGACAATATGCCCGACGATGCATCGCAATTTAATGACAGTTTATAATCAGTTTAAAACCAATCCGGATGTGATGTTTGTATCGCATACCATCGATTTTAAATATGACAGGCCTTACGTTTTAAAAAAATACGCTCAAAAACTGGGCGTCGACGGTGCAAAGTGGCAATTTCTTTACGGCAGTAAAGACAGTGTTTATACGCTTGCAGAAAAAAACTATCTGGTTGCTGTTGGCGAAGATAGTACAGCAAAAGATGGTTATATTCATCAGGGATATTTGGTTTTAATTGATAAAGACAGGCGAATCCGTGGTGCCTATGATGGAACCAAAAAAGACCAGGTAGAGCAACTAAAAAAAGATATTCCGGTTTTATTGGCTGAATATAAAAAGTAGAATTATAATTTTTAATCGTCATTTCGACCGCATGCCTGCCGCAGGCAGGAAATGGAAAAATCTTTATACTCATTAAAAAGATTCTCTGCTGCATTTTATTCCGATCGGAATGACGATTTTTAACAAAAATATATGCGCAAATACATCATCAATTCTATATTTATGCTCTCGATTATGGCTGTAATCTTTTCCTGCCAAAACCAGGAAACCGTCGATTTGCAAAACTATATGTCGAACGGTAAGGATATTTACAAAAGTAGGTGTCAGAATTGTCATGGTGAAAACGGCGAAGGCTTAGGTGAATTGGCGCCCCCTTTAACGGATTCTGTTTTCTTAAAAACTAACAAAAGCCGTTTAGCTTGTATCATTAAAAATGGTATTAATGAACCCTTAATTGTTCATGGTAAAGAATATAAAGAAAAAATGCCGGCTTTCCCCGAATTAGCAGATATTGATGTGGCGCAGGTTATGGTTTACATTACCAATTCATTTGGAAATAATCAGGGCTTTGTTCCCTACAAACAGGTTTCTACTCAGTTACAGAATTGCAAATAACATAACAATCTTTAACTTCTTCTCGTCTTTGTGGTCAAAAAAAAGCATCTTTGCGCAAAATGCAGGTCGTTCTATCGCTGTTTTGAGTAAAATCAAGAGAGAGGAAAGTCCGGGCAACGCAGGGCATCTCGCTTTCTAACGGAAAGGGATTCAGGAATGAAAACCTGAGTTACGGATTAGTGCAACAGAAAATATACCTCCCGACGTAAGTCGGGGAAGGGTGAAAACGTGCGGTAAGAGCGCACGAGCATTGCAGGCGACTGTAGTGTTTGTAAACCCCGGGAGTTGAAAGACCAAATAGGCTAACATCCTGATAATTATCAGGATAAAGGGCTGCCCGTCCGATGTTAGTGGGTAGGTCGTTAGAGATAAACGGCAACGTTTATAGTAGATTAATGATAGAAATCCTGAGTAATCAGGAAACAGAACCCGGCTTACAGACCTGCATTTTTTATTATTTTGAAAAGCAAAACCAGTAATTCATACGGTTATTTAAGTCCGGCTATCTGACATATTTTTTTTAAACCGCCCAAGCAATCAAAAAGTATATCATTCCCATCAGGTTTAATTAACAGATACCTGTAACAACAACCTCAAATAAAGCTAACCACTTTATATAAAACCTGTTAAAACTTTTTTAACTATTTACCGTTTATAGCCTAAAATCATTGTATAAAAAACTATACATTAATTTTAAAAATAATATATTCGCATTTCAATTAGAATAAACAAGTATTAAATGGCCAAACTATTAATTATTGATGATGAGCGTGCAATAAGAAGTACCTTACGCGAAATTCTGGAGTACGAAAATTATGATGTTGAAGATATCGATAACGGTATCGACGGTCTCGAAATGATAAAAAAAGGTAATTTTGACCTCGTTCTTTGCGATATCAAAATGAATAAGATGGATGGTATGGAAGTGCTGGAACAGGCACAGGTAATCAAACCCGATTTACCTTTCATCATGATTTCTGGTCACGGTACAGTTGAAACTGCAATTGAGGCCAGTAAAAAAGGTGCTTTCGATTTCATTTCTAAACCACCAGATTTGAATCGTTTATTAATTACGGTTCGAAACGGTCTCGACCGGGGAACTTTAGTTACTGAAACCAAAGTTTTAAAACGTAAAGTAAGTAAAACCCGCGAAATTTTAGGTGAATCCGATAGCATTTCTAAAATAAAAGAAACAATCGAACGCGTTGCGCCTACCGAAGCCCGTGTTTTAATTACAGGTGCAAATGGTAGTGGTAAAGAGTTGGTAGCCCGTTGGTTACATGAAAAATCCAATCGTGCCGACAGCCCTTTAATCGAAGTGAATTGTGCCGCAATTCCATCAGAATTAATTGAAAGTGAATTATTTGGCCATGAAAAGGGTTCATTTACTTCGGCCGTAAAACAACGTATCGGTAAATTCGAACTGGCCAACGGCGGAACTTTATTTCTGGATGAGATTGGTGATATGAGCCTTTCGGCTCAGGCAAAAGTACTTCGTGCTTTGCAGGAGCATAAAATTTCCCGTGTGGGCGGCGAAAAAGAAATCGAAGTAAATGTTCGTGTTTTGGCAGCGACCAATAAAGATTTATTAAAAGAAATTGAAGATGGTAATTTCCGTATGGATTTATACCACCGCTTAAATGTAATTAACATTCACGTTCCGCATTTAACGGAGCGCAGGGATGATATTCCTGTTATTGCCCAAAACTTTTTAGAAAGCATTTGTAACGATTACGGAATGCCGGTAAAGAAAATTAATGATGGTGGTATGGCTGCGTTGCAAGCTTTACCGTGGACAGGTAACGTTCGTGAGCTACATAACATGATTGAGCGTTTAATTATTTTAAGTGATAAAGTAATCACTGAAAATGATGTTCGTGCTTTCGCTAATCCCGGTGGCGGAACAAACATCGGTGCAGCAACCAGTACGCAAATTGCAGGCGCAACCGGCGGTTCAGGTATGTCGTCTTCTTTCGATAGTTTTAATAACTTTCAGGATTATAAAGACCATGCTGAAAAAGAATTTATTAAATTTAAGCTGGAAAAAAATAACTGGAACGTATCAAAAACAGCTGACGAGATTGATATTCAAAGAAGTCATTTATACAGTAAAATTGAGAAATTTGGCTTAAAGAGAGCTGAATAACTGTTAGAAAATTAAAGTTGTAAGGTTGAATTGTTTAGGGCTACCTAACTTTTAAACTTTACAACTTTTAACATTTAACCCTATCCCATGTAATCGTTCTGCCTCATCAATAAAGCCCGGTATTTATTAAAAATGCTGGTCTTCGAAACAAAACCCTTATACTGGTTTTCGTTATTGACTACAGGCAAAATCCAGGCATTTTCTTGTTCCATTTTTTCGAGAACCAGTTTTAAATCATCATATTCATTAATGGTATTTGGTGCCTGCTGAACCAAACGAGACGCGGTTAGAGAATGCTTATTTTCATCCTTCATCATTTCATTGAAAATTTCTTCAACATAAATTACCCCCTTAAAATCTTCCAGTTCATCTGTAACGGCACAAATATTTTTATGCGATTGAACGATTTCATTCATCCTTAAAGAAACTAAATCGTTTATAGATAATGTTGGATAATTTTTCTCAATCAGGTATTTCAATTTCATCTGGCTTAAAACCGTTGTATCCTTGTCTTCATGAGAAAGCAACTCGCCTTTATCTGCAAGTGCTTTTGTGTAGATAGAATGTTTCTGCGAACTTCTGTTTACCGCGTAAGAAATTGCTGTCGTAATCATCAATGGCACCATCAAAATATATCCTCCTGTGATTTCTGCAATCAGGAAAATACCAGTTAAAGGCGCGTGCATGATAGCGCCCAAAGCGGAGGCCATTCCAGCCACAATAAAATTAGGGACATTTAACTGCGCAATCCCTGAAAGATTAACCACATAAGCGAAAATAAATCCGATCAAACCGCCCATAATCAAACTTGGCGCAAATGTACCACCATTACCACCGGCTCCTAAAGTAACCAGGGTGGCAATCGATTTCATGAAAATCGTAATGACAGTAAATAGAATTACAAGAGCAGGGATTGTTTTATAATCAGAAAAGATGCTGTTATTAATCACAGCCAGATAATCTCCTCTTAACAGACTTTTAATAGTAATATAACCCTCGCCATACAGCGTTGGGAACAGAAAAACCAGTGCACCAAGCATCAAACCGCCAATAATTACTTTAGTGTAGGGATGCTTAATTTTGTAGAAAAATCCTTTTACAACATAGTTGGCTTTGGTAAAATAAATCGAAAATAAGCCGATCAGCAGCGCCAAAATTATATAGTAAAATAGGGCGTTAACTTTCCAGCCTTCGGTTACCAGGAAAAATAATTGTTGTGTGTAAAACAGCCTCGCAACTACTGCAGCTGTTGCTGCAGATAACAAAAGCGGAATAAATGCCGGAATAGTAAATTCTGGAAGTAATATTTCAATAGCGAAAACGATTCCCGCAACGGGACTATTGAATGCACCAGCGATTCCTGCTGCTGCACCACAAGCTACTAACATGGTTATTTCCCGGTAGGATAATCCTAAAATTCGTCCTAAGTTTGAACCAATAGCTGAACCACTGGTAACAATTGGCGCCTCTAATCCTGTTGAACCACCAAAACCAACCGTAATGGCTGCTGTTATAATTTGAGAATGGATATTATGAGGTTCTACCCTGCTCGATTTTTTAGAAATCGCATAAAGTAAAGGGGTTAACCCAGTTTCAAATTTGCTCTTACGAATGAAATATTTGATGTATAAAACCGTAAGTAATATACCAATCATCGGGAAAAGCAAATACAGGAAATATTTATATTTCCATTGCCAGTCTGATTGAAGGAATTCTTCAATATGATGCGTTAAGCTCTTTAACGCCGCGGCTGCTAATCCCGCTAAAACGCCAACAACAACTGCAAGTATCACTAAAAAATTACGGTTTGATATTTTTGATTTCCTGTAGCGGTTAATCTTATCAAGGTAATTTACAAAGCGGATGTACATGTTATCGGAATTTCGAAGTCCTTTTTAGGGGGTTGTGTGCTTAGGCGTCAAACTTATCTAAAAGTTTAATTAAAGTGGCAAAATCTTTTGGGTATGGGGCATCTATTATAATGTCGTTATCGTCTAATCCTTTAAAAACCAAATGCCTGGCATGAAGTGCAAAACGTTTCATAACAGGTTGCTCCTCTTCACCTTTTGTTAGCTTGTAACCACGTTTAATTGAAGAGAGAAAAACCGGTTTACCTTTATACATTTCATCACCAACAATTGCAGCTCGTTGCGTTGCGAGGTGAATACGAATCTGGTGCATTCGGCCGGTAATTGGCTTACATTCTACCAAAGTATAATGCTTATAATATTTTAAGGAATCGAAAATGGTTTCTGCTCTTTTTCCTTCTGCCCTATCGATGGTTACGTTTTTGTTCCCATCGTTAAGAATGGGCAAATCCACTAACAGTTTATCAAAAATAACATGCCCGTCAACCACGGCATGATAAGTTTTATTAACCTTTCTGCGCTCAAATTGCATAGATGCATGGCGATAAGCTTCAGGGTTTTTCGCGATAATTAAAGCACCTGAAGTTTCCTTATCCAAACGGTGACAAACCTGTGCATCATCGCTGTATTGTTTAGCTAAACGCAATACGTTGGTTTCGCCCGAACCACCTCTTTCATCAAGTGAGGCCAGAAATGGGGGTTTGTTGATTACAATAAAATCATTGTCTTCGAAAAGAATAAGGTCTTTAAAATTCGGGTACTTCAAACTGTAGTATTTTTATGAATTGCAAAAATACGGATTTTATTTTTTAAGGCTGTCGTCACCCTGAATTTATTTCAGGTTCTTATTTCCACTAAGATGCTGAAATGAATCCGATTGCTATCGGATCAGCATGACGACTTAGCTGTAATGTTACAAAAAAAACCGCAGGCTCGCTGAATAATCAGCAAATCTGCGGCTTAAAAAATTTATAGTATTTTAAGAAAGTTCGAACTTATATCCAACGCCTTTTACTGTTGAAACATAGGTTTCACCTAATTTTTCGCGTAGTTTACGAATGTGAACGTCAATAGTACGGTTAGTTACGACTACAGAATCCTCCCAAATGTTTTTAAGGATTGATTCACGGGTATAAACTTTACCTGGTTTAGATGCCAAAAGATATAGTAACTCAAATTCTTTTTTTGCCAAAACAACTTTATTACCGTCTTGAAAAACTAAATAAGCTTCACGATCGATAACTAAATCGCCAATTTCTAATTTATTTTCTGATACTTCTTCAGTGCCGGAATTTCGTCGTAAAATCGCATTAATTCGACTTACCAAGGCACGTGGTTTAATTGGTTTTGCGATATAATCGTCAGCACCAACATTAAAACCCGCAATTTCAGAATACTCTTCGCTTCTGGCCGTTAAGAAAACCATGAACGTGTTTTTGAATTCAGGAATAGCCCTCATTAATCTGCAAGCCTCAATTCCGTCCATCTTTGGCATCATAATATCCAGAATAATTAAATCCGGATGAACCTTTTTGGCAACGGTAATTCCCTCCTGACCGTTAGATGCTGTGAATACCTGATAACCTTCTTTTTTTAAGTTGTACTCAATCAATTCCAGAATATCTGGTTCATCATCAACAATTAATATTTTCTGACCTGCGTTATTCATAGTTAAATATTTGTTACGAAAATACTGTCTCTGATGTAATTTTTGGTTAAGTCTAAGTTAATAAATTGTTAACGACTTAAATTAGTTTAACATTGAATTTCTTTTAAAGTAACGTTTTTGCCAAAAACGCATCCAATTCATCTCCACGTAGGTTTTTAGCAGCAATTTTGCCGGTTGGATCTATTAAGTAAGATGTTGGAATAGCCTGAACCTGGTATTTTCTAACGGTTTCACCGTTAAAATCTTTCAATTCTGAAACATGCGTCCAGGTTAAACCATCAGCTTTAATAGCGCCTGACCAAGCGGCTTTATCGGTATCCAATGAAACACCTAAAATATCGAAATTCTTTGTTTTATATTTATTGTAAACTTTAACCACATTTGGATTTTCCTGACGACAAGGCTGGCACCACGACGCCCAAAAATCTACGAGAACATATTTGCCTTTATAATCAGAAAGACTAACCGCTTTGCCATCTGCTGTATTAATGGTAAATGCCGGAGCAATCTGTCCAACCTGAACAGTTTTCAACAAGGCCATTTGCTTAACGAAAGTATCAACAGTTGCATTTCCTTTAATTTCCGTTTTAACTTCGTCGGCAAACTTTACCAGTTCGGCTTCAAATTCCTGCGGACTTAATGTATTCATGGCATAAAAACTTGCTAATGTGCCTTTATTATCTTTTGCAAATTTGATAATTGACGAATTTAATTGGTTTGTATACGATTCATATTTTGGTTTCAATTCTTCTAAAATAGCAGCCCGGTTTTGAGGCTGTGTGGCAACTTTAGCTTCAAAATCTGCCTGCAATTGTTCTACTTGTTTAGCGTAGGTATTTCTGATTGCGTTTAATTCTGACAACTTCTCTACTTCATTAGCGCCAGAAATTTTATAAGCCATTGATTTATCCGTTAAATCGGCTTCTAACTTAATCTCATCACCATTTTTTGCGATTAACATATACTCGTGATTACCGATCGAAACCCTGAAAAAGTCTACTGAAGGTGTTTTGCGGATAAATTTAAATTCACCCTTTTCTGATAAGTTAGTTGAATCTATAGCAACTATCTGACTGCTCTGCATTCCATATAAAATGACTTTCTTTTCTGTTCCAGGATTTTGAAAAGTTCCGTCAATGGTAAAGCTATCTTTTGGCTTACAAGCTGTAAAAGCTACCGCAATTAATGCGATAAGGCTTAGGTTTTTTAATTTCATTATTTTAATTTTTCAAGTATCAATTCATTTAATTTTTTAGCATCTGCTTTGCCTTTCGCCAACTTCATTACATCGCCAACAAACAAACCTAAAACGCCCTTTTTACCTTTTTTATACGCATCAACCTGCTGCGGGTATTTATTTAACACTTCATCAATAAAACCACCCAATTCATCGCTGTTTTCAGAAATAAGCAGGTTTAAGGATACTGCCAAAGCAGCAACATCAGCATTTTGTTTTTCCTCAACAGCAGGTAACAACTGTTGAACAGCAATTTGTTGCGTTAGTTTTTTATCATCAACCAAATTAATTGCAGCAGCTAATTGTTCAGGCTTTACTTTATAATCGGTTATGGTTATACCCTTTTCACTTAAAACGGCTCTAATCGGACCAATTAACCAATTGATTAAAGTTTTTTTGGTATTAACCATCGGCAAAGCCTGACTAAAGTAATTTAGCAAATCTAAATCTTCGGCAAATAATACCGCGTCAGCTTTGCTAATACCAAATTCTAAAACCATTTGCTTTGAAATTTCGTTTGGCAAGGCTGGCATGGCTGATTTGATTTCTGCCAGCCAATTATCAGAAATGTAAACAGGCTGCAAATCCGGGTCAGAGAAATAACGGTAATCGTTGGCCTCTTCTTTGGTGCGCATTGGCGATGTTGTACCTTTGTCAGCATCAAAATTCAATGTACTTTGAATAATTTGTCCACCATTTGAAATCAGTTCCACCTGACGACCAAATTCAAAATCCATTGCTCTGCGTACGTTACGCATAGAGTTCAGGTTTTTTACTTCGCAACGCGTACCAAATTCCGTCGAACCGTTTTCGCGAATAGAAATGTTCGCATCACAACGCAAACTACCCTCTTCCATATTGCCATCGCTTACATTTAAATGGCGAACCAATTTTCTGATTTCACTTAGCAAAGCTGATGCCTCTTCCGCACTTCGGATATCGGGTTCGGTTACAATCTCGATTAAAGGAACTCCTGCACGGTTTAAATCAACTAAAGAATAGTTATCATCCTGGTCGTGAATGCTTTTGCCCGCATCTTCTTCCAAATGAATTCTGTTGATTCCAATTTTTTTTGTCGAACCATCCCCTAATTCTACTTCCAGGAAACCATTGACACAAATCGGTTGATTATCCTGTGTAATCTGATATCCCTTTGGTAAATCGGCATAGAAATAGTTTTTTCTGTCGAAATGATTAATCTGGTTTATGGTACAGTTTAAAGCAAGCCCTATTCGAACTGCTTTTGCTACCACTTCTTTATTTAGTTTTGGCAATGCACCAGGCAATGCCAAAGAAACGGTTGAAATATTTTGATTAGGCAATGCCCCGAAAGATGCGCTATCGGCAGAAAATATTTTGGTATTGGTATTTAACTGAACATGTATCTCCAGTCCTGAAACGAGTTCGTAATTGTTTTGTAGGCTAGTTTCTTGTAAAGGCATTTATTTTTTATTAACCACAGATGAACACACCTGCCTGCCGCAGGCAGCATAAACACGGATTATTTATTATTAAAATTTAACAAGCAAATATAGCTATTAACTGAGCTTTATTTACTACAAACCTGGTATGATTTTTTGCTGCGAAAACATAATAATCAAGGAACAGTATTATTTCATTCTCGTACTTTTTGTTCCCTTAATCACCATCTAATTTTAAAACAGGTTTGATGGTGAAATTTTTAAAAACTCTTGCCAAGGTAAGCCGCCGGCACCAACCATTAAAACTTTATCGGGTTTGTACATTTTACCGAATGCATCCATTCCCGAAGTACCTGTTACCAATCCTGTACTTTTTACTTCAATACAAATTATTTTACCGCGTTTTTCTAAGATAAAATCTACTTCATCATTTCTATGTCGCCAATAGAATACCTTATAACCCTCAACCAAAGAAGAATTTAATAAATGTGCGCCAATAGATGATTCAACCATCCGACCCCATTCTGCCGGGCTTTTTCTAATTTCATCAAAATATTCATTCCGCTGGGCGCTAACCAAGGCGTTATTATGAACCTGAAATTTTGGGCTGGATGAACGTTTACGAATCACATCTGCAGCGAATTTTTCTATTCCTCCCAATAATCCGGCTGTATCCAATAGCTGCAGGTAATGAGATAATGTAGTTGTATTTCCAGCATCAGATAGCTGTCCTAAGATTTTAGTGAATGAAAGAATCTGACCAGAATACATGCAGCCCAGTTCAAACAATCTTTTCATTAAAGCGGGCTTATCCACTCTTGTGAGCATTAAGATATCTTTCGAAATACTCGTTTCAATTAAAGCATTTGAAACATAGTTTTTCCATCGTTCTTCATCATTAATTAAACCAGCTGAACCTGGATAACCGCCAAACCAAACATATTGTTCTGCGGTAAAACCAAAAGCTTTCTCCATTTCAATAAAACTCCAATGCCCCAAATAAGTTAGCTCGAAACGTCCCGCCAAGGATTCTGTTAAACCTTGTTGAATTAATAATCGGGAAGAACCTAATAAAATCACTTTTATGTTTGTACCGTTCCGAATATCTTCATCCCATAATCGTTTGACAATCTCACTCCAGTTATCTATTTTTTGAATTTCATCTATTACTAACAAATATTGATCAACGTTATACTCCTTAATGGTTTCGCGGGTATTTTTCCATATTTTTTCAATCCAGGTTCTGTCTGATGCTGCAACCGCATCAGCAGATTCGAAAAGATAGGGTACAGTTATTTTTTGAACCAATTGACTGATTAATGTAGTTTTACCAATCTGCCTGGGACCAACCAACACCTGAATAAATCTTTTTGGCTCATTCAATACCTTTATAACTCGTTGTAATTCAGAACGTTCAAACATAATTTACAATTTACTCAATTCGCTGAGTAAAATTACTCAATACAACTCGTAATTAAAAAATTGGTTAAAGAATGTTAAAACAGCTTAGTTCAATTAAACTCGCGTGCAATGGTTTTGTCTATTCAAATAATTACACACATACAAGAAACCTTTAATTTAAAAACATTATGAAAAAGTTATTTTTATTTGCTGCAGTTCTGATGGTTTCATTATTCAGCATAAACAATGCAAAAGCACAAGTTAGCTTAAATATAAATATTGGCTCTCAGCCGGTTTGGGGTCCCACAGGATACGACCATGTCGAGTACTATTACTTTCCGGATATTGATGCGTATTATTATGTTCCATCTGGCCAGTATATTTATTCCAATGGCGGTCGCTGGGTTTGGACAAATAGTTTGCCGGCACAATTTGGAAACTTTGATTTGTACAGGGCATATAAAGTTGTGGTGAATGAACCAAAACCATATTTGAGAAACAATATTTACGTCACAAAGTATAGTAAATTTAAAAATTATAATGGTCGCCAGGCGGTAATCAGAGATAGTCGTGATACAAAATACTATGTGGTAAAAGGGCATCCGAATTACAATGGAAACAAAACCGTTGTTATAAATAATAATCGTCCAATCCGCACACAGAAAACTGTTGTAAAAGTTGAGCGAAATTCAAGGCCGGTTCAGAACAATGGTCGTAGAGATGAAAACAGAGGCGGAAACAACCGGCCTGAAAGAGGTGGCGAAAAAGGCGACCGCCGTCATTAAAGAGATATTTAGTTGTGATAAAGGGCGTTTCGAAAGAAACCCTTTTTTTTGTTTCGATTTCTGGCATGGCGTTTGGATTTAAATCCGAAACACAAATTAAATTGAATATGAAAAGATTATTTTTAGTTGCTGCGGTTATGATGATATCATTACTCAGCATACCAGCTAAGGCCCAGTTAAATGTGAATGTTAATATTGGTTCGCAACCATTATGGGGTCCTGCTGGTTACGACCATGTAGATTATTATTATTTACCTGATGTAGAAAGTTATTATTATGTCCCGCAAAAACAATTTGTTTATTTAAATGGAAGCGACTGGGTTTTTGCAAATAGTTTGCCGGCAAGATTCGGTAATTATGATTTATATAATGGCTATAAAGTTGTAATTAATTCGCCAAAACCTTACTTAAATTTTAAAAATGATAGAGTTAAGTATGCAAAATATAAAGGCAATAAAGGCCAGTTGGTAATTAGAGACAGTCGCGATAACAAATATTACGTCGTTAAAGGTCATCCACACGGAATGCCTCCAGGCCAGGCAAAAAAAATATATGGTAAAGGAAATAAGGGAAAAGGCCATGGAAACGGAAAAGAAAAACACTAGTTCAGGCTAAAATTAACAATGGATTTTTGAAAAAAGCTCTTTTTTTATATCTCTGTTACAATAGAAATTTTGGCATAGCGTTTGAATTATTGTTAACACACAAAAAAACCGATTATGAAAAAGTTATTAATCATTTCCGCGATTGTAGGTATCGTGGCTTTAACATCTAATCAATCTAACGCTCAGGTAAGTTTAAATGTAAATATTGGTACACAACCGGCATGGGTTCCCGCTGGCTACCAAAACGTTAATTATTATTATCTTCCCGAAGTTCAGTCGTACTATTATGTTCCGCAGAGGCAGTTTGTTTACTTAAGCGGTAGCCGTTGGACAAGGTCAAGGTATTTGCCTGCAAGATATAGAGGCTACAATTTAAACCATGGAAGAAAGGTAGTAGTTTATGGTAATACGCCATACCGTAGTTACAATACGCACCGGGTAAGGTATTCAAACCATTCTAACTACTATCGCAGTTCTTATGGAGGTGGCAACCGAATCAGATACAATTCTCCAGGAAATCATTACAGACCACAACGTGTCGATTACAGGCAACATGACAGACGAGTAAATTCAAGTCTATTCTCCAGAGGACACAGAGAAAAACATGGCAGACATTAAAATAAAAAAGAGGCTTTCTAGCCTCTTTTTTATTTAGAATCTTTTACCGATTGACAATCCAAACCGAGGATAAACGTCTATAGATTGGCTGCCAAAAACCCTGCCTAAACCAAGGTAAGCCTCTCCCAAGAAACCGTTCCGGGTTAAGAACTTTGCGCCACCGGCAACCCCGAGCCCAAGCTTTGTATAATTTTTATCAAATACTGAATAATCAAAGTTCGGTGGATAGCTTGTATAAGCTAATGATGAGTAATCAGATTCTTTATAAGACACTACTCCGGCATTGCCTTCAATAAAAAAACCATTTGCTTTTTTACTTCCAAAATAAAGCCTGTAATGCGGCGTAATTATATAATTGAAACGACTCCCAAAAACATTTTCGTCAGTTAATCTAACCGCTACAGAAATACCTACACCCATATTATCTTCCAGTAACCTTTCGTAAGTCACTTCAGGAATACCTATAACCGTATAGAGTAGATTAATTCTGATTTCATTATTACCACCATGGCCTATGGCATCAGATTTAGCTTTTATAGATTTTGATAAACTATCTGTCTGAGCAAAAGCAGTTGTAAAATTTACCATAAAGATGGCAAACAAAAAGTATCTTTTCATTTTAAAAGAGGTTAATTATAGTAATGGTTATTTAATAAAACTTTCAGCTTTTTCTAAAACAGCTTTTAAACCTTCAGGGTTCTTACCTCCAGCAGTTGCATAAAAAGGCTGACCACCGCCACCGCCCTGAATTTCTTTACCCAATTCACGAACGATGTTCGACGCATTCATACCTTTTTTAACTAAATCGTCCGAAAGCATCACTGTAATTCCAGGTTTGCCATCAATTTCTGTCGTAAAAACCAGGAATAAGTTATCAATCATATCTTTCAATGAGAAAGCCAGATTTTTTATTGCATCAGCACTTTGTAAGTCGATGTGTTTTGCAATTAAATTTACACCATTTATTCCACGAACATGATGAACGATGTCATGTTTCAAAATATTTACCCGTTCCAAAGTAGATTTTTCAATCTCTTTTTTCAGTTTTGCATTTTCATCAAGTAAAGCCTGAACCGATGCAGGTAAATCCTTTGAGCCATTTAATAATGCTTTTAAATGACCAAGCTCTTTCCTCTGGTCTAAAAAATATTGCTCAGCTTTATCAGCCGTAATCGCTTCAATTCTACGAACACCGGCTGCTACAGCACTTTCTGAAATAATTTTGAAAGAACCAATTTGTCCTGTTGCCTTAACATGTGTACCACCGCAAAGTTCCTTCGAAAAATGGTCGTCGAAAGTTATCATACGAACAAAATCACCATATTTTTCGCCGAACAAAGCGGTAACACCACTTTCAATTGCATCTTGATACGGAACATTCCGTTGTTCTTTTAGCTTAATATTTTGTCTGATTTTTTGATTCACAATTACCTCAATTTGAGCAAGTTCCTCATCAGTTACTTTTGCGAAGTGAGAAAAATCGAAACGTAAGTAATCTGCATTTACCAAAGAGCCTTTTTGGTTTACGTGCTTGCCCAAAACCTGCTTCAAAGCTGCATGCAATAAGTGCGTTGCCGAGTGATTATCTTCCGTCAAAACACGTTTATCTTCATCAACTACCGCCCAGAATTTACCTTCAAGGTTATCCGGAAGAATGTCGGCGAAGTGAACGGTTAAACCATTTTCTTTTTTGGTATCCGTAATGTCAACCCAAAATTGGCGGCTATGGTCTTCTAAACGGCCGGTATCTCCAACCTGACCGCCGCTTTCTGCATAAAAAGGTGTTTGGCGTAAAACGATTTGATACTGCTCTTTACCTTTTGCTTTAACCTGACGGTATTTTAAGATTTCGGTTTCAATTTCTAAATCATCGTAACCCACAAATTCACTTTGGTCATCAGCGTTTACGATAATCCAGTCGCCTGTATCAATTGAGGTAGCTGCACGACTATCATCTTTCTGTTTTTTAAGTGCTTGCTCGTATCCGGCTAAATCGACACTCCAGCCCTTTTCTCTAGCCATCAGCTCAGTTAAATCAATTGGAAAGCCAAAAGTGTCTGATAATTCGAAAGCAAAATTTCCCTCCACTAAATCATTGATAGCCTGATATTTTTCGAAACGCTGAATGCCAGTAGATAAAGTTCTCAAAAACGAAACCTCTTCTTCTAAAACTACTTTCTGAACAAAATCCTGTTGAGAAATCAATTCATCGAATACACCTTTAAATTGTTCGGCCAATAATGGAACCAACTGATTTAAAAATGGCTCTTTAAAGTTTAAGAAGGTATACGCATATCGTACCGCACGGCGCAAAATCCGGCGGATAACATAACCAGCCTTGTTATTTGATGGTAGCTGGCCATCGGCAATTACAAATGAGATGGCACGTATATGGTCGGCCATTACCCGCATTGCGATGTCGGTTTTCTCATCAGCGCCATAGTGAATCCCGGATTTAACTGCAATGAATTGAATCATCGGTTGGAAAACATCGGTATCGTAGTTGGAAGTTTTTTCCTGTAAAACACGTACTAAACGTTCAAAACCCATTCCCGTATCAACATGCTTTGCCGGTAAACTTTGCAACGAACCATCTTTTAAACGGTTGAACTGCATAAATACATTATTCCAGATTTCGATAACTTGCGGATGGTCGGCATTCACCAAAGTAGCACCATCCACCAATGCTTTTTCTTCATCTGTACGGCAATCTACATGGATTTCAGAACACGGACCGCAAGGACCTGTATCGCCCATTTCCCAGAAATTATCTTTTTTATTTCCTGGCAAAATATGGCTTTCATCTACATATTGTTTCCAAAGGTCATAAGCTTCCTGATCTTTTTCCAAGCCCTCTTTTTCGTCACCTTCGAAATAAGTAACGTATAATTTTTCTTTCGGAATTTTGTAAACTTCAGTTAACAATTCCCAGCTCCAGGCAATGGCATCTTTTTTAAAGTAATCGCCAAAACTCCAGTTTCCCAGCATCTCAAACATGGTGTGGTGGTAGGTATCGATACCAACTTCTTCCAAGTCGTTGTGTTTTCCAGACACCCGCAAACAACGCTGGGTATCGGCAACCCTTGAATATTTAATGGCAGCTTCGCCTAAAAACAAATCTTTAAATTGATTCATCCCCGCATTGGTAAACATTAACGTTGGGTCATTTTTAACTACAATTGGTGCCGATGGAACAATATGATGTTGTTTCTGTTCAAAAAAATTAAGGAACACCTGTCTTATCTCTTTAGCTGTCATTATTTAAATATTGGAGGAACAAAATTAAAATTTTATTGCGTTAATCAGGAAAAATCGAGCTACATTTGAACACTTTAATTAACCGATATAAAACACTCATAATCAAGCACAAGTTATGCCGTATAAAGAAAGAGACATTAATAAAATGTATTATACCATGGGCGAAGTGACTGAAATGTTTAATGTAAACGCATCACAAATCCGCTTTTACGAAAAGGAATTTGATATACTTGAGCCCAAAAAAAACAAGAAAGGCAACCGTTTATTCACGCCTGATGATATCGAGAATTTAAAGATTATTTTCAATCTGGTTGATGAGAAAGGTTTTACACTTAAAGGTGCAAAAGAATATTTAAAAAATAATAAAGGCGCTGTTAAAGAAAATCAGAAGATTATCGATTCCCTTGAAAAACTTAAGGGGTTTTTAATGAATCTGTCGCAGGAGTTATAAGGCCGTAGTTAATTCCTTCTGGCTAAACATCGGTATAACAAAGTTAAATTTCATCTTCATTTGCAATTGCAAAAAAAATTACCTTGGTCATCCCAACTAAACCAAGATGATTTTTTCTTATAAAACTATTTCGGCGTCGGTTTTACTAATGTTAATTATTGCAATAAGCTTTGCGCAAGGCACTTAGCCGATTACCAACGGGCCGAATAGTTTAACAGGGAATTTCAAAATAAAATTTATTATTGATATAAATAATTTTCTTACATTAGCGTAACAAAAAACAATCACCCCTATTTTTTTTAACTGGTTAAAACCTTTTTATGAAAATATGGAATGTATTGTTAATCTCCCTCACCCCTTTTTATTTATTTGCTCAGAACAATTTAGGCCCGAGACTGACAGCCATGGGCAACAATGGTGCTGCTGTTACCGATATCTGGTCTTTGCAGGCAAATCCCTCAGGGATTTCTGAATTTAAGACGCCTGCGGTTTCACTAAGCTATATTAAACATCTTTTTAATAACGAAATTAGCACACAAGCTTTCGCTGCTGTTGTCCCATTCAGAAACAACATTATTGGTGCCGGTTTTCAACGATATGGCTTTTCGGAATACAACGAAAGTAAGTTTAGTTTTCTCTATACGAAGAGGTTTGGAAACAAACTTTCCATTGGTTTAAATGGAAATTACCATCAATTAAAAATTGCAAATTATGCTTCTTCTAAAGGGTTATCCGTAGATGTTGGGGTACTGTATCAATTTAAAAGGCAGTTCACATTAGGTGCGTTCGTTAATAATCCCTTTAAGCAAAAATTTAACAGCACCGAAATTGTCGCAAAAATACCAACTTCATTTCATGTTGGTGCTGGTTATTTCGCATCTGATAAGGTATTAATTGCAACTACGGTAAGCAAAATTCTTAATCAATCTATCAATGTAAGCTTGGGCATCGATTACAAAATTATCGATCTACTCAGTTTGCGTGGCGGCTTAAGTGCAAAGCCATTTAAGCAACATGCAGGTTTTGGCCTGAACTGCAAGAAATTTTTATTAGATATGGCAACTACTTACGATGCCAATCTTGGTTATACACCTCAAATTGCCGTTGGTTATGCATTTTAGGTTAATTACAGTAGTGTTTGTAATGATGGGATTCATTGCGAATGCGCAGATAACTGAACAAGAAATTGACGTACGGGATATATTGGAAAGTGTAGCTGAAAACCTTCCTGACAATTACGATATGACGGAATTAGTAGATGTATTAACAAAATACAGAAAACATCCAATTAATTTAAATAAAACCACACCTGAAGAGTTGAAGACCTTCGTTTTTCTCTCTCCCCTACAAATCAGTAACTTTTTTGCTTATGTTAAAGAAAACGGAAAATTTATCGATGTTTTAGAACTGCAGCGTATTGATGGTTTTGATGTCAAAACCGTTCAAAGCTTACTGCCTTTCGTTACTTTAAATCATGCTACTGAATATGAGAAACTTACATTTAAAAATATTTTCAGTTTTGGCGAAAATGATCTGGTTATGCGCTTCGCGCAGACCTTACAAACACAAAAAGGCTTTACAAATTTGCCTGGAAACCGATACATAGGTTCACCTGAAAGGTTTCAAACACGTTACCGGTATCATTATGGTACAATTGTTTCTGCAGCAATAACCTTAGATAAGGATGCCGGAGAAAAATTTATAGGAAAACCATTTGATTTCTTTTCAGGAAACATCGCAATCTTTAAATTGAACCGGATTAAAAAATTAGTGGTTGGTGATTATATTTTACAATTTGGTCAGGGCATAACCATGTGGTCGGGTTTTTCTTTTGGAAAAGGCCCTGATGTAACCAGTGTCGCAAAAAAAGATTTAGGCCTGCGCCCTTACACCTCGGCAAACGAATATTCTTTTTTAAGAGGCTTCTCAGCAACTGTAAATCTTTTTAAAAACATCGATCTCACTCCTTTTCTTTCTTACCGAAATCTAGACGCAAGTCAGGATTTGGATTTTAACGGTCATCTGGTTCAGACAACTGTTAATCAAAGCGGTTATCATAGAACCCTAACTGAAATTAAAAATAAAAACTCTTTAAGTCAGCAAATTTTTGGAGCAGCTATTCAATATACAAAAAGCGAGCTTGGAGTTGGCGCTATCGCTTATCAAAGTAAATACAGAAATAGTTTTATTACGCAAACTGCCGTTTATGATAGATTTAGCTTCACAGGAAATTCCTTAACAAACGTAGGTGCTTATTATAATTATACCTATAAAAATATTTATTTCTTTGGCGAAGCCGGAAAAAGTTTAAATACTGGTTTAGCGCATGTGAACGGCGCTTTAATTAGTTTATCTCCTACTGTTTCAGCTGCTTTAACGTATAGAAATTATTCGAAAGATTACCATAATTTTTTTAACCAGGCCCTAGCCGAAGCAACTGAAGCCGTTAATGAAAAAGGCTTGTACGTAGGTTTAAACGTGATACCAAACAAACGTTGGTCATTTTCTTTTTATGGAGATTATTTCCGGTTTCCGTGGTTAAAGTATCGTGTTGACGCACCATCAAAAGGTTACGAAATTTTAAGTCAGGCAGTTTACACACCGAGCAAAACTTTTAGGGTTTTGGCCAGATTTAAAACTGAAAACAAACAGCAAAACACTGATTTAGAAGTTCCGATTAACTTTTTAGATGATGTAAAAAAAGAAGGGTATCGCGTTGAATTAAGTTGGCAACTGAACAAAAAATGGAGTTTCCAAAACCGGGCAGAGGTCTCTCAATTCAAAAAGGGAAATACTAATCAAGAATTCGGCTATCTCATTTACCAGGATGTTGATTATTCGCCAATGTTTTCAAAAATTACCGGAAACTTAAGGATTGCCTATTTTGATACGCAAGGTTATAACAGTCGGATTTATGCTTATGAAGATGATGTATTATACAGCTTTGCATTTGGGATGTACAGTGGGAAAGGTTTCAGAACGTATTTCAATTTAAAATATAACCTGTTAAAAAATTTAAATCTTTGGGCAAGATACGCCATGTTCATTTACAAAGATGTTGAAACTGTAGGAACATATCTTGATGAAATACAAGGGAATAAAAAATCGGAGTTGAAAATTCAGTTAAGGTACCAGTTTTAAAAATCGGGCTGGGATGGTTTTTAATAATCTTACCTTTCTTCTATGGCTATTACCATTTAAAATATAAACCATAATTAGGTTAAACTGTGTTTAATGTTTAAAGCAGAATATATTTTCGCAAGAATTCTATTGCCATTTTTAATGGGAATTGCTTTGCTTTATTTTTTTCAGAATGAGCAAGCAATTTTGATTTTGGCAATCGCATCAGCCGCAACATTCTTTTTCATTTTAATTGTCAATATAAATTATAAAAAACTGAATGCTTATAAATTTAAGGGTATCACAGGAATTTTAATCTTTCTGTTTTTTTTTGTTTTTGGCGGCCTGCTCTGCCTATTGAAAAGCGAAAAACTGAGATCCGATTATTTCGCTACGAAAAATTACACCTGTTTAAAAATTTGGGTAAATGACGAACCAGAACATACCAGCGGCATTTTAAGATTTAAAGCCAGAGTGGTTTCAGGCTATGAAAATTCCAAGCAAATTAAGTTGAGCGGACAATTACTAGTGGCTTTGAAAGTAGACAGCCTTAATCCTATCCATTTAAGATATGGCGATGAGGTAATTGTTTCTGCCAGATATGCAGAAGTTGAACCACCTTATAATCCTGCCGAATTTGATTTCAAATATTGGCTGGCTGGTCAGAACATTTATAAACAAACCTTTATCGACCAAAATCATGTTTTAAAAACGAATCGAAATATTGGCAATCCTGTTATAAAGTTTGCACTTCTTCTAAGAGAAAAACAAATTACCAAATACCGGCAACTAATTAAAAATGACGAAGCTTTTGCTGTTGCATCCACTTTAATTTTAGGTTATCGTTCAGATTTAACCAGGGAAACTCTAGCTGCTTATTCCAAAACCGGAACCATTCATGCGCTTTCAGTTTCAGGAAGCCACGTGGCAATTATTTTTTTCATACTCGATTTTATTTTGACTTTACTCGACAAGAAACAATCACTAAAAATATTCAAATTCATTTTAATCTGTTGTTTAATCTGGGCTTATTCACTAATTACAGGTTTATCGCCATCGGTTGTTCGTTCAGCGATTATGATAACCATTTTTATTACAGCAAAAACATTCGCCAGGAATAAAAATGCCTACAATACCCTGGCTTTTGCAGCCTTTTGTCAACTGGTTTATAACCCATTTTCAATTTGGGATGTTGGTTTCCAGTTGTCTTATGTTTCAGTTTTTGGATTGATATATCTTCAGCCCAAAATTTATAAATGGATTTATATAAAGCATAAGTTGTTAAATAAAGTTTGGGAATTAATCGCCCTGTCGTTAGCTGCGCAACTGGTTACATTTCCATTGTGTATTTATTATTTCCATCGATTTCCAGTTTATTTCCTGATCGGAAATTTATTCATTTCTATTCCGTTAATCCTGATTATAATTTTGGGAATTGGTGTTTTAATTCCGGTTTTTGACAGACTTGCTCCGATTTTTGAATGGATTATTGTTTTCACAAATTCAGTTTTAAAATGGATTGCAGATTTGCCTTATTCAACATATTCATCGATTTGGATAAATCTTCCTGAGTTAATTTTATTGAGTGTAGCTTTAGGATTTTGTGTGTATGCGTTAGTAAAATATAATAAGAAGTTGCTCTCAATAGCATTGATGCTTTATATTATTTATGCTTCAATTGCAATTTATGATAACTGGATAGCAGTCCATCAGAAAAAAATTATCTTTTTTACACTGAGGAAGAATTATGCAGCAGCATTTATAAGTGGTACGGAAGCCGTTTTATTAACCGACTTAATTATAGATGATAAAAACTATCAATTCTTTGTAAAACCGGCATTGGAACAGGCTCAGATTAGCAAAATAAAGTACATCAGTTTAAAACAGGATGTAATTATGCCACATTTTGTTAAGAAAAGACATCAAATTGTTTTTAATGACTACAATATATTAATCATAGATGATAAATTGAATTACAAGAAGCTTACAGGTAAAGGGAAATTTTCAACTCTTTGGCTAACCGGAAATACTAAGTTCAAAGTTGAGCATCTTTCCGGGAAAATTGACTATAAAACCATTTTGATTGATGGAACAAACAAGGATTACAAAATTGCAATCTTTAAAAATTTTGCTGAAAATAATAAAGTTGAGTATTATGTTTTAAAGAAAAATCCTGCATATTTGGTCTACCTAACCCAATAACATGGATAATCTGGTTTTATACAGTGTAGAAGATAGAATTGCCACTATAACCATCAACAGGCCTGAAAAACGTAATGCTTTAAATCCGCAGTTAATTTCCGAGTTAACAGAAAATTTTATTCGTGCTTCAGAAGATGACGATGTAAAAGTCGTTGTATTAAAAGCTAATGGAAACACTTTTAGTGCAGGTGCAGATTTAGAATATCTTCAGCAGCTGCAACACAATACGTTTGAAGAAAATGTAGCCGATTCTAACAATTTAAAGAAACTTTTCACGACAATTTATTATTTACCAAAAGTCGTTATCGCCCAGATTGAAGGGCATGCAATTGCCGGCGGTTGTGGTTTAGCAACTATATGTGATATTGTTTTCGCAACACCAGAGAGTAATTTTGGCTATACAGAGGTAAAAATTGGATTTGTTCCAGCCATTGTTTCCTGTTTTTTAAAACAAAAGGTTAATGAAGCGATTGCAAAAGAATTGCTGCTGACCGGTGAAATTTTTTCAGCTGAAAAAGCACTTCAATATAATTTGATAAATTTTGTAACAAATTCATCAGAAATTCATCGAACTGTTAAAGAATTTGCTTTAAGTTTGTGTAAAGAACGTTCCGGGAATTCTTTGATGATAACTAAACAATTAATTACCCAGACAACAAACCCTACACTAGAAAAAAGTTTAGAAATTGCTGTACAAATAAATGCCCGTGTTAGGGAAAGCGAAGATTTTAAAAAGGGTATAGCATCATTTTTGAATAAAGAAAAAATTAACTGGTAAAAACACTTAACTAAAATAAAACATGTTAAAATCAATCAAAACAAGCGTTGTAGCTTTAATCCTGGTAAGCACAGCTATTCTGGCTCATGCACAAAAAAAGATAACTGAAGGAACTTTAGTTTATGGAATGAAATATAAAATTGATGCACCGGGTGCTCCTGAAGAGCAAAAGGTTAAATTTAATGGAGATGTTTCTAAGCTGGAAATGGAATTTGGACCGGCTTCTATCGGTGTGTTCATGGATAGTAAAACGGGAACAGGTTTACTTTTGGTTGATATTCCGGTAGCTCAAAAACAATTGGCTTCAAAAATGACTAAAGCAGACATGGAAGAGTCTAATGCTGCAAAACCGAAATATTCGGATTTTAAGGCAACCGGCGAAAAGAAAACAGTTGCAGGCTATAATGCGGAAAAATATACTTTTAAAGATGATAAAGGTGGTACAGGCGAACTTTGGGCTACTACAGATGTAGAAATTCCGGTAACTATTGCTACTGCAGATTTCAAAGAAGTTAAAGGTTTTATTGTTTTAGTTGAAACCTCAATGGCAACGGTAACATTAAAATCTGTTACTGAAGGTAAAATTGGAGAACTTTCTGTGACTAAAATCCCTGCAGGTTATGATGAAATTACTTACGCTGAAATGAAAGCTTTACAGCAACAAGGCGGCGGTGAATAATTAACCACTTTCAATTAATATTAGGCTTTTTAACTGCCGGCTTTTTATTTAAATTAGCCGAAAAGTTAAAAAGCTTTTTTTATGACCTAACCTATATGATTAAAAACCTACTATTCAAAATATCAGTTACTTGCATATTTTTATTTGCAGTATTTGATGCACAAGCTCAAGGTATAAACTGGGCAAAAGACGGTAACGCCTATTATCAAATTGCCGGCGGAGAAATTGTTTCTGTCACACTTCCTAAAAGTGAGCGTAAAACTATCATTTCACGAACATTGTTAACGCCTGCAGGCAAAAATAATCCAATTGCGGTTCGTAGTTTCCAATTATCTGCTGATGGTAAGAAAGCACTAATCTACACCAATAGCAAAAAGGTTTGGCGTTATGATACCCGCGGAAATTATTGGTTAGCTGATTTAACAGCCAATAAAATAACCCAGATTGGTAAAGATAAACCTGCATCTTCTCTAATGTTTGCAAAGTTATCTCCCGATGGAAATAAAGTAGCTTACGTAAGCAAACATAATTTATATGTAGAAAACATTGATGGAACTGATGCGAAAGCCCTAACCAGCGATGGAACTGACAGAATGATTAACGGAACTTTTGATTGGGTTTATGAAGAAGAATTCGATTGCAGAGATGGTTTTAGGTGGAGCCCGGACGGAAAATCAATTGCCTACTGGCAGATAGATGCCACGAAAATCAAAAACTTTTTGATGATTAATAATACAGATTCGATTTACCCTTACACCATTCCTGTTGAATACCCTAAAGTTGGCGAAAATCCATCGGCTTGTAAAATTGGTGTAGTTGATGTTGCAACTGCTAAAACAAATTGGTTAAATGTTCCGGGAGATAATATCCAGCATTATATTCCTCGTATGCAGTGGGTTCCAAACAGTAATGAAATCATTCTGCAACAGCTTAACCGCGAACAAAACGAAAGCATTGTTTTTATTTGTAATGCTGCGGATGGTACCGCAAAAACAATTTACACTGAAAAAGCGAAAGCATGGATTGATGCTCAGGATGACTGGAAGTGGTTAAATGAAAATAAAGAGTTTACAATTTTATCTGATAAAGATGGTTGGAATCATTTATATAGAATCAACCTGGAGAATAAGAAAGTAACCCTAGTTACCAAAGGAAATTATGATGTGGTTGATGTAAAATTAATTGATGATAAGAATAATTACGTATATTTTACTGCATCACCCACTAATGCTACACAACGTTATTTATACAAAACTAAGCTGGATGGGAAAGGGAAATTAGAACAGGTTACGCCATCTACCCTGCTTCCTGGTACGCATAGTTACGACATCTCTCCAAACGCAGCCTTCGCCCGCCATACTTATAACAGTTCTGGCGTAAGGCCGATAACAGAGTGGATGAATTTCACTACCGGAAATCCTTTTACAATGGATGGAAGTATTACAACACAGTTATCAAAACAAGAAGCACCTAAAAACAAAGTAGAATTCTTTAAAGTAACAACTGAAGATGGTATTGAATTGGATGGCTGGATGAAAAAGCCAGACAACTTTAATCCGGATAAAAAATACCCGGTTGTATTTTACGTGTATGGCGAGCCGGCCAGTTCAACGGCGTCTGACAGTTATGGTGCAGGAAGAAATTGGCTATATGCCGGTGATATGTCTAAAGATGGCTATATCTATATTTCTATGGATAATCGTGGCGCCCCGGTTCCAAAAGGTGCAGCCTGGCGCAAAAGCATTTACAAAAATATCGGCGTAATCAACATCCGCGATCAGGCAATGGCTGCAAAGAAGTTATTGGCAACTTATTCTTTTATGGATAAAGATCGTGTAGCGGTATGGGGTTGGAGCGGCGGCGGTTCATCAACCTTAAACCTGATGTTCCAATATCCTGAAATTTATAAAACAGGAATTGCAATTGCCGCTGTTGGCAATCAGTTAACTTATGATAATGTTTATCAGGAACGCTATATGGGAACCCCTTTTCCAAGTAAAGAAGCTTATGAAAAAGGTTCGCCAATCACATATGCAAAAAATTTAAAAGGTAATTTACTTTATATTCATGGCACCGGCGATGATAATGTACATTATCAAAATGCCGAAATGTTGATAAATGAATTGATTAAAAACAGAAAAGTATTCCAACTGATGAGTTATCCAAATCGTACCCATAGTATTTCTGAAGGCGAGGGCACCAGCGAACATTTATCCTTAACTTATACTAAGTTTTTAAAAGATAATTGTCCTCCGGGAGCAAGATAAGATTAGTGTTTAAAAAGCAATTTCAGCGGGGAATCGGTTTCGATATCCCCGCTTTTATTTAAGATTATCACGGATTCAGAAAGTCGCCATTGCGGGGAGGAATAACGTGGACTAATAAAAAGTATTCTATACTAATCAGTTTTAGAATGAAAACCTTCACAACCTTAAATTTACCTTAGCTAAGGTACTATTGTAATCGGCTGGTTTTACCTGACCAGGCTTAAAATCATCAATGAAACAACGATTGCAATACCAAAGCTTAGTAAGGTTCCAATCAGCACATATTCTGTTAATTTTAAGTCGTGTGCTTCTTTTAAATCACCAAAACGGAATATAGATTTGGCTGCCAGTAAAAAACCAACAGCCTCAAAATGATTGGTTAATATAAAAACAAAGATTAAAACCCTTTCTAATATTCCGATATATTTCCCGGCATTCTGTAATGATTTCGGACTTTCATCATCACTTTCGGGCAACCATTTTGCGATAATCACTTTCATGATAATAGATGTTGGCATGGTTAGAAATAATCCTCCTGATAGTAAAATCCAGGTTTTAGTTTCATTGATAAAACTGATGTTTAAATAACCTTTATAGAAAATATGCCAGACCAATACGATTGAACTGAAATGCAAAATCTGATCAATAAAAAACAATATCCTGGCATTCTTTTTAGTTTGTAATATCGATTTTAAGGCATCTATCATCAAATGCAGCACACCAATTGATAAGGCTATTTTCCATGCATTAAAACTCATGAAAATGATAAAAATCAAAACCACATGAATTAAAACGTGCAGGTATAATTTTCCTGATTTAAGTTTCTTTCTTTCCTTATCCTTAACCCAGGATGCAGGCTGCAGAAAAAAATCTCCAATTAAATGTGCAATTATAATTTTGATTAAATAAATTTCCATTATTTCGAAAGCATTTGGCTGATTTTTTTACAATATAGTTTATTCATTTCCATAATTTCTGAATAATGTGCACGCTTTAATGCCTCACTAACAGAAGATTGCGTTCTTCCGGAAATGGCGGCCAATTCACTTTGTACTACATTTTCATTTTCCAGGGCCAGCTTTACCATTTCCGCGGCAACCATACCCCAGCTATCCATCGCAATTAAAGAAAGTTTAATTAAAACATTTATTTCTTCGTCGAAATCGACAGAATTTGTTTTAATAGCCAGATTAACTTTAGCTTGTTTTAGGCTATCAAAGGCAGCTCCTGAATTTATAAAAGCATCTCCACTCGATTCTGAAAGCTTTTTACGTTTATTTTTTTCTTCACCAATTCCGATCCCCATTCTTACATCCGCAGGTTTATTTAGCCTGATACATGCTTTTAAATAAGCAGCAGTTCTGATGGCATTTTCCGGTTCTACCTGAACCTGAAAACTATCACCACGATAGATTTCCCATCTATTATTCTGCCCGGAAACCACTTTTAAAGCATTTTTTAAGCTTAATAGCCAGCTATCTTTAATTTTTCTTGAACCGATGATATCACCTGTTATAATACAAATCATAATACAATATCTAACTAATAAACTATATTTCAAAACAAATTATCGGGTATTTAGCCGATAATCCTAATTATCGGGTATTTAGCCGATAATCCTAATTATCGGGTATTTAGCCGATAATTATAAAACTTATAATTAATTTAATTGTTTAATACATTATGGCATTAATAGAATTTACCAAAAGAGGCATTTATTGTAAAAAAGGTGATTTTTATGTCGACCCCTGGTGGCCGGTAGATTATGCTGTAACTACGCATGGTCATAGCGATCACGTGCGCTTTGGAAACAAACATTATCTATGCCACACACTCACAAAGCCTATTATTAAACGCCGGATAAGCGAAGATCTAGATGTAGAAACCTTAAATTATGGTGAAAGCATTGTACGTAATGGTGTAAACATTTCTTTTTACCCTGCTGGTCACATCATTGGTTCGGCTCAGGTTCGGTTGGAATATAAAGGAGAGGTTTGTGTAATTTCCGGTGATTACAAAACAGAAGATGATGGCATCAGCGATGTCTTTGAACCTGTAAAATGCCATTCTTTTGTTTCTGAAAGTACTTTTGGTTTACCTGTTTATAAATGGCAAAAGCAAGATATCGTTTTCGATAAAATTAAAAGCTGGGTTGGCGATAATATTGTTCAGCAGAAAACCAGTGTGCTTATTGCCTATAGTTTAGGTAAAGCACAGCGTTTAATCAAAAACCTGGCAGGAAACGTTCCCATTTATGTGCACAACAGCATCGCAAACTTAAATGAAGTCATTATAAACGCCGGTGTAAATTTACCTGAAACCATCAGAATTACGCCGGAAATCACCAAAGATGAATTACAAAAAGGAATTGTAATTGTTCCGCCTGCTATGCGTGATAGCCGTTGGATTAAAAATTTAGCGCACCCGGTTACCGGAATTTGCTCTGGTTGGATGCAGGTACGCGCGCATCGGCGTTGGCAAAGTGCAGACGCCGGTTTTGCTTTGAGTGACCATGCCGATTGGACGGGTTTAATAGACGCAATTACCGCAACCGGAGCAGAAAAGGTGTATGTTACCCATGGCTTTACAGCTGCTTTTAGCCGATTTTTAAATGATAATGGAATTGAATCAGAAGAAGTTATGACCAAATTCGGGCAAGAAGATGATGAGGAAAACAAGGTTGATCTGGCTGATACTGAAAACCGTAATTCTGAAATCGAAACTCAATAATCAGATGAAAAGCTTTGCAAAACTTATCCAGCAGCTCGAATTGAGCAATAAAACCAACGATAAAATCGCGGCACTGGTCGATTATTTTAACTATGCAGATGATAAAGATAAGGTTTGGGTAATTGCTTTGTTTACCGGTAAAAAACCTAAACGCCCGATTAAATCAGCTTTATTAAAATACTGGGCAATAGAGATTACCGGTACGCCCGAATGGCTGTTTTCTGAAAGTTATTCGAATGTTGGTGACTTGAGCGAAACCATTGCCTTACTCCTGCCGCCTGCCGAAAAAACTTCTGATTTTCAATTACATCAATGGATTGAAGATTTGCATAATTTGGAAGGAAAGGACGATGAAACTAAAAAAGATTTTATTTTAAATGCCTGGAATATTTTAGAAACTCAGGAAAGATTCATCTTTAATAAATTAATATCAGGCAATTTCAGGATTGGGGTTTCAAATAAAATGCTGGTAAACGCTTTAGCTAAACAAAGTAGCCTGGATAGCGCTCAAATTATGCATAGTATTATGGGTAAATGGAATCCTTATGAAATTACTTTTACCGAACTGATTAATGGAATACATGTTAATACCGATAACTCCTGGCCATATCCCTTTTGTTTGGCTTATGCTTTAGAAAATGAACCTGAAACTTTGGGTGAAATTTCAGACTGGCAGGCGGAATGGAAATGGGATGGCATCCGCGGACAAATTGTAAAGCGTAACGGAGAATTGTTTATCTGGAGCCGGGGCGAAGAACTGGTAACCGAGCAATTTCCGGAGCTTCATTTTTTAATAGATGTTTTACCTGATGGCGTTGTTTTAGATGGCGAAATACTGGCCGTTCAAGATAAACAGGTTTTATCCTTCAGCACACTACAACAGCGTTTAAATCGTAAAACCATAAATAAAAAGCAACTCGAGGATGCACCGATTGGATTTTTTGTTTATGATATTTTAGAATTTGAAGCCAGTGATTTCCGTGAACAGCTGCTTAGTAAAAGAAGAGAAATACTGGAACAACTTATAGGAGGCTTACAGGAAAGTGCTGTAATTTTATCTCCGGTAATAAATTGTAAAACCTGGGAAGAACTGGCAGAACTACGGCAAACATCCCGCTCCATTAATAGTGAGGGCATCATGCTTAAAAAATTAAGTTCTCACTACCACAGTGGCCGTAAGCGTGGCGATTGGTGGAAATGGAAAATCAATCCTTACACCGTGGATGCCGTAATGATTTATGCCCAGAAAGGTAGCGGCAGAAGGGCAAATTTCTTTACAGATTATACTTTCGCTGTTCGTGACGGAGAAAATCTGGTAACCATTGCAAAAGCTTATTCGGGCTTAACAGACAAAGAAATTAAGGAAGTAAATTCTTTTGTTACCAGAAATGCCATTGAAAAATTCGGACCGGTTAGAACAGTTAAACCTGAATTGGTTTTTGAAATTGCATTTGAAGGAATAGCAGAAAGTAAGCGGCATAAAGCAGGTTTAGCCCTTCGTTTTCCAAGAATTTTACGTTGGCGAAAAGATAAAAAAGCAGCTGAAATTAATACATTAGAAGATTTGAGGCAGCTATTACAGTCAACATTATAAAAGTCTATGTCATGATGAGGCACGAAGCCTGCTTACCGCAGGCAGGCAATCCTAAACATTAGCTATTCTTAAAATTGTTTCGTGATTCGCAATGACGACAATATTAGTAAATAACAGTAAATTAGTTTCTTATACATGGACCAAACGAAAACCAAAGGCTACAAAAAAATTAAGCAATGGCTTAAAGCCAATGGTCGTAAACCATTTAAATTTCAGGAAGATGCCTGGCAAAATTACCTGAATGGTTACAGTGGACTGGTAAACGCACCAACAGGTTTCGGAAAAACATTTTCGTTATTTTTGGCGGTAACAATTGAAGCACTAAACGCATCAGAAATTAACAATAAAAAAGCCAAAGATCGATTGCAGTTAATCTGGATTACACCACTTCGCTCCCTGGCAAAAGATCTCGCAAGAGCGATGCGGGAAACCTTAACCGAACTTGAATTGGATTGGCATGTTGGTGTTCGGAATGGCGATACTTCACAGGCGGAGAAAGTTCAACAAAAAAAATCGATGCCGGAAATTTTGTTAATTACGCCAGAAAGTTTACACCTTTTACTTGCTCAAAAAGGTTCTTCAACCTTATTTAAAAACTTAAAATGCATTGTTGCTGATGAATGGCATGAATTATTAGGCAGCAAACGGGGTGTATTGGTTGAACTTGCCATATCTCGTATTAAGGGTTTACAAAAAGTAGAAAAAAAACAATTTTTAAGGGTTTGGGGTATTTCGGCAACCATCGGAAACATTGAAGAGGCCTTGGATGTGCTCGAACCAAATTTAGATGCTAAACGAATCATCGTGAAGGCAGACCTGGAAAAGAAAATTTTAATTAAATCCGTTTTACCAGATGATATTGATACCCTGCCCTGGGCCGGGCATCTGGGTTTAAAACTAGCCTATAAATTATTACCGATTATTGAAAAAAGTAAAACCACTTTAATCTTTATCAATACGCGCGGACAGTCAGAAATGTGGTACCAGCATTTACTGAATATCGAACCGGAACTGGCAGGAAGAATTGCCATTCACCATGGATCAATAGATTTCGAACTGCGAAACTGGATTGAAGATGCTTTGCATACCGGACAGCTAAAAGCAGTTATTGCGACCTCATCATTGGATTTGGGTGTCGATTTTAAACCTGTTGATACCGTAGTGCAGGTTGGCTCTCCCAAGGGCGTTGCCAGGTTTCTGCAACGTGCCGGCCGGTCTGGTCATTCCCCTCATGAAGTTTCAAAAATATATTTCCTGCCTACCCATGCCCTGGAATTGGTGGAGGCAGCAGCAATTAAAGAGGCAGCTAAAACAAACAACATTGAAAGCAGAGAGCCATTTATTATGGTTTTCGATACCTTGGTTCAATATTTGGTTACGCTTGCCATCGGCGACGGTTTTGATGATAAAATTATTTACGAAGAAATCAAAAATACAAATGCTTTTAAACTGATTTTACCAGAAGAATGGACCTGGGTGATGCAGTTTATTACTTCAGGAGGTGATAGTTTAAGTGCTTATAATGAGTTTAAAAAGGTTACAAAAGATGAAGATGGGTTGTGGAAAGTAAAAAGCAGGCAGCTTGCCATGCGTCATCGCCTGCATATTGGAACCATTGTGAGCGATGCGATGTTGAAAGTCAAATTCCTTTCCGGTGGTTATATTGGTATGGTAGAGGAATATTTTGTTACACGATTGAAAGCCGGAGATAATTTCCGGTTGGCTGGTCGTGTTTTGGAGTTTATCCATGTCAAAGATATGACTGTTATTGTTCGTGTGAGTAAACAACATAATGCAATTTCTCCGAGCTGGAATGGTGGTCGTTTGCCTTTATCTTCAAATTTAGGTGCTGTATTGCGCAAAAAATACAATGAGGCCTTGGATAAAACCCATCAGGATGAGGAATTAGACTGTGTTTACCCACTGTTTCTTCTACAAGAAAAACGCTCACATGTACCTCGAAATGATGAATTGTTAATCGAACTCATAAATAATAAAGAAGGTTTTCATCTTTTTGCCTATCCTTTCGAAGGACGATTGGTTCACGAAGTTTTAGCGGCTTTAGTGGCTTATCGATTGAGCAAGCTTCTGCCAATCAGTTTTTCAATTGCCATGAACGATTATGGTTTTGAATTGTTAAGTGAGATAGAAATCCCTATGGATGAATCAATTGCGTATGAAGTTTTCTCCCCAAAAAACCTTACGAAAGACATTACTTTGAGCATCAATTCGACGGAAATGGCACGAAGAAAATTCAGGGATATTGCCTGCATTTCCGGATTGGTATTTCAGGGTTACCCCGGAAAATATGTTGCAAATAAACACCTACAGTCATCGGCAGGTCTGTTTTTTAACGTTTTTAGCGATTACGATAAACATAATTTACTTTTGCGACAGGCGTACGATGAAGTATTTTATCAGCAATTGGAAGAACCCAGATTAGCTGCTGCGTTGGAGCGAATCCAAAATAGTATAGTTGTAATCACAAATCCTAAAAGTTTTACGCCGCTTTCGTTCCCAATTAAGGTTGACAGTTTACGTGAAAACATGAGTTCGGAAGAATTAGAACAACGAATTGCCAGGATGAAAGCGGAATCGGAGAAAATCAAATAAGGTTTTTAAACCATATAAGACATATAAGGAAATATTGAGTTAATAATAGCTGAAACAAGAGCCTTAAATGAACTTACATTTCTTATATGGTAAATTTAATATATTCAAATTAATGACCATAACATGCCACGGGGACGAACTGATTTTAGATAAAGAAAGGGCTTTATATTTACCGCAACACCAACTTTTAGCCATCAGCGATTTGCATCTGGGCAAATCAGCACATTTCCGTTCTGCGGGTGTACAGGTTCCAGCGACTATTGCTCAAAATGATTTGCAACGACTAAGTTTGCTTATCGAAAAGTATAAACCAAAAACATTATTGATTAACGGTGATATGTTTCATCATGGCTTAAACACCGATATTGATGAATTTTCGGAGTGGAGAAATCAATATTTACAGCTACAATTCCTGCTGGTAAAAGGAAATCATGACAGATTGGCCAATGCAGATTATGCATCAATGCAAATTGATATCCACGAGCCAAGCTATTGCCTTGGACCTTTTTGTTTCATCCATGATGCACCTAAATGTACTGAAGAAGAATTATACCCAATCAGCGGTCACATTCATCCAGGTGTAACGATTGTAGGTAAGGCAAAGCAGCGATTAAAATTTCCATGCTTTTATTTTGGGAAAGAATATGCGGTTTTGCCTGCTTTCAGCACGTTTACAGGTTTGTATAATATCTATCCTAAAACCAACGACCAGATATTTGCAATTACACCAAATAACGTGATTAAGGTATAATTAAGCATGTGAATCAATTATTTGTTTTAACTGCGAAGCCTGTAAAACACCGCTTTGCCGCCAAATTTGTTTCCCTTTTTTAAATAACATCAATGTAGGTACACTTTGAACATTGTAAGCAGCGGCAGCAGCTTGATTTTTATCAATATCAACTTTAATAATAGAAACTGAATCGCCAACCTGAGATTTTAATTGCTCTAAAATTGGTTTCATCATTTTGCAGGGGCCGCACCATTCGGCAAAAAAATCTACCAAAACAGGTTTATCACCATTTATTAATTCTGAAAATTTAGCCATGATATTAATCTTTACTTAGAAACAAGTAATGTAAAATTTAGTTTAGAAGAAAATCCCTCATCCGATAGCTATCAGATGCCAGGAGAAGCGACGAAGCAATTCTTACTGCTCGGATTAACTTCGCTCTTTTCAAAAATGATTGCCTGCCTGCGGTCAATATCATTAAGTCAAAAAAAACACTGTAAGTCTGAGCCTGTTGCAGACCTTTTTATAATCGATAACTCCTTAGTCCTGTGATAGGCAGGCTTCACGCCAATGCAAAAGCTACGGCTCAGTTCGCAAAGATGAAAACTTCATCGTAACTGCAATGGAAGGTTCCTGAATTAAGCGCTAACCGCCAATTCCTGATTTAATGCCCCTACCCAATTATCAAATAATGCTTTTTCGATTTTAATAACTTCAGCAGCATGGTTTTCCCAATCATCAGAGAAGCCAATTAATTGATTAATCATTTCTTCAAGATGTCCTTCTTCTTCCAGAATAATTGATTTTACATTAACCTTACTTTTAGCTTCATCTAAAATAGCCTGATAAACCGGATAAAGCTCATCAGCACGAACTTCAATAGCATAAGTCACAAATAGATAAGCCGCGAATTTTAATTCATAACCTGAAAGATTAAAATTGGCTTTTAAGTATCGGCAAACCGCTATATCTAAAGCATGCAAATAGTACTTTGTGTAATGTGGCGACAGTAATTCTCCATTTGTATAGGTTTTACATAACTCATCACTCAGCTTTGAAATTTGTTTTTTCAAATAATAAGCATGCCGATGTTCTTCTGCAGCATGTTTAAGAATAATAAGATTAACGTGCTCCTTATGTTCTGAAGCTGAAATCTTTTTAGCACCTGCATTTTCCATATAAGACAATGTATTTAACCACTTGGCATGCAATACATTATCGGTAACTATCGACTTTAAAATTGAATCTAACATTAATGATTGTTAAACTGTTTTATTATTAAATTGTTGGCTTTGATAATTGAAAACTGTGATTAAAAACCAACTAAATCTCTCTGTTCAAATCCCAGTTTTCTAAATAATCAGCTACACGACGAACGAACATCCCTCCCAACGAACCATCTACAACCCTATGATCGTAAGATAGTGAGAGGAACATCATATGACGAATGGCAATCACATCGCCATGTTCAGTTTCCAAAACTGCCGGTTTCTTCTTTATTGCGCCTACAGCCAAAATTGCAACCTGTGGCTGATTGATAATAGGTGTTCCCATTACATTACCAAAAGAACCGACATTGGTTAAAGTAAAAGTTCCACCCTGAGTTTCATCTGGCTTAAGTTTAGATACTCTTGCCCTGGCCGCTAAATCATTAACCGCTTTCGTTAAACCAACCAAATTCAGCTGATCTGCATTTTTAATAACCGGAACAATTAAGTTTCCACTTGGCAGGGCCGCTGCCATACCAATATTAATATCACGTTTTTTAATAATCTGTGTTCCGTTAACGGAAACGTTAATCATTGGGAAATCTTTAATTGCTTTTGCAACAGCTTCAACAAAAATTGGTGTAAAAGTAATTTTTTCATTTTCACGCTTCTCAAAACTATTTTTTACTTTATTACGCCATAAAACCATATTGGTTACATCAGCCTCAACAAAAGAAGTTACATGTGGAGAAGTTGTTTTACTCATCACCATATGGTCGGCGATAAGTTTACGCATTCTATCCATTTCAATAATTTCATCACCACCAGAAACGGATGTTGTAGCTGTTTTACTCGCAACCGGCGCCGACGTTGATGTCGTTTTAGGTTCTGTAACTGGTTGAACCGGAGCAGTTAATGGCGTTTGCGTCGCAACTGGTTGTCCACCATTTTTACCTGAAATATAATTTAATAAATCATCTTTATTTAAACGTCCATCCGATCCTGAACCTTTAATGGCATCTAATTCTTCGATTGAAATATTTTCTTGTGAAGCAATGCTTTTTACTAAGGGAGAATAAAAACGTTCTGACGAAGCAAAATCTGACTGAGTTGCAGCTTTTTCTACAGGAAGTTGTTCTAAACCGGGAATAATTTCTGGTTTTTCTTCAATTATCGGATTAGGAGCACCAGCTTCTTCAGTTTTTACATTATCGCCATCCCCCGTTTCAATAATGGCAATTACATCGCCAACCTGGGCAACTTCATCTGCTGCAAATAATTGTTTTACCAGTTTACCCGCAACAGGAGAAGGGACTTCAGAGTCAACCTTATCAGTAGCGATTTCTAAAACGGTATCGTCTAGATCAATAGCGTCTCCAACCTGTTTTACCCATTTAATTACGGTTGCTTCGGCAACACTTTCACCCATTTTTGGTAACAATAGTTCGTATTGAGCCATATTAAATTACAGTATTATATATTGGTAAGGCGACAAAAATACAGTTTTTATTCTTTGTGTAAGTCTTCTTTAAGTAGATTTAATAACATCACTAATGCAGATGAAGCTGAACGCTCTATGTTTTGAATGCGTTTGTTGCTGAAATTAAACACTTTAGCTAAAGTTTTATTTTTTGATGAAATTGCTATCCAAACCGTTCCGACAGGTTTGTCTTCAGTACCGCCATCTGGTCCGGCAATTCCGCTTACTGCAATTGAATAGTCTGTTTTAAAGTGCTTAATGGCACCTTCAGCCATTTCGATAACCGTTTCTTTGCTTACCGCACCAAATTTAGTTAATGTACCTTCTTGTACACCTAAAATAGATTCTTTCAGTTCGTAAGCGTAAGCTACTGCTCCACCCCAATATACAGATGAACAGCCCGGATGTTGCGTAATTAAATGTGCGATATATCCGCCGGTGCAACTTTCTGCTGTAGATAGCGTTAAACCTTCATTTTTCATAATATCCAGAATGGCTTTCTCCACTTGAACATCCTCATCAACCACAACAAACTTTTTAATCTTCGCTATAATTTTTTGTGCAAAATTTTCTACCTCTGTTTTTAGCAGACTTTCGTTTTCGCCTTTGGCGGACAAACGCAAACGGACCTGACCAAGTTTAGGCAAATAAGCCAATTTGATGTAAGCAGGCAAACTATCTTCAATTTCTTCCAGCTCTTTGGCCAGAAATGATTCTCCGATATTTGCGGTAAGAATTGTTTTATGAACAATTGACGGCAATTTAAATCTAGACTTGATTCTTGGCAGAATTTCGTCATCCATCAAATACATCATCTCGTAAGGAACACCCGGCATGGAAACAAAAATCTTCTTATTTTGCTCAAACCACATGCAAGGTGCTGTCCCGTTTTTGTTTATAATGACTTCACAACCTTCAGGTACATCAGCCTGTTGCATATTAATATCAATCAGCGGACGTTTATATTTTTCAAAAATCTGACGAACCATATCCAAAGCGCCTTCATCTCTTCGAAATCCCATATTGAAATATTTCGCAAGGGTTTTCTTGGTAATATCGTCTTTTGTCGGACCTAATCCGCCGGTTATCAAAATGATATCAGCACGTTGCTCTGCTTCCGCAAGTGCATTTAAAATGTGTTGTTCATCATCAGAAACTGAACTAATTTGCTTAACAGAAACCCCTATTAAATTTAACTGACGAGCCATCCAGGCGGAGTTGGTGTCAACAATCTGACCAATGAGTATCTCATCGCCAATGGTTATAATTTCGGCTAACATATTAATATCCTGTACTGTAAAATCCTTGTCTTTTACTTAATTTTAAATCTTGCAATATCGATGCCTTAACTTTAATGGTAACAGAATAACTTTTGTATGCACCATAAGGAATCCAGTTCACACTCATATCCCAGCAATGCAGGTCGCGATAAATTGCTATTGTCATTGGCGTTAAACCCTGGTTCTTAAAGTCGTAACCCGAATTAAAAGTAAACTTCCATTTTGGTGTCAGGTTAAAATCACCGTTAAAGTTCAGCGTATTGGTAACGGTACTTACCCCTAAATTGTTTGTATAATCGAACCGGTAAGAAAATGCAAAATTCCAGGGAATATTAAAATCAACAAATGCATTTGGATCACGATTTACCGCATTCAACTGTTCAGATTGTAATGGCGTCATTCCCTGTTGCTCAATTTGCCCTTTCGTTTTATCATAAGCCTCATTTTTTTTCTTGAGTGCATCTGCATTAAAATTGTAGTCGAAAGAGAAACCAATGCTTTGCAGCCGTGGGAAAAATTTCCCCCCCTGCCAGAAATACCGAGTGTCTTCCAATTTTTGAACAAAAACTTTTCCATTCAGTGAATCGCGTAGCAGATATGGATTAAATGTTCCGTTATAGGTAATCCCTAATTTATCTGTGAACTGAGAACGACCACTAAAGCTGATATCAGATAACTTCCTTCTTGTAGCTAAAAAATTATATGAACCACTAAAACTTAAACCCTGTATAATCGGAATTTTCTTTTCGCCTGTACCCGTTGTATCTTTCTTTGAACGTACTTTTAGTTCGGTTGTATTATCTAAAGTGAAACCAATTGCAGCTTGCTTGCCCGAAAATGAACCTGGGAAAGCACTTTGCTCGAAGATGGAATATTTTAATAAGTTGCCAGAACCATCACGCAAATTTACAATGTTGCCATTTGCATCTTTTGCTTCCGCTATCTTGTAAATTCCTTTTGATGGATCTGTAAAATCAGGCGAATAGGTAAAACTAACACTTGGTGTCATCACATGACGTAGCTGTTTGATGTTGCCAAGATTTTTGAATTCCTTTGTTTTACCATAAACTTTGGTCGACATACTTGTTGAAAGGTTATAACTTCCACCACGTTTAAAGCCGCTAATCGTATCAATGCGTGAAGTGTATGAACCATCTGTAAAAGTTGTAAATCGTTTATTGATGGTTTGAAAATTCCAAACTTCGTTATAGGTACCGCCCATACTAAAGGTTAAATATTTTAACAAAGTAAAGTTCATTCCAATTGGAATAGTATGGCTAAAACCTGTTTGCAATTTCCTTAATCCGGCAGGTTTAAATAAAATACTGTCAACTGTGTTGATGTTGTTGTTTCCTTGTAAACTATAGCCAACCGTAATTTTCTGATACCATTTTTGTTCGCCCGTTCTGTTTTTGGTATCGAAAGGGCTGATTGTAGACATGTTCAGGTTTAATGTTGGTAACTGTAAAGCAATAGTTCCTGCACTAAAATCCTGGGTAGCACTTAGCGCAGTACTGAAATTGAATAATCCACCTCCTAAAACTTTTGAATAAGCAATACTACTGTTGGAGCTATTTTGGGCAATAGCACGTTGATCATATGTAGCATTCGCAGCCGTTGCTTTATAATAAGAACTGGAACTTAAATTAACACTTGCCGTAAATGTGGAGCCCGGACTTGCATTCGGATTTTGACTATGATTCCAACCGATTCTAAAATTTTTACCTACATCTTCTAAACCCTGAATACCATTTCTAGTGCTTGCATAATTAATGTTTATACCGCCATTAAATTTATAGCGCTTCGTATAATTACTTTGCAAAGAGGTTTCGTAAGAACCATTAGTATAAATTGTACCTAAAAATTTTGCGTCCCAATAATCGTTCAGACCCAAATAATAACCAAAATTCTGAAGAAAAAAACCTCTTGTCGCATCTTCGCCAGGTGTTGGCAACATAACACCTGATGTCCGTTTATTCTGTTTCGGGAAAAATGCGAAAGGCAAAGCAAAGGGTGTCGAAACATCTTCAATCTTCATATAAACAGGACCTGTAATGATTGTTTTTTCAGTAGCAATACCTTTACTAATCATTAAACCAAAATGCGGATGCGGCAAATTACAGGTGCTGTACATCATATTTTTAATGTGTACCTCATCATCGGCTTGTTTTTTACTTTGTCCGCCAGAGAAAAATCCACCTTCCTGTTCTGAAAAAACGCCAAAAACTTTTGCTCTTGTAGTAGCAGAATTATAATACAGGGAATCGGCCATAGCAGTACCTTCAGCACCCGACTTAAAAATCGGTTTACCGACATACCGCTTGGTTTTCGGGTCGATTCTTCCACTGGCAAAAATTATATTGTTCTTTTGGTCGTATCTGATATAATCTGCATCTAATTCAAAATCACCATATATAACACGAGCATTTCCATACATGTATATAATATTTCCGGCTTTGTTCATTCTAATAGAATCCCTCGCTTTGTATTCAACTTTTTTGTCAAGGCTGCTATTATTTTTTGTATTTAATTTAGAAGTATCCTTCTTTGTGGTGTCTTGCTGAATTACCTGCTGCAATGAATATGCAGAAAATGCGTTAGCTTTACTAACGTTTAGTGTTAATAAAATGACAGAAAATAGTAAAATAGAGTTGCTGAGAAGTTTCAAATTCGTATTTGAATGTTATTTTTGCACAAATGTTTAATCAAAAACGTTCAAAATTAGTGAAAAATATACCATTGATGTATCTTAAAAAACTTTTGACCATTATTATTTGTTTAACGCTCTTAAATGCAACTGATAATCAGCTGTTTGCGCAAGAATATAAAATTAAAACAATTGTTATAGATGCCGGTCACGGCGGTAAGGATGGTGCTACACATGGTGTTTATTCTAAAGAAAAAGATGTTGCATTAAAAACGGCATTAAATCTTGGCCAGGCTTTGCAAGACAGTATCAAGGATATTAAAATAATTTATACCAGGCAAACTGATGTTTTTATTCCGTTATACGAGCGGATAAACATCGCCAATAATGCAAAAGCAGATCTTTTTATTTCTATCCACTTAAACGATATGCCGGTTCGCGTATCGAGAGTAGTAGATTATTATAAAAAAGTTAAAGGCAGAAGAGTGCCGGTTTACAGAACAATTACTTCTAAAAGTACGTCTACAAGAGGCACAGAAACTTTTGTATCAGGTACAAGCCGTTTAAGTGATCAGGATGAGGTGATCAAAAGGGAAAATGCATCTATGTTTTTAGAAGATAATTATCAAAAAAACTACGAAGGTTTTATTGCCAATTCGCCCGAAAACGATATTATGCTTTCGATTATGAAGCAAACCAATCGCGATAGAAGCCTTAAATTTGCATCGATGCTTCAACAAGAATACATAAGTGCAGGAAGGATTAACAGAGGGGTACAAGAAAAAAGTCTGGCCGTTTTGGCAAGAGCGTCTATGCCTGCAGTGCTTACCGAAATTGGCTTTGTAAGTAATCCTGAAGAAGAAGATTATATGAATTCACCTGAAGGTCAGAATGAAATTGTTAGCGGTATTGTCAGGGCCGTAAAAAATTATAAACGTTTAGCAGAAACTTCGTTTTAAATGGCCGTAATGAATTTTAAGCATTCCACCGTAATACTTTTTCTTCTTTTGGCATTAACTTATACCCAAAATACTTTAGCCCAGGGTTATAAAATTAAAACAATTGTTATCGACGCCGGGCATGGCGGAAGAAAACCCGGCGCTTCCGGAGATTTTTCCACTGAAAAAGATATTTCCTTAAAAGTTGCGTTAAAACTTGGCGCCAGAATAAAACAAGATCTTCCTGACATTAAGGTAATCTACACGAGAACAAAAGATGTTGATGTAGATTTATACAAAAGAGCAGAAATCGCTAACGACGCGAATGCGGATTTATTTATATCTGTTCACTGCAATTCGATGCCTCCGGGCAATAAACATATTAAAGGTGTGGAAACCCTGGTTGCAGGTTCTCATCGTTTAAAAGAACAGGATGCCGCAATTCGGGAAAATGCAGATATTAAATTAGAGAAAAATTATAAGGCAAAATATGAAGGTTATGATCCAAATGACCCGACATCATTTATACTTTTATCGTTATTAAAAAATGCCTTTCGCGATAAAAGCATTAAGTTTGCAAAATTGATTCAAAACAGTTACATCAGCAGAGATGAGCGTTTAAGCAGAGGCGTAAAAGAACAGGGTGTTCTCGTGCTGCAAAGATGTGGCATGCCGGCAGTTTTAACGGAGGTTGGTTTCATTTCAAATAAGGCGGAAGAAAAATATATAAACTCCGAAAAAGGACAAGATGAAATTGCCGAATCGATATTAACAGCAATTAAAACGTATAAAAAAAATATAGAAGTTAAATAATTGGCATTATAAATGATAATTAATTTAACTAAAAAAATAATATATCAAACAAAAATCCTGATGATAGATTTGTGTAATAACAGTTACATATTTAACATCAATAAATCAAAAATAGCGCTCGAGCAGGTAATAATGATTAATTTTAGCGCCTGTAGCCATTAAATAAAACACTCATGAAGATTAGGAATGAAACCAAAGTAGGTATTTTAGCCGCATTTGCCATAGCTTTATTAATTATCGGATACAACTTTTTAAAAGGTAACTCTATCTTTTCAAGCGAAACCAAACTATTTGCCAGGTACACCAGGGTTGACGGTCTGACAGTATCAAAACCGGTCTTAATTAACGGTTATCAGATTGGACGTGTGGCAGCATTACAACTGGAGCCCGGAGGAACTATCCTGGCCACCTTAAGCATCAATAGTAAATACGACATTCCTGAAAATAGTATAGCCCGTTTAGAAGGTACGGATCTTTTAGGAAGTAAAGCAATTGTGATGTCGCTGGGCAATTCAAAAAAAATGGCTGAAGACGGCTTTCTGTTAAATGCCAATGTAGAGAAAGGTTTAATGGAGCAGGTTGAACCTGTTCAAAAGAAAGCGGAATTGATAATTGGTAAAATGGATTCAATCTTGAGCAGTGTTAATTCTATTTTAAATCCTAATTTTCAGAAAAATGTTGACAGGAGTTTTAACAGCATTGCCGGTACATTGGCATCATTAGAAACCACTTCAAAAAAAGTAGATGGTTTGGTTGGTTCTGAAAGTGCCCGTATTGAAGCAATATTTAAAAATGTAGAAGGAATTACGGCTAACTTAAATAACAATAACAAGAAAATCAGCGATATTTTAACGAATATCAATACGGTTACTGATAAGTTTGCTGCTGCTAATTTTAAACAAACTTTAGATAATGCAAATAATGCTATTGCCGACTTACAAAGCGTAATTTCAGGGATTAAAGATGGGAAAGGGAGTTTAGGCTTATTATTGAATGATGATAAGATGTATCAAAACTTAAACAATGCTTCAAAAAACCTTGATGAATTGATGATAGATTTAAAGGCTAATCCTAAACGTTATGTTCACTTCTCTGTATTTGGAGGTGGAAATAAAAAAGATAAGTAATAATTATTTTTTATAAAAACCGAAAGCTTTGCAATTTAAATTGCGAGGCTTTTTTTTGCAATCAATTCCTGACATGGAAAATGAGAGATGTAAAATGTATGATGGATGCCTCGGATAGTTCGGCTGGTAGAAACTCAGCAAAAGGCGCCCACAAAATGCAGATTATATTAACGTTTAATCTGTACCCATCTCTGCGGCTATTCTCTGTGTACTTTGTGGTTAAATAAAAAACTAAAGCTGAAAAGTCCTTCCTTCAACCGCTAATTCTGTATTCTCAAAAACAGATTGTGTTTCTTCCAAAAGCATCTGAAGCGTTTTATAACGAGATGAAAAATGACCTATTAATAATTTCTTTACACCATTAATTTTAGCGACCTCTCCTGCCTGTAATGCCGTTGTATGATGGGTTTCATTTGCCCGGTCTAAAAGTTCATGCATAAAGGTTGCCTCGTGATAAAGCGTGTTACAATCTTTAATTGCTGGGAAATATTTCTCATCGTACATGGTATCCGAGCAGTAAGCATAGCACCTGGGCGGTTCTGCCGGCGTTGTGTAATCTTCACTTTTTAAAATTTTCCCGTCAGGCAATTCTACATCAATTCCTTTTTTCAGGGCTGTGTAATAAGCCATAGGAATTTCATCTGCTTTATCTTTAATCAGCTTGCGTTGCCTTTGTTTCTGATAAAAAATAAAACCGGTTGTCGGAATTCTGTGATTCAAAACAATTGTTTTAACAATCAAATCCTGATTCTCGAAAATCTGACGGGGTTCATCAGCTTCGATCGGAAAAAACTCTATAGGATATCTTAAAATAGTATCAGAATATTTAAACTGAATTTCAAGTATTTCCAGAAGTGGCTTCGGGCCAAAAATTTGCATGGGTTTAATTCGTCCGTTTAAATGTAAACTTGACAACAAGCCAATTAAGCCAAAATAGTGGTCGCCATGCAAATGACTGATAAAAATATAATCGATTCGGGCAGCTTTAAGGTTATATTTTGTAAATTGTTGTTGCGTACCTTCGCCGCAGTCTATAAGATAATATTTTTCGTTACAATTTAAGAGCTGTGCCGATGGGTTCCTGTTAAAAACAGGTGTTGCCGAACTGCTTCCTAAAATTGTAACTTCAAATTTCATAGTGTTTAGATATAAAAAGCCCCGTAGATTTTTAAAAAACTACGAGGCCAGAATTTATTTAAATGTGTTTATTTATCGCCTCTGAACTCTTTTTCCAATTCATCCATAAAGATGAAATCGGTTGCTTCCGCTAATGTATTAACAAACGTTACAGATTGAAATATGTTTGACAATTCTATTATCGGAGCGATTTCATCATTAATTCCGGTTACAATAAATAAACCACCCGCCGACTTGCACAGCCTGTCGCCAACTAATAAGCAACTTAAATCTTGTGCATCCTTACATTCTTTAACATGGCTTAAATCAACAATTATGTTTTTAAAGCCTTCTGCATTAAGCAGGTATAATTCAGATTTTAAACCTGGTGCGTTATCATTTGTAAACCTTGGCTCTTTAAGCTTCAGCGTTACATATTTATCGTGTTTATCTACTGAAAATTTCATCTCTTCTAATCTTTATTTTACTAATGTATAAAATTTTAAAGGGTTTCCAAAGCCTTTAAAACATTGCTTTCTATGCGGCTCGAAATCGCATCAGCATCAGCTTTTATAAATGTCTCACCCACAATTTGTTCATATAGTTCGATATAACGTTCAGATATTGAGCTCACGATTTCAGGAGTCATTTCCGGAATTACCTGACCATCCTTACCTTGAAAACCATTTTCGATTAGCCATTTTCTTACAAATTCTTTCGAAAGTTGCTTTTGTGGTTCATCTGCATTCTGGCGTTCTTCATAGCCATCAGCATAGAAATAACGCGAAGAATCGGGTGTGTGGATTTCATCAATTAGGTAAATAACCCCATCGGCTTTACCGAATTCGTATTTGGTATCAACCAGGATTAATCCGCTTTTTGCCGCGATTTCAGTTCCCCGTTGATATAAGGCGTAAGTATATTCTTCTAATTTTTCGTAATCAGTTAAAGAAACGATTCCTTTGGTTAAAATAGCCTCCCTGGAAATGTCTTCATCATGCCCAACAGATGCTTTCGTTGTTGGTGTAATAATTGGTTGAGGTAATTTATCGTTCTCCTTTAATCCATCTGGCAAGGAAACGCCACAAACAGAACGTTTGCCTGCACTATACTCACGCCAGGCATGTCCGGCTAAATAACCTCTAATAACCATTTCAACTTTAAAGGGTTCGCAAATACGGCCGATTGTAACCATCGGATCCGGAACAGCTAAAACCCAGTTCGGAACGATATCCTGCGTAGCAGCTAAAAACTTAGCAGCAATCTGGTTTAAAACCTGACCTTTAAAAGGAATGGCTTCAGGCAAAACAACATCGAATGCGGAAATGCGGTCTGACACCACCATTACCATAAATGTATCGGAAATGGTGTACACATCGCGTACTTTACCTTTATAGAAATTGCTCTGATTTGGGAAATTAAAATGGGTTTCTTTTAATGCTTTCATGAGGGGATAAAAATAAATAAAAAAGTCGGAAAGTCCGAGGTCGGATGACAGAAGTCAGAAGATAATATATGTAAAATGAAAAACCTCGTAGTTTGGTCGCTGCGAGGTGTAAATTATTTCAATTTGCTTAAAACCTGTTTAAAGGTCTCATTTGAAATTGTTCCAATAAATTCATTTTTAACCTGAATATTTATCTTATGTTCATTTTTAAATAATTGAAGTCTGCCATTGAAAAGATGTTCTTCATCAGCTTCCGCAAAATAAAATAGTCTGCCAAGCTTTTCCTTTTTACAGACCCATTCTTTATCATTCTTTAAAACGATTAGCCTTACGTTGTGAGGCAATTTTTCAAAGGAAAGTTTTAAGTCAGTTTGCAAATCGATACTTTCCATAATAAATATTGTTAGATGGATTTATTTAAGATGGATGATGGGTTTTAAAGCATTTATACTTTTTAATCATCCATCTTACATTTTTCATTTTACAGAAATTACTGGATATCTCCGTAAGCCTTCAGGATATCTTTAACCAATTTGTGGCGAACAACATCTTCCCCGCTCAGGTAAATAATATCGATGCCTTTAATATCTTCCAGAATTCTTAAACCATTAAACAAACCCGACATTTGTTTTTTGGGTAAATCGACTTGCGTAACATCACCGGTAACAATAAATTTTGCCGTTGGTCCCATACGCGTTAAAAACATTTTCAGCTGCATATCAGTCGCATTTTGAGCTTCATCCAGAATCACAAAGCAGTTATCCAAGGTACGCCCACGCATAAAAGCCAGTGGCGCAATCTCAATAGTTCGGTTTTCAATATAAAACTTCAACTTTTCTGCAGGAATCATATCATCCAAAGCATCATAAAGCGGGCGTAAATAAGGATCGATTTTTTCTTTCAAATCGCCGGGTAAGAAACCAAGGTTCTCGCCTGCCTCAACTGCCGGACGTGTTAATATAATTCTTTTGATCTCTTTATTTTTCAACGCACGGACGGCCAGAGCAACTGCCGTGTAAGTTTTACCTGTTCCCGCAGGACCAATAGCAAAAAGAATATCATTTTTGGCAATGCTGCTGACCATTTTACGCTGATTTGCAGTTCTTGCTTTTACCAATAATCCATTGGTACCAAAAACAATTACTTCGCCACCGCCACCTGTTGGTTGCTCTGCATCTTTTTTTGCAACCCCGCTAGCCTTCGCACCTAAGATAGATTCTACATCATTATTCGTTAATGAACTATATTTCTCAAGGTGTGCAACAAGCAGGTTAAATCTTTCTTCAAATGCCTTGAGTTCCTGTTCGTCACCGAGAACCTTAACATCACTACCTCTCGCTACCAGTTTCAATTTCGCGAAAGCACCTTTAATCATTTCGTAATTCTCGTTATTCGCCCCCCAAAAGTGAGCAGGATTTACGGTATCCAGAGTTAATTTTAATTCGTTCAAACTGTAGTATTTTAAAAAGTTATCGGGGTATATTAATTAAAATTTGAATATTTGCAGACGCTTATGCCTGTACACAAGAATAAGCAATAATAATGAATTTTTAATGGGGATAATTACTTTAACAACAGATTTAGGTTCAAAAGATTTTTACCAGAGTGCCCTTAAAGGTAGTTTGTTGAGTCTTATGCCTAATGTTAATTTAGTTGATATTACCCATGATGTTCCATCGTTTAACATTTCTTACGCTGCATTCGTTCTAAAAAATGCTTATCCGTACTTCCCAAAGAATACGGTGCATTTAATCGGTATAGATTCTGTGTACAGCGAAAACACTAAATACATTGCTGTTAAACACCGCGACCACTATTTCGTTGGTGCCGATAACGGTATTTTTTCTTTGCTTTTTGATGATGTTCCTGATGACGTGGTGGAATTGAATATTATGCAGGATTTAAAATATCTTCACTTCCCGCTGGTTGATATTTTTGTAAAAGCTGCTACACATCTGGCTAAAGGTGGTAAATTAAAAGACATTGGTTTACCTGTAGCGGAGATTGAGCAAAAGATGCTATTACACCCTGTTATTGAGCGAGATATCATTCGGGGAAGTGTAGTTTATATTGATACTTTCTGCAATGTAATTACCAATATTACGAAAGATCTTTTTACAAAAATTCAAAAAAACCGCGACTTTACTTTGTACTTCAGAAAAAGTGAAACCATTACACAACTAAGCTGGCATTACAATGAAGTTCAAGAGGGCGAAAAGCTTTGCTTGTTTGGAATTAGTAACCACCTTGAGATTGCAATTAATAAAGGTAAAGCAAGTGGTTTACTAGGTTTGCACCTTGGCGATATCGTAAGGGTAGAGTTTCATCCTTAACCTTGTTCAATGGTTCATTAGTTCAGTTGTTCATTTGGCAAGATGCCTGATATAAAATTGAGATTATACCAATGATTTGAGCAGTATAGCCGCTTTGCAAACCATTGAACCAATGACAAATGAACCATTGAACTAAGTCCAAACAACTTCCACCCTTTTCACGTTTATATCCCATGAACAAATATTTATATCTACTCTACATCCTATTCCTGAGTTTTCAAACTTTTGCTCAGCAAGATACAATCGCTTATGCGGCACAACGTGTTAAAGTTAATTCACTGTTAACAGAGCGAAGTGCTAAGTTCGGTCAGTATGATGAAAGCCTGAATCAACGAACCGGAATATTTGGTTGGCAAACCAAAAAAGACATTAAAAATTCCAATGAAATTCTCCGTCAGGTTGTGCTAACAGATAACAATATATTTAAAGAGCTGAAAGTTTTAATGGACTATAAAGACTTGCAAAACCAACAAAAAGTGGCCGTTGCAGATAATTCGCAAGAACGGCTAGAGGGTTATATGCGAACCATTAAAAAACTGCAAGACCAAAACGAAGAATTAAAAAGCGATTTATCAAAAAAGAATAACGGAGGTTTATCTTTTTATATCATCACCTTTTTGCTTTTAGTAATGGCCGGCGGATTTTATTTCTTCAATAAAAAGCTAAAGAAATATGAAAAAGGCACTATTTAAATTTCTGGTTAAAATCAACAATATGATTTTACCAAGTTTATATAAAAAAGACCCTAATAAGTTGACAGTTGTTCAGAAAGCGATATTAGGTTATCGCTACTGGGTGTTAACGAAAGCTTTGGATTAATGAGGATGTTATGTTGAGCCTGTCGAAACACGATTGTTCTTCGACAAGCTCAGAATGCAAATATTTTATTACTTCTTAAAATGCTCAATAATTAAAGTCGCTAATTCCGTACCGATACGTTCTTGCGCTTCGTTAGTTGATGCACCGATATGCGGTGTTAACGAAATTTTTGGATGAGTTAAAATTGCTGCTAACGGTGTAGGCTCATTATCAAAAACATCTAAACCAGCGAAAGCTAATTTTCCCGAATCCAGCGCTTCAATTAAAGCTGGTTCATCAATCGTTCCGCCACGTGAACAATTTACCAAACCAACGCCATTTTTCATTTTAGCGAATTCTTCGGCACCTAAAATTGGCTTATCCGCAAAAGGCGTATGCAAACTGAGGAAATCACTACCTGCAATTACTTCATCTAAAGAAACGGTTTTAATTGGAATACTTACCGATTGACCACCTTGAAATTCTAAAGTAATTTCAGATTCTGAAGGATATAAATCGTAAGCCAAAACTTTCATGCCTAAGCCTAAAGCTACTTTTGCCGTTGCACGACCAATACGACCAAAGCCAATAATACCAATAGTTTTACCACTTAATTCAGTTCCTTTTGCATAAGCTTTTTTAAGGTTGTTAAATTGAGTAGCGCCCTCAACAGGCATTTTACGGTTAGCGTCTTGCAAAAACCGGATGCCTGTAAACAAGTGAGCGAAAACTAATTCTGCCACTGATAAGGAGGAGGCAGCTGGCGTATTTACCACTGCAACACCCTGGTTTCGAGCGTATTCAACATCAATATTATCCATACCAACGCCACCCCTACCAATTAATTTAATATTTGGTACAGCATCGATAAGTTCTTTTCTAACTTTTGTTGCGCTACGAACCGTAATTGCGTCATAGCTTTTTAGAGCTTCAGCTAACTGGTCTTGCGGAATCGTTTCTGTATCAACCTGGAAACCCGCTTTTTCTAATAATTCTTTTCCGATAGGGTCTATCCCATCGTTTGCTAATATTTTAATCATACTTGTGATTTCACTGATTAAATTGATTACACACCTGCCAGACGGTAGACGGGTATTTAAATGCAAATCAATTACCTGTTAAAATTTAAATTAATTTGCCTTTGCCTGTTTTTCTTCGAAAGATTGCATTGCATCGATCAATGCATGTACGCTTGTTATTGGCAGCGCATTATACATTGATGCACGAAAACCACCAACACTTCGGTGTCCTTTAATACCCACAATACCTTGCTCTTCTGCAAATTTCAGAAATGGTTTTTCCAACTCAGTATTTTCCATTACAAAACAAACATTCATTCTGGACCGGTCTTCAACTGCACAGGTGCCTTTAAATAGAGGATTACGGTCTATTTCTCTATAAAGTGCCTCAGCTTTTTGTTTGTTTTCTTTCTCAATTTCAGCAACACCACCTTTAGATTTTAACCAACGAAGATTTAATAAAGCCACATAAATGGAGAAAACCGGAGGCGTGTTGTACATGGAACCGTTATCGATATGAGACTGATAGTTCAGCATAGATGGAATTTTCCGATCAGTTTTACCTAAAACCTCATCTTTAACAATAACGATGGTTAATCCTGCTGGACCTATATTTTTCTGCGCACCGGCATAAATCAAATCGAATTTTGAAACATCAATTACACGGCTCATAATATCCGAAGACATATCGCAAACTACAGGAACGCTCGTTTCCGGAACTTCGAAAAGCTCTGTTCCGTAAATTGTATTGTTCGAAGTATAATGGAAATATGCACTATCAGCAGGGATATTGAAATCTTTCGGTATAAATGTATAGTTTGAATCTTTCGAAGATGCAACAACATTTACATTGCCTACAAATTTAGCTTCTTTTAAAGCTTTTGATGCCCAAACACCAGAATCTAAATAACTTGCGGTTTGTCCATCGGCTAATAAATTCATTGGAACCATTGCAAACTGTAAACTTGCACCGCCTTGTAAAAATAAAACGGAATAACCCGATGGCACATTTAGTAACTCTTTTACCAACTTATCAGCTTCAGCAACAACTGCCTCAAATTCGGTTGTTCTGTGCGAAATTTCTAAAATCGATAATCCATCGTTAAAATCTAAAACTGCCTGTGCAGCTTGTTTAAACACTTCTTGAGGTAAAATACAAGGGCCTGCGCCAAAATTATGCTTCATCTTATTATATAATGTTTTATGGCCGTAAATGTAAAATTTTTAAAGCAGTTATGCCTATAAAATCGTATCATAAAAAATTAAATTTTGTTAAAAATTAAGGCAAAAAAGATGTTTTTATTACAGTTTTTGTAATGAGATTAATTAGCAACAGAGGCAGGAAGATAAACACAGATTTTTATGCTACTTTCAAATTCAGCAGTCACGCCATATGCTGAAATCTTTTTCAAATCTCTTTTATTCCGAGGAATGAATAATCTGTTTCGTTGTTTGCTTTTTATTTATAAGATCTTGAAATCCTATAATTCTTAAATCCAGGTTTAATCACGATTTATTCTTCAACTTGACGATTAACTTCAAATTAAACTGTCTTCCCGTTAAATAATTCGGAATTGCATACTGTACATTATCAACGTCTTTCAGCCATAAATACGAAACCGTGTTATCAATATTTAACATATTAAAAACTTCGAAAAACAGAATTACAGAATTGAAGTTCTTCTCCAAAAACTTAGGTTTATGTAAGGCAGCGTCGTCGAGAAAATCTTTCGAGAAACCAATATCTATCCGTTTGTAAGATGGCACATAGAATTTATCCAAATATTTAGGCGTTTGTGATGGTCCGATTGGTAAACGGGAACCATATAATGCATTTAAGTGTACTTTATAGGTCGGACTATTCAATAACCTGTCTTGGAAAAACACAGAAAAATTAACCCTTTGATCAGTCGGACGCTTTAAATAACCAGGGTAAATCGTTTCGCCATTTTGAACATAACTGTCACCGATAATATTCTCATTGGCATGCATAACCGACATCCTGAAATACGAAACCAAATCTTTTACGAACTCACCACCAATGCTAAAATCAGCACCGTAGGCATAACCTTTGGAAACTTCATTTGCTAAATATTTAATCCGCAGGTTATCAATCTTGTAAGGAATTAACTTGTCCGAATATTTAAAATAAGCCTCAGATGTAAACTTCAACCGGGTTCCAAACGCATCAAAAGCGTAATCATAACCTATGGAGGTGTTGTAAGAGCTTTGCGCTTTTTGGTTAATATTCAAATTGCCGGTAAAATCTCTTATGGTTCGGTATGAGGGTGGCTGCTTGTAAACGCCAGCCGTAAACCTTAAAATCTTATTATTGGAATTTGGTCGGTAGGCAATTAACATTCTCGGACTAATCAGTAATTGTCTACTCAAAGAACTATAAGTTGCACGAGTGCCAAGCTGAAGTTCTGCATAATCTGAAAGTGAATAACTATCCTGAACATAAGCGCTGTAATTTTTAATATCAATATTATTCTCCGTATTGATTAAATTTTGCAACACAATGTTTTTTGTGTTATTTGGCAAAATATACCCCGCAGAATCGGTGTAATTGTACTCATTTAAACGGTCGTCGTATTTAGATTTATCAAACTTTAACCCCCAGGAAAAAACATGATTATTGAAGTTTTGGTCAACCTTTATTTCTGAGGCAAATACCTGCGTATTTAAGCTATTCCGACCGTAATTATAATAACTCCCAATTCCTCTGTTTTTAGTAACCGGACCAAAATTTTCTACCGAAAAAGTATTGTCAACTTCATCAAAAACATAACTGCCGTCAATATCGAAACGCTCTCTTTCAATTGTATTGAAGTAACTGTTTATGAACTTAATAACCAGATTAGGTTTCGGAGAATAAGTTGCTGTTACAGCTGTTCCTAAAGTTTGGTAATCATCAATCTCCTGGCCAGTGTAATCAACATTCAAGCGTAAAGTAGTGCTTAAAGTGCCAAATTGAGTTTCTCGATTTGTTGGCACCAATTTAAACTGCCCAAGATTTAAATTTCCTAATACACTAATATTAAATTTTGAAGAAAAATCATATTGATACATCAGCTGTGCGTCAGCAAAATTAGGGTTATAACTCCCCTTTTCATCTTGCTTAATCAGTACGCTTGAATTATTCTTATACCGCAAACCGGCGAGCAGAAAACTCTTTTTAAAATTACTTTTAACAGTTAAAGATGTATTTAAGAAGCTCGTACTTAAAATGGTTTGGTTGCTGTCAGGCTTATCATATCGAATATCTAAAACCGATGAAAGTTTATCGCCATATTTTGCCTCGAAACCTCCGGCAGAAAACTTGGCTTTGCTAACCAATTCCGAATTTATAAAACTCAAACCCTCCTGTTGTCCATTGCGGATTAAAACTGGTCTGTTGATTTCAACGTCGTTAATGTAAATTAAATTTTCATCGAAATTGCCTCCACGAACACTGTATTGAGCACTTAATTCATTATTGGTTGAAACGCCTGGCAAACTTTTAAGCATAGTTTCGAAATTGCCGGATACCAGTGGCATGGAGGCAATATCTGCAATATTAATTGTGGTTGTATTACTTAACTGGTTTTGCTTATTCGTGATATTTACCTGATCTAACTCATTAACATTAGCGACCAAGTTTACCTGTTGTGTAATCCGGGCGCCGGAGCGTTCGTTAAATTTTAAAGTTTGTGGCTGATAACCCAGTAACGAATATTTAATGCTAAAAGTTCTCGATTTTGAATAGATGGTATAAACCCCAAAATCATCAGTCACAGTAGATAAGGCCTGACCTAAAACGCTTACCGTTACCTGTGCTAAAGGCAACTTTTCGTCGCTGTAAACTATTCCCGAAATCCTAACCAAGGGCTGCGCTAAAGCAAAACTGCAACCAGCGATTAAAAGGGTAAGGAGTAGCCGGAGTTTGAGCATTGGTTAGTATCGAGAAAAGTATTAAGTATCAAGTATCAAGACAATTATGACTCTATACGCCCTATTATCGAAAAAATATAGCAATAAAACAATTAAATATAAATATTGCCAGTTATCAAGCCTTTCATTTTAGAAATCGTTTCTCTTGGATTATCTGTTGCGAAAATTGCATTTCCAGCCACAAAAGCATTAGCACCTGCTGCTACTAATGTAGCAATATTTTGTAGACCTACACCACCATCAACTTCAATAATTAAGTCTTCATTAACACCTTGAATTAAGCGTTTTAAATCTTGTATCTTCTTATAGGTATTGTGAATAAATTGCTGTCCGCCGAAACCCGGATTAACAGACATAATCAAAACCAAATCTAAATCCTGAATTACATCTTGCAATAAAGTAACCGGTGTATGGGGATTTAAAGCAAGTCCAGCTTTACATCCCGACGCTTTAATTAACTGAATCGTTCTGTGTAAATGCGTACAAGCCTCATAGTGAACCGTAATTCTATCGGCACCTGCCTTCGCAAATTCAGGAATAAATTTATCTGGTTCAACTATCATTAAATGGACATCCAGAGGTTTGTCAGCGTGCTTTTTTACAGCAGCCATCACCGGAAAACCAAAGGAAATATTAGGTACAAAAACACCATCCATCACATCAACATGAAACCAGTCGGCCTCACTTTGATTAATCATTTCAATATCGCGTTGCAGATTGCCGAAATCGGCAGAAAGTATGGATGGAGCAATAATGTATTTCATCTAATTTATTTTGTCGTCATTGAAAAGCATGAAACAATCTATTTTTCGATAAAGATTGCTTCCTACCCTGTAATGACGAGTTGGTTATACAATTTTAGTAATACGGCAAGTTACAAAATCCTCATTAAACAAAATAGTAATCAATAAAAAAGCCCTTTCAGTTTTACACTGAAAGGGCTAATCTTTAATATCTACCGACTTCGGACTTCCGCCCCGGCTTTACTTACGCTTTTGGCGCAGCTGGTTTTTCTGGTCTTGGTAATAAAACTTTACGGGAAAGTTTCATTTTACCTTGTTTATCGATATCTAATAATTTAACCTCGATTTTATCACCCTCTTTCAATACACCGTCCATTGTTTCTAAACGTTCCCATGAAATTTCAGAGATGTGTAATAAACCATCTTTACCCGGCATAACTTCAACAAATGCACCGAATGGCATAATTGATTTTACCTTACCCTGGTAAACTTCACCAATTTCTGGTTTAGCTACGATGTTACGGATACGGGTAACTGCAGCATCGATAGCAGCTTTATTATCAGCGAAAACTTCAACGATACCTTTACCATCAACTTCTTCGATAGAGATTGATGCGCCAGTTTCTCGTTGCATTTCCTGGATAATTTTACCTCCAGGGCCGATAATGGCACCGATAAATTCTTTATCAATAGTTAAAGACACAATACGTGGTGCATGTGGTTTGTAATCTTCATTAGGCGAGCTGATGGTTTTCTTCATCTCGTTTAAGATGTGTAAACGACCTTCTTTAGCCTGTAATAAAGCTTTTGTTAAAACTTCGTATGATAAACCATTGATTTTTAAGTCCATTTGACATGCAACAATACCATGTTCAGTACCGGTTACTTTAAAGTCCATATCACCTAAATGGTCTTCATCACCTAAAATATCAGAAAGGATTGCGTATTTACCGGTTTTCTCATCGGTAATTAAACCCATTGCGATACCTGAAACCGGCGATTTGATTTTAATACCTGCATCCATAAGTGCTAAAGTACCAGCACAAACAGTCGCCATTGATGATGAACCGTTAGATTCTAAAATATCAGAAACGATACGAATTGTATAAGGATTTGACTCACCTTGTGGCAATACTTTTTTCAATGAACGTTGCGCTAAAGCACCGTGACCAATTTCACGACGTCCAGCACCTCTATTTGGCCTAACCTCTCCGGTTGAGAAACCAGGGAAATTATAGTGCAATAAGAATTTGTTGTAACCGTTGAAGAAAGCACCATCAATCATTTGCTCATCATCTTTGCTACCTAAAGTAACTGAAGTTAGTGATTGCGTTTCGCCACGTGTAAACACAGCTGAACCGTGAGCAGCAGGTAAATAACCAACTTCACTCCAGATTGGACGAATTTCATTAGTCTTACGGCCATCTAAACGAATACCTTCATCTAATAACAGATTTCTGATTGCATCGTACTGAACATCATGGTAATAATGTTTAGCCATTGCTTTAGTTAAATCTGCGGTATCTTCAGGCATTGCTTCGAAGAATTCGTTAATGATTGCTGTAAAACCTTCTTTACGAACATCTTTATTGCCACCAGCTTTCGCTACAGCATAAACTTTATCGTAAGTATCGGCATAAACTTTAGCTTTTAAATCAGCATCATGGTCTTCGTGGCTATATTCGCGTTTTACAGTTTTACCTGTGGCTTCAGTTAATTCAACCTGAACAGCACATTGAACTTTAATTGCATCATGTGCAAATTTTAAAGCTTCAACCATTTCATCTTCCTGAATTTCGTCGCACTCGCCTTCAACCATACCTATGTCGTTAGCCGAACCAGCAACCATAAACTCTAAAGTAGCACGTTCTAAATCGCTTGCTAATGGGTTGATTACCAATTTACCATCAATTTTTGCAACACGTACTTCAGAAATCGGACCGTTAAAAGGAATATCAGAAACTGATAATGCAGCCGATGCTGCTAAACCAGCTAAGCAATCAGGCATGATATTTTTATCAGCAGAGATCAATGAAATCATCACCTGCGTATCAGAGTGGTAATCGCTTGGGAACATTGGACGTAAAGCCCTATCAACCAAACGAGAGATCAAAACCTCATAGTCAGATAATCTTGCCTCACGACGTAAAAAGCCACCTGGAATACGACCAGTAGCCGCATATTTTTCCTGATAATCAACCGATAAAGGTAAAAAATCAGTACCTGGTTTAGCGCCAACAGTAGATACAACCGTTGCTAACAACATCGTATCGCCCATTTTTACCACAACCGAACCATCAGCTTGTTTAGCCAATTTACCAGTTTCAATTTCTACAATTCTGCCATCGCCCAAATCGAACGATTTTTTTATTACATTCATTTAAATAGAATTATGGTGTGTTTTCCTCTTTCTACACACCGTTGTTTATATATGTTTTTGTTTTTGCAAACGAAGATAAGGTTTAAATAGCCTATCTATAATAAATCCCGTTAAAATATTAACAGGAAATGTAAAAAGCCATTCCCTGAAGAATGGCTTTCGCTGATAAAATTCGCTTATTTTTGTTTAATGATATCACGAAGCGATAAAGCTTTGATGATAGCACGATAGCGCTCAATATCTTTTTTGTATAGGTAAGCCAAGATACCGCGACGTTTACCTACCAATTTTTGAAGTGACAACTGCGTAGAGAAATCTTTACGATTTTTCTTTAAGTGTTCTGTTAAGTGCGCAATACGGTATGTAAATAACGCTACTTGACCTTCAGCAGAACCCGTGTTGGTTTCTACTTCGCCGTGTTGTTTAAAGATTTCGGCTTTCTTTTCTGGACTTAAATACATTTCTTGAATAATATTAAAGCAATAAAAATTAATTAATTGTGGCGCAAAGATAAAGTATTTTTACATATTAACAAAGCGTGGTGAATTGTTTAATTGCTGAATTATTAAATTGACCTGAAAGCTCAGTTCTAAAAAAGCAAGGTTCGGTTTTAATTGCTACCACACTCCCGCCCTCGCCACAATCTTTTAAAAACTCTGTCATTCCGAGGTACGAGGAGTTGTTTCATAGGTTGCGGATTCTTCGTCTCTCAGAACAATACGTTAAAAGCTGTAATTTTAAAAGAATTTCGGCAAGGTCAGGTTTAGAAAACTTAATACAGGCAAGAAACTTAATTTCTTTTGTTAATGCGCTCCAATTCTAAAACATCGAGCTGATCTTTAGGCCTATTGGTGGCCCGCTTGTTATCCAAAAGATGATTATAATGCAGAAACCTTACTTTAATAACATTAATTTCATCAACAGTAGCCATCTGAAAATAGTCATCAAACTTGTGTTTATCCAATCCAGGAATATCAGTCATTAAATCAGCATACATGCCATCATCCATCAAAAACTTCACAATAATCAGCAATTATAGGCACATCTAATAACATATCATATCTGCCATAGCCCCATTTTATCAAGGGCATAAATCAGATTTTATCTGTTATCTTTAGTATCCTTAAGATAAATATCTAAATCACCTGTAGTACGATTATAACCATATCGGTTAACAGCAAAACCGCCAACAATTAGATAATTAACATTAAACTGCTCAAATGTTTTCAATAACAAAAGCATTTCAGGATTTTCTTTATCAAAAGACATAAAGCAATTATATGGTAGGCTTGCAGATTACAAGCCCTTTACCTTTTGGAAATTTTAATGGCTTACCACCGTTCATAGTAACCGAAATGTAATTAAGCTGTAGAACACTAAAAAAACGCTGCTCGGGGGTACGGCTCAAATAAACATCCTCACGTTCCTCAACTATGGTTTCGCGTGGAATTGTAATGTCATATAACTTAAGCTTTCCCATCTAATATCAAAAATACAAAAATAGTCAGTAATACAATACATTAATTATTGCATTTTGCCGGTAATACTTTACATTCAAGCTTAATTAATACTTTTGCAAAAAACATCTACCCTTGGAAAAGAATCAATTTAGCATTTTCGAAAGTGAATTACGTGTACGTCCCGATGATATAGACATGTTCAACCATGTACATAACAGCAAATACCTGGATTATGTATTGGCAGCCCGTTACGAGCAAATGGAAAAATTCTATGGAATGCCCTGGGAGCATTTCACCAAGCAAGGTTTAGGCTGGGTCGTTAGTCATGTCGATATTAATTTCAAGCGCCCGCTTTTAATGAATGATTTGATGTTAATACGCACAGGTATTTTGACCATGCATGATAAAGGCTGCTCAGTGCAGTTTGAAATCATCAATAAAAAAACCGGAAAAGTAGCCTCTGATGGGACTTTTGATTACGTATTGATTGATTTAAATACCAGCCGCGGCACAAAGGTGACTGAAGAAATGATAAAGGCGTATAGTATATAATATTGGTAAGTCGTCATTTCGAGCAAAGCCGAGAAATCTTCGGAATAAACGCAATAGCGATGTTCAAAGATTTCTCTATTGCGCTTCGCTCCAGTTGAAATGACTGACCAGCTATTATATTATCTATTAATTGTTTCAAATTAATCAACACTTCAAAAATCAGTCATCAAAATTTGACAATTAGAAAATTTATTTATCTTTGCCTTATCAAAAAGAACAGAACCATGATAGTATCTGCAATCCGTTTGAGGTTCTAAGCAACCAAGGATTCCCTCCCATTTCAGTTTCAGATATGTGTAGCTTTGCTGCCTATCTATTGGTTTATTCATTATATTATACATTTATATATGTCACAGTCAGTAAAGACACAGGGCAAACTATCTTCTTTTTTTGATGTACTTGTGCAATCTTTAAAAGGTCACGAAGTAGATTTAACTTCAATAAGCATCAAACGGGCAATTATTCTGTTAGCCATTCCAATGATGTTGGAGATGGCGATGGAATCGGTTTTCGCATTAGTCGATTTATACTTTGTTGGTCACTTAAAGAACAGTAGTAATGCAATACAAACAGTAGGTTTAACAGAATCAGTTTTAACTATTATTTATTCATTAGCCGTTGGGTTAAGCATGGCAGCGACGGCAGTCGTGGCACGAAGAATTGGCGAGAAAAACCCGGAAGCTGCAGCAAAAGCTGGTATGCAAACCATTGTGATTGCAGTTGCGGTAAATATTATTATCAGCATTGCCGGATTAATTTATGCAAAAGACATTCTTCTATTAATGGGCGCCTCAACCGAAACCGCAGAACATGGTACCAATTTCGTTCGTATTATGATGGGTGGAAGTATCATTATCGTCCTGTTATTTTTAATTAACGGTATTTTCAGAGGTGCTGGCAATGCAGCAATTGCAATGAGAAGTTTGTGGATAGCTAACCTAGCGAATATTATTCTCTGCCCTGTTTTAATTAATGGTTTCGGACCAATACCGGCGTTTGGCTTAACAGGTGCGGCGATAGCAACTACCATTGGCCGCGGATTAGGTGTTACGTACCAGGTTTATAATTTATTCAATGGAAAAAATGCATTAAAAATTCGGCTGAACCATTTTATTCCGGATTTCGAACAAATCAAAGCTATTGTAAAAATTGCTGCCCCTGCTATTTTTCAATTTGTAATTGCAAGTTGTAGCTGGGTATTTTTAGCGGAGTTGGTTGCCACTACCGGTGGCGATGAGGGCTCTGCTGGTTATCAAACCGCACTTAGATTAATGATGTTCTTTTTATTGCCAGCCTGGGGATTAAGCAATGCAGCGGCAACATTAGTGGGGCAAAATTTAGGCGCAGGCCATGTGGATAGAGCTGAGCAATCCGTTTATCAAACCTTAAAATACATCATCATTTTCATGGCTGTTGTTAGCGTGGTGTTTTTGACCTGCGGGCATTTATTTGCCTCATTCTTCACTTCTGATATAAAAGTAATTGAGATTGCAAGTCGTGCCCTAAAAATATTGAGTGTTGGTTTTGTAATTTATGGTGCAGCAATGGTTTTCAGCAGTGCATTTAATGGCGCAGGCGATACCTGGACACCAACTAAGATTAATATTTTTGCCTTTTGGCTATTCCAAATTCCACTGGCTTATCTCCTCGCTAAATATTTAGAAATGGGACCGACTGGGGTTTTCATCGCCATTCCAACTGCCGAAGCTGGTATCGCCGTTGCAGCATTTATCTTATTTAAAAAAGGTAAATGGAAGAAAACAATGGTTTAATTTTTCCGTCATCGCGAGGCACGAAGCAATCTTAATGCTATAGCTAGCTTAACGAGAGTGGAAGATTGCTTCGTGCCCTCGCCATGACGACTTTATTATTCTATCCCTTTTAAGTCGGTTTTGTTAAACATCATCACATAATATAATGTGCAGGTAACTAATAAGGCCAAGCAGAATAAAAGGTAATAGTGCCCAAGAATTGCCCACATCGAAGCAAAGAAAAAGAATAACAGCCATTTTAGGTAATTATCCATATTCAACTTTACTATATATGATAAGGTTAGGAGAAATATTAATCCCGATAGTCCGAATACAAAACCATTTGCAATCGAATATAAATCAAAATGAGATGCCGATATCAGAAATATCCATTCTGGAACTAAAATAATTATAAAAACCAACAGCCAATTTAGAAGTCTTTTGTACACCGATATTTCAAGACTTTTACTGAAGTTAAGATATTCTGTATCGAATTTCAACAAAGTGAAAACCAGTGTTGCATGGCATAAAATTGATGCTAACATTGCAACCAATAAAACCCGAATACCATTTCCTATGTCAGCAAACATCCACAACATTCCTTTGAAGAAAACGAGTGATAATAATTTGCACATCAGCAACATTAAAGGTTGCTCGTTAAACAAATGAAATAACGGCCAGGAAAAGAAAGGCTTCTTGAATTTAAAACCAAAATTTATGATTTGCCTTTCCTGTTTAAGAAAGCCAAAAGTTAACGATTGATAGGTTCGCCATGATAAACCATAAATCAAAGCCGGAAAAATTATTAAAATGCTTACGATACTTAAATAAAGATGATAGATGAAACTTAAGCCGATTAATAGAAAAACATAGATTAAAATTGGGGCAAGTATTACTAAATATAATCTTAGCCATAATTTCAATTGAGTATCAATATTTAAAGCCGTTGTTTCACTTACGAAATCATACTTAGCTTGTAAAAGCTTCTGTTTGATGAAGAAATATGCTTTTAATGAATACAAAAGCCACGAGATAAATACAATTGCCAAACCAATCGGCGAAGAAATACCTGCCAAAAGCAAAGCTTTTTGATAGCCGATTAATTGCGATGGTTCTACCACGCCGAATAAAATATAAATCCCAACCAGAAAAAATCCAGCGTGTTGCTGATAGAATTCTTTCGCTAAACTATTAATTAATAACTTCAGCATTTAAAGTTGAACAATTTGTTTATCAATGATTTGGAGTACGGTATCTAATTTCAGTTTATCGCTGCTAACTTCTTGATGAGAAGATAAGAGAAATGATTTTCCCTGAACAGCCATTTCTCTAATCAAGCAATATAGTTTATCTGCTGAAGCGATATCAATTGTAATTAGTGGTTCATCCAAAATGTATAAATCCGGGTTTCCAATGAATGCGCAAATCAAAGAAAGTTTTTTCAGCATCCCGCTGGAATAAATACCAATTTTATTATACAGAAAGGCAGACATTTCAAAGTAATCAGCAAGTTCATCAGCTTGTTTTCTTTGAGTATTGCGGGTTTCAGTATAAAAATCTATCAGTTCATTTCCTGTAATAAATAAAGGATATTGAGGTTCAGCTTCAGCGAAACTGATTTTCGAGCGAAATTTAATTGGTTCTTTTTTCAGATTTATGCCGTTCAACTCTACTTCGCCATCGAAAGGTATTTGTCCAGAAATGATTCGAAATAAGGTCGATTTACCCGTTCCATTGCCACCTTTTAACCAATGTATTCCATTATCAATCCTCCATTCACTAATGTTCAGCACTTCGTGGCTACCGTATTTTTTATTGATGTTAGTTAAGCTTAACAAGTTCAGTTTTGTTTGGATGAGTATTAGATGGTTTAATTGTTGTATTGTTACTCTACTAATAGCATAGGCTGATGAAAGGAAACCTTTCGACGAATTACAACATTAAAATACATAAACCTGATTGGAACGGCATACTTTTTTAGTGCAAATTTTAATCTTCTGATAATACTCAAAAAAAGGAGAAAAGTAAGGCTGAGGTAACCGAAAAATACAGGCTTTGCTTTTAAAATCATCAAAATTCAGCAATTTACCATTCTGTTTTTCCATCCTACATTTTCCATTAAAAACTATATCTTTGCGCAAATATGAAGCATATACGTAATTTTTGCATTATTGCACATATCGACCATGGTAAGAGCACGCTGGCCGATAGGTTATTAGAATATACAGCGACGATTTCGCAGCGTGAAGCGCAGGCGCAATTACTCGACAACATGGATTTGGAGCGCGAGAGGGGCATTACAATTAAAAGTCATGCCATACAAATGAACTACAAAGTTGGGGATATTGAGTACAATTTTAACTTAATTGATACACCCGGACACGTAGATTTTTCTTATGAAGTTTCGCGTTCTATAGCGGCTTGCGAGGGTGCCTTGCTTATTGTTGATGCATCGCAAGGGATTCAGGCTCAAACGATTTCGAACTTATATTTAGCTTTGGAACACGACCTTGAAATTATCCCAATTTTAAATAAAATGGATTTGCCGGGGGCGATGCCCGAGGAAGTGAAAGACCAGATTATTGATTTAATCGGCTGTAAACGCGAAGATATTATTCCTGCATCAGGCAAAACAGGTATGGGTATTCCTGATATTATTCAGGCCATTGTGGACCGTGTTCCTGCACCTGTTGGCGACCCAGATGCACCATTACAAGCCTTAATTTTCGACTCTGTTTTTAATTCATTCAGAGGTATTATTGCTTATTACAAGGTTGTTAACGGCGAAATTAAAAAAGGTGATAAAGTAAAATTCATCAATACAGGGAAAGAATACTTAGCTGATGAGGTGGGTATTTTGAAACTTGATATGGCACCACGTAGCGTAGTTAAAACCGGTGATGTGGGCTATATTATCTCTGGAATTAAAGAAGCCAGAGAAGTAAAAGTTGGTGATACGATTACCACTACTGCAAGGCCATCATTAGATGCAATTCAAGGATTTGAGGAAGTAAAACCAATGGTTTTCGCAGGTATTTATCCTGTTGATACCGACGAGTTTGAAGAACTTCGCGAAGCAATGCACAAGTTGCAATTGAATGATGCGTCTATTGTTTTCGAACCAGAAAGTTCAGCAGCTTTGGGCTTTGGTTTCCGTTGCGGATTCTTGGGCATGCTGCATATGGAAATTATCCAGGAACGTTTGGAGCGTGAATTCGATATGACCGTAATTACGACGGTTCCAAACGTATCATACATCGCGCACACTACAAAAGGTGATGAAATTATTGTAAATAATCCATCAGATTTGCCTGACCCAAGTAAATTGGATTCTGTAGAAGAGCCGTATATTAAGGCAAACATCATCACTAAGGCCGAATTTGTTGGTCCTGTGATGTCGCTTTGTATCCAAAAACGTGGAATTATTGTCAATCAATCCTACCTCACATCTGACAGAGTTGAATTGGTGTTCGAAATGCCAATGGGCGAAATTGTATTCGATTTTTATGATAAACTGAAAACGATTTCTAAAGGCTATGCCTCTTTTGATTATCACCAAACAGGTTATCGTAAGTCGGATTTGGTTCGTTTGGATATGTTATTAAATGATGAGCCTGTTGATGCTTTATCTTCATTAATTCACCGCAGTAATGCTTACGATTTCGGAAAGAAAATCTGCGAAAAATTGAGAGAGTTAATCCCTCGTCAGCAGTTCGAAATTAAAATACAGGCATCTATAGGTGCTAAAGTTATTGCCCGCGAAACGCTTAGTGCTTTACGTAAAGATGTTACGGCTAAATGTTACGGTGGCGATATTTCCCGTAAACGTAAGTTATTGGAAAAGCAGAAAAAAGGTAAAAAACGTATGCGCCAGGTTGGAAATGTAGAGATTCCGCAAACAGCGTTTATGGCAGTTTTGAAATTGGATTAATAGATTATTAGTAACGAGATATGAGTATCAAGTAGCAAGACGTTTGCCAAGCTTGATACTTAATACTTGATACTTGATACTTAGGAAATGAAATTATTAGACGGTAAATACGTATCAGAAAAAGTTAAAGTTCAGATTGCTGAAGAGGCTGCAGAATTTTTAAGTAAAAGTGGTCGCAAACCCCACTTGGTTGCCATTTTAGTCGGTAACGATGGTGGCAGCGAAACTTATGTTGCCAGTAAGATGAAAAACTGTGAAAAGGTAGGTTTTAAATCTTCACTTCACAGGTACGATAATTCGGTTACTGAAGCTGAACTTTTAGCAAAAATTGAAGAAATTAATCAAGATGCTGATGTTGATGGATTAATTGTTCAATTACCTTTACCAAAGCATATCGACCCTGAAAAAGTTACTGAAACGATTGATTACCGTAAAGATGTAGATGGCTTTCATCCTGTTAACTTGGGCAGAATGATGCGTAATCTGCCTTGTTTCATCCCTGCAACGCCTTACGGAATTTTATTGATGCTGCAAGAATACAATATTGACACTACTGGTATGCATTGTGTTGTGGTTGGCAGGAGTAATATTGTTGGCAGTCCGATGAGTATTTTGATGGGCCGTAACGCAAACCCGGGCAATTGTACGGTAACGCTTACACACTCTCGTACAAAAGATTTAAAAGAACAGGTTTTACAGGCAGATATTATCATCGCTGCGATTGGTAAAAAGAACTTCATTACGGCCGATATGGTTAAACCAGGTGCAATAATTATTGATGTTGGTATTAACCGCGAAACTTCTGCCGAAACTAAATCTGGTTTCAAACTTTATGGTGATGTAGATTTTGAAAACGTAGCGCCAAAAGCATCTTACATTACGCCAGTTCCGGGTGGTGTTGGTTTAATGACGATTGTCGGTTTATTGAAAAATACGTTGGCATCAGCAAGGAAAGAAATTTATCTTTAAGCAGAAAGAGAAAAGCTTAAAGACTAAAAGTAAAACCTACCGCAATAAAATTATGAAAAGCAATTCAATGGTTTGAGTTGCTTTTTTACGTATAGACATTTTTAATTATACGTAAAATAATTATATTTGTTTATAAATAGAATGTTATGGATGCGAAACTAACTTTAAGTTTTAATCAGGATGTGGTAGCTAAGGCTAAAAAATTCGCTGCTGATAATAACATCAGTTTATCGCGTTTAATTGAGCATTTACTAACTCAGGTTACAGCAAGCAATTACAAATCTTTAGAAGATTACCCTATTTCTGATTGGGTAAGCATGGTTGCTGAAGGTGAAGTAGAATATAAAAAAACGCCAAAAAAATCTCGTAAAACATCTAAAGATGAATTCTTTTCTTCTAAAAAGTAATTAATGAAGATATTTCTGGATGCCAATGTGCTCGTTTCTGTTTTGAATAAGGAATACCCTTTATTTCCTTATTCTTCGAGAATTCTAAGCCTGGCATCTCATCCAAAATTTGAAATATATACCTCGCCGCTTTGTTTAGCCATCGCTTTTTACTTTGCAGAAAAAAAACATAAAGCTCAATTGGCAAAACAAAAAATAGATTTACTTTGTCAGCACATTAAAATTGCCGGAAATTCACCAAAGAACGTTTTTGATACTTTATCGAATAAATCAATTCATGATTTTGAAGATGGTTTAGAATATTACGCTGCTGAAACTGTTGATTGTAAATGCATCATCACAGAAGATGTAGAAGATTTTTATTTCGCTGATATGGAGGTTTTGAATTGTCAGGCGTTTTTCAAGAAGCATTTGATTAAAGAGAAAGGATGAATGAACAAAGAATAAAGATGATCGCTGAGATGAAAATATAAGGATAAACAATATAGGCTCCGAAATCCTTATTCATTACGCCTTATCCTTTGCGCTTTCAGCTCCAAAGCTTGCTCCACCAGCTTTCTTCAAAACCAACATACAATCCATCGTCCCGCAGTTCAGTTGGGTAAATATTAATGTAATCGCCCTGCCCATCTGCTCCTCTTCCGGTTTCTAAATTGTAGGCATAGCGGTGTACCGGACAAATCAGATGACCGTTTTTACACCATCCGCCGGAAAGATGGCCACCGGCATGTGGACAATACGATTGTGTAGCGATAATTTTATCCTCATGATTGATGATGCAAAGCTGTTTCCCGTTTACTTCAATTGTTTTAATTGAAGCATGGGCTGGTATTTGAACTTTATTTAGTGCCTTAAACCACTTCATACCGCTAAAATAAGGATTTAAATATCAGTGTTATTTCATCTTTGCATTAATTTTTGAAAGTGGAACTGCTACACCATATTTTTTTAAGATATTTGCATCCTCAAAAATGAAACAAGATATACCAGAAGATGGCACATTGCTTCCTTTAATGGAAGAATTCTACACAATACAAGGTGAAGGATTTAACACCGGAAAAGCAGCTTATTTTATTCGCTTGGGCGGCTGTGATGTAGGTTGCCATTGGTGCGACGTTAAAGAAAGCTGGGATGCAGAAATGCACCCGTTAACACCTGCAGATGTTATTGTAGAAAATGCAGATAAATTTCCCGGTAAAGCCGTCGTTATAACAGGCGGTGAACCTTTAATTTATAACCTCGATTATTTAACCAACAAACTTAAAGACAGGGGAATTTTAACTTTTATAGAAACCTCTGGCGCTTATCCCCTTTCCGGAAACTGGGATTGGATTTGTTTATCACCAAAGAAATTTAAAGCGCCAAGACCAGATATCACGCCTTTTGCACACGAATTAAAAGTTATTGTGTTCAATAAAAGTGATTTTAAATGGGCGGAAGAGTACGCTGCAATGGTATCACCTGCCTGCAAATTATATCTTCAACCAGAATGGTCAAAATCAAAGGAAATTACACCAATGATAATTGAGTACGTTATGGCCAACCCAAAATGGGAGATTTCATTACAAACGCACAAATTTTTAAATATTCCGTAAATAGATTACATTAGCTTTGCTAAACAAATGTTAATGTAATGAAATACTGGCTTCTCTTATTCCTTAGCATATCAGGCAGTTTTTGTTATGCTCAAGGTTCTTTAAATAGAAAAGCACAAACCTTTTTCGAAAAAGCAGGCCCATATATTCAAAAATTAGATTATGTATCCGCTGAGCAGGCTCTAGAAAGTGCTGTTGAGGCCGACCCGTTATTTCAAAATGCGTACCTGTTACTTGCCGGCGTGTATAAGGCTGAGAAAAAATATGCCGATTCGAAAACGGCTTATCGGAAAGCAATTCTTATCAACAAAAATGTGTCACCTGAAGTTATTTACGGCTTGTCAGAAATGGAATTTGCAACACAGGAATATGACAGCGCCAAGCAACATTTTAATGAATTCTTGTCATTAGATAGTTCATCTGACCGTGCAAAGCGGGCGAAAAAATATTTGCTTGATTGTGATTTCGCTTCGCTTGGTATAAAAAAACCTGTAAAGTACAAACCAACCAATCTCGGAAACGGCGTAAATACAAACAGTGCTGAATATTTTCCTGCATTAACCGCTGACGGTGAAACCTTAGTTTTTACACGTCAGGTAAACGGAAATGAAGATTTCTGGACCGCTCAGTTTAAAAACAATTCTTGGAATCTAGCTACACCACTATCTGCCAAAATTAATACAACCAAATATAATGAGGGTGCACAAACCATTTCTCCCGATGGAAAATATCTTTTTTTCACCGGCTGTAATCGGCCCGATGGATTAGGCCGCTGCGACATTTACGTTTCGCACCGGGAGGGAAAAGATTGGGGTGAGCCGTACAATGTTGGCAAGCCTGTCAATTCTGAATACTGGGAATCGCAGCCTGCAATTAGCCCTGACGGTAGGACATTATATTTTATTAGTAATCGTCCGGGCGGTTTTGGTGGTTATGATATTTGGAAAAGCACCATTACCGATGATGCAAAATGGGGACCGGCGACAAATCTGGGTCCTGAAATAAATACAGTTTACGACGAAAATACACCGTTTCTTCACGCTGACGGAAAAACACTATACTTTTCTTCCGACGGCTGGCCAGGCTTCGGCAATAAGGATATTTTCTACAGCCAAATGGATGATGCCGGCAAATTTCAAAAACCGGTTAATATAGGCTATCCTATAAATTCATTTGATGATGAAAGTGGTTTAATTGTTAGCGCTGATGGAAATCTCGGAATGTTTTCTTCTAATTTAAAAGATGGCTTCGGCGGACAAGACATTTATAGTTTCGGAATACCAGAAACAGCAAAACCATTTAAAGTATCATATGTAAAAGGAATCGTTCGAGATAAGGATACCAGGAAAACCATAGAAAGTAACGTTCAGGTTATTGATTTAAAATCAAATAAAACTGTTTTCGACGACTATACTGATCCTGAAACCGGGCAATTTTTAGCGGTAATGCCTATAGGTAGTGATTACCTCTTCAATGTTAATGCTGAAGGATATTTATTTTATTCAGAGAATTTTGAATTAAAGGCCGGCGATATTAACAAGCCTTATCAAATTGAAGTTTATATCGAAAAAATTAAGCAAGGTGGGAATGTAACCCTTAGAAATATTTTTTTCGATACCAATAAATACAATTTGTTGCCGGCATCAATTAGAGAATTAGATTTATTAATCGATTTCCTAAATCAAAATTTAAGTGTAAACATCGAAATTCAAGGTCATACAGATAATGTGGGCGATGCTAAGCTAAATGAAAAATTATCTTTCAACAGAGCAAATGCCGTTTATGAATACCTGTTAAAAAACGATATTGACGTAAAAAGACTTACCTTTAAAGGCTTTGGTGCAAGTAAGCCAATCGCAGATAATAAAACCGAAACCGGCCGAAAAAATAACCGCAGAACCTCATTCATAATCACTAAAATATAATATGTCTCAACAGTACACAAACCATAAAAGGTATTATCCGCTTTTCCATTTCTTTACCATCCCGGTTACGGTATTGGGATTAGGCTTGGCCATCTATTCTTATGTTGCTATTCCAACCATAATTACAGGATTAATTGTATTGGCATTCTTTCTGATTGGAATTGTAGCAGTAATGGCGAGGATGTTTGCATTAAAGGCGCAAGACAGGGCAGCACGTGCTGAAGAGAAATTACGTTATTTCATCTTAACCGGAAAAGCTTTCCCAACTGATTTGAGAATGGGCCAGACCTTAGCATTACGTTTCGCAAGTGATGAAGAGTTTGTTGCTTTGGTTGATAAAACCATTGCAGAGAATTTATCTCCGGATGAAATTAAAAAAGCGGTTAAAAACTGGCGGAGCGATTATCACAGGATATAATTAGCAGGTTTTGTCAATGCTGAAACTGTCGAAGTACATTTATTATAGGCCTTCGATAAAATCAGGCTGACAGCGTTACTGTGTCTTGTTTTAATTAAAGAAAGCATCTACCTAAAACTTTTTCCCTTTCAACACCCTTATTTCAGACCCCTCTGCAAGTATTATCGAATCTGGCTTAGTATTATTTAAAAAAGCAAAATCACTTCCATAGTTAACATCAAAATCAACTTCAATTTTATAATCTTTAATTGGATAAACTTTCCAGCGAGGGTGTTCTACACCATATTCAGATGTTCTATTTGGTCCGATTTTGGTATAGCCCCAATAATGTTCAGTGATGAATTCTTCCTCACTCCCAAACGGAATTTCTTCCGCTTTTGATGATGCTATAACAGAAAATTTGTGCCATTTTTTTTTCTTCCAAAGGTAATCTACCTTAAGGTGATGTGCCTGCTCTATCCAAACATGTTTCATTGGTCGTGTTTGGTAATTTTCTTTATAAACCGTATTCGCAACAAAAGTTATTGCTGGTAATGGTACAATTTCACTGATAAAAACAGCGCCTCTTTTCCATATGCCATTTTCATTGTATTTTACATAAAACCTTAAATTAACTTCTTCAAAATTCCTGTGAAATGGAATATTAAAACCTCTTAATTTCACATTCATAAACATGAAACCGACTAAGCTTACATAATATTTCCCTTGCCAATCATCTAATTCGGTATTGGGAGGAAGGTATTTTAAAAGTATTTCTTTACTTACCGCATATTGTGCCAATGCGAGCTTGCGCCATTCTGCCGTAAGAAAAACCCCATTATCTAAAGCCATTATATAATCGCCTGTCTAATACGTATTAACTTCACTAACGTTTCTTCCAATAAATCCAGGTGCAACATATTGGCGCCATCCGATTTTGCATTCGCAGGGTCTGGATGGGTTTCAATGAATAAACCATCGGCGCCAACGGCTATTGCAGCTTTTGCAATGGTTGAGATCAATTCAGGTTTACCACCGGTTACACCGCTGCTCTGATTAGGCTGTTGCAGGGAATGGGTACAATCCATCACTACCGGAACACCAAAACTTTGCATTTCAGGCAAACCGCGATAATCAACAATTAAATCCTGGTAACCAAACGTATTTCCCCTGTCCGTTAGGATTACTTTATCGTTGCCGGCCTCTTTAATTTTTTCAACGGCAAATTTCATAGAACCGGCCGATAAAAACTGACCTTTTTTCACGTTAACCACTTTACCGGTTTCAGCTGCTGCGATTAATAAATCAGTCTGGCGACAAAGGAAAGCCGGAATTTGTAATACATCCACATAAGCAGCGGCCATTGCAGCTTCTCCGCTTTCATGAATATCAGTTACTGTTGGTACACCGAATTCACGACCAACACGTTCCAGAATCCGTAATGCTTTTTCATCACCAATTCCGGTAAAAGAACTGCCTTTGCTTCTGTTTGCCTTACGATAAGAACCTTTGAAAATATATGGAATTTGAAGTTTATCTGTAATCGTGATAATCTTTTCGGCGATACGCATGGCAATATCTTCACCCTCAATTGCGCATGGACCAGCCATTAAAAAGAAATTTCCCGATTCTGTATTTTTAATTTTATCTAAATAGTTAAGCATGTAAAATGGGTTATGTAAAATGGATGATGGATAACGGATGATGGTAAATGGAACCCGATAATGCGAGTTGTTAAACCCATTATCCATCTTCCATTTACCATCTTACATCAAACCCTAGTTTCCTAGTTCTGACATAAATTTAATTCTCATCAATTGGATTTCCTCGCGGGTATAATCGGTTTCGCCAAGTTCGTTCAGGGCATCATCGATAGAATCACTTTCGGCAGCTCTGAAATAATCGAAAACCTCATCTTGTCTATCATCATCAATTACTTCATCGATGAAATAATTTAGATTCAGCTTTGTTCCGGAGTTCACAATCGACTCTACCTCTTTTAAAATCTCTTCGTAAGTAATGCCCTTCGAATCTGCAATATCTTCTAAACCAATTTGCCTGTCGATATTTTGAATGATGGAAACTTTCATCTGCGATTTGTTGGCCTGCGTTTTGATAATCAAGTCAATCGGGCGCTCGATGTCGTTATCCTCAACATATTTTTTAATCAGCTCGATAAATGGGGTTCCGAATTTCATTGCCTTGCCCGAACCCACACCAGAAATCTGACGAAGTTCTTCCATGGTAATCGGATAATGCGTACACATTTCCTCTAAAGAAGGATCCTGGAATACTACAAATGGCGGAACACTTTTTTGCTTGGCGATCTTTTTACGTAAATCTTTCAGCAACTGAAGTAAATGTGTGTCTAAAGCACCGGTACCATGTTTCGCGTCATCTTCGTCATCTTCTACCCCATCTCCAATCGGCTCATTTAATATAAACTTCAAGCTGTATGGATTAACAATAAAATCCCTGCCCTGCTTCGTTAATTTCAGCAAGCCATAATTATCAATATCCTTAAATAAATAATTATTTAAAACAGCCTGTCGGATAACTGATTTCCAGAGTAATTCTCCTTCTTCTTTACCAATTCCAAATTCAGGAACTTTGCTATGTTCGTAAGCAATGGTTTGGGCTGTTTCCAGACCAAGAAACACATTTAATAAATGGGCATCATCAAATTTTTCTTCTGTTTTTTCGATAAACTTCAACAAAGTTGATAATTGTACTTCAGCATCAAATTGTTTTTTAGGTTTCTTGCAATTATCACACATGCAATTGCAACCTGTTTCATTGAAGTTTTCTCCGAAATAGTGCAGAATCTGCTTACGGCGACAAACACCTGATTCTGCGTAATCAATCACTTCTTTTAATATCTGCGTACCAATTTCACGTTCTGAAACCGGTTTATCCTTCATAAACTTAGCCAGCTTATCTACATCTTTTTGCGAATAAAAAGCAATACAAACACCTTCACCCCCATCTCTGCCGGCCCTGCCGGTTTCCTGATAGTAGCCCTCCATGCTTTTTGGTACATCATGATGGATAACGAAACGAACATCGGGTTTGTCAATGCCCATACCAAATGCAATTGTCGCAACAATCACCTCGGCATCTTCCATTAAAAATTTATCCTGTGTTTCGGCCCTGATTTTTGGTTCCAAACCTGCATGATAAGGCAGCGCACTGATGCCATTTAAGTTCAATGCCTCTGCAACCTCTTCCACCTTTTTACGACTCAGGCAGTAAATAATCCCTGATTTTCCAGGATTAGATTTGATGTACTTTATAATTTCTTTCTTAATATCCCTTTTCGGGCGGATTTCATAAAATAAATTTGGCCTGTTAAAGGATGATTTAAACAAAGTAGCCTCGGTCATACCAAGGTTCTTCATAATATCCTGCTGAACCTTTGGCGTTGCAGTGGCCGTTAAAGCAATAATAGGAATGTTATTTCCTAAACCAGCGATAACTTGTTTTATCTTGCGGTATTCCGGTCTGAAATCGTGTCCCCATTCCGAAATACAGTGTGCCTCATCAACAGCAACAAAAGAAATTTTTATAAGATTCAGAAACTCAATGTTATCTTGCTTTGCCAGGGATTCGGGCGCAACGTATAATAACTTCGTCTGTCCACTTAAAAGATCAGATTTAACTTGAGTAATTTCCGATTTATTCAGGGATGAATTAAGAAAATGAGCAATGCTGTCATTTCCACCAAATGCCCTTAATTGGTCCACCTGGTTTTTCATTAAAGCAATCAATGGAGAAATAACAATTGCTGTCCCTTCACTCATTAAAGCGGGTAATTGATAGCAAATAGACTTCCCTCCACCCGTTGGCATAATAACGAAAGTATTATTGCCTTCTAAAATATTTGTAATGATCGACTCCTGATCACCTTTGAAATTATCAAACCCGAAGAAATTTTGCAGGTTATCAAATAACGACTTTTTCACGTCCATTTTGTGTAATAAAATATGCGATGCTATTTTTCTATCCAAAATAACATAATTTTACAACAAATTCAAGTATTAACAAACAATTTTTTTCTCTTTGAAAAGTAAAAAATCAATTATTCATTCCGCTATAAGCACATTAGAGCTTGAGGCAGCAGCAATTTTAAATGTTGCAAAAAACCTTAATGCTGATTTTGAAAGCGCGGTATCAACCATTTTACAGTGCAATGGTCGCGTCATTGTAACAGGAATCGGGAAAAGTGCTATCATTGCACAAAAGATTGTTGCAACATTTAATTCAACAGGCACACCTGCGATATTTATGCATGCAGCAGATGCCATTCACGGTGATTTGGGTATGATACAGGTTAATGATGTTATCATCTGCCTGTCAAAAAGCGGTAATACACCGGAAATTAAAGTGCTTATTCCATTACTAAAAACTGCAGGAAATAAATTGGTCGCCATGGTCGGAGAAACAAATTCCTTTTTGGGCCAGCAGGCAGACTTAATATTAAACACTTCAGTTGAGAAGGAAGCCTGCCCGCATAATCTGGCGCCTACAACCAGTACAACAGCTCAGCTTGCCCTGGGCGATGCTTTGGCCATATGCTTACTGGAAAGCCGGGAATTTAATGAGCGTGATTTCGCAAAATATCATCCGGGAGGTTCCCTGGGTAAAAAACTTTATTTAAAAGCCGGCGACCTGGCTTTATCCAACGAAAAACCTTCCATAAGTCCATCTGCTTCTGTAAAAGAAGTCTTAATCGAAATCAGTAAAAACCGTTTGGGTGCCGTTGCTGTTATTGATAATAAAAATGAAGTTTTAGGTGTAGTTACCGACGGAGACATTAGAAGGATGTTGGAAAATAATGCTAACATTGCAGCTTTAAAGGCTGAAGATATTATGGGCAAATCGCCTAAAAGTATTCAACGTAATGCGCTTGCTGTTGACGCACTTGACTTGATTAGAAAAAATAACATAACACAACTATTGGTTTTAGACAAAAATACCTATTTTGGCATCATCCACTTACACGATCTTTTAAATGAAGGTATTGTGTAAATTTAAATTTAAAAATGAATAAAGACTTTTATGCTTTAATTATGGCCGGCGGCGTTGGAAGCCGCTTTTGGCCGGTTAGCCGTACAGAACATCCTAAACAATTTATAGATTTCTTTGGCGTTGGTAAAACATTAATACAAAGTACTTACGAACGTTTTCTTTCCATATGCCCGCCGGAGAATATTTTTATAGTTACAAATGAGATTTATTCAGATTTGATTAAAAATCAAATTCCTGATATAACAGATAATCAAATATTAGCAGAGCCGCTTTTAAGAAACACCGCTCCTTGTATTGCTTATGGTTGCATGAAAATTACTGAACTAAATCCTGATGCTACAATTGTTGTTGCACCGTCTGACCATACGATAGCAGATTTACCAGGATTTAATACTTCAATCGAGCAAGCTTTAAAAGCTGCTTCTGAAAATGATTGCCTGGTAACCCTGGGTATTAAACCTAATCGTCCGGATACCGGCTATGGCTATATCCAGCACACCGATCATGTACTTAATACCGACAAAGATTTACATAAGGTTAAAACATTCACCGAAAAACCAAATTTAGAGCTTGCAAAGTCATTCATTCAAAGTGGCGACTTCTTGTGGAATGCAGGTATTTTTATCTGGTCGGCAAAGGCAATTTTGAAAGCTTTTCAGAAGCATTTGCCAGATATGTATGAAATATTCAATTCCGGCAAAAACGATTTAAATACCAATCGTGAAAAGGCTTTTATAAACAATGCCTATTTCCAATGTACGAATATTTCAATCGATTTCGGAATAATGGAGAAAGCAAATAACGTATATGTTTTACCTGCTGATTTTGGTTGGTCTGATTTAGGAACCTGGGCTTCTATCTATGAAATGACTGAAAAGGATTACGTTGGTAATGCCGTTATCCCATCTGAACAAGTGATTATGTTCGATTCATCTAATTGTATGGTTAATGTACCCAAAGATAAGTTGGTTATTTTAAACGGTTTACATGATTTTATCGTGGTCGAAAATAACAATATGCTTTTAATTTGTCCCCGCGACGAAGAACAAAGGGTTAAGGAATTTGTTGCCGAGGTAAAATCAAGATTTGGAAACAAGTTCATATAATAATGGATAATGTGAGATGTATGATGGATGATGTAGCATAGTTCTCGACATCTCCCATCATACATTTTCCATATTCCATTTTACATCATACATTACCCATCTCCCATTTTACATCTTACCTACTCATTAAACTGCTCTCTGCCTGATGGCTTCATACAAAATAACACCTGCGGCAACCGATACATTAAGCGACTCAATTTTACCGGCCATCGGGATTTTTGCCAGATGATCAGCAACCCTTAAAAGTTCATTTGAAATACCTTCATCTTCTGAACCCATAACAATTGCAGTTGGCATTGTATAATCCGGCGCATAAATAAAGTCATTGGTTTTTTCTGTACAGGCAACGATTTGCAAGCCGCTTTCCTGAAGAAAAAGACAAGTTTTGTTAAGGTTTGAATGTCTGCAAATTGGAATGTTAAAAAGCGCACCTGCTGATGTTTTTATCGCGTCTGCGTTAATCTGTGCCGCATTTTTTAATGGAACCACAATCGCGTGTACACCCACACAAGCAGCAGTACGTGCAATTGCACCCATATTCCGGACGTCCGTAACACTGTCTAAAACTAAAATCAATGGCACCTCTCCCTTTTCAAAAACTGCAGGAATAATATCTTCAATATTTTGATAGGTTATTGGTGAAATTACAGCGATAACACCCTGATGGTTTTTTTGAGACATTCGGTTCAGTTTCTCAACCGGAACTGAATTTAAAGGAATTAACGTACCCGCCAGTAAAGCTTTTAATTCCAGAAATAAATCGCCACCCAAGCCTCTTTGCACATAAATTGTTTCGATATCTCTTCCTGCTTTTATCGCTTCGATAACCGCTCTGATGCCAAATACAAATTCATTATTTTCTTTTACGCGTTGTGGTCTTCTAAAATTATCCATGTCAAAAATTGTAAGGCAAAAGTATTCAAATAAATGTTTAGCCGCTAATGTATATTGCTCTTATTAACATTTAATTGTTTAAAAATTTTTAAGATTTCTTAAAAGCCTGAAATTTTAAATTATTTCTGGTTCAATTTGTTAACAACAACTTAAAACTTGTTAAAACAATCGGCCCAACTTTTAACTACTTTTGTATTATGAGTATCGAAAACGAACAAGGCGGAAAAGGCAACATTATATCCCGGAAAGCAAGATTGACAAATACTGTAAGTTCAATGGGTAAGTTGCCACCTCAGGCATTAGATCTGGAGGAAGCTGTTTTAGGTGCACTGATGCTGGAAAAAGATGCCCTATCTGCTGTTATCGATATATTAAAACCCGAAATTTTCTATCAGGAGTCACACCAGAAGATTTTTGCAGCCATTCATATGCTGTTCGAAAAATCAAAACCTGTTGATATATTAACGGTAACTTCTGAGTTACGTCAGCAAGGCACATTAGAAATGGTCGGCGGCGCTTACTACATTACTAACCTGACAAATCGTGTAGCTTCTGCGGCCAATATTGAGTACCATGCCCGTATCATCTCACAAAAATACATACAACGGGAATTAATCAGAATTTCTACCGACATTATTACCAATGCTTACGAAGATACAACTGACATCTTCGATTTATTGGATCATGCAGAGAAAGGTTTATTCGATATTGCTCAAAATAACCTTCGCAGGGATACGCAGAAGATGGATGATATCATCAAACAATCTTTAGCTACGCTGGAAGAATTAAGAACTAAAACCGATGGTTTAACTGGTGTTCCGACGGGTTTTACCGGCTTAGACCGGATTACAGGCGGCTGGCAAAAACAGGATTTGGTTATTATTGCTGCTCGTCCGGCAATGGGTAAAACCGCATTCGTTTTAACCTGTGCAAGAAATGCAACAGTAGATTTCCAGAAACCTACAGTTGTTTTCTCTTTAGAGATGTCTTCTGTCCAACTGGTGAATCGTTTAATATCCGGCGAAGCTGAAATTGAACAGGAGAAAATCAGAAAAGGAAATTTACAGGAATGGGAATGGCAGCAATTACACAGTAAAATTGGCCGTTTAACTGAAGCGCCGCTTCTGATTGATGATACGCCGGCACTGAATATTTTTGAATTCAGGGCAAAATGCAGAAGACTTAAATCTCAATATGATATTCAACTGGTTATTGTCGATTACCTTCAGCTCATGCATGGTAAAGGCGAAAATGGAAAAGGTGGCGGTAACCGTGAGCAGGAAATTGGTAGTATTTCAAGGGCATTAAAATCGGTTGCTAAAGAGCTAGATGTTCCGGTTCTGGCACTGTCGCAGTTAAGTCGTGCGGTGGAGAGCCGACCTGGTTTACAAGGTAAACGGCCAATGTTATCCGATTTGCGTGAATCGGGTTCGATTGAGCAGGATGCGGATATGGTATTGTTCCTTTATCGTCCTGAATATTATGGTATTACCGAAGATGAGCAAGGCCGCTCACAAGCCGGTATTGGCGAGGTAATTATTGCAAAACACCGTAATGGTGAAACCGGGATTGTTCCGCTCAGGTTCGTTGGTAAATTTGTTAAGTTTACAGATTTGGAGGAAGATTTTACCGCTCCTACCTCATTTGCAGCTGATCCATCTGCCGGAATGTACCCATCTCAGGATTTTGAGAAACAAAGTAATGTGATTATCCGTCCATCTAAAATGGATGACTACAATGATGAAGACCCACCTTTTTAATTATGTAAGATGTGAAATGATATATGGATGGTGCAAGAGTTAGAATTGACTACGACTTTGATACCTTTCCATTTCCCGTCACACATTTCCCATCATACATCTTCCATCAAAAAAGGTATCCGATTAAAATTCCCGCTAAAATGATAAGCGGTGGACTTAATTTTGTATAATTAAGCAAAAGAAATGTAACCATCATTATACCGATAAAAAGCCAGTTAAAACCCATTGGGATAATTAAAAGGATAAAGGCTGCGATTATAAAGCCAACGCTTACCGCATTAATTCCTGAAAGGCTGTGTCGTATTCTTGATATTTTCTTTAAATCGTCCCAAAAGGGAACAATAAAAAGCACTAAAATTAATCCTGGTAAATTAATCCCAATTACACCAATCAAGCCTCCAAATATTTGACCCCATGTACCATAACCAAAGTTTTTCATACTTATGGCACCAAGAAAACTGGTAAATGAGAATGTAGGACCAGGTAAAGCTTGTTGAATAGCAAAACCAGATAAAAATTCCGGCACCTGCAGGTAGTGTTTCATTTGCACAAATTCGGTAAACATTAACGGGACAAGAACCTGGCCGCCACCAAAAACTAAAATTCCGTTACGATAAAAATTTTCCAGTAAACGAATTGGCAAACTAAATGGTGAAGTTCTGTTAATGATGGTACCTACTAAGGCAAACAATAGTAGAGCACCCAGAAAATAACTCATTTTTCTTGGGTTAATGTTTGAAAACAGTTTTACCCGTAAATCGGCTTCTTCCTTTGGCGTTTCAATTGCAGAAGATATCATTCCGCCTATTAAAATGGCCAAAGGAAATACATAAGCATTTCTTAATACGAATGTAGCTACAGCGGCACCGATTGCTAAAAAAAATGATATCTCTGATTTCAAGACTTTTTTCCCCAATTGCCAGGCACCATAAGCAACAATACCCAGTGTAATCGGCTGAATGTATTCCAGGATGTCATTAAACTTTTGTTTTTGATCCAACATTGCATAACTAATCGCAGCAAAAGTCATGACGGCGGCTGTTGGTAAAATCCAGATTAAAAATGTAATTATTGCCAGCCTGAGCCGACCAACTTTCCAGGCGATGCCAACCAGGGTTTGCGTAGATGCCGGACCGGGTAAAACCTGTGCTAGGGCATTTAATTCTAAAAGTTCTTCTTCTGTAATAAATTTGGTGTTATGAACAAAATACTTCAACAACAAAGCTAAATGCGCTTGCGCACCTCCAAAAGAAGTAAACGTAAAAAAAATCACATTTCTGAGAAAAAGCCATTGCTTTCTAACCAAAAGCGGTTTTGTATGCATTTAGAGGTAGATTGTTATTATTGATTAACTGATAAAATTGTATAGTTGCTAAATTGTCAACTGAAAACTGCCGACTGAAAACTACTTTAAGGGTTTTGGGGTTTAATCGTCTTCATAATCTAACCCGGCAGCAGAATTATAAGCACCCTGAAGTTCAGACAAAGCATGCATATCCCGCTTGTTTCTCGCCATCACCATACCCTTTTGATAAATTTCGATTGCTTTCTCTTTTTGTTCGTCTTTTTCATATAATTTCCCTAAATGATAATAAGTGCCTACATAATCCGGATGTTTATCCGTTAACTGAAGGTAAAAAGAATAAGCTTTTTCTTTATCATTTTGAGCGTTATACTCTGTGGCTAAGGCATATAGTATAAAGGGATCATTCGGATCACTTTCTAAAAATTCTAATAACTTACTTAAACGGGTAGATGACATTTTAATTCCTTGCTTTTTTAATTAAATTTGCAGAAAGACCTTATATATAAAACGTAATTATATGAAAATATTAGTTTGTATCAGTAACGTGCCCGACACAACGACAAAAATAACTTTTACCAACGATAATACCGAATTCAATACCGCAGGTGTACAATATATTGTTAACCCTTACGATGAAATTGCTTTATCAAGGGCAATTGAACTGACAGAAGGCGGAAAAGGAACTGTAACTGTAATTAATGTTGGCGAAGCGGGCAACGACCCAACCATCAGAAAAGCCCTTGCTATTGGTGCAGACGATGCTGTTAGGGTAAATGCGGCACCCAGAGATGCTTATTTTGTTTCAAAACAAATTGCTGAATATGCGAAAGACAAAGATTTCGACATTATCTTAACCGGACGCGAATCTATAGACTATAATGGTAACCAGGTTGCAGCAATGGTTGGCGAGTTTCTGGATATTCCTTCTATCTCAATCATTAAGAAATTAGATTTTGATGGAGCAACTGCAACAATTGAAAGAGAAATTGAAGGCGGAAAAGAAGTGGTAACGGTTTCCGGTAAATTTATAGCAAGTTGCGCTGAAGGGGTTGCAGAACCAAAAATTCCTAATATGCGCGGCATTATGTCTGCACGAACCAAACCTTTAGCTGTTGTAGATGCCGTTTCAATTGAAGAAGTAACAAAAGTTGCTAAATATGAAACACCTGCACCTCGCGGTGCGGTTAAATTAGTTCCGGCAGAGGAAACTGAGGAGTTGATTAATCTTTTACATAGCGAAGCTAAAGTAATATAAACTGAAATTCATCTATCAAATCATTAAACAGTTATAACAAATCCTGTAAGGGATAAAGAAATAAATATATGTCAGTATTAGTATATGTAGAACAGGCTGAAGGTAAATTTAAGAAATCGGTTTTCGAAGCGGTATCTTATGCCAAAGCGATTGCCGACCAGCAATCAACTAATTTAACCGCTATTTCAATTGGTGATGTAGCTGACGGCGAGCTTAAGGAATTAGGTAAATACGGCGCTTCAAAAGTGTTAAATGTTAGTGTAGATCAACTTAAAACATTTGTTAACCAGGCATATGCCAGTGTTATTGCATCAGCTGCTGAAAAGGAATCGGCAGATATTGTGGTGCTTTCAAATTCGTTCTCCGGAAAAGGTTTAGCGCCACGTATTGCAGTAAAATTAAAAGCCGGTTTGGCAGATGGTGCTGTAGAATTACCAAAAATTGATGGTGGTAAATTCGAAGTTAAGAAAACCGCATTTTCAGGTAAAGCATTTGCTATCACACAATTAACCTCACCCAACAAGATTATTGCTTTAAATCCGAATGCTTTTGGCGTTAAGGAAAATGCAACTGATGTAGCCATAGAGAATTTCTCGGCAGACGTTAAACAATCAGATTTAGGTACCGTAATTAAAGATATCGTTCGTGCTACGGATAAAATTTCTTTACCAGATGCAGAATTAGTTGTTTCAGCAGGAAGAGGCTTAAAAGGTCCTGAAAATTGGGGCATGATTGAAGAATTGGCTGGTTTATTAGGTGCGGCTACTGCTTGTTCAAAACCGGTAAGTGATGCCGATTGGAGACCACATTCAGAACACGTTGGCCAAACCGGTATCGCCATTAGCCCGAATTTATATATCGCGATTGGTATTTCCGGTGCCATTCAACATTTAGCAGGCGTTAGTTCATCTAAAGTTATTGTAGTCATTAACAAAGATCCTGAAGCACCTTTCTTTAAAGTTGCCGATTATGGAATTGTTGGTGATGCATTTGAAGTGGTTCCAAAATTAATTGAAGCTTTAAAGGCACATAAAGGATAATTATGTCATCCTGAGCTTGTCGAAAGACAAATTTAAGTGTTTCGACAAGCTCAATATGACATCTGCAAATATGAAAAAAGTAAAATTAGACATTGTAGGTTTATCTTACAGTCAAACGCAATCCGGCGCTTATGCCCTGGTTTTAGGTGAAGTAAACGGACGCAGGCGATTACCGATTATTATAGGTGCTTTTGAAGCGCAGGCAATTGCCATTGAAATAGAAAAAATGACACCCAGCAGGCCATTAACGCATGATTTATTCAAATCCATGGCCGAAACATTTCATATTAATGTTCAGGAAATTATTATTTATAACCTTGTAGATGGTGTTTTTTATGCAAAGTTAATTTGCAGCGATGGTAAAAATAATCATGAAATAGATGCAAGAACATCTGATGCGATTGCTTTGGCTGTACGGTTTGATGCATTGATTTACACTTACGAATTTATTTTAGCCTCAGCAGGTATTGTAATTGAAGGAAATGATTTTCTGTTTCTCGAAAACATGGACAGTCTGACAAAAGAACCAGACGCAGATACCATTCCAATTGCAACAGGCCAGCAAGGGTTTGGAGATTTAACACTAGAAGAACTTCAGCAAAAATTACAGGAAGCCATTGCTGATGAAGCTTATGAAAAAGCCGCCCGCTTAAGAGATGAACTTAATAAAAGAGGTAAATCCTAAAAACGGTGTTTTTTCTTCGAATCTACCTCAGTTAAGGTTTTAGAAAAAAAAATCCGTTATAAATTAAATTTACCATAATCCAAATTGTGATTAAATAATTTGGATTCATTTTTTGAATTATGCTTTAAATAGTTCTATATTCAACTCTTACTTTCAAAATCAAACTAAACTATTATTATGAATGTTAAGTTTCGCTTAACTGTGATGAGCTTTATGCAATTTTTTGTATGGGCAGCATGGCTGATTACTATTGCAAATTATTGGTTTGGAACCAAACAATGGGATGGTGCAAATTTTGGAATAATTTTTTCTACTATGGGCATTGCATCGCTTTTTATGCCTACAATAACAGGTATACTCGCTGATAAATGGATCAATGCAGAAAAGCTGTATGCCATTTTACATATCCTTTACGCAGCAACGATGTTTTATCTTCCTCAGGTTGAAAATCCACATAGTTTCTTTTGGGTTATGCTGGTCGCTATGTGTTTTTACATGCCCACAATTGCACTGAGTAATTCAATAAGCTATACGACCTTAAAAAACGGAAATTTTGATGTTGTAAAAAGTTTTCCTCCGATTCGTGTTTGGGGTACGGTGGGTTTTATCGTCGCCATGTGGATTACCAATTTAACCGGCAATAAAGCAAGTGCCAACCAATTTTATATTGCAGGCATCAGTGCTTTGTTTTTAGGAATATATTCTTTTGCGCTTCCCGCATGCAAGCCTTTAAATTTAATAAGTGAGAAAAAAACTTTTATACAAAAGCTTGGCCTCGAATCTTTTAAACTTTTTGCGGATTATAAAATGGCATTATTTTTTATTTTTTCGATGTTCCTGGGTGCCGCTTTACAATTAACAAATGCTTATGGAGATGTTTTTTTAGATGAATTTAAGCTTTTCCCTGTTTTTGCAGATTCATTCGTAATCAGATATTCTACAATAATATTATCGATATCTCAAATATCAGAAACACTATTTATACTGGCAATTCCATTTTTTTTAAGGCGTTTCGGTATTAAATGGGTAATCGTAATTGCCATGTTTGCGTGGGTATTACGCTTTGGCTTGTTTGCCTTTGGCGATCCCTCAGCAAATTTATGGATGATTATCATGTCTTGTATTGTATATGGAATGGCTTTCGATTTCTTTAACATATCAGGCTCTTTATTCGTAGAAACTTCTACTACACCAAAAATACGTTCATCTGCCCAGGGCCTGTTTATGATGATGACCAATGGCTTTGGAGCTGTGTTTGGAAGTTTAATATCAGGCTGGATGATTAATAAATATTTTACTACTTATTACAGCAACGTAAATGCACTATCTAAATATGTTAAAAGTGATGCTGACAATGTTCATTTGCTCAAGTTTTTAAAAGACAAAGGCATTAGCGTACTGCAAAACGGAGATTTAAGCAGGTCTTTAGATGTAAAAGACTGGCACAACATATGGCTTTCGTTTACCATTTATGTTTTGGTTATTGCGATAATTTTTGTTGTTACTTTCAAGCATAAACATACCCGTGCAGAAGTAGAAGCTATTAAACATTTATAATTAATCATGTCTACCGGTAAATATAGAAAAGAACATAATTGCTTAAACTGCGGCGCTAATGTGGAAACCCATTACTGCAGTAATTGTGGTCAGCCTAACTTAGAATTAAAAGAAAGTTTCTGGGGTTTTATCAGTCATAGTATCGCCCATTATTTTCATTTTGACAATAAGTTTTTTCAGACCCTAACGCCACTCCTAACTAAACCCGGGCAGGTCACCCTTGATTATTTAGCAGGCAAAAGAGCAAGATACATCAACCCGGTAAGCATGTATATTTTCGTTTCAATTGTTTACTTTTTAGTGGCTTATTCTCCCGAACACATTTCTAAAGAGGACGAACAGACCAACCCTAAAACTCAGGTTGAACAAAAGGCCGTATTAGATAGTGTAGATAAAAAGCTTGAATCAGCAGGTATTAAAGGCAATGCGCCAGGCATCGTTAATAAGGTAAAACAAGGTATTATAGAAGATCTGGATAAAGCAACATTTAAACGACTAAGTTTTAAAGAACAAGATATCGTTTTGGCAAATTTGAAAAAAGAAAATCAGTCAAAAAAATCGGACTCTTTAACCAAAGTCATCAAGAAATTTAGTGTCATTCACGATGAGCGGAACGATTCTACCTATGATGCTTATTTACATCGTCAGAAAACGTTGCCTGTAATTCAAAGAGATAATTGGTTTGAGCGAATGGTAAAAAAACGCTCCATAACAATCGGGGAGAAATCTGAGGTTATTCAGGAAACCTTAGAGCATAACCGCCCTAAACAATTCTTTTTATTAATGCCTTTACTTGCATGGTTTATTATGCTCAACTTTCGCAGAAATCACATCTATTATCTAGACCATTTGATATTTACCATACATGGGATGACCGCCTATTTTATTGTATCTATCTTTACAAAACCACTCATGAAGTATATATTTGGTGAAGATTCTATAATATCTGATATAATTGGACTTGCTATTATCGTATGGATTTGCTGGTATATGTTTAATGCATTAAAAATATTCTACCAGCGTAAAAAAGTAATCGGTAAAATGATTATGATTTTCATCCTTTACGCGATTGCTTTTAAGTTAACTGAAATGGTGATGTTAAATCTAATTTATTACGTAGCTACTTAAAAAATACAGTTACAAAAAAAGCTTCCGAAAATTCGGAAGCTTTTTTTGTATAATTATTTGATAATGAACTATTTCCTGTCTTTTAGTTCAACAAAGGCCCTATCTGTTTCACCTACATAAATCTGACGAGGACGTCCGATTGGTTCTTTATTTTCGTGCATTTCTTTCCATTGTGCAATCCATCCCGGTAAACGGCCTAAAGCGAATAATACCGTAAACATTTCTGATGGGAAACCTAAGGCACGATAGATAATTCCGGAATAGAAATCTACGTTTGGATATAATTTTCTGTCAATGAAATATTGATCTGTTAAAGCGGCCTCTTCAAGCTTCTTGGCAATTTCCAAAATCGGATCATCAATACCTAAGTTTTCTAAAATATCATCACAAGCTTTTTTAATGATTTTAGCACGTGGATCAAAGTTTTTATAAACCCGGTGTCCAAAACCCATCATGCGAAACGAATCATTTTTATCTTTCGCCTTGTTTATCCATTTTTCGGTATCACCTCCATCAGCCTTAATTAATTCAAGCATGTCGATAACAGCTTGGTTTGCACCACCATGAAGCGGCCCCCAAAGTGCTGCAATACCTGCGGCAATGGATGCATATAAATTACAATCGGAAGAACCAACAATGCGAACAGTTGATGCTGAACAATTCTGCTCGTGATCTGCATGCAGAATAAGCAGTTTATTCATTGCGCTAACAACAATCGGATTAACATCATAATCTTCAGTACGCTGACCAAAAGTCATCCAAAGGAAATTGGTTACATAATCATATTTATTTTTCGGGTAGATAAGCGGATGGCCAAGAGATTTTTTATAAATAAAAGAAACAATCGTTGGTAGCTTAGCCAACAATTTTATGATGGTTAAATTTTGTTCTTCAGCCGTTTGATTTGGTTTTAAACATTCCGGATAAAATGTTGATAAAGAGAAAATTAAGGAACCCAACTGACCCATAGGATGAGATCTTGACGGGTAACCATCGAAGAATTTCTTCATATCTTCATGAATCAGCGTGTGCTTGCTGATTTCAGCCTGAAAATCATTAAGTTGTTCCTTTGTTGGTAATTCTCCATAAACAATAAGATAGGAAACTTCGAGGAAACTAGACTTTTCAGCGAGCTCTTCAATAGAATAACCCCTGTATTTTAAAATACCTTTTTCACCATCTAAAAATGTGATTTTACTTTTTGTTGAGCCTGTATTTTTAAAACCTGTATCTAAAGTTACAAAACCGGTTAAATCCCTTAATTTAGAAATATCAATAGCTTTTTCCTCTTCTGTTCCTGTAATTACCGGTAATTCTATTGTCTTACCATCAACTTTAATCTCTGCAATATCTGACATATTATTGTGTTGTATTTATAGCTTTCTAATTTATGTAAAATTAATATACGTGCATAGCAAATCTGTTAAATTAATATGAATTATTAGTCAGTACCACGTAACAATCATGATTAACACAGCATTGAAGCAACTTATTTTCCTTTAATCTCCTCTACCACCCGGCCGCAGGTTAACATTTCTTTTCCATAGTATGGATTTTTAATATCCTTTTCGGTCGACAACCAGTCACCTCCGTCGCCTTTATTTGCCATCGGGCAATGTTGAACATAAATTGTTCCCTTTTCTATTTCTCCTGATTTGATAAAAGCGATTAAATCCATACTTAAAGAAGTGAAATCTTTTCTTTGAATTTCAATATTACTGGTTTCACTTATCTTCTGCGCAATACTGGCCGTGCTTTCACATCCCTCGAAACCAGCCAGGCTATGTTGCAATTTTACGGCAGATTTTTGAGCTTTTGAAGCATCTGATATGACTAAAGCATTCTTTAAATCTTCATATTGATTAAAAATTTCTGATTTCTTTTGATCTTTAATTACAACAGCGCTTTTCGTGGCCGAATCTACCGGTATGGAATCTTTAGTTTCAGCAGATTTTTGCTCCGCCTGATTACATGACATAAGTGCTGTTAATATGGCGATACTGAATATTCGTTTCATTGTATTTGGTTTTGGGCTCAAATTAGCAATTAAAATAGTAAATAAATAAAAAAAGCCCCCGAAAATTTCGGAGGCTTCCATTATATGATGTTTTAATTATAATTTGAAATTATAGCCAAGTCTCAAAGCAAACTGACCGGTTTTCATAAAATATAAATCAGATGAGCTATTGTTTACATAACCTTCGTATTTGGCACCAATTTCAAGACCATTGTTCCATTCGTAACCTAATCCGCCTGTGTAAATAAAGTTCATATTGGCACCATCTTTAAGTGCTAAACCTGTACCTGCGCCGCCTGTTAAAAACATTCTGTCGATTACAAATGCTTTAACACCACCAACTAATGGAATAAATTCAAAATTTAAAGGACTTCCTTTCCATTTGAGTTTAGTGTAACCACCAGATGCGGTAATTGCTACAGCCGGGCTTAAATCATATTGTAATCTTAAATCAGCACCATAACCGTAGTCCATTTCAGATTTCTCCGGAAAAAAGCCGTATTGTGCACCAATGCCTACTTTAAAAGCCATACCGCTATTGGTAGACATTGTAGTTGTACTCATGGTTTGCGCTTTAAGATTTGATGTTGCAAAAATCGCTAAGGCTGAAGCGACCGCAAAAATTTTAGTAATTGTTTTCATTTTTGGATGTATTTAAGTTATTTAATTAAGGTTTGATTATACATACGAACTTTAAGAGAAAACAGATTTCTAAAAATTATTTTTTTTGAAATTTCTGAAAATAAAAAAAGCCCCCGAATTTCGGAGGCTTTAAATCATCTTCTATTTCAATTATAGAGAGAAACCATACGCTAAACGCAAACCAAAGAAACCTGTGCTTCCGCCATTTTGCGATAAGCCTTCGTATTTAACACCTAAATCTAATCCGTTACTCCAGGCATAACCGATGGCAGGAGAATATACAAATGATGTTCCGCTTCCGTCTTTAGTTCCGAAACCTGCACCAAGTTCAGCTAAACCATAAACACCCGAACCTGATGTATTGAAGAAATATTTGGCACCAACTTTAACTGGAATATAACCAAAACTGCCACCACCAAATTCATCTTTCACAGATAAATTGGTGTACCCTGCTGTTACCGGAATTGATAATTGTTTATCGATATCAAATTGATAACGTAAATCTGCACCAAGTGCAACACTGTAGGCATCACTTGTTGGGATACCAGCAGTAACACCAACACCTAATTTTTGAGCTTGTACATTTGTAGAAAAAAATAAAGCTACTGCAGCTGCTGAGGTAGCCATGATTTTAGTAATTGTTTTCATTTTAAGATATTATTTTTGAGTTAAACTTTAATACCTCCACAATTACAAACCTTGTGCCAAAAAGAGCTTTTTTGAGTATTTTTAATAGACATTTATGTCATAGATAACTAACAAAAACGGGTTTTACCATTAAAAAACTTTTTCTAAAATCTGTTGCTTTAAACTATCAAGTGGTTCGGAAGCATCCAGCCAGTTAATTATTACACCGTCCTTTTCCATCTTTCTGAAAAATGTATTTTGTCGTTTGGCGTACTGGCAGATGGCAATGCCTAATTTTAATTTAAGCTCGTCATAATTTAAATCGCCCGATAAATAAGCCACGATAAATTTATATTCCAGCCCATAAAAAGTTAAGATTTCCTTACTTACCCCTTTATTTAATAAATCCTCAACTTCTTCAATCATACCGTCCCCCAATCTGTATTCTAGTCGGCTAAGGATATTATATCTTGTTTGTTCAACTTTGTTTTTTAAACCAAAAACCAGGGAATTAATTTTTGGTCTGTCAACGTCTGCTAGCTCATTGCAGCTGAGGTATTCTGCAATTTCTATCGCCCTGATTAACCTTTTCTTTGCATTAAAATCCACGTGTCTGGACAATTCTTCCGGATAGTCTTTCAACCGGTTTATCAATTCTTCTTTAGTTAAAGAATCAAGGGCTGTGCGCAAACCGGAATGCACAGGAACAGCTGTGTAGCGTTGATTTTGTAACAGGCTATGTATGTACATTCCTGTGCCGCCACAGAGGATTGAAAATTTATCTTTATCGGTTATTGACTGGTAAGCATTATAAAAATCATTTTTAAATGCATCTACATGATACCTTTCGCCGGGTTCGAGAATGTTAATTAAATGATGGGGAATAGTTTTCCCGTTTATATTGTATTCTGCTAAATCTTTTCCTGTACCGATATCCATTTTTCTGAATACCTGTCGGCTATCCGCACTGATAATTTCGGCATTAAGCGCATCAGCAACTTGCACGGCAAGTTTCGTTTTACCGGAAGCCGTTGCGCCTAAAATAATCAAAAGCGGTTTATCGGACATATTAAAACTTCAGAATAAATTTTAAACTTCCCGTATTATACACGTGTACAGCATTGTTTTTTAAACAAGTCCTGTCTATCTTTCTGTTAAGATTATTATCTAAAAGAAAATATTGTGGGTTTAAAACGTCAACTTTATCAAAACCAAGTTTTAAATAAGCTTCACCGCCCGACCAATCCCTATCGGCATAAGTCATCATGTCGTTTGGACTTAACTGTTCTTTCAGATTGTTAATTAACTTACTTAAACCACCTGTTATAGAGAAGCCGCCTTTCACCGCGAAACGTATTAATTCTATAGATTTATAGTCTTCCGTATAATTCATTCTGCGAAGCGCTGAAAAAGTAGCTACTGCGACTAATTCTTCTGAAATAAATAATCCAAATTTATACCGTGCTGTAACGGAACCTTGCAAATGATTTTCATTTAAAAACACATCAGCTTCAGGTTTGGTAATCTTTCTGATTTTAGTTTTTCTTCCATGAATCCTTTCATTTTTATTCAGCAAGGATTTCAACCTGAACAAAACCTGCTCCGATTTGGATATCCAGACATCTTCCCACAAATGAATAAGTTTTTTACCCTGATTTATTGAAGCTTCCTGAAGCTCAATCAATACGTCGGGTGAAAAATTATTGTCCAGGCTAACTAAATTGATGGTTAGGTTATACGCAATAAACGACACCGTATGATAAAAACCAGCTTTATATTCAAAAACCATTCCCTGTTCTGCCAGCGCAGTCAGAAAATGGTTTTGCCACATCTTATTATCCGTTGATCTGGAATTTGAAATCCTGGTTTGCAAATTTTAGTTAAGAATATTTGTTATTCTACTTTACAAAGTTAGTTTTTCAAAATGATATTGGATTAAATCCATTCCTTTTCTTTAAAGTTAGTATGGATAATTTCTATTAGGGTTTCAACTTCCTTTAACTTATTATGATCAAGTTCGGTAATTTTTAAGCCTGATTTATCGCTACCTAAATCACTTAGATTTTGATTAGCAGTATCAATATCAGTTGTATTAAGGTTAACTTCAACTTCATTGCCACTAATATAAATACCGGCAAAAAATCTTTCGGTTATATTTTTACCATCAACTTCTATATTTTTTTCGCTGTATAAATCATATCCTGTTTCAGAATTTTCATGAACAGTATATCCCCGGGTTGCATAAGGCTGCAAGCTAGCTCTAATGGTTTGAAAAATTTCTACTAGGTCAGTTTTCATAATTATTATTAAGTATAAAGACTAAACACAGGTGGCGATTTATTGTTTAGGTTTATTCATCAAGCCACCATTTTCGACTGGGGAAATCTTTATTTAAAATAACCGTTTCACCGAGTCTTGGTGTGATAACCTGTACATTCTTTTTTGCAGCTTCAGCAGTTATTCTTTCTATCGGTTCGTTCCATGGGTGCATGGCCAGGCTAAACTTTCCCCAGTGTACGGGCATTAAAATTTTAGTTTTTAAATCGAGTGCAGCCTGAACAGTTTGTTCAGGAAACATATGAATGTAAGGCCAAAACTCATTATACTGTCCACATTCTAATAAAGCAATATCAAAAGGTCCGTGGTCATTTCCTATCTTTTCAAAATGCGCATCATAACCGGAATCACCTCCTAAAAATATTTTGTAATCAGCGGTTTCCAATACAAAGGCCGACCAAAGGGTTTGATTTCTTTTAAATTTTCGACCTGTAAAATGCCGGGCAGGCACGGCAGTAAATTTTACAGCATTAAAAAGTTCTGCTGTTGCATTCCAGCAAAGTTCATTTACCTTTTCTATTGCAACACCCCATCTTTCTAAGTGTGCCCCAACCCCTATCGAGGTAACAATTTTTTTGGTATGAGGAGCGATTTTTAAAATACTCTGGTAATCTAAATGATCATAATGGTCATGCGTGATTACCAATACATCAATATTTAAAAATTCTTCAGCTTTAACAAAATCTGTTCCCGGAAAAGCTTTACTGCCTATAAAAGAAAATGGTGATGGTCTTTTACTAAAAACCGGATCAACCAAAATACGCTTATCATCGATTTTTATCAGATAAGACGAATGCCCAAACCATATTATTTCAGGTAAATCGCTTTGAGGTTTATCATTTAAATCGGGTTTCAGAAAACTTAAAGGTTTAAGCGGCATTTTATTCGGATGTTTTCCAAAAAAATAAGCTTTAAAAATATCGAAGAAGCTGACACCCTCCGGCTGCATCGGGGTTACAGATAAGTTTTGCAATGCGCCATCCCGATAGTTTGATAAATGACGGATTAAATTTAATCTTTTACCCTTTGGCAGCCTCCCAAAAACCGGCAGGTTTATAATGATAAAAAACAATATAAATAGAAGCAGAAATATGTAGATAGGAATCATCACTTTTTTGATGCTAATGTAAGACGAATTTTTAAGAAAAAGCTTTTCTAAAAGCAAATCTGATATGAAAGTAATTTGTTTTAAAAGCTGATTTTTTTAAAGTCGCCTGTATTTTGGTTTACATCATTACTACGCTGATTTGCAGTTGTTGCTGACAAACATCTTATTTAGATAACCTTATTTTGCAGAAAATTATTTTTGACAGACAGGCCCTTCATCCAAAACTTTAATAGAAAGTGCTGCGAACAATTCTTGTTTTTTTGTATTATTACAACAAAATATATCGTTTAGCAAACCAATGCAATCGAAGCCTACAACTATTAAAGAAATCGCTAAAATTTTAAACCTTTCGCCGTCAAGCGTATCACGAGGTTTGCATGACCATCCGAGCATTGGTGCTGTTACGCGTGAAAAAATTAAACAGCTTGCCAAATCTTTAAACTACGAACCTAATAACGCTGCGATCCTGTTTCAAAAAGGCAAGACTTACACCATAGGCGTGATTTTGCCTGAATTATCAGAACATTTTTTTTCCATTGCTATTTCTGCAATAGAAGATGAAGCACTAAAGAAAAATTATACGGTAATTTTTGCCCAGTCTCATGATGAATTTGATAAGGAAGTTCGTTTGGTTGATAAAATGAAAAATCAACGGGTCGATGGATTGTTGGTTTCAATTACCAAAGACACATCCAATTTTGACCATTTTGAAAAATTAAGGGCATTTAACATCCCTGTCGTGTTTTTTGACCGGATTCCGCCTTTTAAAAATGTACATTATGTTGCATGTTCTCTTGAAAACGCAACCATTAAAGCGGTAAACTTTCTACTAAAAAAAGGCCATCGGACAATTGGATTAATTAACGGCCCTACAACGTTATTTGCCAGTGGTGAAAGAAAAGATGGCTATATGCAGGCGATCAACTTTAACAGGTTAAAATTCGATCCGTCCCTGGTTATAAATTGTGATTTAACTGAAGAAGGCACTATCGATGCCGCAAAACAATTGATAAATCATAAAAGAAAACCAACGGCTATCGTAACTTTTAATGATTATGTAGCGTTATTTTTAATCAGGTATTTAAAAAAGACGAATCTGGCAGAATCAATTGACATTGTGAGCTATGCCAACTTACCCATAATGGAACACCTGGATTATTCACCAATTGCATCTGTTGAACAAAATCCATATCTGCAGGGACAAAAAGCAGCAAATATCCTCCTGGATTTGATAAATAGCCCAAATCCTGAAAATCAGGCTTTTTACAATACGATAGTTGAATCTGATCTGATTATTAATGAAAAGTAAATGGTTTATTCAGGCCTTTGCATAAATAATTTTTCTTCGATTAAACTTCCGGGTGTTCAAAGTAAATTGATCCGGGATACGGTCTCGTTACGACGGGTCTGTGCTGGGCGCCTGTAAAACATGATTTTTCAAAAATAATTAACTTAGCAAAGTAGATTTGTTTCGGCTTATGAGGTTCTAACGGGCTTAAGCTTCCTAAATTTAAAAAACTAAGACTATTGAACCTTATCGATTAAGCTTTCGGAATTTTCCTCAAACACGCCTTTAAAACTTCAAAGCTAAAAACGCAAAAAGGGCTCCGGCATACCGAAACCCTTTTTGTTCTTACTCGCGAAATATTATTTTCCAGAGTTTTTCTTGTCAGTTACTTCTGCACGGATTTCTTGTGCCAAAACTTTAAGATCTTGCATAGCTTTACGCACACGAGTACCAGCAGCTGCATTGCCAGCATTATAAAATTTTTCTACATCTGCTTCAATAGCAGCAACAGCAGCTTTAACTTTTGAGAATTTTTCCATCGCTAATTGATGTTTTTAAGGTTTAAAAAATTTATTTTTTCAATTATACGTATTTACCTTGAATTAACAAGAGAAAGCAAATATTAATTTGAAAGAAGTTTTGCACATTTTATGATGTAAAAAATGCCTTCGCACCATTACAGAAGTATTTTTTTTCATTTTTATATTTTATAGTCGCTGTTTAACAATACTGTTTAGACAAGTTTATTAAGTTATTAAAGGTTTGATTCGCGCTATTAATACAAAGCCCGTAATCTGCTTCTGTAACGCTTTCATTTAATACCGCAACAAAAGTTTTCCATTTAGCACCTAATTCTGTTCCATAAACCCCATAATAATTTAAACCATCCTGATGATTAATGAAATCAGGATTTGCCAGAATATGTTTTTTAATTACATTTCCACCTAGTGTAGCCCCTTCTAATACATATAAAGCGCCCAAAACTGCAGCATTATTTTTTTCGGGTAAAAATAATTCAAAGTCTAAGCCTGGTAATGTAAATGGATCTATTTTCCAGTAATCCAAATCTTTTTCCAAAGCAGCCAGTTTAAATCTGGTGTTCATTTGCAACTTTTCTGCAACATCGGTATCCAGCATATTGGCTAATTTGTTTTCTAGTTTTTGATGAATAAGGTAGTTAACCGTAAGTAGTTTTTTATATTCGGTAATGCGCAGAGAATTGTTCATAATTTCATTTACAAACATTAAAGTCTCTAATTCTTTATGTTTATCGGCAGTTTCGGTTCTCAATAAATTGGCAATCATTATTTTTATCTAAAAAGTTGTTAAAAACAAAAGATTCGGATTTTTCAACCCGAATCTCATGTACTATATTTAAAGTTAATTTAACCGAAGGTGGTGGTTAAACCAAAAATCGTGTACCGAATGCACACATTTTACCAGGTTATCATAACCATTCGGTTTCGTTAAATAAGCATTTGCGCCAAATTCGATAGCTGCTTTTACGTCGTCCGGATTATCAGAAGTCGAAAACAAAATAACAGGAATGGTTTTCAGGTAAGGAATTTCTTTTATAAATTTCAGTAAATCTAAACCAGATAAACCTGGTAAATTTAAATCTAACAAAATTAGTTTAGGCTTGGTTTTGCTTTCCGCAAAGTTTTGTAACCTTACTAAAGCCTCAGTTCCATCTTCAACAATTGTTAAATTTAAAGTATCTTTAACTTCCTGTACGGCACTTTGCATAAAAAATGCATAGTCTATATCATCCTCAACGTAAAATATATCCGGCGTTTTCATTTTATTTGTTTTTAAAGGCTAGGTAAAAAGTAGAGCCTGCATTTAATTTGCTTTCAAACCAAACCCTTCCATGGTGTTTTTCAACTACACGTTTTACAATAGCCAACCCTACTCCTGTTCCATCAATGTCTTTAACATTGTCCATGCGCTTAAAAAGCTCAAAAACCCTGTCATAATAACGGTTATCAATTCCTATACCATTATCTTTAACATAGTATATAATTTCTCCTGCATCTATATACGCAGAAACTTCAATTTTGGGTTTATCAACCATTGAAGAGTACTTTACACTATTGGTTAACAAGTTCGTAAACACCTGTCCTATCAGTGTTTTATCTCCCTTTAAATCTGGCAATCGTCCTAAAACCAGCTCGACCTTGTCTGCTTTATAAGCGGTCCATACTTCTGCAATTATTTCTTTTAATAAAGATTGCATATCAACTGTTTCAAGATTTATCTCAGAACGACCAACCCTTGCTAAATTGAGAATTTCTTTGATCAGAAAATTCATTTTATCCGCGCCTGTTAAAATCCTACCCAACATCTTTTTACCATGCTCATCAATGCTTTTATTTTTTAGCATTAGCTCCGCGTAGGTTTTTATAGATGTTAGTGGCGTTCTTAAATCATGGGAAATGGTGTAGCTAAACGTATCAAGCTCTTCGTAAGCTGCCTGTAATTTCTCATTCAGCAACCTGATTTCGTTTGCTTTTTTGTTAACATCAGTAATAATAATTTCACGAATGCGTAACACCGAAGTTATTTCCTCGGGCAACCATTTTTCAGAAGTATTACTTACAACCTGCGACCAGATTTCGAATGATTTTCTTGGTGATAAACTCAACAGGCCATTCTCTGATGGTGTTACCGGCTTATCCGGATTACCGGCCCACTTTACTGTTGAGATTTGTTCTGGCTTAAACCAGATTATCATTTCATTCAGCTCTTTGCTTAACGAGCATGATAAAATACCAGAAGCAATGTCTTTATATTTTTTCGCGGGATGAAATATCTCTGATAATCTATGCGTATAATAAACAGATTCATCATTTGACGATCCCAGCCATTCTGCCAAAGCATTTATTTCATCATTTGAAGGAACACTGCCAATTGTATGTAATTCATTTTCAAATATTAAAGCTACACCAGTTGCCTTAGTTACGTCCAGAATATTTTTTTTATGGCCGGTTAATGCATCAACTAAATATTTATCGCGACTTAAATGTTCAGCCAGAATGCCGGCTGTATCTTTAAATTGCTTTACGATTTCAGAATCTTCTTCGTTCTGGCGGTATTCTAATGCTGATGAAAGAATTTGTCCGATTAATTTAGAACCTTCACGTGCTTTATAATCAATAAATTTCGGGCTATAGTTATGGCAGGCAATTAATCCCCATAACTCACCGCGCGAAATTAATGAAATACTAAAACTGGAGTGAACGCCCATATTTTTCAAGTACTGGATGTGTATTGGCGACACTGCCCTCAAACCCGCGTTCGTTAAATCTAAAGGTTGGTTTTCTTTAAATGTAATTATCGGCGAATCTTCCGTATTTACATCTGCTATTAATCTGTTTAAATTTAATTTATATAGTTCTCTTGCCTGCTTTGGAATATCTGATGCGGGATAATGCAAACCAAAAAAAGGCTCTAAATCAGCTTCTTTTTCTTCCGCAACCACTTCGCCGTGCCCGTCATCTAAAAATTTATAAATCATAATTCTATCATAATTTATAAGTTTTTTAACTTCAGCGGCAGCACCCTTTAATAGTGTAGCAACAGTCCTGCCTTGTAACATGGCCGATGCCGATCGTCCTATTGAACTCTGAATATCGTATTGCAAGGTAACCGGTTCAAATTCAAGAAGCCATTCATTTTGCGATCGTGAAATTATCAGGTAAAACGGGCGTTCATTGATTTCGATGGGATAAGGCGAAATGGCATCAAAACTTCTTCTGATAATCCCGAGTTTCAATAAGTCCTCAATATCAAATTCTACAGCTTGCGTTTTTATTAAATTGTTTACGACAGCTAAAGGCTTATCCAGTAAATCTTTGGAAGAAAAATTTAAAAAATGTAACGCATTCTCACTGATATAAGATATGTTATAAGTCGATATATCGACTGCGATTAAAAACCCGTGTGATTGTATTTTGCCCGGAATATGAATAGGTTCTTTATCACAATTTGTCAGGTCAACAGAAAATTTATTCATATAATTATTACAAAAATATCAGATTTTTTCAATTCTCAAAGTGTAATAATTTTTAGGAGTATTTTTTAACTGGCAATTAGTTTTGGGATTTATTTTTTATTATATATTTGTTCAAATTTTAAAGAACAGTCAGTTGGCAAAAAAAAATATTCTGGTTATAGAGGATAACCATGCAATTTTAGATGTTATAACACTTATTCTAGAAAGCGAAGCTTTTAATGTTGCCGGATTAAACAAAGGTGCCGAATTCATTAATCACGTTAAGGATTTTCAACCCAATGTTATTATAATGGATATCATGCTTCCTGATGTTGATGGAAGAATTTTATTAAAAGAGTTAAAAGAAAATAACCTTACCGCGCATATCCCTGTATTAATGATTTCAGCAAGGTATAATTCATCCAATTATATGATGGATGGTATTGCTGCAGACGATTTTATGGCCAAACCATTTAATATTGATGAATTAATGGATAAAATTTATGCATTGTTGAAAAACTCATCAAACTAATCTGCCATACCAGGCAACTTTATACCTCCTTGTTTTAAATTTTTCATCAATTCTTTTTGAAAGGAAAGTTTTGTATCCGTAAAGCCATGTGCTTTAACCCAAACATTCAAAACCACTTTAAATCCGTTATCTTCTAATACAGAAACGCCTATTCTCCGTTCCGGCGTTTTCAGGCAATGTTTAAATTCATCCACTGTTTTATTAAAAATTTCGGAAATCCTGTCGTAATCAATACCATAACTGAACTTAATTTCCACATCTAAACGCCTGCTTCCCTGTCTGCTTATGTTAATAATAACTTCATTCGATAACTTGCTATTTGGAATAACAACCGTTCTGTTATCAAAGGTGGTAACAATTGTATAAAATATCTGAATAGAACTCACTGTACCTTCCTGGCCCTGCGCAACGATGTTATCGCCAACAACAAATGGCTTCAGTATTAAAATTAATGCACCGCTTGCAAAGTTCTGCAAGGTGCCAGACAAAGCCAAACCTGCTGCAACACCGATACCGCCGATAAGAACAGTTAAAAATGTTAACTCTATACCCAGAATCTGCATTACAGTTAATACCAGCAAGACCCTAAGCGTAATTACAATTAAGCTTGTCAGAAATGGCCTTAGGGATGGATTGACATTTCTTTTATGCATACTGCTGGAAAGCCATTTCGACAACAGCTTTATCAGCCATAAGCCTGCAAAAAGTAAAATAATGCCTAATATTACAGACGGGCCCTTCGCGATTATCCAATCATATATTTTATCATAAAAGCTGTTAATTTTAGTAGCATCAAATTTCATAAACGGGATGACAGCGCTTTATTAAGGTTTTTTGTGCTTTACAGAGGCATCTTTTTTCACATTGACTTTTTTTGCATCTTTTGCTGATGTTGTTTTTTCATTAGCACCTTTTGCTTTTGAAGTTTTCGGAGCTGTAGCCTTGCTACTTTCTGCCGATGTTTTAGAATCTTTCATTGTTAAATTATTCTTCAATTAACCAGGCTTTGGCTTGTTCAACTTCATCAGGCTTAAATCCTTTGGAACTTCCCGGAGTAGCTATTGTAAAGATATCTGTGAACCACTCTACTCCTTTTTCTGAAGTTACAATTGCAATTTTTTTCCATTTGGTAAAATTCTGTAACCCGGCTTTTGCATCCTGAACCCAGGCACCTGCGGTGAAATTCTTAACATCAGTATCCAGAATCAACAGATATCTGATTTCACCAAATGTATCTGCCGTTCTTTTAAGCCCCGGTAGCAAAACATTTTTAAGATCATTGCTATCCACTTCACCTGTAGCTCTAACGCCAAATACGTAATCGGGTAATCCTGTTATTTCTGTTAACATATTTATTTTTAAATAAGAACAACGTAATCCTTAAAGATGTTTGAAAATTAAATGAATTCTAAAAAGTTGTAAACCAATAAAAACAGTTATCTCATTGATAATGTTATGCTAGCATTATTTCATGAACAAAAATTAACCTATGAAAAACAAATTTTATAAACTGTCTATTACTTTTTGCCTATTGGCGGTGGGCTTTACCGCCTGTAACAGCGGCACAAAAACAACAACTGATAACGATTCTTCAACTACTGACTCTACAGCGACAGCAGCATTAAAACCTGCCGGTCCTGCACCGGAATGGGGGAAAACCATTAAACCTGAAATGCAGACCGTAATTGAAAAATTGGTTAGCTACGGAGACAAACCATTAGAGACTTTGAGTGCCGTTGATGCACGTAAAAATCATACACCAACAGATGCCGTAATGGATTTGGTTAAAGAAAATAACATGACCATCCCACAGCCAAAGGTTGATACCACGGGAAAAGATATTGATGTTACCGGTGGAAAAATTCATTTACGTATATATACCCCAAAAGAAGGAAAAGGTCCGTTTCCATTAATTGTATACTACCACGGAGGCGGTTTTGTTATTGCAAATTTAGACGTTTATAACGCTTCTGCACAGGGACTGGCAGAGCAGGTTGGCGCTGTAGTTATTTCTGTAGCTTATCGCTTAGCACCTGAAAACAAATTTCCAACCGCACATAACGACGCATTTGCCGCGTATGAATGGGCCATTAAAAACGCTTCGGATTTAAAAGCAGACCCGGCTAAAATTGCTGTTGTGGGTGAAAGTGCCGGCGGTAATTTAGCTGCTAATGTTTCGATTGCTGCAAGAGATAAGCACATTATGATTCCGGTTCACCAAGTATTGGTTTATCCGATAGCGCAGGCAAATATGGAAACTGATTCTTATAAAATGTATGCGGATGCAAAGCCATTAAATAAGGCCATGATGGGCTGGTTTACAGAAAAATATCTGACCACTATGATTGAGGCCCAAAACCCAAAAATATCTTTAGTGAATGCAAATTTAAAAGGCTTGCCGGCTACAACGATAATTACGGCCGAAATTGATCCTTTGCACGATGATGGTGTAATGCTCGCCAATAAATTATCTGATGCAGGTGTAAAAGTAAGCAGCAGAAATTATGAAGGTGTTACGCACGAATTTTTCGGAATGGCCATTGTTGTTCCGGAAGCTAAAGCAGCACAGGCATATGCCGCTGAACAGTTAAAAGCAGCTTTTAAATAGTATCATATAGCGAGCTAAAAGTTATCCTTAGGCCTAATTTATTTTTTAAATCAATATCAATAAATGATAAAATGTTAGGGAGATAAAACCCATTGTATCTTCCTTTCGAGCGAAGTGCAACGAAGTCGAGAAATCTGTCTAGATGAAGATTTTTCTTTGATTTGATCGGTTAACGGTCGGAAAGTTGAAGGACGTATAAAAATGAATTTTAAGCATTTCAACAGGCCCTACATCACAATGTTTAAAGTAAATTGATTTATTTTGATAAGTTTGGAGTGATTAAAATTTACTCCAAACTTATTCCTTACCTGTTCGTTTTGCTAAACGTTAAACGCTAAGCCCTAAACTTTAACCGCAAACCTCTACGCACCTTTTTTCGAACCCAAACTCTGCATTAACTGGTCATATAAATCATCACTGCTTGCCTTTTGAGGTTTCATCTTCTTAACAGTTGCCCGCTTTCCTTTCGATTTGGCTTTAATAATTTTAAGCAACTCATTACTATAATCATCTTTAAATGCGCTCAAATCAAATTCAGAACTGTATTGTTTAATTAAAGCTAAGCCAACGTCCATTTCTTTTTTAGTTATGGATATGCCTTCAACCTTTGTAATATCTGAAAGACTTCTGATTTCCTGTTGAAACCTGATTTTCGTAATCACAATTACATTATCCATTGGATGAATTACACATAGGTTTTCTGTATTTCTGAGTACAAATCTGCCTATACCAGCCTTACCCGATTTCTCCAAGGCTTTTAGTAACAGCGCATATGCTTTTCTACCCTGCTTTTCGGGTTCGGTATAATAAGAAGTTTCATAATAAACCGGATTAATATCTTTAAGGTTAACAAAATTTTCGAGTTCAATTATCTTTGTTTTTTCGGGCGCTGCTTCTTCGAAATCGTGTTTGTCCAGAATGATGTATTTATCTTTCAATAAATAACCTTTTACAATTTTTTCATAGGGTACCTCTTTGTGGGTATTTTCATTTACCCTCAAAAACTTAATTTTAGCATGATCGCGTTCATCAAGCATATCCAGATCGAGCGTACTGTTTTGTACACCTGAAAATAATTTTACCGGAATATTTACCAAACCAAAGCCAATAGCGCCCTTCCAAATTGATCTCATAATCTACATCTTAGTTATATTGATGCTAACATATCCGGTTTCATATTGTTTTTATTCCCGTAAATCAGCTGCAAATACCAAACTATTTAAATTTTGCATTGTTCTTTATATAAATTCCAGAAATACATATGAAAATTGCTTATATATCAACTTATCCTCCACGTGAATGCGGTTTAGCTACATTTAATCAGAATTTAGTTAATGCTTTAAGCTTAAATTCATCTTATGATGCTGAGCAGAGTTTTATTGTTGCTATGAACGAATCAGATGATTTGAATGAACACGCTTATCCAGAAGATGTTAAGTTTATTATACGCCAGCAAAATCAACAGGATTATATTGATGCCGCAGACTTTATAAATAAAAGCAACATAGATACCTGTATTATAGAACATGAATTTGGCATTTATGGTGGTAATAGCGGTATTTTTTTATTATCACTTTTGAACAGGTTACAGAAACCTTTTATTACCGTATTGCACACGGTTTTAAAAGAACCAAATTTTATGCAGCAAACCATTATTAAGGAAATTGCTTTAAAATCCTCCAAAATAGTGGTTATGAGTAAAAAAGCAGTTTTATTTTTAACGAGTATTTATCAGATTCCATCAGTTCAGATTAAACTAATTGAGCATGGTGTTCCGGATTTAGAACCCATCAGCAATAATGCGGTTTCGAAAAGTGATTTATTTAAAAACAGAAAAGTTTTATTCACCTTTGGGCTTATAAGCCGTAATAAAGGGCTTGAAACTGTTATAAAGGCTTTACCTGATGTTGTCGAAAAGCATCCTGAAGTACTTTATGTTATTCTAGGCAATACACACCCCGGCGTTGTAAAACATAATGGTGAAGAGTACCGCGACAGCCTTAAAGCCCTGGCTAAAGATTTAGGCGTAGAGCAAAATATTGCATTCGTTAATAAATTTGTCTCGGAAGAAGAACTTCATCAATATTTAACGGCCTGTTATTTATACATTACACCATACCTTAATGAAGCACAAATTACGAGTGGTACGTTATCTTACGCCGTAGGTGCCGGTGCAGCAGTTGTATCTACACCATATTGGCATGCACAGGAATTGTTAGCAGATAACCGTGGTAAATTGTTCGATTTTAAGAATGATGTACAATTAGCTCAAATTATCAATACATTAATTGATGATGAGGTTAAATACCAGCTACTTAAAAATAATGCATACCAATACGGGTTAAATTTAAGATGGCCGGCCATTGGCAACATTTATATGGCTACGTTGCAGGAAGCCCTGGCTAAAGGAAAAAAACCTGCCAGAACGATTCCGCCAATTATCGATGTAGACAGCATGCCTGCACTGAACCTAAATCATATCGCCCTTTTAACCGATGATACCGGAATTATCCAGCATGCAAAATTTGGAATTCCCAATTTAAAAGAAGGTTATTGTATTGATGATAATGCCAGGGCGTTAATTCTGTCCTTAATGGCCTACGACCAGAATAAAAATCAGAAAGCTTTAAAGTTGATGCCGGTGTACCTGAGTTTTATTCAATACATGCAACGCGAGGACGGAAATTTCAGAAACTTTTTAAGTTTCAACAGAAACTATCTGGATGAGGTTGGTTCTGAAGATTCTTTCGGAAGGACGATATGGTCGCTCGGCTATCTGATTAATACCGGACCAAACAATTCCTATCGGGAATTTGGCCGCGAACTTTTCTCAAACGCTGTTCCGCATTTTAAAACGTTAAAATACCTGCGGGCAATGGCTAACACAATTATTGGTATAGCGCATTACCTACGTGCGCATCACGGTGATGAACTTTTAATTAAAGAAATAAATCAGCTTGCAAAATCATTAACTGATGCTTACAAGGTTAATAAAGATGGCAATTGGCATTGGTATGAGGATATTTTAACTTATGATAATGCACTTCTTCCGCTAGCCCTTTTATGCCATTATGAGGTAACCGGTAATAAAGAATCTTATAGAATTGCAATGGAAAGCATCGAGTTTTTAAATAGTTTTTCTTTTGAAAATGGTTATTTGAACCCTGTTGGAAATGCAGGCTGGATGAAAAAACACGGTAAAAACCCGATTTACGATCAGCAGGCTTTAGAAACTATGGCCATGGTTTTATTATATTCCAAAACATTTGAAATTACTAAAGATGATAAGTACTTAAGTCTGATGCAAATAAGTTATGAATGGTTTTTAGGAAAAAACAGTTTGCATATTCCACTTTACGATTTTGAAACCCATGGTTGTGCAGATGGATTACAGTTTAACAGTGTGAACCGAAATCAGGGCGCTGAAAGTACGCTGGCCTATTTTATATCGCATCTAACGGTTTTAAATACAGCAGAAATTGAATTCGAATCCCTTTCATCCCCCTTAGTACAGGAAGATAAATTTGCTTAAATTTTAATTTTTGATATTAAAGGCCCGATTTTTTGAAATCGGGCCTTTTTTTTTATAGACTAAACGAATAGGTTATTATTCTGTAATATTTGACATACATTCTTTCTATTCAGCTAAAAATTTACAATTTTTAAGGATTGAATCTCAACCAACAAATTAATTCATTCCTAAAATGCAAAAAAGATTAACATTTTTACTGTTTTTCATAGCCAGCGTTGCCTATGCACAGAAGAAACCCTTAGATCATAAAGTTTATGATTCCTGGGAAGCAATAGGTACCAAACAACTATCAAATAACGGTCAGTTGGCTTTATATAGTGTACTTCAGCAGGAAGGTGATGCAACATTATTCATCACAAACCTGAAAACAAATTCAAAGATTAGCATACCACGGGCTTCATCAGGTCAGTTCAGCAACGATTCTAAATTTGCTGCATTTCTTATAAAGCCTTTTTATAAGGATTTACGTCAGGCAAAAATTAAAAAAACAAAGCCAGATGCAATGCCGAAAGATACTTTGGGCATCGCCAATTTAACAAGCAATACTATTGCTAAAGTAGCCCGGGTAAAATCGTTTAAAATGCCTGAAACAGGCTTTGGTTATCTGGCATATCAACTGGATAAATTAGATACTGCTAAAAAAGCGTCGGTAACCGCTCCAAAAAAAGATAGTGAAACAGACTTTGCAGATGATGAACCTGCCGGCAGTCCAAAAAAAGAAGAAGGAACTGATCTTATTGTTAAAAACCTTTTAACAGGTATTGATAAAACCTATAAATATGTTACTGATTATGCTTTCAGTAAAGATGGTAAACAATTGGTTTTTGCATGCAGCGGTACAAAAAAAGACAAAACAGCACCTCAGGGCGTTTATCTTTTAAATACAGAAAAAGGTACATTGAAAACCTTGATAAACGGAAAAGGAAGTTTCAAAGGTTTTACTTTTGATGAGGAAAGCGAACATTTAGCTTTTGTGGGCGAACAGGATCCTGAAAAGAAAGAAATCAAAAACTACAATGTTTACTATAACTCTTTAACCTTAGATACTGCTCAAATCATTGTAGATTATGATATGCCTGGTTTACCTTCAAAATGGTCGGTAAGCGGCGATGGCAGGGTTTCTTTTAGTAAAGATGGTAAGAAATTATTCTTCGGCATTGCGCCTGTCAAAAAACCAAAAGACACTACAATTGTAGATTTTGAAGTGGCCAAAGTTGATGTTTGGAACTATAAAGATGACTACCTGCAACCTATGCAGCTTAAAAATGCAGAAAGAGACAGCAAAAAAAGTTTCCTTTCCGTAATCGACGTTTACAGCAGCGATCCCAAGGTAATTCCGTTAACCGATTTAAGTCTTCCTGATGCAAATATGGTTAGCGATGGCGATGCAAACTTTGTTTTGGCATCAACCGACTTTGGCCGCAGGATTGAATCTCAATGGAGTGGTTCTACCTTAAAAGATTATTACCTGGTTGATACAAAAACCGGTCAGCGCAAAAAAATTATTGAAAAATTAAACGGGAACGCTTCTGCCTCTCCTGCCGGAAATTATGTAATTTATTTTGATGAGAATACATCAAACTGGTTCACTTATAATGTGGCTAATGGTAAGGTGACCCAACTGAACAACGGCATGAACGTTAAGTTTGCCGATGAGGAAAATGATGTTCCGGATACACCAAAGGCTTATGGTATAGCAACATGGACGGAAGACGATAAAGCTGTATTAATTTACGACAGGTACGATATCTGGTCGTTTTCACCAGATGGAAAATCACCTGCAAAAAACATTACCAATAATTTCGGTCGTGATAATAAAATTACACTCCGTTACGAAAGGACCCAGCAAGATAACCGTTTCGAGCGTGGTGCCGATACTAAATTTGTTAAAGCAAATGAATTGGTTTGGTTAGATGGATTTAATAACATTACTAAAGAAAATGGTTTCTATCGTAAGAATGCAGGAACAGTTAAAAACCCTGATTTAGTGGTGATGGGTAAAACCAAATATTCAAATTTACTGAAAGCAAAAGATGCTGATGTTTACATTTTCGACAAAGGAAATTATGTCGCTTCACCTGATGTTTATGTAACAACCGATTTCAAAACAGAAAATAAATTAACCAGTACAAATCCACAGCAGGCAAGTTACAACTGGGGAACTGCAGAACTGGTGAAATGGACAACACCAAAAGGTTACCAGTCGGAAGGTATTTTATATAAACCTGAAAACTTCGACCCTAATAAGAAATATCCAATGATTGTTTATTTCTACGAAAAATTATCTGATGGCTTGTATACCTACCAGGCCCCTGCACCTACGCCATCACGTTTAAATATTTCGTTCTTCGTAAGTAACGGCTATTTGGTTTTCGCACCGGATATTACTTATACAACAGGTTACCCGGGCCAATCAGCTGTTGAATTTATTAATTCAGGTGTAGAAAGTTTAAAGAAAAACAGCTGGGTTGATGGCAGCAAAATTGGTATTCAGGGCCAAAGTTGGGGCGGTTACCAGGTGGCGTATCTGATTACCCAAAACAATATGTATGCCGCTGCATGGGCTGGTGCACCCGTTGCCAACATGACTTCAGCTTACGGCGGTATTCGCTGGGAAAGTGGTATGAATCGCCAGTTTCAATATGAAAAAACACAAAGTCGTATTGGTGCTACGCTATGGGAAAAACCAGAATTGTATATTGAGAACTCTCCTCTTTTTATGTTTCCTAAGGTAAATACACCGGTTGTAGTTATGGCAAATGATGCGGATGGTGCCGTGCCATGGTACCAGGGTATTGAGATGTTTACCGGTTTACGCCGTTTAGGCAAGCCGGTTTGGCTGTTAAACTACAATGGTGAAGCACATAATTTAGTTCAGCGCCAGAACCGTAAGGATATTCAAATTCGTGAACAACAGTTTTTTGACTATTACTTAAAAGGCGCTAAAGCACCGGCCTGGATGACCAGCGGTGTACCGGCAACTGAAAAAGGAAAAACATGGGGCTTTGAATTGACTGATGATAAACCCTAGATAGTCCGGAGACAAGAAATAAAAAGTCCATAGCGAAATTAAGATAGCTATGGGCTTTTTTTATAGCTGATGGTTAATAGCCATGATTGCCGACCTGTAATATTTGTAAATCCAGTCCCTAAAAGTCGTCATTACAAGGCGGCTTTCCTGCCAATGAAATAATCTTTGTTACTTTACTTTATTTCATTCTGTGAGGATACAGACCGAGGCGTTGGATACGATCACTTGTCATCCGACAGTTATCGGATGCAAGGAGTAACGACGTGGCAATCTTTACCGCCATGCTTCTAATAGTCAGAGGTCACAAAGTACATAGCAAAATTATGAAAGCTGTAGGCTTTTTCCTTTGAAAAAAGTTTGCTTCACACTAGCATACTATCCACCGCTTCAGTTCACATCCGACAACTATCGGATAACGAACACTGTAATAACCCAAACTATTAACCATCAGCTATTGACCATCAATCAATGCTTCGTTAACTTGGTTCTCCATGCAAACTTTAGGCTTCGGATTACGAACTTCCGACTTCTTTTATTTCTGAAGCAAAAAAGCTATTTTACACCCTGAAAACTAAACGAAAAACCTAAATGGCATTAAGTAGAATCTGGTCGGCATTTATTATTGTGGCAATTGTTGTGGCCAGTATTAAATGTTTCTTTTTCGGGCAAACGGATATTTTTAACTGGATGATTATTGGCAAGGCTGATGATGCTGCAAATCCTTTAAAAATTGATGGTGTTATCGAAACCTGCTGGACGGCCGTAAACATCTGTTTAAAACTAATCGGTGTAATGGCATTATTTATGGGCTTTATGAGCATTGCGGAAAAAGCAGGCGGCATTCGTTTATTATCAAGAATTATCGGTCCTTTTTTCTCTAAATTATTCCCCGATATCCCGAAAGGCCATCCTGCAACAGGACATATGGTTATGAATTTTTCTGCTAATTTATTAGGGCTGGATAATGCGGCGACCCCATTTGGTCTGAAAGCAATGGAAAGTTTACAGGAACTTAACCCAAATAAAGAAACTGCCTCGAATGCACAAATTATGTTTCTTTGCTTACATGCCTCCGGTTTAACCTTAATTCCGGTGAGTATTATTGCGGTAAGGGCATCATTACATTCAGCCAACCCTACTGATATTTTTATTCCTTGCATGATTGCGACTTTTGTGGCCACCATGGCTGCCATGTTTATTGTTTCTTTTAAGCAGAAGATCAATATTTTCCAGCCTGTAATTTTAGCATGGGTTTTAGGCTTATCGGCAGTAATTGCCAGCCTGGTGTTATATTTAAACACCTTGAGCCTTACGGGTCTTCAATCCTTTTCGGGTGTTTTAAGTAATGGATTGTTGCTGCTGATTTTCTTCCTGATTGTTCTTGGCGGCTTATATAAAAAGATAAATGTTTTTGAAGGCTTTGTAGAAGGTGCCAAGGGTGGATTTGACACCGCAATCCGGATTATTCCCTATCTGGTTGGGATGTTAATTGCCATCAGTCTGTTGCGTACCAGCGGAACGTTCACCATTATCATTGATGCCATGAAAAGCGTCTGCACGTATTTCAATTTAGATTCGAGATTTATTGACGGAATACCAACGGCTTTAATTAAACCCTTGAGCGGCAGTGGCGCCCGGGGAATGATGATTGACACCATGACAACCTACGGCGCAGATTCTTTTGCCGGAAGATTATCGAGCATACTTCAAGGCTCATCAGACACTACTTTTTATGTAATTGCCGTTTATTTTGGTGCGGTAAGTGTTAAAAATACCAGGTATGCGGTGGGCGCAATGTTGTTAGCAGATTTGGTTGGCATTATTACGTCAATCGCATTGTGCTATATGTTTTTTGGTTAATTTTATTTCAGGGCAAAATTTTCGTTGTTTCCAGGCGGGAATCTTATGTCTATTGTTATGTTGAAAATTTTTCCGCAGATTTCGATAATTCCCGCTGATGGTTTGTTTACAAAAATCTTGATTTCTCACGCCTAACTACCGCAGGCAGACAGACGGGAATCTTCGGTTCCGGTCTGTGGACTTCAAACCAGGGGTGTTGGGTTTTAAATATAAAAGATTATTTCGTCATTACTTCTCGCAAAGACAAACAAATTGAATAAAAAACTTTAAATCAGGCTGGTAAAGCGATTCTGTTGATAATTTCATCAATAGCATCCGGATCAATGGCTACATTTTTAGAAGCACACCATTTTTCAGTTTTGTTATCCATCCAGATGCAAAATGAATGGTAACCATCTAAAACAACAGCATAAGTTTCATGAAAATCATCTTGTATTTTCATACAAAATCCATTAAAAATTTTGCCTCTAACAATAAACTGCAGGGTGGAATAATTTTCTAACATGGCTCATTATATTTTTGGTAAAGTTAAAACACCAGGATAACGAGAATGTTTTTTTAATTTAATTAAATCAACAAATTTTCCGATAGTCCATCTAAAAGACTTAACCTATGCTTAACATATTGGAATAGCCTTTTGCTATTAAACGTTTTTTTGCCGGTAAAAATACTTCACACTGCAAATTTATTATGGTTCTCCCCTGTTTAACCACCGCTGTTTCAGCGATGATTTCATCTCCCTCTTTTGCAGGTACAAAATAATCTATGTAGTTACTTACGGTTGTAAAACGGCTTTCGAGTCCCATGGTGTAAACGGTCGCTCCGATTAAATCGTCGATAATTCCGGCGGTAACGCCACCATGCAAAATTTGATAGGGATTGGTCATTTCTTTACGAATGATATAACTGCAAACCAGCAGGCCATTTTCGGCCTTAATCAATACCGGAGCAAGCCAGTTCATATAATTTGAGGGTGAAGAATCGATCACTTTTCCTATCGATTGCCTTAAAATTTTTAAACGTTGTTCGCTAACTGAAGCCATAAGTGGGTGGATAATGTAAGATGGATGATGTAAGATGGATGATGTAAAAGTAAAGGAGAAAAACAATAAATCATATGCAAAACCGAAATTAAATCACATATATCCCTAAACTTTCCTTTACCCTACACCATCCATCCCACAAATCCATTAGCGCTAGTATCCATCACCCGTCCAACATCTCACATTATCCATCTTCCACATCCAACTAGATTGGTACAATAACTTTAAAACTTAAATTTCTACCCATATTATAAATGCCTGATCTGCCATTTGGCGATGCCGTATAATATTCAAAATACTTTAAGCGGTTAAGGTGAGACTGGTAAGCTTTGTTAAAAATATTATCGCACTGTATAAAAATATCCATTACCGTTTTACCCGATTTCGATTTAATTCCCGAGCCTAAACCCGCATTAAATAAAGCATAACCTGCGGTAAAACTTTCTGTGTCATCTAAAGCGTAAAAACGATTCTGGTTCGCCACAAAAACGCCATCAAATTTGATATAAGGTTTATCAAAAATTCCGTTTGTTTTTTGAGCCGTCAGTTTGATTTCCGAACGCACCTGTAGCGGTGGAATGAATGGTAAATATTTTGCTGCCCTGCCGTGTTGTTGCAGCAAAGCCTGATTTTTATTTAAACCTACTACGTAAGCCAGGCTATTGTTAAAGCTTAACCATTTCAACTGTGCGGGATGTACATTTACACTCAGTTCTGCACCATACAACCTAGCTTTTGATTGCTGGTACTGGTAGGTTAAATTCCCGGGAACAATAACGACCGGATCCCCATTTGCATCGGTTAACCTCGATTGATAAATGTAGTTTTGAATGTTATTGTTAAAGACTTCCAGACTGAGCTCTGCATCTTTCAGGTAGGCAATAATACCGATGTCCTGCTGCAAGTTAAATTCCGGTTTAAAGGATCTGTTGCCCAAATAAACAATATGCGCACCGGGATCTAATCCGTTTGAACCAATTTCGGTAATGTTTGGCGCCCGGTAACCCCGGGCAATATTGGCCTTAACCAAGAGCTTTTCTGATAAGTTATATGTTAAACCTAAGCTGCCCGATAAGCCATAATAGTTTTTATTAAATGCCGGAAACTGGAGCTCGGCATCCGGGGAATTTGAATCAACCTGTTTACCAAAACCCGTTTGCGCATCGGTACCAACATAGAAATTTTTCCAGCTGATGTGTCGCCTATCCAATCGGATACCTCCCGAGATATCTACTTTTCCAAAAGACTTCTTCGCAAAATAGAAGGCACCTACATCAAAAAGGTTGTAATCAGGAATCGGGAAATCTGTTGCGGACTTGCTTCGGTTTCCCTGGAACATCCCATTGATACCCAGCGTACTTTCAATACCTGCAAAATCAGGCAAATTGTATTTTAAATCGTAATTCAGGGTATTCAAAACCACGTAAAGTCCGGCCTGTTCAGGAACCGTTGGGTGGTTAAACTCCCGCCGCACACTTTGCTGTGCACCAATGAGGAAGTTCAAATCGCTGCTTCCAAACTTAAACTGACTCGTGTTATAAAAACGATAATGCTGGATGTGCTGGTGTAAAGGATTTATTGAATAACTTGTTAATTCATTTTCCGGTACGATCGGCCTGTTTTTGATGTCATCGCCTGCGTCTAATACCTGCCTCGTAAACCTTCTGCTTAATGAATCGCGGCTACCGTCCGGAATTTCCATCAAGTTATCATAATAGGTTAAAGCGGTTTTGGAATAGCCCCATTTTTTATCTACCCTTGCACTGGCAGAGAAATTATATTCCCTGAAGGCGGTACCAAATACATAAGCATCTACCGGATTGTAATAATTATGAGCAGTTTTTCCGGTTGCCCTGAAACTATATTTCCAGTCGTTTTTGATGTACGCAAGGCCTATAGAAGAACCTATCATGCCATTATTGCTCTGGTAGTTTGAGGTGAAATCACCTTTCAGTCGACCATTTTCAAAATTAGGACTGTAAGGAATCATATTGATTACCCCGGCCAGCGCATCAGAACCGTAAGTTAAACTTGCCGGACCTTTAACCACTTCTGCCCTGCTGATGCCGTATTCATCCACTTCAATTCCATGTTCATCGCCCCACTGCTGCCCTTCCTGCCGTAAACCATCATATAAAGTTAATACCCGGTTGTAACCCAGTCCCCGGATAAACGGTTTCGATACATTCGGTCCTGTGGTTACTGCCGAAACCCCGGGAACGCCTTTAACTATGGCCTCTATTAAATTGGTATTTACGTTTTGATCCATTGTTTTTTTGGTGAGTACCGCTATAGGCACCGGACTTTTTCTTAATGCAGTTGCCCGGTTTACGCCCGTAATGACCACGTCGTTTAAATTTGAAGCCAGCTGTTCTATATCTATATCTAAATTTTGCACGGTATCTTTAATGGATATTTTTTGCTTTTTAGCGAGGTAACCAACCGCGGAGAAAACAATTTCATAATCGCCGGCAGGCAATTGCTCAAAAGCATAATCACCGGTTGAATTGGTTTTAACTGATTTATTTAACCTTAATACCTTAATGTTAATATTCTCCTTAGATACCCCACCGGAAGTGACTTTGCCCTTAAGCGAGATCTGCTGCGCCAAAACGAGGTTTGAAATTGCCAAAAATATAACCGTAAAAATTAGCCGCTTATAATTATTCATATTTATCTAAACTTATTTTTAGACAAATCTAAATTTATTTTTATATAAATCAAATAATAAAACAAATAACCATCTAAATTATTTATAAATGTTAATCTGGATTAATTGAAGGCCAGTTAACCAACCGGATAAACAAATCCAATCGTCCAACTAACAAGTTGATTTTTATAGGAAAGCTTAAAATGAAATTTTAATGCGACTTAAGTTGAGGATAAAGTTCAGAAAGTATTTAAGTAATTAATTCGTTTATAAACAGTTAAGGGATAAAGTCTATTTATACTGCAATAGAGGCATAAATATTTAAAATTTATTTCTCCTTATTGATTAGAACTTCTATATTTGCAGACATTAAAAAAATGGGCCTCGGTAGCTCAGCTGGATAGAGCGTCGGTTTTCTAAACCGAGGGTCAGGGGTTCGAGTCCCTTCCGGGGTACTTTTTAAAGGCTTTCAGTTATACTGGAAGCCTTTTTTGGTTTTATCCAAGTCTGGCGCAAGCGTCGCGCTTGTGACTAATATCCAAAAAACTATCCGATAACAGCACAAGCGGGACGCTTGCGCTAGAGTAGGTACTTTAAAGGCTTTCAGTAATACTAGGAGCCTTTTTTGGTTAATGACTTTTTAATCCATTGTATTATCTACAAAAGACCTGCTGTATTTTGATAACTATTGCATTTGATAATGTAAAATCAAGGCATTATCTTGGTTGTTAACCAACATTTTTATGAAAAATACGCTCTACGTTACCTTTATTACGCTAATTTTCTTGTCATGCAAATCAGTTGAACCTTTGAAAGGGCATGAAAAATACTTTGGTAGACCAAAAGAAATTCTGATCGATTCTTACTCTGGTATTGGAGAATTGAAAAAATCAAACTATCAGACGATTGAACAATATGATAAAAAGGGTCGATTAGTAACGCTAAAATCGGTTGGAATAAACTTTATGTGTTTTAAATATGATTATGACAAACACGGAAATATGATTAAGTTAAGTTTTCTGGACGATAAGGGTACCATTATTGGTGAAACCTATAAAAAATACAATAAAAAAAGTAAATTGATTTACGAGGAAAGCTGGAGGCACAATCAAGAAAAAAAACGATCAATAATTTATAGTTATAACAAAAAGGGAAAGCTATCTGAAGCAGAAGCCACTGAAAACGGAACTTTATTACATAAAGAAACCTATCAATATAGAAATGGTAATACGGTTGTATCAACTTCATTCGATAGTAAAAACAATAAAACAAATAGCAGAACTAAAATAGCAATATCAAATAATATAGAAACTGTCATCTTGCAAAATGGAAAGGGTGACACCACCAGTATATACAGTAATAAATTTGATAGATATGGGCGAAAGGATGGTGAAGAAAGATTATACCCAAAGCCAACGATCCAAGCCAGTCATGTTAAAAGAATTCTTGACTCAAAAAACAATTGTATTGTTGAAACCATAACGCTAAATAATGGCTACATCAGCGTAGAAAAAAGAATGATTACGTATTGGTGATCTATACGTTAAAAGATTCAAATATTGGCTAAAACATAGTCGCTTAATCACTGGCAACATATCATTATATTTATAATATTGCAACCCAAGTCTGGCGCAAGCGTCTCGCTTGTGACTAATATTCAAAAAACCGCTAACAGCACAAGCGAGACGCTTGCGCTAGAGGAGGAAATGGCAATAATTTAAAAACAAAGAACCAGGCTGGTAACCTGGTTAATAATTAACCTTTAGGAATTTTTTGAGTATGTCTGCCCCTCGCTAACGCCTCACTGGCACACGCGTATCGCGTATGCATTTACTTCAACTAATTGCTTTTCCCAATGCTTTAGAGTTATGTTCTTTGATTATTTACTGTATTTTATCAGGATTATTATCATTTGCTTTAAAAAATCAAATGTACATGGCTTTGCATAATTCACCAGTAGAATAATTGCAAACTCAGATTTCTTTTACCGTAATTCAAACTGTCTACCGAAACATCATTATATAATGGCCTCACAAAGAATTATTATGTTTTTATCAATTATTTGAATAACTTACAAATAGATAAGAACCAATAAATTACTAACTATGAAAAGAACTAAACTTTTTGGCTTGATTGCCCTAACAATGATTGTCATTCTAAGCTGTGACCGACAAACAATTGAACCAGACATTCAAACTTTTAAAGGCTCGAAAAATCTTCGCGCAGATGGTACCCCATGTCCATATATAGACGACGCAGATTGTGACGGCTTTTCAGATGCGTCAGATAATTGCCCTAACAATTATAATCCTGGACAAGAAGATGTAAACGGCAATGGAATTGGTGATGTTTGTGAGTCATCAGGCACACCTCCACCTCCTAAACCTGTTTCTGGTGATGCAGTAACGGCAGAATATTATTATGATAACTATTGTTTAGCGAACGATCCGATGTCAACCGGATGCGGTTTGGCGAAAGGAATAAAAGAAGTCCTTCTTGAAACGAAAGATCTTTTTAAGAATACAATAATTTACAACCCAGTCATAGCATATTATAAAATAGATGAATATGGAGGAACTGATTTAACAGAAAGTACTGCAGCGACTTGCCCAAATAGTAAATGCTATATAACAGTAAAATCAACTAGCGGCAGCAGCTTCCAGATAAGGCAGGCAAATGTCAGTTATTTGAATGAAAAACTAGCATATATTGATGGCTTAATATCGCAATATCCTAATTATACAGAACACTACAATGCTTATAAATCTGGATGCACTCAAGCATTCTGGTTTTCAAATGATAGCCTTCCTATTTTTATATTACCATAAATAAATAAGGACCTTAATTATAAAAATGCTCCAAAGTGTAGATACTTATGGGGCATTTTTACAGGTAAAAGGGTCAAGCTAGGAAAATTTAAATTGATTGTCATCTATCATTCCTAAACTAGGGTCTTATCCAAAACGGTAAAGTTATAGACGTATAAGACTATCTGTAAACTCATTTCAGGATGAGACATATATTCATTGCTTAATTATTCACACCTGACACTCATGTGTCAGTGAGGGTTTTCCTAATCAAAATGTTATCGTTAATGCCAATCCATATTGATCTCCCTGGTTAAAGTTTGGCGCACCTGAACCTTTTTGATATTTAAATTCAAAAAATTTGTCTTTATTTTGAGTCAGATAGAATCTCAATTTTCCCTGAACCGTATAGTAAACCTGCCCGTTTAAAAAATCATACCACACATCACCATTACCGACTAAACCTACGCCAATTCCGCTTAGTTCAAAAAGAGAATTCGTATTTACCCCAAGTCTGGCGCAAGCGTCCCGCTTGTGACTAATATTCAAAAAAATATCCGCTAACAGCACAAGCGAGACGCTTGCGCTAGAGGAGCTAGAGGATATTTAAATGTTCTCTAATCTTTTTGTTTTAAAGTTTCAAATGTAACATAAGCTGCCAGATTAAATGGATTTTTACCCGCATGCGCAATTGCTTCCAGATTTATACGGTAAGATTGATCTCCATCAGAGAATTGTAATGGTGACCCAAATTTAACCCAGGCTTTAGTTAGGAGCGGATTTTCACAAGCTCTTGTGGATTTAGTTTTACATATTTGAACCTGTATACCAAGATCCTTATCTAAATATTGTAAAAGAATGCGAAATTCCTTAAACTGTAAAAAATAACCTTCTTTAAACCATAAAACAGAACTTTTTTCAGAAGTTGCTTCATTTTGAATTTGTTTATCCTTGATATCCGTTGTAATAGTTTCAATTTGCTTTACATTCTTTTCTATATTTTCTGACGATTTTACGGCTTTTTCCAATTCAGGTACCGAATTTACAACAGCGTTTATATTGCTATTTACTTTTGCTATTTCATTTAAAATTTTGGATTTGTCAGCTACAGATGCTATTCTGGTTTTTTGCTTCAATGATTGTAATTCACTATCATAATCACTAAGTTTTGAAAGTGCTGTTTTAACTGCCGCAGAGGAAGTATCCGTATTAGCTATGGTTTCAGTTTGTTGCTGAATATCCGAAATATTGGAACATATTTTTTTAAAATTCAGTTGCGCTTTTTCGATTGTCTTATCCTGCAAAACATTTTCAAAATTAGCTAAGGCACATGCGAGTTCATTTTGCTTATTTCTATCTTTTTCTGTTAAGTAATTCTTTTTTAATTCTACAAATTCTTTTTTTATATCCTGGCTGATTGTATTACGCTGCTTAAACGATTCGATAAAATATGAAGAGCCTAAAGAAATTACAGCAGTTAAAAAAGCAATGGCAAAAAAACGAAGATTCTCGGTTTTAAATTTTCTTCGTTCAAATTCATATTTATCTTCAGATTGATATATTTCAATTGCGACTTTGAGTTTGTCTAAATCTGCTTTTTCTCGCTGTATTAGATCTTCTAAATTAAAACGTGCCATAAAAAGGTGATTAATTAGATAATAAATTTATCTTGCCTGTTCGCTTTGGTTATTCACGAGAACAGTAAAAGAATATTATCAGATTGGATTAAAAACTAATTAACACAATTAATTTTATTGATAAAATACTAACTTTTAAGTATTTATGAAACAACAACTAAAGCATATCAGTGCACAGAAGGTCTGACTTCAACTTAATAAACTTATAATATCTGCGGCATTTGCGAAAATCAGCGGGAACTATATTTTCAGATAATTATTTTATGCTCCCGCTAATTTTGAAGATTTCCGAAAATGAGCTAAAGCATAAGTTGTCATTCTCGCGCAGGCAGGAATCTTAAAACATGCGTTATTCAATATTTAAATGATTTGGCCTGCGGATTCGCAGCCATCTTCTTCTACTTTGCTTCGAGTCTCCTTCGGGAAAATGGCCTTTAAAGCACTACTAGAGCAACAAACCCCGAACAACACCCGAACAATCCTATGTTTTACCAGACAAATCAGGACAATTCCAGACAAATCCGGACAATACCTATCTATATAATAAAAAATGGGTGATGTTTCCACCACCCACGAGCACTAACTCTAACCATTAACTTCAATATTTTGAACCTGTTTTAATGGCGTTAATCTTTATATAACACAAACTTTCTTATTCTTAAACTGCTCTCGTTAACATTTTTCATTGTGCAAACCATACCCAAGGTTAAGGTTTCCTGCTGTGTCAAAGTAAAGGATAAAGTAAAATCTTTATTATTCATTTGGTTATTGGTTAACTTAAGCCTAGCAAGTGAACTGCTTACATTCGCTACATCCGGCAGTTCTGTTCCTTTTGCAATGCTGATATAAGCATCTTCCAGGTTATTGTTGATGTTGGATATGGTGACCACCAAGCGGTAAGCGCCGGCCGGCAATGAACCGGTCTGCGATATTTTACCATTATTGATTGCCGGTGTTCCCCAAAACTCAAAAGATATAAAATTCTCTACGCTGGTATTTAAATTATCAAGTCCGCCAACTGGCCCATCGTGGTTTTTTGCGGCATCATTCGTGGTCCAGTCTGCAAGTGTTCCCCAACGACCAACCGTTTTAGCAGCCTTAAATGGATATCCTGCATTTTTAAGGTGAATCTGCCCTGGAAGAAGTGTAGCGGGCGATTTTATTACGGCAGCGGTAAAAAAAGTATCTATCGCAGCAGAATCGGGTAAAAACATCGTTCTGTAACTTACCGGACTCGTTAAATCGTAATCGGGCAGATAAGTAACATTTGATTTTGCCTCACTAATTACCCGTTTATCAGCACCTGAGCTGGTTTTATAGGTGACCTCTACCCCAACTGATTTTGCGTCAGAACTGCTCCAGCTCAGTGCAGCATTATAGGGCAGGTTAAACTGTTTTGCATAAAAATTATCGAGGTTCCGGTTAAATAAAGATTTTTGAAAAACCTCTCCATAAACCGATCCGGAACACCTGCTGACTACAGAATGATTGCCTGCAGCATCGTAGTTATACAATTCGAAGTTATAATTACCTTCAGCCAAATTAATGATTGTGCTTATTCTTTTGGATGTTGTAGCAGACCAAGCAACTTCTACAGAATCTTTATGATTATTCCAGAAAATACGGGTTTTAACCACTTTCGGATCAGAGGCACGCAGCCATGATAACTTTAACCTGTTTTTACCGGAAAAAGCAATAGCCGAATCAGGTTTGCCGGCATACAGGATTTCTTTTCCGCCCCCAAAGTCTTTATAAGCATCCATTTTGGTACAGGCCGACATTACCATACTGCATATACCTAAAATAAGCCATTGGGTATTTTTTATCTCTATTTTCATTTTTATTAAATTATCCGGTTTAAGCCGGGATTTTTAAATAAATCTATTTGTCGTTTCCGAAGAAACTCATTTCAGCGATATGCGCCTGCAAACCACCAACCCAGTTTTCCAGTATTTTTATCCTGATGTACCTTACCTTTGGTGCATTAAGCGGAACGTTAAACTCTTCTCCTCGGGCTGCCGCAACCACATCATCATTACTATTTATGCCGGCCGGCTGTCCGGATGGTTTTACAGAAATACAGGATTTTAATAAAACCCAGTTATTGTAACTTCCGTCTGCAGGCGGGTTTTCAGAACCCCATACCTCGTAGCGTTTCGGATTACCATGATTAAATATGTAATTTCCGTTTCTTTGCCACAAAACAAAGCGGCTGAGTTTGGCTACAACCCCCAAATCAAAACTGACATGCATCGGCATGCCTGCATCTCCCCTGGAGTGCCACATGGCATAATCCGGTGAAATAATTTTATCCCACATATTGGAAACCACCAATCCATTGCCATAACCGCCAATATCAGTTGGAAAGGTTACCGTTTTAAATTTTGATTTATCCAGTTCCCGCTCAAAAATCGGCGTCAGTGTTTTAAATACCGTATCCGAACGATTGTTCCAACGGTCACGGATGTACACACCGAAAATGGTTGACTTAGGCGGCAAACCTCTTGAAGTAAAAGTTCCTTGTTTCAGCTTGGTATAAATGGTTTCGTTTGGCACGAAAAATCCTAATGAATCCTTATAAGTAACCACAATCGCAATATTGGCTTCAGCCGGATTTGAATAACTTACATTTATACCGCCAAAATCCTCCTGCAACACGAGGCTGGTTTTTATGCCAAAAATCGGAGGCGACATGGCTTTTACATCAATGGTAACCGGGGTAGATTTGTTCTCGCTTCGGTCTACTGCATATACATTCATTTTATGAATTGCTGAATCTGCAAACCCATCAATAACAAGAGAATCTGAATAATAAGAAGCTTTATTTTTAATAACTTCCCCATATTTATTGGTGTATTCTGCCTGAACATATAACAAATCGGGATCTTTAGGTAAGGCATAAGTAAGCTTTACAATACCCGGGCGGCTTTCTACTTTCACATTTGTAACCGGAGCAGGGCTATCCGAATCTTTTTCAACCGGCTTTAACACATCTTCTTTGCAGCTCAATAAAACAATGCTTAATAAGCATATACTGAAAAATATTTTAAACGTTTTCATATTTCTATTTTAAATTACCAACCGATATTTTGAACCAGGTTTCTGTTTACGATAAGACTTCCCTCGCTGATTGGCCAGAAATAATCCCTTGGGGCTACAAATTTCTGACTAAAAAGCGGTTTTCTCCGATAGTAGTTAATGGCATCTGCCTGATCGATATCCCATCCGTATACCTGGTTGTTGAGCACCTCCGATGCTTTCTTCCACCTTCGGAGATCCCAGAAATTATGGCCTTCGAAAGCAAACTCTATTGATGTCTCCTGCTGGATGATTTCCCTAAGCCCATCCTGTGTGAGGTATTTACCGGGATTGTTGGAATAGTTTGTCCAGGATTCTTCAACAGAAGCAAGTCCTGCTCTTTTACGAACTTTGTTGATATAGGTATAAGCTTCACTTGACGGGCCATTTGCCTCGTTTAAAGCTTCCGCATACATTAAATAAACATCTGCTAAACGAATCATTGGCCAGGCATAAACCTGTTGTGTAAATCCATAATCCTGCTGGATTACAAATTTCCAGTTAACCAGTTTTTTGGCGAAATAACCCGTTATCGAATACCCATTGGCGCCTTTCCTGGATTGAGCCTGCCCGGATTTGGCCTGAACTTTCCAGGTACCGTTCTGCATGTACCAGATGGAACCATCAAAGCCCATATCGGCATAGAAACGCGGTTCCCGGTTAAAATGAAGGCCTACTGTTGTATATCCGTTCTGAAGATAATCCTGATCGGCAGTTGTTGCGGTGCGAAGGTTATTCCGGTTGACATAATCCCATGTTTTATCTTCTGTAATTGGAACGCCCTTATCGGTATAAAAAAGTTCAGCTGTGCGGATTGTCGGGGCGAGTTCGCCTTTAAATGAATCGTTGGCCAGCTTGTTCGGATCGAGTTTTGGCATGGCCCAACCTTGTATGAACGAACCTGCGCCGTTAGAAAAACCCCAAATCAGTTCATTGCTCCACTGATCAGCCATACTGTTTCTGATGTTCATTTCTAATTTGATACGGGGCGAAACATTTACCAGTTCATTAAATTCATATAAAGCAACGCCGGCACTCTCTGATGCCGCAATTGCCTCTTTACACGCTGCAGCAGCCCTTTTCCATTTTTCTACATCTTTTGTGGCGTTGAATAATGTTGTGCCATCGCCGTTTCTAAGTTGTGCGAAATCAGAATTACCGTTGAAAAGCGGACTGGCAGCGGTAACCAATACCTTGGCTTTAATGGCTAATGCAGCAGGTTTAGTAATTCTTCCCAGTTCTGACGCCCTGTTCTGAATGCTTGGCGGTAAATTCAAGGCTGCAGAATCCAGTAAACCGACTATAAAGTTGACCACCTTATCAACCGGCTGCCGCATCACTTTTACTTCATCTATTGAAGCCGAAATCGGAAGATTCTTTTCCACAATAGGTATCGGACCATAGGCCCTCAATAAATAAAAATGATAATAAGCTTTTAGAAACTTTACTTCACCTATCCACCTGTCTTTTAAAGAGGGGTCTAAATCCGGTACTTTGGCGATATTTTCGAGGAAGATATTGCAATCCCTTATGGCCCTCCATAAAGGTTTCCCGCCAGCGGACCCATCCCAGAAGTTTAAATAAGGACTACTGATGTTCTGGTTACCACGGGCAATTTGTTGTGGATTGCTTGGCAGCGGATTTCCGGAAGGGATGGGCCAATAGGTCCAAAACTCATCTCCGGCCAAAAACGCCGGATTGGCATTGATGTCGCTCTCCTGCGGCAAGTATGAATAACAGGTATACAGATACTTTTCTGCCTCATTTCTACTCGTAAATGAATTTTCGATCGTGGCAACATTATCCGGAACTACATCCAGGTAATCTTTTTTACAGCCTGTTAAGAGGATGCAAAAGGTTATGATATAATATATTTTTAAATTTCTCATCGTTTTATAATTATAAGCCAACTTGTATTCCCATATTATACACCCGTTGGATGGGATAGCCCAAGCCATTTCCACCCATTTCAATATCCCATAATTTAAAGCCGCTTAAAGTGGCCAGGTTGGTACCGCTCACGTAAATCCTTGCGCTGGCAATGTGCAGTTTTGAGCTTAATTGCTTGGGTAATGAATAACCGATTTCAACTGACTTTAACCTGAGGAAAGCACCATTTCTCATAAACCAGCTGCTGGTTTGGGCGTTGTTGCGGTTTACAGTCGTACTTAAACGCGGCCATAAAGCATACAGGTCTTTATTGTCGTCAGACCAATGGCTATCTGCATAAGCCTGAAGAAGTGCATTTTGTGGCACACCGGTTATCGGCGACCTTCCGGCAACTTCATCAGCCGTGTAATAATTTACAAACGGGGCGGTTGCCTGTGCATCAATCCAGAAAGAAGAGCGGGCCGAGCCTTGCAGAAAGGCAGAAACATCAAAGCCTTTGTAACCGGTAGAGAAACCCATACCATAAATAATTTCAGGAACTTCAGGATTACCTAAGGCTACCTGATCGAGATCTGTAATCCGGCCATCCCCATTTACGTCACGAAATTTAATATCGCCTGCACCATAATCGCCGTAAGTTTGCACGGGTGAATTGTTAACTTCGGCCTGGTCTACAAATAAACGTTCGGCAATGAGGCCAAACCGCTGATTAAGTGATTTACCAACCCTGCTTTTATAAGTTTCATTGTATTGTGGTTCTTCATAAGCGGTAAATTCACTGTGTGCATAGGTAAAATTACCACGTAACTGCAACCAATACCCGCTGTTAAAAGTCTTGTTATAATCTGCGGATACATCAAAACCGCCTGCTTTTGCCTTACCTACATTTGCACGGGGAATTGCTGATAAACCCATGGTTGTAGGGATCGATGCCCTGTCCATTAAGATATTATTCCGGTTTTCGGTAAAATAATCCGCCTGAATTTCCAGGCTGTTGAATAAACCTAATTCAAAGCCTAAATTTAATTTGCGGGCAGTTTCCCATGTGATGTCGCGGTTATCGTAACGGGTAACGGTTACGCCCGGGCGATAGGTGTTAAAGTTTTCACCAAAATTAAATCCTTTATTCGGATCGTTAATATTAACTTCAGAAAGGTAGAAAAAACGATCATCGGCACTACCAATTGCGTCATTTCCAACAATTCCGTAGGTTCCTTTTAGCTTAAGTTTGTTTATAATCTTTTCATAGGGTTTCCAGAATTTTTCATTGGAAACAAACCAGCCGATACCTGCGGCAGGAAAAAGTCCGTAACGCTCCGTTTTATAAAACCTTTCCGAGCCATTGTAACCAAAACTTAATTCAGCGAGGTAACGGTTATCATAGCCATAAGTGAACCTGCCCGATACACCCTGATTACGGTAAGGTAAAGATTTTTGAAGCGAACCCTGGTTAGCAAAAATCTGATTCCTTCGCTGATAAACAAGCAACCCTGCTATTTCATTTTTCTCGGCAATGGTTTTATTATAATTAACAGCAGCTTCGATGTATGTTGAACTGTTGATATCTTTTAGTCCTTCACTATAATTAAGGTATTCGGTTGCTGTTGTTTCATTTAAACTGGTTAAGCCATAGTTATTGGTTAGCCTGTTGTATCCGGAAGCGCTATAAAAATAAGGGTTGTAGTTGCGTAAAATATCAAAGAATGAATACCGTGAAGTGTTGAACATTCCCCTGGCACTAAGTCCCGGCGTGATAAATTTAAAATCCTGCTTAAACTCGAATTGTGCATTTAAGGTAGATCTGGAGTAGTCTTTATAACCTTTAACCATATCTGCATAAGGATTAATGTAGTTTGTACCGTTGATTCGCTCATTTCCGAAAAGAATATGATTGGTTTTAGGCATCATTTCTGAAGGATAATAGGCCGGAAATAAAACCGGGTTGGCTCTTAAAATCTTTGAGTATACACCGCTTCCGCCATCTATCGGACCTTTATAATCATCAAAACTACCTGATAAGCGAACAATAACCTCACTGGTTTTGGTCATGTTGATGTTCACATTTGAACGTAACTGGTAAGATTTAAGGTTAATATTACTGTTGAAATTGTTTCTTTGGTCAACTTTTAATATACCATTATCCTGATTAACTGTACCTGCAATGTAATACCGGGCTACCGTTCCTCCGCCATTCGCATTAAAATTCAGGCGCTGGTTATTGGTTGTGTTTTTAATCAGCTGGTCGGTCCAGTTATTGGCCGGATATACATAAGGATTTAAGCCTGCTATAGTATTATCTATCTTATTTTGAGAATAAGGCAGTATACCAAGTGGATTTCTGGTCAATACAGCTTCATTTTCCAGCTGCATATAGGTTATCGGGTTGGCTAAATCTACTTTTTGGGTATTGGATGAAATGGAGTTTTCGAAACGAACGGCTATCCTGGCCGGACCTTCTTTTCCGGATTTGGTGGTAACCAGTATTACACCATTGGCACCCCTGGCGCCATAAAGCGAGGTCGCTGTTGCATCTTTCATAATGGAAAAGCTGGAGATATCATCGGGCTGTAAACGGGCCAAATCAGTCGCACTTACTTCTATCCCATCGATCATAATCAAAGGATCTTTCTTATAGCCGAAGGTAGTTACGCCACGAATAAAGAAAGCGGCATTATCTTGTCCGGGCTCTCCCGACCGCTGATAAGCAATAACGCCCGCCAGCCTTCCGGCCAGGGCTGTTGTTAAATTACTGGATGGTACCTTAAGCTCTTTCGGACTAATCGTTGTAATGGAACTTACCATACTCGATTTTTTTTGCGTTCCGTAGGCAACTACCGTTATCTCATTGAGCTTGTTATCTATAGGTGTAAGTTCTATATTAATAACACCCTCACCGTTAATTTGTATTTCGCGGCTTTCGAATCCAACCATGCTAAAAACCAATATTCCATTTGCAGGGACTTTTATTGTGTAGCGGCCGGTTTCGTTTGTTTGTACCGCACGTTTGGTATCACCTTTTAAATAAACCGTTACACCAATCAGAATGCCGGTCTGGTCTTTAACTATACCTGTTACGGTAATATCTTCCGATACTTTTTTTACCGCTTTGGGCGGCTCATCCTTTGGTGAAATGAGGATATAATTTCCTTCAACTGTGTATTTAAGTTTTGTTTTAAGGAGTAAAATATCAAGTGTTTTAGCGAGCGATCGGGCACCTGCCTGTATATTTACGGATTGGTAAACGCCGGTTTCTTCTGCTTTATAGGCAAAACGAAACTTTGTCTGGTTTTCAATTATTTTTATAGCAGATTCTAAATTACCTTTAAAATTAGTAATCTTAACCTGCACGTCGTTAATTCCCTGTGCATTAATCGGATTAGCCATTATAAGACTAATGCTTACTAATATAGCGGCTGTAATTAAAGCGGTGCATCTCATAAAATATAAAACATATCTGGTTAATACCCGTAGGGGCATAAAGGGACTTCTAGTAAAAATTATCATATATTTACCTTGATTTTTAATAAGCTGAACTGTTTTTTAAGATTCATTGAATCTGATGGTTACGAAGCTTCAGATTCTAAATTTGAAGCCATCATGAATGCAATCATGGTGGCTTTCTTTTTGGCCTATTTTGGTTTTGCGTAGATATAGCTCATGGTTTTGTTTGGTTAGTTTGGTTAGACTATTAATTATTTCCTTGTCTGGATAGGTAGATGATGTTCTTATTAACTTCGTACTTGAATTTGTTTAGTTTACTGATAATGTTTATCACCTGTGTTAAAGAGGTGTTTGCCGGAAATGATGCTACAAAACGGCTTGTTTTTATACCTTCATCTTTAAAAGCAATTTTTACATTATACCACCTGGAAAGGATTTCGGCGGCTTCTTCCATATTGACATCATTGAATTCGAGCTCGCCTTTAGTCCAGGAAGAATACAATGCAGCATTTACCTGGAGCGATTTTGAAGCTTTTGTGAGCACATCATATTCCAGTTCCTCATTGGGTTTAACAAAACCAATTAAATGGCGGGTATCTTTTACGCCGACTTTCCCGCGTAACACAACAACGCTGATGTTTTTTTCCGGATAGGCAGATACATTGAACGCCGTGCCTAAAACCTGCGTGGTTAAGGTTCCGGTATGGATAACAAATGGTTTTTGATCATGTATTACATCAAAGAAAGCCTCACCTTCTAAAAAAACTTCCCGGGTTTTTCCTTTAAAATCTTTAATAATGCGAATCGTTGTACCGGCATTCAGCCATACTTTTGAACCATCAGGTAATAGCCTTAAAATGCGCTCGCCTAAAGGGGCCTTATATAATACATAAGTGGGTGTATTTATTTGATTGTATTTATAGGCTACTATCGATAAAGCAAAGACAGCCAAAACCGTACAGGCTGCAACAGCGATTCTTTTGGTCAGCATACGGAACCGACTCTTTTTATCATTTTGCAATTGGGTGAAACGCTTATCGGTAATAATTTGATTATATAGATATTCCGAACGGGCTGGCGATAAATTAATGACCGGCGTAAAGGTTTCCCATTCACTTTCCATCAGCTCAAGTATTAATGGCTCGAATTTATGGTCTGCCAGAATTTCTTTTAATTCAAGAAACTCTTCGTCGCTCAGATCTTTTTCAACAAACTTTCTTAAAAGTTTATATATGTAGGCTTTGTTCACAAGAAATAGATAATGGCCAGGTTATTTTTCCGGATTTCAGAAATCGTCTGGCATGGTTAATTTGGTTAGTTTATATATTGAATACACTTCAGAAAGGCTCAGGTACTAGTGCGTTCTAAAATTTATTTTTAATGGTGTTAAAGTTCCTATCTGCATGGGAAATACAATACGACGAAGTCCCCGATTATCACGCTTTTCCAGCAAGCCGTCTTTTCCACCAAAGCGGAAATCTTAATGCAAAATACCGGGTAAACCCAACTCCATGGTCTTTGGCTTACACACCATAACAGGAAAAATTTATATTACAAATAAGATTCCTGCATGCGCGAGAATGACGATTTGAGGGATGATAAAGTCCCCGATTACCACGCCTTTCCAGCAAGCCGTCTTTTCCGCGCAGGCGGAAATCCTAATCCAAAATAGCAGGTAAAACCCACTCCATGGTTTTTGGCTTACACACCATAACATGGAAACTTATATTTCAAATAAGATTCCCGCATGCGCGAGAATGACGATTTGAGGGATGATAAAGTCCCCAATTACTACGCTTTTCCGTCAAGCCGTCTTTTCTGCGCCGGCGGAAATCCTAATGCAAAATATCGGGTAAAACCCGCTCCATGGTCTTTGGCTTACAGACCATAACATGAAAACTTATATTACAAATAAGATTCCCGCATGCGCGAGAATGACGATTTGAGGGATGATAAAGTTCCCAATTACCACGCCTTTCCATCAGGCCGTCTTTTCCGCGCAGGCGGAAATCCTGATGCATAAAACCCAGTAAAATCTATTACTTTAAGATTCACTATTAAGCAAGATAATAACGACCTCCGGAAACCCCGCCCTTACATTAAAACTGGCAGATGAAGTGGTATACTATTAACAAAAAGATGTTTGCATCCTTCAAACGGAGTCTGAGGGTTTTCAGGGCAGCAGCTATATGATTTTTAATGGTGTTTTCAGAAACCTGCATTTTTTTGGCTATCTGCTCATGCGAAAGCCCGTGAAACCTGCTTAACCGGAACGCTTCCTGTTGTTTATCCGGCAGCTTTTTCACCATAAGCTCCGCATAGTTTGAAAGGTCATTATAGAAAACATAATTTTCTGTATCGTTATTAGACTTTACAGCAACTTTACTAATTTTCTCAAAAGCATTATCAGAAATGTATTGGTGCCTGAGCACGTTTAATGCAAGCCGTTTTGCAACTGTAATCAGGTAAGAACCCATTTTGTACTTTTCATCAAGCCGCTCACGCGTTGTCCATAAAGTTATAAACGTTTCCTGTACAATTTCTTCGCTCAATTCTTTGCTTTTAAGAAAACGATAGGCAAAATTGTATAACCTTAAACTGTAATGGTTATAAACGATTTGAAACGCTGTACTATCTCCTTCCCTAACCCTTATCAGGATTTCATTGGCTACTTCCTTTTCAAATTTCATATCCAATTCTTGCTTAGCTTAGTTGCTATTTTTAACCTACCGGATATATTAATTATAGTTATACCGGAAAAGCTCCGGCAATTGATACAGTAAGAGATTTGACCTCGAATGTAATGTGTTAAGTATCTGGTTAGTAATTATAACAAAGAAATAATTTTTACAGGTTTAAAATTTAAGGGGATTATCTAGTTATTAAGGAATATTAACATACACCTGTAATTATCATGATGTTCATGGTAAAATTCCGGGTAAATTATAACGCAGAAGTTAACAACTTTTACATTGTGGACAACTCCTTTAAACATCTCATCTTCAATAGGGTTATGTAATGGTATATAAAATAAAGCTTATGAAAAAGTGCATTTATATCCTTGAAGATAATCCTGCAATCAGAGATGTTATCGAATTTTTATTAACTGAAGAACTTTATGAGGTTAAAGCGTGTCCAAACACTAAAGATTTTTGGTTACAGATGAGTAATCATAAACCAGATATGATTATTTTAGATATTATGTTACCAGATGGAAATGGAATTGATATCTGCACAGCGTTAAAACAAAACGCCAAAACCTACGATATCCCGGTTATGATGATGTCGGCCAATAACCACTTAAACCATGTTAAATCGAAATGTACTGCAGAAGATTTCATAAACAAACCATTTGATTTAAATGATTTTGCTTACCGGGTAGCCCGATATATCCATAACTAAAAAAGGCAGGAGCATTAATCTCCCGCCTTCAATAAACTAATGTAACAACTACTTTATTTTTTAGTTACCTTAAACTCTGTTCGTCTGTTCTTTGCCCTTCCATCAGGGTTATCTTTTCCATTTTTAAACTTATTAGGCGCTACCGGAGTACTTTCGCCATAACCTTTAAACGTCATTCTGTTTTGTGCAATATTTTTACTGACCAGGTAATCTACACAAGATTTAGCCCTTCTTTCAGATAATTCCTGATTATAAGCATCTGTTCCGATATTATCGGTATGTGAACCGAGCTCTATTTCCATTTCCGGATTATCGTCCATAATAACAACAAGGGCATCGAGTACTTTTTTGGACGGTTCAGTTAGTTCTGCACTGTTAAATTCATAATAAATATTATCCAAAACAATTGGCACGTTTATTTTGAAAGAATTGATGCAATAATCAGCATACATTAAGGTATCTGCTTTGGCAATTTCTTCATAACTGTAATTTTTATTTAAAGCGAAATAATTATCTTTCGTCATATTTAATTTTACCGGCTTTCTGCTATCCATTTTAAATTCATACTTACCTGTAGCAGTAGTAACGAATGTATGTTCCATTTCCGGATCAGCCATTTTCACTAAAACACCATCCAATGGTTTCTTAGTTTTACAATCGGTAATGATTCCTGAAACAGAAATGTATTCCCTTTTTATTTCAAAAATTTCAAGGCAGCAAGAAGATTCTCTGTCCGAACTGATATAGCCTTTGCTCCCATCACTGTTTATTGCTGTAAAATAAATATCATCTTTTGATGAGTTAAACGGATAGCCCATATTTTTTGGTGCAGTCCAATTAATTAAATCTCCTTCCGATTCAAAAAAATCCATGCCCCCAAAACCAATCCTGCCATCTGTACTAAATATCAGTTTTTTTGTAACCGTATTATAATAGGGTGCCTTTTCATCGGCTTCTGTATTAATTTCCGGACCAAGATTTACAACCTGCCCGATAGAACCATCATTTCTGATGGGCGCAAACCACAAGTCGTATTTACCATAACCACCCACGCGATCTGACGAAAATATGAGGAATTTTCCATCATCGGTAACAAACGGCTGAGCGGAATTAAAATCCCTGCTGTTAATTTGCAGGCCTACTGATTGCGGAACTGACCACTTATCGCCGGTTTTGGTTGAAGTGTATATTGCATATTTTTCATTTTCCTTCCAAGCGGTAAAATAAACAACCGTGCCCTCCGGGTTAAAGCTGGCCGCAGCAAACTCCATATCTTTCGGCAGGTTGATATCTACTTTTTTTATGCTCACTTCGGCTTCCTGCAAACCGGATTTTGCTTTATACAAGCTATTGATAAATGGATTTGCCTTTGTAGCAATTGGCGTTTCGCCTTTTACTTCCTTTATTATTTCCGGTTTTCCGGTAACTGAAACAGGTCTCGAAGAAGTAAAGTAAAAATCACCACCTTCTTCTACAGGTGCATAGTTCGATCCTAAACCATTTATGCCTCCCGGCATTTTTTTAATTTGTACCAATTTTGGAAAACGCATTTCCTTAATCGCAAATTTGCATGACAGGATTTCCAGGTTTGCGGCTTTAACCAGCTCATCAGTTTTATTTTTAGCAATAAACTGTTCGAATGCATTAATGGCCTGGGGAAACTTTTTATTTGCCCTTAAGCTTTCTGCATAGTAAAACAATGCTTTTCTGTATTTTGGATTACCGAAGGTACTTGCTACTTCATAATATTTCTCGGCTTCAGAAAAATCGCGGTACATCCTGCTCGATTCTGCAAGGTTATACAGCGAACCTTCATAATCTTCTATTAGCTTTTCATCGCTGTTTTGTTTTTTATCTTTTCCATAAGGCAAAACCACCTGTGTGCTATCAGAGGTAATTTTTAAGGCCTTTTTATAAAATGTTGAGGCTGCATAATAATCTTTACTTTGAAAATACGCATCAGCAACCTTCTTATAATTAACAACATACTGCGCTTTTGCTGTTGTAACGGAAGCAACAATCAGAAAGAGGATTAATTTTTTCATAAAAAATAATTATAAACGTGGACAGAAAAAGTTAGGACCGATTATGCCGTTCCGGCCAATAAGCGAGATGGATAGTTCTAAACCACCACCGCTATTTGATGCCCTCCTCAATGTGGAGGTATTTACATCATAGCTTAAACCGAAAACCATGTTTTTAAATTGCAAACCGACAAAAGCAATAGAGGCATCTTTAACGCGGTAATTACCACCAAATAAAATATTAGATTGGTTATTAACCATTAGCTGTGCGTAAGCGCCAACCGAAATCTCGTCAGTATTTCCCTGATACATAACCAGGGCATTTGGTACAATATCGACCATTTCCGAAGCCCTTATTCTGGCACCGCCGTGTGCGGTAAAACGAATCGGCGTACGTGTACTGTTGTCAGTGAAACGTTCTATAGGCCTGTTTAAATGTGCAGCACTTGCACCAAGAAATACATTTACATTTTGATTAGGATTACCATCAAAATACATTATCCCGGCATTAATATCAGGCACAAACGAGGAAGTTGATGAAAAACTTTCGCCGCTCGAAGTACCACCATTATAACCTTCAACCGGGTTAAACTGGTTGCCAAACCTGCCCTGCGATAAATCGAAACTTCGGTTTACAAACCCGGCCTGCAAACCAAAACTGACCATCTGCAATCCTGTCGCACCAAACCTTAACCGGTAAGAACCAGAAACCAAAGCCGTCAGGTAATTGAAATTAAGTTCTCCGGCATTCTGGTTTAAAATTGTAGCCCCGAAAGCAAAGTTCTTAGTGGGTGCCACATCGAAAGAGGCACCACCGGTTAAATAAGCATTCGAAATTGCACCCCATTGTTGCTTAAAATTAACTGAAGCCCGGTAATCGCCATCAATAACGCCTGTTAATGCCGGATTTAACCATAAGGGATAAGCATAATATTGAGAGAAATGAGGGTCTGTTTGCGCTTTCAGATTCAATGTTGCAATGCTTAAAAGCATTGCAACATATATTTTAAGAGGTGATAGAATGTTCATGGGATGTAGTTTATAGCTATAAATTTTATCTGTTAATTATCTGATTAGGGTTATGGTTCCTTTTTTCATAACCTTAGTGCCATCTGTTAATCCAACCTCAATTACGTATACGTAAACGCCGTTTGGTTGTGCAATACCTTTATAAGTTCCATCCCAACCGGTCGTGGTTGAGTTCACCTGATAAATTAACTGCCCCCATTGGGTATAAATATTCATATTAACCGAGGCAATGGCTGTTCCGTAAACCAGGAAGATATCATTCTTACCATCGTTATTAGGACTAAACACATTCGGAATAAAGATTTCATTTCCTATCGGATTCTCTGCGTTTCCGGTTATTGCTGTAGAATTTGCACTGGTTTGACAACCAATTTGTCCGGTAGCCCTAACAAGAATCACCACCGCCTGACCCGGTTTCAGACCGGTTATCAAATGACTGGTTGATGCAGAGCCGTTGGATGGGGCTTGCCAGCTTAATCCGTTATCTGTTGATACCTCATAACCACTTGCGCCTGAAACAGCATTCCATGTAAATGTTACACTGTTAGGCGTTGTGCTTTGTACCCTGACAACAGGAGCCGTCAATACAGGTGCAACCGTAATTGTCACCGGCGTTCTCGTTGCACTGCTACAACCTGATGCACTTACGCTTTCTACATAAAATATAGTTGTCGCGGTTAGCGATGGTGTTGTAAAGCTGGTACCCTGACCCAATACCGTACCACCCGAACTTGTATTGTACCACCTGTAGGTTAAACTCGCATCCGGTGAAGTAACATTCAGTACAGCTGTACTACTTGAACAGATTAGGCCATTTACGGCACTTACCAGGCCTGGTGCATCAGGTAATGGTAAAACAGTAATGTTTACCGGAGTTCGGTTATTCGAAATACACGAACCGGATACAGCCTCTACATAAAAAGTTATATTGTTTGTTAATGACGGTGTTGTAAATGTTGCGCCGGTACCTGCAATTGTTCCGCCGGTGGCCGTCGTATACCAGTTATATGTTAAGTTTGGCTGAACATTGGTAACAGTTAAAGATGCAGCACTACCTAAACATGCATTTAAGTTATTACTTGCAACTGTAGGGACCACAGGCTGAGGGTTTACGGTTACCGTAACCATTGTTCTACCCGCTGAACTGGTACAGCCGCCTGCACCAATGACCTGAACATAATAATTGGTACTTGCTGTTAATACCGGTGTTGTAAATGAAGTTCCTGTTGTTAACAGGCTGCCTCCGCTCGCCGAATTGTACCACTCATAAGTTACGCCTGCCTGAGGATTTTGAATATTAAGTGTTGTCGCGTTGCCTGAACAAATTGTTGTTCCAGTCGATGAGATAACCGGACTGGCAGGTGTGGCATTAATGGTTACCTGAACCACTCTTGCTGTAGACGGCGCATTTTCACATTTATTATCCCCTTTTACCGTAACATAATAGGTAGTATTTGAACTGAGGGCTGGTGTAGTATATACAGCGCCGACAAAGGAAATATTAGTTAGCGCAGCATCGCTATACCAGGTAAATACAGGATTAACAACAGTTGTTGAACTTGCCGTAAATGTGGTTGAAGAACCAGTACAAACAGCTGTATTTCCGGCAACAATAATATCTGTAGCTGTTGCTAGAGGATTTACATTAACCGTAACAACTTTAGCATCAGCAGCTGCGTTTTCACATTTATTTGTTCCTTTAACGGTTACATAAAAATTAGTGGTGCTGGTTACAGAAACATTATATGTTGGCCCCGTATACACCGGAACTGTTAATGAGGCATCGCTGTACCAGGTAAATACCGGTTGTGTTACCGTTAAGCTGGAAGCCATTAAAGTAGCCGAATTACCGGAACAGATATTTACATTGTTTAGGGTTATATCTGCTGCAGTAGCATAATCTTTAACGGTTACAGTCACAATTTTAGCATTAGCCGCAGCATTCGCACAATTATTATCTCCTTTAACAGTAACATAATAGGTTGTCGTTGCACTTAAAGAAGGGGTTGTAAACGATGAACCTACATATGCAATACTTGTTAATGCGGCATCATTATACCAGGTAAATACCGGATTGGTTACCGTAGCTGACGAAGCAGATAAAACGGCTGCTGAGTTTTTACAAATTACATTTAGCCCGGTAACATTTATATCTCCTGCAGTTGATAAAGGATTAATGTTAATTAAAACAGCTTTAGCTGTTGAAGGTGTGTTCTCACATTTACCGTCGCCTTTAACTGTTACATAATAAGTAACATCTGCTGATAAAGCCGGTGTTGTAAACGACGGCCCTGTAAATACAACTGTTGCTAAGTTAGCATCGCTGTACCAGGTGAATATCGCATTAGGTATTACAGAGCTCGCAGTAAGCGTAGCGGCCGAACCTGCGCAAATCGTACTTATTCCTGAAACGTTAATATCAGAAGCCACGGCTACCGGGTTAATCGTAATTGTAGCAGTTGCTGCATTTCCAGGCTTGTTTACACAACGATTGGTTCCGCTAACCGTTACATAATAGGTTGTAGCTGAAGTAATTTGCGGTGTTGTAAAAGTTGCGCCAACAAAAACCTGATTCGTTAGTGCGGCATCGCTAAACCAGGTAAATACCGGGCTGGTAACTGTTGTACTGCTTGCTGTTAAAACAGTTGTACCAGAATTACACAATGATGTGTTTCCTGATATTAAAATATCAGACGGAACAGCATCTTGATTTATTTTAAGGGTAATCGGTGTTCTGGTCGCATTTGTACATCCTGAAATTGAAGCAGCCTCTACATAGTAGGTATAGGTACCGGCGGTCAGATTAGCAGGCGTTGTAAAACTGCTGCTGTTACTAACCAGTAAGTTTCCTGAAACCGCTGCATCATACCAATTGTATATGATGCCTGAAACCGGCTGAATGCTTAGCGTAGCAGGAGTATTCAAACAAGTAGAAGCCGGATTACCTGGAGATGGTGTAGGTCCTGCCGGTGGCGCGGAGATGGTAACCACAACTTTTACAGGGGTACTCTCGCATCCGTTACCGCCTGTTGCCGTTACAAAAAAGTCGTAACTGCCAACCGCCAAAGTCGGATCGGTTAAAAAAGTAACACCATCTTTTCCTGCCTGGTAAACAGCACCCTGATACCACTTATAAGTCGTATTTGGTTTAGGATTATTAACACTTAATAAAGCAGTTGAACCCTGACAGGCCGTTGCAGTAGTTGCACTTACTTCAGGCTTGGCTATCGATCTTTGTGCGTAATTAAAATCAATATATGTTAATGCGCCAACCAAACCAGAACTTAAACCCAATTCTACACCATCGAATTGTTTTGTAGGAATGAATGTGAATGTTGCTTCACTACCGTTGGTCGCTAAATCAAGTTGAATTAATTGGCTGTTTAACGTTACCGCATCAGCGTTGCTTACACCGCCGTTATAGGTTGTTAAAGTTAAATTTGGTAATACTGCAGCAGACAATAAACTGCCGGGAGATGAAATTTTAACCCTTAAAGTATCGCCAACGTTCGATAAACCGCCAGAAAAACCTAAACGGTGATAAACAGAGGTACCCGCTATTCCTGCCGGGATAAATAAAGTGGATCCGGTGTTAACATCATTATCAACAGCAGCGACTTGATTAAATACGCCGGCACCAATATTTATACCGTTAACTCCGACTGTAAGTGTAGTTGTTGCAATACCACAAGGCGCAGTACCCGGAGTTGGAGGTATTACCGTAACCGTAACAGGTACAGGGGCACTTACACCACAACCGGTAACCGTCGTGTTTACATAGTATGTTGTGGTTGCGGTTAATACAGGTGTGGTAAATGATGTACCGGTGTATACAAGATTTGTCGTACCAGCATCGCTGTACCAGTTAATTGTCGCACCAACATTTGATGTTGTTGCAATTAATCTAGCACTTGTACCAGATACAATAGTTGCTGAAGATGGTGTTATCACCGGTGCCTGAGGTGTAGCGCCGATATTTACCGTTGCAGTAGCTCTTGCAGAGGCTGTTCCACAACTGTTTACGGCTTCTACGGTGTAAGTCGTGCTCGCTATCGGTGTTACTGTTAAAGTCGTTCCATCCGGACCGGCACTAATTCCATTTGCATCGTACCATTTATAGGTTATACCATTTACCGGATTTTTCACCTGTAAAACAATGGCACTTCCGGCACATGCACTTACTGTTGGCGATAATAATTCCGGCAAACCAGGTACAGGTTGAACGGTTACGTTAACAACCGTTTTCGCGCTTACACATCCTGATGCCGAAACCACTGCAACATAGAATTTTGTATCAGTTGTTAATGCCGGTGTTGTGAAAGTCGGTCCGTCGGTTAGTGCATTTTGCGATGCATCAAACCATCTGTATGTAACGCCTGTAACAGGATTCTGAACTTGTAAAACCGCTGTTAAGCCGGCACAACCCGAAACATTTGAGGATACAACCTGAGGTGCAAGCAACGCACGTTGCATGTAGTTTAAATTAACGGAGGTTAAGGCACCTAATACCCCGGAATTTAATGTTAATTGCGCCCCATCAAAAGGAACAGTCGGAATTAAAGTTATCAGGGCCTGAGTATTGCCGTTTAAAAGTGTTATGTTAAGTAAATTGTTATTCAAAAAGACCGCATCGTTATTCGAATTTGCGCCGTTATAAGATGTAACAGCAATATTATTTAAAACGCCGACAGAAGCCAGACTTTGAGGAAATGAAATTAAAACCTTTAGGGTATCACCAACATTTGATAAACTTCCAAAATATAATCGTTGGTATACGGATGCGTTTAAGGCGCCAACCGGCATAACCAATGAAGACGCTGTTTGTGCATCATTATCTATAGCCAAACCCGGATTAAACACACCGGCAAGTAAAGCAACCCCGGTTACGCCATTTATTTGTGTCGCTGCAGCTTCACAAGGCACTGTAACCGGTGTACCGGTACCATTTACGGTTATGGTAATTTGTACCCTGTTTGCTGATGCACATCCTGAAGCGGAAACGGATTCAACATAATAACTGGTCGTTGTCGTTATAGGAGGCGTTACAAACGTTGCACCTGTATATATAGGTGTTGTTGATGCGGCCGAATCGTACCATTTAAATGTAACGCCGGTTTCTGATGAACTCGCAGTTAAGGTAACAGTTTGTCCTGAATTAACAGTTAAAGAAGAAGGGGCTACAGTCGGAATCAATGGTCTTGGATTTACCGTTATTGATGCTGCAACTCTACTGCTGCTTACACAATTTCCATTTGCAGCTTCTAAATAATAAGTTGTATTAGCAGTTAAAGCTGGTGTTACAAAAGTACTTCCTGTAAATACTGCAGTACCACCGGTAGATGCGGTATACCAGTTGTAAGTGAGTGCCGGATCAGGATTACTTACAGATAAGGTCGCAGTTGAACCTGAACAGACATTGGCAACAGGTGCTAAAACAGGTAGTGTTACAACTGGTGTAACGGTTACGGTAACCGGTACCCTGTTTGTGTTCGCGCAGGTTCCGTTAGCAACTTCTATGTAGTAAGTTGTTGTTGCGGTTAATGCCGGTGTTGTAAATGTTGCACCGCTTGCAAGCAGGTTACCTCCTGTAGCAGCATCAAACCACTTTAAATTCGTTCCACCATTTGCAGTTGCAGAAAGTGTTGCCGTGTTCCCTGAACAAATTGTTTGTGAACCACTTGTAAGTGTAGGGTTAGGATAAACTATAGTTGCGCCATAAATATCTAAACTGCTTACTGCTGATACTAAACCTCCGAAACGAAGTTCTACCCTGTCGTAAACGGCACCTGCCGGAAACGTCGCTGTAAACCGGCTGCCACCTAAAACAGCAAGTTTTAATACTGAAGAACTTAATTGATAACTGCCAACTATAGCGGCACCATTCATCAGATTAACGGTAATATTGTTTAAAACCGATAGGTCCAATAATCCTGTAGGTAAACCAAGGTCTAAACGAACACTGTCTGTTGCTGTTCCTGCAGAATTAAATATAAGTTGTTGAAAACCTGTAGCTGTTGCCCCTACTGCCAGGCTGATTCGTGTATAATTATTTGGATTTGCATCGGTAGAATTTCCAGGTCCGTTAACGTTACATAACAAACATATACCTGTTATACCTGTATTTTGCGCGTTTGCCGCATTACAAGCTGTACCACCACCTCCGTTTATAACCGTAACCGTTACAGCAACCCTGCCGTTACTTGTACAGCCATTTGCATTTGTAGTTTCTACATAATAGGTCGTTGTTGTTGATAATGCCGGCGTTGTGAAGTTTGAACCTGTAGCCAATTCTGTACCTCCAGTAGCTGCAGCATACCATTTTATCGTATTGCCTGCGTCGGCAGTAGCTGTTAAGGTCGTGCTTTGACCTGAATTAACAACCTGATTATTGGTGGTTACCACTGCCGGATTTGCAGCAGGATTTACGGAAATATTTACAGCTGTTTTTGCACTAACTGCAGTACCCGAAACGGCTTCAACATAAAAAGTAGTTGATGAATTTATAGCAGGTGTGGTAAAAACGCCTGAATTGTTTGTCGCAAGTGCTGTATTACCTGTAGGACCATACCAGTTATAGGTAACTCCGGCTTGTAAATTACTTACACTTAAAGTCGCTGAACTTCCTGCGCAAACAGATGCATTTGCAACCACCGGTTGATTAACATTTACTACTATTGTATAATCGGTGCTAACTTTATTGTTATCAGCATCTGTTCCGGTAACGGAAACCACAAAGGTTCCTCCTGATGTTGGAGTGCCTGTTATTTCTCTTGTTGCTGTATTAAAACTAAGTCCGGGAGGTAAATTAGTGGCTAAATAAGTATAAGGTGGGGTACCACCTGAAACGCCGGGCAAGGTTTGTGTAGGATAAGCAACGCCCACAGTTCCATTAGGCAAACTTGCGCTTGGCAAAGATAGTACACCTGTAACACTTAAAGCGTAAGTATTAGAAGCCGTTCTGCCCTGGCTATCCGTAACCGTAACAGAAATTGTATAATTACCTGCCTGCGTTGGTGTTCCGGTAATCTCCCGGGTTGTGGCATTAAATGTTAAGCCTGCAGGAATACTTGTTGCAACATATGTATAAGGCCCAACACCACCAGTTGCTGATGGAATAACCTGGGTTGGGTAAACTGTACCGGCTGTTCCACCGGCAAGTGTTGCAGATGGAAGCAATAGCGGATCGGTTACAATAATAGTATAATTAGTGCTTACGGTCCTTCCGTCAGCATCTGTAGCGGTAACCGGAATTGTATACGTTCCTGCTGTAGTTGGTGTGCCGGTAATTTCCCTCGTCGACGGATTAAAACTTAAGCCCGGAGGAAGATTTGTTGCTACATACACATAGGGTGTACTGCCGCCTGCAGCCGAAGGAATTACCTGAGTCGGGTAAGCCTGGCCGGTGGTACCATTAGCCAAAGTAGCTGAAGGTAAGGTTAAAGGGTCAGTAATTTTAATGGTATAACTGGCCGTCACACTATTTCCTGTTGCATCTGTAACCGTAACCGGAATCGCGTAAATTCCGGTCTGCATTGGTGTTCCGGTTATTTCTCTTGTATTTGCATTGAAGGTTAATCCCGGAGGCAGATTTACAGCTGAATATACATAAGGACCTGTACCACCGGTTGCCGGTGGAATAACCTGAGTTGGATATAGAACCCCGGTTGTGCCGTTTGGTAAGGTGCCTGGTGCTAAAGCTAATCCAGGTGTAACAACCAACGTATAACCCGCAGTTGAAGAACAGCCCTTGCTATCCGTAGCTGTAATAGAAAAAGTAAAACTACCCGTTACTGTAGGGGTTCCTGAAATTAACCCCGACGACGATAAACTTAAACCGGCCGGCAGGCTGCTTCCATTCGTTAACGCATAGGTAAAAGCCGGTGTGCCACCTGTAGCTGCATCAATTTGTTTTGCATAAGCAAATCCGTTTGAAGCGTTAATTAATGTGGTTGAATTAAATACAATGGCAGGATTTACTGTAATTGAAACCGGTACTCTAACAGATTCTTCCGTACATCCAATTCTTCTGGCCGCTACATAATATACCTTATTCGCAGTTAACGCAGGCGTTGTAAATGTTCCGTTATATGCTGTTGTGGCCAATACAGTTCCACCCTGAATTACATCATACCAGCGCAATTCGTTTGTATTTGATGTGGTGGCCGTTAAGCCTGCAGTAGTATTATAACAAGTGGTCACGTTATTTGTAGCAGGTAGCGTAAACGTTGGCCGTCCTGCCGATTTTGTTAATCCATAAATTAAAACCGTTTGTGTTAAATTGGCATTTAACAGGGATGAAAGCGTAACCTTAACCCTATCAAAAGGAACGCCGGGAGAAAATGCAGCGGTTACCGGTTGTCCGCCACCCAATAAGGTTAGCAAATCTAAGCTGAGCACATTTGCTGCAGATTGGGTGTATACCTGGTTATTACCATTGTAAGCTGTAACTGTAAGGCTATTTAAAACACCCGCGGTTAATAACGCTGAAGAGACGCTAAACCTTAAATTAAAATCATCTCCTGCATTTGATGGTGTATTGAAGTAAAAATTCTGACTGATGGACCCTGCTACACCTAAAGCCCCCAAACTTAGTTCGGAATAATTCGTTGTGCTTGCATCGATTGCGAAATTCGGATTAGTTACACCTGCTTTACCTAAACCCAAAACATCAACGGTTAAGCCATTGCCTTCAAAATCGGTAGCAAAAGCGGGTGCACAAACATCAATTCCATTGGTATAAAAAGCGTGGTAAACTTTGGTATTATTTAAGGTTCCTAATAATAAAGCGCTCGTTACATCACGGATGTAAACCCTGTCATAATCTTGGCTTGGCCTTAATGCCATGTAGAAATAGCCGTTGGCATCTGTTACAAGTCTTAAATTTGGTGTGGTGAAGGCACCCGTACTCGAACCACTTAAAACGGTTGTTCCACTGGAATTTCTTGCTCCGGCCTCTATTGAATGGTTACCTAAAGCAACTCCCCCAACTACCCCGGAAAGCAATCCACCCAAATTTCCGCCAAGTAATTGATTTAACAAGGTTGGATCGGCATCAATCCTGATAAATGATGTTGTTCCAGCCGGAAGGGTAGCCGGAAATTTGAGTTCCAGCTCACCTGTATAAGCACCTAAGCTAAGTGCAGTACCGCCTGACGATCTCACCGTTGCAAACGTTGTTTCGCTTGGTGTTAAAGCGTTAGAAGCATTATCTACATTAGACGTGACGCCTAAAGCGTTAGCATAAATTTTTGTTTGGCTATACGATTCTGATTTTAGAAGCGTTAATAATGAGACAATTGTGATTAGTGGGATAAGAAAAATTTTCCTTAAAAAGGATTGAGGGGTAGAGTTTTTCATCATGTCTGGCGTTATCAGGGTTAATTTTTAAAATTGGAATTGGTATCCCATTGGAGGAATTTGTCAGTTCATTTTCAAATCTACGTCGCCCATATCTAATAGGATTTATCCATTGCCGTTCATTATTTTGTGATTCAGCCCGTTCATTTTGTTCATAGAAATATTGTTACCGAAATGATTTCTGCTATTGCGAAATTTTGATGACATTAGCATATCATCCTCCAATATGAACACAAACGAATTAATCTCTCAGCTAAGGAAATTCGTTCTTATAAAATCCGGCTTGCGAAACATCGATCCGGCAAATTGTAAGACGATTTCTGAATCTATATTTAAGGAAACCAAAAATTATATCAGCGAAACCACAGTTAAACGATTTTTTGGATTTGCTCAAACACACCATAAATTTTCCTTATTTACACTCAACAGCCTGTCGCAATACATCGGCTATCCAGACTGGGAATCTTTCTGTAAGGATAAAACAAGCCAGACCGAACATGTAAATGACATCTGGTCGGATCTTAAAATCAGATGCCAGGTGATAACAGATGCCTCTTTAATTGCAAGTAAGAACAGTTCAGGTATCCCATTTGAGGCGACGGCAAACAGAAGTTTTTTGTATTCAGATTTTGATTATTTTCTAAAAAATAATTATCAATTCACAACGATAAGCGCACAACCCGGACAAGGAAAGTCTATTCTACTCGCCCATTTTGTAGAGCATTTTTTCTACAGCGAAAACGCACTTTATAAAAAAGACATCGTTTTATTAATTAATTCGGGGACAATTTATGATATCATTCAGAATGATTTATCCTTAAAAGACTGGTTTCATAAAGAATTTAAGTTTTATGGTGTTAGCGAACTGATAAATTATTTTAAGAAAAATCCGAGGGAATGTAAAGGCCGTTTCGTACTGATTGTTGATGGGATTGACCAGTTTTTATCCGGAAGTTATAATTTAAAAATTTTGACAGATTTTCTCTACAGTATTGAAGAAAATGATTTTGTTAAAATTGTATTGGGCTTAAGAGTGAATAATTGGGTAAATATCCAGCCATCGATTTCAGGTTCAGCATTTTTAACAAACGCCTGGTATAAAGGTTTATTTTTCGATTATGACCATAATACGAATGTTCCGCCACTAAATAAAGAAGAAATTTTTTATACACTTTCCCAGATTGAAAATAGTGTTATTAAAGATGATGATCTACATGATGGTTTGATTAAACAATTTCAAACCCCTTTTTGGCTACAGGTTTACTATAGGCTTAAACAAGAAAACAATAAAATCAGGCTGAATGATTATATTCTTTGCCTGGAGTTAACTATTTATTTTTTAGAAAGTAAAATTTTCCTGTCTAAGAACAGTACAGAAAAAATCTTTATCCTAAAAAAAATAAGCAATACCATTTCCAAAGGAAATCTACATTACAGGGTATCTAAAGAAAAAATTTTAGACTACATCATAAACTATCCTGAAGCCTACCGGGAACTTGTATACTCTGGAATTCTGATAGAGGAAAAAAGGTTAACTACATCAACGCCAACCGAAATTGTTCGTTTTCTTAGCGATGATATTTATACTTATTTCCTTTTCTTTCAGCTTACTGAAAAATTTAATTTTAAACCCGACACGGCTTTCTTCAGAGAGATTTTAACAGTTTATGCCGACTGGGCTGATTTGAGAACTTTAATGCTGAAGTGGAGCATCCGTTTCTGTATTAACAGAAATGAAATACAAGCATTAAAAGAAATTTTCAAACTGCCTTTCAATAATGAAGAAAAGAACGATGCATTTGATTTTATATGTGATGCCGCTTTATTAGAACTTGAGAAAAAAGATGCTCTTTTTAACGCACAAACCATCAATATGCACTTTATAGACATTATGATTATGGGGCGAATGATCAGTAAAAACTATAAAGAGACGATAAAGAAAATTTCTGAAAAGGTATTTAATGAAGATATACAAATCATATTAAATGTGATGGAATGCAGTATTTGTGTAATGTCGCTTGATAAAAGTGGTTTAACAGAAAACATGAATCTTTTAAAGAGAAACCACAAAAGATTACAAGATCTGTTCCTCTTAAATCCTTATGATTTAATTTTATTTCTTTCTAATGTACTTAACGATAAGAATAATAACAGCAAAATACTTAATGATAATATTTTAAAACTTTGCCAGCAAATTGCCGAATCCGCCCCGCAAAAAAATGAAAGCCTTACAAGTGTGGAGGTTATCATTTACCGCATGGTACTTATCGTATTGTTTTCAAGTAAAAACTACGAAGCATGCAATCGTTTTCTCTTTGCCATTTTAAAAAAATATCCTAAAATATTTTATTTACGCTCATCGATATTCTCTTCTTTCTTACTAGTTATTGCTGCACAAACAAACATTAAACTTAATCAGCACAAAAAAGCGCAAAGGCTTATTCGATATATGGATAAATTAATCGGCGAAGATAATACCTATTGTACCCCTTTTATTAAAGCATCTTATATTTTGGTTAAAGGAAATTTCCTTAACCATACTAAAAATTATGAAAATGCTTTAAAAGAGCTGGAAAAAGGTTTAATCATCTCAAAGAAGCATGAATTACAAATGGTGGAAATATCACTCAGGTTATTAAAAATAAACACCTTAAAACATACAGGCAACATTGAACATATGAACCAAACCATTAAAGATTTACTTGCTTTTCTGCAATTAAATAAATTAAATATGCCTGACTTTGTAAATGTCAATAATCCGGATTTTGATCATATGTTTAATATTCTAAAATGTTATAAGTAAAGTCGTAATATCAAAGAATACATTTGATATTTAATTGCACATCTACGGCAATTAAACCCTCATCAGTTAATTCTATTTCAAAACTTACAGGGGTCCCCGTTAAGTTTTCTAACATGCTTTTTTCTAATTTAAAACAGATTTCCTGTTCATTTTCATCTGTAATTATTCCCGAACCGTCTTCCTCTAATGATGTGATGGTACCTTTTCTAAGCATAAAAATATTTGTCCATAATATGTCGTAATAATAATAATTATTGCCAACTTAATTTGTATTATACATAATACAAATTAAGTTTTTTTTGAAAATATGACTTTCCATATGTAAACGAAATTTACTGCTAATTGTTTCTTAGCTAACTAATTAACATTAGCAAAATTGTGATTGAAAAAAGAAAAGCACATCGGAAACAACAAAAGGGCCAGGAAATAGTCTAAAATTGACTAAAAAATTATAATTTATGTTAAAAAAGGATAATCTCGCTTAATAAAAAAATATTTTTCTTTTAAATCACTTTTCAAATATATTAAGATAAGTCAATGTAATGATTATAGTACATAATATACAATAATTTGATTGAATTTCATTCAAAAGTACAGACAAAAAATTTGTATAAATACAAATTTGCATTCAGTTCATATATAGATCAGTTACTCATAATTTCATTAACGATATGTTTTTATCTTATCTAATTTAGTATAAAAGGTATCCGGATTCAACATTCCAAAACTTTTACATTGTAAAGCGGGTTTATCTAACAGGTAAAATAAACAAAATGAAAAATCAAATTTTATACGTTTTAGGTGTTGGGATACTAAGTTTTACAGTTAAAGTTGATGCGAAAAGTCCTTCAAATTTTATGTTTGAAAAATCAAACTTGAAGCAAAATACCGATTCTACGGCTGTGTTGATATCGTCAGCTTATGTCATCAATACTAAACAACTGGAGTTATCAGGCTTAGCTGTAAAAAATGCAAATGCAAAAACGAAAGGCTTAGCCAAAAATCTTAGCGATTATTTTATTAAAAGTAACGCAAAACTTAGGACTTTTGCTAAGCAAAAAGACATCGCCATGCCGATGACCAAACCTCAGGGCGGTATGCGCCCGGATGGACGTATAGATTCAGCGCCGGAAAACATGAGGGATACCAGCAGAAATGAACCTGGCACAGGCGAAGCAGGTAACACTGGAATAAGTGGGAAATCTTCAGTGAAACCTGAAGTTATGCAATCAATTTTAAGCCTTTCAAAACTCAAAGGATCTGATTTTAACAAAGCTTACCTGAATTATCTGGGGAACGACATTAACCAATTGATTTCGCTTTACGGGAAATTAGCGCAGTCAACTGATACCGCTTTAAAGGCTTTTGCACAAAATCAGTTAAGTCAATTAAACAATTTTACTGCCCAATTAAAATAATATTTATTTAAAAATCTCAGCAAAAAGCCTGTTGGAATAAAGTTTAGCGGTTTGGTCGTAAATATGTGAGGTGCTCATAACCTCATTAACCCCATATTTTGAAACAAAATCAGCTAAATTTGTTTTTATCGTTTCTGCGCTGCCAATAAAGGAATAATATAACATTTGCGCTACAGCTTCTTGCTCCATTTGATTCCAGTGTGCATTGATATTTTCTACAGGTGGTTTTAATTTTTCTCTTCGTCCGGTTATCACACCTAAAAACATTTTTTTAACTGAGCTTGCCAATATTTCAGCTTGTTCATCGGTATCTGCTGCAACTACATTTACGCAAGCCATAACATATGGCTCACTCAAAAATCGGGAAGGTTTAAAGTTGTTGCGGTATATTAAAATGGCCTGTTCAAAATAAGCAGGGGCAAAATGACTGGCGAAAGCATAAGGTAAGCCTTTTTCGGCGGCAAGCCTTGCGCTATCGGTACTCGAACCTAAAATCCATATTGGAATTTCTAATCCTTCGCCCGGGATAGCCCGAACGTTAGATGTATGGTTATCAGCCGAAAATAGTTGCTGAAGTCTGTCTATATCTCTCGGAAAATTATGTACTGCATTAAAATTTTCACCCCTAATCGCCATTGCGGTAACCTGATCGGTTCCTGGTGCCCTGCCCAAGCCCAAATCAATCCGATTCGGATACAGTGAAGCTAATGTGCCAAACTGTTCCGCAACAATTAAAGGTGCATGATTTGGCAGCATAATCCCCCCGGAGCCCACTCTGATTGTTTTAGTAGCGCCTGCTATATAACCGATAAGCACAGGTGGTGCAGAACTGGCAACCCCCGCCATATTATGGTGTTCGGCAAACCAATAACGCGTGTAACCCAAAGCGTCTGATTGTTGCGCAATTTTCAAACTGGCTTTAAACGTATCTGAAGCTGTGTAACCATCCAGAACAGTTGCAAGATCCAGAACAGAATAAGGTATGTTTTTTAATATGCTTTCGGCCATGATGAGAATTATTATACTGCACAAAAATATCCCTTTAAAAACCATTTCAATTTTATCTTTAAACAAATGACGGTTTGGAAACATTCAAAATAACGCCATTCAATTTCAAACATCATCTGTACAATAGCTGTTAAATGAAATATGAAGCTATTTATATGCCTGAGTTTGACAATGATTTATTATCTAAATGTTTTTGCTCAGTTTAACGATACCACAAATTACCATATTGCTTTACTTTCATCCGGTTCTGTTAACCTGACAAACAATGAACGGGCCTATCTTTTAAACAATAGCTTAAATTTTGGCGTTAAAAAGAAAAGCATGGTATTTAACAGCAACACCTCATGGCTTTATGGTAAGCAAAACAACTCATTGAGTAATAACGATTTTTCCACCACCATGAATTTTAACCTGTATAAAACCTTTCCTCATTTTTATTACTGGGGACTGGTAAATTACAATACCAGCTACTCGCTTCAAATCAGAAACCAGTTGCTTGCCGGTGGTGGTATTGCTTATAACTTTATCGATAAACCAGATGCCTACGTTAATGTAAGTAATGGTGTTTTGTTTGATAACAGCAGTTTGGTTGAATTAAACAACTACAATACGTTGAGAAATTCGTTAAGGTTACAGTACCATGTCTTGATTAAAGACATTATTACTATCGACGGCACACACTTTTTACAAAATTCCTATTCCCGAAAAGGCGATTATATTATTCGCTCAGCAACTACAGTCGGGTTAAAAATCAGAAAATGGATTAGCTTAACCACGGCATTAAATTATAACAAGCTTAACATTACACAGCGTGAAAACCTGAATTTAACTTACGGGTTAAGCATTGATAAGTATTTTTAAGGTTGGAAGGCATGTTTAACCTTTGTTCTTTTTATGATATGGATCGTTTGCCAAAATCAAAACAAACTGCTTATTAAATTAGCGCATTACTGTTCTTCATAATGGTAGGTTAAGCCACCATCAACAAAATAGGTAGAGCCGGTAACATATGCCGCATCATCAGAAGCTAAAAAAGCAACTACACCTGCAACATCTTCAACCTTCCCCATCCGCCCCATTGGAATATTTCTGACGACTTTTTGCAATTGTTTCTTGTCAGCTAAAAGCGCCTGGTTTATCGGTGTAGCTATGGCGCCCGGAGCTACATTGTTTATTCGAATATTTAGTGGTGCCAGTTCGGTAGCTAAGTTTCTGGTCAGCATTTTTAACCCGCCCTTGCTAATACAATAAGCCGCAAAATGTGGAAATATTATCTCTTCATGTACCGAACTCATGTTCACGACTACTCCGTTACGCTTTTTTCTTTTGCAATATTTCGCAAATTCCTGAATACCAAAAAAAACACCTTTTAAGTTCGTGTCCATAACCGTATCGTAGTCCTTTTCAGTTACTTTTAAAAAATCAGACTTAATTTCCAATCCGGCATTATTAACTAAAATATCAAGGCTTCCAAAGGTAAGAGCAGCTTCTTTTATGAGTTTAATAACCGCATTAACATCACTGATATCGGCCGTTATAAATTTTGCCTTTCTGCCCATTGCCTCAATTTCGGAGATAAGTTTCTCTCCCCGCTCATCAAATTTGTGTCCGTTAAGAATAATATTTGCACCTTCTTTTGCCAAACGCAGCGCACATGCCGCCCCTATTCCCTGACTGCTGCCTGTTATTAAAGCGACTTTATCTTTAAACCTATCCATAAAATTGAAAATTTAAAGAATAAAGACTAAATATTACCGAAATGTTTTGAATACTTTAAATCTATGCAGAAATGGAGCTGGCATTATAATCAGCCAAAACATAAATAACCTTCAATAAAGGTTTTACGGCTAATCATTTCCAGGTAAGGATAATCTCCTGACAGCTGCTTTCGCACTTTCATTCTATACAAAAAATGACCACCCAAATCCACTACAATTGGGGCTGCCGCAGAAAACCAAACGGTGTGGGGTTGTTTCCAGCAGAAATGATAAAAATTTGATGTGATGCTTACGCCTTTTATTTCCGGATGATAAAAATTCAGAACCCGTGGTATAATTGTACCATTTAAAACATCGGCTTTCCGCACCATGGATAAATGGTCGCTGTTACGGAATTCATAATCTTTTAGTCTTGGGTCATCAGGATGAGGCAGGTTTTTTAAAATTCGGAAACCTTTAAATTTCTTACCATTCAGCACCCAAATCATTTTCGGATAAAAAGCTTCCCTGCTTTTCATTTCTGTAAGCGTAATCGGCGAATTCTGAAACTCTATTGCAGTTCCACAAGGTGTAAATACATCCGCACGATGTAATTCACCTGTTGTTTGACAACAAAAACTTTGCTCCCTGTAACTTTCCGGAAAAGCTTTTTTCCAGTTTCTATGCCACACACTTTCTTTATAATATTTCTCCGGAAGCCAGAGTGGCGGTAAATTTAGTGCCGGCTCTCCAACAATGTTGATATTTGTATCATCACTATTCATTACCCTTAAAAACGTTTACAACATTGGTTTTCCATTTAATGTAACCAAGATTGCCACAGGTATAGGCAACAAAATTTTCAACCTCTTCGGGCACATCGTTAACCACACGAAACCTGATGGTGTATTTTGGATTATAGCTGATGTAAATCACCAGGTCATCTTTAGGTTGCCCTACAGATAACATGGCCTGTAAATGAATGTCCTGTAATTCAGCCGCCGCCTGTTTCAGGCGCTCATTCATTATCTTTGCAAGTGAAATATCCGGAACAAAATCAGTTTCTGTAATTGCTAGTACCGTAACCGTCATAAATTATCTTCAATTAACTGCGTGGAAACATTAAATTATCCCTGCGCTATTATTACAACGGCAAAAATATACTAATATTTTTAGCAAGCAAATAAACAGATAAGAATTTTACATAGGTTTAGTTAACTTCCTGTTCATTAGCGGAATAATTTTCGACAGCAAAATGGTATAGTAATCAGAATATGCTATAAGTAGTTGGCACTACGATACCGGCGGATTACTGCTATTTTCCATATCTTTCGATTCCACCGGTAAAACCTGCAATTCAGGTTCTATCATTTTACCGGTTTTTACATCGTAACCAAACGGATTTTCATAAACATTACCCTCCCCTTTAGGATTATCGCCATATTCGTTCTGACCATAATCCCCAGAACCGAATAACATAACTAATCCATAAAACGGAATCAGTTGCCACCAACCGGATTTACCTAAATCATGACAGCGTTTTGCACCTTGAGAAACCATTAAATAAAATGGTAAGAGCAGTATTACGCCAATCCATTCGACGCCTTTTTCACTAAAAATTATTACGAAGAAATAGCAAATCAAATAGAAAACATAAGTTAAACCAAATTCTGTCCGCCGGATTCGGCCATAAAATGAGAATGGATCTTTAAACATGAGAAACGTTTTTAAATTATTTATAATTTAGTTTATTTATAAAATTTTTAGTTAGCTGATAATAAAATTTAAAATTAATGAGGCTTACCGTATTTTAAAACTGACTAAAGATAATAGTTGATAATTAACCCTTCAAAAAGAATTCTATTTTATATATTCAAACCCGGAAACCCTAACTTAACTGCATTGTCAAATTCAATTCCAAATCCAGAATTTAAAATCCATGCTTTAAGTGAACAAGCTGTAACGCTCAGTTTTGGAAATGAAATTAGCGAGTCAATTGCCACTAAAATCAGCAACTTTAACAAATTGTTAAACAATCAGCCTTTTCAGGGATTTATTACAACAGTGCCGGCCTATTCTACTTTAACTGTTTATTATGATTTGCTAACAGTTCTTTACAGTGAACTACGCGGTGCAAGCAGTTTTGAAAAAGTCAGCAATTATTTAAACAACTTAAAAAACGCTGCAGAAAATGCTTTTAGTTCCGCAATAAACAGAATTATCCTGCCTGTGTATTATGGCGGAGATTTTGGACCGGATATAGATAATGTATCCAATTTCACCAAGCTCGGTGTACAGGAAATAATTGCTTTACACAGTACCGCGGTTTATAAAGTTTACATGATCGGTTTCGTACCCGGCTTTGCCTATTTGGGCGGAATGGATGAACAACTGGCCACGCCCAGAAAATCGACACCAAGATTAGTAGTACCAGCCGGAGCTGTGGGCATAGCAGGTAAACAGACCGGTATTTACCCGCTGGAAACACCGGGCGGATGGCAAATTATCGGGCAAACACCTTCGAAATTATTTGATGCTGGCCGATTACAACCTTCACTGCTAAAAGCCGGCGATGAGGTAAAATTCGAATCGATAAGTCTGGATGAATTTTATAAGTTAGCGGGAAAGCCATGAAAATCAGCATAACCAAACCCGGCATTTTAACAACCATTCAGGACAATGGAAGGAAAAACTACCAGGCCCAGGCCGTTCCACGCTCCGGTGTATTGGACGATTTATCGGCACGAATAGCAAATATTGCAATCGGTAATGATGACAATAGTGCAACGTTAGAATTTACTTATGCCGCTGCTGAATTCAAAGCTGAAGCTGATAGTTTAATTGCCTATGCCGGCGATGGTGCATTTTTAATCTCTGAGGGTAAAAAACTCCCTCCGGAGCGGCCAATATTTGTTCCATCGGGTTCAACCATAAAGCTGACAAACAATCCGGAAGGTGCAATAACTTATCTTGCAATTGCAGGAGGCTTTGATGTACCGGAAATTTTAGGAAGTAAGAGTACCTATTTAACAGGTCATTTCGGCGGCTATAAGGGAAGAAATCTTCAATCCGGCGATTTTTTAAGCAGCCGGAAAGATTTAACTATGCGCTCACAACATATTTTGCATAGCTTAAAAGGAAATCAAATTTCCTGGCCATCATGGTACGTCAATCGCTCGCGGCTACTACCGGCAGATAGAAAAACAATCCGGATTTTCCCAGCCGGTGAGTTTAACTGGTTTGACAGTGAATCGATAATTAATTTCCTGTCTAAAGAGTTTTCAGTTGGCTTAAACAGCAATCGCATGGGCTACCAGCTATATGGAAATAAAATCAGCCGGAGAAAAAACGAAGAATTATTAAGCACTGCAGTATGCCCCGGAACAATTCAGGTTACCGGCAATGGTGATGTGATTTTATTAATGGCCGATTGCCAAACCACGGGCGGCTATCCCAGAATCGGACAGGTAGCAGCTGTGGATTTGCCCTTATGTGCACAACTAAAGCCGAACGATAGCATCCGATTCACTGAAATAAGCAGAGATACGGCAGAAATCCTGTATATTGAGCGTGAAAAGCAACTATCTGATTTGAAACTTGCTGTTGCAAGCAGATTTTAACACAAAAAATATTTTTTCATGCAAAGCATCGACCTGAACTGCGATATGGGTGAAGCATTTGGCAATTATGACATGCCAAATGATGAAATTTTAATGGATTATATCTCGTCGGCAAATATTGCCTGTGGTTTTCACGCCGGAGACCCCGAAGTCATGCAACGAACTGTAAGTATGGCGCTAAAAAAGGGGGTTGCAATCGGAGCGCACCCGGGTTTGCCGGATTTGCAGGGGTTCGGGCGACGGATGATAAAAATAACGCCCGCAGAAGCGTATCAAATTACACTTTATCAAATCGGGGCTTTATCCGGTTTTGTAAAGGCCGCTGGTGGAAAACTCCATCACGTAAAGCCTCATGGTGCTTTATATAATATGGCGGCAGCCGATGCAGCATTAGCAAAAGCTATTGTTCAGGCAATGTACGATTTCGACCCGGCGTTAATACTTTATGCATTAGCCGGAAGTGAAATGATAAATGCGGCAGAATTTAAGGGAATAAAAACAGCTTCAGAAGTTTTTGCAGACAGAACTTATCAATCCAATGGTCAGCTCATACCAAGAAGCGAAGAAAATGCGTTGATTGCCGATGAAGCATCAGCTATCGAACAAGTTTTATCGATGGTAAAAAACCAGTACGTTATCGCTGCGAATAATCAAAAAGTAGTTTTAAAAGCAGAAACACTTTGCCTGCATGGCGATGGTTTACATGCCGTAAATTTCGCAAAAACAATTGCTGAAAATTTAAAAGCCGAAGGTATCTCAATTAAAGCACCAGTTATATGAAGAAAAAATATAATTGGAGTGTATTAATTGGAGCGGCTTTCTTAATGGCTTCTTCAGCCATCGGACCAGGTTTTTTAACACAAACAGCGGTTTTTACCGAGCAGCTTGGTGCCAGCTTTGCCTTTGTAATTTTACTTTCTATAGTGCTTGATGCCATTGCACAATTAAACATCTGGCGAATAATTGCCGTAGCCGATAAGCCTGCCCAGGATATTGCAAACAAGGTATTTCCGGGTTTGGGTTACTTTCTTTCATTTTTAGTTTTCTTAGGTGGCCTGGCTTTTAACATCGGCAATATTGCAGGTGCAGGTTTAGGGCTAAACGTTCTCTTTGGGATAAGTGTAGCACAAGGCGCCGTAATAAGTGCAATTATCGCTATCGGAATTTTTATTTACAAAGAAGCAGGCAAGGCAATGGATGCTTTTGCAAAAACAATGGGTATCCTCAAAATATGCCTTGCATTATTTATCGCATGGATTAGCAATCCGCCACTGGCCGAAGCAGCCATTCGTTCGGTAAATCCCACGCAGTTTAGTTTCACGGCTGTATTAACCATTGTTGGCGGTACGGTAGGCGGTTACATTACTTTTTCTGGCGCACACCGGCTGCTCGATGCCAGGCAAACCGGCATTGATAATCTTCCGGCCGTAAATAAGGGTGCATTAAGCGCAATAGGTCTGGCATCCGTAATGCGACTGCTTTTATTTATTGCCGCATTAGGCGTAGTGAGCACCGGTGCGCATTTAGACCCCGCTAATCCGGCTGCTTCGGTATTTAAGTTAGCCAGTGGTGAATTTGGTTATAAAGTATTCGGCGTGGTTATCTGGGCTGCCGGGATTTCATCGGTTGTTGGCTCGGCCTATACCTCTATTTCCTTTATTAAAAGTTTTCATCCTTTTATTTTAAAACACAACAGGGTGATAATCATCATTTTTATACTCGTTTCGTGTTTTATTTTTGTGCTCATTGGTAAACCGGTTAAGGTTTTATTAGCCGTTGGTGCCATAAATGGCTTAATTTTACCCATTGCATTAGGCGTAATGCTGATAGCAGCTTACCAAACTAAAATCATTTCGAAATACAGGCAACCCTTATGGCTAACTATAGCCGGCAGTGCCGTTGTCATCACCATGATTTGGATGGGATACGGAACAATAATGCAAATGTTAACACCTTAAAAGATTATAATTCACAATGAAATTACCTGTTAAAATCGTCTTTTTATTGCTGTTTCTTAGTGCAAAACTAATGGCGCAGACGGCTATAAATCCAGCACTAGAAACCGGTGTTTCGCTTACATTGGCAAAATCACGCAAAGCGATAATCGATAATATACAATACAAACTGTATTTTAATATTCCTGCTGATAAAAATGCAGCGATCGCAGCCGCTGAGGAAATTAACTTCAGTTTAAAAACCATACCTGCAATACTTCAAATCGATTTTAAGCAGGATGCAAAGCACCTTAAGAGTATATCCGTAAACGGGAAAAATATTGCTTCAAACCTTCAGAAGGAACATTTAATCATCGATAAAAAATACCTTTTAAAAGGATTAAATAAAATTGACATACAATTTATTGCCGGCAATGAATCGCTCAACCGGAATGCCGATTACCTTTACGCACTTTTTGTACCGGACCACGCAAGAACGGTTTTTCCATGTTTTGACCAACCTGATCTTAAAGCGCAATTTGCGCTTAGCTTAACCGTTCCCAACGACTGGAAAGTTCTGGCCAACGGCGTAAAAAAAGATTCCGTTTCGAATGCATCGGCAACGACCTATAATTTTGCCAATTCAGATAAATTACCAACCTATCTTATTTCTTTCGCTGCAGGAAAATTCAGCACGTTAAAACAGACACTGGCAAACCGCCCCATGGAATTTCTTCACAGGGAAACCGATGCCAAAAAGATTAAATTAAGTGTCGATTCAGTTTTTATTGCACATCGCGATGCCATTGAATTCTTAGAAAAATGGACCGGTATTCCCTTCCCTTTTCAAAAGGTAGGCTTTGTTGCCATCCCCGATTTTCAATTCGGCGGGATGGAACACCCGGGTGAAGTTCAGTACAAGTCGTCTGCTTTGTTTTTAGATGAAGGTGCAACCCGCGACCAGTTTATTTCCCGCTCAAATTTAATCTCCCACGAAACGGCACACATGTGGTTCGGCGATTTGGTGACCATGAGGTGGTTTAATGATGTATGGATGAAAGAGGTATTTGCAAATTTTATGGCCGATAAAGTAACCGAGCAATTGATGGGAAAAAATACCTTCGACCTGAAGTTCCTGCAAGACCATTACCCTGCGGCCTACGGTGTTGACAGAACCGCAGGTGCAAATCCCATCCGCCAGCAATTGGATAATTTACAGGATGCCGGCTCCATGTATGGCAATATAATATATCATAAAGCCCCGATTATGATGCGCCAACTGGAGCAATTAATGGGCAAGGAAAATTTTCAGAAAGGCATTCGTGAATATTTAAAAAAGTATGGCTACAGTAATGCAGACTGGAATGAGCTGATCGTAATTTTGAATAAATACAGCAAAATAGATTTATACAAATGGAATCAAGTTTGGGTTAATCAGCCCGGTCGCCCGGTGTTTAATTACCGGCTTCGCTATAGCGGAAATAAAATCAGCAACTTCACCATATCGCAAAAACCAGAAAGCGGAAAGCCAGGCGTTTGGCCGCAGGCGTTCACCATTAAGCTATTTTATGCAGACCACAGCAAGACCATCCAGGTCAACATAAAAAATGCTGCAATCGTTTTAGCTGAAGCTAAAGATTTAGCAAAACCATCTTTCATTCTATTTAATGCAGATGGCGCCGGATATGGATTGTTCCCCATAGAGAAAACGGCTATGGAAAACATTTATAAGTTAGATAATCCTTTAGAACGGGCATCAGCATACATTAATGCCTATGAAAATACACTTGCCGGAAAATCTTTAAATCCCGAAGAACTTTTAGAATTACTCACCAAAGGCTTAACAATTGAGAAAAATGAAATGAATCTGCGCTTAATTACCGGGTACATCAGCAATTTGTACTGGACATTTATAAGCGCCAAAAATCGTTTGGACAGGAGTGCAGCGCTCGAAAAAACGCTGTGGCAATCAATGGAATTACAAACGACGGCGAATAACAAGAAAGTTTTATTTAATACCTATCAGAATATTTATTTAAGTGCTGAGGCTTCAAAAAACATCTATACCATCTGGCAAACTCAAAAGGCACCAAACGGTGTAACACTCATTGATGAAGATTATACGGGGCTTGCTTTGTCTATTGCTGTAAAATCTGATACGGCTGGCAACGTGTTAAACCAGCAATTGAAGCGAATTACAAACATCGACAGGAAGAATCGTTTAATCTTTTTAATGCCGGCACTTTCTGCTGTTCAGGCCGAGAGGGATAGCTTTTTTTACAGTTTACGAGAACGAAAAAACCGTCAGAAAGAAGCCTGGGTTACCGTGGCGCTTTCTTATTTAAACCATCCTTTAAGACAAAAAACAGCTGTAAAATATTTACCTGAAAGTCTTGAGCTTTTGGAAGAGATCCAGAAAACGGGCGATATTTTTTTCCCTCAATCCTGGCTCTCCGCAATTTTTGGAAGTTACCAAACAACGGCGGCCAAAAAAGTTGTTACGGATTTTTTAAACACACACCGGAACTATAATCCTAAATTGAAAGCTAAAATCCTGCAATCGACAGATAATTTATTCAGGGCAAACAAAATGCTCAACAATTAAGCTAAACAAATTATTCATATAATTCAGTCTCTTTATTTAAATCTTCTAAAAGGCCTTTTAACAAATGCTCCCTTTTTTCTTTTAAATCTGGTATGTGTTCCTGAATAACCTGCGAATTTGAGTTTTCTTTAAAACATTCTGATGGCTGGAAATAACTTGAAAAATCGAATGTGTTTATCATGTATTTTAGTTTTCGTTCTAAAAAAAGACAAGTATTATTCAATTTTGTTTTGGTTAAATCTGTTAAAATATCCGTTACATAATCCGGGTTTATTTTTTCAGACTGGAAACGAAGCACTTACATTTTTTTTGAAGAAGCGCGTAATTAATGCGGCGGGAAGCGGTTAATTTTGCAATATGGCAAATCAAAACATCAGCAAATTATTGCAAAATAAAATTGAATTTCTGACAGCAGAAGTAGAAAATGCAAAGGTTGAATTACAGAAATGGCAAACGATAGAGTCGGAATATAATCTTCATCCGGAGAAATTTGAATTGATGGCTACCTTGCTGCTTGGTGAAAATACCGACCAGAAAAAAGCAAAAAAGAAAGCCTGATCGTACTGATTCATCAGTATGTTTCGGTAAGCGTTGGAATATCTTCTAACGCCTTAATCAAAAGCAATTTATTAAGCTTAAATTATTAAAAACCATTTAGATTTAAGGTTATTAAGATATATATGTGAATGGAAATCGTTTAATTTTATTAATGCTTTAATGATTTTTATTCTTACGAACACTTATCGTATCCTAACAGTACTAAGCTTACTAAGTTAGGTCTTAGAGACAAAAACCATGAATTCACATAAGCAGGTTATTACCAACGACAGTTATTTGGTTAGGAATAAAGACAGTTCGTATATTTTTCTCTAAAATTAGTAAGCTTAGCTAAAATGGCTTCTTATTCTTTTTTAAAAAACTGCGGAAAGCGAGGGATTCGAACCCCCGGACCTATTACAGTCAACAGTTTTCAAGACTGCCGCATTCGACCACTCTGCCAGCTTTCCATCGGCAAAAGTATAAACTCTGCAATCAATAGCAAATTAAAATTATGGTTTTAAAGCGATTTTAAGCTAACCGTTAGATAGTCAGTGCAAATAAATACTAACTAGAGGGTATCTGGCAACCTAGTTAAAAACCAGGCTACTATTTCCTTCACCCTCGGTATTTAAAAAGCAAATTTTTATCGGTGTAGAAAAATCGACAAAGACTTTAACTTTAGGCATCAAACTTTCCGCAAATTCAACCGGGGAGATGTTATCCTGCAAGTGGACAAATATTAAATCTTCTGTTTTGAAACTAATCCTTTCGATTTTATCAGGCCATTCCAAATCCATTTTCTTAAAAAAAGACTTAATTTTTTGATTTTCGATTATAGTATTCATGGTTGAGGCATTAGATTACCTAAAAATAAACACAAACATTTTTAAAAAAAATACCCTAAATACGAATGTTAATAAAAATTTTTGACGAAAATCAATCTTAGGTGTCCATTAAAAGAAAAAAAGCCCCTTGCTTTTTTGCAATGGGCTAAATGGCGTGGGTTAAGGTTATAAAAAAAATCATTAGCCAAAAGCCTTTGATGTTAATTAAATTCCGGTAATCCACAATTTTAAATAAGATTAACGAATAAGAATTGTATTAGTTTCGCTTTTGATTCTCCCTAACACATTATAAAAAAGGTTAAGAAAAAAGTCGGTTAATACGATAGACGATGCTACCCCCTATTACGCTTTTCTATATCAAATTTATCTGATTAATCGGATAAAAGCAAATCTAATTTTTAACTAAAAAATTCATCGTCAACATTGCTTTTTTTACGCTATCCGGAAAATTATTTTAGCGGTAATGTCCCGGCACCCAATGACGAATACCATGTGGGCCAACATTGTAATGCCCTGGAATCCAATAGGCTCTTGGCGCCCTGGTTCTTACGACGCAGGCGCTCAAATTAACGACCATAATTAATAAGAGTAATACATTTATTATCCTTTTCATAACCAAACTGTTTAGTGAAACAATAAATCAAGCTTTATGCTGTGTGTACTGTTTTGACAGTTGTAATTGTGAAAAGTTTAAAGCTTACCAAAACTTAGTTGGTCATCCAAATAAGCGGCGTAAAACTGATTTCTGAGCCCTTTTACTTCAATGTCCATTCCGGACGCTCATAATGACAGGTATATCCGTAAGGATTTTTCTGCAGATAATCCTGATGTTCTTCCTCCGCATTCCAGAAATCGCCGGCAGGAATAACCTCGGTTACAATCTGACCCGGCCATTTGCCGGAAGCTTCCATTTCTGAAATTAATGCCTTTGCGGTATCTCTCTGCGCATCATTTAAATAAAAAATCGCCGAACGATAAGAAGCGCCAACATCATTACCCTGTCTGTTTCGGGTTGTCGGGTTGTGGATCTGGAAAAAATATTCAAGTAATTTTCTGTACGATAATATTGATGGATCAAACGTTATTTCAATTCCTTCAGCGTGCGTTCCGTGATTTCTGTAAGTTGCATTTGGTACATCTCCACCGGTATAACCAACAACCGTCGAAATTACACCTGGCTGATGACGGAAAAGTTCTTCAACCCCCCAAAAACAACCGCCTGCAAGAATGGCTTTTTCTGTATTCATATTTTTTTATTTTGATGGACTAAAGTTACTATGCTAATTTATTTTAACGGCAACAGTATTGTAAATAAACGAATGCTTCATAAGCAGCATTACCACTGAATTTCTTTGTTATGCGCTCATTTAAATTCTTCTTTTATGTTACATCTATTTTACTTTAATTGTTTGCATATAAAATGAAATAACCATTTGATAAGTTAAAAACTGGATTTTTTTTTATAACGAAAAAGTTTTCTACAAAAAAACTTGCAGATTAAACGGACTAATGATACCTTAGTCCCCGAGAGCGTTAATTTAGATAAATGGGCGTACGACTTCGGTTGTATGCTCATTTTTTTTGCCCCGGAAATTAGAGATTGAAGAGGATTAGCTTAATCGTGATTCGTATCTTCGGGCACCACCAGGGTAATAAATTTTAATTATTTAACACAAAAAAGGGACAGCCTTTTTAGCCATCCCTCATACTCAATACTTGATACTTGATACTTACTACTTGATACTTACTACTTGATACTTACTACTTGATACTTACTACCCCATTATCTAAATCAATTCCAGCCACCACCCAATGCATGGTAAATGTTGACCACCGCATTCAGCTGTTGTTTTTTGGTTTCAATTAATTCTAGTTTCGACTGTAATGCATCTCTTTGCGTCATTAACACTTCAAAATAATCAGCTCTTGCAGACTTAAACAAATCGTTTGAAATATCGATAGACTGTGTAAGGGCCAAAACCTGCTTTGATTTTAAATCATAGCTTTTTTGCAAATTACTGATGTTTGCCAATTGGTTGGCAACTTCGATATAACCATTCAAAATCGTTTTCTCATAATTAAATACGGCTTGCAATTGTTTGGCATTGGCGGTTAAATATTCTGCTTTAATAGCGTTACGGTTAATCAGCGGACCAGCCAAATCTCCGGCTAAAGAATACGCTAAAGACTCAGGTGTTCTTAACAGGTACGATGGATTAAATGCCTGATAACCGATAGTCGCAGAGATACCTAATGAAGGGTAAAACTGTGCCTTGGCTACTTTAACATCTAATTTCGCAGCTGCCAAATCAAATTCTGCCTGTTTAATGTCCGGGCGATTTGCCAGCAATTGAGCGGGTAAACCTGCCTGAACGGTTGGCGGAACCAAATCTGTAAAATTTTCTTTATCTCTTTGAATCGTTTGCGGATAACGACCCAGCAAAAAGTTAATTTTGTTTTCAGTTTCCGTGATGTTCTGTTGGATATCAAATTCCAGGCTTTTAGAACTCAATACTTCCGCCTCAAATTTTCTGACGGCAAGTTCTGTTACACGCGTAGCCTGTTTTTGAATTTTCATTAATTCCAGTGCGTTACTTTGCAAAGCGATATTCTGCTTTACAATGGCCAGCTGATTATCGTAGGCAAGTAATTCGTAGTAAGCATTCGCAACTTCGGCAACCAGATTGGTAATTACGAAATTCCTGCCTTCAACAGTTGAAAGATAACGGCTCACAGCTGCCTTTTTCGAATTCCGTAGTTTGTGCCAGATATCTGCTTCCCAGTTGGCTTGCAAACCAAATGCATAATCGGGCAATACCTCAGGTACCTCTTTACCTGGTGTAATATCAGTTGAAGCATCGCCCGCGCCTGAACTCGTATAACGGCCAACCTTTTCTAATCCCGCACCAACCCTGTAACCAACACTTGGCAATAGCTCGCCTTTCCTGGCTCTGATTTCGTTTTTTGCAATCTCTATCTCTTGTAAGGTAATATTCAATTCCTGATTGTTTTTCAAGGCGGTATCAATCAGGCTTACCAGATTTGGATCCGTAAAAAAACTACGCCATTTTATGTTTGCCGTATTTGTGCTGTCCTGCGAATTGTTAAAGCGCACCGGTACGTTTTTATTTTCATCACGTTGGGCAAATTCAGGTACTTTACAGGCTGAATATGCCATGCACATCAACGCTGAACCAATGTATATATAAATATTTTTTCTAAACATTATCTTCGATTTCTTCAGTTAAGGGATGTTCTTCTTCAATTTTAATGAGCTTTCTTCGGGCGGCAATTGAACCAAAAATATAGTATAAACCAGGTATAATCAGTACGCCGAACACGGTACCTAAAAGCATACCGCCGGCCGCAGCAGTACCAATCGTTCTGTTCCCGATTTTACCAGGACCAGTGGCAATCATTAACGGAATTAAACCGGCAACAAAAGCAAATGAAGTCATTAAAATCGGTCTGAATCTTATTGCAGCACCTTCCATAGCGGCTTTTAAAATGCTTACACCCTGACTTTGGCGCTGGGCGGCAAACTCTACAATCAATACCGCATTTTTACCGAGTAATCCGATGAGCATAACCATCGCTACCTGGGCGTAAATATTATTTTCCAAACCAAATAGTTTTACAAATAAAAATGCGCCGAAAATACCTGTAGGCAGGGATAAGATTACCGACAGCGGCAGGATGAAACTCTCATACTGAGCGGCTAAAATCAGGTAAACAAAGCCTAAACAAATCAGGAAGATGTAAACGGCTTCATTACCACGCGACACCTCATCTTTAGAGATACCCGCCCAATCAATGCCATAACCACGTGGCAATGTTTTTTGAGCCACCTCCTTAATCGCATCAATTGCTTGCCCTGAACTGTAACCAGGTGCTGCCTGACCGCTAACTTCAGCCGCATTGTGCATGTTGTGCCGTGTAATTTCAGATGGGCCATAAACTTTTTGCATGGTCATAAAAGCAGAGAAAGGAACCATCTCTTCTTTATCATTTTTCACGTAAAGCTTTAAAATATCTTCGGGCAGCGCTCTGTATTGCGGTAAAGCCTGAACAATTACCTTATACGGACGATCATATTTAATAAAACTTGTTTCGTAATCACTTCCTACATAAGTGGATAATGTATTCATCGCATTATCAATGCTCACCCCTTTTTGCTGGGCAAGGTCGTTATCGATATGCAGCATGTATTGCGGGAAACTGGCACTGTAAAATGTAAATACCGATGAAAGTTCTTTACGTTTATTCAACTCGCGTACAAAATCTTTGGCTACGGTTTCCATCTTTTTGTAGTCACCTGTTCCGGCGATATCCAGCATACGGCATTCGAAACCACCTGCTGCACCGTACCCCGGCACGGCCGGTGGCTGAAAAAACTCTACAGATGCACCAGGAATATCCTTTGCTTTTTCTTCCAGTTCGTGAATTACATCACTTGCCGAATTTTTACGCTCGCTCCAATCTTTCAGGTTAATCAAACAGGTACCGGTATTAGAACCTGTACCTTCAGACAATACCTCGTAACCTGCCAGAGAAGAAACAGATTTTACACCTTCAATATCTTCAGACATTTTTTGCAGTTTCTCTGCAGCCTGGTTGGTTCGTTCCAAGGTAGATCCGGGCGGCGTTTGTATAATTGCATAAACCATACCCTGATCTTCATTTGGGATAAAACCCGATGGCACACTGTTGCTGATGAAATAGATACCTACGCAGAACAGGCCCAATACCCCGAATGTGAAAATACGACGACTAACCACTTTACTTAAAATACGTTCATAACGGCCGGTTAATTTGTAAAAACCACGGTTAAAGGCATCTAAAAATTTATCAATTACCGTTTTCTTTTTAGGCTTACCATGATTGTTTTTTAGCATGATGGCGCAAAGTGCCGGCGTTAAGGTTAATGCAACCACACCGGATAAGATAATTGCGGTTGCCATGGTAATCGAAAACTGCCGGTAGAAAATACCTACTGGTCCGGACATAAAGGTTACCGGAATAAATACCGCCGCCATCAGGAAAGTAATGGCAATAATGGCACCGCTGATCTCTTTCATAGCCAGTTGCGTAGCTTTTAAGACGCTCAAACTGGCATCGTGTTCCATCTTGGCATGCACCGCCTCTATAACCACAATGGCATCATCAACCACAACCCCAATGGCCATAACCAAAGCAAATAGTGTAATGAGATTCAGCGTGATGCCGAAGAACTGCATAAAAACAAAGGTTCCGATAAGCGAAACCGGAACGGCAATAGCAGGTATAAGCGTAGAACGCCAGTCGCCCAGGAAGAGAAATACCACCAAGCCAACCAGAATAAAAGCTTCAACCAGCGTATGAATTACTTTTTCTATAGATGCATCCAGAAATTTGGACACGTCGTAACTGATTTCGTAATCAATACCTTTTGGAAAAGACGAGGCTTTAATTTCTTCCATCTTGGCCTTTACATCTTTAATTACCTGGGTAGCATTGCTTCCATAAGATTGCTTTAACACGATTGCCGCAGAAGAGCGCGCGTTTAAAGTAGAATACAGGTTATAAAATGACGAACTGAAACTGATATCAGCTACATCTTTTAAACGAAGCATTTCCCCGTTTGGATTGGCACGTAAAACGATGTCGCCATATTGTTGGGTTGTGGTAAAACGACCTGAATATTTTAACACATATTCAAATGCCTGTGAGCGTAAACCCGAACTTTCGCCCGTTTTGCCGGGTGAAGCTTCCAGACTCTGCTTGCCTAAAGCATCCATAACTTCATCGGGAGAAATTTTGTAAGCCTGCATCCGGTCGGGTTTTAGCCAGATACGCATGGCATAATCCCGATCGCCCAGAATGTCGGCAAAACCTACGCCATCTACCCTTTTCAATTCAGCCAGAATATTAATATCTGCGAAATTGTACAGGAAGTTCTGGTTCATTTTAGGGTCTTTGCTGTAGAGGTTGATGTACATCAACATATTAGGCTCTTCCCTGCTTATTTTTACGCCTTCGCGAATAACTAAAGGTGGCAGTTTATTGGTTACCGCCGCCACACGATTCTGAACGTTTAAGGACGCCTGATTGGGATCAGTACCCAAGTTAAATACGACCTGAATGCTCGCTTCGCCGTCATTACCGGCATCGGAAGCAATGTATTTCATTCCCGGCACACCATTTAATGCGCGTTCCAACGGAATAACAACCGATTTGATTAGCAATTCGTTATTCGCGCCCGGGTATTCGGCTGTGATGTTAACCTTGGGCGGTGATATGGATGGAAATTGTGTTACCGGCAGGCCTGTAATAGACAGTACCCCTAAAAACACAATTATGAGTGATATTACGATAGAAAGGACTGGCCTTTGTATGAATTTACCGAACATAAAATTAAGTTAAATGGATTGATTATTCTGCTGCAATTCTTAATTTGTTGATTACGCTTTTCGGCTCCTGAAATTTGAATTTGATCTTGTCATCATCTTTAACTTTCTGAACGCCTTCCAGTAAAATTTTGTCGCCTTCTTTTAAGCCTGCACCAACCACATATAAATCCGGTATTTCTGTTGCGATGGTAATTTCCCTTGAATGAACTTTATCATCGTTTCCAACAACAAAAACGAAAGTTTTATCCTGAATTTCGTAGGTAGACTTTTGAGGAATAACCAATGCATTTTTTAACGGCACAACCATCTGTATTTTACCGGTTTCTCCATTTCTGAGCAGGTTATCGGCATTGTTAAATCTTGCACGAAACGCAATGTTGCCGGTTTCATTATTGAATTCGCTTTCAATAACTTCTACTTTACCTTTTGATTTCAGCAGTTCGTTATTTGCAAGCATCAAACCAACTTCTTGCTGGCCTTTCGCTTTTGCAGCAGATTGATAGCTTAGATATTCCGGTTCTGAAACATTAAAATACGCGAAAACCTGGCTATTATCAGACAGGCTGGTGAGCAATGCACCTTCATCAACCAGGCTTCCCAATTTCAACGGAATACGGTCTATTGTACCGTCAAAGGGTGCTCTTATTTCGGTGAAGCCAAGATGTAATTTTGCTAGGGCAGTTTCGGCATTTGCAGCTTGTAGTTTAGCTTTTGCCATAGCAAGTTCATTTTTAGAGACGACATTTTTATCAGAAAGTAATTTTGTATTTTCCAATTCAATTTCAGCAGATTTGGTTTCGGCCTGTGCCTTCAGCAATTCTGCCTGAAGCATTTTAGGCATGATGCGAAACAAAACCTGACCGGCGTGAACACGCTGACCTTCATCTACATAAATATTTTGTAAAAAACCTTTTTCCTGAGCTCGGATTTCGATATTTCTGACAGATTTTATCTGTGAAACATACTCTTTAGTGAAAGAAGTATCGATTTTTATCGGTGAGGTAACCGCATAAGTAACTTCTTCTTCTTTTTCTTCTTTTTTCTCGGTACAACCTGTTACGTAAAGTAAAGCACACAGGCCAAGGAACATGACATTTCTCTTCATCTTTTTACTGATAGTTTATCTGATTTAATTTTTTATTAATCATTCAGACCGCTAAATTTTTAAAGACAAACTACTGCAAAGCAGACGAGAGACTTCATGTAAATCCGGGCTATCCGTTGATTAATTCTGATACGAAATAACTATAGAATTATGAAGTTATAATGAAGTTGAAAGCGGCTGTTTAAATAGGATTAAACCAGGTTAAAAACCAATAAGTATTGTGTTAAGATGGAAGACAGCAGAATTGGCGGTTAACTTAAATCACCTCCATGCATTTTTTTTGAAATCAGCTTATTAATTGTTTTGAGAACAACATCGAAATCAATTGGTTTAATTAAATAGGCATCGCCGGTTTCAAAAGCTTTTACGGCAAATTTTTCGTGCCCGGTTACAAAAATGATGTAGTTCACTTTTCTTTTAAGCATCCTGGCTATATCCAGTCCCGATACTTCCATTCCGATATCAATGAACAAAAAATCTATCATTTCATATTCCTGAAAGGCTGCCATTGCCTTTATCGGATCGGTAAAACTGCTTGTTAATTTTAATTTAGCAATATCCGAAATAATATTTTCCAACAGGGAAACGCTTAAGGGATTATCATCCAGAATGACGCAGCTATATTTTTTTTTTGCTGATGGTTTCATAATTATATTTCTGTTTTTTAAAATGATTAAATTATAAATGCTTTAATCTCTTCAATTTCCCGCAGCTTAATAAGGTGTTCTTCTTTTAAGGGTTTACTGATAAAATCATATATATTTTGATAATGACCGGCTTTTATCTTATCGCCTTCGTTTACCGAAGATGTTACCATGACTACAAAAACGTTTTCTTTGAATACACTATTCCTGATTTCCTCAAGTAAGTCCCAGCCACTTACTACAGGCATGTTAATATCTAAAAACAGCAGAAATTCTTTATCACTTCCTGCACATTGCTCCATATATAATAATGCCTTCCTGGCATCTTCAAAATACTGGCAGGAAACTGCAGGCAATGCAGATTCGAGCACCACCTGATGAATCAGAAGGATTATGGGGTCATCATCAATAACTAAAATTTCTTTTGCTGCCATTAAATTAATTTGTCTTATCTGACTTAACCGCAATTTCTTTAATAATCTTATCAAGCTCTTCAGCAGAACTTTCTATCTGTTTAAGAATATCTGATTGCGACATTATTTTCTGTTTCTTATTATTTCCAAGTATGTCTACAAGCCCCATAATTCTTGCTAAAGGTGCCCTTACGGTATGCGATTGTATCCAGGCAATCTCCCGCAGTTTTAAATTCTTTTCTTCAATTTCTTTAACGTAAAGCAATTCCTTCGTAATGTCTGAAGCAACAACAAGCCTAGCATCTTTCCCTTTGAAAAACATCGGATTACTCCTCATATCAACCTGAATGGTTGTTCCGTTTTTAGTAATATGCTTGTAAATGCCCCGGTTGGAAGATATATCATCTTCTCCGGTATTTTCGGGTATAGATTTAGATGGCATAAATTCTTCGTTTGCAAGGATATCATGAACTGTAATCGCCAAAAATTCTTCCCTGCTATAGCCATAATGCTTTATTGCGGATAAATTCACATCAAGAAAATGAAAGGTTTCCGCGTCATATACCCACATTGGCAGAGGGCTGAAATGAAACAGTTCACTATATTTTTTTTCAGATTCAGCAACCTCTCTTAGAATCTCTTTGTTTAAAATCTCCGTCCGTTTTCGTGCGTCAATATCCTGAAAACTTCCGAAAATACGAATACATTTCCCTTCCAGCATCTCTGCCTGCCCGATTGTTCTAACCCATTTTAAATTGCCTTTGAAGGTAACGATTTCAAGTTCCTCATCCCAAGGCGTTCCATTATCCATACATTCCTGCACTTTTTTTTTAATGGTATCTTTGCTGAAACCTTCTTTGAAATTGTCCATTCCGGTATCTAAATCAGGTACAAAATCAGGTTCTACTTCCCTTATCTCTTTTGTTACATCAGACCAATAAACGGTCCTGTCAACTACATTAATTTCCCAACTGCCGATACGGGCTAAACTCGTTGTTTTTTGAAGCAAATCGGCCAGCATTTTTTTTTCTGTAATGTCTTTAGCTACAGCGAATATAACACCATCCGCAGAAACGGCATTTGCCGTCCACGAAAGCCATTTCAACTGTCCTGATTTGGTAACGTACCGGTTTTCAAAACTCATCGCTTTACGGCTATCGGTAATATTCTTTATTTTTCGTGCAGTGGCTAATCTATCTAAAGGATGAACAAAAAACTTAACCGGTTTCTGAAGTAATTCTGACTCTGAATAGCCCAAAAGCTCTGCCGCTGCAGGATTTATCCGTTTAAAATAACCATGGTAATCTATTGTTGCCAGAATATCGGGTGCAAATTCAAAAACTTCACCCAGTTCCTGTTCAAGATGCTTTCTTTTAATTTTACCTGCCAGGAATTCCGAAAAAACATCTGATAACACTGCTGTACCTTCCAGGTTATGATAGTTTCGCCCTGCAAGCGCAAGTATGCCGACTAACTTTCCATTGTAAGTTAAGGGCAATCCGTAAATATGTTTTATACCAATCTTTATTGCTGCAGGAATTCTTCCGCCTACTGATTGATCTGATAAAGCTATATCCAGCCGTTTCATTTCTTCCCAAACTTTTCCTACAAGCCCCTGTCCTTTTTTGGCTATTGTAAAATCCGCTGTTTCCTTATAAAAATCTTCAATTTGCTTATCTGCTTTGCTTCTCGCAAAAAGTTTCAGATGATTTTCATTTGCATCGGGCAACCATAATTCTGCATTGCAAAAATTACCGCACTTGGCAATCTCGTTCAAAACCAGGGCTGAAGCTTTTTTTATATCGGTAAAACGGTTAAATAATACACTTATTCCTGAAATTAGTTTCTGCCTTATGGCTTCCGTTTTTTCTTCTGTTATATCCCGTTGAATAGAAATCCACCGGTTAATATTGCCATGACTATCGGCTATTGGTGTTACAGATAAATTCAACCAGAATTCTTCGCGGTTTTTTTTATAATTGATAAGTGTAACCTCGCCGGGTATTCCTTTTAAGAGCGATTTGATGATTTTATTTACTTGTTTCTGATCGGTTCTGGGTCCTTCCAGTATTCGGGGAGATTTGCCGATAAGTTCATCGAAGCTATAGCCTGTCATTTTCAAAAAAGCCTCATTTACGTAAATGAACTGGCTTATCGGAAATTTTGTTAAATCGACCGACATTATCGCCACAGAATCCGCTGTGTTAATTACAACAGATTCAAGCATTTTTAGCCGTTGTTCTTCCTGCTTTTTACTGGTTACATCCTGCATTGCACCAACCATACGTATCGGAGTGCCCTTTTTATCAAATATGACTAAACCTTTATCTGCAACAAAGGCATATTCACCATCTGCTTTTTTTAGTCGGTATTCGCCAAACCAATGCGTTTCTTTATTTTCTAACAGCCGCTGTATACCATCTTTAATCGCATCTAAATCCTCAGGATGTATTTTAGCGCGAAAAGTGTCTACAGCCGTTTCAATTTCTTCTGCACTATAGCCGAAGAGCTTCAAAAAACCTTCTCCCCATATCAATTTACCTGAAGCGATATCCCAATCCCATATTGCTTCAGACGTTGCTCTCGTAACATACTTGTATCTCTCATTTGATATGAGTACATCATTTCGGATATTGATTTGTTCCGTTACGTCCCTCGAATTTGCGACTATACCTTTTACAGAAGGTTCATTTCTCAAGTCACTTAATACGGTTTGTACCCATCTCCAGGTGCCATTCTGATGCAGGAAACGGAATGGCTTTAAAGCCACACGGCTTCTGCCCTGAATTCCCTTGAATGCATGCTGTGCTTCTTCTAGATCTTCCGGATGTATAAACTCGAAAGCATTCCTGCCAATATAATAGTCAGAACTAAAGCCTAATAAATCAAACGATGTATTACTTACATAGCGATAATTACCGGCATCATCCAGTATGGCAATCATGTCTAACCCATCTCTGACCAGATAGTTGAAACGTTCCATACCAAGCGTAAGTTCTTTATAATTCAGGTCCTTGTCTTCTGAAACTAAATTTTCAGTTGCAGCTATGGGATTTAAGGTTAAAATGAAATACTGATGGCCACCATTTTCATTGCTTAATGGTTCAATGGCTAAGCTGTAGTTTTTTTTTAAGTTTTCGCTGAAGAAAGTTAACGCTGTGACTTTATCGGTTAAGACCGTTTGTATCAGTGCATCAAAAATAGCTTTATTGTTTTTTTTATCAGTGGTAAAGCCCGGGAGTAAATATTTTGAAGTTTCTGTAAAAAACACAGTTCTATCAATGCCTGCCTGCTCCAGGTATACATCTGTGACTTCCACCACCTGATGGTCGCTGTTAACAATTTTAATCAACATTGCCGCTAAAGAGGACTTACAAAAAAATTGCCGGAAGATATCTTTAAGCATGCTGTTTAAAAAAAATTAATATGATCCTGATTTTTTGGATATAAATTGAAAACAAATTAGGTTAGTGCTGAAAATATTTATATTTTCGGTATATTACAAATAAATTACATACATATATAGCAATATATTACATCAAAGTTAAATGCTATTTTTATTAATGAAATTTAGACAGTAAACATTTTTTTAATAAGATTACTGATAATTAAATAATTACCCCAAAATAGCAGGTAATATTAAGGTTTTTAATTTTGTTCACATTTTTCCGGAATATGGTGTTCATTGTATTCATTTAAAAAAAATGCCTGATGTACACATTTAACCGCTCCCGGGTAATCGTCATTACGATAATATATTTACTAAGTACATAGCCTGAATGCAAAAAGAAGTCAGACTAATCATCTTTTAAATGCTTTTATTGTTTTACGATTTTAAATTCCGTTCGCCTGTTAACCTGATGTTCAACATCGGAGCATTTTGCGGTTTTTACACAACGATTGAGTAACTGTACATCGCCATATCCTTTGGCCATAATTCTACTCGGATCAATACCTTTTCCTATGATATACAGCCGCGCAGATTCAGCCCTTTTTTGCGATAATTTCAAATTGTATGCCGCCTTACCCCTGCTATCTGTGTGCGAGCCCAGTTCTACATAGATTTCCGGATTATCCTGCATAATTTTAGCCAGGTTATCAAGCTCTCGTGCTGCAGCCTCCAGAATGACAGCACTATCGAAATCGTAATAAATATTATTTAACCTGACAGCTTTGTTTACTTCTATTTGCTCCAGGTATACATCTTTAACCAATATGGTTGATAATCTTATACCTTTGGTATTTAAATGCTGAGTGTTAGCCAGATAACCGGGCTTTTTTACATATATACGGTAGTCGGCGGCTGTATCTAATTTGAATCTATAAGTACCGTTATCATCTGTATTCAGTTTTATCGGATTACCGGTTTCTGTGGTAATTGTAACAATAGCAGCATCAATAGGTTTATTTAGTTTTTTATCATAAACCCTGCCTTCCAGTGTTAATACCACAACAGGTTTTTGCTTAACAGAATAAATATCATCGCTACCTAAGCCGCCATTGCGATTTGAAGAAATATACTGAATAAAGCCCTGCTCATTAAGACTGAAAGCAAAATCATCCTGCGGTGAATTTAGCGGAAAACCAAGGTTGCTGATATGGCTAAAGCCATTCGTGTCTTTTAACGCAGAAAATATGTCCAATCCACCCATTCCTACCCTGCCGTCGGTCGCAAAAAAAAGGTTATCATTCAAATCTAAAACAGGACTGCGTTCATTTCCAAATGTATTAATCTGTTCCAGGTTACTGGGCTTTCCCCATTTACCATCAACCGTTTTAGCGCAGAAATAAATATCAGTGCCACCCTTACCGCCAGGCATATTTGAAGCAAAATATAAGCGCTGCCCATCCGCAGAAATAAAAGGGTCGCCCACCGAGTAATCGTTAACTTTATTATATTCAAAAGGCACTGGTTCAGCCCAGGTTCCATTTGTATTTTTAATACTGCTGTAAATTTCAACGTTAACCAAACTTGGCTTATTTTTCATTTTTTCCGGTTCATCAGGGATTTTGGTCATCGTGAAGTACATGGTTTGCCCGTTCGCCGTGAAGCTTGCTGAACCGATATGGTATGGGCCTACTCCGTTAATCATCAATAGCTGAATATTATCAGATTCTGTGGTATGATATAGCTTTAAATAGTTATGGCCTGTCCATCCATACCTGTTTTGATCGATTATTTTTGAACCGTCAAACTTTAAAAATGGCTTCCTGCCGATAGAATCAGATTTTGCCTTGTTTCTATCTGATGTAAATACCACTGAACCTTTGTACTTTACAGCACCCCAATCAGCTTGAATACTGTTTAATGCACGTTCATTTTTTATTTCAAATTGTTGTTTTGGTTTCTTTATCCAGCTTATGGCCGAATCGCAGGAAGCGGTCCAAACGTTGAGCTGCTCTGGTGAAACTGACTTGTTTTTGTCGGCATAATTCAGATATTGCGCTTTTGCCTGTGCATATTTGGAATTACTTTGTAATGCTTTAGCATAACCGAATATGTTTTCGGGCTTACTACCCGGCATTGCTGAGGCGATAGCATACCAATGTTCTGCTTGTTGGTAATTATTGTTTAAGCTATATGAACTGCCCAGGCGTTCAGCTGCATGCAAGCTTTCCTTAGTCTTATAAGCTTGCTCATAAAGTTCAATAGCTTTTATGTAATTATAAAGCTCATATTGTTTGTCGGCATCTTTTAAAACAGATTGTGCTTTTGCACCTAGACTCAAGGCGAGTGCACAACAAACGATAACCGGGATGCTTAACGATTTTTTTTTCATTATACTATTCGAATGCGGATGAACTATAAATTAATAATTTAAAAAACCCTTGGGGTTGCCATTCTGATGTTTGATTTTAGGAAAGAAAATGCGATAGATATCTCATGCGTTCCGCCGCTGTAGCCTTGTAAAGGACCAACAGAAAAATCATAACCATAACCAATACGAATTTTATCCGATGGAAAAATCTGAACTGCTGCCACAACCGAATTTCTCGGGGTAAGGTCTTTTTGTAAGTAACGCTTATCATAAAGTTTAATACCCGTACGATATGAACCACCAATCCAGATAATATCTTTAATCATTAAAAATGCATTTAAATCTAAACTTGTAGGTCCGCCACGATCGTCTTTCAACAAAAAAGACGGTTTTATCTGAAACTCATCATTCAAAGGAAAAAGTGCACCGGCAGTTAAATAATAATGTGGTTTTGGCTGAGGAATAAAAGCATATTTATCGATATTTACATATTGGGCAATTAAATTATCGGCAGATAATCCTGCATAAAACTTATCGTTGGAAAAGTACACGCCTGCCCTTGCATCAGGAACAATTGTACTTTGCGTTCCAACCGGTTGTGTAAGTTCCGGATCATTAGGGTTTAGCAATGAACCATCTATCGCAAGGTTTACCATACCAACACCTAAACCTAAGGCCAGGCGGGAAGTTCCTTCATCATTCATCCTGATTCGATAAGCATAATTTCCATACACGCTCAGGTTATTCTGCGCACCGAGCTTGTCACTCGCAACCTGTAACGCCAGGCCAACGTTTCCATTGTTTGCTATCGCATCTACTGCCAGCGACATACTTTTTGGTGCGCCTTGAATACCGGTCCACTGACTGCGGTAAAAACTATGCAAATTCAATACTTCCTTGTAACCCGCGTATGCAGGATTAATGTAGATTCCATTGAACATATACTGACTGTACTGTGCATCCTGCTGGGCGGATGCCGGTCTAACCATCAGTAAAAAAGAACCCGCTAGTAACAATACTAATTTTTTCATCATCATCGTATATCTTAGGAAACCGGATTGGAACCTGGTTTCTTTAGCCTCTTATCTGTTTATTTCTTAAATGCTCTTATTAATGTTATATACCCCTTTAAAACTTCAACCTGTTTAGTTTGAGGATTTGTAATACGGAGCAGATAATAATATGTTCCTTCGTTTAAACCTTCACCTGTCCAGTTATTTTGATAATCATTAGCATGAAATACTTCATTACCCCAACGATTAATAATCTGTAAGGTATTACCCGGATACTGATTCAATCCTCTTATTTCAAAAGTATCATTGGTTCCATCGCCATTCGGTGTAAATAATGTCGGGATGGTTAAGCCATATAAATTTGCAGTAAGTGCAACGGAGGCCACATTGGTATAATAGCCATAAGCATCCCTTACGCGGTAAGTAAAGGAATCCTGACCGATGAAACCCTGTGCTGGTGTGAATGTTACCGTTCCATCACTATTTACCTTTACTGTACCGTTTTTAGGCTGAGTAACAATTTCTACCGTTAAAGTATTGAAAGATGAGTTACCTGAATTATCGTTATTTAATACCTTAATTATTACCGGTGCATTTGCAGGGCTTTGTACAACATCATCTACTGCTACAGGAGATTTAGGATAAGTAACTACTGTTGCTGTATTATTGTTATCTGCAGTTCCAGATATATCGCTTACATCAGCTCCTGTAACCGTTTTAGCATTCACCGTTGCCGTATTGGTTGCGGAACCTAAATCCTTATCAGCCTGTGTTAAAGTATAAAGTTCTGTATTGGTTACAGTTGCGCCTGAAGCCAATCCGCCTGCTACCGGAATCAATTTATTAATGATATTAAGTTTCGTATCCGTTAATGCAACCGTATTTAAGGTAGTTGAACCTGTATTTTTAATGATAAAGGTATAGGTAATCTGATTACCGTTAAACACAGCCGTTTTAACCAATGCAACTGAACCTATTGATGCAGTTGAAGTTATTGTTGGTGCATTATTATTTTCAGCCGTTCCGGATACATCTGAAACGGTAACATTAGTTGGTGTCTGACCTGTTACATTAGCTGTATTGGTAACACTACCCGCGTCTTTATCTGCCTGGGTTAACACGTATTGGTAACTGTCTGTTAAAATACCACCTGGTGCTAAAATACCAGGAATTATACGACTTAAGCCCAGTTTGCTATCTGTTAAAGTAATGATTCTTAAAGTAACATTACCCGTGTTTTTAACAGTGAAATTATAGGTAATGCTATTGCGATCACCACTCAGGGTTCCGGTTTTAACCAGTGAAATAGAACCGTTTGAACCGATTGGTGTAACCGTTGCATCATTAGCAGTCTGCGTATTCGGATCATCAGATAATTTGACAATGCTATTTCCCTGAGGGTCTTTTGCATTTGCGGACGCCTGGTTACTTACGCTTCCATTGTTGATATCTGTTTGTGTTAAAATATGTGTTGCAGTTACCATCATAGTTGCACCTGGTGAAAGCGTTGCAACCGGAGAACCTGTTACCGTTGCATTTGCATCAGTTATGACAATATTGTTTAAGGCTACATTTCCATTGTTGGTTACAATAAGATTGTAATTCAGTACCGCACCGGCCACTGTCGGAACCTGACCGCTAACAACTTTGGTAAACACATAAGATGGTGCGCTGATAAGTGTTACCGTAACCGGAATTGTAAGGGTAGTTATTCCACCATTTCCATCGCTAACTGTTATTGTAAAGGTATCACTACCTACATAACCAGGTGTCGGAGTGAATGTATATGTTCCGTTAGGATTTACAGTTAAGGTTCCGTGTGCCGGAGCAGTAGTAATGGTAAACGTTAATGGATCGCCATCTACATCGTTTGCCGTAATTGTTCCGTTTACCGGTGTACCTTGTGGCGTTGTAACTGCAGGCGTACTGGCTGTCGGCGCATCATTAACAGGTGTAAGCGCTACACTTATAGTTACAGCAGTTGTACCACCTTTTCCATCGCTTACGGTTATGGTAAATACATCTGTACCATTATAATTTGAAGCTGGTGTATATGTATAGGTTCCATCGGCGTTTACGACTACCGATCCATGTAAAGGCGCTGTACTTACCGCAAAGTTCAATGTATCGCCATCTATGTCACTCGCTGTAACAGTTCCGTTAACAGGTGTGTCTTCTGTCGCGGTAATTGCAGGTGAACTGGCAACAGGCGCATCATTAACCTGAGTTATATTTACACTTATGCTTATCGTAACGTTTCCGCCATGACCATCACTAATGTTGACGTTAAATACATCTGTGCCATTATAATTGGCATTAGGTGTATAAGTATAGGTTCCGTTTGTGTTCACAACAACAGTACCGTAAGCTGGTGGTTTGCTTACCACATAGGCCAAGGCATCTCCATCAACATCACTGGCCGTAATGGTTCCATTAACCGGGGTATCTTCTACTGTTGCAGCTGCAGGTGCATTTGCCACAGGAGCATCATTTACAGGCGTTATTGTTACATTGATTGTTATCGTAATTGTACCGCCTTTACCATCGCCTATAGCTATAGTAAATACATCTGTACCATTATAATTGGCTGTAGGTGTATAAATGTAAGTTAAATCCGGATTTAACGTAACTATACCACGCAACGGCGCCGTGGTAACGGAAGCGGTTAATGTGTCACCATCTGCATCGCTTGCTGTTATCATTCCGCTAACAGGTGTATCTTCTGCAGTTGTAACTGCAGGTGAACTCGCAATCGGTATATCGTTAACTGCGTTAATTGTAACGTTAATGGTTATGGTTGTTGCACCACCTTTACCATCACTAACCACTACAGTAAATACATCAGCACCATTGTAGTTCGCAGCAGGACTATACGTATAAGTTCCATTTGTATTCAATATAACTGTTCCATGACCAGGACCGTTTCCTAAAACATAACTTAAAGTATTTCCATCAGGGTCACTTGCCGTTATGGTACCATTTGCAGGTGTATCTTCTGCGGTAGTAAGCGCTGCTGCACTGGCAACCGGCGAACGGTTATCTGATATATTCACAACCGCAGGTATTGTACTTGCCGTAATCGATGGGTTATTAGTCATTGCGTTCATGGTTAACACAACGGTTTCGGTTCCTTCCTGTAAGTTATCATCCAGCACCGGAACGTTCAGGATTGCAGATGTTTGACCTGCCGGTATGGTAATCGTAGTACCGATACTCGTGTAATCACTTCCTGAAGTTGCTGTACCGGAAACCGTAAAACTGATCTGGGTATCACTTGTAGAAACGTTACTCAAAGTAAACCTGAACTGACCCGGAGCGGCAGGCTCCGCACCATCAGTTACCGCTGTTACGGCAACTGTAGCAGCCGTATTATCAAAGATATTAACAACTGCAGGTGTGCCGCTAAAGGTAACCAGGGCGCTGTTTGAACCGCTTAACGTTGCAATTAGGGTTTCATTGCCTTCAACCATCCCATCTGTTAATGTAGGAACAGTAATCGTAGCAGAAGTTTGTCCGGCAGGAATGACAATGGTTTTCACTATTGTAGCATAGTCAGTTCCTTCAGTGGCTGTTCCGGTTAAAGTAAAGCTAAGCTGCGTATCTGTTGATGATGGATTGGTTAGTATTACCGTAAATGTTCCGGCCACCGGACCATTTTCCTTCGCATCGATACCCGCAGCTATTGTAGCAACTGATGTATCGTTATCTGTAATGGTTGTTGTTACACTGGCGGTACCGATGGTAACAATACCACCTGTTACATTACTTAACGTAGCTGTGAAAGTTTCATTTGGTTCAGCCAGGTTATCATTGGTTATCGCCACAATGAATGTCATGATTGAGCCCGCAGCAGCGCCCGCAGGAAAGGTTAAAGTTCCACTGCCGGCCGTGTAATCCAAACCGGCTGTAGCTGTACCGTTCGAAGTATTGTAATCAACATTGAACGCGTTCTGAACCGCGGTATTTAATGTTACCATATAGGTTATTGTTCCGGCACTTTCATTAACGTTTGGTGCAGCTGAAATACTAACCATTGCAGCATTGTTATCGGTGATGTTAATTTTAGCAGCAACGCTACTTACTGTAATTAAAGCGTTGTTAGCCGATATCAATTGTGCGATAACCGTTTCAGTGCCTTCAACAACCGCATCTGCCAGTACCGGGATATCAAAAGTTACAGATATCTGACCGGCAGGAATGGTCACTTTTTTAGTTGTAATTGCGGCATAGTCAGTTCCTTCAACTGCTGTTCCGCTCAATGTGTAAGTAAACTCTGTATCAGTTGCAGATGGTGTGCTGATGCTTACACGGAATTTACCGGCAACCTGACCGGCTTCAGCGCCATCGTTTACTGCGGCAACAGTTGCAACCGATGAACCGCTATCTGTAATGTTTACCGTGGCAGCAATTGTACTTGCGATAACTGACGGGTTGTTTGTTGCCGGGTTCATCTTAACAACCACCGTTTCTGTGCCTTCAATAACGTTATCATTTAATACCGGAACAGATACTGTTACGGAACTTTGTCCGGCCGGTATGGTCACTGTTGTCGGGATTGCTGTATAATCTACGCCGCTGGTTGCAGTTCCGGTTACGGTATAGGTAACCTGAACATCTGTTGTGGATAGATTACTCAACGAGAATGTTAACTGGCCCGGGGTAGCTGGTTCGGCACCATCTGCCGTTACGGCTACAGTAACAACAGAATTTGTATTATCCAGTACATTGATGGTTGCCGGCGTGTTATCGGCTGTAATGGTTGCATTGTTAGTGCCGGTTAATATGGCAATCACTGTTTCTGTTACTTCCACCAGGTTATCAGCCAGTACCGGTATGGTAATGGTACCGGTTGTTGCCCCTGCAGGGATTACAATTGTTTTGGAAACAATGGTGCTGTAATCGCTGCCTTCCGCCGCACTTCCACTCAGGCTATAGGTGAGTTGCGTATCTGTTGATGCAGGATGACTTAAGTTAACGATAAATGTTCCGGCTACAGGACCGCTTTCATTTGCCGAGGTACCGGCAACAAGTCTTGCTACCGACGCATCGTTATCTATAATAGAAAGTGTTGCCGTACCATTTCCGATTTTTACTAAACCGCCTGTAACATTGGTAATAACGGAATTAAATGCTTCTGTTGGCTCGGCCAGGTTATCATCAACAATCGGAACTGTAAATGTTAAGTTTGCACCTGCTGCTGAGCCTGCAGGAAAATTCAGTGTTCCGCTGGTTCTGATGTAATCTAAACCTTCTTTTGCAGTTCCGTCGGTAGTCGTATAATCCACACTGAATGCGTTTTGTACAGCACCGCTCAAGGTTACCCTGAAAGTTGCGGTACCCGCAGCTTCATCCACACTAACTGTCGAAACTGAAATGGTTACCGACACGGAATTATCATCAAGGATATTCAGGCTTGCAGGAGTACTATTAACAGTAATGGCAGAATTATTTGTATTCAATAAAGTAGCCACTACCGTTTCTGTTCCTTCTACAATAACATCAGTAAGTACCGGGATTATTATTGTTGCTGTAGTTGAACCTGCCAAAACAGTAACCGTTTTAGTAATGGTTGTATAATCACTTCCTTCGGTAGCAGTACCCGTTAATGTAAATGTAAGCTGTGTATCAGTAGATGAAGGTTTACTCAAGTTAACCGTAAACTTACCATCTACCGGCCCGTCTTCATCACCATTATTCGCTGCGAGTATGGTCGCTTCAGCCATGTCATTGTCAACTATCGTAAGCGTGGCGGGTGAGGTACCAATAGTAACCACACCACCCGTAATACCGCTGAGAGCGGCAGTTAAGGTTTCCGAAGGCTCTATAAGATTATCATCGTTAATTGACACGGTGAAGGTTAACTTAGTACCCGCAGGAGCGTTGGCCGGGAAAGTTAAGGTTCCGCTGCCTGCTGTATAATCCAAACCGGCAGCAGCCGTACCGTTTGCTGTTTCATAATCTACGCTAAATCCATTTTGAACAGCCTGGTTAAGGGTAACGGTGAACGTTGCTGTTCCGGCACTTTCATTAACTGATGGGCTTGATGAAATGCTAACCGTTGCAAAATCTTCATCAAGAATACTGATTGTTGCCGGCGATGAACTTACGGTAATTGCGGGATTACTTGAATTGGTTAATGTAGCAATAACGGTTTCTGTTCCTTCTGCAACGGCATCTGTCATCACAGGGATTACTATTATAGCAGCAGTTGTGCCCGCAGGAATAATAACGGTTTTATTAATTGAACCATAATCAGAACTCTCGCCGGCAGTACCGCTTAAAGTAAAGGTTAACGTTGTTGGTGTAGATGACGGGTTGGTTAATGTCACATTAAAGACGCCATTTGCCATACCACTTTCATTTGCATTACTTCCTGCCGTGATTGTAGCCACTGAAGTATCATTATCGGCTAGGGTGACCGTGGCAGGGCTTGTTCCGATGGCAACATCAGCACCAACCACATTATTTAAACCTACTGTAAATGCTTCAGATGGTTCAACCAGTAAATCTTCCAGGATTGGGATATTCACAGTTAATACGGTACCTGCCGGAGAGTTTGCCGGGAAAGTTAGGGTACCGTTTGTAGCGGTGTAGTCTAAACCTGCCAATGCGGTTCCATTAGCGGTAGCATAATCCACCGTAAAACTGTTTTGTACCGCAACATTTAAAAATACCGACAGGGTTACTAAACCTACGCCTTCGCTAACGCTCGGTGCACTGATTGATATGCTCACGTTGGCCGTATTTGCATCAATAACATTAATACCGGCCGGTGCATTATTTACGCCTACCGATGTATTACTTGTTGACGTTAATGTTGCAATTACCGTTTCTGTACTTTCTGCCAGTGCATCTGCAACCACAGGAATACTTATCGTGCCTGTTGTTTGTCCGGCCGGGATGGTAATCGTTTTATTCGTAATGGCGGTGTAATCGCTTCCTTCAGTTGCCGTTCCGCTCAGTGTATAGTTTATCTGGGTATCTGTTGACGAAGGATTGCTTAACGTAACGGTAAACATTCCATCGGCAGGACCGGTTTCATTACCGTTAGAACCAGCAGCGATGCTGGCCACAGCGGCATCATTATCCGTAATTGTAACTGTTGCTGTTGCAGTACCGATGGTAACCAATCCACCCTGTATGTTACTCAGCGTTGCTGAAAATGCCTCCGATGGTTCAACTAAATTGTCATCAATAACCGGAACGGTAAAGGTTAAAGTTGCGCCTGAGGCGGAATTTGCAGGAAAAATTAAAGTTCCGGTTTTTGCCGTGAAATCTGAACCTGCCACAGCTGTTCCGTTTGCGGTGGTATAATCTATAGTAAAGGCATTTTGTACTGCTGCATTTAAGGTTAACGTAAAGGTAACATTACCTGTATTCTCATTCACGGTTGATGCCGCACTTAAGCTTACCGATGCCGAATTGTTATCTGAAATATTAATGCTTACCGGCGAATTATCAACCGTAATACCGGTATTGCCGGTACCCGCGAGCGTAGCGATAATGGTTTCCGTTCCTTCTACTACGGCATCTGATACAACTGGGACAGTAATTGTACCGGTTGTCTGGCCTGCCGGAATGGTTATCGTTTTATTCGTAATTGCAGAATAATCGCTTCCTTCAGTTGCCGTTCCACCTAATGTGTATGTAATCAGTGTCGGTGTTGATGAGGGATTACTTAAAGTTACGATAAAGGTGCCGGCTACCTGTCCGTTTTCATTTCCATTTACCCCGGGTGCGATTGTTGCAATAGCACTGTCATTGTCGCTGATACTTACTGTTGCCGGATTTGTATTCGCAGTTACAGCCGTATTGTTGGTAGCCGGATTCATCGTTAAAACAACGGTCTCCGTACCTTCAACAACGTTATCGTTTAAAACGGGAATGGCCAGGGTTACGGTTTTTTGTCCGGCAGGTATGGTTATTGAAGTACCAATTGCATTGTAATCCGTTCCGCTGGTGGCGGTTCCGCTTACGCTGAAACTTACCTGTGTATCTGTTGTTGATACATTGCTCAATGTGAATGTAAACTGCCCGGCTATGTTTGGTTCGGCACCATTAGCGGTTTCGGCCACCGTAACGGTTGCTGTTGTATTATCAGCAATGGTTAAAGTTGCCGGTGTATTGCTTACTGTAACTAAAGGATTGTTTGAAGCCGTTATGGTTGCAATAACCGTTTCGCCACCTTCAATAATTACATCTGTTAATACCGGAATACTTATCGTAGCCGTTGTCTGGCCGGCCGGTATGGTGATATTTTTAGTTACAATTGAGCTGTAATCCGTGCCTTCTGTTGCAGTTCCGCCCAACGTAAAAGTCAACTGAGTATCTGCAGACGATGCTCTGCTTAATGTTACAACAAATGTTCCGTTTGCAGGTCCGTTTTCCGTACCATCCACTCCTTTGGCAATACTGGCAACTGACGTATCATTATCTGTAATGCTTACAGTTGCAGGTGTAATACTCGCCGAAATTGCCGGGTTATTTGTTGACGGTGCCATGGTCAAGACAACCGTTTCTGTGCCTTCGGCCAAATCATCATCAAGCACCGGAACAGATACGGTTACACTTGTCTGGTTTGCCGGAATGGTCACTGTAGTACCAACCGAGGTGTAATCATTTCCGCTCACAGCAGTTCCGCCAACCGAATAGGTAATTACGGTATTGCTGGCAGAAACATTGCTTAAGGCAAACGTAAACTGACCCGGCGTATTTGGCTCTGCTCCGCCAGCTGTTGCAGTTACGGTTACAGTTGCCGCCGTGTTATCAGATATATTAATACTTGCCGTACCGTTAGTTATGGAAACGAGCGGATTGTTAGAAGCAGAAATCGTTGCGGTAACTGTTTCTGTTGGTTCAACTATTGCATCTGCTTTTACCGGTATGGTAATGGTACCCGTGGTTTGCCCTGCAGGGATAATAATTGTTTTTGAATTAATGGTATTGTAATCACTTCCCTCTGTCGCATTACCACCTAATGTATAGGTAATTTGTGTATCTGCCGATGAAGGATTCGTTAATGTTACCGTGAAAGTTCCGTTAACCGGACCATTTTCATCGCCCTGGTTTCCTGCCGCTATACTGGCTACGGAAGTATCATTGTCGGTTATGTTAACCGTTGCAGGTGTTGTACTTGCTGTAATCGAAGGATTGTTGGTTGAAGCAGCCATTGTTAATACAACTGTTTCAGTAATTTCTGCAATGTTATCATCCACTACAGGTACAGTTACTGATGCGGTAGTTTGGCCGGCAGGAATAATTACCGTAGTGCCTATTGAAGTATAATCCAATCCGCTTATCGCGGTTCCGCTAACGGCATAGGTAATTTGCGTATCCGTTGATGATGCATTACTTAATGTAAACGTAAACTGTCCGGATGTATTTGGTTCCGCTCCTGTTCTTGTTGAAGCAACACTTACCGTGGCTGTTGTACGATCGGTTATGTTAATCGTTGCAGGGGCGTTATTTATGGTTACTAAAGGATTTCCTGATGCCGTAATGGTTGCAATAACCGTTTCATTACCTTCAACAATGGCATCTGCTGATACCGGAATGGTAATCGTTCCGCTCAGTTGTCCGGCCGGAATGGTAATGGTTTTAGTTACTATTGTACTGTAATCGCTTCCTTCAGTTGCTGTTCCGCTTAAAGCGTAGGTAATTTGTGTATCATCTGATGATGCTTTGGTTAACGTTACTGTAAATGTGCCGTTAACCGGACCATTTTCATCACCGGTAATCCCTGCCGCAATGCTCGCTTCTGACGCATCATTGTCGGTAATGTTTGTGGTGGCCGTAGCATTACTAATCAGAACAATACCACCTGTTATATTGCTTAAAGTAGCAGAAAATGCTTCAGAAGGCTCGGCAATAATATCATCGGTTACGGTTACCGTAAACGATAGCGCTGTTCCGGCTGCTGAATTGGCCGGGAAACTTAATGTTCCGCTCTTCGCCACATAATCCGAACCTGCAGTTGCAGTTCCGTTAACCGTTGTATAATCTACATCAAATGCATTTTGAACCGCATTGTTTAAAGTAACCGTGAAGGTGGTTGTACCTATGCCTTCATTGATTGTAGTGGCGGTTGATATGCTTACACTCGCGGAGTTGGCATCCAGAATATTTATGGTTGCCGCAGTGTTATTTATGGTTACCTGGGGATTATTAGATGTATTTATCCTGACAATTACTGTTTCGTTATTCTCTGTTAAAGCATCTGTTAAAACCGGGATGGTAATGGTTGCTGTTGTTTGTCCGGCCGGTATGGTCACCGTTTTAGGCGAAATGGCCGCATAATCAGTGCCTTCTATTGCTGTTCCGTTTAAGGTAAAACTGATTTCTGTATCTGAAGATGACGGATTGCTCAGGGTTACGATAAATGTTCCGTTAACAGGACCGGTTTCATTTCCGTTTACGCCCGCAGCCAGTGTTGCCACAGAAGTGTCGTTATCGAGAATAGAAACAGTAGCTGATGCCGTTGCGATGGTAACCAAACCGCCGCTTACGTTACTCAGCGTAGCGGTAAAGTTTTCATTAGATTCTACCAAATTATCATCTGTAACCGGAACGGCAAAAGTGAGCGTTGCTCCTGCTGCTGAACCGGCCGGAAAGGTTAACGTTCCGCTGGTTGCAGTATAATCCGAACCGGCAACGGCGGTACCGTTAGAGGTGGCATAATTTACGGTAAATGCATTCTGAACGGCGGTGCTTAATGTTACCGTAAAGGTTGCTGTTCCGTCGCCCTCATTAATGGTTGCACCCGATGAAATACTTACCGTTGCTGCATTGTTATCAATGATATTGATGGTAGCTGCTGTTGTATTTACGCCGACTAACGGGTTGTTTGAATTACCAAGGGTTGCAACAATGGTTTCATTACCTTCAACCAGGTTATCACTGCTGACAGGGATGGAAATCGTAGCCGAAGTTTGACCTGCAGGAATGGTTACGGATTTGGTTACGATGGTACCATAATCGGTTCCTTCAATAGCTGTACCGCTCAGGGTATAGGTTATAGTTGTCGGGTTTGATGACGGATTGCTCAGGCTAACCACGAAAGTTCCGTTAGCAGGTCCGTTTTCGTCGCCATTTGTACCCGGTGAAATACTTGCTGTTGAGCTATCATTATCTGCAATATTTAATGTTGCGGGGTTGGTGCTTGCCGTTATTGCCCCGTTGCTGGTAGCCGCGGTCATGGTCAAAACAACTGTTTCTGTCCCTTCTGCAATGTTATCATTCAGTACAGGAACACTTACGGTTGCCGTTGTTTGTCCGGCAGGTATAGTTACAGTTGTACCGATGGCTGTATAATCATTTCCGCTGCTTGCGGTTCCGCTTACAGAATAAGTAATAACCGTATTCGTGGTCGATACATTATTTAAAGTAAATTTAAACTGGCCTGCGGTATTTGGTTCTGCTCCGTTTGCTGTGGATGCGACCGTAACGGTAGCGGTTGTGTTGTCTGAAAGGTTAATAGTAGCCGGACTATTGCTGAAGGTAACCGAACCGTTATTGGTACTCGTTAATGTAGCAATAATGGTTTCAGTACCCTCCACCACAGCATCGGTAGATACTGGTATAGAGATTGTTCCAGTTGTTTGTCCGGCAGGAATGGTAATTGTTTTTGTTGTGATGGTACTGTAATCGCTTCCTTCTGTTGAAGTACCGCCCAATGAATAGGTAATTTGGGTATCGGTGGCCGATGGATTAGTTAATGTTACGGTAAATGTTCCATTAACAGGACCGTTTTCATTACCATTTATGCCTGCAGCGATGCTCGCTACCGAAGTATCATTATCTGTAATCGTAACTGCCGCCGTAGCCGTTGCTATGGTAACCAATCCGCCGGTTACATTGCTTATCGTTCCGGAGAAGTTTTCTGAAGGTTCAACCAGGTTATCATTAATAATTGAAATGGTGAAGGTTTGCGTGGCACCGTTTACTGAACCTGCGGGGAATGTTAATGTGCCTGTTTTTGCTGTAAAATCATTACCATCTGAAGCTGTGCCATTAACTGTTGCATAATCAACATCGAAGGCATCCTGCACCGCTCCGTTCAGGGTAACTGTAAAGGTAGCTGTGCCCGCGCCTTCGTTTACACTCGCCGGTGTAGCTGAAATGCTTACGGTTGCAACATCATTATCCGTTATCGTACCAATACCTTCTGCCTGGGCGATGGTTACAGGTGCAGTTGTTCCGCTTAAAGTAACCTTAAAGTTTTCGGAAGATTCTCTTACATTATCATCTGTTACGCCGATAGATATGGTCTGTGTTGCACCATTTGCTGAACCTGCCGGGAATGTGATGGTTCCGGTTTTAGCCGTATAATCTGAACCCGCAATTGCGCTGTTATCAGCTGTTGCATAATTTAAGGTTAGAGCATTTTGGATATTTCCTGTCAATGTAACGGTGAATACCATATTCCCTGCATTCTCTGCAGCCGTAACACTATTTATTGCTACACTTGCCGCATCATTATCGGCTATCGTTGCTGTACCGCTTGCTCCGGCCGCCGCAATGGTTACAGCCGAACCTGCACTTACTGAAGTGAGGTTAACTGTGAAAGTTTCTGACGGTTCGGCAACGTTATCATTTACCAAAGGAATATCAAATGTCTGTGTAGCACCGCTTACTGAACCGGCAGGAAATGTTACCGAATTTGTTGTAGCGGTAAAATCATTTTCGGAGCTTGCACTTCCGTTCGCAGTCGTATAATTTACGGTAAATGCATTTTGTACATTTCCGGTAAGGGTGATCGTAAATGTTGCATTGCCTGCAGCTTCATTTACCGAAATATTGTTAATGGCCACCGTTGCGGCATCATTATCCGTAATATTGACGGTTGCCGGTGTGGTACTTGCTGTAATAGCCGTGTTATTTGTGCCTGTTATCGTTAAAACAACAGTTTCTGTTGGTTCCGCTAAATTATCATCCAAAACCGGAACCGGTAAAGTTACACTGGTTTGCCCGGCCGGAATGGTAACCGAATTTCCGATTGATGAATAATCCGTTCCACTGCCTGCGGTACCGCTGACTGTAAAATTAATAGTGGTATTCGTTGCCGATGCATTAATCAAGGTAAACGTAAATACGCCCGATGTTGCGGGTTCAGTGCCATTCTGGCTTGCAGCTACGGTAACAACAGCAGTTGTATTGTCCTGAATGTTAATGGTTGCAGGTGTGTTACCAATCACTACAGTTGCATTGTTTGAAGCCGATAATGTAGCCACGATAGTTTCGTTTCCTTCCACAATCGCATCGCTTAAAACCGGGATGGTTATCGTTCCGGTGGTTTGGCCTGCCGGGATGGTTATGGTTTTGGTAGCGATTGTACTGTAATCGCTGCCTTCTGTAGCCGTTCCTGATAAGGTATAGGTAATTTGGGTATCTGCTGATGAAGGGTTGCTGAGTGTTACAGTAAATGTTCCGTTAACAGGCCCGTTTTCGTTACCGGTAGTTCCTGCGGTAATGGTTGCCGTCGCCGCATCATTATCTGCAATTGTTGTTGTTGCACTTGCATTTGAGATAACTACAACTGAACCTGTTATATTACTTAAGTTGGCGCTGAATGTTTCGTTAGGTTCGGCAATGTTATCATTAACAATCGGAACGGTAAATGTTTTTGATGTTCCGGCAGCTGAACCTGCGGCGAAAGTTAATGTTCCTGAGGTTGCTGTATAATCAGAACCGGCAACCGCAGTTCCGTTCACCGTTGCATAATCAACGGTAAATGAATTTTGTACGGCATTATCTAGTGTTACCGTGAAGGTAATTGTTCCGGCACCTTCGTTGATGGTTGATGCTGCTGAAATACTCACACTTGCGGTATTTGCGTCTACAATATTGATGCTTGCCGGTGTAGAACTTACCGAAATCAATCCATTATCGGTACTGCTTAAAGTGGCTACAACTGTTTCTGTACTTTCAGTAAGTGCATCTGTAAGCACGGGAATAGTGATGGTACCTGTAGTTTGTCCGGCAGGAATGGTAATCGTTTTAGTGTTGATTGTACTGTAATCGCTTCCTTCTGTCGCGGTGCCGCCTAATGTGTAGCTTATCTGTGTATCCGTTGCAGAAGCATTGCTTAGGGTAACGGTAAAGGTTCCGTTAGTCGGCCCGGTTTCATTTCCGTTTTGCGCCGCCGCAATGGTGGCTATGGCAGTATCGTTATCGGCAATGTTTAAAGTTACGGAAGCTGTACTTGCTGTAATCGATGTGTTACTGGTTGCAGCAGCCATGGTTAAAACAACTGTTTCGGTACCTTCAACCAGGTTGTCATCTTTAACCGGAACAGAAACTGTTGCCGTAGTTGAACCTGCAGGGATGGTAACTGAAGTGCCAATTGAGGTATAATCTGTTCCGCTGCTTGCCGTACCGCCAACTGAATAGTTGATTACTGTATTTGTTGTTGATGCATTACTTAAGGTAAAAGTAAACAAACCATTTGTAGATGGTTCTGCGGCATTGGTTGTTGCGGTTACGCTTACTGTAGCGGTCGTATTATCTGCAATGTTAATGGTAGCCGGAGCGTTGCTGAACGAAACCAGACCATTGTTTGAGTTGGACAGGGTCGCAACAACCGTTTCTGTGCCTTCTACAAAATTATCTGTCCTTACGGGAATGGATATCGTAGCACTTACCTGGCCGGCCAAAATCGTAACCGTTTTGGTGGTAATGGTGGTATAATCACTTCCTTCCGTAGCCGTTCCTGCCAGCGTGTAAGTGATCTGCGTATCTGCGGTAGTCGGATTGCTTAACGTAACTGTAAACGTTCCGTTGGTTGGCCCGTTTTCATTACCGTTGGTACCGGCTGTAACAGAAGCAACAGAAGCATCATTATCCGTAATATTTACAGTTGCAGCGGTTGTACTCGCCGTGATTGATGGATTACTGGTTGAAGCAGTCATCGTTAAAATAACCGTTTCTGTACCTTCTGTAATGTTATCATCTGCAACGGCTACAGATACAGTAGCGGAAGTGGCTCCTGCCGGAATTGTTACTGAAGTACCGATAGCGGTATAGTCCGTTCCGCTGGTTGCTGTACCACTTACGGTATAGGAAATAACCGTTGCCGTAGAACTGGCTTTGCTCATGGTAAAGGTAAACTGTCCGTTGGTAGATGGTTCAGCGCCATTCGCCGTAGCGGCAATCGTTATAGTTGCCGTGTCATCATCGGCAATATTCAGTGTAGAAGCGGTGGTGCTTGCGGTAATTAAAGCGTTGCTGGTGGAAGCTGTCATCGTTAAAACTACCGTTTCAGTGCCTTCTACGATATTATCATCACTTACAGGTACCGCTACCGTAGCTGAAGTTGCACCCGCCGGGATAACAACCGATGTGCCTATTGCCGTATAATCTGTGCCACTGGTTGCTGTGCCACTGATTGTATAGCTCACAGTAGTTGCCGTTGAACTGGCTTTACTTAATGTAAAAGTAAACAGCCCGTTTGTGGATGGCTCCGCCGCATTGGTGGTGGCCGTTACAGTTACGGTTGCTGCATCATCATCCGCAATACTCACCGTAGCCGAAGCCGGTGTTACGGTAACGTTGGCATTATCTGTAGCCGAATTAAAGGTTAAAATAATATTCTCTGTTCCTTCAACAATCTGGTCATTTGTAACTGTAACAGGAAGTGTAAAAGATGTTGTGTTGGCCGGTATAACTATCGAGGTAGCTATATTAGAATAATCTGTGCCGTTCGTTCCCGAACCGCCGATGGTGTAGCTTACCGTTGTTGGTGTCGCACTTGCCTTACTCATGGTAAATACAAATGAACCATTTGTTGTCGGTTCGGCGGCATTGTTTGTTGCTACAGTAATTGCGGAAACATCATCATCGGCGATGTTTAAAGTTACCGAACTGGTGCTGGCTGTAATCAGGCTGTTGCTGGTGGAGGCAGCCATTGTTAAAATTACCGTCTCTGTACCTTCTACCAGCTGATCATTGGTTACCGGAACGGAAAGTGTTGCTGAGGTGGCCCCTGCGGGGATAACGAAGGATGTTCCGATAGCGGTGTAATCTGTTCCGCTTGTAGCGGTACCGCCAACGGTATAATTTACAGTTGTAGGCGTAGCGCTTGCTTTACTTAGTGTAAAGGTGAAGACACCATTTGTAGATGGTTCAGATCCGTTTGTTGTAGCTGCAAGCGTAATGGTTGCAGAATCGTTATCCGCTATATTTAAGGTTACGGCAGATGTATTCGCCGTGATTGAGCTATTACTGGTAGCTGCAGCCATGGTTAAAATTACCGTTTCTGTGCCTTCAACCAGGTTATCATCGGTTATGGGAATAGATAAAGTAGCTGTTGTAGCACCTGCCGGTATAACAATCGAAGTACCAATTGCCGTATAATCTGTTCCGCTGGTTGCCGTGCCGCTAATAGTGTAATTTATAGTTGTTGCGGTAGAACTAGGTTTACTTAGGGTAAAGGTAAATAAGCCGTTTGTCGACGGCTCAGCAGCATTTGTGGTTGCTGCAACGCTTACTGTGGACACATCATCATCGGCAATGTTTACAGTAGCCGTTGCGTTTGCTGCTGCAGGTGTGATGGTTACGCCGTTTGTAGAAGAATTTAAGGTCATAATTACGCTTTCAGCGGTTTCTACCAGGTTATCATCGGTAATTGTAACCGGAACCACCACAGAAGTGCTGCCCGCAGGAATTGTCGCCGTGCCGGTTAATGCCGTATAATCAGTACCTGATGTTGCCGTGCCGGTAATCGTATAACTTACCACAGTTGAATTTGAACTTGCATTTTGAATGCTGATGGTGAAAGCGCCGTTTGTAGATGGTTCATTTGCAGTTGCAGTTGAAGCCGTAACGGAAGCATAATTATTTACGGCTACGCCGGAATTATAAGCAATGTTATTACAATTTTCATTAGCAGTTCCGTTTTTACATTCCTGGTGTGGATCAGTTGGTGTACCTGAAGTTGCCGGATCAGTGGCATCCGGGTCAGTGGTATCAGCCGGTCTGAGCATACTGGCTTCGACCGCAATGTTTTTTCCGGCCAATGCCGTACCAACTGTACCCACAATGGTATAGGTTGCTGTAGAACCGCTGCTCATATCCAGCTTAGAACTAAAAACCGTTCCGGAATTTGTAGCGCCATTTTGCTGGCTAACTGTTCCTGTAGAAGAAGTAATCGTGGCCGAGTTTATGGTAAAACCTGCTGGCGCCGTAAATTTAAAACCTGCCCCGGTAACGGCGCTGGTACTTCCGTTACTGTTATTGTTTAAATTTTCAACAATAACGGTGTAAGTAACTGTACTTCCGATCGCAACAGGATTTGAAAAAGACGGCGTAATGCTTGTTGTTTTTAAATCGGATACCGCAATGTTAACGCTTACAGGTTGTGTTACGGGGCTTGCGGCAATATAGGCGTAGGTATCTAAAGTTTTCTCATTCCCGAAATCAAATAGTCCTGTTCCTGTATTGGTACTTCCGTTACCACCTCCATTGGTATAAACTCCCCATTTATGTCCGTTACTTAGGGAAGATACACCGGTATTTTGAGTAACCGGATTAGAACTTCTTGTACTACCCGCATTCGAGATAGGAGAATCATCCCAATAAACGGTATTGTTATAAACAGTGGGGTCTGTGTTGCCGGTTTGAACAGCATATGTCGTGTTCTCGGTCAACTCCACATTTATGCCATTCGGATTAATTTCCATATCAATAAACGGAAAGTGCACTTCTGCGGCAAATAATTTAACACTAACACTGCTGATTACAGTTCCCGCAGGTAATACATTTCCATTACCATCTTTACCATCCCAGGCAACAGCATTGGCGCCTGCAACAGCATCACCTGTTAAAACCCGTGGTGTTGGCGCCGGAATGGTAATGGAATAGGTCCCGTTTTCGGTGGAGTTGAATGAAATGGTTCCCCCCTTTTGTCCTGCTTTGTTGGGTGTTCCCTCCTTACCCGTGAGCATTACATTCGTAATAACCGGGTTGTTTGATGGCTTTTTCAGCCAGGTGGTGGTTGGAGTAGTACCAATGGTTACATTCTGGTCGGTTGTGGGTAAATCATTCGCAGGTTCCCTATAAAATATTTTATGGGTTACCTGCAAAGATGGACTGGTAACGTCCTGCGCGGTAGGATCTTTAACAGCAACAACTACTGCGGCCCGATCAGAAGCGTTTAAACTTTTAAAGGTCGGCACACCTGAGCCGTCTACTACTCCCTTATTATTGGCAAAGAAAGTAAAACCAGCACCATGGATACCATTTGTTTTTACGCGGTAAGCCCTGCCGTTTTTAGTTAACACAAAAGCGGTGCCGTAAAAGCCGTTATTGAAATTTTGATTATAAACAAAAAGGTTTAACAGATTAACATATACCCTACCCGGTATAAACGCAGTACCTGCGGAGTTTATTACCGAAATATCCCATGCGGCGATTAAACTGGTACTGTTATCTACTGTAGGTGCATCCCAGTTTTGATTTGAGTTAAAATTTGTCGTACTTGTTTCGTTACCATTAAGTGCCGTAGCAGATTTATCGCCCACAGGCAGAAATTCAACCTTGTAAATACCCGTTGTTTGAACATTGTAATAGGCCGGGGTATAGCGGTTTGTGCCAGGATCTAATGCGTTAAGTTTCGGTCCGGCAACTTCATTGGCCTGGTTTGTAATCTTACCTATGAGCGCATTAGTTGTAACAATTGAAACTGCGCCAGACGGAGTGGTAATCCGAATTGCTGCATTACCTACCCCCGCAGAACTAAACGCCAGTGCAAGACTTTCATTTGCAACTGCATATACATAATGTGTACCAAGTGTTTTGAATGGCCAGGAGTTGATTGTTGTGCCGCCAGCCGTATAATCATTACTATACATGTATGCCCTTCTTCCAACTGTTGAACCTTGGTACAGGTCTTTACTTCCATCGGCTAATGCATGATTTATACTCAAGAATAATACAAACACAAAGCAAGCAACTGCCCTATACCTGTAAAAAAAATTAAAAAAACGGGAATAACTCCTTTTGAAATACAAGAATGGTAGAATTCTATTCATAAGCGCAGGATAACAGGAAACAGCTCAATGGGATTGGGCTACAGTTTATTATTTGGTTTTTCACTAATTACGAAGTTTAAAACCACTCGGTTTTTAAAAAATATTTTTTTTTCGTTGGTCAAAGATAGGGCAATTCAAGAAATATTTTTGCTTCATATCGATTACAAGCCATCGTTTTTATCACAGCAATACTATAATTTATACTACCATTATAAATTATATAAACTACGAACCTGGCAGGTATTAATACATATACTTATAATAAATAGCGATTTTTATCGTTCAGCAGACAAATATGCAGGTTTTGACCAGGGTAAAAACACCCTGTACCTAACTAAATAGCCTAATGATTTACCCCTTATAAGAATACTATTTTATGATTTTTTAATGTAAAAAATCTGTTTCAGAGGTAAAATATGGTCAGTTTAATCTTAAAAGAGGTGTTAAAAAAAATATTTTATTGGGTGATTTATTAATTAATCTATCGGAATCCGATGTGAAAAATACAAATTATAACTTAAAATATTGTATTATTAAATATACTAAAAATTAGACAAAAAGGTTAAAAAAATACTGATTATCATATTGAATAAAAGATAGGTAATGTATTATTTCCTAGTTAAACCTGTATCTAAATGTCTGTATTAACCATGAATATTTTTTTATTCGACAAGATATTTATGCCATCAGGCACACCTCATCCTTGGCCCGACATGGTTCGATAGGTAGCCTCTACGAAGTGGCAAATATTTATTAAAAACCCTGAATACATCAAAGCTTCGTGGCTTGGTTACCTGCAATCAGTCAAAACGAATAAATCCATCAGCAATGTGCCGATGTTTATCTACCATAATACCCAATCGGCTTATGCGAAAATAATTTGTATTCCTGCGCAACCCGCGGATTGGAATGCCAGGTTCAAAGGGAAAAGTGTAACGCAAAAAACTTCGATTACAAAAACACTGGCTCAGGGCATCCTAAACCATGCATTTGGAGAAAAGCAATTTGCGATATATGCATTTGTTCAGGAAAATAACGATAAGAAGACGATTCAAATTGATAAGAACAATAATTTAATCGTATTCCCGGTTAAAATTCATATTTATAAGAATGTCGGCGCAAAATGGAAGCCTATCGCTCAAAGAACAGTTGCTAATCGTATCGCCTACCAACAACTTCAGTATGATGTAGCAAACGCTTCATTATATGCTAAAGCTATATAAACGCAACTAAAACAGCATGTATAAAATTTTGCCTTTCCGAAAAAACCAGAAAGCCCCCTGCGATGATGTTTTTCAACTCAGGCTTTTTAGGAGATTTACGGAAAGGACTTAGCATAAATTAAGGTTTTACAGGTTCTTTAGCCGGTATTGGTTCGTTATGACCATCCTGACCATCTTTAAATTCTTTTATACCTTTTCCAAGGCCTTTCATTAATTCAGGAATCTTTTTACCGCCAAATAAAAGCAATATAGCTAAAGCCAAAATTATCATTTCAGGACCTCCTAATAAGGCTGCAATTGTAGTTGTCATGTGATTCAGGTTTATTTCTGTCTATTTGCATCTGCAAACTATAAACACTTACGGAATATAAGGTAAGTTGGTTTTTGGAAAGTTTGAAATAGTTTATTTAGTGAAAATAAGCCGGGTCATGGCAGAGGTGTTTAACTGACTTATCATCAAAAATTTAATTCTTTCTTTTAAAGAATGAATATTAAAAAAATACTATCAACCACGCAACATCCTGGTTATGTTCCTGAAGAAACGTTGCAACAAGGAACTTTCTTCGGTTATAATTTCCGCATCTGCCTGCATACCGTTTTTTAGCACGATTTTACGGTTAGGGTCTTTGTTTTCGAATTGCTCAAAACTTACTTTGGCTATAAATACGCTATCCCGATATGCAACATCAGAAATGTAGGATAACCTTCCCCGAACCATTCCATACTGTTCAAAAGGATAACTACGGAGTTTGACCAGCGTTCGCTCTCCTTTACGAATCTTGCCCATATTGTACTGTGGTATCTGTACTTCACCAAAAAAATCGCTGTTGCCGGGATTTACAATAAATACTTCCTGGTTGTTCAAAACATTTTGGTTTTGTTGAACAATACCAGCGAAACTTAATTTTCCAGCTACCGGAGCAGTGAGAATGTGCTGTAATATCCAGGCATCACTTTCCGTCAGGCATTGATTTAGTGCCTGGAGAAATTTAGCCCGTTCTTCAGAGATGGTATGTTTTAAATCTAATAGCTCCTTTTCCTTTGCGCTATGGTTACCAGCATTGTTTAGCAAAGCGGTTTCGGTTTGCTGTAACGGGTATTTAGAACTTAAATATTTGTTTTCCTGTTGCGCGAACTCACTCCTGGAAATGACCTTGTTTTTATATAATTTTTGATAAGCTTTATATTCCTCTTCCTGGTTAGCATATTCTAATTTCTGTACTTTTTGCTGCTGGTATATTTGAGATTTTAGAGTACTAATGTCCCTCAAATCCTTTTCCAGAAACGCCATCCGGTTTATGTAATAACCATTTTTTTGAGTGGACTGGTATTGTAAATATTGTTGATAGAAATTCTGATAACTGCTTTGTAATTCGCCAAGGTTTAAATTTTCTGGTAAGCTGAATGGTGTTTTCGTATTGTTAAGTACGGCCGACTGAATTTCTTTTAGGGTTTTATTCAGCTGTAGAATATGTTCAGGTTTCGCGGTGCTTTCAAAATAAGCTAAAGGCTGGTTTATACTGACCATCTGCCCATCTTGCACCAATAAAGCCGTTAACTTACCACTTTGCTTAGCGAGCACCGCTTTTGGTGAGTTCAGGGAATTTATTTTTAGGTTAACCTTAACCACATCGGGATATTCAATCAATGCCGACAAAAGTACGATACCGGCCAATACGATTAAGATTAAGGTAATTCCAAACCTTAATATCCATGGTGGTACAGCAGTTATGATTTCCTGAACCTCTTCGCTGTTTGTTTCCTGATAGGTTATTTCTTCTGTTGGCATATTTTTATAAAGCCTGATATTACTTCAACTCCTAGTTTCCCAATTCCAGCTGATTTTTAACCAACTGGTAATATTCACCCCTTGCCTGTGTCAGTTCTGCATGCGTGCCTTGTTCTATAATAACGCCTTTATCCAGCACAACAATATTGTCCGCATTTTTCACAGTGCTTAAACGATGGGCAACAACCACAACCGTTTTCCCTTTGAAAAACTTTTCAAGGTTTTCCATGATTACCTTTTCATTATTAGAATCCAGGGCATTGGTTGCCTCATCAAAAAAGATATATTCAGGATTTTTATATACGGCACGGGCAATTAAAATCCGTTGTCGCTGACCTTGACTAATACCATTACCTTCAGCACCAATTTTTGTGTTTAAGCCTAGCGGCAGGCTTTCTATAAAATCACTAATGTTGGCCGCACGTATGGCATCTTTCAATTTCGCCATATCGGGGTATTCATCGCCCACGGCAATATTTTTTGCAATACTGTCAGAAAAGATAAAACCATCCTGCATCACAACGCCACAGAGGCCACGCCAGTACCTGAAACTAATCTGGTCCAGGTAACCATTGCCAACCTTTATATCGCCTTTTTGTGGCTCATAAAAGCGAAGCAATAACTTTAAAATGGTCGTTTTGCCACTTCCGCTCATGCCCACAATAGCAGTGGTTTTACCCTGCGGAATGTGGAGGTTAATTTGAGATAAAACCGGCTCATTACCTGCGCCGGGGTAAGTGAAAGATATATTTTGCAGGCTAATGCTTTTATCAGAAGGCAATTCTTTTACAAAGGTTTTATCCAGTGGCTCTTCATCATCCATCTCCCTGATTTCATTTAAGCGTTCTAAGGATATTTTTGCATCCTGCAATTGCTGAACGAAACCAAGCATCTGCTCTATCGGGCTGTTTAACTGACCGATGATATATTGCACCGCCATCATGGCACCCAAAGTAAGCTGCCCATCAATAACCGATTTGGCAACCAAAAAGGTAATGAGGATATTTTTACCCTCATTGATAAAAAATGTGCCGGCCTGCTGGTACTGGCCCAAAGCCAGGCTTTTTACATTAAAACGGAACAGCCCGGCCTGGATTCGTTCCCACTCCCAGCGTTTTTGCTGTTCACAATTGTTCAGTTTGATTTCCTGCATACCACTAATAAGCTGTACAATAGCGCTCTGGTTTTTAGACGAAATATCAAAGCGTTTAAAATCCAGCATACGTCTTTTCTTTAGGAAAGCAACTACCCAGAGGCTATACAAAACCGTGCTGACGGCGAATATGATAAAGATGTTGATGTTGTAATAAGCCAGTACAACGGCAAAAATAACCAGGTTAAACATTGAAAAAACCACGCTCAAAGTAGAACCAGTTAAAAAAGATTCTATTCTTTTCTGGTCATTCATGCGCTGCATGATATCGCCTGTCATCTTCGTATCAAAAAAACTGATGGGCAGGTTCATCAGCTTGATTAAAAAATCGGTTAGTATCGAAATGTTAATCCTTGTACTGATGTGCAGTAATATCCAGGAGCGGATAAAATCGACACTCATCCGTCCAATAAAGAGCATAGTTTGGGCGATGAGGATGATGTAGATAAAATTAAGGTTGCGGGTATTGATACCGATATCGACGATGCTCTGGGTAAGGAATGGCAATATCAATTGCAATAAACTGCCTACGGCAAGTCCGGCAAAAAGCTGCATAATAAGCTGCTTATAGCGGTAAAGGTACTTTAATAAATAACCGAAGTCCAGTCCATTGGCTCTATCACCTTCCTGGCTGTAAAACTCAGGCGTTGGCGATAAGGTAAGTACAATGCCTTCGTTATGGCCGTTTTTATTTGTGCTTAACCAATTTTTAAGAAATTCAGATTTGCTGTAAATAATTAAATCTTTTGCTGGATCAGCCAAAAAGAAATTTCCCTTGTCGATTTTATAAAGAATAACAAAATGATTTTGATCCCAATGAACAATAACTGGCAACTCGCAAGCTTGTAATTTTTTGATATCAATTCTAGCTCCACTTGTTCTAATGCCAATTTTTTCAGCAGCATCACTAATTCCTAAAAGCGAAACACCCTCTCTATTAATTCCAGAAAGGTCTCGTATTTTTTGTAGCCCAAAATTTTTGCCATAGTATTTGGCAATCATTCGCAAACAAGTCGGACCACAATCCATCTGATCAGGTTGTTTATAAAAAGGGAACTGTTTCAAGTATTTGTAACTAAATCAAAATGTAATTAAAATAAAATAAGTATTGGGCTTATTATAATGCCTATGTTCTCAGAAAAGAAATTAATTGTGAGCTGCAATAAAACTCAAATATTCAGATGTCCGATTTGGAGCATAACCATTAAATCTTTTGATTTCATTACCGTTCTGATCAATAAAAACAACTAAAGGTATCGATGAAAATCTATATCTTGCCATGATTATATCCATATCTTTTTCATCAACGATAAATTGATCCCAACTCATTTTTTCATACTTCAATGCGTTCTGCCAATATTCTTTATTTTCATCTATTGAGATGCTGGCCATATAAAAATCTTTACTCAATACTGTTGATCTGATCTTTTTAAGGTCAGGAATTTCTAATCTGCATGGTCCACACCAGCTTGCCCAAAATACCAACATATTGAGTTTAGCTCTCCGGTCGATACCTTTTATTACTACTCCTTTGTCTGAGACTAAGGATAATTCCGGAGTTTTATCATTAGGCAAAAGCATATTATTCGTATAGTTACGTAAACTCAAGGAGCTTTTAGAGTTTCTAATAGGTATACTAAAATTCTGTAATATCTCAGTTAACTGTTTTTTAGAATAATGCTCTCTGAATTGCGTAATTTTGTTTAGAAAGTAATATGAGTCAGGATATTTTTTTATTAATGCTGTATTTCTAGCGAATCTTTTTACATCAGTACTATCTCGAATATATCCAAAGTTCTGCCATTCAAAATTTTGAAAAAGCTGATTTTCCATTCCACTGTTTAATATTGCACTAGTATGTCCATCTTTATTTTCAAAGTTCTTTATAACTGAAATTCCATAATCTAACATAAATGCTGAATTAGCTGAGTTTTTTCCAGTTTTTTTGATCAAAAATTCATTTTTAACGTAAAATTGAGTTATTTTTTTTGCTGAATCTAAATAACATAGGCTGGCTAAAAAGGGTTCAAATCTTTCAGTTGGCTTGTAAGTCAAAGTGAAAGATCCATCTATACAATTCGCCGAATCTAAGAACTTATCCCATTCTACTGCAGATGTAAGGTAAACCTTTTGGATATTCTTATTTAGCCCAATCCCTTTGATAACTGCATTATTATGAGTCGTTAATTTGCAGGATTGCTGCAATAAAATCAGGCAAATAATTGTAATGTTTTTCATTTTGTATAGTTAATAAAGTGATAGCTTTTCAATCATGATAAATAGTGAATAAGGCTTTTTAATTCTTCAAGATTACATCATATTGATCTTCTATCACTTTACGGATTTAGTTATTGGTTCTAATCATTGTAGCATCTACTTACTCCGCCATTACTTCCTACAGGAGTAGGAGAAGTATGATTTGAAGTATTACAAAAGCACTCCATTGTGATTGTACCATAAGGCCCGCCAGTTGCTTCTCCCTTGCCGCCACAAGTTCCAGTAGTGGTATATCCATTACCATCCGTCCAAGTACATGCTGATGTCTTACATCCATAACTGCTTGGTGGCTCAACAACCCCTCCTTTTATCATTCTCATTTCATTTCTTGATAGTACTTCCCCTTTAATAGTGGTTGCACTATCATTTAGTAACATTTCCATAATTTCGATTTAAAGTTTAATTGAAACCTTCTTTCAAGCCGGGCTTCCTAGCTGTATTGATGTACGTCAACACTCGTTTTGAGACAAATTGTTTGCAACCGCATTGCCTCATTTTGTACAAAGTCTTTCTTATTTAAAGATATGTCTGCTAGATTATATTAGATAATTTTTAACTTAATAAATATTTGACATCATCCAGTTTATAGGGATCTGGTAATTTTTGCCCATTAATAAAAAATGTTGGTGTTGAGTCAATATCAGCCAAATCACACCACTCTCTCTGTTTATTAACGGCCTGTTCAACTTCAATTTTATACTCAATAGGATACTTTATTTGCCAATTTTCATATTTCATAAATGTCTTGTACCAGTCATTTAGAGCTTCTTCAGCAATGGTTTTACTTCTAAAAAAAGCAAGAGTGGTTAAATGACGTGCAACCTTTGCTCTTTCGTCCTCACTATCACTCGTAAAAAAAATCAGCTTTATCTTGATGTCACTGCGCGATTCTAATAACTTAGTTAAGCCTTTATGAGCTACACTACAAGGCGTACAGTTAGGATTAGTTACCATTGTTATAGTTATATCGGCCAGCTCGTTTCCTAAAACTATCGGCATTAAATCATCATCTATATTATATATTGGCTGATTAGATAATGCATTTTTGAATAATTCATTATTGAATTTAAATTGATTTAATTCTCTTTTTAAAGGTTTCAGTTGCGCTGTACTTAGAAAATACTGTTTTAAAAATGACCAGATTATTATTGGCGATAATAAACATATTATAACGAGATATAATTGGCTATTGATGATTGTATAAGCATTCCAGTTCCAATTCCCGAATATCACTGCGCAAACAAATTCTGATATAAGTACTACCTGTATGCTACAACACAGTACACACCATTTCTTTACTTTATATTGGTAAGAAAATGAATAAATGGTATATGGCAATGAAAATAAATTTAGCACCATTATTAGCCACATTGACGAAGGGTTGATTAAAAGCAGTAAAAGTGTGCCTGAAAAATAGAAGAAGCCTATTTCGCTCCAACTTAACCAATCGGTTAACTTTGCAGCTCTAGAATTCAAAATTGCATTACAATCATTTTTGCCGCCTAATCCACATAAGTTTTTTATAAAAGGATTTTCAGCATTGATAGTTTGCATTAAAAGAAATATACTTACAAGCAAGCCTATTAATTTCGTCACGCTTAGTACCGCTGGATATAATGCTGGTAATAAAGTACTGAACGCAACAATGAATAATAATGAGAACAATATCAACACTGACGGCAAAACAAGAACTTGAAAGAAATATTTAAGTGCGTTTTCAAAGTAATTTATTTCACCGCTTTGCGGGCCTTTTTGCGCGTGAACAATAATTCCATCCCAATTTTCAAAAAACTTTTTGTTTGAAATAGTTGTACTTTTTTTCTGTTCATCTGAAAAAGTAATATTTTCTTCATCAATATTATGAATCAAGACAAACTTACCTCCATGTTCTTCTAAATGTGCGATGAATGGTAAAGATAAATTAGTAAGGTTATAATCAGTTTTAATGAATCTATATGCTTTATTAGGTATTTTCCAATCTTTTAAACAATCGCTGAGTGACAGGATACTTGGATAATCTGGATGCTCTCTTAAACATTTAGATATTGTTGAATTATGCATTTTAATACCAAGTGCTTTAGTTAAATGTTGCGTGACGCTATCTAAATTGTGTTTTTTAACGTTGAAAAGGTTCATGAAAACTAGAGGTTAAATATTGAATTATTAAAATCAACTATTAAATTAGGTGAATGATTTGACAATATATTATTTGTTATACAGAACCTATGATTTTCTATATGAAAAGGTAGTTTTGCAGGAAATAGATTTTAGTTTGCGGGATAGACTTTATTTTAGTTTCATTGTAGTGCAGCATAAAATTCATTTTCTTGTATAATTATAAAGCATTACAAATTGATTTTGTGGTAAGATTTTATTTTTGTAAACACCTACTAGAAATGATACATTTAAAAAAAATTTACAGAGTATAACATCATAAAACGAAACGCCAGGAAAATAGAAAAAATTGATTATGGGTTTTAATAATGAACAAATGCGACTAATTAGGGGGTGGCGACGGACTGGAAATCCAACTACTGTCGGGAATCCTCCACATTACCAGGATGCGTAGAAGATAAGTTACGACTATAAGCAATTAGTATTGACAATAGATGCTAATGAAAACATGTAAATACATAAGGAAATTTGTGCTCTTTATTTTAATTTTCGCTTTTTTTTCTTCAAAAGCTCAAAATTGTGATTGCAGAGGTAACTTGAAGTTTGTAATCGAAAGAGTGAAGAAAAACTATGCCGGTTATAATGACAAAGTAACCGTTTCAAACAGAAACAAATTTGAAGTTTTTACAGATAGTTTGTTAATGGAAGCTGGTGAAGCCCCTCCTTACCAATGCTTTCCAATTCTTAAAAAATGGCTTTCCTTTTTTAAGGATAAGCACATGAGTATTTCATATGATGATAGTAAATTCACGAAGGAACAGCTCATAAATTATTATGCTAAAGAAGAAAAAACAGATTGGACAGATTCGCTGTTCAATTCTTATCTGAAGAAGGAGCAAGCTGATATAGACAGTTTGGAAGGTATTTGGAAAGACCAGGCCGGATATTATCAAATCGGAATCGTAAAGGATAAAAACAGAAAAAATGAGTTTATCGGTTTCATTATAAAGGCGAATGGAAGCACTTGGGGCCCGCAACAAGTTAAATTAAGAATTACTAAAAATCGTGGACAATACCGTCTAAAAGTTTTCAGAGCTATTGATCATTCAGAAAATCAGCTTTTTTTACAGAAAGTAAAAGACACACTTACATTTGGAGACGGTACCGTTACTTCAAAATGGTACAAAAATTTTGTTCCGCCCCCAAAAGTATCTAGCCAAACTGCGAATAATGAGCTTTTTCCAAAATTTAAATTTTTGGATGACAAAACCTGCCTTTTTCAAATGCCTTCATACGCATCATTGGATAATGTAAAGGTGATGGATAGTTTATTAAAAAAAAATGCCCTGGAACTGGAGAAATGCGAACATTTAATTATAGACCTTCGAAATAATTATGGTGGTTCTGTACTTAGTTATGATAAATTAATCCCATATCTTTATGCCAACCCCATTTTGACGGAGGGGGGAAGCGTATTGGCTACAGAAGAAAACATTCGCGATTATTATAGCCAGATTCCATCAAATATTGCTGACAGCATGAAAACAATCTTTGAAAAAAATGTTCGCGAATTAAAAACACATCTTAACGAAATTTATCCTTTATACCCTGTAGATACGATTACCTTTTCAAAGGTATTCAAGAACCCAAAATCTGTTTCTCTGATCATAAACAAAAATACAGCCAGTGCCGCTGAAATTTTTGTTTTACAGGCAAGACAAAGCACTAAGGTAAAGCTTTATGGTAGCAACACATCTGGCGCCATAGATTATTTAGAAGTTGTGAGAACCAAATTGCCTTTTGGTTTTTATGGCCTGGGCTATCCGGCCTGTAAATCATTAAGATTGCCTGAATATCCACTTGATAATATTGGGATTAAACCTGATGTAGAGATACCTGTTACCGTTTCGGATTGGATCGATTTTGTAAGAACGTATACGAAAAAATAAACAGGCACAGTATGCTTTTTTGAGTGACCAGTTCAAGCCTTATTTTACTTAATCTATACGAGAAAAATAATCACATAACTTAAAAGATTTTCGAGGTTTAAAGATGATAATTTAAAACTAACTCACGCTTCGCTCCTAACAGCTGACCGACATACAAATAATTCCGGAAGCTAATAGACAAATCTTATTTCTCCCTTATATTTGTTCTAGTAAAAACAAACCAAATCATGAAAACAGCAAAATTATTACTCAGCCTGATAGGCCTGTTGGCTACCATGGCTGTGGCCAATGCACAGGAATCGTTAAGCACTAAAATTGCAGAATGGGAAAGAGCAAAGGCGTATACCAAAGAATACCTGGATGCAATGCCTGAATCGGGTTATTCTTTAAAGCCAACACCGGAAATGCGTTCTTTTGCAGAACAAATGTTACACCTTACAGATGCGAACTATGGTTTTACGGCAAGTGCTACCGGCGAAAAAAGTCCTTACGGATTGGGTGAAGTAGAGAAAATTCAGGATAAATCCAAAGCGAATGTAACCAAGGAAGTTATGGCGGGTTACGATTATGTAATTGCTGCGCTAAAGAAAATGACACCTAAACAATCAGAAGAGAAAGTAAAATTTATGAACCGTTTCGAAATGACAAGAGATATGGTGTTTGTTAAAGATTTTGAACATCAGACACATCATCGCGGTCAGGCAACGGTATATCTACGCTTAGCAGGTGTTAAACCACCGCAGGAAAAATTATTTTAATCATTTATAACCACACATAAACATTTTTTGTGGGGTTTTTCTTTATGCACCAAATGATGATTCGATTGGCTACCCTGGAAGACATACCCGAAATTATGCAACTTATAAAAAAAGTTGTTCCGCTGATGCGTGTTTCGGGGAATTTTCAATGGGGAGATGATTACCCAAATCCGGAAGTATTTACTAAAGACATTTCGGTTAACCAGTTATGGGTTAGTAAGCTGGATGATAAGATTGTTGGCGTATCGGCAATTACAACTGATCAGGATCCTGAATATACCGATGCAGGCTGGGATATAACGGATAAAGCTATTGTTACGCACCGACTGGCGGTAGACCCCGACTGCCGGGGAATGGGTATCGCGAAAGCGCTGATGAGACAAGCCGAACAAGTGGCTATAGTATCAGAAATAAAGATTTTACGCGTTGATACGAATAGTGAAAATGCGGCGACGAAAGCACTTTTCCCAAAATTAGGTTACCGGTTTAGCGGGGAAATCAGCTTAGCTAAGCGTCCGGGACTTCGCTTTTATTGTTATCAAAAATTATTATAGCCTGAGAAACCCTACTACAGATTGTTTCAAGTTACCTGCAGGCAGATGGAGTTTATAATACAGTCGTCTTAAATTGTATCCGGAAATGTTTCAGAATCAGGTGTATGACCAAGCATGGTTTCGACATCATTGATAAGCTTTCTTTTTCCAAAAATCCAGGTTTTGGGAGAAGAAAAATCTTCAATTATTCCGGTTAGATTTTTTTCAGGAACATTTGCGAATTTCATGAATTCATTGACCAAAACATATGAATCCATATCTCCATAGCCTCTGAGCTGCTGAACCCTTTTTAGAAATAAACTCATTTGAGGAGTGTTGAGCGTTTCCATACCACAAATATAACACTATGTATTTTTTATAATACCGTAAAAATACCTTATTTGGAAATAAATTATTAACATTTATACTGGCCATTATCGTTTATCGGGGCCTATATCATAATAACTTTTGATGATTATCTGTTGTAACTATAATTCTTCAACTATTACTTTACGCAAGCCATAAATTAGTACATTGTACCAGTATTTCTTTGATAAATTAAGACCGATACATAAATATTTAAAGCTTATAATCAAAACCTGATGGAACAAATGATACGTTGATTTGTTCAATACTATCAGTTATTTATCACCGTACTGCAACACTTTATAACTTATAATGAATACGCCGGCACCTCTTATTCTTACGCTTCGCATCGATGAAGAAAATCAATTTTTTTTCAATCAACAACGATTGCGGTATTTCCCTCCATCAAAAAATGTGCTGCAGGCCCATCTTACACTTTTTCATCAACTTCCTGATGATTTTAAAACATACGATATTCTTGAACGCTTGGAAAGTCAGGTTTTTAATCTTTCTGTAACGGGGCTTATTCATCTCGGTCATGGTGTCGGGTACCGGATAGAATCGGCAGAACTCCATGCCCTTCGGGCTAAACTCAGCGGCTATTTCAGCACCGTTCTTATCCCACAGGATAAACAGGGATTCAGGCCCCACATTACGATTCAAAATAAAGTAAGTCCGGCCGAGGCAAGCCAGCTTTTTCAGGAATGTTCAGCAGCGTTTACACCAATGTTGATTGAAGCACAGGGACTCGATCTGTGGAGGTATTTAAACGGCCCCTGGGAACATATCGCGTTTTATCCTTTTCAGCAAACCATGAATTTATGAAAAGCTTAAAGAAACAAGAACTTCCTGAAAAAATCTGCGTGGTATGTCAGCGCCCGTTTAGTTGGCGTAAAAAATGGAAGAGGGATTGGGATAAGGTGCTGTACTGCAGTAAAAAATGTGCTTCAAATAAAATCTTGAAATTATAAGCGCCTGTATAGAATTTATCTGATAATTTGTCAGGCATTTTTTCCAGCAACTTTTATGGTTTCAATGGTCTTCGGGCTTGCTTCGCAGGTGGGCTGTAACAGCCTTAAATATTTCGAGATAGGCTGGTTATGTATCAACATTTGCCTGGTTTCGCTCAAAAAATAAGCGATAAACATTTTCACAATATAAATTTAAACAGTAGCTAAAAAAAAACATTCAACAATTCTTTTTTTTGTAACTTTAAATCTACCTTTTAAAAAGATTTAATTTGATGCTATCGGCAGATCTAATTAACTGAATTAAAAGCTTATAAAACAAGCTGGCAAATAGACATACCCGGTTATGATTCCTGAGTTGAAACATCATTTCGTAGGCAAAAAAATGGCCGGCATGAAAGACAATACTGAAAAATTTAATCAAATAAATTAATCTCTAAATTAAATGAACGCTGAACAAACGCTCTTATCAAAACGCATTCTCACTATCGATATTTTGAGAGGCCTGGTAATGATCATCATGGCATTAGATCACACACGTGATTTTTTCCATATTGATGCGATGACCGGTGATCCGCTTAATCCGGATACAACAACAGGAATTTTATTTTTTACCCGCTGGATTACGCATTTCTGTGCACCGACGTTTGTTTTCCTTTCTGGTTTGTCAGCCTATCTTTCTGCTCAAAACAAAACACCGGCAAAATCGAGCCTATTTTTATTAAAAAGAGGCTTGTGGCTGGTGCTTGTTGAAATTGTAATTATAACGTTTGGGTTAACTTTTAACCCGTTTTATAACTTTATTATCCTACAGGTCATCTGGGCCATTGGCTGCAGCATGATTCTTTTAGCACTTTTTAGCCGAATTTCTTACAAATTGGTTCTGATTACCGGATTATTGCTCGTACTCGGACATAATGTTTTCGACTTCTTTCCTGCACTAAACAATGGAACATCAGGTTTACTGCTTAAAATTTTCTTTACCGCTTCAGGAACAGTTATACCTTTAGCAAATAATCATTTCATCGGTGCGTTTTATGCTATTTTACCCTGGACAGGCATTATGTTTCTGGGCTATGCGGCCGGCAAATGGTTTGCAAAAGATTATAACCCCGAAAAGCGCCATAGAAATTTAAAGAACTTCGGCGCATTGGCTTTAATACTTTTTGTCGTTTTACGCTTACTTAGCCTCTACGGTGACCCGGTACCCAGAAAAGAATACCATGATCTTTTCAAAAACCTGTTATCATTCTTAAATGTAACTAAATATCCGCCATCCCTGGAATATACCTGTTTAACATTGGGCTTCGCCCTGACATTTTTAGCTATAGCAAAAAATGTTACAAATAAGGTAAGCAAAATGCTTTCTATTTACGGAAGCGTACCATTTTTTTATTATGTAATACATTTTTACCTTTTGCACACCATTCTGGTTATACTTTTCTTTTTAGAAGGAAATACCGCCAAAGAAATTATACAAATTCCATTTCTGTTCAGGCCGGCTAAATTTGGTTACGATTTATGGATTGTATATGGTATCTGGATAATGGTTGTTGCATCACTCTATTACCCTTGCAAATGGTTTAAGAAATATAAAGCCACACATAATAATTGGTGGCTGAGCTATATTTAGGGAAAAGGACGACCGCCTTAATAATAAATTGTCGTTTCATTAAATCCTGCTATTAAGATTTAAAATGCCATTTGGATTTGCAGGTTATTAACAAACCGGATAAGTCGTCATCCGATAGTTATCGGATCGAGATGACGACTTTTCTTTTGAGTCCGTTAACGATAGCGAGGCTTTTTCAGCCAACGAAGCAATCTTTCCTGTTGTAAGATAATGCTCTTTATTAAAAAGATTGCTTCATACGCACACACAATCCAACCCTTCAGTTCGCAATGACGACTTGTTAATACGTCCTTTTCGGGCGGCCTCATAGTTTAAGTCAAAAACACTTTGTACTACACAATTTGAAACACAGCGGCATAACCGCCTTTTAAATGTTCCGGAACAGTAATCACTAAACCTTCTGCATCGTGCGTAAAATTAATAGGATTGGTATCTCCCGGCAGGGTTACTTTTTTAACCTGATTAGAATAGTGTCCCGAATCGGAAGAAAATGTTTTAATAACGACTTTATCCGTTTTAATTTCGCCTAATACCGTTGCATAAATACTATCATTTTTAGTTGCAAATCGTATATCTGCTGATGAAAACGGCTTTCCTTTTCCTTCATTAAAACCTTGTGCCTTTAAAGGCTGCGCATTCTCCAATGCAGGCCCTTCCCCAAGAATTTTCCAGGGTCTGGTTCCAAAAATACTCGATTTATTTACGGCCATCCATTTTGCTATTTCCTGCAAAATTGCTGTTTCCTGTTCATCTGCTGAACCATCACCTCTTAAAGGTATGTTTAATAATAGATTTCCATTTTTACTGACCACATCTACCAGCGTTTGAATCACTGTTTTAGCACTTTTATAACCATGTTTATCATATATCCGGCGATCGTAATGCCAGTCGCCAATACAGGTATCGGTTTGCCACGGAAGTGGTTCAATTTCATTGCTCTGTCCCCTTTCAATGTCCCAAACCATGCATTTCCGTTGTTGCTCATCCAATATTTTACCAAATAAAACCGCGTTTTGTTTGCCGTGTTTTTTGATGCTCTTATTGTAAAGATGGGCAGCAATTTTAAGACCTGCATCACTTATCGGCCATAATGGTAATACCGTATCATCAAAATAAACCAAATCGGGTTCATATTTATTGATTAGGGATATGGTACGGTTATAAAATTTATCACAATAAGCTTTACTTGGAATACTTACGCCTTTTTGCCACTCCCAAATTTTTATATTGGAATAGGTTGTATTTTCATTCGTACTTAATCCATGTCGCTGTGCATATAATTCCTGCGGATCCATGCCCGCCCACCATTTACCTGCGCCCTCTGCTTTAGTCATATTACCATCGTATGGAATACCTGCGAAAGGCCCGGTTTTATCGGCAAACTGAGCAGACTCAAACCAGGTCCATGCATGGGATGCGTGAACACTCACACCAAACGGTAATCCCTGGTTCTTTGCGGCTTTCGCCCATCCACCAATCAAATCTTTTTTCGGACCAAATTTAGTCGAATTCCAGGGTTGATACTTATTTGGATATAAATCAAAATTATCGTGGTGGTTTGCAAGCGCAAAAAAGTATTCCGCACCGGCATTTTTGTACAATTCCATTAAAGCTTCAGGTTCCCATTTATCGGCTTTCCATTCGTTTATTACATCCTTAAAACCAAATTTAGATGGATGACCATACTTCTGAACATGATATTTGTAGGTATCAGAACCTTCAAGATACATTTTACGTGCGTACCAGTCGCCATGTTCGGGCTGGCACTGCGGTCCCCAATGTGCCCAGATGCCAAATTTAGCATCGCGAAACCAATCCGGTACCTGGTATTGGCTTAAAGAATCCCAGGTTGGTTTAAAAGGCCCGTTTTGCATGGACTCACCAACAAAAGGAGATAAAAAATCACTGGCTTTTAAAAATCCGGGAAGGTATAACGCCGGAATTGTACCAATCGCTCCTTTTAATAAAGTTCTCCTTTTCATATGGTAAAATTGATGTTGAAATTTAACCTATTATTCACTACCATACAGCTGCCATTCTAAAAGTATAGGTTGTGTATCCTGATTATGTATAGTGAGTTTAAAATACCTGGCTTTTACCGGTTTGAAATTTTTAATGATACCAATACCGCCGGTTGTTGTTTTAACTACAGGCAACCAGTTATTACCCTGTTTATATTCTAAAGTGATTTCTTGTTTTTTATCTTCCCATGGATGCCATGGTTCATCTACGATAAGCGTCGATATATTAAAATCGGTATTTAAATCTAATTCCAGCACAGCATCTTTTTGTCCTTTTGCAGCCTCCCATTTTGTTAACCTGTTTCCATCTAAAAGATTTTTTGCCATGGCATTTGTTTGTTCTGAGGATGCCGTTATTTTTTTACCGGCAACAGGTGATGGTGCTACGTTTGGCTCACCGGTGAACTCAACAACCACAACTGTATTTATCGTATCGGGCAATTGTGCAGGAAGCATGAGCTCGAGGTTTTTTCCTGACCGCTTTGTCCGTAACAACTTGGTCGAATCGCTTAGTAAATATGCCCGGCTAACTTTATTTAACATCGGTACTTTTAACTTACCATCCACCGGATTATCGAAAACATGTAAATATAGTTTTTGCTGTTTACGGGTTGCCCTGCCCCATGAAAGAAAAGGAAAAGGGCTTGCGGTGGTTCCATAAACGGATTCCCGATTTACTTTTAGCCATTTGCCGATTTCGGCCAGGCGTTCAATACTTACGGCCGGGATTTCTCCATGGGCATCAGGACCAACGTTCAGCAGAAAGTTACCGCCTTTACTTACCACATCGGTAAGGTTGCGGATAAGCGTTTTGGTACTTTTCCAATTCTGGTCGTTGGATTTAAATCCCCAGGTATCGTTCATGGTCATACAAGCTTCCCAATTGCGCCCAGGAAAACCCGTTGACGGTACAAATTGTTCCGGTGTTTCCGTATCGCCATTTATACCGCCACCTAACCTGTTGTTGGTAATTAGGTTTGGATGTTCTTTTACGATAGCTTGAAATTTCGCTGCACGTTCAGGCGTCATATTCTGTGGTGTATCCCACCATAAAATATCAGGCTCGCCGTAATTAGAAAGAATTTCTTTAACCTGCGGGATGGAAATTTTATCCAGATAAGCATCAAAACTGCCTTTCTGAGCATCGTCCCATGAGCCGCCACTTGCAGCACCGCCGGGATGTACCCAATCCTGCGCCTGAGAATAATAAAAACCAATTTTTATCCCGGCTTTTTTACAGGCTTCAACCAATGGTTTTAAAATGTCTTTTTTATATGGCGATGCATCCATAATATCCCAATCGGTAACTTTAGAATCGAACATCGCAAATCCATCATGGTGTTTAGAAGTGATGATAATGTATTTCATACCCGCATCTTTAGCCATTTTTACCCAGGCTTCGGGGTCATACTTATCCGGATTAAACTGCGGAGCATAGCTTTGATATTCCTTTACCGGAATTTTCGCCGTATTCATAATCCATTCTCCGATACCTTTTACAGGTTTATCTTTGTAAATACCTGCAGGAACAGAATAAATACCCCAGTGGATGAACATCCCAAATTTGGCGTCTTTCCACCATTCCATCTTTTTTTCTTCGTTAGGCGTATGCGTTGCCGTATTTTGGGCAAATACATTCACGAACCCGGCAAAAACAATAAGGGTCAGTATTAACTTTTTCATTGTGTGTTGTATGATTTTATAGGTAATTAATTTATTCTTTTTTATAAAGCAGACAATTCATATCGCTGTCCTGCAAGGGCCTTAAATTCATATAAATATCCAAGTGCTATTTTAGAAGTTTTAACTGCAGGCGAATTTTTAATTTTCAATGGCTGAGCAGACAAAACGCTACAGGTACCGGTTTTTTTTGCAACAATTTTAGAAGCTGATAATTTGTGGTTTGCCCAGCTAATGTCTACGGTGTAGGCGCCACGGGCAATCAGTCCATTAATTTTTCCATCCTTCCAGGCCTTAGGTAAGGCCGGTAGTAAATGAATATAGCCATCCTGACTTTGAAGCAGCATTTCAGTTAAACCGGATGTACCTCCGAAATTTCCATCAATTTGAAAAGGCGGATGTGCATCAAACATATTTGGATAAATTCCGCCGCCTTCTCCATAATTTATATCGCTTTCACGGGTAATTCTAAAAAGATTACGATACAGTTTATAGGCATGATCGCCATCTAATAGCCGTGCCCATAAATTTACTTTCCAGGCCAGGCTCCATCCTGTACCATCATCACCACGCAGCTCCAGTGTTCTTTTTGCAGCAGCTGAAAACTTAGGATCGATTAAAGGCGAAATCTGGTTGGCAGGATACAAAGCATACAAGTGAGAAACATGCCGGTGGTGGGGATCCGGAGATTCGAAATCTTTATTCCATTCCTGAAGTTGCCCCTTGCTGCCAATCTGGAAAGGTAATAGCTTAGCTTTCTTCGCGATAAGTGTATCCCGGAAAGCCTTATCAATATTTAAAATTTTACTTGCGGAGATAAGGTTATCGAAAAGATCTCTTATAATCCCAATATCCATCGTGGTTGAAACTGATACCTGCCCTACTTTATTCGGGCCGTAAATAAAGTCATTTTCAGGAGAAAAAGATGGCGCAGTTACCAAATGGCCTGATTTATCAGGCACGAGCCAATCCAGCGTAAAAGCGGCTGCGCCTTTCATTAAAGGATAAGCTGTTTTGGCTAAAAATTCTTTGTCTTGTGTAAACAGGTAATGTTCCCATAAATGACGCGTTAGCCAGTCGCCCCCCATTGCCCAGTTTGCCCATTTCGGATCGCCGGCTCCCAAATCGCCTACGGGATTTGCTAAAGCCCAGATGTCACTGTTATGATGGGTAACCCAGCCTTTTGTTTTATAAAATGAGGATGAAATTTTGCTCCCTGTTACAGACAGATTTTGTATCAGGCCAAAAAGTGGCGTATGCATTTCTGATAGATTACAGTTTTCTGCCATCCAGTAATTCATTTGCACGTTTATGTTTGTGGTATAGTTGGAACTCCATGGTGGACGCATTTCTTTGTTCCAAATGCCCTGCAAATTTGCAGGCACTCCGGCAACCCTCGAACTGCTGATTAATAAGTAGCGGCCATATTGAAAATAGGTCGCTTCCAGCTCCGAATCTTTTCCACCTTTGGTATAAGCTTCCAGCCTTTCGTCGGTAGGCATATTCGTTTTCGACTTTTCGCCTGCATTAAGCTGTAGGGATACACGGTTAAAATATTTTTGGAAATCTTTGAGGTGTGCTGTTAATAACACGTTCCATGATTTTTTTGTGGCTAAATCCAGTTTATCCTGAGCAAGTTTTTGTGCATTTAAATCCGGGCAATTGTTAAAGCCATTAAAACCGGTGGCGGCAGAAAGGTAAATTAATACTTCTGTGGCACCACGCACAGTAATTCCGGCCGTATCAAGTTTAATTGTTCCGTCATTACTAATTGCTTTTGTTAGTAATTCAAAAGGCATTCCGGCACAATCCTGCATAGTACCATATCGAATCGGATCTTTTTTATTGTCGACGTAATTGGGATCAACGTGTATCGGTGCATTTCCTGCAAGCGCTAAAATATTACCGTTTAAAACACTTTTACCCGATCGGAGTTGTGAACTGGAACCGATGGTAAAATTGAGCATTTTAGGTTTGCTTGCTGAAATTTTCATTACAATAACTTGGTCGGGTGCACTTGAAAAAACTTCACGCTTGTAGTTAACACCATTTACTGTAAAACTGGTTGTTGCAATGGCACGCCGAATGTCCAAATCACGCTTATAATTGGCTACCGGATGGTTACCAAAGTTTTGACTGATTTTTAAATCGCCTAAAGGCATATAGCTTTCAGAGTAAAGTCCCTGCATTTTCTGCGCAAGTTTTCTGGCAGACGCATAATCTTCATTAAATAATGCTTCACGAAGTTGAGGCAAATAAGCAGACGCATTCGGATTTACATTTTCTTTTACAGGCCCTCCTGACCAGAGTGTTGCTTCGTTTAACTGAAGTAACTCTTCATTTACGCCTCCATAAACCATTGCGCCAAGCCGTCCGTTTCCAATGGGCAGGGCTTCTGTCCACTGAACAGAAGGTTTAGTATACCAGAGTTTTTGCGCAGATGTTTGGTTAGTACTAAAAACCAAAAACAGGGCGCCTAAAAGAAAAAATTTATACATAGAATGATTATTTAACTTTGATAAAGATAAAATATATGAGGTTATATCATAAATCAAATTAGTTTTATATGCCCTTCACTTCGCCCAGTGCGAGCTGGTTTAAGATGCAATGTTATTAAGTTAAAGAGATAACAAAAAATAATTTACCCTTCGACAAGCTCAGGATGACAATTATTTTTTGTTATCTATTATAAAATGGTCTTTGACCGGCTACCCTTGCCGTTTTTGTTCAAATCGTCATCCAATAACTATCGGATGACGAGGTCATGGCCTCTTATTTAAAAATATTTTTAGTAGCCAGGGTTTTGAGGAAATGATCCTCTGTTTAAATCTATTTGCGATTGAGGAATTGGCCTCAGTAAAAACTTTGCATCCAGAATTGTTTTTCCGCCCTGCGCGGCCTTCAGCTCATCATTATATAGTAAAGAACGCGTAAGTAATTTATTGGTAGATACGCTTCCTACGGTTTCATACATGCGTTTCAACTCATACCACCTGAATTCTTCACCTACTAATTCCCTTGCCCGTTCTTCCAGTATTGCATCCAATGTAACCGTACCGGTATATTGCAGTTCTGTTGCATACAGAATTCCACTTGCCGGGTTGGTACCGGTTTTAGCGGCTCTGGTTCTCAGTACATTCATATAGGCCAGGGCTTTTGCCTGATTATTCAATTTCACATAGGCTTCGGCTGCGATTAAATAGGTCTCTGCAAGTCTGAAAACATATGTATCTCTTGCGCCTCCGTTATCTACATAACCACTTACAAAAGGGTCGCGAAACTTTTTAAATTGCGGGTAGTTGCGGACACCATTAAGGAAAGGAGATGTTCTGTATTCATCCGGATTGATGACGATATACTTTCTCAATGCTTTTTGTGCCGCAGTGAATGGTACTATCGGATAATATATCAGGGTATCGCCCACAGCAAAAGACTTATTATTATAAGTGCCGGCTACCTGTGTAAGAACCGCATCGTAAACCGTTGCAAGGTAACGGCTATCGCTGTTCTTATTAAACAGGCTAAAGAAATATGGGTCTGGTGCTAAAGCGTTATTGGTTTTACCATAAAACACACTTCTTCCCAATAATGCCGAATTTTGTACATCCCAGAGAAACCATTGCTGCAAGGTGTTTCCACCACCATTAAAAAGTGCATTTGTACTGTATTGAACAGAGAAAATCACCTCATTATTATTCTGATAATTTGGTACTGCCGGATCGAATAAATCGGAAAACTTAGTTTTTAAGGCATAAGTTCCTGAACCAATAACCGTTTCCGCTAAAGCTGCAGCCTGTGTAAAATCTGTATTGCCGCCTCCATAGGTTTTATAGCCCCTGGTTAAATAAACTTTGGCAAGTAAATGCTGTGCAAATCCTTTCGTGGCACGTCCAAAATCGGGTGTAGTGGCCGGTAAAACCGCAATTGCTTCATTTAAATCTTTAATTATCTGGTCGTAAACATCTTTTTCAGGTGCTCTTGTATAGGCAAGTGTAACACCTGTTGTGCGGCTAAGCACGATTGGTACGTCTCCGTAAGTTTCTGCCAGGTAGTAATAGTAAAATGCGCGGAGGGCTTTCGCTTCAGCGACCCTGGTGTTTACCGTGGCTGCGTTACCGTCGGTTACCTGTGTTGCCCAGTATATGGTATTGTTCGCAATATTTATCGCCGCATACATTTGGGTATACAAGGAAGCCGCACTTCCATTAAAGGCATTTAAATTTATGTTATATAAATTTTCCCCGTTATTATCATTGATGTTAGGTGTGCTATAAGTATCGGTACCCAGGTTAAAAAACGTAGGAAAATTAATTATACCCCTTAAAGTCGCGTAGTTTGACTTAGCCAGATCTTCAAAACCGGAAAACTTATTGTAATAGGTTTCGGCGGTGCGGTTTGCAGGATTATATTCATCTGTAAACTTTTTGCAACCTGTTATGCTGATTAGCAGCGACGCTGCACCAATCAGTATGTATTTTGTGCTCATATTTTTCATCATATCTAATATTAATTATGACTGCTATTTTATAAGGTTAATGTTAAACCGAACATGAAAGTACGGGTTCTGAAATCCTGGTTAAGGAAAGAGTTTCCGCTTGGATTTTCAGGATCCCAGCCAATAAACTTGGTGAATATAAAAGGGTTGAATGCATTGGCATAAACCCTGAGGCCTTGTATACCCACTTTATTTAACATGGTTTTTGGCAAAGTATAACCTAATGTAATGTTGCTTATCTTGGTGTAAGAACTATTCTGAAATTGGGCAACGGTTCTGGCATCTCCGTCTATTTCGATAGCGGTATTTGCCCAGGTGTTGCTTGGATTGGTAGGCGTCCAGTAACTTCTGTCGAATGCACCGAAACGTGCCCTGGTTTGGTCGCCATTCATCACCTGTTCCAGGAACACACTATTTTCAAACGTTCCCTGACGGGTATAAAGCGTTATACCCAAATCAAAATTTGCAAAGTTCATGGTACTGGTTAAACCACCAAACCATTTTGGCATATCACTACCGATAATCTGCCTGTCGTTTGGATCAATTTTTCCGTCGGGAACACCATTAGGTCCGCTTACATCCTCAATCTTGTACTGTCCTGGTATTCTTCCGTAGCTTTTTGCAGCATCAAGTTCTTCATTCTGCCAAACGCCGATAATTTTGTAACGGTAAACCACCCTTGATTTCTGACCGATAAAGAATCCATTTCCGACGTCGTCTTTTCCATCCCCATACAATTCAAGAATTTTGTTTTTGTTAATTGCAAAATTGAAATTGGTACTCCAGGTAAATTTATCTGATCTGATGTTTACTGTATTGATGCCGACTTCTATACCCTGGTTCCGGATAGAACCGAGGTTAGTTGGTGTATTCTGGTAACCATTTGCATCCGGAATTCTTTGATTTAATATCGATCCGTTTGTTGTTTTACGATATAAATCGAGTTGTAAACCAATTCTGTTCTTTAGGAGCTGCATATCAAGACCAGCATTGTATTCATCCGTTTTTTCCCAGGTTAAATCCTGATTGCCAAATGCCGGCGCAAATCCATTCGCACCGTTGCCGTTAAAATCATAAAGGGTTTGGTTTAACCTGGATTGCGTAATGTAAGGCTGAATATAATTACTTAGTGCCGCATTACCCGACTTTCCGTAAGACAGCCTTAACTTTAATAAATCTATTGCCTTCACATTGCTTAAAAAGCTTTCCTTACTGATTATCCAGGCAAATGCTCCTGATGGGAAATAGCCCCATTTACGGCCGGGTGCAAAAATTGAATTGCCATCTGCACGAATTGTGGCGGTGAATAAATACTTATCATTGAAGGTATAATTCGCCCTGCCATAATAAGATGTTATGTTCTGCCTGCTGTACCCGCTGCCAACTGTGATTACCGGAGCAATACCGTTTATCGTGGTTGCAGATTGTAAATTGTACCACAAAGAATTAAATGGAAGTCCTGTTGCAGCATTTGATGTGAAATCCTGCTGATGGTATTCAAATGAATTTCCTAAAGTTACGTCGAATTTGTGCTTTCCTATTTCATTGTTATAGATTAACAAGTTATCCCAGGTATAATTAACCCATTGATTGGCCGCCGTAGATGCGCTGTTAGGCAAAGTACCTAACCTGGCCTTTGAAAATGTATCGTTGAATTGTCCTTGTTTTTGCAAGGTGATATCCGGACTGAAAGAAGAGCGTATTTTTAGTCCCTTTATGATATTTGCTTCTGCATAAATATTTGGTAAAATATGCAGGTATTGTTGTTGCCTGATTTCATTTCTGAAATCGAACAGCGGATTGGTAATCTGTGCTTCAGATTCGTATGCGAAGAAACGTTCGGATCCATCGGCATTGTACGCACTACCGGTTGGGCGAAGGCGATAGGCACTTCTGAAGGCTTCAGAACTTCCCGGGTGTATATCTGCAAATGTTGCATACATAGATGCGCCTACTTTAAAAGTCTGATTTAGCGTTTTATCCAAACCCGCCTTTAACGTGTATTTTTTGGTACTTTCAGCTTTCATCGTTCCCTGATACAGCTGATAACCTGCAGCAATAAAGTAATTGGTTTTATCATCGCCACCGTTTATTGCTAAATTTTGGTTTGACGAAATACCATTTCTTTTAATCAAATCTATCCAGTCGGTATACGTACCATTAGCGATATTACTTAATTCAGTTGCCGAAAATATAGTATTATCTGCAATAGGTGTAGTTGGGATGGGTTGATTATTCCGGATTGCCGTAGCTCTTGGCAATTCGTAAAAATAATCGCGAACATAATTTACAAAAGTTGGTCCATCCATTACCGGAGGTAAATTGTAAGGATTTACAATACCTACAAAGGCATCGTAAGTAATTTTTGTGGTACCTTTCGAACCCCGTTTTGTCGTAACTAAAATAACACCGTTCGACCCTCTCGAACCATAAATAGCAGTTGATGATGCATCTTTCAGGATATCGATGCGCTCAATATCTGATGGGTTAATGTCATTAATCGGGTTGGTTGCACTACCATTTTGCCCGACAGGTATTCCATCTACTACATAAAGTGGTTGCGTATTTCCGGTGATGGAATTTGCACCCCTGATTTCGATGCTGAAATCAGCACCCGGCTTTCCGGAACTTCTTTTAATATCAACACCCGGCAACCTGCCCTGCATAGCCTCCTGAGCACCCGTAGCACGTGCTTTTGTAATCTCTTCAGATTGTAAAGAGTTTACCGTACCGGTAAGATCTATCTTTTTCTTCGTACCGTAACCAATAACCACTACGTCGCTCAAATCGTTTTGACTTTCTGCCATGGTTACATTAACGGTACTTCTATCACCAACAGCTATTTCTTTTGGGTTTGAGCCAATAAGCGTAAATACCAAAACAGATGTTGGAGATGCGGAAATGGTGTATTTACCATTCGCATCAGTTGAAGTTCCCAGCTGGGAACCTTTTACCTTAACGGAAACGCCCGGAATGGGTTCTCCTTTGGTATCGGTTACTTTACCCGTTACATTGGTTTGGGCAAAAGCATAACCGAGTAGCAGAAACAGCTGCATCATCACAATAACTGCAACCTTGCAGCCTTGGAAACAATAAAGTCTAGATTTACTCATAATTATTATATTGGTTAGTTAAAAGATTAGCAGATTTATCAACAGGATTACCTACTGATTTATCCGTAAAAATATATTTGGTTTTGTGATGTGTAAGTTGCCGAAAAAAAGATAAACGTTACAATAACATTAATTATTTATTTACGTAAACGTTTAAGTGAATTTAATCCTGTTTTATTTTACATAAAATACTGATTTTTTGTTGTTTATAAATTAACGATATGGATACAGCTGCCTGAAAAAGTTTTTAACCAACGTTAAAAAAGTTTAAATGCATTCAACATGTTGCAGAATTCGTTATTTTAGTTTTAACTAAAATCTGCAAAATCACACGATAATTGGTTGATTTGTGAATAGTCCTTGTAAATCATCTGCTAATAAATGATATCTTAAAGTGTCATCATTTTATAACTAATTTTACCTGTAGAATTCGGTTTGTTTTTCTGCCCATCGCTTATACTTCCTGTTAATTTGCCTTTGATTTTTGAAATTTTTACCGTTCTTATGCTATAGTCTCCTTTTTCATAATTATAAGTTTCGCCATCATCGTCATAAAGTTGATATGTGCCGGGCTTGGAGCCATAATACCTGAATTCGATATCCACTTTCTCATCGGTTTTTGGTGCATGGAGCATCGGCTTTGTCATCGGGATTATGCCGCCATCTTTTACGTATACAGGAATCTTCGCTAAACCCGGAGTTGCCGTAATCACTTCTCCGTCCCCGGCATATTTTCCGGTATAAAAGTCGAACCACTTTCCTTTTGGTAAAATAACTGTCCGGCTTTTTTGACCCGTAAACACAGGTGCTACAAGTAAATTCCCGCCCGCCATATATTGGTCTTTAATTTCTTTTGTAATAGCTTTTGCGTATGGATTTTCCTCCAGGTTGTTGTTTTTAATTTCCTGAGCTGGAATTATGTTTTGAAAACCATCTTCTAAATTCATCGCCCTGAACGGCGGAATGCCCTGAAAATGATACTTGGCAAATTCGCTGTACCAATATGGCATCATTTCCATTCTTAATAATGCAAATTCTTTTATAATCGGAGCCACTTCCGGATATGTCCAGGGTTTGGTTCCACTGGCCCATGCGTTAATCATTGCCATCGGCGAAAATACGTTTGACTGAAAGCGTCTTACCCATTCTTCAGGACTGTTCGATGCCCTTACTTCCGGTGTCCATAACACACCTGCAAAACCACTGTTAATTAATGCGGTTATAAAATCCTGATGGTTATAATAATCGTTGTATATAACGTATGGAAACGAAACCCCGCCTGCATTTGAACCTCTTACTAAACCATACGTCCTTATATTTTTCTGTTGGTATAATTCCGTCGTGTAACGCTGCATCAGTAATCCGTAAGTCTGTCGCATTTGCTCCGCAGAAATTCCGGATGGAAAAGTCGCCAGGTCTGGCCATAAATAACTGTCGCCGCCATCAACTTCATCAATCTTATAACCGCTGATGCCTATATCTACTTTGTTTTTGTTTAATGCGTTAAATAAAAAATTTCTTGCGCTGTCTGTTTTAAGATCAGGCACCAATCCGGCCCAAACGGTGTGCGACGCGGTATAGGGAAATATCTTTTTATAGAATGGTGCATCAGGAGAAACATAAGGGTTTATCCATAAATTGAGCCGGATATTCTTCTGCAGCAGTTCCTTTACCATTTTTTCAGGTTCAGGAAATCTTTTTTTATCCCACTCAAATGTATTTGGATAGGATTTACTTTGCCAGCCGGGTTCAAGTCCGATAAAATCGAGCGGGTAGCCTTTTTCTTCGAAATCTTTTGCTTCCTGAAATACGCCTTTTGCATCTGTCATCCGCTCTACCCTTTGTGTAAAACCTAAACCCCAGCGTGGCGGTAAACAACCTCCGCCATTAAAAAGGTTAAACCGCTGAACAGCATTCAAGGGTGTTGGTCCGCCCATGACAAAAACCTCTACACCTTCTGCCGGCACCAAAATTTCGACACCATCTGAATATGGATGCGGATCCCAATCCGGATCTGTATTCCTATCCTGCACCTTTGGCGGGTTTTTACTATCCCGCTGAACTGCCGAACCGGCGTACACTTTCAGGTAACGGGCGCTATTTATAAATACACCGTAGCCTTTTGATGAGACATAAAATGGTGTTGGCGAATGCGTTCGTCCGTTGTCGCTTCCGTTATAATGATCTACATGAAGTTCAAGAATTTTTCCCCTTTGATTTACGGTTTTAAAATTAAGCCCGAAGCCGAATATCTGTTCCGATTTTTGCAGGGGAAACTTAAGATACGTTTTGCCGTCTACAACCTTTGTGGTAATATCTGTTTTTGAAAGGGGAAAATTAGATTTCTCCAGCTTCAGCAGGGCCTCGTGATAAGGCGCAACACCTGATGCTGTAAGAAGATTATATTTTTCAGGATTTCCAACGGTTGTTTTCCATACGCCCGGCTCCACCTCTGCCCATTCCAATTGCTGCGCATTAACCTTAATGCCAACGAAACATATGAAAAAAACCAGGGTACTGTATTTTATTATATTCATGTAAACGGATTACTTATTTTCAGAATTAACAATGCGAACCGGCCCCAATAAACCGGAAGGGATTAAGGCAGAATCTTTGGTAAAATAATTCCAGGTTGTAAAAGTATACCGGCCTTTTGATGGGCGGGGTTTATTGTTTAAAAACCAATCCGGAAATTCTTTTAAAAATGAACCACTATTCATGTGGCCAGGAAGCCATTCCATATCTGCTGGTTCCTGCTCATCGCCGATTAAACGATTGGCCCACACATTGGTTACGGCAATTTCAATCTTATTATTTGTTTTCTTTAACAATCCCTGAGGAATTTTTAAATGCCATGGTGCTGTCCAAACCACCCCAAGATCAACATTATTCAGTTTAATACTAGCGATATGTTTAACAATACCTAAATCGAGCATTAAATCCTTGTTATTCTGATTTAGATATGCAGCGTCAAAAAGCTTTGTATATACTGCGGTACCACTATAATATTTAATACCATTTTCTGCATTTTTTGTCCAGTCGGTTAACGCTGTAAAACTAACCGGTTTTTTTGGACCGCCCCATGCCTCATCGAATTTTACGCTCCAGCTACCATCAAGTAAGCCAAGTTGTTTCGTTACCGGAAAATTCGTTCCGTTTAATTTTTTTCCTGAAGGTTTTCTAAATACGATAAAATAACTCTGGGAATCTTCAAAATTAAGTGGAATGCTTGTAGAGCCATTTAATTCTTCAAATTCAGGAAGATCACGCATTGTGCCTGTTAAAGGATCCCAAAGTTCGGGTTGCTTTCCGGAAACACTAAAGCTACATTTTGCATTTCCGGGCGCCCGGTTTGTATTGGCTACAAAATAAATATCAATGCCGTCTGCGCTCCTATGGATATGATTTATATCTGCATTTCCGGTTTTTGCGCTAATGATAAAATCATCTTTAGCATCGTGAATCCTTCCCCATTGCAGTAATGCCTGGCACCGTTTCCAGTATTCAACCATCGCCTTACCGGGTTCCCACCAGGTTTGCGTACGGTCAAAATGCGTTCCCCACTGCCCCATTGTTGCCCCTGGTTTATACTTATCATCCCAGGGTTGCTGAACAAAACGGTGTAATATTAACCGGTTTACGCCTGCACAAAAAGATGCATCGCCCATCGATTTTATCCACGCCGGTGTTTCATCCCATTTGCTGTCTTTAGGATCGCCGGTAAAAGCTTCGGCCTCAATAATATTCTGCCCTGATTTTCTTAATGCGGCAACCGTTGGATCTAATTCATAAGGTGCATATTTCCCTTTATGTGTCCAAAATTCCGTCATTACTTTCCCAACAAAAGGCATAATTTCATCTTGCCTCCACGGACCTCCATAAGGCTCTGCTAAGAAAGTGAGGTTGGCTTTTTTTAGTTTTTTGGCAATGGTTGCAAAATATACATCTCTGTACAAATCTTTTATGGTTGCACTGAAATCATTTTTAAATTTATCAGAATCTTCATTACTTCCTACTGTGCGCTTAGCAAAAGTTGCCAGGTAAGGAAGTAGGTCGTAACCTCTTCTGGCGGAGAATTCTTCCCGCATTTTGGCGGTCCAGCTTGGGTCGCCTGCCTCATAGCTATCGAAGTGAACATGGGTAAAGCCATTCCCTATCAAATCACCCAAATGTTTTTGTATTTCGCCGATTACATGATCCATATGAAAATCTATTGCTTCCTGGCTCATTTTGTCGCACTCTAAACCTGTCGCTTTCCATTGTGCCGGCTGAATCAGCGTACCCGTAGTGGTGTGTCCAAACCGGTAAATAATCCAATCCCCAGCCGGAGCATCCCATTCCAGCTGTCCGTCGGCTTTCATTTTGGCGGTTAAATCAATAACATTTTGCTTTGCTACAACACCGCTTGCCGGCAGCGCGATCAATGCAATATCCCTGTAAAATGTATTCCGTTCTTCAATTTCAGGTTTCTCAACCAAACCTGTTTTTGGATTATATATCGGCCATGGTGTATTTCCCCGCGGATTTACCTTAGGTTTATTAATCTTTAAACTAATGTGTTTACTTCCCGTAATGGCAGTCTGCCCCCAGCAAATTTCCTGCATAGACAACTCCGGTGTTATCCATGGTCCTCCGCTCGACTCATAAGATGGTCCGTTAAACATGCCGAAATCCATATTTAATCGCTTCGATTCTTCTGCAGCATGGCGAACCAGTTTCCACCAGGGTTCTGTCCAGGAAATTAATTCAGGTGTAGGGCTTTTATTTATTTCACCTGCCCAGGGTGTTGTAACATCGGCCAGACTAAACATGGTTGTTCTGTTAAACCCTTCTTTTTTAAGGGCTTCCAAATCTTTAGTTATACCTGTTTTACTCAGGTTAGAACCCATCCACATCCATAATACACCAGGCCTGGCACTTTCAGGGGGATTTAAAAAAGCTTGCTCAGGATTTAATTCATCTTTAACCTGCGCTTTTGAATGGAGCGTGAATGTCAGCGTTATAAAAAATAAAAAGAAACGTGTGCAAACAGGATTAATCATAATATGTTCGTTTTAAAAAAAACTCTTTAAATTTTAATCATTTATTTTCATTTCTTAAAAAACAGTCTCCCGGCTATTACGTGTTCATTTATTTATAAACAGAATCTATTTCAGAAAGAACCAAATTGATAATCATGTGTCGATTCAGGTTCTGGCGTTTTATTCTCATATAATAGATTTTGACAGGTGAAAATTCTTTTTCCCTACCCGTCAATAAATTTGGTTAGCTGTTACTTATTCAAAGAAACAAACTTTACACATCGGAAATTTGCTGAAATTGACAAATCATTAAACGATATTAACATATTAGTTAACAAATCTGTGCAACTATGTTAATTTCACTTTATGTTGTGGTGGTGTCTATAGTCTTTCGGAGTCATTCCGGTAACTATTTTGAAGTTTTTGTGAAGACAGGAAAAATTATTAAATCCAGATTCATGGCATATACTCTTCATATTTAACTTGTTATCAAGTATTAGTTTACATGCATAGCCTACCCGCATATCTGCCAGGAATTTCATAAATGTTTTTCCGGTTCGCATTTTAAAATACCTGCAAAATGAACTTACAGACATGCCGGCTATAGAAGCTACTTCATCGAGTTCTATCTTATTTTTAAAGTTGCTGATTACGAAATTGTATATGTTATCCATTCGTTCGTTTTCAGATTCTTTAAAATCCTGTTTGAAGCCAATACTGGTTAGCAAAGTTTGTGTTGGAATTTTGCTAATCGTATTTAAGCATTCCAATAGGCGTATTATTCTTACAATTCCTTCTGAAGCATAAATTGCTTCAATCTGGGTTGCTATTTCAGTAGCATCATCGGCTTTTATCAGAATACCTCTTTTCGCCATTTCCAATAAAGATCTAAAATTGCCAACTTCGGGCAACATTAGAAACCGGTCGCCTAAAAAATTTTCAAAAAAGTGAATAACCGTTGAATACGGTGTTTGATTATCTTTATCGTTGAGAAAACAATTATCATATTTCCAGTAATGAGGCAGGTCACGCCCAATCAGAACAACGTCGCCGGGACCAAAATTCCGGATATTGTCTCCTACAAACTGCGTTCCGGTTCCCTTATGGAAAGTAATGAGTTCGAGTTGTTTATGATAATGCCATCGATTATTAATATTTGGATAAAAATCTTTTCTTACATTAAAAGACTGGCTCTCTATGTTGATAATATTAAGGTGTTGAGGTTTCATAAAATATGTAGTTAGAAACTTGTCGTTAACGGATTAAGCCCCTATTTAAAGACTAATTACGTTGAAGCCTGTAATGCGGTTTTTTTACATCCCTTGACAATATTCACTTTTTAATTATTAAAAAAATTAAACTTTTAAAAAGGCTTAGCTATAAGCTTAATAACGCTTAATTTATTAATGGTAATATTCTTTTTTTAACCAATAAACAGATAATTCAAAATTCGCTTAGCAGACTTTTACAACCTGCATATTTAACAACGCTCCAAGCTTTTCAATTTTATCAGCAATATGCCCGATACCTACGGCGCAATGGTGTGCTGGTCCGTTTGAGTTCCATTCATTTACAAATTTCCTTGCGCCTATACTAAATTTATAACGGCTGTTGGTATTGCCAATCTGTAAAATCGGACCGCTTACAGATTCACCTTCAGCTACTAAAAGCATTAATTTTCCGTCTTTAGTTTCCGCAACAGAAAGTAAGGTTACCGGGCCATTTTTAACCGACATTTCTACAGAAAGTCCGCTTCCAACTTTTCCGTGGTAAACTTTTAATGGTTTTACTTTAGTTTTTCCTTCAGCAATTGCAATATGGCCGGGGCCGTCATGCCCCATAAGTACAACATCATTTTTAAAATCCATTGCATAATACTCCGTAAAAGAGCCGCCTGCACCAAAGCTGTCCATAATTTTCATGGCCTGTGCATTCTTAATTTCATATTCACCTGCAACAGGAATTCCCCGGGCGGTTAATAAAGAATTTCCAAGAATAATGGAACTTATGGTATCTTCATTTTCCTGATTACCTGTGCCCTTATAGTAGTAAGCCATCGAACCCAGTTTATATTTATCTACTAATTGATCAAGTGCGACTGATGTTTTAGCGGCAGCAATTAAAGCTTCTGTAGAGCAATCACTTTCCACGTCAAACTGATTTCTAAAATGTTCTATACGCTCGTTAATTTCAGTTTCGCTTATCGTTTTTCTTAAAGCAGCTAACTCATCAACTTCCAGCAATTCGATGTGCCCACCAAAATGCGCATATTGCTGCGTTTTATCGGTGTAGATATCGAGCATCCCGCTGTAGTAATGCCCCATGCAACCTAACCGGTTGTACGACATTATGCTGGCAACTCTTCCTGCTTCTATCCACTGGGCAACTTCGTTCCAGCACTCCTGATCATCGTGGAGCATACCTGTAATCTGGTAGAATTTTATTCCGGTTCTGTTAAATACATTGGCAATTTCCGGTACCGGACAAGCAGAACAGTACGCCAGCCATTCACCGGTCATTTTTACCCTGTCGTCCAACTGATTAAACTTTTCATAATCAATAGCGGGTTCCGGAGAAATATTTAAGATAATAACCGGAACTTTAGCCCGCTGAACGATAGGCAAAACGGTAGATGACAGTGCGTATGTACTTACGTACAAAAATATAAGATCTACCTTTTCTGCTCTAAACCGATCGCCGGCTTCGAAAGCTTTATCGGTGGTATCTATTAATCCAAGGTTAAGTACATCAGCATGTATAGCGGAAATCTTATCTTCGACAATAGAAAGATAACCTTTTAATCGTGCTTCAAGGCCTTCAAATTGATCCCAATAAGTATCTAAACCGATGCCAAATAAACCGATCTTAAATGTGTTGTTATTCATAGTATTTCATGGTATTTGTTTGGTAAAATATTAGTCAGATAAAATCAGGATTTATTTTTTATGAGAAAGTGATAAATGCCTGATTTGGCTTCAAAAACTAATTTATCTGATTCGGACTTTATAAATTTTAATCCTTTAATAGTATTTACCGGTAATCCACTTTCAGTAATTAATTTGCTATCAGAACAAGTAATGTAAATAGTTGCTGTTGTATTTGCAGGAATGGTCACATCAAGATTAATTCCGTTTGATACGCGTTTCCAGCTGCTATAAATGTCTCCGCTTATTGATTTGAATTCGCCGTTTACCCAATTCAGACCTTTAATGAAAGCCGGTTTAATAATTATCTTCCTGAAACCAGGACCGGATTCATCGGGGCTTATTCCAACTAAATCATTAAAAAACCATTCATTAATTTGTCCCGACATGAAATGGTTTTGCGAACCAAAATCACCTACACCGGCGTCCCATTTTTCGGTAAGGCTGGTGGCACCTTTTTTTATCTGATAACCATATCCTGGTTTATCAGACTGGTTGTTCATGTCGTAAACGACATCTGAACGACCACCATCAGCCAGCGCTCGTAACAGAAAGCGATAGCCTACTTCACCGGAGTTAAAACTGTTGTTGTTTTTACGAATGGTATCAACCAGGGCATTAAATAGTTTTGAACGGTTTTCGGGTTCAACCAGATTAAAAAACAAAGGCATGGCACAGGTTGTGTTCGAACCGGTGGCATATAAACCCGTTTCTTTATTGTAAAACTTCTCGTTGAAAGACGTGCGTATCCGATCACTTGATTCCTTAAAAAAAGCAGCATCTTTATCTTTACCAAGTTGTTTTGCTACATTATACATAATCAGGTTATCGTAATAATATATGGCCGTTCCGGTGAAAGGCTCAGGCGTTAACTGAGAACCCCATGCCGGTTTCGGACCGATATCATACCAATCGCCCAGACCAATCGTGATGATATTATCCTTAGCCGTTGAAGCCAAAAAGTTAACATAACCTTTCATTCTGTCATAATAACGTTCCAGCAAGGAGATATCGCCCGAAAACAAATATTGCTGCCATGGAACGATGATAAAGGAACTGCCCCATTCTGTTGAATTGCGCATACCATTACTTATATCAGCAGAACCGGCAATAAAATATTCAGGCGCAATGTTCGGCACAAAACCACTTGGTTCCTGTGCATCTGCCATGTCGCTCATTGTTTTTCTAAATAGCGGTGACATATCGAAATTATACCTCAGAGACGGTCCGTTTAAATGATTTTCTTCCAGCCAGCCCATTTTTTCGCGATGAGGACAATCCGTCATAAGACTTTGCATATTGCTTCTTTGCGCCCATCTTACCAAATCATAGATTTGATTAAACAGTTTGTTTGAAGTGGCAAACTTCCCGGTAGGTGTAGATGAGGAATGTACAATCAGATCTTCCAGCTCGTTTACAACCGGTAGTTTACTACCTTTTTTAGCCGTAAATAACTCTACCTGTACATATCTTGCACCCTGATAAAAGAATTTCGGTTTCCAGCTTTCCTTTCCCTTCCCTTTCAATGTATATTGCCACCAGGCCGGCCTTACGCCATCCTGCGTAGCTGATTTACGATCGATAAGTCCATTTTCACCTAAAAGTTCTGCCGGCGTAATACGAACATAATCTCCCTTTTGACCGGTAACTGTGAGTTGTGGCATCATGGAAGCATTTTGTCCGAAATCATAAATCCATAGGTTGTCTTTAATTTTTTTAATTTTAACGGCTTTCTTAACCTCAATCACTTTTACCTGCGGGGCAGCGGATGATAAACCTTTTAATTTACCTCCGGGTCCTGGGGTTTCGATAGCCTGACTCCAATTGTAGCTTGTTTTAAAGTTGGGTTTGTTCCAGCCATCAGCTTCGAGATTGGCATCATAATCTTCTCCTCCAAACATATTTGAATAGGTTATCGGTCCGGGTGATACCTGCCAGGATTTATCTGTACCAACCGTTTTTACCGTCCCGTCCGAATATTCTAAACGTATCTGTGCGATAGCTTTTAACGGCCCATAAGCATTAAGAAATTTCACGTAACGTATTGAATCGGGTTGAATGTTATACATCCCGTTTCCTAAAATAATTCCGACAGCATTATTCCCTGTCAAAAGTCGGTCTGTAATATCGTAGGTGCTGTATAAAATGGTTTTCTTGTATTCTGTCCATCCTGGTGCAAGTAAATCTGAACCAACTTTACGGCCGTTTACACTCAATTCGAATTCAGACATACCGCTAATGAACACAACTGCCCTAACCAAGTTCGACTTTACTGCAAACTCTTTCCTGAGCGACATTGATGAATAATTTGGAAGCGATTTGCGGTCTTCAGGCTCGTCTGTTATATTCTTCTTTGTCCATCCGTTTTTCTCACTACTTTCTGATGCGTCTACCGGCATTCCTGCGGCTATATTTTTTCCATTTGAAAAAACTTCCATCTGCCTGAGCGCAAATTGAAAACTGTTACCCCATTTCCAAAATTTATTTGCGGTTAACCTTACAAATCTTCCTGATGTATTTTTAACCGGAATCGATAAAGGTTTCCAACCAGGGTTTTTTAATCCTGTGGTGGTATAATCTGCGATGATAACAGGATTAGAGAATTTTTCATCATCGGCTATTTCTACTTTGAAGCGTGAAGGAAAACCGTATCCGGCACGATCTTCGAAAAACACCGGTGTTAGCCGCACCGACGATATCGGAGCTGATTTTTTCAAATCAACCTGTACCCATTTTGTTTCCGTATCGGATAAGCTGGTTTCCGCACGATAGCCAAACGGCGTAAGTGCAAATTTCTCAGCACCCGCGGCACTTATCCAGTTTGCATTCCATTCCCGATCGGCTAAAATACCCATCGTCCAGGTCGCTGCCGAACTCCACTTAGAAACATTCCCTTTATTATCCCATATCCTTACCTTCCAAAAATATTTCCTTCCTGATTTTAATTTTGAACCTGAATACTTAATGAAAGCCATTTGGCTTGAATTTACCTTACCTGAATTCCATAAGTTTCCATTGTCTTTTTGTAAATCCTGCGCTGAACCAGACACAATGATTTGATAAGCAGTTTGCTGAATATCCCGGCTGGTCAGATCAGAAGTTATGGTGTAACTCAAACCAGGCTGAAGCACATCTATACCGAGCGGATTACTGTACAGCTCACATTTTAAATTTGCAGGTTTTAATTCTGCCGGTTTTGCTAAGCAAACGGCATTCGCCACGATTATAAATAAAAAGGCTATAAAATATTTCCGGAATTGATGCATAACATGAGGTAGAAAGGATATGGAGAAGATATTAATAAAACGATAATATTTTCTCCATAAAATTTAATTTAAAAAATTGTATAATTTGTAAAAGAGCTGGTAATATACTCAGGTTGTTATCCTGAGCTTGTCGAAGGACTTATAAAAGTTTAATAAGTGTTTCGACAAGCTCAACATGACACATTTTATCTAATACTAAAAATAAGGACTTAATGCCGCTTCTGAAGCCGGAAGTGGAAACAATAACCTGATATTTGTATAAGATGAAGGTGATGGCGTTATGCCCGCAGGGAAATAATAGCTTTGAGGATTTGCTTTAAATCTTGTTCCAAAAGCCTTCATTACCTGATCAGCATTGCCCGTTCTCACTAAGTCTAACCATCTTTTGTTTTCAAAAGCCAGTTCTACCCTTCTTTCTGCTAAAATTGCATCCCTAACTGCAGCCTGACCAGCAGCAATGCTAGGCGCTAACCCTGTACGTGGATTAGCCCTAACCATATTCAGATAGGTTAATGCATCTCCAGGTCTGTTTTGCTCATTTGCAGCTTCCGCTAAGAATAATAAAACTTCAGCGTAACGGTAAACCGGCCAGTTATCATTCGTGTTGTTGGTGTTTGCATGCGCATGGGCATATTTCTTGATATAAGGGTAAGTAACACCACCGGCAGTCAGGTAACCAATTGATGCGTCTTTACGTTTGTCATTTGGTTCGTAAGCTGCAATAATATCCGGTGTTGGCAGGTTAAAACCCTGTATGGTTCTTGGAACTTCCGGTATCCCGGTTACCGCGGTAATTTCTGCAGCAGAAATCGGCTGAACCAAAAAGGTATAGAAGAAATTACTGGCCAAACCTTCGTTACCTTCTTTAAACTGTACTTCAAAAATAGATTCACTATTATTTTTCTGTGAAGGACTAAAAACGTTATTGTAATCTGATAAGAGGCTATATCCGGTTACCTCTTTCAATATTGTTTCTGCTTCAGCCCATCTCTTTAAAACAATGTAAACGTTTCCAAGTAAGGTTTTAGCTGCGCCTGATGTTGCGCGACCAGCTTCCTGTGCAGCCTTATTAGGCAATAAAGTTGCAGCTTGTTTTGCATCAGAAATAATCTGATTATAAATAGTTTCTACAGTAGAAAGTGGTGCAGAAGTTTCATTCAACGTCGTTACCGGCTTTAAGTGAATTGGAACCTGACCGAAATACTGAACTAAATCAAAGTAAGCAAACGCACGTAAGAAATAAGCCTGCCCTTTAATGTTGTTCTTTGATGTAACATTAAAATCCACCCCATCTATAGGATCCAATATCTGGTTTGCCCTGGCAATAATTGAATAATCTGTAAAGTATTTGTTTGCGGAAACCGGGCTATTGGCATCGTCGGTAAAATCTTTAATATATTCCGATTGAATTGAACCCCTGTCATTAGGGTTGTATTTGTAAGTGGTGTTATCAGAGCGTTGTTCGCCCATTGCCCAGGCACCGTTATTACCGCTGTATAAAGCTCTTAAAGGTGCGTAAGCGCCATTTATAGCCTGTTGGAAATCACTTTCAGATTTAAAGAATACTGCTGTACTTAATGAAGTTTTAGAAGGAATCTCTAAAAAAGATTTCTTACATCCTGCCAATGACATTACCAGGATAAATGATAAAATTATATTTTTTTTCATGATTGTCAGATTAAGGGTTATTTAAGATTTACATTTAAACCGAAAGTAAATGTTCTCGGTACTGGGTAAGCTGAATAGTCTAAACCTTGTTTTAACGAGCTTGGTGCGTTACCGTTAAGATCGGTACCAATTTCAGGATTTATACCATCATAATTTGTAAACACAAAAGCTTGTTGTACACTGGTGAAGACCCTTACACTTTTTAACCATTTTACTTTTTCTACCGGAAGGCTGTAGCCTAATGCAATATTTTTTATGGTTAAATAACTTCCATCCTGAACAAAGCGGGTATGAAACTGCGCACGGTCATCTCCGGTAGAGGCCGTTGTTTTGCCGTATTTACCTGCACCCGGGTTTTGAGGCGAACGCCAGCGATCTTTTACCTCTTTAAGTACATTAAATACACCGTCCAGGTTTGTCGTACCTTCATCCATCATTCGGGCAATATCATTTCCATAAGAACCACTCGCTACAATAGATAAATCAAAGTTTTTGTAAGCAAAGCTGTTCGTAAAACCGAACACAAATTTCGGGAACGGATTACCAATAACCGTTCTGTCTCCTTCTGCATCACCATATTTAATTACGCCATCGCCATTCAAATCCCTGAACTTAATTGTTCCAACCTGTGAGTTTACACTTTTTGGCGAATTATTAAAGTCAGCCTGGTCTTTGTAAACACCATCCTGTATCAATCCCCAGAACTGACCGATTCTTTCACCAACCCTGGTTATGGTACGGGCGGTACCATCAGAAACATATAAATCGTTGCTTAATGAAGATAATGCCAATACCTTATTATCACTGAAAGCAATATTAAAATTGGTATTCCATTTAAAGTTACCCACTAAATTGTTCGTCGTAAGCGCAAATTCATGTCCCCAGAATTTGATTTCACCAACGTTACCGGTAAAAGATGAAAATCCGGATTCACGCGGAACAGATAAAGAGAATAAAAGATTAGAGGTTTTTTTAGTGTAATAATCATAAGTAAAATTGATGCGGTTATTCAATATGGCCAAATCAACACCTAAATCGAGCTGCTTGGTTGTTTCCCACGACAATTGTGTGTTTCCTAAACTGTTTACCGCTATTCCACTCGCAGTTGTAGAACCGAAAGGACTGTTTACCGCACTTGCTACACTGGCATACTGCTGATAGTTTCCCAAGTTATTATTTCCTGTTATACCATAGCTACCGCGAATTTTAAGGAAAGAGATTGGTTTAAAATTTTGTAGAAAAGATTCTTCACTAACTACCCAACCAGCAGATACGGACGGGAAGTTACCCCATTTCTTATCTACGCCAAAGCGTGAAGAACCATCACGGCGTATACTCGCTGCCAACAGGTATTTACCTTTATAACTGTAATTAAATTTCGCAAGAAACGAAACCAGGCTCCATTCCTGAATATCAGAAGTAGAATTGTTTTTTATCAGGGCTGCAGAAATTGTTTCTATCCTGTCATCCGGAAAATTAGAACCACTGATGGTGCTGTAATCACTGCGATATTTCTGTTTGGTAAAACCACCTAATATATCAAAATTATGGTCTTTAATTTGTTTTGAATAACCGATAGTATTTTCAGATAACCAGGATAAGTATTGATAATTTGAATCGAATAAGTTTGCTGAAAGCGCACTCGGTGCAGAAGCAAAGCCTCTTGATGCTGTAGAAGGCTGGAACGAGTGAAATAAGGATTGCGCAAAATCCACGTTAATGCTTGATTTTAAAACCAATTTCGGAATTGGCTCATATTCTAAATAGCCATTCGAAAGTATCCTGTTGTCTTTTGATTTATTGGTAATGTCCTGAATTGATCTTACCCAGTTTGGTGTTGGGAAAGAGGTAATTCCGGGTGTGGTTACGGAAACCGGGTACGAGCCATCAGGGTTCTGATAGTTCAATATAGGTGGGGTTAACAAAGCATTGTTAATTAAACCACCGCCACCAAAAAACATTCCATCTGTTGATGGTGAATTGTTTACCGTATGTGTTGGCGCTAAGTTTAAACCTAACTTTAGTTTTTCATTTAATTTAAAAACCGAATTTACACGAACAGAAAAACGTTCATAGTTCGAGTTCAGCAATACACCATCCTGTTTAAAGTAACCTGCAACAACGGCGTTACTAAAATTCTCTTTATTGGTGTTAATGGAAACGCTGTAATTGGTTATAGGTGCTGAACGTAACATGGCATCATACCAATCAACCCCTTCACCGTACTGCGATGGATTTTGTAAGGCAGCAGGTACAGGCTGACCCAAATCTTCATAATATTCTTTTTTAAATTGCGCCCACTCTGTTCCGTTCATCATATCAGGCCTGCCTTTTTTCGGCACCTGTTGTGTACCTGTATATACATTTGCCGAAATATTGGTTTGACCGGATTTTGCCGTTTTGGTGGTTACCACAACCACGCCGAAAGCAGCTCTTGAACCATAAAGAGAGGTTGATGCAGCATCTTTTAATACGGTGATGTTTTCGATCTCATCCGGATTGATGTTACTGATATCGCCCGCTATCGGGAAACCATCAACAACATATAACGGCGCATTACCTGTGCTAATAGAAGCACCGCCACGTATACGAACCTGTAAACCCAGGCCCGGCTTTCCTGATGCCTGGTTAATTTGTACACCTGCAAGCTTACCCTGAAGCTTCTGGGTAACCTGGGCCGCGGGAATATCCTGAAGTTCTTTACCATTAACCGTTTGAAGTGCACCTGTAGAACTTCTTTGCGTGGTATTTCCATAGGCTACCACAACAACATCATCCAATGACTGGGTTTGTTCCGTTAATTTTGCATTAACAACGGTTCTGTTTCCGACCTGAATTTCGGCAGCTTTAAATCCGACAAAGGAAAAAACAAGTACGGAATTACTGTTTGGAACGGCTATCTTATAATTTCCGTCGCCATCGGAACTCGCCGTAGTTTGACTTCCCTTAACAACAATACTTACGCCTGGCAATACCTCGCCCGTAGAAGACGTCACCTTTCCGGAAACGGTTATCGGCTGTTGCTGGGCCATTAAGGGTTCTGAAATTAAAAAGAAACACGCAGTTGCGCAGATGCCAATTAAGTAATTGAGCATAACCTTCCTAAAAAGGTTTTTAAATGTAAAAATCTCCATAAATTTTTAGTATTTGGTTAGTAACTATTTGAGTTAGTTATCAATTGTAAAACTAATGCTTGCTTTGCCTGTAGAAATACACGATTTGATTATTCAGATATAAATTTTGACTTTTACCATTCTTTTAAACCGGAGTTCACTATTTTGAAAAAATTATACCATTTGAAATACATTGCATAAATTCAATTAAGGGATATGATTAACTATTTTAAATACCTTCCAGTTAGTGATGAGGAAAAAATCTGGGGATTGTATGTACTTAATGCCGGCTGTACCCGCATCGAACCCAATCAGGCTTATCCTTATAAAAACCATCCTTCGCACCATAATTTCACCTGGGAGAATGGCCGGATACTAAATGAATTTCAGCTTATATACATTACCAAAGGCCAGGGTATATTTGAATCAGAGTCGGCAGGAAAACTGGAAGTAGCAGCAGGCAATATTATTCTTTTATTTCCAGGAGAAAGGCATCGTTATAAGCCGAACAGTGCTACAGGCTGGGATGAGTACTGGATTGGTTTTCAGGGCGGAATTATAGATAACCTGGTGTCAAACAATTTCTTTACCAAAGAGAATCCAATTACAGATTTAGGTTTTAATGAGCGGATATTAAATACATTGCTCGAAATTATAGAAAGAACCAAAGAAGAAAAATCTGGCTACCAATCCTTAATATCCGGCGCTGTGCTGTATCTTTTGGGTCATATCCATAGCAGTACAAGGCAGGTCGATTTTAATGGTAAAGAAGAACTGGTTAAAATGATAGATAAAGCGCGGGTGATATTAAGGGCTAATATCGACGAGAACATATCCCCAGAAGAGGTGGCCAGCGAACTAAAAGTAAGCTATTCGTATTTCAGAAAAATATTTAAAACCTATGTCGGCATATCGCCGGGACAATACCTGATACAACTTAAAATACAAAGAGCGAAAGAACATTTATTAAATCCTGAAAAATCTATTAAGCAAATAGCTTATGATTTAAACTTCGAATCAAATTTTTATTTTTCCAAAATTTTCAAGGACAAAACCGGCTTTACCCCTAACCAGTACCGGGATATGCAGAACGTAAAAATGAAATCGGCTAAGGTTTAGAAACCATTTACTCAGGATTAACAATTTACATATCTGCTCAACTGCTCAAAACCTTTGTAGTGAGCGTTTCGACAGGCTCAACGTGACAAGTTGAAGGAATTTAAAAGGAAACTAACTTGATAGCTTTCTACATCAATTCACTAATCGTAAAGATTTTCACCACCTAAGAAACCTTAGAACATATAAGCTTAAGTTTATATTTCTTAGGTTAATTAAGGTGTCTTAGGTGGTGATTTAAAAAAAAACAAACGTAAAATTCTGATTGAATCAGATACTGGTAGACTATAACATAACCGCTTTGCTTACCCTAATGTCTTTTGATGAATTCCCTATATCAATCAGGTATTTCCCGCTATCGGCTACCCAGGTTTTCTTCTTCTCATCGTAATAAGAAAAAGCATCTTTGTTAAGTACAATCTTTATGCTTTTGGTTTCACCGGTTTTCAGCGGCCCGTTCTCCATTAGAGTTTGTAAAAAACCATATTTTTATTCTTTAGCGCATATACTCGAAAATCTCTTTAATTCTAATGCAGCAATAGAATCCAACGCTCTGCTTTATTTTATTATTGAGTTAATTTTTTATTGAACACCCTGATTCCAACCAGATCCGGTAGATTGTCTGGTATTCATATCTATATCCTCTTTAAATGTACCAAGCTTAAGCACGCCCATATAGCTCTGCTCATCGCTATCCCAAATGTAATCAGCATATACATCATACCAAACTTCTGCTCTTGTAACGTTTCGGCCTGAGTTTCTATGCTTAATCTGTTTAGTAATTACAAAATAATCACCTGATAAGGGCTGCTTGTAAACTTTTCCAACCTCATCTGTAGCACCATACCAATTAAGCCAGGCATCAGGATTACCCGTATTGAAATCGACCAGTAAAGAAAATATCTGCATACCGCCGACCAGAATGCATTTTGTTCATGAATTGAAAATTTAACCCTTTAAGCCTGCTTGAACCATAGGAATACTACAAATGGTAACTCAACCCTTCTTTTTTTAATTTTTCTATTAAAACAGGCTTGTTCATAAGCTTATTGGCCAGGATAAAAATTACAATTTCAACGATTAAAACAAGCAGGTAAATGGTATGTTCTACGTAAAAAAAGCCCCTAAGCCAAAAGTACAGCAAAGCAGAAAGGCTGCAGAATAAGCCAAAAGAAGAAAGTCCCCATTTTGCAATTTCGAGCACTTTATACACATTAAAAAACCATTTACTCATTTCATCCGGCGCATGGATTTTAAATAATAAATATACATTTTCAACAAAGTCGCAAAACCAGGCGATAAGTTGCGCATAGGCCAATACCAGGAAAAATACTTCTCCAACCGGACCACTTTTAGAGGCGGTTTTCAGGCATAAAAACAGAATAGAAAGATAGGCTCCGGGCATAAAGAAAAAGTCTATAATAAGCTGCAGCCTTAATGCGTTAAATACTTTTTTAGAAACGCCTTCCAGCAATCCTATTCCTTCTATAAGATTTTTTAAGGATTGAGGTGTAGCTGGAAACTGAAGATCCAGGATCGAGAATTTCCTAATCGTTTTATTATAGGTGTAAAAATACCTGGCGCACCTCGACATAAAAAAAGAGCAAATCAACATAAGGTTAAAATAGCCAATGAAATAAATCCAGTTTAATGTCATGATATTAGGTTTAGTTTATTAGTTTTTTTGCGCTTCCTGGTTAAAGTTAATTTGCATTTCGGTTCTCAATCTTTTGTATTCCTGCCAGTCGAAATTTTCGAGAAAAGCGCCAGCTGCTTCTGCGCCTTTACAAAACATATCGAGCTTATCTTTATCTGTTAAAAAGAAATTCAGCCAGTTAAATTCAAAAAGTTTAATGCTGCCAATTCCTCTTTTAAATACTAAATTCTTTTCTAAGAAATCTTTATCATAATAATACCGAACCGTATTGAACAGCTTCCAGATATACCCGGTTAAACTCCATTTATCAGATTCATTTCTGGTTTTATCTTTTGGATCTACATCATCTAGATCAATCCCAAATACCGGAAGTCGCGGTTCTAAAACTTTCGGGTTATAAAAAATACTTACCGGAAAATTAGATAACATTCCGCCGTCTACAAAACGTACCGTAGAAGGTATTTGCGTTTTATCAATCTTCAGGTGTTTGTCCCAGGCTTCCTGTATTTTAATTTCCTGAACAGGTATATTTCTTATCATGTGAGATTCAAAGAAAATCGGAATGGACATCGACGCCCTTACAAATTCTCCCGGATGCATATTTTGTTCATCAACACGAAACAAATCGGCCATGAGCGGCAGCTGAATTTTATTTTCGGTAACCAGTTCAGATACTATGAAGGTAACATCACCGGCAAGTGAGCTGGCATTTGCATTACTTCCTGGCCTCATCTCAAAATTTGGGATGGTTGATGCTTTTTTATTTAACTGCGCAACGGTACTCACCCCATTTTCATCCATTCGTTGTTTTATCCAGGATAAAAAAGTATTTCCGGGATTAATGCCATAGCCCGAAACTTTTAACTTTTCAAAGATATAAACGGCATAAAAAACCATGAAGGCCATAATTAACATAATGATGCCTGTAAACACCATTGACGTGATTGCCGCAACCCGGCCCCAGTCATAAAAGTTAGAAAAACCAATAAACAAAATGTCCATAAAAAATAAGCCAACCAATGCCATTAGCAAGCCTTTTATTAAAAAGTTAACCCGTTTTTTAAAACTCTTATTAGACACCACATTTTTTATTAACCAGCGCGCAAAAGGGTGCCCGTCTACGAAACTGAAAAAATCCATTTCACAGAGGTACTTTAATATCTTTTCGGATTTTGGTTTGTTTTTTTCATCAATTACGGTCATTAATGCCGTATTGATTGCACCTGCGCTGGTACCCGCTAATCTTAAAAACCGAATGCCAACCGCTTCCAGAATATAGGTATAACCCACCAACGCAACGCCCAGCACACCTCCACCCTTTTGAACCAGGTTAACGTATTGATTTTTCTCTCGGTCATCCAGCGTATCAGAAACCACAAGCCTTTCGTAATTATCTCCAAACTTAGCCCTAAGTTTCTGCAGAACATTTTGAACCCTGCCGTCGGCAATAAAATCTTCTACTTTAATATTCGCTTTTGCCATAAAATTTATTTATCCATAGTTAATTGATTATGATTTAGTTTGCCATAAATCTATTTAATAAGATAATGGTTAGCACTTTGTCATAAGTTTAAAAAGGTTGAAGAATTGGTTAATAAAGTTAAATGTAAGCGGAACAACAAAAAATACTTAAAATTAAGTATTTGCAAGAATAAATGAGGTAAACTGCGAAGTAAAAAGTTTATGAAATGATGTTAAAACAGTACGAAAATTTTAAATTTCGGCTGGATATAAAATTATTTAATTCTTCAATACAAAGCTTTTCATCAGATTTAATCATATAAAAAGAGAGCATCCATCGGGACTGATCTCTTTTACTAAGCAAATAAATAAATTTTAAAGGTTGAAGGTTATTTATAATTACTGAGTAAGCTCCGTGCCATAAATAAGGGCACCCTGATAATATACCGTAATGTTAGGATTCATGGCAAATGGTGCTACCGGAAGATAAGAATAATCATTTGTTTCATTAAAATTAGACCAGTTAGAAGATAAATTGACAATTTAATAAACAAACATCACTTCCAGCTCAAATTTAGGGGCTGGTCTGCTAACTTAAGCTGCTCATTTAAAAACAAATTGAACTTTGCAGAATCAGAAAACCGGTAATCGCTGGCCTGCCAGCAGGCATAAAACCGGAAAGTGGGTTCAATTTTTTGCTTTTTAGACTGGAAGTAAACCAGGTAACTGTCTTTTATATCTTTTTCTGACGAGGTTGTTTGTTTAAAAGCTTTAACCAATTGATCGGGAACGATAATTGCTAAACCGAGATTATCTTTATTTTCACTTTGCAAGCCGTATGAATATAAAGCCCTGGCATGTTTTCCATTCATTTCACTCGCTTGTAGTCCGTATAAATTGGCAAACCCGGTAACCAGATTTGCATTTTCAGGCATATTCTCAGCAACGATACGACTCTGATAATAGTATTGACCACCCCAAATGCTGATTTCTTCAGTGAGCGATATCGGTCCATAACCTTTTGCGAAATTCCATTCAGGGTAGTGCATTCTAAAAATAGCTCTCAATGGTCCGTCTGCTACTTGCTCATAAATTACCTTACCCATATTTACCCCACCCAACCGAATCAGTGAATCTTTTCCATCGGGGAGTTTAAGGGATAAAGCTAAAGCGCCAGCACTTAGTGATGAGCCTACCTTATATATATCCATCCCCCATGAGGCTTTATTATGGTAAATAACTGCCGGATTTACCCCCACGGTATCCATCATCATCGCCTTGGTTGTTTTTCCCCAGATATCCTTCCCGTTCCGGATGTCGAAATACAGCCTGAAACCCACCATATCGTTTTCCCAGGCGGGGCCCTCTGTTAAAAAAGGCGGTAATTTTACTTTGCTAAAATTTGTATTTAATTGCCCGGCGGGTATTGCATCATTGGGAATATTTGGTCCGAATGTGTCATCCGCATTCTTTCTGCGTTGCCTTACATGGGCACGCCTTAGCCCTTTTTTGGGTTTTTCATCACGGATACTTATTGAAAATACAGCTTTTTCATTGGCTTTAAACGAATGTAGAAAAATAACCTCATCCCAACTGCCATCCTTATCCAAATCATCAAACTGCAAGGACTGTAGCTGTTTATTTACATCTTTTATGGCTACATATTTTTTATCATCCAGGCCTTTTATTTTATTAATTAAATCTTTTTTCCTGAGTATAACCAATTCGTCCATCCTGGCTACAGGCGCAGGATTGTAAAGCATAAAATTTTTTTCCTGACAAAAAGCCGGTGCCCAGCATATCGATAACAGGATAAAGAAGTAAAATCTCATATTTAATTTAATAGTCAGTAAATGATTTCGAAGTTAAACTATAATTTTTTCTGCGGCAACATCTTTCCAAACAATAAGCCACCCCGATTGTGGCAGCTTCTTCCAAAAGCACTGTACGCTTTAATATACCTGCAAGGCGCTTAAATTTAATAATGCCCGCACCTCGCTTTTAATAATACACTTGCCCTGGCAATATTGCCGCCTATTAAAATAACTTCATGTTTATGTTCCAAAATAACCGGCCATAAAAATCGGCAAGATTTAATTTAAATTCATTGAAAATTATCTGAGTATAATAACGTTTAGAGAATTCCCCTTTTTTAGAAGGTGCCCTACAGGACGGGGTGTTTTACCTGTCCCGGCCGGACGGGCTTTTTGTTTTTCAGACAAGCTTATATTTTTATTGGTCTTCAAGCTTGCTTCGCAGGTTTGACAACAAAAAAAGGCCGGCTACTAAGAATAGCTTAACGAACTTATAGTTAAAATTTAACATTGGATAATGTTTTATTACGACGCATTAATTTTATCTTCACAGTATGTACTGGTATGAACAGGAGGTTAAGCAATTAGAACACCTAAATGAAAGGAAAAAGCATAGTGATCCAATTATTTTTTATGGAAGCTCATCAATACGCTTATGGCATTCATTAGAAGCAGATTTTCCTGGGCGGAAGGTACTCAATCTTGGCTTTGGCGGGTCGACACTGGCCGCCTGCGTTTGGTTTTTTGAACGGATTATGGCAGACTGCACACCTGAGGCATTCGTATTTTATGCCGGTGATAATGATTTAGGTGATGGCAGAAACCCCGAAGAAATATTTATATTTTTTCAACAATTAGTCGTAAAAGCCATGCGAAGTTTTGGCCCGATACCTTGTTATTTTATCTCCCTGAAGCCAAGTATTTCCCGTTGGCAGATGGCTGAACAGTTTAAGTATACCAATAACCTTATTGAAAGCGAAATCATCAGGATGAACGATAACTGGAAGTTTATTAACGTTTTTAAAAAAATGCTCGATAAATCCGGGAACCCAAATCCGGCATATTATGACCATGACGGCCTTCATTTAAGTGCAGCAGGATACCTGTTGTGGAAGGAAATTATTCTTGAAAAACTAGCTTAATCATTACCATTTATTAATATGTAAATAACATCGAAGCATTATTTTCAGTTAATATTTAAATATGCACAGAGAATACCATAAATGGTTCAGCAATAATCTGCAAAGGGATATGGAACTTTTGGTTTTTGGGCATTCCGGCCGTGCCGTATTGTTCTTCCCTACCCGTATGGCAAGGTTTTACGATTACGAAAACTGGGGCATTGTAGATGCCCTTAAATCTTTAATCGAAAATGGCGAGCTCCAGCTTTTCTGTTTGGATAGTATAGATGCAGAGAGTTTTTACAATGATGATGTATTCCCGTCGGTACGGATTGACCGGCACCTGCAATATGAAAAATATGTTTTAGATGAAGTGCTGCCATTGATTTATTTAAAAAACAATGGAGGCTACATAGAAACCGCGGGTTGCAGTATGGGTGCCTATCATGCCATAAACCTCGCGATGAAGTATCCATGGCTGTTTAGAAAAGCTGTTGGCATTAGCGGGCGATACGACTTAACAGATGCGCCCGGAGATTTCAAAGATCTGATGAATGGATTCCGTAATGAGGTAGTTTATCTGAATATGCCCGCCCAGTTCATCACTAATCTGAGCGACAACCATCTAATTAACCACCTCAGGCAAATGGAAATTATACTTGCGGTAGGTGAAACCGATCCATTCCTTGGCGCAAATCAATACCTGAGCCAAACCTTATGGAATAAAGGAATTCAAAACCAGTTTCATACCTGGGAAAGCAATGCGCATCGCCCCCATTACTGGCGGAAAATGGTTCCGCTTTACATTTAAAAAAACTCCTTCGACAAGCTCAGGATGACAATATTTTCTGCTTTTTGCCCCCATGGTCTGTGTCTCACAGACCATAAACCTTAAATTTTGATACCTGTCTGTGAGGCACAAACCGGGGCGTTAGTAAGCGACCTGTTTGCTTCAACTAAAAAACTGGATCGGAATTCGTCATGCGATAGCTATCGGATTCGAGCGCGGTCGAGAAATCTTTGTACCTGAAAAACTAAATTCAAAGATTTCCTTCTGTTTAATATAAAAAAGCAACTTGCTGTGCTTCAGCCGAAAATCCGGAGCGGAATTCGTCATTTCGAGGGATAATTTATTTTGTAAAAATCAATATAAATGACGTTTACCATTTGCATTCCCCTCTTTTAGAGGGGTGACCGCAGGGCGGGGTGTTTATTTGTCCTGGCCGGACAGGCTTTTTTGTTTTTCAGAGAAGTTTATATTTTTATTGGTCTTCAAGCTTGCTTCGCAGGTTTGGCAACAAAAGAAACAAAACCGAGCATTTTGCGAGCTCATTAATACAGTTAAAAACAATAATAACTAATTAATAATTGCCGGCTGAAAATTATTCATAAGTATTTTTTGTTTTAATAGGTATTCATGAGGGCTACGCCGTTTTTGTATTTAAGGTTGTGCTTTGGCTTGGATAATACATCCCCAAAAATTTGTTAGGCCGGTTTAAAGCAGAACGGAGAAACAGTGCCAAGGCCTTATAAAACGCAAACACACATAGTCCATAACTTGATGTATATCATTGAGTTAAAAAATAACGTCAATGGTAGCGCAGCCGAGAAATCTTTGTACTTAAATCCGGTCGGTAAGACTGACCCTTTAGAAGTTCACTTAAAAAAATATCGGTCGGTGAGACACCGACCGATAGATTACATAAATCATTACTTAAAATGATAATTAGCTTTTATTAAAATAGTCTATTTCTACAATTTATTTGGCTGGAAAAATTTAACCGTTCCATCGCCCTCGCTGGCAACAACTAGTAAACTTCTGCCATTCGGACTATCTTTCGGTTTAACAAACAATACCCCTTCAGGTGCATCTCCGGTAGAAAATAACTGAACAAATTTAGGCATTGCCGGCGTGGTCACATCATAAACGGCAATCATATCTACACGTTCCATGCCGATGAAAGCCAGTGTTCTTCCATTCACTTCCGCTACCGTTACACCTTCAACTTCTACCCCTTTATTATCCGAACGCTCATCATCATATTTACCTGCATCAATTACATGCTGCTCTAAATCCTTGCCTATGTTTGCAACCAATGCGCCTGTGCTTGCATTCAGAATGCTTAAACTTCTCCCGCCGGTTGCATATAATTCGTCATAATCTCCGTCGCCATCGGTATCACCAAAAGCTTTCGTTACCGTTAACCGGCCCAGGTTTGCATCAAGCTGTAAGGTTGCAGCCGTTGGAAATTTTGTCGGATCCAGCTTTAAGCTTTTTACCCTGGCCTCTTCATCATATCCTTTCCAGGCCCTTGTATCTCCTTCGTTTGCCAGTGCTACATAAGATATGCCTCCGGTTGTAAAATAAGAGATTGCATCAGGCAGGTAAAAAGCTTTAATCGGCCAGTTCGACAGCGCAATTTTATTGTCTTTATCGCTCACATCGAAAGGATTTTCGGCAAGGTTGATGTCTCTTGTACCAAGTGGATTAATTTTAGTAATCGTACCTGAAACAATATCTATCTCTGCAACGCCGTTGTTCTCCTGGAGGGTTACATAAGCCTTTTTTGAATCAGCACTTACTGCGATGTATTCGGGTTCTATATCCTGCGCAAAAGTTGCCTTTGGACCATAAATCCTGAAACCTGCCGCCACAAGGTTTGCCTTCTGCGATTCAAATCCTGCGAAATCAAGTGTTTTTACCGAGTAATTATCTTTAATGTTAATGATTGATACCGTTCCTTTTGGATCTACGGTGTAATCATCACTAGGTTCTCCTTCATTAGCGGATAGGATATAATTGCCATCCGGACTAAAAGTGACCATATCGGGCATCGCACCAACTGTAATTTTTTTAACCTCTTCTAACGTCGATGTTTTTAAAACGACAACATCGCCATTTCCCTGCTTATCAGCGCCGTCCAGAGCAATGGCCAGTAAACCATTGCTAACAGCAACACTGTTTATGCCTGCGTTGGCTGAAAAATTTATGGTTTTGGATTTTGAAAGACTCGGGTAATTGCTTAAATCTACAACCTCAACTTTAGCGCCACCTTCGTTACTCACCACAAAAAGCTTCTTTGTTGATGGATCGTAGGCTGAAATTTCTGCTGAGGTTTCGCCACCAAGATCAATTGATGCGATTTCCTTAAAACTTGCTATATCTTCAGGTACAATCGTTATTGGTTCTTCAATAGGCTCTGATATTTTTTTACAGGAGGTGCTAATCACCGATGCCATTAATATGGCAAAAAAGAGTTTTTTACAGTTCATTGGTTTATTATCTGAGCTGCAAAAATAAACGGCACCAACGTTAATTGTCAGTGCCGTTTTATTATCATTTCATTAAGAAATCATTAAGGATTAAAAGGTTACAATCAATCTGATAGTTTTTTAAGCCCAAATAAAATCGTAAATATCAAAGTCAATTACGAACGCTACTTTAATACTGTGCTAATTGCATCTCCCACCTCATGACCTGCATGGCTTTTAAAGTCGAAACCTAAAAGTTGAGAAATGGTTTGTGCAAGTTGTTTATGATAAACGATAGTTTGTGTTTTAACCTCACCTTTACCGGGTGTATCGGGTCCGATAACAGTGAACCAGGTGTTTTCTGCCCCTTTAACAGCTGCGCCATGATCTTTCCATTTATCCATTGGCTCATCACCCCGGCCATGATCGCAGGTAATCAGTAAAGTAGTACTGTCTTTGTAAAACGGATCTGCCTGAAGCATTTCCCAAAGATTTTTAATATAACCATCTTGCTGCTTTGCCCGGTCGAGATAAAATTTATAATTGCCCGCATGGGCCATATCATCGGTTTCGTCAAAAGCAATGTAAAGCACCCGGGGTTTATATTGTTTCAGATATTCCTTACTGAATTGATAAGTGATAAAATCCAGTCGGGTGGAATCGCCCAGGTAATGCGGCACACTATGCTGTAACTCATTCAGGTAAGTTAACCTGGCGTTAGCATCTTTATTTTTTAAATCGGCATAACCTGAATAAACCGGCAAACCCGAACGACTGGTATTTAATATCTGCGGAAACCGTTCCCAGGAAGAAAATGCAATTACTTTTCCCTTAAACCCATCCTGCTTATTCAGGTATTCCAATACATTCATATTTGGATTTTGAATGGCATCGTTGGTATTCATCCGCTTATCCGGAAAGCCGGTAAATAATTCATTATAACCCGGATAAGAGAAACGATATGGATTTGAAACTTCAACCTTATTGCCGGCATCCCGGTTACCATATAGCTGACCTTGTTCGGCTATGGTACTCCATAAAAAGGGAAACAACATTTTTCTCCTTTCGGTTGCGGATGCACTCCAGTATTTTTTCTGCACTTCTTCCCTATCCTCTGTATATTTAGAATGAATAAGTACCGAATCCGCTCCCCTGAAAACTTCCTGCCATCGCATGCCATCTAAGGTAACGATGATAAGGTTTTTAGTCTTTGCAGATTGTGAAAAGGAAGTCGCCGTTAGCACCAGGCAACCGATAAATAGAATTAACTTTTTCATTTCTGGTTTTTCAATAAAGAGGTGTCTCATAAATACGAAATGTCATTTTGAGCCTGTCGAAAGACTTGCACAAACTGCCTTTTTTGGCGTTTCGACAAGCTCAACCTGACAATATCCTAAGATAAATTGATTTATGAGACAGCCCCGGGATTAAAAAATATTATTTAAGTATCCACATCACACCGTTAATATCATCATTACCACCAAACTGACTCACCAATGCAGCCTGGTAGTTTTTAGCATTTGACGTCCGTTCTGCTGATGAATATTTAAAGCGAAGGGCTATACGGCTTCCATTTCCTGTTCCCGGCCCTGTGGTAAAAGCCGGAATCCCGGTACGCCGATAAGTAAAGTATGATTCAAGTCCCGAATGCCTGAATAAAGCCAGGTATTTCTGTTGTAAGATTTGGGTAATTCCTGTAGTACCTGCTGTATATTTTACAGCTGCCTGATTATAATAAGTGTTAAAATCTACCGGAATGGTAAATGTGTCATAATTCGATGAAGCAGTTACATCTGTTGAACCCGGCCTGTAAAAGTAGGCAGTAAAGCTTCCGCTTTCAGGAATACCATAAGATGCCATAGAAGCCTTGATTCCGGCAGTATAGTACGTTTCTGCATTACCATTTGCCCATCCGCGGTTAATTCCTTCCGCAATATTAAACATCAGTTCAGGGTAACCAATTTGTATACTTGGTTCACCCGTATAGGTCGAATAAAAATATTTACGGTTAATAAAAGAATACTTTTGTAAGCCCGCGTTGTTATACATAACACCTAAGTCCAAACCTGCATCGGCCCCTACAAAAGATGCAAAATCTGTTGCGCTTTGTTTTAAATTATCTACCCGGTCTCTTGATGGTTCTGCGGTAACATAAACCCTTGGATCTTTAAGTTGAGTAAGCAGTCCGATATAGGTTGCAGAGGTGTTTTTTCTCGAACCACTCTGTCCAAAATTATTCGGATTCATTGGGTAATAATTGTTAGGCGCAATAAAGATATATTGCAGGTTGTCCGCATTACTCGTCATTAGCGGGTATTTTGCAGGATTACCAATTATTGATGCAAATTGTGAGATAATGCCCAGATCCGCATCTGCAGTTTTTTTACTTAACTGAATTAGTAAACGAATCCTCAGGGCATTCACTGCTTTCTGCCATTTAGTTAAGTCATTTTTAAAATAAATGTCATTGCTTAAAGTTGCACCAGAGCCGGTACCTGCTACTGAAGGGTTTTTGATAATCATATCCAGATCTGTATTGGCGCTTTCCAGCCAGGCGAGCGACTGCTGCATTACGGTTTTTTGCGTATCGTAAACAGGCTCAAGATTATCGAGGCCTTTTAAAGCCTGCGTCATTGGAATATCGCCCATTTCCAGGCTCATTTTACTAAAAAAATAGGCTTTAAAAAATTTACCTAAGGCTTCGTATGGATTTACAGCAGCTCCGCCGGTTGCCAGCGCTTGTTGTTCCATTGCAACAACGTTTTTCAGCGTGGTGTAATAGTCGTCACCACTGCCAAAATCATAACGGTTGTTTCCGTAATAGTCGTAGTTGTATAAATAATACTGCCCGTAAATTTCTTTCTGGCCATCCGGTAAATCCGGTAAGCGGTTTAATACGCCATTCAATAATAGAGCCGCCGATACACTATTGGGCTTATTATTATTTAAAGTGAGTTCATCAAAACTCTTTTTACATCCTGTTATAAACACCATCAGTGCAATCGGGAACAGGTATATATAGATTATCTTTTTCATAATTATGGACATGTCGGGGGGGATTAAAATGATATGTTTAGGTTAATACCATAGCTGCGAACAGTTGGCGATTGTAAGCCGGTTGACGCTGTTGCATAGTTATACTGATCAAGATCTACATCTTTAAAGCGCTTATCTTTATAGAAGTACAATAAATTACGTCCGTAAAGTGATACGGATGCCTTTTGAATAAAGGATTTGGCGAGCAGTTCTTTTGGAAATGTGTAACCTAATGTTACTTCCCTTAATTTTGTAAAGGTTTTGCTCATCAGGTTCGCTTCATCTACGTTATAATATTTACTTACATAATCCTGTACAAAGGCAACACGCGTATTTGGTGCATATTGCAGGGCAGCATAATTTAGTACAGCACCTGTATTAGAATCGTAGTTAATGGCTGTGCCATTGGAAATGGTAACACCCTCTCCAACATAGGTACCATTATAACCTGCTTTCCCGAAATTTAGCCAATCCTGGTAACGGGCAGCACCCAGGGCACCCTCAGCAGTTTCCGCATTTGCGCCGCCACGCATGGTTTTATTATGCATATAATCAATAATTACCCCGCCAACAGAACCATCGAACTGTATGCCCAGGCTGTAGTTTTTATATTGGAATTTGTTATATATACTCCAGCTGAATTTTCCGATTTCATTGCCTAAAAACTGTGCTGTAGGATTTACCAGTGGTTTACCTGCTGCATCATTTATAATCTGGCCGTCGGGTGTACGTACGAAAGCCGTTCCATATAATTTGTCTGTTCGGTCGCCCGCCTTAAAAAATGTAGCATAAGTACTCTGCCCCTGAGGAAGTTCTTTATATACTTCCTTATAAGTTGAAATATTTGCCAAAATGTTCCAGCTGAAACCGTCAGGATTTAAAAATACATCTCCGCTTAAAGAGCCCTCATATCCTGTTTTTTTGGTTTTTAATGCGTTTAAATATTCAACTGTATAACCTGTGGAAGTTGAAATGGCATTTGGAAGAATTCTGGGTCCATCAATATATTGAAATGCAGTTCCGCTAAAGCCAAGACGGTTTTTCAAAAACTTAATGTCGAAACCTTCTTCATAATTCACACGGGTTGATGTTTTGATTCCATTCTGATATAAATAATCTGATGCATAGCCCGCTGTCTGGCTGTTATACGGTTTGCTCGTTGCGTATGAAGTATTAAGCGAATAATCCGGACCATTGTATGGTGAATTATAAGTTGTACCATAGCCCAGCGGATTATTAAATAAAGATGAACCTGTGCTGCCCCCAAAAGCGGTAATCGAACTGAAAGGTGCAGGACCGATTGTGGTCGCGGTGGCATCAGAACGGATATTGGAATAAGAAGCCCTTGCTTTCAGAAAACTGATGAAAGATGGCATTTTAACATAATCTGATATAACGGTCGCAATAGATAAACTTGGATAGAAATAGGTTGTAGGCACCTGGAAAGCTGAAGATTTATCTATCCGTCCGGTGGTTGAAACCGTAGCAAACTTACCAAAGCTCGCATCCAATGAATAATAAGCACTTAATACCCGCATCCCTGAACTGAAACTTGTTGCCTGCACCGGGTTTTTGGAATTACTGAATGCATAAACACCCGGTACGTTCAGGTAGTCGGTCGAAACCCAGTTCGAGTTATAAGACATGTTGCGCATATTCCCGCCTATCAAACCTGAAAGATTTACAAAGTTTTTTATCGTGTAATCGTAATTCACCATTAACTCTGTGTTGTTATCAAAAAGATCGCGCCTGTCTTCACGATAATCGCCTTCATTACCCTCACGTCCGTAAGGGTGTGCAGAAAACGGCATTTTTTCGGTACGTAAAATATTATAGGTATCTATCTGGCTACGCAAGGTGGCGTTCAGGTTATCATTAATCTTGTAGTTGGCCAATAAATAACCGGTTGTATTATTTTTATAATGGCCACGGGTCCATTCCTTAACCATAAACCATGGGTTATGGTAACGGGTGTATTCAGCAAACTGCTGTTGAATACCTACTTTTCCAGGTTGCCAGATGGCTTTAATATCAGGGGCGTTCACATCCCAGTCGGCACCTGTCCAGATGGCCAGGTTGTAAATTAAACTATTCGGACCATATTGTACATCCGGAAAATTATCAGTCGTTTGCCTGTTGAAATTAACGTTACCCTCAAATTTCCAGCGTGGACTTGGGTTAAAAGACGCATATATATTCGCATTTGCAATGTCCAGGTATTGTTCGGGAATGTAGCTGTCCTGATGTTGCTGAGATGCAGAAAAGCGAATGGTATAGTTATCGCCATTTGATGTGAGCGCCAGGTTATTATTGGTCTGGTAACCGGTACGCAGAAAATTTGTGAGGTTATTTGCACCACGAGCCGTGTATGGTGTAGGTTGGCGAACCCCATTAATTACAGGACTATCGTATTGAGCAATCAACTGGCCATTGAAGTAAGGGCCCCAGATATCATAATCCGCATCAACACCACCCGGTGCACCGCCTTTTCCATCCACAAACTGGTAAAATGTATTTTCACCTGCACCATATGAATGCTGCACCCGTGGGAAAGCCAGGAAACCACTGTTAAGCACGGTACTACTATTTATATCAATGGTTAATCCTTTTTTATTTTTATTACCTTTTTTTGTGGTAATCAAAATTGCGCCGTAAGATGCCCTGTTGCCATAAAGTGCCGCAGCAGCCGGACCTTTTAATACCGTGTACGTTTCAATATCATCAGGACTGATATTATAGGTATCTGTATTAATCGGGAAACCATCTACTACATATAATGAAATTGTATTGCCACGTATCGAAACATTAGGGGCTCCCAGAAGTTCGGCAGACGGACCTACAGACAAACCGGCTACTTTTCCGATTAAACCCGTAATTGGATTTGGATCACGCGCAAGCGTTAAATCCTCACCTTTAACCGTTGAAACAGCATAACCAAGTTTTCGGTTTTCTTTTTTAACACCCAAAGCGGTAACCACTACTTCATTAAGTGTTTTATTATCACCAACCAGTTTAACAACAACAGCATCATTATTATTATTAACGGTTATTTCTTGGGTAACAAATCCCAAAAACCTGAATTCGAGCACCTGACCAGGGTTGGCTGTAAGAAGAAAACGCCCGTAGTTATCTGTAGTTGTTCCGGATTTGGAACCTTTAATCATCACGCTCACGCCCGAAAGCGGCTGATTGGTTTCATCATTAACGGTACCTGATATTTTATTTTGGGCAAATAAAATAAATGGTGAAAGGCAGCACCACACAAAGAATACAAGCCTTTTTAACTGGGGGTAAAAATGTTCCATTTCTGCTAAATAATTTTAGTTTAGAATTATTCAGCAATATTAAAATTTGTTTATTATTTGTAAACTAAGTTTAAATTAAGTAAACTTTAAATGATTATTGATTTAAAATTAAGGCAGCATCGAAATGTTAATAAAACCAATACAATAAAGTTAAAATATCTTAACATTATGTAAATACAAATTAGATTTGATTAAGGTGATTTAGGGCCAGTTCCTTTAAATGTGCAATATTATTTACCGGTATCTTGGTCAGTTTAGCTTCGTCATCCCAGTGGCGCATCCTGATGATTAAGCCTGCATCCGGATTTTTTTCAAAGACCGCTGCTTCCTCTTCGGTCATCACACCTCCCTGAAAATTTAAAGTGGTTTTACTGGCCTCAGAGAGTTTATCGTAATATTCGGGATGCTTGTAAGTTAAATACCGTTTAGCCAGAACATGGCCGCTAACCAATGATGTTAACCGGGCCGAGAAACCCCGTTTACGCAAGTAATCGGCTCCGATTTTTTCATGATCGATATTCCCCATTCCATTCATACTACCCGCTTCTGCACCTGAAACGCAAAGGTGTCCGATGTCATGAAAAAAAGCAGCCAGCACAACTTCATCATCATAACCTTCTGCATCAGCCAGACCCGCCGCCTGAGACATGTGTTCTAATTGTGAAACCGGTTCACCGATGTAATCTTCATGACCATGATTTTCATACAAGGCAAAAATTTCCTTAACAATTTCTTCTGGTTTTAAAAGCTGTTCCATAATGGTAAAATGAATGCAAAAGAAACAGATTCATGTTAGCTCAGGATTAAATTTTTATAATTTAATACACATCAGATGAAAATAAATTAATTTCTTGCCTTCTTTAAATTTATTATCTAATTTCCGCCAATTCACAAATAAGAGATACCGATGGAAGATGATGTACTCATTCAAATTAGCAACCGCATTAAAGAAAGACGCCGGGAAAAGAACATTACGGTACAGGAACTTGCATCAAGGGCAAATGTCAGCAAAGGACTTATATCACAAATAGAAAACAGCCGTACAATTCCTTCGCTTATTGTGCTTATTGATATTGTAAGGGCGCTCGAAATCGACCTGAATATTTTCTTTAAGGATATCCAATCCGGCCATCAGGAATTCCCATTAATCATCCGGAGAAAAGAAGAATACGATTATTTTGAAAAAGAACATGCGGGAGGCTTTCATTACCATAGAATCTTCACACAGTCTATTAAAAAATCGACTGTCGATATTGTAATCCTCGAGCTGGAGCCAAATGCATCAAGGCCCCAGGTAAAAACAGAGGCCTACGAATACAAATACATTTTAAGCGGGCGTGTAGAATACCACTTCGATAAAAGCATTTACCGGTTAAATCAGGGCGACTCCATGCTTTTCGATGGCCGCTTATCTCATACACCCAAAAATCCGGGGACTGAAAAAGCGATTATGCTGGTCATTTATTTTTTTGAAAACCCAGATTAAATTTAAACATAACTTAACATTACGTTAGTTTATAATTAATAAACTTAGTTTAATATTGCTAAACAAAATTATTTAGCAATGTCCATTAAATTAGTTGTATTTGACATGGCCGGTACAACGGTCAGAGACGAGAATAAGGTAACGGAAACCTTTAAAGCCGCACTTCACAAATTTGGCTACCTGGTTCCTGATGCAGTCATAAATCCTTTAATGGGTTATGAGAAAAGCCTGGCAATTACCAAAATGTTGCATCAATACGAACCGGATGCAAATAAAATAACCCAATCTCTTATTAATGATATTCACCAGGAATTTATTCGCCTGATGATCGGTTATTACCAGCAGACACATTTATTGGAATCGCTTCCCAATGCGGAATCAACCATGAAAACACTACGTAATGCAGGTATAAAAGTTGGTATTAACACAGGCTTTTCTAAAGACATTGCCGAAACAATTGTGACGCGTTTAAAATGGCGGGAAAAGGGTGTTTTTGATTACCTGATTGGTTCGGACGAGGTAAAAGAGGGTCGCCCCAACCCTGCAATGATTTATTCGATGATGAAACTTGCTGGCATTTCTGATGCCAGTGAAGTTGCGAAGGTTGGAGATACTGAAGTTGATGTTAGAGAAGGCCAGAATGCGGGTTGCAAATTTGTTATTGCGGTAACAACAGGCGCATTTACACATGAAGCACTCGAACCTTATCATCCAACCCATATTATAGATGATATCGCCGATATCCTTGATATAATTGACTAAGGTTATGGCGATCCGGGAAAACTTAAAAGCCAATATCGCAGGCTGGCCATACTGGTTAACTTCTGTTTTGGCCGCCTTAGCAGCCTTTGGTGCTTATTCATGCATGTATGCTTTCCGAAAAGCTTTTGCAGCAGGCACTTATACAGACCAAAGCTTTATGAAGGTTGATTATAAGGTATGGCTGGTTATTGCTCAGGTTATTGGCTACACTTTAAGTAAATTCTATGGTATCCGTTTTATTGCAGAACTGAAAGGAAAAAGCAGAGGGCTCACCATTTTATTACTGGTTGGCAGCGCCTGGATGGCCTTACTCGGCTTTGCGCTTGTACCTGCACCTTATAATATTTTTTTTCTCTTTCTGAACGGTTTTCCGCTTGGCTTAATCTGGGGTTTAATATTTGGTTACCTGGAGGGGCGGCGTTCAACTGAGTTTATGGCATCGGTATTATCAATCAGCCTGATATTTGGTTCGGGTTTTGTTAAAACAGTTGGCCAAACTTTAATCCACTCTTATCAGGTGAGTGAATATTTTATGCCTTTTATTGCCGGCGCACTATTTGTATTGCCGCTTGCAGGTTTTGTATTCCTGTTAGACCTGATGCCTTTACCGACAGCACAAGACAAATTAATGCGAACGGAGCGCAAGCCGATGAATGCGAAAGAAAGAAAACAGTTTATACTTCGTTTTTTGCCTGGCATTATACTTACACTACTCATTTATGTTTTGTTAACGGTTATGCGGGATATACGCGACAATTTTGAAGTGGAGATTTGGGACAGTATCGGGATTAAAGACAAAAACATTTACGCTAAAATAGATGGCCGGATATCGATCGTGGTTCTATTTGCTATGAGCCTGTTATTCCTGATCAAAAAAAACCTGAAGGCCTTTAGCGTTATACATTTGCTTATAATTGGTGGCTGTATACTGATAGGCACTTCTACCCTGCTATTCACAGCCCATGTGATAAATCCTGTTACCTGGATGACCATGGCCGGACTTGGTCTTTATCTTGGTTATATTCCTTATAACGCCATATTTTTCGAAAGGATGATTGCCACTTTCCACGTCAAAAGCAATGTAGGTTTCGTTATGTACCTGGCGGATTCAATTGGCTACCTGGCAAGCGTTAGTGTTTTACTGGTTAAAGAATTCGGACGGCCAAACATTAGCTGGGGTACATTCTTTATTGAAGGTATTGGTGTTGTTGCTGTTGTAGGAACAATTTGCTCCATATTATCTTTAATTTATTTTTATCAGTCTGCACGCAGAAATAATAGTACTCATCATAATTTAAAATTTTCGACAATATGAATAAACCATCTGCAATCGTAATCGGCGCAGGAATTGTAGGACTGGCTACTGCACGTGCGCTCGCCATAAGAGGTTACCAGGTAACCATATTTGAGCGTAATGAACGGGCAGTTGGCGCATCCATCCGGAATTTCGGGATGGTATGGCCTATCGGGCAGCCTACAGGTCCTCTTTTTGATCGGGCCATGCTGTCGCGCCGTATCTGGAAAGAAATTTGTATGGAGGCTGGCATCTGGCATGATGAGGTTGGTTCGTTACATCTTGCCTACCACCATGATGAACTTCAGGTTTTGGAAGAATATGTTACCATAAACCAGGCATACCGGGACTGTGCTTTATTAAGCCCCGCCGATGCTTTAAAGAAATCGGAAGGAATAAATCCGGATGGTTTAAAAGGTGCCTTGTGGAGTGGAAACGAAATGATTGTGGAGGCAAGGGTAGCGATTGGAAAAATCGCAGAACATCTTGCAGAAAAATACGGCGTTAAATTTTACTGGAATACGGCAATAAGCCATGTGGAAAAATCAATTGTAAAATCAGGCAATAATTCGTGGCAGGCAGATGAAATATTTGTTTGCAGTGGTGCTGAATTCGAAACATTATACCCGGAACTTTTCCGTTCATTCGGCATTACAAAATGCAAATTACAAATGCTTCGATTTGCCGCTCAGCCGGAAAACTGGCGGATTGGACCGGCACTTTGTGGCAGCTTAAGCCTGATTCATTATCCAGGCTTCCAGGCTGCACCATCATTACCCGAATTACGAAAACGATATGAAGGCGACTATGCCGAATATTTAAAATGGGGCATCCACGTAATGGCCGCCCAAAACCATAATGGTGAAATTACCATAGGTGATTCACATGAATATGGTCTTGTACACGATCCTTTCGACAGGGATTTTATAAATGAAATGATTTTAAAATACCTTAAAACATTTACAGCCCTGAAAGATACCCGTGTGATACAAACCTGGAATGGCATATATCCGAAAATGACTGGTGGCCAAACCGAAGTTGTATGGCAGGCAGAACCAAATGTTACCATTATTAATGGCCTCGGCGGAAACGGAATGACCTTATCTTTCGGGCTCTGCGAGCAGGTTATTGCTTCAAAGTTTGATTAATCTTTAATAAAATATAAACTCCTGTTATTAATCTCCTCAGACACCTAAGAAAAATATAAGTGTAACATAATATTTCCTGAGTTTAACTAAGGTTTCTTAGGTGGTAAACAAAAAAATTTAGTCTTTATTTCTTTAATGATTAGCTATTCTTCACCACCTAAGATACCTGAGAAAATAATATAAGTGTGATATAATATTTCCTGAGCTGAACTAAGGGGTCTCAGGTGGTAAACAAAAAAATTATTTTTCTATTTTATTACCAAAGCGTCCAATTAAATAAATCTTATATTCCTTAAATGGTAAACTATTCAATACTTACGACACTAAACCAAAATTAAATTATCGTCATACTCAATAAATTAAGAATGACGATAATTTCAGGTTAATACCAAAATACTTGTTTTATATTAGGGTATAATTATTCCTGGCGATTAAACCACCCTGACTTTTACTGCATTTAGTCCTTTTTTACCTTCCTGAATTTCATACTCCACCTTATCATTCTGTTTTATTTCATCGATAAGCCCGGATGCGTGAACGAAGATTTCACTCCCGCTCTCTTCTTTAATGAAACCAAATCCTTTTTCTGAATTAAAAAATTTTACTGTACCGTTTTTCATGTTGATGTAGATTTTTATTTTTTGTTAAAAATATATTTAAAAATTAAATCATCAAATTATTTATCAGCTATTTTGAGCATTTTCGACTCAAAAACCCGCTCTTTCAGACCATTATGTGCGCAGGCATTTTATTGTATGTTTCCATCCTTCCCTAGCGGGAATTTTAACGCGTTCACTATCGGCAAAAGCATTTGAACGCCCGATTGGAGTAGAGCTGATATTTAAAGTATTTTCCCAACCATGAACGCGCAAGTCTTCAGGCATTTACTAGCCGACAGGGGATGAGGATAAAAAATGATCCGTATTGTGTAAAAGAACTAATACATAATACACAAATAAGGAATGTTTTTACACTTGTAATATATATTTTAAGTGCTTAATTTTAGGAAAAAGGTAACCAGATGTACAATCAAAATGATTTTCTCAGACTAAGATCTGAACTGTTGTTTAAATACGGTACAACAAAAGTTAAACCTGAAGATTGCAATAAAATATCAATCGCTATTTTTCTTGAAGGCGGAAATTACATAAGTGAACGCAGTATTAAGCGGTTTTTAGGCTTAATTCCAGACGCAGATAATTTGCCTACGGTTGTTTTAGATATGCTTAGCAGCTATGTAGGCCACGTAAATTGGGAAACATTTATTTTAAAGCATATCGAAGATGACGGTATTGCCCATTGATGACCTATACTTAAATTCAAAAACATCATATTACTTTCAATTTTTACTATTCTCCAGCGACCAGCTGATGAATAGCCGGCTTAAGCGCTATAGCATGGCCATAGCCAAATGTCACAATAACCCGGTCAAATTTCTTCAAAGAAGCGCTAATTTTCGATAACAGAACGCTGTCCCTGGTCATTTTCGATGTCCGCCCAATTTCACAAAACTGACAGTCAGGATTAATATAATCAAACCGTTCGATATCGTCGGAAAACTTCAGAACAAAAACATGACCGGTATGTTTCTGGTAAAGTTGCTTGAAATAACCCAATGTTTGTTCGTTTGCTTTTAACGGGAAACCAGGTTTTATAAACCACGATTTTATAGCCTTTTGGTAAAGCGCGTCGAATGGAACATTCCCGTATGCGCCAGAAAGATACGGAATCACTACACGTTCCATTACATAATACAAAAAGAGTTTATCTTTCGCTGTTTTACGAAGCATAAGCTTAAATTCCAGACTATCGCTCATGTCGCCATCCATCATTTTAATGTGGTATTTATCGCTCAGAAATTTAAGACAGCCGGTTTCTCCGGTCTTCGCAACGGATTCACGCAAAGAATCAAAATGAACACTATCAGCTACCTGTCCGCCTTCGTTAAAAGCAATTTGGGGTTTCAACCCCTCGAAATGACTTTCAATAATTTTTACCTGCAGATGATCCGGATTGCGATTGTGATCGCAGCCGATAAGTATAACATGTTTTTTGCCATGCATGGCATCAACAACGTATGGTGGAGTGATGGTATCCATCATTTTCCCAACCGTTACATAGTCAATTGTTTTCAAGTTAAGAGATTTTATCTTCTGTTCTCCTGTTTTTTGTTTACAGGAACAACATAGTGTAAACATCAGGCTTATCCAAACAAACGTGTAACGCATGGTAATCATAAGATTAGTTTGTTATATGATTTATCTTTACAAACATAATTATAACAGCTTAATTTACGATGAATTGTGTTACGGTAAGCTAAATTAGTTGAGTTTCTGGTTAAAATGACACATCATGCCGAACTCATTCATCATCAGAATAAAATCTGAACGATATTTATGGTATGTCCAAATTAAGCATAATGGCAATCGATCGCCCTGTAAATCCCCGGCTTGATATATCCGGGACAGCTCGGATAATGTTCCTTCTGCTAATGAATTGTTCTAGATATTTTAAGTGATTATAATTACAATCCCAAATTGAGTAATTAAACATAATAATTGTTGTAGAAAGCTCAAATTTATTTTTTAAAAAGCTCAAAAAAACATGGCTGGAAATCCATCCAGCACATGCCTCATCACTAAACTAATCTATTTTTATTTTTTAATATTTTACCTCTTACTTTTTTCAGTCAATACTTCAGCAAGCTTTATATTTAACTCTTCACCCCGAAGTCCTCTTGCAAGAATATATCCATCGGGGTTAATTAAAAAGTTATCGGGAATACTCTGTACATGAAATTTTAAGCGTGCCTCATTATCCTGTACCTTTCCAGCCACCTGAGGCCAGGTCATAACATCATCATTGACTGCCTTTATCCACTTTGGCCAGTCTTTTTCTACATCGATAGACACGCCTAAAATCTCAAAGTTTTTATCCTTGAAAAGTTTATATTGGTTAACCAGGTTCGGGTTTTCTTTCCTGCATGGTCCGCACCAGGAAGCCCAAAAATCGACAAGCACATATTTTCCCTTAAAATCAGATAGTTTTACAAGCTTGCCGTCGGGATTATAGAGTGTGAAATCAGGTGCTAACTTACCAATCCCGACATTTTTCCAGTCTTCTAATGTTGCTTTGTATTCTTTACCCAGTTTAGAATTTCTAACTGTAGCTGAAAAGCTATTAAATATAGGTTCAACCTCCTCAATTCCACGTTTGTTATTGTATTTCAATGGACCATAAGACCCTCGTAATTCGGATAAACTCACCAAAGAATTAGGATTTGACACAATAAAATTCCGAAGTATTGCTATTCGCTCTTCCTGAATCTCCTTTGCCTTAATGTCGAAGTCTTTATCTGTTTTATTAAGCTTATACATCCTTTCGTACAGTGGTTTTAACATAGCATTTAATTTTTGCGCATCAGCCGTTAATTTAGAGCCGGTAATTGTAGCCTTTGCCAATGAATCAGTACCATCAACCTCCATTGTACCCGGCTCAAGCCAAATTGCTATTCCATTGTTTACATCGCCTTTAAAACGTTTTAACCTTAACTGCGCAGCATTAACCGGGTTACTTACGTAACCTTTAAGTTCAAATTTGCCGTTTACCAAGGCACACGAATCTTTTATATCTTTCCCTTCTGAAGAACGGTAGTTTAAAAAGATTTTTGCCGGGATATTAAAGTTGCCCATTTTGCCCTTAATTATATAATCGCCACTTTGTGCAAGTAAAGCCATCGGACAAAAAAACAGGGCTATTATCAGTCTCAAATTAATTTTCATTTCGCTAATTAAATAGTTCAGTTAATTTTTTGTTCAGCGCTTCGCCACGAAGATTTTTAGCGATGATTTTACCATTTGGATCAATTATGTAACTTTCAGGAATGGATTGAATGCCATATGAAATTGCCACTTCACTTACTTGAGGGCCTTTAAGATCGCCCAGTTGTAAATACGGAATTTTATCCTCTTTTACTGCGTTAAGCCATTCATCCCGCTTTTTATCTAAAGAAATGGCCATAATCGTGAAGTTTTTATCCTTATATTTCTCATAAGCCTTTACCAGATTTGGGCTTTCTGCCCTGCATGGCCCGCACCAGGAAGCCCAAAACTCAAGCATAACGTACTTGCCTTTAAAATCAGATAATTTATAAATCTTGCCATTAACATCTGGCTGGGAAAAATCTACTGCCTGAGATCCAACGGTTGTATTTATACCTGTTAGTATCATTTGCTTTGTATTTTTTGCTAAAACAGTATTTTTATAGCGATCAGAAAGCGATTGGTAAGCGGTATCAAGTACATGATAATTCATAGTTCTGCCCCGGGTCAATTCAAAAACGGCATTCAGGCTCACGTACGAATCAGGATTTTCTTTTGCAAACTTAAGTTTTGCAGCTTCTATTTCTTTCCAGAGTTTGATGATTTTATTATCTGACGCACTCATAAAAGCCGGATCTTTCTGTTGCTCAACCGGCGCCTGCTTAAATTCGGATCTTATGGTTAAGATTTTATTTTCAAGCACATTTAATGTTTTGGAAAGTTTTTGGTCTTCTGCATTAATTATAGAACCCGATACGAGCATGTTTTTAACCGAATCTGTTCCATTTACCTTGATTACCCCTTCATCCAGGTAAAGGTTAAGGAAATCATATGCACCAGTTAAAGGCAGCATCACTTTAAATTTTGGACCATGTGGCAAAAACAATTGCGCCTGGATCGGGCCTGTCAGATTTCCTTTAAATTCAAATGTACCATTGGTTATAATAGCCGAGTCTTTCTGGAGCGCCGGATGATAGGCATAGAACCAGATTTTTGAACCATCCTTTACATTGGTCAGTTTCCCTTTTAGCGTAAAAGTTTTAGTCTGGGCGAGTATATGCAGCGACATCAACAAAAACATTGATGCCATAACTATTTTTTTAAAGTTCATAATTCTGATCTTTTGTAGCTTTATAAATAAAATTAATAGGTATTTTGAGTGATTTGACCATTACTGTTGTTAATGTCGTTTTGAGGGATTGGCACGGCAAAACGCCTCGAATTTACAGGCAATGTGAACGTTTGAAACACGAGTGGTTTTATTGTCGACGAAGAATTGTATTGGTAAAACAAACGTGTAAAGGGCGCAACATTGTCGCCTGCATAATCGTTATTGTTCAATCGCTTTACATCACTCCAACGTTGCCTGAATGGCATTTCCCGCCTGCGCTCTTCTAATATACTGGTAATAGCTGCAGCTTGTGTGGTCGCAATAAGATCGGGAGAGCCGGTAACCGTACGGGCACGGTGCAACACATTTACCGCTGCCATTGCGCCGGGTACGTCGTTAGTCCTGGCTAAACATTCCGCTTTTATCAAATACATTTCGGCAGTGGTGGGCCCCAGAGGTATAGCTGTTTCACCATAAAATATATAACCCGGATAACCATAGGCAGGGTTAATAAGCCCTCTTACATAAGAGAAATTTTGAACAATATTATATTTATAGCGAAGGTCATTAGTTTTATCATAAAGATTTAGTAAAGCCTGGCTTGGTATAAACCAGTTAAGTGAATTACCAAAATTTAATACCCTGAAATAGGTTGATTCTGGCCAGGTTAGCTGGTAACTAACATCTGTTCTATCGTGTGTGTACGGATATTGGATGGTAACGGTTTGCTTGGTGCCGTTCTTATTTGTTACCGTAACGCTAGCAGGAGTACCATAACGCATTCCACTATTATAATCAACCAAAGTGCTATAAGAAGACAAAGAAGCATTTGCATACTTTAATGCAGCGGCATAATCACCTATACTCAGGTAAAAACGAGCTGCAAATGCATTTACAGCTGTAATATTTGCCCGCCAACTGCGATTAACCCCATTCTGCACCAAAGGAACGGTCGTTTTCAAAGCTTCATTGAGATCGTTCTGAATTTGCTTATAAGTTGCCCCCAATGACTGACGAACTAAAGATTCTTCGTAATTCGGTAATAATTTAATGGGCAGGCCCGGTTCATTAAGATTTGCCTGGCTGTATGGCAGGCAGTAATTGTTAACGAGCTCCCAATAACTGTAAGCCCTTATAAAATATGCATCAGCAGCTAAATCTGCCTTCTGCTTATCTGGTCCGGTTACCTTATTTACATACGATAGCACTAAATTAGCCTGATAAATCTTACTGTATTCCCCGCTCCAAAATTGCTCTGAAAAATCTGTTGGAATATATTGGGTGTCCCAGGTGCCAAATTCAATTCCATCTATCGGATACCTGGAAGGGAGTGCATTGTAGATACCCGTATCGAGCTGAAAATCATCGGTACTATAAATTGCGGTACGGTTTATTTCGTTACAAAAACTAGTGTAATTATTTAAAAGCGCATCTAAGTCTGAAGTTTGTGTAATGACCACTCCAGATCCTTTTGACGGGCGCAAATTCAAATCTTTTTCACAACCTGTTACCATTGCCAGCATTGTGCTTGCAATAATCAGATAACATGCGCTATATATTGTTTTCAATTTCATGATATTATTATATTTAATAATGAATCTATATGATATTAATCTGTTCGTTAAAGCCCAACTCTTATATTGAAAGTATATAGAGCCACTTGCTTTAAGTTACCCCGCACAAATTCAGGATCTTGCCCGGTCTTGTTCGCAAAAACACTAAACAAATTGTTTCCTTGTACTCCTATGGTGGCATTTTTAAAACCTGCATGCGCAAGCAGACCAACAGGAATGTTGTAACTCAAATTAATTTCCTGCATCCTTAATAAAGCAGCATTCAAATAATTGTAACTCATAAATCTGGCGGTTTGCGTATACGGCGTAAGTGAGCTTGTTGTATTTGCAGGAAAAGTTAACATCGTATTCGGATCGCCATTAAGCACAGCTGATAACTGGCCATTTGGCAAAATATAGCCCTGTGATGATGTCGGATAATTAAACGCCTGACCTTGGAATACACCACCCCATTTACCTGTTACAATGAAGGATAGATTAAAATCGTAAATTTTAAATGAGTTAACCATTCCGGCATTATAAGGTTGATTAAATGTTCCTGTATTTTGTAAAAAAGTACGTGCATCAGAAGTAGTTGGTATGCTGGTTATCGGATAAGTTGTTCCATCCGGGCCTTTTATAGAAGCTACACCACCCACAAGACCTGCGTATTGAAATGCCCAGGCCGTATTAGGGTCATATCCGGTTATATAGTTGTTACCAGTGATAAAACTGCTATATGCGGATGCCGTATTTATGATGTTTATTACCTTAGTGCGATTATAGGCAAGGTTTACGCTGCCGCGCCACACGATTTTGTTGTTAAGAATAGGCAAAGTAGTACCTAAAACCAACTCTATCCCCCTGTTGCTTAGTGAGGCATCATTAAAAACAGTACTGGTTGTACCATTAACTGCGGGTACGGTTACTGTGGTTAATAAATCTTTGCCAACTTTATCGTAATAATCTACAGACCCGGTCAATCGTCCTTTGAACATAGAAAAATCAGTAGCCAAATTTAGCGTACCTGTACGTTCCCATCTTACAAATGGATTGCCTTGTGTACGTACCTGCGCCGTAAGATCGCCGGTAAAAACATTTGGAGAAGTACTCAAATTCAATGTTGTATATGGACTGCTTGCTGCATTTACGTTGCCGTTGTATCCATAGGTTGCCCTAATGTTTAACCTATCCAACCAGGTTGCGCTACGCATAAAATTTTCTTTACTGATGTCGTAACTTAAACCCAAAGATCCAAACGGGCGGTACCTGTATTTGGGATTGTCTGTGATTAAATTAGAAGCATCTGTACGTGCACTGAAAGAGACGGTGTATTTTTTAAGGTAAGTGTACGCTCCGCTCGCAAAAAGCGAATAAAAAACTTGTGTAGAATATGAATATGAACTTAGCGGACTAAAAAAATTGCTGTTACCCAGCCAGTTGGTGCTCGCTGCAAAATTTGGGGTACCTACCGACAAGGTGTTATCGTTGTATCCATAGCTGTTAGGTGCGTTATTTGATTTAAAAATTGAGTTGCTATACTCTAATCCGGCAATGGCATTAAACTGATGTTTGTCATTATAACTGCGCACAAAGTTAAGTTGATGGCGGAAATAATATTTATTGGTAGAAGCCGATTGCTGGTTCTGCAAAATGCCCCCTACCGGAAGATTTAGGGTAACTGTATTATTAGCCGCTACAGTAGCTGCAGTATTAACGGTACTTCTTGCCAGAAATGTCTGGTCGTTTTCATAATCCCTGTTGTAGCGCTGGAAGTACTCAAACTGGCCTCTTACATCAAATGTTAGCCCTGGTATTATTTTAAAGGTTAATCCGCCTTGTAAGCGTGCATTATATTCCGGTGTTTGTATATTACGGTTATTAATTTCTTCAATGGGATTGAAGGTAAAAGAATATGGAAAATTACTGGTTGTATAAAGCCTTGATACCATTTGCTGATAGTATTGTGGTACATCTGTTAAGCTACCATCGGCATTTTTTAATAAAGCATAGGGCGATATTCCTGCTATGCTGCTTAATGCATAACCATTTGCAGTAGCATTACTATACTGTGCATTTACACCAATGTTAACATCTAACCACTTAGCTACACTAGCCGTTCCTTTATAATTAAATCTATATTGCTGGTCCTTATTGCCTTTTAAATTATATTGATCTGTCTGAAATTCCATGGCCAAATAATTCCTCATTTTTTCGCTACCACCGGATAAGTTTAAATTATATTGGGTGGTAAGTGGATTGGCCAATAAATTATCGCTTACTTGCTGGCGATTATCTTGTGTTCTGAGTTGCGCCAGCGTGGCACTTAATTCGGCTGCCGTTGTATAGCCTAAAAAATTCTCGTTCAGAGCAGTTAAGGCAGGACTTCTTTTCCCGGTATTAAATTTGGAATTTGTAATAGCAGAGGTGCCGTAGTTGTTGTATACCATGGCTTCGTAATCTACCGTTTCAGCAGGTGAAGCCAAACCTGTGGCATAACCTAAGTCGAACTTTGGTGAAAATGACACGAAAGCAGAGAAATCGATCTTTAAAGGCTGATTTTTTTTAGCCGTTTTAGTCGTAATCACGATTACGCCATTGGTTGCTTTTGCACCCCAAACAGCCGCTGCAGCCGCATCCTTTAATACAGTAATGCTCTCTACGTCATTTGGATTCACTAATCCTGTGGGGCCAAGCAAAGTGCTGGTTACCGGAAACCCGTCAATCACGATTAACGGCGGAGATGAATTGGCGCCCTGAACTAAATTACTTTTACCGCGTATTTCTATATTTAACCCTCCTGAAGCGGTAGATCGCGTTTGTACGCCCGCTGTAGTTCCGATCAGCCTTGAAATAATATCATTTGTAGGTTTTTCTAATTGTTCTTTGCTAATGACATTGTAAGATCCGGTTGCCTGTTCTAAAGCGAATTTTTGATAGCCTGTATTCACCACTGCAACTTCATCCAATTGATTCTTCAGGCTTGCCAATACAATTTTCAGGTCAATAGCTTCACTTGCTATGGTAATGTCTTTCTGGTATGGAACATAGCCTATATAAGAGATGGATAGTCGATACTGACCCGGCTCAAGCGAAAAGCGAAAACCGCCTTTTTCATCAGACACCATTCTTATACTAACCCCATCCTTTAATCCTGTTTTCACAATTGTTACGGTGGCACCAGCCAAATTAGTTCCTGTTGAATCGGTAACCGTACCGGTAAGCATTTGATTAGCAGCAAAAAAGCTTATAATTTTATCACTTAGGCTGCGCTCTTTTCTGGAAACCACAACAAATTTATCTTCGATGGTATAATCCAGTAACTGGTCTTTAAAAATTTCACCTAAAACAATTTTTAATTCTGCATTTTTTACATCTATTGAAACTCTTTTAGAATTTTTAAGAATCTCTGAAGAGACCAGAAAATCAATACCGGATTGTGCTTTTATTTTATCAAGAACCTGGGTTAGCGTAGCATTTTTTGCAGACAGGGTAATCTTCTGTGCGAAGCTGGCTGCACTGACCTGCATTAAAGAAGCGATTAGTATTACGATGGTTAAGCGCATAATAAGCCATAGTTTGAGGATATGCCCTTCGGACATACGAAGTTTCTTAGTATAATTTTTATACATTTGTTTAGGTTTGGTTTAGCAGCTTGCCTTTGTTTCGAAGCGGCGGCATACTGCGGTTAAACGGTTGATATTTTATTGGCTGAGCCAGACAAAACCAGGGGTGCTTTATGTACTGCTGGTTTTTTTATGTTTTAATTTTCTTTCATAAATATTTCTTCATACAGTTCGGTTTATTTATAGTTGTTTAGTTTAGTTATATTTGTTTACATAAATTTTTCGCCCATCAATTCTGAATTTAACTTCTTTTGTTTTTTCTATCATTTTAAGTACCTGACTTAAATTTCTATTCCGCGAAATTGATCCACTTAAATAACCATTTGGTACCTGATCATTAAAAATAACCGTTACATCATACCATCTGGCTATTTGTTTCATAATCTCAGAAATGCTTTTATCGTCGAATCTGAATTCACCATTTTTCCAGGCCAGCGCCTCATCAATATTAGCTTGGTTAGTTGTGAGCGCTTGCTGATTTAAAACAGCTTGCTGCCCCGGCTTTAGCGTAATTTCATGTCTTAACAGGAAAGAGAAAACTTTTACCCTACCTTCAATTAAGGTGGTTTTAATGCTTTCTTCATTACGGTACGCATTAATATTAAAATGCGTTCCTAAAACGGCGACTTCCTGCTTATCTGTTTTTACGATAAAGGGATGCTTCTTATCTTTGGCAACTTCGAAATAACCCTCCCCTGTTAAAGAAACCCGCCTTTCACCCGATTTAGAAAAATTTGTTGGATAGGTTAAAGAAGATTCGGCATTTAAAAAAACAACAGTGCCATCAGGCAAACGCACCTGGGTTTGCTCCCCCCGTGTAGTGGATAAGGTATTGTAAACAATTTTATCAGATTTATCATTTGCAATTTCGTAAACAATCTGGCCATCAGTAGTTTTCGAAATTTTTACGCCAGACTGGTTTGCGAGGTTACCCGCTAAAGCATCTTTGATTAGAATCTTTTTCCCATCGCCCAACGTGAGTGTAGCACCTTTTCTGCCAGGAGCAATATCATTTTGATAAGCAACTGTTTCAACCCGTTGATTTTGTTGAACATAATAAAAATAACCTCCGGCCATTACTGCAATGGTAATCACTGCGGCAACCGCCCATTTTTGAAATAAACGGTAAATTTTAACCGGTTTTTGTGATGTCACGCTTTCTTCCTTCGTAAAGTGAAGAATTTTTTCCAGCATCACAACCTTATCCTGCTCAGAAAACGGATTAGTTTGAACTGCAAAATTAGTCCACAGCTTTTCCATCTCCTGCTCTATATCATATTTGTTTGATGAATCCCTAAGCCAGGCAAAAAGCTGCGCCCGTTCCTGCGGGGTAGCAGATTTATCTAAATATTTATTAAATAAAAGCGTTAGTCTTGTATTTTGCATAATAGCCGGCTTATAGATATTTTACACTAAAGACACAACTGCACACAAAAAGGGGTAGTTATTTTATATAAAAATCAGCGAATAACCATCGAACTCATTAAAATGACCGCAATACCTATATCCATTCGGGAATTAATGTCATTTTTAATAAAATTAACAGCATACTGGATATGTTTTTTTACCGTTTCCGGAGAAATATTTAATTTCTGAGCAATCTCATCATACTTAAGCCGCTCATGTCTGCTTAAAAGATATACTTTTTTAGCTTTTTCAGGCAGCTTATCTATAGCTTGATCAATTAGTAGACGATATTGGTCGATTGCGACATCATCATCCTGCAACTCGTTGTTTTCATTTAAGTACTGATTAACCTGTTGCTGAAGATTACGTTCTCCGGCTATTTTCCTTAAATGATTATAGGTTTGATTTCTGCAGATGATGAACAGGTAGTTGCTAAAACTTTTCAATTCAGTTAAAGATTCGCGCTTCAGCCAAATTTTAATAAAAGCATCCTGAACAATTTCTTGCGTTACAGGTAATGATTCGGTTAGCTTAAATACAAATTCGCCCAATGCCCCATAGTAACCTTCAAAAAGTTCAGTAAAAGCACGTTCATCCCCCCGGGCTATTTTAGCCAGCAATTCCTGCTCATTATGGAGGGGGGCGATTGCCATATATTGTTTAAAAGAAATTAAATAGTTAAGTCCAATATTAATACATTTTTATGTATTCTGATGCACTCAAATTTTCAAATATAATTTATTATACAATCGTTAAAAGTTAATTACTACAAAATCCCCCTTTTGATAAAGATATCCGGGACAGCTCCGGATAATGTTCCTTCTGCTAATGAACTGTTCTCAATATTTTAAGTGATTGTAATTACAATCCTAAATTGCCTGGAATTACCCCGGAACCGTTTTATAAAGTTTAATCAATACAGTATGCAGCCCATAGCAGACATAGATTAGCAATTAAATAACATATAAATTTTAACTGCCTGTTCAACATTACCAATTGACCGGGAATTCTAATCGTTTTATAGTCGCCAATAGCATTAGTAAAACTTTATGGTAAAAAGACATGTTGTGAAACAAAGACCTTAATAACCTAAATTAACTTTTATGAGCGGATTATCACCATGGGCATTGACTGCAATGGATGAATTTGAAAATAATGAAGTAATTCACAGTGAGCATTTTCAAGATTTATCTTTAAGGATATCAGCAACAAAAGAGTCCATCTGGGTAGCGGTTTCAAATTTGAGTTACACACCTGTATATTTCAGGGCATGTTATGTACCCGGGGGCGTGGGTAAAGACCTGAAGTTAAAAAAAACAGCTGATGGTATTTCAATTCATATTAAAAGCATTATAGGAATCTTTGATTTAAGCATTGCTTTCAGCTTTGAAAAACTAATTATACTGAAATATAAATGCACACTTATTCCATCAGATGAGCTGTTTATCCCGTATTGGCCAAGGGATATCTTAACAACAAACCATGCAAAACAACCGGTAAAATCAATAGGTGAAGTCCATGTACAGCAAATTGGTACCAGGTCCGGACTTTTGTATTTTTCTCTTCCGGAACGAGATCTTCGCATCCTTTATTTTCAAAACTTAACAGAACTTTCGCCTTATGCAGAACAAACCGGAACATCTCTTGCCGAAGTTGTGGGCGGTAGTCTTCCTGAAATCGGGCTTTCCCTTCCCGAAACAAAAGATAAACCATTAAAGGCCGGGATAAAATATACCATTTCAGACGCTTGTATCGGCTTTAAAACCGGTGCTATTTTGACGTCTGATCAAGCCACCGACTATCTCGACATGCTTAGTGAAATTTATTTGCAAGTCCCTAAACCTGCAACGCGTTACACACACTGGCCGGATATTCTTGAAAAAGGACTGGAAGACTTAATTGAAAACCCGGGTTGCTGGTCGATGGTTAGTGGCAGCAAATACCTGAATGCTTATGTATGCGATTACGACACCCCTCCTGAAATAATGGTGCAGCTTGCCGTTCTTTTACCATTGGTGGATTATTCGGAATGGAGTGGTAAAACACTGGATGTAATGAAAGTTATTAAAGAGGGACTTGCACCTTTTTACAGCGAAAAGTTAAAAACGCTTGTGCGCTGGCATCCTGCTGCTGAAGACAAACTGAAAGGCGAAGAAGAACAAAAAATGCCTATGGTTATGGATTCCTGGTACCTCCATCATCCGTTACTTAACCTTTCCAGGTTAGCCCTCAAAGGCGATAAACAGGCAGAAAAACTTTTTCTCAATTCTCTTGGCTATGCGATTAAAGTGGCACATAAGTTTAAATACCAATGGCCTGTATTTTATAAAATGGATACCCTGGAAATTATCAAGGCAGAAACTAAACCCGGAGCAGGTGGCGAACAGGATGTTGCAGGCTTGTATACGCACGTTATGCTGCAGGCCTATGAACTTACAAACGAGAAAAAATATTTAAAAGAAGCCGAAATCGCCGCTAAAAAGCTTGCAACTGTGGGGTATAATATCATGTACCAGGCAAATAATACGGCTTTTGGTGCCGGCGCCTTGCTCCGGCTATATAAACTCACCGGCAATGAACGGTATCTTAATTTAAGCTACAGGTGCCTGGCCTCTATCTTTCAAAATATACAATTATGGGATTGCAATTACGGGTTTGGAAAATACATCCCTACTTTTTTCGCACTTTTCCCGCTGAGTGATGCGCCTTATACTGCTGCTTATGAAGAACAGGAAGTTTTTTGCGCGTTTCACGATTATCTTTTGCATGCTGAAGGCGTCGAAATTCTGCCAAGTGTGCGATTGTTATGCAGCGAATTTATCCGTTACCTGGTTGAGCGTGCGCCTTACTACTACCCGCCAATGCTCCCTGAGGAGATGATTTCTGATGAAGTAAAAACCGGTGAAGTCGATCGGAAATTATGGATTGCACTGGAAGATATACACGATGGCATAGAAAAAAGCGGTGCTGTAGGGCAGGAAGTTTACGGAGCGGGAAATGCATTTGGAATCCTGCCACGTCATTTTATCAAAATTGATGGAGAACCGTTTCTTGTTTTCACCGATTGCCCGATTGGGAGAATCAGGAAAAGCAAAAACACCGTGCAATTTCATTTACTGGGAGACACCCGGATAGACTACCGGCTTCGGATAGTACCGGATAACAATTCCAGAAATGCATTAAAACTGAATTTTGAAATTAAAGATTCAGAAGCATTTAAAACTCCAAAAGACCGTCGCCAGGATTTAGAAATCTTTTTAAAGGGCAATAAAATGGTACACCTCAACTGGAAAAAATCTTAATAATACATTAATACCTGATAACAATTTGATCTGCGCTTTATAATCAACGCAGATTCATCAAACAATTAACCAGTGCTTATTTAATTTATCCTGCCATATGCACAGTTTTGAAAACCTTCTTCTGCTTTTTGGTGTCTATTTAGAATACAAGCAAAAATCAATAGCCAATCCCTTATGAAAATCGGAATCATTGCACACCTCAAACACCCTATTATTGCGCCGTTTGCAGGGGGACTTGAAGTATTTACGCACCAGGTAACAACTGCCCTGGTTGCGATGGGCCATGATGTAATGCTGTTTGCCAGTGATGCTTCTGATCCTGCGCTTCCTCTGGAACCCATTCTTTCCGATAATCATTATGATAAAACAACGGGCATAAGAAAAAAGAAGAAAGATCTTCCCTCAGAATATATTGCAGAGCATCATGCCTATTTCGGATTAATGACGAAAATCGACGATTACGGCCTTGATATTATATTTAACAACAGTTTGCATTATATTCCAATCACTATGGCGGGTACCCTTCAAACCCCGATGGTTACCGTACTGCATACACCGCCATTTTATGAACTGGATATGGCTATTGCTGCCGAGCGGCGACAGCCGGTAATTAATTATGTTACCGTATCCGGGCAAAGCGCCTTCAATTGGAGAAAACATGTAAAAGATTGTCCGGTAATACTTAATGGCATACCTCTTGAAGACTGGATTTTTTACCCTGAGGCCTCAAAAGCCGTGTATGCGATATGGTTTGGCCGGATTCATCCGGATAAAGGATTGCATCTGGCCATCGCGGCCGCAAGGAAAGCAAAAATACCTTTACGGGTGGCTGGCGGCGTTGCCGACCAAAAATATTTTGATAAAGAAATTGCGCCGATGTTAGGAGATGACATCACGCTACTGGGATTACTCGATCAAAAAGCGCTGAACAAGGAAATTGGAATGGCCAGTGTTTGTTTGATTACCCCATGCTGGGAAGAGCCATTCGGATTTGTTGTGGCTGAGTCGATGGCCTGCGGAACACCCATTGCCGGATTTAAAATGGGTGCATTGCCAGAGCTTATCAACGCGCAAACAGGTGTTCTTGTTGAACTTGCTGATGTAAACGCCTTGGCTGAAGCCATAAAAAAAGCAATCAGACTGGATAGAAAAACAATTCATTTATACGCACAACATAAATTCAGTTTCCTGCAGATGATTAAGGCTTATGAAAGCCTTTTGGAACGTGTTTCCGGACGGAGAAAAAAACTAAAATACGCCATATGATCGATACGACCGCTATACATACCGTACAAAATGCATTCAGCCGGAAACATTTTAATCGTGTTCTTTTGCAGATTGAACACCAGGCCGCAATAACCGAAAAAAATCCTGCAGGGCCGGTCGAAGAATTCCGTTGGCTCCGGGAATGTGGCGCACTGCAACTGGTATTGCCCGGAGAACCCTTAGACTTTAATAAGCCTGATACACCTGCCCTTTTAAGACTCCTGAAAGACGTAGGAAAAGCGAACCTTTCTGTCGGGCGGATTTTTGAAGGCCATATTAATACCCTTTATCTGATACACCTGTATGCCGGTAATGACCAACGCGATAACTGGTATCGTGGCGTAAAAGAAGAAGGACATATTTTTGGCATCTGGAATACGCAGGGCCAGGATGGCATCACCTTCAATAAAAATAACAACAGTCTTGAAATACAGGGTTCCAAGACTTTTTGCTCTGGTGCAACATTAGTTAACAGGGCATTGATCACCGGAAACATCAGTTGTCCCGAACGCACAGGCTGGCAAATGGCCATTATTGATATGGATGGTATTGATCCGGAAAAAATCGACCGGAAAAGCTGGAAACCACTGGGTATGAAAGCTTCCGGCAGTTATACCGTAAATTTTTCGGGCTATAAGGTTCACGAAAACGAATTATTGGGCGAGCCGGGAATATACCTTAACCAACCCTATTTTAACGGAGGTGCCATTCGTTTTGCAGCTGTTCAATTGGGTGGCGCAGAAGCACTTTCACAGGCAACTATACGTTATCTGGAGGAACTCGAAAGAACCGGAGACGCTTTCCAACAACTTCGCCTTTCGAATATGATGTCTGCAGTAATCACCGGCCGGATGTGGCTTGAACAAGCGGGAAAATACTATGATACCTGGGCAGATGATGGCAATCATAACGAAGAACTGATTGCTTTTGCAAACATGACAAGGGTTAATATAGAAGAAATCTGTCTTCGTGTGATGGAAGATTGTAATCGGTGTGTTGGTGCAAGGGGACTTATGGAGCCCTATCCGATGGAAAGAATTTTTCGCGACCTCAGCTTTTATTTAAGACAACCGGCACCTGACGCTACCAGGATAAAGGTTGCTGAATTTTTTATTAACAATCCGGCTGCATTCAATGATTAACGTGTTTGATAAAAATATTTTTTGGTCAGGCGCACTTGCATTGATGGCTAAAGATCTTCAGGAAATTCAGCGTTGCCTCGTACTTGTACCCCATCCCGACGACGAATCTTTGGGCTGCGCAGGCCTGATAGCTACCTTGGTAGCACAAGGTACGCAAGTGCAGATTATTCTTACAACCGATGGCAGCCGCTCGCACCCGAATTCCCGGAAATACCCGGCAGATAGGCTGGCCGGCATCCGTTTAGACGAACTGCGGCAGGCGATGGATTTACTTGGTTTAAAAAATGAAGCTTTAAAATATTACCAGGCGCAGGACAGCAACATGCCTGCAAAGGGAATGCCTGGCTTTGCCGGACTGGCTGATAGGTTAGCTGAAGATTTAATTGCGCTAAATCCAGATCTTATACTGGTTCCTTACGAGCTGGATCCGCATTGCGACCACAGGGCAACACACCAGCTTATGCTTTCGGCGTTGGAAAAGGCTAACATACCCCGTCCGCGGATATGGGAATATCCGATTTGGTTGTATGAAAATGCCGTACAGGAAGATATCCCGGATTTACAGCCAGGTGAAACACTGGCGCTCGACATCAGCGATTATTCAGCATTGAAAATGCAATGCATTCAAATGCATAAATCTCAAACAACACACCTGATTGATGATGACCCGACAGGCTTTATTTTGTTGCCTGATGTTATTGCAAACTTTACGCAGGGAAAAGAGTATTTTATGGAGAGAAAAAAAATTAATCCTGATAATACGCTCGACAAAACATATTTTGATGCGCTCTACCATACATCGGCAGATCCCTGGGATTTCGAGAAAAGTGCATATGAACAGGACAAATACCTGGCTACGATAGCGGCCATTCCGGAAGCTGACTACACAAACGCACTGGAAATTGGTTGTTCAATCGGCGTGCTGACTGAAATGCTTTCCGAACGTTGCAAACATCTGGTTGCTATGGATATCAGCAAAACAGCATTAGAACGGGCGCGCCAGCGTTTGGGCAAATCATATAAGGTAGAATTCCTATTGGGCGGTATTCCACAAGACTTCCCGACCGGAAATTTTGATCTCATCATCATGAGCGAGGTTGGCTATTACCTTTCAATGAGCGATCTTTTATTAACAAGGCAGCAGATCGTAAATGCATTGTTGCCTGGCGGCGTACTAATCCTGGTGCACTGGATACACTTTGTAGCCGAATATCCGCTGAGTGGCGATGAAGTACATGGGTGTTTTAATGCTATCGGAATATCTCATCTGGATGCGAAGCGAACAGCAGATTACCGCCTTGATGTGTACAGAAAAACATAACCGGATGTCGTTTACAATTGCTTTTTATGTTCACCACCACGGGTCGGGCCACCTGATGCGGACTTTGCAGGTTGCGCGGCAACTTACTGCCTATAAAGTTATTTTGCTTGGCAGCCAGTTACAGGGATTAGAGGAAAAGAATATGGAAAACATACAATTAATCCATCTTCCTGCGGATGTACCAGATACCGCAATGTCAGATAATACCGGTACAAAGGCACCTGATACCTTTCATTACGCGCCCCTGAACATTGAAGGCATACGGGACCGCATGGCCATCATGGCCGAACTGTTCCGGAAAGAATATCCATTGCTTTTGGTTGTTGATGTATCGGTAGAAGTAACTTTACTGGCCAGGTTGTGTGCCGTGCCAACGGTTGTGATACGCCAGCATGGCCTGCGTGATGATTTACCACACTTAATGGCTTACCAAAGTGCAGAAATTCTCCTGGCGCCTTTTTCCGGGGATATCTATATTGGAAAAAAAGACTGGATTTATAATAAAACAGTATTTACCGGTGGATTTTCCAGATTTTCAAGAGCAGCAGAAAAGACACCTGAAATCGCAAAACATGTCGTCATCTTAATCGGAGGCGGTGGAACCTCTATAAACACAAGTTTAATTAAAAACATAGCAAAAGCCTGCCCTGAATATATTTTTCATGTTGTTGGCGTGTTTAAACAGGATCAATCCCTTCCCAATTTGTTTTGGCATGGTAAGGTTGCAAATCCTCAATCGTTGCTGGAATCCTGTCAGTTCATTATTGGCAATACCGGGCATAATACGGTAATGGAAGTGGCCACGCTGAATAAACGTTTTATTGGCATACCGGAAAAAAGGCCTTTCCAGGAGCAAAAACAAAAAGCAGAATCTATCCAGCATAGAAATGGCATTAAAATAATAGCAGTTGAAGACCTGACTACACAGGATTGGAAAGCTATTTTTGAACAGCTGTCTTATCAGTTACCCGATTGGAAGGGTATTATCGATAATGGTGCACTGTTTCGAATGGCACAGGCCATCATTGATACAGGAAACAATTTTTTCAAAATTTAACTTTTTCTGCTCTGTAAGAGTTCTTCCTCATCCGGCATCCGCAGCATTTTAAGTGACTGGTCATCCCAATAAATAAGGCCTAACTTTTTAAATTCCTTTAACCAGCCCTCCATGGGCCATTTACCCCATTTTGAATAAAAAATCCGGGCATTTGCAACAATATCTGCAAGGTGATTAACAGGTGGTGCATAATCAATATGGTATTGATGGTAAGCCAATGCTGAAACTTTTTTCATACGTATTCCTGCACGCCTTGCCATAAAGGCAAAATCTGTATCTTCAGCGCCATAACCGGTAAAGGACGCATCAAAACCACCTATTTTGCGATAATCTTTAGCCGTACACGCGAAGTTTAATGACCAGAAGAGCTCGTAAGGCAGTGATTCCAGTCCGGCCCGGATGGGATCGGCTTTACTTAGTGCATCTAAATCCGAAAGAAATCCTTTCCTATCGGTTACACCTTCGGAAAGATAGCGAACCTCGCCATTCAGCAAATGTCCATCGCTATCTGCTGCCCGATACCGTTCTATAAGATCGGGCGCCGGGATACAATCCACATCTAGAAAAATAAGTAGTCTACCCCGGGCATGTTTTGACGCAAGGTTACGGGCGGCAGCCAGCGGCAATGGCATGCGGTGGTTAAGAATTACCTGTTCAACCGGGAACGGCGTTTTTGGAAGTTCACGCGCTTCTTCATTCATTAAAACCAGGATGAACTCATCGGGAAGTTTTGTGCTTGCAGACAGGCCCGATAACAGATTTTCTAAAGCTTTATGCCGACCCTTAACCAGGCAAAGTACAGACACATCTACCGTCATAAAGCTACCGCCGCTAATAAGTCTGTTTTTCGACGAACAATGTGATGAGCATTATTGGCAAAATATACCCTGAATTCCTGTATGGCTACAGAAATGGGCTGAAGTGCGTTTAAATCTGAATATTGAAGCATAAGGTGCTTTTCAATTTGCTCCCATAATGGTTCAAAATAGCTGCTTTCATTTATTAGTAGTTCCAGCTTATGGGCATTATAATTAATTTTAAAAGCAAATGATTTTATATCTATAGTTGCCTGAAAACCTTCCGCAATTGATGCCCATAACCGGCGAAGTTCATTTTTTATCAGAAGCACTGAAATTATACGCTGCAGGGGTTCAACCATTTGTTGTTCACGGTTAATGCTCATATCGTTCCATTGCTGCAATTGCACCGAAAAGCCAAATGCTACCCGTCCTAGGAGTCTCGAAGATGTGTGTATCCGTACTTTTGGCGCATGCCTGATTTTTGCATCCACACGTTTAAGTGCTTTTCTGAATTCCTCATCTTCCAGGTAAGGAATCGCCGGTAACCTGCCTGCCCTTTCATAGATTTCGCAGGTGACTGCAAGACTTGGCCCATAGCATTGAAAATGCCTTGGCCATGGATTCGATGTACATGGATCGAGTTCAGCCTCCAACCGGCTTCTTAAAAACCGGTAGGTGACGTCGCGCAAGTGATGTATTTTAGCCAAAGCTGGCGTATCTCCAGGCAAAATCCTGCCCCCAACCACGTCCACGCCCTTATCCATTTCCAGCATGATGTTATGAACCCAGTGTTTATCTACTTTACTGTCTGAATCAGTTGATACGATAACGCCTCTCGGACCAGCTTTCCTCATCAAACGACAATAGGCGGCATCCATAAGTATACGCCTTACCGTGCCAATGTGTGCATTTGCAGGCGACAGTTCTATGGCTTCAGTATGCAAGCGAAATTCAGGGTACGCGCTTTGGTAATGTTCACAAATTTTAAATGTATCATCACTACAATTATTTGCTAAAACCAATACTTCGTAAATTTCATGCGGAACAGGTTGCCCTGATTCATCATACTGATTACGCAAGGCGTCTAACGCATGGGTAACGAAATTGGCCTCATTCTTTGCGGGTACGATTATAGATAATTTTAAAGACTTGTGAATGGGCTGCTGAAAGCGTTTTTCGGTATTTGAATGTAAATTTAAATCCATAGGGGGCCGGACAATATTTTAGCGTCATATTCAGAACATTAGTTTTAATATAAAAGTTCTGAAAATCTATACTTAACCTATCTTTTCTTGCCTGCCTACCGGAAGCAGAAGAAAATCTTAATACACGATAACTAAATCATAACTACCACTTTAGGATGCCCAATTAAATTGGGAAGGACGAATCGAGCTTACCATGAGCCTGTAGTTCACTACGCGGACATCTTAAAGAAAAAAATTATTCTTAAAATGTGCCGGTTCCGGTCTGTGCGCCACAAACCGGGGTGTTAAGGGTATTTATTAGCTCCCCTCCTTATTTCAAGGAGGGGTTGGGGGTGGTTTATCCGCAATTAAGACAGTTGGTTCCGGTTTGTGCGCCACAAACCGGGGTATCAGACTTCGCTCAGTGCAAGCTAGCTGTCAATGACGCATTGTCAAACCGTCATTCGATAGCTATCAAATGACGATTCAAGGGTTTTATCCCTAAATTTTTACGTCATTTATACTCATTTTATAAAATAAATTAACCCTCAGACGGACAATTATTTTTCTATTCTTTTAACTTAATGACATTGACCGCAGGCAGGCAGGCAAAAATCTGAATGCACAATGCAGGCACACAAAAATTATCAAGAACAAACATACCTCTTTAGCGTATCAAGATTATTTAAGGCTTCACCCATTGTATTGTTAAAATAAGTATATACAGATTTGCCCTGTTTCAGCCAGTCTTTAATGTAGCCCGCATATTCGGCCAGAAAACTTTCATCATAACTTCCTTTATAATTACCATCCGGACCGTGGAAACGCAGGTAAACCCAGTCGGTTGCTGTATCATGATAACCTGAGCCATAGCCACCTTTATCATGAACAACCAGTCCGCAAAGGTGCGCTTCCAAAACTTCATAAACTTCTTCATTATACCATTCTTCATTCCTGAATTCTATTGAAATTTTCCAGTTCCTGTTTGTGTCTTTTAAACGAATAGCGGCGATTAGCAACTCCAGTTTTTGCAAGTTTTTGACTTTGAAACTCGCAGGAAACTGCAATAATAAGCAGGCACTTTTATTGGCCACCTGATTAATATTATCCATAAATTTTTCCAAATCCATGGGGTTATAATTCAGTTCCTTAGCATGTGTTATTTCTTTGTAAAGCTTAAAAGTGAAACGAAAATTATCCGGTACATCAAATGCCCATTTTTTGATGGTAGCAGCTAAGGGTATTTTGTAAAATGAACTGTTAATTTCAATCGAAGAAAATAGTGAAGCATAGTATTGAAGCCTGCTCTTATCCTGGTAAGCCGGCGGATAAAATGATTTATTGGCAACAGGCAACAGCAGTCCACTGGTGCCGGTAAAGTATTTGTTAGTGGAAAATTTGCTCATAAATTAATTAACTTATCCAATTGGCCGATAGGCATCAAAACCAGTTTATTTTACAACAGGATAAATGAGGTATTGTTCATCAACTATAGCACTACAAGCAGAGATATTTTTAATTACCTTAAAAAACCAGCGCAGATTGCGCCCGTTTCTTTTGGGTCCGCCCCGGTTTGCGTCTTACAGACCGGAAACAGAGCAATCCAACGTAATTATTTAAGCGAAAATGCTAACCTGCAATAATTCAAATTATTTTCATTAATCAAATTATTTTCATTAATCAAATTATAAACAATTGCTTCTTTTTTGGAGATTCTGAAAACTAAAAAAAAATGAGGTAGCGGGCAACCATAATTAGCCTCTTAAGCCTCCAGCGGTTGAAGGCTTAATATTTTAAATGATTTAGTTTAAAGAAAATTAAATTAAGATAGCCGGCGCTTCAGAAAATACAAATGATTACATTAGGCCCAGATAATTATTATCATTGTTTAATGTAAAAACAAATGATTATTGAAAACCTCACTTGCGGTGCGCTGTTATTACTATCCGTGCTGTTAATCAGCAATCCGCTGAAAATAAATACCATTGCAAACAGATGGCTTTCCTTATTCATTTTTTGCATTTTTAGCGCTCTTATTGATGTCGTATTTTTTAAATCCGGCACCTATTTAATTTTTCCTCATCTTAAAGGCCTAAGTGAACTATTTATGTTTGCCATGGCACCGGCACTTTATCTTAGTGTGGTTTATTTTACAAGTCCGGAACATCACTTCAAAAGCATCAGTCTGTTCCACTTTTTGCCCTGCCTTATTTTTTTACTATACCAGCTCCCCTATTTTTTTAATGATGTTTCAACAAAACGTTTGATGCAGGAACATCCAGAACCATTAAAATCTATAGATTTTTACAGAATTGTTTTATTAACGTTCGCCATCAAATTACAATTCCTGATTTACTGGCTGCTGGCCTACCTGCGCGTTAGAAAACATCAGAAAAATATTCGTCTTTTAACATCTAACCTTCAGCCCATTCACCTGCAATGGCTGTATTACCTGCTGTTCTTTCTAATGGCCATGTACCTATTATGGTTAAATACAGTTTATTTCCATTTGGAAATCGCAGATAAAATCACTGCCCCGGCTTATTTGCTGGCAAGTTTTTTTATCGCCTATTATTCGCTGAAACAAAAAGAAGTTTTTGCTTACAGCGAGCCCGTTCTGAAAGACATCATCGATATTTTTGAAGCAGAAGAACGCCCGGTTTTACAAATCAGAGTTAACGACGAAGAAATTCAGGTGAAGAAAAAAGAAATCGAAGATTTTATGATTTCCAGCGAAATTTACCTCGATGCAACACTTAGTTTGCCTTCATTGTCTCTCGCACTGGGTTATCCTGTGCATGATCTATCTTATGTAATAAACCGGGGCTTTAATCAAAACTTCTATCAGTTCGTAAATGCCTACCGGCTTAATAAAGCAAAGATTTTACTTGTTTCAGAGGCGCATAAGCATTTGAATATGGTTGGTATCGCATATGCCTGTGGCTTCAATTCCAAAACGGTTTTTAACACGGCTTTCAAGAAACTTACCGGTCAAACACCTTCCGAATATAAAAGACAAATTATAAGTAGCTAAGCCATACGACTTTAAAAAGATGTTCGGATGGATAAGACAGAACTCCGACAAGGGATTAATTCTTGAGATTGCCTCAAAATTAATCACATGAAAAATTATTGTACGTTAGTATTTATTGCTTTTTTATTGCTGGGCATGAATGTTTCTGCTCAACAGCAACCTGAACCATCTTTACCTCCTGCCCGTATCGATTCTATGCTTATTGACCTTAATAAGGCAATAGTCGAGTCACATATGCCGGGACTTATGATTTCCATTGTAAACAGATCCGGTGTGATATATGCCGGTGGAATAGGCTACTCAAATTTAGCGCAGAAAAGTAGGGTAACCAGCCAAACTGTTTTCAGATTTGCTTCCGTAACAAAGATGTTTACTGCACTTGCCATTGAAAAGCTCATTAGTGAAGGAAAATTTAAACTGGATGACCCAATCAAAAAAATTGCACCGGAAATTCCATTTGAAAATGCGTGGGAAAAAAGCAATCCGGTAAGAGTTGTGCACCTGCTCGAACATACCGCCGGATTTGAAGATGTACAACTGGGAAGAATGATGGCTAAAGACGGTCAAAACATGCACGGGATTACCGTTTTGGAATTCCATAAAAATTCGCTTATCTCCAGGTGGAAGCCAGGCGAAAGGATGTCGTACGCCAACCCCGGATATGAAGTTTTAGGCTACCTGATAGAAAAGTTTTCCGGCATGAAGGTAAATGAATACCTAAAAAACAACATCCTTTTACCAATAGGAATGAAAAACAGTGCCATTTTAACGGATAACACCAAAATGCAAAATCTGGCAACTGCCTATCATTTTAATGGAAATGATTATCAGGTTTTACCAGAATATACCCTGGCAAGCAATGGCGCAGCTGGCAATCTGGTATCCTGTGCCGATGACATTTCGAAGTATCTCATTAGTTTACTTAATTATTATCAAAGCAAATCAGGAAATATAATCCCTGAAAAAAACGCTGTGGAAATGGACAGCATCCACAGTTCTTTAGCGGCTAAAAATGGTTTGCAAACAGGCTATGCTTTGGGCAATGCAGTCTTCGCAAATAATAAAAAAATAACTTTCAGGGGACACGAGGGGTTGGGAGAAGGATTCAGTTCATGGATATTTTACAATAGGAAAAACGGTATTGCTTATGCCATAGCCAACAACTCAGGAGAGAATAATTGGCGGATTTCTCAGATCATCGAATCCTTTATCACACGCGATCTTCCCCCTGTTCTTCTGAATTCATCTGTTGAAAATCTCGACCGGTTCAGGGAATTTGATGGTTATTATGCGCTGGCCAATCCAAAAAACGACCGTTGGGATTTTCTTCAGAAAATATTTAACGGCGTAACGGTACGTTTTTCAAATCAGAAAATTATACTGAAAAATAATAGAGGGCATATCGATACACTTGTTCACGTGCGCGGAAATCTGTTTAGAATTCAGTCCGAAATCATTCCTGCTTTTATTTTTTCAAAAGATGAAAATGGAACGCCTTTTCTTCAGGGTTATAACACATCCGAATTTTTTACTAAAGTAGCGAAGGCGCCAATTGTAATTCAACAATACCTTTTTTATGCAGGTTTACTATCAATTCTAATCGCACTAATTTTAGGTTTTGTTGCGCTTATTTTATTGCTTTTCAAGAAAATCAATTACCAGAGATTCTTTTTACTCGCACTACCTGCCTTGGCCGGTTTGAGCGGACTACTGGCCTACAGAAAATTGAGCATAACCGACGAGGTTAATAAAATTGCTTTTTCATCTATAAATGCAACAACCTTATTTATATTTTTTACTTCCCTTAGTTTTGGTTTCTTAACTATAATTTCACTCATTTTGCTTATTAAGCAATGGAATATTTTAAAAAACAAGTTCGTTAAAATAACCCTTACATTTACCATTATTATGCTTTGTTATCTCACAGGCATATTTATTTTAAATGGCTGGATTGGCGTACGCATCTGGGCTTTGTAGCATTTAAATATATCCTTTGCAGGTATTGCAGGCTTAATTAAATAATATTATACATGAATAAAAAATATTTTGCTTACCTAATTTTCACTGTGCTGATTTTTTGTACAGCCGTTAGTTACGGGCAATCAAAAACTTACGATCTCGCAATTAAAAACGTTACTGTTTTCGACAGTAAAACCAAGAAATTGCACAAACATCAAACAGTTTTAATCAATACCGATATCATCGCAGCTGTTGTTGATAATTCCTTCATTTTCAATGCAGTTAGTATTATTAATGGAAATAACCGCCTGATTGTTCCCGGCTTTATTGATACACATACACATCTGAAAAATGTATATGGTAAAATAAGCGACGATGAAAAATTACCGGTTAGTTTAGACCGGAAAAAACTTTCGGATACTTATTTAAGTTATGGAACAACCACCATCATCGATATGGGCCAGCCGGAAAGATGGATCGCTACCTCTTTAAACTGGCAGCAAAACACCTTACCTGCATACCCCGGCATTTATATTTCGGGTGGCGCAATGGTTTCAGCAGAGGAAGGACGAAAAACCTATATGAATCATGTCGTTGTCAAGAACCCGGAAGATGCACGGCTCAAGGTTATTTCTTACGCAGAAAGCGGTATAAAACACATTAAAATATACTGGCGATTGAGGGCGCCTGAAATGAAGGCTGTTATTTTGGAAGGAAATAAACAACATTTAACGATAAGTGCCCACATCGATAATAATGTGACGTCCATTTCAGATGCAATTGATCTGGGTGTGAAAAACATTGAGCACATGCTGTCAATTCCACCTGAAATATTGAATACCAAAGAAACATTCCGCCTTATTCAAACAAAATATGGAATCGGAGATGATGATAATGTCGATAAATTTCTCGCAAGAATCCTGCTGTTTTACGGTTACATCAAAGAACATCCTGAATTGAATGGTAAACTTGAAAATTTGTTTGATAAAATGGCTAAAAATGAGGTTTCCTTAAGTACGGCAATTCACTTTTTAGGTTCGCTGGCGGGAAAAACTTATTTTAACACATCATTATCCGACCAGGATGTCCCCGATCTTTCCAGCTATACACCCGGGCAAAAGCAATTGCTGGCAAAATCATTTGGCGTAATGATGCAGTACCTTAAGGATGCCCATGATAAAGGCGTAAAAATACGTATCGGCACAGATTGTAAAGATGGTGGAAAAGCCCTTTTATCTGAACTTCTGCTATTACATGAGGCTGATTTTTCAATCGGCGACATTTTGCAAATTGCGACATTAAATGGTGCACAAGCGATGCGTATTGAGGATAGTTATGGCACAATAGCACCTGGTAAAAAAGCAGATTTATTGATATTCAGCAAAAGTCCGTATGATAATTACAGGAATTTTCTGGCTGAAAAAATCATTGTAAAAGCGGGTAAAGTTTACCAGGTAAATTAGCGCATCATTATTCAGGTGCCGGCATGAAAAATTATGATATTTACTGCTATGAACAATTTCCAACATTTTCTTGATGCACAAAACCAGATGTTTTCGACAGCACTGGCAGAAATTAAAAATGGTGCTAAAACTTCCCACTGGATGTGGTATATCTTTCCTCAGTTAGCCGGGCTGGGGCAAAGTGAAATTTCTAAAAATTATTCTCTCCGAAATTTGGATGAAGCCAGTAACTATCTTGCACATCCTGTTCTGAATAAACATCTTATTGAAATTTCAAAGGCCCTGCTCGATATTCGGGATAAATCTGCAAACGAAATCCTGGGCACGCCTGATGATCTTAAGCTGCATTCATCAATGACTTTATTTTCCCTTACCAACAACCCTCATCCCGTTTTTAAAGCGGTTTTAGACAAATATTTCAATGGACAAATGGATCAAAGCACATTAAATTTATTGGGGTTAACAAATGAATAAAGCAAGTACAACATTTAGTTAAACCAGGCTGGCTATAGCCAATCCTCCGGCTTCGCATTTAGCACATAAATAGCAGCCTTAGCAACAGAAATGCCTCTATCCGAGTTTATAACAGGCAGAGGCATTTCTTATGAAATTACAGTATATTTTATATAATTAACCGTTCACGACTTCACCACCGTTTACATGAATAACCTGCCCGGTGATAAAAGATGAATCTTCGGCAGCAAGAAAAACATAGGCCGGCGCAACTTCTGATGGCTCGCCTGCCCTTTCCATTGCCGTTTCAGAACCAAATGATTTAATTTTCTTTTCATCAAATGTAGCTACAATGAGCGGTGTCCACACCGGGCCAGGCGCAACCGCATTCACCCTGATACCAGTTTTAGCAAGATTGGTTGCAAGCGACCTCGTGAATGAAGTAATCGCACCTTTGGTAGAGGAGTAATCAATTAAATTAGGCGAAGACCGGTAGGCAGTAACTGAAGTGGTATTAATGATGCAATCACCCTTTTTTAAATGCTGTAAAACTTCCTGTGCGAAATAAAAATAAGCAAAAATGTTCGTCTTAAAAGTATCCTCCAGCTGCTTATTGTCGATATATTCCGGGTCTTTCTGTGGAACCTGCATACCTGCATTATTAACCAGGATATTGATTTGCCCGAATTTTTTTAATACTTCATTGACTGCTTTTGTACAAAAGAGTGGCTTTTTGACATCACCTTTAATGAGCAGGCAAGAGCGGCCTTCTTTTTCGATCATTTCCCGGGTCTCATTTGCATCTACATCTTCGTTCAGGTATACAATTGCCACATCGGCGCCTTCCCTGGCGAAATGAACCGCTACAGATCGACCTATTCCACTGTCGCCACCCGTAATCAGGGCAACTTTACCTTTTAGTTTTTCAGCACCCCGATAACTTTTTTTGATCACCTCCGGCCTGGGATTCATTTTGGCCTCAATACCGGGCTGAGTTGTTTGCTTTTCAGGAATCTTCCTCTTCATAAATGTAGAATTTAATAAAGCCAGTTTGTAAACATGTTCTTGTCAAAAGTTATTGAGGAACAGGAATCCAAACAGGCTTTAAAATAATTATTCCGGATTTCCGGCAGCATTTCCGGCAAGATCTCCTGAAACATCTTCCTCTTCGTCACTTTCACCCGTCAATCCATCCTGCACGCTATTGTCTTCGTGTTTCTGTTCATCTATTGATTTATCGTGTTTTTCATCCTCACGATTTTGTCCTGCCTGATCTTTCGGATCGATGCTGTTATTTTCCATATGTTATCAGATTATATACAACAGAACAAAATCTTTGACAACTTAGTTTGGAAAATCGCTTAATCATTGGATTTGTTTGAAAACCAAAACAATACAGCTATTGACATAATACATCCAACATCGGTATAAACCTCAAATCACGTTGATTATTTATCGCTTTAAAAGGGTAGTTATACGCAACTCAAATTTTTATCAAACTTTTGTTTCATTCGTCTTGTTAGCCTTAAAAAAAACCTATGAAAAGAATAACCTTACATACATACATTTTATTATTGTTTTTAATGACAATTCAGACGGCTAATGCACAAAAAGGCCTGCCCGCAAAAACCCCGACCACGGTTAGTGTCAGTACTTTTTATCCGGCACATGAAGATTTTAATGAAAAGTTAATCTCACAACTAAAAGTTCCCGATGGATTTAAAGTTTCGGCTGTAGCTACAGGCCTGGGAAAGCCACGCATGATGGCCGTAAATGACAACGGTGGTTTATATATTACCCGCCGTGATGTTGGAGATGTCCTTTTATTGGAAGATAAAGATGGCGACGGTAAAATGGAAACCCTGCGAACCGTGTGGTCGCAATTTTTAGGTGTACATGGAATTACCATACACGATGGTTATCTTTATCTATGCTCTTCAACAGATTTAAAAAGAGGAAAAATTAACAGTGATGGTTCCCTGAGTGATACGACAACTTTGATTAAAGATCTTCCCGAAGGCAGTCAGCATGATAACCGGGTAATCGCTTTTGGCCCTGACAAACTGCTTTACATCAGCGTAGGCAGCAGCTGTAACGACTGTGCAGAAACTAATGCCGAGCATGCAACTTTACTTCAGGTTGCGCCGGATTTTAAGACCAGGAAAATATATGCCAGAGGTCTTCGAAATACGATTGGTTTTGACTGGAACCCGCAAACAAAAGAAATCTGGGGTGTAGATAACGGTACAGACTGGAGAAGCGATGAATTTCCTCCGGAAGAATTGAATAGAATTTTACCGGATAAAGATTATGGCTGGCCGCGTGTATTTGCAAAGCAACAGGTAGACGAAACCCGGGAAGACCCGATTGGAACAACCAAAAGTGCCTACGCGAAAAGCACCGAACCATCTGTCATGGAATTCCCTGCACACAGTGCGCCGATAGATTTTAAATTTCTAACAATGGCCGGAACATTTCCGAAAGATTTTCAAGACGATGCTCTGGTGTGCTGGCATGGCTCGTGGAACAGGAAAAATCCTGAAGGCTATAAAATCCAGCGCATTAAGTTTTATAAAGGGAAACCAACCGGTGTTGAAGATTTTTTCTCCGGCTTTTTGAGTGCCGATGGTAAAACCAGATTTGGAAGGCCTGCCGGTTTAGCCATTTCAAATATGGGTACACTTTTCATTTCTGACGATGAAAGTGGCGTAATCTATTCCGTAACCGCAACAAAATAAGGAAAATGAAAAAAATAATATTTGGCTGTTTATTCTTATTCAGCCTGTGTACAAGTGTATGCGCACAAACGCCTAGAATTACATTTAATGTTCCGATGTTATACCCGGAAGGTGTTGCTTTTAATGCTTCGTCTAAAACATTTTATATCAGTTCCGTAAAAACCGGAACCATAGGTACGGTAGATAAATCCGGCAATTACGAGGTTTTCTATAAAGATGAAGATCTTATTTCCAGTTTTGGAATGAAGGTAGACGCAAAAACCAATCGCTTGCTGATTTGCCTGAGCGACCCCAATCCGAATTACAGCCGCTTCAGTAAACCGGAAACTTTTAAAAAAATGGGCCGGCTCATCGGCATAAACCTAAAAACAAAAAAACGCGAATTTGATATAAACCTTGCAACACTTAATCCCGGAAACCATTTTATAAATGATTTAACCATCGATCAGGCGGGTAATATTTATTTAACAGATAGCTACTCCCCTGTGATATACAAAGTTGATGCTAAAGGACAAGCAAATGTTTTTGCAGAAAGTGAATTATTTAAATCTGTTGATATCGGACTAAACGGAATTGCATTTAACCCTGCCGGTTATTTAATTACCGTAAATAACAGCAATGGCGCCATATTAAAAATTGATATTAATGATCCCAAAAATATTACGACGGTTAAAATTGATAATCTTTTTCCGGGCGCAGATGGTTTGTTATTTGATCAGGGTGAATTAATTTTAGTGCAAAACAAAAGCGTAAATAAAATTTACCGCATTTCAAGTTCCGATAACTGGCAGTCTGCAAAAATTAAAGCCGCTACAACCGGTGAAGACCGGTTTGCACAACCTTCAACAGCAATACTTGATGCAGGCCAGGTTTGGGTATTAAATTCAAAATTGAATGAGCTTTCCAATCCAACATTGGTACCCAGTAAGGAATTTTCGTTACAACTCGCTGTTTTTAAGCCTCTGAATTAATTAAATTTAACCTGTTCATCTAATAATCTGATTCCGTTTACAATAGTAATTTTATTATCAGAAAGGACCATAAAGCCTTGAAAAACGGGTATTTGAAACACCAGTTAATGCACAGGCCAGGGCTACAATAATTATAGCCCTGGCATACCTGTATTGCCATTAACCTCAGGTATTTCAATTATCCATGAAGTAATGGCTTTCTACGCTAAGCTTATTTTTTAGCAGTTTGCTCGTCCGTATCGGCATCAGACTTGGCGGTTTCTGCTTGCTGATTTCCGATGGAAGCTGTACCAGAATTATCAGCATCTGCATCACTTCCTTCAATTTGGGAAACAGGGATAACACCTATCTTCTCTTCATGCGCTTCTTGTTTTTTTGTTGATTTGTTTTCCATTTATCTCAAGATTAGTTGTTAATACCCAAGCGATTAAATTATGAAAGAACAGGAAAGCCTTTTGAAAGACAGTTTACATTCCCGTCATTTTTACGATCTGCTTTTAAATGCTTTAATTATACCCGCCGTAACTAGTGCCCCGGTTAGGTAATACAAGATGGTTAATGTTTTTACTTTATTGTTTCTGGCTACCGTACCCTCATTTAAACCTAAAGGCTTTGCAAGTTCAACAGCACCTATACCGGCACTTAGCCCTAAAAATATGGCCCTGGTCCAGGTGTGTTTCTTACCGGCGCCAATCATACTATAATATAAAGTATTGGATAACAAATCGCCGGCCAGGGTGGCGGCATAAAGTTTGTCAGGGTCTTTAATCTTTTTACCAAATATGCTTAACGAATCATTTAATGCCTCTTCTCCAAGTAGGTCGATACGCGGCGCATCTGCTACCCGATGCTTTAATCCTTCGTGTAAAATATTGAGGCTTACCGCACCTGCAAATCCGGCAAGAAGATTCTTAACTTTTTTCATGGCAAATAAATAACGTGCAAGGCTTCGAGCACTATAGATTTAACATGAGCAGTAGACTGAAGGTTTTGTTTATTGTGAAATAAAATTATTGACTGGTTTCAAAATCTTAACAACAGGATTAATTAAATAAAAAAGCGGCGGAGCATCCACTCCTACCGCCATCATTAACTAAACCTAAATTTTATTTTCTTTTACGCCTGATTAGAAGACCTGCACCGCACAGTATAATCAATCCTGGCAAAACGCCTAAGTAAATAATCTTTAATGTCATAAGCCCGGAATCTGTTAAATTCAGACGGTCATCTTCAGAACGTGGTCTGCTGGTGTCTATAGGAAACTGGCCGTAGGTAAACCAGCCCATAAGCGGCATGTAAAAATTTCGATTAGCCGAATACCAGCCCATTGTTTCTGTAGAATTTAAAAAATCTGCATCGCCGGCAATGACAATACGTTGTTCTTTGCCGTTAATTTGACGTGTTAATGCAAGTGCTGTCGGTACAGAAATTTTTCTATCTCCTTTTTCAGCAGAAAAAACAACTTCAATGGAGTCTGGAATGAATTTATCCGCTCTCAGCCACGATGTTTTCGGGTCCGTAACAAATAATGGTTCAATTTTGTAGTCACCATTTTGCCGGTAGGTTAAACCTGTAACCCCCGGCATGTTCAGTTTTATCTGGCTATTAAAGTTACCTTTAAGATCTAGTGAAAATCCTGCCGTTTTTTCAGTTAACTCTGCTTTAACAACATCAGGACTAAAATCCTTGCTTTTTTGTACAATGATACCGTTCATTAAGCTAACACCCAAAGGGTTTATAACCGGGTTTATAACCGCCTGTTTACCAGGTTCTGTAGTGACCAGCAAATTGCCCCCTTTATCGATATACTGATTGATTTTAGCTAATACAGCAGGTTTAAAAGCAACCTTGGGATCTGCAATTACAAGCGCCGAAATACCTGCCGGGATATCCTGGGTATTCAGGTCTATGCTGTCTGTATCAAATCCCTGGTTTACCATTGCATTTCGGTTGGTAATCTGGCTAACAATTAGGCCATAATCCCGGTCGCTGAGTTTAATTATGCTTCTTTCAAACTCACTTTGTGCAAACAGTACCTTCGGTAATTTTACGGTAAGGCGTTTTAATGCGGCACTTACTTCAGTTTCCGATGGGAACTGTGCCTGATCGTCGAACAAACGCAGAAAAGTTTTACGCCCTTTATAGCTCAACTGCATAACATAACGGTTACGCTCCGGTTGCAGATTGATTATTTTTTTTATTTCTTTCGGCGATTTAACATCTTTCAGGTCGAGGTTAAACGGTTTGGCATTTTGTTCCGCAATTTGCTTTAAAGTTTTATCCGGATAATATTTATGTAACATGTGGTCGGCACTGGGCTCATCATAGTAATAAACATATTTGAATGTAATATTAGGTTTAAACCTTAAATAGGGTTCCCAACGCTCTTTTTCATAGTTACGATACCTCGGTACACCTTGCCCAAACCGCTGATCGAGCAGGTTGATGTATGAAATTATCTCGAGTGGCGCATTACCAATATCTTTTAAAACTTTTTGTGTAGTAGGTGTAAGTGTTTGCGAACGGTTTACAGTAGGATCATAATACCCAATTAAACTTGGTAAAGAAGTTATATAACCCGCCGTAAAGCTTATTAATATAACCAAAACGTAACGCCCGGCAATTTTTAAACTAGCTGATTTGGTTTCTCTGGCCGCATGCAGTTTGACGATACTGAAAGCCAGGAACAGGAAAATTATAATGATAAAGTAAGCAATGTCTTTAGTATTTATTAAGCCGTAAATAATTTTTTCAGCACGGCCATTCATCGAAAGGCAGTAACTCAGGGTCCTGAAGGCCTCCGTATCCTGCCATACGTTGCCTATGTTTGCTAAAACAGCAAAAACAACAAGGGTACTTATGGCGGCAACTATCTGGTAAGCGGTAAGGCACGACATGAACAAACCTATCGCTGCATAAGCACATAGCAACAGGTAAACGGTTAGCAGGCCGGCCAATAGCAGGCCTGTATCTGCCTGTTTAATATTAAATGTTGCTGAAATAACAAATATCACCAATATTGCTATAAGTAATAAATTATAAATCATTAAGGATGTAAACTTACCCAATACAATCTGCCTTATTTTAACCGGTGATGAATACAATAGTTTGATGGTGCCGCTGCTTATTTCCCGGCTGATGAGGCCCATCGTTAATAAAGGCAGGTACAGGTAAATCTTTTTGAGCACATCACCGTACAGGCCCGTTCGGATGCCGAAAATAGCCGACGTTAAATTGTGCAGATTATTTAGCATACCACCGCCGATATTTTGGTAATCGAGGTATGTTTCGAGCTGCGATGTGTAAAGTAAAGCACACTGGAATATAAAAACAACAGATAAGAACCATGCAATTGGTGAATAGAAAAGGAGACTAAGTTCCAGTTTGGCGATTTTTAATGTCGTTTTCATTTAATTTTGATTGGATTTATTTGATAATTGAGCAAAAATTTCATCAACGGATGTTTTATCCAGGCTGATTTCCGTAAGACGCCAGCCATTGATTACGCTGGTTTGTACAATATGCTCTGTAATACGTGGGCTATCCTTAAAAAATACCCGCAACTGGTTATCAGTTAGAAAATTAACATCTGTTATACCGGCTATTTTCATGATTTCATTTTTTTGTGGTGGGTTGGCCAGCGTTACTATTGCACTATGCGGTTCGACATAATTATTAAAAGCTTCTATAGAATCGGCAAAAACGATTTTCCCGCCTTCAATCATGACGATATCCTTGCAAAGCAACTGTACTTCAGACAGGATATGAGATGAAAATATAACTGCTCTGTCCAATGCTATTTCCTTTATCAATGCCCTTACTTCTATAATTTGATTGGGATCAAGGCCGTTCGTAGGTTCGTCCAATACCACTAACTGCGGCCGGTGGATAATGGCCTGCGCAATACCTACGCGCTGGCGGTAACCGCCAGACAAGTTGCTGATAAGCCTGTTGCTGAAATGACTGATGCCACATCGCTCTTTTACTTCCTTAAGTGCTACAGGGATGATTTTCTTATCCATAAGTCTGAGCCAGGCGCAATGGATTAAATACTCATCAACCGTAAGATCCATATATAAAGGAGCGCTTTGAGGCAGGAAACCAATTTTTGTTTTAGCTTCCTCCGGGTTTGTACGCATATCCACACCGTCTACTAAAACCTGGCCTTCGGTTTGGTTTAATACCCCGCACATAATGTTCATGGTGGTTGATTTTCCGGCTCCGTTAGAGCCAAGTAAGCCCAGTATACCGGTTTGACGAATTTCGAGGTTAATGTTGCGAATTGCCCAGTCGCGGCTATAACGATGCGACAGGTTTTCGATTTTTAAAATAGGATTGTTCATAAGAAAATTTAAGCATAACCTGGTTAGAGCGGTGTTTTTAACACCGCTCTAACCAGGTTATATTGTTGAATTAATATCCGGGGTTTTGAACCAGGCTTTTGTTCACAGTAATCTCCGATTGAGGTATCGGAAAAAGTGCAGCTGTTGGTTTCCACGTTGGTTTCTTTGCAGATAATACTGCATTAACTGTACCTGTACGTTTTAAATCCAGCCAGCGATGCCCCCATTCGGCAAAAAATTCATGCCTGTTTTCATTGGCAATTGCGCTTAGTAATGTCGCTTTATCCGAAGTGTTAAAGTTGGCTAAGCCGGCACGGCTGCGAATTACATTTATATCGCTCAGGGCATTGGTTAGATTACCTTGTTGTGCCCGCGCTTCTGCTCTTATCAGGTATTGCTCACTTAAACGCAACATAATGTAATTTTCATTTACCGTTGCAGGCAGGTATTGCCCAACATCTTTATACTTTAACGGATAGTTATAAGTTACACCCGAAACAGTTGCTGTACCAATCCAGGCCGTTTTTCTATTGTCGCCGGTTTCAAAGCTATTTAACAAATCACTTGTAAAATAATAACCACCACCAGTTGTGGCCTGTCTTAAAAAGATATAACCTTCCTGCGTAGCAGAATAATTACTAAGTGGCAGTAATTGCCAAATTGTTTCTGCACTTCCTTTTAAAAATGTGCTGTTCAATGCTGGTAAAGGTCCGTAAGTACCCGGCGCAATCACGGCTGATGCCTGAATTTCGGCATTTGCATAATCATTAACATATAAATAAGCTCTGGCCAGCAAAGCAGTTGCGGCGAACTTATTTGGTCTTACTTTACCACTTGTCGGATACGTATTGCTAAGTTGAGATTGCGCATCTAATAAATCTGCTATAATCGCTTTATAAACATCAGCAGAACTACTTTGGGTAATTACTGCATTTTGTTTATAATCCAGCCCGGTAACTAATGGTATATTACCAAAAAGATTTACCAGGTAAAAATTGGTGTAAGCCCGGCAAAATTTGGCCTCGCCAAGTAATTGCGCTTTCACAGCCGGCGTAAGCGTACTTGAAGCTTGTAGTCCGGCTATGCAAGTGTTAATTTGCGCAAGGTTTTTGTATGCGCCGGTCCACATCGAATTTATAATCGAACTGGTTGGTAGTATTTGATTTTTTTCAAACTGAAGTCCTTCTGCATCTTGCGCAGATGCAAACTCATCGGCAGCTACGCCTGAATAAATCGTAATTCCACTATATATAAAATTATTATCGTTTACCATATTGGCATAAATGCCCAGAACAGCAGATGTTGCTGATTTGTCTTGTAGAAAAGCCTCTGATGTTAAAATTTCCGTTTTAGGCGGATCAACATCAACAAATTCCTTACAACCCATTATGGCGTTGATTCCGGCCACGAGTATACTTATAATGATTAATTTCTGTTTCATGTTAAAGTGTGATTTGAATGCCTGCTGTGATTATTTTTCTTGGAGGAAGTGAAAATGAACCAGGTGATGCCGGATCAGTACCTCTGTAGCCGGTAATGGTTAATAAATTTTCGCCTTGTACATAAACTTTTAAATTTTTCAGCTTCGCTTTTTGCAGTAGAGAGGAGGGTAAATTGTAGGCAAGCGACAGGTTTTGTAACCTAATGTAAGAAGCATCTACAAACGTTTCATCTGAAGCGTAGTAGGCGAATCTATCATTACGGAATCCGTTTGTGGTCAAATTTTCGAGGGCAGGCTTACCGGTTAACTGTTCGGCTAAAATTAATTGATTTCCAAGTCCGCTCCCTAATGCGCCAGGCAATACATTCGATAACCTCAGTACGCCCATTTGTTTGGTAAATGTGAAAAAGAGACTTAACTGAACACCTTTATAATTGAAATTATTGCTTAATCCCCCAAAATAAGAAGGCGTATTATCTTTATAAATAAAATCAGTAATACCGAATAAATCTACTACACCGTTTCCGTTAACATCGGCAAAAGTATACTGACCATTGGCTGCATCAACCCCTGTATATTGGTAAAGGCCAAGGCTATTAATTGATCTGCCTATAGCGTATCTGCCTGCATAGGTTGAAGATTCCAATCCAGGAAATGACACGAGTTTATTCCTGTTTCTGGAAATGTTAAAATCAGTTCGCCAGCTAAAATTTTTACTTTTTATGTTTTGCGTTTGTAAGGTAAACTCTATTCCTTTGTTTTCAACCACTGCAGGCAAATTTTCTACAATAGAAGTAAACCCGGTTGTAATGGGTAACGGAGAACTTACGAGCTGATTGCCGGAACGATTGCGGTACCAGGAGAACTCTGTATTAATCCTGTCATTTAAAAACCCTAAAGCAATTGCCGCTTCAAGTTTCTTGTTCGTTGTCCAGCTAAATTGATCGTTAGCCAACCTGCTTAATTGAAATGCGGTCGTATTTTGATAAGTATTTTGACCGGTTGTTAAACTCGATAAGTATTGATAATCCCTTAAATTATCTCCACCAACTAAACCGTATGATGCTCTTATTTTCCCGAAAGAAAGAAAGCCCAACTTATTTTTCACAAATTCCTCCTGCGAAAATATCCAGGCAGCACCAACAGAACCAAAGTTTCCGAACTTTTTACCACTGGCAAAGCGGGATGACCCATCGCGCCTGCCGGTTAAATTAAGTAAATACTTTTGATCATAATCGTAGCTAATTCTGGCGAAAACAGATTCAAATTTGGTATTCGTATAAAAGGTAATCGGGTTGCTGAAGGTTGATGCGGAGGCCAAAGAACTCAAAAATGCATTATCCGCATAGCCATTTGCCGTAATACTATTCCCCTCTATTTCCGTATCCTGAAATGTAGAACCTATAAGTGTTGTGACGTTATGCTTCCCTATGTTTTTTTGATACGTTAAATTGGGTTCAATGATCCAGGATTGACTATCGTTATTTCCAAAGATGGAAAAAGCGGTAGAAGTTGAGTTTGGATCAAAAGAGCCATAGGGAGCAGTTTGAAGCTGATCCTGTTTACTGAGGTTGTAGCCAAACGAAGCGTTAAAATCCAAGCCGGGAACAATATTGTATTTTAAAGACAGGTTACTAATCAGGTTTTTAGTTTTTGCTGAATAAACCCTTTTTAATGCTATTGCATCCGAAGGAAAACCAAAAGATGGATAGGCAGCGAAATTTAAGTCACCATTTGCGTTGAGTAAATCCGGTGCATTTGGTGCCAGAAAAATTAACCTGGTTAAGTCACTTGCCGGTAGATTACTGTTTGTTGAAGAGAAGTTTACCGTAACTGCAGTATGCAACTTGTTATTAAATGCTACATTGGTTAATGCAAGCGAGCCGGATGATCGCCTTTCTGTATAATCACCTTTAAAAGGTGGTGAGGCACTGTTAAATCCACCGCTTAGCCTATAGGTTGTTTTCGCATCGCCGCCCGAAAGACTTAATTGTGCATCTGTTGTATGCGCGGTACCCAGTATCTCTTTCTGCCAATCGGTATCCTTGGTTTGGTCCCATGTTTTAAGGTCGTAAGCATTACTAACCGTTGGTGTAATATTATCATTTACAAATGCCCTGTTCCTCATTTCAAGGTATTCGGCTGTGTTCATTAAATCCAGTTTTCTGGTTTGCAAACTCAATCCTGTATATACATTTGCGGTAACGGTTGTTACACCCGCCTTTCCTTTTTTAGTGGTAATTAAGACCACTCCATTTGCGCCACGGGCGCCATATATTGCAGTTGCATCGGCATCCTTTAGTATGGATATACTTTCAATATCTGCCGGATTAATGCCGTACAAAGGACTCTGCCCCTCACTTGGTCCTCTGAGTCCGCCCTTGTTAACGCCAAAATTTAAATTTGTAGAATTTCCCGAAGAAATAATGGGCACGCCATCCAATATAAATAATGGCTCGCTGAGGTTATTAATACCATCGCCAATATTGGCTGCCATTGTATTTTGACCACGAAGTTTAACATTGAAGGCTGCACTTGCAAAACCGCTGGATTGATTAACGGTTAAACCGGGTACCATCCCTTGCAGCGCCTGAAGTACATTTACGACGGGTTGTTTTTCAATGTCTTCGCTGGTTACCACAGCATAGTTACCTGTACTTAGTTTTTTGGTTGTGGTGCCGTAACCGATAACGATTTTTACCTCTTCTAAATCAGTCGATTTTGGTACAAGCCTGATATCGCCCATATCGCTTTTTGTAACCCGAAAAGACACGGTTTGATAACCAACATAGCTAATTGTCAGCTTTATTGCTTTTTTATCTGTTTTAACAGTAGCTGCCAGATTAAAAGTACCATCCGAACCGGCAAAACTTGATGAGGTGGCCCCGTTTGCAACTTCAAATAAAATGGATGCGCCTGCTAATGGCGTTCCGTTCTCATTTAGTACCCTTCCCTTAACTGTTACGGTTGTGTCTTTTATGGCACTAAAGGAAAAGGGATTTTTAAAGACTTTATCTAAGTCTCTGATTACAATAGTTTTTTCCTCGATTGTATATTCAAGAGATTGATTTTCGAAAGATTTTTTAAGGACTTCATCCAGCGTTGCATTTTTAAAATTTGCATCTATTTTTTGGTTGCTTTTAACCTTTGCGCCCGAAAACAGTACGCTATATCCTGTTTGCCTGTAGATTTCTGAAAACACCTGTTTTAAGGTTGTATTCTTTTTTACATAAGTTACTTTTTGAGCAAAACTTGCAGCGCTTACTTGTATTAAAGCAGAAAAGAGCAAAATCGTTGTCAGTTTCATAACCCGAAGGAATTTATACGTATAGCCAGAAGGCGTACAAAAAAATCTTGTAAAATTTTTATACATTTGATAGTCGGTTTTTAAAATAAGTATTGTTTGATTCTCTATTGGAATACGTTTAACGTATTCGATAAAACGGACAAAATTTAATCGGGGGCGCCGCGAACGCTTCCGATTTCTTTATCTGTTTGGTTGGTTTGGTTCAGGTTGGTTTCTTTTACTTCATAAAGTCTGGTTAATAATGAATAAATAGTTTATTGGTTGTTGATTTATTTTGAAACGATAATTTTCCTGCCCTCAATTTTAAAATGAACCTGTTTGGTTAGTTCAAGCATCCTCAGCACTTTCGAAATATTAGTAAAGTGCGTAATAATACCAGTTAAAGGTATCTGTTTTATATGCTCATCAGCATATTCGATATCCACATCATACCAGCGTGAAATTTTACGCATTACGCTTTCCAGGTTCTCGTCACTGAATTGGAACAATCCGTTTTTCCAGGCCACGATATCTTCAACATCTACCGGCATGGCTGTTAATTTATTGCCGGTTAAAACAGATTGCTCGCCCGGCTTAATCAGCAAGTGCGATGAACCTGCGTTTACTTTTACACTACCCTCCAGTAAAGTTGTACGAACTGCCTGTTCATCGGTATACGTATTTACATTGAAATGGGTACCTAAAACTTCAACCGTTTGCCGGTTTGTTTCCACCAGAAAAGGACTTAATTTGTTATGGGTAACTTCAAAATAGGCTTCTCCGTTAAGCTGCACTTTCCGCTGTTTATTTTTTTCAAAAACCGTCGGGTAACGGAGTGATGATGCCGCATTTAACCATACTTTTGAACCATCAGGTAATATAACCATATAGGTTCCGCCTCTTGGTGTTTCAATGGTATTGTAAGCGATGGCTGCATTTGATGTTGCAGGTTGGCTTGCTAAAGCAGAGATTTCATAAACCAGCTGACCATTTGCCAGTTTAGTTACTTTTATACCCGATTGTTTGGCAAGTTCGCCATTTTCAGCGCTGGAAAGGTCGATTTTCTTTCCGTCATTAAGGGTTAAGAATGCATTATTGCCTCCGGGCGCCACATCACGCTGTGCCATTTGTTTGTCGGCACCCGATGGATTATTAAACAGCATCAGGCCGGCTAAAAACACTATCAGTAAGATAGCTGCCGCAGCAACGCCCGGCCAGAATATTTTGCGTACTTTAACCTTAGGGTTGATGTTTAAATGTGTCCCTACCCTATTGAAAGCCTCCATACGCTCCTGTTCGTTCAGGACTTCAGGTTCGGGCAAATTAAACTGAAGATACCAGCTTTCGAGCAAGGCAATTTCTTCATCGCTTGCGCTTCCCGCTTTATATTTATCCAGGATGTGTTTGATGTCTTCTTCGTTCATTATACCGGAGGCTGTTTTCGGCCTTATATTGGTAAGACAAACTTCAGCTTCAAAGGGGGTATTGTAAATTGAAAATAGTTGAAATTAATTGAAAATTAGGATAAACCAACCCCAATGTCATTAACTTAAGCGAACACCCCGGTTTGTGGCGCACAAACCGGAACCGATACACTTTGAGAATTAGTTTTTGCTTTAAGATAGCCGGTTAGGGCAATTCGTCATTCCCTGCCCGACAGGGAATCTTAAAACGATTGGTTTTATTCATTTTAACACCCCGGTTTGTGGCGCACAGACCGGGAACGGGGAAAATAGCACTTAAAAATCAATGGTCAAACAATTTGATTGTCAAAAATGTATATGCTTAATACGATTTGAAAACCATGGAAATTAAAAATTTACTTAAATACTTGTTAACCGTACTTGTGCTGATTACTGTCCTGACCGCATGCCGAAAAAAAGGCGGAGATATCCCTGAACCGCAGCCTACAGCTGATGTTTATGCTGCCGGACGTGATGGCTATATCGCAACGTACTGGAAAAACGGCACTGCAGTAAAACTGGGCGCATCCAATTCGGCTGCAATGGGGATGGCAGTATCGGGTAATGATGTATATGCAGTCGGCTATCAGATGAACGCAAATGGTAAATATGTTGCAAAATACTGGAAAAACGGTTTAGGTGTCGACTTAACGGATGGAACCAATAGCGCTATGGCAAATGATATTTTTATCGCAGGCAATGATGTTTATATCGCCGGTCAGGAAATAAAAAGTGGCGCATCAATATACATCGCAAAATACTGGAAAAATGGTGTTCCTGTTTCGCTGACCGATGGTACAGCAAATTCGATTGCCAGTAAAATTGCGATTCTGAATAATGATATTTATGTTATGGGTGAGCGAACAATCGATTTAACGACACCAATTGTTTGTTATTGGAAGAATGGCCAGGTAGCCGACCTTACCAATCGCAGCACCTACGCTGCCGATCAGGCAATTACCATATCAGGTAATGATATTTATATGGCATGGTCAGTATCTTACAACAATCAGGGTCAGCTTCAAACCAGCTATTCAAAAAATTTAGGTACGCCTGTAACGATTGCCGACGGAACACAAAATGCACGTGGTAATTCCATAGCCGTTTCGGGAAACGACGTCTATGTAGGCGGGCAAGGTTCATCTTCCGATGGCAATTCGGTTGTGGCAAAATACTGGAAAAACGGGATGGCTGTTTCACTAACCGGCGGTCCGCTTACCACATCGGTAGAAAGTATTACCGTTTTAAATAATGATATTTATGCAGCAGGGTACACCTATAACCAACCTTCAAGCCGGGCAATAGCTACTTATTGGAAAAACGATAAAGCAGTAACACTTACCAATGGAACAAATGATGCTTTTGTAGAAAAGATAGTTGTGGTAAAGAAATAACGGTACAAATCGCTGGCTTTAAATGGCACACTCAAATTCGAACACTCCGGTTTGTGGCTTACAGACCGGAATGGATATATCCCTTAGACGTTAGTTTTTTTCTATAAGATGCCCGCCTGCGCGAGCATGACGTATTGGATTATAACGCCCTGGTGTGTGGCGCACAGACCGGAACCGAAGTATCTTAAGCATTAGTTTTCCTGCATTAAGATGTCCACCTGCGCGAGCGTGCCGTATTGTATTATTAAGTTTATAATTTAGGGCGATTCGTCATTCCCTGCCCGACAGGGAATCTTAAAACGGTTGGTTTTATTCTTATTGGGTATTAGAATTTCCGCTTGCGCGGAAAAGACGGTTTGAGTGTAGAATTTCAGTATATTCAAAAACCTGAAGTATAATGCCTACCGGTGCAGCAAAAAGCCGATATACACAACAAGGCCAAACTTAGCACGCATGACTTTAAGTACTGCTGAAATCTGTTTTTTCACCGTTTCTTCACTGGTACCCAGGCGGGCCGCAATTTCCCTGTGCGTTAAATGTTCTTTCCTACTCAATTCAAAAACCTCCCGCATTCTTGGCGGAAGTGCTTCAATTTCCTTTTCAATATGTTCTTTAAGCTGGTTTTCACGAATACGGTGGTCGGTTAAGACGCTTTGTTCTTCTGCAAATTTTTGTATGTAAGACACATAACGATCCTGAACATCTTTCCTGGCGATAAAATTCAGGAAATAATTTCTTACAGCGGTATATAAATAACCGGATAAGTTAACATTGGGCTCCAGCAAAAGACGCTTATCCCACAACTTTGCAAATACCTCCTGCAAGGCATCTTCTGCTTCCTGCTTATTTCTGAATTTGTTCCAGGCATGGTTGTGCAATATAAACTTATAGCGATGATAAATCTCTTCATAAGCCAGCCGGTCGCCAGACTTTAAAAAGCCTGCCAATTCCTGATCGGTATACTGGCTGTAAGAAAACATGATTCAAAAATTTAGGCTTTTGTAAATATCTATTTACAGGATCACAATAATAGTAAAAATAGCTTGAATTAGCTACAGCCGGGCAAGTAAAGGAGTTTAAATTACAGTGGGTTATGGTGATTATAACTCCATACTCTGGCGAATCATATATTCGAAAAACTAATTATTTAACAGAATATCGATTAGGCTTTAAAAACCTAACCCTGTTACAATTTAAGCACAAGCGGGACGCTTGCGCTAGAGCTAGTGAACCCGCTTGCGCTCGTTTCTAACGAGTGCATAATATAAAGACAATTTAAATCGTCAGACCAACTATGAGGCATGATTAAAACCAGTCAACTGACCTATATTTCGCCACTCTGGCGCAAGCGTCTCGCTTGTGACGAATAAATTATCAAAAAGCTGTCTCGTCTTGAACTAGGTTTATACAATTGTAACCAAATTGGAGAGATAATAAAAAACTAATTAATTGAATAACAATTAGGTTTTAAAGCCAGGATAATCTTTTGCACTTAAATATATAAAAAAAATAGAATAAGGTTTTACCAGGTATTTTTACCGCAGATTCAGATGATTTACGCAGATTTAAGTTTCCTATTATCATACTCTCGAAAGCTGGAATTTTGAGGTGAGTAAATAGACTGAAAATTTTATCAATTATCATAAAATATCGTCTATTATTTTTTAACCTTCAAGAATTCTTTTAGCTGTTTTAGTTCTTCTTTAAGATCTTTCAGCTCATTTTTTTGAATTACGAGTTCTTCTTCTAATGTTTTAATTTTTGTTTGCTGCGCTGCAATAAGAACATCATGTTCTTGCCAGCCCTTTAACAAAGGAACCGTAAAATTTGAGTATGCAATTCCCAGCATCTTCTTTTCTCCTCCATTTTCAATCACCAGATTTGGGAAAATTTTCTGCATATCTTGTGCAATAAAACCTATTTGATGCTCCTCATTGTCAACACGGTCATACTCTACCGCCCGTACAGCTCTTAAATTTTCAGAAACGCTTTTTAACTCTTTTATGTTTTTTTTCAACCGAATATCCGAACCCTGACTCAGATAGCCCCTTAACCAGGCATGTCCATTTCTATAAATTCTCAGATTAGTCTGCCAGATACCATCAAAACCAAAATTTACCATATCGCCGTTGCTTCCTAATTGCCATGACGATGAGTAAGTTGGACTTCCACCCGCCTCCGAAGAGAAACTAATCCCAGAACCCTGATCTACATTATCTGAAGCGCCTTTATAGAAATAAAGGTTATGTGGCGTATCGCTACCTCTAAGGGTTACAGTTGAAAGCGTTATGTCCTGTGCTCTTGCATAACCATAATCATTATCAAACTGACTTATTGGCCCACCAGAAACCGCATAATTTGAAGGTTTGTTTGATATATTGCTCCAGTCAACACTTCCGGCATTATCAGCCCAACCAACACGTACAGGAGCACCATGATTTGACGTTACATTCCAGCGTGCACCATCCCAATTATTAACCAGATAAAAATTATCGGGATGCGAGCTCGACATAAATTTGGTTGATGAATTAGCAGACCCAGACGACGTTGCATAATTTACCGATCCATTAGCCGTAACGTATCCTAAATCATTTACATATTGTGATAAATTTGTTTTTGATTCATATGCATTAGCACCTAATCCTAAGAATGCGCGTACTGTAGCTTGCGAGTAGGTCCTGTGGTAATTATCGCTACCATTTTTACCTATTAAATAACCCAAAGATGGACTGACGTCATCAGTTGTATTGATATAACTATTTTGTATATAACCATTATTGTCTCTTTGCACAACAGTATTAGCTGCAGCCGCGACGCTGCCATTTAAAAAAGCTCCAGAACCTACCTGATCATAACGTAATAGCCTGACAACGGCATTATTTGCGCTGTATCTCATGTATGGGTAATTAATGTCATTACTTGCAAATCCTGCATAAGTTGCGCCATCTGCAAGCAGCCAGCCGCCATAATTACCCAAATCATTTACATATTGAGATAAATTTGTTTTGCTTTCCCAGGCATTACTACCTAATCTATTATCAGTTGTAATACGTTTCCAACCCATATTAACATCATTTGCAATAGTTCTAAGATAAAATTCATTACCACTAAAAAATTGACCTGCAAGCTGCATCTGATAATTAACATTTTGATTTACGTGCCGTGAATTAATTAAATGATACCAATCCGAATTAGGCATACCCGTTGTGCTATTACCATCATAAAAACCAGAAGGTAAAGCAACATTTACATTATTGCTTGTTTTTCCGGTTGTTCTTGTAAGGTTATCGCCTTGTACATATCTGTTTAAATCTTCATTTGAATAAGCTAAAGAATTCAGGCCTAAAAAATTTCTAACCTGCGTTTGGTTACTCCTACCAACAACACCATTGTTACCCATTGTAATAATGTCATTAATATTGCTTACACCATCGTCAGTCCAGTTTACAGATTGGCCTAACCATAAAGTTGTATTTCCTGAAGTACCGGAAATATCATTAATATTTACATTGCCGCTCAATGACTGCCCGTTAACAGTTCTTGAACCTGGAACAGCATCTGTAATACCATAACCTGCTAAAGTCGTTGGCTTACCTGTCAAACTAGCAAAACTCTGTGCTGGAACGCTTGTCAAAAAACCATTAGGATTACCATTCAAAGGATATGCATCAGTAATACCATAACCTGTTAGCGTAGTTGGCTTACCCGTTAAACTGGCAAAACTTTGAACAGGAACACTTGTTAAAAACCCGCTAGGATTACCATTCAAAGGATAATAGAAAGATGAATAATCTCCAGATTGTGCGGCAATAGCACCCGTTCGTCCAAACACAGACGTTGCACCAGTTCCGGAACTTTGAAGCGAAGTCGAAGGCACATATTTAACTTCTCCTGTAGTAGCATCCCTTGTTAATATTTGGGTAGGAATAACATCTAACCGTGGATTAACAGGAAAGTATAATAAACTTCCTTGACTAAACCTTATAAAATCATTACCATTTCCTCGTAAAGCAATATCCCCATCGCCATACCAATTTATACCTGTATCATGGTCCCCAATTGCTATATTCGGATGGTTAGTCCCTCCTATTGGAGCAGATAATAATCCAATACTGCCTGAAGCTGAATAAAAGCCCCCATTTTGAATACTACCGGTAATATCTATATTAGCATTTTGCGGACTAGATGGACTAGCTTGTATATAAGAACCTGTTGGAGATATCAACGAATAGGTATTATCTGCATAACCTTTATTAATTAATGATAGTGGCTGTAAATTATTCATTGGCTTTTGGTACATCAATCCGTTTTCATTAAAATCATCATAGAACTGAAATTGCTTTCCAAATTGATAAAACCCTAAATATTTTTCGTCAGATTGTCTATAAATATACCATTGCATTGAATTAGGGTCTAATGCAAATTGACGATAAAAAATGCCTGTTTCATCATTACCTACAGATGATAAACCAATAGAACTATTTCCTGCTGAAACGGATAATGCTCCATTCGTACGAATATTAGCATTTTGCGGGCTAGAGGGGCTAGCCTGTATATAAGAACCTCCTCCAACCCCACTGAACATTAAACTCCTTGGCATAAATTTAATTTTACCATCGGCCTGCCTAACTAAAATACTATCAGAAAGTTTCCCCAGTCCTATGTTTTTAAAATAAGGGTTTCCATAAAAGGCTATGCCATTCGTGCCGGCGGTTTCCCCAAGCTTAAGGCTATCGGCATTAATTACATGAATTTGTGCCATAGCCATTTTCGACATTACCAGAAGCAAAATGCTTACTATTAATCTCCTTGTCGTTTTTCGGAAGTTCATATCTGTTGTTTGGTATCACTGCCTGGTTTTAGTCAAACAGTAAGCACTAATATGCAGCGTTTTAAAATGACCTGAAAGTGAATATGATGAAACGCATGGAAAACGTTTTGGAAGTACGGTATTGCCTGATGAAAATTAATTTTGGAAAGAGCTCATTATTACAGGCGGGATGCGTACGCCAGATGTATACTGAAGATTAACCAGGCTGCCAACAAATATCTGGTTAATATACACTCTGGCGCTAGGTTCTAGTTTGTGACTAATAATATATTCCAAAAACTAATTATTTAACAGAATATCCATTAAGCTTTTAAAATTCGAATGGTCTCTTTCACTCCATAAATTAAAATATCAATATACTCGCATTAGAAAAGAACCAAAGCACAGAAATATTGTAATGCCGTGAAGTTCCTGACTGCGGGCAGGAAAACATGCTTCAGTGATAAAAAAACTTAGCTTGTAACTGTAAAAAATCTGCGAATCTGTGGCTAATAGTTTAGTGCTAACGTTCCATTTATGACTATTAGCTAATTTTTATTTAGCGATAGAATCGCTTTTCTAACTCATACTCGTTACAAACGAGGACGATGGGGCAGACCGCATAGCCCCGCACCGAACAACAGTCAGCCTGTTTTTTTGTTTGCTAAATCAAGCCCGAAAAGATTTTTTATAACTTCATTTGCGTTGGGTTCAATATATAAAATCAAAATTGATACAAGAATTACATAGAATGCCCAAAGCCATACCGCTAAGTTTTCTTTAATAAAAATTGCAAGCTGAAATGTATTAGTTGCAATAAAATCTGTTGCTTTAAAAAGCGTTTAAAAAGAATATACCTAATATGCCCATTACCAACATCAAACCAGATAGAACCATAATTATTTATTATTATAAATTATTTAATCGTATAAGTAAATGTTATATTACCTCCGCCGCCTGTCATACCGGGCAAAGTTCCTATACTACCGCAATATGCCCTATCCCCCAATTCATCGCTGACAACTCTTTGTGCTGGATAACTTGCGCTACCTTGTACACTCCACGTACCTGAAACGTCGTCGGTTGCTGTTAAATTTGAGGGTATAGGTAATGTTATATAAAATGTGTTAGCCCCTGATGAACCACTATAACTGCCTAAATTTATACTGACCGATACTTGATTTCCTACTCTAATGTAGTGACCAATTGAAATTGAAGCGGACACGCTACCGCTATTGCTCGTTAATATAGGTGTATAGGTTCCGCTCTCTAATGTCGGCCTTCCCGATACACCACTCCAAGGCACAGAACTTGCACTTGCTGCGTTACCAGTAGTATTAGCGCCTACCGTCTTACCCGCTGCAAAATCTTCTGTGAATGCTATGTTTCCGTTAAAATTTCTTAAAGTTACTGTAGCGGAGTTTTCAAGGACAGGCGAAATTATGCGGGTGAAATAAGTTCCATCGGAAAATTTAAAAGATCCGTCTATAGGATCCATTATCAACTGTTTATGTTGTCCATCATATATACCATTATCAGCGGTTACGCCGTACCAGGTTACGGATACATGAGAATTTATATTAGCGCTTCCGTCAACGTCTTGCGCAATAAATCCGTAAGCATATTGACCGCCTTTAGTCGTAATATTTCCCTCTAAGCTAATGTTAGCGTTTTGCGGGCTAGACGGGCTAGCCTGTATGTAAGAACCTCCCCCAACCCCACTAAACATTAAACTCCTTGGCATAAATTTAATTTTACCATCAGCCTGCCTAACTAAAATGCTATCAGAAAGTTTTCCCAGTCCTATGTTTTTAAAATAAGGGTTTCCATAAAAGGCTATGCCATTCGTACCAGCGGTTTCCCCAAGCTTAAGGCTATCGGCATTAATTACATGAATTTGTGCCATAGCCATTTTCGACATTACCAGAAGCAAAATGCTTACTATTAATCTCCTTGTCGTTTTTCGGAAGTTCATATCTGTTGTTTGGTAATACTGCCTGGTTTTAATCAAACAGTAAGCACTAATATGCAGCGTTTTAAAATGACCTGAAAGTGAATATGATGAAACGCATGGAAAACGTTTTGGAAGTACGGTATTGCCTGATGAAAATTAAACAGAAAATTCAGATGTATCGCGTTTTTTTCTTTTTTCGAATAGTAATTGGAGTAATTGTTATTTTTTCAAAGGAATTGTTTATCAATTTGTTATGCAGAGAAAAATTATTTAGCAATCCATTAATTCAGCATAATCTTTGATGAAGGAGACATTATAAATTTCTGACCCTGGAGAAACGAAGTATCGGACTGCATACTCTGAAATGCAGAATCTTTTTAATTAAAAACTTACGCAGCCAATGGGTTAGTCCATTTCGCAAATAACCGATAAACCTGCAGACATTTAGCTTTATCAAAAGGCAAATATGACGAAAGTACCATAAAACGTTTTGGAAGTAAGGTATTGCCTGATGAAAAGATATAGAGAAATAAAAAAAAAAATCTAAATTAACACTGCATTATCAGGTGCATGAAATTCGATTAGGGACCGGAAATAATTAACTAAATTTCTGTATGATTTTTTTTGCCTGAAATGTAAATTAAAACCTATCTTAGATACACCAAACAAAACTCTATTTTAACGCTTTATGATTATCAATTGCATAGCCATTGACGACCAGCCTGACTGCCTGGACGCTATTTCTGACTATATAGGTAACATGCCTGTATTAAATCTTGTTAAACATTACCAGGATCCGCTTGTTGCGCTTTGCGAAATCAGCAAAGGCGAAGTTGTCGATTTGATATTTATGGATATTGAAATGCCTGGTATTTCAGGTATTGATTTATGTGCAGCGCTACGGCACAAGACCCGTAAACTGGTATTTACAACTGCGCATAGCCATTATGCCACACAAGCGTATGAATTGCATGCCGATGGTTTCTTACACAAACCGTTTTCTTTTTCAAAATTCTCCAAACTCATAGAAAAATTATTTCTTGAAGGCGTAAATGTGCAGATTCCCATGAAAGTACAGAAACCGGATAAGTTTTTCTTTGTAAAAAACCGGGAAGATAAGAACAAGTTAACCAAAGTAAAGTTCGATGAAATTATCGCCATTGAGAGTCAGGGTAATTATGTGAAAATATTTACCGAAACCGCTACCGTAATTACCTACATCTTATTTGATGAAGTAAAGAACCTGCTCATTAGACAACCAGGCTTTATACAAATCCACCGAACTTTTGTCATCTCGGTTGACAGCATTAAAACCATTGGCGGGGATATTATTACCCTGGATAATGATATTTTGGTTAAGGTTGGTAAAAGCTATAAAAAGGAACTGAATGATTTTATTGAATTATATACCATTAAAACCGGAAGAACGAGGGACTCAAAAATAATTAAAGAAATTGATAATGAGCCTTATCTTGAAAACTCAAACGCACTTAAACGTGCCTGAATATTTAAGTTATTGCGTAGCTGATATCGTTTGCAAATGTTTAGGATGCAAAAAAATGTTTGTCTTTATAACCGTAAAAAGTATATACCAGGGTTTTACACAAAACTTTTTTTAACGGTTTTGATGCTTTGCAACGGTTTAAAACTTTATGCCTTAGCAGCCGTTCCAACAAATGACGATATGGCGAATGCTATTGAATTAAAAAGTCTTTCGGCCTATTGTTCTGCATCCGGTGCATTTAATAACATGGATGCTACAGCCAGCGGTTATAAAAAAGGCAGTTTCTGGAACAGCGAAGGTAAAGACATCTGGTTTAAGTTTACCGCAATTGCAACCGATATATCTGTAAACATTACCGGAAAATCGGGCACCAATGCCAACACCTTAGTTAATCCGCTGGCTGCTGTTTACCTGCTCGAAAACAAACTTTTAACTGAACTGATTGGCTCGATGACCAGTTCGAATAATTTAACAACCTTATATAAAGGCGGATTGAGTATTGGCCAGGAATATTACATCCGCATCAGTGCCGAAAACGACGCAACAGGTAGTTTCCAGCTTTGTATCAATAATTATAACCCACCAAAAAAACCCGGACAGGATTGTTCTTCAGCATCTATCCTTTGTAATAAGGAAACCTTTACCGAACTGAACATCAGCGGTGCCGGAAGCAACAATAAGGAATCGGCAGGAAGTTGTTTAAGCACCGAATCAAATTCAGCATGGTATACCTGGACCGCTGCAAACGACGGAACACTTACTTTTATCATTACACCTACCGCCATTACCGATGATATTGACTGGGTACTTTACGATTTAGGGGTAAACGGCGATTGTAAGAATATTTTATCGAAAAATGCCATCCGCTGCGCTGCAGGAAGTGGGGTAAACTGTATGCCAATCTATTACCAAACCGGTATGGATAATACTTCTACAGATTTAACTGAGCAATCCGGCTGTGTAACAGGGCAAGATGGTTTTGTTAAATTTGTAGATATGGTAAGCGACCATGTATATGCGCTTTTAGTGGATAATTTTTCTAACGGAAACAACGGTTTTACCATTTCTTTTTCCGGAACGGGCGAATTTAAAGGCCCTTCTTCAAAAATTAGTATGCAGGCGAATGCACCCTGCTCAAAAAATCAAAGTTTCACTTTTAGCTCAACAGGCGCTAACTACAACGCCTTAAAATGGAATTTTGGCACCGATGCCAATACAGCGCCGGCGAGCGGCCAGGGGCCGTACGAGGTAACCTATAACAGTCCCGGTAAAAAAACAGTTGTACTCGAAGCCATCGGAGCCCGGGGTTGCAGCACCATTTCCAGCTATAGTTTTAATGTTTCTTTTCAACCCGATAAACCGGTAATTACAGCCAGTAAAAAAAGCTACTGTATTGGCGATCAGCTGGTATTATCCATCAGCGAGGTCGAAAATGCAATATATAGCTGGATTGGGCCAGACAACTTTAAAGCGGAAACCGCTACGATATCCGTACCCGTAACCAGTTCCAGACAGGCGGGCGATTATAGTGTGAGCATAAAACTTAACGGTTGTGAAAGTGATCAGGCTATAATGACCATCCCCGCTATTATAAACAAACCTATAGCCGGTTTTACAACTGACCCGCTTTTGCCCGGAAAATTTGCTGTCCCCGCCCCCATCAGTTTTATTAACCAATCGCAGGATGCCACAACATATGAATGGGATTTTGGTGACGGAACAATTTCAGCAGAAGCCAACCCTACACATCTGTATACCAATGCAGGGGTGTATACCATAAACCTGCGCGCTTTTTCTGTTAACGGCTGTATGAGTGAGGCAAATGTAAATAACCTGGTTATGCTGCAAAGTTCTGCTTTACTCATTCCAAATTCATTTTCACCAAATGGTGATGGCATAAATGATGAATTCAATATCAACATCACAAACCTTAAAAAATTCCAAATCAATATATTTAACCGATATGGCGACCGCATCTTTTCTTCTAACAACCTGTTTGATTCCTGGAAGGGCGACAGAAATGGACAAAGCGTACCGGTAGGCGCCTACTATTACCTGATAAACGGTATCGATCTTTTTAATAAGGAAATAAAATATAGCGGCTCCATAACACTATTCCGGTAGCTTACCACATATTCCTCGGGCAGATTACTTTATAAACATTATTTAGTAAAAAGCCCAGCACAATTTCATGGCTTCCGGTAGAAACCTGGTTCAGTCCCGACGTGGTAAAATCATAAGCGTAAGTTACGTTAATGAGACTGCTTACATTTACGCCTGCCATAACCGTTACAGCATCTTGATTACGGTAACCCGCACCAATCCACACCTTATCTTTAAGCCCCAGTTTAAGATTAGCATCAACAGATAATGGTACACCCTGAACAGCTTTAACCATTACAGACGGTATAAGGTGCATATCTTCTGATACATAAAGCTTATAACCACCGGTCAAAAAGAAATGCGGCACCTGTTTGCCCTGGTTATAATTACCATCGTCAGAAAAACTTAGTTGCTGAGGCCGCAGTTGCTGAACAGAAATCCCAGAAAAAAACCTGGAACCGTACAGCCATATCCCGGCAGAAACATCAGGCTTAAACTGGCTTTCTATGGCATTACCCAGTGAAGGATCGTTTGGATTTTCTAACAGCAGCCGGTTGGCATCTATGCCTATCCTGGTAAAACCACCTGCTATACCCACAGACATATTAAGTTTATCATTTAAAATTAAATGATAAGCATAACTTAAATTAAAGGCGGTGGTTGTAAGCTGGCCGGCTTTATCATTTACTGCTGAAAAACCGACACCATGATGTGCGGGAGACGCCGTATAATATTGTTGGTAACTTCGGCTCCTGGGATCATTTCCTTTTTCATCAAAGGAAAGTGCGTTAGACCACAAATACTCGCTGCCCAGCGCCCAATGTGCAGATACAAAAGCGGTTTTAGGCGCATCAGCAAGTCCGGCCCATTGTTGCCGGTAGCCCAGTTTTACATCAGTATAGTTTTCAACCCCGCTTAAAGCAGGATTTAGCAGGTAATTATTAAGTACATATTGCGTGTATTGCGGCTTTTGCTGGGCTGCTGTATAAAGGAAAAAACTTAAATAAAAACAAAGCGCTATAAATATTTTCAAATTATCTTTTCAAATCTGTAATTCTAATAATTATTTTAAAGTTAAGTTAAAAAACATGCATTCCTATTAGTTAGCATACTCTTTTAAAATCATCGCATTTATACAAGTCCAGCCATTTCCAGTAGTATCGTATGGAGTGAAAGTAATATTAATAATTCCCGATGTGGGGTTTGAAACACTAAAATTAGTTTTGTAAATTGTATTGGCATTAGATAGCCCTGTTGCTTTTGTTATGCCATTAATGGTTATATTGGTATTATCTTCCGGTCCGTTATAATTCTGATAAGCTGCAAAAATGAGTTCATATCTTTTTGAAGCATCCAATCCCTGTAATCGAAGTTCAATTGTAAGGTTATTTCCATTCATCATATAAGCAAGCACAGCGCCCGGAAATTCTGAATCTCCTGCCGGACTGCCTTCATTCTCCGCTGTCCAGGAGCCGCCCTGGATTTTCAACAGATTAAAACCAGTAGTTGTTCCAGCACTATTTAATAAATTCAAGCCATCAGAACTATTATAAATCCAGGTATTCCAATTTGGAATTGCTCCTCTGGATTCGGTATCCATATTTATGTTAACAGTTTGTATGGGCGCTACAGTTGTGCTACTCTTTCTTTTAGCCAACATGCCATGCACAGCGACAGATTGCGCAGAAGAAACTGAGTATAAAAATAACAGCGTTATAAATAAAAAATTTTTCATCTTACTTTATTGAAATAGAATAAGACAGGTTATTTGTTCCCGTGACTGGAGCAATTGTGTAGAATACATTGACATATTCTGCATCTATTGTTGCATAACTTATTCCCGCAGCAGCAGCATTATTTGCCGTTACCACAACCGATGCCGATGTATTAATACTTGGAAGCCCGTGCGGAATAGAGATTGTTGTAGATGAACCATTTCCACTTCCCTTGGCAGAAAATTGTTTGATTTCTGCTGCAGAAGCAGCTCTATTTGCATTTACTTCAACTTGTTTAATTTCGCCGCTATTATTGTCGCGTACTAAAAGGGAATAATCTGCATTTGCAACAGATGGAATGGTCGGTAATGTCAAATGCCCGTCACCTCTTAAATGCAAAACATCTGTACCGCCTAGACCCATTCTAAACATATCAAAACCATCTTCTGTATCATCCGTTTTAAATTGCCAGTTTGCAATACCTAAAGCTGACGCAAATTCTACATAATTGCCAGACGAACTGCTATTTGAATTAAAAATTGCTCTTCTAATATTAGCAATACCGACATTTAAATTGTCTAATGAGGCATTATTTGCAGTGATTCCATTATCGCCTCTAAGGGCAATTGATCCATTCAAATCAACATTAGCAAGTTGTGGTTCAATAGGATTTGCCTGTATAAATGCATTACCTGATGCTGGGAGTGTACCGCCTAAATCCTGTAATCTTACTACATCAGTTGGTTTAACGGGCGCACCATACACTTCCATCCGCTGCGCATATCGCCTTCCGCCATAGCTGCTCGTACAAGCCACTGAATCTACTCCGGTCTGAGAGCCAATTACACCATTGTAGGCAGAATCATAAGGTATAAAAGTCCCTTGATAAGTTTTTGTATACAGAGAAAATGAACGATCATAATTATCCTGTTCGGATACCGTTCTTCGTATTCTAATCCACCAACCATAAGGGTATATGTATTTTGCTTCCAAATCGATCATGCCATCACGTGTCCCACCATCCTCGCTGGGTATTATCTTAAACCAGCCAGTTGAATTCTCTTCACCCAAACCACCATCTCCCCCGCCTCCATAACCTTCAATTACAACATATTTTCGGTTTATGGCGCCATCATAAGAGGTAAAAAACATTTCAAAACTATTACTGAAATAAGCTTCCGAAAAAAAGAAGCCAAGGACGTGAAATTGATTTAAGCCACCCGTTAAGTAATTCTCTAAAGTAGTTTCCTCAATGTAACCTTGCTGGGTATCTCGTTGGCTATATGGGTTTGTTCCATATAAAACCCTCCGGTTTTTTGAATTGGTCTGACCCTCGAATTGTGCGGTACCTTTTACTGTAATCATCCCTGAAATATCAATAGATGCTTCTTGCGGGGATGATGGATTAACTAAAATATAATTACCGCCACCGCCAGCTGCAAATTCACTTCTTTTAATAAACCTGATTTTTCCAGAACCATTAACAACCAGTACGCTATCGATAAATGTACCTTCAGTCAAATTTTTTAAATATGTTTTTCCATAAAGGGCAACACCTCCAACTCCGGAAACCGTTCCAAGCCGAACACTATCTGCATGTACAACCGTTACCTGTGCAACAGCAGAAAGACCGAATAAAATAAAAAATAAAGTAATCAGGTTTCTCATCATATATACAATTCTAACCGTTAATACAGAATAAACGTTAATTCGTCAAATCACCCATTACTGCCCAAGTGTTGGTTGCCACTTTTATCAGCGTAATCGGCGCAAACTGAACCCGGCTTTTTAAGGCATTATCTGCCGACTGTAGCGTAACGCCTGAAGCGGCAACAACGGTTACCTGACCTGATCCCATCTGTCGAAGCAGAATCTGCGTACCTACCGGAAAAGCAACAGAAGCATTTGCAGGTACAGTTACATTATTTGCGGATGATACATTCTGCTGTACGAATTTTCCGGCGTCAGCCAATACCAGTGTATAGTTTGCTGTTTGCGTATTAATATTTACCGTTGAAAGGGCAGTCTGTACATAGGCAGTGGTCGCTAATTGAGTGGTATTGGTACCTGATGCTGCAGTAGGTGCCGTTGGTGTACCCGTAAGGGTTGGTGAAGCAGAAAGCACAACTGTTCCGGTACCGGTTTCATCTGTTAAAGTAGTGGCCAGTTGCGCCGAAGTAACAGAAGCAGATTTCGTGCTGTAAAGCGTATTAGTTCCGCTTGGCAAGGTATTATTGCTGGTAGCAGTAGTGGTTAAGGTGTTCGAAAAAGCACCTGAAGTTATTAATGATGCACCATCTGCAATAGTTAGCGTGGAACCATTTACAGGAGCAGTAATATTTACTTTATTGAACGAGGTAGCAGCTATTCCACCTGTCGTTTTTATATTCCCTGAAACTTCCAATTTTTCGTTCGGTGTCAGGTTTCCGATACCAACATTTCCGGACTGCGTAAGTGTGAATGCATCTGTATTGGTCTGTTCAGTATAAATACCAAAGTTATCTGTACCTGCATTTTGTCTTAACGCAATATCATATCCGTTTTGAGTGGCCATAAAAACACCCTGGCTATTTCCTGTTCCATTACGCCTCATATCTACCTGATAACTGCCATGGGAAATTGCATTTTCTCCCAATAGTAACTGGGTTTTAATCCTGGCCTCTCCATTAACATCAAGCAGGTATGCAGGGGTTGTAGTACCAATACCAACCCTGCGTTCTGCAGTATAACTTATTATTGGATTTCCTTGTCCAAAAAAACTAAAATCCATACGGTTCGAGTTACTTTGATCACCATTATACATAAAACGCCATTCTGCCGCATTGTTATAAGTTCCTGCAGTACCAAAACGAAATTGAGAAGTATTACCTGCAACAGTATTATTGGGGGCATAAAAGTGAGCTACTGGCAGATACTGATCTGTTCCGGGGTTGGAAACCTGAAGCAGGTTATTAAAATAACTCAACCCATTAACTGAAAAGGTTCCAACGAGCCCCAGATCGCCAGTTTTATTTTCATTGCCGGTTTTATGTAAAACCTCGGCATTAAGTGCTCTATCTTGTACAAAGTTGAACAGTTGCGTTCCAAACGACGTTGTTAAAGAATCAATGTTTGCTTTAGTATAATAATTACTCATATCAACTGGCGTAGCATCTTTCCAGGTTCCGGCCGTTGCATCATATATCCTAAACTTTTGGAGTGAAGTATTAAACAAAAACCGCCCGTTATAATTTGATCCGGGCAGGTTATCTCCATTGCTAAAAGGAATACCTAATGCGCCAAAACTGCTTCTTTTAACAAATCGTACCGCGCCATCGCTACCCCTCACCAAAACACTGTCTGCAGCATTACCTTCGGCAATATTTTTTATCAGTGTGGTACCATGCAGGGCTACCGTTCCGGTACCCGCCGGATTGCCTAAACGGGCACTATCGGCATTAAGCACAGCAATCTGACTATAAGCATTAAAGCCCGCTACTGAAAGCAGGAGCAGAAACAAATATTTCATCTTAGTTTTGGTTTGTTTGGTTAAAACGTTATCTAACAAATCTAATTTGCAGATAATTATGCACCCTTAAAAACAACTTTGATGAATCTCCGCAATTGCGTGTCGGAACTACGGTTTAGCCTGATGAAAGGAAATCGAAAAGGAGGTAATTAAAGTTCAAATACAAGGAAATATAAATTAGTTTTTTGAACTATCCAGTCTCCTAAAACAATTCCCCTACATTAACCCTATACCGTCATTGCGAAGCCGATTTTTCATCGGCTTCGCAATCTTTTATGCAATAACTTATTATTCTTTATGCCAAACTCCAAGGTGGTCGTTGCGACAAGGAACGACGAAGCAATCTATTTTAAATTTGCAGTTTTAAATAACATAAAAGTCTATTTAAGAACATTCCTGGCGCAAGCGTCTCGCTTGTGACGAATCATATATTTGAAAAGTTAATTATAAATCGAGACAATTACCGTTGAAGACCAAATCTATTACGCTATTACCGCTTAAGCACAAGCGGGACGCTTGCGCTAGAGTTATGAGCTGACAAGCTCGCGCCAGATGGGACGAATCATATATTCGTAAAACTAATTATTAATCGAATATTAATTAGCCTTTAAAAACCAAAATCTATTACCGTGTTAAAGCACAAGCGGGACGCTTGCGCTAGAGTTAATGAATAGAAAAGCTCGTGCCAGATTGCGGGATGCTAAGACTAGATGGGGTGCGCTTCAGTGATAAAGATTTGTTAAATCTGTTAACTTAAATTTATAAAGAAATAATCTGCGAATCTGTGGCTTAAATATAGATTATCATTCTTAATACGAGGCAAAGCCAGCACAAGAGCAGAATTATTTAGCACCTATCAAACTAGCCGGAAAGTGATCAAAAGACAATATTTTGCTTGTGCTTTATTACACTAACGCTATACTCATTAATAGGCTACGGTATTTTTACTTTGCGGATAGTTTATCACACCGTTCTGACTAATCATAACAAAGTCTATCACACTGTCATTTTCTGAAGTATTATGAATCGTGTAATCCTTATAATAGACAACTGTTGTTTTATCCACATCTAAAATACTATGCCTGATGATACGTGTAGATAAAGGGCTTGTCCCAGTACTTATATCTTCAAAAATTGAATATTGACCAATACCTGGTTGAGTAGTTGGTGTATCATCAATAACATCGACATCGTGATTCGCCGTTATTTTTAAGCTACCATTTTCGTCAAAAGCCATTGATAAAGCGATGTAATTTCCATTACTACCCTGAACATAAGTGATTGAAAGTACTTGTTGATAAGTGTTCGCCTTTTTTTGAATACCAAAGGCACTACCCTTTACAAATTTTTTACCAGGTTGTGATTTACCAACGCCATCATTATATAATCTCCAGGTTTCTGTATTACCAATTCTTGTAATCGAAACATCTGATTGCCCTACCGATAAATTAAGAAAAGCATAACCTGTTAGCAAATCGGATGCAACCGTTTTCTTTTTAGCGATTATACCATGTATCGCTGTTATTTGTGCCTGACTGCTTAAACCAATAACCAGTAAGAAAAATAATAATTTTCTTTTCATTATACTATTTTGCTATCCAATTAGACCTATATATTTGTTCCAGTTTAAAATAAATAGATTACCAATTTTATAAGCATTAAAGCCCGCTACTGAAAGCAGGAGCAGAAACAAATATTTCATCTTAGTTTTGGTTTGTTTGGTTAAAACGTTATCTAACAAATCTAATTTGCAGATAATTATGCACCCTTAAAAACAACTTTGATGAATCTCCGCAATTGCGTGTCGGAACTACGATTTAGCCTGATGAAAGGAATTTGAAAAGGAGCTAATTAAAGTTCAGAGAACAAGGAAATATAAATTAGTTTTTTGAACTATCCAGTCCCCTTCTGGCGCAAGCATCTCGCTTGTGACGAACCCCCCTCTGGCGCAAGCGTCTCGCTTGTAACGAATCATATATTCGAAAAACTAATTATTAATCATATCAATTGGCCTTTAAAACCCGAATAATCTCTTGCGCTACTATATAAATAGTGCATCGGTTCATCAACAATTCCAGAAATAACCGGATTATTATGAAGGTAATCAAGCTTTTGTTCCATCATATAATTATCCCATAGTTCAATAGCATGATTATCCTGCTGCCAAAACTGGAAACTTTCATTATTACTGTTTTTACTGCCCGCTCTTTGCATCATCCAAAGAAGCCATTCTTTTCTGCTTTCAACCGGATTTTCTGCTATGGCTTTTTTTAAGCATTTTGATGTAAAACCCTTGAAATCTCTAATAATATCTTCCATTTTTTCGCCACTAGAACCAATAATTAAATGAATATGGCTTGTCATGATGCACCAGGCATAAATTTCCAATCCCTTTTTCTCTTGGCAATATTTTAAATTATCAACTAAGATGTCTTTATACTCATTTCTTATAAATACATCTAACCAATAAACTACTGCAAAACTGATGAAATATAACTTGGTCTGGTCTCTGATTTTATATTTTACACTCATTACTTAAATATAAAATTTATTCAGATAATTAAATGCAATAAGCAAAGATACTCGCCTCAAAAAAGCTTAAGAGCTAAACTAACAAAGCATTTAAGCAAACGCTGGCGCAAGCGTCTAGCTTGTGACTAACAATATATTCGAAAAACTAATTATTAATCATATCAATTGGCCTTTAAAAACCTAAACCTATTACAATTTAAGCACAAGCGGGACGCTTGCGCTAGAGTTAGCGAGCTGACAAACCTATTACCGTTTAAAGCACAAGCGGGACGCTTGCGCTAGATGGGGGGCTATCGCATTTTTATCCGACACATAAGTTACCTATATTTGGTTATTATTAATTTATAACGCGTAAAAACGACCTATTTATGGCTTTTTCAGACAGATTGACCTTCGCCCGAAAACAGAAAAAAATAAAACAGAGCGACCTGGGTAAGGTTGTAGGTACTTCAGGCGACATCATCGGAAAGTACGAACGGGGGGAAAACGTACCATCAATAGAGGTGGCCGCAAAGATTGCAGATGCACTCGGCGTTACACTCGATTACCTCGTAAAAGACGGGGAATACGCACAGATTGACAACGACACTCTCAAAAAACTAAAAGCCATACAGGAACTCGACAGTGATACCAAAAGCCACGTATTTGCCGCGATAGACGCATTCATCAAAGCCGCTAAACTCAAGAACATTGCCGCGATGTAAATAAACCCATGCAGGACAAAAACGTACATATCGAGGTATTGGAGCAGCTGGCGGCAGGTGTTGACCCTGCAACAGGCGAGGTATTCCCTATCGATAGCCCTTACGGGCAGGCCCAGGTAATCAGGGCCCTGCGCTTTGCACTCAGCGAACTCAAAGCCCTCGCACAAAAAGGAAACCAGGGACAGCCATGGACGACCGAAGAAGATAAGGTTTTATTAAAACAGTTTAATCAAGGCACTAAGATTATAGAACTTGCTACTCTGCACAACCGTTCTTATAACGCAATTAAAGCAAGGCTGATTAAACTCGGCGAATTGCAGCAAAAGTAAATAGCCCGCATAAATTATTTTAAACAAAAGCAGAACGATTGCGATAAAGATGAAGATGACTTTAGATATAATCAAAACTTTTTTGACCTCCAATAAATCTAGTGAAAGAAGAAAGGGTGCAAAGGAAATTGCTAAGTATAATGTCGTTGAGCTTGGAGAAAGTCTATTTAACGCTTATTTAAAAGAATCCCAAAATACAAAAACATGGGAAACTCAAGTTGAAATGATTTTAGCTTTAGGTTTAATAAATTATAAAAAAGCACTTATAATAATCAGTAAAATAGTTTTATTAAATACACCTCATAGTATGGTAAGTTATGCAGGTGCACAAACCTATATTAGACTAAAACGAAGATCTTTAAAAGACGCCAAACCAATAATTGAATTATTAAAAACAGGCTCCTTATCCATAGTCGATGGAGCATTAAATCCACTTGGATATGACAAAATGATGCCTTCAGCAGAAGAAATAAAAACACTAATTAAATTATCTTGGGATTTACACAAGCATAAAGACCGTATAGGAAAAGAGCTTGCTTATTGTGACCCTAGATATGGATTAGCAGCTGCATGCGCTGGATGGAATAAACAATTAACTTTTGACTTCCTTAATCATTGTTTAGAAACATCAAACGGAGATACAGCATTATTAAATGTTGCAAAAAACTCCCTAAAACAAAAATACATTAAGCTTCGCTAGCTCCCTCAAGGAGAATAATTACCTTGAATTAGTCAAAACTAACCAACTGTCAGATTAAGTAGTGGCTATTACAATTACCTTGAGGATGCTAATTTATAAACCAAGTTAATTTTTTGAGACTACTATCCAAGGTTTTTCTTTCGTTTCACGAATAGCATTAAAACCGATAGGAATATCCGAAACCTCCAATATTGTTGGGTCAACTTTGATAATCTGCTGCAAAGAAACAACAACTATTTCAGATTCATCGATAATTTGACTACCCCAAAATTCCCAGGCACCGTCCTCATGATGAGCTATATAAACTATTGGACTATTATCGCTCATTACATACTTACTTGTAAAAACAGCTGTATTTAAGCTTTCTTTAAATGCTTTTATCATTGCTTTCGTCTTTGAGATTCCTTTTTCAAATTTTGTTCTTTAGAAACCACTCTTAAATTTCTATTGCTATTTGAACCACCATTAACTCTTTCTTCGACATGGTCTACTTCGGCCTGTTTCATATCAGCTTTACCTCCTTTAGGAACGCTCTTTGGCATATTTATAACACTTCCATCCTCATCACTTCTAAGTACTCCTCCGTTCATTTTTTTATTATAATCTAATATACGTTGTCGCTGGGAAGGCGTGGTTTCCATACCTGGGCCAACTTTCCTAGGTTCTTTTAATCCTGAATAATCTAAAGGTCCTTCCCATTCTTTTGAAGCCCTATTCCTAACTCTTCCTGTTGACAATCCGCCTGCAAACCCCTGAACAATAGCAGTCTTGACTTGAGTTGATTCAATTTTATCACTTAAACCATCAAGTACTGTACTTGTACTTGGCAGATTATCATACGACAATTTGTAAGTTGATTCCATTTTTGCCGCAACTGGAGCTATAATTAGATACTCTGTTGTATTATAGCTTACAATGTATTCCTTATAAGGATTTTTAACCTTTTCCCATAATTGAAATCCAAAAGCTGTATTGCCTAGTTCTGGTTTCCAAGTCCATTCTGAGAAATTTTCTGTAGAAGTCAACTTTAACGATGCAGCACCTTTTTTATCAAAATCCAATGAATAATGATACTTTTCCAACCCATCCAAATCAATAGCTTGAATTGGCGTATTACTCGCAAACTGATAAGGCGTTAACTCCGGATATTGATTAGCAATCGGATCCACACTCAAAAACCTTCCCACCCTCGGGTCATAAATCCGCATCCCGTAATCCTGCTGGTTGCCTTCGCCCTTCACCTCATTATCATTCTCCTTACCGTTAAATCCATAACGGTAACTACCCGCTAAATTAAACATTCTGCCCGGCATTTGAGCACCAAATGCATAGTAATCATTTGAGTGCAATACATCAGCTTCATAACCATTGCTGGTTTGCAAACGGTTGTCGCTTATTACCGCCATGGTATTGCCCAAATGGTTGGCCAATTCATAGTTGCGGTTACCCGTAAGGCTATTCAGGCTGGCACCACCTGCCGAATCGATATTCAGTTCCGGTTTCCACATCCCTAAGCGACTGCTGCCATATAGCTGCTGTTCTTTCCAGTTGTAATGGCCATTCGCATTGTCGTACACCGCCAGGCTGTTACCTTGTGCATCCCGTACATACCAGGTGGTTTTATTGTTGTACAATTTGCTTACCCGGTTGCCCGATGGATCGTACGTATATTGAATGTTGCCGTTCGCTTTATTAATTTGTTTTATTTTACCATAAACACTCCAGTCGATATTTGTGATGCCTTCTTTGCTGTCTTTTATTAAATTGCCAATCGCATCATAACTGTAACTGGTGTTGCCTTCCAGTTCACCTTGCTGCCCGCTGTTTACCGCATCATTTACCCCAGCCAGTTTGTTGTGTACCAATTGCCCTGCAGCATTTTTCGTGTAGCGATAGCTTAACTGGTCCATCACCTGCCCGATCGAGTCGTTTCTCATTAAGGCTAAGATATTTCCGTTACCATCGTAACTAAAATCTTCTTTATAATTATTGGTCAGGCTATTGCTCGTCCAGATACCTGTGCCGCTTAAGCCATGCTGGCGAAGGGCTTTCAAACGGTTTAACTGGTCGTATTTATAGGTGTAACCTACCGTTGCACCATTTTTTATTTTAGCTATCGCATAGGTACTGTTGCCGATGTTACCGTTGTACAGGTTTTTGCCGGTAATGTCACCTAAATTTTGCTGATAAGTAGAGGCAAAAGCCGATGCACTGCTGCCCCCAATCGGCTGGTAATCGCCGGCATAGTAACCCAGGCTATAACCCAAAGCATCTTTTGCGACTACTGTGCCATCCTGGCCCATATCACTTTGTGCACCATCCAGGTGTGTGCCGTTCACCCCTTTTAACCAGCCTTGTAAAGTATAGGCATAATCCATGCCCTGTACCAAAGCTAAACCTGGCCCCAGTTCCATACGGGCCAGTGGGCCGTGCAGGTAATACTGGTAACTGGCATCCAGTCGCCGCGTTGGGTCGTTCAAACTGCTGCCAAAACCATAACTTACGATATTTGCCTGGGTACTGCTCCAGGCTTCCGTTAAACGGTTCTCTGCATCATATTTATACTGGTAATAAAAAGCATCCGGTTTGTCGTGCTGATAAGCCAGTAAGTTTACTTTCCCGCTCACCAAATCATATTCATAATCCAGCGTTTTCAGTCCAAGCCCGTTCACCTGCTGGTAAAGCTTTTTAACATTGCCGGCCATATCGTAGCTATAATAGCTTGCATTGATAGCTGCTGAGTTCGGCGTTTCGCGGTAAATACTAGCCGCTACCCTTTTCCTTAAATTATTTTGTACCAGGCCGCTTGGCGTACCGTTTATTGCCGGTGCCGCTTCATCGTAAAGGGTTTCCGTTAGCTGGCTGTTATTGCCACTGGCCTGGAAATTGGTGATGGTGGTACCCGCCAGGTAGCCCGGGTCGGTCAGTACATTGGTGCCGGTGTGTTTCTGTCCTACTTCAGTGATTCGGCCCAAAACATCGTAACGGGTATAGCTGTAATCTTTGGCTGCTTCCTGTTTCGCATTCTGCGAAACCACTAAACGGCTCAGGTAATCGTACCAGAACTTACTGCTTCCGCCATCAGGTGTATACTGCTGCACCACCTGGTTGGTCGCATTGTAGGCATAGGTCGTCGGAAGCCCGTGTTCAGGGTAAATACCGGCCACCTGGCTCTCTTGCGTAGAGTTATAAGCAATGGTGGTTGGTCCGCCTTCTTGTGGTACGTTATAACGGTACCAGCTTAAAGCCGTAGTATCGCTCACCATAAAGCAGGTGTTCTCCGCATTAGCCTTAATTTCCGCTGCTGACATCAGTCGGTTTTCATACAGCCTTAAATGTTTCATTGCCGTAAAATTCCTCGGCATCCGCAATGGCATCGCATCAATGGCCCATGGGCAACCCGCTACCGGTTTACCACCAACCGGGTTATAGGCTTTACCATTTACAAAAATTTGTAAAGCACCGGTCGAAAGGTTATTCCCCTGTACCACTAAATGGGTCCAAGGTGCAAGCGGTAAAATATTACTTACATCAGCCGTTACCTGGTTGGTTAAATTGATGACCATATTGCCCGAAGCACTCTGGCTCAGACTGAAAATTTCTACATTCAGGTATTTACCATTCTGGCAGGCCTGTACCATGTATTTCAAGTCGGGCGTGGCCGCAATAAACTGTCGGCTGCCGCTGAAATCGCTGTACAGCCACATTTCCACCGCGTTCGATGCGGTTGAGCTTAATACCGTCGACAGTTTCTGTAAAGCGGCATCTTCATCTGAAACCGTATTTGGCCCGTTATAATTACAGGATATATTACCCGCAGCGCGTACTTTGGCTACAGTTGCCAACTCATTCGTATTCAGGAAATGTACGCCTTCCGGTGGAATGGTGCGCACCAGGTTCCCGGCCAAATCGTAATAATAAAGCGTGTAATGAAAAATCTTTTGCCTGCTGCTTACGCTTACCTCGGCCCGGGCAGCGGCACAGATGCTGATATAAGATTCCTGGAAGGTACGGCGGGCTTCGGTTAGGTAATCCAGGTATTCCCTGCTGCCATCGCCATGGGCCCGTTCGATAAGTGTTTTGGCACAGGCATACCGGTCTTCGGCTGCCTCAGTATATGGAGGAAGGTTGCACAACTGGGTTTGAGTACTTTCACCAAAATTTCTGTAATCATCAAAACTCAATGTAAAGCCCCATTTCTGGTTAAAATAATTGGTTACAATGGTTTCGGCATTGTCCATGGTCTGGGAAAATTGCGGCCCAAAAGCAGCAATCAATTCGGTATAGGCAATGCCCAGTTCATCCTTACTTACGCAGCCTTTAAAGCCAGGGATTAAAAACTGCGGCAATACCAAATCTTTTTCCAACAGGAATTTACAGTTATCGCAGCCTTTTAATAGGAAGCCAACTTCTTCTGGTGAGAGGGTCATCCTTTGACCAAACTGGCTTTGCAGTAGTGCATAAAAATCGGCCTGGCCCAAATGATTAGGGTTTAGGTTGGCCAGCATTGTGCATAGTTCCGTATTGGTGGCACTGATAACCACTTCGGTTTGCTGAGGCACTACTTCATAAGGATATGGACCTGAAATCAGCCATGGATTTAAGGTAGGCGTGAAATCGCTGATGCCGGTCACCGCTTTGATAACCTCGCCAAAAGTACGGCAACTTGTATTGCCAACCAGTATAAACTTACCCGGAGGTAAAGTAGTCGCCCCATAAATATGGGTACTATCGCTGGCCAGTAAACACAATTCTTTTAGTTTAGAACGAAGCAGTGCAGTAGTATCTGCAGAATAATTTTTCAAGCCTTCGGCTAAGTTAGTCATCCACTGTTGCGATTGCCCTTCTGCCGCATCCTCATACTGCTGGGCTTGCAATACACGGCCTTCGGCTACCATTGAATCTACGTTTAAAGCATTGGGATCTACAGCGGCTGCCTCCGGGAAGTGCGAAAATTTCGTTTTTAAATAATCAGGACAATTTGCAGGGTTCGGATTAATTGGAGGATTTAAAACAGTTCCTGCACAAGAAGTCGTTTCCGAACAAAAGGATGCACCGCTGATGCTTTCAATACATTCCAATGTTCGTGTTTCTACATTGCAAATGTTAGACTCATCATTATTTGTAGAAGTTTTTAAATTATACAAATAATGTGCTATCGTTTGCCCGGCCGGAATCGTAATGTCGACGCTATTAGTAGTCGTTTCAACCGGAAGACCAAATACACGCACCGTATATTTAACCCGAACGGTAACATCCTGCAGCAAGCTTGCCGGTTGCCCGTTACTATCCTTTAATGCAATGGTTGTTTGATACATCTGATCTGGTGCATCATTTTGATAGGTACATGCTGATGGAACCGGACCATAAAATTCATCAAGCAGGGTTACACAAACAGATGGTGCCGTTAATGAATTAACATTAGGGCTTGAACTTTCGGCCAACATTGCCGAACGCATACTTTTACCTTGTACAGAAGCTGTTCCGCCGCCTCCATATATACTCAACAGGGTTTGTGCCTCCCTTGCTTTGATGGAGTTTTCCTGCGGAATGTATTTAGCCACATAAACATTCCTGAATATCGAATAACTGCCCTTTGTACCTTCAACAGCAAAATAAGGTTTAAGTTCCGCTGCATCAAAAAGTTCAGCTTTAACAGCCTGGCCTTTTGCAGCGGTTGCTTTTTCAGGAGCCGCTTTAGTGATGGCATAAATAAACTTAGTTTTATAATCGGCGAGGATAAGTTGATTATCCTGCTTACTGGCTTCCAGTTCGGCCAATGCATCTTCTGGTTTTACCATTGATAAATCGACATTCATCCGTATTGCTTGCTGCATGACTGATGAAACGGGTTGTACCGCCATAGAAGCATTAGTTGTTTTACCGGCGGATCTGAACTGAACGGTACCATTATATTCGCCAAGGCAGGTATTTACCCATACATTATCGAAGGTAATAACAGCCGAAGTATTGGGTAAACTAACAACTAAACAGTTATAATAAATCTGGTAAGAATTACCGGTGTTGCAATCTAACGGCGGCGGATCATTTTCCGCATAACCGGATATGACCCGGTGTACATCGCTGATATTGCCAACCGTATTTTGATAATATACGGATCCGGAACCACTTTCTGCATATAAGATTGCACTCCCATTTCCAGAACAGTCTACATTAAAATTTTCAGTACAGGTAATTTGCCATACGTTATTAAACTGCGTCGGTACAGAAGAGAATAAGACATTAATGCAAGGACGAAATACCATTTGTACTGTCCCGTTTGCACAATACGGACTGGCATCGGGCGGTACAGAAGCGTTTCCGCTAATAAAGGTGTGGGTTTTTCGGGTACCAATTGCGTAATTCGTTTCCCTGAACTGGTTTGTAGAAAGTTGCTCCGCTTCATAAAAAAAGCTCAATGTTGCACAGGTAGGTGGCTGCTCTGTATTTCCGGCATTAAAGCGGTACCAGTCCATCGCCGTATGGTCGGAAGCAAGGAAACAAGCGCTTGCCGCATTTGTCCTGATTTCATCAGGGGTCATGTTCCGGCCGCTGTACAAGCGCAGGTGATGGATGGAGCTTAAGTTTTCAGGCAAATTCAGTGGATTACTGGTAATCCCCCACGGACAGCCCGCGGAAGAGGCTTCCGGAATGCCTGCATATTGCTTACCATTTATCCAGAGTTCCAGTTCGCCGTTTGCCGAATTTAAGCCCTGTACGGCCAGGTGCATCCAGGGTTTTATAGGTAACAAATCACTAATGTCGGCCGTAATGTGGTTGGAAAGCACGATACCTACATTATCAGGTGCAGTTTGCTTTAAATGAAAAATATCCACACTCACCCGGCTTCCGTTAAAGCAGGCCTGCATCATGTATTTAACATCGGGCGTAGCCGCAATAAACTGCCGGCTGGTATAATTGGTGCTGTACAGCCACATTTCCACAGCGCCCGAACCATCGGTATCAAGCACATTAGCGAGTTTCTGCAGCGCAATGTTTTTATCAGAATTTACCGTTGGCCCGTCATAAATACAATCAGACGGTGTCTGCGGAACCGGTACTATCGCAATTGGTTCGCCAATAGTACAGCTATTGCTTTGCGCACAACGTTGTTGCCGAAGCTCGTTAAAGTAACGCAGTTTGGCTTCCAGGTACATCCCTTTGTACAGGTTCCATTCACGATCTGCCACCCGGCAATCTTCAACCGGGCTGCAATTATTCCAGAGGCCTTTGTAAATATTGTTGGTGCTTGCGGTCGTATCTGCGCAATACAACTGAAAATCAACAAAGCCGGAAATATTTTTTACAGATAAATCATTTGCACCTAGTATACGTATGCTGTATTCGGTTAAATCAGTAACGAAATTGGTTTTAAAGCTACTGCCTGCCCCGCCCGCATTAAAAAATGGATCGGCATTGGCAAGCCAGGAGATGGTATTGCGATTATACGTTATACCCATTTTTTGAGCCAGTTCCGTAACAGAGGTAATCTCCTCAATTTTTGCATCCCATTTCACGGATGCGCTGTTATCATTACAAAATTTAAGTTTACAGTATTCCGGGTGGAAGGTTAAAAATTGCTCCGCCCATGCTGGTTGCCAGTATTTAAGTAAATCGGCTAATGTAAAATCTGCATCATAGGGTGAAAAAGTTCCGCTGCCATCTTCTTTGTTGACCAGTGTGGCAAGCCGCAAGGGATCTGAGGTGTTCGTTAGTACATCAAATGCGCCATGGCGGAAGAAGGTGAATAACAGGTTCGAAGCCGGTTCCATTACATTTCCGGCAGCATCAAACAAAGCAAACTGGCCACCCGGGTTAATATCGGCAAGCATGGCTGTTCTATAGGTATCGCAGGGCGAAGGTTGCAGGTTATCGCAATTGTTATGAAATGCAGTGGCTGAAGAAAGCAGGTTATCATATAAGCCATTGATGTAAGCATCATAATAGCTGGTGGTATCACCCAGCAGGCGCATCTGTTCATTAAACATTGCTGTAAATTCACTCCTGGTCCCCAGCCTCTCCAAGGCCGTTTTACAATCAGAAAAACAATCAATAAACCGGGCGGAATCCAGTTGTTTAAGGATAAAATCTTCCTTACGCTTCACTGCACCGTTAATTTGACCTAAGCGAATGTATTCATCTGTAAAATTTTCAATAACGTTTTTGCTTAAAGCAAATTCAAAGGTCACGTAATAGGCGCCTATTTTTTGAAAATTCACTTGTATACTATCGGTATGCAATCCGGTATTGGTAGAATCAGCCAGCATCGAACCGATTTTTATCGGCGTACGGTTAAAGTAAACCGGTGTATCGCAATCGTTTTTTACCTGTATGGTTAAATCGTAATAACAATTGCTGCAGGGCTTAAATGAAGTATTTGGGTAGCGGCTAATGAGTTTTTGTATATTGTATTTTAACATACCTGCACCATTCATGGTGGCCATGTAGGTTGTGGTAGCCTTGAGTTTCAGGCTGCTGGCGTCGAAATTAAACTGCTCCGGTTTTAACAGCTGGCTCGTTTGTAATTCATCAATGCTATTTTTTGAATTTAAAGCCAGCGAATCCAGGTTATGCGGATTATCCCCGGCCAGGGCAGTTGCAATGGTTTTACCGCTTGCATTCAGATAGCTGATGCTCAGCTGCCCGTTCGGATCCATCACCATATTTTTAAGGTAATGCTCGGCATAACCCACATCATTCCCGAAAAGCCGATCCAATTCCCATTGCTCGGGTTTCCCATAGTAATATTTCGTGGTATGGCTGTTTACCGAAGCATCGGGCTGGAAAGTCCGCCCAACGCCACCCTGAATTTTTATCCTTCCGGTGTTGTCCGGTGTATACTGGGTAACGGAAAGCGGATAACCCAGCGCATCCGGAATGTAGTTGTTGTAAAGCTTTAAACTTCTAAAATCATTTTGAGGTGAATAATACCTGGAGGTGCCGGATAAAGTGCTTAATGGCCCCGGTAATGGTTCACACAAAGTGGTATCGAGATCAATAAAACTATAAGGCTTTCCATTCAGGTTTTTGTTCAGCGCCGGGAAATAATGTAAAGAAGCTAAAACACTTTCTTTTATCGGGGCAGGCAAAATACTCATGGCTGCCCGTCCGAATTCGTCGTAAATATTTTCCTGCACAACAGCTACACTATCTGAAGTGTTAAGGGTAACGGTTTGGCGCCCCCTTAATGAACCGTCAAAATAACTCACCACCTCCTTCTTTTTACCCTCTTCGGCATAACTGGCCGAATATTGCCAGTTTAAATTTTGCTCGTGCCAGTTTAAATCCCAGATGGCATATTCTTCACTGTTGTCTTTTTTATAAAACCAGTCGCCCTCTAACCGGAATCCATCGGTCGTATACTGAACCTGCCTGATGCGTGCCGCGATATATTTAGCGTTAAACAGGAGCGAAATCCGGTAATCATGTCCAGCCGTCGTAATGCGGGTTGCATTGTTTCGGAACAATTCTGCAAGTTCATCATTAGATAAGCTGCTATTCCCGTTCTTCATCGAAGTAGCCAGCGTAGCCCATTCTGAATCTTCATCAATACTTACCCACTCCAAATCAAATTCTTCTGAGCCAAGTATCGCCTGCCAGGAAAGCGACAGATAATTTCCGGTAATACCCGACCCCGCATTTACCCCTCTTTGCAAGTTTCCGCCCGACTTCTCCGTTTGCCCGTCGAGGTTAATAAACAAGAAGGGCTTAAATGCATATTTACGCTCAATTAAAATGTTACTGCCTAACTGAAATACCGGGGGCAGCTGGTTGCCGAATTCAGGCGAACTAAGGTCTAAAACAGTCACCTTTACCCGATAACCATCTTTAAAAGTATAAGTGGCCAGACCATTATAAACTGAACCACCTTGTTTTTTATAGTTTACAAACAGGGTGGTTGAATCAATAACGGTAGGTGAAACCTGGTTTGGCTGCTGAAAATATTCGATTTTAATTTTAACCCGGCAGCTGAAATCCCGGCTTATCTGCTGCTCGTCGATTACCCTCAGGTAAACCGTATTCTGTACGGTAATGTTCGAAATTTCAGCCCAGTTAAAAAGCGGGTTCCTGAATTTCTCATCCTTTACAACCAGTGTATCATTTACCTTTAAACTCCCTTTTATAAAGTTTTCATAAGGTTCTGTTGCAGCAAAACAATTCGCCGCAAAAACCGCTGTAAAAAAAACCGCAAATATTAGTTTAGCAAGAGCCTTAATCATAATCTTATTATTTCCCAATCCGTTTTATCTGTATTCGTTATAAACCGTTTAAACTTCATTCAAATGTTTCATCTTCATTGTGCTGATTCCTGTTTCAACAGGACATTTAGTTGTTTTCGTCAAATCTTCATTTCCACTCCACTGCTTGCACAATGTCAATTGTATAAAGTAACTCATTATGTCAGCCTGAGCCTGTCGAAGACCCTTTCGTAATCCAACTTCCCCCAGTCTGTGTCTCACAGACCGGAGTCTTTAAAGCTGGTCGGTGAGACACCAACCAGTAGCTTAATCTTCATTTCCACTCCACTGCTTGCACAATGTCAATTTTGTAAAGTAACTCATTATGTCAGCCTGAGCCTGTCGAAGACCCTTTCGTAATCCAACTTTCCCGGTCTGTGTCTCACAGACCGGAATTTTAAAGCTGGTCGGTGAGACACCAACCAGTAGGTTAATCTTCATTTCCACTGCTTGCACAATGTCAATTGTATAAAGTAGCTCATTATGTCAGTCTGAGCCTGTCGAAGACCCTTTCGTAATCCAACTTTCCCGGTCTGTGTCTCACAGACCGGAATCTTTAAAGCTGGTCGGTGAGACACCAACCAGTAGATTAAATATTTTATTTGTACCGGCTTGTTTAAAGCAGGTTAATGAGCTCATATTCTTTAAAAGCAGCATTTAATACCCAATTTCCCTTTTCTTTCTGAACATACTTCTGAATTGGGTATTTTTCAATGCCCGAATGTTTTTCAATCTTTTTAAAAGTAATTTCCAACTGGTTATCCAGCTTATCATCTTCCGGATTTTGAAAATTGCTCATACGGCAAAAGATTTTTTCGGGTTGCAGGGTTTTCGTATTAAAAGAAACAGAATAGGCTTTACAGCTTACATGGTTAGGATTTGTAAGAGCAAGTGTTGTACTTTCGCCCTGCACTTTTTCCTTTAATTCATAACCTTCTTCTTCTATACGGTTAAGTAAGTTACCCACATCAGCAATTGCCGGTAAAGCCCCATATTCTTTTGGTGCAGAAATCATAATTTTTTTAATTCCATGATCAACATAGATGCTTAAATCGTCATTATTAATGGTCTCAACCTGCCCTAACCTGTAATAGAATGCCTCGCCTTTTTTGCTGAAAATATAATCTGCTGCCTCGATGCGATCGGTTGAATCAGCACCGTTACCTGCATTAATAATGCCTTCGATAAAAAGTTCATCCTGGTTGAGCGACATCTTATTGCACACTTCTGACAGCAATTTAATTTTCACCGGGTCTGGCTTGGCCGAATGGTAAAACGATTCAACCGGAGCCTTTTTAACAACGGTTTTCGAATCGTTCCTTCTAAAAGATGCCCAACCGAAAATGGCAAAACCACTCAGCATCACAAAGCATGTTATTGCGATAAAATTTACTTTTTTCGCCAAAGCAGATACATATTTTTTTATAATCTCCATCTTTATAAACTTGTAGTTGTATTTACACCTTTACGGTAAGAAGAACGGTTCTCTTTTATGGTCACAATGCCTCTTTCTGTTTCTTTCTTTACCCGCACCAGCGAACCTTCATCATCATATTCATAAAAAGTAGCAAATGCATTTTCATCCAGTTCGGCCATTAACCTGTAATTTCGTTCATCATATGCATAGGATTTCATGTGCGCATCATATGGGTGTATGCGGATATCATCCAGGTATATATTACTTCCGATAGAAGGACTGATATTCAGTGAATAGCTGCCGGCCACTCCACCAGGAATGTTTATCGTTCCTTCCAGTAATTTCCAGCCTTCTACAACTGCTTTACAGGTTAAAGAAATTGCATTCCCTGCAGATGAAGCGTTAATATTTACATTCCGGTTCAGCGGCTGATTATCTTTTATCCATACACTCAGAATATACTTGCCCCCGGTTTTAGGCTCAAAGCCACGCGGGTACAAACCGGTGCCGGGCAGCAGGGTAAATTCATTTTTATTGCTTCTGCCCAGGTATGTACTGGTTTGCTGTTGCTGCGTGTGTTTAATGGTTTGAATTTTAATGCCTGTTGAAGGAATTAATAAAGCATAATTACCACTGTGCGACACTATTCTTGTTCGGGCAGAGATAAGCGGACTGCCGTTAGCCAGCGTAAATTCTTTAGTGGCATTCGTATCCGGAACACTGTTCATCCTCAGTACATCTTCAAAACTGTTCGCATAAATTTCACGTCGCATGGCATTAGATGCCACAGCAGCAGGCATTTGCCCGGCAAAATCAAATGAAGCCGCACTATATCGGTCAAGCGCATCCTTATTTTCAGCCTCCTGTCCATACTTATCGTATTGCGTAACCCGGTTGGTTGCAATCCAGGTTGAAGATTGCAGGTTTACACCCCATTCCGTACTGCTTTTTTTAATGTAATAAGACATGAAGGTTTTTAAAAACCCTGAATTGGAAACATTGATACCTTTTTTACCGGCGGCAAAAATATTATCGTACTGCCGGTTTTCCTGGTAAACATTTTGCGAGGCGACCCGCCAGTTGCCTTTAAAACCATTTACAAAAGGGTTAAAGAAATTTTCATTACCGAAACGCCAGGTTTTAATGCCATTTATTGTGCGGAAACTCTGTAATTCCGGATTTAGGATAGCGGTTCTCGTAGAAAAAAGTATTTGTAAATTTGCTGCACTGTTCACATGCACCAGGCTCTCCAGGCTATTGTTGTAAATTTCCAGTGCGATACTCGCCGGGTTATTGGTATCCGAATTGTCATCCAATATGTTGTTATAGCCACCTATCTCTACTTCATGCGTTCCTGCAGTAAGGTAAACCGGATGTAATTGCCAATAATATAAATGATTTTCAACATCTACAGAAACCCCATCAACTTTCATGTTAAAAAAATCATCGCCTGCATAGCCGAAATAATATATTTTAGACTCCGGCACGGTAAAACTGGCTTTGAAACCAATAGGCTCTCCAATGTTATTTACATTAGGTTCATTCAGCCACACACCAACCTGGTTTAGCCGGGTATTCAGTACCGGATTGTTAAAATAGTAGTAAGGTTCACCACAGTAATCTGAAGATATTTCGCCTTCACAAAAATTATATAATCTTGTTTGTAAAGCGCCGTAAGCTGCGTTTGAAGGTCCGTTTTTGAAAGTGAATACTCTTGATGTATTTTCCACAACACTGCTATTCTGGCCTGTACCATCTACCGGCCATTCATCGCCATAGGTGGTAGACGAGGCCGATATCACTTTCAGGTTACCCAATGCAACCGCATCAGCAAGCGAAAGCTTTCCGCTTCGTATCGGGTTGTTCATACAGGTAATGCTTTGTATACCGGCTGTTAACTGGTTACGATAACCTGAACGGATGAGCTTAAACTGGTGGTTAATAGCTGCTCCGGTAATCGATGAAAGCCGGCTACCATGTATATCAATCAAAATCTTACCACTTTCAATTCCGGTTTGCCCATCAATTTCCTGGCGGTTATCTACAACCCAGTACCGCAATCCGGTACCGAGGTTAACCAGTTCATCGCCCTGGGTAAGCAGTGTCCAGTAGCTTTCATTTACTTCATAAAAACTATTCAGGTTTACGTTTCGAAGGATTGCCCCCTCATTTTGATAGGCGCCGCCCATTTTACGGTAAGCCCAGTAAGCAGGAATATTTACGGTATAATAATCCTGGTTAAACTCATTCTGGGTCCGGGTAATTAAGGCTTCCCCGGTTAAACCATCGTACGCAATATTTTCTACTTCTATTGTAGAACCGTTTTCCCGCTTAATCACTTTTGACAGGATTCCGGTGGTTGTGGTTACCTTCATGGCACAAGCCGATCGGAATAACTTATATTCGTTATTATTGCCAGAAGGAAGATGCGGGATTGGAATAGGAATAAAACCAATTGAAATTACATCAAGCCCAAAGTTAACTGTCGTTCCGAGATTGGTTGTTTCCTGTTCCCTGAAATCGGTAAAAAATTCGATATCCCGGCCGACAACTTTTGGACTCACCGCTCCTGAAACATCAACAACCTGCACCAGGTTATTCAGTTTGAGTTCGGTTGCATCAGGCTTCTCAACCTGGTATTTATATTCGGTTGAAGAAATTTCGGCGCCCGATTGATTAAAAATGCGGTTCGCCTTTGGCTTACCGTGCATGTCATTAAGCTCAATGCTGTAACCTTGCGAAAGCACCATTTCTTCAACAGTTTGTGTACGTATTAAAGAATATTGGTTAGATGGCTTCGGGTTATATCGGTTCATATCCGAAACCCTTACCCTTACCGGAAAATCTTTTGCCGTATAAAACTCATTGGTCACAAAGCCTGTTTTAGGGAATTCGGTAACGCCTCCGTCTGCTTGCAAATCCCTTACCGTTACCTTACTATAACCAACGCTCGGTGCCGGGTAAAATGATTCGGCAAAAGGCGCCTCCAGTTCAAAATAATTGTTTATAGCCCCTTTAATGCGCTGTATATAAGGAACAGGTTGCTTAAGGGGGTTCTCATCATTACCTACTGAGGGTTCGTAAGTGGCCACCCCGCTACTGATCTTTTTGCCATCAACAAGCGTTGTGTAATCATAACTTTGCCCATACGTACCATCAGGAACATCATTCCCGGTAAAGCCATGCCAGTTATCATTAATGGATATTTTTTTTACCCGGGTGCCACCACCAATTTTAAAGCCAGTGCGTTTGGTAATTTTTGCAAAGCTCTTACTCAAATCAATTTCACTAGCATACCCCCTTTTATTGGCTTTCTGGTAGAAGTTTTGTTTCAGCTCGGCCAGGTTACCGGCTGCACTTACAATGGCTGAAACTACAGTTCTTACACTACCTCCGGTATTATCACCAATGCGGTTTTGAAAGCCCGGATAAGCATAACGCGGGTATTCATTTTTAATGCGTTGCCAGGCTGCTGAACGTATCGGGTTAGTAATAACGTTAGCTTCATTAACCGTTTCAAATTTAACCAGGGCAGAATCATTTCTTATCTGTACACTATTTACTTTGCAATATACCGGTACAAAATCATGGTCTTTTCCACCACTTGGCGCATTCGACGTACTGACTTTAACATACGATTTGGTATATAAATAATCAGATTCATTGAGGTAATTCCTTTTAAACCATCTTGTTACATCTTCACCCGCTGCTGGCAATTCATTAATCTTGACACGTATGGTCGATGTACCCACCAGGTTATTGCTGCCCACCATATCAAAATGAACCATTTCCATTGCGCTCTTATCCTGCACATAGGCGTAATCGTCGGCCTCATAATTTACTTCTATTTTTCCGCCGGATGGAAGCGTTATCGATTGAAGCAACCAGGCACCCGCATTTGCATCTGCAATGGTTTTATTTTGTTCACTATAAGGGTATTCCTCGTTCGTTAAATTACCCGGATTACCGGCTGCCGTTTTATAGCTTCCCCAACGGTCAGTCATCATATTGGCGTAAGCGATATTCGTATTTGTTTGCGCGGCATTATAATTAAAAACATAAGGATGATTGGCGCCTTTATGGGTGAGGCCGTATTCGAACCATACACTGGTTAAAGTAAGTTTACCCTGGCCTGCATCCATACCATTTGGTACATTTGGGCAGAGCTCATAAGAATAATTGAACTTAACCACCTTAATGGGTTTAATAGTATCGGCTTTTGAATATAAGCGTATCTCTTTAAGGCATTTCTGACGGTTATCCGTATCTGGTGTGCCTTTCAAATCCCTAACACCAAGCGCATCTCTTCTGTCGGTCGTAATAAAATAAGCAATTTTGGTTTTAGATTCTATAGTATGTACATAACAGATCTCTTTTTTACCAAAAATAATCGAAGCTTTATCATCATCTGGGTCGGCAAGCATTGCCCGGTTTAGAGCAGCTGTATTTTTTACCTCGCCATTAAATTTTTGCTGGTATGGTGTACGCCAGTGATAGTCAGAGATTTTAGAATAATTAAATTTAATGGCTGTTCCATTATCATCAGCTGAAATTCCATCCCCGGTTTTGTCTACATAATCCGGCGAGAGCAGGCCGGTAAGTAAGTAACTATAAGCATATGGCGACTGGCTCTCTTTGTGATAATAATGATCAATTCCTTTATATTTTACAATACCACCTGTACCCATCGACACCAAACCATCCTGGCTTTGATAGCCGCTGCCTACCGCAAAAGAATATTCTTCATGTTTCAAATTGTAAACCGGCATGCCATACACACTGCGCTGTCCATTCTCATTATTGACCGTAATTTCAGAAATGTGGTGTTTCTTTCTTTTATCACTAACCCTTGATTCGCCTGCCTGGTAACCAAGCGAATGTCCTGCAGCTGGCTTAAAACTACCCTCCTGGTTAAAAGGATAGGTTTTTATAGTTTTATCTAAGCCACCCAGGCTGGCTTCACCTGCAGTTAAATAGGAAATGGCAGTGGTTTGTACCTGCCTGGTATTTTTTTCTATTTTATCATAAATGGGGCTGATATTACTGGATACACTGGTCTGATTTAAAAAAGCGGTATTTGCCGTCTTTCCCGAAGTTGATATCCGAAGTAAAGAATTGGATAATAACTTATTGGATAGGCTGGCATCTTCAATATTTTTTTCATCTGCCTTACGGAAAAATACATGCTGCCGGCGCGGATTTGATAAATCCTCGTTCTGGAAATCGCCGTTTTGAAGGTAACCGTTATTGGCTGTCCACTTCCTCCCAATACTTTTAGTGGTTTGCTTGAAAAAAGTGACACCTGAGTGGAAATACTTACCAAAGCCTACGTCGTATCCAGCAGTTAGCACACCATTTTCATCTGAAGTTTCATTATCAAAAAAACTACCGGTTCCGCCCCTGTACAACCTGAATTGTCCTGATCCATTCTGGCTGTTGTAGGTGAAAATATCCGGCGTATGTACCGGTATAGCCAGGTTAGGTAGTTCGGGAATCACCGGATTTTCCTTTTCCCGGATAAAATCCATTACCGCATCGGGCTTATTTTTACCAAGTTCGGCGTATAAAAAACCATAGCCCGGATTTTTCATTAAAGGATTTTTAACGGAACGAACCGTTTTATAGCCTGTACCGCCACCGCTAAAATAAAATCCATAAGCGGCTACGCCAGCGTTGAAACTAAAAGATTCATAGTTTGTTTTATAAGGAATCTGAACCTTAGGCATAACGGGTTCCGTATTGAAAGATACGATTGGTGCAGAAATATTATAATTTTTATAACTTGCGCCAAAATTAAGGGTTTTAAGCCCCGACCGGCTATTATAGCCTAAAGAAGCGCTAAGACCAGCAAGTGATGTAGCCTTTCCCTTGCTATTTTCTGATAAGGATAGTGATACATTTGGACTAACATCAACCCCGCTCGCAGTATTAGAATTTACACCAATCCCCATACCAGCGGTAAGCATATTATCATTAACCAGAGAAAATGACATGCCTGCATTCGCACCTATTTCCGCACCTATACCGGTATAATTATCGCTGAAAATACCAAATGTAAGAGAGCCTGATCCGGTAAACCGACCACCAATTTCTGCTTTTGCGTTTATTTTTCCACCTACCGTTACTTTAGGCTTGACATAATGTTCGGTTTCAATTTCATCACCGGCAAAATCATCGGGCATACCTCTTAATTGCCTGTTAATTCCACCAACATTCAGGTTCCAGCCTAAGCCTACCCAGCTCGCCTCATCATCCATACCCACACCCGACTGGTAATTCAGGTTAATCGGATAGCCATCTACATCCATTAAGGGAATGTTATACTTAAAATCACCACTAAAAATATCAACCATGTCCGATACACCCGCAGGCTGAAAAGACTGCGCCTCAGGCTGGGAAGGGCCTGAGGTTAATGCAAAAGTACCCAGGGGCAGAAAAAGATTAAAACCCCAGGTCAGGAGTAATAATGTCGCAATTCGCCTGGTTTTTGTCCTTGTAAAAAGCTTATTCATATTACTCAAAATTCAATTGATAGGTTTTTTTATTAATAAATTTGTCGTGGTAGGTCAAAGTCCGGTACTTTTCCGTGCCGCCTGCCGGGTTATCGAAAACCAGCAGGTATTCAAAGCAATTTTTAACACCGTTTGCAACCGGTATCACCTGGAGCGGATAGTTTTTTGCGCCATCTTGTATCGTATAAAAACAGCTGTCCATATGGAGTTGCATGTCAACACCCAGATCCTTTTTGTCAGCAAGTTTATCTTTTTCAGGAAAAAGCCTGACCATAAAATTCAGCTGTTCAGGCACATCCGCATCAACTTTTCGAATACATTGTATGGTTAAATCAGCATCTTTCAGTAAAGTCTTCTGCGCTCGTTTGCAACTGCATACCGTAAGTAGGAGTATCAGAAAAACACAATTCCTCATCATTCTAAATCTTTATAAATAAACCTTAAACTTTTAACTGTACCATTTGGCATATGGGCGCTCATGATATAGGAATAACCATCTTTGAAGGAGCTATTCCTGCTGATGTCAAGTCTGATTTTGTTCTGTCCACGCTTTAAAGTAACCCGTGGCAACGAGCGTACTTTTGATTTAACATCAGTAATACAGGTAATTTCGTATTTTAATTTCTGCTCCTGGTAAGAATTTACCACAGCGAACTTAACATAGCCCTCGGCAACGTAATAATTGCCTTTATTTAAATCTTCAATGCTCCTGTAGCCATATTCGCTCTCCACAACATTTGCGATAGAATCTTTACAATTGACGGTAAACTGCCAGATTTCGGAACGGTTAATTACCGTTTGATCTTTATAAGCAGTTACCTGCCAGGCATACTTTTTACCAGGGATTAGCTCTTTTGAAACTGTCGGATAAACGAGGATGTTGGCAACGATTCCTCTTTGGTTAACGATAGGTAAATTATAATTTAAGGCTTCCACTGCATTTTGATTTTCCTTAATCTCCGAAAGCTGCAATTCATAAAGCATTCCGGCTACAGCCGGCATAGAAGGCTGCCAGGTAAGTAAAGGCCTTTTTTCACAAATCTCATCATGATCAAAAGGCTCTATTAAATCCAGGGGAGCCGGAGGCACGATATCATGACTGAAAGTTTGATCTGTTATAATTTCCCCGCTTGATGAAGCTGCAATTATTTCGAAATCGTAATCGTAAAACCCTTGCGGAAAGATAGCATTACGCCTTAAATAATCAGCAATCTTATTGGTAGTTAAAAGTATCCTGGCATTTCTTACCACATTAACTGGAATCCGGTTGGTGCCCTGAATCAATGAAAACACACCGGTTTGTATGGTTAATACCTTACCTGCTTTTGATTCAGATACATTGATATTCAGTTTAACATCATTGCGTGGTAATGTTGAAAATATGGTAACATTCATCAATCCGTTAATGCTTGTTCCATACACTTCAGGAATAAAATTTACGTTAACCTGCCCGATAACTTTCTGAAAGTTACACAGCAACAGCAGCATCAGGATGTATATTGAAATTCTCATTGTTTATCTAAATAATATCGGATTGAAAACTCTGCCCTGCCCGTCGAAAATAAATCCGGATACAATGGATTAATTAAATTTTTTCGCAAATCAACGTAGGCATTAACATCAAAATGCTTTTTAACCATAAGCTGGATGCTCTGTTTAAGCCCCACCTGTTTTGCCACTTGTTCATTATTCAGATAAGTTAAACCACTCGACAGGCTAATGTTCCGGAACAATGAATACTGAAGCGCAACATCTGCATTGAGCATATTACCTAAAAGAGCAGTTCCGCCAAGTTCGCGGTTATAAAATGCGTTACCGTTTAAAGAAAAATCCTTAAATAACAAACTCTGACTATAATTAAGCATCAAGAAATCAGGACTTTGTAAACTGCCGAGATTATTCATTTTTTGCTTTCCTAAAGTGAGGTGAGAAAAACTGTAATGGCCGCCAATTTTATAATTACCGTTAAAATCAGCCTGAATTTTTTGTGAACTGTACATTGCACTGCTGGTTTCAGCTACTTTGTTCACACCGTTTTCAATATATTTAAAATTCAGGGTATAAGATTTTGAGAACCTTATCCTCGAATCAACCTGAACGTTAAAATTCCGCCAATGCGCATTTGTTTCCGCACTGATAGGTGTATTCTTGATATCTGATTTCAGATAAATGGTAAACTTATTTTTAAAAAGGTTTTGTTTTATGGTACCGCCAAAACGCATATTCATATTAGCCAGTCCTTGTTGTCCGGGGTTTTGAAAACCAATACCCGAATAGTTAAAGTAGACATTGCTGCTCAGGCCGGTTTTAACCGCATCTATCTGATGATTAAGCCCTACCGACATGGTTTCCAGAAAATCATCTCTGAAATAATTGCCCATTGTATTGCGATCGATAATCAGACGGTCGGGACTCACCAGCGACAAATTTTTAAGTTGTGTAGCAGATTTCGAAATATCAACGGTCAGTTTCCCCAGATGCTGGATATTAAGGTTTTGAGATAGGGTAAAAACCATATTATTTTTAGGAACCGCAGATGAAAATGCCCCTGAAGATTTGCTGAATTCTTTATCAAATACGCCTGTCCACGAAATTTTCCCCATACCGAACGAAAAATTTGTGGTGGGTACACTCACAAAGCTGTATAGTTTCGGAAAAGAATAAGTACTGTTGGTAAAGTCGAAATCTTTTGGGGCGCCGATATCCTGATTAGAGGCAACACCTAAAGTGACCGGTCCTCTGGCTGTTTTCAAACTAACGTTAACACCGTTTAAAAGTAAATCACGATTCATAAAACTTCCGGGAAGCTTGTGTCCGAAATTACCGGCCTGAAATTCTTTAATTTTTGAATAAAAATGATTTGCCCCTTGAAGTTTGGATTGCTTACTCAATTGGCTGATGAAAAAACTTTGAAGCATTTGCCTGTCGATTTTATTTTCGGCAAAGTTTTGCAGCAAGGTTATTGTTTCCGTATCCAAACCGGCTGCATTAATTTCAGATTTAATGCGCATTACATAATTTGTAATTTCCGAAACAGCACCGTCACGTTCTGATTGTACCATTCCGCTTACCGTATTATTTGCCGAAGTAACCGTTTTTTTTAGCTGTTCCTGTGTGTCATCAAGCAGGTTTTTTAACTTCAGCTTAATTTGTTGCTCATCCATTGCAAGCAGTTCCTTTAAGGCTTGAGGATTATTAATATATGCCTGCAGCCGTGGATAATCGGCGAGCTTACCTTTCAAAAGAAGTTGCAATTGTTTATTTAGCTGTTGCTTTAAAAGTATTTCAGGATTTAATCCGTTAAATCTTCTTTCTTTTAGGTTTTTGAAAGCACCAACTTTCGATTGGTAAAGTTGTTCAAATCCTGGTTTAACAAAGTCAAATTTAAACAGGTTACCTTCCTGAATGTTAAAGTTATTCAGCGGGTTGAAATTATTAACCAGTTCAAGATCAACAGGAAATTTAAATAATTCCAACTGACCGGAAAAGCCTATTCTGTTTATAAAATTTCGTCCTGTACCTGGTTCATCAGTTTTAATGTATTGCGTAGAATTCTCTACCGAAAAATCTTTAAGCGATACATTAGGTTTTTGAATTTGAGCGGTATCTTTTTTAAATAGTTTACCTACAATGGTTTGTCCTACTTTTTCGTCAAAACGAGCCTTTAGGTTTTCTTTTGAAAAACTTTTTTCAACTGCCTTTTTATTTTTATCAATAAGCAATTCAGTTTTCTTCTTTAAACTGTCGGCACTTATATCCTTCCTGCTCAACTGAGCAGATACAGCATAGCTATAAAACAGCAGAATAGTAAGAAAAATGTTTCTCAATTGAATTCCAGTCATGCGTTAATTTTTTCAGCGTAAAAAACAGTATTATTCACACGTTATGGTTAGAATAGTACTATGCATTTATCTGCTTGTTTGTCCGGTGTTTGGTTTACCTTAACCGAAGATGAAAATATTTTAGCTGGATTTAAGGCAAAGAAATGCTGCATTACACCGAAGGATAGATTTGCTTGATGAACGTGCAATATTACATGATGAAAGTTTTACTGCAGACCTGTCCGAAATCTTCAGTTTCTTGATTATTTACTTTTCTTCAATAATTTCCGGCGTCTTTATTTTTCCTGTAAACAAATTAAGCATCATGTTCCAATTTGACTTATGCTTATTCCTAACCAAAAAACGCTAACATATATAGATTCAAAAGCGAATTAACCATAAGTATTTATGCATTATAATATTACCTAAGTTTAATTTTCTTCGATAATTAGACGGGTATTATTCGGACAAATTTGTCATAATTCCGTATGATGTCCGAAGGAAATCCGAAGAAAGTCCGAATATAAAGTATACTATTCCACTTGCGCTCGTCTTTGCCATGCTGGCGCAAGCGTCTCGCTTGTGACGAATCATATATTCGAAAAACTAACTATTTAATCTAATGTCAATTAAAGTTTAAAACCTAAACCTATTACCGTTTAAAGCACAAGCGGGACGCTTGCGCTAGAGTTAGTGAATAAAAAAGCTTGCGCCAGATTGGGGGATGGTGCCGGCAGACGGATGGAGGCTTTTAAATCATTCGCTTTAAGATTCCCGCATACGCGAGAATGACGACTTCTGGAACCCGCTTGCGCTCGTTTCTAACGAGTGCATAATGTAAAGACGATTGAATCGTCAGACCAACTATGAGAAATGATTAAAACCAATCAACTGAGCCATATTTTGTTGTCTGTGGCTTACAGCCCATAAAATTGAAACTTATGTATTATAAAATGAGCTTCCCGCATACGATTGGAAGGAGTACGCTAACATCCCCGCTCTTGAATGCTTCCACCCCGGGGGAAGACGCCGCAGACGGATGGAGGCCCTGTCAACAAAACATCCATACCAATACCAAACAAATCATCATAATACTATCTTTGGGACATATGAAATCTTTCATTTTAATTTGCTTTATTTTATGGTCATGCCATGCCAGTGCCCAGGTACTGCGCAAAAGAACAACCACCTTAATGGGCGGACGATTTGACATTACCCTTGTTGCAGCCACAAAAGAAATTGCAGAAGCAAACATCGATACCGTAATTGCAGAAATTTCCAGGATAGAAAACCTGATATCCGACTGGAAACCAAATACGCAGGTTTCGACCGTTAACCAAAATGCCGGAATTAAACCGATAAAGGTTGATAAGGAATTACTTCTTTTAACCGAAAGAGCAATTAATTTATCGAAAATTACAAACGGCGCATTCGATATCAGCTTTGCTGCTATGGATAAAATCTGGAAGTTTGATGGCTCGATGAAAGAAATGCCATCACCCGAAGCGATAAAAAAATCGGTAGAGAAAGTGGGTTATCAAAACATCATCATCGATAAAAACCAATCTACAATTTTTTTAAAATTAAAAGGGATGAAAATAGGTTTCGGCGCACTTGGCGAAGGTTATGCAGCAGACAGGTGCCGGGCAATGATGCTGGCGAGAGGCATAAAAGCCGGTATTGTGAATGCTTCAGGTGATATGAGTACCTGGGGCAAAAATCCAAATGGTAGAAACTGGGAAATTGGAATAACCAACCCCATGAAAGAAGATACCATATTTGCTGTAGTGCCGATGAAACAAAATGCTATTGTTACGTCTGGCAGTTATCGAAAATTTGTGGAATTTAACGGTAAACGCTACGCACACATTATTAACCCGGCAACGGGTTATCCGGCAACCGGATTAATCAGCGTTACTATTATGGGTCCGAGCGCAGAAATGGCAAATGGTTTAAGTACATCTACGATGGTTTTAGGCGCTGAAGCCGGAAAAAAACTAATTGAAAAATTCCCGGGATACAGTTACCTCATGGTTACCGACCAGGGCGAATTTTTAGTATCGAAGAACAATTCGGTGCTTTCGAAAATAAAGTTACCTAAGCGTATCAAATAACATTAATATAATTACCCCTCGGACCGGGAAAGATTAACACAGCCGATGAAGAATCGGCTTCGTCATGACGATTACGAACGTCTTTTTGATAAGGAACGATGAAGCAATCTATTTTAAAAAGCACTAAATATCTTTTATTAATAAAAGCCCGTTAATCTACTCATGGTTTGTGGCTCGAAGACCATTATATTTAAACTTGTATTACAAATAAGATTCCCGCATGCGCGGGAATGACGACTCGAGGGAATAGTAGTAAATTCCCACTCTTAAACCCTTTCTCCACCGGAGGAAGGTGCCGGCAGGCAGATGGAGGCTAGAGGCCTTAATAACAATCCGTTAAAATCTGGTTCCTGGATTGATAAAAAGATAGCGGATGTCCGGTTTTATCAATACAAATTTTCGCCAATACCATTAAAACATCCTTCTGCATGGAAAGCGATCCACATATCATAACGGTAGCAGATTCAGTGAGTTTTTGGGCAATCACATCCGCATCAACAGCGACCAAATCGCTGACATATTGTTTAACACCTGCTCTCGAATAAGCTACATTGAGTTTGCTTAACTTTGATTCAGCAACTTTACCGGTTAGAAATGCACTAAATGGCTCAAAAGACAAAGTATTTTTAAAGCCACAGTATAGATAACAGGGCACATTGTTTTTATTTTCATCGAGCATCCCTAGAAAGGGTGCGATTCCGGTTCCGTTGGCAATCATAACAACGGCTGAAGATTCCGCAGGAAAATGAAAATGTTCGTTTTTAACCACCCTCGCCCGAAGCGTATCTGCTACCTTTAAAGCATGAAGAAAACCTGAGCCTAATCCATTCTCATGAAGTTTTATGCTTAACTGTATTTTTTCGTCAATAACTCCGATCGAATAAAGACGCTCCCGGTGATCGTTTGCAGGATAAACCGCCAGTAAATCGCCCGATTTTGCTTTCAGCTTCCTGCCGCCTTTCAACTCAATCAAGAAAGTGTCGCCAAATTTCAGGTTCGATTGAACTGAAAAACTTCTCAACTGCCTTGGCTTTTCCTTACCCGGACCGAAAAAATCCTGAAATGAAATAGCCGCTTTTTGCGACCAGGATTCCTGCCATAAGGATAAATCATCGGGAGATTTATCGTTAACCGTATGAACATCAATTAACGGTATTGCCCAGCTTTTTGCAGAGAGTTGATTGTGAACATCAAAAGCAAATTTACAGAAATCAGGATACGACTTCGAACCAAAACCAAGCACTGAATAAGTAATTGGGTTCGGTTGAGGTTTTTCATCAATTAAGGCGAGAAATTTATTGGCATTTGATGGTGGCTCCCCTATCCCATAAGTAGATGTAAAAACCAGGAAATGTTCTGCCTTTGGATAAACAGTATAATCATTCATTGAAGTGATGTATGCTTTTTTACCTCGCTTAATTAACAATTTAAGAACAGCAGAAGCATATCGGTTTGTTGTTCCGTTTTCTGAACCAACCAATAAAATGTAATTACTCTCCTCCTTTTTATACTTGTTTTTTGTGCGGCCGGATATTCTTTTTAAAGTAATTGCAAAACCCGAATATATAAAAAACAATATGCTGAGAGAGGCAGTTCCCAAAATTACCGCCCATACAACACTAGCCCGCCCGGTGTGAATATCCAGGCTTAGGTTGCTCACCAATACCGAAAAGGGATATTTGCTTTCTGCGATTACAACACCTGTAATTTGGTTTAATGCGACTTCCCTATCTTTTAATGTCAAAGTGTAATAATCTTCAACGTCTTCCGAAAATGGGAATTCGACGGTTTGAACTTCTGCTAAATTAGTGCGCTTAAATAAATCGAAATCTTTTAGGTTCTTCTGAGTACCTGATTTAATGTTGTCGAAGTCGACATCAACATTGGTTTTTACCGGTTTAATAATCCCCAAAGTATTTAGGGATAAATAAGTTCCGCTTAAGGCAATTAACAGGATAAAAACAAGCGATAACCGGCCTGCAACGGTATGATAATATTGAGTTGTTCCATCGTTTGGTATTTTAGCCAGAAAACGTCTTATACCACGCTGGCGTTTTATCGTGAGCATAATCCCGGAAAACGCAATTAAAATTAAAAGAAATGCCGTTAAACCAATAAATACCCGACCAGTTTCGTGGAGAAATAAAGAGCGGTGCAAGCTCGTTACCCATTGAAAAAACTCATTTTTCCTGGTGGGCTTACCAACGATTTTGCCTGTCCTGGGGTCGACATAAGCTTTAATATTCGCTCCGGCTTTATCCGTTCCTTCAACTAAAACATATTGGTTACTTTCTACAGAAATTTTTGTAATACCCAGATAATTTTCACGTAAAACCGGAATGGCTTGTGCTAAGGTTAACGCATCAAGATTTTTCGCTGCATAAGGCTTTAGTCGATCGAAAACTGGTTCTGCAGACAGTATTGCACCGGTAAGTGAAGCAAGCAGAAGAAAAAGAAAAGAAGATACGGCCAGTGCTAAGTGGCTGTACCTCCAGAAATGATTCGTCATTATCCTAAATAAAACTAATTAGGGCTAAAACGTACGTATCGTATAAAGCCGGTCCCTTCACTTTTAGCCGCAAGTGCTTCTGTAGTAAGCGGTATTTCCAAATCTTTAACATTATATTTTTGGTCTTCTACCGCACTCTCAAAGCGAAGCTTATACCCTGTATTGATTTTTGATTTATCAATATCGATAATGGAAACCCCTCTGTCGCCACCGGTTAATGAAGCGCCTGTAATCGCGCTTATGTTTGCCGGCTTTTTAGCATTAAACTTATGCCACTCTTTTAAACTATTGTACCATTTTTTATCGGAGCCGAGCACATACAAGGTTTTTTCATATTGCCCCTTAGCATCGATTAATGAAATAACGATATAAGCGCCTTCACCCATATAATTCGTCATCTGAATCATACACTTATATTTTGCGGCCTGAGCATTTGCCTGGTTTGGTTTTAAAAACGCAATTGATGTTACCAGCAGCGCTATCCTGAAGAAGTTAGTCATATTTATTTTAAGAAACTGAGTGAAACATTAGCCTTTGATAGTGATTCATTTTCGCTGGCAAGGTCGAAAGCACTTTCGTCGAAACTGGTTTTGGATTCTTTTTTAGCACCAATAGATAAAAGGTATTTCAATATTGAATCGTCTTTCGAAATCATAGCTGCTTTGTGTAAAGGTGTAATGCCCTCTTTATTTTTAGCATTTACGTCGGCATTAAATTCCTGAAAACGTTTTACAAGCTCAATATCTCCTTTTGCTACAGCCAGGTGGTATACTGTATTTCCGTTTTTTTGTGGTGTAGTAATGTTAAAACCTTTAGCCTGCAACAGGGCTAATTTTTGTTCAAAATCCTGTGTCTTTGAAGACGCACCTGCCGGTCCGGGGCGACCAGTCTCCGGGCGGTAAGCCTGGATCAGATAATAGGCAAGGTTATTTCCATCCCGGTCAACTGCGTTTAGGTTTGCACCTTTTGCAATAAGTAAATTAACAACTGCTGCAGAATTGCTGTTCACAGCCATAGCAAGGGCTGTTAATCCTTTGGCATTTGCCTGGTTAATATTTTTTACCTTTGGTAATAACAAGGCAAACGCGGCCGTATCACGATTCGACATTGCGGCATTCATTAATACCGTATTTCCATCCACATCAGCCTGATTTACATCTACGCCTGTTGCAATAAAATGTTCAATCAAAGCATTCTGACCAGGCCTGCGAACGATGGCATGCAATACATTTCGTCCATCTTTACTTAATACTGTTGGTTTTATTTTCAGGCTTTCTAAATATTCAAAAACCTCCACCGGTGCCGGACCTCTGCGTGAGCCTTCACTCGCCATCAGCATTGCACCATTATCAACCGGAACGCCTTTTGCGATAAGTGATTTTAATACACTAACATTACCCGACTTAGCAGCATAACCGAAAGCATTATGGCCTTCGGCATCTGTACTTTTTAAATCTAATCCTTTTGAGATAAAATAATCCGTGAGTTTTAAGTCTTTATCATTACCGATTGCTAACAACAATAAATTTGCGCCGGCACCATTTTTTTCTGCTTTAAGGCTGGCACCTTTCGCTGCAAATAAATCGTAAACCTTTGTATTTGGCTGACTGGCAGATGCTGCAAAGATTAGAGGACTTGCACCATGACTGTCAATTAAATTCAAATCAGCACCTTTTGATATTAAATAACCTGTTAGCTCATCATTACCACGATAAGCAGCCCAGTGTAAATAAATACGGCCATCATGAGTGAGCTTGCCCACATCGTTTCCGGGTTGAGTTAAAAGATACTTGATGGTTTCATTCGGAGCATCGGCATTAATGGCCAGTACAACCGGGTCAAAGCTCGACTGATTTAACTGAGCCGGGTTGGCACCTTTCGCAATTTCAGCTTTTACGGCATCTACATCAGGTTTGCTTTGCCAAAATGACGATTCCAAAAGGCTATTCTTTTGTGCATGCACAGTAACTGACCATAATAAGGTTATGGCAAATAATAGTTTTTTCATTTTCTGTTTATTAACAAGAACTTTAAAGCGCAGCCAAAATTAATAAGAATTAGTCTAAATAATAACTAAATTCATTTTATTTTCTTCAAAATTTTGTTACTTCCTTCCTGTGCGATAAATAACAATATTTTAAAAAAATAAATATTTTCACTCAAACCCTTTAAAGGGTTTTTTCGTTTATATATTTACAGTCTAAAAAACTGCAGGGAAATTCCCGCAAAAAATAATAAGTTACAGAGCTGCTTAAAACGAAATAGTGGTGAAACAATTTGTTTAACCCACATTTCAATGAAATTAAAAGCAAAATTTCCTGCAGCAGCAGCAGGCCCTTTTTATGCGGAATTACGCAAACGGGTAAACCATCATTTTAAAGAAAATCAGATTTCACCTAATGCAAACTTTAGTATGTGGCTAAAAACCATCATATTTCTTTTGAGTTATGTTATCCTGTATCTTGTTATTCTTATATTCCCGCTCAACTTATTATCGCTTGCCCTGCTAACCATCCTACTTGGAATGACTGCTGCATTTGTTGGTTTTAATATCTGTCATGATGCCATTCACGGCTCGTTTTCAAAGTCGAAAAAAGTAAATAAGATTTTAAGTTTTCTTTTTAACCTGCTCGGTGCAAATCCCTATGTATGGAACATTACGCATAACGTAGTACATCATACCTATACCAATATTGCCGGCCATGATGAAGATATTGAGGTGGCACCAGGCTTAATCAGAATCGCCGCTTCAGACGAATTAAAAAGTTTTCACCGGTTTCAGCAGTGGTATGCCTTCCCGCTTTACGGCTTTGCATCGCTTTCATGGGTATTAAGAAAAGATTATAAAAAATTCTTTCAAACCTCAGTTGGGGCGCACGCAAACAATCACCCAAAAATAGAATACTTTAATCTTTTTTTTTATAAGGCACTGTATTACTTTCTTTTTTTGGTTTTACCAATGCTGGTGATGGATATTGCCTGGTACCAGGTCATTACCGGATTCATCATTCTGCACTTTGCACAGGGCTTTACGATGGGCCTGGTATTTCAACTTGCCCATGTTGTTGAAGGCACCGAATTTCCTTTACCCGATGCAAAAGGCAATATGCAGGAAGCATGGGCTGAACACCAAATGAATACGACGGCTAATTTTGCAACGAACTGCAAATTCTCCGCTTTTTTCCTTGGCGGACTAAACAGACAGATTGAACATCATTTATTCCCTAAAATTTGCCATATCCATTACGGCTGGATTTCAAAAATTGTAAAAACAACAGCTTTAGAATATGGAATTGTATATAATGAGAATAAAACCTTTCCATTAGCTTTACGTTCGCATTTCAATATGCTTAAAAAGATGGGCAGAACTTAATATTTTTAACGTTCATAAAACCGTTTAAAAATTTAGCTAAATAACTTGTTTATGTTTCTCTTTAGCTATAACATCGTTAAATATTTCAAGATAGGCTGGTTATCGCCGCAACATTCACCTTGTTTTGCTCATAAAACTTATCGTTTCCTGATTTTGTATTAAAAATACAAGACCCTTCATATCTATTTTATCAAAATAATCATACAACGACGTAATTAATTATGATTATTAAAATAAATCTTCTATTATTTGTTAAAAAAGTTAAAAATTTCTGAAAAACGACATTAGATTTGGATAGCTTTCAGATTTATGTTATATTTACAATATACAAAAACCATTAAATCAGTAAGTTATGAAAAATTTTTTCTATCTCTTTCTGACGGTTTTGATTTCCACAGTTATCATACTAATAGGTTCTGATTATTATGAACCTGAACTGATATACAGCACTGTGCTATTGGTTTGGGTATTTTATTTGTGGTACCAATCTTACGCCGCCAAAAGAAAATACAGCGAGTAATTTTCCGCCTTCCCGGGAAGAACAATTAACCATTTCATATTAATAAGTGTATAAATAACGATTATATAAATCTTATATTTGGGTTTAACCGTTATTTAGCTTTTTTTTTATGAAACAGGGACTTTTAATTGATATGGACGGCGTGGTTTACAGCGGTGAAGAACTCATCTTCGGTGCAGATAAGTTTATCAATAATTTGATTAAAAACGACATTCCATTTGCCTTTATGACGAATAATAGTCAGCGAACAAGTTTAGAAGTACGTCGAAAATTAAAAGGTTTAGGTATAAAAGTGGAAGATAAACATGTTTATACCAGTGCAATGGCTACCGGTAAATTCCTTAGCGACCAAAGTCCGAATGGTACGGCCTATGTTTTGGGTGAGGGTGGCTTACTTAGCAGTTTGCATGAAAATGGAATTACGCTTGTAAATACCGATCCTGAATTTGTGGTATTGGGCGAAGGCAGAAATTTTACCCTGGAAATGGTTCAGCGTGCCGTGGATATGATATTGGCAGGCGCAAAATTTATAACAACCAATCGCGATCCATCGCCTAAAAAACCGGGATGGAATAATTTAGGAATCGCTGCAACAACCGCAATGATTGAAGAAGCGACCGGTAGAAAAGCATTTGTTACCGGAAAACCAAGTCCGGTTATGATGCGTTCGGCAAGAAAGTTTCTGGGCCTTGAAACCTCTGAAACGACGGTAATCGGCGATACCATGGAAACCGATATTCAGGGTGGTGTACAAATGGGTTACAAAACCATTCTCGTACTGTCAGGCATTTCTACAAAAGACAGATTGAGCCATTATGCTTTTAAACCCGATTTAATTGCAAGTTCTGTTGATGAAATTAAGTTTCCATTGAGTTGGTGGTAACAACTAAACATGCTCCAATAATGGAAATTGTTTGATCCACATTTCTGTATAAATGCCTTTTTGCTTGAGCAATTCTTTATGGGTTCCCTCTTCTATTAACTCGCCCCTTCTTAATACCACAATTTTATCAGCATTAATAACAGTACTTAAACGATGAGCAATTAAAATGATTGTTTTGCCACTCGCCCTTAAAACCGAGACAGCATTGTGTATATATTCTTCAGATGTAGAATCCAAAGAAGAAGTTGCTTCATCAAGAATTAAAATTTCGGGTTCGCGGTATAAAGCCCTCGCTATAGCAAGTCTTTGTCTTTGTCCGCCCGAAAGGCTTGTTGCATTTTCACCTAAATAAGTTTCAAAACCCTGTGGCAAATGCTCTATAAAATCAAGAATATTAAGCTGTCCGCAAATATGAATTATCTTTTTCATATCAGGCTCCATATCTCCTATTGCAATATTATCAATTACGTTGCCTGCAAATAAATGAACATCCTGAGGTACAACTGCAACAAGTTTCCTTAAACTTTCATTGGTTAAATAATTAATATCAAATTCGCCAATTATAATATTACCAGATTGTAAAGGATATATATTTTGGAGCAATGAAAGTAAAGTTGTTTTACCCGAACCACTTTCACCTACTACAGCAGTGATTGCACCTTTTTTTATTTTGAGGCTAAAATCTTCAAATACAGTTACCCTGGTGCCATACCTGAAATTTACATTTTTAAATTCGATATCTCCAATCATGTCAGGAAGAAGTTCAGTTTTGTTTTCAGTCTTTTCTCGTTCCAAATCCATGATTTCAAAAAGTCTGTCTGCAGCAATCCTGGCATCCTGAAAAATTTTATTCATTCCAATTAAACCAATTACCGGGCCTGTAAAATAACCAATAATAGCATAAAATGATAAAAGTTCTCCAGGTGTTATTAAATTTTGGATTACAAAAGTTGCGCCCGCCCAAAGCAAAATGACAGCAAAAATACTCGAAACAAAGCTGCTTGCATTTCCGATTAAAAGTGAGTTAGTTCCTGAAGTATAAACTGTTTTCAACAAATCGATAAAACGAATTTCCGTTTTCAGATTTGAAAAATTTTCCAGGCCAAATCGTTTTATAGTACTAACAGAATTTACAGATTCTACAAGCTGGTTTTCCAGATCGGCACTTTTCTCCATTAACTTACGTTGTGTACTGCGATTTAATTTGTTGGAAAAGTAATAAATTATTGCATACAAAGGAATAACCGTTAACATAATCAACGCCAGTTTCCAGTAATAAGTAAACATTAATACAAATGAAAATATCAGAATAAAAACATTAACCGAAAAACCTATTAAAACATCGTTTATAAAAGCTCTTATTTTAACGGCATCATTCATTCTAGAAATAATTTCGCCGACACGCATCGTATCAAAAAATTGTTGCGGAAGTTTTAAAAGATGCTTATAATAGCCCAAAATAAGCCTTGCATCAATTTGTTGACCGGTTTTTATGGTTAGTAATGTTTTTGCGTAATTGATAAAAATTTGAAGTAAAATAATAATTATCATCACCGTTCCCATCAAATTCAACAAATTTGTATTCCCTTCTGGTAGCACATTATCTACAATTTTTTGAAGGAAGATTGAAGTTGATAAGCCTAGGATTGTGTAAAAAACAGCGCCAATTAATACTTGAATCAATATCGATTTATGAGGCATTAAAAGATAGATGAATCTCTTTTCCAAAGATATTCGCTCTGTTCCAGCGGTAAAATCATCGCCCGGAAGCAACATTAGTAAAACACCACTCCACTTTTGCCTGAATTCGTTATGAGAAATCTGCTTCATTTCTCCATAAGCAGGATCCATTATTTCAATATAATCGGAATGAATAGCATATATAACAACATAATGCGGCACATTATTTTGTATAACATGCGCAATAACAGGTAATGGAATACCAAAAAGATTTTCATAATCAGCTTTAACACCTTTTGCCGAAAAACCTAACCTGGTTGCGGCCTCAATTAATCCTAAAACATTTGTACCCTTTTTATCTGTAGATGCATACTGCCTTATTCTGGCAATTGGTAAATCGAGACCATAATGAATACCTATTGAAGCCAAACAAGCTGCGCCACAATCGGTTATATCGTGTTGTTTAATTATCGTTCTTTTAGCTTTTTTATTTGCTTTAAATTTTGCTAAAATATCACCAAAGAAGTTGCGCTCAGATTTCATAATTTACTCAAAGTTGTTTCTTTAGTTTTCGGAATAACATTTGGATTTAGCCAATCATCGGCCTTATCGTACAGGAGCTGGAACAAAGTTCTGCGGGTTACAAAAAATCTGGCTTGTAAGGTCATGCCTTTCTTTATTTTACCAATGTAGCCGTTTTTAAGATTCAGGCTATTCTTATCTAACAAACAACGGACTTTAAAAAATGGCTGAGCGTCATTCTGCATAAAAATATCGCTTGATATAGAAATGATTTTTCCTGTTGCCATCCCCCACTCATTGTAATTATAAGCATCGATTTGAAATCTTGCCTTGGTTCCAATCTTTAATAAGCCGATGTCTTTAGGTGCCACATAGGTTTCGGCAATCAATCCCGAATCAGGAGAAATTTCTCCTAAAATTTCATTTGCCGAAATTGAACTCCCAGGTTGAATCCCCTTAAGTTCCTGAACAGTTCCGGTTAATGGTGCTCTTATGGTGTAAAATTCTTTTTCTTCATTATATTGCTTATCTTTTGTATCAAGCTGTTGATTTTGAATACTTAACTGGTTAAGTTCTGTTTGCCATTTACTGCCCTGTTCTTCTCCAATTAAAGAAAGTTCATTAAATACATTATCTTTTTTTAATTTAACCTCATCATATTCCAGTGCAGAAACAGCTTTTTTTTTATACAAATAAGCATAACGGTCAAAATTCTTTAAAGCAAGCTGGTATCTGGCTTTTGCTTCGGTAACCCTCTGCATAAATAAACTATATTGCTGACCATAAACGCCTGATTTTAAAGGTAATTTCTGTGCCCAATCATTTCTTCGGTAGGCATTTATAAGCAAACCCAAATCAAATAACTGGTCTTCAACATCAGTTTGTTGAAATTGATTTAAAGCGTCCTGACTTTCTATATTTTCTTTTCGTATGGTAAGAAGCACCTGCCCAGCCTTTACATGCATATTCTCTTTAATGAATAACGAATCTACTCTGCCTGCAATTAATGGTTTGATTTCGTTACGCTCTGCAGTTGGCCTAAACAAGCCAGCACTTTTAACATTCACATCTACCCTAATTATAAACATGGAAATAAATGCTAAAACAAGTGTACCCAGAAGCACCTGGTATATTATTTTTGTGTTCGAGTTATGTGAATGAAAATGGTATTCTGCTGTATTTTCGATAACTTCTTTCGGAAATATGTATTTTTCGCTATCCATATCTAAAATTATATACGAAAATAAGACCATTTGGTTTTGCAAAAACAAAAGAACAAAATTGTCATTCCTTTAATTTAGAACGTTTATGCATTAGTTTTAGCAAAAAAGACCCGATAAATCGGGTCTTTTTTATAATTGGAATTTAAAATTCGAATTAGCCAGTAATACTTTGGAACAAACCTTGAAGGCTTCCACCAATATTATTACCTAAAGAGAATGAGGTTTTACTCGATTCATCTCCATCTTGTGTTTCATTAGAAAAAGATAATAAATTACCAATTCCAATTGAACCTAATAATCCGCCTGAACTAGCTGAATCATTACCACCTAATAAACCACCACCGTTGATTTCTTTCATTTCGTTTAAATTTAACTCTTGAAGTTTCATAACGTTTTCTAATTTTAATAATGCCTACTCTATTTGAGGTTTTCGGCTACTCCTTTTATAATTCACCACTTGCGTAGTGTTAGTATAGAAACGAAAGTAATTCGGTTTAAGTTTTCACAATAACCTCATTAACAACCACTAAAAAGAATAAGTTAAACCCTTAAGTTGTTCTTTATTATATAATATTTTTAAATTGAAACCGTTTCGCGAGGCATCTACAAATAGATACTAACATTTTTAGTAACATTTAAAAAATCGTTGTATTTTTGAAATGGAATCACCTTAAGGTGCTTTTCAACTCTTTAAAAAATATACTTTGGCCCACGAACATCAGCTTATTCTCGATTTCCTTAAATCTACCAATCAATCTATTTTTCTTACCGGAAAAGCAGGAACAGGCAAGACAACTTTGTTGCGGCACATCAGGGAAACAACAAAAAAAAACTATGCTGTTGTTGCGCCAACTGCTGTAGCCGCTATAAATGCAGGAGGCGTTACGCTTCACTCCTTCTTCCAGATTCCGTTTGGGCCACTTATTCCAAATCATTTAGCAGAGCCGATTAAATATTCATCAGAGAAAATTAAGTTATTAAAGTGCCTTGAGCTTTTAATTGTGGATGAAATCAGTATGGTTCGGGCAGATATACTGGATTTTATTGATGACGCACTAAAAAATGTAAAATCATCACAATTGCCTTTTGGTGGTGTTCAGGTTTTAATGATTGGCGATTTGTACCAGCTTTCGCCAATTGCTCATGACGCCTGGCACATTTTAAAAACTTACTACAATAGTCCTTATTTTTTCGACAGCCTGGTTATTCGTTCAAATCCGCTTACAACTTTCCAGCTCGATAAAGTTTACAGGCAATCGGATCCGACATTCCTGGAAATTTTGAATGGGATCAGAGAAAATAATCTCTCAGCAGAATTATTGCTCGAATTAAATAAGCGTAATGAAGTTAGTTTGGCTGAGATTCAAAAAGAAGATTACATCACTTTAACCACGCACAATAATCTGGTTACCCAAATTAACCAGGAATATTTAGAAAAGCTGGATGGTGAACTTCATCAGTTTGGTGCCAAAATTACCGGCGATTTCCCTAAAGATGCTTATCCCGTTGATGAGGTGTTAGAATTAAAAGTTGGGGCAAGAGTGATGTTCCTTAAAAATGATTCATCGGGCAAAAAGCTTTATTATAACGGTAAAGCAGGGGTGATTACGGAAATAAAAAACGAGGGTATTAAGGTAAAATTTAGCGATGATCATACAGAATTAGCGGTTGAACGGGAAGAATGGCAAAACATTAAATACAACTTAAATCCTTCAGATAATAAAATTACGGAAGTAAACACCGGTTCATTTTCGCAATATCCGTTTAAATTAGCCTGGGCAATAACGGTTCATAAAAGCCAGGGCCTAACATTTGATAATGCCATTGTAGATGTGAGTTCATCTTTTACGCACGGCCAGGCCTATGTTGCGTTAAGTCGCTGCAGAAGCCTGGAAGGTTTAATTTTGAAATCGCCCATTACAGCAGAGAATGTAATTACAGATGAACGGGTGATCCGGTTTACAAAAGATGCCGTTGTTTCAAAACCGGATGCAGCTGCTTTAGCAAATGCCTCGAAAAATTACGAATGGACTTTGATTCATGATTTACTTGATTTTACGGCCATACAGAAAAACTGGCTCGTGTTAAAGAAATCGAGTTTCGGTAACAATCCCGGAAACACGGCGTTCCATGAAATTGTTGATAAAATAACCAAAGTTTTGGAAGATGAAATTATTGGTATTGCAGGCAGATTTATTAAAAAAGAATTTACGGGTTTATCAAAAACCAAAGCTGTAAAAGATGAGGCTGAATTTATCGACCGGCTAAGCAAGGCCTCAAAATACTTCATTCCAAAACTTGAAATGGTATTAAACGAGGCAGATAAATTCAATGAGTTGAACGTTTACATTGATGAAAAATCAGAAAAGATATTGAACCGGATAAGTGATTTAATAAATGATTTAGCCCTAAAACTATCCTTACTCAAATTATCCTGGGCAGAATTTAACATCAACGAATACACAAAAGCTTATCATAAAGCAGGCAGCAGATACGAGCCGGTACAAACCGGCAGGAAACCAAAGGTTGTTATTGATCCGAAAGAAATTTCCAACCTACAATTATTCAATGAACTTTTAAGAATAAGAAAAATCATCAGTGAGAAAAGGAATGTTCCGGAACATAAGGTACTTTCTGAACAGGCAATTCTTCTAATTGCTACAAAATTACCTAAAACGACCGATCAGCTTGCCGCGATAAAAGGTGTCGGTATTGGAAATGCAGTAGAAATAGGTAGCGAAATTTTAAAATCGGTTAATGGTTACCTGGGAACGAGTGAGCTTTTTTAAAAAGACTTCATTGCCCTGTCTTGCGCTCAGACCGTCTTTCCCAATTCGATCCGTCTTCCCGCGCCTGTCTACTGTAGCTACCATTAGGACACAAATAAAGAATATCTTTGAAGAATGGAGCGTATAGTACATAAACCGGATTTTGATGGTCTTTTGGGTGATAAACGGTTAGAGCGCCGAGCCGAGCTGATATCTTCATCGCTGCTTCAAAGCAGAAGCTCCGTCATTCATTCCGCTACAAAAAACGAAGCAGAGCAGAAAGGTTTTTATCGTTTTTTGTGTAATGAATCAGTTAACGAGTCGGATTTAATTAGGGAAATGATACAGCGTTGTGCTAGAAACACTGTAGGTAAAGATGTATTGGTCATTCAGGACAGCAGTTCTTTCGGTTTAAGTAAGAATGCCAATAACATTAAGCCCTCAAGCGGCCTGGGTTTAGTTGGAAATAAAACAGGCTTAGGGTTTCTTTCTCATGTGAGTTTGGTACTCGATGCCAGCAGTGAAGCTATATTAGGCTTTTGTGACCTCCAGTTATGGCATCGTACAAAAGACAAGTCAAATAATACCACCAAGGTTTATAAAAGAGAACCGCTGGAAGAAAAGGAATCTTTCAAATGGATTAAAGCGGGTAATAAAGCCAAAGCTATTTTATCAGAAGCGAGCCATATCACTATTATTCAGGATAGAGAGGGAGATATCTATGAGCAGTTCTGCCTAATCCCGGATTATCGTACCAGTTTGATCATTCGCAGCAGGGATAACCGAAGATTGGCCGATGGTTCCAGATTACATTCGGTATTAAAGGAGTCCCCGGTACTGGGCGAATACTTACTAACCTTACCGGCCGACCTGCGTAAAGATAAAACCAAAAGAACTGCAGAAATGGAGGTGAGGTGTCAAAAGGTAAGCATTAAAAAGCCAACCAACGGTGTTGGCAAAGAGATAGCTGAAGAAAAAGAACTATACGTCATAGAGGCAAGGGAAAAGAACAATGATGCTAAAGATAGCGTATGCTGGAGACTGTTAACAGATCAGCCTACCTTAAGTTTAGAGGAAGCCCTGAATATAATCTACCGCTACACACAGCGATGGTATATAGAGCAGTTGTTTCGGATACTAAAGAAACAGGGTTTTCAGATAGAGGAGAGTCAGTTAGAAACAGGATGGGCAATCAGAAAACTATTTTTGATGGTGTTAAATGCGGCATTGAGGGTAATGCAGCTTTATTTGGCTTATGGAAAAGAAGATTGTCAGGAACTTAGTGAAGTGTTTGATGAGCAGGAAATTAACTGTCTGGAAGCCATTGAAAAAAATCATTTGCCTAAAACAATCAAAACAAGTAATCCATACCCAAAAAATAAACTCTCCTGGGCAAGCTGGATTATCGCAAGACTTGGGGGGTGGAAGGGAAATGTTAAATCACAGCCAGCGGGTCCTATCATCATAAAAAGAGGATTAGATAAATTTGAGGATATCTTTCAAGGATGGAAACTCGCCGCGTTTAAAACTTAAGATGTGTCCTAATGGTAGCTACTGTAGGCAGGCAGGTGGAAATCCTAATACGCAATACAGATATAACCACTGCTTTAAGATTTCCTTTCGAGCAGGGAATGACGACTTGTGGAGACTTTACTTGTTGAGCAATCATGTAATTTTTTCATAGTCCTCTTTGATCTCAAACCGTCTTTTCCGCGAAGGCGGAAATCTTAATGCATAATACCTGAAGATAAAAACCTATCGCTTTAAGATTCCCTGTCGAGCAGGGAATGACGACTTATGGAGACTTCACTTACTAAGCAATCAAATAATTCTTCTTCATAAGTCGTCTTTGCTTTCAAGCCGTCTTTCCCGCGAAGGCGGGAATCTTAATGCATAATACCTGAAGATAAAAACCCATCGCTTTAAGATTCCCTGTCGAGCAGGGAATGACGACTTATGGAGACTTTACTAGTTGAGCAATCAAATTAATTCTTCTTCATAAGTCGTCTTTGCTTTCAAGCCGTCTTTCCCGCGAAGGCGGAAATCTTAATGCATAATACCTGAAGATAAAAACCCACTGCTTTAAGATTCCCTGTCGAGCAGGGAATGACGACTTATGGAGACTTTTCTTGTTGAGCAATCAAATAATTCTTCTTCATAAGTCGTCTTTGCTTTCAAGCCGTCTTTCCCGCGAAGACGGGAATCTTAATGCATAATACCTGAAGATAAAAACCCATCGCTTTAAGATCCCCTTTCGAGCAGGGAATGACGACTTATGGAGACTTTTCTTGTTGAGCAATCAAATTAATTCTTCTTCATAAGTCGTCTTTGCTCTCAAGCCGTCTTTTCCGCGAAGGCGGAAATCTCCCTAAAAAGCCTATCAATTCATACTTGAATTTTGAAAAGAATATCTAGATTTATTTCATGGAAAGAGGTGGTTGTATTTACATTATGACAAATTCATATAACACTGTTTATTACATTGGTGTTACCTCAGATTTGTATACAAGAGTAATTGAACATAAACAAAAAAATATCTGAATTCCTTCACAGCTAAATACAATTGTAAAAAATTGGTTTACTTTAAATTCTTTCCAAATATAGAGGAGGCGATTGCAGAAGAAAAAAGAATAAAAAAATGGAATAGAGCTTGGAAAATTAAATTAATCAGTGAACTAAACCCTGATTGGCTTGACTTATTTAATGAGGATTTATAGTAGTATAATTTTCTAATTATCTTTTTATATACTTCATCACTAATAACTACCGCTTTAAGATTCCCTGTCGAGCAGGGAGTGACGACTTATTGAGACATGCAACTCAATACTCAAATGCTCTTTCCACCTCAAACCGTCTTTTCCGCGAAGGCGGAAATCTTAATGCAAAATACCTGAAGATAAAAACCCACTGCTTTAAGATTCCCTGTCGAGCAGGGAATGACGACTTATGGAGACTTCACTTACTAAGCAATCAAATAATTCTTCTTCATAAGTCGTCTTTGCTTTCAAGCCGTCTTTCCCGCGAAGGCGGGAATCTTAATGCATAATACCTGAAGATAAAAACCCATCGCTTTAAGATTCCCTGTCGAGCAGGGAATGACGACTTATGGAGACTTTACTAGTTGAGCAATCAAATTAATTCTTCTTCATAAGTCGTCTTTGCTTTCAAGCCGTCTTTCCCGCGAAGGCTGGAATCCTAATGCGCAATACGGATTAAACCCGTCGATTTAGGATCTCTGCCAAGCAAGGGAACGACGAACGCCCTAAAAAGCATCGAACCAAAGTTTCGTGGTTAATAAATCTGCACCCTGACTGGCAACCGCATTTTTATAGCTTATGCCATTTAAGGATTGTTCCGTACCCGGATAAATAAACCGAACCGGAATCTGTCCGTTTAAAACCGTATTTACCGAAGCAGTTAACTGTGGATAATCTAACCTTCTTCGCTCTGCCCAGGCCTCCAAACCCTGACCGAAAAGCGCTATCCACTTTTGCTCACCGATTGATTTTTTATAGTTTGCAGCATCATATTGTACCGATGCCTGCGCAGCATACGTAGCCGCCGCCGCATCAGAAATATTATATTGTTTTAGCGATGCTTTGATGGCTTGCTGGTATAAATCGGCTGCATTTTCAGTTGTAAATCCTCTTGCAGCTGCTTCTGCCCTATCAAAAAGTAATTCTGAATAGCTAAAAATTACAGCCGGTGCTTGTGGCAATAAAAAGTATGCCCCGGGTTTTGATGTTTTCGCAAAGCCTAAAATACTGGCTTCTGAATTTGTTAAGCCGTTCGGAACGCCAATATATTCTTCCGGCGTAGCCGTTTGTGTTTTACTTGCATAAACCGGCAACCTTGGGTCGTTAAGTGCAAACAGTTTATCTACAATCGTTTTGCTGATGCGATAATCATCCCGGGTTTCGAACAATGCACTCACCGGATTTTGTTGCGGCGACGTTAAGTAATTTAATTGTGCATTATCTGTGTTGTCGCTGATAAATAAATCGCCATCCGCTTTGATTTCATCTAATACAGATTTTGCCTTTGCCGCTTCCTTATCTGCTATTCTTAAGGCAATGCGAAGTCTTAACGAATTGGCAAATTTCTTCCATCTCACAATATTCCCGCTGTAAATTACGTCGCCTGCGATTGCTTTTCCGGAAGGATCCAAAGTATTTTTAGCAGTTTTTAAATCATCCAACAAGCCGAAATAAACAGCCTTTTGTTTATCGTAGGCCGGTGTGATATAATCGTTAATTTTTCCCGCTTGCGAATAAGGAATATCGCCATACGCATCTGTTAACAATAAAAACACCCATGACCGCAAAACCAGTGCAACACCTTTATAATTTGGGTTTGACTGCGCATTTCCCAGTTCGATTATTTTATTAAACGCTGTAATGCTTTGCGAATAACCGGTAGACCAAAGCGATGTAAAACTACTGTTCGAAAAGATAAAGCGATCTTCTTCAGTATATTGTATTTTAGACCAATGCTGAACAAATAACAAACTAGAATTCATGGTATTTGCGGTGCTCCAGTAAGCATCAGCCGTATTTTTTATTGCACCTGTCAGCAAATAATCGGGCTGGGCATTTTCTGTTGCATTCGGATTGATATTTACTTCATCCAACTCCTTACCGCATGAAGAGAGCGCGAAAGCAAAAACTGCAAGTATATATAATTTATAATTTTTCATTTTTTGAAGATTAAAATTTAATGTTAAGGTTAAGACCATAGCTGCGTGTGGTTGGATTTGAGAGACTTTCTAGACCTTGTCCGTTGCCTGTATTAAACGCAACTTCAGGGTCAATATCTTCAACATTTCTATGGATAATCCAAAGGTTCCGGCCAACTAGTGAAACCGAAACACCTTGCAGATTTAAAGGCTTCAGCCATTTTGAAGGCAGGTTATAACTCAATTTTACCTCACGAAGTTTTACATAAGAAGCGTCGAAAATATTGGCCTCATCAATCGTTCTGAATGATTTGTAGTACTGCTGAGCCGGTAATATTTTTTCATTTTTCTTACCATCAGCGGTTACGCCATCAAAAATTATCCCATCATCGTAAACCGTTACGCCAGCGGGTGCAGTTCCATTAACCCTAACCGTTCCGTTTGCCTTAACATTTCCCGGATAATAGTATGAAATTCCACCATATTCGGCCGCTCTTCCCGGTAAGGTTGATGCCAGCACACCCGTGTATGTTCCTGTTGCATATGTACCGTTGTAGATTGAACCACCGAAACTTGCATCAACCAAAACGCCTAAACTAATGCCCTTATAGCTGAAAGTGTTGTAAACGCCGCCAATCCAGTCAGGTGTATATTTCCCCAAAACTTTTTTAGTCGGGTCGGTTTGTGGCGCACCGGTCGCATTTACAACAATACTTCCGTTTGCATCTCTTAAATAGGCATTGCCATAAAGTGTTCCGTAAGGTTGTCCGACAGCAGCGATAACCTGCGCGGAGTTTGATGCAATTACATAATTCTGTAATAAACCGGCAGCATCCAATTCCACAACTTTGCTCCTGTTTACCGCATAGTTTACATCAATGTCCCAGGTAAATTGCTTTTTAACAGGCGTTAACCCCAATTGAACCTCGATACCTTTGTTATTAATTTTTCCCGCATTTAAAAGTTTTGAACGGAAACCTGTAGAAGGACTAACATCAACACTCAAAATCTGGTCGTAACTGTTGGTATTGTATAAACTTAAATCTAAACGTACCCTTTTGTTAAGAAAAACCGCTTCTGCACCCAATTCTGATGAAGTTGTTGTTTCGGGTTTTAGGTTTGGGTTTGAATCTGTAGCAGATGTGGTTAATTGCGGACTTGAGCCATAAGGCGCACCAAAAACATAAGTATTTGCCAGGCGGTAAGGATCGGCATCTTTACCAACCTTCGACCAGCCGCCACGGATTTTTGCATAATCAAGAAATGTCCCCTTAATATCAAAGGCTTCCGTAAGCACTAAACTTCCGTTAAATGAAGGATAGAAATAAGACCGGTTTTGCGATGGCAGGGTTGACGACCAGTCGTTACGGGCTGTAACATTGGCAAAAAGGTAATTCCTGAACCCAACCTGTGCAGATGCATAAACACTATAAGATTTAAGTTTACTATAGTTATTAGATGAAATTAGCGGGTCTCTTGAATTACTTAGCGAGTATAAACCTGCAACCGCTAATCTTGGCGCACTTTGGTCGTTTTGTTCAATGTAACGGGAACGGATATTGCTTCCCAATAAACCTTCAATACTGAAATCAGCGCTCAATTGCTTATTTAAATTTAATGTTGCATCCGTATTGTTTTCATTTACGGTAAAAGCGCTTTCGGCATAAGAGCCAAATGGCGTTCCGTTGGTGCCATAGGCTATTCTGATTTTCCGTCTGTCGTTATAATAATCTGTTCCCGATCGGAAATTGAATTCCAGTCCATCGATAATTTTATAGTTTAAACCAAGGCTTCCGATTAACCGGTTACGATTTTGTGAAACCGTATTTTCGTAAGCCACCCAATACGGATTGCTGTAGTAGCTGTTGTTCCAGTTGAAGGTATTGCCGTTCTCATCTAAATAATTTTTCAACTGGTTGATATCGACCTGTCGGCCAAACCAGGTAAACTGCAACATGGTACTTGTTGACCTCGAGCCGCCTGTTCCCGGTAAATTATCGGAAGAAAGTTTGCTGTAATTTGCGTTTGCCGTGATGCTTAGTTTCGGCGTCAATTTTAATGTTGTGTTCAGCGAGAAATTATTTTTTCCCTGACCTGAATTTGGAATAACACCAACCTGCTTCAGGTTATTGTAAGATAAACGGTAATCAAATTTCTCTGAAGCATCTGCTATCGCGATGCCATTATTTAAAGCATAGCCGGTTTCAAAAAAGTCACGCACATTATCAGGATGTGCAATGAAAGGAACCGCAACACCTTTCGAATAAAATTGGGGTATTAACTGACCATTGAGTTTCGGACCCCAGCTTTCATCAACACCATCGTTAATACCGCCGCCTTTTCCATCAACATAGCTGAATTTACCTTCCGAACCTTGCCCGAATGCGTTTTGATAAACCGGCAGTGTCGCTATCGTTTCAATTACAGCATTTGAATTAAGTGTAATGCCAACACCTTTTTTCGATTTTCCGGTTTTAGTTTTAATCAGAATAACACCGGCGGCTGCCCTGGAACCATAAAGTGCTGCAGCATTTGGTCCTTTCAGCACACTTATCGATTCAATGTTATCGGCATTAATATCTGAAATGGCATTTGCATAATCTCTGGCACCTCCCGAATTTAATTGGGAATTATCAACCGGAACACCATCCACGACAAATAAAGGTTGGTTATTGCCTGAGATAGAAGTTTCCCCTCGAATAACCACCCGGGATGAACCCATATCGCCCTGACTGTTTGTGACCCGAACGCCCGCAACTTTCCCGGCTAATGCATTCACCAGGTTCGATTCTTTCGCTTCAGCTAAATCCTGGCCTTTTAATTCCTGAACCGCATAACCTAATGATTTTTTCTGTCTTGAAATACCAAGTGCGGTTACCACAACTTCATCCAGTGCATTTTCGCTTGCCTGCAAAGTTATGGTTAGCGCGCCCGCACTTTTATTAACCAGAATTTCCTGGCTTTGAAAACCAACATAAGAGAATACTAATGTGTTTTTATCGGAAGCATTGACGGAAAAAGCACCTTTTGCATCGGTAGCAACAACTTGTTTGGTTTCTTTTACCAAAACGGATACACCCGGAATACTCTCACCATCAGCCGACCTGACCGTTCCGGTAACGATTGAATTTTGAGCCGATAACTTTTGTGTTAGAAGAAGCAAAAGTATAATAACCGGCAATTTGAGTTTTTTGAACATAAATTTTAATTAATGATTAGTTAAAAGGATAATAATCAGGCATAGCAATTCCATGGTGGTTGAAAACCGCCTTTTCAGCAATAGAAAATTTAAGATTTGGATGCCCTTAGGAGCCTGTTAAAAGATTAAGCTTTAACAGGGATTACACATTCGGAAATAACCGATTGAGTATAGGAAAATAAAATTGTTTTGATTTTGCTCGTCTGTTTTTTTCATTTGAATGATTTTTGAATTAAAAACAACTTATCAGAAAAGCTCGAAAAGGAAGAGCAGCCGTAAATCAGATTGCTCCATATATTAATCATGGGATAACGCATTCAACTGACTTAACTACCCGACATTCCAGCCGGATGGAATTAGCACCAATTCCATTCTCATAGATGGTTGCTAAGGCTTCAAAGGGCCATTCCCTCCACCTTTCTTGATAAGTAATTTTAAAATAACTGGCGCAAAGATATAACAATTTATATTTACTCTATAGTTTTTGTAGATTTTTATTTAAATATTTTTTCTTTGGAGAATACATCGGTATATTTGTCGACCAATTTAGTAGATTAAATTATCCCCCCCAATGAATAAAAAACCATTATATATAGCCGTAGCAATAGCTGCGATAAATTCTCCACTCGCCTATTCACAAACAAGTTTAGCTTCGGCAGGAACAAAAGTTCCTGAAAAAGGTAAGTTAAAACACACAACTTTTACAGCCGAAGGCAACTGGAGAGGCATATTTAAAATTAGAGAAGGCCTGGAGATACCTTTTAACTTTGAAATTGTTGATAAAGCGGGTGTTAAAAAATTATACTTCCGCAATGCCGAAGAAAGCTTTGAAGGCGGGCCGGTTAAACAAACTGCCGATTCGATTTTCGTTAAGTTGGATCAGTTTGATAATGAATTGGCTTTAGGTATTAATGATAACACACTTAATGGGAGTTTAAGAAAACAAAACGGTTCAGGGAAAGCAATTCAAATTTCAGCTGAAAAGAAAAATTATCGATTCGAACCGAATGGAAAAGCGGCTGGTGCAGATTATTCCGGCAGTTATGATGTCGTTTTTAAATCACCCGATGGCAAAGAAGAAAAAACGGTTGGCTTGTTTAAGCAAAAAGGAAATAAACTTACCGGAACTTTTTTACGCGTAACAGGCGATTCCCGTTACCTTGAAGGGGTTGTAGAAGGAAACGAATTCCAACTGTCGAGTTTTATTGGTTCTTCACCATCTTACTACAAAGGAACATTTAACCAGGACGGAACTTTAACTGGTGAAATTTTAGGTGCAAGGGGTTCGCAACCTTTCACCGGTGTTAAGAACAAAGATGCCGCCCTACCTGATGCCTATAAACTTACTTATCTAAAAGATGGATATAAAACCCTCGATTTTTCTTTCCCTGATGTAAATGGTAAGAAAATTTCCTTAAAGGACGAGAAGTATAAAAATAAGGTTGTGGTACTAACCATTACCGGAAGCTGGTGCCCGAACTGTATGGATGAAGCCGGTTTTATTGCACCCTGGTATAAAGAAAATAAGAAACGCGGTGTCGAGGTAATTGCTTTGCATTACGAAAGACAAACAGATGCTGAATATGTTAAAAAAGCATTAACTAATTTCAAAAATCGCTTTGGGATTGAATACGACCAGGTAATTGCCGGTAAAGCCGATAAACAAGCCGTTGCTGAATCCCTGCCGGCGCTGAATTCATTTTTATCGTTCCCAACCACAATAATTATTGATAAAACAGGAAATGTTGCGCAGATACACACGGGCTATAACGGCCCTGCAACAGCTAAATATTACGATGAATTTGTAAAAGAGTTTAATGCGGAAATAGATAGCTTGCTGACGAAATAGTTAGTTTATGGTCTGTGTCTGCAGAAATAGCATTACGATTCAATCGTATAACAATTCTATTAAGGCTGGTCCCACGCAGGCAGGATCCTTGTCCATGGTCTGTGTCTCCGCAGACCATAAGTTTTGATGCATTATTCCCGGTCTGTGAGGACACAAACCGGAAAAAAAGATTTCTCGGCTGCGCTCGAAATGACGACGCTGTGAGTAAGTGTAAATACAGCTTGCGCTCGTTTCTAACGAGTGCAGAAATAGCATTACGATTCAATCGTATAACAATTCTATTAATGCTGGTTCCACGCAAGCGGAATCTCGTCCATGGCCTGTGTCTCCGCAGACCATAAGTTTTGATGCATTATTCCCGGTCTATGAGGACACAAACCGGGAAACAAAGATTTCTCGGCTGCGCTCGAAATGACGACGTTGTGAGTAAGTGTACATGCAACTTGCGCTCGTTTCTAACGAGTGCAGAAATAACATTACGATTCAATCGTATAACATTTCCATTAATGCTGACCTCACGCAGGCGGGAATCTTGTCATGATCTGTGTCTCCACAGACCATAAGTTTTGATGCATTATTACCGGTCTGTGAGGACACAAACCGGGAAACAAAGATTTATCGGCTGCGCGCGAAATGACGACGCTGTGAGTAAGTGCAGGCGGAAATCTTAATGCCTAATGCGGGCAATTTACCGCTTAAGATTCCCAATTAAATTGGGCATAACGACTTACGTAGACAAATGCTTCGGTAAATCCTCTACCCTTTCGCAGCCAACCTGGTCCATAACTTGTTTAAGTTGAGTTTTGAGCATACCGATAGTGTGATTGCCACCCGCATTGCCCAAGGCACCAACACCATACATAAATGTTCTGCCTAAAAACGTAAAATCAGCACCGGCAGCAATACTACGGGCTACATCAGGACCAGAGCGTAAGCCACTGTCCATCATTACAGTTAATTTATCTTTGAATTTCGGGGCAATCTGAATTAGGGGTTTAATAGAAGATTGACCGGCATCTAATTGTCTTCCACCGTGGTTAGAAACGATAATACCATCCAAACCTAACTGAACAGCCATTTGCGCATCTTCTTCAGTTGCAACCCCTTTTAAAACCAGCTTACCTTTCCATTTATCGCGAATTGAAGAAATCCTTTCAGCATTTAATCTACCTGAAAAAGTTTTATTCATGTACAATCCAAGCTGTTTCATGTTTAATCCTTTTGGCATGTAAGGTTTCATGGTTTCAAAAGCCGGTTGTCCGTGGAAAAGTGTTCTCAAGGCCCATTCCGGTCTGCCACAAATTTGAAGCATATTTCTTACCGACATTTTTGGCGGCATGGCCAAACCATTACGGATATCTCTCGGACGAAAACCAAAACTCGGCACATCACAAAGAATGACAAGTACCTTACATCCTGAGGCTTCTGCACGGTTGATGATATCATCTGTGATTTGGCTTTCTGCCGGATGATACAATTGATACCAGGCATTTCCTTCCGTAATTTCCATAATCCTTTCAATAGATGAAGTGCTTACCGTACTCAAAACGAAAGGAACATTATGTTCAAAAGCTGCTTTAGCTAAAATTTCAGGAGCATTCGGCCAGATTAATCCTTGTAAACCAACCGGGGCAATTCCAAAGGGTGCATCATAAGTATGTCCAAAAAGTTGTGTTTTTAATGATACTTCCTTAAAATTTCTGATGTAAAAAGGCAGTAATTCTAAATCTCTGATGTCGGCGGTATTACGAAAAAGATTAACGTCTTCATTACACCCCCCATCAAGATATTCAAAAGCGAAACGGGGCATTTTGGATTTTGCCTTATTCCGTAAATCATCTACCGAAGGGTAATCCGTATTATATTTCCAGCTCATTTTTATTAATGTATTAAAATTGGGTACTACGTTGAATAGCAGAATAATATTTTAATTGAATCATATCAGTTGGCGCCGCATTTTCATTCCATGCATCATTAATTGCGAGTGCCGTTCCAATTGCGGTTGCCTGAGATACAGATGAAGCATAAACTTCAATATCAGGAATTGCTGTAGCAAGTAAATGCATATAAATTGCATTTTTACCGAAGCCCCCATCAACAAAAATTCTTTTAACACCCTGATTTAAGATTAATTTCAGCGAATATACCTGTTGCTTAACTAAATCAAAAATTAACTGGTGATAAGCTTCCTCTGCATTTTTGAAAAGACTTAAATCTCTGTCAGGAAATGCAGAATTTGCCAAAAATTCAGTTTGCAGCAGCGCATTTTCCGGGATTTTATTCGCGAGGTTCAGAATCATCCCCGGGTTAAATTTCAGGTGTTTAAAAATATAAGCTGCCCTATCGAAATGATCAGCAATACGCTTTAACTGAATTTCATGTTCATAACCTGCAAAAATCCTGGATGCTTTAACGGCTTTTCCTTTGTAATGCATGTAGCAAAGGCAATCTTGTTTAAGCTCTTTTTCGGTTAATGTTTCCTGGTTAAAGGGGTTTAAACTGATGCACCAGGTTCCGGTAGAAAGCAATACAAATGGAACCGAAAAATTGGCCAGGTAAGGGATTAAGGCGGCTGAACTGTCGTGCAGGCCTACACCAACTTTTACATGATGCGATTGAAAGTTCGTTTCCAGGCTTGAATCGGCAGGTGTAAATTTGCCAAATTTTTTATCCAGTTCTTCTTTCAAAACCCAGCTGTGGTATTCATTTTTCTCAAAATTCCACAACTGTGTATGACAACCAATACTGGTGATATCTGCGACTGGTTTACCGGTAATCAGGTAACTTAAATATTGAGGCAAATGCAAAGCATACTTAACCTTGGCAAATATTTCGGGTTTTTCCTTTTTTAACCGGTAAAGCTGCATCCCCGAATTTAAACTTCCTAAAACGGGTGAAGCCGTTTCTAAAGAAATTTTCTCTTCACCGCCATAGGTTTCATAGAATTCTTTTTTTAGCGCTTCAGGATATTCTTTCAGGTAATTATAAAGTGGTGTAAGCGGATTACCTTTTTCATCCAGGTAAACGAAACTGGCACCATAAGTTGAAAAGTTAATGGCTTTAATATCGTATTCCCTTAACTGTAACACTTGATTTAAAGAATCGTAAACCGAAGAACGCAAACTTTCGAGATTCTCACAAGGCTCACCATCTTCATCTTTTGTTTCTACAAAACGAGCCGAACGCTCATAAACGATGTTATAATGTTCATCAATCAGAAACAATTTTTTATTTGTTTTACCTACATCAAATATCGCGACAACGGTTTTTGGCATTTTTTATCCCCTCTTTAAATTATAAACCTGTAGCAACGGTTCCTAAGCCCCTGTCTTTTACTAAATTCTGGCGAACGCTAAGTTCACGGTATAAATTAATCGGCGATAAAGCCGCATTTGCCCTTAACCGGGCTTCAGCAACTAAAGCTCTTAAATCACTGCGGAAGGTATTTTGTAAAATCTCCTGTGCCTTCGCCACATCATTATTGTCTTGAGCAGCATTTAAAGCTTTTCTATCCACTAATAATGCTTGCGCGTAAGCAATCATAATGGCTTCAACAGATTGTAATAAATCTTCTAACGGATCTTTTACGTTATGTGAAGCATCTATCATCCAGCCTAAATCTTTAGCATGATTCATTCCCTTTGCATCCACTCCTTCAACCAATTCGTTAAAAATTAAGAAAAGTTGATAAGGTTTTATGCTTCCGGCGGTTAAATCATCATCACCGTATTTAGAATCGTTAAAGTGGAAACCACCTAGTTTGCCTTCCATTAAAAGTAGCGACACAATTTGTTCGATATTCGCATTCGGCAAATGGTGACCTAAATCGACCAATGTATATGCTTTTTTGCCAAGTTTAGACGCATAAAGAAGCGATTGCCCCCAATCGCCCACCGTGGTTGAATAGAAATTTGGCTCGAAGGCTTTATACTCAACAAACATTTTCCAGTCTTCTGGCAATGCAGCATAAATTTCATGCAAACTCTCTAAAGTATTTTCAAATGCTTTACGGAAGTTCAGCTGACCGGGAAAGCAAGAACCATCGGCAAGCCAAACCGTTAATGCGTCAGAACCTAACGCAATACCATGTTTTATAACTTCAATATTATGTTCGATTGCCTGCTTGCGGATAGCTTTATTTACATTTTGTAAAGAGCCAAACTTATAACTATGTGCGGCACCTGCCTGGTCTTGAAAAGTATTCGAGTTCATGGCATCGAATTTCAGACCATAACCAGCGGCAAGGCTTTTTAAAGCCCCGGCATTTTGTGGAATATCCCATGGAATATGCAAAGAAATAGCACCGCTCGCACCATTTAATGCATGAAGTAAGCCTACATCTTCAATTTTTTCTTCAATGGTTCGTGGCTCGCCACCCGTAATTGCAAAACGGCCGAAACGTGTTCCACCGGTACCCAATGCCCAGCTCGGAATTGCGATTTGAAAATCAACAAGTTTTTGGATTACATTTTCTAAATCAATATGCGACCATTCTTCCTTTAAAAAGCTGATTTTACGCTGATGCGAAGTTAACAGGGCGTCGTTATGTTTTTCTATTTGGTTCTGCTCAATATTCATGGGTCTGTTCTATTAACAGCTTGTATAAACAAACTGAGGTTAGGTAATATTTTATTCTTGTTGTGAATGCGCCACTTTGCTTTAAAAGTTATTTCGGCCTGCGATGAGCTGCAGGCCTTTTCGAAACAACTTACTAAAACTAATTTTTAACATTATTCAGGAAATTTTCAGTCCTAATTCATTTAGCTTCACAATATTTATTTTGTATCGGCCTGTGAGGACACAAACCGGGCTAATATTTCAATTATTTTCTTTTGTCTTATATCCATGGACTGTATCCTCACAAACCAAGGCTATTGTTATCTCACAAATGCCATAGCAACGCCACCATCAACGTTTAAAACGTTTCCGGTCGATTTCTGCAGTAAGCCGCCAACGAATGCGAAACATGCATTTGCAATATCATCAGGTAAAATAATTTGATTTAACAAAGTCCGCTTTGCGTAATATGCCGGCAATTCAGCAACGGTAATGCCGTATGCCTTAGCCCGGCCCTCTGCCCAGCCACCAGCCCAGATGTTGCTATCGCTGATTACCGCATCGGGATTTACGACGTTAACACGGATGTTATCGGTACCTAATTCCGCAGCATTTAACCTGCTTAAATGCAATTGAGCGGCCTTTGCACTTCCATAACCGGCATTATTTGGCCCGCTAACCAGGGCATTCTTACTTACAATATTAATGATATCGCCGCCAATATTTTGCTTTTGCATGGTATTTGTTGCTGCCTGTGTGATAAAAAACTGGCCTTTAACTAAAACATCATACAATAAATCCCAATCTTTCTCGGTATGGTCGCCAATTGTTTTCGAAATGGACAAACCTGCGTTGTTAACTACAATATCAATACCACCGAAAGCCAATGCAGCCGAATCGAAAGCAGCATTGATATCTTCCTGACTGGTCACATTTAAAATTGCCATGCTGTAAGAATCTTTACCGAACTGGGCTGCGAATTCTTGTCCGGCAGCTGTTAAACGTTCCGCATTCATGTCGTTTAAAATCACTACACCGCCTTCCGCAACAAATTTTTTCGCTATTGCTTTACCAATTCCACCGGCACTACCTGTAATTAAAGCAATTTTGCCGGTTAGTGGTTTTGGTTTTGGCATGCGTTGCAATTTTGCTTCTTCCAACAACCAGTATTCAATATTAAAAGCTTCCTGATGCGGCAACGAAGTATATTCTGAAATGGCTTCAGCTCCTTTCATCACATTAATGGCGTTGATGTAGAATTCTGCAGCTACCCTTGCCGTTTGTTTATCTTTCGAAAAGGTAAACATCCCGATTCCGGGATATAAAATCACTACCGGGTTGGTATCGCGTATTGCCGGACTATTCGGATGTTTACAAGTTTCATAATAATCGGTGTACATTGCCCGGTATGCCTCGAAAGAAGGCTCTAAAGTTTCCTTTAAAGCTTTTGTATCTGATAAGTCTGCATCTGCCGCAAGTGTTAAAACCAGCGGACTGATTTTAGTTCTCAAAAAGTGGTCAGGGCAACTGGTACCCATCGGTGCCAGGCGATTTAAATCATTTGAGTTAATGAATTCCAAAACACGCACATCATCTGTAAAATGACCAATCATGTGTTGTTTTGAAGAACATAATCCACGTAAAACGGGTGCTAATGTTGCAGCTTGTTTCTTGCGTTTATCCGCTTCGGCACTTTCTATTTTTTGTCCGCCGAAAACCGGAGCTTTTTTACCATAGTTCTGTGCTAAATAATCAGAACAGATTTCAATAACATCTAAAGTATTGATGTAACTTTCGTAAGCCGTATTGCCCCAGGTAAATAAACCGTGAGAACCCAACATAATTCCACGAATTCCCGGATTTTCATCTAAACATTTTTTCAAAGTTAAACCTAACTCAAAACCAGGTTTTTTCCATTCCACCCAGCCGATTGTTCCGCCGAATAATTCTTCGGTTATTTTTTTCCCGTCTTTTGCTGCCGCAATTGCTATCGCCGCATCAGGATGCAAATGGTCGATATGCGCAAAAGGTAAAAATCCGTGTAAAGGCGTATCAATTGAAGGTGCTTTCGAACTTAAATCAAAAATACAGTGGTTAAACAGTTCAACCATTTCATCTTCATGTTCTACACCACGATAAATATTTTTCAGGCGTCGCAACCTATCTACATAAAGCGCAGCCAAGCCGCTTTTCTTTAATGTACCCAAATCGCCACCCGAACCTTTAACCCACATTACTTCAGTTTCTGAACCTGTAAGCGGATCTTTTTCTAATAATTTACACGACGTATTGCCACCGCCATAATTGGTTAAACGCAAATCGGCACCCAATAAATTAGAGCGGTAGATTAACAATGCTACTTCATCTCCGGCTAATTTTGCAGCCTCTTCTTCATCCCATAAGTAACTTACGTACTTATAATTTGTTTCTTTAACAGACATCTATATTGATATTTTACTTTTTAAAATTTATTTAATTGAATTACCATATCCCACAATTAATACGGAAGCAATGATGGTGAGGATACCGACTAAAACTGTGGTTAAGGTTTTTTTCGAAACGCCTTTCCATTCTTTTAAAACCAAGCCCCAAACATTCGCTATTAAAATGATGAAGGCCATGTGCAAAATCCACGAACTGGCACCATTGCCCATTTTGCTTTCGCCCATTCCGTAGAAGAAAAATTGAAGAAACCATGTGGTACCTGCCAGTGCAGAAAAAATGTAGTTTTTTAATAATGGAGTACTTGCTTTGGTATAATCGCCAAAAGTTTTATTCCTGGCATTTAAAACCATACACCAGATAAAATTTGTGGTTAAACCACCCCAGAGCACAATGATATAAGTTACATTATTCTGAAAAAGAAAATTTCCGTTTTCTGAAGGATTAGTGGCTTTCCATATTGCATTTGCAGCATCGGCCATTGGTTTTCCGGCTTCGATGCCGAAGTTGAAGCAGGCACTTAAAACGCCGGAAACAATCCCTACAAATAAGCCTAAACCAAATTTAAATTCAGTTTTAACTTCCATTCCATGAGGGTCGGTTACATCTGCTTTTATCTCTTTTTCTTTCATAGTACCTGCTTTACCACAGATAATAATTCCTAAAACACAGACTAAAAGTCCAAGCAATACCATTCTTCCCCAATCAGTTGTAATAAACATGGTAAAAGTATCCTTGCCTGCTTGCGGAAAGAAATCGAAATAAATAGATGGTAAAATCGACCCTAATACCATACATAAGCCAAGGATAATGCTACTGCCGAGCGAAACGCCCAAATAACGAACGCCTAAACCATAAGTTAAACCGCCGATACCCCAGAGAACACCAAAAAAATAGGTTAATAATAATATGCTGCCACTCGTACCTGCAATAATATCTGTAAAGTTTGGAACGGTTAAGAATGCAGCTAAAGGCGGTACAATTAACCAGGAAAAGATACCACCAACAATCCAATAGCTTTCCCAGGCCCAGCCTTTAACTTTTTTATAAGGAATGTAGAAGCTCCCGGAGGCAAACCCGCCGATAAAATGAAAAATTACGCCTAAAATTGCTTGCATAGTATTGGTTTTATATTTGGTTTTCGAATGTAGAAATTGAAATAAACTTAACTGTTATGTACTGTCATGCTAATAAGAAATGTGATTTGTTATATTTGGAAAAAATAAATCCACCGTTTTGAAATCCGAAGATTTAATCAGCCATATTATTATAGATGAATATTCTGCTACACCTAAATATAAGCAGTTAGTTAATACGATTTTATATGCGATTGAAACCGGAAAAATTCAAAATGGAAATATGCTGCCTTCTATAAACGAATTGAGTTTCGTTTTAGAAATATCGAGAGATACTGCAGAAAAAGGTTACCGCCGGTTAAGAAAACTTGGTGTTATCGAATCCATTCCGGGCAAAGGTTATTTTGTAATTAACACCGATTTTTCAAGGAAACTTAAAATTTGTCTGCTATTTAATAAGTTAAGTACACATAAAAAAATTATATACGATTCCTTTACGAAAGCCATTGGCGAACAGGCTGCAATTGACTTATACATCTACAACAACGATTTTTCTCTTTTTAAAAGCCTGCTGAATAATAAAAAAGATGGTTACACACACTATGTAATTATTCCTCATTTTAATGAAGGCGATGAAAAAGCGCAGGACATTATAAATGCCATTCCAAGAGAAAAATTAATTATTCTCGACAAATTACTTCCCGGAATTACCGGTGAATATGCAGCTGTTTATGAGAATTTTGCACAGGACATTTACAATGCACTTGAACAGGCATTAACACCACTTTCCAAATACAATACTTTAAAAATTATCTTCCCCAAAAATACCTATTTCCCGAAAGAGATTTTGGATGGCTTTTACAGATTTTGCCAGCAATATGCTTTTAATCATAAAGTTGTAGATAATATAATCATTGAAGAGATTGGCAAAGGTGAAGTTTACATCAGTTTAATGGAAGATGATTTGGTTACACTGATTGAAAGATTACTTGCCCTGGAAATGGAAGTTGGTAAAGATGTTGGCGTAATCTCTTATAATGAGATACCTCTGAAACGAATTATTTTAAACGGCATTACAACCATTTCTACTGATTTTGCCATGCTGGGTACGGAAACTGCAAATTGTATTTTAAATAACATCAGGAAGAAAATACATGTTCCTTTTTATTTGAATTTAAGGAAGTCGCTTTAAAAAGGTTTCTCACTGATGCAAATGAAATCATTTAACCTAATTCCCCGCAGATTTATGCTGATTTTATCCGCAGATTTTCGGGGATTTTCACACCCATAGTTCAAAATTTTATTCATTGTTATTTTTATTCGCGTAAATCTGCCCTCCTTATCTGCGGAAATAATATAAAACAACATAATAAACTCCTGTAAAACTATATCCGTATCATATATCTATCTGCGTAAATCTGCGCTCCTTATCTGCGAAAATCTGCGGGAAAATATAACACAACATAATAACCTTCTACGAAACTATATCCGCATCCTGTATTTATCCGCGTAAATCTGCGAAAAAACAACTCAAACACGCTACACAAATCAATGTTGAAATTTATAACAATCAAAAACACAACAAAAATTTTTTAATTCAAATAAATAAACGTTAATTAGACATTTATTTATTGTTATGAGCACAGCAAACTATGTAATTGGCGTGGATTACGGGACAGATTCTGTCCGCTCCGTTTTGGTCGATACCGCAAACGGAAAGGAAATTGCCTCTTCTGTTTTTCTTTACCCACGATGGCAAAAAGGCCAATATTGTAAACCTTCTCTCAATCAATTCAGGCAACACCCCTTAGATTATATTGAGGGATTAACCCATACCATTAAAGATTGTATTGCAAAAGCGGGAGGCGAATCTGCTTCTTTTGTAAGGGGAATTTCTATCGATACCACAGGTTCCAGCCCGGTGGCCGTTGACGAAACCGGTACACCATTAGCCTTAAAACCTGAATTTGCTGAAAATCCAAATGCAATGTTTGTATTGTGGAAAGACCACACCGCTGTAAAAGAAGCGGCAGAAATTAACAATCACGCCACAAAATTTCCGGTTAACTATTTAAAATATGTTGGTGGAATTTATTCTTCTGAATGGTTCTGGTCTAAATTGCTTCATATTTTAAGGGTTGATGCGCAGGTAAGAAAAAGCACCGTTTCGTGGGTGGAACATTGCGACTGGATTCCATTTTTACTAAGTGGGAAAACCGATGTAAAAGAAATGAAGCGTAGCCGTTGTGCTGCCGGTCATAAAGCACTTTGGGCCGAAGAATTTGATGGATTGCCTCCGGCAGAATTTTTCGAAAGTTTAGACCCTTTGTTGAAAGGTTATCGTGAAAAGCTATTCAAAGACACCTATACTTCGGATATTTCGGCAGGAAATTTAAGCGCCGAATGGGCCGATAAATTAGGCTTAAGCACAGCTGTAATTGTAGGCGTTGGTGCTTTTGATGCACACATGGGCGCCGTTGGCGGACAAATCGAGCCTTACTACTTAAGTAAAGTTATGGGAACCAGTACCTGCGATATTCTGGTAGCGCCAAATAAAGATATGGAAGGCAAGCTGGTCAATGGCATCTGCGGACAAGTAAACGGTTCGGTTATCCCAGGCATGGCTGGCTTGGAAGCCGGTCAGTCTGCCTTTGGCGATGCCTACGCCTGGTTTAAAAACCTGATTAGCTGGCCAATTAATAATTTATTAGCTGAATCAACCCTGATTGATGCGCATACCGTCCAGGCTTTAAAAGAAGAACTTGAACATAAAATTATTGCAAATTTAAGCAAACAAGCTTCAGAATTACCGGATGAAGATTACCCGGAATTAGCATTAGACTGGCTGAACGGCAGAAGAACACCAGACGCCAACCAGGAGTTAAAAGGCGCCATCACCGGACTTAGTCTGGGCACGGATGCACCAAGATTTTTCAGGGCTTTGGCAGCCGCAACCTGTTTTGGGGCGAAAGCAATTGTAGATAGATTTAAAGAACAAGGCGTACCGGTAAAAGGAATTATTGGTATTGGCGGCGTGGCAAAAAAATCATCATACATTATGCAAATGATGGCCGATGTTTTGGAAATGCCAATCCGCATTCATCGTTTTGAGCATACCTGTGCTTTGGGTGCGGCCATGTTCGCCGCGGTTGCAGCAGGCATTTATCCGGATATCGAAACCGCAATGAAAGCAATGGGAACCGGATTTGAGAAAGAGTATCAGCCGCAGCTCAAAAACAGAAAAATTTATCGCCAGCATTACCAACAGTATTTAGGCTTGGGCCGATATATTGAGAAATACAATAAAAAAGACGTAAAACCATACCTATCATGAGCAATTATCAGGATATAAAAGAGCAGGCTTATGCAGCCAACATGCAATTACCAAAATTGGGTTTGGTGCTTTTTACTTTCGGAAATGTAAGTGCTGCTGATAGACATAAAGGCGTATTTGCCATAAAACCAAGTGGTGTTCCTTACGAGGATTTATCTGCTGACAAAATGGTAATCGTGGATTTTGACGGAAATACCGTTGAAGGAAATTTACGCCCATCCTCTGACACCAAAACGCATGCAGTACTTTACAAACATTGGGAAGCTATAGGAGGCATCGTACACACCCATTCTACTTACGGAACAGCATGGGCACAGGCACAAAGAGCAATTCCGATTTTTGGTACTACCCATGGCGACCATTTAACAGTTGATATTCCCTGCGCTCCGCCAATGGATGACGAGATGATTAAAGGAAATTATGAGTATGAAACCGGCTTCCAGATTATGAATCATTTTGAGCGTTTGGGTTTAAGCCATAAAGAAGTAGAGATGATTTTGGTAGGCAACCACGCACCTTTCACCTGGGGAAAAACGGCTGAAAAGGCTGTTTACAATAGTGCGGTTTTAGAGGCAGTTGCCCAAATGGCCATACTAACCGAACAAATTAATGCAAATGCGCCAAGGTTAAAAGATTCTTTAATAAAGAAACATTATGAGCGTAAACACGGTGCTGATGCTTATTATGGGCAAGAATAAGTACTTATACAGTCTTTGAGCACACAGACTATTGCGCAAGCTATTTTCAGTTAACCAATTAATACAATTAAGCGATTAAACAAAATATATAATGATTGATTTAAAAAAATTACAAGTTTGGTTCATTACAGGAACGCAGGATTTATACGGAGAAGAAACACTAAAACAAGTTGCAATACATGCAGAAGAAGTTGCAAAGTCGTTAAATAACAATTCAAAAATTTCGGTTTCGGTGGTTTACAAACCTATTGTAAAAAATACTGATGAAATTTTCGAAACCTTACAAGATGCAAACACCGATGAGAATTGTATCGGCGTGGTAACCTGGATGCACACCTTCTCCCCTGCTAAAATGTGGATTAGAGGTTTAAATGTTTTGCAAAAACCATTGTTGCATCTACACACCCAATTCAACCGCGATATTCCATGGAATACCATAGATATGGACTTTATGAACCTGAACCAGAGTGCGCATGGCGACAGAGAGTTTGGCTTTATGGTAACCCGTATGCGTAAAGACAGAAAAGTCGTTGTGGGCCATTGGGAAGATGAAGAAGTTGCTTCGCAGATAGATACCTGGTGCCGGGCTGCAGCCGGATGGCACGATTGGCAAGGCGCTAAATTTGCCCGTTTTGGCGATAACATGCGTTATGTTGCCGTTACGGATGGCGATAAAGTAGAGGCAGAAATGAAATTCGGTTTCTCGGTAAATACTTACGGTATAGGCGATTTGGTTGCGATAATTAACGCTGTAGATGAAGATGCTGTTCAAAATTTATTGAAGGAATACGAGGAAACGTATGAAATGGCTGATGATTTAAAAGCCGGTGGCGCCAGACATTCTTCAGTTTATGATGCGGCGAAAATCGAATTAGGTTTGAGGAAGTTTTTAGAAGATGGTAATTTCAAAGGTTTTTCTGATACGTTTGAAGATTTGCATGGCATGATTCAGCTTCCGGGCATCGCAGCGCAACGTTTAATGGCCGATGGCTATGGTTTCGCAGGTGAAGGCGACTGGAAAACTGCAGCTTTGGTACGCGCCTGTAAGGTTATGGGTTCGGGTTTAGCCGGTGGAAATGCTTTTATGGAAGATTACACTTACCATTTCGATCCCGCAAATTCTATGGTTTTAGGCTCGCACATGCTCGAAGTTGATGCTTCATTAGCAAAAGGAAAGGCAAGCCTGGAAGTTCATCCGTTAGGAATTGGCGGCAAGGCAGATCCTGCCCGTTTGGTTTTTAATGTTGCCGGTGGCGACGCTTTAAATGCTTCTTTAATCGATATGGGCAATCGTTTCCGCTTATTGGTTAACGAAGTTAAAGCCGTTGAGGCGGAACACGACTTACCGAATCTTCCGGTTGCAAGGGTACTTTGGAAACCCCTTCCGGATATGAAAACGGGTTGTGCAGCGTGGATTTACGCGGGTGGCGCGCATCATACGGCTTACAGTCAGAATTTAACAACCGAACACCTGTCTGATTTTGCAAATATCGCAGGCATCGAGTATATTAACATCGGCGCTGAAACCAAAATAAACCAGTTTAGAAACGAGCTTCATTGGAATGAAGTTTTTTATAAATAACAACCAAATAAAACCATTATGAACAGATTTTCAACGGTCGATTACACCGTTTTTATCTTTTACTTTATCTTAATCTCCGCTTACGGTTATTGGATTTACAGTAGTAAGAAAAATAAAGCTACATCAGGAAGTCACGACTTCTTTCTTGCCGAAGGTTCTTTAACCTGGTGGGCAATCGGTGCTTCACTTATTGCATCTAACATTTCTGCCGAGCAGTTTATCGGTATGAGCGGTCAGGGTTTCCAGGTGGGTATAGCCGTTGCTGCATACGAATGGGTAGCCGCTATTGCATTAATTATTGTTGCGGTTTGGTTTATTCCGGTTTACCTCAAGAATAAAATCTTTACGATGCCGCAGTTTCTGCAAACCCGGTACAATGAAACGGTAAGTTTAATAATGGCTATATTCTGGTTGTTCTTATACATTTTTGTAAACCTTACCTCTATTTTATACCTGGGTTCTATTGCGATTAGCAGCATGGTTGACCCGATGTATTTTAAATATATCGTTGTTGGTTTAGCTGCATTCTCATTAATTATCACCCTTGGCGGGATGAAAGTAATTGGCTTTACAGATGTAATTCAAGTAATTGTCTTAATTGCGGGCGGTTTAGTTACAACTTACATCGCGTTAACAATGGTGAGTGATCACTTTGGATTAGGAAGAGATGCCATTGCAGGCTTCAAAATGTTGATGAAAGATTCGCCAGACCATTTTAAAATGATTTTAGCAAAACCGGATGCAAATTCATCGCAGGAATATGTAAATAAATACCTGGCTTTGCCTGGTATTGCCATGTATTTTGCCGGCCAGTGGATTGTGAACCTGAACTATTGGGGCTGTAATCAATACATTACGCAAAGAGCACTGGGCGCCGATTTAAAAACAGCGAGAACAGGTATCTTATTTGCCGGTTTCTTAAAGTTAGGGATGCCGATTATCGTCATGTTACCAGGTATTGCCGCTTACGTATTACATAGGAACGGCGCATTACAACATGAAATGGCACCCGATGGTAAAGTAATTGCAGATAATGCCTATTCTGCGGTATTAACCTTTTTACCGAACGGCTTAAAGGGTTTATCGCTGGCGGCATTAACAGCAGCGATTGTAGCATCTCTGGCGGGTAAGGCCAATAGTATTTCTACCATTTGGACTTTAGATATTTACAAAAAATACATTAATAAAGATGCCAGTGAAAAGAAATTGGTTGTTATTGGCCGCGTAAGTATTTTTGTTGCAATAGTAATGTCCGTTGTTTTAACGTGGGATGATTTATTGGGTATTGGTGGTGAAGGAGGATTTACTTTTATCCAAAAATATACAGGTTTTATAAGTCCCGGGGTATTTGCTATGTTTATTTTGGGTATGTTCTGGAAACGGACTACAGGCACGGCAGCAATTGCAGGTTTAATTACCGGATTTTTGCTTTCCGTTGTTTTCAATAATTATGCACCGATTTGGTTTGGCCACGATAATTTCTTATACACAGCCTACCTTAATAAAGATGGCATTTATGAAATTCCATTCTTGATATGTATGGGTTTGTCGTTCTTGTTCACGATGATAGTAATGGTAGGACTGAGTTTATTAGGCCCGAAAGTGAACCCTAAAGCGTTCGAACTGGATAAATCGATGTTTAAAGTTGCTCCATCAACCTTAGTATTGATTGTTGTTACCTTACTTTTGATAACACTTATTTACGTAAAATTCTGGTAATTAACTTTAACTTCATAATAAAAGAAAGGGCAATTTTCATGTAGAAAATTGCCCTTTCTTTTATTAGTTGATGATAAACGAATATTTTTAATTATGGTTTTTACAAATGCTTTAAGATTCCGCATACGCGGGAATGACGACTTATGGATGAGGAAATCTGCGAAAATCACCAATATCTGCAGGAGAATTATTGGATGTATAAAATAAGCAGCAAAATTCCTGCATGCGTACAAATGACAAATTAGGGGCGGAATTTGTGGCTAAAAACTAATTCTCTATCCTAACCATTGCTTTGATTACACCATTCTTCGGATCTAACCATTTTTCAAATTCATCCTTTACTTCTTCGAATTTTACCTGGTGTGTGATGTAATTTGTAGGATTTACCAAACCTGCTTTCATTGATTTGATCACATGTTCAAAATCTTCAATTGTTGCATTTCTGCTGCTCATCAAAGTAGATTCCCGTTTATGAAATTCGGGGTGACTGAATATTAAATCGCCTTTTTGCAGGCCAATTAATACAAACCTGGCGCCATGAGCCATGTAATTTATGGCATTATTTATGGCTTTCTGATTTCCGGTTGCATCAATTACAACGGTAGGCATATCCCCATTTGTGATATTGCTAAGTTGCTGAATGACATCAGGTGACAGCGCATTAACCACATGGGCAACCCTCAATTTATCTTTACAAAAAGCCAGGCGGTCTTCATTAATATCTAAGGCGATAACTTTTGCACCGGCAATCCTGGCAAACTCCATAGTCCCCAAGCCAATCGGACCGGCGCCAATAACCAAAACAAATTCGCGAGGTTGGACATCAGCCCTGCGAACACCATGGGCTCCGATAGCCAAAGGTTCTACTAAAGCCAGTTCATCATAACTCAACCCTTCACCGTGTAAAAGTGTTTTGGACGGAACTTGTAAATACTCACGCATTCCGCCATCCACATGTACCCCACAAACCTGCATTTTAACACAGCAGTTTGGTTTATTCATCCGGCAGGCAATACATTCGCCACAATTGAAATACGGAATGAAAGTAACGGCCTCGCCTATTCTAAAACCAACGGCGCCATCTGCTTCAACCAATTCTCCGGAAAGTTCATGACCTAAAATTCTTGGATAATTAAAGAAAGGCTGCGTACCTTCAAATGCATGTAAATCGGTTCCGCAGATGCCAATTCGCTTTATCTTGATAATCGCATGCCCACTTTTGAGTTCTGGTTTTTCTGCTTCTGAATATTCAAAAACGCCCGGCGTTGTACAGGTAAGGGTTTTCATTTTATTTAGTTGTTTTCAGTCTGAGCTTGTGGAAGACTATCGATTATCTGTCGACAGGCTCAAGATGACATCGTGAATTAAGCATTCGCCAAAGCTCTATCCAAATGGACATAGCCACCATCAACATGGATGATTTGTCCGGTTGTATGGCTTGATTTATCTGACATTAAAAACGCGGTCATATTTGCAATTTCTTCAGCAGTAGTCATTCTGTTTTCTAAAGGAATCTTTGCTGTAATTTCATCCAGTTTAGCTTGTGCATCAGGCAAAGTTTCAATCCAGGTTTCGTATGCGGGCGTCCAGCATTCGGCGACAACAACTGCATTAACACGGATTCCATATTTCAACAATTCGACTGCCCATTCACGCGTAAGCGCATTTCTTCCACCATTTGCGGCAGCATAAGCTGAGGTATTTCCTTGTCCGGTTTCAGCTGTTTTTGAAGTAATGTTTACGATTGCACCTTTGCTTTTGATTAACTCGGGCAAAGCATGATGTGCCATTAAATAATAATGAACTACGTTTTTATGTAGTGAGGCCATGAAGTCTTTATAATTTCCGCTTTCTAATCCTACACCATCATTAACACCGGCATTATTAACCAAACCATCAATTCGGCCAAATTTAGCAACGATTGCTGAAACTACTTTTTCGCAATCTTCAGGATTAGATAACTCTGCAACAAATTGAGCAGCCTTACCGCCTTGTTCCGCAATTGCATCAACTACTTTCTGATTATCTTCTGCTTTTCTACCAACAATTACTGCTATTGCGTATTCCTTCGCAAATACTTCTGCAATACTGCGCCCAATGCCTTTTGCAGCACCGGTAATAACAATAACTTTTTCTTTTAACTGTAAATCCATATAAAACTAGTAATTCTTAAAAATCATGAAAATTTAATCTTTTAAGCTGATCTCTCCTTCAATTTGTATAGGTTTCCAAACCTTCCATCCATAGAAAAGAATAACTATAAAGCATAATAACGGAACTAAATAGCCGTATTGAATATTTTTTGTCAAGTCAGAAATATAGCCTAAACTCAATGGTAGCAGTGCACCACCAACTATTGACATTACAATAAGTGATGAGCCTATTTTTGTATCGGTACCCAAGCCGGCAATTCCCATACTAAATATGGTCGGAAACATGATAGACATAAAAAATGCTACACCAATTAAGGCATAAATAGTGATTGCACCGGTACCAAAAATTGCTAGAGATGTAAGTAATGCACTTGCTAATGCGTAGAACATTAATAAACGGTTCGGTGCAATATATTTCATTAAAAAAGTACCTGCAAACCTGCCTACCATAAAGGCTAAGCCTGCTGCACCAGAATACCAACTCGCCTCAGAGGCATCAATATTTGCCGATACAGTAATAAACCTGATAAAAAAACTCAATACACAAACCTGTGCACCAACATAAAAAAATTGGGCTAAAATCGCCCAGCGCAAATGACTATGGCGTAATGCGTGTATTATTTTTTCTAAAGCGCTTCTGTGTTTATCTTCTGTTACCTCTTTGTCTTCTTTGATATCAGGTAGTTTTGTAAAAATGAACAATATGGTAACCAGTATAATAATTAAGCCCAAAATTAAATAGGGTCCTTTAACACTACTCGCTTCATGTGCCAAATAAGCTTCTTTAGCTTCCGGAAGCATTTTTGCTAATTCACTATCCGAATAATTAACCCCTGAAAGTATAAATTTTCCACCCACAATTGGTGCCATAAACGCGGCAAAACCATTAAATGATTGTGAGAAATTTAACCTTTGGGTTGCGGTTTCCGGCGGACCTAAAACTGTTACATAAGGATTTGCAGCTGTTTCTAAAAATGTTAATCCACAGGCAATTATAAATAAGGCACCTAGAAAGAACACATATTGACGGGTATCTGCCGCAGGTAAAAACAACAAACAGCCAATTGCAAAAAGTGAAAGGCCCAAAATGATACCGCTTTTATAGCCCCACCTGCGCATTACGTAACCAGCTGGTAAAGCCATTAAGAAATAGGCGATAAAAACTGAAAAGTCTACTAATGATGTTTCTAAATCGGTTAGTCGAAATGCTTTTTTAAGGTGAGGAATTAAAACCGGGTCGAGGTTATGTACAAACCCCCAGAAGAAAAACAAGCTTGTAATTAAAATGAGTGGTAATAAATATTTTTTTCCTGATGACGAATTGCCGTCGGTTACAATTCCCGGCTGTGTATTGTGGTTCATTATATTTGGTTTTAGCTAATCACATTTAAAATTTGGTCAGGTGCATTTATAATTCACACAAAGCCAGTTTGTTAAATTTAGTTTATAAATGGTTAAGACTTATTGAAATCGATTTAAGAAATCGACAAAAAAGCAAAACAGCATAAATTCAAATATATACGTTTTTTAAATACGAAAATATATATTCATTATCTAAATTATGCAGAATTATCGCTTCAATTTGCATATTAAAACGGTAAGTACACTAAAATTTAAAGAAGGTTTATGTACAAAGAAACAATTGCATCATGAATAGATTAAGTTTTTAATTCTAATTTGCCATTAACCCTTGATGCCTTAACGGTATATAAAGCTTTACCATTAAGAAGTTAAGAAAATTAAGAAAAGATATGTGATAGTTCTCCGAATAACTTAATGCCTTAATGGTATCGAAGCTTAATTATTAAGAAGTTATGGAAAGATTGCGGTGGTAAATTTCAAAGAAACTTAAACCTTAATACATTAAACAAATCTCATTTTCTTAAAACTGAAACTGTTATTGTTTATGTAAAAAACCTTATGACAATATCAGTTAATATTTAGGCAAAAAATGAAAATTTTATTCAAAAATTACCTTTTTATTTGTAAACTGATAACAAAAAAATCATAATAAAATTATTTAGAAATGTGATTTTGCTCAATTCTATTGATAATTTTATTAAATTATTTCTATTTTAAACCCATAATATAAAATATGTTTTCATTACAAAATAAACGAGCAGTGGTTACAGGTGGGGGAAGCGGGATTGGAAAAGCCATCGCAACAATACTTGCCAAACAAGGTGCAGAAGTTCATGTTATTGAACTTGGAACTGAACAGGCCGAAACAACTTTAAGTGAAATAGAAGCCGCTGGTTCTAAAGCATTTAGTTATGCATGTGATGTTTCCGACCACAATGCTGTTAATGAAATTTTTAAACAAGTCGGACCAATCAATATTTTGGTTAATAATGCAGGCATTGCCCACATAGGCAAAGCAGATACCACTGAAGAAGCTGATTTCGATAGGGTAATGCGTGTTAATGTTAAAGGCGTGTATAATTGTTTATATGCAGCAATACCGCAGTTAAGGTTATCCGGTGGCGGCGTTATCATCAACATGGCTTCAATCGCTTCTTTAGTTGGCTTACCCGACCGTTTTGTGTATAGCGCAGCAAAAGGTGCCGTTAAAGCAATGACCATGAGCGTTGCTAAAGATTACATCGGAGAAAACATCCGTTGTAACTCCATTTCCCCTGCAAGGGTTCACACCCCTTTTGTAGATGGCTTTTTGCAAAAAAACTATCCCGATAATATTCCTGAAATGTTCGAAAAACTTTCTAAAACACAACCAATAGGCAGAATGGCAAAGCCTGAAGAAATTGGAGCTTTAGCTTTGTATTTATGCAGCGATGAAGCCTCATTCATAACGGGTTGCGACTACCCTATTGATGGCGGCTTTACAACCTTAAACAATTAAAATACTAAATAAGATAAATAATTTACAATGAAATTAATACGATTTGGCGAAGCGGGCTCGGAAAAACCAGGTGTGATTATAGAGGATAAATATTATGATGTTTCTTCGCTGGTTACAGATTATAACGAGGCTTTTTTTGCTGGTGATGGGTTAGAAAAACTCGCAGCCGATGTGCAAAATGCCAATTTACCTGAAGTTGATAAAAACATACGTTTGGGTGCGGCCCTTGCCCGGCCTTCAAAAATTATATGTGTTGGCCTAAACTATAAAGACCACGCCGCAGAAACAAATGCAGCAATTCCTGCAGAACCGATATTATTTTTCAAGGCAACATCTGCCATTGTTGGTCCCAACGATGATTTAATTATCCCAAAAAACAGTAAAAAAACAGACTGGGAAGTTGAACTTGCAATCGTAATCGGTAAAAAAGCAAGTTATGTATCAGAAGAAAATGCCTTAAAACATATTGCAGGCTATGTTTTACATAACGACTACAGCGAGCGTGAATTTCAATTAGAAAGAAACGGACAATGGGTAAAAGGAAAAAGCTGCGATACTTTCGCACCTATCGGACCATTTATTGCAACACCTGACGAAATTGCGGATGTTCACAATTTACGTCTCTGGTTAACCGTTAATGGCAAAACGTTACAGGATGGAAATACATCAAACCTGATTTTTAATGTGCCTTTTATGGTTTCATACATCAGCCAGTTTATGACACTATTGCCTGGCGATGTGATAACAACAGGAACACCTGCCGGCGTTGGTTTAGGCCAAAAACCAGAGCCCTGGTACCTAAAGCCTGGTGATGTTGTAGAATTAGGTATCGATGGATTGGGAAGCAGCAAACAAGTTGTTAAAGCTTATAATGAAATATAGCATGAAAAGATATTGCTTTGCACTCGATTTAATTAATGATGAAAAGCTGATTGAAGCTTACAAAGAATATCACGAAGCCGTTTGGCCGGAAATTCTGGAGAGCATAAAATCGGCTGGAATAGAAGAATTGGAAATTTATCTTTTAGGAACCCGCCTTTTTATGATTATGGATGTAAATGATTCATTTTCTCTGGAAGCTAAAGCAAAGGCAGATTTAGAAAATGAAAAAGTTCAGGAATGGGAAACGTTAATGTGGAATTACCAAAAAGCTTTACCTGGCGCCAAACCGGGAGAGAAATGGATAATGATGGAAAATATTTTTAAACTCTAAATTTATTGTTATGATTGATACGCATGTACATTTTTGGAACTTCGATCCGGTAAGAGATGCCTGGATTAATGAAGAAATGAATGCCATTCGTAAAGATTTTACACCCAAAAATTTAATCAGAACGTATAGCGAACTGCAAATTACCGGTTGCATAGCTGTTCAGGCAAATCAGGCAGAAGAAGAAAATAATTTTCTGCTAACCCTGGCCGAGCAAAATGAAATCATTAAAGGTATTGTAGGCTGGGTTGATTTAAAAAATAAAAATTTAGAAGAACGCCTGAACTACTGGTCTTCATTTAAAACAATCAAAGGATGGCGACATGTGCTTCAGGCAGAAAATGCTGATTTTATTTTATCTGAAGATTTTGTTAGGGGCATCAAAACCTTAAAAAAGTTTAATTATACCTACGATCTTTTATGTTACCACGATCAACTTCCGGATATTATAAAACTGGTAGATAAAGCTGCCGATCAGCCTTATGTGCTGGATCATTGTGGTAAGCCTGATGTTAAAAGCCAGGACTTAAAAACCTGGGCTGAAAACATTAAAATACTTGCCCAAAACCCAAATGTTTACTGTAAACTCTCTGCCTTATTAGTAGAGGCAGACTGGAAAAACTGGAAGGAAATAGAGATCTTTAACTGTTTTGATGTGATCTTCGAACATTTTGGAACCAATCGTGTAATGTATGGTAGTGATTGGCCTGTGGTGTTGTTAAGCAGACCTTATGCCGACTGGTTCAATCTGGTTGCCAAATATGCTTCAAAATTCACAATTCAGGAAAAGGAAAACCTCTTCCTGAATTGTGCATCTTCTTTCTATAAATTAGAAAGTCAAGATTTACTTTAAAAATTTATAGGTTGTTGTTGTTTTATAAATTTCGCCCGGTTTTAGTACGGTAGACGCGAAATTAGCATGATTTGGTGCATCAGGGAAATGTTGTGTTTCTAAACAAAATGCCGAACGATGAGGGTAAGATTTACCACCTTTCCCATCTTTGGTTTCACCGGTTAGAAAATTACCACTGTAAAACTGGAGACCGGGTTCGCTCGTATAAACTTCCATGGTAATGCCTGTAATTGTACTTTTAACGGTTGCGATTACCTTTTTTTCATCATGCTTATTTAAGGCAAAATTATGGTCGTAACCTTTGCCGAAAGTTAATTGCTGATCTTTCTCCTCAATATTTTTACCAATCGTTTTTGCTTTATTAAAATCAAAAGCCGTACCTGCTACAGGCTGCAATTTACCGGTGGGAATCAATGTCGAATCAACTGGTGTATACGCATTTGCATCAATATATAATTCGTGATCAAGAATTGTTGAGTTTCCCTCGCCATTCAAATTGAAGTAGGCATGATTGGTTAAATTAACGATTGTCGTTTTATCTGTCGTTGCCGTATAATCAATTTTTAAGGCATTATCATCCGTTAAAGTATAAGTAACCTTAACGTCTAATTTGCCGGGATATCCTGCTTCGCCATCCTTTGAAGAATAAGTTAATTCTAATTTCTGCGCATCAATCTGTTTTGCATCCCATACTTTAGAAAAGAAACCATCCTTACCGCCATGCAATGTATTCTGTCCGTCGTTTAGCTGTAACTGATAATCTTTTCCTTCAAGATTAAATTTTCCTTTTCCAATCCTATTGCCATACCGTCCGATTAATGCACCAAAAAACGGTTCGCCTTTTTTACGGTAAGCACCAAGACTGTCGTATCCTAAAACCACATCTGTTAACTTATTATTTTTGTCGGGTACTAAAAGTGAAACTACCCTACCACCATAATTTGTAATAGAAACGGATGCACCTTGCTTATTTTTCAATGTATAAAGCGAAACATTTTTACCATCTAATGTAGTATGATAACCCGACGAATCAGTTTTTACTTCTTCCGCAGCTTTTTTTTCTGCTGAAGGGTTACAAGAAAATAAAGCAGTAGACAGACATAGTGTGGCAAGGGATATTGCTGAAAGAATATTTTTTTTCATAAAGATTTAATTTGGTTAAGGCTAAAGTAATAAAATAATTAACGTTATTATAACGATTATAATATAATTTCATTTATAATTGGTAAAGGGATTTATTACATCAGGAAAAAATCACATACTTTAGCCGATAATATGCAAATTTTAGATTTTAAACCTAAAGCTTTTATTTTTGATTTAAATGGCACCATGATAAACGATATGGAATACCATACGCGTGCATGGCATAAAATTATTAACGAAGATTTAAAAGAAAATCTTTCTTATGAATTGGTCAAGAAGGAAATGTATGGTAAAAATCATGAAGTGTTAGAACGCATTTTCGGCAAAAATCGGTTTACACGCGAAGAAATACAGACGCTGTCTATTGATAAGGAAAAACGTTATCAGGAAGCCTATTTCTCAAAACTTGCACTTATTGAAGGGCTGGATAAATTTCTGGAAACCGCCAAACAACATGAGATTTTAATGGCGATAGGTTCAGCGGCGATAAGTTTCAATATCAACTTTGTTATCGACGGATTAAAAATCCGCAATTATTTTGATGCTATTGTTAGTGCTGATGATGTTAGGATAAGCAAGCCCCATGCAGAAACTTTTTTAAAGTCTGCCGAACAATTAGGCGTTAAACCAGCAGATTGCCTTGTTTTTGAAGATGCACCAAAAGGTGTAGAATCTGCATTAAATGCGGGAATGAAATGTATTGTACTTACAACTACTCATGATGTTAAAGAATTTGATGGATATTTAAATATTTTAGGTTTTATTGATAACTTCAAAAATCCAATTTTAAAAACGTTCTTGTAAAATGGTAAAATATATAAATCAAAATCCTGTTCTTGTTGCTGTAGATTGCATTATTTTTGGTTACGATGGCGAACATCTTAAACTTTTAGTCATAAAAAGAGCGATAGAGCCCGTAAAAAACCAATGGAGTTTAATGGGCGGTTTTATTGGGCCTGGTGAAGATTTAGATGGCGCAGCTAAACGTATCCTACTGGAACTTACAGGTCTGCATGATGTTTATCTGGAGCAATTGCATGCTTACGGACAGCCGGATAGAGATCCGATTGAACGAACGGTTTCCGTTGTTTATTTTGCGCTGATTGATATCCATAAGTATAGCAAACAAATAAATGATCAATACCATGCGGAATGGTTTAAGCTTAAAGAAGTACCGGAATTAATTTTCGACCATAACATTATGGTAAAGGCAGCTATGGATAAAATAAGGTATCAGGCTGCATTACATCCTATTTTATTCGAATTATTACCCAAAAAATTTACCATTCCACAGCTACAGAATTTGTACGAACAGGTTTATGATTCGCCTATAGATAACCGGAACTTTATCAGAAAAATTACAGCCAGCGGCTTATTGATTAAACTGGCCGAAAAAGATAAATCCGGCTCGAGAAGGGGTGCATTTTATTTTAAACTGGATAAGCAAAAACATAAAGCGCAATTCCAATCTTTTTTAAACTTTATATCGAAGCCAAAATAGCACTAATTTATTTTCCGAAATTCCAGTGCAGATATGCCTTTCGTTTTTTTGAAATTACTTACAAATGAATTTGCCTGTCCAAAACCAAGTATTTCTGCAATCATCGACATGGAATAATCTGTATGAATCAGCAGTTCTTCAGCCTCGCGGATAAGCCTTGCATATAATAATTCGGGCAAATTCTTATTAAATGCTTTTTTTAGAAAAGCATTTAATTTTCTCGAATTCATCCCCATACCCGCAGCATAAAATTCAGTCGACCTTTCTGATTTAAAATATTGTTCCAAAATAGCCCTGAATCTTAAAACCTGCTGCAGCTCATCAACATTTAAATCCATTAGCTCAGCATTTAAAACGGCCGAAAAGCCGAGAATTAATGACAGGTACTGTGCAAGATAAGAAACATCACGTTTAGCCAGGATTTCTCTTTTTAACTGTTCTAATAAAGTAAATGCCTTTTGAGCCTGAATATTTGTTAAATCTTTAAAGGATAAAGACATAAACAGATTTCTGGATTGGGCATCTCTATGCTGCAATAAAAATTCTGAATATAATAATCCACTGAAACTCAGCCAGTAGGCAGATGTGACATCAGCTTCCAAACGTATTATGCCCTCTTCAGGGATGAAAAACACCCGCCCGGGTGAAAGCACATAATCGCCGGAATTCATACATAACAAACCTGTTGCTTCTTTAATAACCAGCAGCCTTATCGGAAATTCTGCATTTAAAGCTTTATCCTTTTTAAATCTGCCCTTGATAATTTCAAGATGTATCATTTTATATCAAAAAATCTTTTTTTATTTAGACATGCCATATCTGTTAAAAATTACATTTCAATATAAGCAATTTAATTTCATCAGGGAAGCGGTATTTATAGATTAAAAAAGCGCACCCTATGGTATAAAAAGCAATTTTAATGAGTATAAACTGCTAACGAAACAAATTGTTTTATAATTTAACACAAATTTATACGACTACAGGCTAATCAAAATAAAATACAAATGTAGTTTTAAAATTACAAAATTAGACATTTTTTCATAAAAATTAAAACTATATTATCTTTATGATGTTGTCAAACGTTATGAGAAAATATATAATCATTATATTATTGTGCGCTTTTTTTACTGCTTGTAAAAAAGATGTTCCTCTACCGGACGTTGTTAGAATGGATATTTATTCATCACACATTAAACATACCAACTATAATGAACCTGATACACTTTTCTGGTATGTGTGGGAAGCAAATAAAGGTGGCTATTTTTATATCGCAACAACCAGTGATGTTAAAAACTTCAGTGATTACAGTTTTACTTATTCGAAAGACTTACCGAAAGATATAAGGGGAAAATTGCGAATAAAAGAAATTGTGGTATGGATTAATCAGTTAAATGGAGATATACTATCAGACATAACCAATAAAAGTGCTTCATCTCCAAATGTAGATTAATACTGCTTTTCAAAAAATGCAGCATACAATAAAAGAAGCAATTAATTTAAATGAATAAGCATTCATTTTCAAATTGCGGTTAAGAAAAATGATCTAAAATAATTTGCTAACCTTTTTTGCCACCGCCAAAAATGACGCAAAAAACGCTGAAACCGCCTGCAATAAAAATAACGCCAAGTATTAAATTAAGTGTATCTCCCATCCTGTAAGATAGGATTAATAAATGACATTAAACAGACTTTATAAAAATAAGTATTCTTATTTGGAATAAAGCGTTGATATGTTTTAACTGTGTTTTACGCAAACTGCGGTTTTTTAAGGGTATTACGCCTTTTTTGCACCACTATAAACGCTGAATAATCGCACAGTAAACGAAATGGCGACCATCATGAAAACAAAAACCAGGAGGAATTATTTTTATATAAGACTAACTTTAACAAATGAAAAGATTGAATAATGAAACGCCAAATGAAGAATTACAAGCGGTAAAAAAGGGAGATATGGTTACCGATACTTTTAGTAAAACAGGCTTGGTAGAAAGTATAGAAATTATTGAAGATGCTTTATATCGGACTTATGTGTTCAATTTGGTTACCGGCAGAACAATAACCATAAAAAAGTAAAAGATTTTTTTTTAAAAAATACGCTAACATATTAACGCATTACATTTAGCACATGATGGTTATAATCAATGAAAACACGCCAACATCAGCATTGTTAGAGATTAAAAAGGGCGTACTTATTGGAAATGAAAAAGGTGCATCCGGAACGGTTGAAGAAGTTGAAATTAAAGATAATGATGAATTCTGGCTTTTTATTTTTCATCTGAAAAATGGAAAGCAGATAGACATCAGAAAGGTAAAAAACATATGTTAAGCTGAAATAGTTTTTTTGAATTAAACTTCAAAAACAATTTATAAAGCATATTTTTGGCAGATTATTAACCATTTATGCCAAACATTAAAAACATTATTTTCGATTACGGAAATGTAATTTTCGACATTGATTTTAAAATTGCCCAGGCTTCATTTCAAAAGCTTGGCATCACAGACATTGAGAATTTCTTTGCACATAAAGCACATAATCAATTATTTGATGATTTTGAAACCGGGGCAATTTCACCTGCAGAATTCAGATCAGGGATTAGAAAGGCAGCAAATAAACCTGGGCTTACTGATGCGCAAATTGATGATGCCTGGAACAGCTTATTAATTGGAACCATCCAGGAAAACCACGATTTGCTGCTTAAAGTCAAAGAAAAATACCGTACATTTCTTTTGAGTAATAACAACGATATCCACTACGATTGGATTATCAACTACCTGAAAACAACCTTTCAAATTAACAACTACGATGACTATTTTGAGAAAGCCTATTTTTCTCAACACATGAAACTACGCAAGCCAAACACAAATATTTTTGAGCAGGTTTTGAAAGAGAATAACCTAAATCCGGCAGAAACTTTATTTATTGATGATAGTCCGCAGCATATTGAGGGTGCTAAAAAAGTTGGCTTGAATACGTTGTTAATGACAGAGAAACCAGCTCAATTAGCCTCTTTTCTGAAAGCAAACGGAATTTTATAAATCGACTATGGCAGAAAAAAAAATTAAATCGCTTCGGGAATTTTATCCGTTTTATTTAAGTCAGCATACCAATACAACTTCCAGAATTTTGCATTTTATCGGTACAGGTTTGGTAGTGCTTGCATTTATAACCGGGTTTCTGTTCCATAACTGGCATTTTTTCTTAGCCATGCCGGTTTTAGGTTATGGGTTTGCCTGGGTGGGTCATTTTTTCTTCGAAAAAAACAAACCCGCCACATTTCAATATCCAGGCTATAGTTTAGCAAGCGATTTTATTTTGTTTTATGATTTGCTAACCGGAAAGCAGGGTTTTGTGGCGAGGAAATAATTTGCGGCAAATCTGCTCATGCTGTCATTCTGAGGAACGAAGAATCTGCAACCTATGAAACAAGATTTCGTTCCTCAGAATGACAATACAATACAGTAAACTAAAGCTTTCTTCTCTTCAATTCCCTTTCAATCAATCCTAACTCTCTACCGGTCTGTCCTGCAACTGAAGTATTTTCTTGTGCTCTTCTGAATAAATAAGGCATTACCGCTTTAATCGGTCCGTAAGGTACATACTTCGCTACATTGTAGTTCGCATCGGCAAGATTGAAACTCAGGTTATCACTCATGCCCAATAATTGTGCAAAATAGACATGGGGATGATTATGCGCCACTTTTTTTTCTTCTAAAAGGTAAGTTAACAAACGACTGCTATCTTCATTATGCGTGCCGCAAACGATGGCTATTTCTTCAATATGATCTACACAATAACGCAACGATTCATTATAATCTTTATCAGATGATTCTTTATCGGGTTGAATTGGCGACGGATAGCCCATTTCAGCAGCACGTTTGCGCTCTTTTTCCATATATGCACCACGAACCATTTTCACACCTAAAATAAAACCGGCAGCTTTGGCAATTAAGTGATCGGCTTTCATATCTGCCAGTTTATCATGGCGATACATTTGGTAAGTATTGTAAACAATTATGCGTTCCTGATTAAATTTACGCATCATATCTAAAGCCAATTCATCAATGGTATCCTGAATCCAGGTCTCCTCGGCATCAATCATAACCGGCACACCTTTATCAAAAGCGGTGCGGCAAATCATTTCACAACGTAATTTTACCTTATCAAACTCTGCCTGTTCATTGTCCGTTAGAGTTTGTTTCGCATCTAACTTTTCTAACAAGGCAAAACGACCGATGCCTGTAATTTTAAAAACGGTAATCGGAATGTTCGGGTCGCCATCGGCCCGGAGAATGGTACGGATAATTTCCTGACAGGTTTCATCAAAAACCACTTCTTCTTCCTCCCCTTCAACCGAATAATCTAAAATGGTTCCTACACCACCTTTTGCCAGTTGAGCAATGGCTTTATCGCACTCGGCGATGGTTTCGCCGCCACAAAACTGCTGAAAAATAGTTGCTTTAATGGCACCCTGAATAGGCAATCCAATATTCAAAAAGAAATTAGTTATCGTTGGACCAACCTTGGTTAAAAAGTTATTGCCAATCATTTTAAAAAGCCAAAATGCCTTTTTTAATTCCGCATTGGTCTTTTGACGAAAAGCAACTTCCGTGTTATCGAAATTAGGTTGTTTATTGGGGGATGAATCAATCATTTGGTGTTTAATAAGTCAGACGGATGCAAAATTATAAAAAGCATCCATTCTACGAACGTAAAACCTCGAAATAATCGTATTTTTGCAGCAAAATGATACAATTTAAATTAGAAGGCGAATTTATCCCATTAATCCAGTTGCTGAAGGCAACCGGTTTGGTTGGAACAGGTGGCGATGCCCAGGCTGCCGTAATGGATGGCCTGGTTAAATGCAACGGAGAAGTAGAATTTCGCAAACGCTATAAAGTCAGGGTTGGCGACATCATCACTTTTGGACAGGATAAAATCGAAGTAATATAATGGAAACCTTAACAAGCGCAGGCCATTCGCTTTATTTCGAAAGCAATTTAGATGCCTTAAAAAACCTTTTAGAAAGCAATAAATACAGCAATGTTTTTATTCTTGCTGATGAACATACCAGCGAAATCTGTTTACCGGTTTTTCAATCAATGCTGGATGATTTTGCTGATTTCGATTTAATTGAAACCTCTGCCGGAGAAGAAAACAAAAATATCGATTTTTGTATCGGCATCTGGAAAACGCTTTTGGATTTTGAGGCCGACCGTAAAAGTTTAATGATAAATTTAGGCGGTGGAGTGATTACGGATATGGGCGGTTTTATCGCTTCAACTTATAAACGCGGTATCGATTTCATTAATGTTCCAACTACCCTGCTTTCGCAGGTTGATGCCTCGGTTGGCGGTAAGACAGGGATTGATATCGATAATGTTAAAAACATGGTGGGTACTTTTACGCTTCCGCAAATGGTTTTTATTGAAACTGAATTCTTAAAAACCCTGCCACAGCGTGAACTTTTATCAGGCTTTGCCGAAATGATAAAACATGGTTTAATTTACGATAAGGACTACTACGAAAAATTAAAAACTACTGATTATCTAAGGCCATCTGCTGAAGATATTTACCGCTCAGTTGAGATTAAGAATGAAGTGGTAACCATCGACCCACATGAAAAAAATCTGCGCAAGATTTTAAATTTCGGTCACACGATTGGTCATGCTGTAGAAAGTTATTCTTTAGCAAATGATGAAAATCCATTAACACATGGTGAGGCGATTGCCATTGGTTTTGTTTGCGAGGCCGCCTTATCCATCAAAAACAGCGGTTTAACGAAAGAAGAACTGAAAGATATCAGCGATTATATTTTATCGTTATATCCAAAATACCATATTAAAAAAGAAAGTTTCGAAACGCTTTTAACGTTAATGCAAAGCGATAAAAAGAATGAGGATGGTAATATTTTATTCTCTCTTTTAGAAACGACAGGCAAATGCACGTTTAACTGCCGTGTAAGTACAGCCGATATTTTAAGCAGTTTGGATTATTATAACAGTTTGTAAAATGAAATTTACCGGAAGTGATATTTCTGTCGGCGGGTTATTTGGCTTTGTAATCGTTTTAACCCTGGTTGAAATGTATTTCAGCTATGCACACGACAAAAAATTATACACCAAACGCGATACCTGGACGAACATCTATTTAATGACTGCGGCGGTGATCATTAATCTGGGGATGAAAACAGCAACATTCTTTTTGCTGGAGTACTGCTATCAGTTCCGTCTTTTTCAAATCTCGAATGTCTGGATTTATTGGTTGGTTTTGATTTTAGCGCAGGATTTCCTGTATTGGTTTCTGCATACGGTTGGTCATTATGTTCGCTTTTTCTGGGCCATGCATGTTACCCACCACTCATCAGAATATTTCAATTTAACAACGGGTTTCCGTTCTACTGTTTTCGAGCCTTTATATCGTGTGTTCTTTTATTTGCCTTTGGCATTTATGGGTTTCACGGCGATGGATATACTTTTTGCTTATCTGGTTACACAGATTTACGGTAACCTGGTTCATACGCAATATAAAATCAACTTCCCGAAATGGTACGAATATGTTTTCGTAACACCATCGCACCACCGCGTTCACCATGCCAGTAATGTGCGCTACCTCGATAAAAATATGGGTATGGTTTTAATTCTCTGGGACAGATGGTTTGGAACTTTTCAGGCTGAATTACCTGAAGATGAAATTAAATATGGCTTAACAACACAACCTAAAGATACCGGTCCGGTTAACATTATTTTCCATGAGTTTATTGCCCTTACTGCCGATGTTAAAAAAGCCCCAACTTTTATGGATAAGGTGAGATACATTCTTAATCCGCCGGGCTGGAGCCACGATGGCAGCACCAAAATTGCAAAGCTAATGCAACAAGAGTTACGCGAGGCTGAAGAATTAGAAAAGCAGACTAAAGAGAACAATAAGGTTAAGGGTTTTAATGACCAGCAACGAGAGCTGAGCTCAACGGGATAGCTTTAGTCATATAACCCACGATTTAAATCGTGGGTTATATGGCGAAATAAAAAATCATAAATCATAAATCACGGTCTGTATTTTACAGACCGTTTTTGTTTAGAGTTTTTTTGAAAATCGAGAGGTTCTGCACCATGCTATCCCCCTCTTGAGGGGGCAAGGGGGAGGATTTTTTAGCTAAGAATAATGCATACTTAAAAAAACCACCCCCTTTAATTCCCCCGCCCGCGGGGGATACTAGGAGCATACCTGCAAATCTCAAAAAAGTGTTTATCATCGACAGCCTCCAATAACAATTGAAACCACATTTCATACCCATCTCAAAAACGGTCTAAATCAAGAAAAATTAAGTTTTATTAAAATTATTTTCATTTTCCTATTGACAAATTAAATTTTGTTATTACATTTGGCTCATTCAAAAACAAAAATGAAATTATTCAACACATATTACTTTGGTTACTTTTACTATTTTAGTGAGAGCCGGGGCTAATATGCAAAAAGATATATAACAATATTAAAATGTATAAAAAAGTCCCGGCAAACAGCCGGGACTTTTTTGTTTTACGCAAAAATGGAAACGACAAAAAGAGTAGCAATTCAAGGTATTAAAGCATCTTTTCATGAAGAGGCAGCCTACAAGTTCTTTGGTAAAAACATCGAAACTGTAGAGTGTAACTCATTTAAAGAAACCTGCGACAAGCTGGAGAAAAATGAAGCCGACTTCGTTGTAATGGCCATCGAAAACTCCATCGCAGGTAGCTTATTACCAAACTACACGTTAATCCGCGATTATGGCTTCTCAGTAGTTGGCGAGGTATATTTGCCAATTCAATTGCACTTAATGGCGTTGCCGGGTGTGAAATTCGAGGACATCAAAATTGTAACCTCCCACCCTATTGCCATCCGTCAATGCATCGATTTCTTTTACGATTACCCTCATATCAAGATTGTGGAAAGTAACGATACCGCCGCTTGTGCAAAACGCATCCAGGAGGAAAAACTAACGGATACCATGGCCATCGCTAATAACTTAGCTGCAGAACTTTACGGGCTAAATATATTAGAACGCCGGGTAGAATCAAACAAGAAAAACTATACCCGTTTCCTCATCCTTAAAAAAGACAAAACTGATGAGGGTAAAAAAATAAACAAAGCATCAATCTGTTTTCAGGTTGGGCACAAAGCTGGCTCACTGGCAACAGTGCTGAATATCTTCGCAGAGCAGGATGTAAGCTTAACAAAAATACAATCTATGCCGGTACTGGGTAAACGAAACGAATATTATTTTTACGTCGACTTAGAATGGCCAAGCACAGAAAGGTATGACAAGGCCGTTAGGAAAGCCTTAAAGTACACCTCGAATTTCAACATTCTCGGAGAATATTTAAAGAATGATAAAGTATAGAGAAACTACGATTTTAGAATTACGAATCAGCAACAATAAAGCAATTAAACAATCGAATTATAAAATATTACAAGCCATAAATCATGAAACTTAATTTAAACATCCAACCTTTAAACACCTGGTTAAACGTTAACAACGAACCATTAATTATCTCTGGACCATGCAGTGCAGAAACTGAAGAGCAATTATTAATAACAGCACATTTATTGGCTGCTACCGGTAAAGTATCGGTTTTAAGGGCTGGTATCTGGAAACCACGTACGCGTCCGGGAGAATTTGAGGGTATCGGAAGTATCGGTTTAGAGTGGTTAAAGCGTGCAAAAGCAGAAACGGGTTTACCTACCGCTGTTGAAGTTGCAAATGCAAAACACGTTGAAGAGGCTTTGGCAGCCGGTGTAGATATCCTTTGGATTGGTGCACGTTCTACTGTAAATCCATTTACTGTTCAGGAAATTGCTGATGCATTAAAAGGCCATGATGTTCCGGTATTAATTAAAAACCCGGTAAACCCTGATTTACAATTGTGGATTGGCGCTATCGAGCGTATTAACGGTGCCGGAATTACTAAAATTGGTGCGATTCACCGCGGTTTCTCTTCGTTCGAAAAAAGTTCTTTCCGTAACGAACCCATGTGGGAACTGGCTATTCAATTAAAAACTTTATGCCCTGAATTGCCAATCATCAACGATCCAAGCCATATTTGCGGTAACCGTGAGTTGATCCCTTACATTTCTCAAAAAGCTTTGGATTTAGATATGCAAGGCTTAATGATTGAATCGCATGTTGACCCATCAGTTGCATGGACAGATGCCAAACAACAAGTTACACCAGCTGCATTGGCAGAATTGGTAGACCGATTAACTGTTCGTGAGCCAGAGGCACCAAACGAAGCTTTCGCTGATAAACTAGCTGATTTACGTAAATCAATCGATAAAATTGATGATGTTTTATTGCAAAAATTAGGCGAGCGTATGGCCATCGTTGAAAAAATCGGCGAATTCAAACGTGATAATCAGGTAACGATTTTACAGGTTAACCGTTGGGACGCCATCATTAAAAAAGGTCATGCTTTCGCAAAAGCTTTAAAGTTAGATTTAAACTTCACAGAAAAATTCTTAGAATTGATGCACGGTGAATCTATCCGTAAACAAACGGAGATTATGAATGCAGGCAAAGCTGAAAAAGGAATTGCTGCTGAGCAACATACTGAAGTGAAAGCTTAAAGCCGAAAGACTAAAGCTTAAAGAGCAAAGCGAAAAACGAAAACCGAAAGCAAAAGTACCACGTCATTGCGAGGCACGAAGCAATCTTAAAATGATAGCTTTTTAACAACTGCTCATACAGTAATGATTTATAAAATATAATGGCGTTGTATCTTACGAATTGTCATTCTGAGCTTGTCGACGAACTATTTAAAAGTGTTTCGACAGGCTCAACATGACGAACATTTAAAGACGACTCATTGAGCATAAAACCAGAATAAAATGTCAAAAAATGCCTTAGTTTCTTTTAAAGGAACCAGGAATATTAACACGGAAATCCAGTTAACAGGATCGAAAAGCGAATGTAACAGAGCTTTGATTATAAGCGCTTTAAGCAATAAATTAGTTAAAGTAGAAAACCTGTCAAATGCTGCCGATACGGTTACACTAAATGGTATTTTAAATAATCTGGAAGAAGAATCGGAAGTCGGAATTCAGGAATCGACAACGGTTGATGTTGGACCTGCGGGCACGGCGATGCGTTTTCTTTCTGCTTATCTTTCTGCAAAAAATGGTAATTTTCTGTTAACCGGAACCGAACGAATGAAACAACGCCCGATCGGTATTTTAGCTGAGGCTTTGAAAACCATTGGTGCAGTTATCTCTTATGCAGAAAATGATGGATTTCCTCCGTTGAATATTACTGGCCCGTTAAATCAGAAAACAGCTGAAGTTAAAATTAAAGGCGATGTAAGCAGTCAGTACATTTCAGCATTGCTGATGATTGCCCCCGTCCTGCCTCAGGGTTTAACTTTAGAAATTGAGGGCGAACTAACCTCAAAGCCCTATGTAGATATGACTTTGGATATGCTGGCTGAAGTAGGTATCGAACATTCCTGGAAAGGAAATTCAATTTCTATAAAACCACAAGCTTTTAAAGCAGCAACATTAGTTGTTGAGCCTGATTGGAGCGCTGCGTCTTATTGGTACAGCATTGCAGCCCTGGCTGAAGAAGCTGAAATCAGTTTACCTGCATTAAAAGAGAAAAGTTTACAGGGCGATAGCCAAATCCAGAAAATCATGAAAATTTTCGGAATTGCAACAGAAAAAACTGACAAAGGAATTTCAATCAGCAATTTAGGTCTGTCTTTAGAATCCAATCAGGTTTTAGACTTAAAAACTTGTCCTGATTTAGCGCAAACCGTTATTGTAATTGCAGCTGCATTAGGTAAAAACATGGCTTTTACTGGTCTGGAAACCTTGAAAATAAAGGAAACTGACCGTATTGCTGCGCTTCAAAATGAACTTGCTAAAATTGGCGTAACGCTAACCGAAGATAATTTGGTTTACACACTGAATACAGATGAACTTTATTTTCCGGAAAAAATTACGATCGCTACTTACGAGGACCACCGTATGGCTATGGCCTTTGCGCCGCTTGCCTTATTAATCAACGAAGTTGAAATTGAAGAAATGCAGGTGGTCGAAAAATCTTATCCTTATTTTTGGGAAGATTTGAAAAAGGCAGGGTTTGATGTTAGTATCAAGTAGCAAGTAGTTAGTATCAAGTAGTAAGTATCGAGTATCAAGGTGAAAAACAACTCAAAAAATCGTAAATCCAAAATCATCAATCTAAAATAAAAATGGCAGGCAACTCATTCGGACAACTATTTCGTATCACGACCTTTGGCGAATCTCATGGCGTAGCTATAGGGGTAATTATTGATGGCTGCCCGGCGCAATTGGCTATCGACCTGGATTTTATTCAATCAGAATTGGATAAGCGTAAACCAGGTCAGTCGAAAATTACCACGCAAAGAAAAGAGAGCGACACCGTTCAGATTTTGTCGGGCATTTTTGAGGGTAAAAGCACCGGAACACCGATTGCCTTGTTAATTCCAAATGAAGACCAGCGTTCGAAAGATTACGGACACAACGTTGATGTATATCGCCCGAGCCATGCGGATTACGTTTATGATGCAAAATACGGCATCCGCGACCATCGCGGTGGCGGCCGTTCGTCGGCTCGTGAAACGGCTGCCCGTGTAGCCGCAGGTGCCATTGCCAAATTATTCTTAAAGCAACAAGGTATAGAGATTTTCGCTCACGTTACATCGGTTGGAACCATTGAAGCACCGAATTTAGAAAGCAATGATTTGTCCGCATTGCTCAATATCAGGGAAGAAAACATCGTTCGTTGTGCCGATCCGGCAACTGCGCATGAAATGATTGAATTTATTGACTCAGTAAGAAAAGACGGCGATACCGTTGGCGGTAAAATTGGCTGTGTAATTAAAGGTTGCCCGGCCGGTTTGGGCGAACCTGTTTTTGATAAATTACATGCCGATTTAGGCAAGGCAATGTTGAGTATTAATGCCGTTCATGGCTTTGAATATGGCTCCGGGTTTGCCGGAAGTGAATTAAGAGGTTCTCAACATAACGATATTCCTCAACCAAAAGCTGCTGATTCAAAAGTTTTTAAAACGACCACCAATTTTGCCGGTGGCATTTTGGGGGGCATTTCAAACGGAATGGATATTACTTTTAAAGTTGCTTTTAAACCGGTTGCTACGATTATGCATAACCAGCAAACGATTAATGCAGCGGGCGAGGCTTCAGAAATTAAAGGAAAAGGTCGTCACGACCCATGTGTTGTGCCAAGAGCAGTTGTTATTGTTGAGGCGATGGCAGCTTTAGTTTTGGCAGACCAGTTTTTAAGAAATAAAGTGAGCGTGGTGTAAGTACTAGGCCGTCATTTCGAGCGCAGCCGAGAAATCTTTGTAGTAGGAAATATAAATTAAAGATTTCTCCGTTTCGTTGCATTTCAGGCGAAAAGATGGCAATTTAATGGTCTTAGACAGGCTCAAACTAACAACAGATATGCAAAATAAATTATGAAATTTCTCCCTTTCCTCCTTTTACTCATCGGCTTAAACACTTTTGCGCAGTCTTACTCCGAGCAAATCGTCAAACATCGCGAAGGGTACAAGCAAGATTTCATAAAGGAATCAAATTCGCCTTTAAAAGAGAATGATTTACAAAATCTTCATTTTTATGATGCGGACAGCACTTATAGAGTTTTAGCCAATGTCGAAATTTTAAAAAACGAAAAGGTTTTCAAAATGCCGACTTATGACGGCACAAGTAAAGAGTTTTATCGCTACGCAAAAATCAATTTCAATTTAAATGGGCAAGCAATTACAATGACTTTATACAAAAGCATCGCCCTGGCAAATAATCCTCAATACAAGGATTTACTTTTCCTTCCCTTTACTGACGAAACCAACAATAAAGAAACGTACGGTGGTGGCAGGTATATCGATTTAAGTTCTAAAGAAATTGTAAATAATAAAATTGAGGTCGATTTTAATAAAGCTTATAATCCATATTGTGCCTATAGTGATGGTTATCGCTGCCCGGTACCTCCTGAAGAAAATGACTTACAATTGGAAATCAAAGCCGGCGAAAAACTTTATACCGGGGAAAAGAAGCACAGGAAATAAGTTATTTCTGTCTGCACCTGTCGAAGAACTTTTGATAATTAAAACAAAAATTTGTCCTTCAATAGACTTCGCTCAATGCAAGCTCGCTCAGGATAACATTTCATATTTATGATACAGCCGCTTTTATTTGATTCGTGTGAAATCAGATCATTTCAAGTCAAATTCAAACCTGTAATTTACAGCGGGCAGTTGCAAATACACATCTGCCCCTCTGAATCAATTAACGCTTGCTTTAAAAAATAGCAGGATATTTCGCCGGGTTTGAATCATGCATCATCTGGTAAACGGTTTCTATTACATCATCAACTGATGGTTTGCTGAAATAATCGCCATCTGAACCGAAAGGTGGTCTGTGTGCCTTTGCCGATAATGTTTGTGGCTGTCCGTCTAAATGAAAATAACCTTTCTGGCCTTCTAAAATCTGTTGAAGAATATAAGCAGAAGCACCACCCGGAACATCTTCATCGACCACTAAAAGTTTATTTGTTTTTTTTAGTGATGCAGCACAAACATTTGTTTTATCGAAAGGTAAAAGCGTTTGAGGATCTATTATTTCAACAGAAATACCCATTGCAGCCAACTCCTCTGCGGCCTCTTGCACAATCCTTAAGGTCGAACCATAAGAAACCACAGTAATATCAGTTCCTTCTTCCAGAACTTCTGCCTTTCCTAATGGTACTGTAAATTCGCCGACGTTATTTGGTAACTTTTCCTTTAAACGATAACCGTTAAGACATTCGATAACTACTGCAGGTTCATCAGCCCGGAAAAGGGTATTGTACATGCCTGCAGCCTGGGTCATATTTCTTGGCACACATAAATGCAAACCCCTTAGCGAACCAAGAATCATACTTATTGGCGATCCGGAATGCCAGATACCCTCCAAACGATGACCTCTGGTTCTTACGATTACCGGCGCTTTTTGTATGCCTTTTGTACGGTAAGATAGCGAGGCCAGATCATCACTCAAAACATTTAAGGCAAATATCAGATAATCCAGGTATTGAATTTCTGCAATTGGTTTTAAACCACGCATCGCCAGGCCAATACCCTGACCCATAATGGTCATTTCACGAATGCCGGTATCTGTTACCCTTAATTCGCCATATTTGGTTTGTAAGCCGGCAAAACCCTGATTTACATCCCCGATATTTCCTAAATCTTCACCAAAAGCAACTAATCGAGGATCACGGGCAAAATTTTCATTAAAGCATGCATTCAGCACTTCACGTCCATCGACCATTTTCGACAGTTCATCATAAACTGCATCTACAATAGTTATTTTATCAGGACTTTCACTGCCATTGGTGTGGAGTTTCGAATTGTACCTGTTATAGTTTAATTTGTCCTGACTTTTATACCAGTTTACCAAAGCTTCGCGTTCTGCCGAAGGTTTTCCGGCAGACAATCTAATCGCTTTGCGGGCAGCTACAAAAATTTCCCGTCGTTGTGCATCTGCGGTAGCAGCCAATTGGGAAGAAATTTTTGCAAGCTCAGGCTGGCTTTTAACCATTGCTGAAATGTAATCTACCACGAACTTTTGCTCAGGTTTCATACTGTCTAAAAACTCGTTCCAGGCTTCCTTTTGTGCATTACGAACAAAAATTTTGGCTGTTTTCTCCAATTCTGCAAGTTCTTCATCAGATACAATTGCCGATTCCAGCATCCACTCGCGCATTTTTGCAATACAATCGTGCTCATTTTCCCAGCTTAGCCTATCTTTTGATTTATACCTTTCATGAGAACCTGAGGTGCTATGGCCTTGTGGCTGGGTAAGTTCGGTAACGTGAATCAGCACGGGCACATGTTCCTCACGACAAATATTTATCGCTTTTTCGTAAACCTCGCACAATGCAGGGTAATCCCAGCCTTTAACTTTATAAATTTCATATCCGGGATTTTTTTCATCCCGTTGAAAACCCTTTAAAACTTCAGAAATATCTTCTTTTGTTGTTTGATATTTTGCGGGAACCGATATGCCGTAGGCATCATCCCAAATGGAAACTGCCATAGGGATTTGTAAAACACCTGCAGCATTTATTGCCTCAAAAAACACACCTTCTGATGTTGAAGCATTGCCAATTGTACCAAAGGCAACTTCGTTTCCATGAACAGAAAAATGTTTTAGGTAATCAAGTTCTTTATTATTTCTGAATAATTTTGATGCATAAGCTAAACCAACGAGGCGTGCCATTTGGCCTCCTGTAGGCGATATATCTGAAGAAACATTTTTAATTTGAGTTAAATCATTCCAGCTGCCATCTTCATTAACCGATTTAGTTGCGAAATGGCAATTCATTTGTCGGCCACCTGAAAAAGGATCAGCGCCTTCGGTAGGATTTGCATACAATTGAGCAAAAAATTCCTTAATTGTAGATATTCCGGCTGCAAATGCAAAAGTTTGATCGCGGTAATAGCCAGAGCGCCAATCGCCATTTTTAAAGGCTTTGGCCATCGCGATTTGAGGAACTTCCTTTCCGTCGCCGAAAATACCAAATTTCGCCTTCCCGGTTAACACTTCCCTGCGACCTAAAATACTGGCCTGCCTACTCTCATAAGCTATTTTATAATCATTTATAACAATAGATTTAAAATCATTAAAACTTAGTTCAGAAGTATCAATAGAGTTGGTAATCAATTTTTCATTCTGCATCGCAATCAAATATTGGTTGCGGCAAATATATGGAAAATTAAAAGTTTGCCTTTATCATCAATTGTAAAATTATATATGGATTAGTAAAAAATATTTGGAATAGTTTTTGTTTCTATATATAAATATTAAATTTGTTTTAGTAAATTTAAAAACGATTTCAATACATAAATATGAAAAAGATCTTAGTATTATTAACCTTTGTAATGGGTTTTGGCTTGATGGCAAATGCACAAACTAAGCCTGCTGAATTTAAATTTGAAGCTGAAACACATGATTTTGGTAAAATTACAGTCAACAAACCTGTAACTTATGATTTTAAATACACCAACATTGGCGAGGAGCCACTAATTATTACAAAAGCAGAAGCAAGTTGTGGTTGTACAGTACCGAAATACACAACCGTTCCTTTGAAAAAAGGCGAAACAGGTACTATTTCAGTAACGTTCAGTGCTGCAGGTGCTCCACAACCTTTTACAAAAACAGTAACGGTAACATCAAATGCTAAAACACCTGTAAAAGTACTTTATATTAAAGGTGAAACTGTTGCTTCGGCATCTAAGTAATTTTTTAAACGATAATATTTAAAAAGTCCCGGTTTTCACCGGGACTTTTTTATTTTTGCACCATGCCAAAAATTTCACAAAAAGGTTTGCAGATGCCTGCATCACCAATCAGAAAGTTAACCCCATTTGCAGATAAAGCAAAAAGAGACGGTAAAAAAGTTTTTCATTTAAATATAGGTCAGCCGGATATTGAAACCCCTGAAGGCATGTTAAATGCGATTAAAAACATTGATTTTAACGTTTGGGCCTATACACCCTCAGAAGGTACGCTGGCTTACCGTGAAAAACTGACTGAATATTACAATAAACTAGGCTATAATATTAAGCCCGAAAATATACTGGTAACGGTTGGCGGTTCTGAAGCCATAACCATCGCCATGCAAACTTGTGTTAACGAGGGCGATGAAATTATTATTCCTGAGCCTTTTTATGCAAATTATAACGGCTTTGCCTGCATGAGTAATGTCGTTGTAAAACCTATCTTATCTTATATAGAAAATGGTTTTGCGCTTCCCCCTATCGCCGAATTTGAAAAGTTAATAACCGATAAAACAAAAGCAATTATTATATGCAATCCTAATAATCCTACAGGCTATTTATATTCGAGAGCAGAACTGGAAGCTTTAAAAACGCTTTGTGTCAAATACGATTTGTTTTTGTTTTCTGATGAAGCTTACCGCGAGTTTTGCTACGATGGCCGGGAATTTATTTCGCCGATGCATTTAGACGGACTGGATGAAAATGTTGTAATTATGGACACGGTTTCTAAACGTTACAGTGCTTGCGGCGCCCGTTTAGGCTGTTTAATTACGAAAAACAAAGAGGTTATCGCTTCGGGATTAAAGTTTGCGCAAGCCAGATTGAGTCCGGGAATGGTTGAACAAATTGCCGGAGCTGCAGCCGTTGATACACCTGATGCCTATTTTGAAAAAGTAAATACAGAATATACTTTACGCAGGGACACTTTAGTTGGACGTTTAAATAATATAGATGGTGTTTTCTGTCCGAATCCGGGTGGTGCGTTTTACGTGGTTGCCAAATTCCCGATTGACGATGCGGATAAATTCTGCCAATGGATTTTAGAAGATTTTAGCCATAAAAACCAAACGGTTATGATGGCGCCTGCAACCGGATTTTATTCGACACCGGGTTCTGGTAAAAATGAAGTGCGTATGGCTTATGTTTTAAACACCGAAGATTTAAATAAAGCAATGGATTGTTTGGAAATTGCTTTACAACAATACCCTGGACGGACGATTTAATTTGTTGTTCCGGTTCGTAATTTACGAGCCGCGAAATAGCGGGAAAATTAAGTACCGTTATCCGATGGCGAATTAATAAACGTTTTTTACTGGTTGGTGAGACACCAAACGATAGTTAACAGCAAAAAACACTCCCGGCCCCTCCTTGAAATAAGGAGGGGATCTGGATGTATGAGTGTCTTCCGAAAAAAGCAGCAGGCATATACATCAAGTCCTTAAGCACCCTGCTATCCGGCATAGGAAATGACGGAAGGAGACTCTTCGACTACGCTCAGGACGTTAAAGTTTTTGCAAATTCTTTCTAACCACCACTGACCGTGGTAGCGTGTCCTCCCCGATTTTTCATCGTGGGGCTTGTGTTGCCGAAAATAAAGCTTTAACGAATTTATACGACATCAGAGGTCCAAGTCTTGATTTATTCCTTTGTTTATATTGCTTTTAATCGCATTCATGAGCTCGCAGAAAATGCTCGGTTTTGTTCCTTTTTATCAAGAAAAAGGTAAGAGCCATTCGGCGGCCAGCCGAGGCAAGACTGTGCTTAGGGAAACAACAAGAAATTTTCAAAAAGCAGCCCCCTCTCCTTTGGGGAGGGTTAGGGTGGCGCTAAGCTCATAATTTTTAATAATTTTTTCAAAATTTGCCGAAGATTTCGTGTATTCCATCAATAAAACAAGCTGATTCTTCGCCCGCATAAGGTTATGTTCGGCATGGGCAACCGGGTAATAAATATCACCATTCAGGTAATCCGTTAAGAACCGGAGTGCCTGCATGTATATCATAAATTGTCCGCTGTAAATGAACAGTCCTTTTTCGGTATTCGTTAAACTTCGGTGCATTTCTTCCATATAGCCTTTATATATTGCTAAAAATATGTCCGAACGAACGGTAATTTTATCAAACGAGGTTTCTTCTTCATTTACAGGCGATAAATAGGTTCGCATCATATCCCCAACATCACTGATAAAATAGCCCGGCATTACAGTATCTAAATCGATAACACCTATACCAAAACCATTATTAATGTTTAAAAGCACATTATTTATTTTAGTATCATGATGTATTACCCTGGTCTTCAAACCATTTCCTGCGATAAGTTCATCAAATCGCTTTGCGATCCATAAACATTTTTTCACAACATCTATTGCCCAATCTGCTGTTTTCAACCGCTGTTGACTAGCATTTTTTAAAGCTTCAAAAAATTGTGCTGTCCGCAGCGTAAGGTTATGAAAATCGGGAATTGTAACATTCAAGCCATCCGGATTAAAAGCTTCAAGTACCCTGCTGAATTTTCCAAATTGTTTAGCCGCATGGTAGGCCTGGTCTGCTTCGGTAACCGTATCAATGGTATACGAGTCGGCAATAAAAGGAAAAAGCCTGTAAACAGATTCGCCATCTTCCAATATTACATCGCCTGTTATTGTTCTTAATGGCGCAATAAATAAATATTGCGGTGCAACGCTATCCAGGTAGTTCTTCAGCATTAGTGTATTTTCCGCAATACGTTCAGGAAACCGGAATACTTTGGTGTTTACTTTTTGTAAAATATATTGTGCATCACTACTGGAAACTTTCCAGGTTTTATTAATTAAACCATTCCCGAAAGGTTTAACATCACATTTTATATCATCCAGTCCGTAGGCTTTCAACACTTTTTCAATCATTTATTTATTTTTTATTGCAGGATATTTAATTCCTAATCTTAATTACCATTTTTTTTAGAAAGCGTAAGTACATTGCCTGTGGCGGCCGGCAGCCCCGCTTGTTCGCTGTATCTTTTTGGGAAGTTTCCGGTAAAATTAAACCATATTTTACCCAAAAAGGATGCCGCTCCCATCGGGCTTAGAAACAAGGGGCAGTACACAAAAAAAAGCAACCGAAAAGCAGCAAACTGTGTAACATAGCCCCGATTGTAGCGTAAAGCCCGGAACGCAGTGAGGACTTGCAGCAAAAGCGGGACCGAAGCCAACCAAGCACTACTGGTCTTGCGCTTCGAATAAATATTCCACATCATTCCTGAAAATAGGATCAACAGGGGCTATCAGTTAACGAACCTGGTATTTTAAAACCCACTATCATCAATTGCAAAAACATTTTTTCTTTCTTTCCATTTATCTTTCGTAAAATCAGGAAACTTTTGAGGCATATTACCTTCTTTAAGTGATTTGGTTGAAAGTGGAGCAATAACACTCATGGTTACAGAATCATAAACATCAATCGGCGTTTGTTTTTTCTGTTTTACCGCCTGGATAAAGCCATTGAACACAAACCAATCCATACCACCGTGTCCTGCACCTACGGCTTCTTTTTCGTATTTTTTCCAAAGCGGGTGGTCGTATTTTTCAAACCACTCTTTAACAGGTTGCCATTTATCATCACCTTTGGAATCTTTTTCTATATAAATAGATTTATTTACATCCATCCAGATGCCGTCCGTTCCCTGTACCCTGAACCCGATAGAATAAGGCCTCGGCAGATGTGTATCGTGACTTAAAAGCACGGTTTCGCCATTTGCACAATTAATTAACGTAGTGGTTACATCACCGTTTTTGTAATTAAGCTTCGCATTCGGATGCCCGGGCGCCATATCTTCTACGTAGGCTGCCAGGCCACGGGCTTTTGAACTGAAAGACACCAGATTGGTAAAGCGGTTTCCCCTGTTAATATTTGCATACTGCATAATGGGTCCAGCCCCATGTGTAGGATATAAATCGCCATCCCGGTCAATATTAAATTGCGTCCGCCATTGCGCTTCACTTAGTGCATTCGGCCCATATTCAACACCGCCACCATAATAATCTTTACCATTGTTAAACAATACATTCCGAAGGTTATGCTGATAGCCACCTTCCAGGTGCACCAGTTCTCCGAAAACACCCTGCCGCACCATGTTTAAGGCGGCCATTACATCCCTGCGGTAACAAACATTCTCCAGGGTCATGTAAGGCATGCCTGTTTTTTCAGAGGTATTTACAATATCCCAATGATCCTGTACGGTAAGTCCGGCGATAACTTCGCAACCCACATATTTCCCAGCTTTCATGGCATCAATAGCCTGGTCTTTATGAAACTGCCATGGTGTTGCAATGATAACGGCATCAATATCTTTTCTTTCCAGTAATTTTTTGTAGGCATCCGTTCCGCCGGTGTATTCAACAGCTGCCGGCCTGCCCTTTTTTGCAATAAAAGACCTGCAGATTTTTAAGGAGCGTTCCTGCGTATCACAAATGGCTACAATCTCTACATCATCACGAAGTGTACCTTCAGAAATATGGCTCATTCCACGGGCGCCAACGCCAATGTAACCTAGCCTTACTTTTGCGGTATCACTTGAGGCAAATAAACTTCCGCTGGGTAAAATCGTAATCCCTGCAGCTGTTATGGTACTGTTTTTAATAAATGCTCTGCGTTCCATTTTTCTGTTTTTAAATTTTATAATTAAGCGGCCTTAAACTTTTGAAAGCCGGTTAATATGGTTTTTTAATTTCTATTTTGGTTGTGAGAGTTCCTTTAGATTATCTTAAAAGACTTCCTTATTTACTTTAATCAATCACTCGCCATCTGATAGCTATCGGATCACGAATGATCGAAGTTAGTGGATTATTTAACCGTAAAAACATCTATTTCAGCCAGGAAAGTATGTTTTGTTGTTCCGGTTTGACTCTCCAGGGCGGTTAATTTTAAATATCGATAAGCTGATGCAGATGATACCGGAAAACTTTGCGGATCATTTGTTATGGCGAAATTAAAGGTACCGAGGTTGGAAAAAGTGGTTCCGTTGCTACTGCCCTGAAGACTGAATTTTTTCATGCCCGATTTATTCGGTGTAGCACCCTGCCTGTTGGTTACCACCACCGTAACTAGTTTATAATCCTTTTTCATATCGATTAAAATCCAATGCGGATAATCAGGATTACTTACTGAATAATCGGTATGCCAGTAGGTCGCCAGGTTATTATCCAGTACAGCCGAGGCTTTGCCTGTGTTTTCCAATCCATCGGGTGTTTCACTATCTGCGGTTGCCGTCCAGCTACTTTTGTCTGCTTTTATCGCTGTAGATTTATCTTCGAATAATATGCCATCAGCTTTATCACAGGAAGTGATGAGCAAGGCTACACCTGCAAGCAGGCTCAACATAATTTTTTTCATCTGTTTAAATTTAGTTTTATCTGTGCCTGAAACTAAGGATTTTGGGTTAGCGCCGGGTTCTTGTTTATCTCTGTTAAAGGAATATAGGACACCACCCGGTTATCAAAAGCTGTAACGGTTTGGTTTACATTGCCGCTTACCGCATGTGTGCCCGGATAATTACGAATCATCGAACGTCCGTTCCTGAATAAGTCATACGCCCTTTGTCCTTCAAAAGCATGTTCAAGCCATCTTTCTTCCAATACCACATCCAGAATACTTTTTCCGGCTGCCGCTACCGAAGCAATGGTATAGTTCGGAATTCCTGCCCGGGTACGTATTATATTTACATCATCAAGCGCAAGCTGGTCGTTATTCAGTTTAGCATTGGCTTCTGCACGGTTTAAATACATTTCTGATAAGCGCAGGTAAACAGGCGAGCTCAAGTTAACAATACCTTCCTGAAGGTTATACTTGTTTATATAATGCATGGGCGTGTTGGGCGTTAGCTTGGTATTATTCTGAACAACGCCATTTACTTTGTAGGAAGATATGAAGCTTAGCCTTTTATCTGCCGGATTGGTGGAAAGAAAATCGAAGTACTTTTTAGACGCATAAATTTCGCCCCAACCGCTAAAGGCCTGATTTTGTGCCACACCATTAGCATCGCCGCTGTAATACATGGAGCCGATGGCCGAATAGCCCCTATCTTCTGTTTTGATGTGCCTGGTACAAAAAATCGTTTCTTTATTTCCTTCGGGTGCAGCACGGAAATACGTCTGGTATTCAGCACCCTGCAAAAGCGCATACCTGCCTGAAGATATAACCTTACTGGCGTATTCAATGGCCTTCTGATTATTTTCCTGGTATAAATAAACTCTCGATAATAAGGCATAAGCCACCTCTTTTGAGGCAAATGGATTGGTTTTGGCAACGGTCATTAAATCAGCTGCTTTAATTAAATCTGCGATGATAAAATCATACACATCCTTTACTTTACTTCGTGGAAGGGTAAGTTTCTGATCGTCGGTTAAACCTTCTTTTAAAATCGGGATACCCGGGTTATCACCTGAATTCTGGTAATAAGGCCGACCGAATATCCTGACTAAATTAAAATGCATCATTGCCCTGATGTACAGGTTTTCGCCTTTTAACTGTTTCAGATCGCTTGTTGCATTATCATCAATTACCTGGATAATCTTGTTTGCTGCTCCGGCAGCTTTGTAAGACTGGCTCCAGAATAATGAGGCATGTGAAGAGTTGATGAGGTGTGTGTATTTATAAAGGTTGGTTAAATCATCAGAAGAATTCTGACCTTGTGCAACCTCATCAGAAGGGAATTCGGTAAGGAAATGCCCGCTTCTTACATAATTAAGATCTTTAAACAATGCATAGGTACCAATGGTAGCCGTTTCAATGTCGCCGGCATTGGTTAATGCCGAAGTTTCATCAATTTGGGTGGACGGGAAATATTCTTTTCTGCAGGCCGTAGTAGCTAAAACCGTGGTTAAAACAGCGGCTAGAATGATATTCTTTTTCATAATTTGAACTAGGTTAGAATTAAAAAGAAATGTTAATACCAAACATAAATTTGCGGCTGGTTGGGTATTTTATACTGGAATCGCCGCTGGCCAAATCAACTTCAGGATCTGTTCCCGAAAACCTGGTTAGCGTCCACAAGTTATCGCCGCTTACAAAGATTCTTGCATTTTGCAGGTATAGTTTCTTCGCAAAATTTGCAGGAACATTGTAGCCCAGGGTTACATTTCGCAACCTTAAATAGCTTCCGTTTTCTAAATAACGGGTAGACGTCTGGTTGGAAGCATCAGAACGGCCGAATACCGGTTTTGGATGTGTAGCGATATCGCCCGGCTTTTCCCATCGCGACCAGCCATTGGCCAACTGCATCTGGTTGTAACTTTCATACAAGCCATCGTTATCAAAATAAAAACGGCTGGTATTGTATACGTAGTTTCCGTAAACAAAATTAAAGAAAGTGCTCAGGGTAAACGCTTTATAAGAAAAGGTATTGCTTAAACCACCCGTAAATTTCGGTGCGGAAGATTTTCCTGTGTAAACCCTTGAGGCCAGGTTATAAGTATTTGTATAAAGCACATAGCTATTTCCATCTGCATCGGCAATAGAATTTTGCCATAGTGGTTTTCCATTCGCCGGGTCGACACCTGCCCAAACCGGCATAAACCATTCGTCCATATTATGGCCCACGCCAATCGGTTGAGAAGCACCTGCATACACTTCGGATCTGCCCTGGTTTACTTCCAACACCTTATTTCTGTTTAAGGCAATATTGAAATTTGTTTCCCAGGTAAAGTCTTTTTTTACGAAGTTTTTCGAGGTGATGTTCAGTTCCAATCCCCTGTTCCGGATAACGCCAACGTTTTCATAAACGCCGCTGTACCCCGTGGTTGCCGGTAATTCCCTGAAGAAAAGTAAGGAAGAGTTTGTTTTCTGATAAGCATCGATGCTGATGTCAATCCTTTTAAAAAGCTGGATATCAAGACCAAGGTTAACGGATTTCGATTTTTCCCAGGTTAAATCAGGATTAGCCATCTGGCTTGGCGCCGCACCGGGCAAACCGGCATAACTTGCATTCGAATTGATATTGTATAAGCCCATTGAGGCGTAATAGCCGATACCATCGGCATTACCGGTTGTTCCATAACTCGCTCTCAGCTTTAAAAAACTGATGGGCTTAACCGATTCCATAAACTTTTCTTTGGTGATGATCCACGATGCACCCAACTGATAAAAAGTTGCATCCGGATTATTGCTGCCAAACCTCGAAGAATACTCATTCACTACAGAGGCCACGGCAAAGTATTTATCGGCCAGGCTGTAATCGGCTTGCGCCAGGTACTTTATAAACTGGTAATTATCGTACCCGCCTGTAGGGTTGTTAATAATATCCGTTGCGGTACTAAAAGCATCTCTGCCGGCCGGAAGCCCCTTTGCACTGGCACTGTTCGAATCCGAATAGCCTTTTTCAATTTCACCAACGGCCAATACGCTAAGGTTATGCTGACCAAAAGTTACATTGTACTTTAAGCGGTTTGAAGATAATAAGGTTGAAGAAAAAGAATTACCAAGGTATGCACTGCCGTTGTTGGTTGCGCCTTCTTTGGTTCTTTTATCATAATAAGAGCTGCTGCGGTAATTGTAAATATTGGCTCTGTTGTAAGTAGAAAGCGTAAGGTTATCTAAAATATTATAATCGAGGTTTAAGTCGGCGGTTGTGCGGTAACTTCTTGCTTTTGAATAATTGTATTGCAGCGAATGCAGGAAGTTGGAACGGTCGCGGCCATACCAGGTACCATAACGGGCATCAACAGGTGTTCCATCGGTATTGTAAGCCGGATCGTAAGGTAAATTTAAATACGCCTGGTAAACGGTTCCGGCAGAATTGTAATTATCGTTTACATACAAACCGTTTAATAAAGCGGTTAACTTTAATCTTTTAGTTAATTGTGAAGTTAAATTTGCCCGTAAGCTATACTGGGTCTTGTCGTTATCTATTAAAGTACCTTCTTCTTTGTAGTAATTTCCGGCGATGTAAAACTGGCTTTTTTCTGTACCGCCACTCGCGGTTAAGGTATGGTTGTTAACCATCGCATTCCGGAAAGCCAGATCCCACCAGTTGGTATTGTTGTTTAACGATGCGGGGGCGGGTGTAAAAAATGTAGACTGGTAATCGTAAAGCTGTTGCGCATCCATCAGTTTAAAATTTCCTGTGGTTGCCTTCGCAAAACCGACAACCGAACTCAAGCTGAAACGCGTTTCGCCGGATTTACCCTTTTTGGTGGTGATGATAACCACACCGTTTGCTGCCCTCGAACCATAAAGCCCTGTAGCCGCAGCGTCGCGGAGTACGGTTACCGATTCTACATCGGATGGGTTATAAGAGCCACCGATGTTGCCGTCTACTACATAAAGCGGACCGGTGCTGGCGTTAATGGTTCCTGCACCGCGTATAACGATACTGGAACCTGAAGTTGGATCGCCCGAAGCGGAAGACGCAACAACACCAGGCACTTTACCCTGTAAAAGCGTTCCGAGGCTAACGGATGTTACATCATTTAGTTTCTCGCCCGAAACAACGGAAACCGCACTGCTTAATTCTGAGCGTTTTTTGGTGGAGTAGCCCACAACCATTACATCGCTTAAATCGGTTGTACTTTCAACCAGGCTGATGTTGATTACAGATGAAGTAGCTTTAACGCTCTGGCTGGTATAACCAATGCCCCGGAAAACTAAAGTGGAAGCTTTTGATGTTTTGATGCTGAAATAGCCCTCCCCATTGGTTTGGGTAGAAGTATTTCTTTCTGATTCGGTAACAACGATGCCGGGTATTGGTTGCCCTTTGTTATCCTTTACTGTTCCTGAAACAGCTAACTCTTGTGCATAGAGTTTGTGCATCGAAGATAGCAGGATTAAAAAAAGTAATAGTTTTTTCATTTTGTTGTGGTTAGTTAGGTTAGTTTGAATACTGTGGTTACAGCATGAATAGGTGGTTTTGAAGCAAAGGTTAATACCTATCCGTCAGCCGTATAGAAGTCTTTTTCCATAATTTTTTTGGTTATCGGTTAGGCCAATATAGGGCGATGGCCGGAATGCTTCACAAACAAATGAAGCGCAAACGTTTGATAAGCAACGTTTTGTTTTAAGCCGTAATTTTATTTAGCGGAAAGATTTTTAAAGAAAGAAATCCATTTCGGACGGGAACCAGCCCATTTTTTTTTGATGATAATTATTTCAGTAAGGGCAGCAAAAAAAAGAAAAATTGATTGCGAACAAATGATGCGCAAACGTTTGATGGATGGGGATATTTATAATGAATTTAAAAGACTAGGCTTTTTTAACAATAGTAATTAAAAAGAAAATCCGCGAGATTATTAAAATTTCGCGGATTTTTTAAAGATTTGTGGAGCCGAAGGGAGTCGAACCCTTGTCCAGTTGTGAGATAAATTATACCTTCTACATGCTTATTTTTCAGTTAATTTTCGGGAAATAAACGGGCTGAAAACCGACCTTATTTAAATCCTTAGATGCTTTATCTCACCTTAAGTCGCATCGCCTTAAGGCCAGCTTTGTTGTTTCGATGCCCCGGTTTCTAACCCAACCCAGCAGCAGTTAGAGGGACAAAAGCTAGCTAGTTCTAAACTAGGCAGCTAAGGCGTAAGTATTTTCGCCAACTAAAATGTGAACGTTCACTTTAAGTGCTCTCCGTACAACGCACTGCATGCTAACATAACCCTCGCCACCCTGTCAAATCCAGGAACGGCCCCATTTCCGTTTGAAGGCAAAACCTGCGAAACAGAACAACAAAGATACAAAAAATATGCCGCAATGGATATGTAAATTGATATTTTAAAAGTTGAAACTCGTGCTAATGTATTTGAGCATCCACCCGGCTTACAAAATCATCAATATCAAAAGGTTTATGAATATAGTCTTCAGCCTTACATCTGCTGTACATTTCTGCTGCAGAAAAATTCGCCGACATCATAACGACAGGCATATCAGCTGTTGCCGAATCAGCCTTTAATTCGCAACATAAATCCAAACCATTTCCATCGGGCAGCATTACATCCAGCAGAAATAAATTTGCATTAAATCCATTTGCACCTTGCTTAAACTCTTTTATATTTTTAAAATATTTAACTTCGTATTGCGCTTCTTCTAAAATAAAGCTGATAATTTCCCTTATCGCGTCATTATCTTCCAGCACACAGATTCGCTTGCCCATATCAATAAATTTTAATTTCATTATAGTAACCAAACTATACCGATAATGTTTTGGTTTATAATGCATTAAAAACTCCAATAAGGTGTCGGTAGCCGGTGCAAGGATGAGCCTAAGGAAAAATAACAAAAGCTTACCCTAAAACATTAGGGTTCCCGCCTGCGCAGCAACGACGATTTGAGGAAAATCTATTAAAAAACTTTACGCACTAACAGCATTGACTATGAAAAAAACATTTAATACGACATAAAGTGCTAATAAAATCACAGCAAACCTGCTATCAAACTTATTGGCCTGTGCTAATTTGTCTTTTTTAATAAGCCTTAAAGAAATTGCCGTCGAAACTATGGTGGCCAGTATAAAAAGAAGCGTTATGCCATGTAAAGTATCAACAAGGGTAAAAGTTACGGTATCGGGAAGCGAGCCATCGATAATGTATTTATTTCCGATTACGGCAAACAGCGAACCTACACTTAACCCAAACCTCGAATCAATACTGTCGGAGTGAATGTAAAAACACATAAAGGAAATCAGGAAGGCAACATACATCCCTAAAAACATTTTACAAAACAAGCCGAATGCATCCCGGCTAATCCCTACGCGTACTTTAAAATTACTGTATTCGGTGTGTGCAGGTTTTATGCTTTCATCGCCAAAAGCAGTTTCATACTTTTTTATTCCGGCCGATGTTGTTAAGCTGTCAATATCCCATCCACGGAGTGTGAAACGTGGGTCGAATTGTTTGCCAACGGTATCGGGTATAAAAATAAGTGAGCCGGAATCAAACTGTGAATTTTCAATAGACAACCGCAGTACCTGATGATCAAAAGGAAAATTATTAATCGTCCACGAGTCCTTCATGATGCATTGAACTTTCATTAAAAGATAGGTTTGCGCTTCGCTGGTATCTATTGTTGAAAATGATTTTTTTACTTCTTTAGCTTGCGGAATTTCGAGGTTATCTACAAAATTAAAATCCTTGTTTTTATATTTTAACCATAGCCAGAAATCAATTGTGTATTCTTTATCCTTAAAATTTATATCATGAATACTGGTTACATAGATCCCGGTTTTAACGGTATCCGGTTTTTTATCCTGACCGAAAGCAGCATAACCAAAATTCAGGGAAATGAAAAGCAGGATTAAAAATCTTGTATTGATCATTATAAATCAGAATAATCTGTCGGGTATAAAAACAGGGTTACATTTTTGGAAACATTGTGCTGATACTGAGGTAATCCACTAATTTTCTTATAATCTTCGCCGAAAGCAATCCAATGTTTATCTCTGTCGGCTTTGTTATTAAAGGTTGTTAAATACATCAGGTTTGGCATTTTACTTCCGGAAATGACCTGTCCGTAAAAAACCGCATTGAAATCCAGTTTTGTAAAAATCGCTACCTCGTAATCATTAAACATCCCGATTTTATTTATGGCAAGGCCCTCTGTTGCCGATTCATAGCTTCTTAACTCGTAAACCCTTTCACTTTTTGGCGTAGTTAACTTAGGAATGGCAAACTCAGGCATCGCCGAAAATGCTTTCAAGATGATCGACTCCAACCTGGTATACGGAGGGGCATTATATTCCGCATTCAAAAACGCAGCTCCCGCTTCCAAATATGCTTTGTCTTTGACTAAGGTTTCGTTCAGCTTTAAGAAATCATCCATCTTTTTAAATGGAATGAAAACATATACAAGTTGCTCCAGGGTATCTTTTGCAATCGGTTTAAAAACACCTACACTATTTATACCTGCACGATGAACTGCTGGTATAAACGCGTCTTTTAAATAGGCATCAACCATTGCTTCCTGCGCCGAAGTTTTTAGATGGTAAACTTTGAGTTGATAATAATATTGATTTTTAGCAGCGTAAGCACCTGTGTTCGCAGCTATTAAAACTACCGCAAGCAGGAGTAGTTTGGTTAGTGTAGATTTCAAAATATTTGGTTTTAGTTTTTTAGCTGTTTATGCCCATGGCATATAAAATAATGTTGACGCCGAATTTGGTATTGTCTTCGGCTAAAAAGCGTTTGTTTCTGAAATCGTAATCCCATTCGCAACCGTAATCTTTATTGCTGTACAAAACGCCAATTCTGTTGTTTATGGTTATCGCTTTTAAGTAATCGTGCACTAAATCGTCACCCCAGCCATTTAATTCAAATGAAGTTGTTGGCGGACCTTTTTCAAATTTAAAGAATGAATTGTAAATACCGTGATTATTCGGAATCTTTTTTAGTGCGGTTGGCCCGAATAAATTGCTCATCTGTGTTTCAAAAGAACGGGCGAATAAACCGTCGATATCGTGATTGCAATCGTCAACAAAAACGAAACCGCCATTATGTACATAGGTTTTAAAATTTACCGCCTCCTGCTGGCTGAATTGCACTAGTTTATGACCGCTTAAATAACAGAAAGGATATTTAAATAAATCAGGACTACTCAACTCAACAATTTTTTCCTCTTCATCCAATGGAATGGTTGTGTACTCCAATAGTGAGTTTAAGATATTTGAAGGCATACGCTGATCCGTTTCCCAATCGCCTGAATTATACTTTAGTCTCGCAAATGTGAATTTAGATCTTTGCATCGTCCTAAATTACCGCCAATTTTTATTAATTCAGATTTTTATCGCGATTATCTTGTAAATTTTTTGATATTCTTTCAGTCGGGCTAAAAATATCTGCCTTTAAGCCCTATATTGAGGCACAATATCTCACTTACTAAAAAAATCAACCGTTTTGGAGCGTTCAGAAAGCAACCTAAAAATATTGATCGAAAAGATCTCCTCACTAAAAAGCGAAATACAGAAAGTTATTGTCGGCCAGGACGTAATTATTGAAGAAATGCTGATTGCCTTAATGGCTGGAGGCCATTGCCTTTTAGAAGGTGTACCGGGCCTGGCCAAAACATTAATGGTAAAAACCATGTCGCAAGCTTTGGATCTTTCCTTCAGAAGAATTCAGTTTACGCCCGATTTAATGCCAACTGATATCGTTGGAACAGAGATATTGGAAGAAGACCATGTAACAGGCAAGCGTTTTTTCAAATTCAATAAAGGGCCGTTATTTGCCAATATCGTTTTAGCGGATGAAGTAAACAGAACACCACCGAAAACGCAGTCGGCACTTTTAGAAGCCATGCAGGAGTTTGAGGTAACCTACGGAGGACAAACCTATCCTTTAGACCGGCCATTTTTTATTCTTGCCACACAAAACCCGATTGAACAGGCCGGCACCTACCCCCTTCCCGAGGCGCAGTTAGACCGTTTCCTTTTATACATCAAAATCGGTTATCCAACGGCGCAAGAAGAGGCGAGGATATTGAGCAGCACGACAGGGGGTAAAAAACTAGTTATCAACCCGATTATCGGCGCCGCGGAAATTAAAGAATTGCAGGCCATTACCAGGGAAATCAGTATCAGCGATGATTTAATAACGTATGTAAGTGAACTTATCCGTGCCACCCGGCCGGATACAACTTCAGTCGCTTTTGTTAAAGAATGGGTTAGATGGGGTGCGGGTCCGCGGGCTGGCCAGGCGCTAATTTTAACGGCAAAAGCAAGAGCTTTATTTAAGGGAAGGTATGCAGTTATTTTAGAAGACTTACAAACAATGGCCTACCCGGTTCTTCGCCACAGGGTTTTAATGAACTTTAAGGCCGAAGCTGAAAATGTATCGGCCGATAAGGTAACTGATGAGTTGATTAAAGCGATTTCGAAACCAAAAGCGATTATTAATGAGTAAACTACTCGATCCGAAAGTATTGATGGCGATTAAAGAACTGAATTTATCGGCGAAGATGACGATAGACGGTTTTATGAGCGGCATTAACAAAAGCACCATTAAAGGTGCCGGATTAGAGTTCAGCCAATACAGAAGCTACCAGCCGGGCGATGATTTGCGTTCGCTGGATTGGAAAATGTTCGCCCGTTCGGATAGGTATTACATTCGCGAATCAGAAGTGGAAACGAATATCGCCGTTCGGATTTTGATTGATGCCAGTGCTTCGATGAACCACAGTGATGGCGATTTCACGAAAATCGATTATGCAAAATACCTTGGTGCTTCATTAGCTTATTTAGCCAACTTACAGGGCGATGCCATCGGATTATACGTTTTTCAGCATTCAGGGATTTTCTCGATGACACCAAAGCAGGATTTTCAACATCTGACCAGGTTGTTTTATCAGCTGGAATCGATAAATCCCGATGGAACATTTACCAAGCCAATACATTATAAAGAACTTTTTGCAGGCGCACAAAAACGCGAATTATTAATTTTTGTAACTGATTTATACCAAACCGACGATGAAATCATCAACCTGCTCGATACCTTAAATACGCTTCGACATGAAATAGTGGTTTTCCATGTGGTTTCGAGAAACGAACTCGATTTAGACTTTAAAGGCTATACCACTTTCGAAGATTTGGAAACGGGTGAAACCATTCAAATCGATCAGACAAAAGCGAGAGCGGAATATAAAACCAAGTTTGCAAATTATTTAGAAGAAACACGCGTTAAAATGCTCGACCGACGGATTTTCTACAGAACCATGTGTACGGATGAACCATTAGACCAGGCATTAAGAGATTTTTTAAAACAACGAAGTAAACTTAGAATTTAACTGTGCAATTTTTATATCCCATAGGTTTACTGGCGCTTGCAGGTTTAATTATTCCGCTGATTATACATTTGTGGAATGTTAAGCAAGGTAAAATATTAAAAATTGGAAGCATTTCTCTATTAGGGGAAAGTTCCAGGGCAAGTTCAAAAAGTTTCAGGATTAACGATTGGCTTTTACTTGTTTTACGCTGTCTGCTTTTAATTCTTGCCGCTTTTATTCTCGCGCAGCCTTTTATCAGGAAAACTTTATCAGGAAAAAGTACCGGCTGGATTTTGGTCGGGAAATCGAATTTCCCCAGGGTTTTTAAAGATAATCGAAAAACCATCGATTCTTTAACAAAACTGGGTTATGAAATTCATGATTTTGATACCGGATTTACCACGTTAAGTCTAAAGGATACAGTAAATACAGAGACTTCAAAAAGAAGAACATTGCGCTATACCTCGCTGCTTAATCAACTGAATAATGTGGTTCCTTCAGGAAATACGGTTTACCTATTCGCAGACAACCCTTTGAATGAGTTTGGTTATAAACTTCCTGAAATCTCATATAAGCTGAAGTGGAAGCCTTTAAATCAGACAGATACTTTAAGCAGCTGGATTACGGATTATGCCGGAAAGAAATATGAAGCAAAATCAAATCCTTCAAATACTGTTTATGTTCCGGTTAAAAATAACGACGCCGCAGCTCTTAAAATTGTAATTTATGAAACGCCTGGCAATCAAGATAAAAAATACCTGATTGCCGCCTTAAATGCAATCGGCAGTTTTAGTGGCAGGCAGATAAAAATTAATCCTGGCGGAAAAGCAAATATTGGTTTTTGGCTGTCTGATGAACCGGTTTCAGGAAAATTCAAATCGGCAATTGATACAAATGGAACTTTATTTCAATACGAAAAAGGAAAAGTGATTACTGAAACTTCTTTTATTGATATTGACGGGCAAAAAATTAAATCAAGAAAGAGAATTGAGGCACCGAAAGCCTTCGAAAAAACCTGGACAGATGGCTTTGGAAATCCAATTTTAACCAGGGAAAACATAAACAATTTATCTGTTTTTCACTTTTACAGCCGCTTCAATCCGCAATGGAATCAATTGGTTTGGGACGAAACCTTTGTAAAGGCTTTAATGCCGGTTATAATCAATAATGAAAAAGCAGAAAATTTTGGCTTTGAAAATAACCCCGCTGATCAAAGACGCTTAGCCATCAATCAAAAAGAAATTATTCAAACCGATAAAATAATAGCAGCCGTAAAAACCAGTCAAAATGAACCGGTAAACCAAATATTCTGGATTGTCGCTTTTATAATTTTTGTTATCGAACGTATTTTATCATTCAGTAAAAAAAACGGTATTTATGCTAAAAACTGAAGGACAAAACTGGATACATCGCTTGCGAAAAAGATGGATAACACTTTATTTGCTTCGCATTTTTGCGATAAGCTTAGCAATTGCCTTGGTTTTATCGGCAGTTTTTGTGTACGTTTTACACCTGTCCCCATGGCTCTCTGCTATTACTCTGCCGCTTGTTTTGGCCATTTTGTTGTTCACCAAACCGATCTGGAAAGCCTCTGATAAAGATTTTTCCAGGTATGTAAACAATAAATACCCTGAACTGGAAGAAAGTGCCGATTTACTGCTTCAAAATCCGGCTGAATTGTCAATGCTGCAAAAATTACAACTCGCCAAAATTGAAAATAGAATTTCTGAAATTAGCCCTCCGAAAGAACCGGTAAAAAGACTTTATCTTGGCTTAGCTATTCTTTTAGCGGGTTTATTAATGAGTTTTGCCATTACGAAAATCCCTCAAATCCAGAAAGCATATCAATCCGTTGCATCAAATCAAACTTCTGCGCCGGTAATGGAGGAAAATATACCTGCAGAAATTTCTGATTTCCGTTTAACCGTAATTCCACCTGTCTATACCGGAAAATCGGAACGTAAACAAAAACAATTTTCGGTTAAAGCAGAAATTGGTGCTAAGGTAAACTGGAACATCGAAACCAATATTGCAATCAAAAATCTAAAAATCATTTTTAATGACAAGGAATCGATTGTACTGAAACCACAAAATCCAGCGGCTACAACCTGGACTTTTTCAAAAACGATTGAAAAATCCGGTTTTTATCAATTGGAGGTAGAAGGCAAAAAATCAGATTTATATCAAATCGAAGTTATTCCTGATTTACCCGTACACATCAAAATTACACAGCCAAAACAACGCACCACTATTGATATCGGTCAGCCGCAAAAATTTAATTTAAATGTTGCCTTAAGTGATGATTATGGCATCAATGATGCTTTTATTTCAGCCACAATGGCCAGTGGAAAGGGCGAAGGCGTGAGCTTCACCGAAAAGAAATTGAGTTTCAATACCAGTTTTAATAACCAGAAAAGTATTTCTCTGCGCAGGCAAATCGATTTGAAAAGCCTCGGTATGAAACCGGGCGATGAACTTTACTTTTTCATTAAGGCAATGGATAACCATGGCCAGTCGAGCCGTTCTGATGTTTATTTTGTTTCGATCGTAGATACTACTGAACTGATGAGTATGGCCGGAATGACGAATGGCGTAAACCTCGTTCCGGAGTATTTCAGAAGTCAGCGGCAAATTATAATTGACACAGAAAAACTACTAAAAGAGCAATCCACGCTTTCTGCTGATGCTTTTAAAACACGTAGTAATGATTTGGGTATCGATCAAAAGCTTTTGAGGCTACGTTACGGCCAGTTTTTGGGCGAAGAAAATGAAACGGAAATTGGAGGTGATCATGATGACCACGATGAACATGCCGAAGGCAAGGGCGAACAAGAAAAATTCGGCGACGTAACAGCAATAATGGATAAATACGCCCACAAGCATGATATTGCCGAAGATGCCACTTTCTTTGAACCTGAAATGAAAGCGCAGTTAAAAGCTGTTTTAACTGAAATGTGGAATTCAGAGTTGCGTTTAAGAACCTATAAACCGCAGGACGCCTTACCTTATGAGTATAAAGCATTGAGGTTATTGAAAGATTTGCAGCAAAAATCAAGGGCTTATGTAGCCAAAACAACAGTTAAAACAGCTGCCTTGAAACCCGAAAAACGCCTGAGCGGTGAATTGGATAAAATTACCCAGCCCGTTCAAAAGATGTCGGCAGCGCAGAAAGATCAGCGATTAGCGCATTTGAAAACTGCACTTGCATTGTTAGAAAGCCGAAAATCGGGCAAAAAATTTATTGAAGGCGATAAATTTTTACTAAGTGAAACGGAAAAGTATATGATTGGTGCTGCAGCCGATAATCCGGCGACTTACCTCAATGCTTTAACGAGTTTGAGAAAACTATCCGCCGGTAAAAATTTGCAAACTAAAAACATTGAGATCGTCCAGCAGGCGATCCAAAAAATGATTAAAGGTGAATCGGCAAAGCCGCAAACACCAGTTGCGCTCCCGGCTTCGGCTTTATATCAAAACTATTTTCATAACCTAAATAAAACAGGCAGATAGCTATGGAATTCAAATATATCGCTATAACCTTATGCTTATTTTTATTAGCTTTTTTATTATACAAAGAGTTTTCCAGAGCAAGTAAAGCGAGGTTAATCTGGCGGGTTTTGGCTAATGTAATTGCTGTAGCTTGTTTTGTTTTGTTGATTATTCCAATAACATATAACACGCATTTGAAGCAAAGCGCAAATGAAATAATTTTGCTTACCGCAGGAACAAATCCTGATTCCGTTGCAAAATTAAAAGGCACAAAATATTCATTTGCTTCAGCAGAAATTAAAGGCATCAAGGCGAATTCAATTCCAGACCTCTCCTATTTCCTGGCCACGCATAAAGACATTAGAAAAATTAATGTATATGGTTACGGCTTAGCCAATGAAGAATTAAAAAACTTAGAAGGCTATGGTATAAGTTTTCACCCTTCTGAAAAGCCAAATGGCATAATTTCGGCCAACTGGCTACCTGAAATTAAAACCACGGAACAGTTGAAGGTTCAGGGCGTTTATCAAAACAGCAACAGGAAAAACGTAAAACTTTTATTTAAAGGACTGGGAAATTCTATTGATTCTATTGCGGTTGAAGCTAAATCTACCAAAAGTTTTTCATTCAAAAATCAGCCAAAACAAACCGGCAGCGCAATTTATCAGCTAATTGCTTTACAGGGAAACGACACGCTGGCAAAAGAACCCGTACCATTTTTGGTTGCCGAACAACCACAAATGAAAGTTTTAATTCTAGCTTCATTTCCTGATTTTGAATATAAGTTTTTAAAGAAATGGCTTTACGATAATCAATACCCGTTGGCTTTCAGAAGCCAGATAAGTAAAAACAAATACAGTTCGGATTTTCTGAACATAGATAGCCTGAACCTGAACCGAATCAATACTGCTTCCTTAAAAAAGTTCGATGTTTTAATCATTGATGAGGAAGCGTTGAAGGCAATAGGCCCGGATGAAAGGCAATCAATAGAAAATGCAGTAAATACCGGAATGGGTTTATTCATCAGAATTTCAAATCCTAAACCCGCTACCGCGCTTAGCGGAAAATTCAGCAGGTTTGAGTCGCCGGCTTCAAAATACAAACCGTTGAGTTTATTATTAAAGGATGAAAATTATAAATTCCCAAGGTTACCTTTGGAACAAACCTTATTTTTAAAAACTGCTCGGAACGACCAGCCGGTAATTATTGATGGAAGCGGTAAAATTTTGGTAAACAGTACCATTATAGGTTCGGGAAAGATATTAATTTCTTCAATTTCCTCCACTTTTAACTGGCTGCTTTCCGGCAAAACCGATGATTATGCAAAGTACTGGTCTGAAATTTTATCAAAAACAGCAAGGAAAAAATTAGAAATTCAGTCCGTTAAAACATTTCCACAGTTTCCTTCAATAAATGAGCAAACAAGATTTGTAGTCGATCTTGCCGAAGCGGGAAAAGTACCATTGTTAAAAATCGACAGTATAAAACTGGGGCCAAGACAAAATATCGAACTTCCGTTTGAATGGGATGCTGTTTTTTGGCCGACAACCCACGGCTGGAACAATTTATCTGTAAATCAGTCTGCAAGGTCCTTTTATGTTTACAGAAATACAGATTGGCAGGCATTAAGAAACCAACAGAAAATAAACTTAACACATTTATTTGCAGATAAATCGAAAAATCAACAACGGAAAACGGCAACGACTGATCTTTTTTATCAGGAGGACGTATCCCTATGGTGGTTTTTTATTGGGTTTCTTTTCGCTTCAGCCTTTTTATGGTTCGAATCGAGAATTCTGGACGCAAAATAACTTTTGAAACTAAAATGTTATAAACCAAGTAGCCATTTTAACGCATAATTGGCTATATTGGAATCGTAAATCACCTAAACTGAACCAATTGAAAAGAAAAGATTTCCTCTATTTATCCGGAATGGGTATGGGCGCTTTGCTGCTTCCCGACCTTTCCGCATTCGGAACTCCCATAGACCCTCTGCAGGCGCTGGACGGAGTTGATGTGAAGATTAAAAAAGAACTGGCCGATGTTGCATTAAATGCTGCAAAATCCAAAGGCGCAACCTATGCCGATATCCGCATCGGCCGTTACCTGAATCAGTTCGTTGCAACCCGAGAAAAGCGTGTTCAGGGCGTAGCCAATACTGAATCTTATGGTGTCGGCATACGTGTTTTGGCCAACGGATGCTGGGGTTTTGCAGCAACCAACAATGTAACTAAAGATGCTATCGCAAAGGCCGCAGAACAAGCTGTTGCCGTTGCAAAGGCCAATTCAAAAATTCAGGGCGAACCCGTTCAATTAGCCCCTCAAAAAGGTTATGGGGAGGTAAGCTGGAAAACGCCTATTGAGATTAATGCTTTTGAAGTTCCTGTTAAAGAGAAAGTAGACTTGCTTTTGAATGTGAACGACATTGCCATGCAAAACGGCGCTAACTTTGTTAACTCCGTAATTTTTGCCGTTAACGAACAAAAATATTTTGCCTCTACTGATGGCTCTTACATCGATCAGGATGTTCATCGCATTTATCCAAATTTCAATGTAACCAGAATCGACAGGGCATCGGGCCAGTTCAAAACCCGAAACTCCTTAAGTTCGCCGATGGGTAAAGGTTATGAGTATATGCATGCACGTCCGGAAGATAAAGTAAGTGGCATTGTAACCCGCTACAAAGGCCGTTACGATATGCTTGAAGATGTTAAAGAGGCTGCACGTGTGGCTTCAGAGAAAATCAAGGCAAAATCGGTTGAGCCAGGTAAATATGACCTGGTTTTAGATCCTTCCCACCTTTGGTTAACCATTCACGAATCCGTTGGTCACCCGACTGAACTGGACCGTGTGTTGGGTTACGAAGCAAATTACGCAGGTACAAGTTTCTTAACCCTGGATAAATGGGAATCGAAAAAGTTCAAATTTGGCAGCGATAAAGTAAATATTGTTGCAGATAAAACCCAGGTCGGCTCCTTAGGTGCAGTTGGTTATGATGATGAAGGCGTAAAATGTAAGAAATGGGATTTGATTAAAGATGGCATTTTGGTAAGTTATCAGGCCATTCGCGATCAGGCACATATTATTGGCTTAACAGAATCGAACGGATGTTGTTATTCGCAAGGCTGGGATGATGTTCAGTTTCAGCGTATGCCAAATGTTTCACTTCAACCGGGTAAAGAGAAATTAAGCGTTGATGATATGATTAAAAATGTTGAAAAAGGCATTTATATCATTGGCGATGGTAGTTTTTCTATCGACCAGCAACGTTATAATTTCCAGTTCGGCGGACAAATTTTCTACGAAATCAAAGAAGGAAAAATCGTTGGTATGTTAAACGATGTAGCTTACCAGGCCAATACACAAGAATTCTGGAATTCTTGCAACGCGGTTTGTGATGAAAGCGATTATCGTTTGGGTGGCTCATTTAATGATGGAAAAGGTCAGCCTTCGCAAAGTAGTGCAGTTTCTCACGGTAGTTCTACTGCGAGATTTAATGGAGTTAATGTTATCAATACAGCAAGAAAAATATAATTATGGCGATTTTAAGTAAAGAAGAAGCCCAGGCGATATTAAAAAAAGTGGTAGGCTTTTCAAAAGCCGATTTCTGCGAAGTAAGTTTAAGAGGTTCTGATGGTGGCAACATTCGTTACGCCCGTAACGCAGTTTCAACAGCAGGACAAATCAGCACCATGAGTTTAGGGGTAAGTTCAACCTACGGCAAAAAAACCGGTTCGGCAACCATAAATGAATTCGATGATGCTTCGCTTGAAAAGGTGGTTAGAAGAGCAGAAGAACTGGCAATGCTTGCACCCGAAAATCCGGAGTTCATGCCGCTCTTAGGCCCGCAAACTTTTGCTGAATCGAAAACATTCAATGCAAATACCGCAGCTATGACGCCCGATACCAGGGCGGAAATGGTTGGTAAAAGCTTAAGCGTATCAAAAGCAGCTGGCCTGGATGCTGCAGGTTTCCTGGAAAATTCTACAAGTTTTAATGCGGTAATGAACTCGAAAGGTTTATTTGCCTACAACAAAGGAACAAACGTATCTTTTTCGGTAACGGTAAGAAACAAGCAAGGAACCGGTTCAGGCTATGTAGAACAAGATTTCAACGACCTGGCCAAAATGGATACACTTGCGCTTAGTAAAATTGCTGCAGGTAAAGCCAATGGTTCGGCCGGCGCAAAAGCCATTGAGCCCGGAAAATATACAGTTATTTTGGAACCGCTTGCCGCAAGTGATATTTTAGGCAATATGTTCAGGGGTTTCGATGCGCGTAGTGCAGATGAAGGCCGTAGTTTTATGAGTAAAAAAGGCGGTGGTACCCGTTTGGGCGAACAACTTTTTTCTGAAAATGTAAATATTTATTCTGACCCTTTAAATCCGGAGATACCATCATCAACCTGGTCGGGAGATGGCTTGCCAATCAAGAGAACGCAATGGGTAGAAAAAGGTGTGGTTAAAAACCTGGCTTATTCCAGGTATTGGGCGGCCCAAAAAGGTGTCGAACCCCTTCCGTTTAGCCGTGGTGTTATTATCGAAGGCGGTAATCAATCTTTACAGGATCTTATAAAAAGCACAGAAAAAGGCATCTTGGTAACGCGTTTCTGGTACATCCGTTCTGTTGACCCGCAAACTTTATTATTAACAGGGCTAACCCGCGACGGTACTTTCTATATTGAGAATGGTGAAATCAAATTCCCGATTAAAAACTTCAGGTTTAATGAAAGTCCGGTAATTATGCTAAACAATGTTGAAGCATTGGGTAAACCGGTAAGAACAGGAAGCGGATTAATTCCGCCGATGAAAATCCGTGATTTTACTTTTACATCATTATCAGACGCTATTTAATTAAGCAGAATCGCCATTTCCAGTTCTGAGAAGACTTTAAAATAAACTCTTCTCTTTACGTAAATGGCGATTCAAATTTTAAGTGATAACCAATGCCGGTTTTTTGCTTCATTCTAAAACATTAAAAAAAGTATACATTGAAACGTAGAAATTTTATTTATTTAGCCGGTGTCGGCGCTGCCGCTGCAATGTTTCCGGCTATTCCTGTTATCGGGAACGAAATTCCTGTAGAACGGGCTTTAGAATATATTGATCCGGCAGTAAAAAAAATACTTTCAGATGTCGCTTTAAACGCTGCACGTTCTAAAGGCGCAACTTATACCGATGTCCGTGTAGGCCGGTACCTTAATCAATTTGTGGTTACCCGGGAAGACAAAGTTGAAAACATTACAAATACCGAATCCTATGGTATTGGTATCAGGGTAATTGCAAACGGTTGCTGGGGTTTTGCCGCGACTGACAAAATGGATAAAGATAGCATTGCAAAAGCCGCAGAACTTGCCGTTGCTATTGCCAAAGAAAATGGCCGCCTTCAAAGTGAGCCTGTTAAACTGGCTCCGCAAAAAGGATATGGAGAAGTAACATGGAAAGCACCAATCGAAAAAAATTCTTTCGAGGTGCCCATAAAGGAAAAGGCAGATATGCTTTTGGCTGTAAATGATGCTGCTATTAAAGGCGGGGCTGATTATATCAATTCGATCTTATTTATGGTTAATGAGCAAAAATATTTTGCTTCTTCCGAAGGATCTTACATTGATCAGGATATCCACCGCATCTGGCCGACTTTTTTTATAACCAAAATAGATAAAGCAACAGGGAAATTTGAAACAAGAAATGCGTTAAGCGCCCCTATGGGCAAAGGTTATGAATACTTAAATGCCCGGGCAGAAGATAAGATACAAACCGCTTCAGGTACCTTATATAAAGGAAGGTATGATATGCTGGAAGATGCAAAACAGGCCGCAGTACAGGTGGGTGAAAAAATTAAAGCCAAATCGGTAGAGCCGGGAAAATATGACCTTGTTTTAGATCCATCACATTTATGGTTAACCATTCACGAATCGTGCGGCCATCCCACTGAGCTGGATCGTGTTTTGGGTTATGAAGCCAACTTTGCCGGAACCAGTTTCCTGACTTTGGATAAGTGGGAAAGTAAAAAATTTAATTATGGCAGTAAAGAGGTAAATATTACAGCTGATAAAACTGAAACAGGCTCTTTAGGGGCTGTAGGTTATGATGATGAAGGTGTGAAATGTGGTAAATGGGATGTAATTAAAGATGGTATATTAGTTAACTATCAGGCCATCAGAGATCAGGCGCACATACTTGGCTTGGAACACTCGCAGGGATGTTGTTATGCCGATAACTGGAGTAATGTACAGTTTCAGCGTATGGCCAATATTTCTTTGCAGCCAGGTAAACAGCCTTTAACGATTGCAGAGCAGATAAAAAATGTGGAAAAAGGAATTTATATTATCGGAGACGGCTCATTCTCTATAGATCAACAGCGATATAATTTTCAATTCGGTGGCCAGCTTTATTACGAAATCAAAGCGGGTAAAATTGTGGGCATGCTTAAAGATGTTGCCTACCAGGCCAATACGCAGGAATTCTGGAATTCCTGCGTGGCAATTTGCGACCAAAGTGACTATCGCCTGGGCGGATCTTTCTTTGATGGCAAAGGACAACCGATGCAAGTAAGTGCTGTGTCTCACGGATCAGCTACAGCACGTTTTAATAAAGTTAATGTGATCAACACCGCAAGGAAAATCTGATAAAATTATGCCTATATTAACCCAAGAGCAAGCAAAAGCACTTTTAACTAAAACACTTAGCTACTCAAAAGCAGAGCAATGCGAAATAAATTTATCGGGTGCAGATAGCGGTAACATCCGATATGCCAGAAACTCTGTATCCACAAGTGGAGGTACCAGCACAAATAGTTTGGTGGTAACTTCTGCATTTGGCAAAAAATCGGGTACCGCAACCATCAATGAATTTGACGATGCCTCGTTAGAAAAAGTGGTAAGAAGGTCAGAAGAATTGGCAAAATTAGCGCCAGAAAATCCTGAATTTATGCCTTTTCTGGGTCCGCAGAAATATGGACCGGAATCACCAACTTTTTCAGAGTCTACGGCAAAAATGGGTGCAAAAGAAAGAGCAGATGCTGTTCAAGCCAGTCTCGAACAAGCAAAAGCGAATAAATTAACTGCTGCTGGTTTTCTTTCCAACAGTGCGGGTATTTCTGCATTGATGAACAGTAAAGGTTTGTTTGCGTATAATAAGTATACTAATGTGGCTTTTAATATTACGGTAAAAACGGAAGATGGCAAGGGCTCCGGATACGCCACCAAAGGCTATAATGATTTTACAAAATTAAATGCTGAAGCAGCTACTGCAATTGCGGCAAAAAAAGCATTATCTTCTGTTGCGGCCAGAGCTGTAGAACCCGGAAAGTATACCGTTATTTTAGAACCAACAGCTGTAGCGGTGATGCTGGAGAACCTTTTCTTTGATATGGATGCAAGGCGTGCAGATGAAGGTAGAAGCTCCATGAGTAAACCGGGCGGTAAGACAAAAATGGGAGAACAATTGTTAGATGAAAGGGTAAATATTTACTCCGATCCCTGGCACCCGGAACTTCCAACAGCCGTTTGGTCGGGCGATGGTCGCCCTCAGGAAAAAGTAAACTGGATTGAAAAAGGTATCGTTAAAAACCTGTATGCTTCCCGCTATTGGGCACAAAAAACAGGCATCAAATCTATTCCTACTCCGGGCGGCGCCATCATGCAGGGCGGAACAAAATCATTGGAAGAATTAATTAAAGGAACTGAAAAGGGAATACTGGTAACCCGTTTATGGTACATCCGACCTGTTGATCCTCAAACATTACTACTCACAGGATTAACCCGGGATGGTACCTTTTACATCGAAAATGGAGAAATCAAGTTTCCGGTAAAAAACTTTAGATTTAACGAAAGTCCGATAATTATGCTCAACAACTTAGAGGAATTAGGAAAATCAGAAAGGACCGTCAGTGCAGAATCGAATATAAACTACATATTGCCGCCTTTGAAAATCAGGGATTTCACTTTCACCTCTTTATCGGATGCGATTTAGATAATTTAAGATAGGCAATTAACCGCCCTTTTTATGACCATTAAAATTTTCAAAAATTGAGAAGAAGAGATTTTTTATATATGACAGGCGTTGGACTTGGTGCAACCATGATACCCAACATGCCTGCTTTTGGCAAAATTATTTCTGTAGAAGAATCTTTAACGCCTGTTGATGTAGCCCTGAAGAAAAAAATGGCCGATGTTGCGCTTAACGCAGCAAAAAGCAAAGGTGCAACTTATGCCGATGTCCGCATCGGCAGGTATTTAAATCAGGTTGTTGCAACAAGGGAAACCAGAGTTGAGAACATCTCGAATTCAGAATCTTACGGCTTGGGTGTACGTGTTATCGCCAACGGAAGCTGGGGATTTGCTGCAACCAATAACCTTGATAACGCCAGCATTGCCAAAGCCGCAGAAGCTGCCGTTGCGATTGCAAAAGGGAATTCTAAGTTAATGGAAGAACCGGTACAGCTAGCACCGCAAAAAGGTTATGGCGAGGTAAGCTGGAAAACACCAATCGAAATCAATGCTTTTGAAGTGCCGATTAAGGATAAGGTTGATTTACTTTTAAAGGTAAACAGTGAAGCCATGAAAGGTGGTGCAAAATACATCAACTCAAATCTTTTTATGATTAATGAGCAGAAATATTTTGCCTCAACTGATGGTTCTTACATCGATCAGGATATCCACAGAATCTGGCCAACCTTTACTTTAACCAAAACGGATTCAGCAAGTGGTAAGTTCGAAACCAGAAATGCTTTAAGTGCACCAATGGGTATGGGTTTTGAATATTTAAATCCAAAAGATTCGGAAAAAATTAAAGGCGGACCGGTAACGATGTACAAGAAGCGCTACGACATCCTGGAAGACGTTCGCGAAGCAGCCGTGCATGTTGATGAAAAACTTAAGGCCAAACCGATTGCACCAGGCAAGTACGATTTAGTTTTAGATCCCTCTCACCTATTTTTAACCATACACGAATCTGTTGGTCACCCGACAGAACTGGATCGTGTTTTAGGTTATGAAGCAAACTACGCCGGCACAAGCTTTTTGACGCTCGACAAATGGGAGTCGAAAAAATTTAATTTTGGAAGCAAAGAAGTCAATATCCTTGCCGATAAAACAGAAACCGGTTCTTTGGGCGCCGTTGGTTATGATGATGAAGGTGTGAAGTGCGGAAATTGGGACATCATTAAAGATGGAATTCTGGTAAATTACCAAACCATTCGCGATCAGGCACATATATTGGGTTTAAAAGCTTCACAAGGTTGTTGTTATGCAGACAGCTGGGACAGCATCCAGTTTCAAAGAATGCCGAATGTTTCATTAGCCCCGGGAAATGCAGCTTTAAGTGCAGCAGATATGGTTAAGAATGTGGAAAAAGGCATTTACATGTTTGGCCGAAACTCCTACTCAATCGATCAGCAACGTTATAACTTCCAGTTCAGTGCACAATTGGCTTACGAAATTAAGGAAGGCAAAATTGTTGGCATGTTTAAAGATGCGGCTTATCAGGCAAATACGCAGGAATTCTGGAATTCTTGTGTTCAGCGATGTGATAAAAATGATTACCGTTTAGGCGGAACTTTTTCAGATGGAAAAGGTCAGCCAGGTCAGGCCAGTGCCGTCTCTCACGGAAGTGCGACCACTCGTTTCAATGGTGTAAATGTGATTAATACAGGCAGAAGATTGGGGTAAGAAAATGTGGTTATTTTATATTCATAACGTCATTCCCGTGCATACGGGAATCTTAAAGCGCTAAATTCTCGTCGTTTCGCTGCGCTTCATCCGATAGCTATCGGATCGAGATGACGGGAAACTAGTTTTAAAAATTATAATATTTTGCATTAGGATTTCTAGTCAATACTTAATGGTTTGTGGCTCACAAACCATTAAGTATTGATTCCGGTCTGTGAGCCACAGACCGGGGAGTTAGAATATTTTGCATTAGGATTCGCAATTAAATCAGGAATGACGACCATTAAAAATCTAATTTTTCGTGGATGAATGCCTGAAACTTTGATACAATCTTATTTATTTTATTCCACGCCTTTTGCTGTTGTTGGAATCATATAAATAGATTTTGATGCCGTTATGAAAAGTATATTCCGATTTTTGCCGCCAAAACAGATGTTGCCGCACCAGTTCTCAGGCACATCAATATGCCCGGTTTTTTCGCCGGTTGGCTTGTAAATATCAACACCTTTTCCGGTAATATAAATATTTCCATCGCTGTCCAGTGTCATCCCATCCGAACCTTGTTTAAGAAGAAGTTTGCGATTGCTCAGCGATGCGTCTTTGTTAATCTCGTACCGATAAGTTACGTCCGCAACCCTATCTGCAATATAAAGATATTTCCCGTCAGGTGTACCCACAATTCCATTTGGTCGTTTAAAATCATCGGCGACTACAACTGCAGTTTTCTTTCCTTTCGGAAGATAGTAAACCTTTTCTCCATTAAGCTCAGGCTTTTGCCTGGCCCAGTAATCACGCTGGTAGTAGGGATCGGTAAAGTAAATTCCTCCCTTTGCATCCAGCCAGATATCATTCGGGCCATTAACCCTTTTGCTTTCAAAATCGGAAAATAGAATCGTTATCTTTTTGTTTTTATCGATAGACCAGATTTGGTTATTTTCATCAGCACAAACAATCAGATTACCTTTTTTATCGAAATAAGTTCCGTTAGCCCGGCCAGATTTATCCATAAACAAACTCAGTTGTCCATTGATATCGTATTTCCAGATTTTATCATTTGGCTGGTCGGTAAAAAACACATTTCCCTGCTTATCAACCGAAGCACCTTCTGTAAATTTAAATTGTGAGGAAATTAACTTCAAACTGTCCTGAATAAAAATTTGATTCGAAGATTGAGCGAATGAAGACAATGAAAGCGAGATTAAAATTGGAATCAGGGCGTATTTTTTCATGAATAATATTAATTTACAGGGAAGATTCATCAACTTGATTCAAATCTTCATCCGATAGTTATCGGATTCGGGCGAAGCTACAATCGAGATGACAGGACGAAAAGTCGTCATTTCGACCGAAGCGGAGAAATCTTTGTAATAATTATAAAACAAGCTTAAGATTCATCCCTACCTTCCACAGTCTCAATGCTATAAGTTAGGAAGATAACAAAAAATATTTGTCAATCCTGAGCTGGCTTGCATGGAGCAAGTCGATTGAAGGACAAATATTTTTTGTTATCGATTATAAAAAGGTATTCGACAGGCTCAAACTGACATAACATCTTAATAAACAGCCATATATATTCTCAAAGTCGGGTTGAATTGATAAACCTAAATAAAAACATCTATTTACCTGTTTTTTCAATATCCCTGTCCATTTCGATTAAATCTACATCTTCAGGACTCGAAAAATCGCCAATCAGGTATTTATTGAAATGGTCGGCCAGTTTCCAGAAGGCATATTCCGTCATGTCGCCAAAACCGTGGCGCTGACCCGGAATAATCAGAAAATCGAAACGTTTGCCGGCTTTCATTAACGCATTAGCCACACGAATGGAGTTTGCCGGATGAACATTGTTATCTACGTCGCCATGCATTAATAAAAGGTGTCCTTTTAAATTCTTTGCTAAATCGGGGTTTTTATCGATGCTGTATTTAAAAGAAGTATCGCCTTTTAAAGAAACAATTTCTTTTACGCCATGATGTTTTTCACTCCACCAACGATTATAAATGCTGTTATCGTGGTTACCTGCGTTGGAAACTGCCACCTTGAAAAACTCCGGGTAAACCAGCATTGCAGCTGTAGACATAAAACCACCACCGGAATGACCGGTAATACCAACTCTTGTTTCGTCAATATAAGCATATTTTGAAGCCAGTTGTTCAATAGCTGTTTTCTTATCGGCCAAACCATAATCCCGAAGGTTACCGTAACCATAAGTATGATACCATTTAGAGCGTGAAGGATTTCCACCACGGTTCCCAACCGTGATTACGATATAGCCAAACTGGGCCAAACGCTCCGTTCTGTCCATCCCTTTACTGAATGCCTTGTTTACGGCTTCGGTTTGCGGGCCAGGGTAAACGTATTCAATAATGGGGTATTTTTTATTCGGATCGAAATCAAATGGTTTATACATCACGCCATATAAATCGGTAATACCATCATCGGCCTTTACTTTAAATGGTTCAGGAAATTTATATCCTGCAGCCATTAATAATGATAAATCTGTTGTTTCCAAATCCATCACCTTTTTTCCGTTTTTATCGTAAACGGCAGATTTTGGTGCCGTATTTACCCTCGAATAGGTATCCACGAAATAAGTATTGTTATCGTTCATGTTCGATAAATGATCAAAATCGCCTGCATTCAGCAATTTCATATCCGAACCATCGAAATTAATGCTGTATAAGTGCAGGTAATACGGATCTTCTTTCGCTTCGCGACCGTTTGCAGTGAAATATAGAACACGTTTTTTTTCATCGATATTCACTATACTTTCGCAATGGAAAGCGCCTTTTGTAATCTGATTTTTAAGCTTACCATTTCCATCGAAAAGATAAAAATGTGCCCAGCCATCACGTTCACTCCAGTGAATCAGTTCTTTTCCATCGTTAATCAATCCCGGACGGTTTACTTCAACGTAAGTGTTAAAACGTTCATCAATTAAAGGCGTAACCTTACCAGTTGCAATTTCAATCGTACCGATATCAATGCGTTTTAAATCGCGGCTGGTACGGGAGAAATAAAACTGACTATCATTCCCTAACCAAACCGAAGGACGAAATTCGTTATCCCGGTCTTTATTTAAAGATGGTTTACTCCAAACCGAAACACTCTGGTCTTTAAAAGCAGAAACATTTAATTTCTTATACGATTTAGCGGCAAAATCAAAAAGTAAAACTTCATCCTGAGGGGCTTCCGCTTCGCCCGGCATTTGATATTTGTAGGTTTCTAAAGTTGGGCGACCGGGTGTAACACTATTAATCACCCATAAATCCTTAACCTTACGCGAGTCGGTTCTGTCTAAAACGAAGTATTTGGCATTCGGCGACCATAGTACATAAGCACCCCTTCGTTTTTTGTTGTTCTTTTCGTTTTCTACATTATTTTCCCCGTCGCCATCGTTTCCGTATGAATAAAATTTTACACCATCTTTAGTTAACTGGTGTTCTACTATTGTGCTGTCATCTTCATTTTTAACCGCCTTTTTGTAGTTTTCTTTATCCATCCAATACAAATTATAATTGCGTGAAAAGATAATAGCCGATGAATCCGGTGCCACAGAACCCCACATGGGTTTTGGTTTAGGTTTGCTGAAATTAGGTACCTCCGTAAGCCTGGTGGTTGCCAAATCGTATTTAAAAGCATAAATTTTCTTCTGCATTGAATCGGCAGCTTTCTTATCTTTTCTATCCGGTTTTAGTTCATCAACCGTACTCTTTATTTCAAAAGAAACGCTTTTTTCATCGGCTGCAAATTTTAAATTTTCCAAAGGCAAATGTTCCGCATCGAAAGGATCGCGAACAATTAGGGTAATGTCTGCAGCAAGTTTTGCATTATCAAACAGCAGTTTTTTTGATTTTGTTGCAGGATCAACCAAATACCAAAATTTGCCTTTCGGACTTTCGAACGTATACCAAAAACGATTGCTCAATTTAAGCCAGTGCGGATCTACAGCAGTGGAATAAACCATTTTCTTAAGCTTATTAGGCGAAAACCTGGAGGCCAGCTGGTAATTTGCTTTAGGTTGAGTTTGTGCGTTTTCGGTTATCGTAAATGTTTTATTTTGTGCGACGCCTGCAAACGATAAAAGTTGGGCGCATAAAACGAGTTTGTAAAATTTATTCATTAATGCCTGGTTTTGAGTGGCCTAAATTATTCAATTAGCTACAATTATGCTGCATCAGGCATGTAAAAAATGCGATAGCTTGAAAAAAGTTGCAGGTATGATTTATTTATCAACACAACCCTATTTAACGACTATTTTTTAGGAGAATTTATAGTTTTGCATGAAATACTTATTTATGAAATTCAATTTTTTAATCATTTTAACTGCAGGCGTAGCGCTATTTGCAAGCTGCCAATCCAGCTCGCAACCAGAAAGCAGTAAAGCTGCCGATTCTACTCAACAAACCACAAAAGAGTCGGGCTTAACGTCGGGCAAAATAGACGTCTCCAAAATACAAGCAGCTGATGCGAAGACCATTCTCGCCAGAAAACAAGTGCCAATTTTATGTTACCACCAGGTTAGAAACTGGAAACCTACTGATGGAAAGGTTGGCAAAGATTACATAGTTGAAATTCAGAATTTCAAAGACCAGATGAAAATGCTGGCCGATAGCGGTTACCACACCATTTTACCCGATCAACTTTATGCCTATTTGAATACCGGAGCGGCTTTACTAAGCAAACCGATTATGCTGACTTTTGATGATACAGACGAAGATCAGTTTACGGTTGTGCGCCCTACCCTCGATAAGCTTGGCTATAAAGCAGTTTATTTCATCATGACGGTTTCCATCGGCAGAAAGGGAAAATTTGTAAATTACATGACGAAGGAACAGATTAAACAATTAGCAGACGAAGGAAATGTAATTGGCTCGCATACGTACGACCATAAAAACTTTAAAAAATATTCCGGTAAAGATTGGGAAGAACAATTAGATAAACCGACTAAAAAACTGGAAGAAATTACGGGCAAAAAAATGACAGAATTTGCCTACCCTTTTGGTTTATGGAATGCTGAAGGGATTCCGGAATTGAAAAAACGCGGGTTCAGAATGGCTTACCAGTTATCAACCAAACGTGATGAAAAGGATCCGCTATTCACCATCCGCAGAATTATTGCAAGTGGTTACTGGAGTCCGAAAACACTGAGCAATAGCATTAAAAATAGTTTTTAGTAACTTTATAAACCTAGATGAAAATTGGGGTTTTCTTTTTTGAAATCTTTTATAACCAGGTATGATGAGAAAAATCTTTACGCTTCTGTTATTTGTTTCTACGTTCTGCACACTTAAAGCGCAAAGCCCGCATTTAAGCGGCAAAGTTGAAGTTGTAATGGCTACAGGTCAAATCACCTGCGATTTCGTTTTAAGCAATATCCCCGATTTAGGAAACGACTATCAGGTTTTATTGAATAAGGGCTTTAACATCAAAGCCATTAAAGATTCTTCGAACAAAACCTTAAGTTATTCGGGATTTTATAATGGCAAAATGCGTGGCGAAGGCTTGGTTTATGTTCCCGAAAAAGGAGATACCGTGCTCGTAAACCCCAAGCGATTACACATCACTTATACCGGAGCATTTCCAATTTACACGGATACATTAAACTTTATCGATTTTAAAGGATTAATCGCTTTCAATGGCAAAACGATGCGGGCAGCCGATCAGTCTAAATGGTATCCAATCATTTATGATGTAAAAAACGACAGGTTAATCGAACAAATGACTTATGATATTCAGGTAACGAGTAAAGATTCAAAAACGATTTTCGTAAATGGCGATTTGCCGAAACCTGGACCTGTTGGTACTTTTAAATCTGACATTGCCATAGCACCTATGCTTTTTATCGGAGATTATGCTGTTCAACAAGCTAAGGGTGCCTTATTTCTGAATACAAAATTGAATAATAAACAACTTCATGTTTTCGAAGATAATATTGCCGAAATGAAAGCCTATTATTTTAAGGCTTTAAACATTCCTTACGATACAAAAAATGTATTCATAGAACATGATGCTGTAGAAAAATATAATAAAGGCAGAAGCTGGGCTTTTGTTGCCTTTCCAACGATTGCATTTGCAGGAACTAAATTTGGCGATATGATTGATGAAGAGCATGCTAAACTGAAAGATTCTACTGATTACCCGTATATCGCTCACGAAATCGCCCATTATTATTTTGGAAATGTTTTACAACCTAACGCTACACTGTTTTGGTTCTTTTTAGAATCCACAGCTGAATACTTATCCGTTAAGGCAACTGAAGAAAAATTCGGAAAACAGTTTGCAACAACCTATTTTCAAAATAAAGGAAAGCAATTAAAAAATTTCAATGCAGTCCCCTTAAACACGATAAAAGACATGAATAGTATGTCTGGAACCTACAGGTATTCATATGGTCCGTTTTTACTCAGAGGCTTGGAACAAATGATTGGCGAAAAGCGCGTATTTAAATTTTTAAATACATGCCTTAAAACAAAAAATGAATTAACAGATTATGATTTCTTCAAAAGAAATGCGCTGAAATCCGGTATCACACAAAAAGAATGGGATGCTTATGAGAAATCGTTTATTATGTCTGAAAACGCCGTATCTTTAATTAAATAAACATTATAAAATTGAACAAAACAAAATTAACTACAAACGCTTCATTTTTCGTAATTACCGCTTTTGGATTGTTTTTAACGGCCTGTACCCATAACTCGGGCAAAGAAAAAACGACAGATAAACCCGCTTCGGAATCCGTGAAAATCGATTCAGGCAACACAAAACCTGCCGATAATAAAACGATTTTAAGCCGTCGCGAAGTTCCTGTTTTATGTTACCATCAAATCAGAAATACGATTGCAAGCGACAGCAAAAGGGCCCATGATGACATAATTGCACCTGATAAATTTAAGGAGCACATTAAAATGCTGGCCGATAGCGGCTACCATACCATTTTACCTGATCAGCTCTACAATTACCTGGTATACGGCGCAAAATTACCCCAAAAACCAATTATGATAACTTTCGATGATACCGATGAAGATCAGTTTACAACGGGTGCCTCTACCCTAAAAAAGTATAGTTTTAAAGGGGTTTATTTTATCATGACGGTTTCGATAGGCAGAAAAGGCCGGATTAATTATATGACTGCAGCACAGATTAAACAACTGTCTGATGAAGGGAATACCATTGCAAGTCATACGTACGATCATAAAAATTTCGCGCAGTTTACCGATGAAGACTGGACTACCCAAATTGATAAACCGACCAAAAAACTGGAAGAAATTACTGGTAAAAAGGTAGAATATTTTGCTTTTCCTTATGGTGTTCTTAAAGCAGCTAATCTCCATAAATTAAAAGAACATGGTTTTAAAGCCGCATTTATTTTATCTACCGCAAGAGATGAAAACTACCCGCTTTATACCATCAGACGCATAATCGACCCTGGAAGATATACGGCAAAAAACCTTTATTACAGCATTAATAAGAGTTTTAATAAAACAAAAACCTAGTCTCAGCTGTAACTTATTGTGCTTACTAATCGTTTTTTATGAAAAATATAATTCTTTTTTATTCATTAGGATTACTCCTCATTTCCAGTTGCACCAATTCCAAAACGGAAACCGGTGATGATACAACTTCCGGCAGTAACAAAAAGGTAAATACAGAATTAACCGAAAATTTTTATAAAAGATTAGAAGGAACCATTGCCGGTAAACAGGTTATTATGCATCTACAAAAATTTAATGGCGATTATAATGGCGATTATTACTACGATGGTTCATGGCTCAACCTTTCTACTGACACTTTAATCGGAAAAGACAGCGTTGTACTTTTCGAAAATAGTTTCTATGATTACTATTTCAATGAAGACGCAAAGCAAGCTAAAATAAGCTTAAAATGGACAGGCATAGGTTTTAAAGGAATTTGGGAAAGCGGCGATAAAACAAAAAAATATCCTGTTTTACTGGACGAAAAATACCCTGAAGGCAGCTATACTTTTTCGACGGGAGTTTATCAGGATTCTGTTAAAGCCTTTACAGACAAGCCAAAATCGCCAGTTGCAGAAATTAGTTTTGAATACCTTCAATCAAAAACAAATAACGAATCCGGCAAATGGCTTGATAATCAACTTAAACGTATTTCAGGTATTAACTTAGGTTCCTTAGACAGAGCGATGGCATTCAGGAAAATTGCTGATGCGTATTTTGCTGATTATAAAAAAGAAATTGCAGAGCAGCAAAAAAATGGGCCGGACAGGGGTTTCCTTGAATGGATGAATTACACCAGTAATAGTCAGCAATCTTTAGCTTATAATGATAATGGCCTCGTAGTTGTTAATTTCCTCGCTGATGCCTACACCGGAGGTGCACATGGCAATTACAGCAGCACACTGTATTGTTTGGATGTAATGAACAAAAAACAAATGGTTTTAAGTGATGTAGTAAAAATTAATTCGAATACACTTCAAACATTACTCGAAAAAAACCTGAGAAAACAATATAACATTAAACCCCAGGATAAAATCAGCACAGTACTTTTCGATAACTTTTTAAAACCAAATAATAATTTCTATTTCAATGATAACGGATTGGCATTTATGTATAATCCATACGAAGTTGCAAGTTATGCACAAGGACAAATTGTCGTTTTTATTCCTTTTACGGAGCTTAAACCCTATTTAGTTCCGGGTTTTGCATCGAGAATAGGTATAAAATAAACTTTATCAGTTCCATGGTATGTATCTTCCCGGACCATTATCGTATTAAACCATTTTGCTGTTCCCGCAGATTTCACAGATTACGCAACAAAAAGATTCATCAGCTGCACTAGAATGACGATCAGCTAATAATGCAGCTTTGACAACTTTCCGGCCAGCGTAATAGAAAAGTTGTCAACGCTACTGTTTACAAAACTTCCAAGATCAGATATTTCCACTAATCATTAACAATTATGCTCTTTCTGCCGATTGCACAGATTACGCAAAAAATAAATTCATTTAATGCCAAAAAAAAGATTTCCAGCCTTTGCCCGAAATGACGATCAATTAAATAACGCAGCTTTGACAACTTCCTGTCAAGCACGATAAAAGAGTTGTCAACGCTACTGTTTACAAAACTTCCAAGATCAGATATTTCTTTCCGTTAAAATTTAATTCATCTCCTGCTTTTTTCCCAATGAAAAGCCGGCCAATTGGCGCAGCTTGCGATACGGCAAAGAAAGTTTGACCATCAACTTTTAATTCTCCGGCACTAATGCTGATGTAAAAATTTCCGGCAGATGTTAAAACCAAACTCCCGTTTTTCACTTCTTTAACAGCACTTACGTTTTCTATTTGCTGCAATGCGATTTTCTGTTGTCCGGCCTCATACAATAGTTTGCTGTTTCTGTCCATTTCCTGCTGCATCATTTCGCGGGTGGTTTCATATTTATCGCCAGCGCTGCTTTTTGTATCATCGTTTGATGCTTGCCTTGCTTGCCGCATTGAATATTCTATATTTTCTATCCTGTTTTGAATAAAAGTTAAGCACAGCTGATAAAGTTGAGATTTTAGAGAAGACATGGTTTGATGGAAGATGTTTGATGGAAAATAGGTAATGGTAGATGGATGATGGGAAATGGAAGATGGATAATGGAATTAACAACATAAAACCAGATTGTTAATCGCTGAAGTGTTAAGAAATTCTTCAGACAATTCAACAATAAAACAATTCAGCAATATAAAAACTACTACTCCTCAATCCACCGAACCTTTTCTTCCATCGAAGTACGGTTTGGTGCCCATGGTTTTTCGTTGTGATAACCCATATAGAAAAGCCCGATACATTTTTCATTTTCTTCTAAGCCTAAAAAATCACCCAAATCATCAATTAACGGCGGAGAACTCCAGTAAGCACCTACCTTTAAACTTTCAGCCGTTAAAGCCATATTTTGAACAGCACAGGATACTGCTGCTAATTCTTCCCATTCAGGTATCTTACCACTTAAGTGCATATTTATAGCGATAATACAGTTTGCCTGACTTGTTTTTTCCGCAAAACTGTCGTACTTTTTTTGAAGAAATTGTTGCGGTGAGACCAGGTTTTTATACAAACTGCCCAGTTCCGCACCTAACCTTTCCAAACCTGCTTTTCTGATAACGACAAAGCGCCAGGGCTGCGTTAATTTATGTGTTGGCGCATAGTTAGCGGTTTCTAAAATTTGATTAATCACCCCAACCGGGATCTCTTTATTTATATAACTCGCAGGAAAAATACTGCGCCGCTCTTTTATAATTTTAACGATTGTTTCGTATGCTGTACTCATTTGGTAAAAGTAACGAAAAGCTAAAAAACTAAAGCTGAAAGCGAAAGGCAAATTTATCAAATTGAAAGATTTGACGCTTTAATGTCTTGCCAGTTAATTCTCCTTACCCAATACTTGATACTCGATACTCAATACTCGATACTTGATACTCCATACTTGATACTTGATACTTGACACCCTAATAAAATAAATACAGTGTAACCTTTTAAGATTATTAACTTTACAAAATAAATCATTGAAGAAAATGGTTAGCCCGAATTATGATTGAAATAGGAAAATATAACGAATTAAGAGTTTTAAGCAAAACAGAAGCTGGTTTAAACTTAACAGATGGTGATAAATTAGTCATACTGCCTTATCAATATGTTCCAAATGGTTTGGAGATTGGCGATAATATCAGCGTTTTTGTGTACATCCAAAAAGATGGCCGGTTAACAGGCACTACCCAGAAAGCATATGCCGAAGTGGGTGACTTTGCTTTTTTAAAAGTCGTTTCAGATGGCGATGATGGTGTTTTCATGGATTTAGGCATTGATAAAGATGTGTATGTGCCAACGAAAGCGCAAAAAAGACCTATGCAAAAAGGCTACAAATATGTCGTTTATTTGTATCTGGATGAAAATAACGACCGTTTGCTGGCCTCATCCAAATTATACGATTTCGTTGAGGAGGAAGACTTTGATTTCGAGGAAGGCGATGAAGTAAGTTTGTTAATTACGGAAGAAACGGATTTAGGTTTTAATGCCATTATTAACAACACTTATATCGGTTTACTTTACCACAACGAGGTTTTCGATAACATTCAAATCGGCGAACATCGGAAAGGCTGGATCAAAAAAATCCGTGTAGAAGGTAAAATAGATTTAACCTTGCAGCCTAGTGGTTATGGACATATCCTGGACTCAAAAGAAATGATTTTGGCTGCCTTAAAAAAGAGTGGCGGCGTAATCGAATTAGGCGATAAAAGTTCTCCCGAAGAAATTTATCACCGTTTCCAGATTAGCAAAAGCGCTTTCAAGAAAACGATCGGATCACTTTATAAGGAACGCCTGATTGTACTTTCTGATGACTCGATAAGGTTATTGACAGATGAAGATTAGTTTTTACGAAAATAGCTGCGGAAACACATGGACTCGGCCTTTAACCTCTGTAAATTCAGTGTTTCCGTGGCAAAAAATTCATTTAAATTAAACTTCTCTTTTAAATCCTCACCGCGATTGGTAATCCATCTGTAAATTAGGCTATAATCTTTCAGGCTTTTTTTGCTATTTTCGCTTATACATGCTGAATATACAATCGAAACTTCCCGGCATAGGTACTACCATTTTTTCGGTGATGTCTAAGCTTGCGGCAGAGCACAATGCCATCAATTTATCCCAGGGTTTCCCGGATTATCCTTGTGATCCGAAATTGACTGAACTGGTTAGTAAAGCCATGAAAGATGGTTTCAATCAATATGCACCAATGCCCGGTAACCCTTTCTTAAAGGAAACAATTGCCGAAAAAGTAGAAAAATTATACCGTGTAAAATATAATCCTGATACTGAAATTACAATTACTGCCGGCGGAACTCAAGCTATTTTTACGGCACTGGCAGCGATAATTAATCCGGGTGATGAAGTGATAATTTTTGAACCCGCTTATGATTGTTATGCGCCAACCATAAAGCTTTTAGGTGGACAGGTAAAAACATATGAGCTTGCACCACCAAATTACGATATCGATTGGGATATGGTAAAAAAGCTTTTTACCTCAAATACGAGGATGATTATACTAAATTCTCCGCAAAATCCAACAGGTAGTATTTTATCAGAAGAAGATATGAAATTGCTGATCAAGTTGGTTAGCGGAACTGATATTTTAATCCTTAGCGACGAAGTTTATGAGCATTTAGTATACGATGAGCAAAAACATACAAGTGTAATGCTCTTCCCCGAATTAAAGAAAAGAAGTTTCGTTATTGCTTCTTTTGGCAAACTCTTACATGCTACCGGATGGAAGCTGGGTTACTGCCTCGCTCCTGAACCGTTAACTAAAGAATTTAGAAAAGTACACCAATTTAATGTTTTCAGCGTTAATAGTCCGATGCAACAAGCTATAGCTGATTACATTAAAGAACCAGGCAATTATAGTGGAATCGCAACTTTCTTCGAGAAAAAACGTGACTTTTTCAGAGGGCTTTTAGCTGAAAGCCGGTTTGAGTTGTTACCTTGTAAAGGTTCATATTTTCAGTGTGCGAGCTACAGTAAAATCAGCGATGAAAAGGATACCGATTTCAGCATCAGGCTAATAAAAGAATTCGGAGTTGCAACGATACCTGTCTCTGCATTTTACCAAAAAGCAACCGACCATAAAATTATCAGATTTTGCTTTGCCAAAGAAAATTTAACCCTTGAATCAGCAGCAAAAAAATTAAAAAATGTTTAACATTCTGAAATACTAAACATATGGAAGCACCTGTTTACACGCAGATAGAAAACCTGAAAGTAACCGTTTTTCAGGCTTATCTTTTTTGGGAAAACATAGAGAAAAATCTTTTAAATCTTGCGCTTCGATTATCTATGGGCGTTCGTGAAAAAACCGATTTAATTATCTTACCTGAAATGTTTAACAGTGGTTTCAGCATGAATTCGGAAGCTTTAGCGGAAGAAATGGGTGGTTTTACCATGCAATGGATGCAAAAAATGGCCTATCAATACAACAGCGTGGTAACCGGAAGTTTAATTATAAAAGAAAACGGAAATTACTATAATCGCCTGATTTGGATGGAACAAAACGGCGACTATAAATATTATGATAAACGACATTTATTCGGTTTAGGAGAAGAAGATAAAAACTTCAGCCCGGGAAAAAATAAACTCATTGTCGAACTTAAAGGCTGGAAAATAAGATTGGCCATTTGCTACGATTTGCGTTTCCCCGTGTGGTTACGCAACGTAAATGAAGAGTATGATATTTTGCTATTGGTAGCCAGCTGGCCTGATAAACGTTCTTCACATTGGAAAGCATTAATTCCGGCCCGTGCGATAGAAAACCAAAGTTATGTGATAGCCGTAAACCGTGTGGGCCACGATGGAAACCAGGTTTACCACAGCGGGCATTCGATGTGTATCGACCCATATGGCAGTACCGTTTATTACAAACCTGAAGATGAAGATTTGTACACTTTCAGCATTAATTATGAGGAACTGGTTAAAATCAGACGCCAGTTTCCTTTCTTAAAAGATGCAGATCAATTTGAAATCAGTTAACAATTCAGTTGGCAGATTTTAGTCGGTAGTTTAACTAACCGATTAACCAGTTCAAACAATAAAATAATTTAGCAATTATACCAATTAACCAAACAATGTTCAACCGTCGTAAATTTATAAAAGCTTCTGCCCTCTCTGCCGGGTTATTAGCCATTGATAAAACCAGTATGGCCGATGCAATACCGGCTCCGTCAAATAAAGCCGCTAATCTTCCAATTGTAATTTCTACCTGGGATTTCGGTATCGCTGCAAATGCTGATGCCTGGAAAGTACTTTCCAAAGGTGGAAAAGCGTTGGATGCCGTTGAACAAGGCGTTTGGGTACCGGAGGCTGATGAGAAAAATCAGTCTGTAGGCTACGGTGGCTTGCCTGACAGAGACGGTAAAGTAACTTTAGATGCCTGCATTATGGATGAGCAAGGAAATTGCGGCGCTGTTTTGGCTTTAGAGCACATTAAACATCCCATTTCTGTTGCGCGTAAGGTGATGGAAAAAACACCTCATGTGATGCTGGCCGGCGACGGTGCGCTGCAATTTGCATTAGAGCAAGGCTTTAAAAAAGAAAACCTTCTTACACCTGCAAGTGAAAAAGCATGGAAAGAATGGTTAAAAACGGCTAAATACGAACCTGTAATGAATATTGAGAACAAGCTTTACGATAAAGCGGCACCTCAGAAATTACCGGGCAATCAATACAATCACGATACGATTGGCATGTTAGCCATCGATAGCAAAGGAAATATTTCCGGCGCATGTACTACAAGTGGTATGGCCTATAAACTTCATGGCCGAATCGGCGATAGTCCCATTATCGGCGCGGGTTTATATGTAGATAATGAAGTGGGTGGCGCAACATCAACCGGTGTTGGCGAAGAAGTGGTTCGCAATGTGGGTTCATTTTTGGTTGTTGAACTGATGCGGCAGGGCTACACCCCCGAGGCGGCTTGTAAAGAAGCTGTAATGCGGATTATCAAGAAAAAACCCGAAACTGCAAAAAATATTCAGGTGGGCTTTCTGGCCATCAATAAAAAAGGCGAATACGGTGCCTATGCCATTCAGCAAGGTTTTAGCTATGCAGTTTGCAATGCAGAAAAGCAAGATTTGTTGATTAAAGGAAAAAGTTATTATTAACCCCCAGCCGCAGGGTGCTACAGAAAAGATGTAAATAGCAAGCGAAAAATATTAAGTATATATGCATACTCATAATTCAGCTCCTCCTTTAAGAGCGGAGGGGTTAAACGGTGGAAATTCAAAATCCCCTGCAACAACTTACGGCTTAGAAGTCTGTGCAAATGGTTATGAATCTGCCTTAAATGCTCAAATTGGCGGGGCTAAACGCGTGGAGTTTTGCGATAATTTGGCCGAAGGCGGAACAACACCAAGTTACGGCCAACTGGCTCTGGCCAAGAAAAATTTAACTATCGAAATTTGGCCAATTATTCGTCCGCGGGGTGGTGATTTTTTATATTCCGACATAGAGTTTAACTTAATGAAAGAAGATGTAAAAATTTGCAAATCATTAAATTGCGATGGCGTAGTTATCGGAATACTTAAATCAGATGGAAGCATTGATAAAGAACGTTGTGCTGAATTAATAGCACTGGCACAACCACTTCCCGTCGCTTTCCATAGGGCTTTCGACATGAGTAACAATATGGAAAAAGCGCTTGAAGATTTAATTGAACTAGGAATTGTCCGTGTGCTTTCTTCGGGAGGAGCAAGCTCAGCAATTGAAGGTGCAAAAAAATTAGCAAAATTGATTAAACAGGCAAATGGTCGTATAACTATTATGCCGGGTGCCGGAATTAATAGTGATAACATTCAAGAACTAATTGATATTTCAGGAGCCACGGAGTTTCATGCTTCCGCTAAATCTTTTGTCTCGAGTGGTATGAAGTTTAGGAATACAGAGAGTAAAATGGGTAGTATTGAAGATGAGTATCAATATGAATTAACTTCTGTGGAAAAAGTAAAGGCTTTGGTTAAGAAAATAGAAAAATTTTAAAATGGCAGTTATTTTTAAGCCTTACAATTTTTTAATTTTAGTCGCTACATTATTTTTTATCGCTTCCTTTTTCGTTACCAGAAAAACAATCGAAGTAAACTTATCAGACAGCTATTATATTATTGGTTTTATTCAGTTTTTAAGAATGGTGGCCGTAGTCCTTTTTATCTTTAGCGCATTTTACAAACTATTAAAGAGGTATTTAAATCTGCTTATATTAAGCTACCTCCACATCGTAATTATGCTTATTGCAATTGGAATTTTCATTTTTATTACTGACCCGTTTGGAAAGGCCTTGAATTGGATTACTTTAATTTTCATTTTAAGTCAGATACTTTTCTTAACAAATATTTGCTTCGGTATTTTAAAAAAATAAAAATCAATTAATTTTCAGACAATATTCCACAAGTCGTCATTCTCGCGTATGCGGGAATCTTAATCCGTATTGTGTTGTGAATTAAGATTCCCAATTAAATTGGGAATGACGACAAAGTTTATTCTTCTCCAAATAAATTAATCTATAAATTTAATACACTTCTGTTTACTTGTTTAAGCCACTTCCGGAAACATATCCCAAACCTGGTGTTAACCAGTGCAATAAAATGACTCTTGAATAGCGGTAATTTATAGGTGATAGCAATAATACACCAAATAGAATTAAACCCACATAATACCAAAGATTTTCATAGATAAGTGGTAAACCTAAAATGTATGATGCAACGCCAATTGTAATGATTTCAGCAACATTCATCGCATAGCTTACAAACATCGCTACATAAAAGAACCCGGGTTCGCGTTCAAATTTCAAATTACAAACCGGGCAATTTATATTTGTTTTCTGGAGTTTGAAAGCATAAGCGCTACCGGTAAAAATATCACCCTTACGGCAACGCGGACATTTACACTGTAATACCGCCTGGAATTTAGAAAGCTCTGCCATGATTATTTTATTAATGAGGCAAATTTACACTTTGAAAAATGCTTAAATTATGATCTGCATCATATCAATAGAACAGCAAGAACCAAGAAATGTTCTGCGGCAGGATTAAACCTTCATAATCTTTCCCCGGTTTAAATTTATCAAACCTTTATCAGCAAGCAATTTCACACCTCTTATCACCGTCTCAACCCTTAAACCCGTCATATCCGCCAAATCCTGACGGGTCACCTTTAAACTTTCGCCTGATGAAACCTCCAAAAACAAATAATTAATTATGGTTTCCAGGCGATGTTCTGCCTTTTCGCCTGCAAGTTCTTCAAGCATCATAGATTTATAAAATAGTCTGTTGCTCAAAACCTTTATTAAGTTCATGCTGAAGTCTGCATCATCTTTTAAAAGATTCAAGAAATCGGTTTTACCAACCGGGATTAGTTCAGAATTTTTGCTGACAATTGTATAGGCCAGATAAGGTTTATTTATTAGCAATGCAGGTTCCCCAAAGTATTGACCGGTTTTAAAAACACCCTGAATAAACTCTTTTCCTGCATCATTCACCGTAACCATTCTTACCTCTCCTTTTTTGATAAAATAAACAAAGCGAGGCTGCATTCCCGGTTCGTAGATAATAGAATCCTTCGGAAATTCCTTAACCGGATAACCTTTATCTATGAGTTGCTGGATATACATTTGCGGTTTTATTAAAGGCTATCCTAAAGTTTCTTTCATTAAACTGGTGTAAAATTCTTTGAGTGATAAGCCCATCGCAGCAACTTGCTGAGGAATAAAACTGGTTGCCGTTTGCCCGGGAATGGTATTAATTTCAATGAAATAAAAATTACCGGTTCCGTGTTCCAGAAAATAATCTATACGAACAACGCCCCTGCAATTTAATTTTTTGTAAACATCTTTTACTATCTGATGAACCCTCGCATATTCTTCTTCATTCATATCGCCAGGCGTAATTTCTTTGGTAGAACCCGGTGTATATTTTGCTTCAAAATCGAAAAATTCATTTGTTGGTATAACTTCAGTGGTGGGCAAAACCGTAACTTCACCCTGTGCGCTGAAAACACCAATCGAGAATTCCCTTCCGCTAACAAATTCTTCGATTAAAACCTGTGTATCTTCTTTAAAGGCTTTTTCTACAGCACTATCCAAATCATCGACATGCTTAACTTTGCTCATACCGATACTGCTTCCACCACTGTTTGGTTTCACAAAATAAGGCAATCTTAAACCTTGTTTAATCTGGCTAAGGTTATATTTACTATTTTTAAAAATCTGAACAGAATTGGCCGTGTATAGATTTGCTATTCCTTCAACAATTGCCTTTGTGTAGCCTTTATTCATGGTTATGGATGAAGTTAAGGCATCGCAGGTGGTGTAAGGAATATTCAGCATATCGAAATAACCCTGAAGTTTTCCATCCTCTCCTGGCGAACCATGAATGGCAATGAAAACCCCGTCGAACTTTATTTTACGACCTTCAAAGTTTAAAGAAAAGTCGTTCTTGTCAATTTCTATCTTAACAGAATCTGCAGGCTCGTAAAACCAGCCTTTATCATTCAGCATGATTTTATAAACATCATATAAATCGCTATCGATATTTTGTGCAATTGTAGCAGCGCTCTTTACCGAAACAACCCATTCGCCTGTGGTACCGCCAGTTAACAATGCAATCGTTTTCTTCATGTGGAAATTCCTTAATTATAAATAGAAATTGAATATAAATATATCTTCAAAAATATAAATATCTTTGGGCAATATTTAATTTTGAATAATAGAATTGATAATTGATGGTATTGTATTTGCTTCAAAATGGGCGTTCAATAATTTAACATTCGGTTATTCAATTATTAAATTAACTACATTTGAGTTTGCAGCGTTTAACCCCAGCATTTAAGATTCATGTCTAAATTTATAGATTACTTAAAAACCAAATCATTCAGAAAAACCATATTAGCAGCCATAATTACCGTATTTTTATTGTTGCTTATCGCTTTTTTCAGTCTGAGATTTTATACCAAACACGGCGAAGGCCTGAATGTTCCTTTAGTTAAAGGACTTTCTTTTGCAGATGCTGTGGTAAAACTCGAAGAAGCAGGGCTTAAATATGAAGTTGATTCTGTTTTTATTTTAGATCAACCTGCGGGGATTGTGATTGATCAGGACCCCGATCCGAATACTTTTGTTAAAGATAACAGAACCATTTATTTGACCATAAATGCCGGCAATATTCCCAACACCAAATTCCCGGATATTGCATTTAAAACATTGAGGGAGGCACAGGCCATTATTGAAAGTTCGAGGCTTAAAGTTGGTGATACCACTTATAAAGCGGATGTAAGCCGTGATGTGGTTTTAGAAGCAACTTTTGGTGGCCAACCGATTCAGGCCGGACAGACCATTCCGGTTGGTTCAAGGATAAATTTAGTTCTGGGCGACGGGCGCGGCAACCAGGATGTTGATATCCCTCAATTAATCGGTTTAACTATTGATGAGGCTAAATTTAGCTTAAAGGGTTCTGCACTCTCTTTGGGGAGCATTATCTACGAAGGGCAAATTACCGATAGCGCAAACGCCGTAATTACCAAACAAGATCCAATGCCGGCAGATTCTGTAACCAAAGTTACCATCGGCACAAAAATTAACATTACCTTATCTAATAAGCAACAATAATTACGCACATTACCATAATGACTGAAGTAGAAAAAAATAAAATGAGTAACGGAAAAAAAGCGGCAATCGTTATCATAGCGATAGTTATTTTTGTTGGAGGTTATTTTGCATTAAACTTTTACCAGGTGTACTTTGCCCCTAACGTTACCGAAAATCAAAAGTATTTATACATTAAAACGGGTTCAAATTATGATGCCCTAATAGATAATCTGAAGAATAAGGATATTCTTAACAGCACTTCTTCCTTTGCTACGGCTGCCGGAAAAATGAACCTGCCTGCTCATGTTAAACCTGGACGTTATCTTCTGAAAAAGGGTATGACTAACCGGACTTTAATTAATATGATAAAGGCAGGAAACCAAGAGCCTGTTAAACTTAAATTCCAGAATATCCGCAAAAAGGAAAACTTCGCGGCTTACCTGGCCAGTAACCTCGAAGCAGATTCATTAAGCTTTATTAGTGTTTTAGATTCAACACCACTGATCAGCAAATACGGATTTAACCAGGATAATGTTTATGCAATGTTTATTCCAAATACCTACGAAATGTACTGGAATACTGCTCCTGTCGATTTTTTTGAACGCATGTATAAAGAATATGATAAATTCTGGAATGCGGACCGCAAGCAAAAGGCAGCAAGTTTAAACCTAACACCAGCACAGGTTTATACCTTAGCGTCTATTGTAGATGCTGAAGCTCTTTATGATAAGGAAATGCCAATTATTGCAGGATTATATCTGAACAGGTTAAATAAAGGTATTTTATTACAGGCCGACCCTACTGTTATTTTTGCAAATGATGATTTTACAGTTAAAAGAGTAACCAATAAATTGCTGCAGGTACAATCATTATACAACACTTATAAATATGCAGGCTTGCCTCCTGGTCCGATTATGATGCCAAGTATTAACGCCATTGATGCGGTATTAAACCGGGATAAAAACAATTATATTTACATGTGTGCCAAAGAAGATTTTTCAGGCTACCACAACTTTGCAGAAACAAAAGCAGAACACGAGGTTAATGCAAAAAAATACCGTGAGGCTTTAAATAAAAGAAACATCTTTAAATAATGTTTGTACACGAAACAAAAGTTAGGGTTCGCTATGCAGAAACCGACCAGATGGGTATAGTTCATCATGGTAATTATGCGCTATATTATGAAATCGCACGTACAGAGTGTTTTGAAGCCTGTTCGGGCATTACATACGAATCAATGGAATCAGAAGGCGTGATGCTGCCGTTGCTCGAATTACAATCAAAATTTTTAAAGCCGGCACTTTATAACCAGGTTTTAACCGTAAAATCGATCGTAAAAGAGTTACCAACTGTTCGCCTTAACGTTGAATATGAAATCTACAATGAAAAAGAAGAACTTATCAATATTGGTAAAACAACATTGGTATTTGTTGATAAAAACACCAGAAGACCATGTCATCCCCCGAAAAAATTTATGGATGGCGTTAAACAATATTTTTAGTAATTAATTAATGGAATGGTTACACAGGCAATTATTAAAACTTAAGTTCTATTCTAAATTTATTGAATGGACTAAGGGTTGTATATTGCCCGGATTTAGTCCCCTTCCATTATACACTGTTGCCACTTTTTTTTTTAAGGAAATCGGAAAAGAATCGCTGGTTAATAAGTCCTCTTCACTAGCCTACAGCTTTATGCTGGCCGTATTTCCGAGTATTATCTTCCTTTTCACCTTAATTCCTTTTATACCGATATCAGGTTTTCAGGATAAGCTTTTGAGTTTAATTGAATTGATTCTTCCGCATAATGCTTTTGAGGCTTTTGAAACCACGTTAAAGGATATTATCAAAAATCAAAACAAAGGTTTATTATCTTTCGGTTTCTTATCTGCAATATTTTTCGCCACAAACGGTGTAAAGAATTTAATGAAGGCATTTAACAAAGCCTCCTTGATTATCGAAACGCGAAGCTGGCTAAAACAACGTTTGATAGCCCTTATTTTAACCATGATTATCTTTTTATCGGTTGTACTGTGTATCAGCGCAATGGCAATTGGTGAACTGCTATTGAATTACATTAAAACGGAACTTCATATTAAAGATAGTCTGGCTGTTTATGCGATACAGTTTACCAGATGGACATTGCTAACGGTTCTATACTTTATTACCATTTCAATTCTATACAGATATGGGCCATCGCATGCAAAAAAATGGAAATTGTTTAGTGCCGGCTCATGGCTGGCCACAATACTTGCTTTTTTAACCATCTGGGGATTTTCCTTTTACATTAATAATTTCGGTTCTTATAATAAAGTTTATGGCTCCATCGGAACTTTAATTGTGGTTATGATTTGGCTTTACCTGAATTCCTTGATTTTATTAATCGGGTTTGAGCTTAATGCCAGCGTTGATGTAAGCAAAAGAAGTGTTAAAATCATCCGCCCGACCTTCAATTTATTTAAGAAATCAGCGCCAATCGAGGAAAACCTCAGCAAAAAATAAAATTTTTCTCCCTCTGTGTTAAGCAATTATCAACTTTATATAAAAAAAAGCGCAACACAGTTTGCAGATTTAAACTGGATTTGTACTTTTGCCGATGGAAAGCTGGCAGAGTGGTCGAATGCGGCAGTCTTGAAAACTGTTGACTGTAATAGGTCCGGGGGTTCGAATCCCTCGCTTTCCGCTTCAAAATAAAAAAATCCTGCATCGAAAGATGACAGGATTTTTTTATTTATTGGGTTGGATGGTGGTTGATGGCTTTTTTTGCGTCGACAATCCACATTTTCGGGAAAATAGAATTAATTCTTCACTGCGGCTGCAGATTAATGCTGACGAACGTTTCATTTAAATTTTCGTCGTTAAATCATCGTTTTCCCAGCATATTAGTTTATTTCCCGCTGATGCCGCAAATTAACGCAGTGAATTTGCAAAAATAATGCTTCGGTTATCGCACGCCATAATTGTTCGGACGCGTTGGAATATTGTCTATAGCCTTAATCAAAAGCTATTTATTACGCTTAAATTATTAAAAACCATTTAGACTGAAGGTTATCAAAATAAAAATGCTTTTAGCATTTTACACTGTAAGATACATTACTGGAAATCGCTTAATTTTCCTAATACCTTAATGGTTTTTATTCTTTCGCACATCTTTAATGGCACACAGACCGAAATAAGCAACAGGTTATATGATCTGTGAGCCACAGACGATGTGTTGAAAAGCGGGAATATATCACGTAATTTAGATTCTTAGTTCTTAAGATTCCCACTTCCGCGGGGAAAGACAGCGGATTAAAATCCCCAAACAACGCGTGTAAATTTTTTTCTGCGGGATATCAATAATAATTAATTAGCGTTTAACATAACCCGCTTTAACCTGAAGCGCTTCAATTGCGTTAGCCAGATAAACAAGCGGGGCATTCCAGTTAATGGCAATTTCGTTGGTAGCAAACGATGCCTGATTATCTACATAGGCTTCATCAGGAATACTGCTGGGCAGGGCAACGCCATCCTGTTTACCCGGGTTTGGTCCGCCGACCAGTAAACCGGGAATAGGTTCAACAATTTTATCCGCAACCGACGGACGATGATGCGGATACATTGGCGTATTAAAGCCAATTCCGGTTACAAATGAATAGCCGGTACCGTTTCGTCCCATCAGATAATCCAGGTTGCTTAAAGCAGCATTCAGGTATTTTTTATCTGCTGAAATTTTGTAAGCCTGAATTAATGCTACGCCCTGGTTTGCCGCCTGTGAATTGCTGCCCCAGCCAAAATCCTGCCGGGTTTGCCCCATAACCGTATAATATGGTGTGTGTATGATGCCGGTAACCAAACGATCTGCCATTGTTATGACTCTTTCCTTCATTATTTCTATATCATTAGCAGGTTGATTAATTAACTTCTTTTCATTTCTGATTAAAGAATAGTACCCCAATAACCTCACATTGCCCCACGATGGCAAAGGCATTCGTTCATCCGGCAGCATGTTTACGGCTTTATAAAAACTAGCATCCCCGGTGGTAATATATAGTTCGGCCGCCGCCCAGATAAATTCATCAGAAAAGTTTTTGTCACCATATCCTCCGGTGGTAATTTTGGGGCTAAATTTTTCATTAACCAGGCGCTGGTCGTAGGCCATATCAGGATTCTTAAGCGCCCAGGCCCAGGCTTTTTTTGAAGCTGCTAAGCATGAATCTGCCAGGCCCGGTAAATCTTTTTCGTATTGCTTTAAAAGTCTGCTGGCCTGCGCGGTTACTGCAGCGAAATCAAGCGTTGCAGCGGTTCCTTTTTGAACTACATAACGCGGAAGGCGGGTAACGTTCGGCATAACCATACCATCAAAGCTGGCATTGGTTAATTTATTGTACACACCACCATCATTCGGATCCTGCATCTTTAACATCCATTTCAGGTTCCATACCAATTCATCAATCAAATCAGGGGTGGCATTTCCACTTTCCGGTATATTGGTGTTCACCATTTTTACGTAATCAGGAAAATCTTCGCACAAAGCAAGCATCGTACCCATCGTTACACCGCTATTCACAATATACTTATTGTAATCGCCTGCATCATACCAGCCTCCCGGAGCAGAAATCACCGTCCCGGCAGGGCGTTGCTCACTGGCCGCAGACGGATGGATTAACACCTGGTTATCCGGATGTCCTGCCGCACGATTCCATTTCCCGGCATACTTTTCGGGCAGCGCTGTCGACGCGCGTTGATAATAGTATGCCTTAATGGCCGCTATTGCTAATGAATGGTGAACAGCAGGTTTTATTTCGAAGGTTGACGAATAACCACTATTATTTAATTCTATTTTGTAAAGACCAGGTTTATTAATGGCTGAAAAATCAGCAATAAAAGTTTCTTTTTGAGAAGAAACTAATCCTTGAACCTTTTTGAGTTTACCCTCCAAAACTTTCTTGTTATCTGCATTTCTGACGACATTAAAAGATGTGAAACTACTATCCGTAATTACTGCAACTTTAGGTGCCTCAGGGTAATAACCTACCTGGTTAAGCCTGATATTGGAAATCTGTTTGTTCTGGGCATTCGACGTAAAACTAAACAAGAACAGGTACAGCCAAATGCAGGCATACGAAAAATCGATTTTCATTATAATTAATTTGGTTAAAATATTTGCGATGAATGATTTAGCAGGAGACTGCCTCATAAATACGAATGTAATCCTGAGCCTTTTGAAGGACTTATCAAAACTACCTTTCAGGGCGTTTTGATGCTTCGGCAAGCTCAGCACAGGCTAAGCTCAACATGATAAGATTCAAAGATAAATTGATTTATGAGAAAGCCTCTTCTAATGTGTTTAATCCTAAACTTATAATAGCGTAATTTAAAATCTTTGCACAAGTTAAAACAGGTATAATACTGCCTGGCGTTAAATTGTTAATATTATAGGCAGAAATGTTAACATATAAATCAACTTAAACATTATCAACGCATTACCATCAATTGTACCATTATATTTACACACTGATAAGTCGTCACTTCGTCTGTCTAACGCTTGTCTATCGCAGGAGTAATAATAATGCATGATACAAAACAGCTACCGCTTTGTGATTCGCAATTGAATCGGGAATGACGCCTTGAGGAGAACAAAGTTACAATGCCACATCTTCGGCATATTTCTTCCGCATTTCAGTAATGTATTCTGATGGCAGCATTTTAAATTCGGCCTTGAAGGATTTTGAAAAATAATTAGGTGTATTAAACCCAACTTCATAAGATACCTCCGCAATATTCAGCTGGCTTTTTTCAAGCAATTGTGCTGCTTTCTGAAGCCTGAACGATCGGATAAATTCGACAGGAGATTTACCTGTTAACTGTAGAATCTTTTTATAAAGGGAAACCCGGCTCATGTTCATTTGCTTACTAAGTTCCTCTACAGATAAATTTTGGTTGAGGATATTTGCTTCGATATAGGCCAATACATTACTTATAAATTTCTCATCATTCGATTCCATTTCAATATCCGGAAGATTTATCTGCAGGTGCTTGGTATACGTTTTTTTAAAAGTATCCTGAAGGATTAGTAAATTTTTAATTTTTGAAGTCAGGATTTCAAAATTAAAAGGCTTTGTGATGTAATCGTTCGCCCCGGTTTCCAGTCCCCTAACCTGCTCTGATTCTTCTGAAAGCGCAGTAAGAAGAATAAAAGGAAGATGAGAAGTTCTCGAATCGTTTTTAATTTTCTGGCACAATTCCGTACCGCTCATTTCCGGCATATTGATGTCACTTACCACTAAATCGGGATGTAATGCGAGTGCTTTTTGCCATCCGTCTTTACCGTTAGCTGCTTCCAGTATGTTAAAAGTTTCTTTTAAATTGTCTTTTAAGTAAAACCTAAAATCTTCATTATCTTCCACCAATAATACAGTTGGTTTTTTTAAATCTAATTTCTTTTTGGGTTGAGTGGCTAATTTTTCTTTTATACATTCATCAATCTGTCCGAAAGAGGTCTCCCCTAACCGTACAGGCAAACTTACCATAAAGCAACTGCCCTGGTTGATTTCACTTTCAACCGAAATTTCACCGCCATGCATCTTAACAAACTCTTTTACAATAGAAAGCCCGATACCACTACCCTGGTTAAGCATCGAACCGGGAATATCGTTTTGAAAAAACCGCTCGAAAATTTTGGTTAGTTTATCATCCGCAATTCCAATGCCCGTATCCATAACTTTTATTTCTAAAAACGGCATTTCGTGGCTGTCCGGATTTTTTTGCAAGCTCAACAAAACGCTTACATGTCCGCCCGGAGGCGTAAATTTCAATGCATTTGAAAGCAGGTTGAATATAATCCGTTCAATTTTATCGTGGTCGAACCTGGTATTGAGCTGTTCAATATCACTGTCAAATACAAAACCAATCTTTTTAGATTCCGCAATATCTGTGAAGGACGCTGTAATCTCGGCAATAAACTTTACGATATCTCCGGGTAATGGATGTAACTTAAGTTCCTGCACTTCGAGCTTTCTAAAATCAAGTAATTGATTAACCAGATTTAGCAGGCGATAGGCATTGCGCTTAATGATTTGAATCTGATGTTTTTGTTCAGGCGATTCAAGGCTCTGCATAATTTTATCGGCAGGTGCCATAATCAGCGATATTGGTGTTCTGAACTCATGACTAACATTCGTCAGGAATTTAATTTTCATTAAATCAAGTTCATGAACCCGATCGGCATCTTGCCGTTCTGCTTCGCGGATGCGCTTATTTTCGGCACGTTCCTGGTCAATTGCAAATTCCCTTTTCAGCTTTTGAATCCCGCGGTAGCGGATGTAAAAAAGTAAGCCTGATGCAACCAGAAAATAAAGAACATAAGCCAGGTTGCTTTTCCAGAAAGGCGGAAGTATTTTTAGGTTTAATGATAAATTTGCGACAGCCCCTGCAACTTCCGGGTCTAAAACGCGGACCATAAACGTATAGGTTCCCGGGTTTAAATTCGTATAACCAGCCTTTCGAATATTATTTTCCGCGTCAATCCATTTCTTATCAAAGCCTTTCATCATGTATTGATAGGTAAGCTTTTTTGAATTAAAAAAGTTTAGCGCTGCAAATTCAATAGCGAAGGCATTCTCGCTATGCTTCAATTCAATTTCTTTGGTATCGGTTATGGAATTGGTTAACAGGGTATGCCCCTCAATATTTTCACCGGGACTAATACTTTTATTGAAAACCTGAAAATCGGTAAACGCAAGGTTAATCTTGTTTCTGGTTACCTGTATTTTCGAAGGTTTAAAAATATTAAATCCGTTTGGACCGCCAAAAATCAGTTCTCCTTTACTGGTCTTAAAGGCTGCATTTTCATTGAATTCTTTACCTTGTAAACCGTCCGAATCATCGAAATTTTGAAAGCGCAGAAAATATTTCCCCTGTTTTTCCCTTATTTTAATTTTACTGAGGCCGTTAGGTGTACTGAGCCAGATATTATGATCATCATCTTCCAGAAGGCCAAGAATGGTATTATCAGGAAGTCCGTTTTCTTTTCGAAGATTGTTAAACCGCTTCGTTTCCGGGTCATAAACGGAAAGTCCTTCCCGTGTTCCAATCCAGATAAGTTTCCTGTCATCTTCTATAATCGCATTTACATTATTGTGGATCAGGCTATTTGGATTTTTTAAATTTCTGGAAAAATAGGTAAACTTTCCTGTTTTAGAATTCAGTACATTAATACCCCATCCGCCAACCCAGAGATTTTTTTCTGAATCTTCCAATATCGCAGGGACATAGCCGAATGTAATCGAATTCTTTATTTCCGGCCCGTAATGCTGAAAGGTAAGCGTTTTTCTGTCTAAAAGATTTAGTCCGCCAGCCAATGTTCCAACCCACAAGCGGTTTGATGAATCTTCAAAAATTTTCCATACACGATCATCCGATATACTCAAAGGATTGGCATCATCGTGGCGAAAATGTCTGAATTTTTTTCCGTCAAAGCTATCGAGTCCGCCCCAGTAAGTCCCTATCCATAATTTCTTATCACTATCAACGAGAAGACTTACAATAACATCACTTGAAAGTGTATTCGGGTTATGAGGATCGTGTTTGTATTGTGTATAGGTATTTGTTTTTCTGTTGAAATAAAGTAAGCCACCGCCATTCGTACCAATCCAAAGATTACCGGCAGCATCTTCTGCAAATCGGTTCACATCATCATAAGGCAAGCTTTTATTATCCGAAACATTATGCTTGTATTGAGGAAACCGTATAATATTTTCATGGTAATAACTGATTCCTCCCTTAAAGGTTCCGGCCCATATAATACCCATATTATCTTTAAAAAGAGAGGGAACTGCATTTTGTGCTATCGATTTCTCATTGTAATCCTGGTTTAACAGGTAAGTTACTTTAAAGTCTTTTTTATCTATAATGTTAATTCCACCATGGTCAGTGCCAATCCAGATTAAACCATTATTATCCTGAAGCACATTGTAAACAATATTTGACTTTAATTTATCTTTGGTATTATCTTTATCGAAATGTTTAAGTATTTTCTTTTCAGGACTGAAATAATAAACCCCTAAGGATGTTGACGTTGTAAAAAACCACAAATCATTATCTTTATCTGCAAAAACTGAATACGATACCGGTTTACCTTGATTGGCATTACGTAAAATAGTTGAGCGATAGACTACCTTATTTAGCTTTGGCTCCAATAAGTCGATGGTACCATCCCTGTACACAATCCATGCCTGGTTTTTCTCATTAAGTGATAATGAAGTAATATCACTGGAATAAATACTTCCGGGTGCTTTGGTGCTGTAAAAATGCCGGGCTAATTTACTTTTCTCATTGTACCGGTATACACCAAGATGCGCATAAATAAACCAGAAATTACCTTTACCATCATTTTTGATTGATGTTATTTCTGCGTCAGGCAAACCGATAGATGCCAGAAAAGCTTTTGGTGTACGCTCAAAATGCTCCGTAAGCGGATCATAAATATTATAGGTATTTTTGGTTTGCAACCAGATCTTACCATCAGGCCCGCCAAAAATTGCTGAAATAAAATCATCACTCAGCGAATTCGAATCGTGAAAATTATGTTTAAATACCCGGAATTTATGCCCGTCGTAACGGTTAAGTCCGGATAAGGTACCAAACCACATAAAACCTTTTTTATCCTGATAAATGCTTCTTACCTGATTGTTGGAAAGTCCGTCCGAGATATTCAGCTGAGAAAACTGATAATGTTCAGTCTGCCCCTTTGCACAGGGCATTATAAATAACACGACAGTTAAGGCAAAAACAAATCTGATGAACATGGGCTAATTATTTTTTGCAGGTTAGCGTACAAAGGGTTTAATTTAAACAAAAATAACAGAAGAAAAAAGTCTGCCGATTTTTGAAAACCGACAGACCAGCACTGTTAATTTATTAGAAGATGCGTTTTACCAACCAGGATTTTGAATCAATGCGGTGTTTTTAAGCATTTCGCTAATCTGCATCGGGAATAAATAATTGCGTTCTTTAAATACATGTAAACGTAAGGAATTAACGACATCATATTTATACCCTGTTGGGTATTGTGCAGAAATGGTTACCCTTGTAGGACTTATTAATTTATTATAACCGTTAAAAAATGTTTCGGCGAGTTTCCAACGGCGAACATCATCCCAGCGTTTATCTTCGTTATAAAGTTCTATACGCCTTTCATTCTGTATAAAGCTTCTCATTTCCTGTTGTGTCATTCCTGCTTTCATCCCATAATTATTGTCTGCACCAGCTGTTATACCTGCGCGCTGCCTTATTTCTCTAATCGGACCATAGGCATCTGCCGTTCTGCCAAGCTCATTAAGTGCCTCCGCTTTAATCAATAAAATTTCCGCGTAACGAATTAATATCCAGTTCCGGTTGGTGGTACCGCTATTGCCGGTTAAACCTTCATCGAGCATTTTTCTGCAGAAATATCCTGAACTGCCCGATGTTCCTGCATCCTGATAAAATCCATCAGTTGGTGCACCAACATACGTATTTACAGCAATTTTGCTGTTTGTACTGCTGCTAAACCACAAGGCCTGGTTATAAATAATCGAGTAACCGAATCGCGGATCGCGATTTTTATAGGGATCCTGGGGATTATATAATGGCGACTCTGTTATCGACTTACCATCAGCCATCGGGAAGGCTTCGACCACATTTTGAGTTGGATTACCCTGCCTGTTTCCATTTCTGGTTTGCGGCAGATAAAATGTTTCAAAATCACGGTTAGGTGGTTGTGTGATAAAAAATATCTGCTCTTTATTTCTTCTTTGCAGAAACATGTTGTAAAAACCAAATCCGGGATTTGGATTGGACGGTTCAACGTTTAAGGTATAACCCAATGGGCTTATTGCATCAACAGCATCCAGAACCTTTTGCCAGCGGCTTACATCAAAGGTAGGATATCCGGCAACTGCAATACGCTCAGGACTTTTTGTACCGCCCGGTACGCTCGCCCATGAATTACCATTAAATAACGGACTCGCAGCAAACAGCAGCATTTTTGCTTTAACGGCCAATGCAGCGCCTTTTGTAACACGTCCGTAATCATTGCCGGTTTGATCAACCGGTAAGTCTGCTGCCGCAGCATCCAGCTCTTTAACGACATAATTTACACAATCGCTGAATGTATTTCTAGGCACGGTAATCAACTCATCACCGGGGAATAAATTATCGTTGATAACCGGCACACCGCCGAAAGTAATCAGCAGGTTATAATAATACCAGGCCCTTAGCATTTTCGCTTCTGCAATGAGCCTTTTTTTCGTAACTTCTTTAAAAGGCATTACCGGCATTTTAGATAAAAACAGGTTTACGCGTCTTATATTCTGATAAGGGAGTACCCAGGTTTCATTAAACATGGTGGTATTATCTGCCGTGTAGGTAGACCCGTAAAGAATAAGCGGTCTTCTGGCCGGATTCAGGTTTACATATTCAGAATCATCAGTGGCCTGTTCGGTACCGCCAGATTCATACCTGTCTTTATCATAGGAATAGCCCATCTCCATATAAACACGGGTAAGAAAACTGATCGCATTTACACTATCGGTAAAAACAGTTTCTTCGTTGAGTGCATTATTGGATTTATTATCCAGGAAGGTCGATTTTTTACAAGCTAAGCCTATAATACTTATCAATAATATAATGGATATCTTTTTCATTGTAATAATTTTATAAGTTAACATTTATACCCAGGTTATATATGCGTGACGGCGGGTATGCCTGCCTGTCATTTCCGGGCGTTGCCTCCGGGTCAATTGCATACAGGTTAAATGCTTTCGACCAGGTAACCAGGTTGTTGCCACTTAAGAAAAACCTTACGCCCTGCAGCCCAAGTTTTTTAACCAGGTTAGTCGGAATATCGTAGGATAATTCTGCCGTGCGTAGACGTAAATAATCGCCCGGTACTGCCCAATAGGTGGAGTTGGTTCCGGGATCACTTATCGATCGCAGTGTTGTTAACACCGGAAACTTTGCATTATCGCCAAGTGCAGGTGTCCATGCCTGCTGATGAACGGCCTGAAGATTGGCAGAAAATGGTCGGATGGCTTCTTCTGTACCCCTCAGATAAAACTTCGTTGCACCCTGAAATAAAACGCTGGCGCTGATTCCTTTATAATTAAAGCCAAACTGGAAACCGAAAGTATTTTGCGGGGTATTGCTGTAATTTGCAACAACTCTGTCTTTGTCGTCAATAACATTATCGCCATTTAAATCAGCATATTTTAAATCGCCCGGCCTTTGTATAAAAGTAGATGTGGGACTGCTGTTTACATCGTTCATATCCCTAAAATAGCCCAGAAACTGATAAAGTGCTTCTGCACCGATAGGTTTACCTATAGCCGATTGCCACGGATATTGCGGTACAGGCTGTCCGTTGAAAACCACGGCATTTTTAACATTCGAAAATGTTCCTCTAAAATTATAGGCAAATTCTTTTCCGATGGTTGAACGGTAATTTAATTCAAACTCTATACCTTTCCGGGTTGATTCTCCCAGATTTTGCGGAGGTAGCGGTACACCCTGTATATCAGAAATTAAACTAAGTGTAATTAACTGATCATATCGTCTATACTTAAAGTAATCCACTAAACCTGTTAATTTATTGTTGAATAAAGCAAAATCTAACCCCACATCAAACTGTCTTTCTTTATCCCAGGTTACATTGGTATTCGCCAATGCCCCTTCCGCATAACCTGTATTGGCAGACAGGGTTCCGTTCGATTCGCCGAAAGAATAAATGGTTCCGTTGTTGCTTGTGCGGTACGCATTAGTAGTTGATGCCGCATAACTCTGCTGATAGGCGTATTGCCGTCCCGGCGCGAGCTGGTCGTTACCAACGATTCCCCATGAAGCCCTCATTTTAAATTGATTGATGAAACTAATTCTCTTTTTAAAAAAATCTTCTTCTGCTAAGTTGTATGCCGCTGATGCAGCCGGAAAGAATCCGTTTTTCTTTTTCCCTGTAAACCGGTTTGAACCACTGAGCGTACCCGTCACATTTACGATGTATTTATTTTTAAAATCGTAACCCAATTTGGCAACCCTGCTGATTACGCTGGCGGGTACAAAATTATAAGTCAAATCATCGCTCCGAACATTATTGCTGGATAAGCTGTAAACCCCTAAAAAATCGACATGATGATTTTCTGCAAATTGCCTGCTATATGTTAAAACCGCCTGCGCAGCGAGCCTGCGTTGTGTGCTTCCGGCCGATCCATTCGTGCCATATGCATTGCCCAATCTGCCAATCGTATAAACATTCGCAAAGGCCGGATCATACCGTTCTGGTGTTACAATAGAACCATCAGCGGCTAAAACAGCCGGACGGAAAATATAAGATGGCAAATTTGTTCTGGTGAGACTCCTGGCAACGGTATAATTATTTGTATAGGCGATTCTGCCCTGAACACTTAACCCTTTTGTTATAAAATCGAGCTTCTCCGTAGCAGTTGTAGACAATACCATATTGTTTTCATTGTTACGTCTGAAACCGCCGTATGTTAATCTTTCGATAATATTCGGTGTGAGGTAATTGGCACTATTGGCCTGAAACTGGCTATATCCCCAGCTTCCATCCGGATTTTTTATCGGATAGGCCATTGGTGATAAAGCAAGATAGCTTCCGAAATCGGCAAAAATATCGTCTTTATTTCCATTTGTACTTGGATAAAAAATATTCGGTCTGTTGATTTCGCCAATATTTCCAAAAGCATCAAGCTGTAAGGTAAAATTTTTGGTCACACTAATATCCAGGTTGGAGCGGTAATTGAATCTTTTATTATAAAAACCACTGTTTATATTATCGCCTGAATCTTCAAAATAATCTTTCGTATTCCCACCCTGATTCAGGTAACTCAGGGAAACAAAATATTTTGCTTTTGCTGTACCACCACTGATATCAAAATTGGTTTTTAACTGTGGCGCATATTTTTTAAAGAGCATTTCTTTCCAGTTCACATTCGGATGCCCTATCGGATCGGAACCTGTACGAAATGCTTCTAAATCTGCAGCACTCCAGGTTGGCTTAAACGACGGGTTAGGTGCATAAGAGTTATCTGTAATTTCGGCCTGGTTTCTCAAGAGCGCCGTATTGTATGCATCCAGGTAATCCGGCAAAATGGTTGGCTCAGAAAGTGCAAAATCTGTACGTACGGAAATTCTTGGTTTTCCAACTTTTCCGCGTCGTGTAGTCACAATTACAACACCGTTACCACCCTTTATACCATAAACCGCGGTTTGAGAAGCATCTTTTAATATCGTAATAGATTCTACCTCATTAGCCTCCAGTCTTGAAAACTGCTCATAAGAATACTCTATATTATCGACAATAATTAACGGGTTATTTGTTGTACTTGCAACGCCATTTACCGAATTGTTATTAAGTGATGATTCGCCCCTTACCAGAAACGCTGCTCCATCGTTACCGGGCTGGCCGACACGCTGTTGTGAAATAAAGCCGGTTACCCTTCCGGCAAGTGTATTCTGTAAGCTGCCGGATGGATTTTGACGGATATCATTTCCCGAAACCGCACTTTGTGCACCGGTAAGCGTTATTTTCTTTTGGGTCGTATAACCGGTAACCACAACTTCCGATAAATCTTGTGAGGCCTGTTGTAAAACAATCTGCGCTGTATTATTTCCGCTAATGGAAATTTCACGCGTAACGTAGCCTACCGACCTGACAACTAATGTATTTCCGGTACCTTTTAGTACCAGTTTATATTCTCCGTTCCCATTTGTTGCTACTCTGTTTGCAGTCCCTTTTTCTTCTACAACTGCGCCTGGCAATGGTCCCTGAACATCCCGAACTACCCCACTAACGGTTTTGTTCTGTGCATGTATATAGTTTGTAATCAGCAATAGTAAAAATACTATGCTAAAAAATTTAAATTTTTTCATTTTATGTATTTTTTACATTCTTAATTACCATCCTAAGTTTTGTCTCAACGCTGAATTTTTAACGGTTTCATCATAAGGCAGCGGGTTGTGATAAAGTTTATCCTGAAAATTGATGCTTACCACAGGCACAATTTCATGTGTAAAGGAGCCATTTGCTTCTTTTGTAATCTTCATCCCCGTCAGGGTTTTAGTTAACTCCGTATTTGCAATTTTCCAGCGACGTACATCAAAGAACCGGTGTTCTTCAAATGAAAGCTCAATTCTACGTTCATTGCGGATAAGATCCCTTAATGCATTTTGCGCTATTCCTGCCGGAATCCCGTACCGGGCATCCGTTCCTGCATTTATACCGGCACGTTTTCGTATTTCAATGATTTCCTTAACGGCATCTTCTGTTCGTCCGCCTATTTCGTTTAATGCCTCTGCATTGTTCAGCAGAATTTCAGCGTACCTGAAATAAATGAAATTGTGGCTTTGCTGTGAGTAAGTTGTACCTGTTACAAAATTGCCCAGGAATTTTCTGAGGTAGTAGCCGGTTCTGGTTTGTGTAATCAGGTTATTGTTTGGCTTATCTTTTCCGCCTTCAAATGTCTCAACAGCCCTGTTCAGCCAGTTGTAATTTGCGGCCGAAGGCGTATTTGCATTGGAAAAGAAAACAGTGACATAAAAGCGGGGATCACGATTTGCATAAGGGCTGGCCGGATCATATCCATTTGGGTTGGTTGGCGATTTTATATCCTGGCTTATCGGCTTACCATTTATCGTTGTAAATGCATCTACAAAATTTTGTGTAGGGTTTGTTCGTCCGCCCCCGGCGATGGCAGCAAAGCCAACATAGCCTACCGGCGCGTTACCATTTTCAATATCAAAATTATTCGCACTTTGCTTGGCAAAAATAACTTCCGAATTCTTTTTGTTGATAAAGATATTTCTGTAACCAGATGCGGCTGTTCCTGTTTGTAAAGCATAGTAGCTTCCAAGGGCTTTAAATTCAGTTACAGCGTCAATAACCTTTTGCCAGCGGGTCAAATCTGTCGTTAGATAGCCGGTGAGCTTTTTAAGTTCGGTATCACCTTCAATTCCGCCTCCATTAAATAGTGGACTAGCGGCATAAAGATACAGTCTGCATTTTAATGCAACCGCCGCACCCTGAACCACCCGACCAAAGTTATTTGCATTAGAATCGTTATCCGGATATAAATCCGGTTTTATCGCATCGCATTCACTGGCAATGTAGTTTACGCACTCTTCAAAAGTGTTTCTTTTAAGTTGAAGGTTATCATTTAAGGTGAAAACATTATCTGCAACAAGCGGAACGCCACCGTAACGTTGCAACAATTGAAAATACAGGAATGCCCTGATGAACCTGGCTTCTGCATTAAATCGTTTTGTACGGGTGGGATTGCTTGCAGGGACAGGGATTTTTGAACTGTTCGCCAGAAAAATATTAGCCTGTCTTATTCCAAAATAAGCGTTACTGAAGTACTGATCCGGATTATTAACGACACTCACAATTCCATTAGTGTAGTAAGTTATGGATGCTGTAGGAACAATTGAAACGGCATCATCCGTTGCCGCATCTAAAAAGTCTCCGCCGACACGGGCGAAACCTGCGGGCAGAAAGGTGTAAATATTATTAAGAAATTCCTGCGCCCTTACCGCATTTAAATCTGCCGGATCGAAAATGATGTCGTAGGTATCTAAATCCTTTGGTTCGGCTTCGAATTTTTTGCAGGACTGTACAGCCATCAGGCTGAACAAGAATATATATATTAAAATCGCTTTTTTCATGATGATTAGAATTTTACGTTAACGCCCAGGTTATAAAGCTTTTGCAAAGGGTATGCATCGGTAGGTACTTCAGGATCTAAATTGCCTTTCAGCTTGGTCGCTGTGAATAAATTGGTACCATTTGCAAAAACCCGTATCGAACTTATTTTTAAAATACCTGTCAGACGTGCGGGAACGGTAAAACCCAGTTCAATATTTTTAAGCCTGATGTAATCCGCCCTTCTGAGCCAATAGCTCGAAAAAGTATGGTTATTCTGATTAAATCCGATGCTCAAACGCGGATAGGTTGCCGTGGCAGCCGTTGCAGGTGTAAAACGATCGAGATGTTGTGAAAAGGCGTTTCCAAGACCGCCATTTTGAAATTCAAAGTAGTTGTTGTTGCTAAGGTTAACCGTATAATTGGCTACCCCCTGAACTAAGGCACTGAAATCAAAAAACTTATAGCTGAAGCCCAGATTTGCACCAAAGGTTGTTAAAGGGCTTTTACTGCCGATAACGGTTTGATCGAACTGGTTGAGAATGCCATCACCATTTAAATCTTTGTATTTAATATCGCCGGGCTGAGGGGTATAACCCAGGAAAGTAGCTACGCCGTTTTTGGCTGAATTTGCTATATCAGCCTGAGATTGATAAAGCCCGTCAGCCACGTAACCAAACGACTGGCCAACCCGCTGGCCGGTCCGCTGCATCCATGGATAGGGTTGATCAACTTCATCAAAAAACTCCACCACAGATTGTTGAAAGCCAACGTTAAGCGCTACAAAATAATTAAAACTTCCTTTCTTCTGTTGTTGCCACGACAATTGAAATTCTAGGCCATCATATTTGTTCCGGCCAATATTTTCATTTGGATAAAAATTACCAAGCAGCGACGTATTCTTACCTCTTTGCGTTAATAAATCTTTAAATTTATTGTTATAATAATCTACTGAAAAGCCTAACTGATTATTGAAAAATGCCCCTTGAAGGTTAACATTTAACTTGTTTGCATATTCATAAGTAATATCCGGATTAGCCAGTGTGCTTTCGTTAAGTGTTGCTACAGTTCCTGCCCCTGTTCCGAAATATGCTGTAGAGCCGCCAAATATGCGCTGGATATAGGAGAAATAACCTGGATTATCATTTCCAACTTTTCCGTAGTTAGCCGATAATTTCAGAAAATTTAATGTTTTGCTTTCTTTAAGAAAATCTTCTTTCGAAACAACCCAACCTAGTCCTGCAACAGGGAAGAATCCCATTTTATAGTGGCTTTTACCCGGATAGTAATTCGATCCGTTATAAGCGGCTGCAAATTCTGCTATATATTTTTCATTGTATGCATAAGAAGCCTTTCCTGCAAGTCCTTTAACGCTGTAAGGAATGTTGGTGCCATAAACATTATTATCATAGTTGGCAATTATCGCTGCATCAATCGTATGAAGGCCTTTGAATGTACGGTTATAACCTGCAGAAAACTCCAGATAAGCTTGCCGTCCCTGCCCTACATTCGGTTGTCCGCTTGTTGTACTGATGACTGATACATTTGTTTGGGGAGCAGGTTGAGTAAGTGCATTTGAGTAAGTTTCTACACCGCCTGAAGAAACAGTTCTTTGAAAAGCCACAACTGGTTTACTTCGGTTTGTTTCTTCAATCAGGTAGGATGCATAGGAAACCAGGCCTTTAACATACAAACCCGGTGTAACATCATCCAGTGTTCTTTTTACATAAAAATCGGAGATGATATCGCGTCTGAATGTTTGGCGGTAGCCGGATTGTACGGCCATTCCGTAAATATTATTTGTGAATCTCGTTGTGCCGGCAAGGCTGCCATTTGGATTAAATATGGGATATGAGTTGCTGGGCGTAGTCAGTAATGCGCTATAAATTGCGTTTGTAGTTGCACCAGGTTCGTTTGTATTGCCAATACGTCCAAATAAATGTATGCCTCCCGATAGTTTTGGATTAATTTGAATGTTAATGTTGGAACGAAGCAGGTAACTGGCCAGGTAATTATTTGTATTATAAATATCGGTGCTTTTAAAAAGTCCGTCTTGTTTCAAATGTTCTACGCCTGCATAATAAGTTACCATTTTATTTCCGCCACTCATATTAAGCGAGTACCGGTTAAGTGGCGCATTATTGTTTAAAACTTCATCCCGGTAATTTACATCGGGATGTCCTAACGGATCTGAGCTGTCTTTAAATGCCTGAAGGTCGGCTGCTGTATATAATAATGCTGTATTGTAAAATGGATTTACAGAAAGTTCATTGCTAATCGCCTCATTTCTTAAGGATGCGTAATTGAATGCATTGAGTGCCTGCGGCATTTTCAGCGGTCTCTGCGAAGCAGACTGGATGGTAAAAGATATCCGTTCTTTGCCGTTGTAGCCTTGCTTAGTGGTTATAGATAAAGCGCCGTTGGCACCTCTAACACCTAATAGTGCCGTCGACATAGCATCTTTCAGTACAGTAACTGATTCGATTTCTTCTAAAGTTATTGTTGTAATTAAACGGGGTATACCATCAATTAAAACCATTGGTGTTCTTCCCCTTAACGATAAACTCACGGCATCAAAGCCTGGCTGCCCTGAACTTTGCTGTGTATTTAAACCGGCAAATTGTCCTGAAAGCGCATTCGTAATGCTGTTAACCGGATGCTTTAATAGTGTAGCATTGTAAATTGTCTGCGTAGAAACGGTTGACAGATTTGTAGATACAGGAATGCTGAAGGGCAGGTAGACCCTGTTTTTAGAATAGACAGAATCGCTGATTGCAATTACGCTATCCTTGATATTTACATTCCTTATGGGCTTTTCCTGCGCAGAAACTTTCGTTAATGCTACGCTGAAAAAGCACGTAAAAAGCCCTAAAAGCCTAAATGTAATTTTCTTTCTCATGTTATTATAAGAGTTAATGGTTAAAGAAATCAGATAACTGACGAGCTGTACTGAAAATGAAAAATCAGCAATCGATGAGAAGGAAACAGTTTGGTTTCTGTAGTAAAAATGTCCATGTTGTTTGGTTAATTTGGTTAGTTATTTTGTTTGTTTATAACTACCGATATCCGCATTGCAATGTTTATGCAGTGCCGAAAATTGGATAGTATATTTGGTTAGTTTAAATTTCCAGTGGCCTGGTTAAATTTCAATGGTGAAAGTAACAGGTGTAATACAATAATTGCGATAGGATTGTTAATCTTTATAGAACAAATGTTAACAGATGTATAATTAACTTAAAATCAAACACTTAAGAGTAAAAATTATAGTGACATTTCTAATTGATTTAATTTTGAATTCTGTTTAATAACCTGTTCTGTTCAATGGTCTGTGGCGCACAGGCAATAACGTTGAAACTTGTATCGCAAAATAAAATTCCTGCCTGCGGAAGGCAGGCGCGAGCATGACGATTGAGGAATATGTCAACATACCCGCTTCTCAATCTTCTTGGAGAAAAGCGCAGTCAGACGGCTAATCCGTCTGACTGCAACTCGTTGTTTAATTAAAATCGAACCAGAGACTTCCTTTATTCCAGGTATAATTCAGCTGCATGTTTTTCTGGCTTTGAGGACCAAGTTTTTCTGCCGACTGGAATTTTGTTCCTATAGGACTTATCGCATCTAAAAAGCCTAAATCGCCGTCAGGAAATGGTGGTGTGGTATTGTTATTGGTTGCACCTGCTGCTTTCAGGGGTTTCAACATCTGAAAAAATGTTCCCTTATTCGTTGTATATACCGTAAAAGGCGATTGTTTATTTTTTATAGTTACCCAGTAAACGTCAGAATAGTAGCCTTTAAATTCAGGATATTTCCAGCTTTCTCCGGTTATTGTATTGTTGAAATCACTGTCCCAAACCCCGAATTTTGTACCCTTCAACCTGTTTTTCCAGACCCGGTAAGGACCATTGCCTGCCCATTTCATCCCGGTAATGTTTTCTTCAGGGTAGTTAAAAGTAATACCCATAAAATCTGCTTCCCCCTGACCTGAATATTCGTAATCGAGTTTTACATCTTTACCAGATGAAAAAATCCATTTCACTTTAAATTTCGCTTCGTTATTATAAACAGGCTCTACAATATAATCATCACCTGAAGCATAATTTTTAAATTCTTTCAACTCGCATTTAACACCTGCCAAAGCCGGACCGCCAGATATCGAAATCTCCGATTTTTTATTTGTTACGCCTTGGATATAGCCTGTTTTTTTATCAAAATTATAAACAATGCCATCAACATTAAGGCTTAATGTTTTATTGGTTTCCGATACCTGGATTTTAGATTTTGCTGCAACACCGGTCGTTACCGGCGCAGTTGGCGTTTTAATTGGCCAGCTCCAGGTAAAAATTTCTTTATTGTATGGGTCGAAAGCGGTTAAATATAAAACATCATTAAACTTCCAGCTAGCGGGTAGTGGCAGGCTAAGTAGGCCTCTGTCGCCGGGCATTAAGCCAATGCCTGTTAATTTCCCTGATGCTGTTGTGGTAGCCTGGCTATTTGCACCCGGGGCAGGTAGTTTAGCCAGGCGCCATTCGAAACGGCATTGATTCAGATTAGTAAAGAAATACTGGTTTTCTACCGGTATCTTTCCGTCGAAATTTACGGGCAGGTTTTTTAAAGTAATTTGTACGGGCGACCATATTTCTTTTATGGTATAAAAACTACCTTCTTTTTCGCGGTGCGGACCTAAAATACCATCTGGGGCTGCATTACCCTGAATATCCATTTTACCATTCCTATCTAAACGGGTTACACCTTCATCTGCAAAAGACCATAAGAAACCACCTGCCGCATAGGGGTGTTTCATCATCGCCGACCAAAAATCATCCAAACCGGCTCCATGTCCGCCATCATGTAAGCCATGCATAAATTCTGTCGGAAAAAACACATCCTTTCCATATAAAGCAGAATTTACTACGTAGTTATAATCAGGATAGTGCTTGGTATCGGTACCGTTAAATTTTTCCCAGGGGTGGATAACCAAGCGGCTTTGGTTATCATATTTTGCGTAAAGATGGTCTAAATCATAATTAAAACCGCCTTCGTTACCATTTGCCCATATTACGATAGATGGATGGTTAACATCGCGGGTCACCAGTTCCTTTACCAGCTTAGTACCCACTTCGGTATCGTATTTTGCCTGCCAGCCGGTTAGTTCGTCGATTACAAAAAGACCAAGCGAATCGCACGCATCTAAAAAGCTCGGATCAGGTGGATAATGCGACATGCGCACCGCGTTCATGTTCATTTCTTTAATGAGTTTTACATCTTCGATGTTGAGCGTCTTGCTTAAAGCCCTCCCCGATTCAGGCCACTCGCTATGGCGGTTAACGCCCTTGAAAATGATTTTCTTATTGTTTACATAAAAACCATCATGTGCACGGAGTTCTGCTGTTCTGAAACCGAATTTTTGTTTAATACGGTGGATAAGTTTGCCATTGGCATCACTTAAAGAAACAACTACCTGGTACAAATTCGGCGACTCAGGGCTCCATAATTTTACATCTTTAAACCAACCCTTAAGATTTGTGGCATTTTCAACCGATGTGATTTTAGACGAAATTTCAGTTCCAACATTTTCGCCATTTAATTTCTGTACCCTGGCTTTTAAAAATGAACCTACAGGCGCATTTTCTGTAAAAGCATCCAGACTAAAACCGCCATTCGCTTTCGCATCAATTGCAATTCTGTCTAAGTGTGCCTTTGGTAAAATTTTCAGGTATACAGGCCTGAAAATACCCCCAAATAGCCAGAAGTCGGCTTTTCTTTCGGCACGATTTACCGATGGGTCGGCAGATTGTTTGCTTACTCTTACTTCCAGCAGGTTTTCACCTTCAAAATTTAGTAATGAAGTAATATTGTACTGAAAAGTATAAAATCCGCCCTGATGTATAGGCCCAGCTAATTTTCCGTTGATTTTTACTTCAGCATCTGTCATAGCTGCCTCAAAAACAATAAATACTGCTTTGCCGGCATTGCTTTTTGAGACATTGAACTTGTATTTGTACTGTCCTGTTTCTTCCGGGTTTTGCGTATCTTTATAGTAGTTATAACTTCCGAAACCCTGTTGTTCCCAATTGGAAGGCACGCCAATTTTAGACCAAACACCGCTTTTCATCCCGGTATTGACCATGAAATCCCAGGTAACCATATGGTCTTTATCTTTACCAGATAAATACTGGTATTGTGTGTCTTGTGCATGCACATTCAGTGCAAAAAAAATAGCCGGGAACATAAAAAGCAGCTTCTTCATCATATTTTATTTTGTATTTTATTAAATATCAATATTACAGTATCTGTAATTTATTAAGTTGGGTTATAATTAGCAATAGTACAATCTTGCCTGATCTGCCGAAATTTAGACAGAACTTATCATTTTTCTGAATTTAAAATCTGGTTATAATTTGGTTGCCATTATACTGGATGGTTTTGGTTGGTTTCTGGTTAAAGTTTAATGGAATTGGTTTCTTTTCGCTGATGTAAACAATATGGAACTTTCTGTCTTTTAGCATTCCTTTGTAATTGCCCTTACGTTCCGATATCGTCAGTGATTTACTTTTTTCGCTATAGTTAAAGTTTATTGTGGCATACTCCTCTTTTTCATAGTTGTAGTTCGTGCCTTCATCTTCGTAAAGCGTAAACATTCCGTCTTGTCCGCCATAAACATATAAGGTTATCGCATCTGCAGGTTTTTCATCGGTATACTGGAGCTCCGGGCCATAAGGGATAACCGAACCCGCCTTAACATAAACCGGCATCCGGTTATACGGTGCATCTGCCTTTATCGTCTGCCCGCCTTTTGTGTGCCTGCCCGTATATAAATCATACCAGCCGTTCCCTTCCGGAAGGTAAACCTTCCTGCTCGTTGCCCCGTATTCATACACCGGGTTTATCAGCAGCGAAGGGCCGAATAGGTACTCATCGCCTATATCCTTTACTTTCCCATCTGTTCCGTAATCCATCACCAGGCCTCGCATTATCGTATAATCTTTTTGATAAGTGGCCCCGGCAAGCGAATAGATGTAAGGCATCAGGCGGTAGCGCAGTTTGTTGTAATACAGGATGCTCTGGTAAGCCGGGTGGTCTTCCGGTGCGATATTATACACCTCCCGGTAAGGGAACTGGCCATGGCCCCTGAACAGCGGAACAAAAGCCCCGAACTGGTACCACCTCGTATTCAGCTCCCGCCACTCTTTTAAGTCTTTATCATTCGGCTTTTCATACCTGCGCTCTACCGAGAAACCGCCGATGTCCATCGTCCAGTAAGGTAAACCCGACAGCGAGAAATTCAGTCCTGCTGAAATCTGCGATTTCATATCTTCCCACCTCGAGGCGATATCGCCGCTCCAGGTCGCCGCCGCATATCTTTGCAACCCCCCATAAGCTGAACGCGTTAAGATAAATACCCGCTCGTTCGGGTTTGCCTTCCGCTGCCCTTCGTAAACCCCTTTCGAGTTTTGCAGCGGAAAGGCATTGAAATATTTTGTCGCCGAACCCAGGTAGTTTGGGGTCATGTTGTATTTCCGTTCCCAAATCGGAAGGTTAGAATGGATATCCGGTTCGGTTGCATCCATCCACCAGGCATCGATGCCTTTTTTATATAGCTTTTTGTCCATCAAATCCCAGAACAGCGTTCGGGCCTCGGGATTAAAAGCATCATAAAAGGTCGACTGGTAGCCCAGCCAGTCTTTTCTGCCATCGGCAATATTGTGTTTGTACAAAAAGCCGTTCTTATTCATCAGCTCATAATTGGCATTGCCGGTATAGAACTTCGGCCATACCGAAATCATCAAACGGGTATGGTAGGTATCGTGTAACGTTTTAATCATCCCATCTGCGTCCGGGAAACGGCTTTTATCAAATTCGTGTGTGCCCCAGCTATCCGGTTTCCAGTACTGCCAATCCAGCACAATATTGTCTATCGGTATTTTACGGTCTCTGAATTCCTTAACCACCCCCAAAAGTTCTTCCTGGGTTTTGTACCGTTCCCGACTTTGCCAGAAACCCATTGCCCATTTGGGCAGCAGCACCGCTTTGCCCGTAAGCGTACGGTAACCGCTGATGACTTCATCCGCATCATTTCCCGATACAAAGTAGTAATTTACCGCATCGCCCGATTCAGATGAAAAGGCATACTGATTCTTTTCCCACTCGGGGATGGGTGTTAAACATTTAACCGAAAGGTATGATTCATTCCCATCGGGCAACCATTCTATCCTGATATCATATTTTTTATCTTTCTGCATTTCGGCGCCTACAACCGCACTGCCCGGGTTCCAGGCCTGCCGCCATTTATCCACCAGCAGCTCCCCGTTTACCCACATTTTGATGTAGCCCGCGTACTTCACATTGAAGTGGTGAAGACCGGAATAACCCGAAGCGATTTTGCCTTCCCACTTTACAAGTCCATTTGCCATTTTAAAGCTGTCAGGGAATTTCTTCATATCGCTCAGAAAAGAATAGTCGATGTCTGATTCCGCACGTTTTAGGCTTGCCCCGCCGCTTTTCCTGTTTTCATAATTTGCCGTCAGCCAGCCTTCGTTTCCTTCTCTGGAAAACAGGCGCAGGCTTGAAAGCGGCTGATAATCTCTTGTATCGCCGACTTTGGTAATCGAGTAATTGTCCCAGAGGATGCCGTAGTGCTTATTGCTCAAAAGAAAAGGGATGGCCACATCGGTATTGTTCTGCAGCAATAAAACCTGCTTGCCTTTATAGTCCATCATATCGTCCTGGTGCTGGCCCAATCCGTAAATCGATTCATCTGCAGGGGAACTGAAAACCTGCTTAAGCTCATAACTTGCTTCCCCACCGTTTGAAACCGCACGGAATGAACGGGAAATCCCTGCTTTCTCCTCGAGGATGCTTTTACCCGATAAATCCTGGTAGAGGATTTGACCGGTTGTTGTATTAACCTTTACCATAAGTGACCGGGTGTTGAGCTGTATGTATGCCCCGGCTTCTGAAACGGTAAACTCAGGCTTGGATTTAACCGGGACAACCATCAAACCCGGTTCCAGCGAAAAAAATCCTTCAGGGCTAATCACCGCATGGATGATTTTATCGCTGACCACCTCCAGCTTAATTTGTTTACCGCTGCTTTCATCACCGTTAACCGGACGTATAATTACACCGTTATCCGTTTTCTGGTAACGGACATTTTGTGAAAAACTAAAAACTGGAAAGGCTAATAAAAATACAGCGGTAAGTAAAAGGGTAAGAATTTTTCTCATAAAGCTTATTGTAAACCGCAAAATGGCGATTAATAAATATTTGGTTTAATAAGCTAAAGATATGTAAGTAAGAAAATGTGAATCTTACACAAATGTTTCAGAATAAAGCACAAATGTTAAGGAGACTGAATAAATCGCTTTCAAACCATTATAATGATTAAATATAAAGTAAAAACCCCGCCGGATTTGTTTAAAAGTGTTGTTAAAATTGTATCACCACTTTAAATATTTACTTAAGCTTAACCAGATAAATAGCGGTGTAATAAGTATCAATCGGGATAATGGAGCTCGCTTTACCAATCCATTTTTAGAAGGGCAACAGCCTGTCGTTCTAATTGTAATGGAACAACAACCTTGCCTGAAGTTGTATTTATCTTACTAGAAACAACGCGTTTTAGCTTTCCTGATTTTTCAAGTGCAGCAATTTGTTGTTTTGTAGGATTTTGTGGCGAACCCATTTTTTTCCAGGCCTCATACGAATTGCTGTTTTCCTTATCAATAAGGTAAATATTTAGTGAAATCGTTTTTGCTGGAATATTTGTGATGTTAATACTTAAGCTTTCAGTTGGTCCCGGCCGGTCATCATCGTGATAATTCCACACCATTACCGCCGCAGTTTTTGTATCTTTTGTTGCCAATACCCCTACATCCGACTGGGTGCCATGCACACTTGTATTCAGAACTTCCTTTAAGGGATACATCCTGTTGCTTTCAGCTGCTATACGATTGCCGCTCATCATACCAAACATTCTGAAAACATTTAATACCGGTTTATCCACGCCGTTGGTTGCCAAATCGCGGAAACCATAAAACCATGGCTGATTTTCGAACTCAAAAGACCATGATACGGCGCCTAGAAAATTGATTTTAGTTTGGTCGGCCAAGAGGTATTTACGGGCAAAAGTTGCCGCGGTATAACTGGAATACATCGTACCATTTCTATACGCATTTTCGGGATTGGTCGCCATTCCGCAGGCGGCACAACCTTCCGGGTCAGACTCACCTATAATAACAGGCAGGTTTTTCGTTTCAGGGTATGACGTGGTGATTTCGAATCCGGTTTTGATGTCATTAAGCTGAGGTGCCATATCCATTCTCACGGCACCATCCACCAGTTTAGGTGAGCCTTTAGCATGAAAAAGTATAGCATCAAGCGGGGCACCTTTTTTGCCCGTTGCATAGTTGGTACCGTCAATACAATGCTTAATAAAATTATTCGTCCAGTCCCTCGCACCTTTACCACGGGTTCCTGCAACATTAATTCCGCCGATTTTAGCCGTAGGCAAAGCACTTTTTAAGCCATCGGCAGCGTAATCATACAGTTTATAAAATTCTTCCTGTGTACCTTTCCAATAAGCGCCGTTAGGTTCGTTCCATACCTCCCAATACCAGCTCTCCACTTCTTTTTGACCATACCGGGCCACTGAATGCTTTACCCATTCGTACACCAGCTTCCGCCATTTATCATAATCCTTTGGCGGGTATGCCCAACCAGTTATAATATCGTTATACGGATCGCCGGGCTTCCAATAATGCCGATATGGTGAAGGATGTGTAGACAACGCTTCGGGCATAAAACCAATTTGTGCCAGCGGTTTCATTCCTCGGGAAACATAGGTATCAAAAATGCGATCTACGATTGTCCAGTTGTAAATCGGTTTACCGTTAAGATCTTCAGTATATGCATTGGTTGATCCCCATTTTAAAGATGCTGTGCCGTCGCCGGTTACAAGCAAACTGTGTGTACGTACATAAACCGGCTCCGGGCTAAGCGCTGCAATTTCCGAAAGGAGTTTTTTGCCATCTTTCATGTATGTGTAATTTGGTTCATCATAACCAAACCATGCCCATACATTTTTCATAGGGGCTACTTCCTGGCTGAGATCTACTTTTACTACCGGACTTTGTGCATGCAATGGTGCCACGATATGCAAAATCATTAAAGTGAGCAGGCAACGTATTAGGTTTTTGTACATTTTTGATTAATTAAAACCGGGACTCTATTTATCTGTATCTAACAAAGTTGATAAATAGATCCGAATCTTACTATTTTAGATGGTTTTTATTTTTAAGTAAATTGCCAATAAAAAAATCAATGCATCTGAAACATAATTTAACTTCCTGCATGTTTTAAATACAATATAAGTGATGGAAAATTAAAGAAGTATAGCCTAAGAAAACTTAATAAACCTTAACTTCACATTATAAGCATAATAATATGATGAGCAACATATATTTATTTTCAAACCAAAAAAAAACTGGGCGTTTTAAATTTTTACAACTATTTATTTTTTGTTTACTACTTAACTCCATACAGTTATACGCCCAGAAAGAATTAAGCCCAAGACAAACCTATCCGGGTTTATTTGAAAGGGTTCAGCTCGCAAGGGTTTATCCGGACGGTAAATCTTTTGCAGATGCCATTCCCCAGAAAAAACCTTCGGAAATTATGAAAGCTTTTGAAGCGCAGAAAAATCTGAAGGAATTCAATTTAAAGCGTTTTGTAAATGAATATTTTAAACTACCGGAAAATCACAATGCAATTTATCAATCAGATATTAATGCAGGAATCGAAAAACATTTAGATACACTTTGGACGGTTCTAAAAAGAAATCCTGATACCCTTTCTGCTTTTCAAACATCTCTTTTACCTCTGCCAAAGCCTTATCTGGTACCTGGGGGTCGTTTTAGAGAAATTTATTACTGGGATTCTTATTTCACCATGCTGGGTTTATTAAAAGCTGGTAAAACCCAAACCGTTAAAGATATGGTTGATAATTTTGCCTATCTGATTAATACTTATGGTTTTATCCCGAATGGAAACCGCAGCTATTACCTCACCCGATCGCAGCCACCCTTTTTTGCCGCCATGGTTCAGTTGCTTACTAAATATGATGCTGATGTGAAATTAAGTGACTATAAAGACGTACTGGAAAAGGAATATAATTTCTGGATGAAAGGTGCAGTTCAACTGAAAAAAGGTACAGCCTTAAATCACGTTGTGAAATTAACAGATGGGACGGTATTAAACCGCTACCACGATGCCGGCGACCAGCCCAGGGAAGAATCATATCGAGAAGATTATGAGGCGGCAAAATTAACGAAGCAGGAACCATCCGTTTTTCTCAGGAATGTGCGTTCGGCGGCAGAATCCGGCTGGGATTTTAGCAGCAGGTGGTTTGCAGATGGCAAAAGTTACAGCCAGATTATTACAACGGATTTATTGCCTGTTGATTTGAACAGTTTAATGTATAATCTTGAAATTGCCATTGCTGATGCCAATAAACAAGCGGGTAATGAAACTAAAGCAAAACGATTTACAGTAAAGGCAAGCCAGCGTAAGGCAGCAATTTTAAAATATTTCTGGAATAGCAAACAGCTCTTTTTTACTGATTATAACTGGAAAAAACAGCGTTTGTCTAATCAGTTAACTTTAGCGGCCTCGTTTCCGCTTTACTTTAAATTAGCTTCACCTGCACAGGCAAAATCAGTTGCCGAAAAAATAGAAAAAGATTTTTTAAAATCCGGCGGTTTAATTACAACTGTTACCACAACCAAACAACAATGGGATGCACCAAATGCCTGGGCACCTTTACAATATGTCAGCATTCAGGGTTTGCATAATTACGGCTATGATAAGCTGGCCGATACCATCACAAACCGGTGGGTGAATTTGAATATTGCCGTTTTTAAAGAAACCGGCAAACTGATGGAAAAATATAACGTTGTCGAACCAAACAGCAAAGGCGGTGGTGGTGGAGAATATCCATTACAAGACGGTTTCGGCTGGACAAACGGCGTGCTTTTAAAATTGATGAAAAAATAGTTGCGTTTAATTTGGCATGTTGAGCCTAACGATGGCCATGCCCTTACAGATCATAAAGAGTAAAACTAACAGGTTTTGGTCTGTGAGCCACAGACCGAGCCTAATCAACAGCAATTTATTAAGCTTAAATTTTAAATAACAATTAGAAGTTAAGGTTATTAAAATTAAAATGCTTTTTCATTTTACACTATAAGGCATTTAAATGGAAATCGCTTATTTTTCTTAATGGTTTTCATTCTTCCGAACACCAATGGTGAAGCGCAGACCGGGAAATTGAAATAAAAAACCCTCAATGTCACATTGAGCTTATCGAAATGCTATCGTTATTTTTCAGGGCCATATTCTTTATAAAGCAATGGAAGAATTTTAGCCAGGTTAGAAAATTCCTCTAATGCATGATAATTTAATCCTTTTAATACCATCATTGGAATATGCATTTTCGCAGGGAACCAGAAACGGCTTCTAAGTTCTATTCCATTATTTTTCCGGCGTACAAAGTGGCACATTCTCGAATTGCCATTGGAACAAATCGCGGTACCAACATTGGGTTCTTTAAAACGGTTCATATCAAAACCAAATTCTTTTGTTTAATTTTTATTGGTCACAGTAAAGGTTTTCTTATCCGTTCCAACGCCTGTAATTTTTACAGATTTCCATTTTGGAGGTAAAACGCTTGGTACCTGAACAATGCCTTTATTTGTAATATCAAGACCACCAAATCCCATAAGCACACTTTGTAAAACACCGCCTGCACCAGTCGCAAAATATGGGTTTGTGCCCCCTTTAGTTTCAGCAATAACCCGAAACGGCGGGTTTAGGTTGGGCTGGTAAGCTTCTTTAAAATATGTATAAGCCTTTTCGGCATTGCCCGTTCTCGCATACAGAAGTGCAAAAATTGCATGCGTCATGGCCGGCGTACCTTCATCAGGAATACGTGTTTCATAATAAGCTAAATCCTTTTCAATCAGATTTTTATCTGTAATGGTTTTCAATGGATAAGCCAATAAGTTTACATCAGCTTGTTTAATGCCTTCACCCTTGTAGCTTGCATGTTCTTTCGTTACACCATCAGGAAATTTCAAAATCGGAATGTTTTTTTCAACCAACGCCCAATCTTTATTTAAAGGTAAGCCTAAAATTTCGGCGGCCAGGTTTGCATTTTTTAAATTTAATTTCGCTGCTGCATTTGTAAAGGCATTATTGTCTACATTTTCCGCCCATTCATCGGCCGCGACCACATTTTTAATATCAAACTGGTTCGCTCCATTTCGCTCTACCCTGCTGGCCCAGAAATCTGCTGTTTGCGACAAAATAGGCCATCCCTTTTCTTTAAGCCAGGTTTTATCCTGCGTAACACAGTAATAATTCCATGCTGCAAGCGCCACATCAGCCGATATGTGGTGTTCGAACGGGCCGCTCAATGCCCAAACCGGTGTTTCTTCTACGCCGGTATCTGCACTCTCCCAGGGATACATAGCACCCTGATAACCGTGTGAAAATGCATTTCGTTTTGCTGCTGCCAATCGTTCGTATCGATATTCAATTAATGATTTGGCTACATCAGGATGAAGCACCAGCAAAGCCGGAAACATCCAGATATCTGTATCCCAAAAAACGTGGCCATTATAACCTAATCCTGATAAACCCATGGGCGAAAGGGAATAAGATGTACCCGCACGGGAAAATGAAGTAAGGTGGTACAACATACTATGCACATCCTGCTGTGCCTGTGGATCTCCATCAATTAAAATATCTGATTTCCAAAGTTCATCCCATGCCGCATTATGAAATTTAACTAACCTGTCGTGGCCTTCAAGTTTCGCAAAAATCGTCATTCTTTCCGCTTCATTTAACGGATCGGCATGTTGTGCCGAACTGATTGTACTGCCAATAACTGAATAGGTATAACTTTCGCCTGCTTTTAAAGCTTTACTAAACTTCATTAAATGGCTGTTGTTATCCCACATTTCATGGATAGTTTTTGGCTCGCTTCCATGGGCTTCTGTAAACAAAAAACTATTAGATGCACAAAGCTGCAACTTACCCGTAGGACTTTTAGCAGTAGAAGTAAGCAAACTTAAGGTTACATGCGGTCTGTCTATTTCATTATAATAATTTTCTACATCCCGCAATGCATCGGGCGTTTCCATTACACTTGCAGCAGTTAGTTTTAAATCTTCATTAGCTGTGATGGTTACATCCATTAGTACCGTAAAAGGTAAATGCCTCAATGCATAATAGGTATATTTAACATCAGCCTTTTTCCCATATTGCAATTTTGTGGTAAATGCCGCATGTTGCATATCGAGCTGTTGCTGCATATTTTGAGTATTCTGTTCATCCAATCTTCTTCCATCAATTTCGAGATACATATTAAGCAAATTGAACCCGTTAAGAAAATTGCTTACCCGGCCACGTCCATAAGTATCATAGGCCCCGGCTAAAATCACATTTTTCACTTTAAAGGGTTGTGGTGAAGAAACAATACCAATAATTCCATTTGCAGCAGTAATACCAAAATATTTGCCCGGATCTATTTTATCTGCACTTATTTTCCAAGGATCTTGTGCGGTGGCATTCAAACTGAAAACCGATAGCAGGAATAAAATTATTTTGTTTTTCATGGATATAATAAATTAGCACTTGAAAGCATTTAAAAACAAATCAGAGGCTATAACACAAATACAAAATGTCATCCCGAGCCTGTCGAAAGGTTTGTAAAAAAGCCTTTTTGGGCGTTTCTACAAGCTCAACATGACAGGCCAAAAATAAATTGATTTATGTTACAGCCTCTGGTTTTTAAGCATTATTGGAATTAATAGCCCGGGTTCTGAATCAGGTTAGGATTTCCAAGCTGATTATCAGGAATCGGGAACACTAAATATTTCGCTTCACTTGCGGGTTTTTCCTGCCATGCAGCAAGGAATTTACCGAAACGGATCAAATCCTGTCTTCTGAAACTTTCCCAGTAAAGTTCACGTCCGCGCTCATCTAATAAAATATCCAGAGTTAAGCTGGTTAAAGCCGATGCACCTCTTATGGTTCTGATTGAATTCACAATAGTTAATGCGGCAGCAGCTTGTGATGTTCTTAACTGCGCTTCTGCTTTCATCAACAATACATCAGCATAGCGGAAATAAACCCAATCATTATCTGGTTTCCTTGAACCTGCATTTGCATAATCAATCGGGTATTTAATTACACGAATACCTGCAACTTCCAGGTGATTTGGATCACGCTCGATAATGCTCACTTCTGGTGTAAAGGCTAAAGGGTTACCTTTTCTATCTTTTAAAGCAACGCCATTCTGATCAACCTGCTGACCAACAAGGAAACCTACTCTGATTCCGGAAATGTTGGTTTGACCGGTATAGCTTCCGCCTCTTCTTTTATCAGATGCCTCAAATTTGTTATAAAAATTTGATAATGAAGAGAAACCGTTGTAACCATTTGGATTTTGGTTATAGTGTGTTGTACATTTCCATTGTCCATCTAAATCGCTGCCACTGGCACCGCCGATATTTTGAGCCGTAAAAATATTTTCTTTGGATAAGATATCATTAGTAGGTGCAAAATTATCGAAGTAATTAGCTGTTAAAGTATAGCCGCCAGCTGCAATTTCATCAGCAAGGCTAATTACTTTAGCCATATCTGCAGCATCGAAAGTTGGTGCATTACGATTTAAAAAGGCACCTTTATTAAGGTAAACTTTCATCAATAATGTTCTGGCAGCGTTTTTATTGGCTACGTTTGCTGTTCCTGTTGGTAAATCGGGGATAATGGCTGTTAATTCATTAATTAAATAACCAATTTCATCAGCTGCATTTCTAACACGCGATGGTTTGGTTACATCTTCCCCGGCATCTCTGTATGGAACCTGGCCCCAGCCATCTAAAATAGAAAACTGTGCAAAGGCGCGCAGAAAACGGGCTTGTGCAGCCTGACTTGCTGTAGGGCTGGCGCCAAGCACACTTGTTGCTACATAAGAAATACTGTTTAAATCTCTGAAAACATCAGAAATCCTGGTATGATCAGGTGCCCATTTATGTAAGTGTAGGGAACGCCATGCGCCATTATCATCCCAATCGCCTGCACGGGTAGGTACAATAATTTCATCAGATGTTACTTCCTGTAATGCCGACCAGTTCCATGGCGCCTGGTAAGGACCAATCATTGCAGCATATGTTGCGCCTAATAAACTCGAAACATTACCCCCACTCACACCTGCACTGCCTACCTGGCCGTTCAGGTTTTCATCTAGCTTGGTACAACCCGAAAAACTTAGGGCAACCATAGCAAAACCGATAATATATTTATTTTTCATGTTTTTATTTTTTAAGAATTAAAGTGAAAAATTAACACCAAAATTGAACGTTCTTGCAGTTGGATAAGCTGTATAATCTATACCAGCCGAAGGAACACCACTTACACTTTTATTAACGTTAACTTCCGGATCAAATCCTGTGTAATTTGTAATTACAAAAAGATTTTGTCCGTTAACATAAACGTTTAATGATTTAATTGCTTTCCCGATATTACCAAAATTGTAATTCAGTGTCGCATTTGCAAGCTTTATATAGTCACCTTTTTCAATGTATCTTGAAGATGCTGCAATTGGATTAGCTAACGATTCTGCAACTGGCAAGCTTACCAATGCCGAAGAAACATTTCTTGTACCTAAGTTAGAAATCGCCAGTACAGAGTTTGCGGTATTGTTGTAAATGCTTTGTCCGAATGCGCCGTTAAAGTTGGCAGTAAAGGATAACTTTTTATACCTGAAGTTGGTACTTAAACCCATAATTACTTTTGGATTCGGGTTACCTACATAGTAATTGGTGAAACCATCATCTGTATAAATCGAAAATCCGTTTGCATCTATGCCGTTAAATTGTCTGGTTACCATAGCAAATAAAGGCAAGCCATTTTGAATAACCTCAGTAGTTACACCACTTAAACCCTGACCATTTAATGCACCGGTTTTTATAATTCCGGAGATGTTTTGCACTTTATTTTTGATGAAAGTTGCATTACCACCTAACGACCATGAAATATTTTCCTGATCAATAATATTTCCGTTCAAGGTTAATTCCAAACCTTTGTTAATAATCTGACCTGGTAAATTTACCCAAGTTGGTACATTTCCACCAACTGCCGGAACAAATGAAATTTGTGGGAATAACAAATCATTGGTGGTTTTATGAAAGTAATCTACCGAACCTGTTAGTCTGTTTTTTAACAAACCGAAATCTACACCAACGTTAGTTTGTTCATCCGACTGCCATTTAAGGTTTGGATTTGCGTTATTGATTGCAATTAAAGTCGGCGCTCCGTTTGAGTTACCATAATCATACCGTTGCTGAGCAGATCCTGAAGGGAAATCCTGGTTACCTGTTTTACCATAGCCAACCCTAAGTTTTAACTGATCAATCCATTCGGTATTCGACAGGAAACTTTCCTTTTTAATATCCCATGCTGCTGCAAAAGAAGGAAAATATCCATAACGGTTAGATTTACCAAATTTAGTTGAACCATCTGCCCTGAAAGTAGCCGTTAAAATATACTTGCTGTCGTAGTTGAAAATTGCTCTTGCGAAATAAGACTGTAACTCCGTAGTCGGGTTATTAAAAGCAGAAAATGTACGGTTTGCAGGTGCAGTTGTTTGAAATGCATCTGTATAATCACCTTCAATATTACCGAAACCCGTTGCCGTATTTGTAGTACCTTTATTAATAAAATTAGAATACTCGTAGCCGATTATCGCGTTTAAATTTAACTTACCAACTATCTCTTTATTAAAGTTTAAGGTATTTGTAAATTGCTGCGTAATTAATTCAGTATTTGAATAGCTGGCATAACCGCCTAAGAAATCGCCAGATGGTTGTATACCCTGAAGATTTAAGAAGCTTCTTGTTGATGCCCTTCTGATACCGGTGCTATAGTTTACACTGGCAAGCATGCGGTATTCCAACCACGGTGCAATTTTATAGTATGGCGAAACACTTCCTAAAATGGTCGAAACCTTTGATTTATCATTATTCGCAGCTAATGCGGCCAAAGGATTAATCGTTGTAGAACCGTAGTCGATAAACAAACTGCCATCAGGATTATAAAAAGACTGTGTAGGATTCCACGATAATGCCTGAGAAATTAAACTTCCTGTAAAACCGGCATCCGTCGTAATTGGCGCTACACTTTCCAGATACTGATTGCTGATCATGTTTACATCTAATCCAAGTTTTTTACTTTCTAAGAATTTAAAATTACCATTAAAACCGGCACTGTATTTTTTAAAGTCGGTTGTTTTGATAATACCTTGCTGATCCTGATAACCAAGTGACGCACGGAATGTGTTGCCATTTGAACCGCCACTTATGCCTACTGAATAATTTTGATTATATGCAGTTCTGGTAATGGCATCAAGTGCATCAACGCTTGTACCAAAATTACCGTTGGTAAGGTTGTACTTAGTTAACGCAGCGCGGTATTCATCACCTGATAATACGTCCACCCGTCTTGCAATATTGCTTACCCCTGCAGAAGCACTAAGATCGATTTTTGTCTCGCCTGATTTACCTCTTTTGGTTGTAATCAAAACCACGCCGTAAGCGGCACGTGAGCCGTAAATTGCAGTTGCCGATGCATCTTTTAAAATTTCCATCGATTCGATATCTGCCGGATTAATGAAGTTTAAAGGGTTACCGTCCGGTGCGGTACCAATACCTGCACTGGTAGATGGTCTTGCCGATCGGCCATCAAGCGCAACCCCGTCGACAACATAAAGTGGCTGTCCTGTTCCGGTAATGGCCGAGTTACCCCTGATGCGAACGGTTGATGCACCCCCTGGCTGACCGCTGTTATTAATCATCTGCACACCTGCAACCTTACCTTGTATAAGTTGGTCGGGCGCATTTAAAGGACCTTTGTTAAAATCCTTTGCCGAAACCGTTGTGGCGGCTCCGGTTAAATCACTTTTCTTTACAGATGCATAACCCACCACAACCACAGCATCGAGATTATTAAGCGAGGCCAGCGTAATATTAACTACGGTTTGGTTGTTTAAGCTTACGGTTTGGGTTTCAAAGCCAACAAAACTTACAATTAATTTTGAAGTTGGCGACGGTACCGTAATTTGATACTTGCCTTCCGCGTCACTTTGTGTTTTTGTGTTCGTACCCGCAACCTGTAAGGTTGCACCCGCAAGCGGGAGTTTGTCATTATCGAAAATTATACCTTTTACTACGGTTTGCGCAAAGGCTGCCGTGCTTAAAAAGATCATAAAGAAACTTAAAATTATAAGTTTCTCCAGTGCATACAATTTCTGTTTTAGAGGTAAAACAGTCCAATTGCCTGGTAAAGTATTGTTCATAATTGATTGATTTAAAATGGTTAGAAATTTGTTTTTTGAATTCAAAAGTTAAGTTTTAAGAAGGAGGGTGTTTCATAGTTTCTGTTAATTTATGTTTAATGAATAATAATTATTTTTTATATAAAGGGTAAGGCTTTTCTATTTTACATCTTGCGACTTCCAGCGCATTATCTACACAAGCTTCAAGGGGTTTTCCTTTTATAAAATGAGCTAAAAATCCCGACCAGAAAGCATCACCCGCACCGGTTACACCAACTACCGATGCCACTTCAAGTGCAGGCTTATAGCTCCAGCTTTGATCTTGCCCTTTAAACCAAACCCCATCTTTTCCACAGGTCAGGCAAATTGCTTTCACATTTAGCTTATCCAACCACTGTATACAGGCCTCAATACTCAGGTGCTCCCCTAAAAAACGCTCCAAATCATCTACACTTATTTTTAACAGCGGATTAAGCCTGCAGATTTGTTTGAAAACCGCTTTTCCATCATCTTCATGCCAGATGGAAGGTGCAAAGTTCCAGTCAATTGATAAAAATTTACCCAGTTGAGCTGCCTTGGTAAAGGCATTAAGAATATTACCGCGGGCGGGTTCTTTACTCAAAGCGAATGCAGTAGTATGTATTATTCCGCACGATTGCAATACAGCATCTTCTACCCTTTTTATTGCCATATCGGCACATCTGTAAGGAATAAAATCTGGTGTATCCACATTCTTACCAACCAGTACAATACTGGTTTGGCGGTTTGCAGAGCGACTTATGTAATTATCGGATAATCCGACAGTTTTTAATTCATTTATTAAAAAAGCGCCAAGATTATCATTCCCAACAGTTGCGACTAAGGCTGCATCTATTCCCTGCCACTTTAAATTGGCACATAAATTCGCTGAACTTCCACCCTGGTTAATCATAAAAGATGAAGGGAATTGAAGAGACGCTATATCTTTTTCGGATATAATATCTGCCAGCAGCTCGCCTACCACCAAAACTTTTTCCCCTGAAATATTATCCGTCAATCCTGTTTTCATTTTTATGTTAAAATTTAAAAAGTTTTTTAAAAGCACTATTTATCATAGCCTGTTCTGCAATTACAGCTCCTGCGGCACTCCAGGTACAATTTGGCACGCCACAAGGTATTTTATCCGAACCGTGCAAACATTCGTTGAACAAGCTTCCCTTTGCATTTGCAGCATGTATATCAGCGATTAAATCCGTTGCGATTGTTATTTCGCCCTGCATATTTAATGCACCAACCAGCCAGCCATTCCAAACCGGCCACAAACCTCCGTTATGGAAATAGTTTGGTTGGTTACGAAAGGCATATGCATAGTTATTTTTAAGTTCATTCATATCAGCATCGCCTTCATTAATCGTAGGATAAAACGAGGGCAATATTGATTTTTTTTCATCGTAAACTTCTTTTATATAGTCGATTACCGAATCATTTTGAATGCCATTACCCAATCCAAGTAAAAGAGAAAATGCATTAGCTTGCAAATCGAAGTATTTGTAAATTCTTGCCGGATTAAAACCCATAAGCCAGAACTTTTCTGAAGCATCTTTTAACTGATGAACCAGGTTTGGCGCATAAACATTTGACTGTTCCTCCGTTTTCCAATAATTGGATTGAATGGCGGTCGTAATCTGGGACGCTTTATTCACCCAGCTTTTATTTCCCGATAATGATGCAGCGAGTTTTAACGCCCAAACCCGTAACAGTTGTTCGAAAAGAACATAACCGTGCTGGATATATTCATCAGCCCAGTCGCCGCTTTGTGGTACGTAAATTAAATGCTTTCCGTTAAATTCCCAGGCATCCAGTACAGCAAAGCATTTAGTTACCTGTTCCTGGTATTTTTCCCAAAGCGACTTATCAGCTGTTAAAATGGTATAGGCTGATAAACCGATTACGGCCCAGGATGGATTATCCGCTCTTCCCGAGGTGCCGCCATAACTTACAGATCCATCTGCAGGAGAAACATTCGACGGCATAAATCCGTTTTCATGCTGGTTACTTAACAAAGTTTCTAATGTTGCTTTAGCCGTATTAATTAGTTTTTTATCACCGCTAAGTAATGCCGCAATACTGATGATAACACCGTCTCTTGTCCATACACGTTTATAATTATCGTATTCCTGCACAGCCGCAACAAAACCATACGGAGTTGATGCCTCGTGTAGAAGGTCTATAGCCAGGTTATATGATTTTAAATCGACCATCAGTTTGCAAGTACTTTGTCTTTCTTTTTAATTAGTAAAACCATTATACCTGCAATGGCGATTAAAGCACCGGCAAAGGCGATTGCGTTTGCAGGATCATGCCCTAAAAAATATTTATATATGTGTTTAAAGGTTATGGTTTCCAGAAGCATGGGGATTACAATAAACATATTCAGTATCCCCATAAAAATGCCTGTTTTTGCTTTGGGTATACTACCGGCGAGCATGGCGTAGGGTGTACCCATCATACTGGCCCAGGCAACGCCCAAACCAATTATCGGGATGAATAAAAGTGACGCATCATGAATCATTGGCAAACAAATCAGGCACATACCGCCGAACAATAAACTGATAAGGTGGACTTTCTGAGCTGTAATTTTCCTGGCAAAGAAAGCCAGTGGAAAGGCAACCATAAACGTTACAACATTATAACCACCATTTACCGTTCCCGTTAGTAATTGCGCCGACGCAAAACCATCTGAAGCGGCATAAGTTGTGTTGTAAATTGTTTTAGCAAGACAAAGCGTAATAAACTGCCAATAGATAAACATCGCATACCAGTTAAAAAGATACACAATACCCAGTTTCTTCATGGTTAAAGGCATAACTTTAAAAGCCTCAACAATATCTTTAAAGATACTGCCAATACCGCCGGGCATAGCCTTTATCTTTTTTATTTCCTCATCAGATAAAGGCGTTTCCTTTGTGGTAAGGCAACTGTACATGATAGACCCTATTGATACAATTCCGCCGATAAAAAATGCTGCATAGGTTGTATAAGGAATGTTATTACCACTTCTGGAATGAATGCTGATTAAGCCTGCGGCAATTAAAATCCCCGGAGTAAGATTTGCCAGTGTTATGCCTAAACCGGTAAAAAAACTTTGTGTTAAAAAACCAAGTGCATGTTGCTCAGATGGAAGTTTATCGCTTACAAAAGCACGGTAAGGTTCCATCGTAATGTTGTTACCCGCATCTAAAATCCATAGAATGCTGGCAGCCATCCAAATCGAACTGCTGTAAGGCATGGCAAACAAACAAATGCTGCAGATAATGGCACCGATTAAAAAATAAGGTCTTCTCCGACCAAATCTGCTGGTCGTTTTATCGCTCATGGCGCCAATAATCGGCTGAATGATTAAACCCGTCATTGGTCCGGCAAGATTAAGCAGCGGCAATTGATCAGGGTTTGCACCAAGGTAAGAGTAAATCGGTGTCATATTGGTTTGCTGTAAACCAAAACTATACTGAATGCCGAAAAAACCCAGATTCATGGCAATTATCGACCCGAAGTTTAGCTTAACCGCTGATGATAAATTATCAACCTTTTCTGCTTGTGCTGCTACCATATTGAGGTTAATTAATTTTATAAACAATTGATTGCCAAGGCAATAATTTAATTTGATTCTGCTTTAACGCCGCTTTGGCATAGTTGTTAATAAGCACTTCAGCTGATGCCGTATCAATATCCTTATTTAAGGAATAGCTAATCGCTTTGCCGGAAAAATTTAAAATAACGAGCATTTTATCTTTACCGTTACTTCTGGTATAACAGTATACATCAGGGTTTTCGATATCAAAAACCTGGTAAGCGCCGTAAACTAATACAGGTGACGCTTTTCTTAAAGCCACAATCTTTTTAAAATAAGAAAGCTCACTATCTGGATCCTTTTCTTCTGCAGCTACATTTACCATTTTATAATTCGGATTTACCTTTATCCAGGGTTTACCTGTTGTGAAGCCCGCGTTTGCGGTATCATTCCACTGAAAAGGCGTACGTGTATTATCACGGGATATAAACTTCTGCTTATCCATAAAAGCCTTTATGTCTTCTCCTTTAGCTTTAATATTTTTATAAGCATTTATCGTAGCGATATCACGATAGTCTTCAATAGCATCAAATTTAATATTTGACATACCGAGTTCATCACCGTTAAAATAAAACGGCGTTCCGCGCATCGTCATGATTAATGTCGTAAGCAATTTTGAAGAATAGCGTCTGAATTCAGGGCTATCATTACCAAATTTGCTAACCATTCTTGGCACATCATGGTTCGCCAAAAAGATTGCCAGCCAGCCATTATCTGCAAAAGAATTATCCCATTTTGTAAAAGTTTTTTTCAAATCGGTTAATTTGTAACCTTTGGGATCGTTCCCGATATCCATTATTTCAAAATGATAGGCCATGTTAAGCTCATTACGGTCTTCATCTACCAGTGCATGCGCATCTTCCAGTGTACTTCCCGCACCTTCCGCAACTGTCATTACGTTATATTTACGAATAACAGTCTTATTCATCTCCTTTAAATAATTATGAAGATTCGGACCCATGCCATAATATTTTATAATGTTTTTTTCGTAGCCCTCAGGATATTTTTTCCAGGTCGTATCTTTCGCCGCGTATTGAAAAGCGTCCATTCTTAAACCGTCAATACCTTTATCAAGCCAGAATTTCATCATATCATAAACCTCATTCCGGAGTTTTTCATTTTCCCAGTTTAAATCTGGTTGTTTTTGAGAGAAATAATGCAGGTAATAAGATTTTGTTGCTGCATCATATTTCCACGCATCGTTATTAACATCAAAAAAGCTGTAGCGGGGCGTTGGTTTACCTTTTTCTTCTGGCCACCAGTGATAGTAATTCCGGTATGGGTTGGTTCGGGATGATTTTGATTGTTTAAACCATTCATGCTCATCGCTGCTGTGGTTAAGCACCATGTCTAAAATAAGTTTAATATTCCTTTTATGTAAGCCTGCAAGCAGTTCATCAAAATCCTGCATGGTACCGAATTCCTTCATGATGTTACGATAGTCGCTAATGTCATAACCATTATCATCATTAGGAGAAGAGAAAATCGGATTGAGCCATACGGCATCAATGCCAAGACTTTTTAAATAATCAAGTTTTGAAATTATTCCTTTTAAATCGCCAACGCCGTCGCCATCACTGTCTTTAAAACTACGTGGATAAAGCTGATACACCACCGCTTCTTTCCACCATGCGGGTTTATTCGCCATGCCCGATATTTGATTAGAGACCACAGTATGCTGTGCATAACCACTATAAAAGGTTAAAAACAGGCATAAAATAATAAGTTGACTAATGTATCTCATATTTTTTGATCCAATACTTTAACCGCCAAAAATTTTGGAACAGCATCCGTATCGTTATTTAATATTTGGTTATCAGGGTTAAATCTTCAAAACTTTCAGATTAATCTTATTAGTTCTTCGAATTATTATATGAAGATAAGTGATAATCAATTTAAAAATATCAAAATCAGTAAATTATTACCGCAAACGTTTGCGGTAACATTTGCGAAAATGTTTGCTGTGGAAAACTTATATTTGTTTATCGATATATAGATCATGAGACAGAATCCTACACTGAAAAAAATTGCGGAAAAACTAAACGTTAGTATTTCAACAGTTTCAAGGGCATTGAAAGACCACCCCGATATTTCTTCAGAAACAAAAAAAAAGATAAATGAACTTGCTGAGTTAATTGAATACGATCCTAATCCATATGCAATAAATCTGCGTACACATAGCAGCAAGGAATTTGCAGTCGTTGTACCAAGCCTTTCCAATTTTTTCTATCATTCTTTTATTTCTGCCATAGAGGAAGATGCCAGGGATTATGGCTATTCTGTAATTATTTACCGTTCATCAAATGATCCAAAAATCGAGCAGCAGATTTTAAAAAGCTGCAGACATAAAAGGGTTTCCGGAATATTCATCGCAATCACTTCTGAAACGACAGATATAGCGCCTTTTTTAAAACTGGATATTCATGGTATCCCGGTTATATTTTTCGACAAGGTGCCGCAATACGAATCCTGCAATAAAATTTGCGTTGGCGATGAACATGCCGCATCTATAGCAGCTGAAGAAATTTTAAAGAAAGGTTTTAGGAATGTTTTAGGCATTTTTGGCGATAAAAATATGTCGATAACACAAGCCCGCTTACAAAAATTTATGGAAGTTATGCGTAATGGTAATCCGGAAATCGACTTAAAAACAGTGCATGCAAGAAGTTCTGAAGAGGCTGAACAGCTTACCTTATCTTTAATACCCGATTACCTGGAAAAGAAATTTGCAATTTTTTGCATGAGCGACGAAATTTTAGCGGGGACGATGAAAGCCATACAGCGCAAAAGACTTAAACCACCGCATGATTTGGGCTTAATCGGGATTAGTGACGGCATGATTCCATCGCTCTTTTACCCTGAAATAACGTACGCAGAAACCAGCGGCTACAACCTGGGTAAACTGGCATATAGCAGAATGATGCGATGCATTTCAGGAAGTTCTTTTGCACAAACCATTATCGACCAGTCTAAACTGGTTATGGGCGGTTCTATTTAATTACTGCATAAAGAAATATTTTAGTGAATTTTTATAAATTTACATACCATACCCTGTCAAATGAATATTTTTAAATACGGCCTTAAACTATCCTTATTGCTGATGCCTTTTTTTTCAGTGGCTCAAAATAAAACTGACCATACCGGCTCATTTTCGTTTTCACCGGCCTTCGAATTGCTGCGCTCTACACATGGTAACGCTTTTTATGCGCCATCATTAAAAGCTAACTACACATTCTCCAACGGTTTTGAAGCCGGAGTTGGATTAGAATATTCAACTACGCCCGAACATCATGATAACGGTTTTGTGCTTTACAAATTAAAATTTATACCGGTTTATGGAAATGTAAAATACAATTTCAAAAGCGATAAACAGATACGATTCTATGCGGAAACATCGTTAGGTGTTTCATTTAATAAATATGATATTGCAGATGAACGCACACCATTTACAACGTCAAGAACAACTGAAGAAGGCCTATACCTGTATACCGGCTTTGGGGCAAAATATGCTATCAGCAATACATTAAATACGTTTTTAGGTATTGGTTTTAAAGGTTATAAAATGAGTACTAACGATTTAGATATTAATCCTCATGGGCTTTCCTTCATGCTGGGTTTTACCTTCTTTTAATTTTTATGATTAAACTGTGTTTAGTTTCTTTAATCTGCCTGTTTCTTTTGAGCAGTTGTGTTTTATTCAAAAAAAACAGAATCCATGAACACAACGGAATTGAAAAAACTGAATTTAACCTCCCCGTAATTATTTATCCTGCTAAAAACGTCTCTTCAAAAAAATTATTGATATTTCTCTCCGGCGATGGTGGCTGGATTAAGTTCGAAGACGAATTATCCGTAAAGTTTGCCGAAAATGGCTTTCAAACCATTGGTATAAATGCCAGAAGTTACTTTTGGAAACAAAAAACACCGGCACAAACGGCAACTGACATGCTGCTACTCATCAGGAAATACGCGTTTAAGTATAAAACAAATCAGATTTATTTTTGCGGCTATTCTTTCGGTGCAGATGTATTGCCATTTATCTATAACCGCCTGCCTTTCAGGGCAAAAAATCACGTAAAGGCCTTGGAAATGTTATCCCCGTTTGCTACAACAGACTTTATGGTACATTTTTCAGATTTAACAAATATATCGGATGATAATTACCCGTATAAAGTTGATAAAGAAGTTGAAAAACTCAGCCTGCCTGTTTACTGTTTTTATGGAACGGACGAAGATGATAAACCCCTGAGCAAAATTGCACAAAAGAATTTTCACCTCGATAGTTTAAGCGGGAACCACCATTATCATGAGGCAGAATACACTAAAATTATAGCGGCATTGCTTAAACAATAATTAATATGCTAAAATCATTATCAGGTATCATCCTGCTGTTTTTCGTTAATTTTATTCAGGCGCAAAACCCCGCTGACATTTCCCGATTGCCGATAAGTACAATAAGCAGGCCTGGTGCAAAACAACTGATAGTTTATTTTAGTGGCGACGGTGGAATGAACAGCTTTTCGCAAAAACTTACCGAAGGCCTGGCGCAAAAAAACTATGCAATTGTTAGTTTAGATACCCGAAAGTATTTCTGGGAAACAAAAAGTCCGGAAAAACTTGCTCAAGACATGAGCATGGTTATTCAACACTATTTAAAACTGTGGAATAAAGACGAATTTTCTATAATCGGCTATTCGTTCGGTGCTGATGCTGCATTATTTTTTGTACCAAGACTAAATAGCCTGCAGCAGCATCTTAAATCGACCGTATTATTATCTCCTTCAACTTCTACAGATCTGGTTGTTAAAGTAAGCGATTTGATTGGTTTTGGCAGTAAGGAAGGAAAGTATAAAACCATCCCGGAACTTAACAAGATTAATTCACCTGTCAGATGCATCTTTGGTAAAGATGAAGAAAGCGACTTTTATAAATCAATGAAGGAGAAAAAGAACATTGAAAAAATATTGATACCGGGTTCTCATAAATTCGATAACGATTACGAAAAAATTATCAATGCCATAATTTCGGGCCTGTAAATCATTAACTTCCTTCGGAAATCCGCTTTAATGCATTAGGAACCTGTAAAAGATGATAATTGTGGCTGTAAATCAGGTATTTCTTTTTCCAATCGGGATAAAATTTCTCTTTGTATTTCCGCAACCCCTTAAATTGGGCAAACGCCTTCAAATTGTCGTAAGCATATTTAATTGTTTTCTGCGTCACGTTTATACCTTCAATTCCGGATAATGGTGCAAGCCCCATATTAACGCTGGTAAATCCTTCTTCTTTTAAATAGAGAAAGGTTTTTGCCAATAACATATCCAGCACACCGTTAGGTGCATCGGTTTCTTTCCGGATCAAATCGTAAGTGGCCTCACCCGGCACATAATCCGGCACAAGATTTAAGAAAGCATATACTTTTTCTTCATCATCTTCAATGGTTAATATGGTTTGATTTTTTAAAATGCTTTTATCAAAAATACCTTGTGTAAAAGCGACTTCTTTTTGATTCAAATCCCTTAACCAGTTATCCGATACGGTTTGCATTTTCTGGAGTAATCCTTCCTTTTGCTGGCCTTTATACACTTTAAATAAATACCCTTCTCCGGTAAGCCTGTTAATTGCGCTTCGGGTAGTTTTCATTTTACCGCCATCTATGGTAAATTTAGTGAGGTCGAGCACGGCTTCCTCGCCTATCGGAATTGATTTTTTTCCAATCGTTCTGTAAAAATCCAGCGATTCTTCGGGAACGCGATAATAAGCCGCAATAAAACCATTTTCTTCACACCGCTCTTCAAACTTTCTGACCATCTCCATTTTATCGTGTAAATTCGCGGCAACGGGATCTTCTAAAACCAGGGCAAAGTGCCGGGTAATTTTAAAGCTGATAAAAGCAGTGCGGTCTGCATTGAAATAGATAAATTTATCCGGATAGGTTTTAAAATAATCCAAGGCAGAGCTGCCATCTTTTTTAACCAAATCTTCTGCATCTAAAAAATCTTTCTCATTGTTGTAGGGCTTTGAAAAATAAGGTTTAAGAAGGCTGAAAAATATAAAAAGTATCACCAGGCCACTAGCGGCGTAAATCGATTGCTCAAAATGAGAACCGAATTTTGTGAGCGGGTGAAGGGCTTTGTCATCAATAAAGAAAATAACTTTAAGAACTGCCTTAACAGAATCTACAAATTTAAATTCCACTCCGAAATGTCTCTTCTCGATAAAATAAAAACCTAAAACACCATATGCAAAGACCGCTAAAATCGCATAAATTACAACCTGGTAACCAAATTTTACAAATTTTGGATGCGGTTTTAATTTATAGTTATCTCTGGTGTAAAAAAGTGACGAGCCTGCAACAAATGCCAATAAGGCCTCTTCATAATCGGCTGCCTTTAAAAGGTGCCCGATAATAGAAAACAAGGTTAGTGAAATGGCGATATACCAGGCCCTTTTAGAACCCTGAAGCAGGAAAATACTTACCATTACCAGGATTAAACCAAATATCAGCACCAGGGCATTACTGGTTACTATTAAATCTTCTGGCAAAATATCCTTTACAAGCCTCAACCGGGTTGGTATTGCCGGACTAATGGAAGATATAATATTAACAACGCCTAAAACGAGTATAATAAAAGCGGGTAAAAGCCTCAAAATAATATTATCTTTTCTGATGATAAAACTGATAATTCCACCCAGCAGCGGTAGCCAGAATTCAAAAAACCGGAATAATAAAGTTATGGTTGCAGCGGCTACAATTGGAAACCCAAACTGGCCTAAAATAAAGGTAAGGGAAACTTCTATAGTACCCAATCCGCGTAAAAAAGGCGATGCTATTAATAAGATAACGATTACAATATAACCAATGATGGCTGCAGGTAAACTTGCCTGAAATCCCAGTGCAAGCATACAAATGTATAAATGCGCTATACCTGTTATCTCGATGCCAATAGAAACTATGAGCGTAAGCCAGAAATGTTTACGGCTGATTTTCTCTTCAACCATGTCATCCAGAACGGCTGATAGGGAAGGTCTTATTTTTGACAAATAAGTATATGCCCAACCTTTTTTTGATATTGAATAGATAACTACAATTAAAAAAGCGGTAAGCAGAACTAAAAATAAAAAGCTAACCAATTCAACATTCCCGAGTTTAGTTGATAATATGGCAATGCCCAGAACAGGAATGGCAACAATAACAACCGATAGAATGCCGCAAAATGCAAATACAGTTGAAGCCAGGTGAATTTTTGATTTAGATATGCCTTCTTCCTCTATTTCAGTCGTAAAAAAGATTAAGGAAGAAAATCCCCCTGCGGGAAGAAATATGCTGATTAAGTTTCTTTTCAAAAATAATTTAATCGCATTTACTAAACTCAGTTTTACATTTAAAGCTTTAAAACTATACACATACATTTGCCCCTGCGCAATAATGTAAATGATTGTTAAAATTATCCCTATTATAATAAATGACGGTACAGCGGTATTTAATTGCGTTCTTATCTGAAGTAATTCCAGATGTTGCGCCCTTATAAAAAAAATGGCCATCCCCAACATAAAAACGGCAAGGAAAAATTGCCAGAAAAACTTGTTATATACCAATCTGGATAAAAAGGATTTCGCTTTGTGCATATTGAATAAATTGATGGGCTATGTATTGATTAAAGTCCATCGTTTAGAAAATGATTAGTTAAACGCTTCACTAAAGTATAAAGTTTTTACGTAAATCTACAGAGAAAATGTAAAACAGGGATATTCTGAAAAGGCGTATAAATAGTTTAAATGTTTTATAATATGATGCATAAAGCAGTTAGCGATTCGCATAAAAATTCTTTTATTTGCTTCATGAATCGGGTTATACTCTTTATTTTTTTCTTCAGCTTTTCCATCACATCAAATGCACAAATGAAGTTGATAAAGAAGATGTTATCTCAGGCAAGCGATACAACCCGTAAATCGAGTTTTATGCCTGTACCTGTATTTGGTTATACTCAAGAAGCAGGTTTTCAGTTTGGCGCAGGTGCATTATATTCTTTTTATGCAGATAAAAGCGATACTTTAAACAGGAGCTCAAATTTCTCTTTCACCTCGTCCTACTCAACCAAGAAAACCTATAATTTCAGTGTATATGGCGATGCCTGGAGCAAAGGCAATCTTTATCATGGATTAGCAGAACTTCGTTTAAGGAAGATGCCCTTTAATTTCTATGGGATTGGCCCAAGAACTGCACAATCGGATGAGCATAAGCTGGAACTACGCCAGATAAAACTGCAGTTTGATTTGGAGAAACAGCTTCTTAAGAATTTATTTTCAGGCGTTTCGATTGGTTTTGAAGATTATAAAGTTGTAGATAGAATTGGAACCGGTGTTTTTTATCGTGATCCAAATATTTCAGGCCGTTCGGGTGGTAAAATAGTATTTGCAGGCATTTCTCAAAGTTACGATAACAGGAATTCGAATAATTACCCTACAAAAGGTTTTTTTGGAAGAATTAGTTACCAGTATGGACCTGAAATTTTTGGTCAGGATAATTTCAGCGGCAGCCAGATAAAGCTTAATCTTCGCCAGTTCTTTTTTATAAATAAGCATTTAGTATTAGGCAGCCAGGGAATTTATCATACGGTTCAAAGCGATCACGTTCCATTTTACCTGCTACCACAACTGGGTAATGATGAAATAATGAGGGGTTATTATACGGGCAGGTATCGGGATAAAAATTTATTTGCTTTTCAATCTGAACTGCGTTACAGGTATAGCAGCAGGTTCGGCGCCGTTTTATTTGCCGGAACCGGAACGGTATGGGGACGCAGAGATTTTACCTTCAACAACTTTAAGCCAAACCTGGGTGCAGGTTTAAGGTATTTTTACGATCCGGGTAAAGGGCTGAGCGTTCGTATCGACTATGGCCTTGGCGAGAAAAAAGCCAATGAAGACAGGCAAAGCGGGTTTTATGTAAGTCTGGCAGAAGCATTTTAAACCAATTGCAGGTAAACCCTAATTATTAAAGGCAGAAAAACCACGTAAAACTTGCAAACTAAAAAAAAAGCGCTATATTAGTGTCAGACAATTATGTCGAACCAAATAGTTAAAAGCAATGAAACATGTAAATGAAATCGATACGGAAGCGGCTATTAAGGCAGCAGCTAAAAAGGTTTTTATGAAAAAAGGCCTTGCAGGAGCAAGACTCCAGGAAATTGCCGACGAAGCAGGAATTGGACGAACTGCCTTACACTACTATTTCCGAAGTAAGGAAAAATTATTTCAGGAAGTATGGAGAGATGTATTCAAAGAAATGCTGGAACGCTCGGTTATTATTGAAAATGCCGAGGTAACAGTTGTAGAAAAGATGCAATTGTTTGCAGATCATTATTTTGATAAGGCACTTTCCGAACCTGAACTGGATATATTCATGTTAAATGAATTTAATAATAATCCGGAAATTATGAATGAAATTTTACAATCGGGAAGCCCTATAATGTTAATGATTAACGACATTAAAAAAGCAGTAGAATGTGGTGAGCTAAAAGGTGAACCGCAGCAGATTTTCATAACTATGATTTCAATCTGCGTTTTTTCTTTTGCCGGAAAAGCTATGATGCAAAATATGCTTAAAATTGATGATGAAACCTATATTAAGTTAATGAAAGCCCGTAAAGCTTATGTAATTGATTTTTTGAAAACTGCATTTAAACCCTGACAAAAATTTACTATTAAATCGAAAATTTTGTTTAAAATAATGCTTTAAATAGTCAACTGTTTTTTTACCATCTCAGACACATTAGAACAGGTAAGTTTAAATTAATATTTCTTAGCTTAACTAAGGTGTCTAAGGTGTTAAATTAAAAAAACAAGGCTTTACAAAAGCAACCTTAAATTAACCTTCTATTTCTTAAATGGTTGCCTGTTTTTTACCACCTCAGACATATTAGAACATGTATTTTAAATAAATATTTCTTAGCTTAACTAAGGTGTCTAAGGTGTTAAATTAAAAAACAAAGCTTCACAATGGCAACCTTCAATGAACCTTCTATTTCTTAAATGGTTGCCTGTTTTTTTACCACCTCAAACACCTTAGAACAGGTAAGTTTAAATTAATATTTCTTAGCTTAACTAGGGTTTTAATTTAAAAAACAAGCTTGATCATCATGCTTTTAACAAATTAGGTTTTTCATGATAAGTTCGCCAAAGCAATTCGCCAAATAAGGTATTAGACCACGCAAACCATGCCCTTGTAAATTTAGCCGGGTCGTTCTTATTAAATGATTCGTGCATAAATCCTGTGCCGGCATGTGTTTTCCGCAGGCTTTCGATACAAGCTTTTATCTCCTTATCATCCGTTGAGGTTAGTGCCCGCATCGTTATACTCATTGGCCAAATCATATCCTGACCCGCATGCGGACCACCTATTCCTTCTGCCGCTGTACCCTTAAAGAAATAAGGATTATCTAAAGAAAGTGCAAATTTTCGGGTGTTCTGGTAAATCGGGTCGTTCAGTTTAACGGAACCTAAATATGGCAAAGCCAGTAAACTCGGTACGTTAGAATCATCCATCAGATAGGAACTTCCAAAACCATCGACCTCAAAAGCATAAATTTTACCATATTTCGGGTGATTTACAATCGCATGTTTTTGAATCGCTGCATTAACCTCGTCAGCAAGGTTTAATAAATTATTTTCTAATACAGCATCAGGCTGTAATGCTTTTACCATTTCTGCCGCTTGTTTTAAACTGCTTACTGCAAAAAAGTTGGAAGGAATTAAAAATGGAAATATTGTTGCATCATCGCTGGGGCGGAATGCCGAACAAATTAAACCAACGGGATTTACCGGAAAACCATACCCCCCCATAGGCAAACTATCCGTAGGGTGCGTTGTTTCCCTTTCGAAATGATAAGGGCCTTTATCGGTTTTGCGCTGCTGTTCTTTAAAAGTCTTTAATGTCGCTTCAATTCCCTTTTTCCAATCTGCATCAAAGGGCATTTTATCACCTGTTTTTTTCCAGTAGTGGTAGGCTAAACGAATTGGATAACACAAGGAATCAATTTCCCATTTGCGTTCGTGAACCCCCGGCTGCATCGCTGTTTTATCGGTTTTCCATTCCCCCACTTTATTTTCATCTCCATAAAAAGCATTTGCATAGGGATCTTTTAAAACGCATTGTGTTTGATGAATAATAACACCTGCAATAAGTTTTTTAAGGGGGGCATCTTCATTTACAAATTGTAGATAAGGCCAAACCTGCGCAGAACTATCCCGCAACCACATGGCATCAATATCGCCTGTAATAACATAAGTATCAGGCCTGCCATTTTTTTCTGAATGATAAACCGTTGTGTCAAGTGTATTCGGAAAACAGTTTTCAAATAACCAGTTCAATTCAGGGTTTTTCACATTTGCCTGGAACGTTTTTATGGCATCATCAACGGCTTTACTTTTAAAATGTCTTTTACCTTCGGCAACCCTTACAACAGGAAATTCCGAAACTAAATCCGCAGCAAAAGAAAGCTTTGAAGCAACCAGGCCAGCCCCTAAAAGGCCTGTATTATGTATAAAGGTTCTCCTTTTCATTATTATTTATATGTTATGTATTCTTTAGATAAGCATTCTTTCGTAAATTCTAACCATCAGCTTTTTTAATTTTATCCAAACATCAATCTGGTTAGAGCTGAAACAAATATATATTAAAATACTTTGAAGTTCAAAACGAAAAAAGGCAATTAGAGTATTACTAAATCGTTTTTTCTTTATTGTTTCAAAAGATTTAGATGACCAGGTCCTGAGTTTATGCCTCACAGACCGAAACTCATTTTCAGAATGTTTTGCCAAACTTTTGCACTTTTTTATTTGTTGATTCTAAAATAGCAGATGCAGATAAATATAGAACGACGAAAAATTGGTTTAAATTTTAACGAGGAAGGTCTGGCTGAAATATGGCTTTGGGCACCAGATTTTTTAACCATTCTAATTCATGTTAAAAAACTTAAGCATTCATTAGAAATGTCTAAACAAGAGCTTGGTTACTGGTTTTTACAAACCGATAAGATAAGTCCGCTTGACGAATATTCTTTTGAACTGATACCAATTCCAGAAAAACAAGAATACACAAAGAAGAAATCACAAACCTGGGCCGACCCTGCATCCTTACTGCAAAATAACGGTGTATCAGGTCCCTCAAACGCTTTCGATCTGAAAGCTTTTAAATGGACCGACCAGAACTGGAAGGGCATCGAATTAAAAGATTTTATTATTTATGAACTGCATACCGGGACTTTTACAGCGGATGGAAATTTTTCATCGATAATCAACAAACTCGATTATTTAGTTGATTTAGGAATAACCGCGATAGAAATTATGCCGGTGGCCCAGTTCCCTGGTAACAGAAACTGGGGCTACGACGGTGTATATCCTTTCGCCGTTCAAAACACATATGGCGGGCCAAATGCCTTACAACAATTGGTAAACAGCTGTCATCAAAAAGGAATAGCCGTAATTTTAGATGTGGTATACAACCATTTTGGTCCTGAAGGAAATTCCTTTACCGAATTTGGCCCCTATTTTACGGATAAGTACCATACGCCCTGGGGCAGCGCAATTAACTATGATGATGCGGGCTGCGATGCGGTAAGGACATTCTTCATCGAAAATGCATTGATGTGGTTCCGCGATTTTCATGTTGATGCACTCCGCCTGGATGCTGTACATGCCATCAAGGATTTCAGTCCTATCCATATTTTATCAGAAATAAAAACCTATACCCAAAAACTTTCTGAGTTTACCGGTAAACCGTACAAGCTAATCGCTGAACTGGATTTAAACGATAACCGTTTTATTAATTCACAGTTACAGGGTGGTTATGGAATGGACGGGCAGTGGATTGATGAATTCCACCATGCGCTTAGGGTTTCGGCCGGACAGGAACAAACTGGTTATTATGCCGATTTCAATGGTGTAGAACACCTGGCAAAATCGTATAACGATGCGTATGTATACGACGGGCAATATTCGGCGCACCGGCAACGAAAATTTGGTCTTCCGGCAAAAAATAATCCTGGTGAACAGTTTATTGTATTTTCCCAAAATCACGATCAGGTTGGCAACCGGATGCTTGGCGAGCGCACAAGTACACTGGTAAGCTTCGAAATGATGAAATTAATGGCGGGTGCTGTTTTTTGTGCGCCTTTTTTACCCCTAATTTTTATGGGTGAAGAATGGGCTGAAACCAACCCCTTTCAATTCTTCATCAGTCACAGTGATCAGGAATTAATCGAAGCTGTTCGGAAAGGCAGAAAAGCCGAATTTGCAGCCTTCCATAATGAACAAGAAACACCCGATCCCCAGGCCGAATCAACATTTAATCAATCAAAATTAGATTGGACAAAAACTGTACCTGGCAAGCACAAAATCATGCACAGCTACTATAAAAAACTAATTCGGCTAAGAAAGGAAAACCCTGTGCTAAACACATTAGACCGGATAAATACCCATGCGGAAGCCCTTACAGATCAAAAAATTGTGCTACTGAAACGTAACGGTAAAAGTCAGCATCTGATTATCGTTTTAAATTTCTCAAATAAAAAGCAAAATATCCCCGCAGCCGACTTTACTGGTCACTGGCTATTGCTGATGGATTCTGCCGTACCCGAATTTACCGGTCAAAATCAGCATCACATTGTAGCAAACGGACAAATTAATATTTCACCCGAATCTATACTAATCTTCTCGAAAACAGATGAATAAACCTGCCTCCACTTATCGAATTCAGTTTCATAAGGATTTTAACTTTCAGTCTTTTGATAAAATTATTCCTTATCTCATTGATTTAGGAATAGATACGCTATATGCCTCTCCTATTTTCGAAGCCATTCCGGGGAGTACTCACGGCTATGATGTTGTAAATCCACTGCGGATAAATCCTGAAATCGGTACTGAAGAAGAACTTTCAGCAATTTCTGAAAAATTGAAAAGTGCAGGAATCGGCTGGATCCAGGATATTGTACCTAACCACATGGCTTTTCATCCGGCAAACAGCTTGCTCATGGATGTATTAAAAAAAGGTCAGGCATCGGCATTCGCCGCCTATTTTGATATTGATTTTAACCAGGCGGATGGCCGGTTAATGGTGCCATTTTTGGGTGAAGATTTAGCATCTGCTATTGAAAACAAATCCGTTCACTTAACAGAAATAAATAAGGAATTCTTTTTAAGTACGGGAGATGCCAATTGGCCGGTAAATGAAAATACTGCTCGAAATTTACCAAAAGAAAACCTGAAAAAGAGAAATGATGACCCTGCTTTTTTAAAAAAAATTATAGCTGCACAACATTATCGCCTAAGCAATTGGCAGGAAACAAACAGCAAAATAAATTACCGCAGGTTTTTTACGGTTAACAGTTTAATCTGCCTCAACATTCAGCAAAAAGAAGTTTTTAATCAATACCACAAATATATTTTCGAACTTATTGAAAAAGGTATATTTCAGGGGTTGAGAATAGACCATGTCGACGGTCTGTATGATCCTGAAGCATATTTAACCCGGTTACGGAAAGCTGTTGGAGATGATATCTACATCGTGATTGAGAAAATACTTGAAGAAGGAGAAGATATGCCTTTAAACTGGGATATCCAGGGAAATACAGGATATGATTTTATGTCGATGGCGAATAACCTGTTCACCAATCAAAATTCAGAAAAACCATTCAGCAAACTTTATCAGAACATCATCGGTAAAAAGCTCAATCCCGAAGATTTAATTTATCAGAAGAAAAAAGCCATTTTGCTGAACCACATGCATGGTGAACTCGATAACCTTTACCATTTATTTTCTGCCTCCGGTTTTACAGATGCAGGAGAAACTAATCCTGAAGAATTAAAAGCTGCCCTTGCGGAATTTTTAATTCGGATGCCTGTTTACCGCTATTACAATTATAATTTTCCTTTGAGTGATGAAGATACCGAAAAAGTTAAACACTTGCTTTTGCCAATCATTAATCAAAAGAAGACAGCAGCTGCAGGTCATGTACTTTATCAGGTATTCATAGAAAACCCTTCAACAGCAAACCTAAATTACAATAAAAAGTTGGGCAAGTTTTATCAGCGGTGCATGCAATTTACCGGACCATTGATGGCAAAAGGTGTGGAAGATACCTTGATGTTTACCTACAATCGTTTCGTTGGCCATGCGGAGGTTGGCGATGCCCCACATGCTTTCGGATTCAGTACTGCAGCATTTCACAATAAAATGATAGCGCGCCAAAAACACTGGCCCTTAACAATGAATGGAAGTTCTACACACGACACTAAAAAAGGCGAAGATGTACGTGCCAGGTTAAATATTCTTTCTGATATTCCTGAACAATGGATAAAATTCATCGCCAAGCTGAATAATGCTATAGCGAAAATTCAGAAAACATATCCCGATTTCAGATTGCTGCATAAAAATGATATTTACCTGATCATTCAAACCATTATCGGTGCGCTGCCTTTTCCGGGAGAAGATAGAGATGATATTGATAACCGGCTAGAACAGTTTATACAAAAAGCATTACGCGAAGCTAAAAAACGTTCGGATTGGGCCGAACCGGATGAAGCCTATGAAAATAAATTAAAAAAATTCACGCATGTTTTACTGGATAAAAAACAGGAAAGCAGGATGCTGATAAATAATTTCTTAAATAAAATTGCAGATTTTGCCGTCATAAACAGTCTGGCCCAGCAAACTTTAAAATTCACCTGTCCCGGCATACCCGATGTATACCAGGGAACCGAACTTTGGGATTTGAGCCTGGTCGACCCCGACAACAGGCGACCTGTAGATTATGAATTCAGAACCAACAGTTTAAAAGCCATTAAAAACACATCCATACAAAAACTTTGGGCAGATAGATTTTTGGGGAACATTAAACTTTGGCTTACACAGGTTTTATTTAAAATAAGAAAAACAGAACAAGAACTTTTTGAAGCAGGCGCTTACGTTCCTTTGGAAATCAAAGGCAAATTTTCGGATTATGTTTTTGCATTTGCCAGACAGCTGAAGGAAGACTGGATAATTACGGTTGTACCACTGGGGCTTGCAAAACTTTCTGAAATTCAAAATAAACCGGTCGAAAATATAGATTGGGCAGATACCCGGTTGATTTTGCCTGTCGAGGCACCTTTAGAATGGAAAAATTTACTGGACGATAAAGGTGGCCATAAAGATGTAAACGCGGAAGGGATACCGGTTATCCAGCTTTTTAAAGACTTGCCGATGGCCATTTTAAAACTAATTCCTAAAAAAAACACACGTTCTGCGGGAATCCTGATGCACATCAGTTCCTTACCATCTGATTTTGGCATCGGGGATATGGGTACAAGTGCATTTCGTTTTATTGATTTCCTACAGCAATCCAGACAAAAATACTGGCAACTTTTACCACTTAACCCGACTAAAGCGGAAAATGGTTATTCGCCCTATTCCAGCAATTCTGCCATGGCCGGTAACATTTTGTTAATCAGTCCGGAAGGCTTATATGATGATGGCTTACTCACGGCGAAACAGCTGAAAGCTGCGCAGTTACCCATAACAGAACACATTCATTTTAAAAAAGCAGAACGTGTAAAACGGAAATTGCTTAAAAAAGCATACCTGAATTTTACGATTACCAAAAATGATGATCTTCAAAAAGAATTCGATTCATTTTGTATAACAGAAAGCAACTGGCTTGATAATTTCGCTATCTATACGGCATTAAAGCAACACCTTAATTATTTGGAATGGTATAAATGGCCGGAAAAATTTAAATACCGGACAACCGAAACCCTAACAAACTTTGAGAAAACCCATCATAAGGAAATTGAAGAAATCAAATGGCAACAGTTCATTTTTTTTCGGCAGTGGCATGAAATTAAAAATTATGCGAATAATAAAGGGATTCAGATAATCGGTGACTTGCCTTTTTACCTCGATTACGATTCGGTAGAGGTATGGTCATCTCCTGAAAATTTTCTTCTGGATGAAAAGCTGAATAAAACGCAGGTTGCCGGTGTACCGCCCGATTATTTTAATACACAAGGCCAACTTTGGGGCATGCCAATATTTAACTGGGAACTGATGAAAACAGACCACTATTCCTGGTGGTTAAACCGGCTGAAAAAAAATATGGAATTGTATGATCTGCTCCGGCTGGATCATTTCAGGGCATTTGCTTCCTACTGGCAGGTTCCCGCAGAAAATAAAGATGCAATTAACGGAACCTGGCAAAAAGGTGCAGGTGCTGCTTTTTTTGAAACCATCAAAGCCGGATTAGGCAAACTGCCATTTATTGCAGAAGATTTGGGCGAAAGCGCTCAGGAAGTTGAAGAATTAATTAAGGAATTTAAATTACCGGGGATGAAAATTCTTCAATTTGCTTTTGATGAGCATGTTGCCAGTTCCAGCCACAGCCCCCATAATTTCGAATCGCCCGAGTGCATTGTATATTCGGGAACACATGATAACAATACCATTAAAGGCTGGTTTGAAGCGGAAACAAACGCCACATTGCGTAAACGGATTTCGGCATACACGGGAGTGATAGTTACAAAAAAAAACATCAACAGCGTCATTATCCGTCTATGTTACGCATCTGTTGCCCGGTTAGCCATCTTGCCTATTCAGGATGTTTTGAAGTTAGACGGTAATGCCAGAATGAATGTTCCCGGAACAGGCAGCAATAACTGGAGCTGGAGACTTACACCCGAAGCCCTTAACAAAAAAGTGTGCTCCTGGCTGCGTTTTCAAACTGAACTTTATGGAAGAGCGTAGTTGCGGTGCTCCCTAATTTATCATCTCCTCAAATCGTCTTTCCCGCGCAGGCGGAAATCTTAATGCAATGGAAATACAAAAGTCACTGTTTTAAGATGCCCAACCACGTTGGGAATGACGACTTGAAGTAGCACGCTCATAAAGCCCATAGGTCGTTTTTCATGGTAATGCAGGCATTTTAATGCAAAAAACACCAATAACAACTAAAAATTAATACTTTATGAATTTAAAGGAACTCCGCGTTGATAAATAAAAACTTATTTAAAGTGCCTTCCAGATAATCTTATGACGTATACAAAGCCAGGGTATTCACTTTAATTACAACACATCAGAAAATTTACTGCTTATGGTATCAATTTTGTTATAAAGGATTCACCATCAAAACCCAATGTTATGACACAAAATGAATTTTCCATGCAGGCTTCTGTTCTTGCGCCGTTTCTTAAATCTTATGCCATGAATTTCACGAAAGATGCTGAAGATGCAAATGACCTTGTACAAGATACCCTCGTAAAAGCCATACGCTATTACCAGCAATTTGAAATGGGAAGTAACCTTAAGGGATGGCTCTTTACCATAATGAAAAATACATTTATAAACGATTACAGAAGACGTGTTAAAACAAATGCACTTATTATTCAGAATGATGAGTTAAGTTCGGCGAACCTATCCAACAGCGCTACCCGAAATGATGCTGAGGGCAGTTTTATCATGAAAGACATTAAAACAGCAATTGATAGTTTACCGGAAGTTTACGCGCAACCCTTTGTACGCTTCTTCGAAGGCTATAAATACCACGAAATTGCTGAAGATTTAAACATCCCGATTGGCACGGTTAAAACGCGTATACATGTAGCAAGAGGACTGCTTAAAAATTACCTGGTTACATACGCCAAATACGATTACAAAAAAGGTCAGGCATAATTATCATTCCAATAAGCATTCTAAAATAGTCAGTCAGGTCAAATCAAAATGGTTAAAAACTTTCCCTTTTACATTAAGGTTCCGGTAATCCTTTTAGGATTGGTGATAACGGTATTTATAATGAGTGTTTTGAGAGATGTTCTTATACCACTCGCCTTCGCGGCGCTGATTGCCATACTACTTAACCCGCTCTCCAATCGTTTAGAACGTCGCTTACCTAAAATCGTAAGCATTATACTTTCAATGCTTATTGCTGTTCTGGTATTATTTGGCGTTATGTACTTTTTATCTTCACAAATTGCACACTTTTTCGACAATGTCGATGCGATGCGTCAAAAGCTTACCGAACTGCTTCATACCATACAACAATGGCTTGAACATCAATTCGGTATTACCGATAAAAAACAGGTAGAAATGCTTAATGAGGCCGCAAAGAACAGTAAGGCAATGATTGGACAAACCCTGACCGGTGTTCTTGGCATTTTAAGTGTTGTTTTCCTGATACCGGTTTATACTTTTCTGATCATGTTGTATAAAACATTGATTCTGAATTTTATATACGAAGTATTTTCAGAAGAAAATACACGTAAAGTGGCCGAAATTTTAACTGAAACAAAAGCTGCAATACAAAGCTATATCATCGGCCTGTTAATCGAAACTTCGATTGTTGCCGTTTTAAATTCCACTGCATTACTAATACTTGGTGTACAAAATGCAATACTGATAGGTGTTATTGGCGCGATCCTAAACCTGCTACCCTACATCGGTGGTATCATTGCCATTGCGCTTCCGGTATTAATGGCAACCCTGACAACTGATGGCTATACTACACAATTGCTTATTATTGCCGCCTATGCGTTAATACAATTTATTGATAACAATATCCTCGTACCCAGAATCGTTTCTTCAAAGGTTCAAATCAATGCACTTATCTCTATTATAATTGTTTTGCTCGGCGCAGCACTTTGGGGTGTTCCCGGAATGTTCCTGTCTATTCCGTTTATTGCTGTACTTAAAATCATATTTGATAGAATAGATGGACTGAAACCATGGGGCAAATTATTGGGCGATACCGTGCCTACAGAACACATGGGGCAGCTGAAACGCATGCGCAGGAAAAAGAGTACCGTCAGTACGGAGAAAAATTAGTTTGGTCGTTACACCCGCACAAATGGCAGATACCAGAAAATAGCTATTTATATAAGATTTTATAACGTTCTTCTAATAAAATGATATATTTTTCTTTAAATTCTTTTGAAAGAAAAGAATGGTCTATCCATTGGTGAGCCTTTTTACGAAAATCACTAAATCGTTCAAAAACTCGTCTGATTTGTTTATCATTAAGATCCAGTTTAGTTCCTAAGCACTTAAAATGTCCAAGTGTTAGCTTTTTCTTTTTACCTTCTAATGTTAGTGCCAGTTCTTCTTTATCTTCAGGATTAACAATAGCAACATTAAGCAAATCGTAAGCTGGGGATAAACTCCACCTATCATTATCTAATAGTAATGAGAAATTTTTGAGGTGCATATCATTGTTTCCAGTTAAAAAACTGAAAACAGTTAATTCAAAATAATAGAGTTTATCAAATGCCGAGCGATTGGAATATTGCCCAACAGCTTTACCAACCTTTTCCATTGAGCTTTTGTATTTATCAAAAGCTTCCAAAATCTGAAACATATCGATCATGTGTTTCTTTTCGCCCAAATCGGTTCGGTCAAATCTTTTGGTGATGTAAGAAAGTTCTCCAGATTTTAAACGGATCAAACTCGATTTAGCAGTTTTCATCCCGAAAGCTTCAGCCATTCTCATGGTTACATGTTCATTCTGCGGCATTTCTGGAAATATTGACGAAGGTGGTTTGAAGATATAATTACCTCCCAAAGCACCAACAACAGTCAGTCTACCGTTTTTACCATCATCTAAAGCAGAATTAATCATAGTTAACGACAATTTCGGTTGCACTCCAGGAACAGCGATACTTCTTTCTATTATATTCTTTGCTAATTCATCCATCTGCGCTAAAGAATAAGAAAAATCAGGCTGTTTTTTTGTGCCAAAAAAATCTAAACTGCAATGCTCGTGGAAATCTCCGCTCGTTTCTTGGGGTAGTTGATTATAACAATATAAACAGTTCTTACTCATCTGCTGTACTTATAGGTTTAACACTTACGGCACCTATGCAATTTTGGCAACAAGCTAAAAGTAAGCCCATTCTATCATTAGGATTAATCTTCCAATTTTTTGATGCAATATCTAAAAGCCATCCTTCGGGTATTAATCCCTCAAAAAATGGAAACAATCTATTCTCTTTGTATTTACCTTTAATTACAGGCATTGAGAAAGTAATAAATTGGTTTGGATAGCTTTCTATATAATCGGTTTCATACTCGAAAGTATAATCGCCGTCATTTGTTTCAATGAGTATTCCTGCCAATATATCTTGATAAAAAATTTCGGCCTTTCTCATGATGCATCACTCCCTTCAATGGGCGCAAGTATATAGCCGAACATCTTTAGCACCTGGTTAATGCTAGATAAATTGAGATTTTCTTTTCCCTGCTCAATTTTACGTATTACCGTAAGGGCAACACCTGCCCTATCGGCAAATTGTTCTTGAGTTAGGTTTTCTTCTTTTCTCTTTTGTTTGATGAACTCAGCTAAGTGTTTCATTATATGCAATTACTCGTATTTGAATCAAAAATAAAAAATTATATGCATAAACGTATAAAAACAAAATAAATTATAATTTTATATGCAAATAAATATAATTTTTTTTAAATATTTAGTATGCTGAAAATAATTTAATTTAATGCTCTGAACTTTGGTTTAAATTAATTAATTGTTATGTCAGTGAGCGATAATTTATTTTATAAAAATCAATGTAAATAGCGTTAATTAAGAAAATCGTCCTTTCGATCCGAAAGCAATCGGATGACGATCTGACCAAACATTGTATACATTAATGGTAGCTTGTAGAATACCTTTTTACAATTAAAAATAATTGTCCTTCACTTCGGCTTCGCTCAGTGCTAGCTAATTCAGGATTCACAATATTTTTTGTTTACTCCTTTTGATAACACTATCTGGCTCCTCCTGCAAATTTAACCCCCTAAAACCTCACCTCGTTGAGTACCGGGCTATCACTCGCATTAACCTGGTAGGTAGAAATTTTATTTTCTTCAGAAATTTCCACAATCCGATAGCCTTTATAGGCAGTTCCCCAGTTGCCGCCAATGTGTGAATCGAAAAAATGAGGGAGCTTATTGGTGTAAAAAATCGAATCCAGACTGTGATCATGACCATGAAACACAGCCTTAATATTTGGGTACTCATGCAATAACGCAACAGTATCCGGGCATTCGACAAAAGGACTTTCCGGTACCCAGAAATGCGGCGGGATATGTAAGATTACAAAAACAGTATTAAGGCCCTTAAACTTATCAAATTCCTGCTTTAAAAATTTATTGTCCGGGCAGCGGTAGGTACCCTTGGTATCAGAGGTATTTGCCAATACAAAACCGATTCCATTCTTTTCAAAAGAAAAATTATCCTCATAACCAAAAACCGACTTCCATATTTTAGCATCCGCATGGTCATGATTACCCGGTATCGCATAAAATGGAACCTTTAATCTATCATAATAATCTTTTTTAACCTCGCTCAACAATTCAGGGCGATCGTGAACCAAATCGCCATTAATAATTACAAAATCAAGCGGTGTTTTTGTATGTGCCTCATTAAGCCAGCGCACAATGTTTTCATGGTCTTTCTTAAAATCTGTTCCCGGCTGACCGTAATGACCATCAGAAGCAATTGCAAAACGCAATTTGGCCTTGTTACCATTTGATAAAATGCCACCGGGCTTTTCACCGGCAATTGAAACCATTGGAGCAAGGCTGGCCATAATTACCGAAGCCAAACCACTTTTTATAAAAAACCTCCTATCCGACATACGTATTTTTTTATAATTTAATAAGACTAATCGTCATCATCCTTTTTCTTCTTCTCCAGTATCACAAAAGCGCTTCTTTTTGGAGCTGGCATAATTGAATTTTCACCCTTAACCGATTTCCAGACCACTTCATTCAAATCTAAATCAGGTGCCGAATCTTCCTTTGCAAAATTAAAAAGTTCCGAACGCTTACTGCTTTCATTAACCGCTACATTTCGGTTATTCAGGTTTATTGAAGGCTTAATCACGTTATAAGGTGTAAAATCGGGCTTGTTCGTAAAACATTCAAATAACGGAATTGCCGCAGCATCATATTGACTCATTGGCGGTAAGCCTAAAATCAGTTCCATTGTTCGCAGAAAACCAGAAGTAGAATACATCGTGTGTATGGCAGCATTTCTTTTTACATAAGGCCCTACAACATAGGCGGGCGAACGGTGCGCATCAACATGGTCAGGGCCGTTCTGGGCATCATCTTCCAGAATAAATACCACCGATTCTTTCCATATCGGGCTGTGAGAAAGTTTGTCTAATATCCGTCCAACGGCTAAATCATTATCCGCAACAGCCGATTGTGGTGAAACTTTCCCTTTTTTCTGTCCGCTGGTATGATCGTTAGATACCCTTAACGTGCTGAATTGCGGAACAGCGTTCACAACCAATAAGGAATCAAAATCATTTATCCAGGCATCTGCCCGAACCTGATCTGGAATATCCATATCAAAACCCGGTGAATTCGGACACATATGCCCTTGTAACGATTTAATATTCGCCTTGCCATAATCGCCGAATTCGCCATAACTGCGGTAAGAAATTCCTGCCCGCTGGCAATAATCCCAGATAAAACCATCCTTAGGATAGGTCACCGGTCGTCCACCTTCATAATTAGTTGTTCCACCCCGTGAACCATAACTTGTTGGCCAGGTTTTCTCCACTACATCAGTCGCATATGCGGCCATACTCCAGTTGTGCCCGTCGGCACTTACCTCCGCATCAACATAAAAATTATCAAGCAACACATAATTTTCAGCAAAAGCATGCTGGTTAGGTGTAATCTTTTTACCGAAAAGCGTTAAAGTAGAATCGCCGTTACCCTTAGCTACATCGCCGAGTACCTGGTCGTAAGTTCTGTTCTCCTTAATGATATAAAACACATGCTTTATCGGCGATTTTTCACCCTGCTTCCTGGGAATCGGGTTGCCCTCCTCACCATCGGCAGTTACCGTTCGTTTATCGGTAAACGGTGTATTGGCATAAACCTGGCTGGTATATGTTTTTAATTGCTCCGGTTTGGGTACATCAATAAAAGATAGGGTTCCCTTAAACAATCCGGCAATATATTGTAATCTATTATTTGCGGTACTGCCCATCTGGTAGCCGCTGTTATCCGCTTTTGATATCGGTTGCGGCCCCTGTGGGTTGGCCATAGACGTATTGCCCTTCCCATTCGTAACTAATATTTTAGAACCGGCTACCTTCACGCTGGTCGGATACCAGCCTACCGGAATAAAACCCTGGCTCTGGCTGGTTCCCGGGGTACTTACATCGAAAACAGCCAGGCAATTGTTATCTGCATTGGCGATGTATAAGGTTTTCTCATTGGTGCTCAAGGCAAGCCCGTTTGTTGTGGAACCTGTTAATTGCGTGGCATATAAGGTTGTGGCAATGGTTTCAATAACCTTATTAGTAGTGGTATTGATAACCGAAACCGTGTTATCATTCGCATTTGCAACAAAAAGGCAAGTACCTTTCTTATTTAACAACAGTTCGTTCGGATGATCGCCTACCGGTATAAGACTGCCTATTTTCTCTTCTGCTAAATTTATAATTGCAACTGCACGCCCGCCCCAGAGCGATACATATAATTGATTTTCATCGGGAGAAAGTACACAACTGTAAGCAATTGCCGGAAGCTGAATCTTTTTTATAATTCTTTTTTCTATCGGATCAATCACGTAAAGACTGCTATCCTCCTTTGTTACCGTGAAAAGTTTATTATTTGCCTTATTCACTGCAATTCCCGCAGGACTGATTTTACCTTTCGGCCAAACTTCGCCCAGTTTTATCGTATCACTTGCTGCGAGTTTATTTGCTGTAATTTTAAAATTGATAATGATATTATCATTCCCACCGGATACATAAAGGTGTTTTTCATCTTTACTGAAAGCCAGTCCATACCAGGATTTTTTTAAGATTTTCTCATCCAGGATTTGTTCCGTACGTGTATCAATAAGTTGAACAGATTGTGTGCTTTGTCCGTTATTCGTAACCGCAATATATTTTCCCGATGAACTCGGCTGCATATTCAGCGGCAAATCGCCAAGCTGAACGGAATGCCCAGCCGGACTAAGCTTCCACCCATTGGGTAACAAAATCTGTTTGGTTTCTTTAATTGTACCCGGCCATTGTGCAAACGCATTATGCATCAGGCATGTCGCTATTAAAGTAAAAAGATACTTTATCATGGTAAATATTTATATTGTGAATTGGTTTGAAGCACGATTTCAGGACACCTGTAATAAACACCCGTCATTTTCTATCGAACTACATTCAAATGTAATCACCCTATGTTAAATTCATATTAACCAAAGGGATGCGAACACAAATATTACATCGTTAACGGACGAGCTATTTGAAAAGAATGCCAGCATTAAAATTCCCGAAGGCGCAAGAATAACCATTTACGTATAAATCCGCAAAAAATATAGGTTTCTACCATGCTATCCAGACAAAGAGATTAAGGTTTTACCAAACTAAAGCTAATTAACAAACAATCCTTTTCTGTTAAAAATACTTAAAACTAAGTATTTTATACGCCTTTCCGAATCTTTAAATTGCATTAACCAACAATTACTTAAGCCCGGTAAACTTTTTTTACCTCAAAATAATTTATGATGGTGATTTTGGCGACAGAACACATAAAGCTGTAATCAATGTCCAGCAAAGTGCTTTTGGAAAAGAAGTAGTAGATGGCGTGGCCGGACCAATTACACTCGCTGAGCTTAACTAAAACTTTTAACATGCATTAATTTCTATTAAGCAATTAAATATGAACAACTATTTAGAAACAGGTATTGCCATTGCCCTTATCTTTTTTGTATTCAGTACCGTAGCCTATATCTTTCAGGAATTAATCGCCATTAACCTGCAATTGAGAGGCAAGCTGCTGAAAAAATCAATTCAGCAGCTAATCGAGGCTAAAGGCGGCCTAACAGCCTTTACCACCTCACTGCTCAGTCACCCCCAGATAGAAACCCTGAATAAAACGACTAAAAGCCTTACTTCCTATATCCCGGCGGCTAATTTTTCCATGGCTATTATTGATTTAGTTTGTAAACAGGCTGGCATAAATACGGGACCTACCTTTGCCGGGTTCCAGGCCGGATTGCAAAACCTTAAAACCACAAACCCAAATCTCGAAACCATATTGAGCAGCATCTATGCAAATTCAAATAACATCCAAACCCTGCAACTTGAAATCGAAAAATGGTTTAATGAATACATGGAGCGGGTTTCCGGTTGGTATAAAAATAACAATACATGGATAACCCGGCTAATTGCCATAGGCGTTGCCTTGGTTTTTAACCTCAATATGATCGCCATTACTCAGGAGATTTTTACCAATTCTGCCCTTCGCATTTCATTAAACGAAATCGCAGAACGAAAAGTGACCAGTGCCGGCACAACGGCTACCCTGTATAACACCAATTATGTGAGCGATACAACTGCCCTGAATAAAAAATATGCCGATAAACTGGCCGACTCAACCACCAGCCCTACGATAAAAGAAACCTTAAAAAAGGAAAAAGAAGCGGAACAATTAAAACTAGCCATTGCCTATGAGGATAAGCTCAACTCCATAAAAAAAGAATACCTGGAAGAAATCCGGAGCAAGGATTTACCCTTTAACTGGGAATGCCAACCCTTTAAAAAAATAGATCCCGTTACAGGAAAAACCGTAAACAAAACCCCGGTCGATTTCTTGTTAATGATAACCGGATTACTCATTGGCGCAGCAGGAATTTCGATGGGCGCACCATTTTGGTTCGATTTGATGTCTAAACTTGTTAACGTAAGACGTGCCGGCCAGAAACCAAAATAAACGCTCTCCTTGCGAGGAAGAATAACGAAGCAACTCAGAACATCAATATAAATGAAGTCGTAATTGAGAACTAAACATCAATATTGTCATTCATGATACATTTCCGGATATTAACTGCGACCAAACCACGTTGTTTAAAAAAAATATCGAAGTTTACCGTATCTCCCCTGCAAATGTTTTTCTCTGAATCTTCCACATAAAACCTGATGGTTTGATTGTTAAAATCTTTCAGAATACCCACGCCTGCAACCCGATTTATAGATAAAATAATACCTGTTCTCATGTCTGAAATTTTATTGTGAGATCTTAAAGCATTAACTGAGACGCTCCGGGCTAAACCTTCGTGATTTATTTACAATACTGGAAAAGTACTTTTTTCGTAAAAAATATGAAATCAATCACTTATCTATTTAATCAGGAAATACAGGAACTCAAAATTTTAAAAAACTATTTGTTTAAGGCCTTTTCGAATAATTCAATTTTAAACAATTCAGGAATTGAATTACCTATCTAATTTACTAAATATCTTGCCGGATAGTTAATAATTCAAACAATTATTTAAAAAAAAGATTATAACTATAAAACTGACACAACATGAGAAAAATAATAATCGTTATGGCCCTGGCGGCTTCAGCAACCTTTGGCTGCTCGGGCAATAAAGCCGATAAAGAAAATGCAGACAGCATGTACCAGTATACAGATACCAATAAAGCAACGGTTGATACGACCGGTAAAGACAGTGTTAATACAAAGGGTTTTCCAGATAGTACTACGAATGCACCGAGAATGCCGGGTGGCGAGAAAAAGATGGAGTAATTTGAAGGCCTGTAACAGCCTTATTTTATTGATTATAGACGGCAAGGAAAATAATCAATACAATGAATAAATTAAGTTACTTCCCGATACAAAACTTCGTAAAAATATTCTCAAGCAAATCATCAGTTGTTACCGTTCCGGTAATTTCGCCCAGGTAATGGAGCGCTTGCTTAATATCCATAGCCAGGAAATCGGAAGTAACCGGATTGTCAACGTTATCCAGTACACGCTTTAAGGCGTTTTCAGTTTGCTTCAATGCTTCCACATGCCGGATGTTCGTAACCAGGGTTTCGCTGGTGTTGATGTGGTGCAGGTTAACCTGTTCTAAAAGCGTTTCCTTCAATTCATCAATGCCCAGTTTTTCCTTTGCAGAGATAAAAACGACATTCAATTTCGCAAAGGCATTGCGTTTATCCGGTGATAGTAAATCCGCTTTGTTCAATAAAATCAGGTATGGAATGTCGAGCTTTGCCAAACCCCTCACCTGTTCTTCAATTTCGCTTGTACTTTGGGCTGCATCGGCCATGTATATAATCAGCTTTGCCAGCTTCATTTTCTCCAGCGTACGCTCTACCCCCAGGGCTTCAATTACGTCAGCGGTATCGCGAATCCCTGCCGTATCAATAAAACGGAAAACAATGCCACCAATGGTTAGTTCATCTTCAATCGTATCGCGGGTGGTTCCGGCGATGTCAGAAACGATTGCCCGTTCCTCATTCAATAAAGCATTGAGTAAGGTCGATTTACCTACGTTAGGCTTACCTGCGATTACAACCGGCACACCATTTTTGATTACATTACCCAGTTCGAAAGATGAAATCAGGCGATTCAGCACCCGGTTAATTTTAGTCACCAGGTTTCGCAATTGTTCCCGGTTTGCAAATTCGACGTCTTCTTCTGCAAAATCCAGTTCCAGTTCAATCATCGAGGCAAAATGAATCAGCTGCTCCCGCAGCGCTTTTAACTCGTTGGCAAAACCACCACGCATTTGCTGCATGGCTACATCATGCGAAGCTTTAGAGTTAGAAGCAATTAAATCGGCAACCGCTTCGGCCTGACTCAAATCAAAAGCACCGTTTAAAAAAGCACGTAAGGTAAATTCACCGGGTTTAGCTGACCTTGCCCCTTTGCTGATTAATAAATTAATAACTTGCTGAATGATGTAATTTGAACCATGACAGGATATTTCCACCACGTTTTCTTTAGTATAAGATTTTGGCGCAACAAATAATCCTGCGACAACTTCGTCAACAATTTGTTCGCCATCCTTTATCAATCCGAAATGTAAAGTATGCGAAGCCTGCTTTTCTAAATCCTTACCCGCAAAAACTGAGTTGGTTAGAGTAATTGCATCCGGTCCGGAAAGGCGGATAACGCCAATAGCACCCGAGCCCGGAGGCGTAGACAAAGCAATAATAGTATCCTGATTGTTCATGTTGATGTTGTCGAAAGCGCAAAAATAAAGTTAATCCCCCGGTATATTACTAGTACGAGGTAATTTTTTGTCATGCCCTTTGTTAAATCCTGCTCTTGAATCCTTCTCCTTTGAGAAACGTGCCGGCAGGTGGATGGAGGTTTAGAGAAAATAAAGGAAAGAACCGCCTCCAATGTCACTAACTTAAGCAAAAAAACATAAAAATACGGTCATCCTGAGCCTGTCGGAAAACAAATATTTTTTATTTTTTCATTAAATGGTCTTCGACAAACTCAGACTGACAACATTAATGCTTAAGTTAATGAATTGCCTCAACCCCTCCTTGAAATGAAGGAGGGCGCTTATCCCCCGCTCTTGGACCTTCCTATTCAAGAACGAAGGTGCAGTTGGGCGGATGGGGTTTACCAATTTTACTTCATTCCTAAAACATTTACGGCTGAAGCATGTTTAATCTGAAAACCGGAAAACTATGATTAATAATTTACCCCTCACCGTAAAAAGATCTATTGAATTACTTGGACTAATTGCCCTTGTAACCGTAATCGTTATTGGCCGAGATATCATCATGCCGCTCTTAATGGCATTTTTCATCAGTATTGTGTTGCTTCCGGTTTACCGGTTTCTGAAAAAAAGAAAGGTGCCGGAAACCTTGTCCATCATCCTTGCAATTTTACTGGTTGCACTTTTTGTCGCCTTGATTGTCTGGTTCTTTTCCAATCAGATTGGCATGCTGGTTAAAGATTTTCCACAGATAAAAAACAATGTAACACAACATATAAATTCGTTAAGCGATTGGATAAGCCGGATAACACATTATGACGATAAACAGCAAAAGGCTTTTATTCAGGATAAAAGCGAGGACTTAATGAATATGGGGACTTCGCTTGCCGGTGGAGCAGCGGTAACGTTAAGCGGAATATTTGTATTTATCGGTTTACTGCCGATTTACATTTATTTAATGCTTTTTTATAAGGATATATTACTAAGATTTATCTTTATGTGGTTTACATCGAACGACCACCCTAAAGTAAAAGAAGCCATTTATGAAACAGAATCCATTATAAAAAGTTATCTGATTGGACTGCTTATTCAGGTTACCTATATGACCATCTTATTGGGCGGAATTTTAATGCTGATAGGCATAAAACATGCGCTTTTGATTGGTGTTGTATTCGCGATCCTTAACCTGATTCCTTACGTTGGTGCCTTAATCGGAAACCTGATAGGCGTTCTGTTAACTTTAACTTCTTCTCAGGAATTATGGCCGGTTATCACCGTATTGGGTGTTATTGCTTTTGTTCAGTTTTTAGATAATAATATTTTAATGCCCCGTATCGTGGGTTCTAAAGTGAAGATAAATGCACTGTTTGCAATTCTTGGTGTATTTATAGGCGGAAGCATTGCCGGAATTTCGGGAATGTTCCTGGCTTTACCTATTGTAGCTGTTTTAAAAGTAATTTTCGACCGTACAGAATCATTTAAACAATGGGGTGCCTTATTGGGCGATGAGCGACCTGCCCGCAGCCCCATGAATTTCCCAAGCTTCAGAAAGAAAAAGCCTGTACCTGTAAAATCCGGAATCGAAAAAGGATAATTTATCCTTTAAAAATTAAAACCATTCAACAGGGTCTGGTGTTCTGTTAATATAAAAATTATAAAAATGGGACTATTAAAAACAGCAATTGTTGGTGCTGCGATTTATGCAGGCATCAAATATATCACAAAGAAAGATCCGATTACAGGTAAATCGGTCGTGGATGATTTAAAGGACAAAGCACCTGAATGGATGGAAAAAGCTAAAGATTATAAAAGCGAATTCGAAACCAGGGCATCTTATGCTAAAGATGATTTAGGAATTTAGGGTTATTCGTTACTAATTACGAAACGAAAAAGCACTTTTGGTTTAAGCCAAAAGTGCTTTTTTTATGCTAAAATATGCCTTTCAATTTAGCTGAAGGCTTTCTTTCTTCAAGGTAATAATGCCATAGCAGCATAGTGCCAATTGTACGATAAGGCTTCCAATGAGAAATGGTCTCTAACATGATTTCTGGTGCTGTCCGTATATCCAGCCTTTTTATTTTCTTTAATGCATTAACCGCTGCCAAATCGCCCAACGGAAAAACATCACAATGATGAAGGATAAAAATTAGGTAAATATCTACGGTCCAATTACCTATACCTTTAATTTTTGTTAAAGAAGTCCTTATTTCAGCATCATCCTTCGAAACCAGCGATTCCAAAACGATTTCTCCCGCAACCATACTTTTAGCAAGATGCCTGACATAAATGGTTTTTTGACGACTGAAATAGCAAGCCCTTAGCTCTTCGTCTGTAAGCAACAAGAAATTTTCAGGTGTGATATCAACTATTTTAGCTCTGAGTTTATTCAGGGCAGCCAATGCAGAAGCCAGAGAAACCTGTTGTTCCAGAATAATATGAACAAGCGACTCGAAAGTATTTGGCCTCGACCAGAATGGCGGGTAACCAAACAGATTGATGACATGCTTAAGCGCCTCATCTTTTTCCGCAAGCCTATCACAAATCTGATGAAAATTCTCTTTACTAAAAACCTCAAACATAGATAAGATTTTAAGAGGATAAGGTTTTAAGAGGAGTAAAGCTATTCATTCTATTTTTCATTTCAGCACTTCTATCTGCCCGACTTTCCATCTCCATCCTACCTCTTCCATGTCAAAGTATCAAGTATTTAGTATAAAGTATCAAGAGGACTGAATGAGTCTTTATCCATCTTACCTCTTCCATCTTCCATCTTACATCTTCCATCTTACCTCTTCCATCATACCTCTTCCATCTTCCATCTTACCTCTTCCATCAAACTACATTCTCTCCGGCGAAGTAATACCCAGAATCAACATACCTTTATGAATAATATCCGCTGTTTTTTTGCTCAGGTTTAAACGGAATTGTTTAGCGTCGCCTGCTTCGGTTTTTACAATCGGCGGAACTTCGTGGTAAAACTTGTTGAATAGCTTAGCGAGCTCATATAAATAATTAGCCAAACTTGCAGGGCTGTGTGCTTTAGCGGCAATTTCTATTTCCGAAGGAAATTTAGCCAGCTGCATAATCATTTCCAGCTCAACAGCTGAAATTCCTGAAAACTGATTACCGGTAACTGCAAACTGGTAACCTGCTTTGCTCAATAATGATCTTATACGTGCATGGGTATATTGTATGAACGGACCTGTATTACCTTGAAAATCAATACTTTCATTAGGATCAAATAATAAACGTTTTTTCGGTTCTACTTTTAAAAGGAAGTATTTTAAAGCACCTAAACCGATATTCCTGTACAACTCAGCTTTGTCTGCAACGGTAAAATCATTTGTTTTACCCAATTCTTCGGTTTTTTCCTGAGCCGTGGCGATCATATCAGCAATTAATTCATCTGCGTCAACAACGGTTCCTTCGCGGCTTTTCATCTTTCCGTTAGGTAAATCAACCATCCCGTAGGATAAATGATAAAGGCCTTTCGCCCAGCTTTTACCTAGTTTCTCCAGAATTAAAAATAAAACTTTAAAATGGTAATCCTGCTCGTTTCCGACCACATAAATCGATTCATCCATTCCGAAGTCATCAAATTTCATTTTGGCCGTTCCCAAATCCTGCGTAATGTAAACCGAGGTCCCATCGGCACGTAAAACCAGTTTTTGATCTAAACCATCAGCCGTTAAATCTATCCAGACCGAGCCATCTTCTTTTTTAAAGAAAACCCCTTTTTCCAGACCTTCTTCAACGGTATCTTTTCCTAACAAATAAGTATTGCTTTCGTAATAAAACTTATCGAAATCTACACCGAGGTTTTTATAGGTAATCGCAAAACCATCGTAAACCCAGCCATTCATGGTTTTCCAAAGCGAAACAACCGCTTCATCACCAGCTTCCCACTGCTGAAGCATAACTTGCGCCTCTTTAATCAGTGGTGCATTTTTTTTAGCTTCTTCTTCGGTTTGCCCTTCCGCCTTTAAAACATCAATTTCTTTCTTGTATTCCTTATCAAAAATGACATAATACTTGCCAACCAGGTGATCGCCTTTTAAGCCCGAACTTTCCGGTGTTTCACCATTACCCCACTTTTGCCAGGCCAGCATCGATTTACAAATGTGAATGCCCCTGTCGTTTACCAGATTCACTTTTGTTACCTCATAACCATATGCTTTCAGTAATTCAGCAACCGAATAACCTAATAAATTATTACGAACGTGACCTAAGTGAAGCGGTTTGTTGGTGTTGGGTGAAGAATATTCAACCATAACCTTTTTGCCATTTGGCTGGTAAACACCAAATTCAGGTGCTAAAATTTCCGCATTAAATTGGCTAAGGAAATAACTTTCCGCAATACTCAGGTTTAAGAAACCTTTAACAACATTAAAAGCAGTTACATCTTCAACTTTGTCCACCAAATATTCGCCAATCGCTTGTGCGGTCTGCTCAGGCGATTTCTTAGAGATTTTTGTAATCGGAAAAACAACAATTGTTACCTGGCCTTCAAATTCTTTACGGGTTTCTTGTATGTTGATTACGCTTTCAGCTACTTCTTCATTGTAAAGTTGTTTAATGGCATCAAGCGTTGCAGTAATAATAAAATTCATGGCCAAAAATAGTGAAAAAGTCCGAAAGTCACAGGTCCGATGTTGAAGGTTCAATTCCAGAAACCAAAGCATAAAGGCTTATCTTGATATTTGCCACTCCTTACTTGATACTTGCTACTTGATACTCACTACTTGATACTTGCTACTCACTACTCGCTACTCGATACTTGCTACTTACCACTTGATACTCCATGAAATTCTAATAGCTTTGTACATCTAACTTATTTATGAGCGGACAGAATCAAAATTTTAAAGTCAACGTAAAAACCGAGATCGGCAGATTGCGTAAGTTGTTAATCCATAGTCCAGACAGTGGTTTGGGTAAAGTTGTTCCATCAAAAGCGCAGGACTGGCTTTTTGAAGATATTGTACATTTGGATACCATTCGTAAGGATGAATACGATTACTACATCAAATTACTGATGTACTTCCTCGACCCTGAAAGAATTAAGGGCAAGCTTGCCAAAATAGATTCGGAAGAAGATAACCGTAATTTTTATAAACCAAATCACCCGGATTTTCATAATTCTACCGCTGTAATTGAGATTCAGAATCTATTAAGCGAAATGCTTGAAAATGAATCCATCCGTAAAAAACTGGTTGCTGCAGTTTGTGCAATTGAGGGTTGTACTTATAAGGTTCAAATGGCGTTAACAAACACCGACCCAAAAGAACTGGCTGAAATTTTTATCTCCGGAACCCTGGCAAACGATACCATGATTTTTCCACCCATCCCAAATTTAATTTTTACCCGGGATGTCGGCATCACCATAAATAACCATATTTTATTAAATAAACCCGCGAAAAAGGCCCGCGTTCGCGAAACACTTTTAATGCGTTATATTTTCTTTAACCACCCGCTTTTCGAAGGCTATCGCGATAACATTCTGGAAATTCCCGATGTTACGATGCACTTTTTGCGCCCGGGCGATGAACCGGCATTCAGCACAACTTTGGAAGGTGGCGATGTAATGATGGTAAGTCCGAACCACGTGCTTATTGGTTGCAGCGAAAGAACATCAGAACATGGTGCAAATGAAGCCATTAAATTATTGTTCGATAATGATGTAGTGGAAAAAGTAACCGTTGTAAAAATCCCTAGTAAACGTGATTATATGCACCTGGATACTGTTTTTACGCAGGTTAAGCGCAATACCTGGGTCATCTTAAATTCTATTGCACATTCGCCGAAATACAATCCGTATGAGCCGATTAATTTTTTAAAGGAGCCTGAAAAACTGGAGGCAACAACAGCAATCCAATTCACAAAAGCCAATCCGCAGGAGCCTAAACATTTCGAACATGTTGAGGCCTTATTAAATGATATTAGTCAGAACGATTTAAAAAGCACCGAACCAACCAGGATTATTTATAGCGGAAACAACACTTTCCCTTACGATTCGAGAGAACAGTGGACAGACTCCTGCAACCTGCTGGCCATTAAGGAAGGCGTTGTTTTAGGTTACGACAGAAATGATAAAACCGTTGATGCATTTAAAAACGCCGGTTTTGCAATTGTTGATGTGAAAGATTTAATTCAGGATTTAGAAAGCGGCAAAGCAGATGCAGAAACCATAACCGATACCTTGATTTTGATGCCTTCTGCTGAATTATCCCGTGCCCGCGGCGGTTTCCATTGTATGAGTTTACCAATTTTAAGAGATGATTTATAGGAATGTAAAAGGTAAGATGGTTGATGGATAATGGCTTGATCACCTCTCTATCTTGATACTTGATACTCGATACTTAATACTCTAATATGGAAAAAGTAAAATGGATGATGGATTATAGTTGTCCGCCCACTCTAACTTGATACTCGATACTTGATACTAACTACTTGATACTTGATACTCTAATATGGAGAAGGTAAGATGGACGATGGATTATAGCAGGCGGCCCACTCTAACTTGATACTTGATACTCAATACTTGATACTAAATACTCGATACTTGATACTAACTACTTGATACTAAAATGCAAACAACCAACCACATCTTAATGATACGCCCGGTTAATTTTAAGTTCAACGAACAAACCGCAGGCAATAATAAATTCCAGGTTGCATCAGCAGAAAGGAATGTACAGGCACAGGCTTTACAGGAGTTTGACGGCTTTGTTTCGATGTTGAGAAAAAACGAGGTTGATGTAACTGTTGTCGACGATACTTTGCAACCTGAAACACCCGATTCTGTTTTTCCGAATAACTGGGTTTCTTTTCACGAGGATGGTTCTGTTTTTCTATACCCGATGTTTTCTGAAAACCGCAGGCAGGAACGTCGGCATGAGATATTGGATGGATTAAAAGATAAGTTTCTGGTTAGCCATATCAGCGATATAAGTTTTTACGAACAGCAGTACGCCTTTCTGGAAGGAACCGGAAGTATGGTTCTGGATAGAATTAATAAAATCGCCTATGCCTGCTTAAGTGTTCGTACCGATGAGGAAGTATTAAACAACTTTTGTATGCTTACAGGTTATCAGCCGGTTTCTTTTCAGGCAGTTGACGGCTCTAAATTCCCGATTTACCACACTAACGTGATGATGTGTGTTGGCGATAAATTTGCAGTGATTTGTATGGAGTCGATTCCAGACCCTGAAGAAAAGGAAAAAGTTGCTTTAAGTTTAATAAATAGCGGAAAAGAAATTATTGAGCTATCGCTTGAACAAATGAACCGCTTTGCCGGTAACATGCTGCAAGTGGCTAATAATAAAGGCGAAAGTTTATTGGTGATGTCTGAGCAGGCATATTTGTCACTAAATGCTGAACAGCTGGCTAAATTGGAAAAGCATAGCAGAATCATTTATGCACCGATTTACACCATCGAAAAAAATGGCGGTGGTAGTGCAAGGTGTATGCTGGCTGAAATTCATTTGCCGGTGAAGTAAATAATGTATTACTTCTCCGTTGCAAGGCACGAAAAAATCTGCGGAAAACCAAATCGTTCACCTTTAAAGCGTTTCCCTACCGTAAAAATATTTTCAATAAAGATTAATTCTCGATTTAAAATTACATTTTTGCAAAAATTATTTAAAAGTAAATGCAGAGTTACTCAGAATTTCTCGATCTAAGCGTTGGCTTTCCGCAAGATGGCTTTGATGTTATAGATGATGAATTATATTTTCAGGATTTAAACCTGATGGAAATGATTGAAACTTATGGTACTCCCCTACGTTTCACCTACTTGCCTATGGTAAGTAAGAAAATTCAGCAAGCGAAAATTCTTTTCCAGACTGCCATTTTAAAGAACAATTATCGTGGTGACTATAAATATTGTTACTGTACAAAAAGCTCGCACTTCCGGCATATTGTAGAAGAAGCATTGAAGAATAACATCCACCTGGAAACTTCTTCAGCTTTTGATATGCCAATGGTTGATGCTTTAGAAAAAAAAGGACATTTAACTAAAGATACAACCATCATCTGCAATGGTTTTAAAACCTACCAGTACAAGCAATATATTATTGATATGTTGCATGATGGTTATAAAAACATCATCCCGGTACTGGATAATAAAGAAGAGTTTAACCTTTTTGATGATGAGGTTGATATCGATACACCTTGTAATTTAGGTATCCGTATTGCAGCAGAGGAACAACCAGATTCTCAGTTTTACACCTCACGCTTAGGTGTTCGTATGGAAGATATTATTGATTTTTATAATAATAAAATTGTTCATAACCCGAATTTCCGTGTAAAATTATTACACTTTTTCATAAACTCAGGTATTACCGATTCGCCATATTATTGGAACGAGCTGGAGAAATATGTAACGCTTTACTGCAAGTTCAAGAAAATTAATCCAGATTTAGATACTTTGGATATCGGTGGCGGCATGCCGTTTAAAGATTCATTGGTTTTCGATTTCGATTACGAGTACATGGTAAACGAAATTGTAAAAAGGATCAAAGAAATCTGCGCCATCCACGATGTAATGGAGCCTGATATTATTACTGAATTCGGTAAATATACAGTTGCTGAAGCATCGGGTATTTTATACAAAGTTTTAGGGCGTAAACAACAAAACGACCGTGAACGCTGGTTAATGTTAGATGGTTCTTTCATTACCAACCTGCCAGATGTCTGGGCATTGAACCAAAAATATATTTTATTACCAATTAACAATTGGGACGCTGAATACGAGCGTGTTAACTTAGGTGGCATTACATGTGATGGTCAGGATTATTACAACCAGGAAGCGCATATGAATAGTGTGTTCATGCCGAAAACACGTAAAGTACAATATTTAGGTTTCTTCCACACAGGTGCTTACCAGGAGGTTTTAAGTGGTTACGGAGGCATTCACCATTGCTTATTGCCGAGTCCCAAACATGTTTTAATCCGTAGAAACCGCGATGAAAGCTTCAATTTTGAGGTTTTTGGAGAGGAACAAAATAGTAAACAGGTTTTAAAAATTCTGGGTTACTGAGATTAACCGCAAAGGGCACAAAGTTTTTCGCAAAGCGCGCCGGGTTTATACTTGGCGCCTTTTTTTTAAATCCGCTATTGCGAGGCAAGAAGCCTGCCCAACGCAGACAGGCTATCTTACAACTATAGTAATGTATCGAACCTGTCTGCCGCATTAAGATTGCGCCGTGCCTCGCTTCCGATAGCTGTCAGATGAAATGATGGTGCAAATATTTCCTTTGTGTTTCTTTGCGCAATTTTCTTTGCTAACTTAGCGGTTAGTTAAATAACATCATATGCAATTCGGTAAAGTAGAAGACCCTTCGATAATAGATTTCACTCTTCCGGCAGATGCGCCGCAAACGGAAGCTATTTTAAAGGCCAATAAACCCAAACAGAATTTCCGGGCTTATGTAGGTTGTGCCAAATGGAACAAAGCGGATTTGAAAGGTTTTTATCCGAAAGGTACCAAAGATGAATTAACTTATTATGCTACGCAGTTTAATTCAATTGAACTGAATGCGACTTTTTACGGAATGCCAAGCAGCGAACAGGTAATCACCTGGACTCAAAAAACACCGGCTGATTTCAAGTTCTTTCCGAAACTCACCAATACGATAAGTCACTTTAAAAGATTAATCAATGTTAAAGAACCTGTTGAACAATATTGTGATGCCATCAGCAATTTTGAAGATAAGTTAGGCATGGCTTTTCTTCAGCTGCATGATAATTTTAAGCCAAAAGATTTCGAACGACTTAAAATCGTTGTAAAAGAATTTCCAAAGGTGATTCCTTTAGCTGTTGAAGTTAGAAACGAAGAATGGTTTTCAAACCCCGCAATTGCAAACGAGTTTGCCACATTATTTGAAGAAAACGGTATTGCAAACATTATTGTAGACACTTCGGGCAGAAGAGATATGCTCCACATGCGGTTAACCTCTCCTAACGCCTTTATCCGCTTTGTCGGTGCAAATGACGATGCAATTGATAAAAAACGTTTAGATGACTGGGTTGAAAGAATAGTGGAATGGAAAAAGCAAGGCCTCGAAAACCTATACTTTTTTGTTCACCAAAATGTGGAGCTTTCATCGCCATTATTTTCTGCCTATTTTACAGAAAAGTTAAATAAAGCCATTGGTACAGATTTAAAAATTCCGGTTATGGCAAATGGTTCTGCACAATCGCCAACTTTATTTTAATAATATTGTCATTCTGAGCTTGTCGAAGAACTTAAAGAAGATGTTTCGACAAGCTCAACATGACAGAATAACTGTTATAAAATTCTTTTCAAAACCGTTTCAGTTGCCTTAGCCTCTTCCCCTTCAGGCGAAATATTATAAGCAGAAATTATAATTTCATTATCGTTTAAGATTTCTAAAGCTGTTCGCCATCCCCAGAGCTGTTCACCATATTCAGGACTTCCATAAGTTCCTAATATTGAAAACCCTTTATCAGTAGCAACTCCGCTGGAAAGCATAATTTGTGTACCCATGTGGAAGCTATCCATCCAGCTGCTTGTAAATCGCTGGTATGGAATATCAAAGCCAATGATCATTTTTCCTGCTAAAGGTTTACCATCCAGACTTCCCTTGTAATCATAAGAAACAAACCTGCTCCCTAAAATTGAAGAAAATACGCCCTTCGCCGCTGATTCATCAGCGAGCACGTCTTTTTCAAACCAGGTTTTAGATGTACCTTCCCAATCTCCTATCAAACCCGATAGAATTTTGTGTGAACCTTCTTCCAAGGATATTTCAAATTTGCTTTTTGCCATATATCAAACTTAAAAAAATATTGTCAGATTGTTAAATTGATTTATTGTCGCAATGAAATTGAAAATTGCGAACTAAAAAGTATTTCCGTATATTGTTTTATGCTAAAAACGGTCGATCTCAATCAGGTTATGGTTATCGATATCGAAACTGTGCCTCAATATGCATTTTACGACGAATTGCCGCCTCATTTACAGGATCTTTGGGAACAAAAAACGCATTATCAGCGAAAGCCGGAACAAAGTCCCGACGATTTTTACGAGCGGGCCGGTATACTGGCAGAATTTGGCAAAATAATCTGTATAAGCATGGGCATTTTTTACACACAGGATAAAAATCAATATCTACGGGTAAAATCAATTTATGGAAACGATGAAAAAGAGATTTTGAAAGATTTTGCCACTGTGCTGGAAAAGCAGTTATCAACATTAATGTTTTGTGCACATAACGGTAAAGAATTTGATTTTCCTTATCTGTGCAGACGTTTATTAATTAATGGTATTGAAATCCCGGTTCAGCTTCAAATTTCAGGCAAAAAACCCTGGGAAATAAACCATCTGGATACAATGGAACTCTGGAAATTCGGCGATTATAAACATTATACTTCATTAAATCTGCTTGCGGCCATTTTAAATGTACCAACACCAAAAGACGACATCGACGGAAGTATGGTACGACAGGTTTATTATGAAGAAAAAAACTTACCGCGCATTGTAACCTATTGCCAGAAAGATGTAATTACTACCGCTCAGGTGCTGTTAAAATTTAAAGGCATGAATATAATTCCGCCAGAAAACATTACAATTGTAACCTGATGCTAAACGTAGAAAATTTAACTATCGATTTCTTCAATCAGGATGAAAAAACCTGGTTCAAAGCTGTAAAACAGATAAGTTTCCATGTAAAAAAAGGAACTGTTCTCGGAATTGTCGGTGAATCGGGTTCGGGAAAATCGGTAACTTCTTTTTCGATTATGCGTTTACACGATGAACGTTTGGCCAAAATAACCGGCCAGGTGGATTTCGATAGCATAAGTTTACTTAATTTAAATGCCAACGAAATCAGGCAATACCGTGGGAATCAAATTTCGATGATTTTTCAGGAGCCGATGACCTCACTTAACCCGGTGTTCACTTGCGGTTATCAGGTTGCTGAGGCAATTATTCTGCATCAAAAAGTTGCTAAAGAAGAAGCAAAACGCCAGACAATAGAACTTTTTAAAGAAGTCCAATTGCCCCGACCGGAAAAGATATTTGAAAGTTACCCGCATCAAATTTCTGGCGGACAGAAACAGCGTGTGATGATTGCGATGGCTTTGAGTTGTAATCCAAAGCTTTTAATCGCTGATGAACCAACCACTGCGTTAGATGTTACTGTTCAGAAAACCATCTTACAATTACTTCTGAAGCTTAAAGAAGAACGCGATATGGCGATGATTTTCATCTCGCACGATTTAGGTGTGGTACACGAAATTGCGGATGAGGTTGCTGTAATGTATAAAGGCGAAATCGTGGAACAAGGAAATGCAAAATCAATCTTTCAAAATCCTCAGCATCCGTATACAAAAGGCTTACTGGCTTGCCGGCCGTCACCAGCATTACAGTTAAAAAAATTACCTGTAGTAGCCGATTTCCTGACAGGTATAGTCGACGATGCGTTGGCTCATTTAAATCCGTCTAATCAAATAACAGCAGCAGAAACGCAGGCCAGGCGCAGTTCATTATACGCTAAAAAACCATTGCTTGAAATAAAGAATTTATCTACATGGTACCCAATAAACAATGGTTTTTTCAGTAAGAATAAAGAATATGTTAAAGCTGTAGACCAGATTAATTTTGATGTTTTTCCTGGCGAAACCCTGGGCTTGGTTGGGGAATCCGGTTGTGGAAAAACCACTTTAGGCCGGAGTATTTTACGCTTGATTCAACCAACATCAGGCAATATTATTTTCGATGGGAAAGACATCACCCATGTCAGCAAGGCTGAAATGAGAAAATTAAGAAAAGATATTCAAATCATTTTTCAGGATCCCTACGCCTCACTTAATCCAAAACTAACTATTGGTCAATCAATCCTTGAACCTTTAACAGTACACAGTCTCTTCAAAAATGAAACTGAAAGAAAAGCAAAAGTTTTGGAATTATTGAATAAAGTTGGTTTAAAAGAAGAACATTACAACCGTTACCCGCACGAATTTAGTGGTGGGCAACGCCAGCGTGTCGTTATTGCCAGAGCCCTCGCTTTAGAACCAAAGTTTATCATTTGCGATGAATCTGTTTCGGCCTTGGATGTTTCCGTACAGGCACAGGTGTTAAATCTGATCAAAGATTTGCAACGCGAATTTGGCTTAACCTATATTTTCATTTCTCACGATTTAGCCGTGGTAAAACACATTTCCGACCGTATTTTAGTGATGAACAAAGGAAAAATTGAAGAAGAGGGTTTTCCCGATTACATATTTAATTCACCAAAAGCGGCTTATACTAAAAAATTAATTGATGCAATTCCTGGCAATTAAAAAATTAACATCTACTTATTTAGTGCTTCTACTATTGGTCTCTTCAGCCGATTCAAAAGCACAAGTAAAACCAATTAAATTAATTCAATCCGGGTTTATTTTTGATAACGCTCCTTTTGCAGCTTGCCATGCATCAACACTAGTAATTTTAACAGACAATAAAATTAGGTGTGCCTGGTTCGGAGGTAAATTTGAAGGCAGTAAAGACGTTTCCATTTGGTCTTCAACCAGATCCGATAACAAATGGTCCAAACCGGTGGAAATTGCCAACGGCATACAAAATGATAGTTTACGCTATCCTTGTTGGAATCCGGTATTGTTTAAAGCCATAAACGGTGTATTGTACCTGCACTACAAAGTAGGCCCCAACCCGAGATCGTGGTGGGCTGAATACAAAACTTCATCCGATAACGGAAAAACATGGTCAGCAGCAAAGAAATTACCCGACGGATTTTTAGGTCCGATAAAAAATAAACCTGTTCAACTTGCAAATGGCAATATCCTCTACCCATCGAGTACTGAAAGTTTAGATGAAAAGAAATGGTTAATTCACATCGAACAATCGGACAAGAATGGACATAATTGGAAAAAAATCGAGATTGATTGCGATACTTTTGGCGTAATTCAGCCATCCATTTTGACCTATCCCAATGGAACACTTCAGCTGCTGTGCCGGAGCAGGCAAAATGTTATTGTTCAAAGCTGGTCTGATGATAATGGCGAAACCTGGTCAAAACTCTCCAAAACGAATTTACCTAATCCAAATTCTGGTAGCGACGCCGTAACCTTAAGAAGCGGTAGGCAATTACTCATTTATAACCCTTTAGAAGCTGGAAAAAACTGGTGGGAGGGTCGTTCAGTTTTAAAATTAGCAATTTCTGATGACGGAAAAAACTGGAAAGACATTTACACATTGGAAAATCACACAGAAGGCGAATACAGCTATCCGGCAATAATCCAAGGTATAAATGACCACATTCACCTTAGTTATACCTCGCTTCGAAAAAAGATTAAATACGTAGAATTGTTAATCGATTAAAAGATTTTTTAATAGCAACAACATCATTGCTATCACATTTTCCGGCTACTTCCTAACCTTCATTTCTTTCTTTTCTGTATCTTCGGTAAAATACATTTAACACATGGCAAAAAAGAAATCCGCAAATATAAAATTGGTTCTGAATCAACTGGTTAGTGATGTCTTCGAAAAAAACAGTAATCAAACACTAAATTATAAACAGGTTTCAGCCAAATTAAACCTCAACGATCAGAAATCCCGCGACACCATTCTCGAAGTTTTAAAAGAAGGAAAAAGTGCCGGAATATTTCTGGAACCGGAAAAAGGAAAATTCAAGTTAAAAGAATTACAAAACTTTCTGACAGGTCGTGTAGATATGACGGCGGATGGTTCAGCCTACATTATTCCTGATGATGAATTTGAAAAAGATGTTTTTGTTGCGCCACGTAAACTTAAAAACGCCTTACATGGCGATTTGGTAAAGGTTTATGTTTTTGCTAAAAAGAACGGCCGCAAAAATGATGGCGAAGTTGTTGAAATCATTAAGAGAGCAAAATCTGACTTCACGGGTGTTATAAAAATATCCGAACGTTTTGCCTTTGTAATTGCTGATGATAAAAAGATGATGCACGATATTTTTGTGCCGCTATCGGATACGTTAGGCGCTAAAAACGGACAAAGGGTTTTGGTGGGTTTAACCGACTGGCCTGAAGGAGCTAAGAACCCAATCGGAACGGTGAAGCATGTGCTGGGCGACCAAGGTGAGAATAATACTGAAATGAATGCAATTCTGGCGCAATATGGCTTCCCGTTATCATTCCCTCCTGCCGTAGAAAAAGAAGCCAATGCAATTCCGGAAGAAATTTCGGAAACTGAAATTGCCAAACGCAGAGATTTTCGTAATGTATTAACTTTTACCATAGACCCTGCTGATGCGAAAGATTTCGATGATGCCATTTCTTACCGGAAATTACCCAATGGAAATCACGAAATTGGTGTTCATATTGCTGATGTCTCTCATTATGTTATCCGGGGAACTGAGCTGGATAAGGAAGCTTATAGTCGTGCTACATCGGTTTACCTGGTCGACAGGGTTATTCCGATGCTTCCTGAAAGGTTAAGTAACGGTGTATGCTCATTACGTCCGCATGAAGATAAATTATGCTTTGCCGCTGTTTTTGAAGTAGATGACCAGGCAAACATTAAATCTGAATGGTATGGAAAAACAGCTATTCACTCCGACAGACGTTTCAGTTATGAAGAAGCTCAGGAAGTTATAGAAAACAAAGCCGGCGATTATGCTACCGAAATACTTAAATTAAATGAACTGGCTCATATTCTTCGTGAAAGGAAATTTAAAAACGGCGCCATCAGTTTTGAAAGTACCGAAGTTAAATTTAAACTCGATGAAAATGGTAAACCGATAGGTGTATATGTTAAGGAACGAAAAGATGCGCACAAACTTATCGAAGATTATATGCTTTTGGCCAACAGAAAAGTAGCCGAATTTATTGCCACAAAACTGAAAGGAAAAAATAAACTAACATTTGTTTACCGGGTTCACGATTCTCCGAATATGGAAACCCTGAATACCTTCGCGAATTTCGCATCGCGTTTCGGCTATAAAATCAACACAAAATCTGATAAAGAAATTGCGAAATCCTTAAACCATTTAATGGCCGATGTTGAAGGTAAAAAAGAACAAAATGTATTAACTTCTTTAGCTATTCGCTCGATGGCTAAAGCGATTTATACAACCAAGAAAACCAGTCATTATGGGTTAGCTTTTGACTATTATACCCACTTCACCTCACCTATCCGTCGTTATCCGGATGTTATGGTACATCGCTTATTGCAGGATTATCTGGCCGGAGAAAAATCTGCCGACGCTGAATTTTACGAAGTAGCAAGTGCGCATTCATCTGCAATGGAAAAAAGAGCCGCCGAAGCAGAACGTGCCTCCATAAAGTATAAACAAGCCGAATACCTGGAAGAAAATGTCGGAAACATTTACCAGGGTATTATTACCGGTGTTACAGAATGGGGTATGTATGTAGAAATTGAAGAAAATAAATGCGAAGGTATGGTTCGCCTGCGTGAAATTTCAGATGATTTTTATGTACTCGATGAAAAGAATTACTGTATTGTCGGGCAACGCAAGAAGAAAAAGTATCAATTAGGTGATGAAGTGACAATAAAAGTTAAAAAAGTGGATCTTGCTAAACGACAAATAGATTTTTCGTTAGTTTTATAAATGATAAAAAATATTATCCTGTTTATACTTTTTTCTTGTGCGGTAAAAAGCCATTCGCAAACCATACAAGGCAAAGTTATAGACGAAGTTTCCGGTGAGCCAATACCTTTTGTCTCTTTAATGATTATCGGCACACAAACTACTTCAATTACAAATGAAAACGGGGATTTCGTAATTAAAGCTGCTACGCTTCCGGTAAAATTAAAGTTTAGCCATGTAAGTTATCTGAGCGATGAAACGGAAGTAAAAAATGCTTCGGATAACTTAATCATTAAGCTTAAACAAGCAGCCATCAATTTAGCCGAAATAACGGTAGATCCCTATCAGGGAAAAAAGTTATTAAAAAGCGCTTTTGAAAAGGCCGCTAAATATAAAGATGATAACCATTATCTAAAAGCCTTTTACAGGCAATTAACTTCCGTAAACAATAACCCGACTAAAATCCATGAGATTTTTTATGATATTAAATGGAATGTTACCCGTACTTCGGGCTGGATTGCCAGACAAACCCGGTTTGCCGAAAGTAAAAATCAGTCTGGTTTTGATTTAAGCAATCAGTCGTATTTTACGTTCAGTTCGAGCGGATACCTTACCGTCCCAAATTCAGGCACCTTTGTTACTGAAAAAACCCTCGACAAGTATACGATTGAAATTGAACGTTATATTGAACAAGCTGATCAGGATATTGCAGTTGTTACCTGTACCATAAAAAAGGCCGGGAAAAATCAATTTTATGCAAATTCTGCTTTTTATGTTGGCACTAAGGATCTTAAAATCTACAGGGTAGAAAATAATATCCTGAACCTGCCTATGGATTTAGCTGCCGGAGCGGTTTTTAAATATCCACCTATTGTAAAAACAATTGCCACTTTTAAAAGTGGATCAACTGATATTAACATACTGGAAAGCATATCAACTAAGATGTATTTGGCCGTAAGTTATATGGATAGAATGCGCGCTAATGATTTAAGCGCTATTATAAGTTCCTTACTAACCGTTTATCAGGAAGATAACACTTTGCAAAATGAAAGTTTTCAAAATGTAAGAAGAGATACCAAAGATAAAAATGTAGTAGAATCTATAAAATATAATGCCGATTTTTGGCAAAATAATCCGATTGTTAAGCAAACATCGCTTGAAGATAAATTCAGCAAGATGATGGAAGGCCAGAATGCCTTTGGCACAATGATTAACCCATAAAACAAAAAATGTCTGACATATTACAGTTACAGGAAATTTTAGAAACGGCCATTAAGAATTTAAAGTTTCCTGAAAATCCAAAACAACTTTACGATCCGATAACATACATTATTAATCTTGGTGGCAAAAGAATTCGCCCGCTGCTTGTATTAATGTCGACCGAATTATTTGGTAAAAATCCGAACGATGCCATTCATGCTGCTATGGCAATTGAGGTATTTCATAACTTTACACTGGTTCACGATGACATCATGGATAATGCACCGCTGCGCAGGGGCAAAGCGACTGTTCATGAAAAATGGAGCACAAATACGGCTATTTTAAGTGGTGATGTAATGATGGTAGAGGCAAATAAAAACTTAGCTAAAGTTAATCCAATCTTTTTAAAAGATGTGCTTGAAACCTTCAATTCGACCGCTCAAGGAGTATGTGAAGGTCAGCAACTCGATATGGAATTTGAAGACCGGGATGATGTAACCATTGCAGAATACATTGATATGATAAGGTTAAAAACGGCTGTTTTGCTGGGCGGTGCCTTAAAACTTGGCGCCATTATCGCGGAAGCTTCAGCAAAAGATGCCGATTTAATATATCAGTTTGGTGAAAATATAGGAATTGCTTTTCAGCTTCAGGACGATATTCTGGATGTTTATGCCGATCCTGAAAAATTTGGTAAGCAGGTTGGCGGAGATATTATTGCAAATAAAAAAACTTTCCTTTTACTAAAAGCTTTTGAACTCGCTGAAAAAGATAATCTTCAGTCGCTTCAAACCTGGACCAACTACGAAACATTTGATGTTAAAGAGAAAGTTAATGCTGTTAAACAGGTTTATGACGCCTTAAATATTCGAAACATTGCAATGGAAACCATGGATAATTACATGGATAAAGCCCTTGCATTAATGGCACAAATTAATGTCAGCAACGAAGCCAAAGCCAATATTTTAAATTTAACAAATCAGTTAATGGCTCGTCAGCACTAAAAAAGCCGGTTAATTAAAACCGGCTTTTTTAACTGTATTTATTGGGTTAAGCTTTTACAAGTTTATATTTTATCCAGAAATCAGACTTTCTATTTTCCGGTCCATCCATACCCGCTCCGGGAGGTCTGCCACCACTTCCACCGCCCATTTTTCCGACGCTGCGCTCCATACCGCCACGTCCGCCGCCCATTCCACCACCACCCATTCCGCCTCTGCTTCCGGGCCTGCCCTCGCCTTCCGGTCTATCGCCACCTTTCTTAAAATCAGGCCTGTTAGGCTGGTTAATTTTTATGTTATAAACCAAAGGTGTCTTCATATCTAAACTTACTTCTAATTGCGCCAGTGGTATGCTCAGTTCGTAAGTAAGGTCTTTGTTTGGCCGAATACCCATGCCGGTTTCAATACCTTCTTCATTCACAACAGGCAGGTTACCATCCTTAATATTCTTAAAGCCGAAAATTTTAATACTTTTCATTACGGGCTGCTCACCACTTCTGTCTTCCTGCCACTGCGGCGGAGCACCATCTTTGCCTTCAGGCATTTCACCGTCTTTGAGCATTGGCGGCCTTTCAATCAATGGAAAAATCAATTTGATACCATCTTTCTTTTTGCCCTGGGTATTAATGTTCAGCGTTATCCCGCCACGCAAAACACTGAAGGTTGTTTGAGGATCCAGCGACTCTATAATAATGTAAAGGTTTGTATCATCATTAGCTAATGCGAAAGCGAGCTTTGTCGCATCGTTGTATTGATTAAGCGGCTCTTCCCATTCATTAGATAAGCCATCTGCTTTAAATGGTTTTACCATCCGGATATTTTCTTCAACATTTTGTGCCTTCAAAGAAAAGCTTGTCAGAAGAATAGCAAATGCAAACAAGTTTACAATTTTAACGTTCATCGTGCTATATTTTGTGCTAATTTATCCCGATGAATTGTTAAAAAATGTTATTTAACAGAGTTTAACGCTGTTAAAAATCATTAAACGCAAAAAGCTCCCGAATACATCCGGGAGCTTTTTAATATAAGTTAATTACTAATTATTCTGCAAGTGCAGCTTCTTCAGCAGATTCTTCTTTTTTTGCTGTTGCTTTTTTAGCAGGCGCTTTCTTCACTGGTGCTTCTTCAACAACTTCTTTAGCTACAGCTTCTTTTTTAACAGCCGGTGCTTTAGCTACTTGCTCAACAACCTCAGCTTTAGCTACTGCAGGAAGTACAGAAACATAAGATTTGTTATCTTGTTTCTTTTTGAAAATAACAGTACCATCAACTAAAGCAAATAAAGTGTGGTCTTTACCAATACCAACACCTTTATCCGGGTGGTGTTTGGTTCCGCGTTGACGTACTAAGATATTTCCGGCGATAGCTTCCTGACCACCGAAAATTTTAATACCTAAACGCTTACTATGCGATTCACGTCCGTTTTTCGAACTACCGGCTCCTTTTTTGTGTGCCATGATTTTATATTTTTTAACTCGCTAAAAGCGAATTATTGGGTTAACAAATTAATTATAGCGTGATGTCAGAAATCTGAATCTTTGTGAAAAACTGGCGGTGACCATTTTTCTTTTTGTAACCTTTTCTACGTTTTTTGTGGAAAATAATTACTTTATCACCTTTTAAATGAGATACGATAGTAGCTGAAACTTTAGCACCTTTAACCGCAGGAGCACCTACAGTGATTGCACCACCATTATCAACCAACAATACGTTATCAAATTCAATACTAGCGCCTTCATCTCCTTGTAACCTGTGTACAAAAAGGTGCTGGTCTTTAGCAACCTTAAATTGCTGTCCTGCTATATTTACTATTGCGTACATTGTTTAAATATTAGTTTTTTAATTTTTATTTAACGAGGTGCAAATATAGAACAAATTCAGTTAACACACAAACACATACTGAAAATATTTTTCACTAAAATCCTCCGGAACCTTGGTTACTAGGATTTAAAGATTTTAGGATCATTTTACATGCTATTTTTGAAAAGCTAGGTCTGGTAATTCTTAGGTAATTCCTGCCCTGCTGTTCATTCCATTCCTCGCTACGCTCCGGGCTTTCCATTACCATCAGGTTTATTTTACGCAGGCCGGCATTTCAAAATTTCGGCAGCTTCCCCTCCACCCGGTTAATCTGAAGCTCAAAAAAATTCAGGCGGTACCTCGTTGTTAAAAAATGTTAAAGCATTTTTGTATTACGAATATTTCGTAGATTTACGAAAATTAAATAATCTAAATAAGTATTATGAAAACTATTTTAACAACCTGCTGTGCAGCCATGCTGTCATTAACCATTCATGCACAAAAACCCGATAAAGCACTGGCCCGGGTTCGGTACACCTTCACCCACATTCAGGATACCACGCAAAAAGATAAACCCGCAAAAGAGAACATGCTGCTCGTTACCGGTAATAATGCATCGGTATATACAAGTTACGACAAGATTAATCAGAGCATGAACATGCAGAAACAAATGCAGGAACAAATGAAAAATCAAGCCGGCAGCAACAACTTTACCATCAATATAAAAAGCGAAACTAAAGGCCCGTTAACACAATCTGATTATTTTTACTTCGCTGCTGAACATAAATTAATAACTAAAGAGCGCTTGTTTAATAATTACCTTATCGAGGAAACCGCACCAGTTATAGACTGGAAAATACTAAAAGACACGACAAGTTTTTCAGGAATTCATTGCCAGAAAGCGACCACGCACTTCAAGGGTAGAAACTGGATAGCCTGGTTTGCCACCGAAATTCCTTTTCAAAGTGGCCCATGGAAATTAAATGGTTTGCCAGGCTTAATTATCGAGGCTTATGATGAAAAAAAAGAAGTAAAATTTGAATTCGCAGGTCTGGAAAACGTTAAAGAAGAAGCTGCGAAAGCAACAGAAAATGGCGAGCCAAAACTAACCATGCCAAATGGTGCTGTTGGTACGGTTAAAATTGTTGGCATGGATATCGGAAATCCTTATTTCGAATCTGAAATTAAACTCCCTGCCGATGCCATAAAAACCACAAAAAAAGAATTCGACAGGCTGAAAGAAGCAAGAGATAAAGATCCTCAGGGTTTTATGCAGGCACAAATGGCCGCAAGCGGTATGCAAGGTTCATTTAAAACATCGACAGCGCCCCGACCATCCGGCGGCATAACTTCATTGTCAAAAACAACCATTAATAATCCAATCGAACTTCCTGAGAAAAAATGAGAGGACTATCTGCAATAATTATATGTTCAGCATTGCTAAGCTTTACTGCAGTATTCGGGCAAAAACAATTGAAAGGAAAGGTTAAGGACATTTCGGGCAAGGGAATTTCATCAGTTAACGTTACTTTAAAAGATACGGAAGGTAATATCGTAAGCTTTAACCGGTCAGATAGCAAGGGCGATTTTTCAATCAGCCTTAAAAATGAAAATGTTATTAATTATAACCTTGAAGCATCCAGCATCGGTTATAAAAAAACAGCTGTCAAAATAGATGATGTAAACAAAAGCTACGATTTAGTCCTTCAAAACGGAGAAATTAACCTTGAAACCGTAACGGTTAAAAACCGGCCAAAATTAACATCCAACGGCGACACGTTAAATTACAGGCCATCGGATTTTGCAGATAAGCAAGACAGAAGCATTGGCGATGTTCTGAAGAAAATGCCGGGAATTGAAGTTGCCGAAGACGGAAAAGTGAGCTACAACGGAAAGGCAATTTCAAATTTATATGTAGATGGTGATAACCTCCTCGATGATAAATACAACATCGGCACTAAAAGTATTCCGCAGGGTGCCGTTGATAAAGTACAGGTAATTCAGAACGACCAACCCATTAAGATGATGCGCAAAAACAACACCAGTGATGATGTTGCACTTAATCTGGTATTGAAGGATGAGGCTAAGCTTAAAGTGATGGGCGATGCAACTGTTGGTGCCGGCACACCCAACCGCTTTGATGAAAATTTAACAGCAATGTTATTCAACAAAAAATTGAAATTCATCAATAATATTAAAGGCAATAATATTGGCATCGACCCCGGAATTGACTTAACCTCACATAATTTTTCTGATTACCTGAAAAGACTGGATAACGACAAACCATCCGGATTACTTTCTACAGGTGCCGCAGGCGTTCCATCGTTACCTCAAAGCCGGTATCTGTTTAATAAAGCAGGTTTAATCAACCTGAACAACCTCTATAAATTTAATGATGATTTACAGCTGCGAGCCAATCTCTACTATTTGTATGATGAACGAACCCAACAATACAATAAGTTTTCAAAAACGTATTTACCTACGGAAACGGTAAAGTATACAGAAATTCAAAGCAATGCTGTCAATCCGCAAAAATTACGGGCACAATTTAATTTAAATGGCAATGCGGATAAGTACTACCTGAATAACAATTTTGTATTGGACTATGTTCCTTTCAAAACAAATTCAGGAATAGTGATTAATAGTATACCTGCTTATCAAATCCTCAAGCAAGAAACGCTTGATGTTTCAAACGAATTCAGCTACCGGAAGAAACTCAAATCTGACGATGTCTTAAACTTTTATTCCTACCTAAATCGCACAACGCAGCCCGAAAGTTTAAATATTACTCCGGGTTTAAATGCAGATATCCTGAACAACGGGCAAGCCTATGCAGGCTTAAATCAATACACGAAGCTGCCAACTTCTTACACAAACAATTATATCTCCTACGCATTGTTTAGCAACAAATTTATGCAAACTTACAGGGTTGGTTTTAATGTTCAAAGTCAGAATTTAAACGCCGAGTTATACAAAATTCAGAACAATCATACGATTGAGTTGGTATCGCAAAATGCGGTAAATGATTTAGACTGGCTTAAAACGAAATTTTACACGGAAGGCAGCTATGACTTTACCGGAGATAAACTAAAAGTTAACCTTTCCTTGCCTTTAAGTTATAATCTGATAAACTATGAAGACCGGGGAAACAATTTGGATAAAAGCTTAGTAAGATTTTTTGTTAATCCATCAATGAATCTTAAATATCAAACCAGCCCGGAAAACTATGTTTCGGCCAACTATTCTTTTAAAAATGATTTAGGCGGGATTGATGATGTTTACAAAGGAACTGTTCTGCGTAACTACCGTTCGCTTTTCGCCAACGATGCCCCCATCTCAGAAAGTAAAATACATTCAATTGGCGCAGGGTTTAACTTTAGAAAAGCGATGCAAATGTTATTTATTAATGTAAATGCCGGATACAGCGATGCCGAATTAAATACAATTTCATCCTATACGCTAACGAACAATATTCAGCAAAGGGTTGTATTGCCTTTATCAAACCATGTTAAAAGTTTATCGTTAACTGCCAACGCCAGTAAATACCTGTTTAACTTCAGAAGCACGGTTAATGCCGGTGTGAGTTTTGCTCAAAGCGACTATCAGCAACTTCAGAACAATGATTTGCTGCCGATAAATACCCAAACCATTACCTATAAAGCCGGAATTGATGCCAAGTTAACTAGCTTTATAAATTGGTCGTACAATGCCACTTATTCAATAACAAACAATAAAACTCAAACAGAAAATGCCATTAAAACCAATTTTCAGCAATTAAGGCAGCAATCTGCTTTGTCTTTTACAACCGTTAAAAACGTTTATGTAAACCTCTCTGCAGAACATTTGTTTACACATCAATCAACGCAGCCAAATTTAAATTACCTTTTTGCCGATGCCAATGTAAAATACAAAATAGTCAAACTTAAAACAGATTTGGAATTTGGCATAACGAATTTAGCAAACATTAAGACTTTCGATGCCATATACCTTTCTGCCAATTCATTAACAACCGGCACTTACTACATTCCCGGAAGAGTAGCAATGCTAAGGGCAAGATTTAATTTTTAATAAAAAAACCTCATCCGACATTGGATGAGGTTTAGCTTATTTTTGTTTGGTTTTTATATCCATCATGCCACCATGAGAAATGATGATATTTTCTATTTGTTTTGCATCTAACCTGCTTAAATCCGCAGCAGAAACTTTGTTCCCATCCAAAGAATATGAGGTAGATTGAGTAAAGAAAAAATGCTTCTTTGTATCCGGTTTAGTTAAAGAATCTTGTCTGCTATTACCTGTTTCAACAACTTTAACCACATTGATGATCCTTTTACCATCTGAAAACGAATACTGACTGTCTTTATCGGTATTCATTGTGATTTTAATATTCCTGACTTCAGGTGTTTCACCATTTTTTACCGTGTCATTAAACACAAAATTGCTTATAAAAATTTTGCGGTCAGCTTTGAACTTTGCAGGCGCTTTATCATTCTTATCTTTCAGAAACAAGTTCAGAATTTTATGTACTGAATTGCTGTCGCGTATATCTTGATTTAAAATTAAGGTTATGTTTTTTGTCGTATCTACAAACTTTGGTTTTTGCAAAACCTTTTTTACAGGCTTTTTTAACTGATTTACCTGAATCCTCAACGGTTCTGGTTTTTTTTCAGGAATTACCTTGTCAACAATTGTTTTTAATGGCATCAAACTTTTCTCTACATCCTTTTTATCAATAGTAAAAGCTAAAGTTGTTATCAACAAAATTGGTAAAATAAATAAATACCTGGCCAGATTAATATTGGATGAACGCCTGGCATTCATCATTTTAATTCTTTTTTTAAGATCGGAAAGATTGAAATTATTTACAATCGCTACAGATGGGTTTAAGGCGCCAACGCCTAATAAACTATACTGATAAGCTTTTTTATCAATACCTTTTTTTAAAATTTTAGCGTCGGTAATGAATTCAATATTTTCGCGAACAGCTTTTTTCATTAACCAAACGCCAGGGTTAAACCAGTAAAAAACCAGGCTTATTTCTGCGAGGATGATATCTAATGTATGCCACTCCTCCACATGCACGCTTTCGTGCTCGATGATATTTTTCAAATCTTCTTTTTTATGCAAAAGCGGATTAACGTAAATGGTTTGCCAAAAGGAAAACGGACTTACCTCATCATTCAGAATGCGTACATCAAATTCATCAACCCGCCCCGGATTTGAATTTTTATGCACACGGCGCAGAGAAATAAACTGGATCGTTAATCTTGAAGCCATAAAAAGCACACCTGCATAAAAAACAAAAGTCAAAATTTGCCAGAAAAAAGAAATGGATTCTTGCTGCACAAATTGATTAACGTTTTGATTTAATTGAGGTAAAAAAGCCGGGGCAGACTTGAAACTGTTGAAGAACCCGGTTAAATTTATGAAAGGATAAAGGGTAGAAAATAAAATTCCAAACAATAAAAAAATGCGGTTGATAACATAAAAAGTTAGCCTTCGAAGCACCAGGTAGTAAGCTGCTGCAAAAAGCACCAAAACCAGATTTATTTTGAATAGAATGATAAAGAAATGTGGCATAACATTACTTTTCAGGATTTTCGATAAGGTGAATTATCTCTTTCAACTCTTCGGCACTAATCTTTTTGTCTTTTGCAAAAAAAGCAACCAATTCTTTATAAGAGCTTTTGAAATAGTTATCTACAAAACCACTCATGAAACGCTTTTTATAATCTGCTTCTTTAACCTTTGCACTGTAGCGATTAGCATTTGCGAACCGCTCGCTTATTAAATAACCTTTACGCTCCAGGTTTTTTACGGTTGAGGCTAAAGTTGTATAGGGTGGTTTTGGTTCAGGCAAAACATCCATAAAATCTTTTATAAAGCCCTTTTTTATTTGCCAAACCGCAAGCATTGCCTCTTCTTCCTGTAAGGTTAATTTCTCCATTTAATTACGAATATATCGTAAATATACGAAATAACTTTAAACCAAAAAAGGCTTTAATAAAATGTTTATCATTACATTTTATTAAAGCCCGGAACTTATTTCGGAAGAAGATTACTTTACTTACCGCTTCTTTTCTCCGCTTGATTTATCGTTTCTTCGATAACCTTTCTCATCTGCATTGCAGCATCTAAAAGTTTAGGATTTCCATCAAAATCACCATAAATTACAACATGCTTTGATTTCTCTTTGTATTTGAAGAACATATCGTAACGCGGCACCGCCATAGATTTGGCACTTTTCTTACCTATCGTATCCGGAAAATTCCACAGGCCTATTTCATTTGCTTTACCATGTATATAAAGGACATCATCGTTATTAAAAAACACTTTCTTTTTAATGGTAGAATCCTGACTGTTTACATACTGATAGGCACCGGTTTTAGAATCATACTGATTTTCTAAAGTATCTTTTACCCCCCATTTGTAATTCATAGACACGAAATCGTTCTTACGAAATGGTGCATTCTGAATAATTGGTTTGTAATAAATGTAACAGTAAATTATCATCGGTACGATGATGGTTAACGCCAAGAAGATCTTTTTTCCTTTATTTGACACAGTTCTTTTTTAATTATTGAGTAATTGAATTTTGAATGAATGGATAAGCAACGGTTTCTTCAAAAACAATGCAAAGCTTAAAAATTTTATTGATTATCATGACATCTTAAAATCAAAATAATTTGATCAGAATACAATCCTAAAATCCTAGCCCTCTTTAAGTTCACCCTCCCATTTACTAACTACGGCCGTAGCAATGCTATTACCCACAACATTTGTTGCCGAGCGACCCATATCCAATAATGGATCGATACCGATTAACAAGGCTAAGCCAGCTTCGGGAATGTTAAAACTGGCAATTGTACCTGCAATTACAACGAGCGATGCCCGTGGAACACCTGCGATGCCTTTACTGGTTAACATTAAGATTAAAAGCATAGATATTTGCTGTTCAAAACCTAAATGTATACCGTAGGCCTGTGCTATAAATAAGGAAGCGAAAGTCATATACATCATCGAACCATCCAGATTAAAGGAATAACCCAATGGTAAAACAAAACTTACAATTTTATCCTTACAGCCGAAACGCTCTAAAAGCATCATTGTTTTTGGATATGCCGCCTCGCTGCTTGCTGTACTGAATGCCAGTAAAGCAGGTTCTTTCATATCACCTACTAAACGAAAAATTCGTTTCTTCAGCACTAAAAACCCTAGGAAAATAAGCATTGTCCAAAGGATAGCCAAGCCGAAATAAAACTCGCCTATAAATATGGCATACGTATTTAAAACGTTCAAACCCTGTTTAGCTACAATTGCAGTCATGGCGCCGAAAACCGCAAGCGGTGCAAAGTTCATTACATAACCTGTCATTTTTAAAATAACATGTGCAATTGCATCAAATGCTTTAATTACGACCTGACCTAAATCGCCGATTGCTGCTGTAGCCACACCAAAAAATAAAGAAAATACAACAATCTGCAGGATCTCGTTTGTTGCCATAGATTCGGCTATGCTTTTCGGAAAAACATGGGCAATAAAATCTTTAACACTCATGGCCGTTTTTTGAATGCCGGTGTTAACCAATTGGTCAGGTAAGGTTAACTTCATGTGTTTCCCAGGCTCGAACAAGTTAACCAGGATTAATCCAAGAACCAGCGACATCAACGACATGGCCACAAACCAACCCAAGGTTTTACCGCCAATCCGGCCAACCGCCTTTATATCGCCAACTTTAGCCACGCCTACAACAAGCGTGGTAAATACTAAAGGTGCAACAATCATTTTTATCAGTCGAAGAAAAATATCACTTAGCAAAGTAAAATATTCGAGCTTTTTTTCCCGGATTTCTTCGTTTTCTCTTTTAATTTTTGAGTTTACTTTTTTATCTGCCTTTAATTGAGCATAGGTAACCGTAGTTGTATCGGTCGTTTTAGCAATATTAACTTCAATGCTTTTAACCTTGGCGTCGGCATTAAGTATATTCTGATTATAAACATCAATAGAATTAACATTTAAAATGTAGCCCAAAGCAATACCTGCAATCAGCGCTATAAAAATAAAAAGCGTGAGTTTGTTTTTCTTCATGAATAATTAAGTTGATGGCTCTTTTAATTTGGTAAAACTACGATATTTAGCGCTTGTAACAAATTTTGATTTTTCTGGTAATGAAAAATTAATCTATTTTTGATTTTCCCTGTAACAAAAAATATTACCGACCATCTAAAAAGTAATTATAACCCGTTAAATGGAACAAAAAGACAAGTTATTTAAGCAAATCTTCGATTCGAATTCCAAAAAAATATTCCATTTATGTTATGGTTATACAGGTGATACCGATGCAGCAAATGATCTTTTACAGGAAACTTTTTTAAAAGTCTGGCAGAACCTGGATAAGTTCAGGAACAAGTCTTTAATATCTACCTGGATATACAGAATTGCCGTGAATACCTGCTTAACCTATTTGCGCTCCGAGAAACGCCAGGCAAAAGATGAATTAACTGATAATATAATTGAAAATAAAATTGAAGAGTTTTCTGAAAAAAATGAACAGGTAGCCTTATTATATACCTGTATTTCAAAACTTGAAGAAAACGATCGCTTAATCATCACTATGGTTTTGGATGAATTACCGTACCATGAAATTGCTGATATCTCTGGCATCAGTGAAGGCAACTTAAGGGTAAAAATTCACCGTATAAAACAAAAATTAACAGAACTATATAACCAGTATGCAAGCGTTTGATCAAATACAGGAGTTGTGGCAAAAGCACGAGGTAGAAGTTAAAGTTTCTGCTGATGAGATGCTGCAACAGGCTAAAAAGGAAGTTAATGGGTTGAAGCTTAAATCTACCTTAAACATTTTGGGTATGACAGCTTCCTTTTTGGCAATAGCGGCAATTTGGATTTATTATCACTTTGAATCCTGGACAACACATGTTGGAATTAGCATTACTATGATTGCGATTGGCGTTTATACCTTAATTTTATATCGCGACCACAGGTTAATTGCAAAAAGTGATTATACCGTCCATCCTAACGAATACCTTCGCAGTTTAAAAACCTATCAATTAAACAGATATAAGCTTTATAATTCGCTTTATTGGTTCTATGTTGTGGCTTTGTCGTTAGGACTTATTTTTTATTTCGTAGAAATTCTAACACACTTTAACACAATTCAAAAAATAATTGCTGTTGGTTTAACGGCCATCTGGATAACTTTCTGTTCAACAATTTTAAGGAAAGCCGTTATCAAACGTGAAAAAGAGCGAATAGCATTACTTATCGAAAAGTTTGAGCGTATCAGCGGCCAATTTGCAGCTTTAGAATAATTTAGGCACGGTTTTTTCATTCACTTCTGCTTATGAAAACACTGTTCATTATTCTAAGTTTATTAATTGTTATGCCTTTATTGTCGTTCAGGCAGGATTTTAAAGAACCTGAGCAGTTAGACTGGGCGATTCATTTTAAAGGAAAACCGGATAATAACTCACCTTTTTATGCCCTGACCGCAATGACCTGGAAGTACAGTTATGCTTCCACCGTTTACAGAAACCGGGTTGAAATAAAATTACAAAACGAAATCAGCATTGATAGAAACCGTTCATGGGTTAAACTTGATAAAGTTAGAACTGAAGAGGGCCGACAAAATCTCTTGCATCATGAACAGGGCCATGTTAATATTCAGTACATTTTATACCTGGAGGCAGACAGAGTTTTAAAAAACAGAAACTATTCAGTTAAAACTTATAAGACGCAAATTTCTCAACTGGCTAACGAGATCAGCAATTATTTCGATACCATGCAAAAAAACTATGATGAAGAAACCGAGCATGGCAGTAATCACAAAATGCAGGCGGAATGGGATCGGATTATAAGCGATAAAATGGAAGAGTCGATTGCGGCCAGTAATTCAAAATAGCTTTGGCAGAAAAATAAGTGCACCGGTTGCCAGCGCCAATAAGGCCGTAACCAAAACTGCCCCGGCGGCTAAATCTTTAACCATTTTTATTTTAGGATGAATTTCCGGAGCAACCACATCAGCTAATTTTTCTATTGATGAATTTAGTATTTCGGCAACAAAAACTGCTGAAATAACAGCCAGTATTGCAACCCATTCTAAAGGCGAAAGCTGTAAATAAACTGCTAGTGCAATTGCTAAAACCGCAGCAATGAAATGTATTCTTGCATTATGTTCATTTATAAAAAACAGCTTTAATCCGTTAAAAGCGTATTTAAAGCTTTTAAGTCTGGCAATAATTGAAAATTTCTGATTTTCTTCCATTTATGAGATATAAAAACTGATTCTAATTATAATTGATTTCTACCAGAAAAAATCAAATATTATCAACTTGCCACAGATTAACAGATTTTTTTTAATTGAAGTTAACATCTGTTAATTATTTATTACCCTTTTATATTTTAAAGATTTCTCATTGAAATTGATAATTAAACCAACTTCTAATTTTGTTATACCTAGATAATTAATTACTTGAGCATAATGTTATTCAATAATTCCAGCCTTTGATTTTATTTCAACAATTATTTGATTATAAACTAAAAAATCGACATAAAATTTATGTGGTAAGATAGTATCTTTATATTTTATAATACATTCTTTTTCAAGTTGATATGGTATATTTCTCTTGATCAGTTCATATTCAAGAGCGTCTTTATATACAACTTCTAACAATCCTTTGCCTAACATTCTATGAATCTCCATAGCAATACCAATAATTCTGTAGGTTTCATCTTGATTATAAATTTTAGCCATTTTTAGATCAGTATAGATGCCAGTATTCCTACAGATTAGTCGTTAATTTATTTTAATAGCCGTTGTTAATTCTTTCAATTTTAATCTGTTAATCTGTGGCTAATATCTATTGGCAACTAATTGGCCCAGGCTGGTTTAAAATTTCAAATTGGTAAGTTAACATTACTCAGGTTTTACCTCACTGGTCGAAAAGCTGTTTCCGCTTAGTTTGTATTGATAGGTTTTGGCAATTGTTTTGGTCGTGTCCTCCGCATCTTTAGCAGGGAAAGAACGAAACAAATCGCCGTTTTTAATAAAAAACTTATCATTGCCTGCATAACCCTTTTTCTGATTAGAAGTTAACGAAGGAAAGCTGATTTTATTAAAGTTATTTCCGGCATATTCAAAAACATTTAAATCGGAAGTATTTTTCTTGCTTAACAACTGGATATATAATTCCGGGTTTCCGTCGTTATCCAAATCCATATTCCAGGCATCTGTCATGATACCTTTACGTTCAACAGCAGCTGATTTATAATTATTTTTAACCGAATCAGACATCAAAATCTGGTACCCTCCTATAGAATCTGCACCTTTTCCCCAACTTAATATTTCAAAATTTAATCCGGGTTTCACTTCAATATCTTTATAAAACCGAAATGGATTTTTTTCGATTTTAGTTTTTTCAATTTTAACTTCTGCCGGCTTTTCTTCGGTACATGCAAAACAAAACAGCATCCCTGCTAAAAGCAAAAGATGCTGTAAAGTATAGTTCTTTTTTTTCATTCTTTTGGGGCATTTATGTTTGCACCAAAGTAAGAAAATAGCATTTTAAAACAAAGTGTTTTATTTTTTCACCTCTGTTTTAACATCAGGCGCACCATTGTTTAATATTGTTTCGTTTGTTACACTCCTTCTGCCACTTGGCGCAATAACAATTGTTTTCAATGTTCTCTTTTCGCCTTTAGGAACAGTAATTTTAACTGGTGCGGTATACAAAAATGCATTTTCAGAAGGACGCGACTCGTCCAGTGAATAATATATTTTACCTCCGGTAACCGGTACTTTCAAGTCGATAGTAAAATCGCCGCCTGTTAAGGTTTTATCGCTTTGTCCAATTGGAGTAGGTACCCATAAATTAATGTTCATCTTATCCAAACGAGCCAAGTGAACAGGTAAACGCTCTTCAGAAAAGTTTTTTAAATCTTTACGATCAACCGGCGACCAGGCGATTTCAGAAAGTGCTAACAACCTCGGGAAAGCATGATTTTCTGCTTTTTCAGGGGTTTTAATATATTCCGACCACAAGTTGGCTTGCACGCCTTTTATGTATTTTCTTTGATCATCTGTAAGCACTTTTGGAATCGGATCATAAGCATAAATTTTTTGATAAGGTGCAAAACCGCCAATCGTTACTGGTTCATCAGGTGAATTTGATTGTTTATGATCGATATATAAACCCATCGAACCTGGTGTCATAATTACATCGTGATTTTGCTGAGCAGCAGCAATTCCACCAGCTTCTCCCCTCCAGCTCATTACGGTCGCATTTGGTGCTAATCCGCCTTCTAGAATCTCATCCCAACCAATAATAGAACGGCCTTTTGCATTTACGTGCTTTTCAATAGTCTGAATGAAATAACTTTGTAATTCATGCTCATCTTTCAATCCTTTTTCTTTCATCAAAGCCTGGCAAAACGGAGATTCTTTCCAATACGTTTTAGGTGCTTCATCTCCACCAATATGTATATACTTTGAAGGAAAAACAGCAATCACCTCATCCAGAATATTATTTAAGAAATTGAATGTGTTTTCTGAAGGCACAAAAATATCGTCAAAAACGCCCCAGGTTTGTTGCACCTGTTTTCCTTTTCTGCTACCCGACCAAGGTGTTTTATCGCTTATAAAAGTATCTCTGTCCGGAAAACAACTTAATTCGGGATAGGCTGCGATTGCTGCAGAAGCATGGCCCGGCAATTCAATTTCAGGGATAACCGTAATGTAACGTTCCGCTGCATATTTAACAATTTCTTTGGCTTCGTTTTGTGTGTAAAAGCCCTTTACTTCTGTTAAATAATTTCCATCTCCTGGATAATGTCCAATTATAGTACCATTTCTGACAGAGCCAACTGAAGTTAATTTAGGGTATTTTTTTATTTCTAATCTCCAGCCCTGGTCATCAGTTAAATGCCAGTGAAAGGTGTTTATTTTGTAATAGGCTAATTGATCGATGTACTTTTTGATAAATGAAATCGGAAAGAAATGGCGGCCAACGTCGAGCATTGTTCCACGATAAGTGAAACGCGGATAATCATTTATATCAACTGCGGGGATGATTATTTTATCCGCAATTTTATCAGGCATCATCTGCATTACTGATTGTATCGCATAAAATAAGCCTGCTCCTTTTCCGGTAAGAATAATTTGGTTTGGCGTAACTTTTATGGTATAACCCTCTGCAGGCAATACATCTGCACCAACCGATGTCAAAAGAATGCTCTTTTGATTTGGCTGGGCAATTTTAGTTTCTCTTAAAGCAAAACCAGCTTTTGTAACAATAAATGCATTTAATAAATCAGCTGACTTCGCACCATCGATACTTTGATTAATTAAAACAGTTGTTTTATCTAAAATGAAATTACCATTGGCTCTTGTAACGGATACCGGTGCCGGTATGATTCCAAGATTAGGATCACGCTGCGCGAAGACGCTGGTGCTTATTAATACGCCAATAAAAATCGATAATACTTTGTTCATGATGGTTTTTTAAATTAGAATATCTTTTTTGTTTAAATTAGCCTAAGATAGAGATTATACAAAGATTCTAAATCCCACATTTTTGTTACAATTCATATCAAACGTTTGCATTTACCTATCAGCGCACAAAAAAAAATCGCTCAGAAATTAATCAGTGCGATTTTCAATATTATTTTAGCTTAAATTATGCTTCTACAGGATGCTCTTTAGCTGCTAAATATCGTTCGGCATCTAAAGCTGCCATACAACCCGAACCTGCAGCCGTAACCGCCTGGCGGTAATACATATCCTGAACATCACCACAGGCAAAAACACCTTCGATATTGGTTAATGTAGAACCCGGTTTTGTTAATAAATAACCAGTTTCATCCATATCCAGCTGACCTTTAAAAATATCGGTATTTGGTTTATGGCCTATTGCCACAAAGAAACCTTCAACAGCGATATCCGTTTCTTCATTGGTTTTATTATTTACGACTTTAACTGCCGTTACATTTTTGCCATTACCTAAAATCTCCTGCGTTTCGGTATTATAATGCACTATAATATTCGGCGTAGCTAAAACACGGCTCACCATGGCTTTCGATGCCCGGAATTCATCTCTGCGAACCAATAAATGAACGGTTTTACAAAGTTTAGCTAAATAAGTTGCCTCTTCAGCAGCGGTATCACCTGCACCTACGATTGCAACATCTTGTCCTTTGAAAAAGAAACCATCACAAACCGCACAAGCCGAAACACCAAAACCGTTATATTGTTGCTCACTTGGCAAACCCAGCCATTTCGCGGTTGCACCGGTCGCGATAATTACGGTATCAGCGGTAATGGTTTTTATTTCATCTACTACAATTTTATGCGGAGCGGAAGAAAAATCGACCGAACTTACATAACCAAAACGGATATCTGTACCAAAACGTTCTGCCTGCTTACGAAAATCTTCCATCATTTCAGGCCCCATAATCCCTTGCGGATAACCAGGAAAGTTTTCTACATCAGTTGTTTGTGTTAGCTGACCACCAGCTTGCATACCCGTATACATAATTGGCTTTAAATCTGCCCTTGCTGCGTAAATTGCTGCAGTATAACCTGCCGGACCAGAACCTATAATTAAACACTGAACGTGTTCGTTTTCTTGTGACATTACCTAGTGTGTTTGAAATTCATTAATTGAAAAGCAAATTTAATGCTTTAAATATTTGTTGGCAAGTGGGCATTGTCAACATAGTTTACTTATTAACAATGTGCGTTAGAAAGGCATGGCGCATGGCGCTAAGCGTTTCATGCGGAGACAGCAATATTTGATTTAGTCGCGTAAAAATTAATAAGCGTCTGAAAACGCTGTTTCTTCATTTTGAAATACTCTTATTTTTTAATTCTGAGGCGTGCTTTCGCATTTCCTCTAAGGAAATTTTGCGTTTTTTTGAGTTGGCTTGCTCCGCCAACCGGTCCATCGCCAATAATGATATTTCGTAATTCTTCTTACTTTTGGATCACCCCTAAATTAAATTTCTTCATAACCGGCAACTGATTTGCAGCCTCAATGCCCGTATAAATTACTTTTCTGGTTTCTAATTGATTGATAATTCCATCTACCCAAAGCCGCGAAGGTAGTAAAATATGGCGTCATCTGATTTTTATTACCACCTGAGACACCTTAGTTATTAGTTCGAAATCCTAAGGTACCTTAGGTGGTGATTTTTTAAGTTTGTATCACACCAACATTAAACTTCCGTGTAACCGGCGACTGATTTGCAGCTTCAATGCCCATAGAAATTACTTTTCTGGTTTCTAACGGGTCAATAATTCCATCTACCCAAAGTCGCGATGCCGCGTAATATGGTGTTGTTTGGCTATCGTATCTATCTGTAATTTCTTTTAAAAGTTCGGCTTCTTTTTCCGGTGTAATAACTTCGCCTTTAGCCTTTAAAGATGCCTCCTGAATTTGCAATAAAGTTTTCGCAGCCTGTGCGCCGCCCATCACGGCAATTTTTGCGGTTGGCCAGGCGTAAATTAATCTGGGGTCGTAAGCTTTGCCGCACATGGCATAATTGCCGGCACCATAGGAATTGCCAATAATAATGGTAAACTTCGGTACAACGGAATTAGCTACAGCATTAACCATTTTGGCACCATCTTTTATAATACCGCCATGTTCCGACCGACTGCCAACCATAAAGCCCGTTACATCCTGCAAGAAAACCAGGGGAATTTTTTTCTGGTTGCAGTTCATGATAAAACGTGTCGCTTTATCTGCACTATCAGAATAAATTACACCACCAAACTGCATCTCTCCTTTTTTCGACTTTACCACCTTGCGCTGGTTGGCCACAATGCCAACCGCCCAACCATCAATACGCCCTAAACCACAAACGATGCTTTGTCCGTAACCTTGTTTATATTCTTCGAATTCAGAGTTATCAACCAAACGGCTGATGATGTCCATGATCTCATATTGCTTGTCCCGGTTTTCCGGAATAATGCCATACAATTCTTTTTCGTTTTCTTTTGGCTTTGCTGACTTAATTCTGTCAAAACCTGCATGTTGAGGCGCCCCTAACATACCCATGATGTTACGGATACTATCCAGACAAGCCTCATCATTAGGATGTTTATAATCGGTAACGCCGGAAATTTCGCAATGCGTTGTTGCGCCGCCTAGTGTTTCATTATCAACTTCTTCGCCGATGGCGGATTTTACCAGATACGAACCAGCCAGAAAAACGGAACCTGTTTTATCGACTATCATGGCTTCATCGCTCATTATCGGCAGGTATGCGCCACCAGCAACACAAGCACCCATAATCGCTGAAATTTGTACAATTCCTTCTGAAGACATCATTGCATTATTGCGAAACATCCTGCCAAAATGCTCTTTATCAGGAAAAATCTCATCTTGCATCGGCAAATAAACACCGGCACTATCAACCAGATAAATCACCGGCAATCGGTTTTCCATCGCAATTTCCTGTGCCCGGAGATTTTTCTTTGCGGTCATCGGGAACCAGGCACCTGCTTTAACAGTTGCATCGTTGGCCACTATCATACATTGCCTGCCACTAACGTAGCCAATGCCGCAAATCACGCCGGCAGACGGGCAGCCACCTTGTTCAGCATACATACCATCAGCTGTAAAAGCGCCGATTTCTAAAAAATCTGTCCCCTTATCAATCAGGTAAGCAATGCGTTCCCGAGCCAAAAGTTTGCCTTTTTCTTTTTGTTTAGCCGCATTTTTCTCGCCGCCGCCCTGATAAATCTTTTTGAGTTTGGTCTTCAGCTCGTAAACCAGCTGTTTATTTACATCCTCATTTTTATTGAATTCGATATTCATGCAGGCAATTTAAATTTTATTTTATAAAAATCGTGGAGACTGATTTGGTTTCTGGTCTACTGGTTTGTTTAACCGCAAAGAAATTAAACCACAGAGGACACAAAGAAATATACACAAAGTACCACGGAGAAAATTTTATATAATTAATAAGTTTACGTTTTTAATAAAGCCAATGTCATTGTGAGGCACGATAATAATTATTTAACTTACTGATTAAAAATTATGATGAACCGATTTTACAAGCTTTGTGTTTCTTTGTGAAAAATCGGTGCCCTCTGTGGTAAAAAAGCACGCCTGTTAAATAATAACCACAAAGCACACGAAGAAAAATCACAGCACACAAAGATTTTTTCCGGCTCGGTGTTTCTTTGTGAAAAATCGGTGCCCTCTGTGGAAAAAAAGCATGCCTGTTAAATAATAACCAAAAAGCACACGAAGAAAAATCACAGCACATAAAGATTTTTTCCGGCTCGGTGTTTCTCTGTGCAAACTCGGTGCCCTCTGTGGTAAATTCTTAATAAACTAATCTGACCATCCAACTTTGCGTTCTTCGCGAAAAAACTTAGCGCCCTTTGCGGTTAAATAAACGGATATCCATTTAAAATAATATTTTTGAACAAATCTCATCAAATGGAGTTAACCGTTAATATCCCCGCACTATTATTTCCTGCCATCAGCTTAATTATGCTGGCTTATACCAATCGCTTTCTGGCTTTGGCTGCTTTAGTACGGAGTTTAAAAGCGAAATACGAAGAGGGTGAAAAAAATATAGGCTTGCAGAATCAGATTAAAAACCTCCGCTACCGGTTAAGATTAATCAAAAATATGCAGGCTTTCGGTGTGCTGAGCTTTTGTGCATGTTTATTCTGCATGTTCTTTATTTACCTGGATTTGAAAACAATAGCAGAAATTTTATTCGCTTTAAGTTTGATATTCTTTATGATTTCGCTGATTATCTCCCTTATAGAAATTCAGATTAGCACAAAAGCATTAGAACTCGAGCTAAGTACACTCGAAGATTTAGAAGATGAATCGCTGGGCGGATTAATTAAAAAGAAATTTAAGAAAGATTAAAAAATATATCATATAAGGCATTTAAGAAAGCTTAATGTTTACACGAAAGCTTATATTCCTATATCATAAAATATTAAGCTGTGATAAAGTGATATAAGAATACGACCTCGCCGGTAAAAGCAGGTTTCTTCTGGCCTTCAATTTCCATTTCAATACCCATATGTACTTTAGTAACACCACGCAAGTTCACGATCGAGGCCAGTTTTGCTTTCAGTCTGATTTTGCTGTTTACAATTACCGGTTGTGCAAATCTTAAGCTTTCAATACCATAATTGATTTCCATTTTCAGGTTCTGGATATCAACAATTTCTTTCCATAAATAAGGGATTAACGACAGCGTTAAATAACCATGAGCAATCGTAGAACCGAATGGTCCCTCATTTTTTGCTTTTTCCTCATCGGTATGAATCCACTGATAATCTAACGTTGCATCTGCAAATTTGTTGATTTGTTCCTGGGTAATGGTGTGCCATGAAGATACACCTAACTCTTTACCTAAATGTTGTTCAAATTCTGCGTGAGAAGTAATGATTTGCATTTTTATGAAATGATTGATTACTGAATTGTTGTATTGTTAATTTGTCTGTTTAGCAAACCGAAAATTGCCATCCCTGAATTAAGTTAAGTTTCTTTCTTTAAACCAGACTTCATCCGGTATTGCGGAAAAATTATCCATTTTATCGATTAAGGTTCCGGCGTCTGCCTCATTAAAAACCAAGTCCCGGTTAGCCGGTTTCAGAAATTTACTTTGAACCATCATTTCCATCTGCGCAAACAACGGATCGTAAAAACCATTTATATTTAATACACCAATTGGTTTATTATGTAGCCCTAATTGCAACCAGGTAAGTACTTCAAAAAATTCTTCTAGTGTACCGAAACCACCCGGAAGAATTACGAAACCATCACTTAAATCGGCCATTTTTTGCTTGCGCTGATGCATATTTTCGGTCACAAGCATTTCAGTAACACCTTTGTGTCCTACTTCTTTATCCATCAAAAATTGGGGAATTACACCGGTAACTAAACCACCCAATTCCAAAACGTCATTGGCCAAAACACCCATCACGCCAACACTGCCACCGCCGTAAACTAACCTGATTTCTTCTTTTACAAGTGTTTCTGCCAGCTGTTTTATGGCCTTACGCAATTGCACATCGCCGTTAAAATTTGAACCGCAATACACACAAACTGCTTTAAGCTTATTCATTTAGATTAAAAATTTACCGAAGTTAATACTTTATCGGCTTTCCTTAAATTTTTAAAAAAAATAAACCTTAAAGGTTTTAAAAACCTGCAAATTAAAAACAAAAAAGCGCCGGATAACCCGACGCCTTTTAACCAAATATAAAAGAGAGAAAAGATTAAAAAAAGTATAAATTAAAAGGAAAACCTTAAAGTTGCGCCATACGTCCTCGGGTCGCCAAGTACGCCTGCATACAAGCCGGAATTACCTGCAGCAGCCTGCAATTGTTCATAATAATTCTTATCTCCAATATTTCTGCTCCAAATAAAGGCTGAGAATTTTTCAGACCTGAATCCTAATCTGGCATTAAATAAAGCATAGCCGGCAACATTCAGCACAGCGGATGGAGTTGCGTTTGAAGAATAGTCTGAACGGTAGCTAACATCACCGGCTATAAAATACCGGCCGGCTTTTGTGGCCAGATTACCCGGCGTACTGAATTCGGAACCGCCGGAAATATTCCATTTAGAAATCCCTGGTAACCTGCCTCCCGAAGCATCTTTAAAAGCGACCTGAGTGGCCACACCATTAATCGTTTCCGTATGTCCGGTTTCTTCTAATGGCAAAGGAGCATTCGTAAAAGTGACATATTTACCTTCTAGATAGGATAAAGCAGCATTTAAACTCAAAAATCTTTCCAGTTGATAGGTTCCGTCAATTTCTAAACCTTTAACATTTACTTTCTCCGCATTTGCAAGGTAGCCTCTATTTACACCCAGTTGCGGCGATTGAACATTCGTTTGGTAATCTTTTATGTCGGTATTGAAAGCCGTAACATTTAATATGGCGCCTTTAAAAGGTTTTGTTTTAACCCCTAATTCATAATGTTCTACATATTCTGGTTTTACGACGGCTAAAGATAAATCAGCTGCACCGGTAGAAGTTGTTGGCAAACCACCTACGTTTACACCAACTGGTTTATAAGCTGTAGAAAAAGTTCCATAAGCATTTAACCTGGGCGTTGGACGATAGGAAAGCGTAATATTTCCCGAAAGATTGTTATTATTAGTGCTTGTATTGAATTGCTGATTGCTGTAAACAGCAGCTTTGAGCGCCAATAGCGTGGCATCTGCTGTTTGCAAACCGCCATAAGTATTTCTATTGTAATCAACATCTTTTTTATCATATGTAAATCGTAAACCTGGTAAAACATGCAGATGTTCTACAACTTCCCAATCCACCTGACCAAAAACTGCAGCACTAAGCGATTTAATGGTTGAATTTGTTTTAATACCAAATCCATCTAATAAACCGGGTGTTGAATATAATGCCTGCGTGCCTGTATTACTGGTTTGAACAAATCGCCATTGGTCTTTACCTACTTCTTCTGTCTGGTCTAAACCTTTTAAATCCTGAGCAAGCGCAAATATGCCGATTACACCACTCAATTTTTCAGTTATATTACCTGCATACCTGATTTCCTGTGAGTATTGGTCGTGGCGGGAATTACCCTGAGATTTAGTCAGTGCAGATAATTCAGAGAAATCCCTGTCGTTAGTCGGATCCCAGTTCCAGAATCTCCATGCTGTAGTAGAGGTCAGTGTTCCGTTGCCAATTTTATAATCAACATTTAAGGATATGCCTCCTATTGATTGGTTATGTTTCCATGGGGTGTTGGTATTTATTTCCCTTGAAAAGGGGTCTATTTTTGGTTGTTGATAACCTAAATCAGAAATTATCCTGGCATACTGACGGTAAGCACTTCTTTCTGTGGTTGCAACACCTGCAATAACCAACGGATAACCTGCCGGATGTTGAACACTCACATCGCCACTTAATAAAATTTTTAATTTATCGGATGGCGTGAAATATAGCTGACCTTTAAAACCAAGGTTGTTTTGTCCGCTGTATCTGCGCTCTTCTCTGGTATTCCAGATTGTACCATCACGTTGTGTTCCTGATAACGATATTTTCGCAGCGAGGTTTTTAGCCAGTCCGCCGGAAACAGATGCCTTTGCCTGAAGAAAGTTATAATTTCCGACACTCATTTCAACTTTAGCCGTTGGTGTTTGTGTTGGCTTTGTCGTTGTGATGTTAAAGGCCCCGGCAGTCGTATTTTTACCGAATAGTGTACCCTGCGGACCGCGGATAACTTCGATTTGTTCGATATCAAGAAAATCTGTAGATGTGGCTGCCGGACGGGCGTGATAAACGCCGTCGACATAAAATCCTACGCCCGGGTCGATCCCGTCATTAGTTAAACCAAATGTAGAACCCAGGCCCCTGATATTTAAAGTCGTATTTCTGGCATTTGAAGCATATAATTGTACGGACGGAACCAGTTCTTTTAAGCGGTTTACATTGAAGGCACCTGCGTTTTCAGCCGCCTGCCCGCCAATAACGGTAATCGGAATAGGTACATCCTGCAGCACTTCCGATCGGCGTCTTGATGTTACCACGATTTCATCAAGCTGCGTATCTTCAACTAAAGTAAGTTCAACAGGCGTATCCTGTAATTTTAAAATTTGAAAATCCTGTGGTTTATAGCCCACATAACTGATCCGGATATAAAATGGCGGTTGTTGTTTTGCATCAATGGTAAAAGCGCCATTGGCATCTGTAACCGTCGCAATATTTGCGCCCCTTACAGTTATGGTTGCACCCGGAATATTAACATTGTTGGCACCTTTAACTACACCTGTTACTATATTTTGAGCGAATACAGAACCTGTAGAAAGTATTAAAGAGAATAAAATGAGTAAACTTTGTTTCATGATTGTTTTTAATGTATTGGGTTTAGATATTTTAAATTATGGCCTCGTTCGGAATTGTTTTATTAGTGAATTTTGACCGCTACAACAGCTGTTTAACAGGATTTCAATATTATGTTTCATCTTAATTATATTAAATCTATAGATTTAGTCGACAAATATATTAAAAAAAAGTATTTGCCAAATTTTATTTTGTATAATTTAATTTTTAGAATGAAGCGTTAGGGTTTATTGTCTCAGAAACACAGATCAACAAGGAAGATTTGAGGTTAAATAATGCATATAGAATAATTCTCCTTCAACCCGTCTTTCCCACGCAGGCGGGAATCTTAATATGATTGAATGACAAGCTATTAGCCTCTTATTCTAAAAGTTAGCTTTTAGAATTTAATTTCAAAAAAAAGCGAGGTAATCTTAACCGATACCTCGCTTTTAGCTTTTTAATTAGATTGCTTCGTTTCTCGAAACGACGGGTGATTGAGTTATCTCGTATAATTTGGTGCTTCTTTCGTAATTGTAATATCATGAGGATGGCTTTCACGCATACCGGCTGCTGTAATCTGAACAAATTGTGCTTCCTGTAAAGCCTCTATATTTGCGGCGCCACAGTATCCCATACTTGCACGTAAACCACCAATATACTGATACATAACTTCAGCCAAAGTACCTTTGAAAGGCACACGGCCAACAATCCCTTCAGGAACTAATTTTTTGATATCATCTTCCACATCCTGGAAATAACGATCTTTAGAACCCTGCTCCATCGCCTCGATAGAACCCATACCACGGTAAGATTTAAATTTTCGTCCTTCGTAGATAATGGTTTCACCCGGCGATTCTTCAACACCGGCGAATAATGAACCGGCCATTACTGTACTGGCGCCAGATGCAATAGCTTTAGCAATATCCCCCGTATGCTTAATGCCGCCATCGGCAATGACAGGAACGCCTGTGCCCTTTAATGCTTTAGCACATTCGTAAACGGCGTATAACTGAGGAACCCCAACACCGGCAATAATTCTGGTTGTACAAATTGAACCCGGACCAATACCGACTTTAACGGCATCAGCACCGGCTTCAGCTAAAAATTTAGCTGCTGCACCGGTTGCAATGTTACCAACAATAACCTGTAAATCAGGATATTTTGCCTTTACTTCTTTTAATTTATCGACTACGCCCTTAGAGTGGCCGTGAGCAGTATCAATCGTAATTACATCAACGCCTGCATGAACTAAAGCATCAACACGTTGTAAAGTATCGGCGGTTACCCCTACCGCAGCGCCCACGCGTAAACGACCACGCTCATCTTTACAGGCAGCGGGATAGTTTTTAACCTTTGAAATGTCTTTAAAAGTAATTAAACCACTTAGATAGCCGTCTTTTGAAACCACCGGTAATTTTTCAATTTTATGATTTTGAAGAATTTCTTCGGCTTGTATAAGGTTTGTTCCCTCCGGCGCTGTAATCAGATTTTCTTTCGTCATTACCTCGGCAATTGGTCTTGCCATATTTTTCTGGAAACGCAAATCGCGGTTGGTTATAATGCCAACTAATTTATTATCACTACTTACTACCGGAATACCACCAATTCTATGTTCTTTCATGATTTTGAAAGCATCGGCAACCACCGCAGTTTCCAATAAGGTAACCGGGTCTTGAATCATTCCGCTTTCCGAACGTTTTACCTTCCTAACTTCTTCTGCCTGCCTGTCGATGGTCATGTTTTTATGCAACATACCGATACCGCCGTTTTGTGCAATGGCAATTGCCAGTTCAGCTTCGGTTACGGTATCCATTGCTGCAGAAATCAATGGAACATTGAGCTTAATTTTTTTTGTTAAGAAAGTGGCTGTATTTACATCGCGAGGCAGAATTTCGGAATATGCCGGTACTAAAAGTACATCGTCATAAGTTAATCCTGTAGCAATAAATTTTGTGGAGTCGAGTTGCATAGCAAATAAATTACGATTTATTATTTGCCAGGCAAAGATACAAAAAAACCAGGAAAATAAAAGTGCAAAGCTAAAAATGGATAAATATTGAGTTGTGCTGACAAATAGAAATGATTAAATTTCAATAAACAGCTACAACGTAAATTAAATCTTACAAAGTGTTTTGATATTAAAAGAATGTTTCTATTATTGCAATAACCAAACAACTAAAAAATTCATGCAAAAAAACGTTCTCGCACTGGTGTCGCTTGTGCTATGCATTTGGGTACTAAATGTCAGCGCTCAAACAAAATCAACTGAAAAAAAAGAATTTAAATTCGGTAAAGTTTTACCAACGGAATTTAACGCTAAGGCAACTGGAAAAGATTCATCAGCTGCTGCTATTAAATTATTTGATGTTGGCAATTGCTATTTTGACATCAGTCCTACATCGGGCGGTTTTATATATGTTTTTGAGCGGCACATCAGGTATAAAATATTAAATAAAAACGGTTATGATTTAGCCAATTTTAAAATAGAGCTTTATAAAAGCAGTAATTCTTCAAAAGAAGATTTAAATTATATGGATGCCGCGACCTATAATATGGTTGATGGTAAAATGGTAACCAGCAAGCTTAACAAGGATGCTAAATTTACAGAAGAGTTTAATAAAAATTATGTATTTAAAAAATTTGCTTTACCAAACGTAAAAGAAGGCTCAATCATTGAATTTAAATACAAAATTAAATCAGACTTTATTTTCACACTGCGAGGCTGGCGGTTTCAGACAGACATCCCGACATTGTATTCAGAATATAATGTCAGCATTCCCGAATACCTTTCTTATAAAACAGATCTAAGTGGCTATTATGCCATTACACATACCTTACATCAAAGTGAAAGTGCAACTTATGTAAATGGTGTGGCCTCTAATGCTATGCACGACCAGTATACCGCCGAAAATGTTCCTGCTTTAAAAGACGAAGCTTTTATCACAACCCTCGATGATTATATTCCTAAAATAACTTTTGAATTACAGGCAACAAGATTTCCTAATCAAATGCATCAGGATTATACCGGAACCTGGCCTAAAATTATAACAAGCTTATCTACCGATGAAAACTTCGGCGCTTTTATCAATAAAAGCGGATATGCGAAAGCTGTTCTTCCTGAAATTTTAAAAGGTGAAAAAGATACGTTAGCCTGCATTAAACTGATTTACAACTATGTAAAAAATAACATCAAATGGAATGACGATTACTCAAAATATGCAACAGTAACCAATCCAAAAGCTGTTTTTGATAAAAAGACAGGTTCATCTGCCGATATAAATCTTTCACTGTTAAGTTTATTAAAAGAAGCAAAAATACCTGCTTACCCAGTGCTGATAAGCACCAGAGATAATGGCGCACATCCTGGCTATCCTATTATTTCCAAGTTTGACAACGTAATTGCCATAAGTATGGTGGGTAATAAAACCTACTTTATGGATGCTACTGATAAGGATTTACCTTTGGGCATGGTCGATTATGAAAATCTAAGCCATCAGGGATTTTATGTCGATTTAAAAAACATTGCCGGTAATTGGATTTCAACAGAACCAGAATATGCGCGTGAAAAAATATTTAATTACAACCTTACTTTAGACAAAGAAAATAAGCTTACAGGTCAGATAAGTCAATATGCTAAAGGCTATGCAGCTTTAGGATTGAGGAATAGTTACAGAAAGACCAATAATGAAACCGAATTTTTAAAAAACTTTAAAAAAGACAAAACAGGACTTGAACTTTCTAATTATAAAATCGAACATCTTGATGAACTGGATGAAATTTTAACAGAATCTATGTCTGTGGTAATTGAAGATAACGTTGAAGAAGCGGGCAACCTGGTGTATTTTAACCCACTCCTTTATGAAAAAACAAAGGAGAATATTTTTAAGTATGAGGAGCGAAAATTCCCGGTTGATTTTGCTCACCCAATAAAAGAATCTTACCGCATCACCTTAAAATTCCCTGAAGATTACGAAATCGACAAATTACCAAAAAGTGCAGCCTATAAATTACCAGATGATAATGGAACATTTACCATAACTTATTTAACTGAAGGTAAAATGTTGATGGTAAAAAGCACGATAAATATAAATAAGTCATTATACTCGCCAGAAGAATATTTTGATCTTAAAGCACTTTTCAATACAATAGTAGAAAAACAGGCAGAACAAATTGTATTTAAAAAGAAGGTATAGGATGAAGAATTTACTTAGTTTATTTTTATTAGTTTCATTTTTTTATACCACATCAGCCCAGGGAATTTATGATGTAGCAAAAATACCTGAAAATTTAAAAAAAGACGCTATTGCTGTCGTTAGGAATGAAGAGCAGTTTTTCGATATTAAAAGTATAGGCTCAGCTCAATACGAGTATAAAATTGCCATAACTGTTTTAAATAAAGCCGGTGATGACTTAGCTGAAATGGCAGAAGTTTATGATAACTTTTCGAATATTTCGAATATTAAAGCGGCGATGTACGATGCAGCGGGAAAAAAAATAAGAGATTACAAATCATCTGATATCCGAGACCAGCTGGCTTCTGACGGTTTTTCTCTATTCCAAGACAATCGCGTGAAATTATTAAAATTCATAAGCAATAGCTATCCATACACTATTGAATATAGTTTTACCCAAAATTTTAACGGACTGCTAAACTTACCTTCATGGAGAGCTATAAAAGGCTTTGATATTTCGGTAGAACAATCAGCTTATACCATCCAGAAAAACAAATTTTATCAGCTTAGATATTTAACCAGCACAGATTTAAAAACAGATTCTGTAACCATTGGCGATAAAGTTAAATATAGCTGGAAAAGCAACAATGTTCAGGCGGTTACAAGAGAACCAATGGCCGTTGGTGTAGACAATATCTCAGCCTGGGTTAAAGCATCACCAAATGAATTTGAATTTGATAATACAACAGGGAACTTTAATAACTGGAAAAATTTTGGTGCCTGGATTTATAAATTAAATGAAGGCGGAAACAGGTTGCCCGATGTGACCAGGGCCCTGTTACAAAAACTGGTAAAAGATGCCAAAACGCCAAAAGAGAAAATTCAAATTCTATACAATTACTTACAACAAAATACACGTTACGTAAGTGTACAACTGGGCGTTGGTGGGTTCAGGCCTATTTTAGCTGAAAAAGTAGCGCAGGTGAATTATGGTGACTGTAAGGCATTATCTAACTATATGAAAGCATTATTAAATGAAGTTGGAATTTCTTCTAATCTTATTGTCATCGGCAACGGAATGCCCAGCTTAAACCAAAATTATTCAAGTATAGGCCAGGCAAATCATATGATTTTATGCGTACCCTTGCCAAAAGACACAACATATTTAGAGTGTACAAGTCAATATAAACCTATGGGATTTATTGGCTATGATAATGCCGACAGAAATGTTCTAATGATTACCGATGCCGGAGGAAAAATTGTACATACGCCTGCTTATTCAGCTAAAGACAATTACCAAATCAGAAAAACTAAAATAAATTTCTCCGAAGACGGTATTGCCGATATAAGCATAAAATCTTTATATGGAAATGCGCAGTTCGAAGATAATTTCACCATGCTATTAAAAGAACCCATTGAACAAAGAAAAATTTTAATCGAAAGAAATGATATCCCCGGAGCTGAACTGACTACCTTTAAATATGAACAGGTAAATAGAAATCTTCCGGTGATGACTGAAGAGATAAATTTAAAAAGTAATCAGATTTTAACAAAAGGTGGTGATAGGTTCTTTTTAATGCTCAATCAGGTTAATCGAAAAGAAAGTATTCCGCCTAAAGTTGAAAATAGAAAAACATATTTCGCAGTACCGTTCAGTTATACTGATGAAGATGAAATAACTTATGCTTTGCCAAATGGATTCAAGGTAGAATTTATTCCCAAGGATATTGCAATTAACTCAGAGTTTGGGTCTTACACGGCAAAGTTCACATCTAAAGACAATATCATTGTTTATACCCGTACCCAAATGATGAATGATAAAAAATATCCACCAGAAAAATATAACGAATACGTAGATTTTTATAAAAAAATATATCAGGCCGACAAGCAAAAAGCTGTTTTAGCGAAAGCACCATAAACGTTAACTATTCAGGATATTAATTATGATAAGCGAAAACCAATATTTCGATGGAAATGTAAAGTCTCTAGGCTATGAAACTGCCGAAGGGAAATCAACTGTGGGCATTATTAATCCGGGCGAATATGAGTTTGGAACGGCTCAAAAAGAAATTATGAATGTAATTGAAGGTGAATTATCCGCTTTGATTCCGGAAAGTGCTGAATGGAAAATATTTCCGGCAGGAACATGTTTTGAAGTCTCCGCAAATTCATCATTCAAAGTAAAAACGGAAGTTCAAACTGTATATTTATGTCAGTACAGATAAAAAAAATAGGCGTAGACATTGCAGTTCTACCCCTATTTAATCAGTTTAAAGTTGCAAACTGGCAACTACCAATTGAACTACTTCCTGCCTACAATAACCTCAGTAAAGGTTTCCGTTTTAAGGTATTTATTAGCTAAATTTCTAATTTCTTCTGCTGAAATTGTCTTTACTTTATTAATATAATTTTCGTAGTAACTATAATCCAACCCTGCAAAATAAATATTTTTAAATTTATCAGCATGCGAAAAAACATTTTCAAGGCTGCCAAGCATGGAGCCCAACATATAATTTCTAACCAGTTCAAGTTCCTCCTCTTCAACCAACTCATTTTTTAACAAATTTATTTCTTTATAAATTTCAGTTAATGCTGCTGAGCAAACATCAGTACCTACTTCGGTTGCAATAAAGAAATAGCCAGCATTTTTTAAAGAAACGATGCCCGATCCAATGCCGTAGGTATAACCTTTATCCTCACGGATATTATTCATTAAGCGAGACCCAAAATAGCCACCCAAAACACAGTTTAGAATTTGCAAACCGGCAAAATCCTCATGTTTGCGATTAACCGCTAATTGACCGATGCGAATGGCAGATTGCAGCGATTCTGACTTTTCTTTATAAACTTCAGTTCGCTTTGAAGGTTCAAAGCTGAAATTATTTTTAACAGCTTCACTTTTTTCCCAGTTTTTTCCAAACTGCGCATTCAATAACGAAAAACTTTCTTCATTAAACTTTCCTGCAACAATAATTGTACAATTATCCGGTTGATAGGCCGCTTTAAAATAGTCTAATAAATCATCGCGTTTTACAGCATCGTAATGTTTTAACTGAATATCGACACCATAAGCCGTGTCTCCAAATAAAGCATGTGAGAATTCTTTACGGGATAAAATGTCGTTTTTCTGCAGGTTAACCTGTAATTTCTGTTTTTGATTTTGAATATAAATATCAAGTTCCTTCTGTGGAAACTGACTATCGGAGAGTACATCCTTAACGATGGGTAAAACTGATGCTAAATGTTTATTTAGGGAATATAGTGTTACCGTAGACTGATCCTGCCCATATTCGGTCTGAAAAAATGCCCCATAAAAATCAATATTTTCTGCAATTTCTTTAGAACTGAATTTTTTAGTTCCATTGTTAAGCATTGCGCTCACGGCAATCGCTTGTAGAGGTTTATCCGGATTCCAGTTTACATTATTGAATATAAATTCTATACGCACCAGATCCTGTTCGCCTGAATAAGTGGTAAAAACAGCTATATCATTATCTAAAAACGTTTTTTCAGGTTGAATAAAATTTATGGTTGATACCTGCTTAAAATCAGGCGCTTGCGTACGGTTAAGCATGTTCGTCAGTTAAATAATATAATGTAGATGATGAATTTTTTTCGAAAGTTTCCTTAGAGATTCTTTTGATATCTTCTGCCTCAACCTTTAAATATTGGGCTGCTTCCTTATTCAAAATATCTGCATCGCCAAGTAATTCATAATAAGCCAGGTTCATCGCCTTATCAAGCAGGTTCATTTCAGAAAACACCAAAACAGATTCAACTTTATTTTTTACTTTCGTTAATTCATCTGCGGCAACAAGTTCGGTTTTTATTTTTTCGAGTTCTGCCCAAATTGCGGCTTCTGCCCTTTCAATCGAAACGCCCTCAACAAGCTTTCCTTCTACAATAAATAAACCCGGGTCTAAACTACTTGAAATATATGCGTTTATATCGCTGAAAAGCTGTTGTTCTTTTAACAGACTATTGTGCAACCTGGAAGATTTTCCGCCCGAAAGAATATCAGATAACAAATCATAGGCATAATAATCGTTACTTAACCGGCCGGGCATTTTAAAAGCAACATAAATGGCATTAAGCGGAACGTTCGCCCTAACCGTTTCAACCCTGGCTTCTGTTTGGTTTTCTTCCTGAGGTAAATTTCTCAAATATTTTTCTCCCGAAGGAATCGGTTCAAACCATTTTTCAGCTAATTTTTTTACATCTTCTGTTTTAACATTTCCGCCTACAACTAAAATTGCATTTTTTGGGTTATAATGTTTATGAAAGAAGGCTTTCACATCACTCATTTTCGCATCTTCAATATGAGAAAGCTCTTTACCGATTGTGGCCCAGCGATATGAATGTGTTTTATACGCCAGCGGACGCAATTTCAACCAGACATCACCATAAGGTTGATTAAGATAGCGTTGTTTAAATTCTTCGCTAACCACATTAATTTGAGTTTCAAGGCTTTTTTCGGAAAATGCAAGACTTAACATCCTGTCGCTCTCCAGCCAAAAAGCGGTTTCTAAGTTCTCCGCGGGTAAGGTGATGTAATAGTTTGTTATATCATTACTCGTAAACGCATTATTTTCGCCACCCACACGTTGAAGTGGTTCATCGTAACTCGGAATATTGACTGAACCTCCAAACATCAGATGTTCAAATAAATGAGCGAAGCCTGTTTTTTCGGGATCCTCATCACGGGCACCAACATCATATAATATATTTAAAACAGCCATTGGAGTAGTTGCATCTTCATGAACTAAAACTCTTAAACCATTGGACAACGTAAAGCGATTAAAATCTACCATAGGCAACAAAGATAAATGAATTGTTGAATTGCGGAATTGTTTCATTATTAAATTGCCCGATTTATGATAATTCGCCACGGGTGACTCATTTTTTATCAATAAGCTAATGGATTCTTTTTTTGGCGAAAATCAATTAATTTTAACAAAATAAAATCCAAAAATATATGCTTACATACAGTATAATAGCTCTGATATTGGTTAGTTTAAGCCTTTTTATGCTTAATTTCAGAAAAGAGAGTCAATGGCGCAAAAATAATGGCGAAACATTTGGCTTTCTTCTTTCGCTCATTTCGACATTTATCGGATTATTTATTGCTTTATCCGTAAACACTTTCCTGGATAACATTAATCAGAAAAACAATTTAATTAAGTTGTTGAATACGACAAATCTGGCAATAGAAAACTGTCAGATGAAAACCAAAGGAATGTACCTGAATACGGCAAGTTCAGGAGTAAATTTAACCGAAATTTTAAAGAAAACACCTGTTGAATTGCCCAAGCTATATCCACAGCTGGAAACCAATAATATGGTTAATGATTACTTCAGCCCGAACGCCTTTCAGGCTTATATTGTGTGTATCGATAACATGGGAACATTTGTAAAAAATCTTAATAATGCAGATCAGGACAATAATGGAACAAAAATTGAAGTGCTGAACAGCTACCTGAAATATTTAGAATTTGCCAAAAGCATCAATAATCTGGAAATTGAAAGATTAGACGGCAAGATTGATGAAGCGCAGGAAACAGCATCCTTAAAAAAAATAGTTGACCAATTTACCACTTCCAAATAACAAATAAGATGAGATATATAATTGCAATTTGTTTCCTGGCCTTTAGCTTAACTGCGTGTAACACAGCAACAAAAAAAGATGAAAAAATAGATTTTACAAAATCTTATGAAACCGCTGCGATGGCATTGACCGATGCCCAGCTAGCCTATGATGCTGCTGTGGCGAGCAACGATACAACCAGAATAGCCGCGGCGAAAGTACAATTAGAAGCGGCGAAAACCGGTTACTTAAAAAGCAAGACTTACTATACCGAAAATGGTGGTATCGTAAAACCGGAATATGAGCAATTGCTGGTCAAAACCAACACCGCCCTGGGTAAAGCGCCTAACGATACAACAACTGTAGCGCCGGCCTTAGGAGCAGCAACATATGAAAACGATTTAAAAAAAGAACCTTTGCTAGCTGCAAAAAAAATTATAGACAGTGGCACATTCAGGGCCAGTAAAAAAATAAAGCAAGCTTCCGATGCGATAGCTACAAGCCAGAAACAAATACAACAAGTTTCTGATGCGGTAACTGATGGTGAAAAACAGGTTAAACAAAATGTGACAAAGGCCAATGAAGATTTAACCAAAGTAAGAGATACAACAAAAAAACGTATCGATGAAATGAAAAAACAGGCAAATGATTTTCGAAATTTATTTAAGAAAAAAGTTGATACCGGCAAACAGAATTAAGCAGCTGTTCTTACATAGCTAAAGTTCCCGCAGATTTGTTCTCCAATAGCCGTCATTCTCGCGCAGGTGGAAATCTTAATCCCATAAATTTAAAAATCTTGTAATTTCCGTACCTTCGTGTTCGTGGCAAATCTTATAAAGCTCCCGCAGATTTTACGGATTACCGCAGATTGTTCTCCACTAGTCGTCATGCTCGCAACTGCCTACCGCAGACGGGAATCTTAATGCCATGAATTTTAAAATTCAATATGTTAAAAAGATGTCGAAATTTAAACCATTTCCAAGGCATATCTTGCTTTTTTATAAATCTGTGATTATAGGGCTATATATTTCTTGTATTTTTGCTTTATGATAACTGCGGATTTATTACAACGGGCATTACATTTCGATTTTTTAAGCATTGAAGAAGGTGTACATCTTTACCACAATGCGGATACAGCATCTTTGATGTTTGTAGCCAATGAACTTAGAAAAATTCAGGTTCCGAGTGGTAAAGTTACCTGGCAAATTGATAGGAATGTAAATACGACTAATGTATGTATTGCCAATTGTAAATTCTGCAATTTCTTCCGCCGTCCTGGGCATGATGAAAGCTACATTACGGATATTGAAACCTATAAAGTTAAAATTGAAGAAACTTTCCGCTTAGGCGGCGACCAATTGTTATTACAAGGCGGGCACCATCCCGATTTAGGCTTGGCTTTCTACGCAGACTTATTTAAAAAACTAAAAGAATTATATCCTGATTTAAAACTGCATGCATTAGGTCCGCCGGAAATTGCCCATGTCGCAAAACTGGAAGGCATCAGCCATACCGAGGTTTTAAAAACATTGAAAGAAGCCGGAATGGATTCGCTACCAGGTGCCGGTGCAGAAATTTTGAACGACCGTGTAAGACGACTGATTTCTAAAGGCAAATGTGGCGGACAGGAATGGCTTGACGTTATGCGGGCCTGCCATCAGCTGGATATCACAACTTCTGCAACGATGATGTTCGGCCATGTAGAAACCATTGAAGAACGTTTTGAACATTTGGTTTGGATTCGTCAGGTTCAAAGTGAAAAACCGGCAGATGCAAATGGATTTTTAGCATTCATCCCATGGCCTTTCCAGGATGACGGCACTTTATTGAAAAGACTTAGAGGAATCAGCAACACAGTTACTGCCGATGAATATATCCGTATGATCGCATTAAGCAGAATCATGTTGCCAAACATTAAAAACATACAGGCAAGCTGGTTAACCGTTGGTAAAACAACAGCACAATTATGCTTACATGCAGGTGCAAACGATTTTGGTTCAATTATGATTGAAGAAAACGTTGTCTCTGCTGCAGGTGCACCACATAGATTTACAGCGAATGGAATCCAGCAATCGATAAAAGCTGCCGGTTTCGAGCCACAACTCCGCGGACAAAAATACAATTACCGCGATTTACCTGAGCATTTAGAAGAACAGGTGATTACTTATTAATAGGCGTAAGATGGAAAATGGGAGATGGAAGATGTGGGATGGAAAATGTGGGATGGAAGATGGAGACACAGATGGCCGGGAATAACCGCTTATTATATGGAAAACTGATGATGTAAAGGAAAACTTATTTTACAAACCAATCTTAAAATCCCATCATCTTAAAAATCCCTGATTGTAATGCTGTAAATCTTATAATCCCTAAAATCCTGGTCTAAAAAGGGATGAAGTAAAAGAAAACTTATTTTACAAACCAATCCTATAATCTTAAAAACCCTGATTATAATCCTGTAAATCTTATAATCCCTAAATCCTGGGCTTAAAAAAAAGGGAAGTAAAACCTAAGTCCTACTTCCCTACCTTAAACTAAACATTACCTACTCAAAATAATGTAGATCTTCTCCGTATTAAAATTAAAGCTTAGAGCCTGTTCTAAGGAATAAGTTTGCGATTACGGCTACACTGGCACCGTCTAACGGCTCATCAAAACATTCTACAGCAGCTGCTTTAGTAACACCTGTGTTTCCATTAATACCTGTAATGGTTACGCCAGCCTGTACATCTAAACTCTCACCTGCATAAACCGGGTCTACTTGAGGCACGCCTGTATCGTTAGCAATACCACCAGCACCAAGGCTAATCCAAGGTTTAATTGAAGCACCTGCTGCTGCAAGCATCTGACGGATATGTGAAGCGTGACGGGCTTCTACAGAGTGAATTTGTAAAGCTGTTGTTAAAACAGATAAACCTTTCAATACAGTTGCCTGGCCTTTATAAGCTCTAACGCCTGTATCTTCAAAACCTAAAGCAACTTTCAAGAAAGTCAAATAGTTTTGATAAACATCACCAAAAGTACCACTAGCGGTAAAATCTGTCATTGCATAAGTAATTTCAGCTCTTGCAGAAGTACCTAAAGCGCCTTTTAATAAATTTACGTGAGCTAATTCGTGATCGCGGATTGTAGTAATCGCTGCCTTAGCCGCAGTAGTTGGATAAGCAAAAGTAACATCAGTACCTAATAACGCATGGTTATAGAAGTGATATTCTAAATACTCTAATGATAAAGCAAAGTTTAATGTATTAACAACTGCAGTTGGCAAAGTTTGGCCATAAGCTTTTGTAAACATCGAACCTAATGCAAGTGGTGCTGCTGCGAAAGCGATCTTTTTACCCATTGAGTAAAAATCTTTCATTGCAGATCTTCTCGGGCTTAATCTTTCATAGATTTCACCGTCAACTTTTTCAATTTCTTCTAATATATTTACGATATTCATGATTTCAGGAGATTAAGATTAAAGATTAATTACGTTAATTTTTGTTTTGATGTATTTACCTGCTGCTGCTAAAACTTTATCAGGTGTTAATGCTCCATCTAAACCAGCTGCATTATTTGCACCTAAAGCAGTTAAACTATTCAAATCAGCAAAAGAACCATTTGAAATAATATCTCTAATATAAGCGGCATGGCGAGCTTCTACAGAAACAATTTTACCTGCCAAAACTAAATAAGCATCAGTTTTTATACGTACACCTGCACCATTGTAAGCTGCAACACCTAAATCTTCAAAAGTCATAGCAGCACCTAAAACGCTGGTTGCGCTTGTAAAATCTATCGAAGAAAAATCAACTTCCAAACTTCCGATAGCAGCAGTACTTAAAGCATTTTTGAAAAACTCTCTGTGCGCAATTTCATGAAACTGAATATCCTGGAAGTACGCTTTCTGAGCAGCGGTAAAGGATGATGGCGGAGCAGAAGCTACTTTAACATAAAACGCAGCCTCTAATTGCTCTAAAGCATAAGCATAATTCAATACACCAAAGTCATCTTTAAAATCTAAAGTTGCGCCTGCATTCATATCAGGATAACCACGATCTTTTTTACAACCGGCAGCAACCAAAGCCATTCCGGCAGCACTAGCACCGGCAAACTGTAGAAAAGACCTGCGGCCTAAACTACCATTAAATAAACTTTTCTCTTTAAGTTCATCTTTAATTTCTAGTTCATTGTTTTTCATATTTTTTTACGTTTATGGATTTTTAAATCTCGGTTTTGCTGATATATACGTGACAATTCTGTAAGCGGTTTTTTGCTTTTTGATTTTTTTTTACAACTCGTTTTTAATACATTCACAAACCTATTGCTATGACCACACTAAAAGCGATTATTGTTGATGATGAGGAGTTTGCACGCTCATCTCTTTTCTTTTTACTGCAGCAGAATTGTCCGCAGGTAGAAATTACCGGAATAGCCCGCTCTGTTGCCGAAGCAAAGGATATTCTGGCACACCATTCTATCAATTTAATTTTTCTGGATATTGCCATGCCCGGCGGTAACGGCTTTGAACTTATTCCTGATGCGCAACAACATAATGCGGCTGTAATATTTACTACGGCTTATGACCAGTATGCATTAAAAGCAATTAAAGCAAACGCATTGGATTATCTTTTAAAACCGATAGATATTGATGAGTTAAAAATCGCAGTCGATAAAGTTGTTGAATATACACGTTTGCATAAAACACTCGATAAAAAGGATGAACGCATTACAAACCTGGCATCCAGCTTAAATAACCGTACAGATATAAGAAAGCTAACGCTTCCTTACGGACAGGGTTTTAAAATGATTGATGTGGATGACATTATATATATAGAAGCCGACAGCAATTACTCGGTTTTCCATTTAAGTAATCACGATAAAATAACGGTATCTAAAGTACTTCGCGAATTTGAAGAACTTTTGCCTTCCGAGCAATTTGTCCGCATACATAAATCAAGTATCATAAATCTTAATCATTTAAAAGAATATAATTCTAAAAACGGTTTACAGGCCTTTCTGAAAAATGGTGATAGTATAAACGTATCGCGTAGAAGGGCGAGCGATTTTTTCGAAAAAATAAAACTATTTACAAAATCCAACGGTGAGCATTAGTAAAAACATTTTAGCCGGCTTCTCGGATGACATCCGATATTTTAACACAAAAAATGTGTTCCGGCTTTTGCTTTTACTTTTTTTGTTAACCCTAACTGTATCGAAATCTGCTATTGCACAAACCACATACCTACCACATTATACATCAAAAAATGGTCTTGCAAGCAATAATTGTTATTATATTTTACAAGATAAAAAAGGCTTCATCTGGATTGCGACCGATGCCGGCTTAAGTCGGTTCGACGGCACTAATTTCCAGAATTTCAGCATCGAAGATGGCTTACCTGATACACAAATTCTACAAATTAAAGAAGACAGAGAAGAACGGCTTTGGTTTCTGGCACTAAACGGTCAGTTAAGCTATTTAAAAGATGGTAAATTTTATAACCGAAACAACAACAAGCTTTTAAAAGAATTAAACTCTAATACGGTAATTGTTTCTTTTCTCGAAGATAAAAAAGGCAGAATCTGGCTGGGAACAAATGCTAACCTAATTATCCTCTGGGACGGAAAATCCGTTAAAAAATTTATTTCACCGAAGGTAAATGAACAGTTTACAAACGCATTTCTGCATGAAGACGAATTTGGAAATATTTATGCTTATAGCGATTTAAGCAGGCAAAAATATGATGGTAAAAGCTTTAAATTAACAAATAACCAGGTTAATCCGTTGTCATATATGACGGCTTGTAATGCGCCAGATCGCTCACTTTATTACCTGGATGAAAAAGGCTTAAAACAATACAAGCAGAATAAGATAATAAGCCTGATTGCCATTCCTGATAACCTTTTAAAAAATATGGCCGGTTATTTTTATTATGATTATAAAGGTAAAGAAGTATGGCTGGCAAGTAATAATGGTGCGTTGGTGATGAACCAAAGTGGCAAAACCGTAATGTATTTACAGGGAATCTCGGTAAATCAATCTATTAAAGATAGCAATGATAACATGTGGTTTGCCACAAATCAGGGGATTTATATGCTGCCAAATGTAAACTCCAGACTATCGATTATTGATGCAGAATCCGGCTTAAGCAGCAATGTAATTAAAAGCATTACAAAAGATGCTAAAAACAGGCTCTGGCTTGGCACCGATGATGCTGTAATTGATATCCTGAATATTAAAAATTATGAAATTGACGAAGTCGGGCTGGATGATTACAAAAAATATAAAACAATAAAACAAATTACTTTCGATTCGAAAAATGAATCTGTTTACTTTTCATCTGACTACGGCCTGGGTGTTTTCAAAAACATTTACAAAACCAGAGATGATGTTAAATACCTCAAAGAAACCAACAACTCCATGTTTGTTATTAAACATTTCAGTTTGAGCGAAACAGACCATAAACTGGCTTTGGCACTTTCATCGGGCGTTGTTTTCCTATCCGACAGGATAAAGAAGCTTGAATTTAATTCCTTAAAATACCGCGAAAAAGAAGATTTCTTTAAAGACAGATCCTATCACGTTTTCTATGACAGAAACGGTGGCTTGTGGTTTTCGAATGTTAATGGTTTATCTCAATTTGCAAATGGAAGGTTAATTCAACATTTTAAAAATAATGTACTGCTTACTAAAAGGATAAATGATATTCAGCAGCTACCGGATGGCACCTTAATTTTAGCGACAGATGGCTATGGAATTTTATTTTATAAAAATAATAAGATTATAAAGCAAATTACCCAGAAAAATGGCTTAACAAATGACATCTGTACAAAACTATTTATAAAAAATAATGAAATCTGGGCACTTACCAATAAAGGTGTTAATAAGATTTCGGGTTATACCGACAGAACCGAAGTGATAAACTTCGATTATGGTAAAGATTTGTTAACCGAAGATGTTAATAACCTGTATATCGATGACAGTACCGCTTATTTTGCAACAAATAAAGGATTAATCCTATTTAACTACATTAACAATAATGCTACGCGCAGCCTTCCGAAAGTATACATCACATCCATTATTAAAGATGGGGAGCGTTTACCGGTTAACAAAGATAATTTCACCTTTGAAAGCGGGAACAATACCATATTTTTTACTTTTGGCGCGGTAGACTTTACAACAAGCGACATCACCTATCGCTATCGCTTAAACGAAAATTCGAAATGGATTGAAACCCGTACCCGTCGGCTGGATTTTTCCGCATTGCAAGCCGGAGATTATCTTTTTGAAGTAAGTGCTAAAAGCCAGAACAACGACTGGGGACCATCGGCGAAAATTACCTTCACAATAAAAAAATATTTTTGGCAAAGCCTTTGGTTTCTGTCTATTTTAATTCTTCTTGTAGGTTATGTTTTTTATAAACTGGCCGTTTACATCACCCGCAGGCAAAAAGATAAAGAACAGCAACAGCTGCGCTTAAAAAACAGGATTTTAATGCTTGAGCAGCAAGCGCTGCAAGCCATGATGAACCCACATTTTGTTTTTAATGTGATGAATTCCATTCAGCATTATATTAACACCCAAAATACTACATCAGCAAATAAGGTTTTAACTGGCTTTGCCAGGTTAATAAGAAAAAACCTGGAAATTTGTACGAAAAGCTACATCACTATTGAAGAAGAACTTGAATACTTAAATTTATACCTCAAACTTGAAAAAAACCGCTTTGGTGATAAATTTCAATATACAATAAATATAGATGATGATATTGACAGAGATGAAACCCTGATTCCGTCGATGCTTTTACAACCTTATGTTGAAAATGCAATATGGCATGGTATAATGCCCAAAGAAACCGGAGGAAAAATTGAAATCGATATCCGTTTGCAGGGTGATCATTATCTTAATATCAAAATTATTGATGATGGTGTCGGTATTGAAAACTCCTTAAAAGAAAAAAAAGACAAACACATCAGTAAAGGGATGCAGTTAACCCGTGAACGGCTGAATCTTTTAGGCCAGATTGAAGCAAAACCTATACAGTTAGATGTGCACCAAAACGCCGAAAATGGTACAACCGTATTTATTTCTATACCTTTAAAATAGAAATATTACCGTTTACTCAATTATTAATACCACTCACTAAATAGAAATAACGTTGCATCGAGTTTAGCCTTAAACTTGTACTAGAAATAAACGATAGTGTTTATCAAAACGTTCTTATAGAATTGATATAGATATTTAATAACCTAACCTAAAACTATATCTTAATTCAGGTTTCATTTGTGTGTTAAAAGCGGTCTTGTTTTTTAAAAAGCGAGACCGCTTTTTTTTGCCCAAATTTTCTACTTTTGTTTATGCCCAAGGATACCATCACCAGACATATTGAAGCACTGATATTTTCATCCGTTCAAAGCATTAATGTACAAGAAATTATTTTAGCCTTAAACGCTGTTTTTGAGGAAGAAATTATCGAAACCCAGGTTTTTGAAAGCCTGGATGAAATTATGCAAAAATACAACAGCAATAACACTGCAATAGAACTGGTTAATCTTAATAACGGTTATCAGTTTTTAACAAAAAAAGCGTACCACGAAACGGTAAATCAACTTCAACTACACCGCTCAAAGAAAAAATTAAGTCAGGCGGCTATGGAAACGCTTGCCATCATTGCCTATCGCCAACCCATTACCAAACTGGAAATAGAACAAATCAGGGGCGTAAATTCTGATTATTCCGTTCAGCGGTTGTTGGAAAAAGAACTGATAAGTATTGATGGAAAGGCAGAAACACCTGGCCGACCAATTTTATATACTACAAGCAGCCTATTTATGGATTATTTCGGCTTAAATAACCTGTCTCAGCTCCCGCAGTTAAAAGACATTGCTAAAGAAGAAAATACAATAGGAGAAGCTGCCGAATAAATTAATTTTAATTTGTTTAAAACCAGTTTGTTATTAGAAAAAGTTTTTTCGTATTTTTAAACTATAAAAGCAATTTTTATTTTTGTGTTATGAAAGCGCCAAAGAAACTCCCTACTAAACCAACTACCAAAAAACAGGTAGACGAAGATGATGATCTTGAAGATGACGATATTCAAACAACAAAAAAGAAACCTCAAGATGAAGACGAAGATGATTTTGACTTACCGTTGGATGATTTAGATAATTTCGACAACTTTGATGATGACGACGACGATTACTAATTTTTAAAAAAACTATATATTTGAAAAGCATCCGCCCGTTTGGTTGGATGCTTTTTATTTTTAAAATCTGCCCATGCAAATTATACAGGTTACCAATTCTTCATTAAAAAACGATTTTTTAGAAATTCCAAAAATCCTTTATAAAAACGACAAAAACTGGATTTGTCCTTTAGATTCGGAAGTAGAAAATGTTTTCGATCCTAAAAAAAACCATTTCTTTAACCATGGTAAATGTACCCGCTGGATTTTGAAAGATGATGGCGGCAAATTAATAGGAAGAGTTGCCGCTTTTATAAACGAAAAAAAAGCATTCAATTACGAACAGCCAACCGGCGGAATGGGCTTTTTCGAATGTATAGATGATGAAAAGGCAGCTTTTTTGTTATTTGATACTGCCAAAACATGGCTGGTTGAGAATGGTATGAAGGCTATGGACGGACCAATCAATTTTGGAGAAAACGATAGTTTCTGGGGATTATTAGTTGAAGGTTTTACACCCCCGTCTTTCGGTATGAATTACAATTTTCCATACTATAAAAAATTTTTCGAGGCTTACGGTTTTGTAACAGCGTACGAACAACTAACCAATCATATCAATTTAACCATCCCCTTTCCCGAAAGATTTACAAAAATTGCCAACTGGGTAAGAAATAAGCCCGGCTATACTTTTGAATATTTCAGCAAAAAGAATGCAGCGAAATACATTGCCGATTTAATGGAAATTTACAACGATGGCTGGCAGGATTTTGAAAATTTTGTTCCCATAAAAAAAGAAACTTTAGAAGCGAGTTTTAAAAGTATGGAACCCATTATGGACGAGCACTTAATCCAATTTGCATATTTTAATGGCGAACCGGCTTCTTTCGTCGTACTTATTCCCGATGCAAACCAAATGATTAAAGGTTTTAACGGAAGGCTGGGTATAATCGAAAAATTAAGGTTTGCTTATCGCCGCTGGGTTGGCGTTACCCGTATGCGTGCAATTGTTATGGGAACCAAGCCAAAATTTCAAAAACATGGCTTAGAATCCGTTTTATTTATCAGGCTGGGGGAATACGTACTTCCAAAAAATCAATATAAAGAATTGGAATTAAGTTGGGTTGGCGATTTTAACGAACAAATGATAGCCATACACAAAGCTACCGGCGCAACGTTTGGTAAAAAGCATTTAACGATGCGAAAGATTTTTTAATAGCTAACTCGTCATTGCAAGGCACGAACGAAGAAGCAATTTTTAATAACTCTATTTTTGTCGTTCTGAACGCAGTGAAGAATCTATGTATTATGAGCTCTAACTTAAATAATTCATTGGTTTATTTTAGAAACGAGCTTTTTGAGGGGGATTCTTCACTGCGTTCAGAATGACAACACCTACTACATCCCTAACTTCTCATAGAGCTCAATAACCTTCTTCCGAAGTTTGTTAACTTCCTCTTCTTTTGCTGATAATTCTTGTTTTAAAATAGATAGTTCTTCCAATGAGTCTTCACGACCAGAATCACCAGAAAGAAGCTGATTAACTGAAACCTTAAAAGTTTTAGCAATTTGAAGCAGACGCGACACGTTCAAATCCGTTTGTCCGGTTTCTATTTTACAAAAAGCAGGTGTAGAAATACTAAGCTTTTTTGCGGCATCGGCCTGGCTTAAGCCAAGCGCCACCCTACTCTGCTTGATATTCGCTCCAATACTTTTCATGATATTAACTCCAAAATAATCTGTAAATCTGTGGCAAAACTATCGGGACAGCCCAGCGGCCAATTCCGGCAAATCAAAGCCTGCATAGTTACCAGAGCTCATCATAAGCAGGTTTGAATTTTTATAATTCAAGCTTAGCAGATACGTTTTTAGTTTTGAAGCATCATTGAAAAATTTCAGCTTCGGATTTGAAAAGGCGTCCTGAACATCCTGCTCGGAGAAAGGCTCCATCCTTTTCTGTTCAAATGATTTTAAATCGATGAAAACGATTGCTTCATCTGCTTTATCCATTGAATCTGCATATTCTTTCAGGAAATCTTTATTTAAACTACTGAAAGTATGTAACTCAATGCAAGCAACCAATTTCCGATTCGTAAATTGTGATTTTACAGCTTCAATTGTCGCCTTCAACTTTGACGGTGAATGCGCAAAATCTTTATAAACATTTGTCGATTCATCGGCAGAAATTACTTCTAAGCGTTTGGCTGCCCCTGAAAATGAAGAAATAGCCTCATTAAATTCAGTTTCACTAATATTCAATTGCTTACAAACCAACTTAGCGGCGTTCATATTCATTAAGTTATGATCGCCAAATACTTTCAGCGCAGTTTTTTCAGGAAGTAAATAGGTTATGCCGTTTTTAATTTCGTGCTCCGGAATCGCGTAACCAATTTTCGTAATCCTTGCTTCAGATTTCTCGACAATTTCATTTAAATCCGCATCAGCCTCGCAGTAAATTAAAGTGCCACCTGCTTCAATCGTATTAATGAATTTATCGAATTGAGCAGTATAATCCGCATAGGTCGGAAATACATTTATGTGATCCCAGGCGATACCACTTATTACGGCTACATTGGCTTTGTACAAATGAAATTTCGGCCTTCTGTCAATCGGCGATGATAAATATTCATCGCCTTCGATAATCATAACAGGTGCCTCTTTGGTAACTTTAACCATCGTTTCAAAACCTGCAAGTTGCGCACCAACTAAATAATCAAAATCACGGCTATAATAATTCAACACATGCAAAATCATACTGGTAATAGTTGTTTTACCATGACTGCCACCAATTACAACACGCAATTTATCTTTACTTTGCTCGTAAATGTATTCAGGATAAGAATAGATCTTAATACCCAGCTCCTGTGCTTTCATCAACTCAGGGTTATCAATTCTGGCATGCATCCCTAAAATCACAGCATCTAAATCTGTGGATATGCTGTTTTCATCCCAACCCATTTCGGCTGGTAACAAACCATATTTATCCAACCGGGATTTTGCTGGCTCAAAAATCACATCATCAGAACCTGAAATCTGATACCCTTTTTTATGAAGTGCAATCGCCAGATTGTGCATTGCACTTCCTCCTATCGCAATAAAATGTATACGCATATTTATCTTTTTTTAGATAAAGAATTATTTAGACAAAAGGACAATGAACAAGGATTAAAGACAAATCAATTAACCTTTGTTCTCACTTTATATTAGTTGGTGTCTCAACAACCAAATTAAGTTTCGGTCGGTGAGACACCAACCTATAGTTAAAATTTTGGGTAATGGCAGGAGCTATTCACCTCATCCACTTTACATCTTACATTTCACCTCTTTTCAAACTGCGCCGCTACCCAGTCGCCATTTTGTTTATGATCAATGTATTTAATGCCATATTTAGCACATTCGGCCGTAATCATTCCCAAATCAGGGTCGAGGTAAAAGCCGCTGAAAAAGATTTTGCCTTCAGGCTTCAGAACTTCTGCATACCGGCTAATTTGATCAAGCAAAATATTCCTGTTGATATTGGCCAGAATAATATCGTAGACCTCATCAGGAATAATTTCCTTGCTTCCACATAAAGCATCCAGATTTTTAACATTATTCAATGCAGCATTTTCAATAGTACTTTGATAACAGATATCATCGTAATCAATGGCCATTAAACTTTTGGCACCAAGTTTAGCCGCGAGAATGGCTAAAATACCTGTACCGCAGCCCATATCTAAAATCGCTTTGTCTTTTACATCGGCCGTCAGAATATACTGCATTACCATTGTTGTGGTTTGGTGATGGCCAGTTCCGAAGGCCATTTTCGGGTCGATTACAATCTCGTAAGGATAAGATGGCTGAGGCGCATGAAAAGTAGCCCGAACATAACAAACATCATCAATAATCAACGGACTGAAATTCTTTTCCCACTCTGCATTCCAATTTTCATCAGCTACGTCTTCCAAGGTAAAACTTGTTTGAAAATCTTCAGCATAATTAGCAAGTAGTTCTTTCAACTCCTGCTCGTTAAAATTAGCCGCGATTATAAAAGCTGTAAATCCGTTCTCACTATCTTCGAAAGTATCAAAGCCCAAATCTGCAAGGTCGCTGATTAACAAATCCTGCTGATAGTCTTCAATACTTTCGAATTTAAATATTGCTTTTATGTATTGCATTAGCTGTTTAAAGCTTTAATAATATCTGTAAAATCGCGTGATTTTAAGGATGCGCCACCAATTAATCCGCCATCAATATCTTTTTGAGCGAACAAACTTGCCGCATTACCCGGATTACAGCTGCCGCCATATAAAATCGTGGTATCGTCAGCAACATTAAAACCATAATTGGCTTCAATTTCACTGCGGATGAATGCATGAATGTCTTGCGCTTGCTCTGGCGATGCCGTTAAACCCGTACCAATAGCCCAAACCGGTTCGTAAGCAATAACAACTTTTCTGAAATCGTCTTCTGTCAAACTGAAAAGGCCTTCTACCAATTGTTTCTTTAAAACTTCGTAATAGCTCCCGTTGTTACGCTCATCCAAAGTTTCGCCGATACAGAAAATAGGTTTTAAATTATTAGCCAAAGCGATTTTGGTTTTTGCAGCCAATAATTCATCGCTTTCTGCCTGGTATTGCCTGCGCTCGGAGTGACCTAAAATAACATATTCTACACCAACAGATTTAACCATTTTAGCAGAAATTTCGCCTGTATACGCACCGTTTTCTTTATCGTGAATATTTTGAGCACCGATAGTTACATCAGTACCACCCAATTTTGCCAGGCTATTTAAATGAATAAAGGGAGCGCATATAATAGCAAGCTGATCGCCTTTGCGCTCATCTTTTACCATGTTTACAATTTCGCTGAATAACGAAATGCCTTCGTTATAGTCTAAATTCATTTTCCAGTTTCCTGCAACTATTTTTTTTCTCATTGTTTATTGTTTTAAGGTTGAAATTTTGCAACGTTGGAACATTCCAACTATTAAACATTTCGACCAATTTAAAATCTTCTAAATTCTTGTGTTAATTCGAAAACCTTGTTCAGAATGGCTTTCTCAGTGTCATCAAAAGGCAGATCCCTTCTTGCATAAACTTTCTCCGCGGTTTCAAACATCTTTTTTAAGCTGTAAATTTCAAAACCTTGAGCGCCACCCCAGGCAAAATCAGGAATAAAATTACGCGGGAAACCAGGTCCGAAGATATTTGCACTAACCCCAGCAACCGTTCCGGTATTAAACATGGTATTGATACCGCATTTAGCATGATCGGCCATAATCAGACCACAAAATTGCAGACCGGTTTTGCGGAAACTTTCTTTACTGTAATCCCAAAGCCTTACTTCAGCATAATTGTTCTTCAGGTTCGAATTGTTACTATCAGCACCGATATTGCACCATTGCCCCATAACCGCATTGCCTAAATAACCTTCATGACCTTTTGAAGAGTAGCCCCAGATTACGGCGTTATTGATTTCACCACCAACCCTGCTGTGCGGTCCAATCGTCGTATTTGAATAAATTTTAGCCCCCATTTTCACCGAAGAATCTTCACCCAAAGCAAAGGAACCACGAATATTAGTACTTTCCCAAACCTGTGAATTTTTACCTAAATAAATTGGGCCCTGCAAGCTGTTAAAAACTGAACACTCGGCTGTTGCACCTTCTTCAACAAAGATATTATCGCCTAAAAAAGTATTTGTAGCACTTAAACGTGCAGAGGTTCTTCCCTTCGTTAACAGGTCAAAATCCTTTTTTATTTCTGTTCCGTTATGCGTAAAAATATCGTTTGGATAAACTAAATGTGTAAAGCTTCCATCGAAATGAACAGGCTTTAAAGTTTTCGCCGATTCTAAATCAAATTTATCGGCATTAAAAGCAATTATTAGCTCTTGTTTAAGTAAAACTTCACCGGATTTAAGATTGTTTACGGCATTTAATAAGGCATCATCCGGACAAATGGCGCCATTAATAAAGACATTGGTCGTTTTTGACGGGTATTTTACAGAAAGATAATCTTGAGTACTGAAACCGAAATCGGCATTTAAATGCTTTGCCCATTTTTCGGCTATGGTTAGAATGCCAATGCGTAAATCGGCTACTGGCCTGGTAAAAGTAAGCGGACGTAATGATTCCCAACTGGAATCATCAAACAGATTGATTGTCATAAGCAACAAAAATAAAAAAAGTCCCGATGCTTTTGGCAAAGGGACTTTAAAAAATGCTTTTTTACGGCTAAAATTATTTCTTAGCGTAACGGTTTTTGAATTTATCGATACGTCCTGCAGTATCAACCAATTTCATTTTACCGGTATAAAAAGGGTGAGACATATGAGAAATCTCTAATTTGTAAAGAGGATACTCATTACCATCTTCCCATTTAATCGTTTCTTTAGTATCTACGCAAGATTTTGTTAAGAAAGCATATTCGTTAGACATATCTTTGAAAACAACTGGTCTGTAGCTTGATGGGTGCAAATCTTTTTTCATTTGAATATTATTTTAGTTATTTATGTGAAAGCATCAAGAACATTTTTGCAATTTGCTGGCAACAACGCTTATGACCTTTCTATTAGTCTTTCTACCTCTATTTTAGAGGATGCAAATATCTTAATTTTATTTATGAAATACAAGTGTTAAACAAAATTTTATATTATAAGATTTTTTAGAATCTGTTGAAGTAAAACATTTAAAATCTATATTTATTGCTTCAAGCTTTTTAACCATCCTAATGAACAGAAGAAATTTTATTAAAAGCGGTTCTGCCGCGGGTTTAATTACAACAATTGGCTTACCTGCATCGGCAGTAGTAATAGCCAGCGATGATGTAATAACAGCATTTAAAGATGATTTCGAATTAAATGAAGTTACCATCAGTGAATTACAAAAACGAATGCAAAGCGGACAAGCTTCTTCAAAATCCATTACGAAGCTGTATTTAAAAAGAATTGAAAAAATAGATAAAAGCGGTCCAAAGCTAAATGCCGTAATTGAATTAAATCCTGATGCTATAGAGATTGCGGCAAAAATGGATGAGGAAAGGAAAGCGGGTAGAACCAGAGGAATGATGCATGGTATTCCGGTTTTAATTAAAGATAATATCAACACAGGCGATAAAATGCAAACTACAGCGGGTTCGCTTGCTTTAGCAGGAAACATTGCAAGTGAAGACGCTTTTATCGTAAAAAAACTGCGTGAAGCAGGTGCAGTCATTATAGGTAAAACAAATTTGAGTGAGTGGGCAAATTTCCGTTCCACTCGTTCGTGCAGCGGATGGAGCAGCCGTGGCGGACAAACCAAAAATCCATTTATCCTGGACAGAAGTCCGAGTGGTTCGAGCTCAGGTTCCGGTTCTGCAGTTTCTGCAAACCTATGCGCCATTGCTATCGGAACGGAAACAAACGGTTCTGTAATTGCACCTTCTTCTTATAATGGCATAGTAGGTCTGAAACCAACAGTTGGTTTACTAAGCCGAAGCGGAATTATTCCGATTTCTAAAACACAGGATACTGCCGGCCCGATGGGCAGAAATGTTACCGATGTGGCAATTTTGCTGTCCGTTTTAACCGGTGTTGATTCAAACGATGAAATTACAAAAAACAGCGATGGCAAAACAGCGCAGGATTACACCAAATTTCTTAAAACAGACGCGTTAAAAGGGAAAAGAATAGGTATTGAAAAGTCGTTCTTAACCGGGCATGAAGGTGTTGTTGCGCTTTATAAAAATGCGATAAGTAAATTAAAAGAATCAGGTGCTGAAATTATAGAAATCGAACTTTTGAAAGAAATGAGGGTTATCGGCTCAGCCAGTTTTACGGTATTGCAGTGCGAATTTAAAGATGGCGTCAACGCTTACCTATCGAAAGCAAATGCAAAGGTAAAAACACTAAGCGATGTTATTGCCTTCAATAAAGCAAATGAAAGCACAGCCATGCCCTATTTTAAGCAGGAGACTTCAGAAAGCAGCGATAAGGCACCTGATATTAACAGCAAGGAATACAAGGAAGCAGTTGAAAAGGTAATATCTTCAAGAAAAATTATTTCGGATTTAATGGCAAAAAACAAATTGGACGCCATTGCCGGAACGAGTTATGGTATCCCATCAGGCATTGATTTATTTAATGGCGATTACAGTAATGGATTTTACTTCTGTTCGCCTGCGGCGATGGCAGGTTTCCCACACATTACGGTTCCGATGGGAAAAATTTACGAATTACCTGTAGGCCTATCTATTATGGCATTGGCTTATGAAGAACCAAAGGTTCTGGCCATGGCTTTTGCCTACGAGCAGGCAACGAAACATCGAAGCGCGCCTAAATTTATAAAATCATCTAATTTTTCATCAGGCGTTTAATCATTTGCCACAGAAAAACCGTTTTTTATGACCAAAATATTGTAATTTTTTTTTAAAAAGTTTTAGTCTTTTCCCGGAGGCAAATTTGGCAAAACTAAGTCTGCTTGGGTCTTTCAGCTTTAGCTTTTAGTCTCTATTTACTGTATTTTTTCCAGGTTTCGATTTTAGCGAGTTGCCGTGCAATGTAAGCGTCTGCAATAACTTCCGCAGCACTTCTGTCTTCGGTGGTTTCGAGTAATTCTTTTAATTTATATTGGTCAACATCAGCCTTATAAAGTATCTGAATCAATTTTGGAAAATCGTTATCGACCAGATAAGCAAAAGCATCAACCATTGCCCGGCGTAATTCGCCTTCTGAAATGTTTTCAGGGATATCGAAATCTTTGCTGATGATTTTTAGTAGTGACACGGACCAGGATTTGCAGGATTAAAGGATTTTTAGGATTATGTTAACTATTTTTTAATCCAGGAACCACAAAACTAAGTTAAATAAACCTGATAATAGCGGACACGAAGCAGCAGCCTTTTCAGCTGATCGCGGCGTAAAGCGGTTAGCAGGGCTGCTGAAAGCGATGAAATACAGAACCGTTCGTTTTCAAATAAAAAATTGAACGCTTACTGATTTAAGATCCACGCATACGCGAGGATGACCGGTATTGGAAATTAAATACCTGTCTTCCATTTTACCTCACCCATCTTCCATCCCTTAAACCCACTTAATCTCCTGACAAATCTCGATCAGTACCCCATTCGTGTCTTTCGGATGCACAAAGCAAACCATTTTATTATCAGCACCTTTTTTAGGTGATTCGCTTAACAAAACAAATCCTTCCTGATGCAAACGTTCCATTTCGGCCAGAATATCATCTACCAGAAATGCAACATGATGAATACCCTCTCCTTTTTTTGCGATAAATTTGGCAATTGCACTATCTGTTGATGTTGCTTCAAGTAATTCTACCTTGTTATCACCTGTTTTAAAAAAAGCAGTATTTACCGACTCCGATGCAACTTGCTCCGTTTTGTAACAGTCGGTATTGAGTAATTTCTGATAAATAGCTATCGAACTGTTCAGGTCTTTCACAGCGATGCCGATGTGTTCTATCTTGTTCATAGATTATAAGGTTATGTGAATGTAAAAATGCAGGTTTTAATGATAAGGTCATAGCTATTAATTATAATTGTTAAATAAGTTTTTTCGTATCTTTGTAATCATAATTAACAGAATAGAGATGAAACAGCCGATATATTTAGATAATAATGCAACCACGCCTTTAGATCCAAGGGTTTTGGAAGCAATGCTACCTTACTTTACTGAGAAATTTGGAAATGCCGCAAGTCGTAATCACGCTTTTGGATGGGTGGCCGAAGAGGGAGTAGATTATGCCCGTGAGCAGGTAGCCAAATTAATCGGCTGTACTGATAAAGAAATTATTTTTACATCCGGTGCTACCGAAGCGGATAACTTAGGTATTAAAGGCGTTTTCGAGATGTATAAAGAAAAAGGTAACCACATCATTACTGCGGTTACTGAACATAAAGCTGTACTGGATACTTGCAAACACCTTGAAAAAAATGGCGCCAGGGTAACTTATTTAGGCGTTAAAGAAGATGGTTTAATTGATTTGGCTGAATTAGAAGCGGCAATGACACCGGAAACTATTCTGGTTTGTATCATGTACGGAAACAACGAAATCGGGGTTATCCAACCCGTAAAAGAAATTTCGGCAATCGCACATAAACATGGCGCACTATTTATGACGGATGCGACACAAGCGGTTGGTAAAATCCCTGTTGACGTAAATGCAGATGGAATTGACTTAATGGCTTTTTCAGCACATAAAATGTATGGTCCGAAAGGTGTTGGTGCACTTTACGTTCGCAGAAAAAATCCCAGGGTTAAAGTAACTTCACAAATGGATGGCGGTGGCCACGAGCGTGGAATGCGTTCGGGTACGTTAAACGTTCCGGGTATCGTTGGTTTGGGTAAAGCCTGCGAACTTTGCCGTTTAGAAATGGAAAGTGAGGCCATTCGATTATCCGGCTTACGCGACAGGTTAGAATCGACTCTAAATAAAATGGAAGAGAGTTATGTTAATGGTAATACCCAACACCGTTTACCACATGTAGCAAATATATCTTTCAAATACGTTGAAGGTGAAGGTTTGATGATGGCGATGAGTGATTTAGCTGTATCTTCAGGTTCGGCCTGTACTTCTGCATCATTAGAACCGTCTTATGTATTAAAAAGTTTAGGTTTATCTGATGATTTAGCACATTCTTCAATCCGTTATGGTTTAGGAAGATTTACTACTGAAGAAGATATTGACCACGCCATAGAAATTACGCAAAAAGCGGTTAATCACCTGAGAGAACTTTCTCCACTTTGGGAAATGTTTAAAGAAGGAATTGACTTGAGTAAAATTGAGTGGGCAGAACACTAAGCAAAAAGACTAAAGCAGAAAGATAAAAGCGAAAAGCTAAGCGCTTTAGACTTTGGTCTTTAAGCTTTAAGCAAAAAATTAATAATCCCCTTCACAGAAGGCTAAAAAAATAAAGACATGGCATATTCAGAAAAAGTAATTGACCATTACAATAACCCACGTAATGTAGGTACATTAAATAAAGACAGTAAATTTGTAGGAACAGGCTTAGTTGGTGCACCTGAGTGTGGCGACGTAATGCGTTTGCAAATTGAAGTTGGAGAAGATAACGTTATCACCGATGCTAAATTTAAAACATTTGGTTGTGGTTCAGCTATCGCATCTTCTTCTTTAGCTACAGAATGGTTAAAAGGAAAAACAATTGATGAAGCTTTAACTATCGACAATATGGATATTGTTGAGGAACTGGCTTTACCTCCTGTTAAAATTCACTGTTCGGTATTAGCAGAAGATGCAATTAAATCGGCCATTAACGATTATCGTGTTAAAAATGGTTTAGAAGCAATTGTTTTAGAGAAATCACACCATTAGAACAAAGTAGCAAGATATAAGTATCAAGATGTACTACTCAAATCTTGATACTTGATACTTGATACTCGATACTCAAATCTCGATACTATGATTACTATAACCGATAAAGCAAAAGAAAAAATTGATCACCTGATGCAGGATTCTGAAATGAGTTCTGATTACTTTTTACGCGTTTCTGTGAAAGGTGGTGGCTGTTCAGGTTTATCGTACAATTTAGATTTTGATAATGAAGAGCAAAAAGGCGATCAGTTTTTTGAAGATAGAGGAATCAAAATCGCGTTAGATATGAAGTCGTTCCTTTATTTAGCCGGAACTGAATTAGATTTTACAGACGGATTAAATGGAAAGGGTTTCAATTTTGTAAACCCTAATGCCAGCCGTACTTGCGGTTGTGGCGAAAGTTTCTCCGTTTAAGATCTGTAAATAATTTTAGAAGGCTCCATTTAATGGGGCCTTTTTTTTTACAGTTAAAAAGATTTTTCCGAAAATATCAGTAGATTTTACAGAGTTATAGATCTACTTCCTTTTAAATCTGCGAAAATCTTGTAATCTACGGGAACTATTATACTGCTTTTAATCTATTGAAAACGTATCAATTTGCATTTTTAAACCAAAAAGCATTATAATTGTTGATTATAACGAATACCAAATAAAGAGCAATGCCATTAATTAACGAATTTTCAACCATCCCTACCCTTTTAAGGAATGTTGTAAAAAATATTCACAAACCAACAGAAACTTTTTTAATACACAAACAAGGTGCGGAATGGACAGAGATTTCCTTCGAAGATACATTGAAGAGAGCTGATGCTGTTTCTGCCTACTTTTTAGAGAAAGGAATAAAGAAAGGTGATCGCCTTGGACTGATGATTGAGAATTCACCTGAATATGTTTATTATGACCAGGGTATTCAGCAAATTGGTGTAATTAATGTTTCTATTTATCCTACGCTTTCTGAGCAGGAAGTTGCCTACATAATTAATGATTCAGGCATAAAAGGAATACTTGTCGGCAATAACTTTTTATATCGTAAAGTATTAAAAGTCGCAGCCAATTGTAAAGAATTAAAATATATTATCCCGGCTTTTAAAGATTTTGAAAAAGTAACCGTACCTGCTGATGTTAATGTTGAAGTAATTGCTTTTTCTGATATTCTGGCACTTAAACACCAGGTTACAGCTGCTGAAAAAGCAGAAATTGAACAATGCAGAAGCTTAGTTTTACCGAGCGATGTTTCCTCATTAATTTACACATCTGGTACAACAGGAACACCCAAAGGCGTTATGTTAACACATTACAACTTTGTAAAAAACGTTGAGGTTTGTTTACAACAAATTCCGGTAATCGACCAGACTGAAACTTTCCTTTCGTTTTTGCCATTGTCTCACGTATTTGAACGTACGGCAACTTACCATGTTTGTTGTGCTCAAGGCTGTAAAATCGCTTTCGCACAAAGTTTAGAATTACTGGCCAAAAACATGGGTGAAGTTCGTCCAACGGTGATGAGCTGCGTACCAAGACTATTGGAGCGTATTCACGATAAGGCAATAAAATCGGGAACAGCTGGCGGTGGAACAAAAGCTAAAATATTTACCTGGGCGTTGGAAACGGGAAATAAATACCGGGTGGCGAAGGAAGCAGGTAAAAATCCCGGACTGATTTTATCGGCCAAGAAAGGAATCGCAGAAAAATTGGTATTTAGTAAAATAAAAGAGAAAACCGGCGGCCGGTTAAAATTTATGATTTCCGGTGGCGCTGCGTTACCGAAAAATGTCGGGGAGTTTTTCGGTGATTTGGGTATCAAAATACTGGAAGGTTTTGGCCTAACAGAAACTTCTCCGGTGATGTCGGTAACAGAATACCACAGGCAGGTTTACGGAACTGTCGGAAGGGTTATTCCGGGTATTGAAATTGGCATCCAGGATGTAGAAAGTAAAGCAGTCATTAATATTCAAACTCACGAAACTTTTAACGAAGAATTTGAGTGCGCAGAAGGCGAAGTAATTGTTCGCGGTCATTGTGTCATGAAAGGTTATTTCAATAAACCTGCCGAAACCGCCGAAGCTATCGATAAGGATATGTGGTTTCATACAGGGGATATTGGCCGTTTTTACAAGGGTAATCTTCAAATTACTGATCGTTTAAAAAATATGATTGTAAATGCTTACGGTAAAAATGTTTATCCTACACCAGTAGAGAACATTTACCTAAAAAGCCCAAAAATCGACCAGTTGTTTCTGATTGGCGATAAACGGGAATTTATAACAGCCATTATCATTCCAAACCGGGAAACTCTGGAGGAAACTTTCCATTTAAAACCATCATTTTTCGAAGAAGCCGATCCATTTATCAGCAATCCTGAAATTATCGACTGGATGGAGCAAGACATTAAGAAAATCTCTAATGAACTGGCCAAGTTCGAGCGTATTAAAAACTTTAGAATTAAACGTAACCCTTTCAATATTGATGAAGGCGAAATTACGCCAACGCTAAAAGTCAAACGCCGGATTGTAGAAAAGAAATATGCGGATGCGATCAACGGAATGTACGAAGAAGGCGTAGAAGCGGAATCATAATTAAACTCATCATTGCGAGGCACGAAGCAATCTTATCATAAAAGAACTTGTAAATTATAAAGATTGCTTCGTGCCTCGCAATGACGGAGGATTTTCATTACTTTTGCAAAAAATACCCGAAATGAGTATAGGATTATCAGAACAAGAAATATTGCGACGTGAGTCGCTGAAACAATTACGCGAACTGGGCATTGAGCCTTATCCTGCCGAATCATATGAAGTTAATGCATATGCTGCAGATATTAATACAAACTACGAAAAAGATAAAACCGCTTATAAGACCATCAGCATTGCAGGAAGATTAATGACACGCCGGATTATGGGCAGTGCATCTTTTGCTGAATTACAGGATTCTACCGGCCGTGTTCAACTCTATTTAAAGCGTGATGATCTTTGTCCTGATGAAGATAAAACGCTATACAACACTGTTTTTAAAAAGTTGTTGGATCTTGGCGATTATATTGGCGTTAAAGGCTATGTTTTTACCACTCAAACCGGTGAAATTTCTGTTCATGTTACCGATTTTACAGTTCTGGCAAAATCATTACGCCCTTTACCGGTGGTAAAACGTGATGATGATGGAAATATTTATGACGGCTTTACGGATCCTGAACTGCGTTATCGCATGCGTTATGTCGATTTAACCGTAAATCCGGATTACAAACAGATTTTCATTAAACGCAGCAAGGTTATTAATACCATGCGCAGTTATTTTGATAATCAGGGATGGATGGAAGTGGAAACACCGATTCTTCAGCCCATTCATGGCGGCGCGGCGGCGCGTCCGTTTGCAACACATCATAATACGCTGGACATGCCGCTTTATTTGCGTATTGCAAATGAATTGTATTTGAAGCGCTTAATCGTTGCCGGTTTTGATGGCGTTTACGAGTTCGGTAAAATGTTCCGCAACGAAGGTATGGACCGTACACATAATCCCGAATTTACTTCAATGGAGATTTATGTAGCCTATAAAGATTATATCTGGATGATGGCCATGGTTGAAGAATGTTTAGAAAAAGTTGCGATTGCGACAAATGGTTCTGCTGTAGTTAAAGTTGGTGCTAACGAAATCAATTTTGAAGGGCCATACGAAAAACTGACCATGTACGAATCGATTCAAAAATATACTGGCGTCGATGTTTCAGCAATGACCGAAGATGAAATTGCTGTAAAATGTAATGAAATGGGCATTGAAATCGATTCTACAATGGGTCGTGGTAAATTAATTGATGAAATTTTCGGTGCAAAGGTCGAAGCAAACTTAATTCAGCCAACATACATTACCGATTACCCGATTGAAATGACTCCATTGGCCAAAAAGCATCGTTCTGCTGAAGGCTTGGTTGAGCGTTTCGAGTTATTTGTTAATGGTAAAGAAATCGCCAATGCTTATTCGGAATTAAACGATCCGATTGATCAGAAAGAACGCCTGGAAGATCAGTTAAAACTCGCTGCCCGTGGCGACGATGAAGCAATGGCAATGGATGATGATTTTGTTCGTGCGCTGGAATACGGCATGCCGCCTACTTCAGGCTTGGGCATTGGTATCGACCGTTTAGTGATGTTAATGACGAATCAAAGTACCATTCAGGAAGTTTTGTTTTTCCCGCAAATGCGTCCGGAGAAAAAGAAATTAGAGTTAACACCTGAAGAGACTGAATTATATACTTTAGTTAAAGAAGGAGAACAAGCTTTGTTAACTGACGTCAAAGCGAAACTAACCGATTGGAGCAATAAAAAGTGGGACACCACTTTAAAAGCTTTAACCGGAAAAGGAATTTTAAAGGTTGCCAAAACGGATGATGGCCTATTCCTTTCTCATAAATAGGTTAAGGTATTAACAAAAGCATAACATAAACTTAAAAGGCTTGCTAACAATTATTTAGCAAGCCTTTTCTATATTTACAGCAATCGACAATAAAATCATTGCGTTATGAATACTTCAAGTTTAGAAATCACCGAAAGAGAATACTGCATTAAGTTGAGTAAAGAAGCCTTCGATTTATCTTTGGTTCATCAGCTAATCAAAAGAATCCAAGCAGAAGCATTCTTCTTTAAAAGAGCTGAAGCCGAAGAAGATGATATCTTATCTAAAAGAAATCAAAGAGAAGAATTCGAAGGATTTGATTATTTAGGTGATAAATAAAACAGGTTGCAGTTAACAGTTTGCAATTGGCTTACTAAGGCCTAAACAATAACCAGTTTAGCGCTAATTGTCTGCAATTATAATGACCAGTTAACCGATTATAAACAAAATCCTTTTTAATCAATATCCAAAATTCCCTCTACCGAATCATCCATCGTTTTTCCGCTTATAACAGAAGCAGCCATTTTCAGAAATGCCACAGCGTTTCCATGTTTGTTATCCCAATAATAAGCTTCTGATGGGATAACTTTAATCAAAGTAATATTCGGGTCGTCTTTTCCACCTTGAAACCATGTTTTAATTATAGGCGTCCAAAGTTCGTCAATCTTAGCCTGATCCCGGCTGATTTCAGAAATACCATAAACATTTACAAACCCGGAGTGGGCACTTGCCTGAAAAAATAAATGGGTAAAAGGGTCTGATGCAATTTCCTCATTTTTATGGCTGTCTTTCATACTCATAAACCAGATGTTTCCCTCTTCATCAACCTGCTGAATAGCCATTGGCCTTACAGATAAAGGTAGGCCTGTTTTGATATTTGTACAAAAGAAACAGCTTTCCGCCTTTTCGGCTAATTCCTTAAGTTTGGTTACAGCTTCTTTGCCGCCTAAATCTTTAATGTTGTCTTCTTCCTGAGTATTGTTAGTACTTCCTTCTTGTGATGTTGCCATAGGTATAAAGTTTTTATACACTACAATCCTTAAATTGATTTGGTTTTAAAGAATTGAAAAAGCACATTCCTGACAGGAATAAATATTTTTAGCCGGTTATTAAAAATGCTAATTTTAACTGTCAATCTTACTATGGAAGAAATCAAACTCAGTTCATTCGAAGCAGAAATACATATTATCGGCATAAATCCTTTTGTATTTGTCCCGGAAATTCAGTTAAAATGTCTTTTTCAACAAGCAGGAAAAGATAAAGGTAAAATTCCGGTTAAAATAAAAATTGATGGCCATGATTTTAAACAAACACTAGTAAAATATGCCGGTAACTGGCGATTATATCTTAATACACCAATGAGAAAAGCTGCTGGTAAAGATGTTGGTGAGCTGGCAACTTTTGAAGTTATGTTTGATTCAATTGAAAGAACAATTGAGATGCCTCCAAAATTAATTGAGGCATTAGAAGAATGCACAGCAGCAAAAGTGGTTTTTGAGCAATTGGCACCCTATTTACAAAAAGAGATTATAAGATATATTGCTAACTTGAAAACGGAAGATTCAATTGATAGGAATGTTAAAAGAGCTATACAATTTCTTTTAGGTAAGGAACGGTTTATCGGAAGAGATCATCCCTGAAATTAAATTCTTATTAAACTAAAAAGCCATCTCTTATGGAAATGGCTTATATTTTATCTGTAACGAACTTGCTGCTGTTTGTCCATCATCCCCATCTGATCTTTCATTTGTTTAATCTGATCGGCCAGCAATTTATTTTTATCTGCTTTTTTGGCTTCTGCCAAATACATCGTGGCTTCACGTTTATTTCGCTTTGCCATTGCAATACCTGCTAAACTTAATTTAGCCAGTGCAATGTTGTGTTCCATTTGCATACCGAGGCTAAGTGCTGTTTTGAAATACTTTTCTGATTTCATTGGCGCAGTCCTGCTTTCAATTAAACCAACAAGTAAATTATAATAACCGTGCTGAAGTTTGATAAGTTGCTTTTCATAATTCGTAATTCTATCTAAATACATCTTTGCTTTTGGCATATTATCTTTCCTTAGAAACCATTGTGCTAAAAGCATATTCTCGTTGAAGAAATAGGTTACGAGCACTATTATTCCTAATAGAATGGCAAAAATTCCCCAAGGCCAGAAACCGAAAATAAATAAAGCTACAGCGCCACCCAATAATGCAAACCCCGCTATTAATCTGATAATATTTGGCATAAATTTTATTCTAAATTATTTTTTTGCAAATATCGTGTTTAAATAGCAGAAATTAGATTTTAAAACAATAATTTCATTAAAAATTTACAAGTCTAAAAAAAGCAATTTGCTAACATGAAATATCTGCTGTCTATAACCCTAATTATGCTTGCTATGAATGTTTCTGCACAAGAAATAAATAAAAAAATCCACGACGAAGCCCACAATAAAGAGATTTTAATTAATACATGTACCCGCGAAGGCATTGTTAGTTTTCCTGAATTTAAAGAAATGTACGATCCGTTGTACGCCGCTTATATACCAGATGCTGCAACGATGATTGAATTGAAAAAACTGGTAAAAAAAGAACATGTCAAAATTGTTTTCGGAACCTGGTGTAGCGATAGTAAAGTAAATGTGCCCAATTTTTTTAAGGTTTTGGATGCGTTACAATTCAAAGAAAAAAATGTAGCTATCATAGCAGTGGACGGTCATAAGAAGGCAGAGAATGGCCTGATTAACGGTTTGAATATTGAAAAAGTACCAACTTTTATAATCTATGATAAAAAAGGTAAGGAATTGGGCCGTATCGTAGAGCATCCTAAAACGACTCTGGAAGGCGATTTTCTTATGATACTAAAAAAGAAATATTAAACTTTTCTGATTAAAATCGGTTGTAATTCTGGATCTAAATTGAATTACATTATCCATTTTACATCATCCATCATTATAATATTATGTCTGCTGCATTGGAACCCGGCTGGTTAGCTGTTTTAGAACAAGAATTTGAAAAGGATTACATGAAAAGCCTTAAATCCTTTTTATTGGAAGAAAAGGAAAAAGGGCATAAAGTATATCCAAAAGGGGCTGATATATTCAACGCATTAAACACCACGCCATTCGATAAAGTTAAAGTTGTTATTTTAGGGCAAGACCCCTATCATGGTGTTAATCAGGCGCATGGTTTATCTTTTTCGGTACAAAAAGGCGTTGCCGTTCCGCCATCATTAAAAAACATTTATAAAGAACTCGAAACTGATATCGAAGATTTTAAAACACCCCAGCATGGCAATTTAATACAATGGGCAGAACAAGGCGTTTTATTATTAAACGCCACGCTAACGGTGCGTGCCTCAGAGGCTGGTTCGCACCAGAACCACGGCTGGGAAATATTTACAGATGAAATTATTAAAGCACTTTCTGAGAAAAGAGAGCATATTATATTTCTATTATGGGGTAAATATGCGCAACAAAAGGCAGCCTTAATCGACCAGAAAAAGCATTACGTATTAACTGCTGCCCATCCCTCGCCTTTTTCAGCTTACTATGGTTTTTTTGGATCGAAGCATTTTTCGAAGGCAAATCAATTGCTTGTACAGAATAATTTGGCACCTATTGATTGGAAAATTTCCGGTTAAATGAATGTTTATTTCATTAGCGGATTAGGCGCAGATAAAAGAATATTTTCTAAAATTAAATTGGATAATAAGTTGAACATTATTCATTTAAATTGGATAGCATTTCATAAAAATGAATCATTAAAAAATTATGCTGAACGATTAAGTAAATCGATAGATCAATCTAAACCATTTTCTTTAGTAGGTGTTTCTTTTGGTGGGATGATTGCAGTTGAACTGGCCAAGCTTCTTGAACCTAAAGTAACAATAATTATATCTAGCACATTACTAAGCAAGCATTTACCTTTTATTTACAGGTTAGCAGGTAAACTTGGCTTAATTAAAATTGTTCCTGCTAATATATTGAAATCGAGTAACAGCATAATACAAAATTATTTTTTCGGAACGAAGTTAAAAGAGGAACGAGAACTACTTAAGAACATTATTGAAGATACAGATGCTCATTTTTTAAAGTGGGCAATTGGAAGTATTTTAAGTTGGAAGAATAACACCAAGCCTAAAAAACTCTTTCAAATCCATGGTACGAATGACAAAATCTTATATACAAATAAAGTAGAACCTGATTTTTCAATTAAGGGCGGAACACACTTTATGGTTTATCAAAAGGCTAATGAAATTTCGGCACTCATTAGCAAACTAATTCTAGATGAAAAGATTACCACACTTCGATGAAAAATAGAAATTCGCAATGACGGTCTAACGTAAAATTCAGTAAGCTCACCACCTTAGACACCTAAGATAACCTTAGCAAATCATTTTAAATATTCCCAAAAAAATTTAAACTTGATTGATTTATATATGATTTAATATGGCAGAAGCACCTTAGTAAATCAATATATGTACAATTTCTACGCCTAACTTAGTGCTCTAAGGTGGTAAAAAATAGAAATTCGCAATGAGGACTTCCCCGAAAAAAATCAGTTTGAATTTAATATTCCAGCGGCACAATTGGCTCTTTTTTTGTAGTCGACATTATCATCATGGTCTGGAAGGTTTTAACAACGGATATTTTACTTATTTTATCCATAATTAAGCGTTCATAAGATTTAATATCTTTAACATAAACCTTCAAAAGAAAATCTGCCTGGCCGGTAACATGATGACATTCCGTAATTTCCTTAATCTGATTTACTTCATCCAAAAAGATTTGAATGGTATTATTCTTATGAAAATCGAGCTGAATTTGAATAAACGTTTTAATACCTAAACCAAGTTTTTCTTCATCAACCAGGGCATGATAACTTTTAATATACCCGGCCATTTCAAGTTTACGTACCCGCTCTAAAGTTGGCGCTGGTGAGAGGCCAATTTCCTGCGATAATAAAAGATTGGTAATTCTACCATTCTCTTGTAAGATTCTTAAAATTTTAAAATCAATTTTGTCTAATTCAGATGCCATATAAGTCTAAAGGTATTGAGAATACAAACATAACCAAATTATATTCTAAATTTTAACATAATTTATCATATATATTTTAAAGAATAATTTTTAGATTTACCTAAAAATAAACTTAGATAAATATAAATGCAAAGTTTTACAGAAGAGAATTATCTTAAAATAATTTATCATCTATCAGAAAAAACAGCAAATGTTCAAACGAATGCTATTGCGGAACAGATGCAGACCAAGCCAGCTTCAGTTACGGATATGATTAAAAAACTTGCAGATAAAGGCTTAGTTGATTATGTGAAATATCAGGGCGTTACTTTGACCGAGAAAGGCAAACAAGCTGCTGTAGATATTGTGCGCAAACATAGGCTTTGGGAAGTATTCTTGGTTAGTAAACTTAATTTTAAATGGGATGAAGTTCACGATGTTGCTGAAGAATTGGAACATATAAAGTCGGTTGATTTAATTGAAAGGCTTGATGAATTTCTTGGTTTTCCAAAATCAGATCCCCATGGCGACCCAATTCCGGATAAAAACGGAAGATTTGCCAAAACACAATTCATAAAACTGATTGAACTTAAAATCGGTGATGGCGGAACGATTACAGGTGTGAGTCAGCATAGTTCTGCTTTTTTAAAGCATTTGGAAAAACTCGGTTTAACATTGGGCAAACAAATACAAATTTCTGATGTTACGGACTTCGATGGTTCAGTAGAAATTTTGGTAGCCAATAAACAAATTAACATTAGCAGGGAAGTTGCAAAACATATTTTAATCAGCAGTAATGGCAAAAACTGAATCGCTAAGTGAAGTACATCAGAGCGTAAATACCAATAAGCGAAAAGGCTGGCGCAGGATTTTATCTTTTATCGGCCCGGCCTATTTAATCAGTGTCGGCTACATGGATCCCGGAAACTGGGCTACAGATTTAGCCGGTGGAAGTAAATTTGGTTATCAGTTAATATGGGTATTATTAATGTCGAACCTGATTGCGCTTCTGTTACAATCACTGAGTGCCCGTTTAGGCATAGTTCGTGGTTTAGATCTGGCTCAGGCATCAAAACATGCTTATCCCCGCTGGGCAAATATCCCCTTATTCGGATTGGCCCAGCTGGCCATAATTGCCTGCGATCTAGCTGAAATAATCGGAATGGCAATAGGGCTACAGTTACTTTTTGGCCTGCCGTTAATATGGGGCATCTCTATAACAATTTTCGATACAATATTGTTGCTTTTCCTTTTAAATAAAGGCATGAGGGCCATGGAAGGTTTTATTGTATCAATGGTTTTTATTGTCGGTATTTCATTTCTTGTTGAAATGTTTATTGTTGAGCCATCTCTTAAAGAAGTGGCCAAAGGATTTGAGCCGTCTTTATTAAGTGGTGATGCACTTTATATTGCAATCGGTATAATAGGTGCAACAGTAATGCCACACAATCTTTATTTACACTCCTCATTAGTTCAAACACGGAAAATAGAACGGACAAATAAAGGCATTAAGGAGGCCCTAAAATTTAATTTAATTGATACCACTGTCGCATTGAACCTGGCCTTTTTTGTAAATGCCGCCATTTTGATTTTAGCTGCAGCAGCCTTTTTCAAAAACGGTTTACATGAAGTTGCCGAAATACAGGATGCACATAAATTGCTGTCAAATATTTTTGGAAATGTTGCCCCAACCCTGTTTGCTATTGCCTTAATTGCTGCAGGCCAGAGTTCTACCGTAACCGGTACCTTAGCCGGACAAATCATCATGGAAGGTCATATTAACCTCAGGATTCAACCCTGGCTAAGAAGATTAATAACACGCTTATTAGCGATTATCCCGGCATTTTTTACGATTCTTCACTATGGCAATGACGCATTGGGCAGTTTATTGGTACTCAGTCAGGTGGTTTTAAGCTTACAACTTGGTTTTGCAGTAATTCCGCTTATTCATTTTACATCAGATAAAAAACTGATGAAGGATTTTGCCATTAAAACCTGGGTAAAAGTATTAGCCTGGGGAAGTGCCTCCTTAATTATTGCATTGAACGTAAAACTGGTTATCGAGGAAATTTCCGGCTGGACTAAAGATTCAAATACCTGGTGGATTTATGTTTTTGTGCTTCCGGCAGTAGCGTTGATTATTTTATTATTGCTATACGTATTTTTCCATCCGCTTTTAGATAAACGAAGTCTGCACAGGCAAATGGTTCCTCATGGTAACGCGATTGATATCGGCAAAATCGAGAAGATTAGCTACCAACGAATTGGTATTGCAGTAGACTTTTCGAAAAATGATAGAAATACCATAAGGCATGCTTTAATTCAGGGAGGGAAAGATGCACATTATTACTTAATTCATGTTGTGGAAACCGCTGCTGCACGTTATCACGGAGCAATTGTAATGGATCATGAAACTAAAAGTGATGCTGAAAATTTAGATAAGTATAAGTTAAATCTCGCAGATTTGGGCTACGATGCGACGGGATTTATTGGTTTCGGCGGCACCGCAAAAGCCATTGCAACCATCAGTAATGAAAATAAACTGGAACTATTGGTAATGGGTGCTCATGGGCACAAAGGTTTAAAGGACTTAATTTTCGGTACCACAGTCGATTCTGTAAGACATAAAGTGAATATTCCGGTCTTAATTATCAGATAGATTTTAACACTTTTTTAATGCCGCCATCGCCACTGTTGTAAACCAATAACTTACCGGCAGTAGAATAAAGATACATCGCCGGATATTGGGAAGGCAGGAAGGTAGGGATAAATGTTTTGTTTTTATCCTGAAGCACAGTAACATTTGGTTTCAGGTTTAAACCAGGTGCATAAGAACCAAAAAACTTTTGAATTGAAATTGATTCATCAAATGTTACCATTAAAATATTGATATTTTTCAGCTTACTGTATACACTATTTAGTTCTTTAGCTTCTCTCTGGCAATGTTCGCAAGTGCAATCAAACAAGATAAACAGTGTTTTCTTCGACTGATTGATATTTACATTTGAATATGGTTTTCCGTCCAGTTTAAAGAATTTAAACTGTGGCAAAAAAGCTGGTTGCTGCGCATTTGCATTTAAAGCAAATAATAAGATGATTGCTAAAAACAGGTTTCTTAACTTCATATTGAATAAAATAAATTCAAACTTAATTTTTTTAACGCGAACAAAGTAATTATAGTTTAGGTTTTACATAAGATGAACAAAAATCTTCCTATTTAGACTGGGATGATTTAATTAAAAAATAATATTCAGGCATTTTTTAAGATATTTGCAGCCCCGGCAATTTTTGAATTGACTTGTTCAGATGAAAATTACGGCTTTAATACAATACAAATTTTGAAAAACGATATCAACATAAAAAATAAAAGAGCTTATTTTGATTACAATTTAATTGATAAATATGTAGCCGGAATAGCACTTTTAGGTACAGAAATAAAAGCGATAAGACAGGGAAAAGCGAACATGACGGATGCTTTCTGCATGTTTATAGGGGGCAACCTATATGTACGTAACCTGCATATTTCGGAGTATAGCCATAGTTCTTTTTACCATCATGACATTAAACGAGATCGTGCTTTATTGCTTCAAAAAAGAGAAATAAGAAAATTAAAGGCTAAAGGAGAAGAAAAGGGTTACACGATTGTTCCATTAAGAATTTTTGTAAACGAGCGTGGTTTCGCTAAAATGGAAATTGCTTTGGCACAAGGTAAAAAGGAATTCGATAAACGCGATAGCTTAAAAGATAAAGACATGAAAAGAGAAATGGATAGAGCAATGAAGAGGTAGTTTATTGATTCATTAGTTCTCCAGTCATTGGTTCATTTGTAGGCATGTGGCCAAACAAAATCAATTGCTAATCAACGAATGAACCAATAAATAAGTGGCTAATGAACCATTCTACCAGGCCTGATCGCCTACTAAAGGCACAAACCTAAAGGTATCGAGCACAATTTTTTCGTAATCGGTTTCGCTAACCCGTAACACAGTCACCATTTTCTGCGTATTTTCGTCGCCAACAGGAATGACCAGAATCCCTCCGACTTTTAGTTGCTTCAATAAAATTTCAGGAACTAGCGGTGCGCCAGCGGTAACAATTATTTTATCATAAGGTGCGTGTTCTGCAATACCCTTCGAACCATCACCACAGTAAAAGGTTGGCTTATAACCCATCCCCGGTAAAACCTGAATGGTGCGGTTAAAAATATTTTCTTGTCTTTCTATAGTAAATACCTTCGCCCCGATTTCCATTAAAATACAGGTTTGATAACCAGAGCCTGTACCAATTTCTAAAACCTTATCACCTTTTTTGATGTGAAGCAATTCACTTTGATAAGCAACCGTGTAAGGCTGAGATATCGTTTGTCCATCCCCAATCGGAAAGGCAATATCCTTATAAGCCTGATTCCAGAATGTTTCATCAAAAAAGAAATGCCTCGGAACTTTACCTATTGCTTTCAATACGTTTTCATCCTCTATACCACGAGATTTTAATAATTCTACAAGCTTTTTCCTAGCTCCCCTTTCCCGGTAATTATCAACAAATTTATAGGCCATAAAGTCTCAAAAGTAGGTTTTTTATGCAGTGATACAAGTTAAAAATTTTATTATGATTGTAAGTAACAGGGAATCAAAACTAAAAGAATATGGTATAGTTTATGCTTATAATATTATTTGTTCGTTATTAATGATTATTTCTACTTTTGAACACTGAAAAATTTTATCCATTATCTATCTCCTCTTAAATGAAAAAAGGACTACTTGGCATATTAATTCTATGCATTGCTGTTACAACAAAAACTTTCGCTCAAACCAGTGCCGATTACAACTACTCCATTGCGGTTAGGGGTTTTAGCATGATGCAATTACCAAAAATATTAAATCAAACAAATACCCAGGATTACACGAAAATGGTTGGCAACGGTGCTATACTTAAATTTAATGATAATCAAATTAGTTATAGAATAAGTGGAAATTATTTTCGTGATACAGATGTCCAGTTCCAAAATACTTGCGAAACCTGCGAAATCGCAAAAGGAAAGGTAACTGACTACTCTTTCAAAATTGGATTTGAAAAAAACTTTAATTATTCGAGAATTCAGCCTTATTTTGCATTCGATCTTGGTTACCGCTCAAATAGGTTTACCGGAACACTTTCCCCCGCTAATCCTATAGTTGGCTCTACAAGTCAATCTGCCGATGCGAGCAAAAACGGATTGGTGATGACACCAACATTAGGGTTTAAAATCAATATCATCCCTAATTTATCGGTATTCGCTGAAAGTAGTTTGGATTTTAACTATTCATACGAAAAACAAGACATCACGCAACCTAATTTAACAGGAAGAACTGTAAATACATATAGAAAATGGGAATTTTTATTAAACCCGGTTTCTGCAGGTATCCAATTTAATTTTAACAGCAAAAACTAATACGGATCTACATCTATCTGTATCAGCACACTTTTAAATTCTTTCATCGCATTAAAGTCGGTAAGCGTTTCTCTTAATACATTTTTAACCTTTTGTATTGCGGTATGCTTATCTGCTTTAATTATAATTTGTTTAATGTAGAGGTTTCTGACTCTGCTGATTAACGGTTGCTCCGGCCCTAAAACTCTTTGTCCGAATTTTCCCTTTAATGTTTGTGCTAAAAACAGGGCAGCTTTATCCAACACGTTGGCATCTTTGTGTTTAACGGCAATGAAAATCATTCTTGAAAATGGCGGATATGAAAACTTTTCCCGTTCAGTGATTTCATCGTTGTACATTCCTAAGTAATCATTATCAACAACTTGTTTAATAATCCTATTTTCAGCATCATAGGTTTGTATGCAAACATTTCCCTGGTCGGCCCTTCTTCCGGCCCTTCCCGCAACCTGCGCTAATAATTGATAGCTTCGCTCATAGGCTCTGAAATCGGGATAACCCAATAAAGTATCGGCATTAATTACACCGATAAGGCTTAAATTGTCAAAATCCAATCCTTTTGCTACCATTTGTGTACCAATCAGAATATCAGTTTTTTTATCCTGAAAATCGGTTAAAATTTGTTGAAGGCCATTCTTTGTTCTGGTGGTGTCCATATCTAACCGGGCAATGCTAACATCAGGGTATAGCAGTTTTAGTTCTTCTTCTATCCGCTCGGTACCAAAACCTTTTTGCTCTACATGTACGGAACCACAAGCCGGACAAATGTTAACACTGCTTTGCTGATAGCCACAGTAATGGCAATGTAATTTACCGCTGCTTTTATGATAGGTTAAACTTACATCACAATTGACACATTTAGGCGTATAACCGCAGGTTGCACAAATTAGAATTGTTGCATACCCCCGTCTGTTCTGAAAAAGAACAATCTGCTCTTTTTTACTCAAAGCCAGATCAATATCTTTTATCAATACGCTGGAAAAGTAAGAAACCATTGTTTTTCGCTTGGTTTCTTCCGATATACTAACCACTTGCTGATTTGGTAATTGTACACCTCCAAAACGTTCTTTCATTTCTACAAGGGCATACTTACCATTCAACGCGTTATAATAACTCTCAAGGGATGGCGTTGCAGAACCGAGAATAACCTTAGCGCCATGTAAATGCGCCAGGTAGATGGCCGAATCTCTCGCCTGATACCTGGGCGCGGGATCGTATTGCTTATATGAAGGTTCGTGCTCTTCATCAATAACAATTAATTTCAGATTTTGAAAAGGCAAAAATACGGCTGAGCGGGCACCTAAAATAACTTTAAAAGCGCCGTGCTTAACTTTATTCCAGATTTCAACACGTTCACTATTGTTAAATTTTGAATGATAAACCCCGATCAGGTTTCCGAAATATTTTTTTATTCGTTCAACAATCTGGGTGGTTAATGCAATTTCGGGAAGGAGAAATAAAACCTGCCCATCGCTGCTGTTTATAATTTCTTCAATAAGCCTGATGTAAACCTGTGTTTTTCCTGAGGCCGTAACGCCATGAAGCAGCACTACATCCTTATCTTCGAAAGCTAAATTAATTTTATCCAACGCATTTTGCTGAATTTCATTCAAGGCAAAATTGATGCTAAAATCCTCGTCATTTGCTGCAAGTCTACTTACAGGACGTTTTAATACTGTAAAAATTTCTTTATCTGTTAAAGACTTTAACGCTGCAGCGCCACAATTACTTTCTTCCAGAAGCTGCTCTTTAGCAATTGGCAAACCCAATTTATTTAATTTTAAATAAGCCAGCAGTGCATCGAGCTGTTTAGGTGCCCTGTCTAAAATGGAGAAAAGCTGTTTCAGGTTTTCTTCTTCATTGTAAAATTCATTCAGAATAATAAACGATTTCAGTAACGGTTTATATTTCTGAATTACTTCTTCAGCAACCAGGATAAGTTCCTTATCCAATAAGTGATTAATAATCGGATAAATCGTTTTCTGCCCTAAGAGCTTGGAAACATCATTTACTGTAAGTTTTTGCTGCTTTTTTAATGTGCTAATTATGATGCCCTCTTTTTCAGAAAGTTCTACGGCATCGTCAAAATCTTCACGAAGAATTAATATGGTTTCGCTAGCCAATTTTAAACTTGCCGGTAATGCTGCCGCCATAACATCACCTTCGTTACACATGTAATAATCTGTCATCCATGACCAGAATTTAAGCTGGGTTGATGTTACAGACGGAGATGAATCCACAACGTCAAGAATGTATTTAGCTTCATAAGCCGCAGGCGGATTCTTCGTTATACCACTGATTAAAGCGGTATAAATTTTATGCTTTCCAAATTGAACAACTACCCTTTTACCTATTTCAATCTGTTCATTCAAATCAAAAGGCACCCGATAAGTGTAGTTTTTTGCCAGAGACAGTGGCAAAATAACCTCTATAAAAAGTGTTTCTCTTTCCGTAAAGATATCAGGTTCAAATCCATTCATTATTTATCCTTTACAGCCGCAAAAAATAACATTATCCAACCAAGCACGAAAAGAAGCCCGCCTATCGGGGTAATTGGACCTAAAACATCAGCAAAACCGAGGTTTGATATACTTCTGGTTGCCAGGAAGTATAAAGAACCTGAAAAAAGTAATATTCCAAAGGTGAAGCAAAAATAAGCGATATTTATAAGTTTATTTCTGTAGCGGGCAAAAGTAGACAGGTATAAAAGCGCAAATGTATGATAGAATTGATAGTCAACGCCTTTCTGCCAAATTTCTAAAGAAGGTGCATCAATCAGAGCTTTTAAACCGTGGGCACCAAATGCCCCCAATAAAACAGCAACAGCACCGAAGAAAGAAGCAGTAAGAATAATACGTTTGTTCATAAAGTTTTAGCTTAAGGCAATCGCTAAATTAATAAAATGAGCAGGAACTTCGTACAAATGGTTGTAATAATTTAAATTTGTTCACAACAGATGAGAAAAATATTAGTTCTAGTCATTACATTAATTACAGGCGTTGCATTCCTGGCCTATATCTATTTTTCTAAATTAAATAACGAGAACGATGCGAAGGATTTGGCGCTTCAATCAGCGACGAATAATGCCGCAATAATTTTTGCTTTTCAAAACGACAAAAGTTTTTACCAGATTATAGAAGGACAGGATTTGCTCCAACAAGTTTTGGGTAAAGAAAAGTTAAACCTGTTAAAGCGCCTGAAAGAAAATATAATTGATGATAATATTCTAAATAGTTACTTCGCAGATCAACAAGTTTATTTAAGTGTTCTTCCTGATGAAAAAAACAAGCTTAATTTTTTAATTACCATTCAGATTCAGGAAGAAAAAAACGCCAAACAATTTTACGATTATTTAAAGACTAAAAAATCTTTTATTAAAAACAAAGAAGACGCTTACACCATAAAACTTGGTGACAGCATTGATTTTTTTGTCGGTGTAAAAGATAAGGTTCTTACGATTTCTACTTCTAAAAAACTACTCAGCGATGCTGCCATCAGACTAAATGAAAACCCATTTACAGCATATATTAAAGAAAATAATTTGCTAAACAAAAGTGTATTGGCACATTTATACATTAATTTCAATCAGGCACCATTACTCTTGAAAAATATATTGGCGGGTAACATAAACGGCGAATTAACGGTATTTAATAAGCAAAATAGTTTTGCTTCCTTAAATTATAATTTTAGTAAAGAAAGGATTCTTTTTAATGGAAATACCGAATTAAAAGAAGGCAATAACTATTTAAGGCTTTTTGAAAACACCCCCTCACAAACAATAAACATAACCAATATATTACCTTATAATACAGCTAATTACAGCCTGTTTGCTTATGACAATTATACAAATTGGTTTAAAAAGCTTTTAGTGTGGCAAGCACAAAAAAAAGAATCAGTTAAAACAGAGACTATAATTAAATCTATCAGGAATGAATATAGGGTTGATTTGAATTTAATTTTTGGTACTTACGTAAAAAATCAATTTATCACTTTTCAACTAAGCACGGCCGAAAAATTAGGGGCAATTGCCTTATTAAATGGTGAAAAAGTTAAACAACTTCTTTTAGATGTTAGTGCTGACTATAATGAAGAGATTAAGATATTTAAATCGCAAGATATTTTATATAGTTTTTTTGGCGAACCGTTTAAAAAATTCCGTCGCCCTTATTATACTATAATCGATAATAATTTGGTTTTTGCAAATAACGCCAGCACGTTGCAGTCATTTCTGAATAGTTACAAAAATAACCGGTTATTAATTAATGCAGCGCAATACCAGGATGCATTGAATCAACTTTCCACCACATCAAATATTGGTTTTTACATTAACTCGAAAAATTCTGCCGAGCTTTTCAGAAACAGTGTTTTATTACCTTATTACAAACACTTAAGGGCAGATAGCGGCCTGAAAAGTTTTGACACCTTTTATTATCAAATGAGTGCAGATAAAAATAAATTTATCACTAACATGCTTCTAAACAAATATTTAAAAGCAGAAATACCAGACTCACTTACCAACCGTTAATATCAAAACCAGGAAACGCAAATAAATGAAGAAACTTCTACCTGTAATCATTCTGTTCGTATCGTTCACTACTTCTTTCGCACAGCAATATGCATTATTTGGAACAAAAACAATGTTCGATGCATTTGAAAACCCATCTCAAAAATCGTTTACTTTAGATTCATCAAGAAGGTTTTCTTCAAATTTCTTTCTACCTTATTTCGGCGTGAACGGCGCAAACAGAGGTGATGCAGCATCTGTAATTCGGAGGATGATTGTAGATGGTGTTAATGATACCAGAACCTTGCCTATAGGAACAGTAAGGCTGAATAATTTTTACCAGAACAGTAATATTTACGTATTAACCTTACGCATATTTCAGTCTTATAAATACCAAAAAGAGATGGGATTTGCCTGGCAAATCCGGTCAGATTCGCAAATAGATTATACAAATGAAACGCTCGCCATTTTCGATTCTTATAAAAGGTTTCCGCAGCAAACTGCATTGAATGATATTTTTAATACAAAAGGCTATCAGCAGTCTTATCACCAGTTCAGCTTCACCTATCGGGAAAATTATAATAAGAGATTAGCTTTTGGAGTAAAGGCAAGTTTATTGAGCGGTATAATTTATAACGATTTAAATATAGCTGATTCATATTTATATGTTAATCCTGAAACCAATTCATTTGATATCGGGCTGGCAGGAACCTACTCCAGCAATTTTAATGAAGAAAATAAGGTAACACGAAACACTGTAATGCCTACTTTCAAAAACCCGGGTGTTTCACTTGGATTCAGTACAAATTATACAACAAAAAAAGGTTTATTTTTAATGGCGAACATTAAGGACTTGGGCTTTATTTGGTGGCGGGATAATACGCATAGTACAACTGTGAATACGCTTAAAACCATTGATGCTGCAATTAGTCAGAAAAATACAAACGAACAAATAAGAGACATTTTTCAACTCGAAGAACAAACTGATAAATTTACTGCATTAACAAATGCAAAAGCTGATGTTTACTTATCAAAATCTTATGGCTTCTATAAACCGGCAATAGCGGTTTCAAAAAACTTATTTTACAAGGGTGGTGATATCGCTTTTATAAACACCTTCAAATACAATGATTTAACGGGAAGTGTTACGCCCCTTTATAGCCTGAATAACGTATTTATGGTGGGTTTACAGGGAAAATATCAGACGCCGAATTTTGAAGTTTTTATGGGTACTGATAATTTAATTTCAACAGCAAGCACAGCTTCATCTGTTCTTAAAAATGATTATACAATAGGAAGCGGACCAAACGGTGCTTCATTTTATATGGGTGTAGGCATTAAGTTCGGAAATATTGTAAATCACCCACAATTTAGCGATGTAATGCCAGGCATAGATGATGATGGCGGCAGCTTTTTCAAAAACCTGTTTTCTATTTTCAAAAGAAAGTAATTGCTAAACCCTTTTCTTTGGCTGTGTTAACACAAAATCTTTAAGGTAGAATGGCTCAAAGTAAGCTACATCTTCAAAAATAGTATTATTAAAGGCATTTTCTGCTAATAATGATAAGTTAGCTGCTGAATTAAAGTTGACATCGCTAAACAGTGCATTAACGTGTTTTAATGTTTCTGCACATTTTGCGGAACCATCGCCTAAAAAAGTGATTATATTTTCTGATAGTAAGTCACTAAAGCTATTTTCATCGATGATTTTAGCAGATGTTGGTTCTAACAAAGTTAATTCTGCATTATAAACCGAAGTGTAAACTTCCATTCTTCTCGCATCTATCATCGGGCAGATTAATCCATCGTAACCCGGATTTTGACTTAAAAAACCTGCAGCCATCATTTCTAAGGTTTCGATAGCGATTAAAGGTTTTTCTAATGCATAACATAAGCCTTTTGCCGTAGAAACTCCAATTCTAAGACCTGTATAAGAACCCGGGCCTTTACTTATTGCTACTGCATCCAAATCGCCATAACTCATACCTGATTTTTTGATTACTTCTTCTATAAATAAAGTAAGATTGCTGGCATGCAGATTCTGACCGCTTTCTTCTTTTAAAGAGATTATCTTCCCATCAACTGATATTGCAACCGAACAAAAAGCAGTTGCAGTTTCTATTAAGAGTATTTTAGCCATGTTATTTGGGTTATTGGTTATTGGTTATTGGTTATTGGTTATTGGTTATTGGTTTAGAATTTGTTTTGAGGGAAGGTTTAATCTGTTTAAAATTTTCTATTTCTTTGCTTATGACATGTAACCCGTAACCTTTAACTCGCAACTTAAAAAGCCTCAAGGTACCGGATCGTGACCATGTTTCCCCCAGGGGTGACAACGGCCTATGCGTTTCAAGGCCAGCCAGCCACCTTTAAAAGGTCCATATTTTTTTATTGCTTCGATTCCATATTGAGAGCAGGTTGGCGTGAATCTGCAATTTGCACCCAGCATCGGCGAAATGGCGTACTGATAAACTTTTATCAAGCCTAAAAAAAACCAGCCGAATATATTATTTATCAATTTCATCGGGTAGAATTAAACTGTAAAAGCGTTTAAATGTCACGATTAGTTTTTTCTCGATAAACGAAAAATCGTATTTTTCTTTTCCAACAAACTGGATTGAAAATAAAAGTAAACCTTTATCAGCCGGAAGCTTTTTATATAAGTTTTCTTGCTTGTTAAGTCGATATGCCTCGCGGATGCGACGCTTTAGGAGGTTACGATCAACTGCCCTTTTATACCTCTTCTTCGGAACATTGATTACAACCTGCACCTGAACTTCGGCCGGCGAATCAATAAAGATATAAGAAATGCGAAATGGGTATAATAAAAAAGAAGAACCGTTCTTAAACAGCAGATCCAAATGTTTTCTGCTGCATAACCGTTCTTCTTTACTGAATGTATACATATATTTTTGATTGATAATTGCAGATTTTGATCTGCCGATTCCGGTTTACCGGAAAAGCAATCAAAAATTATGCTTTATGCTTGCGTTCGTCAGAAACTGTTAATCTTTTTCTTCCTTTAGCACGACGTGATGCTAATACTCGTCTGCCGTTAGCTGTTGCCATTCTTTCGCGGAAGCCGTGTTTGTTTCTTCTCTTTCTTTGCGAAGGTTGGTATGTTCTTTTCATGACTGTATATTATCTTATTGTAATTTCAAAATTAAGAGGTGCAAATATAAAGCGATTTCTCTACAATTGCAAGCGTGTTTAATTTTATTTTTTATTTAAAAAGCAAATGTAATCATTCTTTTTAAAATCAGTTTCCTTAGCTCCTGACGTTAGCATCAGCATCATTTAAATAATTCCCTGCCATTAATATTCATTTACAAATCTTTTAAGAAATGGAACAAGAAAAGTTTTATTAAAAAATTGCTTGAACTTCATTCATCATTTATTCAGATTTTCATGTGGAGCAAGGTCGTTAAGTTAGGCTAAAATTAAAAGTCTCGACAGGCCAAGACCAACCTGTTAAATATATTAATCTAAATTTAAACAGCTTCTGAGTATATTCGTACCAATGATCATTACAAAAGTTCCGCTTTCGGAAAACGACCTGAAATTATTAAGCAGGGCATATCGAATCAGGCTATGGTTTGGAATTATATTTGGATTACCACTTATTTTAGCAACAACGGTTATGACCTACTTTATTATCCAGGAAATACTTTCCAGGCAATTCCGTGCAATGGTTATTTTTGGAATTATTTTCGTATTGAGTATTATTTATTTAACTAAAAGATTCGTAATTCCATTTTATCTAAATTCCTGCAGAAATTTATCCTGTAAAGAAAAAATAGTTGTTGAAACTAAAATTACTGATATAGAAAATCGCATGACCAGCAAAGGATTAAAGTTTACGATTTATACAGATTACAGGATTATAGATTCCTGGTCTGTTTCTGTTCTTAAACCGGAATTAAACTTCTATGAGATGTTTCAGGGTATGAACATTAAAATACATTGTTTGGAACACAATAAAGTAGATATACTTTATATAACAAAATAAGCCAAATCTATATTTTCTAATTATATTCTTAAAATTAAAGGCCTAAAGCTGCTTTTAATTTAACGTAGCCCGTTTTACTAACCGGCAACCAGATATCTGACTTGAGGAGTACAACATAACTGTCTTTCTCTTTAAGCTCAATTTTAGTTACTTGTGCCAGGTTAATAATATATGAACGGTGTATACGGATAAACTGACCCGAATCAAGCGTTTGCTCGAAAAATGCCATGGTTTTATTTTTGTAAAATGCACCTTCGGATGTACTTAATTTAACGTAATCATCATCAGCTTCAAGATAGTTAATATCGGCAACCGGGATAATTTTAATTATACCATCTTTTTTTACGACTACTCTATTGTTTTGCGCCGGACTCCTAGCCGCTGCATCCAAAACAGCTTCTGTATTTTCAGTTTGATTTAATCTGGATGGCAACTTTTTAATGGCAGCATCAAATCGCAATTTGTCTATCGGCTTAAGCAAATAATCAACTGCATTAACCTCAAAAGCCTTGATAGCATATTCATCAAAGGCCGTTGTAAAAATTACCGCTGGTTTATCCTCTACCAATTCGAGCATTTCAAAGCCACTGATTTTTGGCATCTGTATATCCAGGAAAATCAAATCAGGTTTGTGCTGGGTTATTGCCTTTAAACCTTCAAAACCATCACAACATTCAGCAACGATTTCTATCTCCTTATGTTCTGAAAGGTAAAACTTAACAACATCTCTGGCTAAAGGTTCATCATCAATTAGTATGGTCCTGATCATTTTTTTGAGGAATTTTTAGGGTGGTAATATATAAATTATTTGCTTCAATTTCCGTTTGCAGTAAATGCGGATTTGCAAATAATAAATATAGCCTGCGTTTTATGGCCGTTAAACCAAAACCCGTTCCACCCGTGGCCTTCATCTCCGGATCAAATGGATTTTGTACTTTCAGGTGTAAAACATTTTGTTCAACCTTTACATCTATTTTTATCGTAATCGCAGATGATGTATTATACAGGCCAAACTTAATTGCATTTTCTACAATAGGTTGCAATAACGTGCCGGGCAGGCATAAATTAAGTGTATCATCTTCAACATTAACTTCAATATTTAAACGATGGCTGAAACGAACTTTTTCGATATCTAAATAAAGCTGAATATATTCCATTTCTTCCTCTACAGAAACCCAGAGTTCATCATCACGCTTTAAAGTCCCGCGTAAAAAAGAAGCGAGTTTGGTAATCATGACACCCGCTTCCTTAGGGTTAACCATCGTCAAAGCAAATACAGAGTTTAAGCTATTGAAAAGAAAATGTGGCTGTAACTGATGTCTTAACTTATTTAATTCGGCCTCTTTAGCCAGCGTTTGGGCAGTTAAAAGCCTGTCTTGTGTTTCTGATTGTTCTTCAAGCCTGTACCATAAAATATTTGCCAAGGCGCACCAGCCCAAACACATGAATGAAATGAGCCCGCGAAAGGGAAAAGAAAAGCTGTAAAAATCCTGGTAATTTTTAAAATCAGCAAAAATGTATAGAAGCGCATATTTTGCCATAAAAATAATTACAAATGTTAGTGCAAGCGTAATGATCAGGACATATAAAATCCGCTCATTTTTGGGCTGGTAGTAACCAAGCATGTTACTGATAGTGATGCAAGCTACAGCTAACAGAAGGTTATTAATTACACTATCTGTAAATGAAATTATCCACGAAAAATTTACAACATAGTGAAAACCGACTGCACACAGAATAGTCCATGCAACAGCGATGCCCAAAGCGTTTTTTTGAATTTGAGGGACTGATAAAGGTCTTCTTGTCAAAACTTATTTATTTAGTTCAGTTAAAGTTTTAATTCGGTGTTTTAATTCTCAGGTAAGCATCAATCGGTTTTGATTCCAAAATCTTTGAACTTACTTGTGTTCCATCTCAGGTATTTCTATCTCTCCTATCGCGTCAATGTTAACAAAATCCGGTTCAACAATTTCTTTCACTATTTTCGAATGGTGTTTCATTTTTTGCATGTTTGCCTTTACCGCAATAATCCGGTAAATACATTTAACCGCAAACCGTTTTCATTCTGCTAAAAACTTTTAATTTCTATTCCACCAAACATCACGGTGCCGTCTATAATTAATGTTTTCTGTATTTCTCCGGTTGGAATTAAATGACCTCTTTTATCTTCTATACTTCCAAATATTGGCGTACCATTCGTTTTAATTATCCAGTTTGGCGGAACAATTAATTTAACACCGCCGAATATTGCTGTAATATCGAACACCGCATTTTCTAAAAAATCTGCCTGCGTCAGATTGATATCAGCTCCACCAAAAACCACTGTGATATCGCCACCTTTAAAATTTTTTGAATACACCACCTGGTTACTTGCCCCAAAAACGGCCGTTGCTTCTACAAAATCCTGACTATTTACATGTTTATCCTGAATTGGATTAACGTTCCCATCCGCATCAAATCCTTCAGAGAAGCGGTTCCGTTTCCTGCTTTTGCAGCTGCCTTTAGGTTTTATAATTAAATATCCACCTAAAATTACGAGACCAACACCTAAAGCATATTTTGATGCATCGAAATCGATACCGGTTATATCATCTATAGTGAAATAAGCACCAATTAAAATCATTATTAACCAGCCTGCACCTTTAAAATTTCGTCTAACCCCAACGAAGATTCCAATTACGATTAAAAACGTATGCCAGCTGAATACCCAATGCGGAATATCGAAGCCCATGTTATTTAACAGAAAAGCCAGTCCAATTAGTACGATTACCAAACCGCTTAACATTCTGCCAGAGCGGTTAACTGTTATATTATCATTTGAATTTTCCATTTGTGTAATTATTAATAATCAAAAGTATTTATAATGATAGGTAATGTATACATCTGCTCCTTCCAAAAAAGGTTAAAAATCGGTAAATCTCCATATTTTATCGGTGAAAAATATTTTAGTATTTTAAGGCCATGAAATTTTCATTATTTATCATAGGTTTATTTATTCCAGCGATTCTTTTAGCGCAGCATAACAGCAACAACTATAAAATATTTGATGTTAAAAAACACAAAACGATTTCCCTGGATGAGATGATTACAGACATGAATAAAGCTGACGTTTTATTTTATGGCGAAGATCACAATGATTCTATCGGGCATTACCTGGAAGCCGAAATTTTAAAAAAGTTAAATGAAAAATACCCCAAAAAAACGGCCTTATCACTGGAGATGTTCCATACCGATACGCAGCCTGTTGTAAATGAATACCTTGCAGGTTTAATTTCAGAAAAAAACTTTATTAAAGAAGGTCGCGCGTGGCCGAATTATAAAGATTATCGTCCGTTAATAGAATACGCAAAGGAAAATAAAATTGAGGTTATTGGTGCAAATGCGGCCACCAGGTACAGCAATGCCGTAACAAAAGATGGTTTAGAAGCACTAAAAAGTTTTCCGAAAACATCATTGGCTTTTCTTCCGCCTCTACCCATTGATACTGCCACCGGACGATACAACGAGAAATTTTCAGAAACGATGGGTGGCCATATGGGGGCAATGAAAATTTATCAAACCCAGAACCTCTGGGATGCAACAATGGCCTGGTCTATTGCAAAATTTGTAAAAGAACATAGCGGATTTAAAGTTTTTCAGCTCAATGGCAGATTCCACAGTGATGAAAAGCTCGGAACACTAGCAAAACTTCAAAAATATGCACCGAAATTACAGATATTAAACATTTCATCATTTTCGGACGAAAGCTTTGATAATCCGGATTGGGAAAAATTTAAAAATCTCGGAGATTATATTATTATTACAAATCCAAAAATTAAAAGAAGTTTTTAAACTAAAGGGTCTGCAACATTTGCAAACCCTTTAGTACATTATGCTTTAGCTTTAAGCAAATCTCTTATTTCGGTTAATAAAACTTCTTCTTTTGTTGGTGCAGGTGGTACGGATGGTGCAATTTCTTCTTTACGCTTTAATTTGTTAATTGCCTTAACCATTAAAAAGATAATAAAAGCGAGTATAATGAAATTAATTACTTCAGTAGCAAAATTACCCCAGGCAAAAACAGGCCCTAATTTCTTTGCATCTTCTAATGACAGACTGGGATTTGCTTCGTAAGCACTTCGTACCTTATCATTTAAAGGAATATAAAAATTTATGAAACCCTTATCGCCAATAAGCAAACTGACAGGCGGCATAATCAAATCATTGACTAGAGATTGAACAATTTTTCCAAAAGCACCACCGATAATTACACCGACTGCTAAATCGACAACATTGCCTTTAATGGCAAATTCCTTAAATTCTTTTACAAAGCCCATATTATTTTAATTAAGTTTTGAATGATTTTATATCGAATTTAACAAACATTAGCTTTCAAACAAACGTTTATCGAATTATTATTATGGTGCATTAATACCAATTCTAAAAAATATCTGAGATGATTTGTTTATTTTTGCCCTAATTTTTTATTTAAAATATGTTAAAGCAACACCTACAGCAAAAATTATTACAAAAATTATCCCCTCAACAAATTCAGTTTATCAAGTTGTTGCAGGTACCCACTGTTGCTTTAGATACCAGGGTAAAAGAAGAACTCGAAGAAAATCCGGCGCTGGAAGATCCTAGTTTAATGACTGCAGACGAACCTAAAGGTGAATATGATGATTTAAACGATGGTCCTGATGATTATGAAAAATCGTCAGAAGACAGTAATATGGATGAGTTTAATGTAGACGATTACCTTCAGGACGACAATACCAACGACTATAGTACAAATTACAACAATGGTGATGACGATGAAGAGAAGAAAGAAACACCAATTGCGATTGAAAGTACCTTTTTCGAAAGTTTACAGGAACAATTAGACCTGATCCCGCTTTCCGACCAGGATTTTATCATCGGAAAACAAATAATAGGCAGTTTAGATGATGATGGTTATCTGCGTCGCCCGCTAAGTTCCATGATTGATGATTTGGCCTTCTCTCAAAATGTAATGGTTGAAGAGGAAGATGTTTTAGAAATGTTAAGGCTTATCCAAAGTTTCGATCCTCCAGGTATTGGGGCACGGGACTTGAAAGAGTGTTTATTAATTCAGTTAAAGCGAAAAGACACCAATAATCCTATTATCATAAAAGCAACGAATGTTGTTGAAAATTACCTTGACGAATTTACCAGGAAACATTACGATAAACTGGAAAAAAGTTTAGGTTTAGACAGTGAAGAATTAAAAGAAGTTGTAAATGAAATTCTTCGTTTAAATCCAAAGCCGGGAGATGCCAATCAGGTTACCACCAAACAAATGCAAATCATTCCTGATTTTCACATCAGCAACAATGATGGTATTTTAATTTTAACGTTAAATTCAAAAAATGCCCCTGAATTAAAAGTAAGCCGTTCTTACCAGGAAATGTTTGAGCATTACGACAAAGCTTCTTCAAAAGATAAAAAATTAAAGGAAGCGGTTCAGTTTGTGAAGCAAAAACTCGATTCGGCAAAATGGTTCATCGATGCGATCAAGCAAAGACAACAAACTTTGCTAAAAACGATGAACGCCATAATGCTTTATCAGTATGAATATTTTTTAACAGCTGATGAACGTAAAATGCGTCCGATGATTTTGAAAGATATTGCCGATAAGATTGATATGGACATTTCTACGGTATCCAGGGTTGCAAACTCAAAATATGTTCAAACAGAATTCGGCACTTTTCTTTTAAAATCTTTCTTTTCCGAAGCCATACAAACCGAAAATGGTGAAGAAGTATCGAATAAAGAAGTTAAAAAGATTTTGGAAGACTGCATTGGCAATGAAGATAAACGCAAACCGCTTGCAGATGAAAAACTGACGGAGATACTTAAAGAACGTGGGTATAATATTGCCAGAAGAACGGTTGCGAAGTACCGCGAACAGATGAATATCCCGGTTGCGAGGTTAAGGAAGGAACTTTAAGCAATTTTCAGTTCGCAATTTTCAGTTTGCAGTTTCAGTTGGCAATTCGTACTGAAAACTACAAACTGTTTACTGCCAACTGAATTACCACATTTTAATATAAGACGGTACTTTGTAAATATTATTTAGCAGTAAGCCTAAAACGATTTCGTGGCTACCATTGCTAACTGTATTTAAATCGGAGGTTGTAAAATCATAGGAATAGGTTAAATTAACCATTTTACCGATATTAAAGCCGGCCATTGCTGAAAACGAGTCGTCTTTACGATAACTTCCGCCCAACCAGATTTTATCCTTGAAAGCGACCTTCATATTCAAATCAAAAGATACCGGGGCAGGTTGCACATATTTAACCATGACAGAAGGGATTGCAGCAATTTGTTCATCTAAAAAGAACTTATAACCTGCTGTTGCAAAAAAATGAGTTACTTCCTTACCAATATTATAATTATCAGAATTTGTAAAATTTAATTTCTGCCCTAAAATTTGCTGTGCAGATACACCTGCAAAAACCCTGGCCCCGTACAACCAAATGCCAACGCTAAGATCTGGTTTAAGCTGGCTAACTATTGTATTTGAAAGTGCGGGATCCGTCTGGCTATCAGGAAAGGTTAAAGAATTAACATCAAGTTTAATACTTGAAACACCCGCAGCTGCTCCAACTGATAAATTGAACGTATTACTTAACTGCAAATGGTAAGCATAAGTTAAATTTGCATCCAGCCTGGATAGTGGTCCGGCCTTATCCTGAACAACTGTAACGCCCATACCATGGTGCGCCGGAGAAGCGGTATAGTTCTGCGTATAGTTTCTATCCATCGGATCGCCCGATTGCTCAGCGAAGGAGGTTAATGCATTACTCCAAAGGTAGTTATCGCCAAGTGCCCAATGTGCAGAAACAAAAGAGGTTTGAGGCGCATCGGTAATTCCCGACCATTGCTTCCTGAAACCGGCTTTAAAATCAATATAATTTTCAATTCCCGAAAGGGCCGGGTTTAACAAATATTGATTAAAAATATATTGCGTGTATTGTGGCTTTTGCTGACCAAAGCCTTTAAAACTCAAAAATAGTGCGAATAAAATGATATACTTTTTCAATTTTATCTGATTATAGTTAAAGGGCCGGTTACTGTTTTTCTGCCGTTTCTTGGGTTGATGAGGTAGTAATAAACACCTACGGGTAAAGGTAAATTCTGATAATTTCCATCGAAAGGGGTTTTGTATCCATTACTAAAAAATACCCGGTTACCATTTCTGTTAAAAATTTCGATGGTGGCGTTAGGATAACTATCTAAATATTTAATATTCCAGACATCATTAACACCATCACCGTTTGGGGTAAATGAATTTGGAGGTACCAAAGCCTGTAAAACCTTTATGGTAACGGAAGTGGTAACTGTACAACCCTCATCAGTAGTTGCAATTAAGGTGTAATCTGTATCTTTTTCTGGTGAAGCAACCGGATTTAAGACATCGTCATGATCTAATCCGAGCGATGGAGTCCATTTATATTTAAGGCCAGAACCATCAGCTACCGCAGGAATTGTAGTCTGCCCACCCGAAAGAATATAAATTGTTGGTCCCGCATCGGCAGTAGGAGATTTGTACACATCGATTGTTTTTGTAATTACTTCCGAACAACCATTTGTGGCGGTAAAAGTATAGGTAATTACATGCTGACCGACATTTACAGATTTTGGGTTAAAATTACCTTCTGCATCAACACCATCACCAGAATATATACCTGAACCCGGAGTTTCCTCTCCTTCCTTTTGATGAGCCTGATTAATAACAACAGAACCATCGTTCTGGCAAGCTGCCGGAATATCCGAAAATTCCAATATTGGCGATGGTTTAAGTGTAATAACTTTAGCTGTTTCTTTAAAACAGGTTTCCCCTGAATAAGCAACTAATCTTATGGTATAATTTTTAGTTATTGAGCCGCCAAAAGGAGTATATGTTAATTGGATATCATTAGAAGTAGGATAAGTAATTGTTTCAAAGGATGAAGGAGTACCTTCGTAATCTTTATATATTTCAATTTTTGTTATTTTGCCAAATGCGGCAACAGATGTATTATTAATAATAACAACCTGATTGCTGCAAAGATTACTTTCATTTTGAACTGTAAATTCGGCTTTCTGTACACCACCATTTACAGTAAAAGGTAACGTCTTCGTTGAAAAACAACCATTTACATTTGTTATTTTCAATGTTATATTATAGATACCTGCTTTGATATATTGATGTTTACCATCTTTGGTTGTTGATTTATTTGGATTGGCGGGAGTTGAATCAGCATCACCAAAATCCCACTCATAGTTAAAAATGCCTGAACCACCTGATGCATCAACAGATTTATTTACAAACAATGCAAAAGGATCTGAAAGGCAAACATCAGGTATGGTAAAATCAGCTACAGGCAAATCAGTTACGGTAACATTTTGAGTAAATGCTGTACTAACACATCCTTCGGCAGAGGTTGTTATAAGTGAAACCGTATATGTGCCAACAGTTGTGTATTGATGCGTAAAAGGTATTTTGTCTGATTTATCTACTTTAGTTCCGTCGCCAAAATCCCAACTCCATTTTGTAATCGTATTGGGACTTTTAAGAGAGCTTATTGATGATTGGTCAGTTACCAGGTAATCGGTGTTTATACACGTATTTAAACTGGCTGAAAATTTTGAAACCGGTAAAGGAAATATTTTCACTTGTTTAGTTACCGCATCAGAAAAACATCCGGTGCCCGATTTAACCGATAAGCTAACGGTGTAGGTGCCTTCAGCAGCATATTGATGCTTCGGATTTTGTTCAGTTGAGGTTGTGCCATCACCAAAATCCCATAACCAATTGGTTACCGCGAAATCGCTTGAATTAGACAGGCTTTTATCGGTAAAAGTAATATCAACTTTTGCACAACTACTCGCGGCTAAATCAAAATTAGCAGTTGGTAAATCATAAATTGTAAAAATGTAATTGGTTTCCAAATCTCCGCTCTGACAGTTAGATGCATTGTTGGGAACATGCGCAACAACATTCAAATGGTATTCTCCAGAGGTTGTATATGTTTTTTGTGCCGGATAACGGTAAACGTAAACGGTTTGCCCATTCAGAGTTTTTGTTTCAGGTGTAAGATTTGTTGTGGTTACCACGGGTTCATTATCCAATGTCCAGGTAATCTTATCTGGTTGATAAGGTAAATTAATTTTAAAATCAACTAACTGACCAATACATCCATTAGGACTTTCTTCATTTTTAGCTTCATTAACAACCGTTAAATAATTGTTCGAAGATAAATTTGTACCGGCGGAATAAGCGTAGGATTCTGTAGTACCAAAACCATAAGCCGTGGCATTAAAACCATCATCAGCGGTTAAAGTCAGACTTTTAAAAGTCGAATTACCAGAGGTTCCTGTTACCGGAATCTGATTATAAGAGTATAACGTATTGCCCTTTACAAGTTCCCATGGTGTAGACGGTGCAACACCATCTACTTTAAAAGTTGAAGACTTACTGGTTAACATTAATACATTAATATACCGTTCAGTAACATTCTGAAGAGTGGATGAGAAAACCGTTACACTTTTAATGTTAAATTCTACCGGGTTTAACATCACCATTTCCGGATCGCCAATGATGTTGTTTCCAGCTATAGAAGAACATGCCTGAGTTAAAGAATACTGCGCAACACTTATCAGTTTATCGGCATTAATAAATGTAGATTCTGTTAGTTGTGCACTTTCTATAAATTGTCCTTTATTAACTGTATAAGTTTGCCCGTCATAAGTAACTTTAGTGTTGTCTTCCTGTGCTAAAATCCTCAAGATATACCTTCTTTTTGCAAAAGGCACAATGCCGTAATTCTTACCCCAGCTTACTGTAGGATACAATTGTTGATAAAGTGGGTCTTGAGACATTGTACAGGCAATACTTAAAGCGGATGAACCGGAAAATACTGCAAATCTTTTACATGAAGAAGTACTTTGGTCGGTTTCGACATAAACACCTGTTAAATCAGTATTCCCCGACATGTATTCATAAACATCTCCAGCTTTAGCAAATGTTATTGTTTGAACATTACCATTTTTTTCATGAAGCAAAACAGTCGTATTATCCTCTGCGGCAACAATAGCAAGGAAATTATTTGCTCCATTGCTTTGGGTGTAGTTCATCGAATAATATCGCTGGCTCAATGTTTCATAAGGTAAAATTAATGAAGCAGCGGAACGATTACCGGCGTAAATGTGCGCATATGCAGAAACTTTAGGTTTGCCATCCGCTACTTTTATATGAATACCCCTGTTTGTTAAAACCTGGTTTGCTTCTGCCGGCAATCCCGAATTAAATTGAGAGATATAGGCTTCTGCCCAAGTTACTTTAAATTCCACAGCTGTATTGGCGGGAATAGTCTTAGTTTCTGTGTAATTTCGACAACTTACAGTAACTTCTGAATTTAATTTCGATGTCACAAATACCGATAATTCTGCATGATTAGTAGCTGTTGTACCAGTCTGACTATTTGCTACATGCGTTGGAAAAACTGCCCAGAAATCTGTTCCTTCATTCGAAACATTCTGCCCCGATACTTTTTCGGTAAACGAAAAAAAAAGAATAACAAAAACTAATAATGCCGCCCTGCCCATTGTATTAGTTTAAACCGGAAATAGTTTGCATTTTTTATTTAAAAATAGAAAGGCAATATACTATTAATGAATATACCACGAAAGAGGTCAACAGAAAATTAACACTTTTTAATATAAAAAATTATCTTTTGTGTAAAAAATACCCTGGTTGATGTAATTTTTTTTGAAACAAAAAAGTCAATACAGCATGATTATTATTTACAAATTTAGGAATTACAGTAAACCGCCTGCTTTTAACACATCTATAATAGACGGAAAAGTATTTTTTATAACCGGATTAATATGGTTTTTATCCAGCCAAAGCGCTTCACTGATACCTTCTTCTTTCTGGGGAACTAATTTTGGTTCGCCTTTTACTTTCATTTTATACCAATTGGTTTTTTTAATGACCATTTTTGAACCCATTGGATAAACATGATAGGTTTTACAAAGCTTTTCTTCACGTTTGGCAATCTTAATACCACACTCTTCTTCCACTTCCCGAACAGCAGTTTCTTTCATATTTTCACCGTCTTCGAGTTTGCCTTTTGGCAAATCCCACTTTTTATTCCTGAAAATAAATAGATAATTACCATTAGCGCTCTCTGCCAATCCGCCTGCGGCCTTTATGATTTCACAGTTCTTTTTTAACTTCTTAAAGGTTTCTTTTGGATTCTTAGTTAAAAAAATGTAGCTTTTTTTAGACCCATTTTTTAATTTTTTGTAAAATGTTTGTAAATCAAAATCCTGAAATTCAAGCTGTTGAATTTTTTCTTTTTGTTCCGGCAAAACATCTGAGATAAAGAGGGTGTTATCGTTAATATAAATTCTGTAATTTTGGGCCATGTATAATAAAAGTGATATTGAATTAAAGGTAGCGGAATTTTTATTACAAATAAAGGCAATTAAATTACAACCTAATAATCCTTTTACTTGGGCATCGGGTTGGAAGTCGCCGATTTATTGCGATAACAGAATTACCCTCTCCCATCCTCAGGTTAGAACCTACATTCGTCAGAAATTAGCACAGGCCATTCAGGAAGAATTTGGCTCGGTAGATGTTATCGCCGGCGTAGCAACAGCGGGAATTCCCCAAGGTGTTCTGGTTGCTCAGGAACTTGGTTTACCTTTTATCTATGTCAGAGCAAAAGCTAAAGAACACGGCACCGGAAGTTTAATTGAAGGTGAAGTTGTAGAAGGCCAGCGTGTAATGGTAATTGAAGATTTAATCTCAACCGGAAAAAGCAGTTTGCAGGCGGTTGATGCATTAAGGGCGGCTGGTCTATCCGTTGCTGGTTTGGCGGCAATTTTCACTTATGGCTTTGAAAAAGCTGATGAAAATTTTGCAGCGGCAAAATGTCGTTATATAACCTTATCAAACTACGCAGCTTTAATTGATTATGCTGCCGAACATAGCATTATCGCAAAAAGTGATATGGAATTATTAAGTAAATGGCGCTTAAATCCATCTGAATGGGGACAAAGCCAGGTCTTTAATACCTAATTTTTATACGAAAATCCTCTAACCTAAATATTTACTTAAAATGACAATTATTGAAAGCGCGGCAGAAGTTAATAAACCTGTAAATGAGGTTTATGCGTTTCTGTCAAATATGAATAATCATCAGCAGTTGATGCCCGAAAATATATACAATTGGGAATCAACTGAAGATGATGCCCGGTTTACCATTCAAAACATGGCTAAATTGGCCATTAAAATTTCCAGTCGTATAGAAAATCAGGAGCTTACTGCTATTCCGACCGAAAAAGCACCTTTTGATGTAGAATTAAAATGGACGGTTACTGATAATGGCAACGGAACGACAACCGCAAAACATATTATTTCTGCTGATTTAAATATGATGATGAAGATGTTGGCATCCGGCCCGCTTCAAAAATTAGCAGACCATCAGACAGAAAAACTGAAAGAAATTTTGGGGTAAACTATTGTCGAATTGCCAAACTGTTTAAACAAACAGGTAACAGACAACACACCACATATAAAGCATTTGCAGGTAAAACGCAGATGCTTTTTTATGCGCTTTGGTTTTCTTAAATAGATGCAGAAATCAGGCCACCTAAACCCGATTGGAGCGGCATCCCCCAATTTTTCATTGGGGATATAGCAGAAAGCGGGGCTGCAAAATCATAAATGATACTGCAAGTGCTTTTCAAATCAAAATCACGACAAATTTTCATTACAAAACACTAATAACCAGTAAATTAGTCATAAACAAAACAATCTTACCGACAAAATTTCCGATTAGAAAATCAAAATGGCTGTGGCATTTGTTTTGACTAAAAGCTTATATGAACTTCAACAATTTTACAATAAAAGCCCAGGAAGCAATTCAACAGGCTTCCGAAATAGCTCAAGGCAACCAGCAACAGGCTATTGAGACCGCACACCTGCTTAAAGGTTTGCTTACTGTTGATGAAAACGTGGTTTCTTATGTTTTAAAGAAGCTGAACGTTAATCTTAATTCCTTAAATCAAAACTTAGATAACGAAATTGCCAAATTCCCGAAAGTGAGTGGAAGTAATGTCTATTTGTCATCAAATACCAATAACGTTTTACAAAAAGCACAAACATTTTTAAAGGAATTTAAGGATGAATTCGTATCTGTGGAACACTTATTACTGGGAATTTTAGCCGTTAACGATAGCACTTCGAAATTATTAAAAGAGCAGGGGGTTAACGAAAAAGATCTTAAAAAAGCCATTGCAGAACTACGCGGCGATAATCGTGTTACCGATCAGAATGCAGAAGCGACTTATCAGGCATTAGGTAAATATGCCCGTAATTTAAATGAATATGCAGAAAGCGGAAAGTTAGACCCGGTTATTGGCCGTGATGAAGAAATTCGGCGTGTGATTCAGATTTTATCCCGCAGAACAAAAAATAACCCGATTTTAATTGGTGAGCCGGGTGTTGGTAAAACCGCCATTGCCGAGGGAATTGCTTTTAGAATTATTAAAGGCGACGTACCTGAAAACCTGAAAAGCAAAATCGTTTACTCCTTGGATATGGGGGCCCTTATTGCAGGAGCCAAGTATAAAGGCGAATTCGAAGAGCGCTTAAAGGCAGTTGTTAAGGAGGTTACGCAAAGTGATGGCGATATTATTTTGTTTATTGACGAGATACATACTTTAGTTGGTGCCGGTGGTGGCGAAGGCGCAATGGATGCCGCCAATATTCTAAAACCTGCTTTAGCGCGTGGCGAATTGCGTGCAATTGGTGCAACTACTTTAGATGAATATCAAAAATATTTAGAGAAAGATAAAGCCCTTGAGCGCCGTTTTCAAAAAGTGATGGTTGAAGAACCAGATACACAAGATGCCATTTCTATACTTCGTGGTTTGAAAGAACGTTATGAAACGCACCATAAGGTAAGGATTAAAGATGAGGCCATTATTGCGGCTGTAGAAATGAGTCAGCGTTATATTTCCGACCGTTTTTTACCGGACAAAGCCATCGATTTAATGGATGAGGCAGCTTCAAAATTACGTATGGAGATGGATAGCGTGCCAGAAAATGTGGATGCGCTGGATAGAGAGATTATGCGTTTGGAAATCGAACGCGAAGCCATTAAACGCGAAAAAGATGATAAAAAGGTTAAGGAACTTTCCGAAGAGATTGCAAATTTATCAGCAGAACGCGATGAGTTAAAGGCTAAGTGGCAGGGTGAGAAAGATTTGGTTGATAACTTAAATAAGCAAATGGAGCTTATTGAGCAATATAAATTAGAAGCCGAACAAGCTGAACGTGCGGGTGATTATGGTAAAGTTGCAGAAATCCGCTATGGAAAAATCAAGGAAGCACAAGATAGTTTCGAAAAGCTTAAAGCAGATTTAGAAAATCAGCAAAGTGATAGCAGAATGCTCAAGGAAGAAGTTACTGCCGATGATATTGCCGGCGTTGTGGGCCGCTGGACTGGTATTCCGGTTACCAAATTAATTGCAAGTGAACGCGAGAAACTATTAAACCTCGAAGTGGAGTTACACCAACGCGTTGCCGGACAGGATGAAGCCATCGAGGCTATTTCTGATGCCATCCGTCGTTCACGGGCAGGTTTGCAGGATAAACGTAAACCAATCGGTTCGTTCATTTTCTTGGGTACAACCGGTGTGGGTAAAACGGAGTTGGCGAAAGCACTTGCAGAATTTTTGTTTAATGATGAAAATGCGTTAACCAGAATTGATATGAGTGAATACCAGGAACGCCACGCGGTTTCCCGCTTAATTGGTGCGCCTCCGGGCTATGTTGGTTACGATGAAGGCGGACAGTTAACAGAAGCGGTTAGACGTAAACCTTATTCAGTGGTATTGCTTGATGAGATCGAAAAAGCACACCCTGATGTGTTTAATATTCTGCTTCAGGTTTTAGATGATGGTCGTTTAACAGATAACAAAGGCAGAACGGTGAATTTTAAAAACACCATTATCATCATGACCTCAAACATTGGTGCGCACTTAATTCAGGATAATTTTAAAGATTTAAGTGATGAAAACAGAGATGAAGTAATCGCGAAAACTAAAAATGAGTTGTTCGAGGTATTGAAACAAACCATCCGTCCGGAGTTTTTAAACCGTATCGATGAATTGATAATGTTTACGCCATTGAACCGTAATGAAATCAGAGATATAGTATCGCTTCAGTTTAAACACGTACAGCAAACGTTAGCGGAGATGGGCATCGAAATGGATGCATCAGCAGAAGCTTTAGATTGGCTGGCACAGTTGGGTTACGACCCTCAGTTTGGTGCAAGACCATTAAAAAGGGTTATTCAAAAACGTATTTTGAATGAGTTATCGAAAGAAATATTAGCCGGAAAGGTTGATAAGGACAGCAAGATAAAACTTGATATGTTTGATAATAACTTCGTGTTTTTAAATCAGAATAAGTAATTCTAATTTTTATATTTAAAGCGCCGCAGGTTCGCAGATTATGATTTAATCTGCGAACCTGCGGCTTCTTTTTTAAGGGCTATATCTAAACTGAAAACCCCTAAAACCCGAAATAAAGTAACATTCTACTTACAGGCATAAAATCTAATGCTGATTTACAATAACTTAAACACAAGTCAACTAAACTAATAGTTCTTTAGTGTTTTTTTATTTATTATTACATACACATAAAAAAACACACAAATGAAAAAAAAATTATTAATTACTGCTATGGCAGTATTATGCCTTGGCATGACCGGATTTGCACAAACCAAAGGAACCAATGCACTTAGTTTTGGTATTAATGCAACAACCAGCAAAAACAGTTACATCAACCCAAATCAAACTGAACAAAAAACTGAACAAAAAAGTAATTTATTTTCATTAGGTTACGGGTATTTTATTAAAGACGATAGTAAAATCGGTATCGACGCAACTTATGGTCAAAACACCATTAATTCTACTGGCCTTACTGAACAAACCTTTAAAACTTATGGGGCGAGCTTATCTTATCAAAAGTATTTTCCGATAGTAAAAACTTTGTTTGCCTATGCTGGTGGTAGAGCAGGTTATGCTTACGGAACTCAGAATCAGTCGCAGCCTTTAAATTCAAATAACCTATCGCAAGATTATACAAGTAATAGTTATTCTTTAGGTGCTTATGGTGGTGTTACCTGGTTTTTAGGGAAAAGATTTGCTTTAGAAACAAGCCTGTTATCCGCAGATATAGCTTACAACTCTTCAGAACAAACACAGGGTACAAATTTAACCTCTTATAAAACTAAAAACACATCATTCAATTTTAGCAGCCAGGGGCTTATAAATAATTTAGGCTTTAAAATTTACATTCTTTTTTAACCGGTTCTAATTTTATATTAAAGCGCCACAGATTTGCAGATTGTATTTAATCTGCAAATCTGTTGCTTTTTGTTTTACTTCTTTTCCCGTATGGCTTTAAATTCCGATCCATCTTTCCATTTTGGATAAGTACTTTCATTACTCAAACGATAGCCCATGTCAAATAACATCCGAACATCCTCTATAATGCCGGATAAATCCCAGGTTTTGGCGTCAAAATTATCTTGCGGCGAATGATAACGGTTCTTCGTGAAATCAGCAACTTGCTTTAAACCCCAGGACCTGCCATTTTTAATATTATCCACACCAGAACCGGTAAATAAAGATGGAACTCCAACTTTAGCCAGGTTGAAATGATCAGAACGATAATATAAACCTGATGATGGAACCGGATCCGGAACGATAACCCGGTTTTGTTTCTTTGCGGAGGCTGCTGCATAATCCTCTAATTCCGACTGCCCATAACCATACACTACAATATCTTTTGTTTTACCGGCAAGCCCCATCATATCCATATTGATATTTGCTACGGTTTTATCTAATGGAAAAGCAGGATGTTTAGCATAATATTCTGAGCCCAGCAAACCTTGCTCCTCTGCCGTATACGAAATAAAAAGAATTGTTCTATCCGGGTTTTTTGGCAACTTTTTAAAAGCAGATGCAATTTCGAATAGCGAGGCAACACCTGTTGCATTGTCAACTGCGCCATTGTAAATCGAATCGCCCAATACTTTTTCTCCAACACCTAAATGATCCCAATGGGCTGAATAAATGATCGCCTCGTTTTTCAACTTATCGCCAGGAATTGATGCCAATACATTATAAGTAACCGATTTTTTAATTTTATTTTTGACGGTAAGCGAAGTCGTTAAATTTAAATCAACTGCTTTAAAATCTTTTTTGCGGGCATTTGTTGCCAAAGTGCTGAATGATTGGCCGCCTAATGCGCATATTTTTTTGGCAACATCCAAACCTATCCAACCTTCAACAACCGTTCTGTTCATGCCGTTATCTTCTGATTGTAATGTTAATTTTGATTTAGACCAGCCACTGCGAACAACCGTCCAGGGATAAGCTGCAGGCTCCGTATCGTGGACGATTAAAATTCCGGCGGCACCCTGCCGCGATGCTTCTTCAAATTTGTAAGTCCAGCGACCATAATAAGTCATGTTCTTTCCTTTAAACAAAGTCGAATCAGCGAAACCTGGGTCGTTAATCAGCACGACAACGGTTTTACCCTTTACATCCAGATTTTTATAATCATTCCAGCCATATTCGGGTGCTACAATGCCATAACCTGCAAAAACCAAAGGTGAATTTTTTATGTTTACCTCATCCTGAACCCTTCTTGAACCGGCCACAAATTCTGTAAGGTAATTTAACGAAATCGCTTTCGAACCTGATTTAACAACCATTTTTTCATCAGGAATGGATTTTATTTCGACCATTGGCACTTCCTGGAAATAGCTATTGCCATTCCCGGGTTTTAATCCCAGTTTTTCAAACTCCGCCTTTAAATAATTTATAGTTTTTCTTTCTCCGCTTGTAAAGGGCTTTCTGCCTTCTAAACTGTCGGCCGCAATTACGGATAAATATTTCGTGAGGCTGGAATCGTTAATTGATTTTATTGCCAAAGAATCGGGCGATGCATAAGAAGCATCATTTTTAATTTCTTGTTTACAAGCAGCAAAGAATATCAGGGCACAACCTGCAAGTGCTATATGTTTTTTCATAAAATCTGTTTTTAGAAAATTACAAAGAAATATCCTTAAAGGAATACTTCCCAATATAAAAATTCTTAATTCTTAATAATTTTAAATTTGCTTAATTGTTGCCCGTTCTTAATAATAACCCCAACATATACACCTGCGGAGAGTTTGCTTAAATCAAATTTATTTGAACTGGTTGCACTATCTTCGAATATTTTCTGCCCCAGGATATTAAAAACGGCAAAACTGTAGGTTTCGAAAGAACCACTCAATATGGTCAGGTAATCATTAACCGGATTTGGATAGAATGAAAAATCATCGGGTTTCAAGTAAACAACAGATGCCAAATCACTGACAACTTTCCCGTTATTGGTTTCAAAGGTAACTCTGTAAAACTGAAGACCGTTTTTAGGATTATCATCGAAGATAGAATAGCTAAGCTGGTTCCCGTTTACTGTAGTCTGTTTCAATGTGGTGAAGGTATTCACACCGGTTTGTTTTTCCCAAATAATATTTTTCAGGTCAAGCGTAGTGCCTATACTTAAATCGAGTTGAATTTTCTGATCAGAAGTTACGAATGCAGATAAACTTCGGGTATAACAAGAAACTCCTTGCTGGGTATAATCGATGGTGTAACTTTTTAAGCCGGAGAAATCCTGGCCATTTGCTGCTACAGCAAAATAATTGCTGGTTAACGTACGCCTGTCAAACTTTATAATCGTATCGGTAGTATTTATTAAGGGTGATAATTTGTCGTTAACTAATGTAAAAATCGTATAATCTTTTGCATTTGGCTGTGGATTCCAACTCAATGCCACGGCATCCGTACAGGCGTAACCAACTGTTAGATTACGGGGGGCAGACAGCACAAAAGATTTACTGTACACAATATTTCCGCTTACCTCCATTTTTATCATTGCTTTTGAGAAAAGATTCGGTGCATTCCAACGGTAGAAACCATTGCTCAAATCTGCATTGGCATTAAGCAGGTTCCAGGTTTTGCCCTCATCATAACTTACAGATAGCGCACCCGTTTGTACAGGAAAAGTATTGTCCCAACGGATGTAATTATCTTCGCCTGCAAAGAGAAATTCATCTTTTTCCGGACTGATAAAGCTGAATGTATTTTTTAATTTGTAACTGTAGGCTAAATAGAAACGTTGACTATTGCCTTGTTTTATTTCAGCACCTTTAATGTTAATTTTATAATCACCACTTAAGGGTTCATTTATGGTTATCTGCTGGACATTATTCAGCAAATCTATTTTTTGAGTCGCTGGTTTGTTTAAAGAATCTAAATTGGGGAAACTGCTTAGTACCCACGGTAGTGTTAATCCGCCGGCCGGATTTTCTAAATTCATTTCCAATCGGTTAACCAAACTTTTCGCATCGTTTACGATTGCCGGCGGGTCGTTCCAGGTTACCGTTACCTTAACTTCCGAAACATTGGCAGGAATAGTTAACGGAATAACCAGATTCTGGTTGGCTTGTATTTCCTTGCCTAAAAATCTGTTTTCCTCTAAAGTTTTCAAAGCCTGAAAGGCATTAAGTTTTCCATAGCCATACGTATAATCTACCTGTGGGGTACCCAAATCTTCGGCACTATTAATTAAAACGGCCTTTACTAAAGCTGAAGAAGGAATCTTACCAGTTTTATTCAGATGGTATTGTTCTAACAAAGCGACAACACCACTCGTAACTGCAGCAGATCCTGAAGTTCCATCCTCGCCCAACGCAACCAGTTCCGGCTTTACCCGCCCATCGTATGCCGGACCTCTGCTGCTTAATGTTTCAGAAAGGTTTTCCCGGTTAATTCCCCCGATAACCAGCAGATTTTTAGCCTGCTTAAAATTACCAGTTAAATTGGCTTTGGCTGCCAAGTCTTTGTATAAACCTGAGCCAGGGGTTGATGTACCTTTATTACCCGCCGAAAATACGTGAATTAATGTATCTGTTTCATAAATCTGCTTATCATAAGCGGCAGCCTCAATACCATAAACATTATCCAGGTCTGTTCCATAAGAATGATTTTGCACCCGGATATTTAAGGATTTAAGATCTGTAACGGCATCAGGCATTAAATTAGCAAAACTGGAAAAAGCTAATTTTGCCGATGGAGCAACTCCTGTACCCCTTATAAAAGAATTTCCGTTTCCTAAAGCCAGTGTCGCCATAATGGTGGCATGCGTGGTAACCGGACTTCCGATCAAGCTCCCCGGAATTGTTTTACCCAACAGATCCAGGTCTTTTGTATCATACATCCCCTCTTTAAATGAAACGTTAATCCCGTTTCCATTTATTGCCGGATAAGCTACACGCGTATTAGATACCTGGTTTAATCCTAAATCTATTCCATTAATTACAACATCGGGTTTTGCCAGCTGCTCTACATCTGCATATAAAATTTCTTCCCGTAACAATAATTGTATTAAATCGTTTGGATTGATGTAAATTTTGGCCAGTCGGTTTTCTGCATCAAACTGCGCTATTTTATAAGGATTTAAAAAATCAGGTGGTTGATTGCCTTGGGTCTTAAGTGCAAGCCTTACGAGTATCAAATCTTCTTTTTTAAATTCTTTTTCCAGCAATTTAATTAACTGATCGCTTGCCTTCCAAAGTCCGTTTGCTTTTGCCTCGAAATTTGTCTCATTTAAAAGGCTTAAAACAAATGGTTTTTCAACAATAAAGCAGGTTGCCGAAATGCTTTTTCTTGGCTTTAACTGCTCAATTTCTGCAGGCGTTAAAATGCGCTTAAAATTAACCAAAACTAAATTTTCAGCTTGATTATTACCTGTAATTTCAGATCGATCGATATATTTCTGAAACTTTTTTTCAATTCTTGCAGGTTGTACCTGTGCTTTTAAAGCTTGTACAGACAGACAAATTAATATGACAATATGTATGACCTTGACTTTCAAATAATATTTTTATTGTAAAATTTTGTTTACACCGTAGAAGTCGTTAAATTAGGGTTAACAAGGTAATCTGTTAACATTATTAACTAACTTAATTCTGACTAAAACTAACTAATTTTAACTAGTATGAAAAATTTTAATTTCTTAACCCTATCTGCTTTATGTTTTTCAATCGTTTTTACTACGTCATGTAAGAATAATAATACAGAATCCATCACTCCTGAAACAAAAACTGAAATTTCAGCAAGTACATTGGCAAAAATTAAATCTTTAGGTTTCAGTGTAGACCAGGCACGTAAAGTTGAAGGTGGCTATCTTGTTGAAAACGATATTCTTTTAACTGACGCAAACCTTACTGAAACTTCGAACAGTACAAACTTAAATATTGCCGAAACAGAACAGTACCGAACCACAAATACTGTAAAATCTTTACCAAGGATAATTACTGTTTCAGTTACCAATTTACCACAGGTGTATAGCGATGCGGTAAACACCATGATTTCGAGGTATAATTCTCTTGGTTTACGTATTACTTTCCAGAGAGCCAGCGGTACTGCTAAAGGAAGTATCGATGTGATTGGCTTTAATGAAGGTCCTAGTGGTGGCTATATTACTTTAGGCTCGGCAGGTTTTCCAACATCCAGCGGAAACCCTTACAGCCAGATTAAAATGAATACCAACGCAGCAGCTTATGGTACTAACCCTAACTTGCTTTATTTAGCTTCTGTTTTACAACATGAAGTAGGTCACTGTATCGGTTTCCGCCATACAGATTATATGAACAGGGCTTATTCTTGTGGTGGTGCAGCTTCAAACGAAGGTGCTTCTAATGTTGGTGCTGTTCGTATTCCGGGTACACCATCTACTGCTGATGCAGAATCTTTCATGCTGGCTTGTTCTAATGGTGGTAACCGCACCTTTAATTCGAACGATATAATTGCAGTTAATTATCTGTACAAATAAAAAATAAAACCTTAACGGATTATTCTTGTATAAAAGGCCCTGATTATTCAGGGCCTTTTTTTTGGTCTTTATAGGCGGAGAATAACAAATACGTTAAAGCAAAGCTTGTATACCAAATTTTAACTCACCCGCTTACCTTTCAGTAACATATTCAGTGCATCGTTTAATGTGCCTGCCTTTTGTACTTCGCCTTCATTTACAAAATAAATTTCGTCGGCATTTTCGATGGTGTTTAACCGGTGTGCGATAATAACCAGTGTCGTTTCTTTCGATAATTTATTTAAGATACTGCTCAGCAATTGTTCGGTAATGGTATCGATATTTGCTGTTGCTTCATCTAAAATCAGCAATTCAGGATTACGGAGAACGGCTCGCATAAAAGCGATTAATTGCTTTTGGCCCAAACTGATATCATCAGAACCTGATGTAACCTTCGTATTTAATCCTTCATCAAAAATGGCTAAAAGCGCATCGAGGTTGGCATCCTGAATAATTTTCTTAAGTGCATCATCACTTACCTCTTTATACCGGCTGTTACCATAAAGAATATTTTCTTTAACCGTTCCGGTAAATAAAAATGGCTCCTGCAAAATAAATCCGATTTTCTGCGTGCGTTCTTCGGCACTGAAAGAGCGGATATCCTTTCCATCCAGTAAAACAGTACCTTTTGTTGCATCATATAACCGGGAAATCAGCGATGCTGTTGTGGTTTTTCCGCCACCAGTTGGGCCAATTAATGCGTAAGTTTTTCCTTTTTCAAATCTTAGATTAATGTTATGTAAAATTTCCCTGGAATCATCGTAAGAGAAATGCACATTTTTAAATTCGAGCAGTGCGTCAGAGGTGGTTAATTTATCATCCGCTACCTGGGTTAAATTTGTTTCCAATAAAAGAATCTGAGAAATCCTGTCCCAACTTGCCATTGCAACCTGAAAACTGGTCCATAGTGCCGCGAGTTGTCTTAAAGGATTATAAAAATTCGTACAATAAGAAATGTAACTCACTAATAAACCTAAAGAAAAGTTACCGGTAGAAATCAGGTAAATTCCAAAAAGCAACACAATTAATTGAGCCAAACTCGAAAGCAAACCATAAACGGGAACAAAAATATTATTAGCTAAGCCTGCTCCGATTGCCGTTTTATAATTTTCCTTATTTGCTTCGTCAAAACGTTTCCTGAAATAATCGCGACGGTTGAAAGCGATAATAACTTTGAAATTATTTAAACTTTCCTGGATTTCAGCACTCATTCCACCAACACTTTTTAAATTTTTAGCGTTCCTGCGTTTTACCCACGGAGATAATGCAATTGTAAAAAGTACAATTATAACTGCCGGCGACAGTGCCGCAGCACCAAGCTCCAGGTTAATTGATAAAAGAAAAATACCTGCCCCTATCATGGTAACAATACTGCTCACAAATTGCATCAGCGATTGTGAGAAAAACTGGTTTAACTTATCCGTATCGTTATTTACCCTTGAAATTAAATCGCCTGCCTTATTCTGATTAAAAAAAGAAACCGGAAATTCCTGCAGTTTATTAAAAATTGCATTTCTTAAAATAAAAAGCATCCGCTGCCCTACACCACCCATCAATTTTGTTTGCGTATAGCCGGTAATCATGGCAATCAGATACATCACCAATAGAATTCCGCCAAAAACCAGAACCCCATGAAATTGCCTCGTTCTGATGTAGGTATCGATGGTGTGACCAACCAAAAGCGGTCCGAGCAAAAGCAAACCCGAGTTCACCAGAATTGCAATCAATGCCAGCCAAAGATTTTTATGTTCACCGGAAATAAGCTTTAACAATCTTTTAAGCGCCTGGTAGGTAGATTGCTTTTCCTCCTTGGATGTGAGCTGGTTAAGATTGTAGTTCATAATTGCTTGTGCTCTGCTGTGAATTGTAAATTTGAACATACTCCGGACTGCTTTTTAACAACTCCTGATGTGTTCCGGCTGCAATAATTTCGCCCTGCATCAGTAAAATAACCTTTTCGTAATTTTCAACAGATGCAATTTTTTGAGTTACCGATAATAAAGTTAAGCCCGGATAATTTTGCTGAATGTTGTCCAGGATCCGCTTTTCGGTATTGGTATCAACGCGGGCGGTGAAATCATCAAGTAACAATATTTTCGGATTTACCGCCAACGCCCTTGCCAGCATGATTCGTTGTTTCTGACCGCCAGACAGGCTGTTTCCGCGTTCCGAAACAATGGTGTTGAGTTTTTCTGGTAGATTATCGATAAAATCTTTCAACTCGGCTGTTTGAATGGCTTTTTCCAAAGATTCATCTGTAACAGTATCACTGAAAGCAATATTTTCACGAATGCTCATGTTAAACATAATGCTATCCTGAAAAACAAAACCAACCTGTTTGTGAAAATTCTCCTGATTATAATTTTTAAGTGCCTTATTGTCGAAAAGAATTTCTCCGCTATTTGATTCGGTTAGCCCCGTTAAAATATAAAGCAATTGGGTTTTACCGGCAGCCGTAGGGCCAATAATGGCTGTTTTGGAACCGGCCTGGGCCGAAAATGATATGTTCTTCAAAATTGGTTTCTGCCCGATGGTGAGCGAAATGTCTCTTGCCTCTACTTCACCGATTATTGCTCCGGTTAAGGTACCCGGATGTTTAATTTCAGCCGCATTTAATACACTTTCAATTCTTTGGAATGATGCGGTTGCCTGCGCAATTACGTTGCTCATAAAACCGATAACCAGAATCGGGAAAATAATTAAGGACAGATAACTGCTAAAAGCGGCAAATTCGCCCAAAGTCATGGTATTGTTAATCACAAAATGACCGCCGAGCACTAAAATGGTTAATCCTGATAAGTTGGACACGAACACAATAATCGGAATTAACCCCGCAAACAAGCGAAGGATAGAAAGACCTATATCTCTTGCTTTAGCATTTGCATCGATAAACTTATTATATTCGAGTTGCTGCGAATTGATTACGCGGATTAATGCAGAACCCAGAATACTTTCACTAATTACCTTGTTAAGCCAATCGATAACTTCACGACTTTTAATAAACAGCGCCCTAACCTTTTTCAAAACGAAGAAAAATGCACCGCCAATTATCGGCACAATCGCAATAACGCAAAGTGCCAGTTTCCAGTTAATCATTAAAAGCAAAATGCTGGCGCCTACAATTAGAAAAATAGAAGATGCAAGGGAAACAATGGCCTGCGATACGAACATTTTTATTGAATCGGCATCTGAAGTAAGGTTGGTAAGGAGTTTAGATGGATTTGCCTGAATGATATATGCATGGCTCTGACGGGAAATCTGGTCTGATAATTTTGTCCGTAAATCCCTTGCCACACGTTCAGAAGCATAAGTTTGCACAATACTTTGTAAGTAAGTAAAGATAAAAACCAATAAAATTGCCAATGCAAACTGAAGTAAAATAGAATTTAAGTTAAATGTTTTATTGGTATAAGAATCAATCCCATGTGCAATGATTTTGGGTAATACCAGGTTGATTCCGTTGCTTAATAATGCGAACAAAATCAACAGGAAAATTAAGCCTTTATAAGATGCAAGCAAACTAAAAACACTCGGTTTTTTAGCTTCTATAGTTTTAGCCATGTGAATTATATACGCTATCGTGAACGTCAAATTTAACCGATTTATTTGAATAGATTGTATGTTTATTTTAATATTAAGGTATCAGGGGCTTGTTTAGCCAAAGACTTATTCTGATAACTGGAGCGCATCAATAGCTTTTATCGCTCAAGATCAAGCATTAGTCAAAACAGCATCACTTCGAAGGAAACAATAGAATCCTTAACTGCAAAATTCTTGTTTAAAGATTTCGCTGTTGTTGCATTTCAGAACACGATGCTGAGATTAAATTTCCAATTATTAATCTTAACGTTTTAGCATCTGCCTTTTTACCCTCAACCTTTTTAAGTATCTTTGCGGCTTATTCTATTTACAGTATGATTTCAGTTTCTAATTTATCGTTACGATACGGTAAACGCACATTATTTGAAGATGTTAACTTAAAATTTACTCAAGGCAATTGCTATGGTGTAATTGGGGCAAATGGCGCAGGTAAATCTACTTTCCTGAAAATTTTATCAGGAGAAGTTAGTCAGACTTCAGGTAGCGTGGCTTTTACGCCAGGCGAGCGAATGGCGGTTTTAAAGCAAAACCATTATGAATTCGATGAGTTTTCGGTATTAGAAACCGTAATGATTGGCCATAAAGAACTTTATGCAATCATGAAAGAGAAAGATGCCATTTACATGAAAGAAGATTTTACCGAAAAAGATGGCGAACGGGCCGGAGAATTGGAAAATCTTTTTGCTGAAATGGATGGCTGGAACATGGAAAGTAATGCTGCAACCATGTTAAGCAACCTAGGTATTACAGAAGATAACCACTATAAATTATTAAAGGAACTTGATAATACACAAAAAGTACGTGTGTTATTGGCGCAAGCGCTGTTTGGTAATCCTGATATATTATTACTCGATGAGCCTACCAACGATTTGGACATTGAAACCATTGCCTGGTTAGAAAATTTTTTAGCTGATTATCAGAATATTGTATTGGTTGTAAGTCACGACAGGCACTTTTTAGATGCGGTTTGTACGCATATTGTAGACATCGATTTTGCAAAAATGAGTATCTATACCGGTAACTATACGTTCTGGTACGAGTCCAGTCAGCTGGCATTAAAACAACGCAGCGACCAGAATAAGAAGATGGAAGATAAGGTGAAGGAGTTGCAGGAATTTATCCGCAGGTTTAGTGCAAATGCATCAAAATCAAAGCAGGCAACTTCACGTAAAAAAGCTTTAGATAAAATCGACATCACTGAGATTAAGGCATCAAGCCGTAAATATCCGGCAATTATTTTCAACAATACCGGCCGTGAGGCCGGCGACCAGATTTTGCAGGTTGAGAATTTGGGCAAATCGGGAAACGATGGCGTATTATTCGACAAAGTTACTTTTATGGTAAACAAAGGGGATAAAATTGCAATTTTATCTCAAAACAGCTTGGCTACCGCCGCATTTTATGATGTTTTAACCGGCAGAACCCCTGCTGATAAAGGCGAATTTAAATGGGGTGTTACCATCAGCACGGCAGATATACCCAACGATAACTCTGAATATTTTGCAGGCAAAGATGAAAACCTGGTCGATTGGTTACGTGAATACTCCGGAACGGATGCCGATGAGCAATTTGTACGCAGCTTTTTAGGCCGTATGCTATTCTCGGGCGAAGAAGTTTTGAAAAACGTAAAGGTGCTTTCAGGTGGTGAGAAAATGCGTTGCATGTTCTCAAGAATGATGTTACAACAAGCAAATTTATTAATGTTTGATGAACCAACCAATCACCTTGATCTTGAATCGATCGAAGCCTTAAATAACGGCATGAAGGATTTCAAAGGTGCTATTTTATTTACTTCACGGGATCACCAGTTAACGGAAACCGTTGCAAACAGAATTATTGAAATTACGCCAAAAGGTACCATTGATAAATTAATGACTTACGACGAATATATTAACAACGCGGATGTGGCTAAACTTCGTGAAGAAATGTACGCTTAATCATTGGTTAAAATATAATTTTGAAAGAGTTTTGATATAATATCAAAACTCTTTTTCTTTATACACTAAACTGAATTATGAAAACGCTTGCATCACTCCTCTTATCTATAATTTGCTTTTCAGCATCAGCCCAGAAAAGCGATTCTACCCATACACATTACAAAATTATCCGAGGAGGAATGATTGAACATTCTACGGAATTAAAATCAAAACGCTACATTAAGAATGGTGAATCGGAAATAAAAGTTGGAAGAGCTTTATTTGCGATAGGTTTATATAAAGATTGAGAACGCTATGGTAGATGGCGTTTCTTTAAAGGTCCTGATTCTTTAGAACAGATTTATAATTATACCACGAAAAAACTGGAATACAACCATACAGCTAAAAATATAGTTTACGAAATAGATTCTTTAAAAAAGGGGGATAAAATTATTTATCCTGCAAAAATTGGTGGTTATTATACCAGTCTACGCTTTTTGATTAAAGAATTTTCACCGTCAAAAGAATTTAGGGCATATGCAGGTGTTCATCAGGTTAATCTGATTTTTCACATTAATGAAAATGGCCAGCTTATAAAGTATGAAACCGAAACAGGTCAGGGTACCCTTAAAAGAACTGAAGAAATCCCTTTAAAAAAGCTTAGGCTTGAAGATCTCGATTTTGTGCCTGCATACTTAAACGGAAAACCAGTTGCAAGCCGATTGATTTTCCAGGGTAAATTAACAGTAGATTAAATATTCCCAAAAAAAACCGACATAATGTAGCGTTTCTAATTCTACCATCGTTTTATCAGAAAATTGTTAATGGCCATTAACCAATTTTGTTTAAAAATTGACTTAAAGCATTAAAATGAAAACTACACTGAAAAACTTTAACACGACACCTAAAATTATATACGCTCTAATTGCTTTAACATTATTTATATCGGCCTGTAAAAAAGACTGGGGAGATTCTGGCTCAGTTACCGTAGCAGGAATTGGCTTTGTGCACGCATCGCCAGGAACAGGTGCTATAGATTTTATTGTTGATAATCAAAAAGTAAACAATAAAGACTTTACATATACTAAAGATTTAGGTTACTTTGGTGCTTATCCGGGTTCCAGATTATTTGGAATAACTAAAAAAGACTCTTTAAAATACCTTGTAAAAACCAATGTAACCTTGCAATCCGGTTTATTTTATTCAGCTTTTGTTATCGATGTGCTTCCATCACCAAACATATTGCTTGTACAAGATGATTTAAAGGCACCTGAAACCGGCAAAGCTAAAATTCGTTTTATCAATTTAAGCCCTGACGCACCAGCTTTGGATTTAGCTATTGAAGGAACAAGTACCCCTTTAATTACCGCAAAAGCATATAAGGAAGCTTCGACATTTATATCTATTGACCCTTCGGTCAGTTATAATTTTCAAATTAAGGAAAGTAATAACGTTACCGCTACATTACCTGCAACAAAAATCGAATCTGGTAAAATTTATACTTTATGGACTAAAGGACTAAAAAGCAAAACGGATAGTACAAAATTCGGATTAGCAATACTTACGAACAAATAACACCTACATATGAAACGAATTTGATGCCATCTGTGAATCAGATGGTATCATTTTCATTAAATTTGATTGCTATAAAAACTAATCTCAATTAAGTTCGGAAGGGTTGATAAAAAGAATACTTAGTATTGAGGAAATTATAAAGGGCTGCAAGAAGAACGATAACAGCTGTAAAGAAATGATGTATAAATCATTTTATGGCTATTTAATGGGCATTATTTTACGTTATGTGAATAATAGTTACGATAGTGAAGAACTTGTAAATGACTGTTTTATAAAAATTTTTAAAAACATAGAAAGTTTTCAGCCACCAAATAACCCTGCGGATTTACAAAAGACGTTTAAAGGGTGGATTGCAAAAATCACCTCCCGAACAGCAATTGATAAAATCCGGACATTGAAAAACCAATCTTATATAGATGATTTAGCTGAAAATGAGCACCCGGTTAGTCAGGTTTCAATTGCTTCCGATTTACATGTGCAGGATATATTAAAATTGCTGAATAATTTGCCAGATACCCAAAGACTGGTTTTTAACCTTTATGAAATTGAAGGATTTGCTCATGATGAGATTTCGAAAATGATGAATATTCCCGAAAGTACGAGCAGGGTATATTTAACCCGGGCAAAAAATAAGCTGCGAATATTGTATTCAAAAACACTGGTTAATTCGTATGAGAAAAATGGATAAAGAATTAATTGACCATATAAAAGATAATCTTCAGGCACATGAAGAGGCGTATGCACCCGGTGCCTGGGAGCGTTTTTCTGTACAGGAAGAAAAAAAACGTAGCGGTTTTATTTATTGGCCGCTATGGTCGGCGGCGGCTATAATTTTAATTGCCGGCAGCGTATTTTTCTTGCAATATAACAGGTTATCGAAGGATGAAAGTATCGTTAAAACGTCAAAGCAAAAAATTAAACAACAAAAATCTGTAATTAAAGAACAATCGCCGCAAGCCACCATTTTAGCTGGTCAATTACCAGGAGAAATTAATCCGGATACTGGAAATTCTCCTGAAATTGAATCGAATAGCATTCCTCAGGGCCAGATTTTAACTTTTGAGCAAAAAAATGGTTTAGCCAATAATTTAACTGATATAACCCCGGCTATTGCGGCCGGCTTACATGACACAAATGTTTTAGAAAACCAATCCATTTTATTGGGAAAAGTTTATTCGGATAGAATTTCTTCAAATATGATTATCAATAAGGTTGAAATTTCTCCTGAAAAGAAAAAAACATATCCTGCTAAAATTACTTTTGAGCAGCTTTTAGAACAAGACAGCCATCAAAACAGTTTAGTCAAGAATGAAAAATCTAAATCATCTGCAAAATGGGAACCAGGTATTTTCGTTGCACCTTCGATGGGGAACGATAACAAAGTGAATATGAACTATGGCTTCTCCTTATCATATAACCTGGCTGATAAATTATCTATCAGTTCAGGCATTGCTTATGCTGCATTAAGCACTACTGGTAATCCATCAGCAGGCAACAGTAATATTAGCGATGCAACTCCAAACGCCAATTTCAGTGCGAAAAGCGTAGCTTACTCAAGCGCATCTAAAAGTCTCGAATCTGTTAATGCCAATGTTAGAGGTATTAACATCCCACTTGAGCTAAGATATAATATTAACAGCAAGTTTTACACAGGAATCGGCGTTTCTGCACTTGCGGTATTAAATAACAAGCAAAACAACAATTATTTGGTTAGCAGCGCACAAAATACCACCGTTGCAAATACAATGGGTGTTTCGGAGCAAAAAATGCTTTTGGTTACAGAAAGAGTTTCTGAACCTCAAAATGAATCTTCAGCCACATCTGATAAATATATAGGCTTTTATAATTTCTCCCTAGGTTATAAACAAAAAATTTCTAAGAAAAATAATTTCGCTGTTGAACCGTTTTTAAGGCTTCCGATGAAGACATTCTCTAACGATAACCTCAACCTTACAAATGGTGGTGTGCGGTTGAAGTTTGATTTTTAATTATGGATTAAAAGGCTTCTGATATTCTTAAAGGTTTTATTATATTTACGTATAAACTTAGTAAATGAAAAGCGTAAAGCCATATCCAACTGAAGAAGAACTTCCCTTAATTGAAACACTCAATGAGATAGACTTTTCTGCCAGTTACAGTTATGCAGATTATATGCGTTTTGCATTTAACGAACGATTGGAAATCATCAAAGGGCATTTATTTAAAATGAGTCTTGCGCCTTCCAGAATTCATCAAGAAATATTGACCAATATTTTCGGCCCAATTTATAATATTCTTAAAGGAAAACAATGCCGTGTTTATACCGCGCCTTTCGATGTACGGCTGGCTAAGAAAACATATAGTGATAGAGAAGTTTTTACGGTTGTTCAGCCTGATATTGTGGTAATTTTTGATCCGGAGAAATTGGATAAACGCGGATGTATTGTTGCACCGGATATTGTAGTTGAAATTTTGTCGCCAGGCAATAATAAAAAAGAACTTATAAACAAATATGAAGTTTACGAAGAAGCTGGCGTAAAGGAATACTGGATTGTTAGTTCTACAGAAAAAACCTTTTTCAGATATATTCTGGATGAAAAAGGTAAATTTCAACCCACTAAGCTGCTAACTGCCGGAGCAGAAGTAACTACCCCTATTATGCCCGGGTTTTCACTAGATCTGGAAGACGTTTTTAAAGATTAACAAAAAAGCTCCGGAAAATTCCCGAAGCTTATATTTTTAGTTTACACCAACTGCAAACTGACGATTGCCAACTGAACTAGTGACCTGAATGACCATCAGCACCATGAGCATGACCATGCGCCAACTCGTCTTGCGTTGCTTCGCGAACATTTAAAATAGTTCCGGCAAACATCAGGTTTTTACCAGCCATTGGGTGGTTTAAATCTACCGCAACAGTTTCATCATGTACGGCAGTTACACCAGCCCTGAATTGATTACCCTGGTTATCCTGTAGAGGTATAACGTCGCCTACATTTGGAACTTCTCCTCCTGCTTCAGTAAACATAGATTTTGGCAAATCTGCAAAAGCGCCGGGATCTAACTCTCCATAACCATCAGCAGCAGATAATTCAAAGCTATATTCATCACCAGTTTTAAGACCAGTTAAATGTTCTTCGAACTTTGGCAACATCATGCCAACGCCATATAAAAATACTAAAGGATTTTGCTCATCAGCTTTTTCAACAAAAACTTGTTGTCCTTCTTCGTTAGTAGTATGCAATTCATAAGTTAATGCCACTACTGAGTTTGGTGAAATATTCATTTAAATTAATTTATTGTAAATACGCTAATGCTTCCTCAACAGTTTTAACCGGCAACTGGCATACTTTATTTCGGCAAATATAAACTTTTGTTTCATTGCTTTGCTTACCTTTTAACAAGGGTAAGTTACTTTTTGTTCCGCCTAATGTAATTTTATTTGGAATGTAATGAATGCTTAATTCCAACCTAACAACATCGGTTTCTAAACCTGTAAGCGCAATTTCGTTGATTCCGTAAACCTCATTCAGCAGTTGAATGGCCCAATTCGAATAAGCCGAACCGTAAGTTTTTATTTTTGGATGGACTGCAGCAAGCATTTCTGCCGCTTTTTCCAGGTAATTTTCCATATCGAAAAGCAAGCCTAATCTTTTAAGATTTTGTGCCATTACCGAGTTGGCAGCAGGAATTACATTGTCCATAACCTCGTGTTTGCGGGCAATTAAGCTTTCACTTTCTGCAGATGTATAAAAAAACATCGGCGAATCAGTATCTGTAAAATTCGCCAACACATAATCAGTAAAGGTCTTTGCTTCATCTAACCACTTTTCGTCGAAATCGTATTCATATAATGCTATTAAAGCATCAATTAAAAAAGCATAATCATCTAAAAAACCAGTTATAGAAGACTTTCCATTTTTATAATTGCGATGCAATCCACCGTTCTCAGCTCTTAAATTATTAAGGATAAAGTGCGCCGCTTTCGAAGCACTTTCATAATATAAGTTATGATTTAACACTGTTGCCGCATCGGCTAAACCCTTAATCATCATCGCATTCCAGGCGGTTAAACATTTATCATCCAAACCTGGTCCGATTCTTTTATTTCTGACCTCAAGCAATTTCGCTTTGGCCGATTTTACCTTATCATAAAGTATTTCAATATTGATATCATATTTCGCAATCAAATCATCATCCGAAATCGTTTTCCGCAGAATATTGGTTTGCTCCTCCTCCCAGTTTCCATCTCCAGTAATGTTGTAATACTCCCCCATTAAATTAGCATCATCGCCCAGGACGTCATCAAATTCCGCTTTATCCCATACATAAAACTTACCTTCAACACCTTCGCTATCTGCATCAAGAGCTGAATAAAACAATCCTTCAGGAGCAGTCATTTCATCAAAAACCCAATTGATCGTTTCAACTATTGTTTGCTTAAAAGAGTCGAACTTTGTGCATTGATAAGCTTCTGCATACAAACTAATCAATTGTGCATTATCATAGAGCATTTTCTCGAAGTGAGGTACATGCCATTTATCGTCAACCGAATAACGGGCGAAACCACCTCTGATCTGGTCATAAATCCCGCCCCGGCCCATTTCTTCTAAAGTATGGCAAACTGCAGTGAAAACAGATTCATCATCTTTTAAAAAGCCGTAACGCAAAAGGAAAACCCAGTTGTTAGGAAGGGGAAACTTTGGCGCGCGGTTGTACCCGCCAAAGCCGATATCAAAATGGCGCTTCCAGGGTTCAATAACTTCTGTCAGATGTTGTTCAGTATAGTCCGCCTTAACATCAACAGCAATTATTTTTTCGCTGTCGCGGATGCCTGAAGTTAATCGTTCTGCGTATTGAATGGCTTTGTCCGACTCATTTGCCCATAGGCCCGCTACATTTTCAAGGATGTTAATCCAGTCATTTTTCCGAAAATAGGTTCCGCCGTAAATTGGCCGCTGATCGGGTAAACAGATGCAATTTAAAGGCCAGCCACCACTACCGGTCATTAACTGGATGGCATACATATAAATCTGATCGATATCAGGTCGTTCCTCCCGATCTACTTTTATACATATAAAATGTCGGTTCATAACTTCCGCAACCTCATGATTTTCAAAACTTTCGCGCTCCATCACGTGACACCAATGACATGCAGAATAGCCAATACTTACCAAAATCAACTTATTTTCCGCTTTTGCTTTTTCCAAAGCTTCAGTACCCCACTCGTACCATTGAACCGGATTATAGGCGTGTTGCAATAGATATGGAGATGAGGCGTTGATTAAACTGTTGGATTCTGAATGTGCGTTTGACATGGAGATATGAATATGAAAATTGAAACCATAAAGCTATAAATTATCTACAATGCTATTCGGTTTTAGTTTTGTTTTTATACTTTAGTTATTAAATCTGAAACATAAAATGAAAATCACTCATACCGAAATATTTCGCTTTAGTATCCCGATGGAACCATTTGTTATCGCCACCGGAACCATGCACTTCGCCCAGAATGTGTTGATTAGGATTTATACAGATTCAGGTATTCATGGCATCGGCGAATGTTCGGCCTTCCCAATGATTGTTGGCGAAACCCAGGAAACCTGTATTGCCATGGCTAAAGATTTTGCAGCAATTCTAAAAGGTAAAAATCCTTTAGAAATTCCGGAAAGAATGAATGATTTGCTAGGCTATGCCGACCATAACAGTACCATAAAAAGTGCTTTCGATATGGCGTTGTTTGATATTGCGGCTAAAGATGCCGGCTTACCGCTTTACAAATTTTTAGGCGGCACAAGGCGCACCATTGAAACCGATATGACTATCGGGATTGATTCGCCGGAAGGCATGGCAAAGACAGCTTTAAAATATAAAAATAAAGGTTGCAGAATTTTAAAAATTAAATTGGGTAAGCAGGTCCATGATGATATTGAACGCGTAAAATACATTCGTGAAGCGGTTGGTGAAGAAATAATTTTGCGTTTAGATGCCAACCAGGGCTGGAGTTTTGATGAAGCCTTATTTGCCTTGGGCGAACTGGCAAAATACAACATTGAATTTTGTGAACAACCAATGAGAACCTGGTACGATGATAAATTACCTGAACTAAATGTAAACGCTCCTGTTAAATTAATGGCAGATGAAAGTTGCTATAATCACCACGATGCCAGGAAATTAATTAACAGCCAATCGACAACTTATTTAAATATAAAATTCTCTAAATCAGGTGGAATTTTAGAAGCACAAAAAATTCACGAAGAAGCTTTGCAAACGGGTGTGAAATGTATGATTGGAAGCATGCTCGAAAGTAGAATCGCATTAAGTGCCAATCTTCATTTTGCTTTGGCCAGTCCGAATATTGTGTTTTTTGATTTAGACACCGCCCTGCTTGGCCATTTGGTTGATCCGGTTGTGGATGGATTGACCTACGACGGTTACTTTTTAGACATTCCGGAAACACCCGGAATCGGCGCCGAAGCGGATGAGTTTTTTCTGGAAAAATGTGAAAGCTGGGTGGTTTAATTCCAGACTTTAAGCACAACAACAGTTAATAATCCATGCAATAAAAACGGTAAGGTAACATAGATAAAACTAACAAAAACCGCATTCTTCTGACTTAGATTTGTTAATGTTAAACTTCCTTTATACAGAAGATAACCTTGGTAGATTAGTGGAATTATTACAAAAATTTCATTATCGAGATCAATTAATTTTAATGGAAGCGCCAGTATGGAAAAACAAATCCATACCGGTAATGATGAATAAATAACAACCAATTCGGCGTTAAAATCATCAATTTTATCACCAAATCTATCAACTAAAAAAACCAAAATTGTTGAGCCGATTTTATATACGAAAAGTAATACAAAAAAAGATATTGGCAAGATGAAACAAGAACCCAGAAAAAACTCAAGAATTTTTTCAGGTTTAGTAATAACCAATGCATTTAACCAATTAACAGTTAGGTAAATGCCCATTAAAAGATTTTTCTGTTCATCACCCAGGCGATTAACGATATATGCAAAAGTACGTTCAGGCCATTTAAAAAGCGAGCTTGCTGTAAACCAGACATATTTCAGTGCAGACATTGGATTGCGTTTAAAATAAAGATACTAAATACTACAAAGCGTTAAAATTATTTTAAAATTATTTCAGCTAAATCCGTACTATCGCCATTAAATGCATTGAAATCGACAACATGGCCGATGCCATTGATTTTAGCTTTATCTGAATGTTGCCAAAATGTCCAACGGCTTTTATCCAACCTTAATTTAGGTTGATAATAATGCGCAACCCATAGTGGGTATTCGTCAAAATTTTCTTCAAGGTAATCTTCGTAAAACTTTAGTCCGGTATAAATAATTGGCCTGATTTTAGTTTTCAACTCCACATAATTAAGGAAATCAGAAAGCTCTGCCCTCATTTTTAAAGCCGAAACGCCATCAAGTGTTTCAATATCGACAACTGGAGGTAAATCGCCTTTTTCCAGGTTTACAACCTGCAGAAAAAATTTTGCCTGCGTTTTACCGTTTCGTTTTGGTCTGAAAAAATGATAAGCGCCACAAATGATACCTGCCTTCGGCGCTTCACGCCAGTTTCTTTGAAAATAAGGATCGACTTGTAAAACACCCTCGGTAGCCTTTATAAATGCAAATCGAATATTAACATCATCATCCTTCATTGATTTAACTTTTTGCCAGTTTATTTTTCCCTGGTAGTACGAAACATCGATTCCGTGAATCGTATAGTTTTTTGGGATTTTAATATTGAAGCTTTCGTAAGTTCGGTAATTTGGATCTTGTCCCCAATCTTTAACCCATCGCCAGGTTGCCACAAATCCCTTTACCACATAGCCATAATAAAATGGAGAAAGCAAAATCAAAAGTAATCCAGCAATAGCGACTTTCCATTGTGTTGGGAAGGGTTTAGTTTTTTTCTTCCGAGCGGGTGTTTTTCTTATGGCAGGTTTTCTTTTTATTGGTGGCATTTGAATGGTTTCGATTACAAATTTGATAAAAAATTTGGATGTTTAGCTTTCTATTCAAATCGTTTTATCCGCATAATCCTTCAACATTCTTTTTGTTTTTTGGTAATTTCGCGAACCAAACCAATATAATGTTTAAACTTATTTACAACACCTACAAAACTTCGTTCAGCGGATTGAGCCGGGAAACCTGGCTTTTAAGTATTGTAATGATGTTTAATCGTTGCGGCAGCATGGCCGTTCCCTTTATGGGCTTATATGTTACGCAAAGCTTACACCGTTCTGAAATGGATGCGGGCTTAATCATCACCTTATTTGGTGTAGGTTCTATCCTGGGTTCTGCAACTGGCGGAAAACTGACTGATATGATTGGCTTCAGGCCAGTTCAGATTCTTTCATCAATTATCGGCGGAATATTATTTATGCTGTTTTCTACAATAACCCATTTTTCTGCTTTATGTATTTTGGCTGTAGTAATCAGTTTTTTCTCAGAAGCTTTCCGTCCTGCAAATTTTACAGCAGTTGCACATTATGCAGCGCCAGAAACCATAACCCGTTCTTACTCTTTAAACAGGTTGGCTGTAAATATTGGCTGGTCTGTTGGTATAAGTTTGGCAGGAATTATTGCTTCAATAAATTATAAACTACTTTTTATTGTTGAAGGTGGTGTAAGTATAATTGTTGGGCTATTAATCTTGTCTTTTCTACCGAACGTTAAAGGTTTTATGAAGCTGGCAAAAGAAAATGCGCATAAACTAACCATTACGAAGCCCTGGCAGGATTCTTTTTATGTGAAATTCATGCTGCTAACTACCCTTTTCATTACCTGTGCATTCCTGATGTTCAGGGTAGTACCTGTGTTTTTTAAGGAACAATGGCATATTGATGAGTTTGCAATTGGCATTATTATTGGCTTAAACGGCGCCATAATTGCGCTTTTTGAAATGATAATGATAAACAAAATAGAGAAGAAACGCTCACCAATGTATTTTATAGTTATAGGTTCGGTTTTCTTTGCGGTTTCATATTTAATTTTAAGTGCGCCGGTAAGCTTTCATCTTACCGCAGCAATACTCACCATTATTATTTTTACAGGAGGAGAAATGTTTGCATTGCCTTTCATAAACACAATTGTAATCAGCAGAAGCAATGAACATAACCGCGGCTTATATGCTGCCGGATATACTTTGAGCTGGTCTTTCGCGCAAGTAATTGGTCCTTTCGCCGGATTTTTTATTGCCAAACATTTTGGTTATAACTGGCTTTGGATTGGGCTGGCCTGTTTGCTGTTATTATGCACGTATGGTTTTAGTATCATGAGCAATAAGAAAGCGACGCCGATATTAGAAACCAGTTAAATTCGAATGGAAGACCTGCTTCCACCCGAAAAATTTATTTTAATTGCTGCGCTTTAACACCTTCATTTGTAATTTTAACAGGTAAAATATTACCCTCTGCATCAAAATGCATTTCATCAATGCAGGTTACACGGTGGTTTCCATCCGTATCGCCTAATGGCCTGCGGTGATAAATGATGTAATACTTATCATTTTTTTTGTTGATGATAACCGAATGATGTCCTGCACCTGTTGCAATTGATGGGTCTTGCTTTAAAATCTTATCTACCCTTTTAAAAGGTCCGAAAGGCGAATCGCCAATGGCATAGGCCACAGAATAATCCGGACCAGTCCAACCGCCTTCGCTCCACATGAAATAATATTTTCCGTTTCTAATGAACATATATGGGCCTTCTACATATTTTTCAGGGGTAATTTCCTTAAAAATTATTCCATCGTCAAAAGGCAGAAAACCCGTAAAATCTTTATTCAGTTTTGCGATGTTGCAATGACGCCATCCACCGTAAATTAAATAATATTGGCCATCTTTATCTTTAAAAACAAATTGATCTATAGGTTGTGCACCGTTGTAAAATTTATCAACTAAGGGTTTACCCAAATGATCTTTAAATGGTCCTTCGGGTTTATCAGAAACCGCAACACCAATACCGCCAACTTCATTATCACTTTGAATATCATTTGCGCCAAAAAATAAATAGTATTTTTTGTCTTTCTCTACAATTGCAGGTGCCCACATGGCTTTATTTGCCCATTTGATAGCTGCCGTATCTAAGATATGCTCGTGCTTTTGCCATTTGATCAAATCTTCTGACGAAAAGGCATCTAAGAAAACCTGCTCCCGGTATTTAGCTGAATAAGTAGGATAAATCCAATACTTATTTTTAAAAATTGCTGCATCAGGATCAGCATACCAACCTTTAAAAATTGGATTTCCAGATTGATTAATCGTTTTACTACTCTGAGCAAAAGAAAAGGCTCCCGAAAAAAATAAAAGAGATAAGCATAAATATTTCATGCGTACAATTTATGAAAAAATGTTTAATGTTGGTTTCCCGCAGATTAAAAATGACTCCCGCAAATTATTCTTTTAGCTACCAATTTATTAATGCCCAGTATTTGCTTAATTAGCGTAATCCGAGGGAACGACTAAACATCATGATAAAAAGCTGTAGAATCAGCGGGAATTTAAAAAAAAATCTGCAAGCGTTTTTATCACTAGCAGATCTTATAAAATCTTCCGCAACAATTATTTACTCAATTCTGCATAGAATTTATGAAACAAAGGCAAAGTTTCAATTCCTTTATAGTAATTATAGATATCGTATTTTTCGTTTGGAGAGTGAAGGGCATCGCTATCTAAACCAAAACCAAAAAGTACCGATTTTATGCCTAAAACATCTTCAAATAAAGCAACAATCGGAATGCTACCGCCGCCGCGGGTTGGAATTGCTTTCTTGCCAAAACTAATTTCAATGGCTTTTTCTGCAGCACGATAGGCAACGCTATCAGTAGGCGTAACAACAGGTTCGCCACCGTGATGCGGTGTAACCTTAACTTTAACATTTGCAGGCGCAATGCTTTCAAAATGTTTGGTAAAAATTTCAGCGATTTCTTCTGAACTTTGATTTGGAACCAAACGCATTGAAATTTTTGCATTGGCTTTGCTCGGCAATACGGTTTTAGCACCTTCGCCAATATAACCACTCCAGATTCCGTTTACCTCTAAAGTAGGACGAGTGCCCGTGCGCTCCAAAGTAGAATAGCCTTTTTCGCCCCAAACCTCTTTAATATCTAAATCCTTTTTGTATTCTTCCTCATCGTAAGGTGCCGAATTTAAGGCTCTTTTTTCATCATCTGTTAATTCAACAACTTTATCGTAAAAAGCCGGAATAGTAATGTGGTTATTTTCATCATGCAATGAAGCAATCATTTTGCAAAGAATTGCAGCCGGATTTGCCACGGCACCACCATAAACACCAGAATGTAAATCGCGATTTGGACCGACAACCTCTACTTCCATATAAGCTAAACCACGTAAACCAGTTTCTATCGATGGGTTTTCCATACTAATCATGGATGTATCTGAAATCAAAACAACATCAGCTTTTAAGCGTTCTGCATTTGCTTTCACGAAAATGCCAAGGTTTGCAGAACCTACTTCCTCTTCACCTTCTATCATGAATTTAACATTGCAAGCTAAAGTATCGGTTTCCATCATCAGCTCAAATGCTTTCACATGCATATAAAATTGCCCTTTGTCATCGCAGGCACCACGTGCGTAAATTTTGCCGTCTCGAATGGTTGGTTCAAATGGCGGCGTATGCCATAATTCTAATGGATCAGCAGGCTGTACATCGTAGTGGCCATACACTAGAACTGTTGGTAAAGAAGCATCTATGATTTTTTCGCCATAAACAATCGGATAACCAGCTGTGGCACAAATCTCAACATTATCTGCTCCTGCGTCTTTTAACTTTTGAGCAACATAATCTGCAGTTTTTAAAACATCTTCTTTATATTTCGGATCCGCGCTAACCGATGGGAAGCGCAACAAATCGAACAACTCATCTAAAAATCGTTGCTTGTGCGTTTCTACATAATTTTTAATCTCTTGCATAACAAAATGAATTTGGGCAAATATAGGCTTTTCATATAAAAGCCATTTAAAATTCAACTGAAAATGAAGCTCTTCCTACCATTATTTAATCATATCTTTTATAGTATTAGTATCACTACAAGTTTTATGATTTATGTTTATGTAATTTAAGTGTTGAATATTATTTTTTTTTGTTCTGACCACAGTATTGTTTTGATTTTTTCATAAATTGCACCGTTTAAACACAAGATTAGAAATCTCAAAATAAGAAAGTTATCAATGAAATTGAGCGCATTTGGTTCGCATATTCTGCTGCTATTTTCATTTTTAATGCCTGCAATAGCTTTCTCCCAAACAAATACAAAAATTAGTTGCCCCGAAGCTGCTCAGTATTACTCAAAAGACAGCATTAATATTGTAACCTTTGGAGCCAGCACCGTTGAAGGTGTTAAAGGACTTGGTTTTCAAACCATGCTTGAAAGTAATTTTGTTAACTGTTATTCCGGCAAAGTGATAAACATTACCAATCAGGGCATTGGCGGACAAACAACTTTACAAGGTTTGTTAAGAATTGATAATGCAATAAAGAACCGAACAGGTTTTATTGTAATTTCTATGGGCATAAACGATGCCCTGGCGATTAATGCGGGAAAAGGGAGTATTGCAGAAACGGAAGCGAATATGAGGTTGTTAATAACAACCAGCCTAAAGCAAAAATTAGTACCTGTTTTATGTACCTTACAAAATGTTGATGACCGAACAAACAAAAATTTAACGGCAGTTAATACGACAATTCGCCAGATAAATACCATTTACAGGAAACTGGTTACAGAATATAAATTGTACCTGGCGGATGTAAATGCAGCAATGCGTCGTGATTTTACACTTTACCAGGATTCTTTTCACCCTAATGCGCGGGGATACAGATTAATAAGTTATGTAATTTTTGATGCGATTAACAAGGCTATCTTTGATAAATTTTTGCTGTTTGTTGTTACACAGAATTATCCGAATCCGGCATCAACCCAAACATTTATTGATATTGTTTTACCAGAAGCTGATAAAATTACGGTCCAAATTTATGATTTAATGGGAAGGCTGACCAAAACAGTGGTAAACGAATATTTAAATACCGGTAAGCATACACTCGAAATTAACACAACCAGCTTCGCACCCGGCATTTATTTCTTTAAAATTTCTTCAGATTCAGGACAATACAATTCAGTTAAGAAATTTATCGTAGCCAGGTAGACGTAATAGAAAAATTTTATCTGATTAATTCACTTTGTAATCAATGCACTCTGTTAAATTAAAGCGTCATTATACCTTTTATGGCTCCGGCTTGTTTGTAAATAGCAATTACATCATCTGCATTTTGCATTTCTTTTTTTACCGTAATCGACACATACTTACCAGTTTTTGATGGTTGCTCGATAAACTCATCATCAGGTAAAACTGCACGTAATTCTTGTATTTTATCAAGTCCTCCGGTTATAATAAATTTAAAATTATATATACCAGGGAACCGCTCCACACTTTCCAATTTCTCTTTAAGATTGGCATAAATATCTGTTGTTGCACCCTCCGGAATGTCAGTAAATTCTATGTTTTTGTTTATTTTTTTATCTTCCATGGTCAAGATATATCAAATTCTATTCCCAAATAGCGCTGCGTGTAATTTTGGCAGTACGTGAAACTAATTACCAACACCTTTCGCAAAAAGACCTGAGAATTGTTATTTTTGAAACTCAAAAAAACAGGAGCCGATTTGGATTATTTAGAAGGATTAAACCCACAACAAAGAGCAGCAGTAGAGAATACAAAAGGACCGGTAATGATTGTAGCGGGTGCTGGTTCGGGCAAGACACGTGTAATTACGTATCGCGTGGCGCATCTGATTCAAACCGGAACCGACCCGTTTAATATCCTGGTTTTAACCTTCACCAACAAAGCGAGTAAGGATATGCGTGAGCGGATTTCGAAAGTTGTTGGTGCTGAGGCGAAAAACATCTGGATGGGTACATTTCACTCTGTTTTTGCAAAGATTTTGCGTGTGGAGGCCGAGAAAATCGGTTATCCGAATAACTTTACGATATACGATACCGACGATAGTAAAAGTGTTATCCGAGCCATCTTGAAAGAAATGCAGTTGGATGATAAATTATACGCCCCAAATTTTGTTTATGGCCGAATTTCGTCGGCTAAAAACAACCTGATTTCATGGGGCGAATACCAGGCAAACGACCAGATTCAGGCAGAAGATATTCAAAATAAACGCCCGCTATTAGGGCAAATTTATGAGCAATATGCTAAACGTTGTTTCAGGGCTGGTGCAATGGATTTCGACGACTTGCTCTTCAAAACCAATATTTTATTAAAAGAACATCCGGATGTCTTAAACAAATACCAGCAGAAATTCAGGTATTTAATGGTGGATGAGTACCAGGATACAAACTTTTCACAATATACAATTGTAAAAAAACTGGCTGCTGCTTATCAGAATATTTGCGTGGTTGGTGATGATGCGCAAAGTATCTACGCTTTCCGCGGGGCGAATATTCAGAACATTTTGAACTTCGAACGCGATTATCCTGATTTAAAAGTGTATAAGTTGGAGCAAAATTACCGCTCTACCCAAAATATTGTCGATGCTGCAAGCAGTATCATTGCCAACAATAAAAATCAACTGGAGAAAAATGTATTTTCTGAAAATGTTGAGGGCGATAGGATTAAGGTTTCCCGTGCTTTTACTGACAATGAGGAAGGTAAACTGGTCGCCGAATCAATTATCCAGGAACGTGGTTTAAAAGGTTACCAATACCATGATTTTGCCATTTTGTATCGTACGAATGCACAAAGCAGGGCAATGGAGGAAGGTTTGCGTAAGCTTAATGTTCCTTATAAAATTTATGGAGGCACCTCCTTTTATCAGCGTAAAGAAATTAAGGATTTAATTGCTTACTTCCGTTTAACTTTTAACCCAAAGGATGAAGAAGCGATAAAAAGAGTAATCAACTATCCAAAACGTGGAATCGGCGATACATCCATCGATAAAATCATTGTAGCGGCCGACCAGAATAACATCACCATGTGGGATGTAATTTCTAATGCACATCAGTATGTTGATGGTCGTTTGGCCAACCAACTGAACGATTTCTCGATGATGATTCAAAGTTTCCAGGCGGAAGCAAAAAAACTTGATGCTTATGATTCAGCATTATTTATCGCTCAACATGCCGGTATCTTAAAAGAATTGTATACAGATGACAGTGTTGAAGGTCGTTCCAGATATGAAAATATTCAGGAGTTATTAAATGGTATAAAAGAATTTGCGGAGCGTGAAGATATCGAAGAAAAAGGTCTGGATATTTTTATGCAGGACGTTGCACTTTTAACCAACGATGATAAGGATGGCGACAAAAACAAGGATACAGTTTCTTTAATGACGATTCACTCGGCCAAAGGCCTGGAATTTAAAAATGTATTTATTGTTGGTTTGGAGGAAAACCTTTTCCCATCGCAGATGTCGGTTAGTTCGCGCTCGGATTTGGAAGAAGAACGTCGTTTGTTTTATGTAGCGATTACCCGGGCAGAGATAAAACTGACAATTACCTATGCCACTTCACGTTACCGTTGGGGAACCTTAACTAATTGTGAACCAAGCCGTTTTATTAACGAGATTAATCCGAAGTTTTTAGAGCTGGATGTTAAACCTGCAAAAAGCAATGTTTTTGAAGGCAATTTCGATGATGAACGCAAAACATGGACGTCGCAACCGAGGGATTTCTTTAGCAAACCAAAACCTGCAAGCACTACTTCTGCCCCGCCACCGCGTCCGAAAACGACCTCATTATTGGCGAAGGCACATGTTCCAACCCCTGGTTTTACACCTTCACAAGCACATGAATTTCAGGGTGGCATGGAAGTAGAACATGAGAAATTTGGTTTTGGTAAGATTATTAGTTTAGAAGGAAATTTACCCGATGTAAAAGCAACAGTTTTCTTTCAGGGCCTGGGTAACAAACAATTATTGCTCAAGTTTGCGAAGCTAATGATCGTAAAGTAGATGCAGATTATGTTTTATAATTTCACACGTTTTTTACCACGAAGACACAAATATTTTTTCTTTATACTTTTTGCTAAATCTCTGCAGTTTAACAAATTCATCTGACACGGAAAAGGTGTTCAACTCTCAGAATTTCCTGTGTGTTCAATGTTTCCGTGGCGGCCTTATTTAAAAGCCCTGCCATTATTAACCTTTGTGTGCTCTGTGAAAATCTCTGTGCGCTCTGTGGTAAAATCCCTTTGCGGTTAATAAACCAATTAAGATTAACCACCTGAGACACCTTAGTTCACCTTAGAAGGCCTTGCTCATTTGAGGCTTTTATAGTGGATTTGTTTATATTCATTAAATGCCTTATATGGTAAAATTAACTTTGCATCCTTTGCGAAAATCTCTATGTGCTCTGTGGTAAAAACGCTTTGCATCCTTTGCGAAAAACTTTGTGCCCTTTGCGGTTAAACCCTTAAAATCTAGTTTGAAAAACTCAAAATAATCCTTAATATTTGACTCGATTCTGCCGCCGGCAGGTTTTTTACAGAGGATAAATTCATAAATCTTCCCTTTATCAACCTTTGTGTGCTCTGTGAAAATCTCTGTGCGCTCTGTGGTAAAATCCCTAAAAATCTGGTTTGAAAAACCCCGAAATAATCCTTAATATTGGATTCGGTTCTCCCACAAACAAACCATGCAGCTTACCCGATTAGAAATTAAAGGATTTAAGAGTTTTGGCGACAAAGTGACCATCAATTTTAATGAGGGTGTTACAGCCATTGTGGGTCCGAATGGTTGTGGGAAATCGAATGTTATTGATGCCATGCGCTGGGTTTTGGGTGAGCAAAGTACTAAAGCTTTACGCTCTGAAAAGATGGAAAATATCATTTTCAACGGAACCAAAAACCGTAAACAGGCCCAATTGGCTGAGGTTTCTTTGAGTTTTGATAATACCAAAAACATTCTTCCAACAGCATATTCCCAGGTTACGGTTACCCGAAAATTATACCGGAATGGCGACAGTGAATATCGTTTAAATGATGTTCAATGCCGTTTGAAAGACATTACCGATTTATTCCTCGACACCGGAATTGGCTCCGATAGTTATTCGATTATTGAGCTAAAAATGGTAGATGAAATTATTACCAATAAAGAACATAGTCGCCGTTCCCTATTCGAGGAGGCATCAGGCATTTCGAAATACAAACTTCGCAAGAAACAAACGTTCAATAAATTAAAAGATACTGAAGCTGATTTAGAAAGAGTGGAAGATTTACTTTTCGAAATCGAAAAGAATTTAAAGACGCTCGAAAATCAAGCCCGTAAAGCCGAGCGTTACTATAAATTAAAAGAGCAGTACCGCGAATTGAGCGTTCAATTGGCGACCCATCGAATTGCCTTTTTTCGCACCGATCTACATGCTTTAGAAACCCAGGAACAAAGTCAGCAGGTTCTGAGGACAGCGTTAAGCACCAAAATTGATACGCAGGAGGCTGAACTCCAAAAACTTAAACTGGATAGCATCAATCAGGAGAAAAACCTGTCCATCCAGCAGAAAGCAACCAATGAATTGGTTTCAAAAATCCGTGCATATGAAAGTGAAAAGAAAGTAAAAAACGAACAAATGCGTTTCTTGCAGGAAAAAGAGACACGCTTATCGGGGGAGCTGGAAAAAGATAAAAACCAGGTTAACCACATTAAATATAACATCAAGCGATTAAATGAAGAAGTTTTAACCGAAACGGAAGTTTTTAATAAAGTTGAATCCGATTTAAAACTTTTAAAATCATCGCTTGATACACTTCGTGAGCAACAGCAGATAGAAAAAAATCGAATTGATAACCTGGTAAAATCAGTTAACGACTTGCAGAACCAGGTTTATCAGTCGCAAAAAGAAATTGATATTTTAAATATTCAAAAAGATGCTTTAGTACAGGAAACGAACAGAAATGTTGATGATACTGAAACCAAAACATCAGAATTAAAAGCTTTTGATCATGCTTTGGCTGAACTTGATATTCAGGTTTCAGAAAAGCAGACCAGTATCAAACAACTTAAGGAAGCTGAAGAGATATTAAAGGAAAAGCTGGCAGCATCAGAAGTTAATTTAAACTCGAATAAGGAAAAACTGACTGCCGAAAACCGTAAAAAGGATGCCAAACAAAATGAATATAACCTCACAAAATCGCTTGTAGATAGTCTGGAAGGTTTCCCTGAATCCATTCGGTTTCTTAAGAAGAACAGTGCATTTGCAAAAAGTGCCTTACTCCTATCAGATATTCTATTTTGTAACGAGGATTACCGAATCGCCATCGAAAATTATCTGGAACCTGTAATGAACCATTATGTGGTTGATAAATATGCTGATGCCGTTCAGGCCATCAACCTGTTAACAGATGCCAGTCGAGGGCGGGCGAACTTTTTTATTTTAGAAAACATTCCGGATAAAAACCCTACGCTTAATACGCATGAGGGCTTAATTTCAGCTTTATCGGTTATTGAAGTTGATAAAAAGTACCAGCAACTTTGCAATTTGCTTTTGCAGAATGTGTACATCGCCATTGCAGAACAAGAAAATATATTCAAAGAAACACCAACAGAAAGTTTGACTATTCTGGCAAAAAACGGAAAATATGCGCAAACAAAATTCACTTTAGCGGGTGGTTCTGTAGGCTTATTCGAGGGAAAAAGAATCGGCCGTGCTAAAAATTTAGAGAATTTAGCAAAAGAAATCAAAATATCTGAATCACTGATTAATCAATATAATTTAGCGATTGTAGCGGAAACTGATAGTATTTTTAATCTGAAAGAAGCTTCAAAAATCAATCAGATAAATACTTTGCAGCAGGAGTTGAATCGTTTTATAAATGAACAGATTTCGGTTCAAACACGTCGCGACCAATACCAGGAGTTTATTACCACCAGTGAAAACCGAAAAACTGATATTGCGCAAAAAATTGTTTCGATAGAAAAATCATTATCTGAAAAGCTGCCCGCTTTGGTTGAACTGCAGAAAAAGCAACAACACGACCATGTCAACTTGCAGGAACAGCAGTTGAATTATCAGGAACTGGCCGACCAGGTTAATGAATCTGCCGGAAAATATAATCAGGATAATATCCGCTTCCATCAGCAACAAAATAAATTATCGGGTCTGGAGAAAGATTTGGATTACCGTTTTGTACAGGAAGAAGCTTTGAACAAGCGAATCGCACAAAACGAAAAAGAGCTTCAGGACACGCTTGCCCAAATTACAGAAACCTTACAACATGCCGATTTGAGCGATGATACACTTTTAGAAATGTATCAGCAGCGTGAAGAGATGGAAAAAGGTCTTGCTGAAGTTGAGGCAGCATATTTTGAAAGTAAAGGCAACATTAACGAGGTAGAGCATAATTTAACCGATATCCGCAAAAACCGTGAGGAAACTGATTTTCTTTTAACCGAAATCAAGGATAAAAAGAACACTTTAAAAATAGATTTAAACTCGCTGAAAGAACGTCTGGCCGTCGAATTCAACATTGACATTAACGACCTTTTAGAAACGGAGACTGAGGTTGATGCTTTGGAAAGTGAATTTGAAATCCGCCAGAAAGTAGAGAAAATGAAACGCCAGCTGGATGAATTTGGTGCGATTAATTCTATGGCGATGGAAGCTTTTAAGGAAATGGAAGAACGTTATACCTTTATTCAAAACCAGAAAAAAGATCTCAACGCAGCCAAAACCGACCTTTTGCAGACCATTAAAGAGATTGACGATACCGCGAAAGACAAATTCATGCAGGCTTTTACACAAGCCCGTGAGCATTTCATTGTTGTTTTTAGATCGCTTTTTAATGAAGAAGACAGTTGTGACTTAATTTTATCTGATGTAAATAATCCACTGGAGGCAGATATTGATATTATTGCCCGTCCAAAAGGAAAAAGGCCTTTGTCTATCAATCAGTTATCCGGTGGAGAAAAAACACTAACGGCTACCGCCCTGCTGTTTTCACTTTACCTGTTAAAACCTGCACCGTTCTGCATTTTCGATGAGGTTGACGCGCCATTGGACGATACGAACATTGATAAATTCAACAATATTATCCGGAAATTCTCCGGCCAATCGCAGTTCATTATCGTTTCCCATAACAAACGAACCATTGCCAGTACCGACATTATCTATGGCGTTACGATGGTTGAACAAGGGGTTTCGAGGGTTGTTGCTGTAGATTTGAGAGAGGTTGCGGCTTAGCAAAATTTAAAGCAGAAAGCTTAAAATATAGAGTCGAAAACTTTAATTGGCATGTGCTATAAAAAAGTTTTCAAATCTGAAAACGAGTTTACGTTCTCATCAGGTTAAAGACACAATACAGCGTCAAGAAACAACGTTTGAATAATGTAACGAAAAATGTATATTTGTTTAAGAAGTTAAAACTATGTTAGCAACGGTTAAAGGATATTGCGAAAAAGGGAAAATTATCTTAGAGGAAAAGGCTCCTGTACAATCAAAAACTGATGTTATAGTCACTTTTTTAACAGATAAAAACCCTCAGCATTCGAAACGAATACCTGGTGCTTTTAAAGGAAAAATAACCTTACCTAACGATTTTAATGAGCCTTTAGATGATTTAAAGGATTACATGTAATGGCATCTAATCATTATCTTTTAGATACACATTGTTTAATCTGGTTTCAGGAGGATAATCCAAAAATGCCTAAACAGGTTATGGATGTTATTCAGAACATCAATAACGTTATCTATTTTAGTCAAATAGGTCTTTTTGAAATTTCAATAAAACAATCAATTGATAAATTATCGCATTTAGATGTTGCAATTGAAGATATTTTTAATCAAGCTTTAGCGGATGGATTTACTTTTCTTCCAATAGAAAACTCTTCAATTTTCAAGCACTTAAATATCCCTCTGTTAGATGTGCATCGCGACCCGTTCGATAGGTTATTAATTTCTTCAGCAATACAAAAAGATGCAACATTATTGTCTGCAGACGAAAAATTTAAACTTTATCCAGATATTTTAAGACTATTCTGGCATTAATAGATCTAAACATGAAAATCCTATATATAATTCCCTTAGCTATGATGCTAAGCTGCTGTTCATCCGTGAAAAACCAAAGTTCCACTACTGGTTCAGGAAAATTAGATACCCAGCTTTTAAAAGATGTTGAAGTATTATCGTCAGATGCTTATCAAGGCAGAAAAACCGGAACTAAAGGTGCTGAAATGGCAAGAGCTTATATTATTGAACGTTTCCAAAAACTGGGTTTAAAATCTTACCCTCAAAATGTAAACTACGCACAGGAATTTACATTTAATTCAAGAGGCGGGGCAAAGGTAAACGGCACAAATATTATTGGCTACATCCCTGGCAAAGGCACAAATGTAATTGTGGTTTCAGCCCATTACGACCATTTGGGTGTCGTAAAAGATGAAGTTTTTAATGGCGCCGATGATAACGCATCGGGAACTGCAGGTTTGATGAAAATTGCCGCCTATTTTGCCAAAAATAAACCGAACAACACCATTATCTTTGCTGCTTTCGATGCTGAAGAAATGGGTTTACAAGGCGCAAAAGCATTTGTAGCTAATCCACCTGTTAACATCAATACCATTGCAATCGATCTGAATATGGATATGATTAGTCACAGCGATAAAGGTGAACTTTATGTAGCAGGTACATTCAAATATCCTAACCTGAAGAAATATATTGATACTACGCGAAAAGACATCAAAGTGATATTAGGTCACGACGATCCTAAACTTGGCCACGATGACTGGACAAACCAAAGTGACCAGGGTGCTTTCAATGCTAAAAATATACCCTTCCTGTACTTTGGTGTTGAAGACCATAAGGATTACCATAAAGCGACAGATGAGTATTCTACCATCACGAAACAATTCTTCAGCGATGCTGCGAATACAGTTTTAGAGGTTGTAAAGAATGTAGATAAACAAACTGGCTTGCAACAATCCTTAAAAGATAAAATGTTGATGATGGACGATTCGAGAAAGAAATTTTAATTTTTCTTTATAAAAATGACCAGACCTGCCCGTTCCGGCAGGTTTTTTTATGTCAAAAATTTCTACACGTAAATTTATTTAACTGATTACCAATACATTAATAAATAAACTACAAAAATAGTTTGCAAACTATAAATATAGTAGTAACTTCATTTAACCGAACTATAAAAATAGTTACAATGATAAAAGAACTCACGAAAGCAGAAGAACAGGTAATGCTTATCCTTTGGGAAATGGAAGAGGCATTGGTAAAAGATGTAATTGAAAAGATGAATGAGCCAAAACCGGCTTATAATACAGTTTCCACGGTAATTAGGGTTTTGGAAAGCAAAGGTTTTGTAGATCATAAAGCTATTGGCAATACCTATATCTATTTCCCCATTATTAAAGAAGCTGATTACAAACGTTTTGCATTAGACAAAGTGATGAATAATTACTTCGAAAACTCTTACGAAAGCTTGGTTTCCTTTCTGGTGAAAGACAAAAACATGAGCAACGATGAGCTTAATGAAATTATTCAACTGGCTGAAAAACTTAAAAAAGATAAATGATGAACTGGCTATATTATTTACTCGAAGCAAACCTGTATCTGATTCTATTTTACGGATTTTACCGGTTACTCCTGCATAAAGAAACCTTTTATGCACTAAACAGATATTACTTAATAGTAAGTTCTTTAATAGCATTTCTAATTCCATTCTTTCAACTGGGGTTTTTATCAAAAGATATTATTATAATCGAGCAACCCGTTTACCAGCAAATTCAGGTTGAAAAATCTTTATTAAACACGGAGAATATGTTGCTGCTTCTTTATTTGCTGGTCGCTTTAATGTTCATTTCAAAAATAATTTGGGGATTCAGGCATATTTTCAAACTATTAAAGAAACCCAATAAAACCGTCGAAAATGGCATTACAATAATTGAATTAGCAAATACCAAAACGGCTTTTTCCTTTTTCAACATGCTTTTTATCGATCCGGATTTGCCTCAGAAAAACACAATCCTGAAACATGAGATGGCTCATATTCATCAGAAACACAGCATTGATATTTTGCTTTTCGAAATAATAAGGAGTTTAAGTTGGTTCAATCCAATTACGCACCTCCTCAAAAATGATATCAAACTTTTGCACGAATATCTCGCTGATGAAGAAACGACGAGGAAAGGAATAGAAAAATACGATTATGCAATATTCCTGATTCAGAATACTTATGCTGGCCAGACTGTTCAGTTAACTAATCAAATATTTAATTCATCCATATTAAAAAGAAGAATAAGCATGTTAAATCAAAAGAAATCAGCAAAATGGGCCAGGCTCAGATTGTTATTGGTACTTCCTGTAGTTGGCGGGATGCTTTGTACCTCAACCATGGCCTTTACAAAAGATTACGGCGTTGTCGATTTGTTTCCAAAAAATGAAAATACATTTCAGGATACAACCAAGAAAGTAAAAGTAAAAGAAATTAGGATTGCCGAACCCGTTCAAAAAGCGAACAGGGTAAAAGAAATTGTAATTGCTGAACCTGTTCCGCAAGTAAAAAAAGTAAATGGTGTAAAATTAGCACCTCCGCCGCCGCCAATTGAACCTGCCCCAAAAACAAAAAGTGTTAAAAAACCGAAGAAAAGCGTTGCACCTCCGCCCCCGCCGGTTGAACCTAAACCTGCCAAAGGTGAAGTATTAGAGATAAGATTGAGCCCGCCTCCACCACCCGTTGAGCCTTCAAAAAAGAAAAATTACGAAAAAGATGACATAATTTATGAAGAAGTTATCCCAGGCTCTTAAAAAACCTACTGCGGCACGTAAACCACGTATTTAGTTTCGAAAAAATCTTCCTCAAAATAAGCTGAAAGCGGATACAATTCTGCTTTCAGTTTTGATTCCTTTATTTCTTCCGCCAAATCGCCGCCTTTCAGGTAAAGAATACCATTTGGAATGGCATTTAACGAATCTTTCTTGAACTTACCTTGAATCCAGGGATAAAATTCACCCAAACGCGTTACGGCTCTTGAGATTATAAAATTGAACTTCTCTTTGATTTGCTCTGCCCTTAAATGGTCAGCTTTTAAGTTTTCTAATCCAAGTGCCGAAGAAACTTCTTTAACGACCTTTATTTTTTTTCCGATTGAATCTACCAGGTAAAAGTTAGTCTCCGGAAATAATATAGCCAACGGAATACCCGGGAATCCGCCTCCTGTACCTACATCCAAAACCGTTTCACCTGCTTTAAATGCGCAGACTTTTGCTATACCCAATGAGTGCAGCACGTGGCGTTCATATAGTTCTTCAATATCTTTTCTGGAGATTACATTAATCTGTGCATTCCAGAAACTGTATAAATCAAATAATTGGGCGAACTGAGCAAGTTGTTTTTCTGATAAATCGGGAAAATATTTAAGAATGATATCAGGTTTCACTTCAGACATGGTATTGGTTTCAATTGTGTTTATTTCCAGTTTACTTTTTTCTTTCCGAACATGGATAAAAATCCATTTAAGGTCAAAAAGAAGAACAAAAGTATATCTAAAATCGGGAACCACCAACGTAAATCCTTATAATTTAATCGGTTTAACAATTTAGGATATACAAAGCATCTAATGATAATGCTTAATAAAAATATGCCGCCAGCAATATATTTGGCTTCTAAACTAAAAAACATACAAGCTGCAAAACCAACATAGAATAAAAACTGAAATATGATTTGCAGGCTTAAAATAAACTTGTGTTTAGGTTTATAGAACTTTCCGGCCCCGAAATGACGTTTTTTCTGGCGTAAATAACCAGCCCAGCTCCGATTGGGTTCACTCCAAACATGACTATCCTTATTAATTCTAATTTCCGTATTTGAAGATGTTGCATGGGCATTTACAAACAAATCGTCGTCACCCGAAGGGATATGCATGTGCGCCGCAAAACCTTTATTTTTAAAGAAAAGAGCCTTTTTGTAAGCCATATTTCGTCCCACCCCCATATATGGCATACCTTTTAATGAAAAAGAAAGATAGTTAACTGCTGTAAAAAAAGTTTCAAAACGAATCAGTGCATTTAATAAACTTTCGTTTTTTAAATAAGGAGAATATCCCAACAGTATTTCGGTATTTTCATTTGCAGGTTGTTGCATATACATTAACCAATTACTGCTTTCGGGTATGCAATCCGCATCTGTAAAAACCAGCCACTCATGTTTTGCAGCTTTAATGCCCATTGTTACAGCAAATTTCTTACCGGCGATAAACTTATCGTTATCTAAAATCTTTACAATTTTAAGATTCGCATACTGCTTTTCAAACTGTTCCAGTAATTCTTCAGTCCCATCCCACGATCTGTCGTTTACCACAACAACTTCAAATTCAGGATAACTTTGATTTAGAATAGCCGGTAAATATTTTTCTAGATTTGAAACCTCATTTCTTGCACAAATAATAATACTTAGCGGTGATTTAGCTAATTCCGGAACAGCTTCAACAGCAGCATTAGCCAGCTTTAAATGTACAAAAAGTACATAATACAATTGTACAAACAGGCAAAAGGCAAAAAAAGAAATCAAACAGATTTCGACTTGGGTTAGTATCACAACGTTAAAATAAACAGGCGCAAATTTCTCATTTTTAATCTGTAATACCCCTTTATGTTGATAAAAATTTAAACAAAAATATACCCTCTTATTTTCTTATTTTTGGCTGATTTTTGTGACGAGAAAACAGGATTATGAAATTTACTTTAAAGGCTAAAGATCCATTATCTAAAGCCAGAGCCGGAACGGTTACAACAGCCCATGGCGAAATACAAACACCTATATTTATGCCTGTAGGAACTGCAGGTACGGTAAAAGCGGTTCACCAGCGTGAACTTGAACTGGATATAAATGCCCAGATTATCTTAGGAAACACCTATCACCTCTATTTACGGCCAGGGCTGGATATTTTAGAAAAAGCTGGTGGCCTACATAAATTTATTGGTTGGGACAGGCCTATTTTAACGGATAGCGGTGGCTATCAGGTATATTCATTAAGTAAAGTTCGTAAGATTAAGGAAGAAGGTGTTACCTTTAATTCGCATATAGATGGCTCTAAACATTTATTTACGCCGGAATATGCAATGGATATCCAGCGGACCATCGGAGCCGATATTATTATGGCTTTTGATGAATGCACGCCTTATCCATGTGATTACACTTATGCTGCTGAATCGATTAAGATGACACACCGTTGGTTAAAGCGATGCTGCACGCATTTCGACAATACGGAACCGAAATATGGCTTTGATCAAACATTATTTCCGATTGTTCAGGGTTCTGTTTATAAAGATTTAAGGATAAAATCAGCAGAATTTATTGCCAGTATGGAACGTGAAGGCAACGCAATCGGCGGTTTATCCGTTGGAGAACCTGCCGAAGAAATGTACGCGATGACAGAAATTGTGTGCGATATATTACCTTACGAAAAACCACGTTACTTAATGGGGGTAGGTACGCCGATCAATATTTTGGAAAACATTGCGCTAGGAGTAGATATGTTTGATTGCGTAATGCCTACGCGAAATGCCAGAAATGGGATGTTATTCACTAAAAACGGCATTATCAATATCCGTAATAAAAAATGGGAAAATGATTTTTCTCCGATAGAACCTGATAGCGACCTGCATGTTGATTTAGTTACGAGCAAGGCATATTTACGTCACTTAGTACATAGTAAAGAGATGCTTGGCGCACAAATTGCTACTTTGCATAACCTGCATTTTTACCTCTGGCTGGTTAAAGAGGCGAGAGAAAGGATAATCAGCGGCGAATTTTACGAATGGAAAAACCAAATGGTTAAAGTATTGGGCAATAAGCTATAGAATGAATTTAATTAAGGGCAACATAAAAATCATCGATCGTTATATCATCGGCAAATACCTGGGTACATTTATCTATACACTGGCAATTTTTGTGATTATCATAATTGTATTCGATTTATCAGAAAAACTCGATGATTTCCTGAAAAGCGGATTAAGCCTCTGGGGTGTAATTACGAAGTATTATGCCGGTTCGATTCCCTTTTACATCAACATGCTTTCGCCTTTAATTAACTTTATCGCGGTAATTTTCTTCACCGCAAAAATGGCGGACCAAACTGAAATTGTACCCATTTTGAGCGGTGGCGTAAGTTTCAACCGTTTTTTATGGCCATATTTTATCTCAGCAAGTATTATATTTTCGGCTAATTTAGTTTCTAACTTATATATTCTTCCTTACACAAATACATTAAAAAACAGTTTCGAAAACACCTACGTTAAACGAAACGACCCATCAACAAAATCAAATATCCACATGAAACTGGATGACAGGACGTATATCTACATTCAAAGTTTCGACAATAAAACCAATTATGGCTATCGTTTTTCGCTGGATAACTTTAATGGTGATGTATTAACTAAAAAAATTATCGCCGATAATATTAAATGGGATTCTACGAAGCGTAAATGGCAGCTAAGTAACTATTCTATCCGGAAAATAGATGGCTTAAAAGAAACCATGATTTATGGCAGCGGCAAGTTAAAAGATACCATTTTAGATATGCGTCCTGATGATTTCTCGGCCTACGACAATGTGGTTCAAAACCTGTCTACAAGCGAATTGACAGAAAAAATCAGAAAAGAAAAAGTTCGAGGAACAGGTATTATGAACGACCTGCAATTTGAACGTTATAAAAGGTATTTTCATCCTTTATCGGCATTTGTTTTAACATTGATTGGGGTGGCACTTTCCTCTCGTAAAGTTCGTGGAGGTGTAGGTGTATCTTTAGGTATCGGCATATTCATTAGCTTCGCCTACATCGTGTTTAATCAGTTCACACAAATGTTTTCTACCAAGGGCGGATTACCTCCTTTTATAGCCGTTTTATCACCCACAATTGTATTTGGTCTTTTAGGATTTTACTTGCTTAAACGTGCCCCAAAATAATAATGGACGTTACTAAAAAAAACCTTTTAATCCTCCATCTTACCGTTTTCGTATGGGGCTTTACCGGAGTACTCGGAAAGGTAATTTCAATTGATGCGGTACCTATGGTTTGGTACCGCGTTTTAATCGCCAGTGTCACACTATTCGCCTGGTTTACGCTCACAAAAAAGAACATTAAAATTACCAAAAAGCAATTTATCCAGTTCTTTTTAACAGGGGGAATTGTAGCCATTCACTGGATATTTTTCTTTCATGCCATTAAAGTTTCAACGGTATCCGTTACGCTGGTTTGCCTTTCATCTTTTACTTTATTTACGGCAATACTTGAACCACTAATAAAAAAACAACCGATTTATATTGGCGATATATTAATCGGTTTGCTGATTATCCTGGGGATTTATATGATATTTAAGTTCGAAAGTCAATACACTTTGGGTATCATTTTCGGTCTTTCAGCCGCATTTGCCGCGAGTCTTTTCTCTACGATCAACTCTACTTTTGTACAAAAAAGTGAGCCGTCAATCATCGGATTTTATGAACTAGTAGGTGGCTTATTCTGGATAACTTTATACAGATTATATGATGGATCTCTGCTAAATATGCCTTTTAATTTAAGCGCTAAAGATTGGTTTTATATTGCCATCTTAGGAACTTTTTGCACCTCTGTTGCCTACGTTGCCGGGGTATCTGTAATGCGAACATTATCGGCATTTCGAACCGCCCTAGTAACAAATCTGGAACCCGTTTATGGCATTCTTTTGGCGTTCATTTTCTTCAAAGACAAAGAGCAAATGACAGGTGGGTTTTACATCGGTGCAACAATAATTCTTGCTTCTATTTTTCTCTATCCCATCTATAAAAACAGGAAAAATAATTTATAAAAGCCTAACATTTTTATTGATTTTCATGTAGCTTTTTATCCTAATTTCAACTATAAAAGCGACCATCTTTTAATGTGATCGCTTCCAAATAAATTATCAAAAACAGCTAAAGGAAGGTTCACAATTCGTATGATAATTAAGTGTGAATGGATTAAAAAATTAGTTTACCTAAACACTAAATACACCGGAAAGACATTTAAATTTCAAAGGAAATAAGCTCAAAACAGCAACTAAAAACAGAACAATCCTTCTATGCCAGTTATCATAGGCTAATAAATTAAACATGGCAAAAAGCGGGCCCATTACACTATTAAGCCCCTTTTTTAATTGAAATTATAATTTTTCTGAATTGTAAATATTTTTCTACTTACTGCTGAATATCCAACTCTAGCCCCTTTATCAAGGCGGTTTTTGATTAAAAACCACACGTTTTTGAACAAAAATTTAAACAAATTCTAATTTTTTAACCACGATTAACTTTAAAAATTGAGGCTAAAAACCCTTATGGAAATGGATAATACCAGGTCAAAAAACATAAATAATCTCGCTATAAATAAGATAAAAGAAATAGGAATTTAGGTACAAAATTGAAACAGAAATAAATAATATAGTAAAATCATCAGCTTAGAAAAACAAAAAATAAAGACATTTTGTCACAACTATAAAGTATCGATATTGTATGTTAATCCGGTTAGCATGCTAAACTGCATATTTCGAAAAATTAATTACTACAGAATTAACCTAAAAACATCAGGGCAATAGACATCAATATTGTCAACTAAACGCGTGATAAATCAATTAATTTATCTGCTAAAAGTTGAAGTCAAATCCCGCTTATTTTACCAGAATTTAAGTTTGATATGCAAGATATTTCCTGCTAAATTTTAAGTCCTCCGGTATACAATATTATTTTATTAAGAAAATTTTAGCCTGGAATTTGGATTAATAAGTGTAAATTAAAGCCTTTATTTAATGGCGTCTATCAGGCAGATAAAATTAAGATTTAAAGGGCAAAACCTTATTTTAAAAACCATCATTTTGTATAAAAAATGAAATTAAATAAATAATATATGATTTTAAAAATCAATTACTTATATAATTTTAAGTAAATTAAAATTACACAAAAAATAAAGTTTAAAAAACATAAAAAACTAAATATTTTAGCATCAGAAGCGAATGAAGTTAATTATATCAAACAAAATACTATATATCAAATACTTAAGCCTACTTACATTAAGTTTTATTTCACAATCAATTTTTGGTCAAATTTTCAGCACTGCACAGAACCCACTTAGTGTACGATGGAGTTATATTGAATCTGGCGGCTTTAAAATCATCTATCCACGGGAACTCGAAAAAGATGCTCAAAGAATGGCGAATACGCTACCTGCTATTTACCCTAAAATTGGCCTGAGCCTAAGGCAACAAAACACCTCTATTCCCCTCCTATTACAGAACCGTGGTACCATTGCAAATGGCTTTGTGCAGCTTGGACCAAAGAAGTCTGAATTCTACACAACACCACCCCAATATTTCGATAGTCAGGATTGGCTGAACAACCTGGCTGTTCATGAACTTCGGCACATCGCACAGTTTGACAAATTGACAGACGGGCAAACACATCCGTTTCCGGAATTGGTTTACTTTGCTTATTTCGGGGCAGGCATACCCATTTGGTTTTTCGAGGGAGATGCTGTCGTGAACGAGACGGCTCTGACAGAGTCTGGTCGCGGCCGACAACCAAAATGGATAATGCCTTTTCGGACGTCGATTTTAGAGGGTAAAAAATTCTCTTACAGCAAAGCCTATTTCGGATCGAATAAAGATGTTACGCCGGGCTACTACCAAACGGGTTATTTAATGGTAGCCGACATGAAAGAAAAATACGGTAAGTTCATTTCAGATAGCTTACTTGGCGACATCAGAAAAAGGCCGCTACGGCTTTATCCTTTTTCACAAAGCCTGAAAAAATTCACCGGCGAAAACACGAAAAAATATTTTCACTCTGTACAAGAAAAACTAGCAGAAAAATGGGAGGCACAAAAAGAGAAAATTCAGACCGAAAACTATGAGAGCTTGAATTCGAAAACTTCGCTTGCCACGAATTATTTTCTGCCTGTTCGATTAAATAAAAATCAGATTTTAGCGCTCAAAGAAAGTAAGCAAGATGCCCGATTTTTTGTCATTATAAACGAAGATAAAACAGAGAAAAAATTATTTGGAATCGGCTACCAAGAACAGCCTTGGTTTAGCTATAAGAACGACGTTTTGGTTTGGGACGAAATTCGCTATGACCCGAGGTACAAACAGCGTAGTTACAGCGTAATTTGTTCGTACAATTTAAAGACTAAAAAATTCAAAAAACTGAGTAGTAAAAGCCGGCTCTTCTCTCCCAACCTATCGGAAGACGGAAAGAAAATTATCGCTGCCAAAGTCGAAATTAACAATCAATTTAACCTCGTAGAAATCGATGCCTCATCGGGCAAGATTTTAAAATCTTATCCTAATCCTGAAAACGAAATTTTGCAAACACCAGATTTTGACAAAACCGGAAATCGGATTGCATACATCAGCGTAAGTGAGAAGGGAAAGAGTTTGTGGCTGATGGAGGGCGAAAAAAAAACGAGACTTATTTCGAATAGCAGGCAACAATTGAGCAGACCTATTTTTATAGACGATAAAATTGTTTTTAATGCGCACTTCAACGGCATTGATAATATTTACAGTTTAGATATACAATCTAAAAAAATCAACGCATTAAGCAGTTCAGAATACGGTGCTTTTAATCCGGCAGAAACCGAGGATGGAAAAATTATTTTTAACGATTATAAAATTAATGGTTATGAAATTGCAGAAAAAGAAATTGTAGAAAGGCCGGTTGGAAAACTTAGTTTCGTAGACTTTTCTTCTGCAGCAGAAAAGCAGGAAAATGCTGGGAATGTTTTCAATCATATTCCCGAAAATACTTTCCAATCTAAACGCTTTTACCAGGGTTTAAATCTTTTTAGTTTTCACAGTATTATTCCGGTTATCGATAACGAATATCTTTTCGGTCTTGAACTCCAATCAAATAATTTATTGAACACGATGGATTTCTACACCGGCGCAAAATACCATAGGGATATAAAGCGTTTCGAATACACAGCAGACGTCAGCTATAAAGCACTTTACCCGATTTTTAGTGTTGCATACCGGAACCGACCAAAACGAACGTTCTATCGGGCTAAAAACGTTACACAACAAGGCGATTGGCGCGAGAACTATATCAAACTTAACGCATCAGTACCGTTATCGTTTAATGCCAGGAATCAAAACTATTCTTTTACATTAAACGCAGCGACGAGTTTTACGCAACGTTATATGGCTGAAACTATGCCAGTCAATTTCATTCGAACGCTTAAATTTCCGTTGGAATACAATCTTACTTTCAATCACAGTGTGCGAACAACCGAAAGAGATATTGCTCCTAAATGGGCGCAGGTTTTCAGGGCCACCTATAACCACCAACCTTTTGATAAGAACCTTGGCGGCGAAATTCTGGCTTTAGAAAGTTTTTTATATTTTCCGGGATTTGCGAAAAACCATTCTTTCCTGGCAAGTTTCAATTATCAAAAAGCGAGCGGTGTAAATCAATATGCTACTGAAATTACAACCGTTTACGGCTACAACAACATCCTTGCGAAAAGCAAATTGCAAAACAGCATGCTTTTCAACTACCGTTTCCCTTTCGCTTTTCCCGATTGGGAACTTAGTTCACTGGCCTATATACGCAATTTCAGGGCTGGTTTATTTTGCCATTACGAAAACATCGGTGTAGACACCAATATCGGCGAACCTAAAACTTATGGTGTAGAATTGAATAGTAGTTTAAACATTTTGAGGTATCAACCTGTTGTTGATGTTGGAGCGAGATTGGTTCTCGTTAACAAGATTTACAATCAAAATCCGATATTAGAGTTTTCATTTAATTATAGCTTTTAAACCCATGAGCGGAAAAACCATTTTCATCATCATCCTAACAGCATTATTAACCGCATTCCTATTTTTAAATAGCGATGAAGTATCATTCAATTTTATCGTAGTGAGTGATGTTCTTGTATCCAAGCTCCTTGTAATAGGTGTATGTGTACTAATCGGTTTTATCATTGGTTTCATAACCGGCCGACCAAGAAAAACAGTAAGCAGCTACGATGATGAGATTGAGAAAAATCAACCTGTTTCCGTTAAAAAGGAATTGAGTGATGAGGACAGGGACTACATTAACTAGGATTTTTAGGATTATGTGATTTTAGGATTACCAGTTTCAAAATTGTTATATTTAAAATTATTGGATTTCATAATTTAATATCTTAATTTAGTTTCAAGCAAATCCCTATTTCTTACCGTAAATTTTATTTATTATGAAATATGGCGATTTAACTGGTCGAATTATCGGCTGTGCAATGAAAGTTCATTCTTTTTTAGGCTCTGGTTTTCCCGAAAAGATCTATCAAAAAGCTCTAGGTATTGAAATGTCATTAGAATATTTATCATACCACGAAGAAATGACGATGATTATTTATTATCGCGATACGAAAATTGGAACAAGGCGAGTTGATTTTTTTGTTGAGGACAATATCATGGTCGAGCTTAAAGCGGTAATTGAACTAAATGACATACACCTTGCTCAAGCAATCAATTACCTTGAGGCATACAAATTGCCAGTTGGACTATTAATCAATTTTGGAAGCAGGAGTTTGACTTTTAAAAGGGTTTATAATACAAAGCATCCGGACAACAAAAACTAGGATAAAAGGATTACATCATTTTAGTATTAAAGATGTTTAAGCAAAATAATTCTGAAATCCTATCATCTTAAAAATCCTAGTCCAGTGCCATCATAATCTCCCCGTAAAGTAATCCGCTTCCGCCACCATAATGCTGGATGATTTTTACGTTCGGCATCAAAGCAAGGATTTTGCCTTTTAACTGAACTTCTTCTTCATGGTTTATTCCGTTGCCAAGCAATACCAAATCAATTTTTTGCTGTTGGCAAATTGCGATTGCCTCCTCATCATTACAAACACAAATCCCTTTCCATTCCGGCCGGGCATTAAGCAATCGGTTCATCACAGTAGTAATTTCTGTATCTCGGCCGATATAAAGTATGGTGGTTTGCATAATATTTAAGTTTATAACGAAAGTAAAATAAATAAATTCCTCGTCCTTTCGACTGAAGCGCAGCGAAATGGAGAAATCTTTGTACAACACTGTTATAGCAAGTTTAAAGATTTCTCCACTGCGGTCGAAATGACGACAAATTTAATTTATCGATAAAAAAACTAATTCAATTCCATCGGAACATCCATTAACAACACTTCGGCATCTGCTGTATTTGCTTTAAAACTAATGCTGTCAGTGTCCCAAATACCTAAACCATCTCTTTTGCTTAAAGTTTGGCCGTTAATGGTAACTTCTCCACTGATAACGAAAGCATAAACACCGTTTCCTGCCTTTTTGATTTTGTATTCCGTTTCAAAACCCTCATCAAATTTACCTAAAGAGAACCAGGCATCCTGCTGAATCCAAACGCCGGCATCATCAGCGCTCGGTGATAAAATCTGTTGAAAATTGTTATGCATTGCTTCAACATCTAAAGACTGCTGGTCGTAGCGTGGCGTAACATTTTTCTTGTTAGGAAATAACCAAATCTGCAATAAATTCAATTGCTTATCTGCCAACGCATTAAACTCGCTGTGGCTAACGCCTGTTCCGGCGCTCATCACCTGGATCTCGCCACTTTTAATTACGGCTGAATTACCCATGCTATCTTTATGTGCAATGGCTCCGGCTAATGGAATCGTAATAATCTCCATATTATCGTGTGGATGCGTTCCAAAACCCATGCCCCCATCAATCAAGTCGTCATTTAAAACCCGCAAAACGCCAAAATGCATTCTTTCAGGATTGTAATAATTTGCAAAACTGAATGAGTGGTGAGCGTTCAACCAACCATGATCTGCATGACCTCTGGTGTTTTCTTTGTGCAAAATAAACTGTGACATAAATTTCCTTTCTTGTTTATGATACAAATTTACAGCAAGTTTGAAACCTCTGCATTGATGTAGGGTAAGTAATATCAGGTTTTAGACCAGAATTACAGGGTTATAAGATTTTCTAGATTATGGCTTAGATTTTTAATAGCTTATGTTTTGCTAAAACTGTATCACTATTGAATTCTCTCAGCGCATCTAAAGCTATCCAATTTGCTTTTTTATTATTTTGAGATAAAATATTGTTTGCTGTATCGATAGCATGTTGATGTAGGAATGCATTTCTTTTACCGATTTGCCTTAAGGCCCAATTAATTGCTTTTTTAACGAAATTCCTATTATCGGAAGCCTCGCTCTCGATGATTGGCAGGAAACTTAAGAAAGTTTCATCAGATTCTTTTTTAAGATGAACGGCAGCCTCGGCCATCAAAACAAAACCCGTTCGTTTTACAAACTCTTCTTCAGCTTTTGCAAACTCCAAAACTTTTGATTTAAAATAAGGCGTTTTAACGAAAAGATTTCCACAGGCCTGGTCACATATATCCCATGAACTGAAATCTTTTGTCCACGCGTTTATTTGCGATGCTGTAACGAGTTTATAATCGCCGATAAAGGTTGCCAAAAGCCGAGCCTCATGAAATCCGGTGTCCCATAGGGATAAAGATAATTCCTGATTCTTTCCAATCTGTTTGGCCAGCTTACGAACGTTGGGCACCCGAATGCCATATGCTTTGGAAACGTCGATTCCAAAATGGGCCATCTTCTTTAAATATTCAGGTTCACTGATGGATTTAAGTTCGGAAAGGATAAAATCGATGTCGTTCATAAGACGTGCGTGGATGCCTTCCGAAGTTTCAATGGTTTGGGCAAGGCAAACTCCGGAAGGCGGAACAGCTATACCAAAGCCTGCTCAATATCAGCAAGAATATCATTTATATGTTCTAAACCGATGGATAAACGAACAGAACCCTGCTCTATGCCGACGATATTGCGTTCTTCTTCTGTTAGTTTACTGTGGGTACTCGTAGCCGGATGCGTGGCTATTGAACGGGTATCGGCCAGGTTTGCAGAGATGGAAAACATTTTCAAACCGTCCATAAATTTGCTGGCGCCCTCAACACCGCCTTCAACAACGATGGTTACGATACCGCCACCCTGTTTCATTTGCTTTTTGGCAATTTCATATTGCGGGTGCGAGGGTAAGAATGGATATTTTACCAGCTTAATTTTTGGATGTTTCTCCAGGTATTCAGCAACTTTTAAAGCATTTTCGCAATGGCGGTCCATGCGAACGGCTAAGGTTTCCAAACTTTTCGATAAAATCCAGGCATTAAAAGGCGATAAAGATGGTCCGCTGTGACGTGCGAAATTCATTACCTCGGTAATTAATTCCTTTGAACCTAAAATTACGCCACCCAAAACGCGACCTTGTCCGTCGATGTATTTCGTCGCCGAGTGAATGGAGATATGAGCACCCAAGGCAAGTGGCTGTTGCAGATACGGCGTTGCGAAACAGTTGTCAACCACCAAAAGTTGATTGTGTTTTTTTGCCAAATCGCCTAAAAATGCTAAATCAATAATGTCGATGCCAGGATTTGATGGTGTTTCAACGAAAATCATTTTTGTATTTGGCTTTATCAAAGCCTCCCAATTTTCAGGTTTATCTAAATCGGCATAGTCGAAAGTTACGCCCCATTTAGAAAAAACATTAGTCAACAATTGGTGTGTAGATCCAAAAACGGAACGACTTGAAATAATATGGTCGCCGTTTTTTAAGAATGCCCCGAATGTTGTGAAAATGGCGGCCATCCCTGTTGCGGTAGCAAAACCATCTTCAGCACCTTCCAGAAGACACATTTTTTCTATAAATTCTGAAGTATTCGGATTTGCATATCGACTATAAACATTACCCTCTTTTTCATTGGCAAACAGCGCACGCATTTCTTCGGCATCATCAAATTTATAGCTCGATGTTAAATAAATGGGTGCTGAATGCTCTTTATGCAAACTGCGTTCAACTTGGGTGCGTATGGCTATCGTTTCAAAATTTTCGGATTTCATTTTTTTTAGTATCAAGATTTGAGTATCAAGTATCAAGATTTTAGTATCAGGTATCAAGTCCCTATCAAAAGTAAAAATGAATATATGCAATTTCGCTCTTGATACTTGATACTTACTACTTGATACTATGTATTTTGTAAGTAAAATTAATTTTCGCAGAGCGGCCTAAGATGTTCGATACGGAGCAATATTTATCGAAAGTCATAGATAAAGCACGTTCAACCTTTGCGGCGCTCAAGTTACCATATAAATCGAAGTGAATATCAATTTCATCGAAAATCGGCGGCATCTCTTCTTCTTTACGGGTGGCATTAATCGCGATTTTGATATCATCAAGCGGTTCCTTTTGTTTGGTTAACACATTTACCATGTCGATTCCACTGCATCCGCCCAGCCCAACCAAAAGCATTTCCATCGGCCTGAAACCTTTGCCTTCGCCCCCAATAGCAGCTTTTGCATCTAATTCGACAGTAAAACCATTCTCATTTTCTGCCTCGAAATTAAACTTTCCGCTTTTGCGGATGAGATTTATATTCATTTTATAGTATCAAGTATATTAGTATCAAGTATCAAGACACAATTTGCTTTAGTCTTTATGCTTTTACCTTTCAGCTCTTTAAATATTATAGTAAACTAAATTGTTTTTTTCCAGTTCGGGCAGTTTAACAGGTTCGTTAAAAATTGCAAAAACCGACGAACCGCTGCCACTCATTAAAGCGAATGTTGCGCCTGCATCGTATAAACTGGTTTTTATTTGATGAATTTGGGGATACTTCACGAATACCGATGACTCGAAATCGTTGATAACCTTATATTTCCATGTTGTCGGCGACAAATGTATGATTTCTTTTAAGGATTGCAAAGGCTTTTGAGGTTTTACTAAGGCATAAGCATCGGCCGTGCTGACATGTACAGGCGGTTTTACCAAAACTTTAAACAAGGCTGACAAATCTACATCACATTTTTCGAACTCATCTCCTTTATTAAAAGCATAAACCGGTTTATTTTCGATAAAAAATGCGCAATCTGCACCGAGCTGACGAGCATAATCTTCCATATGGGCTACGGATAGGCCTAAGCTGAATTTATCATTCAACAATTTAATGAGGAAAGCACAATCGGCCGAGCCTCCACCAAGCCCTGCTCCTACCGGAATGTTTTTTAATAAATTAATCTGCTGTGCGGGAACATCAAAATCTCGTTTAACGAGATTGAAAGCTTTTACGCACAAATTATCGTTTGCATCGCCAGGAATATCGATACCATGAATTCTGCACGAAGTAAATGCTGCATCCGTGATTTCAACTGAATCTTTAATATTAACCGGATAAAAAACGGTTTCGAGATTATGATAGCCATCTCTACGTTTTTCGGTAATGTTTAAACCCAGGTTTATTTTTGCGTTTGGAAAGGATAACATTCTTTAAAGTATCAAGTGAGTATCAAGTATCGAGTAGTGAGTATCAAGTATCAAGTAGTGAGTATCAAGTTAAGAGTATCAGGTATCAGGTAATGCGTATCAGGATTTTATTTTTATTGCGACAACACTTCGCAAACATACAAAAGTCAGGCTTGTTTAAAAATCTGATAATGTAGAAAACTAAAAAATTTCGGGATTAAGATTTTTCACATATTTGTAATTGATTACAATTTACATTTAAAAAAGCCCCTTTCAGGGTTTGGGTTTATGAAACAATATTTAGATTTAATGCAGCATGTGCTGGATAACGGCGCACAAAAACACGACCGGACAGGAACTGGAACCATCAGTGTTTTCGGTTATCAAATGCGTTTTAACTTGCAGGAGGGCTTTCCGATGGTTACAACGAAAAAACTGCATTTAAAATCTATTATACACGAATTAATCTGGTTTTTAACTGGAGATACCAATATCAAATACCTGAAAGATAATGGCGTTCGCATTTGGGATGAATGGGCTGATGAAGATGGAAATTTGGGGCCTGTTTACGGTTCGCAGTGGAGAAGCTGGCCAACACCTGATGGACAACACATCGACCAGATTACAAATATCATCAACACCATTAAAAATAATCCTGATTCCCGTCGAATTATTGTTTCGGCATGGAACGTGGCGGAAATTGAAAATATGGCTTTACCTCCCTGCCATGCCTTCTTCCAATTTTATGTTGCTGATGGTAAATTAAGCTGCCAATTATACCAACGCAGTGCTGATATTTTTCTGGGTGTTCCTTTTAATATTGCATCTTATGCTTTATTAACGATGATGGTTGCACAGGTTTGCGGCTTAGCCGCCGGCGATTTTGTACATACTTTAGGCGATGCGCATTTATATAATAACCACATAGAGCAGGCACATTTACAATTGAGCCGTGAGCCAAAACCATTGCCCACAATGAAAATTAATCCTGATGTAAAAAGCATTTTCGATTTTAAGTTTGAAGATTTTACTTTGGAAAATTACGAAGCGCACCCACATATTAAAGGTGTGGTGGCGGTGTAGTTCATTAGTTTCATTTGTTCATTGGTATAATTAATCTAAACGTTTATTGGCAAAATCTCTATTCTAAATTCATCCCTTGTAATTAATATGTAAACAAACTAATTATGAGTTATAATCGCATTGAAGATTTAGAAGTTTATATGCTTGCTGAAGATTTATCAAATGAAATATGGGATATTACTACAAAATGGGATTTCTTTGCTAAAGATACTGTAGGTAAACAAATTTGCAGAGCTGCAGATTCAATTAGTGCCAACATAGCAGAGGGTTACAGACGTTTTCATTTTAAGGAAAATAAAAATTTCTGTTACTATAGCAGAGGTTCAATTTTGGAGACTAAGTCTTTTTTGAGGAAAATGCGGCATAGAGGTTTGGTTAGCGAAGAAATTTACGCCCAACTTTTCAACAAGCTAGAAACAATACACATTAAGCTTAATGATTATTTAAAATATATTGGAAAGGGCTATTATTGCACAAAATCATGAACGGATGAACCCAATGAACTAATGAAACTAATGACTAATGAACCAAAACCGCTTTCCATAGCCGTTGCAGTAGGCGAAAATTTCGCTATCGGCAAAAACAACCAGCTTTTATGGCATATGCCTGCTGATTTGAAGTTTTTTAAACAAACTACTTCGGGACATACTGTTGTGATGGGTCGCAAAACCTTTGATTCCGTTGGCAGACCATTACCGAATCGCAGAAACATCGTGATTACCAGAGATTCAACTTTAAAGATTGAAGGTGTTGAAGTAGTGAATAGCCTAGATGAGGCTTTGAAGATTAAGCAAAATGAAGAAAAGCCAATTTTTATTGTAGGCGGGGCAGAAATTTATCGCCAGGCTTTACCAAAAACAGATACGCTTTATTTAACTACTATTCATCATACTTTCGAAGCAGATACTTTCTTCCCTGAAATCGATAGAAATGAATGGGAAACTGTAAGTATTGAACCTCATCAAGCTGATGAGAAGAATAAATACGATTATACTTTTGAGGTACTTAAACGAAAAAACCCTTAGTTTTAACCGAAAAGATTACTAAGCTTTTCGCAAAGTATGCCAAAATTTAAAAGCCTTTCTATTGCTAGCGTAACTGTCTAATTAAATTATAGTCCGATTTATTTCCAGTTGTACTAGTGCTCCATTTGCATTTTGTCGCAAAATACGCTTCGTGTGCTTTGCGCCTTTTTTCTTTGCGCACTTTGCGGTTTATCATTAAAAAACTCAGATTTCTTTGTGTTAAAAATTAATCTTAATAAATTATCAATTAAGGGGTTCTATAATTTAAAAATTTAATTAGATTTGCCGACTTGTTAAAAAACAGCGAAAGACAAATTATTTTAAACAAACAATGCAAGGAAAAGGTTTTATTAAGTTTATAGCGATAGTATTGGCTATCGTTTGTGCGTATGCACTTTCTTTTACTTTGGTCGCATCCAAAGTGGAAAAAGACGCAAAAAACTATGCGAAAGGTGATTTAGCTAAAGAGAAGGCTTATTTAGATTCGATGAGTACCGAAAAAGTTTACCCGGTTTTGGGCTTTACTTACCAGTCGGTTAAATCAAAAGAAATCAATTTAGGTCTTGACTTAAAGGGCGGTATTAACGTAACGATGGAAATATCGTTATCGGAATTGGTTAAATCGTTAGCAGATAATACAAATGATGCTAATTTTAACAAAGCATTGCAAAATGCACAAACCCAACTAAACGCCGGCGGCAAAGATTACATCAAATTATTTGTTGATGAATTCGAAAAATTAAGTCCTGGTGTAAAACTTGCAGATTATTTCTCTAATCAGGATAACGCATCGCAATTAAAACCAAATGCAACGAACAGTGAAGTTCAGGCTTTTTTATCAAAAGAAGCTGAAAGCGCAATCGACCGTTCATTTACAATTTTACGTTCTCGTATTGATGGTTTTGGTGTGGTGAGTCCGAACATGCAAAAACAACCTGGTAGTAACCGTATCTTAATTGAGATGCCGGGTATTCAGGATAAAGAGCGTGTTTATAAATTACTACAAGGTTCGGCAGAATTACAGTTCTGGCAAGTTTATCAGGTACAGGAAGTTGTTTCTTTACTTGAAAACATCAACAAAACCTTAGCTTCTACATTAAAAGAAACTGCTCCTGCTGCTAAAGATACAACTGCTGCGCCTGCTAAGGGTGGTAAATTGGCTGGCTTAGAGAAAGCTGCTACTGATACGACCAAAGGTGGAAAACTCGCAGGTTTAGGTAAAAAAGATTCGACTGCGGCTAAAGCTGAGCTTGCAAAATCTAATCCTTTATTTTCAGTTTTAAGTATTCCTACTTACCAGGGCGAAAATGGTCAGCCGGCCTTACGTCCGGGACCGATTGTTGGTTGGGTTGCTCAAAAAGACACTGCAAAGGTAAATTCATATTTCAGAATGCCTGAGGTTGCTGCTGCCATTCCTTCTACCATGAAGTTTATGTGGAGCGTTAAACCAATGGATGGCTCTAAAGTTTTCGAACTATATGCGATTAAAGTTACAAGCGCTGATGGTAAACCGGATTTAGGTGGTGAGGCTGTTAGTGATTCCCGTAACGACTTTGACCAGAAAGGTAAACCGGAAGTAACCATGTACATGACCAGCGAAGGTGCTGCGAAGTGGAAAAAAATTACTGCTGAAGCTTCTGCGGATCCTCAAAATAAAAAATCTATCGCTATCGTATTAGATAACCAGGTTTATTCTGCGCCTACGGTTCAGAACGAAATTCCAAATGGTGTTTCTTCTATCTCAGGAAACTTTACACAAGAAGATACTAAAGATTTATCGAACATTTTAAAGGCCGGAAAATTACCTGCTCCGGCTCGTATTGCGGGTAGCTTCGTTGTTGGTCCTACCTTAGGTGCACAAGCCATTCACGATGGTTTAATTTCTTTTGTAATTGCATTTATTGTAATCTTAATCTTCATGGCATTGTATTATCACCGTGCCGGTTGGGTTGCTAACTTCGCTTTATTATTAAACTTATTCTTCATCATCGGTATCCTGGTATCGTTAGGTGCTGTATTAACATTGCCTGGTATTGCGGGTATCGTTTTAACCATCGGTTTATCGGTTGATGCGAACATCCTGATTTTCGAACGTGTACGTGAAGAACTTGCGCATGGTAGAAACACCGCAGCTGCGATTAAAGAAGGTTTTAAACATGCAATGCCATCGATTATTGACTCAAACGTTACCTTATTCATCTTAGGTGCTATCCTTTATGTTTTTGGTAGCGGCCCGGTTCAAGGTTTCGCAACAACATTGTGTATTGGTATTCTTTCATCATTATTTGCTGCTGTTGCAATTTCAAGAGTCGTTTTCGATTCATTGTTAAACCGTAAGGTTGACGTTAGTTTCGATAATAACTTTACCCGTAATGCATTTAAAAACTTAGCATTCAACTTTGTTGGTCGCCGTAAAATTTATTACATCATCTCTTCAATAATTATTATTGCTGGTATTGGTATGTATTTCAAAAACGGTGGTTTAAACTTAGGTGTCGATTTTAAAGGTGGCAGAACTTATTTGGTTCACTTTGATAAAGCTGTTAATACTGAAGATTTAAAAACAAAGTTAAACCCTGTTTTTGGTAACGAAACACCAGAGGTTAAAACTGCGGGCGAAGACAGCCAGGTAAAAATTACAACTACTTTCCACATTGAAGATCAGGATCCTAAAACGGACAAAGTTGTTGAAGATGCTTTAAACAAAGGTTTAGCAGGTTCTAAATATGAAATTGTGAGCTCGCAGAAAGTAACACCGATTATCGCCAGTGATATCGTAAATGGTGCTTTTTACGCCGTATTGATTTCATGTTTATTCATGTTTATCTACATCGTTATCCGATTCAAAAAATGGCAGTATGGTTTAGGTGCGGTTATCGCATTATTCCATGATGTTCTAATGGTATTGTCTTTCTACACCATTTTAGATGGTGTAATGCCTTTCTCATTAGAAATTGGCCAGGATTTCATTGCAGCGATTTTAACGGTAATGGGTTATACCATGACTGAAACTGTTGTTGTATTCGACCGTATCCGTGAGAAACTGAAAGAAGCCGGTAAAGATGATTTACATGGCGAAGAGCGTAACAACTTAATTAACTTCGCATTGAACAGTACATTAAGTCGTACCATTTTGACTTCGTTAACGGTATTCTTCGTGTTATTGGTCATCTTTATCTTTGGTGGCGACAGCATCCGCGGATTTATTTTCGCCTTGTTAATCGGTCGTATCATCGGTACGTACTCTTCATTATGTATCTCTACGCCTATCGTAATCGATTTGGGTAGCTCTGCTGAGAAGAAAAAGTAGAGAATTCAGATTCTTAAATATTGAACGCCCTCCCGATAAATCGGGAGGGCGTTTTTTTATATCCTTTTTATAACTAAGGCCAAAGGACTCTATTTTTGTTTTTGGAAAGCAAAAACAGTAGTTCTTCTGTTCTGATAGTCCTGCTATACATTTCAATCTTTTTTAATTAAGTACTGTCATGCTGAGGTAAGAAGCATCTGCTCCATCACTTGCAGATGCTTCTTACCTCAGCATGACAAAAAGTTCAGGGCTACTGCAAATTAAATAGGGTTTCCATTCCTATCAGATTTAATTAATTTAAGGCAGTGCTAGAAAGCTGTAAAAAACCACCTTCGTCATACCGGCGTTATATAATTATCAATCAGGTAAAATAGTGTCCAAAATCTCGATTGTTAAACCTTTTGGCTATCTTTTTGTTACATTAACAACAGATAAACCAATATAAAATGGATTTACAACTTCCTAAAAGCGAATACCCGAGAGTAGTTATCGTTGGTGGTGGATTTGGCGGGATTGAATTAGCAAAACGATTAAAAAATAAGCCTTTTCAAGTAGTTATGTTGGATAAACACAACTACCATACTTTTCAACCACTACTCTACCAGGTGGCTACTGGCGGCTTAGAGGCCGATTCCATTGCTTTTCCACTTCGTAAAATTTTCAAGGGACAAAAGAATTTAATTTTTCGCGTTACAAAAGTGCAGGAAGTTAATGCCGCTGAAAATTGTTTGCAAACTGATATTGGTAAAATTAATTATGATTACCTGGTTATCGCTACGGGTTCTACGAGTAATTTCTTTGGCAATAAGGAAATTGAGGCGAACTCGATGCCGATGAAGTCGATTCCTGAGGCTTTGGATTTAAGAAGTTTGATTTTACAGAATTTTGAAAAATCGCTTATCGAGAACGATGCTGATAAAAAAAGTGCTTTATTGAATTTTGTTGTGGTGGGTGGTGGCCCAACCGGTGTGGAAACATCTGGTGCAATTGCGGAGCTTAAAAAGCACGTTATACCAAACGATTATCCGGAAATGGATTTGAATAAGGTTAATATTTATTTAATCGAAAATTCTCCTGAAATTTTAGGTCCGATGTCACCCCAGGCACAACAAAAGTCGAAAGAATTTTTAATCAAAATGGGCGTTCAGGTGATGAATAATACCAGGGTATTGGGATATGATGGCCAGGTACTCACACTACAAGACAAAGCGCCAATTTTAAGTTCAACAGTAATCTGGAGTGCGGGTGTTAAGGGTGAAGTTTTGGCAGGCTTATCTAATGCCGAAATTGTTCGCGGGGGAAGATTAAAAACAGATACGCAAAACTTAGTGGTTGGCTATCAAAATATATACGCCATTGGCGATGTTGCTGCGATAATTGATGAAGAAACACCAAATGGCCATCCTGGTGTTGCACCTGCCGCCATTCAACAAGGCCATCATTTGGCTAAAAACTTAATTAACATTAAAGAAAACAAGCCTTTAGAAAAGTTCAAATATTTTGATAAAGGTTCTATGGCAACAGTTGGCCGGAATAAAGCCGTTGTAGATATTGGCAAAATCCGTTTTCAAGGTGTTTTCGCATGGTTTACCTGGATGTTTGTGCACCTGATGACTTTAGTAGGTTTCAGAAATAAGATTATTGTTTTCATAAACTGGCTCTGGAGTTATTTTAGTTACGACAGAGGAACGAGGTTAATTATCAGAACCTTTGCGAAGGATAGAAGTGTAGATTACAGGGAGGAAGTTAAGGAGGTTGTTTAGCGTTTAGCGTTTAGCGTTTAGCGTTTAGCGTTTAGCGTTTAGCGTTTAGGACAACTTAAGCACTATATAATTGTTTTTATTTACTTCTTTTCTTTGCGAAAAACTTTGCGCACTTTGCGGTTAAAACCGAATAAGATGAGCCAAAATAAATTCAAATTAGTGGAGTGCCCGCGAGATGCGATGCAGGGCTTACATGATTTCATTCCAACGGAACTAAAAACAGCGTATCTGAATTTGTTGTTACAGGTTGGTTTTGACACGCTTGATTTCGGAAGTTTTGTTTCACCCAAGGCGATACCACAAATGGCCGATACGCCAGAAGTTTTGGCTAATTTAGATCTGCGCAACACCTCAACCAAACTTTTAGCTATTGTAGCTAATTTAAGAGGCGTTGAAGAAGCTATTAAATATGAACAGATAAGCTACCTTGGGTTTCCTTTTTCTATTTCTGAAACCTTCCAACAGCGAAATACTAATTCCAGCATTGACCAGTCTTTAACAACTGTTGAAGAAATGCTTTCCCTTTGTGCAAAGCATAACAAAACAGCTGTTGTTTACTTATCAATGGGTTTTGGAAATCCTTATGGCGATGAATGGAATTACGAAATTGTAGAAAAATGGGCCGATACTTTAGTCGGTAAAGGTGTTACAATGCTTTCTTTGGCAGATACGGTTGGGGTTTCTACGCCTGAAAAAATCAAAGACATCCTGCCAAAACTGATTTCCGGGTTTAGCAATACAGAGATTGGCATTCATTTGCACTCCACTCCTAACGAACGCTTTGAAAAAATTGAAGCCGCTTACAATTCAGGAGTAAAAAGAATAGATTCTGCCTTGAAAGGCTTTGGCGGTTGCCCGATGGCTGCTGATGATTTAACCGGAAATATTGCAACGGAGGATGTGATAAGCTTTTTAAATTCTAAAGGAGCAGACTTAAATCTGAATATGGATAAATGGAATGAAGCGATAAATTTATCGGCCAAGATATTTAGTTGAATTAATTCGGTCACTTTTCGGGAGGTCGTCATTTCGAGCGCGAAGCAATCCTACAACTATGGGTGGGATTTTAATTTGTTGAGGACATCACTTTTCTAGCGAACGCTTTAAGATTGCTTCGTACCTCGCAATGACGTAAACTTAATCCAATTCGTCATAAAAATCTTTCCAACTTGGATTTAAGCCAATAATCAAATTAATTTTTTGCTGACGGCTTCCTCCTTTAATTCTTTTTTCTTCAGCAATAGCATCCTCTATTGTCGGAAAAAACATAAAATATACAAGCTTATAGCATTTATATTTAGAAGTAAAACTTTTTGGAAATTCGTTATTCTTATGCTGCCAAATTCTACTTCGTAAATCTGAAGTTACTCCAACATATAAAACGTTGTTAAAAGAATTTGTCATGATGTAAACACAGCCCCCTCTTTCCATTTTTTATATGTTTAAAATGGCGAATGCTCTTAAATTGTCTGCTTGCGGCGGGCACGCGTTCTTTGCAATTAAACTCATAATAGTCGTCATTGCAAGGCACGAAGCAATCCTACAACTATGGGTGGGATTTTAATTTGTTGAAGACATCACTTTTATAGCGAACGCTTTAAGATTGCTTCATGCCTCGCAATGACGGAGGGTTTAATTAAATCTTCTTCACCATTTTAAAATGCTGAATACCCGCTTCTTCAAACTGTTCGCCTTCTGCTACAAAGCCAAATTTTGCATATAAGCTCATCGCATCCAACTGTGAATTCAGGTAAATATAATGTGCATTTTCAGGCAAATCAGAAAGTGCTTCTGCTATTAGAGCCCTGCCCACACCCTGCCCTCTAAATTCTTTTAAAACTGCGAAGCGCTCTAACTTATAGCCAGCATCTGTTTTACGCCAGCGGCAAGCGCCACAGGGCTGTCCGTTTTGGGTAGCTAAAAAATGAATAGATTCGTCTTCATGCTCCCATTCCAATTCCGGCGGACAATTCTGCTCATCTACAAATACAATTTTACGTATAGCAAATACCTTATCTAAATCTTCTGGATGATTAACTTTTTGAACTAGCAGACTCATTATTTATGATGTTTAAAGTGTTTATTCGTTTTTAATTTTTTTTCGTTCAAATCTTTCGCCACATCGATTGAATGCGAGCAATGAATATCGGCCTCTTTTTTTGCAAGTGTGGCAATCGTAACATAAAATTTATGTAACTGATCTAATTCATCTTCGCTCAAATCTTCAATATCAACCATGCGGTTGCTTGCGCCTTGTTGGGCGGCAATAAGTTCGTTTAACTTTAACTGAATCGCCTTTCCATCCTTATTCTGTGCTTTCTGAATCAGGAAAACCATCAGAAAAGTAATAATTGTAGTGCCCGTATTGATAACCAATTGCCAGGTTTCAGAATAGTTAAACAGCGGGCCAGTAACTGCCCAAATGATTACTATTGCTGTGGCAGAAATAAACGCAACCGAGCTGCCGGTAAATTTAGTTGCGGCATTAGCAAACTTCTCAAAAAAATTATTTTTTTTGGTATCGGTTTTAGATTTTGTCATCACATTTCGTTTGCTTAAATATAGCATAAAACAAACAAAAGCGCCATAAGTTTTCTAACCTATGGCGCTTTTGTTGTTCGTTGTAATCTCAGAAAATTTGGAATGTTTTAGGGTTAGAATTATTGCAACGTTAAAACCTTGCAACTTTTCAACATTCCAATCTCTTATAACTTATCGTTTGCATTAATGCAATTTAAATCTTCAAATGCTGTAGTTAAACGCTTAACAAAAGTTTCTTCACCTTTACGCAACCAAACACGTGGGTCATAGTATTTTTTATTTGGTTTATCCTCGCCGTCAGGGTTACCAATCTGGCCTTGAAGATAAGCTTCGTTCTTTTTATAATATTCCAAAATACCTTCCCAAAATGCCCATTGCATATCCGTATCGATATTCATTTTGATGGCGCCGTAAGAAATAGCTTCTCTGATTTCTTCCTGAGAAGAACCTGAACCACCGTGGAAAACGAAATTGATTGGTTTCTCTGCAGTCAAATTAAATTTCTCTTTGACAAAATCCTGTGAGTTTTTTAAAATAACCGGTTGTAATTTTACATTGCCCGGTTTGTACACCCCGTGAACATTACCAAATGCCGCAGCAACCGTAAAACGAGGAGAAACTTTACTCAATTCTTCGTAAGCGTAAGCAACTTCGCTTGGTTGAGTATATAACTTAGAGCTGTCTACATCGCTGTTATCCACACCATCTTCCTCGCCGCCTGTAACCCCAAGTTCGATTTCGATAGTCATGTTCATTTTTGCCATGCGGGCAAAATATTTTGCAGAAATTTCCATGTTTTCTTCAATCGGCTCTTCCGAAAGATCTAACATATGCGATGAAAACAAGGGTTTTCCTGTTTCAGCGAAGAATTTTTCACCGTGGTCTAAAAGGCCATCAATCCAAGGCAACAATTTTTTAGCGGCGTGGTCGGTGTGTAAAACCACGGCAACACCATAATGTTCTGCCAATAAATGTACATGTTTAGCTGCCGATACTGCACCTAAAATACATGCCTGCAATTTCTCATTATCTAAAGATTTACCCGCGTAAAATTGCGCACCTCCATTAGATAATTGAATCATAACAGGCGAATTTACTGCCTTAGCAGTTTCCAATACCGCATTAACCGTATTTGTTCCGGTTACGTTTACTGCTGGTAAAGCAAACTGATGTTTTTTAGCCTGTTCGAACAATTCTTGAACGGCATCTCCGTAAATTACGCCTTTGTAGCCTTTTAAACTCATCTCTTGTTAATTTTTATTAAGTCCGAAGTTATAAAAAAAAATAACATTTAAAGCTTTTGTAACAACAGAATTATTTGCCTCACAATCAAATAAAGGCTATTTAGTGTAAAAAAGACATTATCCTTAGTGTATAAAGAACACAATGTAAAAAATATCCAAATTTCAATTTGCGGTTTTTAGTTTGCAATTATCAAATAATGCCGGGCGTTAAACGAATTTGGTTATGGGTAATTCTTAATCTTTATATTATTTTTCGTTTCTTTGCAATCCAATTCTTTAAAAAATTATATGGCTTGGTTTAAAAGAGAAAATAAAGGTATCATTACTACCACCGACCAGAAGAAAGAGGCACCTGATGGCGTGTGGAATAAGTGTCCGAATTGCAAAAAACCGCTACATCAGACAGAATTACAGGAAAACAAATACGTTTGCCATTACTGTAACTATCATTTGAGGGTAGGTTCTAAAGAATATTTTGAAGTTTTATTTGATAATAGCGAATTCAAAGAACTTTTCGCCAACCTCACATCAGGCGACCCGCTGAACTTTAACGATAATAAACCATATACCGACCGAATTAAAGAAAGTCAGGTTAAAACCGGTTTAAAAGACGCCATTCGTGCTGGTGTTGGTAAAATTGAAGGCCAGGATTTAGTAATTGCCTGTATGGATTTTGCTTTCATTGGCGGTTCTATGGGTTCGGTTGTCGGCGAAAAAATTGCCCGTTCAATCGATTACAGCATTAAACATAAAATTCCTTTCCTGATGATTTCGAAATCAGGTGGGGCACGTATGATGGAGGCCGCATTTTCACTAATGCAAATGGCAAAAACATCTGCAAAGTTAGCACTATTAAGTCAGGCTAAAATCCCTTACATATCCTTATTAACCGACCCTACAACCGGCGGTGTCACAGCATCTTACGCCATGCTTGGCGACATTAACATTGCTGAACCGGGCGCCTTAATCGGCTTTGCCGGTCCGAGGGTTATTAAAGAAACCATTAAAAAAGATTTACCGAAAGGTTTCCAGACTTCTGAATTCGTTTTGGAACACGGATTTCTTGATTTTATTGTTGATAGAAGGGCTATGAAAGCTAAACTTGGTTCTTTTATTAAAATGATGAATAATTAATTTTTCGGCTTAATCGTTTAACTGTTTAACTGTTTAATTGCTATTTGAAAAGCAGGGCTTGAATGACTTCGGTTATTTCAGTCCTGCTTTTTGTTTCAAATCATCGCTACGCTGTGGGCTTTTCACGTCAATCAGGTTTAGATTATGCGGGTTTTGTAATTTTTATGAATGGCAGTTAAAAACCACCCCCAACCCCTACTTGAAAATAAGGAGGGGAATTGGACAGTGTTTCAAACAAACTTTCAGCATACCACAAATTTCTCGAAGAAAGGATACGGCATAGCAGATGATTTTAAGAAAGAGCGTTGAAACAGTTTGCCCAATCTTTAAAAACTCACTGAACAAAAGAATTTGCAGTTTGTGTAATGGCAAAACGGCAAAGACATTAGGCCTCAAATTTTTTTCGATAACGATTTGACGAATTTTTCCAAAAATCAGATTCAAGTCTTGATTTATTCCTCGCTAATCATTGTTTTAATTGCATTCATGAGCTCTCCCGATGAAAAATCGGATCGATTTTGCGCCAATTTTTATCAAGAAAAAATGGAAAGCCTGTCTGGCTAACACAAAGCAACCCCACCAAGTAAGAGATTGCCACAGCGATGAAAAATCGCTTCGCAATGACGAGTAACATTGTATCTGCAACATTTCCATTAACATCACCTCTCCCATCCCGTTATTACTTAAATTAGCCTGTCAATTAAGCAAACTGAAATGAATAAAAAACTACTACTCCCAACCTTACTCCTCTTTACGTCTTCTTTTGCCTTTGCACAAGACAAAAAAGTTATCGATAATATCGTTAAGGAGGTAAATGAAAACTCACAGTTAGAAAAACTTGCTCACGAGCTTTTAGATGTTGTCGGACCGCGATTAGTTGGTTCGCCACAAATGAAACAGGCTAATGACTGGGCTGTTAAAAAATACAGTGACTGGGGTATTTCTGCGAAGAATGAAAAATGGGGCGAATGGCGTGGTTGGGAACGAGGCGTTACGCATATTGATTTGATTAGTCCGCGGTTAAGAACGCTAGAGGGTACACAATTAGCCTGGAGCCCATCAACAAATGGAAAAGCCATTAACGCAGAAGCCATTGTTCTTCCTGCAATGACCGATTCTGTTTCTTTCCAAAAGTGGTTACCAGGCGTAAAAGGCAAACTGGTTTTAATTTCAATGAACCAAATATCTGGCCGCCCTGAAAAAAACTGGGAAGAATTTGCTACAAAAGATTTGTTTGAAAAATATAAAAAAGAGAAAGCTGATGCTGCAAAAGCATGGGCTGCAGGAATCGCAAAAACAGGATTAAATGCAAAGAACCTGGCTTTAGCTATCGAAAATGCAGGTGCAGCGGGTATTATTATCAATAACTGGTCGCAAGGTTTTGGCGTAGATAAAGTTTTTGGTGCCAATACGACTAAAATTCCTACAGTAGATTTATCGGTTGAAGATTACGGTTTGGTTTACCGTTTAGCCACAAGCGGCAACAAACCGATGTTAAAAATCGAATCTGAATCGAAAGAATTAGGTATTGTGCCAACTTTTAACACCATTGCAGAAATTAAAGGTAAGCAGAAACCGAAAGAATATGTAATGCTATCGGCTCACTTTGATTCGTGGGATGCAGCTAGCGGCGCAACAGATAACGGTTCGGGTACTATTTTAATGATGGAAGCCATGCGTATTTTAAAGAAGTTTTATCCTAACCCAAAACGTACCATTTTAGTTGGCCACTGGGGAAGTGAAGAGCAAGGTTTAAATGGTTCAAGGGCTTTTGTAGAAGACCATCCTGAAATTGTAAGCAATTTACAAGCTTTATTTAACCAGGATAATGGAACTGGCCGCGTAGTTAACATTGGCGGACAAGGATTTGCGAAATCAAAAGATTATATCACCCGTTGGTTGTCGGCCGTTCCGGATACAATTAAAAATCAAATTAAAACCAGTTTCCCTGGCATGCCAGGTGCAGGCGGTTCTGATTTTGCATCTTTTGTAGCTGCGGGCGCGCTGGGTTATTCTTTAAGCTCCACCAGCTGGGATTATGGAACTTATACCTGGCACACCAACCGCGACAGCTATGATAAATTAGTTTTTGATGAAATTCGGAGCAATGTAATTTTAGCTGCAATTATGGTCTACATGGCTTGTGAAGATCCGGAGAAAACTTCTAATGAGAAGGCGACAGATTTACCTCCGAATCCTCGCACAGGAAAACCTGCAGAATGGCCTGTTCAAACGAAATCGAATAGAAAAGGCGGATTGTAAATAAAAAATCAAGAATAAATTAGAAAAGGGCATTTGCAAACAGATGCTCTTTTCCGTTTGAATAATACTTATATGCATCGTCATTCCGAGCGGAGTGCAAAGCAGCCGAGAAATCAAACTAGGTAGATCTCTTCATCTCACTGCGTTCCAGTCGAGATGACGACGCTTTTTTATTGAAACTTAACAATTGATGTCTAATTATAAAATCTACTCCTCTTTCTTCTGAAACTTGTAAAACAAATAGCCAAGAAAAGGCAAAATCAAAACACTACCCAGTAGCAAAGCCAATCCTAAACTATAAATCGTTTTCTCTGGCCCCACGGTTTCAAAAAGTGAAATTGCGCTCCCGTTTTTTAATCTGATAAAGTTTGGAAAGTGGGCATAACTAATGGCTACTAAAATCATCGTAACCTGGAAACCTGCCAAAATTCTTAACACTTTAGTTTTGCCTTTAATTAGTAGGTACCACAGCAAAATCAGCGAAAAGCTTGCCAAAATGATTGCTGTTACGCCAACTGTATTTCTGAAAACCCAGTCGATTAGGGGAATATTATCAAATTGTGCTGCGATGAAAACCATCGCACCAAAAATTACCGCCGAGATATTCATGTATTCTGCTTTTTTAATAAAACGACGTTTATCATGGTCGTTATCTGTTTCACCAATAAGGTAAATAGCAGCAAGAAACCCACATAATGCAACCGTAAATAAACCCACAGCAACAGAAAACCAGTTCAACCAGCTGTAAATATAAGCGGATAGAAAATCTTTTGCATCGGTATCGATATGACCGGAAATTACACTGCCTGCGATTATACCCAAAAATAAAGGTGTAACGAAACTGGAATACCTGAAAATCCGGTTGTAAAGCCACTGCATATCATCTTTAACCGCATCGTAATGGCGGAAAACAAAGGCTGTACCGCGGGCAATAATGCCTATGAGCATAATGAGCAAAGGGATATGGAGATAAACCGACATGGTTGTGTAAATGTGCGGAAAACCTACAAAGAGGATAACAATAGCAATAATGAGCCACATGTGGTTCGCTTCCCAAACCGGACCAATCGCCTGATACATGGTTTTACGTGTTCTGCTCCGGTTTTCTGTTGAGGTAAATAACTCAATAATACCGGCACCAAAATCGGCTCCTCCTAAAAGGAAATAAAGCAAAATTCCCAAACATAAAAAGGTGATTACAACGTATTCCATATTATGAAAATGATTACACAGATTAGATAATTACACCGATTTTAACATGTTACTCCAGTTGATTATTGCAATTTGGTTATTGGTCATTGTGGTTTGTTTTATTGTAAAGTACCGGAACCATTTTTATCTGACGGTAAAGCAAAAAGGTTACAATGCAACTCAGTGATAAATAAATCGCCGAGAAAATATAAAATGAATAGGCTATCCCGGGCATGGGCGTTACGGCATCTTTAGTGCGCATAATACCGTAAATAATCCAGGGCTGGCGCCCAACTTCAGTTACAACCCAGCCGGCCTCGAGTGCAATATATCCCAAAGGAACGGCCAATACAAACAATTTAAGTAACCAGCGTTTCTCTAAAAGTGATCTTTTCCTGATTAAATTGATGAAGTATACAAGTGAAATTAAAGCAAGTAATGTACCTATCCCTACCATAATTTGAAATGCATAGTGTGTTACCGCCACAGGTGGATGTTCATTTTCCGGAATTTTATCCAATCCCTTTACTTCAGCTTTGAAATCGCCGTGTGCAAGAAAGCTGAGTGCCCCCGGTATTTTAATTGCGCCTTTAACGGTTTTATCTTTTTCGTTTACTATTCCACCAATTAAAAGCGGTGCAGGCTTTTCTGTTTTGTAAAGCGCTTCCATAGCGGCAAGCTTAGCCGGCTGTCTTTCAGCAACATCCTTAGCTGAAATATCGCCGCTTAAAGGCTGCAATAATGCGCCAATACAAGCAAAAGTTGCGGCTATTTTAAATGCTTTGAAATGAAATTCCTTATTCTGATCCCTTAAAATCATAAGCGCATGAACGCCTGCAACCGCGAAGCCCGTTGCCGTAAATGCTGCTAAACACATATGCAATGCCTGCGAAAACCAGGCCTTGTTAAACATTGCCTGGATTGGGTCGATATTCAAATATTTTCCGTTTACAAAGTCAAAGCCTGCCGGGCTGTTCATCCAGGCATTTGCTGCAACAACTAAAATCCCTGATGCTAAACCACTTACACCAACAACCATCCCGGTAAACCAATGAAACCATTTATTCAGTTTATTCCAACCGTAAAGGAAAAATCCTAAAGCGATTGCTTCAATAAAAAAAGCAGTTCCCTCAAGCGAAAATGGCATCCCGAAAATTGGACCGGCATGTTCCATAAACTTTGGCCATAATAAACCCAGTTCGAAAGATAACATGGTACCGGATACTGCACCCGTTGCGAAGAAAATCGCTACACCTTTGCTCCAGGCTTTCGTTAAATTTTTATAAACCTCATCATTAGTTTTTAACCATTTATAGTGTGAAACGGCCATGAAAAAAGGCATAACCATACCGATGCAGGAAAAGATAATGTGAAAGCCTAATGATAAGGCCATTTGGGAGCGGGCTGCTAAAAAATCATCCATATCTGCTATTGGATTTAGTTTAACACAAATATAGCAGATAAGGGTTAGCTTGTAACAGTTTTGGAACGGCTGTTTAGATTTATTTTAAATATAGAATGTTTATAAATTGAAGAAAAATTTGGAGGAATGCTGCCACAGATTCACAGATTATTTTTGAAATCTGCGAATCTGTAGCTAAATGTTAAACCCCTTTCAATTCATCATAAGCAGCGGTTAAGCTTCTTTGAATCCCATCGCCCTGCCATTCCGGAGCATTTGGAATTGTAGTTGCTTTCAGAATATCTTCTTTCGATTTTCCTGCTTTAATTTCACCGCCAACATAAGCCATCAGGTTTTTCAGATAATCCTGATACGCCTTTACATCTGCTTTTGTTCCGGTTACTTTTTCGGGGTCTAAACTATGTCCCCAAATGAACAACGTGTCTTTATCAAATTGATTTTGGATTTTATCCAACGCCGTAATCCAATTACCGATATGTGCGCCGTTTTCTCTATCGATATATGGAAATCTACGGTTAAATACTAAATCGCCAACGTGAACGATATTTGCATCCTCGAAATGATAAACTGCATCCCCATTGGTATGACCGGAACCATAATAATAAGCACTGATTTTTTCGTTTCCTACCTTTGCTTTCCAACCGGTACCAAATGTCGTATCGGGCAGTAATTGCTTATCTAAATTATTCGCCTGCTCTGCGCCTTTTTTTTGATTTACCAGTGAATTTTGATGCGCTACTACTTTTTCAGCTAAACCTTTAAAAGCGATATTTCCTGCGGTATGATCGCCATGATGGTGGGTATTAATTAAGTATCTGAATGGTTTTTCTCCAAGTTTTTTAAGCTCCTCGATAACATGCGGAGCCGAAGTTGGAAACTGTGCATCAACCACAACAAAACCATTTGATGAATTGAGCCAGCCGATGGTTCCGCCTTGTTCGGTAAAAATGCCGACGTTATTTCTTAAAGGCTTGAAATTATATGCCCGAAGTATTTCCTGCTGCGCAAAAACATCTGTTTTATAAATTGATAGCAAGGCCATTGCCAAGGCCGAATTTTTGATAAAATTTCTTCTTTCCATTTTGAGATTAACTTAAAAAGCCACAACAAATGCTGTGGCTTAAATTTAATAATTTTCGCTCGTAATTTAATATGTTCCTATATACCTGAACCTGGTGTTGTACCTGGCTCATGACCCGGGCCAAAAGAATTATTTTTACGGCCTTTATCTTTGTTAAATAAGTTAGTTCCAACTTTAGACGATTTGTTTTCATCAAGCGTTCTATCTTCTTTAATATCTTCTGCGGTTCTATTTAGCAAGTCATTCTCAACAACTTTACCTTTTTCTTTATTATTTTCCATGGTTTTTCAATTTGATATATTAAATGAACAAGTGAAAAATAATATTGTTTTTATTAGTTCTTTTGGGAATGGGTTTAGGCGTAACAATTCCTTTTCCTTTCCAAAAAAAGATTGCAATAGCTATTCTGAATTAAAGCTTAAAGCATTGAGCCCGACAATTTCCTCAATTCATGTATACAGCCGAAAGAATTAAATTTTCGTTTATGAATTTTGTTAAAGTGATGTGAAGATTCAAACGAAAACGGTGCTAAAATGAATTTATAGATATGCTTTCTTTCTGCGAATAGTTTTCCAGTCTCAACATTTGTTGATTGCGGATTGGTTTGATAATTTTCCATAACGATAAGATTTATAGAAAGCTTTGATTGCTTTCGTGGGTTTAATAATTTTAAAACAAATTTATATTGACTCTCCTTTCAAGAAATCAAAAAGCTCTTGTGAAATTTGCTTAACCTTATACCATGGGTTTTTTTGATAAGGTTTCGTTTAGGACCTATATTTTATTGGCAAATTGGATTGCCTTTATCTTAATTAAATTTAAGGCTTTATTTTGAGATATGCAAGGGCGTATTTTTATTCCTCACCGCCGGAACGACTCTTTCTTTTTTCTTGATAAAAAGAAACAAAACCGAGCACTTCTGCGAGCTTTTAACCGGCCAATATTTATGGTTGGTGGGCCACCAACCAGGGAGACACTTTCAAAAAAATCTCTCCATCCGTGGTTGGTGGCCCACCAACCTCTCCAAGAAATGCCATATTTTATTATATTAGTAAAAATGTATTTATATGAATTCTGATATTTTTAAAAATAGAAGAAAATCATTCCTGGAATACAACGAAACTTATTTTTGGACATGTACTATTAAGAACTGGAAAAAGCTACTCAATCCAGAGCCGTACAAAAAAATTGTGATCGATTCATTAAAAAAACTCGTCGACCATAAATTTATTGAAGTTTATGGTTTTGTGATTATGCCAAATCATATTCATATTATTTTAAAACCTATAAAACCAAATGGAAAGGAAAAGCCAACTTCGAGTTTTCTAAAAGAAACTTCTCACGAATTAAAAAAAGATTTAATTATAAACTATCCCCAAATATTAAAACACTTTTTGGTTCGCGAGTCTGACAGAAGCTATAGAATATGGCAAAGAGATCCACTTGCAATAGACCTGTTTAATATTCATGTTTTAGAACAAAAACTAAACTACATGCATAATAACCCGCTTCAAGAAAGGTGGAATTTAGTGACTCGGCCTGAAGATTATCGGTGGTCTTCCGCTACTTTTTATGAAAATGGCGTTGATGAATTTAAAATTCTAACTAACTACAGAGATAGATTTTAATAACATTTTTATGTATGGCCAGCCAATATTTATGGTTGGTGGGCCACCAACCATGGCGTTGATATGCGAGAGCGTATTTATTTACCTCGCCGCCGGAATGACTCTTTCTTTTTTCTTGATAAAAAGAAACAACACCGAGCACTTCTACGAGCTTTTAACCGGCCAATATTTATGGTTGGTGGGCCACCAACCAGGGAGATGGGCCACCAACCATGGCGTTGATATGCAAGGGCGTATTTATTTACCTCGCCGCCGGAACGACTCTTTCTTTTTTCTTGATAAAAAGAAACAAAACCGAGCACTTCTACGAGCTTTTAACCGGCCAATATTTATGGTTGGTGGGCCACCAACCAGGGAGATACTTTAAAAAAAACTCCACAAAAAAAGTCCCGAATTGCTCCGAGACTGTTCCTATTTGGTTAATGATATTTTAGGCTAAAGCATTCTGCTTAACCACCATTTTAACTTTTTCAATTACATAATCCAATTCCTCTTTTGTAGTGAATTTGCTGAAGGAAAAACGAACAGACGGACGATTTGGATCGGCTTTAATGCCATTTAAAACATGCGAACCGATGTTCGATCCTGACGAACAGGCACTTCCGCCTGAAGCGCAAATCCCGTTAATATCTAAATTAAACAACAACATATCGGCCATATCCATTTCAGGGAAAGATACGTTTAATACCGTATAAAGACTTTTATCTGCATCGGTTTCACCATTGAAAGCAATACCCGGAATTTCTGCAACTAAAGCCTCTTTCAAATAATCTTTTAGTCCTTGAATATGGTTTTGGTGTTGCTCCATCTCCGCGTAAGCAATTTCCAGAGCTTTAGCTAAACCAACAATGCCGTAAACATTTTCCGTTCCGCCCCGCATATTACGCTCTTGTGCGCCACCATAAATCATCGGTGGAATTTTAATGTTGCTGTTTACATACAGGAAACCCACACCTTTCGGGCCATGAAGTTTATGTGCTGCACAAACAATGAAATGCGCTTTTAACTCACGCACGTTATGTACATAATGTCCCATGGTTTGAACGGTATCTGCATGATAAATCGCGTTATATTTTTCGCAGATATCGCCAACTTTAATCATATCGGTTAGTGTGCCCAATTCGTTGTTCGCATGCATTAACGATACAAAAGTACGCTCGTTGTTTTGCAATAACTCTTCTAAATGGGCGTAATCTACATTACCTTTTTCATCGATGTTAACGAAACTTAACTTCTCAATTTCTCCATTTTTAAGCATCATATTTAGCGTATGCTCAACTGCATGGTGCTCAATTTTTGAAGTGATGGCATGTTTAATCCCATAAGCAGATATACCGCAACGAATGGCCGTATTATCCGCTTCGGTACCGCCTGAAGTAAAGAAAATTTCTGACGGTGAAGCACCCAAAAGATTTGCAACCGTTTTACGGGCTTTCTCAACCAAGGTTCTAACCTCACGACCAAGCGCATGAATAGCCGATGGATTACCAAAATAGTTCTCCATCACGTTTGTCATTTCAGCGATTACAGCCGCATCTAAAGGCGTTGTAGCTGCATTATCTAAATAAACTCTTTTCATGTGCTAATTCAATTTAAGGATTTCTTTTATATCAGAAATAATTTTGTTGGCCAAACTTTCGGCAACAGTTTCATTTTCGGCCTCACTGTAAATTCGAATAATCGGTTCGGTATTAGAACGGCGCAAATGCACCCATGTTTTATCGAACTCGATTTTTAAACCATCGATTGTGCTGTAAGGCTGGCTTTTATATTTTTCTTCTACCTGTTTCAATAAATTATCGATATCCATTTCTGGCGTAAGGGTAATTTTATTTTTCGAGATATGGTATTGAGGATAGCTGCTGCGTAAAACAGAAATAGACTTACCAAATTTAGCCAGGTGCGTTAAAAACAAAGCAATTCCAACCAAAGCATCTCTACCGTAATGCGATTCCGGATAAATAATTCCACCGTTACCCTCACCGCCGATTACTGCATTGGTTTCTTTCATTTTGTTAACCACATTTACCTCGCCAACTGCCGATGCATTGTATTCTGAGCCAGATTTTTCTGTAACATCGCGTAGTGCACGTGTTGAAGAAAGATTAGAAACGGTATTGCCTGGTGTGTTTTTCAACACATAATCCGCAACCGCTACTAAAGTATATTCTTCGCCAAACATGCTTCCATCTTCATTCACGAAACACAAACGGTCGACATCGGGGTCAACCACTATGCCTAAATCGGCATTTTGTTTTTGCACTTCTTTTGATATTTCTGTTAAATTTTCAGGTAAGGGTTCGGGATTGTGTGGAAAGTGCCCGTTCGGCTCGCAATACAATTCGGTAACCCTGCTAACACCTAAAGCCTTTAACAAAGCGGGAATGAAAATACCACCTGTAGAATTTACACAATCGATAACCACTTTAAAATCTGCTTTTTTAATCGCTTCAACGTCGACCAAAGGCAAGGCTAAAACCTTATCAATATGTTTTTGCAGGTAAGTATCATTTTTTACAACCTTACCTAATTTATCTACATCAGCAAATTCGAAACTCGCATTTTCAGCTAAATCTAAAACTTCTTTACCATCTGAATCGCTGATAAATTCGCCATTAGCATTTAATAATTTCAAGGCATTCCACTGTTTTGGGTTGTGGCTGGCCGTTAAAATAATGCCGCCTCCAGCCTGTTCATCAGGTACAGCAACTTCTACAGTTGGCGTGGTCGATAAGCCTAAATCGATAACTTCAATACCCAAACCCTGCAAGGTTCCGATAACGAGATTATTAACCATTTCGCCCGAAATACGCGCATCGCGGCCTAAAACAATTCTGCTGTTTCCCGTTTTCTGTACAACCCAACTGCCAAAAGCAGCTGTAAATTTTACTATGTCAATCGGTGTAAGGCCATTTCCAGCTTGTCCGCCTATGGTTCCCCTTATCCCTGAAATCGATTTTATTAAAGTCACTTTGTGTATTTTATTTGAGGTTCAAAAATAAGAAAAAAAACAAGATAGCAGCTATTTTAAGCTGCCTTTGAGCGTTAATTTACATTGTTTTTATATCTATTTATACGATGTATTTAATAGAAATTGGGGCTGGGCTTTAGTCAAACGTGTGACTGATTTTCTCTCTTTTGGGTTCTCCACTAAGTCGGGGTCACAGAAATTAGAGTGTCGGGAAAACCAAAAACGATTACCTTCTTTTGCGAAACAGGAAGCATCATCCTATTAAGCTTTATCTTTGCATTTAACCCATAGCTTTAAGATTGCTTCGTTCCTTGCAAGTACGATGCCTTAATACAAACCTTTGTTTTTTAAACCCGACAGCAGCGGCAGCCCCCGATTTTTCTATCGGGGCTATAGCGAATGGCGGGACTAAAGTTTCCGATGAAATGCTTAACGTTCATTTCCAAGATAAATAAACAGACGCTTTGATCATTACATAAAGCTATAAAATTGCTTAGCTGTGAAATTAATATACATTGTTTAAACCAATTTTATCTAAGTTTGCAGATTCCAAAACAAAAGGCTTTTAATATGCAGCGCAAGTGGTTTCAATATTGGTTTAATTCGCCATATTATCATATTCTTTACCAACAAAGAAACGATGCCGAAGCCGAATTTTTTATCGATAATTTAACAAAATACCTTAGTCCGGATACCGATTCAAAAATGCTTGATATTGCTTGCGGTAAGGGCAGACATTCCATTTACCTGAACAAGAAGGGTTTCGATGTTACGGGAATCGATTTATCGGAACAAAGTATAAAGTACGCCAAACAGTTCGAAAACAATAAACTGCATTTTCTGGTACACGATATGCGTAGATTGTTCTACATAAATTATTTCGATATCGCTTTGAATTTATTTACCAGTTTCGGGTATTTTGATACAGAAAAAGATCATGTAAATGCCTTAAAAACTTTCAGAAAGTGTTTAAAAGCTAACGGAACTTTAGTTGTTGATTACTTTAATACGGAAAAAATCATCAGAAATTTAAATCATTGCGAATCTAAATCACTTGATGGAATTATATTCAACATCACTAAAAATGTGGTTGAGGGAAAAATTATCAAAAAGATAAATTTCGAAGACCATGGTAAAATATATAATTTCGAAGAACGCGTTCAGGCTTTCAGTTTTGAGGATTTTGAGCGGATGCTGACCAAGGCCGGCATGGTAATTCAAAAAACATTTGGGAGTTATTCGCTTGATGACTTTGACGAATCGAATTCTGACCGGTTAATTTTAATTTGTAAAAAAGCATGATGGAAAGCATACAGCAATTTGATGTTGAGCTGTTTCTGAAAATCCACCGTGGGCTTTCGAATGGCTTTTTCGATTGGCTGATGCCTTTATTGCGCAATCGTTTTTTTTGGTCGCCACTATATCTCTTTATCATTGTTTTTTGCATTAAGCAATATAAAAAACAAGGTTATTACCTAATCGGGGTGGTACTTTTTACTTTCGCCACGGGTGATTTAATTGCATCAAGATTGATAAAACCTTTAATTGAAAGGGTTCGGCCTTGTAACGATTTAAGTTTGTCAAGTTACATTATTCACCGTGTTCCGTGCGGAAGCGGGCTAAGTTTTCCATCTGCACATGCTACAAATCACTTTGCCATTGCAGTGTTTTTGATTTGCGTTTTTTACAGCCGCTGGAAAACAATTTTGCCGATAGGAATTTTCTGGGCAGCAATTATTAGTTTTGCGCAGGTATATGTTGGCGTACACTACCCTGTTGATGTAATTACCGGGGCAATAATCGGAACAATAATCGGTTTTATCTGTTCAAGAATTTTTAAAAAACTACAACCTGAATTTTAATGGAAGCCTGGAAATTTGCCGTACTTTTTTTCTGCGCTTTTTTAGGCGGCTCAGCCATATTTTTGGTTAAGAGCGATAAATCGAAACTACTAAAACTGATATTGTCTTTTAGTGGTGCGTACCTTTTCGCCATAACGGTTTTACACCTAATTCCAGATGCCTACAGCGGCCCCGACAAGGGAGAAATCGGAATTTTTATTCTTATTGGTTTCTTATTGCAAATATTTTTAGAGCAGTTTTCCGAAGGCGTAGAACACGGACACATCCACAAACATCATGATGGCCATGTTTTTCCATTCGGAATTATGATTAGCCTTTGTTTACATGCTTTTTTAGAGGGCATGCCGCTTGCAAAAGACCAACATAACGAACTTATTTTCGGGATTTCACTTCACCATATTCCTGCGGCATTTGCCTTGGCGAGCATTTTATTGCAAAACCATTTCAAAAAGGGAAGCATTATTATGTACCTGCTTATTTTCGCTGCTATGGCTCCGCTTGGTTTTTATGTAAGTATTGGCTTGAGCAATGGAAGCATTGGCGGCATTGATGCCTATTTTAATAAAATAATGGGTATCGTGATTGGTATTTTCCTGCACATTTCGACCACCATTTTATTCGAATCAAGCGCCGACCATAAAATTAATACCCGCAAAATGATTGCCGTATTATTGGGAATTTGTGTTGCGCTAATTGGTTTTTTCGCAGGGCATTAGTTCAGTCTTCAGTTGGCAGTTGACAATTTTTAATTAACCAACTGAAAGAATTAATCGATTAACCATTTTAAACGTTTAATCGTTTATTTTTTTTCAACGGCAATGAAAATTTAGGTAAATTGGTATATGGAAGAAATTGTAAATGAGCCAAGTGTAGCCTGTAAGAAAAGACATTTCACAGTTGAAGAATATTTAGAGATGGAAAAGGCATCGCAGGAAAAGCATGAATATTTTCAAGGTGAGATATTTTCAATGTCTGGTGCCAGCACAATTCATAACAGGATATTCAGTAATTTATTTGTTGCTATTGGAAATAAACTTAAAGGAAAACCTTGTGAACCTTTTGGCAGCGACATGCGCATGCACATTCCCGAAAATACTTTATGTACCTACCCTGATATTTCCATTTATTGTAATGATGCAAAACAAAGTGATGTTGACGACGAAAGTTTTGTTGAACCCACAGTTATTATCGAAATTTTATCTCCATCAACCAAAAACTACGACAGGGGTCACAAATTTGATCTTTATAAAGACATTTCCACGCTAAAAGAATATATCCTAATTGATTCTGAATCTATATCGGTTGAGGCTTTTTACATTAACGAAAAACAAAGTTGGGAACTCATCGAATACAAAGAAACAGGCGATTCATTAAATTTTGTTTCAATGGGTTTTGAGATGGCATTAAGTGATATTTACAACCGCATTCATTTTAAGCAAACTGAAAACTAAAAACTGTGAACTGATTATTTCTTTTCTTTCTTCTTCCCATAACCCCACGGACAGTGTTTACATTTATTTTTACAGCAATAACCACGCTTTAAATGATAGACTTCAGTAAAAACCATCAATCCTTCTTCGTTAAAATAAAAGTCTTCTCCTTCTTTCATATGTAAAATGAGTAAGTTTTGATCAGGTAAATTAGAGAATTTAAAATTGTTGTATTGCTTAACTGTTAAATTGTAGCTGGTGCTTTTATTTTGAAAATCCTTAAATCCTGCCGTTACTGAATTTTAAAATTGTTAAATTGCGATATTGTTGAGTTGATGTATATTAACTTTTATCTTGCAAATCCATTCATCTTGTAAATCCTGCTCCTTAGTTAAGGATTTTCACTTCCAACCTACCCTCAAAATATTCTTTTAATTGCTTGCCGTCTCCATGTAAAGTCCATACCTGCTCCGGTTTTACTTTTTCGATGGTTTCTAAAATAGCAGCCCAATCGGCATGGTCGGAAATGTAAAGTGAAATTCCGTTTTGCTGTTGCAGGTTTTTCCAGCCCGAAGCAAAAGCCCGAACCACATTTATGGCTTTATGGTAGCTATGGAAAACCATCGGAGGTACCAGATAAACCTGATGTTCATGGTTATTCTTCATTACTTTTCTATCGTACATTTTGTAATTGCCGATTTTTATTCCATAATCTTCGTAGATTTTTACGAAAGGCATAATGCTGTGATGAACCATCACATTTTTGGTTGGACAATACTCATTAAGTAACTGAATAATCCGCTGACTCTTACCCAAAGCATAGGATCCGAGCATGATATTCGAATTGGTTTCATTTAGCTTTTTAATTTCATCGATTGGTGACGGATGTTTAGTTTCTGGATTTGCAAATGTACTTTCAGTAATCAAAACATCGGCTTGAACAAATTCAAAAGGTTCGCAACTGCTATCCGGTTCAATCTTGTAATCGCCGGTATAAAGGTATCTAACGCCCTGATACTCCATTAATACCTGCGCAGAACCTAAAATATGCCCGGCAGCATAGAATGTGATGGCAACCTCACTTATTTTAAACGTTTCGTGGTATTTTTTGGCATGAAAATCGACCGCTGCAAACTTGCGGTAGCGATGTTTCATAAAACTTTCAGTTGCAGCGGTGCAATAAACATTCTGACTCCCGCCGACAGCATGATCGCCATGCGCATGAGAAACTACCGCTTCTTTCACGGGCTGTTGCGGGTCTAAATAGAAATCGCCGTAAACACAATATAGGCCTGTTGGTGTGATGGTGATAAAGTCGTCTAAGATCATGATTCGTAAGATTTAAGGATAAACCAGGATTTTAGCTGATTAAACATTTATTTATAAAAATTAAGCTGTAAAGATTTGTATGATATAAGGTTAAGGCAGGATTTTAACTGGTTAGATAAACTTAAATAGGCTAATAATTGAAGATCATTTAGAAATCGGTGCATCAGCAGCAGCTGCTAAAAAAAGCCGATGCAAAGTTAAAACCTGTTCAATTATGGAATGTGCTTCATCGTTTATAATAAAATGATTTGCCATTTTAGTTTTCTGTTCATCACTTAATTGTTTATTCATTCTTGCTTTTACTTGTTCGACGGTTACGTTATCACGTTGCATCACCCGGTTTATCTTAATATTTAAAGGCGCAGTCACTAAAATGGATGTATCGCACATTTTATAAGAATCACTTTCAAAGAGCAAGGCGGCTTCTTTTAAAGTGTATGGAACTTTAGCGTTAACCTGTTCTTCCCAGCTAGCATAAGCCCTGAAAACAGCAGGATGAACCAGAGCATTAAGTTTGGCTAATTCCGTTTCATTATTAAAAACCAGGGCTGCCAGGTGCTTATTATTCAGTTTTCCGTCTTCAAAATAGCTTGCCTTTCCAAAGGTTGATTTGATGCCCTCAATCAACAATGTATCTTTAATCATGATACTTTTTGCTTCTGTATCCGCGTAAAAAACAGGAATGCCCAAAACTTCGAAAACTTTGCAAACAGTGGTTTTTCCACTGCCAATTCCACCGGTTATGCCAACTTTATACATTATTTCTCGACAACAAAATCTACTTTAGACGGATTTATGCGCACCAGTTTACAATAATCCGGAAACTCAGTAAGCTTTACGGTGAATTTATTATGATGCAGAACAGACCATTCATCAACATCAACTGTTGCTGTTATAAAATTTTCATCAACCTGCTGAAAATAACTTAAAGCCACCAAAAAAGTAACCTTCACCTTTTTTGGATATAACTTAATGCTGCTGTAATTTCTGTTATTTATTATTTTTAGCGGAATTTCCAGTGTTTTTTCCGTAAACTCATCCACCGGTACTTTAACCTCAACTGTTGATGGAAGTATGTTAACATTTTTATGCGTGCTGTGCTGCATATTAACCCTGACTGTGGTGCCACTTTGAACTTTATTCAGTTTCAAAGTATCAGTAGGCCAGGCTGCTATTTTATCGAGTTCTTCTATCGGCCCGGTAACCGTAACGAATTTTGGATTCAGCCTTATTTCACTGGCCACACCATATTGCTTAACAAAATCTATTTTTTGAATCAACCTGACCGGAACCTTTTTAACTGTTCGTTTAGTAAAATCGAAATAAAGTGTATCTGGTTTTACAGAAATAACTTTTTGCGAACTTTCGAGTTGCCTGTTTACATTAGCTAACTGATCAGAAAATACAACAAATTCTTTCGTGTTCAACTGATTTAAACTTACTGAGATAAATTGCGGATTAATTCTTAACCTGGCAAAAAGCAATTGCCATCCTGTTCCTTCTACCTGTAAATCAACTGTATCTGATTGTAAAGGATGAAAAGCCCGTCGTTGCGGAAAATTTTTATAAATTAAAACGGTTTTAGCCGTATACACATATTTATTATTTAATGCCATAAAGAACCATGAAGCTATCGCCAGCAATAAGCAAGCTAATAGACTGAATACACGTCTTCTTTCAATTTTTGTTAACTTAATAAAGGGCATAAATAAATTAAAATGTCATTTAATCAAATGTAGTAAAACAAAAACAGTCCCGAAAACATTCGGGACTGCTCTTTAATCCTTTATTAAAGCAAATTATGCTTTCGGCGGTGTAGTAGAGGCCTTTGTCGCATCTAATGAAATTGCAGATTTATCAAATCTGATTTTACCGCCACCTTCAGTTTCTATTAAAAAAGTGGTGTCGTTAGCGCCAACAATTTTACCGTGAATACCTGCCGTTGTCACAATTTTATCCCCAACGCCAAGTTCGGCAACTAATTTTTTATGGTCTTTTGCTTTTTTAACCTGCGGGCGAATCATGAAGAAGTAAAAAACGACCATGATTAATACCATTGGTACGATTGTTCCTAACATACCACCACCTGCTGCTTGTAAAATTACTGTTGATATCATTTCTTATTTATTTGTTTTTTGTGAATAGTTAATGTTTATTCGTTAATGGCCATGGTTCATTAACCATCAGCCATTGTACATAAACCAAATTATTTTTTTTCAAGTACTTCACCTACCAAATGAACAGTAGTTGCATTCGGATTCGCATTTGAAATTACGGTAACCACTTTATCCTGCATACCCATTTTACCAGTACTATTAAAAACAACTTTAATTACGCCTTCTTTACCGGGTAAAATCGGCTCTTTTGGTGGTTCAGGAACGGTACAGCCGCAAGTAGCGCTGGCACTTGAAATAATTAAAGGGCTTTTCCCGGTATTTTTAAATTTGAATTCGTGCTGTACTTTTTCGCCCTGTTTAATTTTTTTGAAATCGAAAATATCGCGTTCAAAAGTAATTACAGGTGCATCAGCAGGAATAACTTTCGATGTATTGGCTCCAACTGAAACATTAGATGTTTCTGTAGCGCTATTGTTTGCATTACGGCATGCTGCAAAAGCTACCGCAGCGATAGCAAATAAGAGTACCTTTTTCATTTTATTCTTCAATTAATCCGCGACCAATTTTTTTAATCGTATTGGTTTTCTTTAAGTCGCCTAAAATTTTGTCTAAAATACCGTTTATAAACGAATTACTTTTCGGTGTACTGTAATCTTTTGATAACTCCAGGTACTCGTTAATGGTAACTTTTACCGGAATGGAAGGAAAATTCAATAACTCACAAATCGCCATTTTCATTAAAATCGTATCCATTAAAGCAATACGTTCCGATTCCCAGTTTTTTGTCCTTTCAGCGATCATGTCCTGATATTTAGCATCATTTTGCAAAGTATGTACAAATAAATCCTGAACAAATTTGCTGTCTTCAATCCAATCGGCACTAATCTCAGTCAGTTTATTTTTGAATGGATCATCAGAAGTGAAGTTTTTGAGGGTTTTAGCAACCATACCTTTCATAACTTCATGATCAACTTGCCAGTTGATAAATTTCTCTTCAAAAACCTGAATAATGCCCTGGTTTTTCAAAATGATTTTTCTGAAAATGTATTTGATAATATCTTTTGATGATTCTAAACTTTCATTCGGATCGGCAAGATATTCAGCATACTCTTTTGATGCTTTTAAAGCGTTATAAACTGTTTTACGGATTTCGGGATCAAAACCCCAGTCTACCTTATATTTTTTAATTGCTGAAACATATTCCGGATTTTGCTGCATTAAAACACTGAATTTATTATGCAGTAACTTCATGTTCGGGTTAATGTCTTCTGCAGTTTTTAAGTGTTTGTTTGCCCGTTCCGCAGCATCGTTGGCTGTAAACTCCGTAACTTCTACCATTAGAGAAAGCATCCAGATGTACATTTCGTACACACTATCAATGCTTTGCATTAAAGTTTTAAGATCACCTTTAATGTCTTTTTTATCTGCCATGTGCCATGCAAAAATGTTTTGCAAAGCTTTAATTCTTAAGTGCCTTCTGTTTAACATGAATGTAAGAACGAGTTTGGTTTATGAACCGATTAATAAATATTTAATATGTTGATTTAATTTTTTTGATATCTGCTATACGTTTTTCTGCAATGCGGTTAGCAGCAATATTTGTTGGTATTTTTTCTGCCTTACTTAACTTGATAACATTTCTGGTTGCTTCGTAAATATGTTCTGTAAGCTGAACGGTCCGTTTTTTCCCGAAGCCAGTTAATTCCGAGTAACAGGAAATTAATCCGCCTGCATTGATTAAGTAATCCGGTGCAAAGAGAATTCCTTTTTTCAGCAGTAACTCGCTATCCAGAACCTCGTCTTTCAACTGATTATTTGCCGAACCCGCAATAATTGCGAATTTCATACGCTCGATGGTTTTACTGTTTACGGTAGATCCCATGGCGCATGGCGCATATACATCAGCATCTACTCCGAAAATTTTATCCGCATCAATCGGCTTTGCTTTATATTTACGGGCAACATAAGTTAATTGCTCCTGATTGATATCGCTGATTAAAACCTCTGCATTTTCTTTTCTAAGCAAAGCGACAAGGTGTTCGCCAACGTTGCCGATTCCCTGAACAACAACTGTTCTGCCGGCAAGCATATCTGTACCGAAAACTTCTTTAACACTGGCTTTAATACCTAAGTAAACACCCTGAGCAGTAAATGGTGCCGGGTTTCCGGCACCGCCAATCGATTCAGGAACGCCTGTAACGTAACTGGTTTCCATGCGGATATATTCCATGTCACGGGTATTCGTTCCCATTTCTTCTGCGGTGATAAATTCGCCATTCAGGTTTTTGATAAACCTGCCGTAGCTTCGCATTAAAGATTCTGTTTTATCCTTTCTGGAATCGCCTATGATTACACCTTTTCCGCCACCCAGGTTTAAACCGGTAATTGCAGATTTGTAAGTCATCCCTCTGGATAAACGCAAGGCATCCTCCAGGGCTTCACTTTCTGTTGAGTAACTCCACATACGCGTTCCGCCCAGGGCCGGACCCAGCGTAGTATCATGAATGGCAATGATTGCCTTTAAACCAGAGTCGGGATCATTACAAAAAATCAACTTTTTATGCCCATAAGCACTTAGTTGCTCTAAAATAGATGAATCTGACGAAGAATTTGCTGGCATAATGAACGTTCGGCTAAGCTGCTGCAAAATTAAAATAAAAAACCATTATTACACGATTTTAACTAAACTATAACAAAATTTGTTTCGCATTGGCTAAGTTTGTGTCGTATGAAACACCTGAGTCGCTTAAATAAATACTTCCTTAAATATAAATGGTGGATCATTCCTGGGAGTATTTTTGTTATCATCTCAAATATTTTCGGTGTTGTTCCAGCCCAGGTTATTGGCTATGCTTTTGATTTAATTACCGAAAACATACAGGTTTACAGCCTTTTCGACGGGTTTAGCCGCAAACAAATTGTTTATGATATTTTTAGCAACAGCCTGCTTTATTTCGGCCTTTTGGTTATTGTACTTTATATATTAAGAGGCTTGTTCTTATTTTTCATGCGGCAAACCATCATCCTGATGTCGAGGCATATCGAATTTGACATGAAAAACGATATTTATCAGCATTATCAGAAATTAAGTTTGGGTTTCTATCGTAGAAACAATACCGGCGATTTAATGAACCGGGCAACTGAAGATGTAAACCGCGTAAGGATGTATGTTGGTCCTGCAATTATGTATACCATAAATACTTTCGTTTTATCGGTATTAATTATCTGGTCGATGTTTGACGTAAATTCAAAGCTTGCTATTTATTGCCTTTTACCTCTTCCTGTGTTGGTGGTCATTATATATTATGTAAATACGTTAATTTTCAAGAAAAGCGGAAAAATTCAGGAAAGACTCTCCAACTTATCAACCTTCGTTCAGGAACGTTTTTCGGGTATCCGGATAATAAAATCGTATGTCAGGGAAGATTATACCAGAAACATGTTCGAAATCCAAAGCAATGAATACAAAAAAGATTCGATGAGCCTGGTGAAAGTTTCTGCTTTATTTTATCCGACTATGCTGCTGTTAATTGGATTAAGCACCATTTTAACAATTTATATTGGTGGTATTCAGGTGATGAACGGAAGCATTACCGCAGGAAATATTGCAGAATTTATCATTTACATTAACCAGTTAACTTTTCCGGTGACCATGCTGGGTTGGGTTACATCGTTAATCCAGCGGGCTGCTGCATCACAAAAAAGGATTAACGAATTTCTGGATATACCTTCCGATATTCAATCGGCCAATAAAGAAGAAAAAGTATTAAAAGGTGCCATTAGTTTTAATGATGTGAGTTTTACCTACGCGGATACGGGCATACAGGCACTAAAAAAGATAAATTTCGAAATCAAACATGGCGAATTTGTAGCCATTATCGGAAAAACAGGTTCCGGAAAATCGACCCTGGCCAACCTGATTATGCGGATGTATGATGTGGAGAACGGCTCAATTCACATCGATGGTGACAATATTAAATCGCTGAACCTTAAAAACTATCGCGGTCAGATAGGTTTTGTACCACAGGAAGTTTTTCTTTTTTCTGATACGATTAAGAATAATATTGCCTTTGGTTTAGATGCCGTAACGGACGAAGAAGTTTATGATGCTGCAAAAAATGCGTCTGTTTACCATAACATTATAAATTTTGAAGAAAAATTTGAAACCATGCTTGGTGAACGCGGAATTACACTTTCAGGCGGACAAAAACAACGGGTATCTATTGCCAGAGCCTTAATTAAATCGCCTAAAATTTTAATATTTGATGATTGCCTCTCGGCTGTAGATACCAAAACTGAAGAAGAAATTCTGCAAAACCTTGGTAAAATTATGAATGGCAAGACGAGTATTCTGATTGCGCATAGAATTTCGACAATCAAAAACGCTGATAAAATTTTAGTGCTGGATGATGGAGAAATCATTGAACAAGGTACACATAATGAATTACTTAGTTTAAATGGCAGTTATACTGAACTTTATAACAACCAACTTTTAGAAGAAGAAAGCCGGACAAGTTAAATTCTGTTAAATTCTATTTTGAACTTTAAATATTTGCTTTATATTTACCGAAACCAAAAACCAACATCAATACCAACCATGGGAGAATTCGACAATAAAGAGAGAGAAGAAGTTTTTTCAAAGAAAGTAAGAGCAGGTAAGAGAACTTATTTTTTCGACGTGAAGGCTACTCGTTCAGGTGATTATTACTTAACAGTTACCGAGAGCAAGAAAAGATTAGAAGACGGTGTATTTGTAAAACATAAAATCTTTTTATACAAAGAAGATTTCGAGAAATTTGCAGAAGGCCTTACGGAAACTGTCGAATACATTAAAACACACCAGGATGTTGTTGAAAAACGCTATGAATACGTTGAAAACGCTGAGCACAACACCAAAGCAAACGACGATTTTTCTTTTTAAGTAAATATAATTTCAATACGAAGTCTCGGTTTTCACCGGGACTTTTTTTATGCTTAAATTGCTGCAAATTTCCTTTACCATGAAAAAAATCATACCTATACTGCTTATCATTTTCACATTTCTTTCATCGTATGCGCAAGAAAAAGTTGATAAAAAACTGCAATCGAAATTAGATGAATTGGTTAAAGGCTTTAACGGCGATATTGGTGTATATGTAAAAAATCTGAAAACGGGTAAAACTGCCTCGATAAATGCCGATACCATTTTTCCAACTGCCAGCATGATAAAGGTACCCATAACCTGTGGCATATTTAATAAAATAGAAAAAGGTACGTTAGATTATCATACTGAATTAATGTATTGTGATAGTTTATTGTACGCAGGAGAAGATATTTTAGGTTCGTTTAAGGATGGCGAAAAGATTGCTTTGAGCAAGGTTTTAATGCTGATGATAACCACGAGCGACAACACAGCGAGTTTGTGGGCGCAATTGCTGGCCGGAACCGGAACAGCGATAAATGAAGTAATGGCTAACCATGGTTTACAAAATACCAGGGTAAATTCGCGAACACCCGGACGAAAGGATAATCAAAAAAAATACGGTTGGGGACAAACCACGCCCAGAGAAATGGCAACGCTTTTAACGTTAATCAGGGATGGCAAAATGATAAATCCGGCTGCTTCGGAACGAATTTACAGAAACCTGATTCGCATTTACTGGGATAGCGAAGCGCTTTCACAAATTCCGCCAACGGTTCAGGTTGCCTCAAAATCAGGTGCGGTTGATGCTGCACGTTCAGAAGTTTTACTCGTAAATGCACCCCATGGCGACTTTGTTTTCTGCATTACAACTAAAAACCAGAAAGATACTTCATGGAATTATGATAATGAAGGCTGGACTATTATCCGAAAACTCAGTAATCTTTTATGGAATTATTATGAACCAAATTTCGGCTGGCAACAGCCCGAAGGCATGCAAAAATATTTCAAATAATTATGCCCCTGCCATGCTTGCTGCGAAAAGCAACACAAAAAGGAAGTAGCAAATCATGATTACGATCGTAAATATACCCCAGAATTTAAACAACGATTTCATATTCAGCATCGCATCGTTTAAACTTTCCTGATCACCATATAAAATACCTTGTTTGCCTTTGTTAGAAAACCTGAAAAGCAATAAACTCGGATAAAAATACAGCAGGGCCAATACCAGATAAACCAGTGTAATCCCCATCGCTCCGGCACCTGCCAACGGTCCGAGCTGCGCAAGCATAGCAGGGTTTGAAGTTAATGCAGCACCTATTCCGAAAGAACCGATAATTAAAAAAGCCGATAATATAAATCCGATAATGGATAAAAACCTTGCCCATTTAGAAATCTCATAAATATAACTTCTCATTTCCTCCGTAACGATTAACTTTATCTCCTGAGGTTCCTGTTCTAAATTTTCCATGTCCATTCGCTGAATTTTGGATAAACTTAGATAAAATATCTAGCTGCTACAAATTCCGGTCTTTAAATAAAGATTTTAAAGTTTATCTTTGCGGCCTCAAAGATTGATGGACGATGGACGATGGACGATGGACGATGGACGATGGACGATGGACGATGGACGATGGATGACGGAAAACGAATTAACAAATACTAATATATAAATGGCATTACAATGTGGTATAGTAGGTTTACCAAATGTAGGTAAATCGACTCTTTTTAACTGTCTATCAAATGCGAAGGCGCAGGCAGCAAACTTCCCTTTCTGTACAATTGAGCCCAATGTTGGCGTAATTACCGTACCGGATGATAGATTAACCAAGCTTGCCGAGTTGGTTAAACCAAATAAAGTACAGCCGAATACAATTGAAATTGTTGATATTGCCGGTTTGGTGAAAGGTGCATCTAAAGGTGAAGGCTTAGGCAACCAGTTTTTAGGAAATATTCGTGCTACAAATGCCATTATCCATGTTTTACGTTGCTTTGACGATGGAAATGTGATACACGTTGATGGTTCTGTTGATCCGATTCGTGATAGAGAAATTATCGACACTGAACTACAGTTAAAGGATTTGGATACGGTTGATAAACGTATTCAGAAAGTTGAGAAAATGGCTAAAACAGGTGGCGATAAAGATGCTAAACGAACTTATGAAATTTTAACCGTTGTAAAATCTCATCTGGAAAGTGGAAAATCTATCCGTACGGCACCATTATCACAAGAAGATTTCGATTTTATTGAAGATTTAGGTCTGCTTACCCAAAAACCGGTTATGTATGTTTGTAATGTTGATGAAGCATCTGTAATTACAGGAAACAAATATGTTGATTTGGTTAAAGCAAATGTTGCTGATGAAAATGCTGAAGTGCTGGTTATCTCTGCTAAAATTGAATCGGAAATTGCCGAATTAGATAGTTATGAAGAGCGCCAGGAATTTTTAGCTGATTTAGGCTTGACAGAATCCGGCGTAAATAAACTAATTCGTGCTGCTTATAAATTATTAAATCTTTATACTTATTTTACTGCTGGTGTACAGGAAGTTAGGGCCTGGACCATTACCAAAGGTTTTACCGCACCGCAGGCGGCCGGCGTAATCCATACAGATTTCGAAAAAGGTTTTATCCGTGCGGAAGTTATTAAATACAACGACTTTGTAACCTTAGGTTCTGAAAATGCTTGTAAAGATGCCGGCAAATTAGGTGTTGAAGGAAAAACGTATGTCGTAGAAGATGGCGATATTATGCACTTCAGGTTTAATGTGTAACAGCCCAAACCCCTGAAGGGGCTTTAAAAAGTATAAAAGATATGAGCTGCCTCAAAAGGGCGGCTTTTATTTTGTTTTGCCACGGAAACTTGAAATAACGAAATAGATTCCCGCCTGCGCGGGAATAACGACTTATGGAAACCTATATTTCCAATCCAAAACCCGCCAACTGCATTTTAGTATCTTCGTAACTTGTATGATGAATGCCCTGTAAACCTAAACCTTCAGCAACCTGTACAAAAAGCATTCTGTCATCGATATACAAACTCGTGGCGACATCACTTTGAGAAATATCGATGGCAACCTTAAAAATGTCTGCATCAGGCTTACGAAAGTGAACAAAGCTCGACGATACGAAAAAGTCTACAAATTCATTAAGCTTAAACGTATTAATCCGATATTGATTTAACTCTCTCCCTTCATTGCTAATTACAGCGACTTTAAGGTTATATTTCTTCTTCAAATCGCAGATTAAGGTGATCATATCCTTATAAGGCAAAGATTTACTAAACATAAATTCTTTGAAATCATCGTACGAAAAAGAACGGTCCTTAAAAAAAACAATTCTTTCCAGGTACTCGTCAAGTGTTAACTTACCAACTTCATAGGTATCGAAGGTAAGGTGATGACGCTCTTCCAAATCAACCGAATCAAGATTAAATAATACCGAAGCTTCTCCCCTTGCCTGCCTGTCCCAGCCATTGGTCAATAATACGCCACCGATATCGGTAAATAATGTGGTAATCTTTTGCATAAATAAAATTAAAGTAAAACGCCTTTTAAAAATAAAACGGCAAAGCTGAAATAAATTATTAAACCGGTAACATCAACAAGTGTAGCTACAAAAGGTGCAGAAGAAGTTGCGGGGTCGGCACCTAATTTTTTAAGCAAAACAGGAAGCATTGAGCCACTTAAGGAGCCCCACAAAACAACAAATACAAGTGAAACACTAATTGTTGCTGCAATTAAAATCCAGTGCGGACCATAAACATTCGGTGCAGCTACATGCCAAACCAAAATTCTGAGAAAACCTATTAATCCTAAACAAATCCCTAACAAAAAGCCCGAAGTTATTTCTCGGCGCATCACTAACCACCAATCTTTTATGGTTACCTCACCTAAAGCCATTGCCTGTATAATTAATGTTGATGCTTGTGAACCGCTATTTCCTCCACAGGAAATAATCAGCGGAATAAATAATGCAAGTACAGTAGCTTTATGAATTTGACCTTCAAAAAAACCCATCGCAGTTGCCGTAAGCATTTCTCCAATCATTAAAATGGCCAGCCAGCCTACACGTTTTTTTACAAGGTTAAAAATCGATGTATCTAAATAAGGTTCATCAAGTGCCTCGGTACCACCAATCTTGTGCATATCTTCGGTATATTCTTCGTTGGCGATCCAAAGAATATCATCAACCGTTACGATACCCAAAAGGATATTATTTTCATCAACAACAGGCAACGCTACACGGTTATTCATCCTGAAGATATTGATGGCATCTTCCTGAGGGTCGTTCGCTTTTAAGGCAATAAAACGTTTATCTGTAAGTTCGCCAATTATTGCCTCAGGATCTGCTAACAAAACTTCACGGATTCTGATGTCATCAAGCAAAACACCGTCTTTATCAATTACATAGACAACATCAATGGTTTCAGAATTTTTACCATAACGCCTGATGTGCGAAAGCACTCTAGAAATAGACCATTCAGGCTTTACAGCAATATAATCCGGCGTCATCAAACGACCGATACTATCTTCTTTGTAGCCTAAAAGTGCCAGTGATTCCTTCCGTTCTTCGGGCGGTAAAAGCGTTATCATCTTTTTAACCACATCGCCCTTTAATTCACTGAAAAGTGCTGTACGATCGTCAGGTGGCAAATCTTTTATAATCTGATTTAACTTATTGCCTGAAAGTTTTTTAATAATCCGTTCTTGTGTAGGAAAATCCAGAATCCGGAAGACATTTACCGCCCGGTTTAGGGAAATTGTTTCGATAAATTTAGCTGCATATTGCGGAAGTTCATCAATCAGTTGTTCAACATCAGAGATATTCAGCTCATCAAGATAACGCTTTAAAGCTTTATCATTCTCTTTTTCAAGCAGTTCCTGAATCTCTTCTACAACCAATTCTTCCATAAATAACTAATTTTTTATTACATGCCTAAATCTTTATAAACGGTTCGCAAAGGTGCGTTTTTATTTTCTAAAAAGCCAATTTTGATCTTTTATAAAGGAATATGTATAAATAATTTTTTCCGCTGATTTTCCGCAGATGGCATGGTGTCCATAAGTCGTTATTCTCATGTATGCGGGGAATCTTAATGCACTACTTCATTAAATGTGTCCGTATTTCTCCCGCAGATTTCGCTGATTTTCCGCAGATGGTATGGTCGCCATAAGTCGTTATTCTCAGGCATGCGGGGAATCTTAATGCACTACTTCATTAAATGTGTCCGTATTTCTCCCGCAGATTTCGCTGATTTTCCGCAGATGGTATGGTTTCCATAAGTCGTTATTCTCATGTATGCGGGGAATCTTGTTGCATTATTTATTAAATGCATCGTTGTTTCTCCCGCAGATTTAGCTGATTTCTGGATAAGCAAAAACCGGATATGTTTTTGGTTTGGTTAAAACTTAATCCGGTAATTAAAATGATATTTAAGCTTATTAAAACCAAGGAATTTTTAAAACAACAATGTATAAACTGTTGGAAATTGCGTCATTTATTTATTAATTTATAGAAAACGAACAAATATATTGGTTTATACAGCCATGTTAATGACTTGGATTATAAGACGCCACGTATTTTAGAATTCTACTAAACTGGATAAGCCATATGACTGGATAAAATTCTTGATTTCGGGAAAGGAGCTTTTTAGACTTATTTTTATCCTTTATGCATATTTGATTAATACTGATATACATAAAAAAAAACGAGACAAATAGTGAAAAACTGATTTGTCTCGTAAGGTGCTCCCGACGAGATTCGAACTCATATCGATGGTACCGGAAACCATAATTCTATCCATTGAACTACGGGAGCAATAAGGTTGCAAATATAGAAAATCAAAATCTTTTTCTTCATAATATATAAGCTATTTTAATTATTCCTAATACTTGTCTTTTTCCTTTTTAAACAAAGCTTCAATTTCTTTTGCCAATAGTGGCTGTCCGTAAATTTTAATTTGGTCGATTTGTCCGTGAAAGATTCTTTCTGAAGGAAATTCTTCATTGCGGCCAATCTGCCATCGGCTGGTGTTAGAAAGGTTGCTGATGCCTTCAACTTTTGTACTTCCTGCTAATTTACCATCCAGGTAAACGCTTAGTAAATCGCCCTCACAAACGCCGGCAATATGATGCCAGTTATTTTTCCAGTTGGCAGGTAATTTAACTGTACAATCTCCTCTTCCCCAACCACCGGCAAAGAATGTTAAGGTTTTATTATCAGTCGTTTGAATGACGTGGCTATCACCTTTTGTGATGATGTCAGTCAAACCTTTTTCGTCTCCGGTTGGATAAACCCAAGCCATCATACTGAGGTTATTTCCCATCTGATCCAGGCTAGGCGCATTTGGAATTTCCAGATAAGTACTATCCCCTATTTCAGGAATATGTTTTTTAGAATCATTTGCGCCGCCAATCAATAATGCATTGTTGTGAAACCCGGATTGATCTGCAACCTGGTTGTTTTTCAGGTATTTAAACTCCAGATTTAACAGCAAAGCTGTTGAAGGTGTTTCGTAGACTTTGAATATCGCCTGTATATTTCCTGTTCTGATTGTTTGCAGGCCTGTTTGATTGGCAACAAATCGGTGATTTAGCGTTTTTTGCTGTCCTGGCAACAGGTAAACCTGATCCGTGTAAAGTAGTATTTCCTTATTATTAAAATCCTTAGAAAGGATTACATTGGGTTTAAAAGTTTGGGCAATTCCCGTGATATTTTTAATCCGGTAGGTGACTTCCTGTTGCGTGTTTAGTCTTAAAATGGGTTTCACCTTCAATCCGGAGATTAGGAAAGGTTGTGCAACAGGTTTTAAAGGATTAACCACATTAATCACTGTAGTTGCTGATGGGCTAGTGCCGATTTTCACTTTCCCCGGTTTGTATAATCGACCGCTTATGGAGTCGGTTACGGTTACGCCCGAATCTACAAGACAATATTTAGATAACCAGGGTTTCCCGTCAGCGTAAACAATGATGCGCCTGGTGCCCAGGCTTCCTTCGTTTTTTAAGGTGAATTTTATCTGAAAGGTTTCATCAGGCCTTACTTGTTTAGTGCTGATGCTGTAATGAAGAAGTTTAATATTGGCATTTACTTTAGTTGCAGAGAGCGAAATTGGGTCCCTGTCTTTTGGCCAGGACTGGATAGCATCCGGACTCATCACAAAGTTTAGCCGGCCGCCTTTCATTAGCATTTCATGTGAAATATCCAGCTGACTGTATAAGTGATTATTCACAGATAAGGTATGAACATATTTGTTTTTAGCAGATTGATTTTGCGCCTGAATCACTAAATCTTTTTTGTTGAACAAGTGCAGCGTAACGGATTCAAATAAGGGTGCACCAATAGCGTAGGATGGGTTTCCAGGACTGATTGGAAAGAGCCCGAAGGCATTAAAAATATAGGCACTGGACATGGAGCCAAGGTCGTCATTTCCTGGCAGACCACCCGGTGTTGCAGAGAAACGGCTGATCATAATATCTCTAATCCATTCTTGCGTGCGTGCCGGCCGCCCGGCCGCATTAAAAAGGTAGGGCAAATGAAGCACGGTTTCATTATCATACAGAATGACGTTGTTGGCCATCGCAGAATCTAAACGGTTTGAAAAAATTTCCGGGCCACCGAGTAAATTAATCAGGTCTTTCGCATTATGGGGAACAAAATAGGTGTAGGTCCATTTGTTGCCTTCCTTATAACCCGTCGTGCCTGGATTTAACTTAAATTGATTGCCTTGTCGCGGCAACATAAATAAATCTGAAGGATGGAAAAGGTTCCTGTAATTTAAGCCTCTTTTTTCCAGCAATTGCTGATCTGGCTTGTTCTTCATTACCATTTTTGCGAACTGCGACAGTGCCCAGTCATCGTAGGCATATTCAACGGTCCTGGTTACCGATTCTGATCTGGAAAATGGCACATACCCCAGCTGATGGTATATGTCCATATCATTTTTAATGAAAGGGCCATCTACAATGCTATTTTTCATTGCTTTATAAGCAAGGTCGTGGTTATAGCCTGTAATCCCTTTCAGGTAGGCATCCACAATAATTGGGACGGCATGGTTCCCTGTCATGGTTTCAGTCGGCAAATATCCGCTTTGCTCATATACATCAAGCATCGATAGAATTACATCATTTTGCTTTTCGGGATAAAGTAAAGTGAGCAAAGGATGTAAAGAACGAAAAGTATCCCATGGTGAAAAACCGCCATATTGATTTTGTCCTTTCGTCTGATGGATTTTACCGTCAGCTCCTTTGTATTTCCCATCTGCATCAGAGATAACCCAAGGGATTAGCAATGAATGGTAAAGTGCGGTATAAAAAAATTTTTTATTTGCGGATGAAGGGTCTTTAATATCGACTGTAGCCAATTGCCTATCCCATTCTTTAGCCGTCCTTTCCCGGAATGTCTCAAAGTCAATTTGGCCAATTTCTGTATCGATGTTATGTTGCGCGCTTTCAAAACTTACGGAAGAAGAACTGATTTTAAGCATGATCATTTTCGCTGCCGTATCTGATTTCTCAAAGGTTAATAAATAGCCGCCCTTAACAGTATCGGATTCAATGATGTTGGATGACAGGTTGATTACAGTGTTGCCCGAAGATCCATGAACCAGACGTTTGCTCTTTAAGCTAATATTCCCGGCTTCCCCAATGTATATCTGCGGGGTTACCTTTGCAGGAAAAGTAAATTTTAAAATTCCTGATCGGGCGCTCGTTGCGGCTTCGGCAATGGTGTTGTTATCGGCAAATACCACTTTATAATAACCTGGTGTTGCCTCTTCCTGCGTATGACTAAAAGGGCGGTTGTATTTTCCGGGTTCAAAGTTTTTTCCTTTCTCTACCGGGAGGATGAATGCCTGTCCGGAAGATCCTTCCGGGAAACCGCTGAAGTGTTTAAAGCAGCTGAAAAAGAAAATCTGTTTATCGCTGTAATCATAACCCTTTGCCCCGGTAACCCTCGTTTCTGGTGTTAACTGAATATTGCCTGATGGCGCAACGGCACCCGGATAGGTGCCGCCATTACCTCCCCAGCTGGTTAGTACATTACTTTTTGTGGTACCAATAAAGGGGTCAACATAAATCGTATTTGCACTTGACTGATTATACTGCTTTTGGCCATAAACTGCCATAGACAACGAAAGCAGCAATAGTATTGCGCAGGATAAACGGGAGAATTTAACAAACATCCGGGATTAGATTTTAATGTAAATTTTTCTTTTATCCATCAGGTAGCCCACAAACCAGCAGAGCAGCATAAAACTCACCGCAAATACAAGGGTACCAAATGCGCCCGGGAAAATTACCTGGTAAAAAACATTATTGATCCAGTTATAGAAACTCAGACCATGCTGAACATGAACCAGTTGAAAGATTACAAGCAGCAATTCTGATAAAAGATAAATAGCCAGAGAATTTCGCCCAAAAATTAAAAAGAAATTTGTTCCCCATTTAATGTTTTTGAGTTCGATGGCATAAATCAGTAGACCAAGTATCACTAAATCCAGCCCGATAGTGAGTAATACAAAAGAGCTGGTCCATAGTTTTTTAGCAATCGGGAAAAATTGTCCCCAAAATAGCGCTATTCCAATCAGTAATGCGCCCATCATCAATAGTTTGGCTATGCATTCAAAATTTTTCCCTTTTCGCTGGATATAAGCACCTGCCAGATAGCCGCCAATAACATTAACAATACCCGTGATGGTACTCAATAATCCTTCGGGATCGAAAGCTACCGGCCCGCCATGATCGTGGTATAAATGGGCGTCGCCGAGGATGAAAATGTCGAGCTTGGTACCGGCATTGCCCAACATGCTGTATTCTTCTCCGGCTGCCCCGAATAGCAGCAAAAATGCCCAATACAGCAGCAGCAGCACTATAGAAATGATCACCGCCGTTTTTTTTGAGCAATAATGTACAATTAAGGAACCAAAAAAATAACATAAAGCAATTCGTTGCAGCACACCCATAATACGTGTGTGACCTAAGGAATTAAATACCCAGTTATCATGATCCCGATGCATAAAAGGAAACCAATACATCAGGTAACCCAGTAAAAAAATGATGAGTGTGCGCTTAAATATCTTGGCTAAAAAAGCAGAGTTGCTTTCGAACTTTTTCTTAGAAAAACTTAGGGCATTTCCAACTGCGAATAGAAAAGACGGGAAAACGAGATCGGTGGGTGTAAAGCCAAACCAGGCGGCATGATCCAAAGGTGACCATACCACTGCACCAGACCCGGGAGAATTTACAATGATCATGAAACAGATGGTTATTCCCCTGAATATGTCGAGCGTGGTAAATCTATTGTTTGATAATTCCATAATGGTCTTATTGGGTGTTATTGGGATTATGCTGTTATTTAATGTCGTCTGTCTGCAGGGTATAAGTGATTTTGCTGGATGCGGTTTCCATCTTTATCTTCACTTGACCAGGATTTTTACCATCTTCATCAAAAATGATGATTTCATTCAGGCCTTCTTTTAGCCAGGGTTCAGGAATATACATACCGATATCGCCGATTTTTTCCGGATAACGTCCCAGGTTATGCCCGTTAATCCAAACCGAACCATGTCCCATACCATAAGGATGAACCCGCCAAACCAATTTCCTGTTGGCTATTTTTTGCTGATTAAAAGTGGAACGGTACCATTGTGGTCCATTAAGCGAATCGATACCTGCCAGAATTTTCCAGCTTGCGGAGGCATCTTCAATGTCCGGGCCATCTTTCATTTTCCAACCGTTTAAAATGGTTCCACTTCCTATGGTATTTATTTTTACAGGTTGATCGATGCCGCCCTCGTTACTTACGTTTTCTATAAAAACAGATAGCTGGATAGGATGCGCTAAAATAGCTGTGTCTGTGATCGTATACTCAAAAGGAATATTCCATCCTTCGTGTCTTAATACTTTTTTACCGTTAATAAACAAAGTTGCGTTTTCATCAGTGCTTTTAAAACTGATGATTAGCTTCGGCAGGCCTGGTTGGGCTTTAATAATGGTTTGAAACCAGCCATAGCCCTCTTTTAGGTTGAAGGCGTCTGAGCCAATTTTATATGGGGCCGCTTTGAGCGTATCAAGTAATGGCGGACCACTTTTAATAGCGATGGAATCTGGCGCAGCGCTGAAGTACCATTTATCAAGCGTAGAGATAAAAGGTCCTCCTTTTTTAATGAGGGTAATGCCCGAAAGCCCTTTTTTATCGATCTCTGTAATCGGGCCAAGGTAAGCTGCAAGTTTATCACGGCCATCATGGGCGGTAAAAAAAGCAAGGTTATGCATGCCCTTTTTCAATACGAGGGTCAGCTCGCCGCTTCTGATCTTCCAATTGGTTACCAGCTTTCCATCTACGAATACAGTTGCACGGTCGCCACCGTCAGACTGTAATGTATAATTACCGGCTACGGCTGCGTTAAATTTTGTGCGGTACCAGGCCGAATTGGTCAGGTTGCCATCTTCGCCCATTTGTAAAGGATTTTCACTTGAAACCCACTTTCCATGAGCTAAATCTGAAGATGCAAAAATTGCAGCATCTTTATTTTCCCAGGGTGTTAAATGAAGTAAAGTATCTATTTTAACATCCTGAACCGGGACAACAGTCATTTTTTTTAATCCCTCTTCGAGGTAAAGCATTGTGCAGGTATCTCTTGTGGCGGCTATTGGAAAGGTTGCCGCTGCCTGAAAGCCTGTGCTACTCAATTTCGTTTCACCAAGATAAGAAACACCGGTAACAATCGCTTCTTTTTCTGTTTCGTCTGCAATCCATGTTTTATCAGCCGCTGCTTTGTCCAATACCAGAATCCGGATTAGTTGATCATCTGTTTTAAAAAGATAATGGGAAGGTTGCCCCTTTGGTTTAAATACCGTATTTAAAGTAACGTTTTTGCCCTTTACTTTCAGGTCGCCGGCATTAACAGCGGATTTGACGATAGCTTTTACAGTCGTCATAAAATTCAGATATATTGGGTTGCCAGCATTCGCTTCTACCAAAATAGTAGTTGTATGCTGTTGTTTAACAACACCGTATATACGAGATAGTCCCCAATTTAATGCTACTTTATCATTTAGTTTAAACTGATGTACAATCGGATGAATCTCGCCTGACAATAAGTTAATGGTAAAAGGGGGTAAACCTTTAACAGTAAATGTTTTAGTTAGCTGTTTTTCAGCCGGATTATCAAGAAAAATCAATGTTCCGGCATCGCTCTTCCTCGCACTAATTTTGAGTACCGTATCTTGTGTTAAGTATTGGTAAGCTGTAGATGCATCGGTACTGTTTTCTAAAATTTCCTGGAAACTGCGTGCAAAATAACCCGCACGTTTAAAAGTAAAATAAAGCGGGCGCAAATCGCCTGCCTGCCCAACCGCAGCACCATAATCGTATGAGGCTGCATCTTCATCGTTATTGGTATATCCAAAATTAGACCCGCCATGGGCCATGTAAAAGTTATAGCCGTTGCCGCCATGGGCAATGATTTTCCAGGTACGGCGATCGTAAAGTGATGCATCTGTTGGTTTAGCACCATATTGTGAATACCAAACGCTCCAGAATTCTGTAGAAAACCAGGGATTAGGTCTTTTTGAATCATCCAGTTTTCCCTTTCCCGCAGGATCATTAGCATGGTGTAAGCCGCTAAAAAAGTAAGGCACTTCCATCCCCATGGCCAGCGATTTGCTTTGCAGGTGTTTAAAGTAACCGTTAGGCATATCTGTTCCCCAGCCTTTCGGATGTTCATTTTCCAGCTGTATCAAAATCACAGAGCCACCTTTGGTAATCTGGTGTTTCATTACTATAGGCAGCAGCCGATCAAAGAAACGGTCTACATATTTTTCAAATTCTGCATTATCTTCTCTCACCCGCAAGCCCGGTTTAAACCGAAGCCAGGTAGGGTATCCACCCTGATCCCATTCGGCGCAGTAATAAGGGCCAACACGCACAATAGCATAAAGGCCCAGTTCTTTAACTAAAGCCAGAAACTGATCCAGGTTCTGATCTCCGCTAAACTCAAATTTCCCTTCTACAGGTTCATGATAATTCCAGATGGTATATATCTCAATACAATTAAAGCCGCCCCGTTTAAGTTGCAGCAAACGCTCACGCCACAACTGATGCGGCACCCTCGCATATTCCATGCCGGCCGAAACAATAAACGTTCTTTTCTGATTAATCAGAAAGCCTTTACTATCGAAATCACTAAAGTTTTTTGCTTCAGGCAGTCCATGAAACATATGATCATTTACAACTTCCTGCGCACTGGTAAATGTAAAAGCAGAAAGGCCAAGCAGCAGTAAAAGTAAAAATCTGCTGTATTTCATCATATAAGAAGTACGGATTGGCCTTATGCTGTTTTTATTTCGCATAAGCTGCTTTTATCGTATCGTTATATTTAGCATACAATTTTGCCACTACTTCAAACGAATTACCTTTTATTTTGTCAGAATAGGCATTATCATGCAGATTAACCCATTTCCATTCCCAATCTTTTACATTTTTATCGAATGTTTTTAAATCAACGGTTGTTCCTGTTTTAAACGATTGTTCTACGGTGTTAAAGAACATTTCCCACCTTGGTTTATAATATCCTTTAATTAACCCTGCCCATTGGCGGTTAGAATATTCCCTTAAACCGCTCTCTTTATCACCCCATAAGGTAACAAGGTCTCGGGCGTTAAATTCGTATAAATTCTTTTCTTTTTCGGTAATGCCGTTTGCCCTTGCTTCATGGATCCATTTTCCCAGCAGGAAGTCTTTGCGGGTAGCTAACAGCAGGTCCATATCGTCTAATAGTTCCAGAAATTCTTTGCTGTATTTTTTAAAGGCAATCTGATCTTTGGCCTGATAAGCTGCTGCCATTTTCTGTTGTAGCGGACTTGCATAATTGGCCAGCACTTGCCTGGTTACATCCACCAGGTCATATTCGAAACCATCGCTGTTTTTTAGTTCATTTGCATTGGCCGTAAACAGTCCCCATGCTTTAACCAATTGAAGCGGATCATAAGATAATCCCGTCAGTACCCTGTCAATCTTCTTTTCAAATGTGGGGCGGGCTACAATAATCGATTCATTTCCACCTTCGGTTAGTCCTCCGCTGTAAACCGTGTTCAGTAAAATAGTCCATGCTTCATCCAGTTGCGGTAATTGTTTGCCGTACCTGCGTTTTGCGTAATCTTTCAGCCATGCCTCCACATCAATCGGCGTATCTCTCCACACATTTTCAAGCATCAGGCCAAATAATGCAGGGTTTTGTTCAATTCCTTCAGGCGCCAGCCCGATGCCAGCCATCTTTTTCGATTCAGGATCGTGCAGTGCAATTGAAGGGTCAGCTGCCACATGACGCATTCGGCCAAAGAGACTGATGTTACCTCCAAAATTCTGGAGCATATTCCAGATCCATGGTTTGCCATAATAGGCATCCGTACGGTTCCACACCGGGTTGGCATCGCTATACAAATCGAGAATAATCATTTGATCATCAGGAACTGCATTTAATAAAGCTTTTACCTGCTGTGGTTGCCAGAATTTATTGTTGTAATGAAACATCCACCCTTGCATTACCCAAATCGCTTTAGGATCGGCGGCGGCCATAGAATGGAAAACCTTTTTGCTCATGTCGCTCAGATAAGTAGAGTCGTTGGTTGGCGGAATGTTCTCATTAAAGGTATCAGAAGAGTACAGATGGTCTGTTCCAAATTCTTTAGTCTGCGTTTCAATGTATTGTTTTCCTATTTTTTCGAACAAGGCATCTTCTGGATCAAGAATAAACACATCAGGAAAGCCGGCATCCCAGTTTGTTCTTTTTACTTTAGCACCAGGGAATTTATCTTTAAAAGTTGGTGGCACATGGCCGGTAAAAGCAGATAAAACAGGTTTCATACCGAAAGATCGTTCGCGTTCGAGAATTTTTTTCTGCAATTCTTTATGCGAATCCATCCAGTGCTGTGGCAGCGGACCGCCCCAGGCATCAATATTGCCCATCCATAGCCACGAAAAATAAGCCGGACCGCTAAAAAAGCCTTCCAGCTCTTTATCGGTAAAGCCCATTGAACGGTAAACATCTCTCCATATTGCTTCTTCGCCTGTAATGGCAAGAGGCATGTTTATCCCGTTGAGTGCCATCCAATCGATTTCTTTCTGCCAACGTTCCCAATCCCACCAGGCCATGCTGTAGTTGAAAGTGCAATAATTTAAATAATAACGATAATTGTAAGGCGTATTCTTATGGATTTTGACAGGCAATTGCGGTAAGATGGCCGGAATATTCAGGTTAGTACCATTCCAGCCGATATCACTCGAACAATAGTTTTTAAGGTAATAATTCAATGCGGAAGCAACGGATAATCCATTGTTTCCGCGAAGCACAATTTTGTTGTTTATGGATTCTATTTCAAATACATCTTTATCATTTTCCTTTGGAATTTCTTCTACGATAAATGCTTCTGCCCGGTTGGATACTATGCGTTTTAAAAAAGCAGCCGTATTTTGCTGGTCTACCTGGGCCATAGCTGTTGAACCAGCTGCTGCAACTGCCAGAAACAATAAAGTAAGATACCTGTGCATCATAATTGCTAATAATTGGGATTTTGTACCAATACACCACCAGCCTTGTCGATTTCTACTTGTGGGATGGGATAATAATAATGTTTAGGACGAATAAATGTAACGGTTTTTCCCTGGTCTATCGGTGCTTTTGAAACTGCAAGGTTATAGATTGCGGCAATATTAACAAGACCTTTTTTATCCCAGCGCATTAAATCCTGATGTCTTTCCCCTTCACCAGCCAGTTCTACACGTCTTTCATGAATCAATTGAGTCATTCCGGCACCACTTACAGGTGGTAACAACGTTGAAGCCCTGCGGCGAACCTGGTTAATGAGTGCATCTCCGGCGCCTGCACCCTGCGTACGGATTTTGGCTTCGGCAACCAAAAGGTAAATATCTGCAGAACGCATCAACGGAACAGCATAATTGTGATCAACACCATTACCTTCGGTAGAACCAAATGGATAGAATACGGCATATTTGCGAAATGCAAATCCTGTAGAAGATAAACTGCTTGTAAAAGTTTGATCATTTACACCATCGCCAATGTTGATTTTGTCGCCAACACTAAGCAGTGTAGCCGCCTTGCGTGAATCGTTTGCTTCAAATTCGTTGGCCAAACCTTGTAGTGGCTGGCTAAAGCCGTAACCTCCCCACGCTCTTGGGATGTAATAAATAGTATAATCGTTCTGTACAACATTTTGTAAGCCTTGCACAGAAAAAAGAATTTCGGTGCTATTTTCGTTTGCCCGGGTAAAGTTTTCTTTATAGGTAGCTGCTAAATTATAATTCGGGTTATCAATTAAACGCTGACCCGTGGTAATGGCCTCCGGTAATTTTTCCCAGTACATGTAAAGTTTCGTAAGCAATCCCAAAGCAGTTCCTTTACTCACCCTACCCCTATCCGTTGCGCTGTAAGATTCAGGCAGCATGTCAACCGCTTTTAATAAATCAGATTCAATCTGTTTCCTTACGTCTTCAATACTCGATTTTGGTTTATTAAAGGTTTTGTTTGTAAAATCCGATTCAGAAATGATAGGCACGTCTCCATAAATTAACATCAGGCGCCAGTAGCCAAAAGCACGCATAAAATATGCTTCGCCCATACTTCTCTTTCGAACGGATTCATTCATTATTGCAATTTTAGGAATATTGATAATTGCATTGGTAGAACGGTTAACCGTTTCGTATTTATAGGTCCAGCTGTATCTTACCTGAGGGTTCGATGCATCGTAAGTTAAATTTTCTATCGCTTCATCTTCCGAATGGTCGCCCGAACGCCAGTAGTCATCAGAAGCCACATCAAAAGTAGTTTCGGCGTGGCTGATATAATCTTCCTGCTCCAGCAGGCTGTATATTCCCGAAACTGCATTTACAGCGTCGGTTTCATTTCTAAAATAATTGTCGGTATTGTAAACACCTTTCTGATCAAGATCAAGATTTTTCTTGCAGGCTGTAGCTAAAAATACAATCGCTGTTAGTACAAGAATATTTATTTTCGTTTTCATAGGATTATAATTTAAGGGTTAAACCAAATGTAAATGAACGTACTGATGGGTACTGCGCCACGTCAACACCTCTTTGTCTGTTGCCATCGGTATAACCCAATTCCGGGGTATAGCCGGTATATTTTGTAAGCATAAATACATTTTGTCCGGTTACATATAGTCTCAGGCTACTGAAAGTTGTCTTTTTAATCAGTGTTGATGGGAAAGTATAACCTAGCGTGATGTTTTTTAAGCTGAAATAACTACCATTCTCAATGAATAAATCCGATGTGCGATAGTTATCATTCGAACGGTCGAGTGACATTCTTGGAATGGTATTACTCGTTCCCGGCCCGGTCCATCTTCCAATGGTTTCACCATATAAATTGAAAGAATAGGTTGGATCTATACCCTGCATCCGGTCGGCATTGTACAAGTCGATACCAAATACACCGGTAAAGTTTGCCGATAAATCGAAGTTTTTGTAAGATACACTTCCCTGAAGGCCCATTGTGGCTTTAGGATTTGGATTACCCAGGTAAGTACGGTCTTTTCCATCAATTAAACCATCTCCGTTTACATCAAGGAAACGAACATCGCCCGGTTTGATGGAACTTTTCCGCGAATCATTCGCCAAAGCGGCATCGTTGTCAATTTCAGCCTGTGTTTGATATAAGCCATTTGTTTTCCATCCATAGAAAGAAGAAATTGACTGTCCCTCGTATGTTCTGGAAATTTCCTGGCTGGAACGGCCGTAAACTTTAGAAGAAATATAGGCACTTTCTCCGTAAAGTTTGGTGATTTTGTTTTTGATGAAAGCACCATTTACACCAATAGAATATTTTACCGCATCACCGGCACTGTAATTAATTTCGGCCTCTATACCACGGTTGTTCATCTCTCCGGCATTCACATCCGATGCAATTGTTGTACCTGCCGTACCCACTTGTACAGCCGGAATCAGCATTTCTTTGGTATCTTTATTAAAATAAGTTATGGTTGTATTCAATTTATTCTGGAGAAACCCGGCTTCGACACTTACATTCGTCATTGCCGAACGTTCCCAGGTAATATTAGGGTTAGCTGTTTTGATGATTGCTGCACCATTATAGCCTGCACCGCCAAAAGTATAACCGTTGGTTCCATATGTATTTCCTACCAGAATTGAACTTACATATTGAAATGGCGTTACGTTTTGGTTACCCAATTCGCCCCATCCACCTGTTACTTTTAAATTGCTGATCCAGCTTATATCTTTCATGAAATTTTCGTTAGAGATTCTCCATCCCACAGAGAACGCCGGGAAGTATCCCCATTGTTTACCTGGTGCAAACCGGGATGAACCATCAGCTCTAAATGTCAGGGTAGCCAGAAACCGGCCATCATAATCATAAAAACCTCTTGCAAATACCGATTCTAAAGCGGTAGGGTCATCTGCTGTGCCAGATGCCGTTAATAAGGTATTGCCTTGATTTAAAACGCGTTGATCGAAACTGGTGTTATCGTATCCAATTCTTGCTGCACTGAAATTGCTTCCCTGAAAGTTTTGTTTGGAATAACCAGTTGTTATTGTGATATGGTTTTTATTAATCGTTTTATCATAAGTAAGGAATAGATCGAGTAAATTTGAATACGTTTCAGACTCGGATTGGGTCAAAGTCGAATTAGTAGTGGGTCTTGCCTGGTTTACATCCAGAACGCTAAAATTGTAACCTCTGCCAATCGTTCCGTCAAAGCCGTAGTTTGCACGGAATTTCAAATCTTTCATGATATTTACCTCAGCAAATGCATTCGCAATCAACCTGTATTTTCGGGTGTAAGCATCTGTTTGCTGAATGGTCGCGTAGGGATTATTGATGTCTCCAAGTTGATTGGCAAAAGCCTTGGAAGTCCCAAAACTACCGTCATCATTTATCGTCGGAATTGCCGGGTTAAAACGTAGGGCTGAGAAAATTAAACCAGCCTGAGAATCATTATTGTTAAATGAATTACTCTCTGTATAAGTACCCTGTATGTTCTCTCCTACCCTCAACCACGATTTTATTTTGTGTTCCGAATTAATGCGGGTACTGTAACGTTTAAATCTCGCTTTATCAATAACTCCTTTTTCATCATACATGGAAGCTGCAAAATAATAGGTAGACGTTTCGTTTCCGCCCTGTATATTTACATCGCCGCTGTTCACTTTACCTGTGCCGAGAATTGCTTTTTGCCAGTCGGTACGTTGTGTAGCATAATATGGATCATCCCATGGTGCCTCTATGGCAGCACCATCATTAGTATAGCGCTCCCTTTTTAGCATATATAACTCTGGTGCGGTTAACAGGTCAATATAACGGGTAGTATTGGAAAAACCTGTATAGGCGTTTACCGATGTCGATAATTTCTGACTATAGGTGCCTTTTTTTGTCGTTACCAATACCACTCCATTTGCGGCCCTTGTACCGTAAATGGCACTCGAAGATGCGTCTTTTAAAATTTCTACCGAGGCAATATCATTAGGATTTACATCACTTAGTGCATCAGGATTGCTGGACGGAACGCCGTCGATTACCACCAAAGGGTTGGCATCGTTAATGGTTCCTGTACCGCGGATTCTGATACTTGGCGCAGCCCCGGGCGAACCATCATTACGTAATATGTTAACCCCTGCGGCACGACCGTCTAAAGCTTGTGTAACGGAAGCAACAGGCAGGTTCTGAATATCTGTACCTTTAACACTGGAAATAGATCCGGTAACATCCACCTTTTTCGTCGTACCGTAACCTACTACCACTACTTCGTTCAGTTTTTGATTATCCTCTGATAGTATTGCCGTAATTACCGATTTACCACCAATCGGCACAGTTGTTTTCTGGTAACCGATATAACTAAATTCAAGAACACCATCACCGGGAGCGCTAATCGAAAACTCTCCATTATCGTTAGTGGTTGTTCCGATAGCAGCGCCTTGTAATTTTACGCTCACTCCAGGAATCGTAACTCCTTTTGCATCCGTAACTTTTCCCTTTATTAGCGATTGTGCAAAGGAAGTTTGGAACTGTAAAGAAAGCAGTACCAATAATATGATTACTACCTTAAATGTTTTGTAGAACTTAAACGAGAGGCTGGCATTTAAAAATGCGGAAATCGTTTGTAAATGTTTCATCAAATAGTTTGTTTGAATACTATACGATATACAGAGCATTTAGTCTGCCCTGATTTATCACATCAGCATAATGAATAATTTTATTTTTTCCTTGTAAAGCGCAATGTCTTTCTGGCTTGTCAAAGCCCGGTTACGAATCTGAGGTGAAGGTCTTTTTCATTGTTTGGTTTTTAATTTTTGAAAGTTGTATATATGGATGTGGTCGATAAAAACAGTTAATTTGCCTGCAACAGTTTATTTTATTTGAAAAGGCAGTACGATTTATTCGTTAAAAATTACTTCTTATTTTAAAGTTATGTAAAAAGATTACATAAAATAAAAATATTTGGTTTTTTTTATCAAAATAAACTATTATTATCTATTTTTTTATAAAAACAATAATTCTTTTTATAAAATTTAATAAAAGAAAGCTATTTTTGTTATAGTTATTTAACTACGCAACCAATATGGGAACATTACTTCGGCCTAACTACTTTTCTGTTGATGAAGAACGGCTTCGTCAATTAAGCAATCTGGAGAGAAAAAAATATCTTCAAAAAATTAAAATCCTCAAATATATTTACCAGAATGAGGTTGCAACGCTTAGTGAAATCTTCAACGCTGTCGGAATTAGTTCACCCACTTGCTTAATTCTCCTTCATGAATTGATTGCGGATAATGTTTTGGAAAAAAATGGTAAAGGGGAATCTATAGGCGGCAGAAAGCCGGATATCTATTTGTTGAAAGACGCAACCTTTTATATTGTTAGTATCGATATGGAAAAGTTCAGGACAAGGGCCGTTATTCTGGATAATAACAATAATTTCATCACAACAATACATACTTTGGGTAAGGGAATCAGCAAAGATGAGTCGACGCTTACAGACCTTTATACTTTTATTAACGAACTGATAACTTCTTCTCAAATTGATAAAAGCAGGCTGGTTGGCATAGGCATCTCAATGCCAGGATTGGTTGATGCAGAAGGGGGAACGAACTATACCTATTTACAGCCAAAGCATAAAGAAAAAACGTTGCAACAGGTACTGGAAGAAGCCTTCGGCTATCCGGTATTTCTGCAAAATGATGTGAAATGTGCTGCCATTGCAGAAAGTAAATATGGACTGGCAAAGGGCATTAGCGATGCGCTTGTGGTATTGATGGATTGGGGTGTCGGACTAGGCATAATCATGGATGGTAAAATGCGTAAGGGCAGCAGAGGCTTTTCCGGGGAAGTTGGCCATATTCCACTGATGGATGAAGGCGCATTGTGTTATTGTGGTAAAAAGGGATGTCTGGAAACTGTCGCTTCGGGTGTTGCACTCGCAAGAATGGCGAAAGAAGGCATAAAATCTGGCCAACATTCCCTGCTGAATGAATTATCAGATTATGAAGTTGAAAAAATTGAACCTCATTTGGTGATTGATGCAGCCAACCGGGGTGATCAATATGCAATTAGTATCTTGTCTGTAGTGGGTAATAACCTTGGTAAAGGTATCGCAACATTGGTACAGCTATTTAATCCTGAACTTATCATTTTAGGCGGCAAAATGGCTGAGGCAAAGCAATACATCACCATTCCAATCATACAGGCAATTAATACTTATAGCATGACTGAAATCAGAGAAAACACCAGAATTGATACTTCAGCACTTGGTCAGGATTCCTGTATTCTGGGGGTTGCGAGTATGGTAATCAACAGCATTATTGAAAGACAGGTCAAGCTAGCAGAACTTTAGGCATTAAATGGATTTTAAGCATCTCCCGATTCATTTCGAATATGATCGTGCCGAATTAAATCATGGGGATTCATTAAAGATGACAAATCTGAAAAATATCATAATTTTCCAGGTGATTGTTTTATTAAGTATAACAGCGTAATACCGGGACATCAAACTGATTTTAACCTAAAAATACACCATCAATAAATTATGCAACGTACTATTTTAATATACTTCATCGTATTTATTTTTGCCAACACACATTCATTTGCCCAAATAAATAATCAGACACCCATTTGGGGGCAATGGGAAAATTGGGGAGATACCGGAAATGGAACTTATAACAACCCGGTATTGCCTGCCGATTACAGCGATCTCGATTGTATTCGTGTAGGTACTGATTATTATGCGGTGTCATCTACATTCCAGTATTCGCCAGGATTTGTAATCCTCCACTCAAAAGATATGGTGAACTGGGAAATCATAAGCCATGCAGTAAACGACATCACTTCAATTTCTGCGGAAATGAACTGGGATAAAATGAACAGGTATGGAAAGGGAATATGGGCAGGTGCTATACGGTACCACAATAAAAAATTCTGGATTTATTTTGGCACACCCGATGAAGGCTATTTTATGACGACTGCCGAAAAACCCGAAGGCCCCTGGCAACCGCTTCATCAGGTATTGGCTAAAAAGGGCTGGGATGATTGCAGTCCTTTTTGGGATGATGATGGGCAGGGATATTTAGTTGGAACGAATTTCAGCGATGGGTATAAAATCCATCTTTTTAAAATGACAGCCGATGGCAAAGAACTGATTGAAGGTTCTGATAAAGTTATTCATCAATCGGAAGGAAGTGAGGCCAATAAACTGTATAAAATTAATGGTATTTACTATCATTTTTTTAGTGAGGTAAAACCTGAAGGACGGGCGATTATGATGGAGCGGGCCAATAATATTTACGGTCCTTATACAGAGGAGAAACAGTTAAGTCATGCTGAAAAAAATTTCAATGAACCCAACCAGGGTGGTATGGTACAGACTCAGAATGGAGATTGGTATTTCCTAACCCATCATGGTACCGGCGACTGGTCGGGGCGGATTATGAGTTTGCTGCCAGTAAATTGGATTGATGGCTGGCCAATTATAGGAAAGGTTGGTCAGGATAAAATAGGTTCAATGGTTTGGTCGGGCAAAAAACCAGTTAACCCCGGTGTATTTTATGCACCGCAAACAAGTGATGAGTTTAGCCAATCTAATTTGCCGCAACAATGGGAATGGAATTATCATCCAAGAACAGAAAAATGGTCGTTAAAAGAAAGAGCCGGTTGGTTAAGGCTTCACGCGTTTAAGCCTATTGAGACAAATAATCTGTTAAAAGCCGGAAATACCCTAACACAGCGTACCTATCGCACAAAAACAAATGAGGTTATCATAAAATTAGACTTCAGCGGAATCGCCAATGGCCAAAAAGCTGGACTGTCGCACTTTGGATCACCTGCTTATGCCACGCTGGGTATTGCATGTGAAGATAAAATAAGCTATTTAGAATTTAATATAAAAGGAAAAATCACAAAAGGCCCGGTATTAAAGGGTAAAAAACTTTGGCTAAAATCGACATGGGGGCTGGACGGCAAAAGCCAGTTCTATTATAGCATAAACGGTAAAAAATACATGCCTTTCGGAAAGCCTTATCAAATGGAATGGGGCTCATATCGTGGCGACCGGATAGCGATTTACAGTTATAATAACCTTGCAGATGAGGGTTATATTGATGTAGACTATTTTCACTACACTTACGGCAAATAACCGGAAAGCCATGCTCACAAAATTATAGCTTGACTATTTAAAGATTATAAACGATGCATTGATATAAAAGCATTAGCTGATTCAACACAATGAACCCAAACAATTTTTCGCAACGGTATTTTATAATTTTTCTATCTGTATTTTGGAGCGTTAATTTATTTGCCCAGGTTTCTGGCAACCTTAATAAAAATTATAAAAAAACAAAAAAACATAACCTATCGAAGCGTTATAGCAACCCAATATTACCAGGTGATTTTCAAAATACAGATGTAATACGCGTAGGAACCAAGTATTACTACATTTCAGCAACCAAGGAACTATCTCCAGGCATGATGATCATGTCTTCACAAAACCTGGTAAACTGGAAAATTATTGGTCACGCAGTAGCTGATATTACACAAATCAACCCGCGCTATAATTATGATATAATGGAAGGACAAAGCCGGGGCATTTGGGCCGGAGCCATCCGTTATTATAATAAAAAGTTTTATGTATACTTTACGGATCCCGACGAGGGATTATTTGTTACAACCGCCGAGCATCCGGCCGGGCCATGGGCACCTTTGAAAATACTAAAAAAAGGGCCAGGTTGGGATGATCCTTGTCCGCTATGGGACGATAATGGAAAAGCTTATCTGGCAATGACCAATTTCGCAGATAACTATAAAATTTATCTCTTCCGCTTAAGTCAGGATGGTAAAGTTTTAACCGATAGCGGTAAAATAATCCATCAAAGTGAAGGCAGCGAGGCTAATAAACTTTATAAAATAAATGGTTACTATTATCATTTTTACAGCGAAGTAACTAAGGAGGGGCGTATACCTTTTATGGCGAGGGCAAAAAATATTTACGGTCCTTACCAGGAAAGGCGACAACTAATTCACAAAGCAAAAGCGGAGCCTAATCAAGGGGGCATGATAAATACTCCTGATGGGAAATGGTATTTTGTTACCCATCACGGGCAATCTTATTGGAGCGGGCGTGAGGCCAGTTTGTTGCCTGTGACGTGGATAGATGGCTGGCCGGTTTGGGGCAATGCAGGTCGGGATGGTATTGGTAATATGGTATGGTCGGGCATAACTCCCGACGGTAAAACAGACAGACTGCAAACCAGCGATGAATTTAATCAAAAGGTTATCGCCCCTCAATGGGAATGGTATTTTCAGCCTGACGATAAAAAATGGTCTTTAAAAGAACGCCCGGGCTTTTTACGGATGTATTCCAGCAAACCATTATTTAAAACAGGCCCAGATAAAATACCTAATGTACTAACGCAACGGCCATTAAGAAAAAAACACAATACTGTCGTTTTAAAATTAGATATTCATAACATGGCTAATGGCCAGATTGCAGGATTGACCTTATTTGGTAAAACGTATGCCTTTATTGGTATTTCACAAAACCACAACAAGCGTGTTTTTATTTTAACGATACTGGCAAAATTAATGTAGGACCTGTTGTAAAAAATGATGCCACCAGTATCTGGTTAAAAACATCATGGAATCTTTCTGGTATGGCTAATTTTCATTTCAGCACGGATGGGATAAAATTTTTTCCATTGGGCCACCCCTATCAGATAACCAATTTTGGAAATTATCTTGGTGCTAAAATTGGTTTGTTTAGTTTAAACGATATAAATGATAAAGGTTTTGTAGATTTCGACTGGTTTCATTATCAATTTACAAACAAGTAATTTAATTATGTCTAACCATCAATTCATAAATAGTCAATTATTGATAATGGTGATGCTTCTTTTACACTGACGATAACTTCATGGTCGGTTTTAAAAACATCAGTTATATCTTAAAAACCCTAACTGATGCTAGGCTGGAACATTTTCTTCATCCAATACATCAGGTTTCTTTTCATGAGGATGGGTAATCCGCTTCAGAATAAAAGAAAGGAGCATGGCGAATGCCACATAGCCAACAAAGATTATAAATCCGGGTTGCAGTGAGCTATTATTTTCAGTTACCGTTTTCAGCACATCGGTGTTCATATTTAAATTAGAAAGCTGACTTTTCAAAATACCGTTAAGGCCGATATAAGTCATGCCAATGCCTACCACCATAACGTCGGCCATATCCCATTTACCGGATTCGAAAGCCAAATAGCGAACGACCTTATTTTCGGCAAACCTATCTTTCCCCCATACGTGAATACCTTTTCCAAGCAGCCTTAATACAGGCAGAATGATAACAAACAACATAATGAGTGCGCCTATCACAATCGCATCAGGCTTAGGTTGTCTTATCAAAGTTTCGACAATACTTAAAATACTTTTGCTTTGAAAAAATAAAACCTGATTTGAAAAGACAATATTTTCGCCAAGCAGCTTAAAATTCAATGATTGTATGCGGGCATCCACTTCAATGATTGTTGTGGTTATACCCGATGCCAGAAGTACCAGCGCAAATAAAATCGACATGATAAAAAGTGTTGTTTGAAAATAAACTTGTTTTCTCATTAAGAACCAAAGACCCAGTGCAAACAATACACAACCCAGCATGGCATAAGCATAATTATAAGTCTGTATACGGATATCAGCCAAATGTTTACTTATCGATTTATCAAATTCGGCTGCGTTAGAAACATGGTATTTAGCGCACATATGACGTGTTATGGCATTAATGGCTTCAGAGGTATTGTCATATGTTTGTTCTTCAAGCTGATCCATTTTGCTATTCGCAATACGTTTCAGCCTTTTTGTACTGGCGGGGCTGTTAATCCTGGTAATAATGGTTTTGGCGAAGGCCGGAACCATGGCATGTAACTCCTCTTCATCTACAAAACTGTTAAAAGCCAGTTTCTTAAGTTTCCCACCCAACGTTTTCTGAGGTTTATTAATTTGCGAAACCGTTTTGTCTACTAATCCATTAAGCTGATCCTGTACCTGTTTCTGCAATTCAATTTTCTGTTTTTGGGTCATACTGAACCCATTAACCTGGCGACCAACTACATCCGATAATTTATCCCGCCATTGATCGACCGAAAAAATACCGAAAGTGATGCTGTTCGCCACGCTATAATCTTCTTTAATCTGTTCCTGTTCATTCGATAACACATGCAGACGATAGCCAAAATAGACTTCTCCGCAAAGCAGAAGGCTTAAGCCTGCGATAAGCAGAATATTAGCAAAACTTATTTTTCTTTTATCGGGGTGTTGATTATTTTTTTTCAATGCTGCGCAAATTATATGATTGAAATGAATGTGTTAAATTTCCTAATGGGAATCATAAGGTGTAATGAACTTCAATATTGTTGACAGGGTTAATCCATACAAAACAAAACTGATAAATACGATATAACCCGGTTGCAGTGCTGTGTTATTAGTGGTAATAATTGTTAATAAATCACTCTTAATATTCAAACTTTTAAGCTGGCTTTCCAGTAAGCCGTTGAGCCCTATGTAAACCATTAATATAGCGATTACAATTACGTCGGCCATACTCCATTTGCCCGATTGAAAAGCGAAATATTTAATAAACTTATTTTCAGCCAGTTTCCGGTTGCCGAGCAGGTGTATTCCCGTAGAACTTAACTTCATAATCGGAAAGAGAATACTGAAAACAAGGATTAACACGCCAACCAGAATAGAATCTATCCCAGGTTGTCCTATCAGCACCATAACCACATCCATAATACTCTTACTCTGAAAAAACAACACCTGATCTTTAAATATCACGTGTTCTCCAAGCAGTACAAAATCAAGTGATTTAATTCTCGCATCAACTTCTATCATCGATGCGGTTAAACCAACTGCAAGCAGGATAAAGGCAAAAAGTAACGACATGATAAATAACGTACTATGCAACTCAACCCTTTTTCTGAATAACCACCACAAGGAAAGAACCACTACAATACAGCCAAGCATTCCAAAGCAGTAAGTATAAGTCGCTTTTCTGATGTTGGCTAATGAAGAGGTAAGCTTATTGTTTAGTTCTTCGGCCGAGGAAACATTGTATTTTTTATACATATTATTCGTCGCCATATTCGTGATATTTAAAGTACTATCAATACTGCCACTGTTTTCCAATTCGGTAAACTTGCCCATTGCCATTTTACTCATCTTCTTTTTATTGGCGGGGTTATCTACCTGGGCAATAATATTTTTTGCAAAAACCGGAACCTGGGCTTTAATCTTATCGGTATTTACAAAAGTATTAATCACGAATTTCTTGATTTTTCCGTCAAGCGTTTTTTTAGGTTTATTAACCATTGCTTCTGCCTTATCAATTAAGGCTAGCATAATTTGTTCAACCTCTGTTTGAAGTTCCTTCTTCTGCCTGGGTGTCATGGTAAAGTTGCGCACCTGGTGGTTGATGATTCCTGCTACTTTATCATGCCACTGGCCTACAGAGAAGAGTCCAAAGGTGATGTTATTGATGTTTGAATAGTCTTCTTTAATTTGTTCCTGCTCAGCGGAAAGGATATGTAACCGGTAAGCAAAAAAGCCTTCTCCACATAACAATATGGTCAGTAACAGTATTAACAAAAATTTAGGCAAAATTGGATTTTGCTTCTTGTCAGCTTTTTCAGTTGTTGTCAATTTTTTTTATTTTAAGAGAAATATATAATGTGCTATTTACTAACCTTTAAAATTAGAAGAATAATTAAATAAATGGCTAAACAATGCTGATTATTCGGGTTGTTTATTTGCTTAGTTTATCAATTATTCTAGGTAACACAGAAATTACGAGATGGTTTTACTGTACAAACAATTTTATTTGCAGGTAAAAGAATATGCGTGAAGATTATAATTTTTTAAGCATTAGTTCATCAAAAAAAAGTGAAATAAGCTAAAAAGAAAACAGACCCTGTGTAGCAGCGTCTGTTCTAAAATTAATTAATAAGGTAGATGTAATGGTTTAACACGACTATCAGAGAAATTGTTTTGCCAAACAGAAATTAAATTATTTCAGCACTAAGGAAAATAAAAAACTTCTTCAAGTGGTATTGTAACCGGCGAATTATCCGGGTTGCTTTCCATTATATCGCCCATAAATGCCCACCATTTTTGCATAACTGGTTGTGCAGGTAAATTTTCCATGAGTTTGGGATTTGCGACTTTTAAAACTGCAAACAAATCGTTTGTGGTTTCATCATGGAAAATTGAATAATCCATGATACCAGTCTCGCTTAGTAATGCGGCTAATTCGGGCCAGATTTCCTGATGTCTCTTTTTATATTCCTGTTCGTAACCGGAAAACAGCTTCATTTTAAATGCTATCCTTACCATGTGTTTAAATTATTTTTGATATACCCTTACATAATCTACTTCCATCCGGTTAGGAAATTTGGTATCATTTAAATCGCCGCCATTTAAACCACCCATTGCCAAATCTAAAAGGATGTAATGTTTTTGCATAAAGGGATTAATACCTGTGCTGTCGTCATTTTTCAATTGCGCCATTGGCGTTTTATTCAACAGCAAATCATCTACATATAAACTTATGGCTTCACTATCCCAATCCATCCGCCAGACATGAAATTTTGCTACCCACTTTTTGCCGCCCAGCGCCTCAGTTGATTTTGTATTGCTAAACCATTTTGGCTTTTTATTGGCCCCAAGTGATGCAATGTTTGCCAGCAATTTACCTCTGTAATATTCCATAATGTCTATCTCGCCATTGGCGGGCCAGTTGCCATTGTCGCCTAAAGTCCAGAAGGCTGGCCAAAGACCGGCTGAAATATCAATACGGCCACGCATTTCAAATCTTCCATATTGAAAACTTTGCAAGCCTTTGGTTATTAAACAAGCAGAAGTATACTCGATATTTTTAGATTTTTTACGCCAATTACTACTTCCTTCTTCAAACAAAGGATTTGGTTTCTGTTCTTTACGGGCTTCAATAATAAGCAAGCCACTTTTACAAAAAGCATTTTCGGGCTGATACCATTGCAACTCCTCGTTCCTTACAAAACCTTTTTCATACGTCCAGTTTTTTGCATCGGGCATGCCATCTTTCTCAAATTCATCAGACCAAACCAGTTTATAACCTTCTTTAGCATATTTTCCGGCAACTTGCTGCGCATTTACCGAATTTACAACGAATAAAATAAACGCAGAAAACGATAAAAAATACTTCAGTTTCATTTTGTAGAATTTTAGTTCGACAATTTATCCAGTATTGGTGTATTAACTGCCTTTAAAACATCATGCTGAGGTTTTAACAATTCTAAAACAGCAATATCATTCTTTCCGATTTTCAGCCATTCTTTAGGTACATAAAGTGTTTGCTGCGGACCAATTCCCCAATATTTTCCCAAATTATGTCCATTAAGCCAAACCACGCCTTTTCCCCAATCGGTCATATCCAGATAAGTGTCGCCAACTTTTGTAAGGGTAAAAGTACCTTTTTGAATGGATGGCCCTTCGCCAATTTTCGAAGACGATCGCTTTGCGGTAAAGCCAGCAATATCGCTGAACGGCAAACTAAACATTTCCCAGTTTTTAATTTCTTTACCTGCAAATAAAACCTGCTCTGTAATACCTTTTTTGTTTTCTAACAGGTATTTACCAAAATTGATTCTGCCCATATTTTCAACAAAAATATCCAGTGTAACTTCTCCTTCGGGTAATTGTAATTCGAGGCTATCTGAAAGTGTCCTTCTGTCTAAAATGCCGGCTCTTTTCTGATTAACAAAAACCAGTGCATAATCTCTCAATTGTTTAACCTGAAGTAAACCCTTTTTGCCACCTGTTATTTTCGTGCGGTACAACATATAGCCATAATCTTGTTTTAAATCTTCAAAGGTTAATGGTTTTTCGCTTTTAACCGCAGCGGGCAATACACTAAACAGATTGAATTTATTTGTTAATTTAAATGGTTTAACGGTTATGGTTGGTTTTGCCACAGGTATCGGCGGTAAGCTTTTACCCTTTGGAAGGTATTTTTCAATTACTGCCCTGAATTGCCTGAATTTCGCTGTTGCATTTCCGGCTTCATTTAATGGTGCATCATAATCATAACTGCTGATTTGTGGTTCGTAAGGCGAAATGTCTTTATAGTTTGCCCCGTTCATAAATGCCCTTGTGGTACCACCATGAAACATATACATGTTAATGGAAATTCCTGCTGCTAAAACCGAATCTAATTTACCCGTATATTTTTCTGCCGGAACGGTATGGTGTGGTGTTCCCCACCAGTCGAACCAGGCCGGGTACCATTCGGCAATAAAATACGGTCCTTTTCCGTCATGGTATTTATCTATCATGCTTTTAACCCGTTCCGGGTTATCCTGGCCATTTATCGCAGGTAATAAACCGGCAAGGTAGCCACCTTTAATGTCGGCTTCCGGGTCGCAGGTATACAATAATCCATCAAAACCTGCGGCAATAAACATTTTTCTGTTTATATCCAGGTATTCCTTGTCGGCCGCATAAGAACCATACTCGTTTTCTACCTGCACCATAAGCACATTACCCCCGTGGTTAATTTGTAGCGGAGCTAACTGCTTACCAACTTCATTAATGTATTTTCTGTATTCGTCGAGGTATTGCGATTCCTTGCTTCGAACCACCAAGCCTTTTTCAGTTTGCAACCAATATGGATAACCTCCGAATTCCCATTCGGCACAAACATACGGGCTTGGTCTTAAAATTACCCAAAGCCCTTCTTCTTTTGCGATTTTTACAAATTCTGCAATATCGTTATTACCCGAAAAATCGAATTTCCCTTTTTGAGGTTCGTGCAAATTCCAGAACACATAAGTACCAATGGTATTAAGTCCCATGGCTTTAGCCATTTTCATGCGATCGCGCCACGCCTCCTTTGGCACTCTAGGGTAATGGATTTCGCCCGAAATAATTTGAAACGGTTTTCCATCAAGCAGAAAAGCGCTTTTACCAAGCTCAAAAGTATGCTTAATTTGCTGACTAAAACCATTTAATGCACAGCAAAGGCAGATTATTAGTAATATATTTTTTTTCATTTTAAAATTTTTGGCAGATGATTTAACGTTTTTTTGGCAAAAGAAACCTGCATAAGCGTATTGATAACGCAGATTATTCATGCTGTATATATTGAAAATTTTGGTTTGTTATACTTACTTAAAGAAACTCAGGTTCCATTTATCCGACCACTCGATTTTTAATTTATCATCTTCAAATTGTATTGGCAACCACAAATAGCGGCCATCAATTGCATTTTTAGGCACCCATTTATCGGCCATAAAAATAAATGAACCTTTTTTGCCCGGCGCCGGAAGCACATAAGTACTTTGCCCGCCAAATGTTTTATCTGAACCCGGCCCAACACAAGGATTACCCATAAATTCCCAGGGACCAAAAATAGATTTTGCTTTAAACCACCTTGCCGGGTTTGGCGCCCAACCGGTACAGCCTGAACCAATCATGTAGTAGATTCCATCTTTTTTAAATAAGGCCGGTGCTTCCGTTTGCTGGCCAACATAAATCCTGATGAATTTCCCGGTATGGCTTAAGTAATCAGGCGTTAATTCTGCTAAATGCAACGTGAAGTTTTCCTCTGATGAAAATATATGATAAGCTTTACCATCGTCATCAACAAAAACAGTCATGTCTCTTGCCATTTGTCCGCCGGGTAAATCGCGACAGAAAAAACCATCACTTTTATTTGCAGGTTTTTCACAGTTTACTTTCTCAGCATCCGGGGTTCCAACTGCATAAAAAGGCATTATACCGGCATTAGGTCGGTAACTCTTAATAAAAGTATATGGACCGGTTGCTTTATCAGCAATGGCAACACCGGCACGGGCCGCAGCATAACCCTTACCCAACAGTTCCAGGTGGAACCACATGACGAATTTTTTGGTTTTCTTATTGTACACTACTTTCGGACGTTCTAAAATGCAGCCCTTAGCAATATCACTTTTTAAATCCTCAGAAACCGACAGTGCAATTCCCTCATCTTTCCAGTTATATAAATCTTTTGATGAATAACAATGAACACCCAGCTGTGCCGTATTTCCTTTTTCGCCTTCAATTTTATGTTCGCCAAACCAATAGTACAACCCTTTGCTGTAAACAATCCCGCCACCGTGTGCATTGATATGGATACCATTGTTATCTTTCCAGATTTTACCAGGTGTAAAATCCTGATAAGTTTCCTGAGCAACAACCCGACTACCTGCCAGGCAACCTATAAAAATTAAACTAAAAATAAGGGATAAACGATTGTACATAACGCCTGAATATTTGTTAAATAAGACTGTAAGATAGCAAATTGTGTTTAGATTAATAATCGGGTCATCCGAAGACGACCCGAAATTTAAGAAGCGTATTAATAACCCGGGTTTTGTAAATATGAAGGAAGTTTTAAAATCTCACTTTGTGGAATCGGCATTAAATAATTTGCCGGGCGAAAATTGTGCTTACGGATGGAAGATGTAATCTGATAGTTATAGGTACTTCCATCAGTAGATGTGGATGTTGTTCCTGTTTTTGGTGTTACAAGCATAATTTTATTGAAGCCATTTTCCGTTATTTCCGCAATTTTCCACCTGCGTTCGTCATAAAATCGTACATCTTCAAAAGCCATTTCTGTACGGCGTTCTTTTTGAATCAAGGTACGAAGTTCGGCTTGCGTAACGCCGGTTTTTATGCCATAGCGTCCATCGCTACCGGCCAGAATACCTGCCCGTTCCCTTATTTTGAAGATGTTGGCCAAGGCATCTGCCGTTTGTCCCATTTCATTAAGTGCTTCGGCATAGTTCAACAAAATTTCGGCATACCTGAGTAATGGATAGCCTCTATCGGCATTTGCACTACCGCCATACGATACGTTCACATCACACATTTTACGCCCGTAATAACCTGATGTTGTTCCGATTCCATTGCCATCACTTGGTGCATTTACGTAAGTGAAAACCGGCGCCTGTGCATTACTATTATTTGCGAACGATGAACCATTGTAAATTACAGTATAGCCAAACCTCGGATCGCGGTTAATGTATGGATTGGCCGGATTATAGCCGGATGTGGGATCGGTAATCTGTTTGCCATTCAACATATCAAACTGATCAACCAGGTTTTGCGTTGGGGTGGAGTAAAATCCCCCGCTGCGTGAAGGAGGTAAAAAATGACCTTCAAAATCCTTATTAGGCGCCTGCGTAAAAGTGAATATCATTTCGCTGTTTGCGCGTGAGATAAAAGTTTTGTAAAAACCATATCCCGGGGCAGTCGTGTTATCTACAACCAGCGCATATTTATTCATATCAATTACATCTTTAGCGGCCTGCGCGGCTTTTGCCCAACGGCTCGCGTCGTAAGTTGGATAGGCAATTATTGATGCTATCGGCCCTGTACTTACAATGCCGCCACCATTAAATAAAGGGCTTGCAGCAGTAAGTAAAACCCTTGATTTCAGGGCCAGGCACATCCCTTTTGTAATGCGGCCGTAGTCCTGGTCCAATTGGTCTACCGGTAGAATTGCCGCAACCGCATCACATTCGCTTACAATATAGTTAACACAATCTTCGTAATTACTCCTTGGGATATCTATGATGTCGTCCTTATCAAATATCTTATCGCCCAAGATAGGAATCCCGCCAAAAGTTTTCACCAGATAATGATAATACCATGCCCTCAAAAAGCGGGCTTCGGCGGCTACACGGCGTTGTGTAGATTGAGCCAATGGTGTTGTCGGTAATTTTGACAAGAATAAATTTACAGCACGAATCTGTAAGTATGGCTGAACATAAAAATCGGTATTTGTGCCTTTCACCACATTAAGCGGACTAACATTTCCTGAATACAGAATTACCGCATATTGCCCGGCGCCGCTATAGCGGTATTCTGCATCATCGGTTGCTTCCTCAAGATTACCATGACTATCCCAACGGCCTTTGTTGAAAGAAAAACCGCGTCCCGCATAAATACCGTTTAGGAAACCTAAAGTCCTTACACTATCCGTGAATACGACGTTTGCATCCTGACCAACATTTTGCTGATCTAAATAACTGCCTGCTTTTTTACAAGATGCTAATCCTATAAAAATTAAAATGATTAAAATGTATTTTCTCATAACCTTATACTTAAAATGTTACAGATAAGCCTAAATTGTAAAGCCTTTGCGGCGGATAATTGGTATTGGTGTTGTTGCTCGATATTTCCGGATCATATTCATACAAAGAACCAAGTTTTGTCCAGGTAATTAAATTTGTACCGTTTACATATATCCTGGCGCCTTTTAAATGCACTTTATTTACCCAGTTTTGCGGAATACCATAACTAAGTTCTACCGATTTCAGACGAACATAATCTCCCCTGACATTCCAAAAATCGGATGGAGAAGTTGGAATGGAAATGGCATTTGGTGAAGTGGATAAAATCGGGTATTTAGCATTATTCCCCAATTCCGGCGTCCAGCTTTGCTGATGTATCGCCTGCAGGTTTGAGCCAAATGCCTGGATAGATTCACGTACCCCGGCAACATTAAAATTAAGTGCCCCTTGAAAAAGAACATTTAAACTCAATGTTTTATAGTTTGCACTCAAGTTAAAACCAAAAATTGTGTTCGGGGTGTTAGAATATCCGAAGTAAGACTGGTCAGCATCGGTAATGGCCCCGTCGCCATTAAGATCGGCATATTTAATATCTCCCGGTTTCGCACCATTGAGCGGCTTGGCACTGCTTGCAACATCAGCAGCATCCTGGTAAAAACCAACAAATTTATATTGCTTAGGCGTATTTATCGCATTGCCAGTGTATTGCTGGTATGGAAATAAGGGAATCGCTTCGTCCTGGAAAACAATTTTATTCTTTGCAACAGATATGTTTCCACCTATCCTGTAGTTAAAATCATTACCAATTTTATCATTATAAGACAACTCAACCTCGAAACCTTTGTTGTTTGTTTTACCCAGGTTTACCGGAGGTAATGACTGACCGAACAGATAAGATACGGTACCTCTGGTGGTTAAAATATCATACCTGTCATCATTAAAAACATCTACAGAGGATGTAATTCGTCCTTTAAACATACTTAAATCCATACCGATATTTAACTTTTTAACTTTTTCCCAGGTTACATCCTGATTGGCCAATCGCCCTTCATATATGGCTCCATATGCATTATGCGAAGTACCAAAAGAAACGTTACCGCTGTTGTTATAAGTTTGAAGGTAAGCATAAGCATAATTTCCAATATCATCGGTACCCACCAAACCATATGATGCCCTGAATTTCAACCGGTCTACAAATTTGATGTTATCTTTAAAGAATGATTCTTCAGAAATATTATAGCCTATTGAACCGGCCGGGAAAAACCCATATTTCTTTCCTGATGCAAATACTTCCGATTTGTTATAACCTACGTTAAATTCGGCAAGGTATTTTCCTTTGTAATCATACCCTGCACGACCGGAGAAACCACTTGTCGGTATAGGAATGAAGTTAAGTATTCTATTATAATTGTTAGCATCCCTATATCCGAAGTAGCTGCGTGAATTGTACAATGCAAGTGCGGAAACGTGATGACTGCCAAACGTCCTATCATAATTTAATGAGGCTTGTGGATTAATAATTCTTGTAGTCGATTCTGGACTATAATTTAACGTATAAGTACCAACCCGGAAAACATTCGGGTCTTTTGGGGTATAAGTACCATTAGCCGGGTTATATATAAATGCCGGATAGGTTCCTCTGGATAAGCCGCGTGTATACGTGTAGGTACTGCCATAAGCAATGGAAGCCCTTAAAGATAAGCCTTTGGTAATAAAACCCAGTTGCTGGGTTCCGGCAGCATTAAAATTCATATTATTTTCAAAATCCCTGCTGTAACCACCCAATGTTAAGGCCTGAACAATATTAGGAGAACTGTAACGGTTCGGTTGATTGTAACTGTAACCATAACTACCATCAGGATTAGTGATTGGATAGGCAAAAGGCGCAAGCGTTAAGAAACTATTGTAAAAATAAAAGATGTTCTGAATACCATTTATATTAGGAATTACCGGCGAGTTTCTCTCCCCTATGTTTCCAAATAAATCTACTTTGATATTTAATGTTTTAGTTGCCTTGATATCGATATTAGAACGGTAATTATATCTTTTGTAATAAAAATTGTTGTTTACATCCTCATTTTTACCAAAATCATTTAAGATACCGTTTTGGGTTATGGCGCCTAATGACGCAAAATATTTGATTACTTCTGAACCGCCGCTGATGTCGAAATTATTACGCCATTGGTAACTGTACTTACGAAAAAGTACCTCTTTCCAATCTACATCCGGATGTCCGTATGGGTCATCGCCTGTACGCCAGTGCTCCAAATCAGCATCGCTGTACTGAACCGCAAGCCCGTCATTTATCCTGGCCTGGTTGTATAATTTAGCGGATTCGTAAGCATTTAAAAATTTCGGTAATCTTGTAGGCTGCGATAGTGCATATTCTGTTCTGTAGGTAATGGATGGCGGACCAACGGTTCCGCGTCTGGTGGTAACCAGCACAACACCGTTAGCACCTTTTATGCCGTATACTGCTGTCGTCGATGCATCTTTTAAGATACTTAAGCTTTCAATTTCATTGGCATCCAAGCGTGCAAATTGTGCATAGGTAAATTCGATATCATCCACAATAATCAAAGGTTGGTTCGAGCCGGTGTATGAACCTGTACCACGGATGAAAAACGTAGCGCCGTCAGATCCCGGTTGTCCGCTGGTTTGCTGAGAACTAAATCCCGGTAAACGGCCGGCCAATGTATTTTGTAAACTTGCCGAAGGATTACGTCTAATTTCCTTACCCGATACAGAACTTATTGCGCCGGTTAAGGTTGCTTTTTTGGTTGTGCCATAACCTACAACCACCACTTCCTCTAATCCTTTGGTATCTGATTCGAGTACAACATCGATTTTTGTTGATTGCCCAACACTAACCTCTTTAGAAAGGTAGCCGATAGCTTTAACAATTATGACACGACTTTTACCCCTTAACGTTAGTGTAAACTTTCCATCTACTCCAGTTGATACACCGTTTCCAGGCACATCTTTTTCAATAATGCTGGCAGCAGGTACAACACCATCCCGTTCCCTAACCTGTCCAGTGATGGTAACATTCTGTGCAAAGAGCATCTTCGACAAAATGGTAAATGCTAAAAAAAATATAATTTTTTTCATCTGTATAAAATTGTTTTTAATGGCGATGAAGCCATCATGGTTTTATTATTCCGCTATGTGTTTTGGAAAACCATGATGGTTTCATAAATTCTTTCAGTTCTAATTATTCGACAATGTTACCAACCTTCATTCTGTACCAGCTTCCTGTTTCTGACAATTTCAGCATATGGAATTGGCATGATGTAATACTTAGGGCTGAAAGTGGTGGTTGCCACCGTATAAGGCACATAGGTTAAAGCGCCGCTTGTAGCCCTGGTTATCCGGTTTCCATGTAAGTCGCCATTAAGCAATTGGCCTGCAGTTTTCCAGCGTCGTATATCCCAGAACCGTTGCTCTTCAAATGCCATTTCAATCCTGCGCTCATTTTGAATAAATGCCCTCATATCGGCCTGGCTCAAACCTGTTTTTATTCCATAAGCATTTGCGCCTGTTCCGGCAGTTATTCCTGCTCTTGTTCTTAAGGCAATAAGCGGTGCATAGGCATCTGCAGTACGTCCCACCTCATTCAGGCATTCAGCATAGTCCAGTAATACTTCTCCGTAACGAAAAATAATAAAGTTATGATCTTGCGTAGCGTAAGCGGTAGCTGTAGAAAAATCGGCCATATATTTCTTCAGGTAATATCCGGTCCGGGTTTGAACAGCAACACCTCCGGGCTTATCTCTTCCACCCTCAAACGTTTCCACATTCCTCGTATTCAACCATTTCATTCCATTATAGAAAACTGTGTTGTCCAATCTTTTGTCACGGCCAACGTATGGATTGCTTGCGCTATATCCGGATGCCGGATCGGTAATACTTAAACCATTTGCCATCGGGAAAGCATCAACAAGTTCCTGCGTCGGACTTGTAAAGCCATTGCTCAAAGGCGTAGTATAACCTACCGGCGCATTATTGGTTTCGATATCAAATGTTTTAGCTCTTTGTTTGGCTAAAATTACTTCTGTATTCTTGCGGGCAATGAATACACCATTAAATGTGCTTGTTAAAGAATAAACGTTTAAATTAATCAGATCCTGAACGGCATTCAACGCTGTAGTCCAGCGTGAAGCATCATAGGCAGGATAACCTGCAAGCGCTTTCTTTACCGGATCGGCAGCAATGCCACCTCCGTTGTACAATGGGCTTGCGGCATATAGCAATACACGTGCTTTCAATGCATAGGCACAGCCCCGGGTAATTCTGCCTAAATCAGAATCGGCCACTGGTTCAGTCCGTAAAAGTCCCTTTATCGCATCGCATTCACTTATCAGGTAATTTACGCATTCGGCAAAGGTGCTACGAGGTATCTGAAGATCGCTATCCGGGCTTAAAACCTGGTCGCCAATTAAAGGTACACCACCGTACCGTTTAATCATTTCAAAATAGTTCATTGCCCTGATAAAGCGGGCTTCCGCTTTCCAGTATTTGATCGTATTTGGTGCATTTGCATCAACGGGTACAACATCAACATTGGCCAGGAAATCATTTGCCGAACGGATGGCCCTGTAGGCATTGGCCCAATTATCATCCGGGTTGTTGGTTGAGTTTAAGCGGCCATTACTAAAATATTCTACAACTTTATTTAACCTGGAGGGTAATGCATCATCACTTCCTGCATCTAAAAAATCGCCAGCAGATCCATCGCCATCGGCCTTTACGCGGTTAAAACCATCAGGCAGTGAAGTGTACAAATCAGACAATACCTGCCTGGCGTAATCACCATTTTTATCCAGTGGATCATAAATATTATTCTTTTTCAATCCCTGTAACGGGGTTTCTTCATATTTTTTACATGATGCCATAAAGGTCATGGCAATCATAAAAATTATTACCTTATTTTTCATCTTTCAGACATTAAAATTTAACACTTAAACCACCATTCACGACACGTTGAATCGGATATACACCACCATACGTTTCCGGATCTACCCGGTCAAAGGAAGAGCTGGTTAGCAAATTGGTCCCATTCACAAATAAGCGTATGGAAGAAACTTTAATCTTTCTGGTAAAAGAAGATGCTATGGTATAACCTAATTCAACATTTTTCAGACGCAGGTAATTACCACTATGCATCCAGAACGATGATACGATATCATTGTTGAAATTATTACCAACGGTAAGTCTTGGATAAGTTGCTGTTGCAGCGGTAGCGGGCGTCCAGCGATCGAGATGGTGTTCATAAGCTTGTCCGAATCCGCCGTTCTGAAATTCCCATTCACTGTTACCTGTCAGCAATAAATTACGATTTGCTACACCCTGAAGTAAAACACTGAAATCAAATCCGGAAAAAGCGAACCCTAACGTTGCTCCATAATAAACCAGTGGTTTTGAAGTGCCTAATTTGGTTTGGTCAAACTGGTCGATTATGCCATCACTGTTCAAATCTTTGTATTTGATATCACCGGGAACAGGCGCATAGCCGGCAATTTTAGCTGAACTATTGATTTCAGCCTGTGATTGGAAAAGTCCATCTGCTATGTACCCGAAAGGCTGCCCAACCGGTAAACCTGTTCTGCTTTGATAGCTGTATTCTCGGAAAATCTCATTCTGGAAAATTACTTTCGATTGAAGTGTACTGGCATTACCTGATACAAAGTAGCTGAACTTGCCTAAAGATTGTTGAAAGTTTAACTGAAGTTCATAACCGGTATAACGGTTTATACCAATATTTAGGTTTCTTACGGTTGTACCTACAATTGAGGATAGGTTTGCTGATGTTAAGAGATCAGAATACTTGTTATTAAAATATTCAGCTTGTATAAAAAGATGGTTTTTAAACAGGTTTGTTTTTAAACCGATGTTAAATTTATCAGATTTTTCCCAGGTAACATTTGGATTGGCCAAAACATCCTGACGTAGTGCTGCACTACTTGATGCACTGGTGCCAAAAAAGTAGGAACTCGGGCTACCCACATAAAATTGCTGGAAAACGAAATAACCGGCTGCATCATTTCCTGTACGGCCATAACTCGTAAACAATTTCAAATCATTAAGCCAGGATAACTTTGGCATAAATTTCTCTTTGGTAATGTCCCAGCTTAAACCTGCTGCAGGGAAGAATCCCATTGGGGAACCTTTAGGATACCGGTTTGTACGGTTTAGTCCAAAAGCAATTTCAGCGGTATAGCGTTCGTCAAAATTATAAGAAGCACGTCCTGAGCCGCCATAGTAATTTAAACCCAGTTCGCTTCCACTGTTCACATTATCGCTTGTAGCCCTGATTTGAGCATCAATATTATGCAATCCAAAACTTCTCTTGTAGCCAATAGCGCCTTCCAGGTACGATTGTCTGTTTTGGTATTCCGTACCTGTTGAATTGGCCTGGGTTCCATTTGTACCATAAAGCTGGTAAGTGGCTGTTGAACCTGAACCCGTTTGTTTGTAAACGGCAAAAGACTTACTTCTGTCGGTATTTTCTGAAAGGCCTGAATAAAAGGAAACGAGTGCCTGCGCCCACAAACCTGGAGTAACCTCATCCAAACTTCTGCGAAGCGTTAAATCAGTAATAATATCCCTCCGGTAATTTAAGCGGTAGCCAGAATTAACAGTTTGTGCATAGATATTATTCTGAAACTGTGTTGTGCCGCCGTAGCTGCCGTTTTCATTATATACGGGATAGGCGTTGTTTGGCGTATTCAATATCGATGTAAAAATATTATCAGCGTTGGCTCCGGGCTGCGAACTGTTGATAATTCGCCCGAATAAATGCAATCCTAAAGTGGTTTTTGGCGTTAAATTGATATCGACATTCGAGCGAACCGTATAATTACTGAAGTTATTATTGGTCGAATAGGCATTCATATCGCTCTCTACAAATTGTCCCTTTTGATTTTGATATTCTAAACCAACATAGTAGCGGGCAACGGTGCCACCGCCACGAAAGTTAAGGTCGTAGCGGTTAAACCAGGATTTATTTTTTAAAACCTGATCCTGCCAGTTTACATTTGGATGCCCTATCGGATCAGAACCCGTGCGATAAGCATCCAGATCTGCCTGCGTATAAACCGGCAAATCGCCGCTATTTACCCTTGCTTCGTTATACAAAAGGCTATAATTATACGCATCGAGCACTTTAGGTGTTTTAATATTGCTTTGAATTCCTCCTTGGGCGGTTAAGGTAATCTGCTGCATTCCGGCAACACCTTTTTTTGTGGTAATGGCCAACACGCCACCCGAAGAACGCATGCCAAGCATCGCGGTAGAAACGGCATCTTTCAGAACCGTTACCGATTCTATTTCTTCAAGGTCGATACGGGTTAAGTCTCTTGGAATACCGTCTACCAAGACAATTGGGTTCTGCCCTCTTAAAGATACGTTTACTTCATCTGCTCCCGGCCTGCCGCTGGTTTGATTGGTGTAAAGACCCGCTAACCTGCCGATAAGTGCATTTTTTACACTGGTTACCGGAAATTTAACTAAATCATTATTATATACGGCCTGCGTAGACCCTGTTGTCATATTTGGCGAAACCAGTATATCATTAGTTAATACTACAGCTTTTTGTTTCATAATCAGCGGATTTTTTCCATCCACACGAATAATCTGCGATTGGTTGGTACCAACAACGTACTTTCTTAAGAAAACATCATTCAGACTAACCCGAATTTCATCGTTCAATATCCCGTTAATCTGGGCCATGCCTAAACTGTCTGTCTGTACAGAAATATTAACCCTGAGATTGTTAAGACGTATTCCTTTTACAGGAATATCATTTTCGTCTAAGACAATAAATTTGATGGACTTTAACTGGCTGCTGTCTTGTATTGACGGCGGAGTAGCCTGGTTTGCAAAACCCTGGGCACTCAGAAACAATAAGGTCAGGAATGTAAAGAATAGCCTTAAATTCTTAAATAATTTTTTTTCACTCATAATCAGTTATAAAGGTTAGTCACACTTGCATATACATGGTTTGTCATGCATACCAAATGAATTTGATTGTGATTAGTTAATTTTGGATAAACTGCTGCTAAACCAAAATTAGTTTGTAATGGGTTTGCCGTAATGGTTTGATTTATTTCTATAGGTACGCTAAAGAAACGGAAACCGGCTAAGTGAAAGATTTGAGTTAAATCTTTAAGCGTAAATTTTTAATCATATTAAATTTGGTTGGTTTAAGATGCGGCTTATAAAAGCTTTGGTTTGTTGATTTTTGTTTGTTTTAACTTCGTTTTGAAACAGCTGCTTAGGATAGAATAAACTTCTTGTTTTCGTTTTTGCTCATACTTATTTATACTTTGGTCAAAGCAAATTAACATAAAAAATGAACGTGAAGTAAGGGGTAATACGGTAATAAATAGGGGATAAATTGTTATTTTAACGATTTAAAAGGGTTAGTTTGGAATTTTAGGCTTTAAAGTAAAAAAAGAAAATTATGCCTGGCCGGATGTATGTTCCGATACTAAGCCGGAAAACACATAAAATTTAAACACGCCTGAAGGCATAAAAATACCTGATATCAGGTATTGTAAAATAGCGGCTTTAATTCCAGCTTTGTATAATAAACTAATCTCTCTTTGTTATGGGTACTTATAAAACCGGGGATGGGCAAACCGAAATCAGCCTTTCTGTAGATATTAATACACTTGGGCTTGCCGCATCAAGAGCAATTGTGTTGCTAATCAGCGATCCTTCTTCTGCCAAAGCTGTTGCGCATTCAGAAAATGCTACGGGCGATATCGCAAAAAAAATTATCGGAACTTCAAATGGTTTGCAAAACCGTAGGCTGTCAATTCTAACCAAGGTGGATTTACTGGATAGTGATTTAGAGCAGCGTAAGGCGCAGTATAATAACATTACAGCAAATTATGTGCTTAGTGGAGGTACAGATGGGTCCGTAACATTTAATACGCCGTTAAAAAGTGTCGATGCCAAATATAAAACTGCTTTAATCCACCAACCTATTGATTTGATTTGAGTATGAAAAAAATAACCCTGATTTTCGGCATTCTGCTTATTAACGTTACGCTAAAAGCACAGCAAAGTATTAAACTAAAAGATTTGGCTGTTCCAAATTCACCTGCTTTTATTTTAACAGATATCACACCAACTTTAATCCAAAATCCGAACAGCCCTAAAAAATTTGTGCTTGGTTTGGCGCAATCTTTCGATAAGTCGTCATCAGGCTTTCCTGAAAATTACGCTGCAGAGTTTGCACCTTACTGGCTTACCAGTTCGGAGGGTAAAAATGTGTATGCGGCGGTGGGTTTAAAAACTAAAACGGATGATGATGGAAACTTTAAAATTTTAAATAAAGAAGATATATTTTCAGGCCTTAAATTTACAAGTATATCTTTAGGTTTTATCAATAAAGATCTCATTCCCGATGGTGTAGATTTATCGCAGAAAGTATTTGCCGTAGGTGCCAGAGCTACTTTTATTAAAGTTCAGCAAGATGGCTATGCAAAAAAAATGAAAGGTTTGATTGACGAATGGCATATTGCTGCTCAAAAAGATCTGGAAGCTTATCAACTTGCTATTGCCATTGATGCGAGCCAGGAAAACCTGGATCTACAAGCCAAAAAACTTGCTGAAAAAAACGCCCAAAAGAGTGGTGCCCTTGCTGATGAAATTGCAGAACTTATCCAGCAAAAGCCTAAATTTTCATGGGATTTTGCCGGTGCTTATGCCACCTACGGAATCGAAGATCAAGACTGGCAAACGGGTAGAGTTGGTGCCTGGACAACCCTTTCAACATACATTCCCTTGGCCTCAGCCAATGCTAAAGCCATTAAAAATTACTTTAACCTCAACGCCTCCCTGCGTTACCTAAGGGATAACTTCAGTAAAAATGATTTAGGTGTAATTACCAAAAACAATAACATCGATGTTGGCGGCAAAGCTGCTTTAGAATTCGACCAGCTATCTGTCGGTGTAGAAACCCTGTACCGTTATGTAAACGGGAAAGGAAATGCCGAAAACAGAACGGTTGGTGTTATAAATTATAAAATAGCCGATAACATTTTTTTAAACGGTGCTTTTGGTAAAAATTTCGAATCTCAAAGCAAATCGATTGCCATACTGGGTATAAATTGGGGTATTGGTTCAGAAAAAGCCAATTTACCAGGTAATTAATCACTGTTATCATGCACTAATTAACATCAATTATAGGGCAGAGCCTGATTTAAATATATAAGCCTGCTCGGTCTACCTTAAGCCTACGCTATGGTCATTTTCGAAGTTTTCTCCACTCCAGATTTTTTGCGCGCTCCATTTAGCCGCCGGATTTGCCCAAAAGGCGTCTGTTTCAGGTAAACCCAAAGGCAGAAAAATATTGGTGCAAATGTACGGACTACCCTGATTGTTATAGAAATCGCCTAAATTCGGTTGGGCACCATATAAACCAATGGTTAGCCACCCGTTTTTATAAGTTGTCGGGCTTTCTAAAGTTTTTCTGATAACAGCTGTTAAAGCGCAGCGAACCTGCTCGGCACTCAACTGTTTTGGCAATGCTTTTCTGAAAGCCATATCTGCTAAATGATGAAATGCACCACCACGATAAATAATTGAACGACCGGTTGCCGGATAGGTTCCATCCGCATTGATTAACCTTTCCTGGATAATGGCATAGCGTTCGTTACGCTTTTTTATTTTCTCGAACATGCTGTTGTAATCCTTGGTTTTAGTGCCTATAATGTTCGATATTGTTGCTAGATATGGATGAATCACGTAGCTGTTGTAATAATCAAAAGCATAGGTACTGCCATCCTGATACATGCCGTCGCCAACGTACCATTGTTCAAGTTGTTGCAGGGCATAATCAACACGCATCGGATCCCAGGTATAACCGAATTTAGCCAGAAATGCTTCGTTCATTGCCGAAAACAACAGCCAGTTTGAAAAAACCGGTTTAAATCGCCTGGTGGTTATAATGGATTTCATCATTAATTCCTGGTTCTTTTTATCCAGATTTTCCCATAACCAGGGCGCACGGATAAAGGCGAGCGCAACATAGGAGGCATCTACAAGTTGTTGTCCGCCAATATCATAATTCATAAAATCTTTAGCGTTCGAATCCAATGAATTTTTTAAACCCTGAATGGCCCATTCACGGTATTGTTTTCTCAAGGTAACTTCCTTTGCGTCGCCGCCTTCCAGCTGCAGCCATGGTGCAATACCACTGAGTACCCTACCCAAAACTTCAACATACTGCACTTTAATCCGATGTTCCTTATTATCAATATGTATAGACGTAACCTTGGGCATATTTATACGCAGACTGTCTTTTGCCAGGTTGTATAAAACAGGTTTAACCATTTTATCCATTTGCTGAAGCCAGAATTGCCGGTCGGTTAAAACCTGCTGTTTCGCATTATGCCTTTTTTTCTGGCCAGATGCAAAAACGGTACTCAATGCCAACATTAAAAAGGTTAGCGACAGTGTTTTGGTAAAAATTTTCATTTATTTGTTCGGTCAGTTCTTTAAATATCTATACATTTCGCAATTGGCTAAAAGAAAAGCACCAACGCCAAAGTTAGATGTTGAGTTTGCATCTACAATTTGTCCGGGGATGGCTTTCTCCCCAATCGGCTGAACATAACCAACTTTACCATTTTCCTGCAAAGCCGTTTTGGTTAAATAATTCCAGCCTTTTAATGCAGCAGGGAAATAAGTTTTCTTGTTCAGGTAACCGTTATTGATTCCCCATAACAGTCCATAAGTGAAAAAGGCTGTTCCACTGGTTTCAGGCCCTGGCGCATGTTCGGCATCAAGTATACTGCGTGTCCAGTAACCCTCCGCTTGCTGGCTTTTCAAAATCGCTTCGGCCATGCCTTTATATTTTGTTAAATATTCTGCTCTGTGTTTATCATTTTTTGGCAAGTCTTTAAGTACTTTGGCTAAACCGGCAAAAACCCATCCATCGCCTCTGGCCCAAAAATCTTTTTTACCATTTACGCTTTTATGCTGCGGATAAACGTATTTTGCATCACGGTAATAAAGCTTCGCTTCTTTATCGTACATAATGCTGTTGGCATACATAAAATAATCATATAATTTATTCAGGTACTGCTTGTTTCCTGTTGTTTTATAGAGTTTGGTCATCACCGGCATAACCATATACAAACCATCGGCCCACCACCAATAATCGTTTTGTGTGGTGCTCATTTCGTATTCCATCACCTCTTTTGCCCTTGCAATTTTATAATCTTCCGGGTTTAAATGGTATAAATCGATATAGGTTTGGAAGCAGATTTGCCAATCGCCAAATAAAACATGATCATCCGTTTCGCCATATTTATATTTCCATTGACTTTTATCGGTCGATTTCGCACCCATCCATTTATTGTAATTCGCCCAATCTTCAGAATATTTACGATAGGTTTCATTTTTTGTAAGTGCAACCACTTCCATATTTCCGGTATGATAAGCTGCGTGATCCCAAAAGGAACGAACTTCAGGCTTATTATTGGTTTGCCAATAGGTATTTGCTTTATCGATAATGCTAAGCACTTCTTTTTTAGAAGGAAGGCTTTGCGCTTTTAAGCTAATTGCAGCAAAAAACAGCGGCAAAAAACTGATAGAAATTTTATTAATCATTATTTTACAGATTTAATTCCGGTAAGTGTTGGTATTATTTTTCTGATGCTTCCATCCACGTTGAATTCCATTTTATCGATACAAACTTCGCGATGGTAACCTGCAGCACTACCCATAGTGATGCCTTCAGGGCGTGTAAAACGATGGTAAATGATGTACCATTCCTCTTTTCCAGGAACCTGGATCACGCTGTTATGACCGGTTCCATAAATACCTTTTTGTACATCCTTAGTTAAAATCAGGTTATTTTCAGGAATGGTAATTTTTCCGTTTGGCGAATCGGAATAGCCATAGCGAACCCGGTAGTTTTCGCTTCGCGTATCATCTTCCGACCACAGGAAATAGTATTTACCTTTACGATAAAAAACCTCTGTTCCTTCGCGGAAATCTTTATTTGGGGTTATTACTTTTATAGAATTGGTATCGATGGAAACCATATCCGGATTTAAAGCCGCAACGGCCATATAACTATTACCCCAATATAAATAACTTTTTCCGGTTTTTGGGTCGGTAAAAACGTCCGGATCGATTTCTTGTCCGCCTTTAATACCCAATGGTTTTTTAGCAATTAATGCTTTCCCGCTATCTTTAAATGGCCCTTCCGGATTATCAGCTACGGCAACACCAATTTTCTGAGCAGCGGTGAAATAATAGAAATATTTGTATTGACCGTTGATTTTCTTTTCGGTAATTGTAGGCGCCCAGGCATTTCTCTTTCCCCAACTTACATCTTTTACCAAATCCAATAGTACACCTTCATCTTTCCAGTTTACCAAATCAACAGAAGAGAAAGTTTTAAAGTAGGTACCACTCCAGCTTGTAAAGCCATCGCTTGTTGGGTATAAATAGTATTTCCTTGTCTTGTTAGCATACAATATTTCCGGATCGGCATAGTAGCCTTTTAAAACCGGGTTGTTATTCACACTCGCCTCAACCTCGTAAATTACCGGAGGTTTACCGGCGATGGTAACTTTAATTTTCTTAGTTCCGGCAGAGAAATCTAAATTACCTTTCGGAGCAATGTTAAGGCCAGGAAACCCGGGAAATTCGGGGTCGAAACTTTTAAGATTGATGCCATAATCGACCGGCAGAAAAAGTCTTTTATTTACACTATCTAAAACAATATTGTTTTTCTTTATAGACTCAGCTTGAGCAGACTTTAAAACAGATTCTGCAGTATACCACTTTGTAACCAGCCGCTCCATTTCCGCATTATTGATTGGCAAAACCGTTCCATGTCTCGGATGGAAATCCATCGTAACATCCTGGTCGATTACTTTAAATTGTGCTAAATCTTTACTTCGGGTAAACTGGTATTTACCTTTCATGTAAACATCGTACATGAGGATATACTCGTCGCTGTTGTTGAGTTTAAATACACCTGCACCTTCAACAGCATCTGTAGTTTGTTGTAAATACTTATCCTGTAAAACGTAGCCTTCTGTAAGTTTATCAGAAACGGCTTTTTTGATGCCATTCCCATTGCCTTCGGTTTTAAAAAACAGGTTGTATTTTCCATTGTGGTATATGATATCCCCATCAATGCAGGAGCCGTTTGTCGGACTAAAAAAGAGTTGTTTGGGTTCAGTTTCCAAATCCGTAAAATCTGCGTTAGCATAGGCATAATAAATTTTATCAGGATCTTTTCCATGCTTCATAGACCAGTAAACCATATATTTTTGCTTCGTCTTATCGTAAATGGTTTGGGGTGCCCAAACACGCAACAGACTCTCATTGCCTGGAAAACGCTTTTGAATATTGATTACTGATGAAGTCCAGTTGATTAAATCGGTCGATTTTAGCAGCACCATTGCCCGGTTGGAGTCCCAGCCTTTTGCAGATTCCATATCGGTTACCACCATGTAAAATGTTTTGCCATCGGCACCGCGTAAGATATGCGGATCGCGAACGCCACCTGTTGAGCTTATTTTTTCAGACGCAAGAATTGGTTCATCATGATTTAAAGCATAAAAATTATAACCGTTATTGCTTATGGCGTAGTGAATGGCTTCTTCTTTTTTATCATTCCCCGTGAAATACACAAAAAGATAACCCGTATTTTTTTGCGCCGTTGCTACACTTTTTTTTGCAAATAATTGAAATGAAAATACGTTTATGCAAAGCCATAAGTAAAAAGTGGCTTTAAACTGTTTTTGCATTGTTAAATTTTTCATACTAGTTTTTCAGTTTCGGTTTCCACTGTAAAACGTTAACTGTAGTTGGTTTTGTATCAGCTTTTCCTTCGCCATCTACCTGGATTACATTTTGAAGGTAAAGATTCAGAATTGTTTTATCTTTCCAAAGCTCGGTATCGTAACTGGGTTCCCAGTCGCCTACGCTTTCGACTGTTAAATCTTCAATTTGCCAGTTATTGGTGCGGATATTTTGATTTATGGCTATAGAAGCCTTGCTCCCACGCTCCGCATCTCTGAATAAGATACCTGCAGCATATTGCTTCCCATTTGGCCAGACGATAATCTGCGGTCGGGAAATGGGAATTTTCTTGGTGCCGCCCCCACTTAAACTAAACGCCGTTTTTCGAAATGATAAAGCATTTACTTTCCAGCCTTGTCCATCATTAAAAACGATATGGTATTGTGGAATTGAATCTGGCCTGTCACGCCAGTAACCGGCGATAAATACTTTTCCGTTTGCATCGGCATACATCGACGTCTGGTTAATCAATTCGCTTTTTTGAGGGATTTTTAAAGCATATTCTGCATTCGATTCGATGATAGGCAAATTATATTTTTCTCCGGTAGATTTCTGCCAGGTTATACCACCATCTAAAGATTTTGCATAACACATATCATGGTTGCTGGCCACGTCAGGACTTTCACGCCAAACCCACGAAAGATGAAGCGCGCCAGATTTATCGATGGCCACCTGCCAGTACGCATTACGCTTGCCTTCCCCATCAATCATGCCATCCTGTATGCGTTGCCACGATTTACTTTTAACGGAATACCGGTTAATCATCAGGTTTCCATTTCCTGAACCACCATCGCGATAAAAGAAAAGTAAATCGCCGCCCGGAAGTTTATAAAATTCAGGATAGCTTACTTTGTTTTCTTTCTCGGCAACCATAGCTAATTTTTCGCCAAGTTGCAGCGAACCGGAAGAAATGCCTTTGGCATAATTTAAATTATTGTTGTGCTGACCCCAGGCAACATGCAAAACACCGGAACCATCAATAATAATGCTGATGGATTTATGCGCATCGGTTGCATCACCTTTATAATTGGTTTTCTGAATTTGCCAGGTTTTACCTCCGGTTTTTCGCTTGCCCAAAACAACAAATTGTTCTGAATCATAATACGCAGCGTATTGGTAATTATTAAATGTAACCAATGCATTTTTGCGAAAAATAACGGTATTAACGGAATTTTTTGCCCAGCCATTTTCGGCAACGGTACTGATTTCTGTTTGCTGTGCCGAAGCAAAATCTGCAGATAGAATGGACAGGCATATAAATAATAGAAGGGCAAATGCAGATTGTGGCTTAAAGTTCAAGGTGTTCAATTTAAAATATTTGGTTGGCCGAAGTACCGGAATTTCATAGAGTTGCTTAGGGGGGTAAATCATAATTAAAGGGGGGTGATTTAATAATGCAAATTAAGGTTTTTAGTTGGTTTGGCTTGTGGCGAAGTCGGTAATAATAAGATTACCTTCGATAGATAAACGCCAGATTACTTTGATTACAAAAAATCTTAGTGTCTTTGCAGTTAATAATTTACCACCTAAGACACCTTAATTTATCTAAGAAAATATGTTACCTGATTTCAAGCGATAATTATAACTATCTTATATTCTTCTGTGCCTTATATGATAAAAAACTTTGAATGCTTTTGCGAAAATCTTAATGTCCTTTGCGGTTAATATGATTGAACTTCTCCAGTTAACTTTTAAACACCATTAAAACTATTTCAACAGCCTTATCTCATAAATATTTGCAATTGATGAACCCGGCTCGGCGACAAATTTTAATTCCATGTCAGCAGTTAACAGTTCCTTTGGGATTTCGATTTGCTCATTATAAAAACCGGTGTCTTTTGTGTCATCAAGTTCTATCTTTTGTATAAACTTACCATTGATAAAGATGGAAAATATCTTGTTTTTATCCTCGTTAGCCAAGGTTATCGAGAGTTTGTTTCCCTGCAAATTGTTATTCTTTAAACGGTAACTAAACCACCCTTTTCCGTTTCTGTAATGGCGTTCCTTAAAAAGGCCGTTATCTGTTTGTTCGCCTTTAAAATTATGATCTGTTTCAGGCTGTTGCTCGCCGGTATTAATTAAATCAACGGTTGCGGTTTCGAGCTTTATTTTCTCTGCTTCGTAAACACTAATGTTTTTTATCCGTTCTGCTAAGTGCTCATTACTCGTGTAAGGCCAGTAAATTACGTAACGCTTCCCGCTGAGGTTATAAAAGGGCGTAAGCTTTAGGTTTTTATACCTAGGCTGATAAATTATTTGGGCAGCGCTGAATGTCATAGAAGCCGAATTATCCGGTTTTATTGCATCTGCAAGACTGGCTTTGTTGCCTGCAATTAGCGGCGCATTGTTCAGCGGCAACAAAGGTCCGACTGCGATATGCCCCATTCTACTGCCATCAGCGATAAGATTGGGTTGGCTTAGTGTATCTAATTCAGCAGCCAGAACTATCGGGCCACGGGTAAAAGCAACCCAATCAGAACCATCAGGAAGGAAATTGGCTTTTGTATGCATGGGCAGCTTAAGCGCAATCACATCGCCTGATTTCCAAACCCTGTTTAAAATTACATAACCATATTCATTACATTTAACAACCTGCATTTTACCATTTACATAAACTGTCATTGTACCTTTTTCTACCCATGATGGGTAACGGAAATTGATATCAAAACGACTGCTTTCTTTGAGTTTTAAAGTTAATTTTGATGTTTCCTGATTCGGAAAACCGGTATGTTGCGAAAGTTGTATGCCTTTTTCCTTCCAGTTTAAAATCGAAGGGATGTAAAGATTTACAAATAAAGCTTTTGTATCGTGGCTATAAATCATTTCGCCATATTTACCATGATTTTCAAGCCCCGAACCTACACAACACCAAAAACTTTCCTGCGGATTGGAATACGTACGGTAATGGCCAGGCCTTATCGGTGTAAAGTAAACGAAACCGCCGTTCGGGTTTTGTGAAGTAAGGATGTGGTTATAAAGTGTTTCTTCGTAATAATCGACGTACTTTGCTGATGGTGACGAAAGAAAAAGCTGTTTCGTTAGTTTCAGCATATTGTAGGAGTTGCAGGTCTCGGGTCCTTCCCTGGACTCCATCATGGATGAAAAATCATTTGCGGGATTAAAATGTTCCCTTACACTGTTTCCTCCAATGGCGACGGTTCTGTTATTAACAACCGTATTCCAGAAAAAAGCCGCAGCATTGCTCCAGCTGGAATCTTTATCTACGATACCTACCTGCTCATAGCCGATAACTTTTGGAATTTGCGTGTTTGCATGAAGACCATTTAAAGCATCTTTATTTTGTAAGAGCGGCTCCAGAATGCGGTTATCCGAAAATTTCCTTGCCAGCTGAAGGTATTTTTTATCACCTGTTATCGCATAAACATTTGCAAATACTTCGTTTAAGCCTCCTTGTTCACTTTTAAGCATTTCCTGAACTTGTTTATCTGACAGGCCGGAAACCAAATCCACACACCAATCGGTTAATTTGATGAGTATTTTTTTCGCCTTTAAATTACCGGTTACCGCATATGCATCGTATAAGCCTGCGTAAATTTTGTGGATATTATACAGCGGCACCCACTTATCATTTAATGAAAAAGACGAAGCCCTGATGTCTCCGTTTTTAATTTCTGCCCACATTTTCTTTCCTTCCGGAATGCCTGAAACATAACCACTGCCATTCGCATCCTGACACCTTTTTATTTCAGATAGCATATAATCCATGCGGTTTTTTAGCGTCATATTTCCGGTTGAAGCATACATTAATGAAAGCGCAGAAAGATAATGTCCGGCCATGTGCCCGTCTAACCCTGTATTTTCCCAGTTACCATACGATGCTGCTTTGGGTTTTAAGCCGGCCTCTCTTAAATATGGCGCCAATAATCTATCGGGATTAAGCTTCAGAATGTATTTTAAATCGGTTTGTTGTGCATTTTTAAATGGTCCATCGAGTAAAATCAACTCATTTAACTTGAATGCCTGAAGCTTTTGTTGTCCAAAAACAGGAATTGAAAGTATGGTTAAAAGGATAATCTTAATTGCTGTTTTCATATTATTTTACTGCCGTAAAGTTTTCTTTATTATCGCTCTGAGCACCTAAAATACCAAATTTAATGCGCTTATAAGCGGGGTCAAATCATAAAAAAAGGGGGATAATTTAACATAACGCTTTAAATAACCGGGCTGATGCTGTAGTATTTATGAAAAGTTTTGCGGTGCTTTTTTACAAATTCTGAAGGTGTTAATTTGAAAAGCTTCTGAAACTGCTCTCTGAAATATTTTATATCGTTTATACCTACCCTGAAAGCCGCTTCATTGATATTTAAATTCGTGTTGATAAGCAATTCGGCTGCTTTCCTTAACCTTATAAAACGAACAAATCCGTTGACCGATTGACCAGAGGTCGCTTTTATTTTTTTATACAGGTTGGAGTGACTCATACCCAATTCAGAAGCCAGTGTTTTTACATTAAAATCATCTTCCGTCAGGTTATCCTCAATTATGGTAATGCATTTTAACAGAAAGCCTTTATCTTCCTGCGACACTTTATGCGTATCAGATTTAAGGGTAATTTCATTATAAAAATACGCCTGCAGATTTGTCCGGTTTTTGATTACACTATTAATCTTTGCTGTAAACAATTCCTTATCAAAAGGCTTGCTTATAAAATCATAAGCACCAACTTCTATCCCCTTTAAACGGATTTCTGCTGTTGGATCGGCTGTTAACAGAATAACCGGAATATGGCTTAGCGTAGTATCATCTTTAATAGCTTTACAAAGCTCTATACCGCTCATTCCATCCATATTCACATCCGAAATAACCACATCGGGCAAAAATTCTTTGCAAGTATTAAAACCTTCAATGCCATTGGTGGCTTTGTATATTTTAAAATTATCCTGAAAAATCTGTTTGATGTAATCCACAATATCCGCATTGTCATCCACAACCAAAATGGAATTCAGATCTGATATCAGCAATTCAAGGTTTCCTACATTATTTTTATCAGCGAGTTCTTCCTCGAGTTCTTCCTGCGCAATTAATTCGTTTACATAAGTTAATTCATTTTCAATTGCACAGTTTTCAACTGAACCAATCGGCTCGCCCAGAGGCATTTCTATGAAAAAACTTGTTCCTGTATCTTTATCTGATTTGAAGCTGATTTTTCCTTTATGTAATTCGACAAAGCTTTTTACCAGGTATAAACCTATTCCGAATCCCATTTTCAGCGATTCTTTACTCATTACTTTATAAAACTTATCGAACAGTTTTTCCCCGATATTTTCAGGGATTCCGGGACCACTATCACTTACTTCAATTTTTACTTCATCCTGGAAGTTTGTTATTTTTAACCTGACAAAACCGCCTTTTGGCGTAAATTTTAACGCATTTGATAGCAGGTTAAAGAAAACGATTTCCAGTTTATCCCTGTCGCCATATAAGTTAATTTCATCGTTATCGCATTCGAAAGTATAATCAATGTTATTGTTTTTTGCCAGGTAGCCAAAGCACAGAAAAATTTCTTTGGCAAATTTATACAGGTTAATTTTAACGATATTCAGCGCATCGTTCTCGCTTTCGGTTTTCCTGAACAAAAGCAGCTGATCAACCAGGCTGAGTAATCGCCTCGAATTGCGGTAAACAACATTCAAATCGTTTTTTTCCTGCCCCGATTCTTTATGATTTAAAATATCCTTAATCGGATTTACAATTAATGTTAAAGGTGTTCTCAATTCGTGAGAAATATTGGTAAAGAAATTTAATTTCTTTTCGTTTAAATCTTTTTCACGCTCCATTTTCAGGTTGGTAATTTCAACCTCGTGTTTTAAATTTCTTTGTCGGTTTCTATATGTCTGGAATAAATAAAATGCGCCTGTAAAAAGAAACAGATAAATTCCATAAGCCCACCAGGTTCTGTACCAGGGCGGCAAAATCCTGATTATAATTATCTTTTCATTATTGCTCCAGGTACCTTCAGTATCAGTACTTTTAATATGTAATTTATATTCTCCGTCATTTAACCGGGAATAGTAAGCTGTATTAAGTTTATTCACATAATTCCAGTCTCTATCCCATCCTTCCAGGTAATAGGCATAAGAAATCTGTTCCTGAAATGAAAACTCAATGGCTGCATAATTAACCGATATTACAGCGGCATTATACGGAATTTCTATTTTTTGAAGATTAACAATTGATGTGTTCCTGTAGCTGGAATCTTCATCAAGCGGCACATTATTAATCCTGAAATCGGTCAGTACAATTTTCGGAATCCTTTTATTTTCTTTGATGCTATCTGGATAAAAAAGATTGAAGCCATTTATACCGCCGAATAAAAACGCGCCATCTTTTAGTTTTAAAGCTGCGTTGTAATTAAACTGGTTGCTTTGCAAACCATCTGATGTATAGTAATTTTTAAATTTTTGTGTCTTAATATTGAACTTTGACAATCCGTTATATGTGCTGCACCAAAGATTATCTTCCAAATCGGCCAAAATGTTCAATACAGAACTGCTTGGTAAACCATCACGCTGAAGGTATCGTTTAGCTTTCCTGGTTTTGGGATTAAATTCAATCAACCCACCGCCCTCCGTGCCAATCCAAAGCTGATGCCTGGAATCTTCATTAATAGACCTTATGGCATAATTAATTTTAATATAATCATGTTTCTTTTTAGTTAAATCAACCTTAATTAACTCGGTATAATTACCCGCCCAAAGATTACCTGCTGCATCCTGGAAAATGGTATGGATATCTTTAAGGTTATTATCAAAAAGATCAAATTTATCTTTAAGTTTATTATACCGGTAAAGTGCGCCGCCTTTAGTTGTGCCTGCCCACAAGTTCTTCGCCCTATCCTGGTAAAGTTTCCAAATGTTTACATCATCTACACCCTTAATGCTATTATAACAAGTGTAGTGAATAAATTTCTGCGCCTTTTTATCAAACCTGTCGATACCGCCACTAAAACTCGAAATCCATACATTACTGTTAGAATCGTTTAAAATACTCGTTATAAAATTACTCTTGAGGGAGTTTGGGTCGCTTGTTTTAACATAATTGGTAAACGTATTCTTTTTTCGGTTCCATAAACTCAAACCACCCCCATCGGTTCCAATCCAAATGTTTTGATGCTCATCTTCACTAAAAGAAAGTACAAAATTGTTGACCAGAGAATTACTTTTCATTGCATCCCGCCTTACACTTTGAAATTGTGCACTTTGCTGATCGATGATATTTATACCGCCCCTCAAAGTTGCTATCCACTTTCTGGATGCATTATCTTCGTAAACCTGGGCAACGGAATTGCTGCTCAACAAGCTTTTTCCTGTTCCGGTTGATAAGCGGTTAATGTTTTTATTCCTGGTATCAAACACAACAATTCCGGCCCCGTCTGTAGATACCCATAGCTTCTGTTGTTTATCCAACATCAGGTTCATGATGTTGTCGTTATCCTGGTATTGCCCGGGTTTAGCAATTGAGTTATTTTTTTTATCAAATTGATAAAGGCCTTGTTCAGTACCAATCCAAAGCGAATTATTCGAACCGGTTATAATGCTGGTTACATTTTTAACCGCTTGCTTTACCAGTTTAATTTCACTTTCGACAGCATCGTACCTGCATAATCCAAAATCCTTTATAAAAAGCCATAAGGTTCCCGACTCATCAACACATAAGGCTTTTACGGTGTAATTTTTGTTTTCTTTAAACAGTACTCTTTTTGCTATAGACTTTCCTTTTTTAAGCTCAAAAAGGCCATTTTCATCAGTTGCTACAAAAACAGTCAGGGCTGAATTTGTTGTTATAGAGTTCACGGAAGCTGTTAGAACGAGATTTTTGCCGCTGTCGGCATAAAATAGCTTGTGAAATTTAGAATCAGCATAACTGTAATAGGAAATGCCCTTTTGAGTACCAACCCAAATTCTGTTCAGGTTATCACCATTTAAAACCGTAATATGATTATTTATCAAGGAATTGTCTTCATCCCAATTATTTCTGAAAACTTTGAAGTTGTAACCATCGTAGCGGTTTAAACCGTCATAGGTTCCTGCCCAGATAAAACCGAAATGATCCTGATATAAAGAATTGACAACATTGTTTGACAGGCCGTTTTCTACACTCAGGTATTTTAATGAAGGTATTTGTGAGAAACTAAAATTTATACTCAGCAAAAAACAGGTTATAAAACAGTTAAAAACCTTGAGATTAGAGGAGTACATAGTATAGAAAGGCGGTAGATATTTGGTATTAGCGAATATACAGTTTTATATGAGTTACGTAGATAAAATTCTTATTCCAGATACCGTTTCAATAGTTAAAAACTATAAGGCGCTTGTATAATTCACTTTACTTACGTGATTATACGTATCGATATAAGCTCTCGGCGATTGGCCAATAATGCTTTTAAATACCCTGTTAAAGTTGGTTATGCTATTAAAACCCGCTTTATAGGCAACGCCTGAAATACAATCGGCTTTTTCTCCGGAGATGAGGCTTTTGCAGGCATCGTTTATTCTTACTTCATTTAAAAATGAAACAAAAGTATGGCCGGTATGCTTTTTGAAATACCTGCAAAATGCCTGTGGAGTCATAAAAGCAGCATTTGCAACATCTTCAAGCGAGATTTGACTATTATAGTTTTCTGTAATAAAATTAATGATCTTACTTAACCTCATGCCCTCATTTTCGGTTACGTTTGATGAGTACATATCCGAACAAAGCGGCAGTACATTTTCGTTTAAATCCTGTAAGCTGTTAACAAGCTTTAAAAAGTTGAAAAGTACATCAGCGCCCGACGCCTGGTGTACATCAAACATTTTTTTTACGATGTTCTTGTTAAATGGTTCCGGAATTTTAAAACCATGCTTATTCTTTTGCAAAAAAGAACTGGCCAGCTTCATCTCCGGTAAATTAAACAATGCACTTAAAATACCGTTAGCGTTAAAGTAAACCGAACAGGCTTTTACTGTTTTTTCTTTATTGTTAGAAAAGTATTCAGGATTACTTTTAAAAAGATGCGGCAACTTTGCACCGATTAAAAAAACATCGCCGGAACGAAAAGGATGCATGTCATTCCCTGCAATTAATGTCCCTTCACCACGTTCAATAAAAGTAATCTGCCATTCATCATGTCTGTGCAGGTACTGGTAAAAAAACGGAAGTTCAATGTGTTCTGATATAACACTCTTATCATCAGGAACAAGCATTGTAAATGGTAATACCTTCATGTTTGGTTATATTATTTTCAATTCACAACTGAATGTATAAATATTAACCCATTAATCACAATAATATTTAAATTGAGTTAAAATACGGTCAATAGCTGATAATATTTAAAGAATTTTAGCTCATTCACGGCATAGTAGAAAATTAGGATATGTTATGGTTTCCAATCAGTTGGAGAATGAAAACCTATTGAGATAACAATTAAGCCTATCAAAGCGCTTATGCTCTAGTTTCCGGCACACGCTCGTTTCAAACAGCGTGTAATAGTATATCGTGTTTCACGATAATTAATCCGCATTTAGCAAAACCGCTCATATTTTGCACTCGTTAAAAACGAGTACAAGCAATAATACATTAAGATTCTGTCGGGCAGGGAATGACGACCTATTGATATGACCGGTAAGCATCGAACCAATTATGTCCAGCTCACGCTCGTTTCAAACGAGCGTGTAATAGTATATCGTGTTTCACGATAATTAATCCGCGATTAGCAAAATCGCTTATATTCTGCACTCATTAAAAACGAGCGCAAGCAATAATACATCAAGATTCTGTCGGGCAGGGAATGACGACCTATTTATACGAACAGTAAGCATCGAACCACTTCTACTCTATCCGTCTTTTCCGCGAAGGCGGAAATCTTAAAGCAAACTTTATCAACTAGGTAATGTCCTAGCGGATTGAAAAAGCATCAATTTTTATTTCGGTTGGTTGTTCTGCAATAATTTGACTAACCAGTAACCCCGTAGCCGGCCCTAAGCTTAATCCCATCATACCATGGCCCGTTGCAACTATTAAATTTTTCTTTTGAGCACTTCTTCCAATGTAAGGTAAGCCATCAGGCGATGAAGGACGGAAACCATACCAAATCTTATCTTCGGCAGGCAAATCCGGTTTTAAATCCGGGAAATATTTAGGTACAGATTGTACAATACCTTTTACCCGCTGCATATTTATCCTAGTATTTATTTTATCAAGTTCCATTGTACCGCCATACCGGATACTTCCGTTCATCGGTGTTATCGCTACTCGTGCCTCGCAAAGCAAAGCCGGGATGGTCACCCGGTTTTTGGGTTCGGACTCCATAAATGAATAACCTTTACCTGGCATTAATGAAATATTTAAGTTCACCATTTTGGCAACTGCGGGCGACCAGGAGCCGGTTGCCAGAACATATTCATCGGCTTCCCAAACATCGCTGCCTGTAAAAACCTTTGTAATCCGGTTCAAATCAGATTCAATTCTATCAACTTCTTTATTGCGTACAATTTTTACATCGTTTTGTTCAAGGTATCGGAGTAAATCCTGCATTAATTTGCCGGGATACAGGTGCGCATCACAGCGGTAATGCACGGCACCTAAAACATCAAGTTCCAGTTCCGGCTGCAGGGCTTTGCAAGCTGCTGCATCTAAAACAGCCATATCCAAGCCTAGTTCATTAGCCTTTTCAGCTAAATGCGCTTCCTCTTCGCCTGCTTTTTCTGTTTTATAGAAGGCCAGGATACCTTTATTTGTCAGTTCAAAATTGAACCCGGACTCTTTAGATAAATCTTCATAAAGCTTTTTGCTTAATAAAGATAAATCGCGTAATGGTTCTGCCGATTGCTCAACATGTTTCGAAGTTGCGTGCTTTACAAATTTTAGACCCCAGTTTACCAGATTTAAATTTAAACCGGGACGAACATAGAAGGGGCTTTTACTGTTAAACATCCACCGAATGCCCTGGCTAATCATTCCCGGTGCCGCCAAGGGTACAAAATGACTTGGCACAATCATACCGGCATTTCCGAAAGAGCAATTATCTGCCACATCGCCTTTATCCAATACTGTAACCTCATATCCCTTTTTATGAAGATAATAAGCCGAACTTAAACCTACAATACCACCACCAATAATTAAAACCTTCGACATTTCTTTTTTATATTAACAATTTGATTCAAAACAATGAATCGTACCTGCTATAATTCTTTAACTAGATAACCTGGAAACCATAAGCGTAAGGATCATCTTCCGAATCTATTTTTATCGTGTTGTAACCATAAACTTTCGCCCAACCCTCCACACTCGGAATAATCGCTTTAAACCCATTTAAATCTACTTCCTCTTCTACCCTTCCGGTAAACTTACTTCCGATAAAGCTTTCGTGGATAAAATCTTCACCTTTTTTAAGCTTGCCTTTTGCATGCCATTGTGCCATGCGCGCTGAGGTACCCGTTCCGCAAGGTGATCTATCAATTGCCTTATCGCCGTAAAAAACGGCATTTCTCGCCGTAGAAGTTGGATCGAGTGTTTTACCTGTCCAGAGTACATGGCTACAACCATTAATGGTTTCATCAAGCGGGTGTACAAATTTATATTTTTCGTTAATGCGCTTTCTAATGACCTGGCTCCAGGTGATTAACTGCGATGCGGTATAATTTTCCAGTCCCGGGAAATTTTCCTGTGGATCAACTATCGCATAAAAATTTCCGCCGTAGGCAACGTCGAAAGTGAGTAAGCCTAAATCAGGACATTCTACTTCCAGGTTTTCGGCAGCAAGATAAGAAGCAACATTCTTTAATTTTACCGATTTAACTTTCTTTCCTTCTTGCTTGTATTCAATTAAAACCAATCCTGCCGGTGCTTCCATTCGGATTAAACCCGGGATTTTTGGCTGAATAAGTCCTTCTTCAATAGCGATGGTTATGGTTCCGATTGTTCCGTGACCGCACATGGGCAGGCAACCGCTGGTCTCGATAAATAAAACAGCAACATCGTTATCCGGATGATGCGGTGGATAAAGAATACTTCCCGACATCATATCGTGACCGCGGGGTTCGAACATTAGTCCGGTTCTGATCCAATCAAATTCCTTCAAAAAATGCTGACGCTTTTCGCTCATGTTGGCGCCCGTTAACTGAGGTCCTCCACCTGCAACCAGCCGAACGGGATTACCGCAGGTATGTGCATCTACACAGAAAAAAGTTTTACTCATCCGTTTTTGTTAATTTTTGATTAACTGTTCTGAAAATCTGCAATGGATTTCCATCTTTTAATTCATCAGGCAATAAATCCTGCTGCCAGTCCTGATAAGCCAATGGGCGAACAAAACGATAAACGGCTGTTGACCCTACTGACGTGAAACGGCTGTCGTTAGTTGCCGGAAAAGGGCCGCCATGCTGCATGGAAGCGCAAACTTCCACACCTGTGGGTACGCCATTCAAAATTATTCGACCGGTTTTATCTGTTAATTTATTTATCAGAGCGTTATAGCTTTTGAGTTCATCTTTTTCCGCCATTAATGTCGCCGTTAGCTGTCCGTCCAAATTAGAAATTACAATTTCCAGTTCAGCCAAATCTTTTGCCACAACCAATAACGAATAAGGACCAAAAATTTCCTCTTTGAATTTCGGATTTTTGATGAAGTCCACAGCACTAACTTCGACAACTAAAGCCTGCGATTGATTTTTCAGATCCTTATTTTTAAGGTTTGAAATACTAAGAATGGAGGCCTTATCCTCATTAACGATTTCTGTAGTCAGCTTATAATAATTATGTGCAATGCCTTCGGTAAGCATTGTTGCCGATGGAATTGCTGAAATGGCTTCAGCTAAAGTTTGCTTAAATTTTTCAAGTGCGGGAGATTGTATCGCAAGCATTAAACCCGGATTTGTACAAAACTGCCCTGCACCCAAGGTTATAGAGGCCGCATACTTTTTCGCCAGTTCTTCTGCCTGATTTTCTAGTGCCTGCGGCAGAAAAATCACCGGATTTATACTGCCCATTTCGGCAAAAACAGGAATCGGATTTTCCCTTTGTTCTGCAAGTTTGATTAAAGCCATACCACCTTTAAACGAGCCGGTAAAAGTTACAGCCTTCGTTAGCGGATGTTTAACTAAAGCTGAACCAATGGCATATCCATTATCATAAAGCATGGAAAAAACACCTTTCGGCATGTTTGTTTTCTCAACGGCTTTTATAATTGCCCCGGCAACCAAAGCACTTGTTCCATAATGTGCGGGATGCGCTTTTACGACAACCGGACAACCCGAAGCAAGTGCCGAAGCGGTATCGCCACCAGCTACCGAAAACGCCAACGGAAAATTACTTGCGCCGAAAACAACAACAGGGCCAATCGGTATCATCATCCTCCTGATATCTGACTTGGGTAAAGGTTTCCTGTCGGGTTGTGCGGTATCGATTATTGCATTAACCCACGAGCCTTCCGCCACCAGATTTGCAAATAAGCGGAGCTGGCCGGTTGTACGACCAACCTCACCCTGCAAACGGGCAGCAGGCAAACCACTCTCTGCTGATGCCCTTTTAACCAATTCATCCGTTATGGCTGCAATTTCATCTGCAATGGCATTCAAAAAAGCCGCTTTTAAATCTTTATTTACATGCCTGTAAAACTGAAACGCTTCTGTTGCCAGGTTTAACGCTTCATCTGCCAAGCTTTCATTTGCTTTAAAAAAATCGCCTTCTATAGCCAATCCTGAAGCCGCATCAATGGCTTTTAGGCTCTTTTCGTTCGCATCTACATACGTTGAAGCAACTATATTTTTTCCATTCATATTTATTTCATGGCACTATTTTCCCCAACTACCGGCAGGTAATTCAGGACGAGTAGCCAACGCATCGTTTATAATTTTTAATACTTTTTCACGCTCTGCGCCCTGAATCGGCAAACGAGGTGCACGTACAGCTTCTGTACCCAAACCTGTTGCTACCTCGGCAAGTTTAATGTACTGAACCAGTTTTGGATGAATATCCAACTCAAGGACAGGCAAAAACCAACGGTAAATCGTTAATGCTTCGGCAATTCTGTTTTCTTTTATTAACCTGAAAATGGCAACGGTTTCTTTTGGAAAAGCGTCTACCAAACCCGCAACCCATCCGTGCGCGCCCATTACGATACTTTCCATTGCCAATGGATCTACACCGGTAAATATTTTAAATCGATCGCCGAAACGGTTAATCAACCTGGTTACATTTGACACATCCCTCGTTGATTCTTTAATTGCCTGAATGTTGGGATATTTCGTTAAAACTTCGAACATATCAAGGGTGACTTCAATTTTATAATCAACCGGATTGTTATAAATCATAATTGGTAAATCAGTACTTTCAGCAATAGCGCCAAAAAAGGCTAAAGTTTCATCAGCAGCAGCATTATAGCGCATTGGTGGCAGTAACATTAACCCGTTTGCACCCAATGATTCGGCCTTTTTAGCCACTTCAATTGCTTTTTTAGTCGTAGATTCTGCAATGTTCAGTAAAACCGGAACACGACCATTCACTAAGTTTAAAGTGTGAGAAAGCAAGCCGAACTTCTCATCATCCGTTAATACGCTGGCCTCTCCAAGCGAACCGCCTAAAATAATTCCTTCAGCACCAGCTTCAAGTTGAGCTTCTATATTGAGATCAAAAGTTTCAAAATCCAATTCATCGTTTGCTGTAAATTTGGTGGTAACAGCAGGAAAAACCCCGGTCCATTTTATACTCATTATTGTATTTTTTATTTAATTATTCCTTTTTATTTATGGATTCAAAGTTAAGCCATCTGTTAACTGAAGTATTATTAGATTTTAACCGATTTAAGCTAAAAATATACCGAAAAACACTACAACTACTTTACGTTTTTTACCTGGATATAATACATAAATTCGATAGCCTTCGTGCTGAATAAAGCATCCTGTCCGGGTGCTAAGGCAAGTTCCTGCCAATTTTCGGTCGGAATAATTTTGATTGTTTTAAGCCCGTCATTTTTTAATACCAGCGGCAAGTTAAATCCTTTAACACAATCTGCATACCGGTAAAATGCCTTTCCATCTTTCAGGTAATATTCGAAAGAAGGAATCTGAACGGTACGTAAATACTGATCGAAAACTTTACCGTAATTAAACCCCGCTTGCTTAGAAACATAATCTTCAACCTGCTTTGTCGTAACCGTTTGGTGGTAAAAAGTTTTACTCAAACCTCTTAATATTGATCTGAAGAGTTCATCGTTATTGAGGCCATGGCGAATGGCGTGCAGCATATTTCCGGCCTTCGGGTACATATCGCCACTGCCCTGTGCGTTTACACCATAGGGCGGAATAACAGGATAATCATTTTTGATGCCTTTTCTAATGCCGAAATTATATTCGTTCCCGGCCTTATTGCCAAAAATATAATCAACAAACAGCGTTTCACTGTAATTTGTAAAGCCCTCATGAACCCACATATCCGCTAAATCGTTACTGGTTATATTGTTACCGAACCATTCATGACCACTTTCATGGATGATGATAAAATCCCATTTTAAACCCCAGCCATCGCCTGACATATCTCTTCCGCGATAGCCAAATTTATACCAGTTGCCATAAGATACGGCCGACTGATGTTCCATTCCGGTGTGCGAGGCATCGATAAGCTGGTAGCCATCTTCATAAAAAGGATATGGCCCGAACCAATACTCAAAACTTTTCATCATTTTATGCACCTGATCCGGCATGTACGTTTTGGCCTTTGGATAATTGTAATCAAGTACCCAGTAGTTTACATCAAGCGGTCCCTTTTCACCGGCATATTGCTCTTTAAAATTTACATATTTGCCTACGTATGGAATAATGCAGTAATTACTAATCGGGTTTACGACATTATACTTGTAAGTTGCCGTACCATCGTTATTATTTTTCTTAAAAACCAGACGGCCATTACCAACGGCAACTAAGGTATCAGGAACAGTCATGGTTAACGAAGCGCCTAGATTTGGTTCATCACTTTGATGATCTTTATTCGGATACCAGATTGAAGCACCCAGACCCTGGCAGGCAACAGTCATCCACGGACGGCCGAGCGAATCGGCGGTAAAGATAAAGCCGCCATCCCATGGCGCACGTTTTGCCTGATGCACTTTTCCATGGTAAAAAATATTTACGTTGTTTGTTGCCGATAGCTTTTGAGCAGGAACATGTGCATACCAGACACTACCTACATGTTCAAATTTTAACTTCGATTTACCATTGTAAAGAATGCTGTCAATCATTAACGGCTCCTGCAAATCGATTTGCATACGGGTTTTGCCAGTATTGGCACCAACAACTTTGTACACAATCTGATTCGAACCCCTTATGCTTTTATCGTTATAATCAGGTTTTACCGAAAGTTCGTAACGCTGTACATCCCACCAGGTACGCTCGGGTGTTAGTGTTCCCCTAAGGGTATCGGCCAACGTATAAACCTTTTTACTTTGCGCAAAAACAGTATTGGCGAAAAATACAAAAACTAAAAGTGCCGCTGCAGGGGTTAAAATTTTCATGTTTATTTTTATTAATAAGCTTCAGCCCTTATGGCTTCTATTTCTTCTATGCTTTGTGCAAGGTGTTTACCAAGCATTCTATTGCCATTTTTGGTGATGAGAAAATCATCTTCAACCCTTATTCCTGTAAAATTCCTGAACTGCTCCAGTTTATCGTAATTTATAAATTCAGCAAATTTTTGTTCAGCCTTCCACCGGTCGATTAGTTCCGGAATGATATAAATACCCGGTTCTACAGTTAAAACGTACCCTGTTTCGAGCGCTTTACCCAGGCGTAAAGATTTTAAGCCAAATTGTGAAGTATTCTTTTTAAGTTCATCGGTATACCCTACATATTGTTCACCTAAATCTTCCATATCATGAACATCCAGCCCCATCATGTGGCCGGTGCCACATTGAAAAAACATGGCATGCGCACCCGCCTCCACAGCATCATCTGCATTGCCCTGCATTAAACCAATGTCTTTTAAACCCTGCGCCAAAGTTTTACACGATGTTAAATGCACGTCCAAATACCTTACACCTGGCGCCAGCGCATTTTTAGCATTTGTATAGGCATTAAGTACGATGTCGTAAATATCTTTCTGTACCGGGCTAAACTTTTTACTCACGGGAAAAGTACGGGTAAGATCGCCGGCATAACCCAAAGCGGTTTCAACGCCGGAATCATTAAGCACCATCTGTCCTTCTCTTAACATATTGCCATGGTAATGGTTGTGCAATATTTCGCCACGAATCGTCAAAATAGCCGGATAAGAAAGGTTTCCGCCGGACGCTAAAGCAGCCTCCTGAATTTTTGCGGCAAGCTCCCGTTCATACATACCCGGCTTTGCCTGCTGCATCACCATTAAATGAATATCTGCAGATACTGCCGCAGCTTTATCGAGTTCAACAATTTCTTCGGTAGATTTAACTGAACGTTGTGAAACCACCGCCTTAATAAAAGATAACGATGCCGAATGCTCAAGCGCATCAACCGGTAAACCAAACCACTTAGAGAGTTTTATTTTATTTTCCGGACGATAAGGTGGCAGGAAATGAATCGCCCTGTTTTTTTGCTGGCATTGATTTAAAAACGTTTCCAGTTTATCGGAAGACTGAACGTTGGTCAGACCTGAATCTTCTGATTTCTCTTTCAAAGTTTTCTGCCTGCCCATCCAAACGATATCATCGATACTCATTTCATTCCCGAAAAGAATTACCTCCGCTTCATCGATATCAATAACAGCAGCTAACGCAGGTTCGCTGATTCCGAAATAATATAAGAAAGTGCTGTCCTGCCTGAAATGGTAGGCATTATCTGCATAATTCATCGGACTATCCTCGTTACCCAAAAAGAGCAATAGTCCCGATTCAAATTTAGATTTTAATTTTTTTCTTCTCTCGATGTAAATTTCTTTATCAAACATATTTTTGATGTTAAACAAATATCCCAAAAGTGTGCTTCATCCGATAAATTTTAAGATGAATGGCTAAAATATGTGGGGTATCTGCAAATTATAAGCTAGTATATAGTATAAAAATCGCAAAAAATCTCCTTTTCCAAGAAAATAAAGGTAAAATCCGCACAATAGCTGCAAATTAAAAGTTGTTCCAAGAATCCATTTTTAAATAATTTTAGTTTTTCTGAAGATTAAGAATTCGTTATAAAATATGAATAAGATTATTGCCAAAAGTTTATTAGCCTGCTCCATACTGTATTCGATAAATATGCAGGCTCAAAACTATTTGCCACAATTCGGCGACAGCAGGATGAAAGTTAAAAATGTTACGCCAATTAATGCCTATGCTTTCGATTTATCGCAGGTAAGTTTATTGGAAAGTACATTTAAAACAGCCATGAAAGCTGACGAGGCTTATTTAACGATAATAGAACCCGACAGGTTATTATCCGGTTTCAGGAAAAATGCAGGGTTGCAGCCGAAGGCAGAGATTTATGGCGGTTGGGAATCTGACGGGCTGGCTGGCCACAGTTTAGGCCATTACCTTTCAGCATTATCCATGCAGTATGCTTCAACTAAAAGCCCGCTATTTCTTCAAAAGGTTAACTACATCGTCGACCAGCTGGAAGAATGCCAAAAGGCCAGAAAAACGGGTTATATTGGTGCGATTCCCAAAGAAGATGCCATCTGGAGCGAAGTAGCCAAAGGCAATATTAAATCAGGCGGTTTCGATTTAAATGGTGGCTGGTCGCCCTGGTATACAGTTCACAAAGTAATGGCCGGTTTACTTGATGCCTACCTCTATACCAGAAACAAAAAAGCCCTCCATGAATGCATTGAAATGGCCAACTGGACGCAGAAAACAATCGGTGGTCTGAATGATGAATTATTGCAAAAAATGCTGTTCTGCGAATATGGTGGCATGGCCGATGCATTGGTAAATCTTTATGCAATAACGGGTGAAAAGAAGTTTTTAGATTTATCGTACAAGTTTTATGATAAGCGCATTCTTGATCCGCTGGCAAAGCAACAGGATATTTTGCCGGGAAAACATTCTAACACACAAATACCAAAAATTATTGCCAGTGCCAGAAGACACGAAATCACAGGTGATAAAAATGACAAGGCCATTGCCGATTTTTTCTGGAAAACGGTGGTTTACCATCACTCCTATGTAACCGGTGGCAACAGTAATTATGAATATTTAAGCGAGCCTGATAAATTAAACGATAAACTTACCGAAAACACGACCGAAACCTGTAATACGTATAACATGCTCAAATTAACGGGACATTTATTCACAGAAAATCCTTCTGCAGAATTGTTCGATTTTTATGAAAAAGCATTATACAATCATATTCTGGCTTCGCAAAACCACGATGATGGCATGACTTGCTATTTCGTACCCCTGCGTATGGGTGGAAAAAAAGAATATAGCGATAAATTTAACACCTTTACTTGTTGCGTAGGTACAGGCATGGAAAACCATGTTAAATACAATGAAAGCATTTATTTCAGAGGAAGTGATGGCAGTTTATATGTTAATCTTTTTATCCCCTCTATTTTAAACTGGAAGGAAAAAGGCATTAAAATAACACAGCAAACTGCTTTGCCTCAGGGAGATAAAACAGAACTAACTATAAATATTACAAAGGCTTCAAACTTTTCCATCCGTTTAAGGAAACCAAAATGGTCAGAAGGAACTTCTATCGCCGTAAATGGTGTGGTACAAAAAATTAATCCTGATGAAACCGGCTATTATGTAATCAACCGCAACTGGAAAAACAATGATAAAATAACTTACATAACACCTGAAAAATTGCACACTGAAGCAATGCCCGATAATGCAGACCGGAGAGCTGTTTTTTACGGTCCGGTTTTATTGGCAGGCGTTTTAGGCGCAACAGAGCCCGACCCGGTAAAGGGCGTACCCGTGTTTGTAAGCGCCACAAACGATCCCAAAGATTGGTTAAGCGTGGTAAATCAACAGGAATTAAAGTTTCAAACGGTTAACACTGCACAACCACAGGAGGTAACCATGATTCCTTTTTACCAAACCAAAAACCAATATTACAGTGTTTACTGGGATGTTTTTACACCTGAAAAATGGGTAGTTCAGCAAAGAATCTACGACGAGCAGAAGCGTAAACAAAAAGAACTCGAAGATAAAACAACTGATATTTTTCGTTTTGGTGAAATGCAGCCGGAAAGAGATCACAATTTTACCGCCGCAAAAGAATCTATGGGTGAAGAGCATGGGCGCAAATGGCGTTTGGCAGGAGAAGAAGGTTTTTTACAATTTGATGTGAAGGTAGATCCAAATGCACAAAATACGATTATAGCTTCCTATTGGGGAATGGATAACAGAGGCCGAATTTTTGATGTGCTGGTAGACGGTGTAAACATCGCAACAGAGGATTTAAACCGGTATAAGGAAAGTCGTTTTTACGACATTTCTTATAAAATCCCAACAGAAGTAACCAAAGGAAAAAGCAAAGTAACGGTTAAGTTATTTCCCAAAACCAGAAACAGTGCAGGTCCGGTTTATGGCGTTAGGGTGATAAAGGGGAACCCTTAAAATTCAGGACGAGCCAATCCTTCGACAGGCGACCATTGACAGATCAAAAGAAAAGTCGTCATCTCGATCTGATAGCTATCGGATGTAGCGTAACGGAATGGAGAGATCTTTAAATTTGATTTTTTCAGGTACAAAGATTTCTCTACTGCGGTCGAATCCGATAGCTATCGGATGACGACGTCACTTATATTCATTTTTATGAAATAAATTATCCCTCAGGATTGACATTTCGTATTTATCAGACAGCCACAGAAAAATAACATCGCCCAAACACAACATTTCTTTATCTCGCTGAATTATTGGGATATTTTTTAAGAATAGCATCCATTTGAAATGTAGATATAGCGATAACAGAACCATGTCTGGCGCCATCAGGAAAAGATACATTACTATTATAATATGGGGGATTCTTGTCGGTCAGCCATTTCCAATCGATTAGATTTACAGATTCAGCCATACCATATTTACCTTGATTTCCTCCATAATAATCCCATATCATGTTCCACTTTTTAGCTGAAGTTTTATACACGAAAGGGCCTTCCACATTCGCATCAATCACGATTGTAGAATCCCGATAATCGCCAAGCAGCCGATCGGATGTTTTTCTCCATATCTTGTTTTCATACCTGTAAAACATGTAGTATTTTTTGTTACTGTACTTTACAATGTTGGCATCAAGAATAATACCTCCCGAACGCATCAATATTTTTGGTTTTGAAAAATGTTGAAAGTCCTTGGTCGTAGCGTAATATATACTCCAGCTTTTATTATTATCCGCTAATGAAGATGTCCAGTAAAAAACATAATTTTTATCCTGTTCGTTATAAATAGCTTCTGGCGCCCAGGTCTTGTCAGCATCCAAAGGACTTACCTCAATAGCCCTTTCATTTTTCCATTCAATTAGATCATTTGAATCCCAGATTGAAAATGTCCTTCCCTTCCAGGCATTTGTAGCGATGAGGTGATAAACACCTTTTTTGTCTTGAATAATATGGGGATCTCGCAGAATCTTACCGCCCACTGTCGATTTTAATATTGATTTTCCATCGTTCACATTCGTAAAGTGGTAGCCATCGGAACTTACAAAATAGCGAAGATCTTCGGCCTTTCCATCCATATAAGCGCATAAAAAAGCTTTCGTTTTTTGCTGTGCGGAGAGGTTAATGGTCTGAAGAAAAAATAATGTAAAAATTAAAATTTTTATACTGTTTAATTTCATTATTTGGTTATTGAGGTATAATTAACGGAATCATATTAATGCAAATATGGTTATCAGTAACCCCGGTTATTTCCCGGAAACGGTTTCCATATCTGCTCACTCGCCTTTACTGCCAACAATACCGAACAAATGTGCACAAGTCGCGTTAGGCTTACAATGGTTAGAACAAAAATAAAATAATAAACGTTAAAATAACATTTATAGGGAATTTAAAAAATGTCGTAGAAAAACGAAACCATTCGATATCTATCTAGATAATATTACCTCAGTTGTATTTTGATTGGATAACTGAACCTCATATGCGCCTCGCTCACCAATACTTTTATCTTTAACTGAATATTTGCCAATACCATTTAATTTTGCCGGTTGATTTATTCTTAATATTGCTTTTGGCGTATGTTCATCGGCTTTGTTCAGCTTTAAATGAATTTCTCCATTCGCAGCGTGATAACTAAGTTCATCAATCGTTCCTGCATCCAGGGTAATCCAAAGTCCGGCAGGTGCTATATAAACGGAAGATTTTGCGGCTGTTGTTAGCTTAACATTTATGATATTATTTTTAACGCTTAAATTCCCGCCAAAGGCCAGCCAGCCAAATTCTTTATGTTTTATAATATAGGATGAGGTATTTACGGCATAACCGAAAAACCCGGAGCCGTAATCGCCTGTGATGCCGTCATTTTTTAAGGTAGATGGATAAGCATGAAATGCTGCAGGTGCAAAACCATCTTTAGTAATGTTCGATATAGAACCCATTAAACCACCATAACCGGTGCGTAGTAAATAAAAATCATCGGGATTTTTACGGTAATCCATTAAAACCGGGATGGCATTCAGGGCCGAGCCATAATGATGAATCATGCGTTCGATTCGCATTAGTTTCCCACCATATAAGAAATCCCAATACCGGCGGGCATTTCCATTATAGGCCCAATGCGGAACAACAGGCATATAGGCTAAAATCGCATCGAGCGTTACCTTCGCCTTATCCTGGTAACCGAAATAATTAGACCATACATATACTTCCTCCTGCCCGGTAGAGTCCCATGGCATTTCACTGCCAAAAGGGTAATCGAGCGAACGCCAGTGGTTGGCGCGTTTTTTCATTTCATTTTCAAGTTTAACGGCCTCTTCAGTTAAACCCTCATTTTTGAGATCTGTTAAAATCAGGTAAAAAATTGTACCTTCCATTTGCCCGAACTGCGCATAGTAAGGCGCAATATTAACCATCGCCAACCCTGTTTCAGCGGCATCGAGCAGGTGTTGCTTCCAGCTTGTTTCATTAACAAAGCCTTTATAATTACGAGCCAGGCGATACATTATCCAGTGTGCCGCAGCAACGTGAGGATAATTGTATGAACGCCCTAAATTATCAGCCTCCTTTTTTGGCCATGCCGACCAGGTTTTAAAATTGATATCTTTAGCATAAGTATCTTTCGGTAAAGAATCCGGAGCATAGTAAAACAAACTTTTTCTTACGCCATATTTCTCAGGACCATCTTTTAGCTGAATTCGGCCAAATAATACCGTATCTACAAATTGTTTCAATTTATCGATTTCCGCTTTTTCAGGGTGGACCAATTGCTTCATCATTGCGCCCAGCCACGAACCTGCACCACCTTCATCACTTAATCCGGCAATCCACGCCCGGTTATCCTGAATCACCTGCTGTTGCTTTTCGTAATCGTAAGTGATTACCGAAGGACTTCGTTTAAAAATCGCATCAGGCTTATCAAACCATTGTTTAGTCGTTAAAAAATTACCATAACTCGCAATTACTTCAGTTTCAGGTTCAATTACTTTATAATTTATGGTTTGTTCTAATCCATCAGCATAGGTAATGGTTAACCTGGCCCTGCCTGAAATACTTCCTTTAACGGCATAACTCTTCCAGCCATTTTTAGTTGAGCCAATCGCTTTTATGCGTAAAGCCTCAGCAGGAAAAACAGCAATCGATTTAATTTTTTTGTTATAGTTAATAAAAAGTTTAGCCTCCACATCCTTAGGAAGCACATAACCCGGAACAGACACTGCCACTGGTTTATGATTGGCAATCAGCTGGTTTTCTATATCCCTTGCTGTTCCGGATAATATAAATTGAAGTCCGTAATTTTTTGTTTCACCTGGTTTAAGAATAGCTGATGAAGGTATATTCCATTGCGCTGCATTTTTCCACTCGTTTTCAGCATAAGCCTTACTGTAAACCATCCATTCATAGAAACCTTCAAATGCAATTCCCCTTGGGGTTTTATCATCATTTAATGGGTTATAGGCTTCGAAAGGTGTTTTTCCATATGGCGCTACAATTAATGAAGGTGCATGCCCGCTTAATCGGGTTACCTGCAGATAACCGGCATCCTGACCGATGTATGGGTCGTAAAAAACATTTTTTGCATGCGCCTGCTCAAGCGTTCTCCCATCCAGGATATTGTCGAATACCATCGGGATGCCCAATGCGCCAATCTCTACATTTTGATTGGTTTTATTGCTTATTTCAAAACGGAGCACCAATTTACCATCCTTCAATTCCCAGATTCTTTTTATCGTTAAAGGGATATCGGCGGCTAATGTTTCCGTTAAATCGGCGGCAGCAAGTACGCCGGCCATTTCAATATTTTTTACCGGACTTCGCTTTGCGGCTGTGCTGTAACTTTTCCAGTTGCCCTCACTGCCCGATTTCAATCTTAAATTTATATCACCTAAGTGATAAAGGCCATCCGAACTTCTTACTTTTAAACTATCGCCCGGAACAAAATCAAAATCCTTAACCATTTTTGGAGCCAAAGCCGCAACAGTTTGCGAAGACTTAACTAATTTAAGCATGAAGTCTCCGGCATCAAAAGCAGAAAAACCCTTCTCGAGTTGTAAGGTTGACGGCTTTTTACCAAGTGCTATCCAGGGCGATTGTGCCTGAAGTTGATAACAATTAAAGAAAATCAGCGTACAAATACATATTACATGATATATTTTTACGGGCGATTTACAAGTAATTTTATTCAAAAACATAGTCTTTGTGATTGAGCAGGGTATACCCAAAAATATACTTTAAAGTTTAAAGCAAAAAGCAATAGCAAAAACAGGGCAAAATCGGTGAATATCTGGGCTGTGCAAGCCTTTTAAATTTTCCGTATTCAGCAGGTCCTGCCCCGAGAGCGATGAATAATAATCGTTTTAATAACATTTATTATTTTAAATCTATACATTTAGCGGGTAGCTTTTCCAGATATAAACGACAAAACAGAATTCATAAAACCAAAATTATGATGCCAAACAGATTAAAATTGATTAGAAAATTGAGCGTTCTATTTATTGCAATCGCTTGCTTAACAATTAACTTAAAAGGATTTACGCAGGAAAAATTTATCGTATCGAAGGGAAACCCGATAATAACAGATAAGTATACTGCCGACCCGGCGGCCTTTGTTTATGGCGATTCCGTTTACCTGTATACCGGGCATGATGTTGCCCCGAAATCTAAAAATACATATGAAATGCACGATTGGCTTTGTTATTCTTCGGCCGATATGGTTAACTGGAAGGAACATAAATCGCCACTGAACGTTAAAGATTTTGCATGGGCAAAGGATGATGCCTGGGCATCGCAGGTAATAGAAAGAAATGGTAAATTTTACTGGTATGTTGCCACAGAACATGCTGCCATCAGAGGCAAATCAATTGGTGTTGCTGTAGCAGATAACCCACGCGGACCATTTAAAGACGCTTTAGGGAAAGCTTTAATTACAAATGACATGACTACCGCCGTGGATATTTCCTGGGATGATATTGACCCGACGGTAATTATTGATAATGATGGGCAAGCGTATTTATTCTGGGGCAATCAAAGATGTTACTATGCAAAATTAAAAGAAAACATGGTTGAACTGGACGGTCCGATTAAAACTGTCGATGTGCCTGGTTTTACAGAAGCACCCTGGGTTCATAAACATAAAAACTGGTATTATCTTTCTTATGCATCGGGTTTCCCGGAAAAAATAGTTTATGCGATGAGTAAAAACATTAACGGCCCATGGATTTATAAAGGAATTTTAAATGAAATTGCCGGTAATTCAAATACAAACCATCAATCCATAATTGATTTTAAAGGAAAATCATATTTTATTTACCACAACGGAGCGATTAACACCGATGGGGGAAGTTACAGGCGATCGGTTTGCATCGATTATTTAAACTACAACAGCGACGGATCCTTAAAAAGAATCATCATGACCTCAGAAGGTGTAAAAAAAGCGCAATAAAACAATTGCTATTAATCGATGGGAACTATTTTATTAAATTTCGATTCTGTATCAACGGGCGCATCGGCCGGATAGGTTTTATAATTTACAGTCAGTACAAAGTTTTTGATGTTAAACTTACCTTGATCAAACCAACGAATATTTACAGGATTAGTTATAACGGAACCGGAACTTTGTTTTTCTGATTGCTCCGTAATAGTTGCCGACAGATTATCTTCATTAATAATATATTTTCCGGTCAGTTTGATATGCCAGTCGGCATATTGACTGTTTTTAATCAGTATTGTTATTTTACCGCCAGGTTCAAAAATCAACACGCGGTTATAACCTGTTGTTATTTCCTGCCATGTACCTGTTAAAGCATCTACAGGTAAATTCATCTCCTTATTTTTCTTTTTACAAGAAACCAGTGTTAACGAAAGTAAAACTAATAAAGCGCAGGTGCTGAAGATTTTCGTGATCATACTTGGTTTTTTTTGCTAAAACGAAAGGTTACATAAAAACGCTACAAGAGATGGTCTTCCTGATTAAGAAAAATCTTCGTTTTCCATACCGGCTTCAAGTCTTCGTAATTCCGCATCCATATCGAGCATGGCCATTTCCTGTTTTGCAATAAGTTCGCGACAGGCCGCAAGCTGGTTCCGTAAATCGAGAATTTCTTTTTGCAGTTCAAGTATACTTTTACCTGTTTCTTCCTGCATTTTCTTTAATTCAAGACGTTTCATAAAGCCGCCTTCACTTAAAAATATTTCAAGACCCGATTGTTTACCAATCAATGCAGGAAGCGGATGACCAGGCACCTCACCAATAAGCACAATTAAATTTAACTGGTTAAGTAACTGAAGATATTCTGAAGCCAAAATGGCATTACCCCTGAAAACATGCAAAACACGATCTGTTTTGATATATTCCTCATATTTAAATTCCTGAAGTATCCTGTCTAACAGTTCGCATTTTGCTGAAGTCAGGTTTACGGGAAACTTATCCATTTAACAGTGGTTTTGGAAGTAACATCTTTAAAAAGGGGCGATTAACTTTATTATAAAGATATAAATATTTACTTAAAGCATATTTTTTATAAAGTTAAGCACCAAATCGAATGATTAATGAATAATTTTCATTTTTTTTACTTTCTGTCATCAGCTTACAAAATCGATGTCTTAAATTATAGCTATTTTATGTTTAAATTGTTACAGGAATTGTTTATTTCCACTCAAAACAATTCTGCGAATTCAATACATTAGCTTTCTTAAATATTCCAGATGAAAAAACTATTTACAATCTTATTTTTTAGTGGATTAACCCTTTTCGTAAAAGCGCAAACAATTGTTAACCGAAATGCGGATATCGATAAAATGGTTAAATCTGTTAATCCGGACTCCTTAAAATCTTACATCAATAAAATGGTTGCTTTTGGAACAAGGAGCACCATCAGCGATACGAAAAGTAAAACAAAGGGCATTGGTGCGGCAAGAAATTGGGTGGTGAATAAATTTATTCAGTTTGCCAAACAAGGCGATGGCAGGTTAACCGCTTTTTTAGATACGGTAACCATAAAGCCCGATGGAAAGCGTGTGGATCAGCAAATTATTTTGGGTAATGCTGTTGCCATTTTAAAAGGAACAGACGCAAATGATAAAAGGGTCTTCGTTGTAAGCGGACACCTCGACAGCCGGGTTACGGATGTTATGAACCGGGTGAGTGATGCGCCGGGTGCTAACGATGATGGAAGTGGCGTAGCCGGTGTTATTGAAGCTGCCAGAATAATGAGTCAATACAAATTTCCTGCAACCATAATTTTCGTAGCTGTTAGTGGCGAAGAACAATCTTTATTAGGTTCTGGCTTTATGGCTGCTAAAGCAAAAAAAGAGGGCTGGAATATAGAAGCAATGCTAAACAATGATATGATTGGCAGTAATAATGCAAGCGAAACTCAAATTATTGATAATACAAAACTTCGGGTTTTTAGCGAAGGATTACCATCCTACGAATTGGATAAAAACGCCAAAAATATCCGTCAGTTTGGATTAGAAAACGACGGTAAAAGCAGACAGCTGGCCCGTTATGTTAAAGAAACCGGTGAGCGTTATGTTGATCAGTTAGAAATAAAATTAATTTATCGCAATGACAGATTTCTTCGTGGCGGCGATCATACACCCTTCGTGGAAAATGGTTTCACTGCGGTAAGGATTACAGAAATGAACGAAAATTTCGACCATCAGCACCAGGATTTAAGAACAGAAAAAGGCATTAAATATGGCGACTTAATTGAATTTATGGATTTCGAGTATTTAAGAAAAAACACAGCTGTTAACATTGCCGTTCTTGCTAACCTTGCGAAAGCGCCGTCAATGCCAACAGAAGTTAAGGTAGATGTTAAAAACTTAAGTAATTCTACTTTTCTGTATTGGAAGGCACCACTAACCGGCAACATAAAAGGTTATTATGTTTTAATGCGTGAAACCAGCAGCCCGGTTTGGCAAAAGAAATTTTTCACCACCGCTACAGAGATGCGCTTACCATATAGTAAAGACAATTACCTATTCGCCGTTCAAAGTACGGGCAATGAAGACAATGAAAGTTTACCTGTAGTTCCCGCTGTTGGAAGGTGATAAAACATTTAGGTTTTATGCTTGTTTAAGCTGAAATTTGTGAAATGAAATTCAAGCCGGTAGCATTTATTATAAATATTGCAATAACGTTAGGCGTTGGTGCACTGGGTGGCTGGGCGACAGCAAAATCTGTTCAAACCTGGTACCCCACGTTGAATAAACCCTCTTTTAATCCACCAAACTGGTTGTTTGCGCCGGTATGGACAACGCTTTACGTTTTAATCGGAATTGCAGCCTACCTGGTTTGGATCAGGCGTGATAAAATTGTACACTTTCCCAGAACGGTAGCGGTTTACTTAATTCAGCTGATATTAAATTTAGCCTGGTCATTTCTATTTTTCTATCTTCATGAAATTGGATTTGCTTTAGCCGAAATAATTTTACTGTTAACAATTATTATTATCAATGCACTGGTGTTTTATAGAATAAACAAATGGGCCGGCTTAATATTCATTCCTTACATCCTTTGGGTAAGTTTTGCAACATTTTTAACATATAACATTTTTATACTGAACTAAATTTTAAAAGAAAACCTTATTTTTAGAGGGTGTTAACTTTTAAAAGATTTTTGCTGCTACTTCTCGTTTTGTGCTGTACTCAATTGCATGCGCAAAAGGTTGGTCTTGTATTTAGCGGCGGCGGTGCAAAAGGATTGGCACACATTGGCACATTAAAGGCGCTTGAAGAAAATCATATTCCAATAGATTACATTACCGGAACATCAATGGGTGGCATTGTAGGTGCTATGTATGCTGCCGGCTATTCACCGGCTCAAATCGAAAAGATTGCCCTAGGTGATGAATTCCAAAACTGGGTAAATGGAAGATACACCAGTGACTACACCTATTTTTTTGAAAAAAATGCATCGAATGCATCTATGTTAACTGCAAAAGTTGCTATTGATACCGGCTTTCATTTCAGTTTTCGCTCCAATCTGATTAATGATATCCCGCTAAATTTTGCTTTCCTTGAACTTTTTTCGCAAGCATCGGCTGTTTCCAAAGATAATTTTAACAATCTGTTTGTTCCGTTCCGTTGTATGGTAGCCGATGTACTTTCGCAAAAAAGCATAACCGTTGGTAAAGGTAGTTTGGCCGAAGCGGTACGGGCAACCATGACGGTTCCTATCATTTACCGACCGATAAAATTAGATGGCAAATATGTTTTTGACGGAGGATTATACAATAATTTCCCTGCCGATGTTATGGAAAAGGAATTTAAACCCGATTACATTATCGGCGCAAACGTTTCATCTAAAACCTATAATGAATACCCAAAAAACAATGACGAACGTTTAATGAACAGATTTCTGGTTTTTATGTTCCTGTCGAAATCGGATTCTACAATGGTTGGCAAAAATGGTGTTTACATTCAACCTGATTTAACGGATTACAGTGTTACGAATTTCTCTCCTGTAGAAGATCTTATAAAAAAAGGTTACGATGCAACAATGGCCGATATGGATAAAATAAAGGCCTTAATCAGCAGACGTGTAAGCGATGAGGATTTAGCGAAAAGAAGAGCAAAATTTAATAAGAAAAAACCGGATTTCGTTTTCAGTAATATTATAGTAAGCGGTGTTAACGAACAACAAAAACGATATGTAGAACGCCTGTTTAAAAGTGATAAGCAGACCTTTAACTTGCAGGATATTAAAAGAGGGTATTACAAGCTTGTAGCTGATCAGACGTTCGAAACGATTTACCCGAAAATAGTTTATGAACCCACCACAGACAGCTATACCTTTGAAATTGTAGCACAGCCAAAAAAAAGCTTTAAACTGGATTTAGGTGGAAACATTTCTACAAGGCCCATCAGTAATGTATTTTTGGGTGCGCAGTATAATTACCTGAACAGAAAAGCATATACTTTTGGAACAAGTTTTTATTCCGGCCGTTTTTATGAATCCGTTCAGGTAAGCGGACGAGTGGATTACCCGACAAAACTACCTTTATTTTTAGGTGCAGAATTAACCTATAATCACTGGAATTTTTATAACACCAGCCAGATTTTTATTGAAAACCCACATCCGATATACATCGAACAAGCAGACAGAAAGATAGATCTGATGATGGGTGTACCACTTAATTACAACACAAAAATAGTGCTGCATTCAGCGTTTATTAACAACCAGGATGAATACAGCCCGAACAGTACGTTTGCGGTAGGCGACTTGCTTGACCAAACTGTTTTTAATGGTTTTAAAGGCTCCTTAAATCTCGAAAAGAATTCTTTGAACAGAAAACAATACGCCACCAGGGGGCAAAGTTTTATGCTTAGTTTTAATTTTACAACCGGAAGGGAAAACTATAACCCCGGTAACATATTCAGGAATATTGTACCGGCAAATACCATTAAACCATCAACGCATTTAAGGCAATGGGTGAGCGTAAAACTTACCCAGGAAAATTATTTTCTGCATTTAAAAAAATACACATTAGGTTATTTAATAGAAGGTGTAATTTCAAACCAACCTCTATTTAATAATTATTATTCAACTTTATTGGCTTCACCGGCTTTTTATCCATTACAAGACAGCAGATCGCTATTTTTGGATAAGTTCAGGGCGTCTACTTATGCCGCGGGCGGAATAAAAAATATTTTCAGTGTCAGAAAAAATCTCGATTTTAGATTAGAAGGCTATTTATTTTTGCCGCATAAAGAATATGAACTTAATAATTTACAGGATGTAGCTTATGCAAAAGCGATTACTAAAATCAGGTATGCCGGTACTGCAGGATTTGTTTACCATACGCCGGTTGGCCCTGTAAGTTTAAGTTATAATTTATATAATGATGCGATTAAAAGAAATGGTGTATTATTGCATATTGGCTATTTAATTTACAATAAACGTTCTATAGAATGAAACGAGGATTTATCTTAATTTTTCTTTGCCTGTCCGGCTTTTTTGGTTTTGCTCAAACTGCGGCAATTAATAACTTTATCGTTAAAGAAAACCTGCTTAAAAACAATAAACTGGCCATCATTGCTGCAGATTCGCTTGATGTTCCAAATGAAAACATTAACGGAATTTATACGTTCAGTGTCAGCGGTTTTACCCAAATCCTTAAATTTAATGATGGCATAGCGGTACTTCCATTGCCGATAGAACGTTCTACTTTTGTTTATTTAAAGCATCAAAACGATTCGGGCACGCACAGCAAATTGGTTTATGTTTACAAAAAAGATACAGACTTAACACCTTATCCGATAAACAGTTTATGGCTTTTCATCATTCCAATCGTACTGGTTATTTTAGCGTTTGCATTTCGCAAACTAATCATCTTTGCTGTTATTATTTTTCTGGCCTTTGTTTATTTTAACCACAGCAACGGGTTAAACCTGGCAACTTTTTTCGAGAGCATTTTTGATGGATTAAAGAATTTATTTTAATTTTCTCTTCAAATACAGCTAAAATACTAAAAATATTAGTATTTTAGCTGTATGGAAAATCTGTTTCTAGTTTGCCTGATTCCCCCGGCACCGATTGTTGAAGATATTGATGAAATCAGGAATAACATTTCTGAAAAATACAGTGTATTTGAATCGCTGAAACGTCCGGCGCACATTACGCTTTACAATCCGGTTAAAATTTCATCGTATGAGCAGGAGAAGAAGTTTTTTAAAGTTTTAGAAGATGCATCTTATCTGGATGCATTTGAACAGGTTTTAAGAAATTTTAGTTCTTTTGCCCCTCATACCGTTTATATCGATGTTGTGCAAAATGATAACATCATGAAATTGCAGGCTCAAATTAAAGCAGCACTTAAACCATTAAACATAATTCCGGCAAAGGACGTTATGAAATTCACGCCGCACCTTACAATTGCTTTTAAAGATGTAAAACTTCCGGTTTATCAATTGATAATGGATGAATATAAAGACAAAAACTTTAAGCGAACATTTACGGTTAGCGGCTTCTCCGTATACAAGCACCTGGATAAAAGATGGAGGCCTTATAAAGAATTTCCATTTAAAAATCCTGATGGGCAACCTAAAGCCCTAAGCCTGTTCGACTAAACTAAAAGGGCATGCCTATACCGAAGTTATATTGAAGAAACCGATAAGTATCTGGCGCATGTGTTGCGTTAAATGTATCTTTAAAATCGCGGGCACCTGATAAAAATTTACGGATTACCCATTGATCAGAACCTGAAAACTGAGGATCTTTAAGTTTTAAACCGATATCAAATCTGAAAACAAAGTATTGTACGTCGTATCTTAAACCAACACCGGTGCCGATTGCTAACTGCTGAACGAGTTTACTTAACTTAAACATTTTTTCTTCACCTTCATCTGCATTTAAGTTCCAGATGTTACCCGCATCAACAAAAGCGGCACCCTTTAAAACACCTCCGAAAAACTTACGAAGCAACATGGTACGGTATTCAAAATTAGTCTCGATTCTTAAATCCCCTAATTGATCTAACCCAAAAACCGCTCTCCTTACGGTATCTGATGGCAGGGAGGCTCTATTGTAATTTCCCGGACCTATTGTTCGGGCTTGCCAGGCTCGAATTCCACTGGAACCACCTGCGAAAAATCTTTTTTCAAATGGCATTAAAACGGAGTTTCCATATGCATATGCAATACCCGCATTCATTCTTGCAACAAACTGCCTGTCGCCTCCCAGATGTTTATACCATCTGATATCAAGCTCAGGTCTTAAATATTGATTGTAAGGTAACCCCAGGATTTTTGCATAGTCCCTATTTACTGAATCTGCATCCAGGTAATTATTAGGGTTATGTTTGCTGTTATTAAAATTTGAAATCGCTTGTAAAAGATTACCTGCAATATCCATACCCGCCCTTAAGTATACAAAAGTTCTTAATTGATTTAGCTTATTTGCATTTAAAGTATAAGTATATTTCATCCCCAATGTCAGATCTTTTCTTGCAAGCAAAGTAGAATAATAAAGATTATTCTGAACAGTAGTCAGATCAAGCGACGGATCGAGGTTACCAAACCTATACTCAAAGTTTAATGGCGTAAATGAATGAAGTTTTGATTTGGTTTCAACCCAATCGTAGGTTATCGAATTTATAAATATCCGGCGCACTGAAACATCTTTCTGCAGCGCATAAATGTAACTGGATGAAAAAGTTGTATGAGGCATTCCATTGGCACCCAGCACAGGCTTATAAAACGGAATTATTAAACGTGGAACACTTACACTGGCACTAACAGAGAAATCTCTTTGATAAATATCTTTAAATGGCGATGTACCATTTCCAATTCTGGACTGAAGCCCGCCTTTAATCTGGAATTCAAAGCGTTCGGCCCCTCTGAAAAGATTATTGTTCGTGTAGGTATTACTCAGGTTAAAGCCAACCGTACCACCGTTAAAGGGCACTTCACCTTCCACCCGGTTGCTCATTACTTTTTGAGGCGTTAGTAAAATAATAGGATTTATTTTATTTGAAGTACTATCCGGGTTGTAGTAGTCAATTTTTACGTTTTTAAAAATATTTAATTCATATAACCTGTCGTAAGTAAGGTTCTCATTCCTCAGGTCATAAACTTCACCCTTCTTCAAAAAATCGTAACGAAGAATTGGATTCCTTCTGTATCGTTTCGATAAATCAGTATAAGATATTCCGCGGGTTGTGTCTCTATTTACATAATTTCTGAGCGAATCAGGAAAGCCATCCGGACTTGGTGCAATAATCATATAGGTTGTTCCGATATTATATTGCTTATGGTTTCCATTTGGCGGGTTTGTAACGTTTAACCGTAAATCTACTTTTTTAACATCTGCAGTTTCAATAACATCAAAATTTACATATGGCCTGAGAAAGCTAAAATAACCGTTTTCTTTCATTACCCTGTAAATCTGCTCCCTTTCGTACGACAGGGAATCTGAATCGTATTGCATACCTTGATGCAGGTGGGTAAACTTTGGCTTTTCGGTACGATAAACTTCTTTAATGCCCGGGGTATAAATCGAATCGATAACTTTTCGAACAAAAGAAGCAGGACCTGGATCGGCTTTAAAATTCACTTCAGCTTTCTTTTCCTTAACTTTTATATCTGCGGTAACTTTTGCCTGAAAGTAGCCTTTACCATTTAAGAATTTTTGAATCTGGGTTCTGGATATTTCAACCAATGTACTGTCTAAAATTGCAGGTGGCGTTCCGAATGGCTTAATACCCGTTGTTTTATACCGGCCGTCTTTGGTATTGAAAAAATTATAAAGTGGAACATTAATACTAAAGGAAGAAGATGGGCGGATGTCTTTTTGAACATAATTGTACGCCTGCTCTTCAAATTTAGCGTCTACGCTGTCGATAGTCACTTTTTTTACTATCGCCTGGTAATCGGGAATGTATTTAGTTGATGAACAGGCCTGTATTAAAACAATAATAAATAGTAATATTGCAGGGCTTTTCAGTTTAAAATATTTAAAGAATTGGTATGCTTTCAAAATCTCAGATTAGTTTTATTAAGTCGTTACATCAAAAAAAATACCGTAAAGAAAATGGATTATTTCTGGTTGAAGGTATAAAATCTATCAGGGAATTTATACAATCTGCTTACCGGATTCATACCTTATTTTACGTTAGTGAACAATATAATTTGTTACCTAAATTACCCGCAAATATAAACTTATTTGAAGTAAACAACGCTGAATTGAGTAAGATTAGTACTTTACAAACCCCGCAAGGATTTTTAGCGGTTATACACCTACCGGAAAACAAGTTATTTGATTTAAAAAATTTTAGAAATCAGTTTACGATTGTACTCGATGGCGTGCAGGATCCGGGTAATATGGGCACCATCATCAGAACGGCCGACTGGTTTGGATTTAAGAATATCATTTGCTCAGAAGATTGTGTGGAAGTTTATAATCCAAAAACCGTTCAGGCAACTATGGGTTCATTAGCCAGGGTAAATATTTATTATGAAAACCTTTCTTCTGTTTTAACAGCTAATCCGATTCCGGTATTCGGCGCTTTGCTTAACGGACATTCTATTTATAAAACGGATTGGGGACAGGAAGGGTTAATTATTTTAGGTAACGAAGGAAAAGGGATAACTGAAGAAATAATTTCGAAAATTACACAACCCGTTACCATACCAAGAATTGGCGATGGGGAATCATTAAATGTAGCCATCAGTGCAGCAGTATTTTGCTCAGAAATTGCAAGAACTCAAAATTAATAACATTAATTATTCATTTATATTTGCGGGCTAACTAATAATTGCTATTTTTGCAGCCTTGAATTTAAGGGTCGAGTGGCCGAGTGGCTAGGCAGAGGTCTGCAAAACCTTCTACAGCGGTTCGAATCCGCTCTCGACCTCCATTTGTACAAATAAAATAATTAAAAGGTTATTACCATGGCAGTTACCAGATTAAAAAGAAAAGACAGAAGAAATAAAAATACAGCTCACCAAGAGGTAGATTTTTTAAAAAGAGCAACTAACGTTGAGTTAGGAAGCCGCTCTGCGCAACCTAAAAATGATCAATTAGCTAAAAACAACGCTGTTTTAGCTGCTTTGGCAAAATAGTTTTTAGAAAAATTCTTCTTAAAGATTTAAGCATCCTTCTGATCAAAGGATGCTTTTTTTATGCGCTAAAAATTAGATAAATTTGAAATCGCAATAACTGTGAATATTAAAAATTGATTCACAAAAACTTAACTTCCTTAACGCCTTAATGATAAAATATATTATACCGTTAAAAAGTTAATTTTAAACACTGAATAATATGGATCTTAAAGAAACGCTTTCAACACTGGAATCCCTTGCTGATGAGAAAGTTCGTAAACAACACCTAAAAATTGGTGCCCGTGAAAATCTTTTCGGTGTTAAAATGGGTGATATCAGAACACTGGCAAAAAAAATTAAAACCGATCATGCATTAGCACTCGAACTCTGGAAAACCGAAAACATTGATGCCAGGATGCTTGCCATTTTAATTCTTAACCCAAAAGAATTATCTGCTACTGAAATAGAACAGATGGTTTCATCAGAACAATTTACCTGGGCCGCAGATTGGTTTTATAATTATATTATTAAAGAATATGCTGATAAAGAGCAGTTTCGTGAAAAGTGGATGAATGCCAAAGATGTAATGCTTGCCCGGGCAGGCTGGAGCTTGACCAGCGGACGTATTGCAAGAGATTCGGAAGGCATAAACATCCCGGCAATACTTGAAAGGATCGAATCTGAATTGGCACAGGCAGCACCAGAAGTGCAATGGACGATGAATTCGGCCTTAGTTCAAATCGGAATTCATCACCCCATTTACAGAGAGAAAGTGTTAGCCATTGCAGAAAAACTCGGCGTTTACAGAGATTACCCGGTTTCAAAAGGCTGTACCTCGCCGTTTGCCCCTAGCTGGATAAACGCAATGCTGAGTAAACAGAAATAAATATTATCAGAAATTCCAAAGCAAATAAAATGAAAAAGACATCATTCCTGATTCTGACAATTACCGTTTCTTTCCTGTCGGGTTTTGCATTTAAATCAGCACTTACAAAACCTGATGAAGCAAAAGTGAAAAAAGTAACCGGTATCGGCGGTATTTTTTTCAAATGCAAAGACCCCAAAAAGATGACTGCATGGTATCAGAAACACCTGGGTTTAAATACAAATCCATATGGTGCAACGTTTGAGTGGTACGAGGATACAGACAGTACAAAGAAGGCCCAAACGCAATGGACTCCCTTTTCGGAAAAGACCAAATATTTCGAACCATCTACCAAAGATTTTATGATTAACTACAGGGTTGAAAATTTAGCGAGGCTTGTTGATGGATTAAAAAAGGAAGGCGTAACCCTGGTAGATACTATTGAAACTTACGACTATGGAAAATTTATCCATATCCTTGATGCCGAAGGAAATAAGGTTCAACTATGGGAACCAAAAGATTAAAAGAGAATTATTTAATTAATGATTTACAAATCGATCTAATCAATCCGGGGCCTTCATAGATAAATCCCGTATATAATTGAATCAAACTTGCACCGGCATCTAATTTTTCCCGGGCGTCTTCAGGAGAATGGATTCCGCCGACACCTATTATTGGAAAAGCCTTGTTCGATTTTTCTGAGAGATATTTAATTACTTCAGTAGAACGTTCTTTAACCGGCTTACCGCTTAAGCCACCCATTTCCCCCGCCAGTGTCTTTTCTGTTGCCAGGTTTTCCCGGCTGATGGTTGTATTGGTCGCAATAATGCCGGCAATGTTCGTTTCAGCAACAATTTCAATAATATCGTCAAGTTGGGCATCTGTTAAATCAGGCGCAATTTTTAATAAAATAGGGCGTGAAACGTCATTTTTACGGTTGCGTTGCTGAAGTGTGTTCAATATTTTTTTAAGCGGTTCTTTTTCCTGTAATTCCCGTAAACCCGGCGTATTCGGAGAGCTTACATTAACAACAAAGTAATCGACAACATCAAACAATCTATCAAAACATTTAATATAATCGCTTACTGCGTCATCGTTTGGCGTTGCCTTGTTTTTACCGATATTTCCACCAACAACAATATCAGGATGTTTATCCTTAAGCATACGTAAACGTTCTGCCATTACATCAACACCTTTATTATTGAATCCCATCCTGTTAATTAAGGCTTCATCATTCGGCAAGCGGAACATGCGTGGCTTATCATTTCCGGGCTGAGGCATCGGTGTAACGGTACCAACTTCTACAAAACCAAAGCCAAGATTATTAAGTGCTTCCACATATTCTCCGTTTTTGTCAAAACCCGCAGCCAAACCCACAGGATTCCGGAATTTAATTCCAAAAACCTCTCTCTCCAGGCCTTTAATATGAACATCAAAACTGCTGCGAATAATGGTTTTTCCGAGGGGAAACTTATCATTAAACCACTTTAACCGCTTAACTACAAAATAATGTACATTTTCAGGGTCAAATTTGAAGAATATTGGTTTAATAAGGCGATACATAGGAACGAAGATAATAACTTAATGGAAGATGGAAAAGGTAAAATGGAAAATGTGCTTAAAAAATCATAAATCTGAAAATAATACGCATTCCTTTTTCCCTCATCCATCTTACATCACCACATCTTACATCACCTAATATGCTGCTGTAAACTGCTCCTGGTGGTGTGCATTATTTTCCAATTCATCGGCAAGAACGATAGCTAAGTCTTCTACTGACAGAATGGAACGTCCCTCTTCATTAAAAACCGGAGAAGTTTTGCCTAAACGATATTGTCCTGTACGACCGATGGTAATACCCGGGTGCATTTCAATTGCAGGACTGAAAAACAACCAATCCAATTCTTTTTCTTGTTTTAAAGTATTAAAATAATCTCTGACAGCAGATGCACCAGGATAAATTTCTTTAGGAAATTGCGGACCGTCCACCAACTGATTACCGTCAATTTGCAGCGTACCTGCACCACCAATAAAAATATAACGTTTTACACCCGACGCTTTAACTGCTTGTTGAATGGCTACTGCGCCCGCTATTGTAGCGTTATAAAGATTTGGATTAGTCCAGCCTGCATTGAATGCACTGATAACGGCATCAGCACCTTTCAAAGTTTGTGCTAATTTCTCCGTGTCCAAAACATCAACAGCAACTTTGGTTACTTTCTCGTCTGTATTTTCAATTTTATCAGTATCGCGGGCAATGGCGATTACGTCGTTTCCACGGCTTACTAACTCGTTTAAAAGGGCTTTACCTACAAATCCTGAGGCGCCTATTAATGCTACTTTCATGTTATTTAAATTAATTGATAATTGACTTTGTTCGTTATTCGATATTCGTTGTTCGTTGTTCGTTGTTCGTTGTTAACAAACTATATTGTAATATATTTTATTACAGTTTTATGCAAAAAAAATTATTTGAATTTCAGTGCAAAATCAGCTAAGGTTTGCTTTGATAAATTCATTATCAAGGTACTTTCCACATCACTATAAAGCGTATTTAAATGTTGGTTGATTTGTTTTCCAATCGGGCATTTTGGATTAGGTTCGTTTTTATTTCGTCCCAGAATATCACTGTTTTTAACTGCTTTATAAACTTCTCCCAAATTAATATCCGCTGCATTTTTGGCTAAAAAAGAACCACCACCTTTCCCCTCTTTACTGTTAACAAAACCATGTTTACGCAAATTCATGATTTCTTTTCGCACCAAAGCCGGGTTAATATTAATACTGCCTGCTAAATATTCAGAACTTACAAGTGTTCCTTTCGCATCATTCAGCAAAGTTAAAATATGTAAAGACACAGGAAAGCGGCTATTGTTCATTCTGTAATTATTTTTATTACAGTACAAATATAAATAGAATTTATTGAAATCAAAATTTATTATTACCGATTTTAAAAGAAATTGCAATTAAATATTCGATTGTCATTTCTACCACAGCAGAAAAATATTTGAACAATTACATCGCATCGCCATAGTTTTAGATTTGCTTCGTTCACCGCAAGCACGGAGCTGAGTTAGCTCATCAACCCATTAATTTGTGCGTACTGCAAAAGCATAATCGTTTTGCCATCTTTAATTTCGCCGGTTTTCATCATTTTCAAAGCTTCAGCAAAAGGCAGTTCCAAAACCTCAATATTTTCTTGTTCTTCATGATGACCACCGCCTTCGCTTACTTTCATATCTTTTGAGTATTCTGCTACGAAAAAATAAAGCATTTCAGTAACTGAACCTGGCGACATATAGGCCTCGAAAACTTTTTTGACATCCCTAATCTGATAACCGGTTTCTTCTTCAGTTTCGCGTTTAATAGCAACTTCAGGATTATCCTTATCCAGCAAACCTGCACAAGTTTCAATTAATAGTCCGCTATCATTCCCGTTGATGTAAGTTGGCAAGCGAAATTGACGCGTCAGGATTACAGTTTGATTTGCTTTGTTATAGAGTAAAATAGTTGCGCCATTACCTCTATCGTAAGCTTCACGATTTTGAATTTCGCGAGTTCCGTCCTGCTTTAGGTACTCGAATGTAATTTTATTCAATGTATACCAGTTATCTGAAAGGATTTCCTTACCGATTATTTTAATGTTTTCGTTGTTCATGTTTGCAGGCTTTGAAATCAAATATATTAAGATTTTCATTGCCTTCTTGCTTCAGCAAAGGGATTACATTAAGTTGTCGGTCCTGCAATAACGACCAAGCCCTATTGCAATCCAACCTGCAAGTACTGCATTTATTCAGGAACCTGATTTAGCATAAATATTTTTAATTAAATTCATCAAATTCCAAAAACCTGATGGGTTTGAGAAGGATAGCGAAGAGCAACAAACATGAGTAAAACCAACTGCCTTTCTTTTATAAAAATCGAAATCAACGCCTTAATTTCTATTTGATTTTCGACATAAAACAAGCCTTAAAAATTCGTACTTTTGCAGCCGAAATGATTTCAATAAATAATTTAACATTCCTGATTGGCTCAAGGGCCTTGTATGATGAAGCGAACTGGCACATTAAACCTGGCGATAGAGCCGGCTTAATTGGCGCCAACGGGACGGGAAAATCAACACTTTTAAAAATTATTGTAGGTGAGTATGCACCGAGCTCGGGTACAGTTTCGATGTCTAAAGACTTGAAAATTGGCTATCTGAACCAGGATTTACTTTCTTACGATTCTCACCATAGCATTTTGCATGTGGCCATGGAGGCTTTTGAGCGCCAGAACCAGTTGCATGATGAAATTGAAGAATTGCTGAAAAAAATTGAAACGGACTATAGTGAGGAGGTTTTATATAGACTGAGTGATAAACAGCAGGAATTTGAGGCTTTAGATGGTTATAACATCGAATACAGAGCCAACGAGATTCTGGCTGGTCTGGGCTTTAGTACCGCCGACCAGTTACGCCCGCTGAATACTTTCTCAGGGGGTTGGCGTATGCGCGTTATGCTGGCGAAAATCCTGCTTCAAAATCCTGATATTTTATTGCTTGATGAGCCAACCAACCACATGGATTTACCGTCGATTAAATGGCTGGAAAACTATTTAATGGGCTTTGAAGGGGCAATTGTAATCGTATCTCACGACAGGTATTTCTTAGATAAAATTGTAAACCGTACGGTTGAATCGCGTAAAGGAAAACTAACTGTTTATGCCGGTAATTACAGTTTTTATGTAGAAGAAAAGGCCTTGCGTGGTGAAATCCAAAAGGGAGAATTTAAAAATCAACAGGCTAAAATTAAGCAGGAAGAACGCTTAATTGAACGTTTTAAAGCAAAGGCTTCGAAAGCAAAAATGGCGCAATCGCGTATGAAAGCTTTAGATAAAATGGAACGTGTGGATGATGTTGATGATGATAACCCAACGGTTAACTTCAGCTTTAAATTCACCAAACCATCAGGCCGCCATGTTGTGCGTATCGAACATGCCACCAAACATTATCCAAATGTTCATATTTTGGAAGATGCAGAGGCTGTAATTGAAAAAGGTGATAAAATTGCCTTAATTGGTGCAAATGGTAAAGGTAAATCGACTTTATTAAGAATGATTGCCGGTACTGAAAAGTTTGAAGGCTTTTGTGAAACAGGACACAATGTTACCACCACTTTCTTTGCACAGCACCAGCTTGAATCGTTACACTTAGGCAATTCAATTTTAGAAGAATTACAGGCTTTTGCGCCTAAACATTCAGACACTGAATTGCGTAGCATATTAGGTTGTTTCCTATTTACGGGCGACGATGTTTTCAAGAAAATCAAGGTGTTATCAGGAGGTGAAAAATCTCGTGTTGCCTTAGCGAAATCTTTAACAACAGATTCGAACTTTCTCATTCTGGATGAGCCGACCAACCACCTGGATATCCAGTCGGTTAATATCTTAATTCAGGCTTTACAGCAGTTTGAAGGAACTTTTATTGCAGTTTCTCACGATAGGTATTTCCTGGATAATGTGGCAAATAAAATCTGGTTTATTGAAAACGAGAAAATTAAACAATATCCAGGTACTTACGCCGAATACGAGGAATGGAACAGCAAACGTATAATTCCGGCATCGAAACCTATTCCGGTTAAAATGCCTGAAAAACAAAAAGAAGAACCAAAGCCTGTTGCGCCAAATACAGTTAACCAGTTAAAAAAACTGAATGATGAGTTAAAAAAGACAGAAACTTTAATTTCTGAACTGGAAGCATCGGTTAAAGACATCGAAGCTGAATTGGCTGATGAAAATGTTTATGGCAAAGCAGATAAATTAGCTGAAGCAAATAAACGTTATTTAGCTGCAAAACAGGATTTAGACAACAGTCAGACTAAATGGGAAAGCTTAGCTGCTGAGATTATGGCGTTGGAAGGATAGTTAAAATTCTTCATACGATAGCTACCGGATCCGAAGCCGATTTTCATCGGCTATGGCAATTTATATCATTATTTAACCGCAGATTTTTCTGCGGTTTTTTCTATGCCATTGTTTTTGCCCGGAAGCACAGCAACACAGAAAAGTCTTTTAGTTATTCCGTACAGATCCCTGTCTGCGGAACGAAGGCGTGTTCCGTAGCGAACTTTTAAATCCGGCAAAAAATATCGGTGTAAATCCTTTTTATCTGTGGTTAATACTCTGTACTTTTAACCATGCAAAAACTAATCATTATACTTTTATTTTTCATACCCATACTAACCTTTGCTCAAAACGATAGAACCTTTACCAACGAAAACAAAATTTACCTGCCGAATATTAAAACAGTTTTGTGCTATAACAGCAATAAAGAACAAAGCATTCCGGTTATCCTATTAAACTCCTCAGAAACAATTGCTTTTTCATTCGACGATCTACTCGGAGGAACTAAAAACTATTGGTACACTGTAGAACATTGCGCAGCAGACTGGCAATCATCAAGAATCTCATCTATTGATTATTTACAGGGATTTGATAGTGACAGAATAGTTAATTACCGTTATTCTTCTAATACAACCCGAAAATACACACACTATGACCTTACGTTACCAAACACTCAAATTCAGCCAAAAATTGGCGGCAATTATGTTTTAAAAGTTTATTTAGACGGCGATAAAAATCAGCCGGTAATTTCACAGCGCTTTTATATTTTAGACAGTCAGATGGCTGTTGCAGCCGAGGTTACAAATTCGATGCAAGTTTCCGATAGAAATAGTAAGCAAAAGATAAACTTCACCATTAACCATTCTATAGCTATTCCAAATCCTTATCAGGATTTAAAAGCTGTGGTGATGCAAAATTTTAATTCAAATACTTCGATAATAAACACCAGACCGTCTTTTATCCGACCAAATCAGTTGGTTTATAATGATTTGAATACGAACGACTTTTGGGGAAATAATGAATTTAGAAAGTTCGATACCAGAAGTTTACGTTTTAAAGGAGATAATGTGAAAGATATTTACCGCGACAATGAATCAGTAAGCGTAATGCTTTTTCAGGATGCGCCGAGAAGTGCTGGTGCTTTTGCCAATCAATTTGATGAAAATGGAAATTACTTTATTCGAAATACCGACGGTCGGGATGATAAAACCGAAGCAGAATATATGGGTGTATTGTTTACCTTAAATGCGCCTGCTCCGGCTACAAACGGTGAAGCATATGTGGTAGGCCGTTTTAACAACTTTACTTTAAGCAAGGAAAACAAACTGCTTTATGATGCGGGCAGAAAGCAGTTTTATGCGAATATAATACTTAAACAAGGGCTCTACGACTATGAGTACGCATGGTTTAATAATGATACTAAAACTGTGGAGACCCAACCTTTCGAGGGTTCTTTTTTTCAAACCGAAAACAGTTACCAAATTTTTGTTTATTACCGCCGTCCGGGTGCACGCTGGGAAACGCTGGTAGGTTACACCAATTTAAGCAATAAGGTTTCAGACAGATAAATGTAACAATCTAATTTGTTTTTAAAATCCAAACAGAAACACCTCCTGCATTACAATGAAATTCGGCCCGGCCATTTTCATCAACTATAACTTCCTGTTCGCGATAACCTAACGCATCAATAAAAGTTTTACCTGCAAATTTTTCGCCGATCTCCATTTCTTTAAATCCTTCATCTCCGGTACTTAATAAAACGGCAAGACCACTATTTTCATGCTCCTCATCACCTTCTCTTGTCCACCCGACACAATTCCCATGGTCAAAATAATCGCGTTGCAAGCCATAAGCTGCAGCAGTTCTGATTTTACACATTGGTTCTAACTCGGGTAAAACTGCCAGATCAATATGCACGTCCTGGCCCTCTTTATTTTTATCATCATAAATCCCACCATATAAATCGGGGAAAAACAAACATGGAATACCTTGCTCGCGTAATAAAATCATTGCATAGGCCAGTGGCCTGAACCAAAATTCAACATAAGATTCTAAGGCCTGTAGCGGTTGAGAGTCATGGTTATCAACAAAAGTAACCGCAAGTTCAGGCTTTATCTGCACCAGGGTTTTATCGAAAATGGTACGCATATCAAACTGGTTTACTTCCTGACTTGCCAGGTAAAAATTATGATGCAGCAGTGAATCGAAAATTTGTGTTCTGCCGCCGGTAATATCGATATATTCAAGCTGTCCTTCAATATCAACCACATTCCAATCTTCAGCCACTACAAAAAATTCCCGATTGTATTTTTCGTTTAAATGATCAAGCCATTCTATAATAAAATCAGGATTGATGTGCTTTACCGCGTCTAATCTGAAACCATCTATTTTTGTGGTTTCAACCAGCCATTCGCCCCAATATTTCAATTCGTCGATTACTGCCCGGTTTCTGTAATCTATGTCATTAAACATCAGGTAATCGTAGTTTCCGAGCTCTGTAGAAGGCACTTTTTCAAAACCTTCGCCAAGGTAATTCTGAATAGAATAAATAGCCGTTTCTTTTAAATCTTCAGCCCAATCTACGCCACTAAAACAAAGGTGATCCCATATAAATTCAGAGTATTTTCCTTTTCTGCCAGGAAATGTAAATCTGGTCCATGCCTCAATTTCAAAAACATCACTGGTAAACTCGTTCCTGTTATCCGGGTTTACCGTTCTGACTTTAACTTTCTCAAGTTCATCACCCCCTGCTTTATGATTAAAAACGATATCTGCTAAAACACAAACACCGTTATCGTGTAAAGCATTAATCGCATTTATGTACTCATCTTTGGTGCCATATTTTGTATGAACCGCACCTTTTTGGTCAAACTCCCCTAAGTCGAACAAATCATAAACGGCATAACCAACATCGTAGGCTGCATTATTTGATTTATAAGCAGGCGGCAACCAAACGGATGTTATACCAATTTCTTTCAAACGCGGTGCTTCAACAGCAACTTTAGTCCATAGATTTTGTTCTTCGTTATAATACCAATGAAAAAATTGGATAATGGTTTGGTTCTGCATCAATTTTAAATATTTGTTAAGATAACATGATAATTATGCGATTGTTTTTTTTGAAGGGTTAATTGATCCTAAAATACTGATGTCAGCAGCTTTAGATTCAATTTTTCAAATTAAGAAAATTGTGCAATTTTAACCGGTCTTTTACGTACTTTTGCGCTCGAATATGAGTTTAAAGAAGAAATTTGCCAAAGAAAGTTTTACAATAATGAATGAGTTGGTATTACCGAATGACACCAACACATTAAACAACCTGATGGGTGGTCGTTTGCTACACTGGATGGATATTGCTGCCGCCATATCTGCCCAAAAACACTGTAACCGAATTGTTGTAACCGCTTCTGTGGATAATGTTTCTTTTAAACATCCGATAAAGCTTGGTGATGTAATTACCATTGAAGCAAAAGTTACCCGTGCTTTCAACACCTCGGTAGAGGTAAGACTTGATGTTTGGGCGGAAAATATTCCAAGTGGCGCACGGCAAAAAAGCAACGAAGCTTATTATACATTCGTCGCCGTAGACCAAAGTGCACGTACTATTCCTGTTCCTGAATTGGTTCCTGAAACCGAAGAAGAAATATCCCTTTTTGATGGCGCACTACGTCGCAGGCAATTGCGTTTGGTTTTAGGCGGAAAAATGAGTCCTGATGATGCCAGCGAATTAAAAGCTTTATTTTTTAAAGCCTAATTTAGCTGCCCATTTCTAAAATTTTATCAAATTCTTCCGCTTTTAAAGGCATAACAGATAACCTTCCCTGGCGAACCAGCGAAATGTCTTTCAGACTTTCTTCAGCTTTAATTTGCTCCAGGGAAACCGGATTTTTTAAGGATTCGACGGGTGATAAATCAACTACAACCCAATTGGCATCGTCAGTTGTCGGGTCCTGATAAAATTCTTTTACCACTTTAGCAATGCCTACCACGTTTTTTCCTTCATTACTGTGGTAAAAAAGTACCAAATCCCCTTCACTCATATCTTTAAGGTTATTTCTGGCCTGGTAATTACGCACACCGTCCCAAAAGGTACGGCCATCTTCATTAAATTTTTCCCAGCTATATTTAAAAGGTTCTGATTTTACTAACCAATGTTTCATGCAAATAATTTAAGTTCCGAATTTACAATTAATGAAAGAAATTATGGAAACTAAATCAGATTTAACTTTACACCAATTTATAGCACAAACCCTGTTTTTAAACAAAATAACTTTAAAAAAATTAAAAGGCTTAAAGAAACTGATCGCATTTTACCGTTATTACATAAAAAAGGCTTCCTGAGTCTAAATCAGGAAGCCTTTTCATTCGTTAGGATTATTTATTTATTTGCTTTTAGCATCTAAGGCATCATCAATTCTACCTGCTAAATCTTCTAAATGATATTTACTCAAACCTGTTGCAGCATTTGCACTGGTTTTAATCATATCATCTAACGCTTTTAACTCGCCTTTAACAACAGATAATACATCGCTTTGAGAAGCTGTTAGTCCGCCTTGAGCAGCACCACCTCTGCCTCCACCTGCAAGTATGGCATTTACAGCTGTTGGTGCAGAGGCTGGTTTAACAATCGAAATCAATTTATCGACGTAAAGTTTCTGAAGGTTTCTTCTGTAAACATCAATTGGCTGATTAGATTTTAACTCTGTAAAAATTGAACCATTTAAATCAGTAAACAAATCAGTGATTTTGTAAGCACTTGCACCATCAGCTGCTTCTGCTGAAATTAACTTGGTTAAAGTGTTTGTACCTAATAACCTGTTAATTGTTGTGCTTTGTAATCTGCCAATAACCTCTAAACCATTCTCATCGATATTATCTAAAATCGGTTTATCAATCATCCACATTGGTGTTTTAAACAATTGAGCATCTAAGAAACTTATTGCTTCTTTTTGCGTTGCAGCTGGTGTGCGTTCGTAAACCGGCCCTGCCTGCTCAACTGTTTTTGGGTTTTCATAAACACCACCGATGTTTTTAGCAACATGGCCCATATAGCGACCAAATTGGGTAGTTAACTGACCATACATGTTTGCTAAATTATCATAACCGTCAGCAGGTTCTTTTGTCCACGCTGGCAGATTAGCTAAAATTACTTTTAAGTTTTTAATACCGTAAGTACTTGCTTTCATTGCATTATCAGATAAATCTTCATTTTGCGAATGCGGATCATCTGGGTTAGTTTCTGTACCGAACCATAATCTGCGGTTTTTTGCAGATTCGATGGTCATTTTGTTTAGGATCGGAACTTCTTGCTGCGCATTTTTCGTTTCAGGGAAGTATTTATACCCCCACTCGATTGCCCATTTATCGTAATCGCCAATGCGAGGGTATAAACCTTTCGATGAAATGTTATCTTCCGGCTGCGCAACGTAGTTAAAGCGGGCATAATCCATAATAGATGGCGTATGTCCGTTTGCTTCTACCCATTTCTTATCCCTAAGCATTTCTGTTGGAACAGTAGAACTCGAACCATAGTTATGACGTAATCCTAAAGTATGACCAACCTCGTGAGATGAAACGAAACGAATTAAATCGCCCATTAACTCATCGCTGAAAGTCATTTTACGGGCCCTTGGATCAACAGCCGCCGTTTGAATCATATACCAGTCGTGAACCAGTTTTTGTACGTTATGGAACCAGTTGATGTGGCTTTCCATAATCTCGCCACTACGTGGATCGGAAATACTCGGACCGCTTGCATTCGCTATTTCTGATGGTTTGTAAACAATAGCCGAATGGCGTGCATCATCAATACTCCAGGTAGAATCCTGTTTAGCAGTTGGCGCTTCTTTTGCCATAATTGCATTTTTGAAACCTGCTTTTTCGAAAGCCTTAGCCCAATCATCTACACCAGCTTTTAAATAAGGTATCCATTTTTTAGGCGTAGCCGGGTCGATATAAAATATAATCGGTTTAATTGGCTCAACCAATTCGCCGCGTTTATATTTTGCCAAATCCTGTGGTTTTGGTTCTAACCGCCACCTTTTGATCAATTCAATTTCTTTAACCCCCTGAGGATTTAAGTCGAAATCGGTATAACCAACAGCGAAGTAACCTACACGCTGATCAAAATAACGGGCTTTCATCGGAACTTTAGGCAGAATAACCAACGATGTATTTAATTCAATTGTTGATGAACCTGCAGGAGCGCCACCGCCCATACCAGCAGAAGGAGCAGCCCCACCGAAAGGATTCGGAGCAGCTGTTAAACTATAAGTTTTAACGGTACTGATTTCAACATTTGTTGGAAAACTCCTTAAGCTTTGGATATAGCTTCTATCAGCAAGCTGAGTCCCTAATCTAAAACGTGTTTTTGATGCAGGCGAACTGAAATAGAAAATATCGTTATCACTATTTAGGTAATCTGTAACGTCGATAACACTCCCGGTTTTATCAGGCGTGTAAGCAGCAATATTAAATGAAGCTGCAATAGCCTGAATGTTTGAATTTTTTAAGGATTGATACATGGATGTTGTACTATCTGGACCATAAGTTCTGTAACTTATTTTACGCATAAAAATGCGGTTGTTAGGCCCTTTTTCGAAGCGGATAACTGAGCTTCCGATTTGATCGCCCGCATAACCTTGTGCTGCTCTCACTTCTGCACCTGATTTTGAAATACGACTTACCACTAAAATATCTCTACCTAATGTTGAATCCGCAATTTCAAAGAAAAATTTATCTTCTAATTTATGCGTGGTTATCATCCCTCTCCTGGTAGATGTTTTGCTTGTAATAACCTGGTCGTAAGGTTTTGGTTGTGCTCTAACGCCCGAACCTAAGGCTGCACCCGGAGCTCTTCTGGTAGAATCGGTAGTTGCAACTGCATTACCCTGCCGCACTTGCGCCTGGGCAAAAGTCACGGCAGAAACAGCAAATAAAATGCTGAGTAAATTTTTCTTCATAACAAATTAGTTAATTTGAAGGTAAATATAGTCTGCATTTACACTTTCATACCGGATTTGAAATAACTTTTAAGTTACAAAGCTTTAATTAACTGTTTTTTACGAGAAAAATGATTCTATAACGAAAATTCAGGATTTTCTATCAGTCCGATTACGTTTCCAAAAGGATCAAAGATACTTCCAACCCAAACCGGTCCGCCAACATTATCAGGCTGCTCATGAATTTCAACTGCTAGTTCTGCGAAACGAGAAAAGGTTTCTTTAATATCCTTTACACCCCAATAAGTAATCGAGTGGTTGCCGTTGCTAAAACCAGAATCATCCGGATTTAAGCCTAATTCGAAACCGCCAATATTGTATCCAACATAATATGGCTCATCGAAATAAGGTTCTATTCCGAATATGTTTTTATACCATTCTTTGGCTGCAGCTAAATCGCCGACATAATAAACGATAGTTCTTAGTCCTTGTAGCATATTGGTTATTTCGTTAGTTGTTTTATTGTAAGACTGTTTAAGTGACGGGCATTACAATTTAACGATTTCATTTAAACTATAATTAACCAATTTTACGATTAACGGTTTTAAACGATTAACAATTAACTTATCAGTGTATAATTTTAAAAATCAGCTCTTTATAAAGTTGTCCGTCATCAACATTTCCACTGCTGTCTAATCCTTTACTTTTTAAATCGTATTCCCGAAGTAAACTGATTACCTGGAAAACTTTTCCTGTGTTGTAATTTCTTGCGGCAACTTCATAATCTTTAATAAAAAACGGCGGAACACCCAGTACCGAAGCGGCATCAGCTTTATTTGGAACGTAGTGATATTTTAAAAGCTTAGTAAAATAACCACCTAAATTTGCCAGAACCATCACCGTTGGGTTGGCCTTTGGATTACTTGCAAAATAATCTATAATTTGATTACACTTAAGCACATTTCGCACAGCCAGTGCCTTTTGTAATTCGAACACATTATATTCTTTACTGATGCCAATGTTTTTTTGAACCAAATCTGTATTAATCGTCACATCTTTAGAAACATTAAGCATCAGCTTCTCTATCTCGTTGGCAATTTTAGATAAATCTGTACCCAAATATTCAGCCATCAAGGCAGATGCCTGCTGATCTATTTTATAACCTTTTTCCTTAACAAAGTCTTCAATCCATGGAACGAGTTTATAATCACGGACAGGATCTGACTGAAAAATTAAACCGCTTTTACTTATAGCTTTATAAATTTTTTTCCGTTTATCAAAATTGGCGTACTTAAAGGCAAGAACGAGAATTGTACTTGGCAATGGTTTTTCGAAATAATTAAGTACAAATTCGGCTTCTTTACTGTTGCCTTCTTCTTTTGCCCATTTTAAATCCTGCGCTTCTTTAACAATCACAACCTGATGGTCCGACATCATCGGATATCGTTTTGCTGCACCTAAAACCGTTGCCATATCGGTGTCTTTTCCATACAAAACGGTTTGGTTAAAACCTTTTTCAGCATCACTTAATAACTTATCTTCAATATATTCAGTTACCTGATCGATATAATAAGCTTCTTCTCCATGTAGTAAATACACGGGCTTAAACTTTCGGGCTTTGATATCTTTAATAATTTCGGCGGCAGTCATTGCGGTAAAATTACAATTTAGCTTTTAGGATTTATTAAATGTTTATAAACAATATTAACTTTGGTGTTGCTCATAATTTATAAATTGATTTATCGCTAAATTGTTAACGGGAATCTGCCCATTGAAAACTTTCAACTGAAAATGTTTAACCCTACTCCGCTTAATCTTCCTCCATATCCGTTTAAAATTACCCAAAAGGATGATGTGGTTTTTATTTTCGACGAGTTAAGGAAAAAACACCTGGTTTTAACGCCCGAAGAATGGGTTCGGCAACATTTCATACAGGATTTAATCGCAGGTAAGAAATTCCCGAAAACTTTAATCCGGATTGAAGGTGGACTGGTTTTAAATCAATTGCAAAAGCGTAGTGATATTTTGGTTTATAACTCTGCAGGCGAAAAATTAATGCTTATTGAGTGCAAAGCCCCGAAGGTTAAAATTACGCCATCGGTTTTTGAACAGGCCTCCAGGTATAATTCCATTCACCAGGCCAAATGGATTGTGTTAACCAATGGTTTACAGCATATTTATGCAAAAATGGATTTAGAAAAGGGCAGTTTTGTTTTTACGACTGAAATGCCGGATTATCCGGATTTGTAGCTTGAATATTTATACAGCAATGCTCTCCGCCCCATGCTGTCATCCTGAGGTACGAAGGATCTATTTCATCGAAGGCAGATCCTTTGTGCCTCAGGATGACAAAATCTCACAAACTATATTCCTGCTTCCACAATTGTTTGTTACCTGAATAAATTGCCTCGTTACACATGGCTACACAAATCGCTGCCTGTGTTCCCGTTTTTACGTTTGATGCAGGAATTTTTCCGGAGATAATCGATTCATAAAATTCTTCCAGGGCATAATTTGTACCATCAATTGTTGGCTTATCTAAAATCGGGATTCCGCCATCGGTATTAACTACGATTTTACTTGCACCGGTAACGCCATCAACAATACCTAATTCTTTCTTTGTTTCCGGTTCGGGATAAAAAATGCCTGTATTTGTTAGTAGAGATACCGAACCCTTTGTACCTTTTATCCTGAAAAGATAACCATCGTGTGCGTTGCCGCAAGTTGCACCGAAATTGCCAATCATTCCTGTTTTATCATACCGAAGAATGGTTTGAATGTTATCGTAAGTTTCCCGCCCGTCTTTAAAAACATCTATTCCGCCGGTTCCGGTAATTGTATCGGGCTGCGTTTCAAAGGCCCAGTTAATAAAATCGATTTGATGAGAAAGTAGTTCAGCAGCCAATCCGCCCGAATAATCTTTATACATTCGCCAGTTAATCTGTCGTTCGAGTTTCGGGTCGTTTACTGTTCTGCGCCAGTTTCCATTTCTGTCCCACCGGCAATCTACCTGCGAAACTTTACCTAAATAACCGGTTTTAATCATATCCCTCACCCTGAAATATAATGGGGAATAACGATATTGATAACCCACCTGATAAACTTGTCTGGGATATTTTAAAACCAGATTGCTCAATTCCAAAGCCTGCTCGATATTGTAAGTCATGGTTTTTTCCACGTATACATGCTTTCCTGCAAGCACGGCATCTTTAGCAATTTTGAAATGTTCACTTAATGGCGTTGCAATAAAAACTGCATCAATTGTTTTATCATCCAGTACCTTGTGATAATCTTTGATGGCTTTAGCAGATGTCGGAACATACTTTTTAGTTTCTTCCAAACGAAAATCCAGAACATCGCAATAAGCAACAATATTAAATTTTGAAGGCATGGATTTGAGAACGGAAAGCACACCTTTTCCCCTGTCTCCACAGCCAATCATGGCGACATTTATAATTTTTTCCCGATTTAAACTAAGGTTAGCCAGCACATTTTCTACAGCCAAAACACCTGATCCGAATAATGCCGATTTTTTTATAAACGAACGACGATGCATTTATAGTTTCTTAATTTTTATAGTTCTGAAATCAACTTTATTGCCGTGGTCTTGAAGTAAAATATGTCCTTTTGGAGCCTCGCCAAAATTTTTCCAGTCTTTATATTTACTTATGGCAACCAATTTTTTAAACTCGTCCGAGCCACGAACATATTCCAGGACTTTTACGCCATTTAGGTAATGTTCAACTTTATTATTTGGATAAACGATTAAACGGGCGTTGTTCCAGCTGCCAATCGGGCGAAGGTAACGTGGTTCTTTTTTTGCCGTAATTAAATCATATAAGGATGCTAAAGTGCGATTGCCATCTCTGCCTAATTTAGCATCAGGATGCAATTCATCATCCAAAACCTGATATTCCAAACCGATTGCCGAACCTTTATTATTTTCGCTCAGCGTAACAAAATATTTCACACCACTATTTGCCCCGGGTGTAAGTTTAAATTCGAACGACATATCGAAAGCTGAAAATTCTTCTTTGGTTACAATATCACCACCATTGGTCGATTCTGAACCACCGGATGGCTCTACGCTAATTACACCATTTTCAATTTTCCAGCCTTTCTCCGGGAAAGCTGTTTTGTAAGCGCCAATCCAGCCAGCATTGCTTTTTCCGTCAAAAAGTAATTTATAACCTTCCGATTTTTCGTAAGCAGACAAAGTATTTGGGGTTAGGTTCACGGTATAAATCCCTTTTGAAAAAGCTTTGGATTTTAAGCCCTCGGTTTGGATATTGATGTTTTTGAAGTAAACCTTTTTACCATCGTTCCCCAATTCATTTCCTATGCCATGCACCTGCAAACCGATAAAACCTGATTTATCCAAGGTATCAATCACATAAGCAACAGGCATTCCATTTACCCAGGTTTTGAGTTCGTTACCTATATTTTCAATGCGATAATGATTAAACTCATTCTTTTTATATAAGGATTTTGCCGATGGATTTAACTCTAAAGGGTATAACCATAATCGTCTGGCTTCATCGTAAACACCGCCTGTCCATGCCCTTGCCGTCGGGTCGATTTCCACCTGCCGTCCAAAAACTAATCCCTTGCCGTTATTTCCTTCCGGTTTAATATGGCTACGGGTTTGAATACCTGAATTTGTGGTTTCGCCTTCTAACTTTACATCCAGCTCAAGAATAAAATCTCCATATTCCTTTTCGGTAATTAAAAATGAATTTGGTGTGCCTTTAGTCATGGTGCCAACAATTGCTCCATCTTCAACTTTGTATGGTGCTGCACCAGCAACGGCCTTCCAGCCGGTTAAGGTTTTACCATCGAAAAGCGGCTTTGCTTTTTGTGCAGCGGCTGTTAAACTGATTAAGGATAGCGCCAGAATGCTATATTTTTTGATTTTTAACATGTTGATTTTATATGGTTTACCACCTTAGATACCTAAGAGCACCTTAGTAAAATCATCTTAGGTTTTCTAAGGTGTCTTAGGTGTTGATGTTAATTAATATTTAAAATTTACGATTGCTTCATTTCAATTTTACCTCCTTAGACACCTAAGACTACCTGGTTAATATTAACATCGTCTTGGTTTTCTTAGTTGGTGAACAAACTAATATTTAAAAACTTTTCCGTTTGCCATTACTTCTTGTCTGCTTTCGTCAAAAACCGATTTTGCTCCTGTACGAACCGCAGCATTGGTCATGATATTGGCAATTGAGTGCGAGTAACCGGCTTCCACAGGTGCATTTGGTGTTTTGCGACTGCGTACACATTCCATCCAATTTCTCATGTGTCCGGAAGTTAACGGGTCGCCACCCATACTTGCACCCGTTGCAGCTTTGACTTCTGTTTTACTTAAATCAAATTCAGGTAAAAGATTAGCCTTCATACCCATGGCAGCGGCTTCTTTTTCTTTTAATCCGCCTTTTGGAGAAACTTTATTCGTAATCAGGTTCAATTCTCCACCGTTTGAGTAATACACCTCACCTACATCGCCAACGCTGTTTTGCATTCTCGATGTAAAGGTAACCTGGAATCCATCTTCCGAATTTGGCTGACCATAATCAAAAACAGCAACCATCGAATCCCAGTTCCTGCGACCATCTTTCCAGGTATAAATACCCCCATTAGCGACTACACTTCGCGGGTGTTTTAAATTGGTAAACCAATGAACGGTATCAATCTGGTGAGACATCCACTGACCGGGCATTCCTGACGAATAAGGCCAGAATAAACGATACTCTAAATATTTCCGGGGATCAAATGCTTCACTCGGGCGATTTAACAAAAATCGTTTCCAATCGATATCTTCTTCCTTAAGCTTAGCCACTAAATCCGGTCTGCGCCAGCGGCCTGGTTGATTTACATTCCAAACCAAATCTACTGCGGTAATCGGGCCGAATTTTCCTTCCTGAATATATTTGGCTGCATTTGCATAATTCTCTCCACTTCTGCGTTGTGAACCAATTTGAACAATTCTATCGGTTGCCTTAACAGCCTTTAGCGCCGCTTTAGCGTCGTCCATCGTTTCCGCAAATGGCTTTTCTACATAAGCATCACAATTGGCTTTAACTGCTTCAATAAGGTGTAACGCATGTTGAAAATCTGCTGTACTGATAATGACCGCATCTAAATCTTTGCTTGCATAAAGCTCATCATTATTTCGGAAAGCTTTAATATCATGACCGAGCTTTTCTTTTAAATGGGCAATTCCTAAATCTCTGCGATAATTCCATAAATCGGAAAGACCGACAATATCAAAATTTAGTTCTTTGTTATGGTTTAAAAAACTGGGCAAAAGTGCGTCTTTGAAACGATCAGAAAAACCGACAACACCCACACGAACCCTGTCGTTTGCGCCAATAATTCTTCCGTAACTTTTGGCGCTCATTCCCATTGTGCCTGCGTAGGTAGCTGCTGCAAATATCGCCGATTGTTTAATGAATTTTCTTCTAGAATTTTCCATATAATGGTTTTTATAAATGGCAAATGAATGTATTATTAATCCGCATAAACGGCTTCAATTTCTTTGGTTAAAAATTTAAAGGATAATGCAATATCAGATGGCGAAAAATTTGTATTCGCTTCTATAAATATCGGACCTTTGTACTTCGCCTTTTTCAGCGCCTGTAAGTAAGGTTTAAAGTCATCACCCTTAATACCCGGTAGGGTTCTTGCCTCATTTTCGGCAATTTCACAGTGAATCAATAAATCTTTTGCATCAATAATACTTTGAGGCGATTCGCCCTCGCGACGCATGTGAAAAATATCCGCATTAAGTCTAAAATTCGGATGGTTAACCAACCTGACAACTTCTGCTGCAGATTTCAAACTCGTTAAAAAATTTGTTTCCGAGCTTTGCAGGTTTTCGAGTGCTATTTTAACCTTATGTTTCGCCGCTAATACTGCAATTTTTTTAAACAAAGAAACGAAATCTGCCTGCGCCTTGTTCACATCATAATTATCTGGTAATCTGCGCGCAGTGCCGCTTCCTAAAATAATTACGCCAACACCTGCTTGTTCCGCCCTCGAAAATAAACCCTCTGCATATGTTAAAACCGTTTGCTCTATAACATCAGGTCCTGCAATTTTCATCTGACCAGGAAACATAACGTTGCACATATAAAGTTTGCCTTTTGCTTTTTTGATTAAATCGAGATTTTGTTTAAATTTTTCTTCTGATAAAGCCGGAGAAATCATTTTGCCAACAGATTCACCAAACATTTTAAAACCGGATGCAAATATTAAACTATCTTTTTCTATTGGTGCTACGATACCCAGGCGGATATAAGGCTTTTTGCCCGATTGAAAACTAAATAATATTGTTGAAAATAAAAGTAAGACAAGTGTTGTTTTTAATTTCATTACAAATCAGGTTGGTCATTAAATTTATTCAGAAAATACCCAATTGCAATTCAATGCAAATAATAGGTTTAGATTTGGTTAGAAAGCTAAAGTTTCATCATCACAAAATAGGATTTTAAATTTAGAGATTATGAATGGTTTGGTAACAATTTAGAAACTTCGCATCATTAAAGGATAAGCGCGATACTGAATTCAATTCCTTATCTTACCGACCATTAAGTGATATTAAGATCATAAAATGAATCCCGGATAACAACCGCTTAAAAAACAAAGTCCTTTAGAAAATAAATTCTAAAGGACTTCGCCAAATTTATAAGGTTTATTATACAGAAAATCTACCCCAATAGTTCCAAACTTTCTTCAATTATCCTGATTTTAGCTTCAGCATCGGCTTTTTTATTACGCTCATTTGCAATGATTTCAGGTTTAGCATTTTGCACGAAGCGCTCGTTTCCAAGTTTTGCATCAACAGCTTTCAAGAAACCTTGCAGGTAAACCAGGTCAGCATTTAAGCGAATCCGCTCAGCATTAACATCAATATTCTCAGTTAAGGAAATGAAAAATTCATCTTTCCCGGCCATAAAAGCCGTTGCACCGGCGATTTTATCATTTACAATTTCAGCTTCTGAAACATTAGCTAATTTGAAAACAATATTTAGCCATTTTTCATAGTCGATATCGGAATTTACTTTTAAACTTAAAGGCAAAGCCTCTTTTGGTGAAATTTGCTTCCGGTTGCGAACATTTCTGACTTCAGCGATAACCGTTTTGATAATTTCAGCATCTTTCAGTAATTTCTCATCAATTGCTCCACCCTTCGGAAATTCAGCAACAATACAACAATCCATTTCACCGCGTTCCCCAAATAAATCATCGTGCCATAGCTCTTCCGTTAAGAAAGGCATATTCGGGTGTAGCAACCTGATAATATTTTCAAAAAATGCGATGGTCGCTTTATAACTTTCGGCATCAATCGGTTGCTGATACGCAGGTTTAACCATCTCCAGGTACCAGGCACAGAAATCATCCCAAACCAATTTATAGGTGGTTGTTAAAGCTTCCGATAAACGATATTGTTTAAAGTTAGCTTCAATTTCTACTAAAGCTTCATTAAACCGGTTTTCAAACCAGGAGATTGCTTGTGTATTCGGGTTTTCTAATTGCTCATCAACTTCCCAGCCTTTAACCAGGCGAAAAGCGTTCCATATTTTCGATGCGAAATTACGTCCTTGTTCGCAATAACCTTCATCGAACATTAAATCGTTGCCCGCAGGTGATGACATTAACATGCCCACACGAACCGCATCGGCCCCATATTTTTCAATCAGTCCAATCGGGTCTGGCGAATTACCTAACGATTTAGACATTTTACGCCCCAATTTATCACGAACAATACCGGTTAAATATACATTCGTAAATGGTTTTTTGCCCATAAACTCGTGTCCGGCCATAATCATACGAGCCACCCAAAAGAATAAAATTTCCGGTGCCGTAACCAAATCATTGGTTGGATAGTAGTAATTAATAGCTGCATTATCAGGATTTTTAAATCCATCAAAAACAGATATCGGCCATAGCCAAGAAGAAAACCAGGTATCCATTACATCTTCATCCTGCCTTAAAAAGGGCTCTAGCTGATGTTTAAATCCGGCTTTTTCCGCTTCAAAACAGCTCTCATCCAAATGTTTTTTCTTCCAGAATTCCTCGAGAGCCTCATCTTTAGTTTTAGCAACAACCCAGTTTCCTTTATCATCATACCAGGCCGGAATCCTTTGCCCCCACCAAAGCTGACGGGAAATATTCCAATCCCGCACGTTTTCCATCCAGTGGCGGTAAGTATTCTCAAATTTATTCGGAATCAGGTTTACTTCACCATTCAAAACATCATCCAAAGCTGGTTGAGCCATTTCTTTCATTTTCACAAACCATTGCATAGAAAGCTTTGGTTCGATGGCCGCATCGGTACGTTCAGAGAAACCAACCTGCGATTTATAATCTTCAACCTTGTCTAAATGACCGGCCTCTTCCAACATTTTAGCAATCTTTTTACGGGCAACAAACCTGTCTTCGCCTACTAAAATAACTGCCAATTCATTTAAAGTTCCATCATCGTTCAAAATATCTGTAACAGGCAAATTGTGTTTCACACCCAACTCATAATCGTTCAAATCATGCGCTGGCGTAACTTTTAAACAACCTGTACCAAATTCAATATCTACGTATTCATCCTCAATAACCGGAATTTCATGGTTAACCAAAGGCACAAAAACTTTCTTGCCTTTCAGGTGCGTAAAACGTTCATCGTTCGGGTTGATACAAATCGCTGCATCAGCCATAATTGTCTCCGGACGAGTAGTCGCAACCGTTAAGTACTCCGGCTCTTCTTGATTCTTGCTATTTGATTCTTGATACTTGCTACTCGATACTTGATACTTAATATAATACAACTTCTGGTTTACTTCCTTACGAATAACCTCCTCATCCGAAACCGCTGTTTTACCGGCCGGGTCCCAATTCACCATACGGATGCCGCGATAAATCCAGCCTTTTTTATACAAGTGAATAAACGAATCGATAACGGCTTCAGAAAGGTCGTCTTCCATTGTAAAACGCGTACGGTCCCAATCGCAGCTTGCTCCAAGTTTCTTCAATTGATCTAAAATAATCCCGCCGTATTTCTCTTTCCATTCCCATGCATATTTCAAGAATTCTTCACGGGAAAGGTCTTTTTTATTGATGCCTTGTTCCTTCAGCATGGCTACCACTTTCGCCTCGGTAGCAATAGATGCATGGTCAGTTCCCGGAACCCAGCAAGCATTTTTACCCTGCATACGGGCTTTACGAACCAAAACATCCTGAATCGTATTGTTCAACATATGCCCCATGTGCAGCACTCCTGTAACATTTGGCGGCGGAATGACGATGGTGTAAGGCTCACGCTCATCAGGTTCTGAGTGAAAAAACTTTTTCGACAGCCAATAGCTATACCATTTATCTTCTGTTTCTGCAGGATTGTAATGTGTGGAAATGCTCATGAATTATATTAAAAGCCCAAAAATAGCTAATTAAGCTGAAAGCCCAAAGTTGAAAGACTAAAGCAAAGAATGCTGAAGTTTGGCGGCATGCAGTTCCCACTCCCGGAGGGGCGTCTGAAAGGCAGGGTGTTTCTATTTATAATTTTTATATTAAATCAATTCGGAAAGCAGTATCCGCTTTTCATTTTAAAGCCAGTCCTGCTTTTCGTTGCAAGTCCTCGCTGCGCTGTGGGCTTTACACTTCAATCAGGTTTAGAAATTCAGGCTTGTACCGAGAAACCAAAATAAACTCACCAAATTAGTATACAAGCAGATATAACTGACATTCCGAGCCATTAAACGATTAAACTGTAATCACTAAAGGTTACAAAAACATACAAAATATGAGGTATTATTTTTTAGCCACATTTTGATGCAGATTGGAAAATTAACCGGAGCTTTCTGGTTTGGTTCAAAGAAAACGAAGAAAGACATTAAAAGACGTAGTTGAAGAATTTGGAAAACAATACAAATAAGCTTTTAATCCAAATCTCCGAAAACCTCATCTAAAACCAGTTCAAAACCCGGCAAAACAGACGAGGTAATTTTTTCACTAAGTGTAAATATTTTAGAAGGTTGAAATTTACACAGATCGTTTAGCGTATAAATTAAAATACTTTGGTCGCTTTGGCTAACCACCCAATATTCTTTCACGCCGAATTCTTCATAAACCTGATATTTATTCAGCAACTCTTTTTTATTATTTCCCGGCGACAGGATTTCGATTACAATATCAGGCGCACCAATACAACCTCTGGCATCCAGTTTACTTCTATCGCAAATTACACAGATATCGGGCTGTAAGACGGTGAATACGTCTTTATCTGCTTTACTTTCTTTTGGAAATCGAACATCGAATGGAGCAGAATAAACTTTACAAGGTTTGCCATCTAAAAAATTCAGGAAAGGTTTTAACAAATTAATCGAAATTTCCTGATGCAATCTCGACGGCGCAGGACTCATTTTAAAGATTTTTCCTTTAATGAGCTCTACCCTGTCTTCGAAAAGCCAGTTAAGATAATTTGCATAGCTATAAGTTAATGATACATCGATATCATTAAACTGCATAACCGGGCCGTCATGCAAATCCGTTTTGTAAGGGACTGGTTCTGACATACTCAAATATACTAAAATTTATAGTATTTAAACCTTTCCTTAAAATGAGTTTGTTAAAATTTCATCTTCTGAATCCTTACTGCATTTAAAATTGCTAAAAATGCGACACCAACATCGGCAAAAACAGCTTCCCACATCGTTGCCAAACCCCCGGCACCTAAAATTAAAACCAATGCTTTTACGGCAAAAGCTAAGGAAATATTTTGGATTACCACATTTCTGGTAGCTTTACCAATTTTAATTGCGGTAACAATTTTTGAAGGTTGGTCTGTCTGAATCACCACATCCGCAGTTTCAATAGCGGCATCGCTTCCCATTGCACCCATTGCCATACCAATATCGCTGATGGCTAAAACTGGCGTATCATTTATGCCATCACCAACAAAAGCCACAACTTTTGTTTTATCCTTTTTAATTTCTTCCAGTTTGGCCACTTTATCTTCTGGCAGTAAATCGCCAAAAAAAGAATCGATACCTATAACACCGGCAACTTTTTTAACAATGGAAGTTTTATCACCGCTCAACATAACTACTTGTTTTACGCCATTGGCATGCAGTTGTTTTATGGCTTCTGCCGCATCTTCTTTAATTTCATCGGCAATTAAAACGTAACCTACATATTTTCCGCCTATTGCTACTGCCACAATGCTTTCTTCAATATCAGTAATTTTTAAATCGAAATCGATGTTAAATTTCTCTAAAAGTTTAACATTTCCGGCCAGAATTTCTTTACCATTAACCGCTCCTTTTAACCCCATTCCGGCAATTTCTTCGATATTGTCTGCAGGATGCATTGCTGTTTCGCCAACAAACTCTACAATGGCTTTGGCAATAGGATGGGTAGATTTTGCTTCAATAGCAGTTAAATAATTCAGAAAATCTTTTTCTTCAATATTACTTTCGACCTTTTGGACTTTAAAAACACCTTTGGTAAGTGTTCCTGTTTTGTCCATTACAACTATATTAAGCTTTGTAATTAAATCTAAAAAGTTGGAACCTTTAAACAGAATGCCACTGGCCGATGCTGCACCAATTCCGCCGAAATAACCCAGCGGAATGGATATCACCAATGCACAAGGGCAAGAAATAACCAGAAAAACCAGCGAACGATATAACCAGGTTTGGAAATGATATTCGCTGCCCAAAATTAAAATAGGGATGGTAAGCAATGCCAGCGCCAGGAAAAAAACTATTGGTGTGTAAATCTTTGCAAACTTGCGGATGAACAACTCCGTTTTAGCTTTACGTATTGTCGCATTTTGAACCATTTCCAAAATGCGGGATAAGGCACTATCAGCAAAAGCTTTTGTTACTTTTATTTCGATAACTTTATCTAAATTTAGCATTCCCGCCAGTACATTTTCACCTTTATTGATGGTTTTAGGTTTGCTTTCGCCGGTTAACGCAGCGGTATTAAAACTGCTTTTTTCTGAGCGCATTTCACCATCCAGTGGAATTTTCTCCCCCGCTTTAATCTGAATAATTTCACCTATTTCTACTTTTTCGGGTTTAACATTTTCGTATTTACCGTTACGTAATACATTGGCTACATCTGCACGTACATCGAGCAGGGCAGCAATATTTCTTTTTGCCCTATTTACCGCAGCCATTTGAAAAAGTTCTCCAATGGTATAAAAAAGCATTACGGTTACCCCTTCCGGATATTCGCCAATGCCAAATGCACCAATGGTAGCAATAGACATTAAAGAAAATTCAGTAAAGAAATCTTTGGCTTTAAAGGTTTCCCATACTTCCTGCAAAACAGGAATACCGACAGGCAAATACGCAACGATATACCAATAGGGACGGATTATTTTAAAAGCTTCTACCCTGAAAATATTGTCAAAAGCAATGCCGATAAGCAACATCACTAAAGTAACTATAGCAGGTAAGTAGGTTTTGATAGCCGATGGGTCGCCACCATGGTCATGCTCATCGTCATCGTGACTGTGTGCATGCACATGGGAATGGGTATGTTGATGTGCTTTACTACTGCAACAGCTATCTTCTTTATCGTGGGTATGGCTCATTATAATACTATTCTGTACGCAGTTATTGATTGTATTAGCGCTTAAGTTTAATATATAAAAGTGCTAAACTTTGTTAATTAAACACAATTAAGATGTGATTAACATTTATAAATTAATAAAAACCTTTGGATTTGAAATGAAAGCCAAACGTTCTTCTCTGAATCCGGTATGGTTAAATATACAATATTTCAAATTTAGCACATTATTGTGAATCATTCTTAATAACGAAATTTTTTATAGCCACACAATAAAATATGTTAAAAAATGTTAATACTGTAATAAGATTTAAAAATGATGAAATCTCTGAAATTCCATTTCTCGCCATCCGAATTTATCAGGCGCTTAGGTTTAGCAAAAATTTACTACTGGTTTAATAAGTAATATTCTTAATATATTGTTTCAGTATTAATTAGTATTTCATAAATTTCGCTGTTATAACTAACTTATTTAAGCGAATGAAATACCAAAATTTGAAAAGATATTTTGCGGCACTGGGTATAGTCGCTGCCGGCTTTTCTGCAAATGCACAAACCACCAAAAAATTTATCGACCCTGCAAATATGGATTTATCCGTTAAGCCGGGAGATGATTTCTACACCTACGCAAGTGGTACCTGGATAAAAAACAATCCTGTTCCGGCTAAAGAAACACGCTGGGGCTCATTTAACGAACTTCGCGATTTCAACATTAATGCGGTAAAATCGCTTGTAGAAGACGCAGCTGCTGATAAATCTGCACCTGCAGGGTCTGTAAAACGCCGGGTTGGCGATTTTTTTGCAGCCGCAATGGACACCGTTACTATCGAAAAGTTAGGTTATACGCCTATCAAAGCTGATTTAGCTAAAATTCAACAGATTAAAGATATCCAGGGTGTTTTAGACCAGGTTGCATACATGCGGGTTAATGGTTTAGGCGGCGCAATGTTTGGCGTTGGCGTTGGGCAAGACCGCAAAAACGTAAACAAATACATGGTTAACATCAGTCAGGGTGGCACAACCTTGCCCGACCGTGATTATTATTTGAAAGATGATACCAGAAGTGTTAAAATCCGCGAGGCATATAATACTTACATGACTACACTGTTTACCTTAACAGGAAGCACACCTGAAGTTGCCAAACAAAAAGCAGAAACCGTTTTTAAAATTGAAAAACAATTTGCTGAAGCACAAATGAGCCGTTTGGAAATGCGTGATCCTTACGCAACTTATAATAAACTAACTATTGCTGAATTAAATAAAAAAACGCCTGATATTGATTGGTCTGCTTATTTACCAAAATTTAATATTAAAGGGCAGGATACTTTGTTAGTTGCCTCACCTAAATTTCTGGCAAGTGTAGATGGTATGTTGAAATCGGTTTCTGTAACAGACTGGAAAACTTATTTAGAGTGGAATATTTTAAAAGGTTCTGCCGGAAGTTTAAGTTCTCCGTTTGTTAAAGCAAGTTTTGCTTTCCAACAGGCACAAACCGGTCAAAAAGTTCAAACACCTCGCTGGCAACGTATGTCATCATTAACCGATGGCATTATTGGTGAATTATTAGGCCAGTTATATGTTGCCAAATACTTTAAGCCTGAGGCTAAAGCGAGAATGGATGCAATGATTGTTAATTTGCGCAAGGCATTCGAAATCAGAATTAAAGGTCTGGAATGGATGAGCGATGAAACCAAGAAAAAAGCTTTGGAAAAACTTGCTGCTTTCAGACCAAAAGTTGGCTACACAACTAAATGGGAAACTTACACAGGTTTAGACATTAATAGAAATACGTATTTCCAAAACTTACGCAATGCTAGTAAATGGGGTTACAACGAAAATGTTAGCAGGTTGGGTAAACCTGTAGATCGTAACCGTTTCGGAATGACGCCGCCAACGGTTAACGCATCCTATAGCCCGACAATGAATGAAATCACATTCCCTGCTGGAATTCTGCAATTTCCTTTCTTCGATCCAAATGCAGATGATGCTTTAAATTATGGCGGAATTGGTGCCGTAATTGGTCATGAAATGAGCCATGGTTTTGATGATAGCGGAAGTCAGTACGACGCTTCAGGTAACCTGAAAAACTGGTGGACAGCTGAAGATCGCAAAAAATTTGAAGAAAAAACAAAAGCTTTAGGTGAACAATTCGATGCTTATACTGTTCTGGATACCGTTCATGTAATTGGTAAGCTAACCATGGGCGAAAATATCGGCGATTTAGGCGGTTTAAATGCAGCTTATACGGCCTTCAAGATGACTAAACAAGGACAGAGCAATGAAAAAATTGATGGTTTCACACCAGACCAGCGCTTCTTTTTAGCCTGGGCACAAGTTTGGAGAGGTAATATTTTACCGGAAAGTGCTGCTCAATTGATTAAAACTGATCCACATTCACCGGGCCCTTACCGTACAATTGGTGCACCGGTAAATATGGATGCCTGGTATACTGCATTTGATGTTAAGCCCGGCGATAAATTATATAAAAAACCAGAAGACAGAATCAGAATGTGGTAGTTTTAAGGTTGAAGGTTTAAAGGCTGAAGGAAAAGGTTTCCCCATTCCAGGCCTTATAAAGATTTTATCCTCGAAATAAATATCAATCTATAATGCGAACGTCCCGAATAAATCGGGACGTTTTGTTTAAAGGGCTCTTTTAATGCTGCGCCACGTTATTCACACTTAAGGAGAAATCTTCAGGCACATGATATTTTGCATTAAGATTATCAATTAAATTGGAGATGGCGATCCTTTCAAAAATAAACAAGGCTATCTTTTATTAATTCATAGTTATCATTCTATCTTTGAGAACGAACCACCTAAATCATGAAAAAAATATTTAAGGTCATTTTTATTTTCAGTCTGTTTTTGTTTTCGCTAAATGTTAAAGCCCAAAATAAACTGATAAGTATTGACAAATTAGTAAACAATACGGACCCAGCCTGGCCGCTTGTTCAAAAGTGGATCGCTTCCGCAAAAAACAAGGTTGAGGTTTTACCGGTTGATTCTGCAATGGCCAAAGCAGTATTGCATAATTCTCAAATAACAACCTATGCCACACTGGGGTCAGTAATTTATAATACGGGTGGTATTATGGTTGATAATGGCTGGATTAGAATTTTAGGTTCGGGCAGTGAAAAGCTAAACCGTAATATTGCTGAATGGAATAAAGGAAAAACAATAAAAGAATATGGTGATAATGTGCCTTATCTTTTAGTTGCTGATGATGCAGTTGGTGGTTTTTTCGCGATTAATTATGGCGGTTTGGGAAAAGACATTAAAAATGTTTATTACCTCGAACCAAATACGTTAACCTGGCAACCATTAGGTGCAGGTTATGGCGAATTTCTCGTGTTTTGTTTTGACAGTGATTTATCCCAATTTTACAAAGGTTTACGCTGGAGCAACTGGAATGAATTTATCAATAACCTGGATGGCACAAAAACCTACAGCTTTCGACCTTATTTATGGGAAAAAGGAACTGATATTGAAAAATGCACGAGAAAGCTTGTGGGTATTGAAGAAATGTATCGTTTTAACATCATGAAATCGAAAGCATTAAATGCAGATAAAGGAATTAAGAATACCGACACTAAACAATAAGAGCTATCTGCCGATTATAAATTTTCAGCATATTTTGCTTGCGTTTTCTTAGGTAATTTGGCTAACACCATTGCTCTTGAGTCGGCAACTCTGCTTTTTAACTCTTTATCATTTAACACATCCAGGTTTTCAACTTGTATCCATTGTCGCTTTGCCAGATGATAGGCCTGTGCAATCCCATCTCTTGCCGTTAATGCATCAAAATCATCAGGGTTACATTTTATAGAAAACCTGCTTCCTTCATCAATAGCAACAATAACGTAGATTTTTTCCTCAATCATGAAACAAAGATGGTCCCACTTCATGCCTTCGGTTGTGCCCGGCAGACTTAAACAATATGCTCTAAAAGATTCGATATCCATTTTAGCGTTTATGGTTTTGGGGTAAACAAATACGAATTTCACTATGTTTACACTTTAATTCTTGAAGAACGAAAATAGTAATTCTTTATTAAAATCTTAAATCCTATTAATCCTGGTTTACCTTTGCTTTCTTATCTTGAAAATCTTTTTATCTTTTAAATCCTGATACATACATGAATATTTTAACCCTTACTGCCGATGGTTCAAATACCCTTTACAATGAAACCATAGGCGAACATTACCATAGCAAACACGGCGCATTACAAGAAAGCAAACATGTTTTTATTGACGCAGGCTTAAAGTTTATATCTGAGGGGAAAACTGAAATTTCGGTTTTGGAAGTAGGTTTCGGAACAGGTTTAAATTTTATCTTAAGTTTCGAATATTGCAACGAGAACAATATCAAATTAGATTACACCAGTGTAGAACCTTTTCCATTAACAATAGATATAATCAACCAAACGGGTTACTCAAATTACGTTTCTTCACAAATCTGGACAGCTTTCATATCCAACTATGAAAGAAGTTTAACATCATCACAAACGTTATCCCCACTTTGCGAATTGGAAATCCCACATACTACTTTAGCCGAATTCGGTACCGAAAAAAAATTTGATGTAATTTACTATGATGCTTTTTCAGTCCAGCATCAACCTGAAATGTGGAGCGATGAAATTATCGCTCACGCTTGCAGTTTCCTGAAACCTGGTGGCGTTTTTGTCACTTACGCAATTACCGGAAAACTTAAGCGAGCAGTAAAGGCCTGTGGTTTTAACATCGAGAAATTACCTGGAGCGCCTGGAAAAAGAGAAATGCTTAGGGCGATTAAAGGGATGTAGTGGATGGAAGATGTAAAATGGATGATGGCCATCTTCCAGTAAAAAACTTAAATATTAGCAAGAACAGGAGTACCTAAACCCGGTGCAGCGGATAGCTTTTTTTAACACTTCCTTAAATATTATTGTCATGCTGAGGCACGAAGCATCTGCAACCGATGAAAAAATTGCTTTAAACCATAGAGTGACCGAGTTAAAAAAACTTGTACTGTAACACGGGTCGAACTTTAAAATGAAATGCTGGATTGCTTTTCGAATTTTTATTAGTCGGGTTTCTAATCTGACAAATTCCAACCCCTGTTTAAAACCTCAACATCCTTTCTTTGTTAAACCACTATTAAATTTCATGTCATGGAAAAAAGAACCTTAGGAAAAACAGATTTAAATATCGCGCCAATTGTATTTGGAGGAAACGTTTTCGGATGGACTATCGACGAGCAAAAATCATTTGAAATATTAGACCATTTTATAGAAAGTGGATTTAATTTTATCGATACTGCAGATGTGTATTCGCGTTGGGTGCCGGGAAATAAAGGCGGCGAATCGGAAACCATTATTGGCAACTGGTTAAAAAAGAGCAACAAACGTCAGGAAGTTATTATTGCGACCAAAGTTGGTTCTGATATGGGAAGTGGAAAATCGTTAAAAAAAGATTATATCATTAACGAAGTTGAACATTCGCTTTCCCGCTTACAGACCGACTATATCGATTTATATTTTTCTCATTTTGATGATGAATCGACACCTGTTGAAGAAACCTTAAGTGCTTATGAAACCCTAATTAAAGCCGGAAAGGTACGCTGGATTGGTGCATCAAATTTCTCAGCAGACAGACTAAAAGAATCTTTACTTTTCTCTGCCAGTCATAATTTGCCCCGGTATGAAGTTTATCAACCTGGTTATAATTTATACGACAGGGAAGAATTTGAGTGGGAACATGAAAAAATTTGTCTCGACCATGGCTTAGGCGTGGTTACATATTATTCTTTAGCAAGCGGATTTTTAACTGGGAAGTACCGCAGTGAAAATGATTTGAGTAAAAGTCAGCGGGGTGGCGGAGTAAAGAAATTTATGAACGATAGAGGTTTTAAAATTTTAGAGGGATTAGATAAAGTTGCCCAAACATATGGTGTTGAGCCAGCATCGGTAGCTCTGGCCTGGTTAATTCATCATCCATCCGTCACTGCTCCAATTGCAAGCGTAACGGATCTGAATCAGCTAAAATCATTTAAAGAAGCTGCTGATTTGAAGTTAAACACAGAAGATATTTCGATTTTAGATAAAGCTAGCATCTATTAAGAATAATCCATTATATTTAAGTGCCCGATTGGTAAAACATTTAATCGGGCACTTTGTATTAAACAGGATTTAAATTACCATGAAAGAAAAACTATCTTTTCTCCCGAAACTGGCACTTGTTCTGTTCTGTTTAATCAGTTTAACGTACATCGCCATTTTAGGGCAGTCGTTGTTAGCGCCATTACTATTTTCATTTCTGATGGCCATTTTACTGCTACCGGTTGGCAGCTTTTTAGAACAACGATTTAAGTTGAAAAGAAGTTTGTCTACTATCGTTTCCGTGATTTTAATGATTGCGGTAATTAGCGGAATTATCTATTTCTTTGGCAATCAACTAAGTGATTTATGGGCCGATTGGCCATTATTGAAAGAAAAAGCAAGCATTTCCTATCATGAATTGCAAAAGTGGATTTCATCTACATTCCATGTGAATTCTGAAAAGCAGCTCGCTTATTTAAATGACAGTACCGAAAAAGCTTTGGCAACGAGTGCAACTATCGTTGCTACAACATTAGCAACACTTTCCTCTACACTGCTTTTTTTAGGTTTTACATTGCTGTTTACCTTTTTCATTTTAAATTACCGCAGGGTTTTATTTACATTTCTGACATCAGTTTTCAAAGAGGAACACAAAGAAAAGGTAACTGAAATCGTTAGTCAGATTCAATACATCATTAAGAAATACATTATTGGTTTGTTCTTACAAATGTTAATTGTTACTGTTTTGATAATTGCAATTTTAAGTTTACTGGGCGTTAAATACGCTGTTCTTTTGGGTTTAGTAGCCGGTATTTTTAATGTAGTTCCATACTTAGGCATATTTTTCGCGCTGCTTATCAGTTGCTTAATCACCTTTGCAACGGCCGGTGCCGGTAAAGTTTTACTGGTTTTGATTGCTTTTGTTGGTGTGCATGCTGTTGACGGGAACGTGTTAATGCCTTTGGTTGTAGGCTCCAAAGTAAAAATAAATGCCTTGTTTGCCTTTATCGGTATCGTAATAGGGGAAATGATTTGGGGCATATCAGGTATGTTTTTGTGTATTCCTTATTTAGCTATGCTTAAAATTATATTCGACCGGGTTGATACGCTTAAACCATGGGGAATTTTAATGGGCGAAGAACATAAACCAGACAAAAAGAAACGTGTTTACAGAATTACGAAAAAGATTAAACTAGAGGAAAAAGATTAATGATGCCTAAAAGCTGGCAGCTGAGATTTGAGTGTTTCAGCCAATTTACCGGGAATTTTTATCCGGATTTAGCATTTTGGCGTTCGATAAATTATTAAGCACCAAGACACAAAGATTTATTTTCGCCTTTATTAAAATCTAAGAAATATATAGCAAATCTTCTTTGTGCCTTCGCGCCTTTGTGGTGAACGTCGAGAATTCCATTTTTCTTAATCACTTAGGTTTGGTACTTTAGCGTTCAATAAATTATTTAACCACCAAGGCACGAAGATTTATTTTCACCTTTATCAAAATCTAAGAAATATATAGCAAATCTTCTTAGTAGTCTTTACACCTTTGTGGTGAACCATAAAAACACAACTATGCCTAATAACCCGATTCCAGCTGCCGCACACAATCCTGCCGATGCCTTTAACCGTTTGCTCACTGTTTTAGATACGCTACGTACACAATGTCCATGGGATAAAAAACAAACTATGGAAACTTTGCGCCATTTAACTATCGAAGAAACTTACGAATTAAGTGATGCCATTCTGGAGGGTAATTTAAATGAAATTAAAAAGGAATTGGGCGATGTAATGATGCACCTGGTTTTTTACGCTAGAATCGCTTCAGAAACAAATGACTTTAACATTGCTGATGTTTTAAATGGTGTTTGCGATAAACTGGTTACCCGCCATCCACATATTTACGGCGATATCGAAGTGCAAAACGAAGAAGATGTTAAGCGGAACTGGGAACAAATTAAATTAAAAGAGGGAAACAAATCCGTTTTAGCGGGTGTTCCAGGTTCTTTACCGGCCTTGGTCAAAGCTGCTCGAATTCAGGAAAAAGCGCGTGGTGTTGGTTTCGATTGGGAAAATAAAAATCAGGTTTGGGAAAAGGTTGAAGAGGAATTACAAGAATTTAAAGCCGAATTTAATGTAGAGGATAATACTGCTATCGACGTAGAAAAAGCAGAATCTGAGTTTGGCGATGTGCTTTTTTCATTAATTAATTACGCCCGTTTCATCAACATCAATCCCGAAAATGCATTGGAGAAAACCAATAAAAAGTTTATCAAGCGTTTTCAATATTTAGAAAACAAGGCCAAAGAAAACGGCAAAGCTTTAGCAGACATGACACTTGCTGAAATGGATATTTATTGGAACGAGGCAAAGAAATTGTAATATGAGTTCAGCCCTAAACGATAATCAAGTCCCAAAAAACCTGATTAACATCATCACTTTTAATGTTACCGCTACACAAACCATTGATGGCGGGATTATTCCATGGGTAAACATTGGCAAGGCAAATGAAGAAATTTTAAACCTTATTGATGCGGATGAAGTTGTAATTGCTGCGCATGAAATTACGATTTCTGTTGATTATCCGCTGGCGAAGCCAACATCTTTTCATTTATTTTCATCAATTGGCTTCTCAAGAAAATTATTATTAATCGAAATCAGGGAAAAATTTTTGGAATTTTCAAAATCAGAAGTCGAATCATTTGATGTTTATGGCCTGGATTTAGTTGCTTTAGATGTTTACCAAACTAATTCCGGCAAAATAGAACTTACTCTGGATATTGATGTTTAACACACTTATTGTATTAAATATGCGATTATGATTTACGTAAATCCTATTACATTGACAGAAAAACACCTTAAGACAAAAAGAAGGACTGCCTTGTGCCTCGCAATTAACGACTTTTAGACTGAATTTCTAATAAAACACCCCGTCTACGTAATACCATTTCCCTCCTTCAAATTTAAAGTTGGATTTTTCATGCAGCACTTCTGTTTCAAACTGTTTATTCAGGTAAAAAGCTTTAAACTCTACTGTATCAAAACCAGCCGAAACGATTTCGAGCTTTATCCATTTAATATTTTTTGCGCTTTTTAGATATGCGTTTTTCGAATTTCCCTTTCGTTTGCTTGTATGTGTGGTTTCATAAAGATAATCCCCGTCGGCCACTACAAAAGCCGAATATCGCGAACGCATTAAGGCTTCGGCAGTTGGCGCAATCCTGATTTTTAAATGGTAAGGCTGGCAGCAATTTTTGTACAACAAATTATTTCCGCACGGACAATTCATATTACTGTTGATTAATTTCTTTTAGGTAATAAGATGAATTCATTTTCTTATTAGGTTCAAAATTATCGTAAATCATCTTAACGCCATCAATAAATCTGTATTTATGTTCCAGAGTTGCTTTTAAAGCATTAATCACTTCGCATTCCTTTTCGCTGAAATAAAAATGATTATGGCTGAAAAACTCCATAATAATATTAAATCTTCGCCTGTCATTATAATCTGCATGTACCAAAGCTCTCAGTTCTCCAATCTTTTTTAAAATATGGGAATGCATTACCTGTGGCTTTAACTCCGGAATCAGGTTTATCATGCCATCTTCAGAAATAACCACCACCACAATTCCTGCCTTTTTCTCCATAAATTCATAATAACGCACGGCTGAATTAAACCTCGCTCCTCTCGAGGAGTCGCCATAAGAACTGGCAATTCCATCTAAAATAACGCCAATTCCGTGGCAAAAGCAATCTGTATCTAGCAATACGGCACCATCAATTGAAGTAACCTGATGAACCATATTTTTGGTTAATACTACAGGTTTTATTTTGAAAGACTGATCAACTAACCTGCTGGATTCTTCCTTTGCGGCATCAGAAATTACTAGAATTGTACCATGTTTTTGCTTCGTGGCCTCAACCGTAATTCCCCATAATTTGTTCAGTTTTCCCCGCTGAATAGTTTTAAAAACCCTGCTCAATGTAGAATAAAACCGCTCTTTATTAATTTGTTCGCTGTAGAAACTCGGCATCCTGAAAGCGACAGAAAGCATAATTTTATCATGATGCAAAACCTCCCAATGGAAATGTTTGGTAAAATGTATCACAAATAAAGATTCTTCATGATAATTGTATTTTCCCGTAAGTTTCCCTAATCCGTAAATAAAAACCGAATCAGAAATCAGCAGGTTTTTATGGTCAGCAAGCTCTAAAAATTTTCTGACCTTTCTAAAATCCTTGATGTGAATCGGCTCTTCCAAAGCAATAATTAATTCAACATTTTTATGGTTTATACTGGCGACAATCATTTTCCCTAAGCCCTCTTCACCCTCATATTTTAAAGATGAAATGGTATTGCAGGCGTCGTATAACATATGAAGGTGCTGTGTATTCTGCCCTGCAGCCGAAACCGTTACCATGAAATCATGCGCTGCAGAGCTCACCAGTTCGTCTCTGCTTTTAGATAAAATTTTAAATTCCGATTGCGACTTTGCCTTTAAAGCATTTGTACTGGCATTCAGATAGGTTTTGATGATACTTTCGATAAACGAACGACTTATCTTTAGTGTCTTAGCGGCAGTTGAAAAATCTTTAGTTAGTGTATAGTAAGTGTTCATCACAGCCCGACTCAGTTCCGTAACGACAAAAACCAGATATCCATTAATGTAAGCCGGATTGGAAATAAAGCTTTCTACAACATTACGCTTTGAATGATTTCTTAAAACCTGTTGAATTTTTGATAGATAACCATTTGCCACATAAGCTGAAACACCAATTTTAACATCTTTCTGGGTTGGATGAATAATTTTCGGAATGGCCTGTAAGCTTAAAAAATCAGCAACGCAGTAATCGCAATCCTTACATTCCAGATTAATAAACGCTTTGTTCGAATCATCAGCAATCCGAACGCCAATCATAAATACTTTAGGGTGAAGGCGTTCATCCAGGGAGTCAAAAAGTTCTTCTGCGGCTAATTGAAGCGAAATCTGACAATGCAACTGCTCATCCCAAATTAAATTATTGCAACTTATCATGGTTGTTCTCGAATTTAAATCAGGTATAGTTGCTTACATTTTCAGGCTTTTATTTCAGGTGAACTCAAAGATATTTTTCTTTGAATAGCTTAATGTTAAAGAAAGTTAAGTTATTGTAACGATAACGCCCCCTCTACTCCGCTTATTTTCCGTAAAATTGCAATTCGAAAAATGAGGTATTTCTTTCATATTGCATATCAGGGCCAATATTTTAGTGGCTGGCAAAAACAACCTGGCGTTAAAAGCGTACAGGAAGTTATAGAACAAACGCTTTTTAAAATCTTTAAAACACCCATCCCGATTATTGGTTGCGGCAGAACTGATGCACATGTACACGCAAGTCAGTTTTTTTTCCATGCAGACATAGAAAAAGACTTCGATTTTGATTTGCTCTACATTTTAAATAAAGCTTTACCATATAATATTGCAATTTTCGACATTATTAAAATGGAAGGAAAGCCCCATGCCCGTTTTGATGCCGTTCAACGGAAATACGATTACTTTATCCATACTTACAAAGATCCATTTTTAAGTAATCAAAGTTCTTTTTACCAATTGAAAAACCTCGATTTTGATAAAATGAAGGCGGTAGTAAAACTACTGCCTAAATACAAAGATTACCGGGCTTTTTGTACCCATCCGGATAAATACGAACATACCATTTGCAATGTGATGGCTGCTGATTTATTTGTAAATCCAAAAGGTGACAGATTTAGATTTCACATCGCCAGCAATCGTTTTCTCGGTAAAATGATTCGGATTACAATGGGTAAAATTTTGATGGTTGGAAAAGGCGAACTGAGTTTTGATGAATTCGAAAGTGAACTGATAAACCTCAAGGCTTCCAAACTTTCGTTACCTGCACATCCAACAGGTTTATATTTATCAAAGGTTACTTACCCATATTTAAATCTCGAACCGAGAACCGAAATTATTTCTGCAGTTCAGGGTATAGAATGGAAATTAGCTTAGTCGTAGTGCATTTATCCTAAGTTAAGTTGTAGCAACGATGTTTAATAACATGTATAAACCTCATTCAGAACTTATTCAGGTTTTCGCGTTCGATATCGCAAGAAACTATTAGCCTATTTAAATCGGATGGCTTTTAATGGCGAAACTTTGCTGATTAATAAGGAAGGTATTAATAGAACAGTTAAACACACCACAACTGTAATAAAATTTAGTGCAAGTACATCAATAAAATGAAGTTCTATTGGCGCATAAGCTAAAAAATACGAAGATTGATCGAGCTTAAAAATATGTGTTGATTGTTGAATCAATCCTAAACCGATACCTAAAACATTACCCAGCAATAAACCGATACCGATTAAATAAGCAGCATTGTAAAGGAAAATTTTCATGATGCTCCAATTACTTGCACCAAATGATTTTAGCATGCCAATCATATTGGTGCGCTCTAATATCATAATTAAAAGCGCGGTAATCATATTTATAACGCCAACAATAAGCATCAGGATAAGTAAAACGCTTGTATTTACATCAAGTAACCCTAACCAGGTAAATATATTCTGAAAGTTTTCTTTAATGGAATAAGAACGCAGATTTTGCGGCAATTCTTCAAATATGCTATCTGCTACGTTTTTTAATTTATTAAAATCTTTAATTCTGATTTCAACACCACCGATTTCATTTGTTTTCCAGCTGTTTAATCGCTTTATAATATTCAGGTTACCAAGTACGAATCCTTTATCAATATCCTCTACACCGATATCGTAAATCCCTACAATCTTAAATTTGCGTGGCCGCAGCTGATTTTGAACAAAATACATAATAAAATCATCACCGGTTTTAAGTTTCAACCGGTTTGCCGTATAGCTAGAAATTAGGAGTTCCTGCATAGCGGCAGTACTGTCAGAAAAATCAATAATGGTTCCGCTGATAATATGTTGTTTGATATAATCCCAGTTATAGCCTTTGTCGACACCCTTAAAGTTTATGCCTTCTATTTCTTCATTTGCAGAAATAATAGCCGGCTTCGTAGCAAACGGATAAAAGTATTCTATATCAGGATTGCTTTTGAGTTTTTTTTGAGTCTCGGCATCTAAAACAAATGGCGAATGCTCGAAAGAATTATTTAAATCGTAACGGGTGATTTGAACATCCCCTAAATAACCACGGACTTTATCCTGAATTTGAGTTTTAAAGCCTTTGATTATGGCAATAGATAAAATCATAACCGCAAGACTTAACATTACACCTGCAATGGCAATACGCACTATGAGCTTTGAAAAAGTTCGTTCTGATTTTATGGCGATTCGCCCGGCTATGAAATACTCGAAATTCAATTTGATAAATTTGTTGGAACAAAAATGCTTAAATCCTTTTTAAAAATGGCATTTTTGAAAATAAATAAGCATTCGTAAAATAATCAATACGCGTTTAACAATAATTTAAAAATTGTTAAATTGTTTTGTTTTTAATTTAATTGATTAAAAATTATTCTGAATATGAAAATATACATCAGCTTTGCCTTATCTGTTTTACTTGCAGTATCCGCTTGCGGACAAGAGCAAAAACCTTTAAACCAGGAGCTGGGCAGCAAAACCCCTGCAAACCGTAAAGCATTAATAAAAGATAACTTAAAATTGCCTGCTATTAAAACCGGTGCAGAACAAACTGAAAAATATTTACCCTTACTGGAAGGAAAACGTATAGGTATGGTTGTTAACCCGACTTCAATAATAGGCGGGGCAACATCTGTTGATAGTTTATTAAAACGAGGTATTAAAATCCAAAAGATATTTGGTCCTGAACACGGTTTTAGAGGCGATGCAAGTGCCGGCGTTAAAGTTGATGATGCTATTGATGCAAAAACAGGTATTAAAGCCGTCTCTTTATATGGCAAGCACAGCACACCAACGCAGGAAGATCTCGCAGATATAGACCTGATGGTTTTTGATATACAGGATGTTGGTGTTCGTTTCTACACCTATATAAATACCTTACAACACGTTATGGAAGCCTGTGCAGCAAATAATAAAGAACTGCTGATTTTAGATCGTCCAAATCCTAATGGTTATTTAATTGATGGGCCGATTCTGGATCCGCAATTTAAATCAGGCATAGGCATTCAGCCTATTCCAATCGCCCATGGCTTAACTATTGGCGAATATGCCCAAATGCTTAATGGTGAGGGCTGGTTAAAAGATAAAGCGAAATGCAAAATTACAATTATCAAAAATGCGAATTATAATCATGACATGGAATATACTTTGCCTGTTAAACCATCCCCAAACTTAAATACGCAACAATCAATTCTTTTATATCCATCTACCTGTCTATTTGAAGGAATTTACCTTAACCACGGTCGCGGAACGCAATTTCCCTTTACCGTAATAGGTGCACCATATTTAAAAGGAATTTACAAATTCTCTTATACACCTACCGGAATAAAAGGAATGGCAGAAACACCATTATTTAAAGATGAGCTTTGTTACGGAATAGATTTAAGAAATTATGATATTTCCATTTTAAGAAAAGAACGGAAAATAAACATCGATTGGGTTATTCAATTATATAAAGCTTCACCTAAAAAGGAGGATTTTTTTAATTCCAAATTGAGTAATCAGACCATGCCAATTGAGCGGTTAATTGGTGTTGCGAGTTTCAGACAACAGATAATTGCCGGCAAAAGTGAAAAGGAAATCAGAGCAAGTTGGGAACCTGGATTGTCTGCCTACAAAACCATGCGTAAGAAGTATTTGCTCTACAACTAATGATTGATGAAAGACGGATTGAAGGTAGAATTAGTTTGCTGATAACACAATCAATTAAAACAATGTGTAAATGGCGATTGTTCTTCTTCTATAATCACGATTGAGTCATTGGACACTTTCCAGGCATTCAATCCATCTGTCATTCAAATTCAATCCTAAAAAACATGAGCGGACCAAAAGTTACAAGCGATAAACCTGGAAGTAATTATCAGGAAGAGGTGCCAAAAGGAAGAAAACCGGTAGATAATAAAACCGTTAGAAAACCTGATGACAGTTCGCCGAATAAACCAGTTAAAACCGATAATCCTGCTAAACAAAGGGAAAACGAAGAACAGCCGGTTCATTCGATAAAGAAAGCACCAAAAGAGTAAATGATAGGCTGCATCATGAACATGAAATATTATCCTGCATATAGTGGAGCAGGGTGAAAAAATTTTTAAACTGCATTTTAAGGGTTTATAGGATCAGCATAGGCTACCCTTAATGTGAAAAATGAATGTTTGTGGTGTAAGCTTTTACTTACTTCCCGTCGATTTGAGGAAAGACAGCAATACTTTTTCGTCATGTTCTAACCCAAGTTTACCAACAGTTTTATTGTTATTCATTTTCTTCATGTATTTTTCCAGTTCGTTATTTTCGTACGCGGTAATCAATAACGGATAAACATAAGAACTTTTGCAAACGGCTCTGGTATTACCAAGTTTTTTTGCTACACAATCTAAAACGCTTACAACGGTTTTTTTACTATTCAACTGAAAATTTTTGTCGGCACTGCATTTTGAAAACTGCCTTAAAGCTTCCAGTGTTCCACCCCAGGTGCGGAAATCTTTTGCCGTAAAATCACTTCCGGTTATTTCTTTGATGTAATTATTTATTTTACCAGAATCGATCCCTCTATGTTCCTTTCCATTGGAATAAAATTGAAATAACTCCTGACCCGGAATATCACGGCATTTTTTTACCAGCCTGGCCAACGACTTGTCATTCAATTCTACATTTTGCTTTACGCCTTTTTTGCCTATAAAATCAATATTAATTTTATTACCGTTTATTTTAACATGTTTATCCCTTAAAGTGGTTAAACCAAACGAACCATAAAGTTGTTTATAACTTTCATTTCCAACACGGATTAAAGTTTTTTGCAGCACATCAACGGAAATGGCCAAAACTTTCCGTTCATCCAATTCTTTACGATGTAAATCTTTTGCTAATTTTTTTCTCGCATCGGGCAAAGCTTTCCCAAACTCATGAAGCCTGAAATATTTATCATCCGAACGCCTGCTGGTCCACTTGGTATGGTATTTATATTGTTTTCTTCCGGCTGCATCAATTCCGGTAACCTGCAGATACGCATTCGGTTTATTGGCAATCCATACATTCTGCCATGCAGGCGGAATAACCAATGATTTTATCCTGGCCAAATGCTTTTCATCCGTAATCTTATGTCCGTCTTTATCTTCATAATGGAATTTACCCGGCTTGCCTTTCCGATAAATCCCAGGCATGGAATCGGTTACATAAACCAGTCCGCTCGCTTTAACTACCTCTTTGCCTTGTATCATTTTAACCTGTCAGGATGATTTATTTTTAGTTATTTTGTAAAAAACTTAATGTGAAGAATCACATTATTTTAGAAACACAACACTTTCTTATGAAAATAGTTTTTATGGGCACGCCCGATTTTGCCGTTGCTTCTTTAGATGCCTTAGTTAAAGCGGATTTTGACATTGTTGCCGTAATCACTGCACCGGATAAGCCTGCCGGACGTGGTCAAAAACTTAACGAAAGTGCTGTAAAAAAATATGCTCTAGAAAAAGGAATTCCTGTTTTACAACCCGAAAAACTCAAAAATCCAGGCTTTCTGGAAGAATTAAAATCTTACCAGGCCGATTTACAGGTAGTAGTTGCTTTCAGAATGCTGCCCGAAGTGGTTTGGAACATGCCTCCAAAAGGAACAATTAATTTACATGGTTCTTTATTACCTCAGTACCGGGGCGCAGCGCCTATTAATCATGCCATTATAAACGGCGAAAAAGAAAGCGGTGTAACAACCTTCTTTTTAACACACGAAATTGATACCGGTAACATCATCCTTAGTGATAGTACACCTATTACCAATGATGAAACAGCAGGGGAATTACATGATAAATTAATGATTATCGGGGCGAACTTACTGGTTAAAACGGTTACCGCAATTGCTGAAGGGAATTTTACCGAACAACCGCAGCCACAAAGTGAAGTTCTAAGACATGCGCCCAAAATATTTAAGGATGATTGTAAAATAGACTGGAATAATCCTGCTCAACAGGTTCACAACCTTATCAGAGGGTTAAGCCCTTACCCTACTGCTTTCACTTTATTAAATGATAAAACCCTTAAAATTTTTAAAGCAGAAATCGAAGATAAAGAACCGGGTATCGCAGCCGGCGGATTTTTAACTGATGGAAAAACCTTTCTAAAATTTGCTACCAAAGATGGCTTTATAAAGCTTTTGGATATTCAATATGAAGGCAAGAAACGAATGCTGGTTGAAGATTTTTTAAGAGGAATGAGGCTTTAGTTCGTTTTTTGTTAGCGTATTCCAAACTGATAATTGTAAACAGCCTATTTCAAACTATAAATTGCCAACTAAAAACTGTTAAGCTTTTCGATTAAAAACTTAGAAACTTCATTAAAATAACGCTTTCTGCCATAGCCCATAACCCATTGTATCCCCTGGGTGGCATTTGTAATGAAAACCTCTTCTGCTTCTTTTAAAATTTCGGGGTTAATCTGTGCTTCGATTAGCTCCATATCATTCATTTTCGCCAGTTGCATTATTGCGGTTCTCATAACGCCGCCAATACAACCTTCCGTTAATGCCGGGGTGTAAATTTTATTATCATAAACCACAAAAATATTGGCGCTGATGCTTTCGCAAAGAAAACCGTATTGATTTAATATCACTGCCTCATCTAAACGATTCTGGCTTTTAAAAATACCGGCCATAACATACAACAGCGCATTGGATGTTTTAAAATTTGAGAGTTTATTTACCGGCTTGGTTATTTCATCAAAAACATCAATAATTAAACCTTTATTGTTTAATTCGTATTCATTACTCTTTAACGGAACACCTTCTAAAATATAGCCTGCCTTATTATTTTCGGGCGTATACACACCTGCTCCCTGACGGTAAACTGAAAGACGAAAACGAACATTTCCATTCCATCTGTTCTTTTTAGCCAGATCAGCAGTTTTCTGGCGAATAAAATAGTCATCCATTAAAGCATGGCCTTCCATTTTTAAAGCCTTCATTCCGGCGGCTAATCTATCCGCATGTAAATCTGCAAACTGGAGCTTATGATTAATCATCCTCATACTTTCAAAAAGGCCATCGCCAAATTTGAAGCTTCGGTTAGAAGCGTTTAAAACGGGCGCATCTGCCAAATGAAATTCATCATTAAATAAAAGGTATTGTGGAGACATATTTTAAGATGCGGCGATATAATTTTCCCATTTATTTAATCCGGCCTTAAAATCGGAAGGTAAAGGCGATTCAAAGTACATGTATTCTTTTGTCGTTGGATGAATAAAACCTAAACTCTGCGCATGTAAAGCTTGTCGCGGCAATAATTCAAAACAATTATCTACAAATTGCTTGTACTTATTAAACGTTGTTCCTTTCAAAATCTTATCGCCGCCATACATCGCATCATTAAATAATGGGTGACCAATATGTTGCATATGTGCCCTGATTTGGTGAGTTCTTCCGGTTTCCAGCTCACAACTGATTAAAGTAACATAGCCCAAGCGCTTTAAAACCTTATAATGTGTTACCGACCATTTGCCCTTTTCTTCATCGTTGTAAATGTCCATAACGCGACGGTCTTTTGCACTCCTGCCAATATAGCCTGTTACCGTTCCGTCGTTTTCGATGTCGCCCCAAACCAAAGCAATGTATTTCCTGGTGATGCTGTGATCGAAAAATTGTCGTGCCAGGTGCGTTATCGATTTTTCGTTCTTACTGATGAGTAATAAACCCGATGTGTCTTTATCAATTCGATGCACCAGTCCTGGTCGTCCATCATTTCCGGGTAGTTGTGGTAATTGTTCAAAATGAAAAGCAAGTGCATTGACCAAAGTACCTGTGTAATTATTAAATCCCGGGTGAACGACCATCCCGGCGGCTTTATTTACAACAAGCAAATCGCTGTCTTCATAAATAATATCCAGCGGTAAATCTTCCGGGTAAACTTCGGTATCGCGTGGCGGATGAGGTAAAACAATAGATATCTCATCAAAAGGTTTAACTTTATAACTTGGTTTAATTTGCTTCTGATTAACCAGAACATTGCCTGCATCAATTGCATTCTGAATCCGGTTACGCGAAGCATTTTCTACACGAACCATTAAAAATTTATCAATTCGAAGCAAAGACTGCCCTTTATCAACAACTATTTTTAAATGTTCATACAATTCCTGCTCTTCTGATTCCTGCAATTCGACCACATTTTCCATGCTGCAAAAATAAACTTTTAAGTGTAAGTATTCCGGAATGATTACGGATTAAATAAAAGTGATTACATTTGATGCTAATAGCCGCACCCTTAACCCTTTAATTATGAAGAAGATTTACTTAAACAGCTTATGCCTGAGTTTATTACTTATCTGTACAATTCAAATTGCAGGTGCACAGGAAAATGTTGGAGACTTATTTAAATCTGGCCCGGCTGATGCAACAAAATTGGTAAATGCATACTTCGATCCCTTATACAAGGGTTTAGGTGTAGGCCTATCTGACGGCTGGACCAATACCGCTAAATCGAAAGGATTTCTAAAATTCGAAGTCAGGGTTTCGGCCTCCGGTGCATTGGTGCCTCAATCTGCCCGCACTTATGATGTTAAAACTTTAGGCTTAAGCAATATCAGACCAGCTGCCGGTGCTTCATCTATTGGCCCTACAGCTTTTGGAAACGATGAGCCGGGCGGCCGTATGCAACTGTACAGCAGTAATGGCTTACCAACGACCACATTTTTTAATTTACCACAAGGTGTGGGTTTTCACATCGTTCCATCTGCCCAAATCCAGGCTACAATCGGTTTACCTAAAAATATCGACTTATCTGTACGGGCGATGCCAAAAATAAAACTTGGCAATGATTTAGGAAGCTTATCCATGATAGGCGCAGGCGCTAAAATTGAACTGTTACCACTTTTCATGGGCAAATCAGATAAATTGGTTCCTCTTGATATTGCACTGGCGGGCGGCTTTACACAATATAAATATACACTACCATTAAATATTAACAACAGCAATAATTCCGACCAAAGAATTGACGCCCGGTTCAATGGCGTAAATTTTGACGCCATAATTTCGAAAAAAATATTGTTTTTTACGCCATTTGCAAGCATTGGCTACCAAACATCAACCACTAATTTAAAAGCTTTGGGCACGTATTCTTTTGATACAGGAAATGGCACTTCCGTTTCGTATACAGATCCAATAGCCGTTAAGCAAAAAGATATCGACGGGGTTCGTGCCAGTTTAGGCTTTCAATTAAAATTTGGATTTTTTAAACTTTACGGCTCTTATACTGCAGCAAAATACAATCTTTTCAATGCCGGAATAGGCTTTGGTATCGGTCAGTAATGCTAGAAGGCATTTATTTAGCTGAAATAATGATTATCCAATAAAATTTTATTAAAATATTTTACAAAAAAAACACCTAACTGGTTTTTCAGAATTGCTGAATAAAATGTTAAAACACAAATATTGATTAAAATCTGAATGCATTAATCACTTTAGCACCCTTTTAAGAACTTTTTTCACATAACTGACTTTAATTTCTTGTCAATTAACTTTATAACCTTTTCGATCTGCAACATTAATTTTATATTAACTTTGTAGAAAACCTGTACATATTCCAAATATTGGCTTGCTATTTGTAACATGTATTTTAGTATAATAATTAATCTATGAAAAATTTTACTCAAAATGTAAAAATCGTACTTAATTTCTTTCCTTATCTGGTAAGGAAGATATATTTTAAGTAATTTTTAGTAAAAAACACCTGCAAATTGCAGGTGTTTTTTATTTTTACACGTGTTTGAAAAAATATACAGTCCTGTTGATAAAGTAAAATTATTTCCGTTCGACAATTTATTTGCCAAACGAGATGATTTAATAGACCCCTACATTTCAGGAAATAAATGGCGTAAGCTGAAGTACCTTTTAATAAAAGCTAAAGCTGAAAACAAAACCCACCTGGTCACCTTTGGCGGCGCATATTCAAACCATTTAGTAGCCACGGCGGCGGCGGCGTCAAGAACCGGATTAAAATCTACTGCATTTATTCGCGGAGAAGAGGTGAAGAATGAAATGCTATTCATTTGTTCACTTTTCGGAATGAATCTTATTTTCACAGATAGAGAAAGTTACAAAGACAAGCCGGCACTTTTTAACAAAAACTTTCAAGATGATAAAGACGCAATGTATATTGCTGAAGGCGGTGCTTCCGCTGAAGCAATACTCGGTTGCGCTGAAATTATAGACGAACTTACCGACGCGCATTATGATCATATTTTCTGTGCAGCAGGAACGGGAACAACCGCAGCAGGGTTGTTAAAAGGAATTAAAAAAAATAATTTAAAAACTAAGCTCCATGTGATTCCGGTTTTAAAAAATGGCTTTTTTATTAAAGAGGAAATCCTAAAATATACGCCCGATTCAGCACAGCTCCTGTTTCATACCGATTATCATTTTGGCGGCTATGCTAAAACCACACCCGAACTTCTCGATTTCATTAAAAACTTTATTCATAACACAGGTTTACTTATAGATCCGGTTTACACGGCAAAAATGTTTTATGCGATAACTGACTTGCAAAAACAAAATCGTATTCAAAAACATGAAAAAATCCTGGCAATTCATACAGGCGGTTTGCTCGGAATTTTCGGCATGAAAGATAAATTTTAAAACAATATGCCGGTTTATGTGTGTTCATATCAAACGGATCGTATGAAAGTTAAAGGCTCAGTGGTAATAACATTAAATTCGGGAGAAAAAGCATTGATTTTAATTGCTAAAAACAAAAGTGAGCAAGAAAAATTATATCATCATTTATCGATAGATGCTTATCAGTTCAAAAATGAAATTTCTGAAGAAGCGCCTAAAATAGCCTATATTTCTGCCGGCTACAAAAGCGAAACCAATGAAATTATATGGGAGGATAATTATATTCCTATTCCAAAATGGTACGATAAAAACTGAAATTTGAGTTCCTAATCGTGGTCATCTAGAAAAACATAATTAAAAAAGTTTTCCACATTTGTGATTCTTAAATCTGTTTTTATCTAAAATCATACTTTAAACAGTTTAAAGCTATTTTTTGAACCGGAGTTCAAAAAGTGCTTAAAATTGCTATTCAGGCGCATTTTTGTAAATTTGGGTTGTACCAATATCCAAGTCTATGTATCAACTTACCGTACCAGCTAATCAAGTTAGTGAATCTTTAAATAAGCATATTTTAGCCGATGGCTTCGATCTTACTTATGACATCGAGAAAAGCCATGGTGCCTATATTTATGATTCTAAAAACAACAGAACTTTACTTGATTTTTTTACTTGTTTTGCGTCCGTTCCTTTGGGTTATAATCATCCAAAGATGATTAATGATGAAAATTTCAAGAAAAACTTACTTTTAGCAGCGATGGCAAATCCGTCTAATTCGGATGTATATACACAGCAATATGCCCAATTTGTCGAAACCTTTTCCCAGGTTGGTATTCCCGATTATTTACCTCATGCTTTTTTTATTGCCGGTGGTGCTTTAGCAGTCGAAAATGCGATTAAAGTTGCTATGGACTGGAAAGTTCAGAAGAACTTTGCTAAAGGATATAAAGAAGAAAAAGGATTTAAGGTATTGCATTTCGAAAAGGCTTTTCACGGCAGAACGGGTTATACTTTAAGCCTGACAAATACTTTGCCCGATAAAACCAAATGGTACGCTAAATTTGATTGGCCAAGGGTAAGCACTCCGGAAGTTAAATTTCCGCTGCAAAATGAAAATTTAGATAGGGCCATTCAATCTGAAGAAGTATCAATCGCTCAGGTTAAGCAAGCTTTCGCCGATTTTAAAGATGATATTTGTGCGATTATTATCGAGCCCATTCAATCCGAAGGCGGTGATAATCACTTAAGAGAAAATTTTCTCATTCAGCTTCGGGAAATTGCCGATGAGAATGATGCCTTTTTAATATATGATGAAGTACAAACCGGCGTAGGTCTAACCGGCAAATTCTGGTGTCATCAGCATTTCAGCGAAAAAGCAAGACCGGATATCGTTGCTTTTGGAAAAAAAATGCAGGTGTGTGGCATTTTAGTTGGAAATAAAGTCGACGAAATTGAAACCAATGTTTTCAAAGTGCCAAGCAGAATCAATTCTACTTGGGGCGGAAATCTGGTCGACATGGTACGCTCAACTCAAATTTTACAGATTTTAGAAGAAGATAATCTTTGCGATAATGCCACTCAGGTTGGTCGTTATCTTCAGAAAAATTTAGAAAGGCTTGCTCAAAAATTTGACAAAATGAGTAACGTAAGAGGAAGAGGCCTATTATGCTCTTTCGATTTCCCTGACAAAGAAATGCGTAATACCTTTATCACCAAAGGCCTTGAGCAAAATGTTATGTTTTTGGGCTGTGGTAGCCAAACCATTCGTTTCCGCCCGGCACTTTGTATGGAGCAAAAACATATTGACGAAGGCTTGACGGTTATGGAAAAAATATTGCCTTTATTGTAAGTATGACGAAGAAACTTTTGGTTTACCTGGTAACTGCAAGCATTTTGATATTGGTTTTCTTTATGATTAAGGACACCCTTAACCAGCCTGGTGTAGGAGATATGAATGCCGGTTTTAAGGAAATCGTTAAATATAGAAATGCAAATAATACCGGTCCGGTTCAGCGAATCTATGTGGTAACTATAAAAGATACCATCTGGAAGGAACTGGAAGATTACGGGAATCTAATGCCACACTCAAAATATGGCAACACTAAAGTTTATTATTTTATCGAAAATGGTCGTGTTCCAAAAACTTTGCACCCCGGCGATGTAAATTTTGACCCATCATTTAATAAATCTTGCGTAGCATTATTTGAAAAAAGTGCGATGAGTCAGGTTGCTTTTAATAAGTATCCTTTTAAAAATGACCAATAATTAAATGTTCAATAACCAATATACAATGAACCAATGAATAATCAGATTAAACAAAAGCTGAAAATCCGGTAATTGCACGCCCAACAATCAATGTATTTATTTCTTTAGTTCCCTCATACGAGTAAATTGCTTCTGCATCGGCAACAAAACGGGCAACATTATATTCAAGTAAAATTCCGTTTCCGCCCATTACTTCCCTGGCCTTGCTAACGACATCCCGGGTTCTGAGCGAACAAAAGACTTTTGCTAAGGAAGCGTGCTCATCTTTTAATAAACCTTGGTCCTGCAGTTGCGACAACCTGAAACACAATGTTTGCATAGCCGTTAAGTTAGACAGCATTTCCACCAAATGGTTCTGAATTAACTGAAACGATGCGATAGGCTTACCAAATTGCTTTCTGGTTCGGGTATATTCCAATGCATTTTCATAGGCACCTCTTGCACAGCCAACGGCTTGCCAGGCAACGCCTGCCCTCGTCATCCTTAAAACCTTCGCTGTATCTTTAAAAGAATTTGCATTTTGTAATCGGTCCGTTTCATCAATTTCACAGTTTGTTAAAGTAATAAGGCCATTCTGAACGATACGAAGTGCCATTTTATCCTTCATTTTCTCGACGGCAAAACCCGGGTTATCTTTTTTAACCAGGAAGCCTTTAACTTCGTTATCATCTTCGTCTCTCGCCCAAATCACTAAAACATCAGCAAATGTGGCATTTCCAATCCATTTCTTTTGGCCATTCAAAGTCCATTTATTGCCGTTTCTCTTGCAGGTGGTCGTTAATCCACCAGCCGCAGCAGATCCAACTTCGGGCTCGGTTAACCCAAAGGCACCAATAATTTTAAATTGCTGCATTAATGGCAACCATTGCTGCTTCTGTTCTTCTGAACCGCAGAGGTAAATTGAACCCATTGCCAAACCACTTTGAACTCCAAAAAAAGTTGAAATAGAGGTGTCTATTCTGGCCATTTCCATGGCTAAAATGCCTTCCATTAAATTGGATTTACCCGGACAGCCATAGCCTTTATAGGTTAATCCGCAAATATTCAATGCTGCTAATTTTGGAATAATTTCGAACGGAAATTCAGCCCTGTTCCAATATTCATTAACAATTGGTTTGACTTCTTTCTCTAAAAAAGCCCTAACTTTCAATTGCAATTCACGGTCGTCCTCTTTCAAAGCCTCATCACCTAAATGATAGAAATCGCCTTCGATTGGAGGCAATTCTTTGTTCTTCCCGGAACCACCAACCATTTTCATCATGCCCGATAATTGTTTTTCATCAAGACTGGAAATGGTTTCAACCATTTTAGGAAGATCTACTTTTTTTGATAAGGCTTCGAGTTTATCAAAATCTACGTGCTTAAAAAGATTGTATGCGTTTTTTAATGATGAGAATATATTCGCCATTATGATTCGTTTTTGGAGTAACAAATAAAGGGCAGTTTTGTTGTAGTTGGTTTTTTTTACCACCTTAGATAGCTAAGAACATCTATAGCTAAAACGGAAGAAAGAAAAGTTAGGCTGGTATTTCAACACCTAAGACACCTAAGTTGGAGAATACGCTTTACGCAACATAGTTCGTTTTTCACTACCTTAAACACCTAAGAAACCCTAAGTTAGAGCATTATTTTACTTTGATGTTCTTAGGTGTCTAAGGTGGTAAATCATATTACCTCAAATCAAACAAATTATTAACACCTAATAACTTCCTCGAGGTAAAGCCCTCGCCAAAAGTTGCTCCAATACTTTTTCCAAACTCCCTTGAACGACCAATCATACTTTCAAAAAATTCGGGAGAAGATATATAGGTTTCTAATCCTTCTACATCGGGGTTGTAAAACTGAGTTTTAAAAGCCTGAATCGATTTTATTTTAGTGTCCATATGTTCCGTAATGTCGATAATTATATCCGGCTTGAGGTATCTATCCTGAATGTACTGCAATAACAATCTGGGGCGGTGGGCTTCTTGTTTTTGCCCTTGAAGTTCGGTTTCAATTTTTGGCAAACCCGATAAGAAAACCGAATCATAAACCAGGTCGCCTGCCCTGCCGTGGTCTGGATGCCTGTCTTCTAATGCATTACTTAGTATAATTTCGGGTTGATACTTTCGAATAACCTTAATTACTTCTAATCTGTGTGCTTCGTCGTTTTGAAAAAAACCATCTCTGAAACGAAGATTTTCACGGGCGTGCAAACCTAAAATTTTCGCTGAATCTGCAGCCTCTTCATCGCGGGTTTCTGCTGTTCCTCTCGTACCTAATTCACCCCTTGTTAAATCTACTATACCAACTTTTTTCCCTAATGCAATATGTTTCAAAATCGTTCCTGAACAGCACAATTCTGCATCGTCAGGATGAACGGCTATAACTAAAATATCTAATTTCATTAAATTACTTGGTATTGTGCTCCAGCAGGCGCTGAACTTTTTTCTTAATTTTTGAACTCAAAGGCTTTGTGAAAGGAAAAAAATAATCTTCGATTTCACCTTTTCTGTTAATCAGGTATTTATGAAAATTCCACCTCGGAACGGAACTTAATTTCGTATTAAGTTTCTTATCGCTAAGAAACTGGTATAATGGATGAGCATGCGCCCCACGAACCATAATTTTATCGAAAACAGGAAATTTTACACCATGATTTATTTCGCAGAATGAACTGATATCATTCCCATTAAGTGGTTCTTGCTTGCCAAAATCATTTGTAGGAAAACCTAATATTTCAAAATCAGGATTATTAATTTCATCCTTTAATTGCTGTAATTCACCAAGTTGAGGTGTAAAACCACATTCAGATGCTGTATTGACAATTAAGATAACTTTATTTCTGTAGGCAGACAGCAATTGATCTTCGCCTGTAATCTTTTTCACCTTAAATGAATAGATATTCGGAATGGTTTCCTTCATTTTTTACGGTTATTGATAGAATCCCGAAGAGCGGATAATGGATTCGATATCCCGGTCTTCGTCCTTGTCGTAAGTACTTTTTAAATTATGACCAACCACACGGGCAATAATTTGATATGAAAACGCTGCAAAGCCACCTTTTGTTTGCTTAACAATATCATAAGTAGTACGTCCAACTTCCCTGTCAATTAATTTGGTTAATATCTGACCCTGGGTTATGGTTAAATCTTTAATCTCCCGATTAAACATATCCTTAATTTCTTTATCACATTGCTTAACCAGGTTTTTTTGGTCTTTCTTTTCCGGAGCAGTTAATAAATCCCGTTCCAACTGCTCGTATCTCCTTTTGGCAAATAGCGCATAAGGCATCACTTTCAAAACATTATACCGTAACCTGTTAAAAGCGGCTTGCTCCTGCGGCGACTTCCAGATCCTGGCTGCATAAATAGAAACCTCATTAAGCTGCATCCATGGAATCATTACACCATTATCATTTGTTGAAGTAACGCGAATGGTATCCGTTTTTCCCATTTTTGGAAAGATGGGGTTACTATTTTCCTGGGCTTTTAGTGAAACACTAAAAATCATGACAATAAACAGAATGATTAGCCCTTTTAATTTCATAAATTTATACCTCAACAAAGTTAGGTGTTATTTCATATATTAGAAGTTTTATAAAACTAATATAAGTTTTATTCTATAATAAGACGCAATTTTTTACGCAAAAAATACAAATGAAAACAGAGTTAGTGATTGATTTAGAGGCAGAGAAACAAGAAATATTAAAACGATATAGGGCATTACTCCGGGCAAGTAAATCAACTTTACAAAAAGGAGATAAAAAGGAGATAAGAAAAGCCTTCGATATGGCGCTGGAAAGCCATAAAGATATGCGCCGCAAATCTGGCGAACCATATATTTACCATCCGATTGCCGTAGCTCAAATTGCAGCTGAAGAAATCGGGCTGGGCACAACCTCTATTGTTTGTGCATTATTGCATGATGTAGTTGAAGACACCGATATCACACTGGAAGATATTGAACGTGAATTTGGCAAAAAGACAGCCAAAATAATCGATGGACTGACGAAAATTTCGGGTGTTTTTGATACAAACAGCTCTTTACAGGCAGAGAATTTTCGTAAAATGTTACTTACCCTTGCCGATGACGTTAGGGTAATTTTGATAAAACTGGCCGATAGACTGCACAATATGCGGACGATGGATTTTATGCCACGGCATAAACAGTTAAAAATTGCGTCAGAAACCATTTACTTATATGCGCCCCTCGCCCATCGCTTAGGTTTATACGCTATAAAATCAGAGCTTGAAGATCTTTCAATGAAATATTTGGAACCCGAAACCTATAAGTTCATTGCAAAAAAACTAAATGAAAAAAAGGCTGAGCGCAATATGTTCATTAAAAAGTTTGTAGAACCTATTGATGAAATCGTGCACGAGCAAGGTTTGGTGGCCGATGTTTATGGCAGGCCAAAATCTATTCACTCCATCTGGAACAAGATGAAGAAGAAAAATATCCCTTTTGAGGAAGTTTACGATCTTTTTGCCATCAGAATTATTTTGGATAGTGCCTACGAAAATGAAAAAGCCGATTGCTGGAAAGCGTATTCCATTGTAACTGACTTATATCGCCCAAATCCGGATCGTTTACGCGACTGGGTGTCTTCACCTAAAGGAAATGGTTATGAATCGCTCCACACAACGGTGATGGGGCCACGTGGGCAGTGGGTTGAAGTTCAGATTCGTACGCAACGTATGAATGAAATTGCGGAAAAGGGTTTCGCAGCTCATTGGAAATATAAAGAATCGAGCAATGATAATGGTTTGGATCAATGGATTCAAAAAGTTCGGGAAATGCTGAATAACCCTGAAGCCAATGCTTTGGACTTTTTGGATGATTTCAAAATGAACCTTTTTTCTGATGAGATTTTTATTTTCACGCCGAAAGGGGCGCTGATTCAATTACCATTAGGTGCAACGGCTTTAGATTTTGCATTTGAAATTCATACAGATGTTGGCGCAACCTGTATTGGCGCAAAAGTGAACCACAAACTTGTACCTATTTCATATAAACTGCAAAATGGCGATCAGGTAGAAATTATTACGTCGAGTAAGCAAACGCCAAAAGAAGATTGGCTGAACGTTGTGGTTACTGCAAAAGCTAAATCCAAAATAAAATCTTCATTAAAAGAAGAAAAAAGAAAAATTGCAGAAGCTGGTAAAGAGATTTTAGAACGTAAATTAAAGTCGCTGAAAATCACTTACAATACCGATAATATTCAAAAAATCAGCTATTTCTTTAAACTGCCGTCTACACAGGAATTATTTGTAAACGTCGCTTTAGGTAAAATTGAACTTAAAGACATTAAAGAATATTTATCAAGCGAAAAAGAAGTAGAAAACCGCAGCCCCGAACGCCCTGAAAACCTCACGGTTGATATGGTTAAAACCAAAATGAAGGGTTCGGAGAACGATATTTTGCTTATTGGTGAAGATTTACAAAAGATAGATTATACTTTAGCCGCTTGTTGTAACCCAATTCCCGGCGATGATGTTTTTGGTTTTGTTACCGTAAGCGAAGGCATCAAAATTCATAGAACAAACTGCCCGAATGCTGCACAGCTGATGTCTAACTATGGTTATCGGATTGTTAAGGCAAAATGGAACAAACAACAGGAGCTCACTTTTTTAACAGGCTTACGCATTGTTGGAATTGATGATGTTGGTTTGATTAACAACATTACCAAAGTTATCTCGAACGATTTTAAAGTAAACATGCGTTCAATTACTGTTGATACCAATGAAGGAATTTTTGATGGCTCGATTATGATTTTTGTTAATGATACCGAACACCTTGAAAATTTGATTAAAAACTTGTTGCAGGTTAAAGGCGTAACCGGGGTAACAAGATTTGATGCATAAACGGGTCATGGGTTTAGAAATAGGTTTGAGAAAAGGGTTTAGTGCGGATAATAGTTATTTCTGCAACTGACTGGTAATTCTTAACTGGTAACCGCTGACTTATTACAACATTTCAACAATCTAACAATTAAACATTCAAACAATTTATATACCTTTGAACGGAGTTTAAAAACTATGTCTGAACAAAAAACAAATGAGCTGGTTCGCAAGATTTTTGAAGCTTATTTAGAGAACAAAAATCTGCGTAAAACACCGGAACGTTTCGCAATATTGGAAGAAATTTATTCCCGAAACGACCATTTTGATGTTGAAACCCTCTACATCCATATGAAAAACCAAAAATATCGTGTAAGTCGTGCTACGGTTTACAATACTTTAGAGCTTTTGGTTTCCTGCGATTTGGTTACGAAACATCAGTTTGGTAAAAATATGGCTCAATTCGAAAAATCTTACGGTTATCGTCAACATGATCACGTAATTTGCATCGAGTGCGGCAAAGTAGTGGAATTCTGTGACCCCCGTATCCATCAAATCCAGACGATGGTTGGCGATCTTTTAAAATTTGATGTAAAACACCATTCATTAAATCTGTATGGTTTCTGTTCTGACTGTAGTATGGCCAGAAAAGTAAGTGAAAATGCGGCGACAGCGGCAAAAATTGAAGCAAATTAAATCAATTCAAAAAAAATAAAACCAGCTTAATTTTTAAATAATGACGCAAGTAGATGTACTTCTCGGCCTGCAATGGGGCGATGAAGGAAAGGGGAAAATCGTTGATGTTCTTAGTCCGAAATATGATCTTATTGCCCGTTTTCAGGGTGGTCCAAATGCCGGGCATACGTTAGAATTCGATGGCAAAAAATTCGTTTTAAATACCATTCCTTCCGGAATTTTTAACGAAAAAACCATGAACCTTATCGGAAATGGTGTTGTTATCGACCCGATTATTTTAAAAAGAGAGTTAGATAATTTAAAAAAAGCAGGTCATGATCCGGTTGCCGAAGGCAAACTGGTTATTGCCCGTAAAGCACACTTGATTCTGCCAACCCACCAATTATTGGATGCTGCAAATGAAGCTAGAATGGGTAAAAACAAAATCGGTTCAACCTTAAAAGGGATTGGCCCGACTTATATGGATAAAACCGGACGTAATGGTTTACGTGTTGGCGATACCACCCTACCTGATTTTAAAGAACGTTACAAAAAGCTTGTTGAAAAACATACAGAAATTCTTTCTCATTATGAAGGTTTTGAATATGAACTGGCAGAAAAAGAAGCGTCTTTCTTTGAGGCAATTGAATTTTTAAAATCCATCCCACACGTAGATAGCGAACATTTTGTAAATGGTTATTTAAAAGAAGGAAAAGCTGTGTTAGCCGAAGGTGCACAGGGAACTTTACTGGATGTTGATTTTGGTTCGTACCCTTTCGTAACATCGAGCAATACCACAACTGCAGGCGCTTGTACCGGTTTAGGCATTGCGCCTAATAAAGTTGGTGCAGTTTATGGTATTTTCAAGGCTTATTGTACACGTGTTGGCGGTGGCCCCTTCCCTACTGAATTAGATAATGAAGTTGGCGAAAACTTACGCGCTTTGGGCCATGAATTTGGTGCAACTACAGGTCGTGCCCGCCGTTGTGGCTGGATAGATTTACCGGCATTGAAATATGCAATCATGTTAAACGGTGTAACCGAATTAATTATGATGAAGGCGGATGTTTTAGATACATTCGATACGATTTATGCTTGTACACACTACGAATATGATGGCGAAACAATTGATTATATGCCATATGATATCATTTCAATTGAACCAAAACCGGTATTGAAGGCGATTGATGGCTGGGCTACTGATGTAACGAAAATTACTACCATTGATGAAATTCCGGCTAAACTGACGGATTACATTGCATTCTTGGAAAAAGAATTAGAAGTGCCGATTAAATTCCTTTCAGTAGGACCGGATAGAGCGCAAACTTTAGAATTACGTTAATATTTCCGTCATCTCGACCACAGCAGAGAGATTTTTATTGTTAGTTAAATTACTTAAAAAAGCAACCAGATAAAGGTTGCTTTTTGGTTGATTATAACATTCGTTGTGGCAGACTAAAGTTTATCCACTTTTGCTTTTCAATAATGAATTGAGTATTTTTGATTAAAAGATTTTTCTTATGGCTACTATACTGGAAAACGAAATGTTAAGTTATTTTATGCAGTTAAATGACGCCGACAAAAGCTCGATTGTAAAACTGTTAAAAACTTTTATAGCCAATAAACAGGAAAATGCAATGATTACCATCGAACAATATAATGCAGAAATTGATGATGCTGAGCTTGAATTCCAAAAAGGACATCATAATACACACAATCAGTTTTTGAAAGATATTAATAAGTGGTAAAGAATAATATTGAAGTTTTCTGGACAAAGACAGCCCAAAGTCAACTTAAAGAATTATACGAATACATAAGCCAGGCATCATTACAGAATGCAATACAAGTAGTAAGTACGTTAACCGAAGCTGTAGCAGATGCTGCAAAACATCCTCAAAAATATAAAATCGATAAGTATAAAAAAGACAATGATGGAACTTATCGAGCTTTTGAAAAACATCATATTAGAATCTCATATCGCAATGAGAATAATGCGATTAGAATTTTGAGAGTTAGACATACTAAAATGAATCCAAAGAATTTTTAATTTTTTCTGGAAACAGATTCAGTATCACTTTTAAAATTTTATCCCTAACAATGTTTAAAGCCCCATTTAATATTTTTGAAGATGAAAGATTTTACATCGGAAGCTTTTCAATTATTTTACGGTCATTTATCTTTGTCTCCCTTTGGAAAATCAATTAAACTCATCCGATTTTAAGCAAAAAGCATTGCATTGGGCAAACCAATTCGATGTATGCTGCTTTTTAGATTCTAACAACTACAAAGATAATTATTCTGAATATGATTTTGTTTTAGCTTTCGGACGTAAAGCAGAATTGAAATCATCAAAAGGAAATGCATTTGATGAATTAAAAGCCTTTTACGAAGCAAATAAACAATGGCTTTTTGGTTTCTTTAGTTACGATTTAAAGAATGAAACTGAAAATTTGAAATCTGACAATCCAGACGAACTGAACTTCCCGGAATTGTATTTTTTCGTTCCGGAATACCTAATCGTCAGCAAGAATAATGAAGTTGAAGTATTACTTGGCGAAAAATCAATCCTTGAAAACATTAATTCTTTTCATGTTACTGATGAAAAAACAAGTTATGGCTTTACCATTCAATCTCGATTTTCAAAAACGGATTACATTCAAAAAGTAAATCGCTTAAAAGAGCATATTATCCGTGGTGATATTTATGAGGTAAATTTTTGCCAGGAGTTTTTTGCAGAAAATGCGATAATCAATCCAGTTCAAACCTTTGAATTGCTGAATCAGGTTTCCCCTACGCCTTTTGCGGGTTACTTTAAAGTTAAGGGGCATTATATTTTGTCAGCTACACCCGAACGTTTTTTATGCAAACGTGGCGCTAAACTCATTTCACAACCTATAAAGGGAACAGCTAGAAGAAGCGAGTATTTAATTGAAGATGAACAAATCAAACAACAATTAAAAAACAACTCAAAAGAACAGGCAGAAAATGTAATGGTAGTTGATTTAGTCCGTCACGACCTTACAAAATCGGCCGTAAAAGGGAGCGTTAAAGTAGATGAGTTATTTGGAATCTATAGCTTCCCGCAGGTTCACCAAATGATTTCGACCATAAGCTGTGAACTAAACCCGGCAATTCATTTTATCGATGCAATTAAAAATGCATTTCCAATGGGCTCTATGACCGGTGCACCAAAGGTAAAAGCCATGGAATTGATTGAGCAGTATGAAAAAACAAAAAGGGGAATTTATTCAGGGTCTTTTGGATGTATAAGTCCGGCCGGAGACTTCGATTTCAATGTGGTTATCAGAAGCATCCTCTATAACGAAGAAAAAAGTTATCTGTCTTTTCAGGTTGGAGGCGCCATTACTTTTCAAAGCGACGCCAAAGCTGAGTTTGATGAATGTTTATTAAAAGCGAGTGCTATACTTAAGGTTTTGGTTGGTTAGTTGTTAGTCGAAACAACCTGATCAACGCATGGTTTTCACATTTTAAATTTATTATTACATCTTTTTTATTGTAACATCCCGCTACGAGTTAAATAAGTTTTTCAAAGCTTAACAAAATAAAAAGTCTTAGCGAGACGCTAAGACCAGAAGTAATAACAAAAAAAAGGTGGAATTCTCTGCATCATGCAAAACCTTCCACCTTTCTACCTTACGGCTTTCAACCTTATTTCTTGTAATACTGTTGCGCTTCAGGTAAATATTTTTGAATCTGCGCGATACGCGTTGCATCACTTGGGTGTGTACTTAAAAATTCCGGTGGTTTTTGTCCGCTTTGTGAAGCAGATGCCATCCTGTTCCAGAAACTGGTTGCACTTTGTGGATTATATCCGGCCATAGCCATAAAAATTAAGCCTAGCCTGTCAGCTTCCAATTCCTGGTTACGGCTGAATTTTAACATGGCAACCTGCCCGCCTATTCCGTAACCTGCATTGAAGATAGACTGCGCCTGCGGGTTTTTAGATAAGGCTACACCTGCCGCAGCACCTAACCCTTGGGTGGCTAATTCCTGCGACATCCGCTCTGCCGAGTGACCAGCAATAGCATGTGCAATTTCATGTCCCATAACAGTTGCCAAACCTGCATCGTCTTGTGTTACAGGAAGAATTCCGGTGTAAACAACAATCTTCCCGCCTGGCATGCACCAGGCATTTTTTTCATTATTTTGCACAACATTAACTTCCCATTTGTAATCTTTAATTAAATTACCATAGTTGTTATTGTTCATATAGCTCTGAACAGCAGTTATTAACCTGCTTCCAATCGTTTTCACTTTTAATGCCTGGGCATTTGATGCCGGTAAGACAGTAGCTTTATTTTCATTTAAAAATTCTCCGTAGGCTTGAAATGCCATTGGTAAAACCTGATCGTTGCTAACCAAATCTAATCGGCTTCTTCCTGTTAAAGGAACAGTGGAACACGAATTAAATAGTAAAATACCAGCAATGCCTGCTGTTAAGAATAACTTTTTCATAAAATTTTTGTCGTTAATGATTTTAATCCCTCATCAGTAATCTTCCTATTAACAGAAATATTACAAATAAGTTTTAAGAAGGCGTTTTGTTAAATCAATTTGCCTTTTTCTTAAACAAATACACTTTAGATTCTTTGCCTTTAAGCAATCTTTCGAGATTTTTCTGGTGTGTTACTAAAATCAAAACACATACGACCATGCCATACAACACTTCGGACCTTATAGATACCTGAAATAAGAATACAACACTAAGCGGAAAAGTAAATCCGGCGCATATAGAACTCAGGGAAACATATTTAGTTAGCAGTAACACCACCACGAAAACCAGAACGCAAAGCATAGACGCTTCAAAGTTTACTGCTAATATCATTCCAAAAAGTGTTGCTACGCCTTTCCCCCCTCTAAAACCTGCAAATACAGGGAATAAATGGCCCATAACAGCAGTTACACCAAGTGCCAGTTGATAGTTAACGAAAACGACAGAATTTTGGGGGCCCGTAACCGACATGCCAATTAAATAGGCAAGATTGGTAGCTGTATAACCTTTGGCAATGTCGATAATCATCACAGCAATGCCTGCCTTTTTCCCTAATACCCGAAACGTATTCGTGGCACCAGCGTTACCACTACCATACTCTCTGACATCAACACCATAAAAAGCCTGTCCCAACCAAACCGCAGTTGGAATAGATCCAAAAAGGTATGCAACTAATAAGGCTGTGAGAGAATAAACCGTAACCATAGCCTACAATGATACAAAAAATAAGCTTTTCTTTATATAAGAAATCATAGATTAATATGCTTTCAAACTCATATCGAGGCTTTTCACAGAATGTGTAAGCGCACCCATCGAAATGTAATCCACACCACAAGCCGCATATTGTGTTACATTTTCTTCGGTAATGCCCCCTGAAGCTTCCGTAATATAGCGGCCATTAATTAATTCGACGGCTTGTCGCAAATCCGGAAAATCAAAATTATCCAGCATAATTCTATCTGCACCGCCTGCTTCGATTACCTGATTTAATTCTGCTAAATTCCTAACCTCAATTTCGATTTGCAGCGATTTTTTATGATTAGCCAGATATAGTTTTGCTGCATTCAAGGCATTGCTGATTCCACCGGCATAATCTACATGATTATCCTTAATCAAAATCATATCATACAAACCAATTCTATGATTTACACCCCCGCCAATCCGCACGGCCCATTTTTCAAGGTAACGTAAACCTGGCGTTGTTTTCCGGGTATCTAAAAGTTTTGTCTTGGTTCCCTTCAGTAACGAAACTATCCGATTTGTTTTAGTTGCAATGCCACTCATGCGCTGCATGCAGTTTAATACCAAACGCTCCGCAATTAAAATAGAATGTGTACTTCCCGAAACCGTTAATACAATATCTCCTATTTCTACACTGGAACCATCATTAATTAAAACGTTAACCTTTAAAGATTTATCAACTGTTGAAAATATTTCCAGCGCCAGTTCGATACCGGCTAAAATGCCGTTCTCCTTAATCAATAATTTTGCTTTACCTTGTGTATCGATTGGAATGGTAGCCAACGAGGTATGATCGCCATCGCCAACATCTTCGGCAAGTGCATTTTTTATAAATTGTGATATAAGTTGCTTATCCAAGGTTTAGGAATTAAGCTTCAAAAATAGAAATATTTATCAGGCAATCCTTAAGTGTTTTGCAGAAAATGTAAAAACTTAATCTCCTTAATCTTTTGAGGGTTCTATCCGGAGTTCGGTAATTAAAAATGATGTGTTAAACTTCTTCATCGTGATCGAAACCCTGAAAGTTTCTTTATTTGTATTCACCAGGACTACACCAAACCTATAATTCTGGCTGTTATTTATTCTATGAAAAATACTTGTTTTAACAGGCACATGTTTGTTAAAAAAATCCTTTAATATTTGTTCTCCCTGTGCTTTAGAGTATACATCTTCTTCATCAATGATAATGAGTTCTATTGTAGGTGCAAAATTTTTAGCAATTTCTTTAGAATTTCCCGCCTTAAAATAAGATGATAAATCATCAATAATATCCGCCTGCAGGTTCGCAGAACGATATATTGGTGCAATGGCTATAATGAATAAAAGTAAGCTTCGGATCATTTCAATATTTTATAATGGACCGTGTAGCTAAAATTATGCCATTAGCTTATCAAAAAAAGGATTTCTTAATTTGTATAAGCATCAATAAACTTATATTTGCCTTATAAAGCATTTTTAAAACATACCTGTTTTCAAAATGTTTTAAAATTGATTAACAATTTTAAATAAGTGATATAAATATGCTTACTTAAAATCCCTTATTAATAAATTATAATTTGAATGAAAAATAAAAAACTTGCGCTTATTATTCTTGATGGCTGGGGCTATGGAAAACATGATAATTCTGATGCTGCATATGCCGCTAATACGCCTTTCTTCGATTCCTTATTAGCAAAATATCCAAATTCAAAATTAGAAGCTTCCGGAGAAGCTGTCGGTTTACCGGCCGGGCAAATGGGTAATTCGGAAGTTGGGCACATGAATTTAGGTGCAGGACGTGTAGTTTACCAGGAACTGGGCAGAATAAATAAATCGATCCAGGATAGAGAATTACACAATAATCCGGTATTGGTTGGTGCTTTCGACTATGCAAAGCAAAATAATAAGGCTGTACATTTTATCGGTTTGGTTTCAAACGGGGGGGTGCATGCCCATATCGAACATTTAAAAGCCCTGTGTGATGCTGCAAATGAAGCCAATGTTCCAAATACATTTGTTCATGCTTTTTTAGATGGCCGTGATACCGATCCAAATTCGGGATTCGGATTTATAACCGATCTGCAAAACCACATTCAGGGCACCAATGTAAAATTAGCATCGGTGGTTGGCCGCTATTATGCGATGGACAGGGATAATCGTTGGGAACGTGTTAAACAAGCTTACGATGTTATGGTTAATGGCCTGGGCGAAAAAACTCGGGATGTTTTAGCAGCAATTAAAAAATCTTATGACGAAGGTGTTACGGATGAGTTTATCAAACCTGTTGTTTTAACGCAAAATAATGGCGAACCTGTAGCGACAATTCAAAACGATGACGTGGTTGTTTGTTTTAATTTCCGTACCGACAGAGGTCGTGAAATTACAACGGCCCTAACTCAAAAAGATTTCCCGGAACAGCAAATGCACAAGTTGCCATTGTATTATGTTACCATGACAACTTACGACGAAAGTTTTGAAAAAGTCAACGTGATTTTCACCAAAGACGATTTATCGCATACGATAGGTGAAGTTTTAGCCGAAAATGGAAAAAATCAAATCCGGATAGCTGAAACCGAAAAATATCCGCATGTTACTTTCTTCTTTTCAGGCGGCAGAGAAACAGAATTCGCAAATGAAAAACGCATCTTGATTCCCTCCCCAAAAGTTGCAACATACGATTTACAACCGGAGATGAGTGCTGCAGGCATTACGGATGCGATTACTAAAGAAATGGAAACGGGTTGGGCTGATTTTATCTGCTTAAATTTTGCCAACCCGGATATGGTTGGTCATACAGGTGTATTTTCAGCTGTAATAAAAGCCGTAGAAACTGCTGATAAATGTGCCGAAATTGTAGTTAAAAAGGGACTTGAAAACGGCTATTCTTTTATCCTGCTTGCAGATCATGGTAATTCGGAGTTTATGGTTAATAGTGATGGTTCTCCAAACACGGCGCACACTACAAATCTGGTTCCCTGCATATTAATCGACGAAGAATATAAAAGCATAGCCGACGGAAAACTTGGCGATATCGCCCCAACGGTATTAAAAATTCTGGGCGTAGAAATTCCTGAAGAAATGACAGGCAACGTTTTGGTATAATGAATAAAAAATTAAGTATTCTGGTATTTACTTTAGGTTTTTTGGCCTGTAATCAGCGCGACGAATCGAAAGTAAATACCAATTTATTATACTTTGATATAAATGGTTATTTCAAAAAAGAAACGGCTAGGTTAACAAAGACAAATCCAAAGGTTATTAAAGGTGTTTCTGTTAATAATGTTAAGGAAACCAAAGTTTTAAAAATTGCAGATTGGGCCAAAGAATTCGCAATCTTTACAAATGCGGATATAAACAAGGCTTCATGGAACGGCAGTTTTAAAGTAGAAAAAACCAATAAAACAGAAAATTACACTTCTGATGATAAAAAGATTCCTGTAAAGAGGGTTGTGTTAACCCAGGAAAACGGCAGGATTAAAAAGCTGGAGATTGTAATTTCAAACAAAAATCTTTTATACACTTCAGGAGATACCTTAATTTACTATCCGGATAGTTTGTATCAGATTAAAAAGCATCAAAAAATAAGACTGTTGTCGGCAAAAAATTATGAGATTACCGGACGGTTTAAACCATAAAGGCTTGAAATTAATTTCAAGCCTTTATGGTTTATTACAATTACCTGTTTTACTTTAAGCTCGCAATCTGCGCTTTATTATATGTAATCCAGTCTATAATATCTTTCCGTAAGGGCTGTAAAGTCAGTATTTTCTGAAAATCTGCAATAGAATTATTAAACAACGCAATGCATGCCGCTTTTTCTACGGCCTTTTTTGCTTTATAAGACCTGTAAATTGCATAATCTTTATAAGCTAAACCCCTGTTCTGAAACATTTGAGGGTCTTCGTCCCCGCTGAGTTCACTTGCTTTTGAAAAATCTTTAATGGCTGCAGTATAAAAATTTTCACGCATGGTATTTAAAGATTCTTTTGGATCGTTTGCAATATTTAAACGAGCTTTACCCCTGTAATAATATGCAGAAACCTCACTTGGTTTTAAAACAATTAAACGACTATAAGTTCCTATGCATTTTTCAAATTCGCCGTTTTGAAAATAAGAATAGCCAAGCATCTGTAAGATTTTTGAATTATCCGGTGTTTTGGCATCAGCTTTTTCTAATTGTGAAACGGCAGTTTTATAATCTCCCTTAAGCATTGCATCCATAACTTTTTTATCGTTACTGTTTTGTGCAAAACTGTTGCTGGAAGAAAAAATAATTAAACCTAAAATGGTTTGTTTAATATAGTTCATGTACTATTAATAAGTTAACAAATCTAAAATTTCATTGCATATAAATGAATAAAATATTTATGCAATATAATTCAATTCTCAGAAATAAAGTGGTTTAATTTTTTTACATTCACTAGTCAATTAACAATATCTCTAACGCTCAAAATTTCGATATATGATATTTGGTTAATAATTTATATAATACTGCCTTTTTATCATAACATTTTATCAATTTTTAGATAACATTAACTTAAAGCAACTTTGGCACAAGAGTTGAATTTAAAGTATACATTAAAAAACACACAGGTTACCGACGATAAAACTGCCAGTTTGTCGTTTCATAATATAAGAATGAGTAAACAAGATATATTTGATTTTAATAACGCAATGCCAATTATTAACGAGGATACCGAATTTTTTCCATTAATGTCTCAACAGGATGAGGAAGATATGAATAATGAGGAAACGCCCGAAATTTTAGCAATTTTACCTTTACGTAATACAGTTTTATTTCCGGGTGTTGTAATTCCCATTACCGTTGGAAGGGATAAATCCATCAAATTAATTAAAGAAGCCTATAAAGGCAATAAAATAATTGGTGTGGTTTCTCAAAAAGATGTGTCGATAGAAGATCCGACTTTTGAGCAGTTAAATACCGTTGGAACAGTTGCAAACATTATTAAGCTTTTGCAAATGCCGGATGGAAACACGACTGTTATTATACAAGGTAAACAACGTTTCAGCCTTTTGGCGGAAGTGCAAAATGAGCCTTACATAAAAGCATCTGTTAAAAAATTCGAGGAACAAAAAACAAAAACCGATAAGGAATTTAAAACCCTTATTGCCTCGATTCGTGAAATGTCTGCTCAGATTATTCAACTTTCACCAAATATTCCAAGTGAGGCGAGTATTGCCTTAAAAAACATTGAAAGTAATTCATTTCTGATCAATTTTATATCATCGAATATGAATGCCGAAATGGCCGATAAGCAAAGAATTCTTGAGATGGATAATTTGCTTGAAAGGGCCCAGAAGGTTATGGAACTTTTAATGGTAGAATTGCAGATGCTTGAACTGAGGAATCAGATTCAATCTAAAGTTCGTACGGATTTAGATAAACAACAACGTGATTATTTTTTAAATCAGCAGTTAAAAACCATTCAGGAAGAACTGGGCGGAAGTTCGGCAGATTTGGAATTTGATGCATTACAGGAACGGGCTAAAAAGAAAAAATGGTCGAAAGAGGTTTATGCACATTTTGATAAAGAGCTTGACAAATTAGGCCGTATGAACCCCGCTGCACCAGATTATTCGGTTCAGCTTAACTATTTGGAATTGCTTTTGGATTTACCCTGGAGTGAGTTTACAAAAGATAATTTCGACCTTAAAAGAGCGCAACGTATTTTAGATAAAGACCATTTTGGTCTTGAAAAAGTTAAACAACGTATAATTGAATATTTGGCGGTGTTGAAACTTAAAAGGGACATGAAGGCGCCTATTTTATGTTTGGTTGGCCCTCCGGGGGTAGGTAAAACATCATTAGGAAAATCTATTGCAAAAGCTTTAGGCCGTAAATATGTGCGCATGGCTTTAGGCGGCATTCGCGACGAAGCAGAAATTAGAGGTCACCGGAAAACATATATTGGCGCAATGCCGGGTCGTATCATTTCATCAATTAAAAAAGCAGGTGCAGATAATCCTGTTTTTGTATTAGATGAAATTGATAAAGTTGGAACAGACCACCGTGGCGATCCATCTTCCGCTTTGCTAGAAGTGTTAGACCCTGAACAAAATAATGCTTTTTACGATCACTACGTAGAGATGGACTACGATTTATCGAATATTTTATTCATTGCCACCGCAAACTCTTTAAGTACGATACAACCTGCTTTATTAGATCGTATGGAGATTATCGAAGTTAACGGCTATACAATCGAAGAAAAAATAGAAATTGCGAAGAAGTTTTTATTGCCAAAACAAAAAGAAAATCACGGTTTAAAACTGAAAGATATCAGCCTTAAACCTGCGCTGATTGAAAAGGTAATTGAAGATTATACGCGTGAAAGCGGTGTTCGTGGTTTAGAGAAAAAAATTGGTTCTTTAGTTCGCGGTGTAGCAACAAAAATTGCAATGGAAGAAGCCTATAACATCACTTTAACTGAAAACGATGTTGAACGTATCTTAGGTGCACCCATTTACGATAAAGATTTGTATGAAGGTAATGAAGTTGCAGGTGTGGTTACGGGCTTAGCCTGGACAAGCGTTGGCGGCGACATTCTTTTTATTGAATCCAGTTTAAGTCCCGGTAAAGGAAAGTTAACTTTAACCGGTAATCTGGGCGATGTGATGAAAGAGTCGGCCGTAATTGCATTGGCTTATCTGCGTGCACATGCAAACGAATTTGGTATTGATTACACCTTATTTGATAACTGGGATGTTCATGTTCATGTACCCGCTGGCGCGACACCAAAAGATGGCCCTTCTGCTGGCGTAACCATGTTAACGGCGCTTACTTCTGCATTTACACAAAGGAAGGTAAAACAACATTTAGCAATGACCGGCGAAATTACGTTACGTGGAAAAGTTTTGCCTGTAGGTGGAATTAAGGAAAAAATCTTAGCCGCAAAAAGAGCAAATATTAAAGAAATCATTCTTTGCAAAAGCAACAGAAAAGACATTTTGGAAATTAAAGAAAGCTATGTTAAGGATTTAAAATTTCATTACGTTTCAGAAATGAGTGAAGTAATTGAACTTGCATTACTTAAAAATAAAGTTAAAAAGCCAATTGATTTGAGCATTAAAATTGCCCCGATTGTTAACTAATTTGTAATATTCTGATTTTATTTCAGTGCCTGATTAATAAATTCATTTACAATAGATACTTTTATAGTCCCGATAAATCATCGGGACTTTTTTATGAAATCGATTTTAACTTTTTTTTTGATATTGTTTGTTATTGATGTAGCTAAAGCTCAAAACTTTAAGAACGAGTTTGGCTTTAAAACAGAAAATGACGCTTATCTGGCCACTTTAAATGACAGGTATTATACCAATGGCTTGTTTATCTATTATCGCAGCGCGATAAACCCTGAAAAGGTTGGAGAAAACATTGAAAAGAAAACGTTCGAAATTTCAGCAGGCCAGAAAATGTACACGCCTTATTGGGGTCAGGTTGCGAAAAAAGAAGATCAGGATAGGCCCTTTGCAGGTTATTTATATGCTGGTGCTGCCTATTCCGTTTTTTATAAAAAGGAAAGCGTACTAAAAACGAGCATAGAAATTGGTACAGTAGGGCCAAATTCCCTGGCCGAGGATGCACAAAAGTTTTTGCACAAAACAGTTGGTTTTTATACACCGGCAGGCTGGGAATACCAGATAAAAAACGAATTGGCTGTTAACCTGTCAGGAAATTATAGTAAATTAATCCATCGCTCAAGTGATAATGCAGTCGATTTCAGCGGACAAGCGTATGCAAATTTAGGAACTACATTTAGTGGCTTGGGTACTTCAGTACTTTTCAGAGCAGGTAAATTAAATCAATTGTTTAATAGTGCTTATCATAACGCTGTTATTGGTAATGCTAAAACCAAAAGCCTAAACAATTCCGAATTTTTCTTTTATGCAAAACCACAAATAAATGTTGTAGCCTATGATGCAACCATCCAGGGAAGCCTTTTTAATAATGACAGCCCCGTAACCTTTGGGGTTAAACCAATTGTATTTGAACAGCAGTTTGGCATAAACTACAGCTCAAAAAGATTTACTGCAGATTTCAATATAATTTTCAAAACTAAAGAAGTTAAAAGTGTTGCAAAAGCACAAAACTATGGAGGATTAAGCTTGTATTACAGGTTTGGGAAGATATAGTTAATTCCCGAATTGCCAATATTGTTGATTTAACCTTGAAATGTAATTGCGAACAGCAAACTATAAATCGTATAAGTGCTAACTGGTTACCGATAGCCATCAACCACCTAATCCATGCTCGGTTTTTTTCTGGATCTTTTTAAATCTGATTTAACCGTTTTATTTTTTAACCTGTTTTCAATAACAGATTTTGGTGTTTTCGTCGGTTTTCTTTTTTTCTGAACGTGCAACGATTTCTTGATCAGTCCGATGAGTTTTACTATTGTTTTTTCTTTGTTTAACAGTTGACTTCTATCCTCTTGTGAAATAATATGGATACATCCATCTGCAGCCGTTCTTTTTTCCAACCTGGATTTTAATAAAGCTTTTTCATCTTCATTTAAAAAATTGGCATCATTAATATTAAAAATTAATTCGACTTTGCTCGATACCTTATTTACATTTTGTCCGCCTTTACCGCCACTTCTCGATGTTCTAAAGCTAACTATTTTTAAAATTTCCGCTCTGTCAGGTATCATTATTCTAAAAAAATCATAAATTTAAATCAAATATATATCAAAACAATGTAGAACAGTTCCTTTCATCTACTTTTTATAATTTATGCAATTTTGTTTATTCATTTAGAAATTTTAACTTCAAAAATTCATTCTAATAAGCGCTTAGTTACACGATCATATGACACTAAAATCTTTCGGTCAAAAAGTTACTTCTTTTTTTAAAACAGTCTTATTTTCAATAATTTGCTTTGTTTTTTTATTCCTTTTACTGTGGACTTTTTGTTACTCACTGCATATTTTCTATTTCTTCGTTTTAACATTAATTATAGCGGTTATTGCATTTTTCAAAAAGAAGAACAGGAAGTTTATTACCATCACTTTATTAATAGGCCTGGGTATTTTCATTTTATCAACTCCTTATAATTTAAAACAATATAATCGTCATGCAGAGGAATTTCAGTCTCAAATAAACAGCGGTTATCACTTAAATTTTAAGGAAAAGTGCGGGATTTATGGCACACTGTTAATCATAACAGTAGGTGATATCATTCCTTTCCCGGAAGCAAGTATTCAAAATTTTTATTTGTTATTCCCTAAAAAGAGTAAAACGAGAATATTTTATGATGACGACTATTTAAATGCGCCCGACATACAAAAATTGCTTCACACCAAAGGTAAACACCAGGTTGCCTGGAATAAATGGGGTGAACGTTTTAACCAGAATTTCAGGTTTGCAGCAGCATTTGATCCTTGTACATTAGAAGTTACAGATGAAGGAAATCAGAAAAAAGCAACACTGGTTACCTATTTTCATTATCGTAAAAACTATACAACACATAACGCGAATCATTATTTATACGGGTTGTTTGCTTTCCGGATTGATGAAGGTCTGTTCTGGTATTTACAACACGAAGGCTGGCTGCATCCTTACAATTCAGTATGGATTGCGAAATTCGATAAGTAGTATACACAATTACTGATTTAAAAATTCAGCATTCTATATCTATTTTTTACCTTTGATGCACGATGAAAAACAACTTGGTAATAGCAATTGATGGCTATTCATCTTGCGGAAAAAGCACACTTGCAAAAGCTTTAGCAAAAAAATTAGGTTTTATTTATGTGGATAGCGGTGCAATGTACCGTGCGGTAACCTTATATTTTTTGCGGAATAATATTAATATTTCGAATGATGAGCAGGTTGCCGATGCACTAAAACACATCGAATTAAATTTTCATTCGCGTGATTATGAATCGCATATAACACTAAATGGCGAAGAAGTTTCTGATGAAATTCGTCTGATGCATGTTTCCGAAAACGTTAGTGAAGTTTCTGCGCATAAAATTGTTCGTCATGAAATGGTGAAACAACAGCAAAGAATGGGTAAATCCAAAAACATTGTAATGGACGGCCGGGACATTGGCACGACTGTTTTTCCAGAAGCACCATTAAAATTTTTCATGACAGCCGATCCTAAAATCAGGGCGGAAAGAAGATTTAAAGAACTCGAGCATAAAGGCAACAACAGTACAACTTTAGAAGAAGTTTTCGAAAACCTGGCGCATCGCGATTATGCCGATACAACCCGAAAAGAAAGTCCGTTGGTAAGGGCTGATGATGCTATCATTTTAGATAATACAGATTTAACTCAGGACGAACAGTTGGCTTTTGCATTGGAAAGGGTTGAACCATTATTAAATTTTTAATTTTTAAGCGTTTTAAGGTTATTTAAATATCATCCGTTTTATATCAGGGATTAAATTGAGCTTGTCGAAACGCCTAAGATAAAAATGTCCGACAAATAAAAGTTACTGTTGAATTTAAACAGTTTCTGTTTTTATTTCATATTTTTAACCTTGAACCTTTTTTTGCGATTATGAAATTTAAACAAACCTCTACCCTACTTCTTTTTTTTGCTTTTGCATCCCTTAACGTTAATGCACAAAAGGGTTGGATTAACCTTTTTAACGGGAAAGATTTAAAAGACTGGAAAGTAAAGATTTCCAAGCATGATCTAAACGACAATTATGCAAATACTTTCCGGGTTGAAGATGGCTTAATTAAAGTGCGTTATGATGGTTACACAACATTCGACCAACAGTATGGACATATATTTTACAAAAAACCATTTTCAGCTTATTTATTAAAGGTTACTTACCGTTTTGTTGGCGAACAGGTTAAAGGTGGTGAAGGTTGGGCGTTAAGAAACAGCGGGGCGATGTTACATTGCCAGAACCCCGAAACAATGCTTAAAGATCAGGATTTTCCAATTTCAATTGAAGGACAGATTTTAGGAGGCGATGGTGAACATGAAAGGCATACCAGCAATGTTTGTACACCCGGCACAAACATTTTTTTTAATGGAAAATTATTTACCCAACATTGCCTGGATTCTAAATCAAAAACCTATGCAGGCGACCAATGGGTTACTGCCGAATTCTTAGTTTTAGGTGATTCGGTTATTAAGCATATTATTGAAGGGGAAGTTGTTCTCGAATATACAAAACCCCAAATTGGCGGCGGCAATGTTTCTAATTACGATCCGAAAGTTAAAATTGACGGAAAACCATTAACATCCGGTTACATTTCATTACAGAGCGAAAGTCACCCTATTGAGTTTAAATCCGTTAAACTCTTCAATTTAGAATCTTATACAAAAGACAAAGGAAAACTGGATAAGGTATTGGCCAGAATTTTAAAAGAGTAAAACCGGCCTGTTTGTAAAAAAACGGTTTAAGCTGATTTTGATAATAACAATCATGCAATGCAAAATAATCTTCCGTTAAAAACAGTATTACTTTTTGTCTTAATCCTTTTTTCAAATGCGCTGTTTGCGCAAAAAGCCTACCTGGTTTCCGAGCTACCCGATCCGAAACAAAATGGCGGAGGTTGGGTAAGTAATCCTGATGGAATATTAAACGAAAGTGATGTTGCTGGTATCAACAGCACCATTACAGAACTAGAAAGTAAAACTAATGTTCAGCTAGCGGTTGTAATTGTAAACGATTTTGATCATAATCAGGAAGATTTTGATTTTGCCTATAAGCTTTTCAGTACCTGGGGAATCGGGCAAAAATCAAGCAATAACGGTGTATTACTTTTTATTGCAAAAGATAGGCGAAAGTATAGGTTTATTACAGGGACGGGCGCTGAAGGTGTATTGCCCGACGTAAAACTGAAACATATAGCTGAACAAAATTTACTCCCGGCCTTCAGGGAAAATGATTTCAGCACCGGGATTATTAATACCTTAAATGCGATGGGGCTGATTATTTTAAACCCCGAAAACAAATCAGAACTAAACCAGCTTTTCACGCAGCAAACAGGCAATAATAACCTGGAAAAACTCTGGATACCCACCGCAATAATTTGCCTGTCTTTTTTTGGCTTATTCAGGTTGCTTAAAAGGTATTCAACAAAAAAACTCAAACCAAAAAAGACCGATAAAAATGATTACAACCCTGCCCTGATTAAAGGCTGTGCCGTTATATTCATTATCCTAATCTTCATCACTATAATATTATTCATTACCGGTGGCTTTAGCATTTTTAAGGAAATAAAACCGGATAGCATACCCCTTATTTTATTTTGTATTTTAAGTATATCCTTATTTTTCAGGTATTTATTCCTCATTGATGAAATCAGGAAGACCTATAACGACGATGAAAATTTTTCGGATGCAGTAAAATCATTCCATCAGAAATACTGGTGGCTAATTGCATTTTCACCGCTAATTTTATTTGCCGTAATTCGTCAGGTTTTCAGGCGTAAGGAAGCAAATAATCGTTTTAAACCCATTTTGGATAGTAAACAGCAAGCCATGATTCGTTTAGACCGGGATATAAATGTTGAAGGAAAACCTTTTTTAACGGAAGGACAGCGAAAAGAAGAAATTATAAAGGCTTACGATTACGATATATGGGAGAGCACAGACCATAAGGAACACATTATTAAAGCCTGGCCTGCTGAAAAATACGATCAGTTTACGGAATGCCCTTCCTGTAAGTTCCGAACTTATCAACTCGAAAAGCAAGTTACCGTTAAAACGGCTACTTACACGCATGACGGACAGGCTAAACTCATTAATGAATGCAGTTTTTGTAAACATGCAGAATTTATCCGGTGGATTACTTTGCCCATGCTGGTTAAGGAAAGTCCGCGTAGTTCATCGGGTTCTTCATCATCCGGCAGTTCTTCTTCATCAAGCAGCTGGGGCGGCGGAAGCAGCAGCGGGGGCGGCACCGGCGGAAGTTGGTAATGATTTTTATGGTTAAATTGTTTTATGGCCTAATTAAAAGTATTTTCTAATTTTGCCTTAATTAGCACGATGTTTGCGCTGTACGACATTGCTATATTTTTAAACAGCTTCGCTGAAATACTAAAACTTATGACCCGAATTTTCTTTCTGCTAATTGCTCTTTGTATATTCTCAAACCGTGTAATTGCACAAGATACTTACCGGGTTACCGCTGATAAAGTAAATGTAAGGGCCAGCAACAATCCAAAAAGTAAAGTTGTAGCTACGGTAAATCAGAATGAAAACGTGGTTATTTTAGATGCCGCTGATGCGAAGTTCTACAAAGTAAAGTTAAAGAATGGCGAAGGTTGGATAAGTAAGAATTTTCTTGAAAAAACCGTAACAACGGCTAAGCCTTCAACGGCACCCGTAAATACAACACCAGCAACGGATACACCTCAACCGGCTGCAACAAGTGGCGATATCTATCGGGTAACAGCAGACGATTTAAGGGTCAGATCGCAGGCAGATCCAAATAGTAAAATAGTCGGGTATTTACCTAAAAATGAAAATGTTGCTGTTCTGGACTCTTCAAATACAAGCTTCTTTAAAATCAAGGTTACCAATGGTGAAGGCTGGGTAAGCAAAGAGTTTTTAGTTAGAATTTCGCCGGTAAATAAACCTGTGCAGTCAACATCGGCAGTTGCTGTGGAGGTTCCAAAAATTGATAAGGATTATTCCAATATTATCTTTTTTGCCATAGTTGCGTTAATTATGGGTACCATTTTATTTTTCATTTTTAAATATTCAGGTCAAAACAAATTTTTAATCGGCTTTTCAACCATAATAGTTTTAATAGTAGGATATTTTTGCTTTGTAACCTTTATAAAAGAAAAAACTGTAAAAGGTATTTTTACCAGCAATGCAGATACTCAATATCAGTCTTTTAATTTCAACACAAAAGATTCAGTAGCAGTTAAAGATATTTATACCGACACAACATTTACGGCAAAATATGTTATCGAAGGTGATATGATTAAATTGTATGATCAACAAAACATGATTTTACTTTTAATAAGAGACGAAAACACGCTGATTGGCGAAGGCTTCACGCGGGGAACTTTTACAAAAAGGTAATTCTTAGCCGTATAAGCTTTGTTTTTAAACCCGATAGAGCGGAATAGCCCGCAACGAAGTGAGGACTATAAGCGATAGCGGGGCTGCTGCTTCCGAAGGATTACTGAATGCTGGTTTTCAAATAATTACATATTTTTAAGACAAACAGCTAATCCTGGATTAACCCGATCTGATATAAGGAAATTGCATACTGCCTTTTTTATGCCTGATCTTATGCTTCGTTCCTTTATCCATCGTCTTTAAACGCCCAATCTTGCTACTTTATACTAAATACTTGCGACTTAATGCTAAATACCTGATACTAATTTTTCTAATGAGCTAAAAATCAGCAATGTTTATTAAAAAAATCTTTTCTATTAATTAAAAAATTTTTACCTTTGCAGTCCCTAAATAGGGAAAAAAGGAGATAATTAATTAATGGCTAAAAAACAAGTAGCAGAAAAAGAATTAGCAGCAAAAACAGCTGAACTTCAGGGAGAAGGCGGACGCCTGACTGAAAAAGAAACAATTGAATCAGAAGCAGATTCAGTTTCGATCGAATCGATCAAATCATCATTAGCAACACCAACCGAAGATTTCGATTGGGATGCAGATGAAAAAGTTTTCGGAAATTACAATGATGCAGACCGTAAAAAGTTTGAAGATATGTATGCCGGAACATTTAATCAGATCACTAAAGGTGAAATCATCAGCGGAACTGTTGTTTCAATTAACAACAAAGACGTGGTATTAAACGTAGGTTTTAAATCAGACGGTTTAGTTTCTACTTCTGAATTCCGTGATACACCAGATCTAAAAATCGGCGATTCAGTTGACGTTTTCGTTGAAGCACCGGAAGATGCTAACGGTCAATTGATCCTTTCCCGCAAAAGAGCTAAAACCCAAAGATCATGGGAAGCAATTAATGAGGCGCTTGAAAATGACAGAATCATCAACGGTTTCGTTAAGAGCCGTACTAAAGGTGGTTTAATTGTCGACATCATGGGCGTTGAAGCTTTCTTACCAGGATCTCAAATTGATATTAAACCTATCCGCGATTACGATGTATACGTGGGTAAAACAATGGAATTCAAAGTTGTTAAAATTAACCATGAGTTTAAAAACGTAGTTGTTTCTCATAAAGTGTTAATCGAAGACGATTTAGAAAGCCAAAAAGTAGAAATCGTTTCTAAATTAGAAAAAGGTCAGGTACTTGAAGGTACTGTTAAAAACATTACGGATTTCGGTGTATTCATCGATTTAGGTGGTGTTGATGGTTTACTTCACATTACTGATATTTCTTGGGGCCGCATAGAGCATCCGAAAGAAGTATTATCATTAGATGAAAAAATCAACGTTGTTGTTTTAGATTTCGATGATGAGAAAAAACGTATCGCTTTAGGCTTAAAACAATTAACACCACACCCTTGGGAAAACTTAAGTGCTGACATTCAGGTTGGTTCTAAAGTAAAAGGAAAAATCGTAACTGTTGCAGATTACGGTGCTTTCTTAGAAATTATCCCTGGTGTTGAAGGTTTAATCCACGTTTCTGAAATGAGCTGGTCGCAAAACTTGAGAAATCCACAGGAATTCTTAAAAGTTGGTGATGAGATCGAAGCTGAAGTTTTAACTTTAGATAGAGACGAGCGCAAAATGAGCTTAGGTATTAAACAATTATCTAATGATCCATGGCAAGAAGTTGCTGCTAAATTCCCGGTAGGAAGCAAGCATAAAGCAACGGTTAAAAATATGACTAACTTCGGTGTTTTTGTTGAAATCGAAGAAGGTATCGATGGTTTAATCCACATCTCTGATTTATCTTGGTCTAAAAAAGTAAACCACCCTAACGAATTCACTAAAGTTGGTGATGTGTTAGACGTAGTTGTTTTAGAATTAGATGTTGATAACCGCAAATTAAGCTTAGGTCACAAACAATTAGAAGAAAACCCTTGGGATACTTTCGAAACCATCTTCACGTTAGATTCGGTTCACCAGGGTACTGTTGTTAAAGTAACTGATAAAGGTGCTGTGATTGCTTTACCATATGGTGTAGAAGGTTTCGTACCAACTAAACACATGGTTAAAGAAGATGGTTCTACACTTAAAGCTGATGAGGCAAATGAGTTTAAAATCATTGAGTTTAACAAAGAAGCGAAACGCATTGTCGTATCTCATGCCCGTATCTGGGAAGAGGTTAAAGCTGAAGCTGTTGCTGAAGAAAGAGCAACTAAGAAAAAAGAAGCTAAAGCTGCCGTAACTGCTGTTAAAAAAGTTAAAGATTCGGTAGAGAAATCTACTTTAGGCGACTTAGACGTATTGGCTCAATTGAAATCGCAATTAGAAGGCGAAGAAAGCAAAGCTAAAAAAGGCTAGTTCTTTTTAACTGATAATTAAAAGCTCCCAGATGTAAAATTTGGGAGCTTTTTTTTTGAAAAAATTATTTCAATCTCCCCAACAAGAGTTTATAATAAAAAAATAGGAGCAACCAGGGGTTATCATTTATCAGATGATTTTTAGTTGCGTTGTGCAGGTTTTGACCTAAATCTGCAATTGCTGTTTTATTGTATCCGTCAGAATGAAAAATACCAAGTGTTGCATCAATTTTAACCACCTTAAATTGCTTATAAACCTTAAGAATGAACCAAATATCCATAGAATAATGGTCATCAACAGGAAATTCGCCTATCTGCTCCTGAACTTTGCGCTTATAAAAATAACTGACCGGATTATTCGGAAACAAATTTAGCCAGTATTGTAAAACGTCTGTATATCGGATTGATGGTATTCTCAATGAACTTTCGGTTGCACTTTTAAAAATCAGATTTCCAATAATCATATCGGCGTCCTTATTCGCTTGAAACGCTGATATTGCGGCATCAAATGCACCAGGCAAAAACTCATCATCCGCATTTAGATAAACAATTATACCCCCGGAACTCATATTAAATGCCTTGTTCATAGCCTCAGATTGTCCGCTATCCTTTTCTGATCGAAGTTTTATGTGAGGGTATTCCTGGATAATTGATACAGTATCATCATAAGAATCGCTGTCGACTATAATATGTTCGAAATCTGAATAATTCTGAATCAGAACACTTTCAATTGCCCTTTTTATGTATTTTCCTGAATTGAAAGAAGGTGTGAGAACACTAATTTTCATTGTACATAACTTTAGCCTTAACTAAGGTATTAAAAACCTGCTATTAAAATACAACTAAATCTTTAACCGGTAAATTTCTGCTTACTCTCTTTCACGGCATTTCATCAAACTATAATTATTACTTTTGATGTATAAAATTTCTGTATGAAAAAATTTGCATTTTTAGTTTTACTCAAAATTTTTAGCTTAAATGTACTCGCACAGGAGGCCAACATTATACCGCAACCTGTACAACTTCAATTAAACACTAAAGCTCAATCCTTTATTATAAATGGAAATACCAAGATAATTGCGAATGACTCGTTACTGAACGCCACTTCATTTTTAAATAATTATCTGCAAAAGTTTTACGGAATACTGTTAACTAAAGATTCAACAGGAAATCAGAAAGAGAACGTTATCCGACTGATTAATGACAACATAAAAACAAATCATATTGACAGATATGAATTAGAAATTAATTCAAAGCAGGTAACTATAAATTCCGCGACAAGTAAAGGCATTTTTTACGGAATCCAAACTTTAATTCAGCTTTTGCCTTATTCACCAAAAGCCTTTCCGCTGCAAATACCATCGGTTAACATTGTCGATTACCCCCGTTTCGACTACCGTGGGATGCACCTTGATGTAAGCCGTCATTTCTTTGATGTGGATTTTGTAAAACAATATATCGATTACCTGGCCTTGCATAAGATGAACTACTTTCATTGGCATTTAACCGACGACCATGGCTGGAGAATCGAGATTAAAAAATACCCGAAATTAACGGAAACCGGTGCCTGGCGCAATGGAAGTATTATTGGCTTGTGGCCAGGAAAAGGTAATGAAAACATTAAATATCAGGTATCACCAAACGATATCAAAATCACCCCTCAGGATGCGGTTATTAAAACAGATGGCATTCGCCATGGCGGGTACTATACACAAGAACAAATTAAGGAGGTAGTTGATTATGCATCCAAACGTTATATAACTATAATTCCTGAAATTGAGATGCCTGCCCATAGTTTGGCTTTATTAGCGGCCTATCCCGAATTGGGCACAACACCGGATAAAAAATATGAAGTTGCCGAAACCTGGGGCATGATGAACAAATACAATAATGTACTTCAGGCTTCTGACACCACTTTTAAATTTCTGGAAAATGTATTAACTGAAGTGATGAACCTATTCCCGTCGCCATACATTCATATTGGCGGAGATGAAGCTTCTAAAGTGTGGTGGAAACAATCTCCAATTTCGCAACAGTTTATGATAGATAACGGCCTGAAAACGGAAAGTGAACTGCAAAGTTATTTCATTCGCAGAATGGAGAAATTTGTAAACAGCAAAGGCAAAACGATTATCGGCTGGAATGAAATTATACAAGGTGGTTTAGCTCCAAATGCTGTAGTTATGAGCTGGCAGGGAGAAAAAGGCGGAATTGAAGCAGCAAAACAACAGCATAAAGCCATCATGACACCCGAGCTCATCCTATATTTCAATCATGCCCAGTTTGCAAAAGAAGATAGTTTAACTGCAAATAAAGTTTCACCATTAATTGATGTTTACAATTATGAACCGATTCCGGCAGCACTAAATGCCGGACAGGCAAAATATATATGGGGCGGTCAGGGTTGTTTATGGACGGAATACATCACAAATACGGCCAAAGCACAATACATGCTCTTTCCCAGATTAGATGCATTGAGTGAAATTCTTTGGAGTCCGAAAGAGAAACGAAATTATCCTGATTTTCAAAAAAGGTTAAAAACCCAATTCAAACGGTATGATTTAATGGGCATAACCTATTCAAAGAGATATCTGGAAAATTAATCATAAAACTTGCTTTTCAAATCAGGTGTTGGAACCCAGCAACTTTCTTGCTTACCCCACCATTTATAACGGTTTTTTGCAATAATATCATAAATCCAATCCCGGATAAATTTTGGAACCAGTATAAAAACATATAATATCGGCAGTAGTCCATTCAATTTCTTCGCGACTCTTAAAGCGGCAGATGATTTGGTATATAATTTATTATTTTCAATTAATAGGATAGAATTAATTTTATCAAAATCGACATTAAACCCGGGCAAAACTTTTTTAGCATAATTTCCCTGTAAGGCACTGAAGCTGAATAAATTTGCCTTATCATGCTTGATTACGAACTGTACAGAAGTATTACAGAGGTTACAAACACCATCGAAGAAAATAATTGGGTTATGTGCCATATCCGGTCACAAAGTTATGTATTTTATAACCTTAATCGTTAAAAAGCTATCTTCGTTAAAAATTCATCGCTATGTCAATCACAACTGAAGAAGAACTAATCGGCATGCAAAGGGTAAGTAAAGCTGTTGCTTACACGCTCAAAGAAATGCGCAATTTCGCCAAACCAGGTTTGTCTGCAAAGCAGCTTGATGATTTTGGTGGCGAAATTCTGAACGATTTCGGAGCGAAATCTGCGCCCCGGTTAACCTATAACTTTCCCGGCTGGACCTGTATCAGTATTAACAACGAGATAGCTCATGGCATTCCGACAAAAAACAAAATTTTAAGGGAAGGTGATTTAATAAACATTGACGTTTCTGCCGAATTAAATGGTTTTTGGTCAGATAATGGTGGCTCGTTCGTATTAGGGGAGGATTTACACAACCATAATGTACTTGTTAATGCCTCAAAGTCGATTCTTAAAAAAGCAATATATGGTATAAAAGGTGGCGTTCGGATAGCTGAAATCGGAAGATTAATAGAAACTGAAGCCCGGAAATCAGGTTTCCGTGTAATTAAAAACTTGACGGGCCATGGCGTTGGAAGAAATTTACATGAAGCCCCGCATGAAATTGCCAATTTTTACGATAAATATAATCAGGAGCGATTCAGAAAAAATACAACTGTTGCCATCGAAACCTTTATTTCTACTGCATCGAGTATTGCTGAAACGGAAGAAGACGGCTGGACCTTAACCGGAAATAAAGGTGGTTACGTTGCACAACATGAACACACCATTTTAATTACAGGTGATAAACCAGTTATCCTCACTTCTGAAAATGACATCTGGATATAACGGCATCTAATTCAAATTCAACTTTTCAACCTTGAAACATTTTTCTATATTTGCCCAATCCTTCTTCAATGCAAAAGAAAACAATCTTTGACGGACAAAAAATTCAGATAACAATTAAAAGGCTTTGTCGCCAGTTAATTGAAAACCACGATGATTTTGCAAATACCGTTTTAATCGGCATCCAGCCAAGAGGAATTTTTCTGGCCGATCGGATTCAAACCGAACTTCAAAGTATTTTAAAAAACAAAAAAATCTTAAAGGGAAACCTTGATATTACGTTCTTCAGGGATGATTTCCGCCGTAAAGATGGCCTGGTAACAGCCAGCAGCAATTCTATTGATTTCATCATCGAAGGTAAAAAGGTGATTTTAATTGATGATGTACTCTGGACCGGAAGAACAATAAGAGCGGCAATGGATGCATTACTTGCATATGGTCGCCCGGAAAAGGTTGAGCTTTTGGTATTGATAGACAGAAGATTTAGCAGGCACTTGCCAATCGAGCCAAATTACATTGGCCTTCAGGTAGACAGTCTGAATTCTCAACACGTAAAAGTAAGCTGGGCCGATGAAGGTGCAGAAGACAAAGTGATTTTATTATCCGAAAAACAATAAATAAAAAATGGCAGCAGAAAAATTATCAACCCGACATCTTTTAGGCATTAAAGATATTAACCGGAATGATATTGAATTAATTTTCGAAACTGCAGATAATTTCAAAGAAGTGATTAACAGGCCTATTAAAAAGGTTCCTTCACTTCGTGATATTACAATCGCCAATATTTTCTTTGAAAACTCTACAAGAACCAAACTTTCATTTGAACTGGCCGAAAAAAGACTTTCTGCTGATGTGGTGAACTTTGCCGCTTCTTCATCATCGGTTAGCAAAGGCGAAACTTTAATCGATACAGTAAATAATATCCTCTCGATGAAAGTTGATATGGTTGTAATGCGCCACCCTTATGCAGGTGCCGGCCAGTTTTTAAGCAGGCATGTTAAAGCACAAATTGTAAATGCCGGCGACGGTGCGCATGAACATCCTACACAAGCCCTGCTTGATGCCTTTTCCATCCGCCAGAAACTTGGCGATGTTGCCGGAAAGAAAGTTGTTATTGTAGGCGATATCCTGCATTCGAGGGTAGCCATCTCCAACATACTCTGTTTACAACGTTTAGGCGCAGAAGTTATGGTTTGCGGGCCAACAACGCTTATCCCCAAACACATTCACCAGCTTGGTGTAAAAGTTGAACATAATCTTATTAAAGCGTTAAACTGGTGCGACGTAGCCAACATGCTCCGCATTCAACTGGAACGCCAGGACATAAAATATTTTCCATCTTTAAGGGAATATGCCATGATGTATGGTTTAAACAAACACATACTGGATAACCTTGATAAGGAAATTATTGTGATGCATCCCGGCCCGATAAACCGGGGTGTAGAGATTACCAGCGACGTAGCAGACAGCAAGCAATCTATCATTTTAGAACAGGTTGAAAATGGTGTTGCAATCAGGATGGCGGTGCTGTACTTACTGGCCAGCCAGGGATAGTGGCATATTTGGCATCCGGTTTTTTATTATGTTAATAATTCCCCGGTTGCTGGTTCACCAACCAATCAGATCAATTTAATAGCACAATAGCCTTTCCATCGTTGGTGGCTTTAATTCCTTGGTTGGTGGCTCACCAACCCAACCAACCAACTAAATCAATTTAACAGCACACAGCCTGTTACAAGTAACTTCTTGGCTAGTGGCTCACCAACTAACCTAATTAAATTAATAGCACAAACACATGTGATAAGCAAAGTGAATTGTTGAAACAGGCGCATCTTCAACTCATCTCAACTCCTTGGTTGGTGGCTCACCAACCAAATCAACTTTATAGCACAAACGCATGTGATAAGCAACGTGAATTGTTGAAACAGGCGCATCTTCAACTAATCGTATTGCATTTGTCATTTTAAGCGATAACCTGTTTTTCGGCATAAAAATGGATAATCATTATATATTAAATAAAATTAGATAATGAAAGTATTAATGGTATTAACTTCCCACAGTGAATTGGGAAATACAGGTGAAAAAACAGGTTTTTGGATTGAAGAATTTGCTGCACCATATTATGTTATGGCAGATGCCGGGGTAGAAATTACAATCGCTTCGCCAAAAGGAGGACAACCGCCAATTGATCCAAAAAGTGATGCGCCTGACGCACAGACTGAAGCAACCAAAAGATTTAAAGCGGATGAGGCATTAAAAACAAAACTTGCCAATACATTTAAATTAAGTGAAGTAAGCGACGCCGGTTATGATGCTGTGTTTTATCCGGGCGGACATGGACCACTTTGGGATTTAGCGAACGACGAAAAATCTATTGAACTGATTCAGAATTTTTATAATGCAGATAAACCTGTTGCTTTTGTATGTCATGCGCCAGGTGTATTAATTAAAGTGAAAGACCAAAATGGTGATCCTTTGGTAAAAGGTAAAGCGGTAACCGGTTTCTCAAATACCGAGGAAGAAGCAGTTAAATTAACCGATGTTGTTCCTTTCTTATTAGAAGACGAGTTTAAAAAACTGGGCGGCCATTACAGTAAAGGCGCCGACTGGAGTTCTTATGTTAAAAAAGATGGTTTATTGATCACCGGACAAAACCCGGGTTCATCAGAAGAAGCTGCAAAAGTGCTTTTGGAAAGTTTGGCAGTTTAAGAAAAGCAATAATATATTTATTTTGTCATTCTGAGGTACGAAGAACCCCTGACCTGAAAGTATTTGATTCCTGATGAGTTCAATTTTGTTTGTTTCAGTATTCAAATTTCGTGTTTCATCGGCTGGGGATTCTTCGCTATGCTCAGAATGACAACTATTTTTGTTCTATTCTGCAAAAATTTCATCATTCAGAAAATTTCAATTTGATTTTTTGCCTTCGATTAATTTTTCTTTGCGCTTGTCTACCCTTTAATTTCTTTTGCTCTATCAACAGCATGTTCTACAAACGGATATCTTTCAAAAAAAATTAAATAAAAACAATTATATTTTTTTTTGTAAATGCAAATTTATTATTTGTATCCTCAATATGTTGTTTAAGCCTTGCGAACAAATCGTTGGTTACGACAGTTTTGTTTTTTTTTAGTTAATATACTCAAAAAAATTATGGTTCATTATTATTAAAAGTAAAGATTTTTTCTAAATCAGCTGAATAATCCCCCTACCTTTTGTTGATAAAATCCTGACAACATACACCTTCAAATTTCCTATTTTTGAAGAACCGCTAATATTCTGCAGCGGTTAATTTTACAGCTAGATATGTATTTAATTTTTGATACGGAAACGACGGGTTTGCCTCGTAATTATAATGCGCCAATTACCGATACCGATAACTGGCCGCGTTGTATTCAAATTGCATGGCAACTACACGATGAGATGGGACGCATGATTGAACATCAGGATTATTTGGTTAAACCAGAAGGCTTTAACATTCCTTATGATGCCGAACGTATTCATGGGATTTCTACAGAGCTGGCAGAAGAGCAAGGCATCAGCCTGGCCGAAGTGTTAGAAAAATTCAATATCGTTTTATCAAAATCTAAATTTATTGTCGGCCAGAATGTTGGTTTCGATGTCAATATTATGGGCTGCGAATTTCACCGCTTCGGTATTGAAAATCGTATGGCTGAAATGCCTGTTTTAGATACCTGTACAGAAATTACCGCGAACCTGTTAAAACTGCCTGGAGGTAGGGGTGGTAAATTTAAATTACCAACATTAACTGAACTTCACTCCTATTTATTTGGTGTTCCGTTTAATGAGGCGCATAATGCAACGGCCGATGTGGAAGCAACCACACGTTGCTTTCTGGAACTGATAAAAAAAGAAGTTTTCACTAAAGAGGAATTACTAGTTGATGTGGAATACTTTCCGCGCTTCAGGGAAGTAAATCCTGCGTCGATACCGAGCTTTGGCATTCCGCATGTAAACTTAAAATCCGCTTCTGATGAGATTCGCAAGCGACTTCAAAAAGCGGAAGGTGGAGGGGTTTCAAAACAGGAACTTGCCGAAAATAAACAGGAGCTCGCCGCTGCTACTTTTGTGCATTTGCACAACCATACGCAATTTTCGGTTTTACAAAGTACAATCAGTATTCCCGATTTGATAAAAGCCGCTGCTGCACAAAAAATGCCAGCAGTTGCAATGACCGATCATGCAAATATGATGGGTGCTTTTCACTTCGTTAATGCCGTTTTAAATCATAATAAAGCTGCAGAAGCTAAAAATGCGGCTGCAATAGAAGCGGGCGAACGACCAACAGAAGTGGTAATGACACCGATTGTCGGTGTTGAATTTTTTGTTTGCGACAACCATTTGGATAGAACAGTAAAAGATAACGGCTATCAGATGGTACTTCTGGCGAAAAATAAAAATGGCTATCATAATCTGGCCAAAATGTCGTCAATCGCTTATACCAAGGGTTTTTATTATGTTCCCCGTATCGACAGGCAAGTTATAGAACAATACAAGGACGATATCCTGGTTTTGTCCGGAAATCTTTCCGGTGAGATTTCCAATAAAATCTTAAACATGGGCGAAAACCAGGCCGAGGAAGCTTTACTCTGGTGGAAAGCACAGTTTGGAGAAGACTTTTATATAGAAATCATGCGCCACAACCAGGAAGATGAAGACCGGGTAAATGCATCTTTAATTTCACTGGCAAAAAAACACGATGTAAAATTAGTTGCTACAAACAACACCTATTACATTAACAAAAAAGATGCAAATGCCCACGATATTTTGCTTTGTGTAAAAGATGGTGAAAAACAGGCAACCCCCATAGGCCGTGGTCGTGGTTATCGTTATGGCTTACCCAATCAGGAATATTATTTTAAATCGTCAGAAGAAATGAAGGCGATTTTCGCAGATCTACCCGAAGCGATTCTAAATATTCAGGAAATTGTAGATAAAATTGAAAGCTATAAACTGGCACGGGAAGTTTTACTTCCAAAATTTGATATTCCGGAGGAGTTTTTAGTTGCCGAGGATGAAATTGATGGCGGAAAACGAGGTGAAAATAAGTTTTTACGCCACCTTACCTATGAAGGTGCTAAAAAACGCTATGGCGAATTAACGCCTGAAATTATCGATAGATTGGATTTCGAATTGGCGACAATTGAGAAAACAGGCTATCCGGGTTATTTCTTAATTGTGCAGGATTTTATTGCCGAAGCCAGAAGAAGGGATGTTTCTGTTGGTCCCGGGCGTGGTTCGGCAGCCGGTTCGGTAGTGGCCTACTGCCTTTGGATAACCAACATCGACCCGATTAAATACGATCTCCTTTTTGAGCGTTTCTTAAATCCCGACCGGGTTTCCATGCCCGATATTGATATCGATTTTGATGATGAGGGCCGTGGCAGGGTAATGGAATATGTAATTAATAAGTATGGTTCCAGTCAGGTGGCACAGATCATTACCTATGGAACAATGGCCGCAAAATCATCCATCCGTGATACCGCGAGGGTTTTAGATTTACCACTATTCGAAGCCGATAAAATTGCAAAGCTCATTCCGAATATGAAGCTTGCAAAAATCTTCAACCTCGATGAAAAAAGTTTGAAAGATGCACTGCGTCCTGATGAATACGAACGTGTTCAGGAATTAAAAGCAATGGGGCTTTTGAAGGATTTAAGTGCTGAAACCATACAGCAAGCACAGGTTTTAGAAGGTTCGTTAAGAAATACGGGTATTCACGCCTGTGGCGTAATTATCACCCCAAGCGATATTACCAATTTTGTTCCTGTCGCAACAGCAAAAGATTCTGATTTATATGTCACGCAGTTTGATAACTCGGTTGTAGAAAGTGCAGGCTTATTAAAAATGGACTTTTTGGGCTTAAAAACCCTTACACTGATAAAAGATACGGTTAAACTCGTTAAGAAAAGACACGATATCGATTTGGATCCGGATAATTTTCCAATTGATGATGTATTGACTTATGAGCTTTTCCAGCGTGGCGAAACCATTGGTATTTTTCAGTATGAAAGCCCGGGCATGCAGAAGTACATGAAGGAACTGAAGCCTACGGTTTTTGACGATTTAATTGCCATGAATGCGTTATACCGCCCGGGCCCAATGGAGTATATTCCGAGTTTCGTACGGCGTAAAAATGGTGAAGAAGAAATTAAATACGATTTAGATGCCTGTGAAGAATACTTAAAGGAAACATACGGTATTACTGTTTACCAGGAACAGGTAATGCTTTTATCGCAAAAATTAGCAGGTTTTACCAAAGGTGAGGCCGATGTTTTGCGTAAAGCAATGGGTAAAAAGCAAAAAGATGTACTCGATAAAATGAAGCCTAAGTTTGTAAAGCAGGCTGCAGAAAAGGGACACGATGCCGCAACTTTAGAAAAAATCTGGAAAGACTGGGAAGCCTTTGCATCTTATGCATTCAATAAATCCCATTCCACCTGTTACGCCTGGATTGCTTACCAAACCGCTTACTTAAAAGCACATTATCCCGCTGAATATATGGCGGCGGTACTTTCCAATAATATGAGCGATATTAAACAGGTAGCTTTCTTTATGGAAGAATGCCGCCAGATGGGGGTTGTTGTTTTAGGTCCTGATGTTAACGAATCTGACCTTAAATTTTCCGTAAATGCCAAAGGCGAAGTCCGCTTCGGTATGTCGGCCGTTAAAGGAGTTGGTGAAAAGGCCGTTGAAAGCATTATTGAAGAGCGTTTAGCGAAAGGCCCGTACACAACTGTTTACGATTTTGCAAAACGTTCCAATACAAGAATTGTAAACAAGAAAGCATATGAAAGTTTTGTTTACAGTGGCGCTTTTGACGGATTTGGCGGCCATAGAGCACAATATTTCTATATTGGTCCGAACGATAAGATGAATGGCATTGAAAAAATCATTAAATATGCCAATGATTTCCAAAATAATGAAAGTACCTCGCAAGCTTCATTGTTTGGGGGTTCCAAAGCTGATATGATTCTGGAACCAACCTTGCCGGTTTCGCCTGAATGGGCTTTAATGGACAGGTTAAAATATGAAAAAGATGCGATTGGAATTTTTCTTTCGGGCCATCCTTTAGATAATTATAAATTGGAACTTGATAAATTCTGTACACACGGTGTTCGGCAATTAAGCATCATTAATAAAGTTAGGATGGGCGATACGAATGAAGAGGTCCTCGCCGAATTTGCGAAGCTGCAAAACCGTGAGCTTTGTGTGGGCGGCTTAGTGGTTACCGCATCGCAAAGAATAACCAAAACTGGTAAACCTTTCGGCACATTTGTTTTTGAAGATTATGATGATGCCTGTGAAATGGCTTTATTCGGCGAAGACTTTCTAAAATTTAAATCATTTTTAACAGAAGGGTACTTCCTGCAGATACGTGGCCGGGTTGGCGAGCGTTTTGGTAAAGCGGGCGACTGGGAATTCAAAATCACATCAATTAACCTTATGTCTGAATTAAGGGATAAGCTGACAAAAAGCCTTACCATCCAGGTGCCGATAGAAAAGGTAAATGATGATTTGATGCGCCAGATTGAAGCGATACTGGCCGACAATAAGGCAAATTCCGAACAGCAAAACTGTCAGCTTAACTTCGCTGTTTTTGATAGTGAGAAGCAGATAATGCTGGATTTGCCATCGAAAAATTTGAAAATTAATCCTAACAATAAGTTCTTAGAACAATTAACCGGATTGAATGTTGTGAATTATAAGCTGAATTAAGGTAGAAGGCGGAAAGTTTAAGGCAGAAGGTTTAAAGCGCCTAAAACCTTATGCCTTTAGCCTTTGAACCTTCAACCTCAAAGAAATGTCAAATTGGCATTACAATATAGCTGGCATTACAATTGAATACATATATTTGAACATAAAAAAATAAATTATGGCATTAGAAATCACAGATGCAAACTTTGAGGAGCTTGTATTAAAATCAGATAAACCCGTATTAGTAGATTTTTGGGCAGAATGGTGTGGCCCTTGTCGCATGGTTGGCCCGGTTGTAGAAGAAATTGCAAAAGAATATGATGGAAAAGCTGTCGTTGGTAAAGTTAACGTAGATAATAATCCTCAAATTTCCATGCAGTTTGGTATCCGTAACATTCCTGCATTATTGTATTTTAAAGATGGTCAGGTTGTTGATAAACAAGTTGGTGCCGTTCCAAAATCTGTTTTAGCAGAAAAATTGAATAAGCAATTAGCCTGATAAAAGTTTATGGTAAAAGGGTTTAGGGTTTGAGATACTCGATTCTAAATACTTAATACTGAAAGCTTCTAATATATTTAAACCCGATTCATAATCTGATTCGGGTTTTTTTATCAAAAAAATTCGTTTCTTTATTAAAAACTCAATCATTTCTATGAACCCTTTAATTAACAAAACATTAGGTGTAGCATTTGCAGGATTATCAATGAGTTTGGCACTTGCCAATACTGTTTCTGCACAAAGCCCTGTTGAAACCAATCAGCCTTCGGCCGATTATAAACCCGCTTTTGAAGGTCAAACCCGGATAGCCGGTATCAAAACCAAAACAGCTTTTGATGTTGCTGTACTAAATGATAAACTCGAAAATCCATGGGCAATTTCTGTTCTCCCAGGTGGTGGTTTCTTAATTACGCAAAAGCGTGGTACAATGGTAATTCTCGACGCCGACGGTAAACTAAGTAAAACAATAACAGGTTTACCAAAGGTTGACCCTTCAGGTCAGGGTGGCTTATTGGATGTTACATTAGATCCTGATTTTGCGAAGAACAGAATGGTTTATTTTGCTTATTCTGAACCTCAGGCGAATGGCGCTTTATTAGCAATTGCAAAGGGTAAACTATCGGCAGCTGAAACGGCACTGGAAAATCAAACCGTAATTTATCGTGCAACACCATCTTATAAGGATAAGCTTCAATATGGTTCAAGAATCGTATTCGATAAAAACGGTGATTTATTTGTAAGTACCGGAGAACGTTCGGGTGCTGATATCCGTATTCAGGCGCAATACCTTAATTCTTCATTAGGAAAAATTCTTCATTTAACTAAAGAGGGCAAGCCGGTACCAAATGGCCCTTTTGCGAGTAAAACAGATGCAAGACCTGAAATTTATGCTTTAGGTTTACGTAATCCTGACGGATTGGCTATTAACCCGCAAACCGGAGATTTATGGGAAGCCGAATTTGGTCCGAAGGGTGGTGATGAAGTAAACCTTATTAAACCAGGTAAAAATTACGGCTGGCCTGTTATCACCTATGGTGTAGAATATAGTGGTAAAAAAGTTGGCGACGGCATTCAGCAAAAAGAAGGTATGGAACAGCCAGTGTATTTCTGGAATCCAAGTATTTCACCGGGTTGCATTGCCTTTTATAACGGCACTGCTATTCCGGAGTGGAAAGGCAACCTTTTTGTTGGCGGCCTAGGCGGTTCGCATATCATCCGTTTGGTTATTAAAGATAATAAGGTAACTGGCGAAGAAAGATTACTCGAAGGTATGGGCGAACGTTTTCGTGATATGGTTGAAAAAGACGGCGCTTTATATAGCGTAACCGATAACGGAAAGCTTTATAAAATTGCAAAAAAATAGTTTAATTTTTATTTAAACCTCACAGGTTTTAAAAACCTGTGAGGTTTGGTTTTACGATATGCAAGCGGTATACTACGAAAATGAAACAAGCTACGGTAACCTAGAATTACTCGCCCAACAAGTTGTTGAAGGTTTTATTACCGGCTTACATAAAAGTCCGTTTCATGGTTTTTCGGTTGAGTTTGCAGAACATCGCCAATATAACAGCGGCGAAAATGTAAAAAATATCGATTGGAAATTATATGCAAAAACGGATAAACTATACAGCAAGCGGTTCGAGGAAGAGACAAATTTGCGCTGTCAGTTTGTGATTGATGTTTCTTCATCCATGTATTTCCCCGAACCTCAGAATAATAAACTTACATTTTCTATTCAGGCCACTGCTTCCCTGATGTATCTCCTAAAAAAACAACGGGATGCTTCTGGTTTGAGTTTGTTTACAGATGAGGTTTTATTGAATTCACCGGCCAAATCAACAACTATTCATCAAAAATATCTTTTCACAAAACTGGAGGAGCTGTTACAAAAACCTAAAATAAATGCACAAACTAATTTAAGCGAGGCTTTACACCAGGTTGCGGAGTTAATTCATAAGCGTTCGATGGTCGTAATTTTTAGTGATTTATTTAATACACAAAGCAATCCCGAAAAAACAGATGATTTTTTTGACGCACTTCAGCATCTAAAATTTAATAAGCATGAGGTTGTCGTTTTTAATGTTGTGGATAAAGCTAAGGAGGTAGATTTTGATTTTGAAAACAGGCCTTATCAATTTATTGATATGGAAACCGGAGAAACAATTAAAATACATACCAATCAGGTAAAGGAATCCTACATCGCCTCAGTTTCAGCTTACAGGCAGCAGATTGCATTAAAATGTGCTCAATACAAGATAGATTTAATTGATGCCGACAGGAATGAAGGGTTTTACCCGATTCTGCAATCTTATTTAATTAAGCGGCAAAAATTAGGATAATTTTGCTTCCGAAACTATATAATAAAAACCTCATGTATTTTGCAATACATGAGGTATCAGATAAGGGTAACCGGAAAACTAAAAAACTAATTATGAGTTTTTAGAATTTAACAAAACGGAAATCGCTTCTTGTGTTTCGTTATTTCAAAGGTGCATTTCAATTATGAAGTTTTAGTGAAGAAATGTCAAGATTAACGAACGAGGAGTAAGGAATAAAGATTAAGGTGCAAAGTTTTTGTTCTTCGATCTTTAATCTTTGTTCTTTTATCCTTGTTCTTAATCAAACTTATGAGTTTTGTTCCTGGTTAAAATCGTTCGGATAGCCTAGTTTTTAAAAATGCTCCTGGCTCACCAATTTACTTACATCATAACCTTTTTCACGACATCTTTCAATAATATCAACCAATAAATCTGCTTCCATTTTTGGTTCACGGGCCATAATAAACAGGTATTTTTCGTCGGGATGCCCAACCACAACATAACTATAATCATCAGCAAGTTCAATAATCCAGTATCCGATTTTAAAGGGCCATAAAAACTGTGCTTTCATATCGCCATCTGGTTTATCTTCATCAAAAAACAATTTAGATGTAATCGATTTTTCTTCAGGCTTGCCTTCTTTATGGTAAGTGGTCAGTACATCAAAATGATCGTCTTCCTTTAAAGTATACGTTTCAATAGTCTGTTTCCAATGCTTATCCATTAAAGTTGGAATAGAATATAAAGAATACCACTTTCCTTCGAAAGCTTTTAGGTCTATTTTAGAGATGGGCTTATTTTGCATGATTTTATTTTAGCTGTTTTCAAATTAAATGGTTGCACTAAAATTAATGTTCCTGACTTACGAGTTTATCAACTTCGTACCCGTTTTGTTTACATCTATCAACAATAGCATTCATTAATTTTTTATCCATTTCAGGTTTCCGGGCCATAATGAACAAATATTTTTTATCGGGATGCCCAATTACAACGTAGCTGTAATCATCTGGCAATTCAATCACCCGATAACCTATTTTAAAAGGCCAAAGGAATTGCGCTTTCATCTCCCCATTTGGGCGGCCTTCGTAAAAAAATAATTTAGATTTTATGGATTTCTTTTCCGGGTTTCCTATTTTGTAGTAAGTTGTAAATACGTCGAAGTGTCCTTCCTTTAACGTATAATGCTCTACGGTTTTACGCCATTTTTTATCCAAAGCAGTTGGTATACTTGTTAATGAATACCATGTACCCTGAAAATTTTTAAAGTTAATTTTAGCAACCGCCTGGTTTTCCAAAACGCGCTCCGATTTATTATTTTTAAATGAGAAAAAAATTAAGGTGGGCATTAACAGCACCAAAAGGATGAAAAATCTAAAATTAATCAATTTCATAATACGTTTAAAGAATTAACAGTTTACCAATTATAAAGTTTTGAAAAGCATTTTTAAACCTTATATTTATTTATACCTTCGATTGGTAATTAACAGCAAACCATAAAAAATAGATATATGAAAGTAACGGTTGTAGGAGCAGGCGCAGTAGGCGCAACTTGTGCAGATAATATTGCACGTAAAGAACTGGCGAACGAGCTTGTATTATTGGATATTAAAGAAGGTTTTGCCGAAGGCAAAGCTATAGACATGATGCAGACGGCTACCCTGTTAGGTTTTGACACAAAAATTACCGGCGTAACAAACGATTATAGCAAAACAGCAGGTTCCGATGTTGTGGTAATTACATCAGGTTTACCACGCAAACCCGGAATGACCCGTGAAGAACTTATCGGGATTAATGCCGGAATTGTTAAGGGCGTTGCCGAAAATATATTAAAATATTCTTCCGAAGCCATCATCATCGTGATTAGCAATCCAATGGATACGATGACCTATCTGGCTTTAAAATCTTTGGGTTTACCTAAAAACCGTATTATTGGTATGGGTGGCACTTTAGATAGTTCTCGTTTTAAATTTTATTTATCTAAGGCATTAGATTGCAATCCAAACGATTTACAAGGTTTTGTAATTGGCGGCCATGGTGATACGACGATGATCCCTTTAACCAGATTGGCAACTTATCAAAGTTTACCGGTAAGCAATTTATTAGATAAAGCAACACTCGATAAAGTAGCCGCCGATACCATGGTTGGTGGTGCAACTTTAACCGGGTTAATCGGAACTTCCGCATGGTATGCGCCAGGTGCTGCCGGAGCTGCTTTAGTTGAAGCGATTTTAAGAGATGAGAAAAAACTATTTACCTGCTGCGTATCACTCGAAGGCGAATATGGTCAGGAAGATATTTGCTTAGGCGTTCCGGTGATCATTGGCCGCAGCGGATGGGAAAAAATTATCGATTTTAAATTAACAGCTGACGAACAAGCGGCATTTAATAAAAGCGCTGATGCGGTTAGAAATATGAACAGTGTTTTGGCGGAAATGAAACTGGTATAAAAAGCCTGACCTTTTGAAAGTTTTGTGGTTTGGCTTGAACCGTGCTGAAGCTAGCCAATTTCTGCACTACCACACTAACTGTTATATGGTGCCTTAGGTGGTAAAAATAATACATACCTACCCACCTTAAACACCTGAGAAAAAAAACTTAATATCAAATAGTAAATTAAATTAACCATCATATAGCCCTAAAAGCTGAGGTATCTTAGGTGGTAAAAATAGAATGAAGTCAATTAATATTCCTTTAAAACTTATAAACTTACAGGACGATGGTTTCCACCTTTTGGTGGAAATTATTGTTTTTAAGCAAAAGCATTTCGCCGTTTTAGATACCGGTGCGTCGAGAAGTGTGTTCGACAAAGGCTTAATTGAACAACATCTTTCGGAAACGCTCCAGGTATCTGATGAAATAAATGCAGCGACCTTATTTACCACAACTACAACAATTCAAGCCACAATCCCTGATTTAAAAATCGGTTCGATAAAAATTAAAGATTATGAAACAGTTGCTTTCGATCTACAATCAGTTAGTGAGACGTATCAACAGTTTGGCCACCCGCCTATTATGAGTATTATCGGAGGTGATATTTTAATGCAATACAAAGCAGTTATTAATTATGATAAACTTACCCTAAAGCTTTATAGATAATAAGTGAACGACCATCTATTAATCATTTTGATTTAAACAGGTTTCTTATTAAATTTAATCAACCAAACTAATCAAATATGAAATTCTTAAAAATTTTACTCGGAATTATTATTGTGTTAGCGATAGTAATTCTTGTGGGCGGCTTGTTTCTTCCAAAAACCTATTCCGTAAACAGAACCATTGTAATTAATGCGCCAGATAGTGTGATTTACAAAAACATTGCAGATTTCAACGAATTTTATAAATGGAATCCATGGGCGAAAATGGAGCCAACGGCTAAGACAAGTTTTTCAGGCACACCCGCCGCTCCAGGTCACACATATGCATGGGTTGGAAAAGAAACCGGTTCGGGCGAAATGAAAATTTTAAAGGTTGAACCAAATAAACAAGTTGACATCGATTTGTTTTTTAAAGAACCTTTTGAAAGCCATGCCGATACCAAATTTGATGTACAGTCAGATGGGAGCGGTAATAAAGTTACCTGGACTATGAGTGGCGACCAAAATTTAATAAGTAAATGGATGTGTTTTGTAATGGGGGGAATGGATAAAATGATCGGAAAAGATTTTGAAAGTGGCTTAGCAAGTCTCAAAGAAAAATCAGAAAAAGGAAATTAGAAATCAGAAATGAATTTACAGAGGATAGCTCATAAAAACGACAAGTCATCCTGAAGGCCTATTTATTTTATAAAATCAATATAAGTTACAGAAGAATTTAGGGAAATCAAGCCCTCTAGATCCCGTCATCCGATAGCTATCTGATTCGAGCGGCGTGCAGCGAAGCCGAGAAATCTGTTTAAATAGGTCTCTCCTGCCTGTCGCAGTCAGGCATTCCGCTGCGCTTCATCCGATAGCTATCGGATCGAGATGACAAATTTCTTTTAATGTGTTAATGGTAGCTAATTTGCACTGAGCAAATTCGAAGTCAGGGACTTTAAAAAAATGTCGTTTGGAGCGTTTCAATAAGCGCAGTGTGATAAAATTCAATAATGAGTGTTTATAAGACAGCCTCTTTTTTATTAGCCGTTCATTGAATAACAAACAATTGTGCCGGCATTACGTTAAATGAACATCAATTCCTATTTTCGTAAGATTAAGATTTTGTAATTCCTGTTTTTTAGATTAATAGCCATTCATGAATTTATTACTTGTAGAAGATGAGCCGAGCGTTGTTTCCGTCATTTCGAGGGGTTTAACCGAAGAAGGTTTCACCGTAAGTGTTGCGCCTGATGGGTTAATCGGTAAACAGATGGTGCTGGAAAATTCTTTTGATTTAATTATCCTGGATATAATGCTACCAGGTATAAATGGCCTGGAGCTTTGCAAAATCATTAAAGAACACAAGCCCCATACCCCGGTAATTATGCTTACGGCTTTAGGGACAACTGAAAACGTCGTAAATGGATTGGATAATGGAGCGGATGATTACCTGATTAAACCCTTTAAATTTGCTGAACTCTTTGCACGTATCAGAACTTTGCTCAGAAGATACAGTGGTGTCGTTTCGCTGGATCAAATCATAACCATCGCAGATTTACAAATTAACTTAAGTGCTAAAACAGTTAAGAGAAACCAGCAGGATATTGTGCTTACGGCTACAGAATATCGGCTGCTGGAATTTATGGCGAAGAACAAATCTAAAATCCTGTCGCGAATTGATATTCTGGAAAGTGTTTGGGATATAGATTTTAACCTCGGAACAAATGTAGTTGATGTATATGTAAATTACCTTCGAAAAAAAATAGATAAAAACGCTGATCAAAAACTCATTCATACCGCTGTTGGCCTGGGCTATGTTTTGAAGGAAAAATAATGGAGATAGCTAAAAAAATCACTTTACTTTTTGCAATTCTATCGGCAATTATCATTTCATTGCTAAGTGGTTTCGTTTGGTACTTTTCTAACGAATTTGCCTTCGAAGATTTTTATAAACGACTGGAAGCAAGGGTGAATATAGCAGCACAGTTAAAACTTTATGAAGATGATAACAACAGTGTTTACGCAAAAATGCGTAACCAGTATTTGGAACGCTTACCTTCAGAAAAAGAGTATATTATCGAAGCAGGTAAGCCAGAGATAAAAGTTGACATTGTTTTACCCAAAAGCTTTTACAATAGAATTAACGCTGGCCTTATGGCCAGATATCGTACCGACAATCACTTTTACGCAGGCAAATTTTTCAGAAATAATAAAAGTGGTTACATCGTTGTCGTCTCCGCAAATGATCCTGTTGGTTTTCGTGAGCTGAAAGATTTACAAAAAATTCTGATTATTGGATTTTTTCTTTCGGTAATATTATCGTTTGTGGTGGGCTGGAAATTTTCCAACTATATGCTCATGCCGCTCAGAAATATAATCAAAAGTGTAAAAAAAATTAAGGCTGAAAATTTGCATTTAAGGCTTGATGTTAAAAAAGGCAGCGATGAAATGTCGCAACTGGCTGAAACGTTTAACAATATGCTCAACCGACTGGAAACGGCTTTCGAAACGCAAAATAATTTTATCAGCAATGCTTCGCATGAGTTAAGAACGCCGCTTACCATTATTAGCGGAGAAGTAGAATTGGCTATGAAAGCCAGCGACGATTCGTTAAAGCAACACAAAGCCTTATTAAAAATTAAAGATGAATCTGAACGGCTAGAGCATATATTAACAAGCTTACTGGGTTTGGCTCAATCTGGTTTTAACGGAAAAAATCAGCCCCGTGAAAAAGTCAGAATGGACGAATTGCTGTGGGAAATTAAAGATTCAGTAAATCAGGTTCATCCGGACAGCAAGATAGAGATAGATTTTAGCAGCTTGCCTGAAGATGAAGAACAACTTACACTAAAGGTTAACAAAAACCTGATAAAACTGGCCATTACCAATATCGTGAGTAATGCCTGCAAATACTCTGATTATAAACCTGTAAATATTATTCTGGAGAGCAAATCTAACATACTTTCCATTGCTGTAACAGACCAGGGAATTGGCATACCTGAATCTGATGTTCAACACATTTTCGAACCTTTTTACCGGGCATCAAACACAAATAAGTTTAAAGGTTATGGTGTTGGTTTACCTCTATCCTTAAACATTATTCGTTTACACCGCGGCAGCATCGCCATAAAATCCCAGGAAGGAATTGGTACGGAGATCAAGGTTGTATTACCTATTATAGGTTAATTGCTAAATTGTTAACAACCGAGCGGTTCAACAATTTAGCATTTAAACATTTTGATCAATTAACAAAAAAAACAAATTCTAATCTCTTTTTAATCTCGCTCTTATTTCGCTGTAATATCACCGGCTTAAACTTGTATAAATAATTAATCAATTCATTTAAACAAGATTGCCATGAAAACAGTATTAATTCCTACCGATTTTAATTTAGAAAGCTTAAATATACTAGAAACACTGGTTCAGCAGAAAACTGAAAAGCTAAATATAATTTTTGTACATGCTTTCAAATTATCAGATTCCATTACGGATATGCTCATGCTTAGTCGTCGCAGCCGCGATTACGAAAATGTTAGTGATGAATTTTATCAACTGATAAATCAATTTAAAAATAAATATCCAAATCGAATTAACTGTATTGGGATAGAATATTTTTACGGAAGTACAGTTGCGGCATTTAAGAATTTTATCGAAGCCTTCGATGTAGATTGTATTGCTTATTTAAAAAACTACGCCTTTAAACCGATAAATAAATATAGTATCGACCCAAAATTTTTAACTGAACGTTCGGGTTGCGAAGTACTTTATTTAAACACATTAACTGTCCACAATTCGGAAAACTTAATCGAGACCAAAATGCAGGATGTTCAATTGCTTGAAGTTAATGCTTAATTAATCACGAAATAAAAAAAAATATCATGCTACTACGAAATAACATTCCGCTCACTTATATATTCGGAAAAATCAAAAAAGAATTACTTTTAGTTATCGCCTATTCGGTTGGTATCGTTATTCTTTATCAAAATTTTCATGTTACCCGTATTTCTATCCCGGTTGCTGTACCGGCATTACTGGGAACCATCATTTCGCTTCTCTTAGCATTTCGCTCTAATCAGGCATACGACAGATGGTGGGAAGCAAGAACACTTTGGGGTGCCATAGTTAATGATTCAAGATCGATCTCCCGTCAGATATTATCTTTCGTAGAAAACCCTTACGGCCAGGACGAAATCGAAACTTTCAAAGCCCGTTTCATTAAAAGACAAATTGCCTGGTGTTATGCCCTTAGCCAATCTTTAAGAGGTTTTAATCCCCGCAAAGGCCTGGAAGAATACCTAACTCCCGAAGAAGTTGCTTTTATTAAGAAGCGTAAAAACGTTACGGCAACCTTACTGGAGTTACATGGTATGGATTTGAAAAAAGCTTTGCAGGAAGACTGGATAAATAAGTACCAGCAAATAGAAATAGACAGAATCATTTGCGGACTATGTAACCACATGGGTGGCTCGGAAAGAATTAAAAACACGGTATTTCCGGTCACTTATAGCAAGTACATCAGCATGTCTATCCATTTGTTCATTATTCTGTTGCCCTTTGGTTTAATTGAATATTTCGGATATATGGAAATTCCTTTAGTTGTTGCAATTGCGGCATTCTTTTTATTGGTTGAAAAAATGGCTGTTCATCTTCAGGATCCGTTTGAAAACAAACCTACAGATACGCCAACGACAACCATTTGCAGAACAATTGAAAGAGATTTATGCCAGATGCTGGATGATAATAAAATATACGAGGATAAACCTCAAACCGAATTAGCGCCGGTAGGCTCTTATTACATTCTATAATTTATATAGATTTTTAGTGAAGTCCAAAATAGGACTGGTTAGTTAATCCAATATACCGCTTGTCTGGATGGAAAGCGGTATGGGACAAGTTTGATAATTGAATTTACAATTATCGTTTACAGCAAAAAACCTCTGCAAGTTAGATACTTGACAGAGGTTTTTGTTTTAAAGTCTACCCTTAGCGGTTAAGCATCAATCTTCGCGTATTTCGCATTACGCTCAATAAATTCCCTACGTGGTGCAACTTCATCGCCCATCAGCATGGAGAAAGTATGATCGCATTCTGCAGCACTTTCGATAGTTGCCTGTAATAAAGTACGTGTGGCTGGATTTAAGGTAGTGTCCCATAATTGTTCCGCATTCATCTCACCCAAACCTTTATAACGCTGAATGTGTACACTATCTTCTTTACCGGCACCTTTCAGGCGTTGTACAGCCGCATCGCGTTGTACATCATTCCAGCAATATTCAAAATCTTTACCCTTTTTTACCTGATATAGAGGTGGCGATGCGATGTAAACATATCCGGCTTCAATTAAAGCCCGCATGTACCGGTAGAAGAATGTTAAGATCAATGTTGTAATGTGCGAACCGTCGATATCCGCATCCGTCATAATGACGATTTTGTGGTAACGCAATTTTGTTAAGTTTAAAGCCTTATCATCTTCGGGTGTACCAATGCTTACGCCAATAGCGGTAAACATATTTTTGATCTCATCGTTCTCGTAGATTTTGTGCTCCATCGCTTTCTCCACATTCAAAATTTTACCTTTTAAAGGCAAAATTGCCTGAATGTTTCTATCGCGACCCTGTTTAGCGGTACCACCCGCCGAATCACCCTCAACCAAATAAATTTCACATTTTTCAGGATCACTATCAGAGCAATCGGCAAGTTTACCTGGCAAACCAGAACCACCCATAACACTCTTACGCTGAACCATTTCACGAGCCTTACGGGCCGCAGCACGTGCTGTAGCCGCCAGGATCACTTTATTAACAATCATTTTAGCCTCTTTTGGATTTTCTTCCAAATAAGAACCTAATGCTTCACCAACAGCAATATCAACAGCACCCATCACCTCACTGTTACCCAGCTTAGTTTTGGTTTGCCCTTCAAATTGCGGCTCCTGCACTTTTACAGAAACAACGGCCGTTAAACCTTCTCTAAAGTCATCACCTGTAATTTCCATTTTCAGGTTTTTTAACAAACCCGATTTATCTGCATAACTTTTTAATGTACGGGTTAAACCCCTACGAAAACCTGCAATATGTGTTCCACCTTCGTGTGTATTAATGTTGTTTACATAAGAGTGAACGTTTTCCGAATAACTATCGTTGTACTGGAACGCCAGTTCAACGGGAACACCATTCTTTATTCCGTCAATGTAAATCGGCTCAGGCAAAAAAGATGCACGAGTTCCATCTAAAAACGAAACAAACTCTTTTAAACCACCTTCCGATTGAAAAACTTCTGATAAAAACGAGCCATCTTCTAAAGTTTCACGTTCATCAGTTAAGGTTAATTTAATCCCTTTATTTAAGAAAGCCAATTCGCGTAAACGGCTCGCTAAAGTGTCATATTTGTATTCGGTAGTTTGGGTAAAAATAGTCGGATCCGGGCTAAAAGTTACAATTGTACCACGTTTATCTGTTGTACCAACTTCTTTAACATCATATTGTGGCACACCAATTTTGTACTCCTGCATCCAGATTTTACCTTCACGATGAACTTCAGCTTTTAAATCTGTAGACAATGCATTAACGCAACTTACCCCAACACCGTGTAAACCACCCGAAACTTTATAAGTATCTTTATCAAATTTACCACCCGCATGTAAAACCGTCATTACGATTTCAAGTGCCGATTTATTTTCTTTTGTATTTATTCCGGTTGGAATACCACGACCGTTATCTTCTACCCTAATCGAATTTCCTTCTAAAATCCTAACATCAATGGTATCCGCATGACCAGCAAGCGCCTCATCAATCGAGTTATCTACAACCTCGTAAACTAGATGGTGTAAACCTTTTACACCAGTATCACCTATATACATCGAAGGGCGCTTACGCACCGCTTCCAAACCTTCTAAAACCTGTATATTATCTGCCGAATAATTTGACTTTAAATCTTGTTCTTCGCTCATATATTAATTAAAAACTATAAGTATCAAAAATACGGAAATTTTGCCATATACACTAATATGTGGATAAGTTTTGACCTGTTAATCTTCCGACAACAGCATACATTTTAATCGATTTAAACAAGACTTAAAAGCATCCGGCTAGCTACAATTAAATGCGAATCGGACTAGTCTGTATGAGGTTCAAAAATAGCCGGGCGCTTTTAATAATAGATTAATCTGAGTTAATATTTTTCAGAAATGAATACAGGTATATTTATTTGAAGCGCAAGGGCTGGTAACGCTTGGGTTGGCTCCGGTCCTGCTTTTGCTGCAAGTCCTCACTGCGCTCCGGGCTTTTCGCGTCAATCAGGGCTATTTAATAAAAGCAGTAGTTATTCGGTAACGCTTTTATACACCGCCCCCTGTTCCTAAGCCCGGTGGAAGCGGCATCCTTTTTGGATAAATATTCTTTAATTTCCGTAGAAAATTGCCCAAAAAGATACAGCGCACAACGGGGCAGGTGGCCGCCAATATCGTTAAATATTCACTTTCGGATAAAAATGAGCGGAACACAAACTGTAAATCCAGATTGGATTAGTGGTATTTTATATATACTATGCGTAAATCCGGACTTTAAATGACTATAATATTAGTTTATGCTTAATTAACTATTTATTGCATACTTAATTATCATTTTTATCTTTGCTAAAATTTATTAAACTAGAATGGAAAGAAGAACCTTTAAAACCTTTGGTTTATTTGCAGCTGCAGCTATAATTACTGCTTTTTCTGCATGCCAAAACAAAGACACTAAAACAACAGAGACAAAAAAAACAGATAGTACCGCAGCTGTTTCTGCAGGTGAAAAAATTGTATTTGTAAATTCAGATTCGTTATTAACCAAATACGATTACTACAAAGACCTTAAGGTAAAATTTGAAGGTAAATCGAAAAGTGCGCAGGCAGATATGCAGGCAAAAACTCAGGCTTTTCAAAGAGAAGTTGCGCAATACCAACAAACTGCAGGTTCGTTAGCTGCCGATGTCCGTAAAGCAACAGAAGAGCGCTTGGGCCGTAAACAACAGGAATTGCAAACTTATCAGCAAAATGCAGGTGGTGCTTTACAAAATGAGCAGGCTGCAGAAAATGAGAAATTGTATGATAAGGTTGCAGGTTACCTAAAAGTTTATGCAAAAGAAAAAGGCTATAAAATGGTATTAACCTACTCAAAAGGCAACAGCGCAATTTTATTTGCCGATGAAAGCTTAGATGTAACTTCTGAAGTGATTAAGGGTTTAAATGCAGATTACGCTAAAAAATAATTTTTAACATATTTTTTAAAGAATGCCCTGAACAATCAGGGCATTTTTTTTGTCTTAATAATTAATTATGGAAAATAGAGAACAACATGAAGCCTTTATGCGCCTGGCAGTTGAACTGTCGGTACAAAATGTTAGTGAGTGCGTTGGTGGCCCGTTTGGTGCTGTAGTGGTTAAAGATGGAAAAATTGTGGCAAAATCGGCAAACAAGGTAACATCAACCAACGACCCTACAGCACATGCAGAAGTTTCGGCAATCCGGTTGGCTTGCACAGCGTTAAATACTTTCGATTTGAGTGGCTGTGTAATTTACACGAGTTGCGAACCTTGCCCGATGTGCCTTGGCGCGATTTACTGGTCACGCATTGAAACCATTTATTATGCCAATACAAAAGCCGATGCGGCACATATCGGTTTCGATGATAAATTTATTTACGAAGAATTGGATAAGCCAATGGAGCAGCGAACGCTTCCCGTTGTGCAAATGTTGAGGGATGAAGCCATGGAAGCTTTTAAACTCTGGGAAACATCGCCAATGCGTGTAAATTATTAATAACAAGAATGCCCGATTTTCATTTCCATCGGGCATTTTTGTTATTTGCTGGCTTCTTTTGACTTGAGCAAACCAATCATAGAATCTATTCCTTCACTACGCCATCATCTGAATCTGAAAAACCTACCGATTTAAACCTGATATTTCCTTTGCCATCAATGATAAACCAGGTTGGTATTCCGTCGATTTTATAAGCATTTACGACGTCAAATTTTGATGGGTCTTTTTTTCCGAAATTTTCGGGAATAATATTTGTAGCATGATGGTTATGACCTACGAGCAAAAAATTACCAGTGAACTGGTGTTTTGGAAATTTAAAATTATGCAAAGACCTTCGCTGTTCAGTAAAGTGACCGATAAGGTTCAGAAAAAAATAAACAGCTATATTCCCGATAAAGTGCATCAGGCCATTACCACAGCAATTAAGCAAATGGTTAAAGCCGTTCTATTTGGTTCAACATTCACAACTTCAAAGCCGGTAACCGACTTTACATTAATGCATCGGGAAGCATTGATTAGACAAAAGATTGAAAATTATAAAAAAACCGGTGCAACCGAAGGCGGAATAACCGGGGCGGGAGGCTTTTTGATGAGCCTTGCTGACTTCCCGTTATTATTAGGCATAAAAATGAAAATGCTTTTTGATATCGCGGCTGTTTATGGTTATGATGTGAAAGATTATCGTGAACGCCTTTTTATTCTCCACATTTTTCAACTGGCTTTTTCAAGCAAGGAAGAAAGCAAAAACATCTTTCTGAAAATGGAAGACTGGGATAATAAAGCGCATAAATTACCAGCCGACATTGATGAATTTGACTGGTTAACCTTTCAACAACAATACAGGGATTATATAGATTTGGCTAAGCTTGCTCAAATGCTGCCCTTTATTGGCGCTGCAGTTGGCGCCGTGGCCAATTATAAATTAATCGAAAAGCTGGGCAAAACGGCTATGATGTGCTATCGAATGAGGTATTTCAGTTTGCAATATGCCGTTATCGGTTCGCAAGAAACTGAAAGCCGAAAACTGGGAACTGAGAACTAATCTAATCCTCATCATCCTGAAATAACCCGCCGATTAAATCATCCGTTTCTCTCCTGTCCTTTTTAGTTGGCCTGCCGGTTCCCCTGTCTCTCTTCAAATTTGGTGAGTGGAACATCGACTTAAACGCATGCGTATCTTCAACAGGTGTTAAATCTTTATATTTTGTTAAAGCGGTTGGCGAATCCGTTCTGTTGTATGAAAAATCGACAACCTCGATAATCTTCTTTTCAATTCCTTTTGATACCTGATAAACATCGCCGATTTTAACAATAGCTGATGGTTTAATATTTTGCCCTTTCAATTTCACTCTCCCTGCTTTACAGGCATCTGTAGCCAGGCTTCTGGTTTTAAACAACCTTATTGCCCACAAATATTTATCTATACGTAATTTTTCTGCCTCTGCCATAAAGTCCAAAAATACGGTAAAATTGTTAAATTGCTTTATTGTTAAATCCTTAACAGTAACAATCTCTAAACCTTTTTCCATGGGCAGCAATCCCTACAATCTGACAATTTAGCAATATTTTACATTAACAAGGAACAAACAATTTAAACAATTAACCCTTTAATAAGCAAAAATTGATTTATTTTGCGTAAAATTTAAAAACATCATGTATTCAGATTTAAAGAAATTAATTGAAGCCGCCTGGGAAGACAGAACCCTATTAAAATACAGCAACTATTGCGAAGCAATTGAAACCGTTATTCAAGGATTAGATAAAGGTGAAATTCGTGTTGCTGAACCGGTTTTAAACTCTTGGGGCATTAATGAATGGGTAAAGAAAGCTGTTATTTTATATTTCCCGATTCGTGAGATGAAAGAAATTAAAAGCGGTCCTTTTGTTTACCACGACAAGATGGAACTAAAAACCGATTACAAAGCAACCGGCGTTCGCGTTGTACCGATGGCCAGTGCCCGTTACGGTGCGTATTTAGCCAAAGGCGTTATTATGATGCCATCGTACGTTAATATCGGCGCTTACGTTGATGAAGGTACAATGGTTGATACCTGGGCAACTGTTGGTTCATGTGCGCAAATCGGAAAACGTGTTCACTTAAGTGGTGGCGTAGGTATTGGTGGTGTTTTAGAACCTGTTCAGGCTGCTCCGGTAATTATTGAAGACGATGCTTTTCTAGGATCCAGAGCAATTGTTGTTGAGGGTGTTAAAGTAGAGCGGGAAGCTGTTTTAGGCGCAAATGTTGTTTTAACCGCTTCAACTAAAATTATTGATGTTACCGGTCCAACGCCTGTAGAATATAAAGGTATCGTTCCGGCACGTTCAGTGGTAATTCCAGGCAGTTACACTAAAAAGTTCCCGGCCGGCGAATACCAGGTACCATGTGCTTTAATTATTGGTAAACGTAAAGAAAGTACAGATAAGAAAACTTCACTTAACGATGCGTTGAGAGAAAATAATGTAGCTGTTTAAGCCTAAAGTAAAAAGGTGAAAGCAGAAAGCGAAAAGCAAATCCAACAAGCCGAAAGTTCTCAACTTGAGCAATCAAGCTTTGGTCTTTCGGCTTTAAGCTTTAAGCTTAAAATCGGTTTTGATGGAAAACGAGCTGCAAATAACTTAACAGGTTTAGGTAATTACAGTCGTTCGTTAATCGAGGCGCTGGCCAACCAATTTCCTCAAAACCAATACCTGGTTTATACACCAAAAGTAAAAGCAGCCAAACAAATTGATTCATTTTTCAGCAAAGAAAATATTGAACTTAAACTTCCAGGAAATGGATCTTTCCTTTGGAGAAGTTTAAATATTTTAAAGGATTTAGTTAAAGATGATGTTCAGATTTTCCATGGTTTAAGTCATGAAATTCCTTTTGCAATTGAACACACCCGGGTTAAATCGGTTGTAACCATGCACGACTTAATTTTTCTCCGGTTTCCAAAATATTACAAATTCATCGACAGGAAATTATACGAATGGAAAAGTAAATCTGCTTGTAAGAGAGCTGATAAAATTATTGCCATCAGCGAAAAAACAAAAGCCGATATCATTGAATTTTACGGAATAAATCCCCATAAAATTGAAGTTATCTATCAAACCTGCGACCCTATTTTCAAAGGTTCTTTCCAAGATTCAACCCTGAAAAGAATCAGCTTAACTTATAAGCTTCCTGAAAAGTTTATTTTAAATGTCGGTACAATTGAGGAACGCAAAAACCTCAAATTAATCGTTCAGGCATTAAAATATGTTGACGAAGACTACAAGCTGGTTGTAATTGGAAAAAAGACTGGCTATTTCAAAACCGTTGAAAAGGAAATTGAAAAACTCGGTTTGAACAAAAGAGTGATTTTTCTCCAAAATATCCCATTTGCCGATTTACCCGGCATTTATCAGTTAGCAAAAGTATTTGTCTATCCATCATTTTATGAAGGTTTCGGCATTCCTGTTATCGAAGCACTTTATTCGGGTACACCAACAATTGCTGCAACGGGATCATGCTTGGAAGAAGCCGGTGGCCCCGATAGTATTTATGTGAATCCAACAGATGTAAAGGGATTAGCATATTGGATCAATCAAATTCTTAAGAGTGATTCGCTGCAAAAAGAGATGAAAACAAAAGGGCTGGAATTCGTTCAAAAATTCAACAGCCCTTTGGTGACGCAGCAATTAATAAATTGCTATGAAAATATCTTAAGCTAAACTTATTTAGCGGCAATCGCATTTGGCGGATATTGTGCCAAAATTTCTTTTACACCTGTATATAAACGTTGCTCGCGCTTACTAAAATTATCAAGGTTAAAACCTGCACCTTGTCCGTGCCAGAACAAAATCTTTTTTGCCGGATCTAAGAAATCAATAATAATTGTGCCTTCGATGTATTGGTTAACATAGTTAGAGCCCCATCCGCCCCAACCGCCGCGCCAGCCCCAGCCGCCGCCCCAACCCCATCCACCATAGTAGGCAGGACCATAAAAATCTGTTTTTTCTCTGGCAACAACAACAAGATTGACCAATAAATCAGGTCGATCAGATTTTGTAAAGCCTTTGGCATTCATTTCAGCCTCAACAGCGGCTATTAATCTTCTTTTATCAAGATTATTGAGCTTTACCCTGGCAATGCCCTTATCATAAAAGTTATACGTTTTGTAAGCATTCAAATCGACATTTTTGTCATAATCTGAAGCGGTCCGGAGCGATGAGCATCCGGCTAATGTGATTACAACGGCAATCAGCATTAATAGTTTTTGAAAAATTTTCATTTGTTAATGTGTGTTTATGTTTATAAAATAACCTATATTAAAAATACCTGTTTTCCTGCTTAAATCAAAAACAATGCAATTATTTTACATTACAATTGTTAATGATAAAACGTTCGGAAAAACCCTTTGTTTTAACTCAAATGTTAAATATTATAGCAATTTGGAGATTTAACATATTGTTTTAAAAACTACCTTTGCATTATGCTTAAAGAAGAAATCAATAAAGCTTTAGAAGTATTAAAATCTGGCGGTGTAATGCTTTACCCAACGGATACAATTTGGGGTTTAGGTTGCGATGCAACAAACCCTGAAGCGGTTGATAAGTTACTTAAAATTAAAAATCGTCCGGCCGAGAAGAGCCTTATCGTTCTTTTGGATACCGATAATAAAATTCAGAGCTATGTTACCGATGTGCCGGAAGTAGCTTATGATTTAATTGAATACGCTGAAAACCCGCTGACAATTATTTTTTCAGGCGCAAAAAACCTAGCTAAAAATGTGATTAATGAAGATGGCAGTGTAGGAATAAGAATCGTAAAACACGATTTCTGCACACCACTAATTCAGCGTTTTCGCAAGCCAATTGTTTCTACATCAGCTAATTTAAGCGGCGAACCATCGCCAAAAAACTTTGATGATATCAGTTCCGAAATTATCGATGCAGTGGATTACATTGTAGATTTTGAGCAGGAAAACAGAACTTCGAAAAAGCCTTCTACGATTATGAAACTTTCTCCAGGTGGTCAATTCGAGTTTATTCGTAAATAATACTCCAAACCCCTCAAGGGGCTTTAAACTTTAATAAATCATCACGAATGTTTTTTCTTAATTTTGGAAATTATTACCCTGGAATATGCAATCTAATTTGAGCGATAGACATGAAAAGTCCTCTTTAGGGGATTTGGGGGTTCGTATACAAAATCCGATCTTTAAAACTTTATCAGCCATTGCCGATAAAAATAATACTGAAGCTTATGTTATTGGCGGCTTTGTTCGCGATTTATTTTTGAACCGGCCATCAAAAGATATTGATGTTGTTGTTGTTGGCAGTGGAATTGATTATGCCGAAGCCGTTGGCCGTAAATTAAATACAAAAGTTGCCATTTTTAAAAACTTCGGTACGGCAAATATCAAAATAGGCGATTTAGAAATTGAATTCGTGGGTGCCCGTAAAGAATCTTATCGATCAGAATCTAGAAAACCAATAGTTGAAGATGGCACATTAAAAGACGATCAATTACGCCGCGATTTCACGATAAATGCATTAGCAATCCATTTAAATGAAAATCATTTCGGAGAACTTTTAGATCCCTTCAACGGGATTCAGGATTTAGAAAATAAACTCATTCGTACGCCGCTCGACCCTGAAATTACATTTTCTGATGATCCCTTACGGATGATGAGGGCAATAAGGTTTGCCACTCAATTAAATTTCAATATTGATGAAGCGGCCATCAATGCGATAAAAACACAAAAAGAACGCATCGGCATCGTTTCAAAAGAACGCATTACAGACGAACTGAATAAGATTATCTTAACTAAAAAACCATCTGTAGGTTTTAAAATTTTGTTTGATACCGGGTTATTGCACATCATCTTTCCTCAAATGGCTCAACTTTATGGCGTAGACATTATCAAGGGCAAGGGACATAAAGATAACTTCTACCACACCTTAGAGGTACTTGATAACATTTGTGCCAGCACAGACGATTTATGGCTAAGATGGGCTGCAATTTTACACGATATTGCCAAGCCTGCTACTAAACGTTTTGAAGAAGGCCACGGCTGGACTTTTCACGGCCATGAAGATAAAGGCGCCAGGATGGTTCCAAAAATTTTCAACCAGCTAAAGCTCCCTTTAAATGAGAAAATGAAGTTTGTACAAAAGCTTGTTCAGCTTCATTTAAGGCCAATTGTTTTAGCACAGGATACGGTTACCGATTCAGCTGTTCGCCGTTTGCTTTTCGATGCGGGTGAAGAAATTGAAAGCCTTATGCTGCTATGCAATGCAGATGTAACGACAAAAAACGAATACAAAAAGGCTAAGTATCGTAATAATTTTGAATTAGTTAAGCAAAAGCTTGCAGCTGTTGAGGAGCGGGATAAATTAAGAAACTGGCAACCACCCATAACCGGTAACGATATTATGGAAACCTTTGCTTTAGATGCCGGAAAAGAAGTTGGCATAATTAAAAGTGCAATTCGCGAAGCAATTTTGGAAGGTGAGATAACAAACGACTATAACGAAGCGTTTAATTTTATGCTAAATCTGGCAAAACAAATGGGATTAAATCCTGTTAATAAATAATTTAATTGCCAAAACAATTGATTAGCTAACTTTTTGTCGCAATTGCTGTTTTGTGATAAAACAAATTAACTTTATTTTTACAGCTCCAAAAAACAATAATGGCTATTTATAAATTTAAAATTACTTTTGAAGATTTTGATGATGTTGTGAGAGAGATCGACATTAAATCTAACCAGACATTTGAAGATTTGCACAGAGCAATTCACAAATCTACAGGTTATAACGCCGAAAAATCTTCATCATTCTACGTAAGTACCGATAATTGGCTGAAAGGTGATGAGATTGCTTACCTACCAAGTGAGCGTAAAAAAGACCGGGTTGTTTTGATGGAAAACTCAAAATTGAGTGGTTTTATTGAAGATCCTCATCAAAAATTCTATTATACCTATAACTTCGATCGGCCTTATGATTTCCATGTGGAGCTGATTAAAATTATTTTAGATGCCGATCCGAATATTGAATATCCTTTTCTTGCAAAGAGTTCGGGTGAAGCACCAAAAATTATGGAACAAAATAGTCCGCAGGCTGTAGATCCGCGTGGCGCAATTGCTTCCGCCAGTGAATTTGATTTCCTTAATGAAATGAATTTCGTACCTGAAGATACCGACGAATTGGAAGCAATGGGCGAGATGGGTATTAATGAAGAAGAACGCGATGAAGATGAGGAAACGGAAGACAGCGATGAATTTGGAGATGAGTTTTCTGATACCGAAAGCTACGAAGATGATACCCATAAAGATGATTATTAACAAATTCAGTTTCAGTTTGTAAAATATTTAACTGTCGGACAAACCATCCGGCAGTTTTTTTATACCTTAATCTTATGCCCGAAAGCTGCAAGAAGACCCTAATTGTTATCGTTGGCCCAACAGCCATCGGGAAAACGGCTTTGGCTATCGATATCGCTAAACAATACAATACGGAAATTTTATCAGCAGATTCGAGGCAGTTTTATAAGGAAATGGAAATCGGGACTGCAAAACCCGATGCAGAAGAACTGGCTGCAGCTAAACATCACTTTATTAATTCTCACTCCATAACCCAACTTTTTAGCACGGGAGATTTCGAAATTGAGGCATTAAAAATTATCGGTTCCATTTTCGAAAATCACGATTTAGCCATAATGGTTGGTGGCAGCGGATTGTACATAAACGCCGTGGTAAACGGTTTGGATGAAATGCCGGAAATCGATCTGGAAATCCGGGCAAAATTAAACCATCAATTTGAAGTTGAGGGCCTGGAAGCAATTCAGACGCAACTTAAGCAATATGATCCTGAATATTTCGAGAAAGTTGATCAGAATAATCCGCAACGAATGATCAGGGGTTTAGAGGTTTTTCTTTCAACCGGACAGAAACTTTCTTCAATGTTATCTGCTACAAAGAAAAAAAGGCCATTTAATATCATTAAGATAGGACTAAACACCGACCGGGCTAAACTTTACGATAGAATTAACCTCCGGGTAGATAAAATGATGGAGAACGGTTTGTTAGATGAAGTCAAATCGTTAAATGATTATAGAAAATACAATGCCTTAAATACGGTTGGCTACAGCGAATTATTTGATTTTATTGATGATAAAATAACGCTTGAAGATGCAGTGGCTTCTATTAAGCAAAACACCCGCCGCTTCGCCAAGAGGCAATTAACCTGGTTTAGAAGAGATGAAGAAATAAATTGGTTTGAGCCTGATGAAATAAACGAGGTTATTAAACTGCTAGCTAAAAAACTTTAACAAGGTTAACTAAAAAGGCCTTAATTTACATCAAGGCCTTCTATTCATTAATTTTTTTGTTCTACAGATTAGTTTGGAAACTTAACGCCCCTGTATTGCGTAATATCGACTGTAGGTATATTCGAACCGTATTTTCCATTAATCGCATCTATAAAGACATTTGCAATTACAGCATTCCCGCGGGGTGTTAAATGAACACCATCTAAAGAAAATGCACCACCTGTTATAAATGCGGAGTTAATTCCAACACCTTGTATTACCAAGCCAGTTTTAACCTGATTAAGGTAGCTGTACGTATCGGCAATTGCTAATCCTTTACTATCGGCTAAAGACTTAATGGTACTGTTGTAACTGACAACATAATCTTTAACTTTGATTATTTCGTCTTTATCCAGAACCCAATTATTAGCTATCGGATTTAATGGATGTAATCCGTATGGTAACCCTGAAGCATTAGGAACGCCAAATAAACCGGCAGATTGAAACGGTAAACGGATTAAATCTTCGGCAGTTGCTGCCCTGACTGTACCAGTACCCGTTTGAATATAAATTGCCGCAGCAGCAGGATTAATTGCTTTTGCTGCATTTAATAAAGCAGCTACAGTTACCGTATTAAAATAAGGAATTGCAGTTACATCCGGAATTGTACCAACCACACCTTTCTGCCCACCTGCGGTTAAAGCATTAACCAGGTTTGAATATAATAATGCAAAAGTAGATTTATCTGTTAACACGTTCGTTGCATCAGTTGTTACACCACCATTAGTTGCATAACCTAAGGCATCGTTATTGCCTAACCATAAAGAAAAGAAAGTATGGTTTCTTCCCTGTATAAATTGAAAATAACTTACTGTTCCAACCTGTGTATCTGTTAACAAACGCTCCAGATAAGGATTTGCAGCACCGAATGCAGCAGCAAAAGCTAAATCAACACGCATACCAGGGATACCTAAATTTTGCACCTCCCCTGTATATTTTGTTAAAAGTGTCGACGAGCCCGGACGATTTGCATTTCCTAAAACCGGCGTTATCGTCGGCGTTCCGTTAACTAATGCGGTTAAAGACAAATAACCTGAACCATTGGCTTGTGCATCAGTAAAAAACGGAGAAGTAAAGCTTCCGCCACCCACCGTTGCCATTTGAGCAGCAACCAAGTTTGGATAGGCAACTTTTTGTCCTTCCAGGTAAAGACCACCATCAGCAAAACCCGATGTTAATGAATTACCAACTGCAATGTATTTACTAAAATTTGCCTGTCCTGCGGAAGTGCCTACAGCAGTGTCAATTTCAGGTTTACAAGCTGCTGCAAAAAGAATAACAGCTGCTAAAAAACTATTTATTATATATTTTCTCATTTGTAATTCTCCTACCATTTATAAGTTAACGAAATACCGGGTGCGTAAACTAAGGTTTTAAATGTACCATCTAAACCAGTTTCAATATTTTTCTGTTTACGCGATTTAACATCTTCAAAGAAGAATGATGCATTAACTTCAAACTTAGAAGTAAAAGAATAACCTGCACCGGCACTTAAGATATAGCGATCAGCATCAGGCGCTTCTGGTGTTACATAACCATCCTGAACCGGACTAAAAGCGTAGCCAACGCCAGCTCTCAAAGCCAGTTTATCTGATGCCTGGTGATTTATACCTAATTTAAATGAAGAACCATCGCGGTAGTTACGGGCAGATTTTGTATCTGCAAGTGCGGAAGTATTTGTCGCATAATCAAAAGATAAGTCCTGGTAAATATGCCATTGTACCCAACTTGCATCAAAAGCAAGTGATGTACTTTTCGATAATGGAATACCAATTCCTAAGGTTGTGGTAGCTGGTAAAGGCAATTCAGCATTAAATGTATTTCCTGCAGGGAAAGAAGTTCTTAATGAATTCGGAACATCAAATTCTGCAGAACCACCATCTAACTTTGTAACTACTTTTGATTTATGAACGATGGCAAAAGTGATATCGCTTAAGGTTTTAATGTAAATACCGGCATTCCAGCCGTACCCTTTACCGGTACCATCAAGCGTTACTTTTCCGGAACGGCCATCAGGGAAATTTACCGGAAGTGCTCTCTGAAGATTTACATCACCATGGTTATAAACAAAACCTGCACCTATACCAATCTGATCAGTAATTTTAATACTTAAAGTTGGTTGTATATAAATTGCTTTCAGATTTAATGAAGTTAAAGTATATTTTCCCGACCAGTTATCACCCCAGTCGACCAATCCCCCGAAAGGGGTGTAAACGCCTAAGCCTAATTTCCATCGGTTAGATTTTGGTCCCCAAACAGCATAAAATTCAAATGGCGGAGCAATTTTGTTTTTTACATCTTCAGTTACATTTGAACCTGTCCGCTGAAAAGCTGATTTAAATAATAATGGGTTAACACCTGCTGAAACTGAGTTTTTCTCTAAGAAACTAACTGCACCGGGGTTGAAAAATACAGAAGCTTCATCCAAAGCAAGCGCAGATCCTGCTCCAGCCATACCTATTTGTTTCTGTCCCTGTAAATTAACCTGGAAACCCTGCCCCAAAACCCATAATGGGGCGGATAGTAATACGCTCAATAAAATTTTTTTCATCTATAAATGGTTATAGCACAAATATATACTATGCTAACATAGTAATCAAGTAATTATTCAATAATATAAAAAGAAATTAAGCTTGAGCAGTTGGTCCGCCAAAACCCATTGGAAAAGGCGGTTCCTCCTGTATTTTAATACGGCCGTTTACATTTTCAAATTTTTGGATATTATCTTCTAAAGCAGTTAACAAACGCTTTGCATGCTCTGGTGTTAAAATGATTCTCGATTTAACTTTGGCCTTTGGTAAGCCCGGCATCACGCGAATAAAATCTAATACAAATTCAGTATTGGAGTGTGTAATAATTGCGAGATTAGAAAAAATTCCTTCAGCAATTTCTTCAGACAGCTCTATATTTAATTGGTTTTCGTTTTGTTGTTCTTCCATAAGGTCAAAAATAAAAAATTCCGCAACTAAATGGCGGAATTATAAATAATGTTAATATAAAATTGGAGCTTACTTTATCATGAAGTTAACGATACCAATTACTGAAACAACTACAGCTAAAAATTGAATTAATCCCACTAGATAAATTGATTTTGAAAGTTCTCAGATTTAACCTGCAAGATATATTCTTTTGTATTAGAAATATCTTCTTTTGTAGCTAAAATTTCTCGCTTATTATCAAGCTCCGTGCTAACTTCTTCTTTAACAAACGAAACTAACGCTTCAGCCTCCTTTCCACCATGTTTCATTTTAAGGATCTGGAATAGTTGAATATCTGTAACACTCATGACAATAATAATTTTAATAAATCTACAAATCTATTCCAAACAAAAAAGTCCTCCATTTTGGTGGAGGACTTAATTTAAAATATCAAAATATTAAGCTTCTACTTCTTCTTGTTTCGAAGCTAATAATTTATCATACTCTTCTTGAGAACCTACGATGATTCTTTCGTAACCACGAACACCTGTTCCCGAAGGAATTAAGTGACCAACGATTACGTTTTCTTTCAAGCCCAGCATGTTATCACGTTTACCTGCAATTGCTGCCTCATTTAATACTTTCGTAGTTTCCTGGAACGAAGCCGCAGAAATGAACGATTTAGTACCTAATGATGCACGAGTAATACCCTGAAGGATTGAACTCGCCGTTGCCGGTCTTGCATCGCGAACAGTAATTTGTTTTAAATCTTTACGTTTCAATTGAGAATTTTCATCTCTTAATCTGCGTAGAGAAACAATTTGCCCCGGTTTGAAGTCATTCGAATCACCAGCGTCTTCCACAACTTTCTTATCGTACATTGCATCATTCTCGTCAGCGAAATCCCAACGGTCAACAGCATTGTTTTCTAAGAAAATAGTATCGCCCGGATCCTCGATGTGAACTTTTTGCATCATCTGGTGAACAATTACTTCAAAGTGCTTATCGTTAATTTTCACACCTTGCAAACGGTAAACCTCTTGAATACCATTTACTAAGTATTCCTGAACCGCTGCAGGACCTTTAATTGACAAGATATCTGCAGGAGAAATTGAACCATCTGATAAAGGCATACCTGCTTTCACAAAGTCGTTATCCTGTACAAGGATATGTTTAGACAATGGAACCAGATATTTTTTAACTTCACCATCTTTAGATTCGATTGTAATCTCACGGTTACCACGTTTAACACCACCTAAAGTTACCACACCATCAATCTCCGTTACTACAGCCGGGTTAGATGGGTTACGTGCTTCAAATAGCTCTGTTACACGAGGTAAACCACCCGTAATATCCCGGGTTTTACCAGTTGCACGAGGAATTTTAGCGATAATCTGACCAGTTTGGATCGCTTCACCTTCATCAACTGAAACGTGGGCACCTACCGGAATGTTATAACCTTTAATCATTTCGCCTTTTTTATCAACGATTTGAACAGAAGGGTTTTTAGTTTTATCACGTGTATCGATAATCACTTTTTCACGGTGACCAGTTTGCTCATCTGATTCTTCACGGAAGGTAACACCTTCAATGATCGCATCAAATTGCGCTTTACCGGCAAATTCTGAAAGAATAACCGCGTTGTACGGATCCCATGAACAAATCTTATCACCTTTAGATAACTTATCTCCTTCTTTAACGAACAAGAAAGCACCATAAGGGATATTGTTTGTAACGATCACCCTGCCAGTACCTGGCTCAACAATTTTGAACTCACCCGAACGGCCCAATACAACCTGTACTGTACCATCTTCAGTTTGCGTATCAACTGTACGGATATTCTCGAATTCGATAACACCATCAAACTTAGCTACGATGTTTGATTCTGCAGCAATATTCGATGCAGTACCACCCACGTGGAAAGTACGAAGTGTTAACTGTGTACCTGGTTCACCGATTGACTGTGCTGCGATTACACCAACGGCCTCACCTCTCTGAACACGTTTACCCGATGCCAGGTTACGGCCATAACATAATGCACAAACACCACGTTTAGCTTCGCAGGTTAATACCGAACGAATTTCAATACCTTCTAAAGGAGATTCTTCAATCGCTTTAGCAACATCTTCGTTAATATCTTCGCCCGCACCTACCAATAATGTATTATCCAACGGATTATAAACATCATGTAATGAAGTACGACCTAAAATTCTGTCATATAATGGTTCAACGATATCTTCGTTGTCTTTCAATGCTGTTGTGTACATACCTCTTAAAGTACCACAATCATCATCGTTAACAATCATATCCTGCGCAACGTCATGTAAACGACGGGTTAAGTAACCCGCATCCGCCGTTTTTAAAGCCGTATCCGCCAAACCTTTACGGGCACCGTGAGTAGAGATAAAATACTCTAATACGGATAAGCCTTCTTTAAAGTTTGATAAAATCGGGTTTTCAATGATATCACCACCTGAACCTGATTTTTGAGGTTTCGCCATCAAACCACGCATTCCGCAAAGCTGACGAATCTGCTCTTTCGAACCACGTGCACCCGAATCAAGCATCATGTAAACTGAGTTAAAACCTTGGTTATCTGAAGATAACTGTGTCATAACGAAAGTCGTTAACCTGTTGTTGATACGTGTCCAGATATCGATAATCTGGTTGTAACGTTCGTTGTTGGTAATGAAACCCATGTTATAGTTGTTTCTTACCTCTTCAACCTCAGCAGCTGCCTGCTCTAACAAAGTATGTTTTTCTACCGGGATGTTTACGTCCTGCAAGTTGAACGATAAACCGCCCTGGAATGCCATTTTGAAACCTAATTCCTTGATATCATCCAAGAATTGAGAAGCACGGGCCATACCGGTCATTTTAACCACCTCACCGATAATATCTCTTAACGATTTCTTAGTTAATAATTCATTGATATAACCTACTTCCTCAGGAACCAATTGGTTGAACAATACCCTACCAACAGTCGTTTCAGTTAATTTATTAACGATTGAACCGTCATTTTGCTTAACATTAACCCTTACTTTGATGAAAGCGTGAAGATCTAATTCCTTCTCGTTATAAGCGATAATTACTTCTTCCGGAGAATAGAAATTTGAATCCTGTCCTTTTACAACTCTGGTATCATCAGTTCTACGGCCTTTAGTAATATAATAAAGACCCAAAACCATATCCTGAGATGGTACTGTAATCGGCGTACCGTTCGCAGGGTTTAAGATGTTGTGTGCAGCTAACATTAATACCTGGGCTTCCAAAATTGCTGCGTTACCTAAAGGTAAGTGGACAGCCATCTGGTCACCATCAAAATCGGCGTTGAATGCAGTACAAACTAATGGGTGTAACTGGATAGCTTTTCCTTCAATTAATTTTGGCTGGAAAGCCTGAATACCTAGTCGGTGTAATGTAGGTGCACGGTTTAATAACACCGGGTGACCTTTCAATACATTTTCTAAAATATCCCAAACCAACGGATCTTTTCTATCAACGATTTTCTTAGCAGATTTAACTGTTTTTACAACACCACGCTCAATCATCTTACGAATAATGAATGGTTTGTAAAGCTCAGCCGCCATATCTTTAGGAATACCGCACTCGTGTAATTTAAGGCTAGGCCCTACAACAATTACCGAACGAGCTGAATAATCCACACGTTTACCTAATAAGTTCTGACGGAAACGACCTTGTTTACCTTTCAAAATATCTGAAAGTGATTTTAAGGCACGATTACCTTCAGTTTTAACCGCGTTCACTTTACGTGAGTTATCGAATAACGAATCTACAGCTTCCTGCAACATACGTTTCTCGTTACGTAAAATTACCTCTGGTGCCTTAATCTCGATCAAACGTTTTAAACGGTTGTTACGGATAATTACACGACGGTATAAATCATTTAAATCTGAAGTAGCGAAACGACCTCCTTCTAATGGAACTAACGGACGTAATTCTGGTGGAATAACCGGAACGATTTTAACAATCATCCACTCCGGGCGATTCTCAATACGTGTATTCGCACCACGGAAAGCTTCAACAACCTGAAGGCGTTTTAAAGCCTCATTTTTACGTTGTTGAGAAGTTTCGTTTGCAGCCTGGTGACGTAAGTCATAAGATAAAGTATCTAAATCAATACGTTTTAATAAATCCTCTAATGCTTCAGCACCCATTTTGGCGATGAATTTATTAGGATCTTTATCATCTAAGTATTGGTTTTCCTTAGGTAATTTATCTAAAATATCTAAATATTCTTCTTCTGTTAAGAAGTCCATATAATTGATACCTTCCTCAGCCATTAAGCCTGATTGGATAACAACGTAACGCTCGTAATAGATAATTAAATCTAATTTTTTAGTAGGTAAACCTAATAAATAACCGATTTTGTTTGGTAATGAACGGAAATACCAGATGTGCGCCACAGGAACCACCAAAGCGATGTGTCCCATACGCTCACGACGTACTTTCTTTTCGGTTACCTCAACACCACAACGATCACAAACAATACCTTTATAACGGATACGTTTGTATTTACCGCAATGACATTCGTAATCTTTTACCGGACCAAAAATACGCTCACAAAACAAACCATCACGTTCAGGTTTGTAAGTACGGTAGTTAATTGTTTCCGGTTTCAACACCTCACCGCTCGAACGTTCCAGAATAATTTCCGGAGACGATAAGCTAATCGTGATTGATGTGAAATTGCTTTTTAATTTATTATCCTTTTTGTAAGACATATGCTTTTGTTTGTAGTAGCAAGTACTTAGTATCAAGTATCAAGATAGGTAATCCAATCTTGATACTTGATACTTTATACGAGATACTTAGTCTAACGTAATATCTAAACCTAATCCACGTAACTCGTGTACCAATACGTTGAACGATTCCGGTACACCTGGAGTTGGTAGGTTTTCACCTTTAACAATGGCTTCGTAAGTTTTGGCCCTTCCGATAACATCATCCGATTTAACGGTTAATATCTCCTGAAGAATATTAGCTGCACCGAATGCCTCTAATGCCCAAACCTCCATCTCACCAAAACGCTGACCACCGAACTGGGCTTTACCACCCAATGGTTGTTGTGTAATTAACGAGTATGGTCCGATTGAACGGGCGTGCATCTTATCATCAACCATGTGACCTAATTTCAACATGTAGATAATACCTACTGTTGTAGTCTGATCGAAACGCTCACCTGTTAAACCATTGTATAAGTAAGTTTTTCCTGAAGCAGGAACACCCGCTTTAGCAATCCACTCTTCAACCTCATCATGCGTAGCACCATCAAAAATCGGGGTAGCGAACTTCACACCCAATTCTTTCCCGGCCCATGCCAATACGGTTTCGTAAATCTGACCTAAGTTCATACGTGAAGGTACACCTAGTGGGTTCAACACGATATCAACAGGGCTACCATCAGCTAAGAAAGGCATATCTTCATCACGTACAATACGTGCAACAATACCTTTGTTACCGTGGCGACCAGCCATTTTATCACCTACTTTTAATTTACGTTTTTTAGCAACATAAACTTTTGCCATTTGTACAATTCCCGATGGAAGCTCATCACCTACACTAATCGCAAATTTATCGCGTTTGTAAGCGCCAAGTTCTTCGTTAACACGGATACCGTAGTTGTGAAGCAACATTTTAATCATCTCGTTTTTGTCATCATCAGTAGTCCATTTGTTAGGGCTGATGTGATTGTAATCAAGATCTGCTAAAATTTTCTGCGTGAATTTAGCACCTTTAGCAACTAATAATTCTTTATAAATGTTGAATACACCTTGCGATGTTTTTCCATTTACAATCGTGAATAATTTATCTACTAATTCTGCTTTTAATTTCTCCGTGATATTGTTATATCCTTTGTCTAATTTCTCAATTGCCGATTTTTCCTCCGCTTTTGTCGTTTTCTTAGCACGGCTGAATAATTTGGTATCAATTACCACACCCTGGATTGAAGGAGGAGTTTTTAAAGACGCATCTTTAACATCACCTGCTTTGTCACCAAAGATTGCACGTAATAATTTCTCTTCAGGTGAAGGATCAGACTCTCCTTTCGGCGTAATCTTACCAATTAAAATATCACCTTCTTTTACATCAGCACCGATACGGATAATACCGTTTTCATCAAGGTCTTTAGTAGCCTCTTCAGAAACGTTCGGGATATCTGGTGTTAATTCCTCTTCTCCACGTTTAGTATCACGTACTTCTAATTCAAACTCTTCAATATGCAATGAAGTGAAAACGTCATCACGAACAATACGCTCGTTGATTACAATCGCATCCTCAAAGTTGAAACCTTGCCAAGGCATGAAAGCCACTTTAAGGTTTCTACCTAATGCCAACTCGCCGTTTTCAGTCGCATAACCTTCGCAAAGAACCTGCCCTTTAGTAACTTTCTGACCTTTCCTAACGATTGGTTTTAAGTTGATACAAGTATTCTGGTTGGTTTTTTTGAACTTAATTAAACGATAAGTTTTGCTGTCACCTTCAAATGAAACTAAACGATCATCTTCGTTACGCTCATATTTAATAGTGATTTCGTTAGCATCTACATATTCTACAACACCGTTACCTTCAGCATTGATAAGTGTTCTTGAGTCGCGGGCAACGCGACCTTCCAAACCTGTACCAACGATTGGCGCTTCAGGACGTAACAATGGTACGGCCTGACGTTGCATGTTCGATCCCATCAAAGCCCTGTTCGCATCATCATGTTCCAGGAACGGAATTAACGAAGCAGCGATTGACGTAATCTGGTTAGGTGCAACATCCATCAAGTCTAATTTCTCAGGCTCAATAATCGGGAAGTCACCCTCATAACGTGCTTTAACGCGTGGTGTAATGAAATTACCTTTATCATCATACTCTGCATTAGCCTGAGCGATGGTTTTGCCATCTTCATCTTCTGCAGATAAATAAATAACATCTGAATCAACAACGACCTTACCATCTTCAACACGTTTGTATGGTGTTTCGATGAAACCTAAATTATTGATTTTCGCATGCACACAAAGTGATGAAATCAAACCAATATTTGGTCCCTCAGGTGTTTCAATTGTACATAAACGACCGTAGTGCGTATAGTGAACGTCACGTACCTCGAAACCAGCCCGCTCACGTGATAAACCACCCGGACCTAAAGCTGATAAACGGCGTTTGTGTGTAATCTCTGCCAATGGATTTGTTTGGTCCATGAACTGAGACAACTGATTAGTACCAAAGAAGGAATTAATAACCGATGATAACGTACGGGCGTTAATCAAATCAGTTGGTGTAAACACCTCGTTATCGCGAATGTTCATACGCTCACGGATTGTTCTGGCCATACGGGCTAAACCAACACCGAATTGTGCGTATAATTGCTCACCTACCGTACGTACACGACGGTTTGATAAGTGGTCAATATCATCCACCTCTTCTTTAGAATTGATTAATTTAATCAGGTATTTAACAATTGCAATAATATCTGCTTTTGTTAAAACCTTAACATCATCCGGCGTATTCATTTTTAATTTACGGTTGATGCGGTAACGACCAACATCGCCTAAATCGTAACGTTTATCTGAGAAGAATAAACGATCAATGATACCACGTGCAGTTTCCTCATCAGGTGGTTCTGCATTACGCAAAGCCCTGTAGATGTTTTCAACCGCCTCTTTTTCAGAGTTTGATGTATCTTTTTGTAATGTATTATATATAATGGTATAATCGGCCTGGCTCGCACCATCTTCTTTTGAAAGAATGATGGTTTTAACACCGGCTTCGATAACCATATCAATGTGTTCGTCTTCTAAAACGGTCTCTCTTTCAAGAATCACTTCATTACGGTCGATAGAAACTACCTCACCTGTATCTTCATCTACAAAATCTTCAACCCATTTCTTTAAAACTCTTGCCGCCAGTTTACGACCGATGTATTTCTTTAAACCTGATTTACTAACTTTTACTTCGTCAGCAAGATCAAAAAGTTCTAAGATATCTTTATCAGAATCGTAACCGATAGCACGTAATAAAGTGGTAACCGGGAATTTTTTCTTACGATCGATGTAAGCATACATTACGTTATTAACGTCTGTAGCAAACTCGATCCATGAACCTTTAAAAGGAATAACACGTGCAGAATACAATTTGGTTCCGTTCGTGTGACGGCTTTGGCCGAAGAACACGCCTGGAGAACGGTGTAATTGCGAAACGATTACACGTTCTGCACCGTTGATAACAAATGTACCTTTTGGTGTCATATACGGGATAGTACCTAAATACACATCCTGAATAATGGTTTCAAAGTCTTCATGTTCAACATCGTTACAAGAAAGCTTTAGCTTTGCTTTTAATGGAACATTGTAGGTTAATCCACGCTCAATACACTCGTGTATATCGTAACGTGGCGGATCAACAAAATAATCAAGAAACTCCAATACGAAGATATTTCTTGAATCTGTTATTGGAAAGTTTTCAGCAAACACTTTAAACAAACCTTCGCTAGAGCGATCGTCTGATGTGGTATCTATCTGGAAAAATTCTCTGAATGATTGCAATTGCACATCCAGAAAATCCGGATAGTCTATAATGTGCTTACTCGTTGCAAAATTTACTCTTTGTTCGACTGTCTTTGCCAATGGACTAAAAGATTTTAGTTTAAGAATAAACTATTTGTTTGGTTCGGGTTTGAAACATTCTCATTAACCAAGCAAAATGAGGTGTTTATAAACAGGTAAAGACACCGACATTTTCAGTCGGTGTCTGATACATTTTTAGCTTAGCTAAATTAAGTGATTACTTAATTTCAACTACTGCTCCAGCTTCTTCTAATTGTTTTTTAAGAGCTTCTGCTTCGTCTTTAGCAACACCAGTTTTCAATTCTTTTGGTGCACCGTCTACTAGGTCTTTAGCTTCTTTTAAACCTAAACCAGTTAAGTCTTTAACAAGTTTTACAACTGCTAATTTCTGACCACCAGCTTCTTTTAAGATTACATCAAAAGATGTTTTTTCTGCAGCAGCAGCAGGTGCATCACCACCAGCAGCAGGACCAGCAACTACAGCAGCAGCTGCAGGCTCAATACCATACTCATCTTTTAAGATTTGAGCTAATTCATTAACTTCTTTTACTGTTAAGTTTACCAATTGCTCAGCAAACGCTTTTAAATCTGCCATTTTATTAAGATTTTAAAAATTTACGTGTAATAATTTTGTTTAATTTGCGAACTTAAGGTGTTCGTTAACCTTCTCTTTCTTGTAGAGTTTTAACAATTCCTGCAATTTTGCCACCGCTTGATTTAAGGGCAGAAACAACATTTTTAGCTGGTGATTGTAATAATCCAATGATATCGCCAATAAGCTCTTCTCTCGATTTTAAGCTTACTAAGTTATTCAATTGGTCATCGCCAACGTATACTGATGAATCTATATATGCCGCTTTAAGCACAGGTTTATCAGAAGTTTTTCTCAACGTTTTAATCAACTTAGCCGGAGCGTTTGCTGTTTTTGAGAATAATAATGATGATGAACCTTTAAGGGCTTCGTATATCTCAGAAGCATCGCCATCCAAACCTTCAATCGCTTTACGGATTAAAGTATTTTTAGCAACCTTCATTACGATATCACTTTCAAAACATTTGCGACGGATGTTATTAATCTGCTCAACAGAAAGGCTGGATGTATCAGCAATGTAAAAATTGCCAAACTCCTGCATTTGTCCTTGTAGTTCTAAAACTACTTCGTTTTTTTCTTCTCTGTTCATGATTAGATCCCCGCTACTGATTTTGTTTCAATTGCAATTCCAGGACTCATTGTAGAAGACACGTGAATGCTCTTAAAATAAGTTCCTTTAGCAGCAGATGGTTTTAATTTAGAAATTACAGAGATGATCTCTAATGCATTTTCATAAATTTTATCTGCCGGGAATGATACTTTCCCTATTGAAGCGTGTATAATACCGCTTTTGTCTACTTTAAAATCAATTTTACCTGCTTTAACCTCCGTTACAGCTTTACCAACTTCGTTAGTAACTGTACCAGATTTTGGGTTTGGCATCAAGTTCCTTGGACCTAAAACGCGGCCTAATTTACCTACTTTTGCCATACAAGCTGGTGTCGTGATAATAATGTCTACATCGGTCCAACCACCTTCAATTTTAGCCACATATTCGTCTAAACCTACGAAGTCTGCGCCGGCTGCTTTTGCTTCTTCTTCCTTATCAGGAGTTACTAAAGCTAAAACACGTACAGTTTTACCTGTTCCGTGTGGTAAAGTAGCAATCCCACGTACCATTTGATTGGCTTTACGCGGATCTACACCTAATGACACATCAATATCAACTGACGCATCAAATTTAGTGGTAGTGATTTCTTTTACCAAAGCAGCAGCAGCCTGTAAAGTATAAGCTTTACCAGCTTCTATTTTAGCATGTGCCTTTTTTTGATTTTTAGTTAATTTCGCCACTGTTGTAAACTGTTTTTAATTAATTATTCCAGGGTGCGTCACCAGAAACGGTGATTCCCATACTGCGTGCTGTACCGGCAACCATACTCATTGCAGATTCGATTGTAAATGCATTTAAATCAGGCATTTTATCTTCAGCAATAACTTTAATCTGGTCCCAGGTCACCGATCCAACTTTCTTACGGTTTGGCTCAGCAGAACCACTCTGTAATTTAGTAGCATCTTTTAACTGGATGGCTACAGGAGGGGTTTTGATGATGAAATCGAATGACTTATCAGCATAAACAGTAATTACAACCGGCAATACTTTACCTGCTTTATCTTGGGTACGAGCGTTGTACTGTTTGCAAAACTCCATGATATTCACCCCTTTAGCACCTAATGCAGGTCCTACTGGTGGCGATGGATTTGCCGCTCCGCCTTTGATCTGTAATTTGATCATTGCACTGACTTCTTTTGCCATTTTGTGTTTTTATTTATTTAAAACTCAATGTTAATAGTGGAAGCATGTAACATTTAATTTCCTGGCGGCTTTATACAAAACCAAAAGGACTGCAAAGATATGAATAATCTTGCAGTCCTCCAATATATTTTGTAAAATAAATTTTACTCTTTTTCTACTTGCATATAGTTAAGTTCAAGTGGTGTTTTACGACCAAAAATCTTAACCATAACTTTTAATTTTTTCTTTTCTTCGTTAACTTCTTCGATAACACCGGTGAAACCATTAAACGGCCCGTCCATAACTTTGATGTTTTCGCCAACATAGAAAGGCACATTCATCATCTCCCCTTGCTCACTCATTTCATCAACCTTACCTAAGATACGGTTAACTTCTGCCTGGCGCATCGGAATTGGATTACCGGCTTTATCACCTAAAAATCCAATTACACTATTTATTCCTTTAATAATATGCTCTAACTCGCCGTCTAAAGTTGCTTCAATTAAAACATAACCAGGATAAAAGTTACGTTCTTTTGCAATTTTTTTACCATCTTTCATCTGGTAATATTTTTCCATGGGTATTAAAACCTGGGGAACCAAATGAGAGAATCCTAAACGACTTATTTCAGCATCAATATACTGCTTTACCTTTTTCTCTTTACCGCTTACAGCTCTTACAACATACCACTTTAAAAGATCGCTCATTAGTATATTAATTAGAAAGTGATTTGTAAAAAGTATCTAACACAAAGACAGAACCTTTATCCATTGCAAAAATGATTAATGCAATAATTAAAGAGGCTACTAAAACAAGAACCGCAGAATTTTGAAGCTCTCCCCAGGTAGGCCATGTAACCTTTTGAGTCATTTCATCGTACGATTCTTTTATAAATTGAACTACTTTAGCCATATCTAAATTTTTGCACGGGAACAAGGATTCGAACCCTGATCAAAGGTTTTGGAGACCTCTATTCTACCGTTGAACTATTCCCGTAATTTAAAAGCAAAGTACTTAAGTTATTTCCCAAGCACTTTGCTTTCTTATTTTCCTTAAGCCCCTTTAGGGGTTTGGGGAACTATTTTAAAATTTCAGTTACCTGACCAGCACCTACTGTTCTACCACCTTCACGGATAGCGAAACGCAGACCTTTTTCCATTGCGATTGCGTTAATCAATTTAACTGTGATTGTAACGTTATCACCTGGCATTACCATTTCAGTACCTTCAGCTAATGAAATCTCACCAGTTACGTCTGTTGTACGGAAATAGAATTGAGGACGGTATTTGTTAAAGAATGGTGTGTGACGACCACCTTCTGCTTTTGATAATACATAAATCTCAGCTTTGAAATCTGTGTGAGGTGTTACTGAACCTGGTTTACAGATTACCATACCACGACGGATATCAGTTTTCTCAATACCACGTAATAATAAACCAACGTTATCACCAGCTTCACCGTAATCTAAAATTTTACGGAACATCTCAACACCAGTTACTGTAGATTTTAAGTTCTCAGCACCCATACCTAAGATTTCAACCGGATCACCTGAGTTGATTACACCACGCTCAATACGACCAGTAGCAACAGTACCACGACCAGTAATTGAGAATACATCTTCAACAGGCATTAAGAAAGGAAGATCAGTTAAACGTGGAGGGATTGGAATGTAGTTATCTACAGCATCCATCAATTCCATAATTTTACCAACCCATTTCGGATCGCCGTTTAATCCACCTAGTGCAGAACCTTGGATTACAGGAATGTCATCACCTGGGAATTCATAGAATGATAATAATTCACGAACTTCCATTTCAACTAATTCTAATAACTCAGGATCATCAACCATATCCACTTTGTTCATGAATACAACTAATGAAGGAACACCTACCTGGCGAGCCAATAAGATGTGCTCACGAGTTTGTGGCATCGGACCATCTGTAGCAGCAACAACGATAATTGCACCGTCCATTTGAGCAGCACCAGTTACCATGTTTTTCACGTAATCCGCGTGACCTGGACAGTCAACGTGCGCATAGTGACGGTTAGCTGTTGAATACTCAACGTGAGCTGTATTGATTGTAATACCTCTTTCTTTTTCCTCTGGAGCAGAGTCAATAGATTCGAATGAACGTGCCTCAGATAAACCTGCATCAGCTAAACATTTTGTAATAGCTGCTGTTAAAGTTGTTTTACCGTGATCGACGTGACCGATTGTACCGATGTTTAAGTGCGGTTTACTGCGGTCAAATTTTTCTTTTGCCATTTTATTTATAACTAATTAGTAGGTTAACTTTTTATTATTTTTTATTTATTGTTTTGATACAATGCAACACAAAAAACCTTGTCTACTCTGTTTATTTAACAGATTTAACAAAGCTTCTTTTACCTGAGCCAACTATGGGAATTGAACCCATGACCTCTTCCTTACCAAGGAAGTGCTCTACCGCTGAGCTAAGTCGGCTTTTTATTCAGCTCATTAGTTCAGTAGTCCATCCGTTCATTAGGTTACAAATAAACCGGTGAACCAATTACTAATGAACTTCCAAGAGCGGAAGACGAGGTTCGAACTCGCGACCTATAGCTTGGAAGGCTATCGCTCTACCAACTGAGCTACTTCCGCTTATTAATTTACGATTTTAGATTGACGATTTAAGATTAGTTTCAATCGTCAATCTAAAATCTTTCAATCTAAAATCAATTGGTGGGGAGAGAAGGATTCGAACCTTCGAAATCTTGCGATAACAGAGTTACAGTCTGTCCCATTTGGCCGCTCTGGAATCTCCCCAACTTTATCCTAAAATGCGAACACCTTAAAATAAAAGAGCCTCCTATCGGAATCGAACCAATGACCTACTGATTACAAGTCAGTTGCTCTACCAGCTGAGCTAAGGAGGCTTTTATTTTTATATGCTATTGTTTAAAAAAATGGTTTTTTAAACAATTAAATGCGTATTTATAAAATATTATACTTTCACAGAACAATCCATTTCTTTATTTGAGGTAACCCCCTTTCCGAATTGGAATGCAAATCTACACATTTATATTTCTATTCAAAATAAATTTAAAAAAAAATTAGCGAGCCTGTTAACCCGCTAATTTTTTATTTAAAATTTAAAAAAATATTTACTTAGTAATCAGATATTTCGCTATCGATTAAAACCGCTTTTTGCTCACTGATTTTTTTTCTTGTTTTTTCTTTATGCTTGGTGATTTGCTTCCTTAATGATTCAATTGCCAAATCTGTGGCTTCTTCAAATGATTTACATTGTTCTTTAGCGAATAAGGTGCCGCCGGGTACAATCAGCTTTATCTCGCTGATTTTATTGGCTTCATCTTCTACGTTTTCTAACTTTAAATACACTTCACCACTAATTATCTGGTCAAAAAACTGATCGAGCTTATTGGCCTTCTTCTGTATAAAATCTAACAACTTACTGTCTGCACTGAAGTGGATTGATTGAACTCCGATTTTCATTTTTCCTCCTTTTTTTACGCCTTTGGATGGGCTTGTTTATAAATTGTTTTTAATCTTTCGATCGAATTGTGTGTGTAAACCTGTGTGGCAGCCAAACTCGCATGCCCTAAAAGCATTTTAATTGCATTCAAATCTGCACCTGCATTAAGTAAGCTTGTTGCATAGCTATGCCGAAGCACATGCGGGCTTCTCTTATCATTAGTCGAAACCAGATTTAAATAAGAACTTACAATGCGGTATATTAATTTCGGGTAAGCCGCAGTACCTGTATTGGTAACGATTAAATTAGGAAAATTGTTATTAAAGTTTTGCAACTTTTTTAGCTCAATGTAGCTATTTAACTGACTAATAAGCTGTTTATTTACCGGAACAATACGTTCCTTATTTCTTTTACCTAAAACTTTTATGGTATTTGAATAAAAATCAACATCTGTATCTTTTAAACCAATTAATTCAGCCAAACGTATGCCTGTTCCGAAAAGCAGTTCTATAACTAAATGATCTCTTTTTGAATTAAAACCTTCATTGAAAAATTCTTTTGAATCTAAAAGATTATCCAGCTTTTGTGTTTCTACAAAAACCGGTAAGCGTTTAGGAATTTTAGGTGCTTTTATCAAAAGCATTGGGTTTTGACCAATTTTTCCTTCCCGGAAGAGAAACTTGTAAAAGCTACGCAACGCTGATATTTTACGGTTTATCGTATTTTCCGATGATTTATTTTCCATTAAATCGACCATAAAACTTCGAACATGTGTATGCTTGATTTCCAATACATCAAGTTCGAAGGTTTTCAGGATATAATCCTGGAATTGCAATAAATCTGCCTGATAAGAGGTTACGGTGTGCTGAGAATAGCGTTTCTCGTGTGATAGATAGGTTAAAAAACTGTTCAGCAACATTTAGTATATATTAGTCCTTCACTAAAATTGAAGTTACTAATAGTTTTAACATTAAGGAATTATTAACAGAAATTTTTACAAAAAAAAAATGCCCTTAGAAAAATCTAAAGGCATTTAGTATTATTATATATGTTACAACTATACAGTTGTATCCTGGTTCATGTTTTGAATGTAAACAGCATGTTTAATTTCAGTACGACGAGCTACAGATTTTTTCTCGTATGCCTGACGACTACGAAGTTCTCTTAATACACCTGTTTTTTCGAATTTCTTCTTGAAACGTTTAAGGGCTTTATCTAATGATTCGCCGTCTTTAATGTTAATAATGATCATAACGCTGAAATACCTCCTCTCGTGGTTTTTAAATTTCCTTATTGTAAGGGTTGCAAATGTAAGTAAAATATTAAGAATAAAAAATTTTTACCCAAAAAAATTTATCATATAATAAACTGTATTATAGCAGATTAGAAAGAAAAAAAAATGCCCTGAAATTTTCAGGGCATTTCCATAAGTAAAAAAATGATTTTTAGTTGTCGGTCATTAATTTATTGTACAATAATTCGGTACCGGAAATTGGCCAGATGTATTGTGTAGATGTTGGTGGTACAGCCGGAACATTTCCTTTTCCAGGTATTGTTAATCCTAAACGTAACAAATCCGGACTGCGTAATCCTTCGCCTAAAAACTCGATATTTCTTTCTTTGAGAAAGGCATCAAACAAAGCCTGGGGCGAAGCAAAACTTGCGGCAGTAAATACTGTAGTTGCATCCGATCGTGTTCTTACGGCGTTAAGCAATGCAATACTTTGTGCATCAAGCGAGTTTGTGCTTCTGGCACGGGCTTCACCTAAATTAAGCAGCACTTCAGCATATCTGATTACGGGAACATAATCTGCATAACCGGCAGCGGCCAGCGTTGGAAATTTAGATAAATAAGGCAGCCCTCCTGATAAGGTAACGAAAGATCTTCTTTTATCAGCTGCCTTAATTGTAGCATCGCCGATTATCCCGTCAGGGTTTAAGGAATATAATTTCACACCAAAATAATAAGAGCCTAATGCACTCTGGCCACCGGCAGCTTCTGTACCGGTAACAAATGGCATGGATAAAATGGATTCGCTGGTTGTATAAGGTGTTTTAAAAACATTGGTAACATCACTCTGTAAAGCCAGCGGAACACCCGTGCTTGCAACGAAAGGAGCAGCTGTGCTCACAATTTTATTTGCTTCTGTAATAACATCCGCATACCGCTGCATGGTTAAATAAACACGTGTTTTAAATGCAATAGCCGTATTACGGTGCGCACGGGTGGTATTGGTTACGGCTACAGTTCCGTAATTTAGCGGTAAATCAGCCTCTGCCTCATTCAGGTCTTTTAAAATCTGAGTGTAAATAACACCTGTAGAGCTTCTGGCCAGATCGTAATTTCCGGCCACAGAATTTCCTGTTAACCGCAAGGGTAAGCCTGGTTTCGAGCCTTGTCCGTCATAATAAGGCCTGGCATAAAGCTGCAATAAACTATAATAACTAATGGCTCTAACCAGTTTGGCCTCTGCTACGTAGTTTTTAGAAATTGCATCTCCGATAACAGATGTTCCTTTTGCAGCCATCCCTTCAATAAAAAGATTGCATCGATTAATTGTACTATAGGCGGAAGCCCAAAAATCAGTTACTTCCTGCGCCCCGTTACCTAATGTATAATTATACGTTTGATAAGCAGTTACGGAGTTACTACTTTGAGCTAAAAAATTATCAGCTCTTAAATCATTATAAACAAGGTATCTGCTGCCGTAAAAATCACCGGCTCTTAATCCTGCATATAAACCTAAAACCTGCCCCTGGATTCTTCCCACGGTAGAAAACTGAGCATAATCCAAAGTAGCAACTGCCGTTTGTGATTGTGGTGTTAATAATTCCTTCTTGCAGCTAGTGAATAAACCTAGTGTGATATAAGTAATATATAATAGTCTCTTTTTCATAATTCTTTCTTATTGGTTAAAACTTAACAGATAAACCTGCGGTAAAAGCCCTTCCGTTACCGACCGAGTTTCTTTCAACACCTTGAGAAGCATTCCCGCCAATGGAATTACCATTAGAAGACACTTCCGGATCGGACCCGGGATATTTGGTAAGAATGATTAAATTATTACCGCTAACATATAATCTGGCGCTCGATAGTTTTAATCTGGATACCACACTTTTTGGGAATGTATAGCCAAAACTCGCCGTTCTAAGTTTTAAAAAGTCGCCCTTAAACACGTTAACGTCTATTGGAAAAGAAGAACCGTTTGATACATTATCGCCATTTATGATTTTTGGAATGTCCGTAATTTGTCCCGGGGTTGTCCATCTGTCTAACATATCAGTAGAATTATTCCAGAAACGCTGATCCCTTAAACCTGCATTAGTACCATAATAAATATAAAAGCCGAGTTGATAGGTAAAAGTTAAACCCAAATCAAACTGCTTATATCTGAATGTATTGTCAAAACCACCAGAAAATTTTGGTTGAGTATTTTTATAAGCGATGCCGTCGTTATTAAGCGAAATTCCGTTTCTGGCTTCTGTACCGTCTTCATAAGAATACCTGAATTGTCCGGCAGGCGCAACTTGCTGATAAAGCACTTTTTTGCCGGTAGATTTTTCGATAAAAATACGCCTTCCGGTTGCAGGATCTACACCTGCAGTTTGTACGGTGTAAATCATACCAAGCGGACCACCAACTTTGGAAATACTTGCAGATTCTAAACTGGAAGTTGCTTGAATAAATTGCGTTAAACCTTCTGACAAAGAAAGAATTTCATTTTTATTATAAGAAATGTTAAATGATGGAGACCAGCTGAAAGCCTGTGTACGAACAGCTTCTGCATTAACGGTTAATTCCAAACCTTTATTATACATCGATGCGATGTTTAGCTGAGGCGTACTGGGTAAACCTGCCGATGGAACCTGAGGCACATTATAAATCAGGCCATCGAGCATATTTTTATAATAAGCAGCTTCTACTGTAATTCTGTCATTCAGAATACCGAAATTGAAACCCAAATCGAGCTTCTTACTTTCTTCCCATCCGATTTGATCGTTTCCGGTTTGACTTGGAACTAATGTAGATGCTCCATTATATAAACCGGTTGAATAAAAAGAATAAGAAGCCAAATTACCCAAACCACTGGTGTTCCCTACTGTACCATATGAACCCCTGATTTTGAAACTTGTAAAAGTTTTATCCAGGCCTAATTTTGACCAGAATTTTTCCTGGGCAATTTCCCAACCTAAAGCAACACCATAAAAAACACCTTTCTTGTTATCAGCGCCAAAAGCAGAATATTCATCCTGACGAATATTTGCATTAACGTAGTATTTTTTTCCATAGTTATAGGTTAATCCGCTAAAAAACGAAACCAGGTAATTTTCACCCATATTAGCAACGTTCACTGCCGGTGTAGCGTAGCCAGCCGCAAATACATTAAAAGCCGGATCGGATAAGGTGGTTCTGCTTGCTCCAAAACCCAATGATGTACTTCTTTGTTGTTCATTACCTAACAATAAAGAGAAGTTATGCTTTTCGCCAAAAGTTTTATCTGCCTGAATCGTATTGGTTAAAACCCATCGTTTATTTTTATTTAAACTTTCTGCCGCTGAACCTCCCGATGCTGCTGAACCCCCATTTATAGGATTTGCAAATGAATCATTATCAGAGAAAATATAATCGATACCATAAACTGATTTTGCGAACAACCAGGGTGCAATATTAGCTTGTAAGTAAATATTAGACTGAATATGATTAATTTCATTATTTGAACGATCTAAATTTAAAACTGCGGCGGGATTATAAAAACCTACATCTGAACCAACATTTGCGCCTCTTCCAATGGTTGTTGCATTAAACACACTGTAAGTTCCATCATTATTATAAGGAGAAACGTTTGGGGCAGTTACAATAGCCAAACGTCCTAAACCACCTGTACCGAATGCTTCACCGGCAAGAGAGCCTGTAGACGTTGCAGATAAGTTTTCTTCATTAGAATAAGATATTTTACCACCCACAACAAATATTTTCCCTTCTCTATGGTCGACCTTGAACAAGGCCGCTTTTCTATTATAATTATTATTGGTTACAATACCTTGCTGATTGGTATAACTTCCGGATAAATAATAGTTGGTAGATTCACTACCGCCGGAAATACTTAATGAATTGTTATGGGAAAAACCTGTTCTATAAATATAATCGTACCAATTTGTATTGATAACATTTCCGGCAGCATCATTTGATAACGCAAAATATCTTCTGTTGGCCAGGTTGGCATTTGTATTATCAAAAGTACCGGCATTTCTTAATCCTTCATTTTTTAAATCGGTGTATTGATAGGCGTCTAAAAGTACAGGCAAACCTCTTGCCTCTGTTGAACTTACCCACGCATCATACGATACGACAGCTTTACCAGGCTTACCTTTTTTTGTGGTGATAACAATAACACCATTGGCACCCCTGCTCCCATAAATTGCAGAAGCAGCTGCATCTTTTAAAACCTCCAGCCGTTCGATATCATTTGGATTGATACTGGATAATGCATTACCAGGCGCACTTGATCCGCTTACGTCACCGGTATACGTAGCAACGCCATCAACAATAATTAACGGATAGGAACTTAGAGAAATGGAATTTGTACCACGAATACGAATAACCGGCGGGTTATTCAGTACACCATTTGGAATGGTAATTTGAACACCAGCTGCCTTACCACCCAATGCCTGATCGAAACTCTGAATTGGTTTGTTTTCGAATTCTTTTCCTGATATTGTTGATATTGAGCCGATATTATCAGCCTTTTTGAAGGTTGAATAGCCCGTTACGATTACATCAGTTAGTGAGTTGCTTTCTTCTTCCAAAGCAGCATTCACAGTAGATGAGTTAATTGGAACCGTTTTGGCTGTGAAGCCTACGAAACGAAAAATAAGGGATTTGGTGTCACCGGGAACTGATATAGAATAAATGCCGTCGGCACCCGTTTGAGCTACAATTCTGGCTCCGGGTACCGAAACGGAAACTCCGGGAATGGGTAAACCATCTTTAGCTGAAGTTACTTTTCCTGTAATTTTCTTTTGTTGTGCCTGAACAGCGAAGCTAAGCCCAACAAAAAGGAATAAAACGAGTAGTTTTTCTTTCATAAATTTTAATTTTAGGTTATGATTTAGTATTTATTTAGAGAAATTGTATTTTAATTTACAAAATCAATCCTATAAAATCAATCAATAAGCCTAAAAGACTTAAAAACACATGAAAATCCTTATCTGATTTTAAACAAAAAATATTAAATAAATATTTTTACAATAAAAAACTAAAAAAATTAAATATTTTTTAGTTAAAAATTAAAAATACATTATGAAATTAGTTTGTTTTAGGTTTGATTTTTTAAAAAAACAAAATTTTTAACGAAAAGAAGAATAAAAAATACACTAAAAATCTAAATAAAATAAAATAATACAACTTATAAATTAGTTTTATTACATTTTAATTAAAAAAAATGTTAAATACTTAAAAATCAATAGTAAATAATTAAGAAAAACATGTAATTGAAGTAAAATTTAAGTCTTAAATTAATTAATTTAAAAAATTAGAATTTCCAAACTTATTTTCAAATAAGTTGTTCCATTCTTTTCATACATTTAATTAATAAATAATTTAAAATGACAACTAGAAAAAAAACAATATCCATTATTTTGATTTTGGTTATATTAATTATTGCCGCTTTAGCGTACTACAAATATTTCTTTGTTTTTGGAGAAGGGGTTAAAGCCGGCGAATTAAATTATGTAGTTAAAAAAGGCTACATGTTTAAAACATACGAAGGGAAATTGATTCAGAGTGGTATAAAATCCCGACAAACAGGAACACTTCAAAACAATGAATTTGAATTTTCCATTGCAAATGAAGCAATTGCAGAGAAAATGATGGCAAATAGCGGCAAATTTTTTGAATTACATTATAAAGAATACAAAAACACATTGCCTTGGAGAGGTTTTTCAGTATACGTAGTAGATAGTATATATTCGGTTAAAGATTTGCCACAGTAGGGTTTAGAGGTTTAGGGAAAACTTAATTCTAAGATATAGTTTCAATAATATATCGTTAATCCTTCTTTTTTGGAAGTTTTGCGCCTTCTTTTCTGGCTTCTGATAAACCTATAGCGATAGCTTGTTTTTTAGAAGTCACCTTTTTACCCGAACCACTCTTTAGCTTTCCTTCTTTCATTTCGTGCATGGTTTCAGCTACTTTCTCACCTGCTTTTTCTGAATATTTTGCCATGTTTTTAGTATTTGGTATCTAGTATCTAGTATCTAGTATCTAGTATCTAGTATCTAGTAAAAACATTACTTTGAAAAGATTGGTTTTGAAAATTTAAACAAAAAAAATCCGGAGGTAGTTAAACCGTCCGGATTACTCATAATATATTTGGTTTTTAATAAGGTTGAAGGCAGAAGGTTTAAAAGGTATAAGGTTCAATGCATAAAGCCTTAAATCCTCTATCTTAAAACCCTCTACTTAGATAATATTTCCCTTGCGATAACAATCTTTTGAATTTCCGATGTGCCTTCGCCTATGGTGCATAATTTACTATCGCGATAAAATTTTTCTACCGGAAAATCTTTGGTATAACCGTAACCACCAAAAATCTGAACCGCCTCGGTAGCTACTTTTACGGCAACTTCCGATGAAAAATATTTAGCCATTGCCGATTCCTTTGTCATGGGCAAGTGCCTGTTTTTTAAATCCGCAGCCTGGCGAATCAGCAATTCTGCGGCTTCAATTTCCGTGGCCATATCTGCCAGTTTAAAACTTATCGCCTGAAAACTCGAAATCGGTTGCCCAAACTGCTGGCGTTGTTTTGAGTACGAAACCGCTGCATCAAAAGCACCTTTAGCAATCCCCAATCCCAATGCCGCGATTGAAATACGGCCACCATCCAAAACTTTCATGGCCTGTTTAAAACCTTCACCCACGTTTCCGAGTAAATTTGCTTTTGGCACACGGCAATTATCAAAAATCATTTCCGTGGTTTCTGATGCACGCATGCCCAGCTTATTTTCTTTTTTACCTGCTGAAAAACCAGGCGTTCCCCGTTCTACAACTATCGCAGAAATTCCTTTCGAACTTCCCTGCTCACCGGTTCGTACCATAACAACGGCTATGTCTCCGCTTTTACCATGGGTAATCCAGTTTTTTGAACCGTTAATGATATAGTCGTCACCATCTTCAATGGCAGTCGTCATCATTCTTAAAGCATCCGATCCGGTATTGGCTTCCGTTAAACCCCAGGCACCAATCCATTCAGCAGTTGCAAGTTTTGGTAGCCACTTCTGTTTTTGTTCATCATTACCAAATGCCAGAATATGCCCCGTACAAAGTGAATTGTGTGCCGCTAAGGATAAACCTATCGAACCACATACCCTCGCTACTTCTACAATAACATCAACGTATTCCTGGTAACCTAAACCTGAACCCCCGTATTCTTCGGGAACTAAAACACCCATTAAACCCAGTTCGCCTAATTGTTTAAACAATTCTACCGGAAAAGTTTGTGCTTCATCCCATTCCATAATATTTGGACGGATGTGTTTTTCGGCAAAATCCCGAACCATCGCCTTAACATTTACCTGGGTTTCAGTTTCTGAAAAATTATAGCTTACGCTCATTAATTATATTTTTTATGGGTTAGTTGCGGCAATGATAAACAATTATTTTCTAGTTATTTACCATTAAAAATTCGCACAAGTACAGAATGAAATGGTATTCGGTTCAATTAGTTTATACACTAATTTTAAACGTTGATAAAAACTGACAAAAGTTTTTTATTTATTTTTTAAAAAACTTAAACATTAATTATCCATACCGGTATAAAACAGGCAAACCAGCAATAACAAGTTAAAATGAAAGATAGGGTAACACCTTATCTATAACCTGAGGGGTTAAAATGGCAACCTTTTTTAAATCGTTTACATTAGCATATTTGCCGTGCTGTTTTCTGTATTGCAGAATGGCATTAATTTGTTTATAAGACAAATACGGGAAGGTTTTTAATGCATTAAAATCTGCAGAATTAATATTTATTATTTTTATTTCAGATGGATCAACAGAAATCTGGTCTTTTATCTCGGCATACTTCACCGAATCTAAACCATAAACTTCCATAAGCTGTTCTTTTTTATAGAAACCGCCCAAACGCGTCCTGTACTTCAAAATCCGGGTAGCGAAAGCTGGTCCAATACCTTTTATTTCGTCTAATCCTGCCGAATCGGCCTGATTGATTTCGACAATAACCGATGCCTTTTTTGTGTATTCCTTTTTCTCATATTGAAAATCCTTTTTAGCAAATACCTGGTGCTGATTTTCTATTTCAACATAAGGCAGAAGTTTTTTATACATTTCAGGAGCTATCGTATACATTTTCTGAAGGTCTTCTACTTTATAAAACTTCCCCCCTTTATTGCGATAATTCAGGATAGACTGCGCTTGCTTTAATGATAACCCTAATGTCTGCCAGCCTTCAGCATCTATTGTATTGGGATCGAATTTGAATAACTTCGATATTGGTTTATGGTTTGAACTTTCAATTTTATCGCGCGTGTACAGATAACTTTGCTCATCCGTAAACTTTATATTTTGAATGGAAGCCAACAGATTTGGGTCATCTTTTTCTATCGGCCTATAATAATTATATATTAACGGCAGAAATTTTAAAAATGCAATTATCAGAATCAAAAGCATTAACCCATTGAATTCACCCTTACTGAAACCAAAGTATTTACTGAGCCAGATTCTCATTGTGTGATATTAAGCGTGTATTATAAATATAAATCTTATTTTTGGGATTGCAAAAACAACTACTGTTCTGCATATCAACAAGCTAATTATTCTTATGAAAATTATTACGACCTCAGAATTTGCGAAGGCGACGAAAATAGATAAGTTGGGCGTTCCTGGATTGGCAGGTTTAATGATGGAAATCATGAAGCTGAACGACATCAACGATGTTTTCTCTCAGAATCAGCATTTTAAAGGTTTAGAGTTTGTAGATAAAATACTGGAAACCATTGGTGTTGCTATTGATTTCGATGAGGATGAATTAAACAGCATACCCAAAACTGGACCATTTATCGCCATTGCAAACCATCCTTACGGTGGCGTGGAAGGCCTTGCACTGGTTAAACTTTTATGCACGGTTCGCCCGGATGCGAAGGTTATGGTTAATTTCATTTTGAAGAAAATACCGAACCTGGATGAGTTTTTCGTTGCCGTAAATCCATTCGAAAACGTTCAGCATTCTTCAAGCATCAGCGGATTAAAAACGACTTTCGACTTGTTAAGAAATGGCACACCAATAGGGATTTTTCCGGCAGGTGAAGTATCTACTTTTAAATTAGATGCCCAGCAAGTAACCGACAGAATGTGGCATCCTGTAGTGGGGAAACTGATAGCAAAGGCAAAAGTGCCTGTGATACCCATATATTTTCATGGCAATAATGGTGTGTTTTTCAATATTTTAAGTTTCATCCATCCAACGCTCCGCACCGCAAAATTACCTTCGGAATTTTTAAATAAACACGGGCGTACCATTCGGGTTAGAATTGGCAAGGCAATCGGGCTTGATGAGATTTCGCACATGAACAAAACCAATAAGTTGATGGACTTTTTAAGGGCCCGCACTTATGCCTTAGGTGTTGGATTGGATACCGAAAAGAAACTTTTTAACCCGCTCAAATTATTTAAAATCAAAAAAAAGCCTGCTGAAATCATTGAGGAAACGTCGAGGGTTTTGATCAAAGAAGAAGTTGCCAACTTAGAAGATTTTAATGTATGGACAGAAAAAAACTATGAGGTTTATATTGTTCCGACCTTGAAAATCCCTAATATTTTAAGGGAAATTGGCCGTTTGAGAGAAATTACTTTTCGGGAGGTCGGCGAAGGAACAAACAAGAAGATTGATCTGGACAACTATGACATCTATTACAATCATTTGTTTATCTGGGATAAAGAACTGGAAAATATTGTAGGCGCTTACCGTATTGGTAAAGGCGATGAAATTTTAGAAAGTATGGGCCGCCGTGGTTTTTACCTTTCCGAACTATTTAAAATTAAAGACCAGTTTTATCCGATGCTCAGACAAGGTATTGAGCTGGGCCGTTCGTGGATTAGAAAAGAATACCAGGGTAAGCCGCTACCGCTTTTTTTACTCTGGAAGGGAATTTTAAAATATTTAATTGATAATCCGCAGTACCGCTACATGTTTGGTCCGGTAAGCATCAGCAATAGTTTTTCAAAATTCAGTAAAGCACTTATTGTAGATTACATTACCAAAAACCATTTCGATTATGAAATGGCTAAATATGTAAAGCCAAGAAATAAATTTAAAGCCGACTTATTACCAATTTCCACTGATACACTCGTGGATAGCAGCGATTCTTTTAAAGATTTGGATAGTATTATTGGCGATATAGAAAATTCGCACATCAAAATCCCGGTACTTTTAAGACAATACATGAATCTTAACGCAAAAATTATTTCCTTTAACATTGACCCTAAATTTTCGGATTGCCTTGATGGATTTTTACTCGTAGATACCCACAACATCCCACCTGAAATGCTGGAAAAATTAGGCAAAAACTTATAGCATTTAAATCAGAAAAACCCGGATATCCATCCGGGTTTTTTCTTATCAACTAACCTAAACTTTATAAATACTAACCAAATATTTATGGCACAAATATGGGGCTATTACATTATCAGAATGTTAACAGGACATTATAAAATCGACGTTTTTACCTCTGCAATATTTATTTTAGGCAACGCTTCAAAACAATTTTTTTCCATTTTAGTGAATCACCCTCTTTACTGTTGTATCATCGAACATGTAGGTATTACCAAACACTATAATTCACTTTCTAATCTAGACTTTGTAAGCCTTTTGTATCTAATATGATGGATTTGTTTATCTATAAATATTATTGGCTCAATGAAACAGGATTAATTGCCGGTTAATTTTTATGTTTAATTGAAAGGCAGAAATCTTCTTTTAACTCTGGTACAGTCAAAATAGCTGCATAAAACAATTTCATCATTTTGACATATTCTATATCTTGCTGACTTCTTTTAAATTTAGTTGAATATGTTATTCCAAGTAACTTAAAGATGTCAGAATAAATGTTATCTAAATCATACAATAGATATCTATGGTCTAGCGTAATACCAATATAACCTTTCAATTCTTTGGCTTTTAGTTCATCTAAATGCACCATTGATTTATCTCTGGCAAATTTTACATCTACTAGAAATTCACCATGTTCTTTTTCAAAACTTTCTACTTTATTTGCAATATCTTGTTTTTGCTCTAACGAGATATTATTATCTTCATTAATGATATTTAAGAAATGGTAGATAGAGTGTTTGCCGCGTTTCTCAACTAATATCAAACATTTTATAATTAAAATTTCTATTTGCTGACAATAGTATTCCATCACTACACCTATACTTAGTCCTTTCGCACCTTCTTTCATAAACACCTCATATTCAAAATTTGAAATAGATTCAATTCTACGCATTGTATCTCTTATCAAAATTCTAACTCTTTGTAAGGAAAGGTCATCCATAAAATGATATTTGTTTATAACAGGATGAAAGATAAATTAATATTTATAATTATTCTGGTAAAAGATTTAAAGATTGCAATACATAGCGAATATATTTATTGTTTACTGCACATCCCGCGTCATTCGGATGAACAAAGTCACCTCATTATAAACTGGCTTCAATCATGATTGCCATCTGTATCATATTATTCTGTATCATATCATAATACTGAATCAGAAATATCAATGTTTTTAACCTTTACAATTTTTCTTTCAGGCAGCGCTTTAAGTCAATTATTTTTACCATTTTACCTTAACATTCTTGTAAAATGATTTTTTTATAATTGAATCAATAGAATTTGACGATAAGGTTAAAAAACTTCTCAGTTAACATTATTCTGTTATCTTTAGCTATTCCATATAAGCATCGCTTAGCTTTATAAAATCAAAAAAGCTTCCCCTCCTTGTATTTGATATTTAAAATATTGCCCTCTTGAAATAAAATACAATCAGATTAAGCAATTTTATGACACTTATATCCAAGTCAGATTTTTCCAAAGCAACCGGTCTTTGCCATATCCCCATCCCCGGACTAACTTCTTTTCTGATGAGCATCATGAAGATAGACCACTTCAATGCCATCATCAGAGATGCAGATAGACTTGAAGGTGCTCCATTCGCTGATTATCTGATTAAAACACTGGGGGTTAAAGTGGATATAGATGCTGAAGAAATAGAAAACATTCCTAAAAATGGCGCCTTCATAACCCTTGCCAACCATCCGTATGGCGCAATAGAGTCTCTTGCCTTATTAAGTACTTTAGGCAGGCTCCGGCCAGAAAGCATGTTTATGGGTAATTTTCTTTTAAAAAAGATTCCTAATCTGGAGAAATGTATCATTGCGGTAAACCCTTTTGAAAATATTCAGGATACTTCGAGCATAAGCGGATTAAAAATTACGTTAAAAACCCTTAAAGACGGCATTCCTGTTGCTATTTTTCCTGCCGGCGAAGTTTCTTCCTTTAAAATAAAGACCCGAAAAATAACAGACAGGGAGTGGCATCCTGTTGTGGGCAAAATAATCTCTAAAGCAAACGTCCCGATTCTACCGGTTTACTTTCACGGCAATAATGGGTTATTCTTTAGTTTGCTAAAATTTATCCATCCATCTTTACAAACTGCTAAACTAATTTCCGAACTTTTTAATAAAAATGGCCATGTGCTTAAAATCAGTATCGGAAAGCCCATATTCCCAAGTGAAATCCCTTTGAAAGAATGTAACATCTCGATGCTTAAATACATCAGGGCAAATTTATATGCGCTGGGCGATGAGAAGCGCGGATAAACAATCTTGTTGAAAGTTAGTAAAGTTAAATCAACGTTAAAAAACCTCACATTGGTTTACATAAAGAAATTGTTGATTTATTATTAATTATATGTAAATTTAATATTACCAAATATATTAAATTGAAAACAAGGGCTTATAAATATTCTTCCATTGCAGCTTTATGCATTTGCCTGATGTTTTCGTTTGTAAAGGCGGATGCTCAGAATTACTCATTTGAATTCTACAATGGCACTTTTAATTTTAGTTTAGATTCATCAATTGTAATTAATACACCTGGAGCAGCCACTTCAGAAACCATAAAAAATTTCTACAATGAGATGAGTACCGGAAATTATGCTGGTCTAATTTCATCCTTAACTGCCTATAAGGAAAAGTATAAATTAAATGACTGGATTTATTATCAGCTTATCCGTAAAACGGCGGAACAAATTAGTCCGAAGGCTGAAAATTATAGCCGTTACACGATGTACAAATGGTTTTTACTTAATAAATGTGGTTACGATGCCAGGTTAGCTGTAGGCAATGAACAAATTATTTTCTATGTAAAAAATGACGAAGATATAAGTGACATCCCTTTCTTTATGATTGATGATAAAAAATATATGTGCCTTAATTATCACGATTATGGAAAACTATTTAAACAAGCCAATGCCTACAAACCGGTAAACATTTCAATTCCGGAGGGTAAAAATGCATTCTCATATAAGGTGACCAGAATGCCTGATTTTAAACCTGAAAGTTACATCGAAAAGGCCGTTGATTTCAGTTACAAGCAAAAAACCTATCATTTTAAGTTAAAAGTTAATAATGATGTTCAGGCGATTTTCGCTAATTATCCGGGTGTCGATTTTGAGTCTTACTTCAACATCCCATTAAGCAGGGAAACGTATAGTTCCCTGATTCCGATGCTTAAAAACAATGTCCGTAAAATGGACCAAAAAAAAGGTGTTGATTATTTAATGCGGTTTACCAGGTATGCTTTTTTATATGAAAACGACCAGGATAATTTTGGCAAAGAGAAACATTTATCACCGGAACAAACTTTATTAACTAAATATAGCGATTGTGATGACCGGGCTGCTTTGTTCTTTTATCTGGTAAAAGAAATTTACAACTTACCCATGGTTGCGCTCCTATACCCTACCCATTTAACCATGGCCGTTCAGTTTGATCAGCCTGTAAAAGGTGATTTTCTTATCTACAATGGGAAAAAATATATATTCTGTGAGCCGACACCTCAATTGCAGGATTTAAAAATCGGACAACTTTCTGCTCAACTGAAAAATGCAGATTATAAAGTTGTTTATAATTACGATCCTTCAAAATAGCCTCCCGGTTTTAAATTCATGTTAATTTAACATTAACTAAAAGTTATCAAATTAATAACAAAGGTGCATTTGTCATTTTTTAGGTTATTTTTAGTTTCAATTCAAAAAATCATTTGCCATGCAGCCTGTAATCTATAGTGTTTTAAAAGAATATTTCACTGAAATACATTCAAACCCGATAAAGGCCAGGATTATGTCGCCAATAAACAAGGAAGATGTTTTTGTATTTCAAACAAGTTTATATTATAAAAACCACAACAGTGCTGATGCCTACGAACCATCAGCCTCATTTACGTCTTTCGCCACAGCTGAGCGGCATTTACTTCAGTATCTGGAAGAATTTCAAAGCGCATTAGATATGGGTGGAACCATTGCAAAAGGTTCCGAGATTTAAATTAATCAGATTTTACCTCCCTGTTAGCTTTCGTATTCTGAATTTTCCTGGATTATATCTTTTTCATCTTTCTTGTTTCTGAGTAGAAATAAAATTAGAAGTGCCAAAAGAATAATTGCTGTTCTGATAAGTAATCTAGGTGCGTAGTCAAAGTTTTAACTTATAACAGATAATTAAATATTATTTAAAATTAGTTGTTTGTTAAGCACTTACAAACCTGTTAACATAATCATAATATTAATTTAACAATTCGATATTTTATCTTTGAAAAAATCCCTGATTAGTTAAATGAAAAAGAATAAATCAAAGTCGAAAAATCATTCGACCAGCAAAAAATTACGTAAAGACTTAGAATCCAAATTAGCAGCAGCAATTAACGAAACGGTGGGCCAGTTTGGCAAAGCAAAAAAAGCGGATAAAGTTATTGAAAAGTTTGCTAAACAACTTTCAAAGCGAATAAGCATTGTTACGCCTGAAGATTCAATAACGTCATTTATTAAAGAAGATAAAATTTTACCGCCGGTAGCAAAAGAAAAAGCGGTAAAGCCTGTAACAACTAAAACAGTTGCACCGAAAGCAAAAGCTCCGGTTAAGAAGGAAGTTTCAGAATAAAATAAAAAAAGCCGGAACAAAATGTCCGGCTTTTCTATTCATTGAATTATTATATTTTATTTAACGGCTCCCGGAGTTGTGTAAGCTAATGTTTGCGCATCAACTTCAGCCCAGCCAGATGCCCAGTTTTCTGTACCGAAAGCACCTTTGTAGGCAACCTGTGTAAAGAAAGAATTGGAAACTTTAGCATTTGTAAAGGCTGCACCTGTTGCAGCTACAGAATTAGCCGCTAATGTGAAACCTGCTGTACCTAAAGTAGCACCTGAACCGAAATCGCTAAAGTATAAATAAGGATTAGCGTATAATGCAGAGGCAAATGTAGTTTGAGCGAATGTATTGTCTAAACGTAATTTAGCTTCAATCGCAGCAGCAGCAGCAGCATTACTTACGCTAACTTCTGTTGTTTTTGTACCATAAATTAAGTTATTGGCAATTACCATGCTACCACTGGTAAAGTTAGCTGACGTGGAATTAGCGGTTACAACTTTAGTATCATCAATATATAAGCCGATTGGGAAACCAGAAATTACTGAGTTTAAAATACTGATAGATGAATTACGACGAATTTGAGCACCATGGTAAAAGTTTGCATTGAAAGAACCACCAGCAGCTTTTATCGGACCTAACACAGTTACATTTGAGAACACAGCAGATGTTTTAGGTGTTTGGTCAGTTCCTGTTGCATTGTTATCAGATTCAAAACCATTAGATTGAGATTGATCTGCTACAGTAGAAACACGTTGGGCTAAAGCAAATTGAACATTTCCTGAATATCCGAAATCTGTATCAAAATCATCATCCCAGGTACCGATAGCCAATAAGTGTTTTGCATTTACTGTACCACCAAACCATTCGAAAGCATCATCGCCAGAACGATAAACCTGAATATAATCAAGTGTAGTACCATTACCAACCCCACCCATTGTTAATCCATTAATCTCATTATCAACTGAATAAGCGATACCTGCATATTCTATACGCACATATTTCATTGTTCCTGAATTATCAGCTGCATCAGTACCACCATAATAGATGTATAATTTTTCGTCTTTACCAGTTGGTTGAACTAAACCACCTTCAATTTTAACATCCGTACCTTGATTAACCGGCGCTTTACCTAATAAAATTACACCACCCCAGTCACCTTGGCTACGAGCACCCGAAGCTAAAGCCGATGTAAAAACGATTGGTTTATCTACTGTACCTGTAGCGTTAATTTTCGAACCGCGAGTTACAATTAAAGTACCTTTAGTTGCTTTATCACCTTTAATGATTGTTCCAGGCTCAATTGTTAATGTGGCGCCATTGCTTACAAAAACGAATCCTTTTAATAAATAAATTTTGCTTGCAGACCATGTAGTATTTGCGGAAATCTCGCCACTAACCTCTACAACACTTGTTGTAGAACCACCTGGTGTTTCTGTAGATGGTCCTTCTACAATTACATTCTTCTTACAAGAAGTTGAAAATAAAACTACTGATAAGGCAAGTAGTATAAATTGGTTTTTCATTTTTTTTGCTTTAAATTTTTTACAAATAGAGATTTTTAATTTTTCTTCAGGATTAATATCCTGTTACCATATTGTTAATGACTAGAAGGTATAGTTAAATGATAACGAGATATTTGTACCAGACCTGTAAGATGAAAAAGTCTCGTCGCCACCATTTCCAACACTACCATTATATTTTTTATCACCATTATAGTCAAAGTAAATTATACTTCTTTGGTTAAGGATATCTCCGGCATTTAATTTAAGTTCACCTTTTGATTTGAGTACTTTATAGCTCACCTGAAGGTCGATTACATCTCTTGGGTTTTCCCAGGTGCTTGGAAAGTTGATGCCACTCGCCTGAACAATTCTTCTACCGATTTTATTGTAAAGGATATTGAAATTAAGTTTATTCTCTAAAGCACTATGCTGTAAACCTGCGTTGATAACATATGGTGATTGACCAACCATCGGGCGTGTTTTATCAATATAGTTCTGATCAGTAGGATTTGTAACTTTCGACTTGATTAATGATAAGTTAACATAGGCAGTAGTATTTTTAAAAAAGTTGCTCTCGTTTACAAAGTTTAAATTTTTTCTACCCTCAAACTCCAATCCATAGGTATAAGCCTTCGGTGTATTGAAGAAGGAAACATCTGGTGTTGATAACACATCGTAACGATAAGATTCGATTGCATTTGTAAAGTGTTTGTAGAAAGCAGATACCGAGAACAACTGACCAGCTTCCGGATAAATTTCATACCTGATGTCTGCGTTATCAATTAATGAACGCTTTAAGTTCGGATTACCAGTGATGTTACCTAACAATTCGTAATCATAATATGATGAAAGAGATAACTCTCTAAATTCTGGTCTTGCTAATGTGCGGTAATAAGATGCACGTAAGTTTGCTTTTTTAGTTAAGCTATAAGTTAAGTTTACAGATGGCAAAACATCAACTTGTGAATCATCAACATAAGTTTTACTGATGCTCATCACTTTTACGTTGTAGCTTTCTACTCTTGCACCATAAACTGCTCTGAAATTTTCACCAAACTTTTGATCTAGCATTACATAACCATAGTTCGTAAATGAATTTGCTTTGTAGCTATCCAGTTCACCACCAACTTCTGCAAGTCTGTAAACACCTGATTCAAATAAGGATTGAGAGAATATTTGATTAACCGGCAAGCTTCTGATTTGCGTTTGCAAATCAGCATTGTTTGTAATTAACTCAGCACCGATAAAACGTGCAGTAAAATTACGGTCGCGATATTGAGAACCCAAGCCAACTTTAAAAGTTGTGGAAGCATCAAATAATTTAAACGGCGTGCTGTAGTTTACATCGCCCGCATAAATGTTTTCATTTAAATCGGAGAATAATCTTGTATTATCCTTACCTAATGAAGTAATATTCGCCTGATATAATACACTTGGGTCGTTTTGAGCAGCTAATGGTTTTGTATAGTTAATTTTTAATTGATTTGGCTGATTGTTACCGATATTGCTATATGAAGCCGTCCATTTTAATTTATTATTACCTTCACCAATTTGATGATCGCCTTCTAAGGTCGTTTTGAAAAGTGATTTTTGCATAATGTCGTACGCATAAAACCTGTTTAAAGAGTTCCCGTCTTTTATACCTGTTCTTTCGGCATAGGTATCATCATAATTTCTGTTGTAAATATTTTTAAAGCTAATCTTATTCTTTCCAAAGCTATAAGCAAAGTTCGCCAAACCACCCAAGTTGGTGGAAAACCTATATTGGTTATCGGTGTAATTATAAACATAGAAATTACGCTCTACATCCTGATTTATTGTTTGTGCATTTCTGTAAGTTGCTGAGATTAAAGCACCGAATGTATTACCGCTTTCAAAATGCTTTACCCTGCCCAAACTTAACTGATAATTTTGAGTTGGTAATGCAGGCCTATTTTTCACTGTTAAATCATTAGGCAATGATTTTAGCGCCGCAATATTTTTAGCACTTGATAACGTTCCTTTAGCGACCTGCTCGCTGCTTGGAAAGTTTTCGGCCAACTGTTTCGAACCATCTTCAAATCCTAAATAATTCTGGACATTCTTTTTTGTTGCCGAAAAATCTTTAAGAGTTGATTGACTATTATAACCATATCCGACACCAAATGAGAGAAAATTTTGATCTGGAATATCTTTTGTTACAATCTGAACCGCACCACCTGCGAAATCTGCAGGAAGATCGGGCGTTGCCGTTTTGCTGATGGTAATTTTATCAACTAGGTTAGATGGAACAATATCGAAAGAGAATGCTTTTTTATTTGCTTCTGTACTCGGTAAAGTAGAGTTATCAAGCGTTGCCGTATTATAACGATCACTCAAACCACGAACAATAACAAATTTATTATCCTGAATGGTTGCGCCACTAACACGCTTCAAAACATCCGAAGTATTTCTATCTGGCGATTTTTTGATTTGTTCGCTTGAGATACCATCAGAAATTAAAGCACTATTTTTCTGTTGAGCATATAAAGTATTTATAGATTCTTGTTTATAACTTGCTTTTACAACAACTTCACCAAGATTTTGTCCGCTTGCCTCACTAAGGATTACACTTAAATTTGTAACCGCAGGTGCTTTAACTTCAACATCTGAAACTTCCTTTGTTTGATAACCAACATAAGAAAACTCTAGCGTATACTTTCCATTCGCCATGGCCTGAAGCGTGTATTTTCCATCTACATCAGTTGAAACGCCTTTAGTAGTACCTTTAATTTTTACCGTTACGCCAATTAAAGTTTCTCCGGTTTTTTTATCGCTTACAGTTCCTGAAATTTTGCCTGTTTGAGCATAAGCAGCTATGCTTAAGAATAAAACCAGCATTGTGAATGCTGCGCTTTTAAAAAGTTTGAGTGAGTTCAATTTGCCTGTATTTAATTTTAGGCAAAGCTATTACCACAATGTTAGCTATATGTTAGATGTTAATTAAGCTTTGTTTAGCTAAAGGTTAATTTAATGTGATCAACTACTGGTTTAGTATTTAATACCCACTTTCTTGCAAATGAAGTGTAATAACCATATCGGCCCGATTAACAGGAATTTAACATCGTCTAAAAAAGATGGCTTTTTCCCTTCAATTTTATGCCCGATGAACTGTCCAATCCATGCAACCACAAAAATGACTAAACAAACTAACCAAACCGCAGGTCCTCCAATTTTCTCCCAATTTTCTAATGATACAATTCCCCAGCTCATTAAGAACACTAAAATTAACATCATATAAGATAGTACCGGCGAAAGGCGGTAATAATAATAGATAGAGAAGGCAATTAAAAATGATGCCCAGTTTACGAAACCATTGTATTTTCCTAAAAAACCCAGGTGAGGAAAGGGTATTAACCAAACTAAGCCCAATAAACTAAATATAATAAGCGGCACGCAAACCCAATGAATGGTTTCGTTGGTGTGGTTGTTATGGCTTTCCTGGTATTTATCAAAATAAAGATCTACAGGACGTTTTACTTCAATTTTTTTGGTTTGCTTGCTCATTATGTAAAAATAAAAAAAGCGATGGAATATCCATCGCTTTTAATTTGTTTATTAGAATCTTGTCCATGGTTGTGTCTTCGCAAACCATTTATAATTTCGTTTCGTGAGGACACGAACCGAGGCGTCATTTTAATTACTTCGCAAAAGCTACCGAACGGGTTTCACGGATTACGGTAACCTTAATCTGACCAGGATAAGTCATTTCCGTTTGAATGCGGGTTGAAATATCTGCTGCTAATAGTTCTGCCTGCGCATCCGTAATTCTTTCGCTTTCTACAATAACACGCAGTTCCCTACCTGCCTGAATGGCAAAAGTTTTTTCCACGCCAGGATAAGACAGCGCCAGTTCTTCTAAATCTTTTAAGCGCTTAATATAACTTTCTACCACCTCTCTACGCGCACCCGGACGAGCACCAGAAATTGCGTCGCACGCCTGTATAATTGGTGAAATCATCGAAGTCATTTCAATTTCATCGTGGTGGGCACCAATCGCATTACAAATTTCAGGATGTTCCTTATATTTTTCTGCCAGTTGCATACCTAAAATAGCGTGTGGCAATTCAGGATTATCATCAGGCACTTTACCGATATCGTGTAATAAACCAGCACGCTTAGCCATCTTCGCATTTAAGCCAAGTTCTGCCGCCATTGTAGCACAGAAGTTTGCCACCTCACGCGAGTGATGTAAAAGATTTTGCCCGTAAGATGAGCGATAACGCATACGCCCAACCATACGAATCAGCTCCGGATGCAAACCATGAATACCTAAATCGATAACAGTGCGTTCACCTATTTCTACAATTTCATCTTCGATCTGCTTTTTGGTTTTAGCAACAATTTCTTCAATACGAGCCGGATGAATACGTCCGTCGGTTACCAAACGGTGTAAAGCCAAACGGGCAATTTCCCTTCGTACCGGGTCGAAACCTGATAAAATAATTGCCTCCGGAGTATCGTCAACAATTATCTCGATACCGGTAGCCGCTTCTAATGCGCGGATATTTCTACCTTCCCTACCAATTACACGACCCTTAATTTCATCACTTTCGATATGAAAAATAGATACAGAATTCTCAATTGCGGCCTCAGTTGCCGTGCGCTGAATGGTTTGGATAACAACCTTTTTAGCTTCTTTACTTGCTGTTAACTTGGCTTCATCAACAATATCTTTAACCTGCATCATGGCCTGCGTACGGGCTTCCTGCTTCAGGTTTTCGACCAATTGCTCTTTAGCCTCCTGAGCAGAAAGGCCGGCAATTGTTTCCAGTTGCTTAAGGTGTTGATTTTTCAAAAGCTCTACTTCTTCCTGTTTTTTAACAGCAAGCTCCGTTTGTTTTTCTAAATGAACTTTTTGTTTATCAAGTTCAGCTTCTTTTTTATTAAAATTTTCCATGCGCTGATTCACCGACTGCTCTTTCTGCTTCATCGTGTTTTCGCGCTGGTTTATGGAATTATTTTTAGCGTTTACTTCTTGTTCGTGTTCTGCTTTCAATTGCAAAAATTTCTCTTTTGCTTCTAAAAGTTTATTCTTTTTTAAGATTTCTGCATTGTTCTCTGCATCTTTCAAAATCTTTTTTACCTTGTTTTGTGCTGCAACTTCCTGCTGTTTAAGTAAGTTGCGCAGCAGGAACCTGCCTACTGCTATACCGATACCTAAGCCTGCTATTAAGGCAAATATGTATCCTAAAATCTCCGTTATCTCCATTTTGTTTTTTAAGTAAAAAAAAACCGCAGCTAATTTCTTAAAGTCTCATCATTTTAAACCTCAACTAAGCATAATTGGGATTTAAGCCATTTTCAGGTGCTAAAGCAGATGAAATACGCCCTCTTAACCCCATAGATATTGAAGTGTTAAGTTTTATAAAATTGAAACTCAAAAAACTAGCCGCGGCTATGTTTTTATGCTATAAATTATTGTCATGCTGAGTGACGAAGCATCTATATTGATAAAGCGGTTTTTAAAACCAAGACTCATCTTTTACAGATCCTTCACTATGTTCAGGATGACAAATAATTATAAAGAACGTACCTTATTTTGAAAAGAAATCGTTTAATAAACCATCTAATTCCTCAACTTTATCAGCAACAGCAGTATCCTGGTTTTGTACTTTATTTTCTGTTCTCAATACCGCAGTTGCATAATGCAATACCGCCATAGAAAGAAGATCCTGCTTATCTCTGACCGCATAATTATCCTGGTAATCTTTTATGCGCTCATTGATCATTTTTGCTGCCCGTCTCACAATTTCTTCCTCTTCTGTATTCACCTTTAACGGGTAAATACGGTCGGAAATGGTTATCTTAATCGAGATTTCTCCCATTGTTAGCTTAGTTTCTGATTTTGCCCCATTACTTATTTTTTAAGCAATGCGATACTTTTATCAATCTCCCGCACAAAATCGTTAATTTTTTGTTTAATGTCAAGCGACTTTTCGCTTGTACCCTCAATACTTTTGGCAAGTTTAGTAACCCGTAGTTTTTCTTCAAGTTCTGCATGTTTGCCTTTAAAAGTATCAAACGCAACTTTTAACGATTGATTTTCAAGCTTTAATAAATCATTTTCTTCCTGCAAAGCATTACACAACTCGATTACCCGCGTTGTTTTTTGTAGTACTTTATCTAATTGATCTGCAACAGAAGTCATGAATTTATTTCTAAAAATACGAATTTAAATTTTATTTCCTAATTTCTGCGCCCGCTTGTTGCGTTAAATTAGCAATTAATTTCTGCATGGTATTTTCAATTTGCTTATCAGTAAGCGTTTGCTCTTCATCCTGCAGAATAAAATTCAAGGCATAAGATTTTTTACCTTCCGGTAATTTATCGCCTTCATAAACATCAAAAACACCGACTTCCTTAATCAGTTTTTTATCCGTTTTAAAAGCAATTCCTTTCAGTAAATCAAATGTAACCTCTTTATCAATCAACATAGAAAGATCTCGTCTCACCGCCGGATATTTTGAAACGTCTTTATTAACGATTTTATTTTTTTTCACGATATCAAGCAATCCGGCCCAGTCAAAATCTGCATAGAAAACTTCAGCATTCACATCCGCCTGCTTCCGGTCGGCTTTAGTTGCGGCACCGAAACTAACCAGTGTTTTATCGCCCCTGAAATATTTAATACCGTATGCAAAGTTTTCATCCTGCAAAACATCCGATTGGTAGCTTGAAATGCCCAAACGGGAAATTATGGCATCAACCGCAGCCTTCATATTATAAAAGGTTGTCGATTTTGTATTTTGATTCCACTGTTCACCCTGTTTGGCACCTGAAACTAAAAGCAGTAACCTTGGGCGTTCTACATACTGTTCATTAACCAAATGATAGGTTTTACCAAATTCGTAAAACTTAACATCGGCATTTTTACGGTTTTGATTGTAGGCAACACTTTCCAGCGCCGGCATCAGCAAACTCTGACGCATTACATTTAAATCACTGCTTAATGGATTTAAAATAAATACGGCTTCATCTAAATTTTTAGAGTAAGCAGATTTAGTGAGCGAATTACACCAGATTTCGGCATAGCCATTTGCGGTAAGCATATCGGCAATTACGTTTTGCGTATTTTCCTTATCAGGTTTCGACGTATAAGAAAGTGACGCGTTAATTTTCGAAGGAATTGCAATGTTATTATATCCATAGATTCGCAAAACCTCTTCCGTGATATCGCATTCGCGGGTAACATCAACTTTAAACGATGGTACTCTTAACGCTAAAGTATCATCAGATGTATTGGTAGCCGAAATACCCAATGCAGTAATAATGTGTTTAATCTCTGCTGAAGGAATATTTGCGCCGATAAGCTTGTTAATGTTTGTATAGCTTACCTCAAACTCGAAAGGTTTAATTTGATTTGGATATATATCGGCAACTGATGAGGAAATTTCGCCACCGGCTAATTCCTTAATTAAAATCGCTGCATACTTCAGCGCCGTAACCGGAATCTCTGGGTCTGTACCACGTTCAAAGCGGAAAGAAGCGTCGGTTTTTAGGCCATGTCTTTTAGCGGTTTTACGAACGGAAACCGAATTAAAGTAAGCACTTTCAAGGAAAATATTTTTAGTGCCGGCATCTACCCCTGAAGTTTTGCCACCGAAAACGCCTGCAATACACATGGGCACCTCTGCATTGCAGATCATCAAATCATCTGCGCTTAATTTACGCTCAACATCATCAAGGGTTAAGAATGGTGTACCTTCCGTTACTTTTTTTACGATAACTTTCCCGCCGTTAATTTTGTCAGCATCAAAAGCATGTAAAGGCTGACCTAAGCCATGTAAAACATAGTTTGTAACATCAACCACGTTATTAATCGGGCGTAAGCCAATAACTTTTAATTTATCTTTTAACCACTCCGGCGATTCAGCTACCGTAACACCTGAAATGGTTACACTGCTGTAACGCGGACAAGCGGCCAAATCTTCAACTTCAACAGGGATAATCAGATTTTCATTATCAATTTTGAATGATGATAAATCGGGCATTTCATATTCACTTCTGAAATAGGCAGCCAAATCCCTCGCAACACCAAGATGTGAGGCTGCATCTGCCCGGTTTGGTGTTAAGCCAATTTCGAAAACATAATCGTCCTCCATTTGGAAATGCGCTTTAGCCAGCATCCCGATTTGGGTTTCTGAAGGTAAAATCATTATTCCATCATGCGATTTGCCCAAGCCAATTTCATCCTCAGCACAAATCATTCCCTGAGATGCCTCCCCTCGTATCTTAGACTCTTTAATTTTAAAAGGTTCGCCTTCTAAAGGGTAAACTGTTGTACCAACGGTTGCTACAACAACTTTTTGTCCGGCAGCTACATTTGGCGCACCACAAACAATCTGCAGGTTTTCCTTTCCACCAACATTTACGGTTGTAACACGTAAACGGTCGGCATTAGGGTGTTGCACGCAAGTTAAAACTTCACCAATAATCAATCCCTCCAGACCGCCAATTACAGGCTGAACTTTATCCACGCTTTCTACTTCTAAACCAACATTGGTCAGAATTAAAGAAAGTTCCTGGGGTGTTTTATCTATCTGTACGAATTGTTTTAACCAGTTATATGATATTTTCATTTTTGGAGTATCGAGTAGTGAGTAGTTAGTATCAAGTAGTGAGTATCAAGTAATGAGTATCAAGTAGTGAGTATCAGGTATCAAGACTAATCTTGAAACTTACTCAAATTTTATAAAATGCAAAGATATTATTTAAAGGTTAAAGCAGAAAGCTAAACCTATAATCTTGACAGAATAAATTGATTAATGACTAATTGTTAGGTTAGACAGAATTACCGCACACGCACCCGCACCAATCACAAGCATAATTACCGAAGCAATGATTAAGCGCAGCGCAGGTTTAAGCGGCTGATTCCTCGCCGATTTTATGATGAGTTGAATGATGCCTATTAAAAAAAGAAGCACAACAACAACCCAATAGATGATGAAGCCCTCCATATTTCATTAACTGTTTGCCAGAATAACGGCACATGCGCCAAAACCAATTATGACCATAATTACGGAGGCAATAAGCAACTTCAGCCCTGGCTTCAACGGCGTATTATTTGACGCAGCAACAATCATCATGATTATGCCGGCAACGAATAAACCCACCGTAGCCAGTCCGTAAAGGATAAGAAGAAAAAACAGCATACTATTTCATATTTAGTTCAGCCCTGATGGTATCAATTTTATTATCCCGGTAAAAAATATTCATGGTTTCGAAAGGAACAATTTTATATTTCTCACTCACAATATGAACACAGGATTTCTTGACCGCCCGGACATCAAAATCCAGCGGATCCATGAAATTCATTATAATAATACGAAAAAGATTATCATAACTCAAGCTATCAGACTTCACCCTGGGCAAACAACACATTAGTTCACCGAAAGTATCTTCGGCACAATCTACCGAAACACCGGTACTGAAAAGGTTGAGCATGTGTTCTTTCAACTTTTCATCATGTTCAAAAACGATGGTGTTTTTTGAGTTGTTTAATAAATCTTCCGGATTTATAAGGTGCGTCATCGGAATCACTTCATCGCCGATTTTTAAGGCATAAGCCATGCAAAGTGCATCAGGATTGCATGGAACCGGAATTAAATCCTGTGGTGTGAAGGTTGGATACTGTTCGTAAATTTTCCTCCGAACTTCAGTAAGCGTTATTCTGCCGGCCTGGTCGTTGTAATCATCGTTTCTTCCGGCAACCTGCGTGGGTTGAAAAGTAACACCGCGAACACATTTCTGCTTCAGGGCATAATCGATTATATCGCCGATTTCGCCATCATTTAATCCTTTTTGCAATGTAACAACCAATGTGGTTGAAACATTAAAATGGTTAAGGTTTGCAATTGCTTTCCGGCGAACTTCCGTTAGGTCCTCTCCCCTTAAACGCGTAAGTACATCGGCACTAAAACTATCAAACTGTAAATAAATTTCGAAATCGGGCATATAAGAGGCCAGTTTTTCAACGAAATTTATATCCTTTGCAATTCTGATACCATTGGTGTTGACCATTAAATGCTTAATGGGTTTGGTTTTGGCCAAATCTAAAATTGCAAAAAAATCGGGATGTACGGTGGGTTCGCCTCCGGATAACTGAACCACATCCGGCTCACCTTCATTAGCAACCACCACATCCATCATACGCTCAATTTCTTCCAATGTTCGGTGCCTGCCATAATTCGGAGATGACATTGCATAGCAGGTCGGGCATGCAAGATTACACCGGTCGGTAACTTCGATAACGGTTAAACAGGAGTGCTGCTCATGATCGGTACATAAACCACAATCGTAAGGGCAGCCATAATGCACCTTGGTATTAAACTTAAGCGGCATTTCGGATTGCTTGTTGTAATTCCTTATCTGCTTGTAATACTCCACATCATCAGCAATCATCACCTTACTATCACCGTGTGTTTTACAGTTCTTCAGCATAAAAACCTTAGCATCTTGAAAAACAATTTTTGCATCGCAAAGCATAAGGCATTCAGGGCAAAGGCTTTTTGTATAATCGTAGTAAATATAATCTCTTGTATTAGCCATGTTCTTTTGTTCGTTCAGTGAAAGCAGACTTTAATGTTCTTATTATGAATTTATAATAATAAAGAACAATAAATATTGCCGACCAATGAATACTGCTTAAATTTAAGAATAATGGCTCGTAAGGTTTAATAAATTCAATTAAAAAACGAAAAAGAAAATACAATACCATTAAAAGTTTAAAACGATCACCGTTTAACATGACTTTATTTTTAAGAAATTTGAAAAGCATCAACAATATTATTAAAAACAACATTTCATAGAGCATGATTGGGTGTCTTTTAATGCCATCACCTAAATCCATTCCTGCAAAAAAAGTAGTTGGCAGCCCATAAGTCGGTTCATCGATCCCCATTGAAAAACAGCCTACCCTACCAATAAGCAGAGCGATGATAATTGGCACCACATATAAATCGCCCGAAGCAATATTGACACCAATAATTTTCTTTATTAATTCGACACCAAAAAGACCGCCGAGTAAACCTCCAACAATGGTTTTACTTTGGTAGAGGGTAAAAAAAGTTATATGATTTAATTGACCGGGTGTTTCCAGGATTGCGATAAACCTCGAGCCGATTAAAGCACCAAGCATTGCACCAAGCATTATCCACAAACGATTTTCATCCGAAATCGGATCGACAGTACCCTTCTTTAGATAATAGTAAACCCTGACACCAATTATAAAAGCCAGCGTTTCGAAAATGTAATGATAGTGGTAATATTCACCAAAGAACTGAAATTGAAAAGGAAATAGATGGTTCGTGCTCAATAATTATTTAAAGAAAAGCCTTACAAAAACAGGCAAATGGTCCGAAAAATAGCTCTTATCTTTACTATCGCTAAGTACAGCAAACTTTTGAACTTTAAAGCCTTTATTTACAAAAATATAATCAATACGGTTTTTCAACTCACTATTAAAATCAAAAGCGTTGAATGTGCCTGATGGTCCGTACGGTGTTTCAGTCGAAATCTCCTTTGCATCCTGAAGGAAAGATTTTATAGTCGCAATAGCTTCGGTTTCCGGCGTAACGTTTAAATCGCCGGTGTAAATTACCGGTAAATTCGGTGCAATCTCCTGAATCTTTTGTTTGATTAGTTTTGCTGATTCTATTCGTGCTTTTACACCAACATGATCATAATGGGTATTAAAAACAATAAATTCCTGCTTATTCAGCTTATCGTAAAGCTTAACCCAGCTGCAAATTCTTGGCAAAACCGCATCCCAACCCTTTGACGGTACATTGGGTGTTTCAGATAACCAGAACGTGCCACCATCTTGTTTAGTAAATCTGGTTTTATCGAAAAAAACAGCGGAGAATTCACCTTTGCGTTTACCATCATCGCGGCCAACACCTACAAAATCAAAATTTGTATTTTCGCTTAAAGCATCAAACTGCTCTGCCAATGCTTCCTGTACGCAAAGAATATCGGCATCATGAAATTTAACCAAAGCCTTCACATTATCTTTTCGGTTTGGCCAGGCATTTATACCATCACCCGGGTTATTGTAGCGAATGTTATAAGTAATTATATTAATCGGAGTTTGTTTTTTCTGGGCAAAAATTGCAAGACTAAAACACAAGTAAAATGCGAAAGTTATAAACGTTTTCATGCGACCAAATTACAAAAATGTTCTTTGCCTCCGATTGATTTATTGTTAAGTTATTGGTGCTGATTAAATTTACAGTAACCCTTCATCTTTATAGCTGTAATATCCGCTATCCGTAAAAATGAGGTGATCTACAACATACAAGTTTAGCATGATACCTGAGGCGGCCAAATTTCTTGTTAATTTATTGTCGCTTTCGCTGGGCTTTAAATTCCCGGAAGGATGATTATGTGCCAAAATAATATTGGCGGCGTTATTTTCTAAAGCTATCTTGAAGATAATTTTAGGATCTGCTACAGTTCCTGCCTGCCCGCCTTTACTGATAAGGTATTTACCGATAATTTTATTTGACCGGTTCAGGAGTAAAATCCAAAATTCTTCATGATTGAGGTGCGCAAAAGTACGGTGCATGTATTTATAAACATCACTTGAAGCCGTAAACCGGATGGTTTCATCATCTGAATTTTCATTACGTCTTAAGCCCAATTCGAGTGCGGCCACAATGGAAATCGCTTTAGCTTCTCCAATACCTTTAAATTTAGAAAGTTCTGAAATGGAGGCTTTACCGAGTTTGATCAGGTTATTTTCGTAAAAACTTAAAATGCGTTTACTTAAACCCACGGCGGTTTCATTTTTATTGCCCGACCCTATTAAAATGGCGATAAGCTCCGCGTCCGTTAAATGCCTCCTTCCGTTTAACAATAATTTTTCCCTGGGCCGGTCTTCCTCAGCCCAAAGTTTTATGCCGATTTTTTGTTCGTAATTTCCCATATTTTTCAGATAAAAAAAAAGGCATCCCAACTTTTGGTTGGGATGCCTTCACTAATATCGTAAAAATTTAGCTTATTTTAAACCGTTAACGAATTTCGTTAATTTTGATTTATTATTAGCTGCTTTGTTTTTGTGGATAACGTTTTTCTTAGCTAAACGATCTAACATCGAAATTACTTTAGGCAATAAATCTGAAGCAGTTTTTTTATCTTCTGCTGCACGTAATCTCTTAATAAAAGTACGTGTAGTTTTTGCCTGATATCTGTTACGTAAACGTTTTGTAGCGTTTGCTCTAATTCTTTTTAATGAAGATTTATGATTTGCCATTTTAATTTAGCCTTTATTTTTTCTTAATCGTTTCCTATAATTCGGGTTGCAAATATAGGATTAATGTTTTTAAATTACAAAACACTTTTCAATTTTTTTATTGATTTTTTTTCACCTGTTATTTACGGTTCAAAAATACATTTATTTTAGGATTCAGATGACGAATAAATGTTATAAAAAACAGCCTCTATTAAAATTAGCTGTTTAAAAATGCTATTTTTGATGAAAATGAATTTTGAGTGAAAAAACGAATAGCCATCTTTGCTTCAGGTTCGGGGTCCAATGCCCAAAAACTGATGGAGCACTTCAAACGAAGTACCGACATAGAAATCGCTTTGGTATTGACCAATAATGCCGAAGCCTACGTTTTGCAGAGGGCCGATAATTTTGAAATTCCCAGCCATATTTTTGACAAGCATGAATTCTATAAAACAGATGATGTTATCGATTTATTAAGAAACCTTGATATAGATTTCATTGTACTTGCCGGATTTTTATGGCTTATTCCAAAAAATTTAATCGCTGCCTACCCTGGAAGAATAGTTAATATCCATCCTGCCATTTTACCAAAATTTGGAGGCAAAGGCATGTATGGCGACCATGTGCACAATGCTGTAATCGCTGCAGGTGAACCCGAAGGCGGAATTACCATCCATTATGTTGATGAAAATTACGATGAAGGTGAATACATCTATCAGGCTAAATATAAAATCGATAAAAACGATAATTTAGAGATGGTAAAATTTAAAGGGCAGCAATTGGAACATCTTCATTACCCACGCGTAATAGAAGGTATAGTTAAGAAGATTAAGAAATAGTTTTATTCAAATGATGGCAGCCTAATTTTCCAGAATTAATTTTCATTATATATTATCCTCAGTACAAGTTTGCATGCATATATATGGCTATGCTAATATTTAGCTATTTTGGTATTACCATGTAGCCATTTAAAATAATTGTTTAATTAAAGATTATTAACTTTTCTACGACTTTAAACATAAAATTATCAAAAAAACCATCGTGTTTTACTACCTTTGCGGCTCAAAATTTACAGTAGAATGAGTCAACCCGTTAAAATTAAAAACGCTTTAATTTCAGTATATTATAAAGATGGTTTAGCACCATTGGTAAAATTGTTAGCCGCCCAAGGTGTGCAACTATTTTCTACAGGCGGTACCGAACAATTTATTAAAGATTTAAACCTGCCGGTTACAGCGGTTGAGGATTTAACAGGCTATCCATCTATTTTAGGAGGACGGGTTAAAACCCTTCACCCAAAAGTATTTGGTGGCATTTTAAACCGAAGAGGCTTGGCAGTTGACAAACAACAAATCGCGGAATACGAAATCCCGGAGATTGATTTGGTAATTGTTGATTTATACCCATTCGAAGAAACTGTAAAAGCCGGTGGAACGCCGGAAGAAATCATTGAAAAAATCGATATCGGCGGCATTTCATTAATTCGTGCCGCAGCCAAAAACTTTAATGATGTGGTAATTATTGCATCAAAAAATGATTACCCTACTTTACAAGCACAATTAGAAGAACAAAATGGCGAAACAACTTTAGCGCAGCGTAAGGCTTATGCTAAAAAGGCATTCCATACCTCTTCTCATTACGATACCGCAATTTTCAACTACTTCAATGCGGAAGAACCGCTCGACGTTTTTAAACAAAGTGTAACGGAAGCGAAAACCTTGCGTTATGGCGAAAACCCTCATCAGGGTGGTGTATTTTATGGTGATTTAGATGCTATGTTCACCAAATTAAACGGAAAAGAACTTTCTTACAATAATTTAGTGGATGTAGATGCCGCAGTTGCTTTAATCGATGAGTTTGAAGACCCGACTTTTGCCATCTTAAAACACACGAACGCTTGTGGTATTGCATCACGCCCTACCGTAAAACAAGCCTGGATAGATGCTTTAGCCTGCGACCCGGTTTCAGCTTTCGGTGGTGTTTTAATTACCAATGTTGAAGTAGATTTAGAAACCGCTCAGGAAATTAACAACCTGTTTTTCGAGGTTTTAATTGCGCCATCTTACCAGCCTGAAGCCATTGAATTATTCAGCAAAAAGAAAAACCGCGTCATCTTAAAACGCAATGAAGTTGAATTAAGTAAAAAACAATTTAAAACTTTATTAAACGGTGTGATTGAACAGGATAAAGATTTGATTATCGAAGGTCCGGAGCAAATGATTACTGTGACAGAGAAAGCACCTACAGAACAAGAATTAAAAGACTTATATTTCGCAAATAAAATTGTAAAACACACCAAATCAAACACTATTGTTTTAGTGAAGGACGATGTATTAATTGCAAGTGGTGTTGGTCAGACCTCTCGCGTTGATGCTTTGAGGCAGGCAATTGAAAAAGCCGCTTCTTTCGGATTCAGTGTTAAAGGGAGTTCAATGGCTTCTGATGCTTTCTTCCCTTTCCCTGATTGTGTGGAGATTGCTGCTGAAGCAGGCATTACCGCTGTTTTACAACCTGGTGGTTCTATTAAAGATGCCGATTCTGTTGCAAAAGCAAATGAAAAAGGCATTGCAATGGTTACTACTGGTGTAAGACACTTTAAACATTAGGAGATCAGTTTGTTAAGTGGTTGGTTGTTTCGGTGTTTAGATTATTTGAACTAAAAAACCAAACAACTAAAAAACCAACAATCTAATTGACTAAACAATAAAAAAGCTATTTTTACATTAGGAATAGTATAGATTTAACAAATAAAGAAAAAGAACCTTCTACATGGGATTATTTAACTGGTTTACGCAAGAGGTTGCCATAGATTTGGGAACAGCGAATACCCTGATTATACATAATGATAAAGTGGTGGTTGATGAACCATCAATTGTTGCTTTTGACCGTACGACAAATAAAGTTATCGCCATTGGTCGCCAGGCGATGCAAATGGAGGGTAAAACCCATGACAATATTAAAACCGTTCGCCCCTTAAAGGATGGTGTAATTGCCGATTTTAATGCTGCTGAAGCGATGATTAAAGGCATGATTCGCATGCTTAACGGCGGTAAAGGCTGGATGTTTCCATCGTTAAGAATGGTGATTTGTATTCCTTCAGGTATTACCGAGGTTGAAAAACGTGCTGTACGCGACTCTGCAGAAATTGCCGGTGCAAAGGAAGTTTATTTAATCCACGAACCAATGGCTGCCGCTGTTGGTATCGGGATTGATGTTGAAGAGCCAATGGGTAACATGATTATCGATATCGGTGGTGGTACTACTGAAATCGCAGTAATTGCGCTATCCGGTATTGTGTGCGATCAATCTATCCGCGTTGCAGGGGATAACTTCGACTCTGATATCGTGAATTACATCCGTCGCCAGCACAACATTATGATTGGTGACCGTACTGCGGAGAAAATTAAAATTGAAGTTGGTGCTGCTTTGCCTGAATTACAGGATGCTCCTGCTGACTTCGCCGTTCAGGGTCGTGATTTAATGACGGGTGTTCCAAAACAAATCACGGTTTCTTATACTGAAATTGCACATTGTTTAGATAAATCAATTTCTAAAATTGAAGAGGCAATTTTAAAAGCATTAGAGATTACACCTCCGGAACTTTCTGCCGATATTTACCAGACCGGTATTTATTTAACCGGTGGCGGTGCGTTATTAAGAGGTTTAGATAAACGCGTAGCAGCGAAAACAAAGTTACCAGTTCACGTTGCAGAAGATCCGCTTCGTGCCGTTGTTCGCGGAACCGGCATCGCACTAAAAAACATCGGTACCTATAAATTTTTAATGCAATAAATTTAACATGGAAAAGGTAAGATGGAAAATGGAATTAACCCCTTTTCCATCTCCCATCATACATCTTCCATTTACCATTTACTCCTTGATATGCGTAACCTTTGGATTTTCATAAGCAGATACAACGCATTTTTCTTATTTATAATCTTTTTTTTAATTGGCGTTTATTTAACCATTAAAAATAATTCCTATCAACGCAGTGTAACCTTAAATTCTACGAATGAGGTTGTTGGTAATGCCTATTCAAGGCTTAATGTTTTTAAAAGCTACATAAACCTGGGTATGGTTAATGATAGCCTTGCGGCAGAGAACGCAAAACTTAAAACGACCTTACTCGGTTTAACTACAATAGATTCTGCAAAAGATGTAAAGGTAATTGATACCACGACCAATCAGCAATATACTTACCTGGCCGCAAAAGTTGTAAAAAATTCAATCACATTACGAAATAATGTAATGACGATTAATAAAGGTACGCTTAGCGGGCTGGAAACGGGAATGGCTGTAATATCGCCTCAACGGGGTGTAGTTGGTTTTATCAGGGACGTTTCAGAACATTTTGCAACCATCCAGTCTTTACTGCATAAAGACACTAAAATCAGCGTTATTATTAAGAAAAATAATGCTTTAGGTTCGCTGGTTTGGGGCGAAAACAATTTCGATATCCGAAAGGCATTTATAAAAGAGGTGCCCAATCACATTAAGATGAGTGTGGGTGACACGGTAGTCACTTCCGGTTTTGGAAAATTTCCTGCAGGCATTCTGGTTGGCAGGCTCAGCAAAACCAATGTCGCTACAAACGATAATTTTTTATCTGCCGAATTGAATTTATTTAATGATTTCAGCACCTTGCAATACGTTTATGTGATAAAAAATAAATTGGCAAAGGAACAAGACCTTTTAGAAAATCCTGTTAAGGTTAAATAATGAACAGCAGCGTTATAATTGTAAATAGCATCAGATGGTTTATATTGCTTTTTGTGCAAATATTTTTGCTCAAAAACATGGGCTTTTATGATTTATCCACACCTTTTATCTATGTATTATTCTTATTGCTGCTGCCCTTCGGCATACCAAACATTTTATTGTATTTATTAGCGTTCGGCACAGGCTTAACACTGGATACTTTTTATGATACGATGGGCGTTCATGCAACCGCTTGTGTGGTGTTAGCTTTTGTCAGAATATCTTTTATTTCCATTAGCTTAAATAAAGATGCCATCGACGATCCTGAACCATCTTTAAGCTACATGGGTTTTCAGTGGTTTGCCTTATATGCTTTTCTTTGCGTAATCACCCATCACCTTGTTTTGTTCTTTTTAGAAACATTCAGGTTAACAGAAATTGGTTATACCTTAATGAGATGCGGCTTAAGTTGTATCTTTACACTACTTATTATTTTACTGGTAGAGTTTATCTTCTATAAAAGAACACATCGCTAATGGAGCAATTATTTAATCGTAAGTATATTATCCAGGGTCTGTTTATTATAATCGCCATTATTTTACTGTCTAAACTTTTTTATATTCAAATCATCAGCGATAAAGCCTTTGTGGCCGCTGAAAGTAATGTACTAAAAAAGAAATTTAAATACCCTGCACGTGGAGCGATATTGGATCGTAAAATGAGGGTAATTGTTCAAAATGAGCCGGTTTACGATTTAATGGTTATACCAAATGAAGTTAAGCCATTCGATACGCTTGCACTGGCAAATGCTTTAGAAATTTCCATTGAAGATGTCAGAAAAAACCTTCGAAAGGCAAGATTAAAATCCAATTATCAGGCAACTCCCTTTTCAAAACAGATTTCAGTTCAAAGTTACGCCCGTCTTCAGGAAATTATGTATCGTTTCCCGGGTTTCTCTACGCAAGACAGAACCATCCGCCACTATCCTGATAGCGTTGGCGGGCAATTGTTTGGCTATGTTAAAGAGGTAGACAGTGCTGATATTGCCCGTTCAGAAGGTTTTTATAAACCAGGTGATTATAAAGGTAAAAGCGGACTGGAATTTTCATATGAAGAAATACTAAGGGGAGAGAAAGGTGTTATTAACACGGTTTACGATGCCAAAAACATTCCTCAGGGAAGCTATGCCGACGGTAAATATGATGTGAATGCCGTTTCAGGAGAAAGACTTATTTCCGGCATAGACATTCAGGTTCAGAAACTTGGCGAAGAGCTGATGAAAAATAAGGTTGGTGCTATTGTTGCAATTGAGCCGTCATCAGGCGAAATTCTTGCATTTGTAAGTAGTCCGGGTTATGATCCGAATCTGCTTGTTGGAAAAAGACAAGGAAACAATTATATGGATTTAATCGGTAACCCATATAAACCATCTCTTGTACGGCCAATACAGGGTAAATACCCTCCTGGCTCATCATTTAAGCCTATTGATGCATTACTTGGCTTACAGGAAGGCGTAATCGATGTAAACATGACATTCAATTGCCCAGGGTATTACATGGCCGGAAACCATAAGGTTAAATGCGAACATGTGGATGGAAATATAAGTATGCGGCGGGGTATCGCAAGAAGTTGCAACACTTATTTCTGCCATGTTTTTCAAAAACTGATTACCAAAAACGGCATGAAAAACCAGCGCCAGACTTATCAGGACTGGCGTGATAAAATTGCAAAATTTGGTTTCGGTCAAAAACTGGATATCGACTTACCCTTCGAAAAACAAGGTTATTTTTACAACGCTGATCACTACGATAAAATTTATGGTAAAAGATGGGGTTACACAACAGTCATCTCACAGGCTATTGGCCAGGGTGAAATAACGGCTACACCACTTCAAATTGCAAACGCAATGGCCATTATAGCTAACCGTGGTTATTACATCAGGCCGCACTTAATCAGGGCGATGGGCGATAAAATTAAAAAGGAATATGTAGAAAAGAATTATGTTGGGGTGGATGCAAAATATTTCGAACCTGTTATTGATGGCATGCAGGATTGCGTAAATACCCCATGGGGCACTGCTGTATTGTCGCGAATTCCAAATATACTGATGTGTGGAAAAACAGGAACCGTTCAAAACCCACATGGAAAAAATCACTCGGTTTTTATCGGTTTTGCCCCAAGGGATAATCCTAAAATCGCTATTGCTGTAATTGTAGAAAATGCAGGCTACGGAAGTACCTATGCAGCACCTATAGCGAGTTATATGGTCGAAAAATACCTCACCGGTCAGGTTTCCGGTGCAAGAGCAAGTCAGGTTGAATGGATGAAAAATCAAAACCTTTTACCGCTGCTAATCGATAAAAGTAAAAAACTTAAACTTACCAAAGCGGATAGTTTAATTATCAGGAAAACCGATTCACTTAAACGCCTCAATGATAGTTTAAAATTAAAAACAGCCACTGCTAAGCGGGCTTTTTCCGCAAAGCTGGCTAAAAAAAATAATGTAATCATAAAACCTGACGAAAATAAAAAGTAATGCAACAACAAGGCAACAGGTTTTTCTTTAACGTAGATTGGATTGCGGTGTTAATTTACATCGCACTTTGTGTTATTGGTTTTACAAACATCTACGCATCTATTCCACATCCTGATACCGCTACAGCATTTGATTTTTCAAGCAGCTATGGCAAGCAGCTGATTTATGTAATTTCCGGTCTGGTTTTAGGTTTATCCATCTTATTATTTGATGGACGGCTTTTTAATGTGTTTGCGCCTTTCATCTACGGAATAACGTTAATTCTGTTGTTGGCCGTTTTATTTGTCGGCCGGAATGTTGGCGGTAACCAGGCCTGGATTCCGATAGGTTCCTTCAGACTTCAGCCTTCGGAATTTGCCAAATTCGGTACAGCACTCGTTTTAGCGAGGTATGTAAGTACATTCAATCCGAAATTCAGGGACTTTAAATCGATTTTTATTGCCGGCATCATTGTAGCAGTTCCTTTATTATTAATTATGATGCAGCCCGATACCGGTTCTGCGTTGGTGTTTCTCGCTTTCATGTTTCCCTTATACCGGGAAGGCTTATCGGGTTATTTCCTGTTAATTTTTTTAGGAATGATTGTACTTTTTGTTGCCGATTTCCTAGTACCGGTTTCTATCCTGATTATTATTTTACTTACGATTAGCGGACTTTTTATTTACGCAAACAAAAGAAAACAGAAGTTAATTATTACAACCGTTTTTGTCACCCTGATTGCAATAGGTTATCTTTTCCTGGTTAAAATAGCCTATGATAAAATACTTCAGCCACATCAGCGCAATCGTATTGAACTGATGTTGGGTCTCAAAACAGATAATAAGGGTGCAGGGTATAATGTCATTCAGTCGCAAATAGCCATCGGCTCCGGACAAGCAACCGGAAGGGGTTTTTTACAGGGTACCCAAACCAAATATGGCTACGTACCTGCCCAAAGTACCGATTTTATTTTTTCCACCATCGGAGAAGAATGGGGCTTTATAGGCTGTGCAGTTGTAATTGGTTTATATGTTTTCCTGTTATTAAGACTGGTAAACCTGGCAGAAAGGCAACGTTCTACCTTTTCGAGGGTTTATGGGTATAGTGTTGCCTGTATTTTATTTTTCCACGTATTTATTAATATCGGGATGACGATTGGTATTATCCCGGTTATTGGCATTCCACTTCCTTTTATCAGTTACGGCGGTTCTTCTTTATGGAGTTTTACCATATTGCTTTTTATCTTTTTAAAACTCGATTCAAATAGAATGGGCTTTATTTAGTCAGGTTAAAAGATAAAAGAGCAAAGAATAAAGACACTAATCTTAGGCCTGATAAAATACCTAATCTTTTATCCTTTATCTGTGTTCTTTGCTCCTTAATCTTACTTACTAAACCTTCTGTTTAATAATTCGTAAAACTGGTCGACTGTAGATTGCTTGGTTGCCCAATTGTTTTTTACCGCATAATTATTTTGCAAAAAAGTATCAGCAGATTCGAAGTTTGGCATTTTATTTACAATATCCAATGCCTCGGAATAAGCCATATTATAGCCACTGAACAAATCTTTTATAAAAAGTAATTTCTCGTTTAAACTGATGGCCTGTTTTAGATCTGAAATCGGTGCCGCAACAGGTTCATTTGAGTGACTATTTGTTTTGGCAAGTAAATCATTTAAAGATGGGGCTGGGTTTGATGAAATTGGCTGCACCGCCGGTTGTACAGGGACAGCATGTGGAATAAACGCAGGGCGCTCATTAACCAGAGGAGGAGAAATTATTTCCTCATCGAGATCTACATTCTTCAGCGATTCAATTGGTTTTGATTCTTGCTGTTCGAAAAATGATTCTACTTCCGGATCATTAGTGGTATGTTCCTGTTCGTTAGCGATTAAAAAAGGTTCGGGTCCGATTTCGTCTTCATCAGTGGCAACAGGTTCGTATTTTAGAGGCGCCTGTTCTTTTTCATGAATTCTTTTCTTCTGTGCCAGAATTTCCTCCTCTGCTTTACTTAAAGGCCTGTCAAAAATTTCATCAACTGGTTTTTCCTCATAATCAAATTTATCTTCGTCGTTATGATTACCCAAAACAAATTCGAAGGTATTTGATTCCTGATCGGGTTTAAAAAAATCTTTTTCTAAAATCTTTTCAGCCGTTTCTTCATGAATGATTTCATTTTCAATGAGTTCTTCTTCAGGCATGATATCAACCCGCTCTTCCTTTTCTTCAGATTCCGCAATTTCCTCCAATGTATTTTCAGAAGATTTTGGCACTTCATTATAATTTTGTTCCGGAAGTATAATTGTATTTTGTGCCTGCAGCAGGAAACTTGTATCCGTTTCAGAAGTGTGCTTTTCTTCCAGCAAAGTATTCAGTTTTTTTACAATTCTGACATGATCAGAAAGAAAATCTGTATTTGCAAGAAAAAGTTCTAATTCCAGTTCATTAAGTTTTTCAGGATTTTGAGCAAGAAATTGATATTGCTCGTTTAGTTCGGTTAAAATATTACCTATTTTTCTGAAAATATCTTGTTGATTCATCATAAATATTAAACGGTTTTTTTAGCTGATTATGTTGTTACGGCTATCAAAAATAACACTTAATAAATGATATTAAGCGGTATCTATAAAAAATCAGCTCCTATTTTAAACACAATCCAAAATTGCTTATTGTTTTCAATAATTGGAAAAATCAAACCGATGATGAATAATAACTAGTCTTTTAAAATTTTATGAATGGCAATCGTTATGTTTTTTTCTAAACTTTTCTTACCACTATCCCATGTTTTTGGCGAAGCAAAATTTTCGATAATTTCATTTTCTGAAATTTCAGAAATTTTATTCATGCTTTTTAACTCTTTTACCAATAAATAAGAATTCATATCTCCGTAACCATGAAGTTGTTTAACCCTGGAAAGGAAGTGATCCAGAGCTTTAATTTCTTCCTTTTTTTCCATAAAAAATAAATGAGACAAGGTTATTTTGCTGACTTATGCTCATTACCAATAAATGTGATGCAATAAATACGTAATAGCTCCTGTATCAGATTTTTATGAAAATAAAGCAAAAATTATTTCAGATAATTTGCTAAAAATCAATTAGAAGTGAGCAGCACCAATTTTATTTAGAATCAACTCAATCATTTTGAACTGGGAAATAGTATATCTGACTATATATTTTAATACCTTTGAAACACATTCCTTTTGGTGAAAACCAAAGCGCATTTAAATTAATTATGTTATTCAGCGAGCAAAATTTCAGGAGAAGAGGAGAATTTTCGGGAAGTATAGAGGTTGTATGCGGTTCTATGTTCTCAGGAAAAACAGAAGAGTTAATTCGCCGATTAAAAAGAGCCCAAATTGCTAAATTAAATGTCGAAATTTTTAAGCCACGCACCGATACGCGTTACCATGAAAGTGCTGTCGTATCGCACGATTTAAATTCAATAAATTCTACACCGGTCGACAGTGCTTCGGCGATTTTACTTTTAGGTGCAAACACACAGGTTGTCGGTATAGATGAAGCCCAGTTTTTCGATAATGAACTACCCGACGTTTGCAATAAACTTGCCATGAAAGGCATCAGGGTTATTGTTGCCGGCCTGGATATGGATTTTACAGGTAAACCTTTCGGTCCGATGCCTTCCTTGATGGCCATTGCCGAGCATGTTACCAAGGTAAATGCAGTTTGTGTTTGCTGTGGTAATCCTGCCTTATACAGTTATCGCACGGTAGCCGATGAATCGACCGTTTTGTTGGGCGAAAAGGAAAGCTACGAACCCCGTTGCAGAGCTTGTTATAATTTGGACAAGGGTTAGGTGGGCTGGTGAATTGTTTAATTGTTAACTTTCAATTATTTAATGGGTAGTTATTTCATTCCTGATATGGATAAGCAGCTTCAAATTAATGTATTTAGGGCAGGGATAGCACAATTTGTAACTTTCAGCGACTTAGAGTGGGAAGCGCTTACCCAATATCTTAATTTTTCTACCCTAAATAAAAAAGAATATTTTGCTGTTGAAGGCAAAGTTTGCGATTACATGGCTTTTATTGTTAAAGGCGCAGTTCGCTACTACCATGATAAAGACGGACAAGAAATTACGGGTTATTTCAGTTTTGAAAACGAATTTGCAAGTTCGTACAAAAGTTTTATAAAGCGCACGCCCAGCACAAATTACATTCAGGCTTTAGAAGAAACGCAGTTGATATTAATCTCGCATAATAATTTTCAAAAAATGTTAGATAATCAATTGTTAGGGTTAAAAATAGAACGTTTTGGTCGTTTAATTGCAGAATATTACATCTGCTGTTACGATGATCGGGTAACTTCTTTTATCCTCCAAAGTCCTGAAGAACGTTACACCGCAATCGAAAAAACACGCCCTGATATTTTCCAACGCGTACCGCAGCACTTTATCGCCAATTTCTTGGGTATTACACCCGTTTCACTTTCACGCATCCGCAAACGAACGTTGTCGAAATAAAACAGTCACGCTAAAAACAACTATTTATTAAATCGTAAAATACTTATTCCTTATCTTTTGTTAACGATTTCAATCTAACCGGTGCTTTACCTTTGATTTAATCAAAATAAAAGAAATATGCACACCATATTAGGAGCTGGCGGGCCAATAGCAAACGCACTAACCAAAGAATTAATAGCCGATAATCAAACTGTCCGACTTATAAGTAGAAAACAAGTTTCGACAAACAATCGCAATGTAAGCTGGATTAAAGCAGATTTGCTAAACCAGGAAGCGCTATTTAAGGCAGCAGAAGGGTCAACCATAATTTACCTTTGCGCAGGATTGGTTTACGATGTTAAAATCTGGCAGGAACAATGGCCGGTTATCATTCAAAATGTAATTAATTTATGCAAAATCGCAGGCGCAAGACTAATCTTTTTTGATAACGTTTACATGTATGGCCAGGTAAATGGCCCTATGACGGAGCAAACGCCCTATCATCCAATAAGTTTAAAAGGTAAGGTTAGAGCAAAGATAGCAGACCAATTAATGTCCGAAAGTATCGCAGGGAATATTAATGTAACCATTGCCCGTGCAGCAGATTTTTATGGCGCAGACTCGATGAACAGTTTCTTTGATATGATGGTTTTGGATAAATTCGCAAACAAGAAGGGTGCACAGTGGATCGGGAATCCTGATAAACTGCACAGTTTTACATATGTTGAAGATGCGGCCAAAGCCATGTTCTTATTAGGCCAAAACCCTGATTCCGGCAACCAAATTTGGCATTTACCTACTGCGCCTCCGCTAAAAGGAAAAGATTTTCTGGAAATTTCAGCTCAGATCTACGAAACCAAACCTAAATACACTACAATTAATAAGTTGATGCTACGTCTGGTTGGTTTGTTTAAAAAAGTTGTGGCAGGCACGGTAGAAATGTATTATCAATACGAAAACGACTACCATTTCGACTCTACAAAATTTGAAAAAGCGTTCAATTTTAAAACAACGAATTATTACGATGGTATTTTAAAATTATCAAAAACCATGTATAAGAAGCAGGATTAGCAATTATTTGTATTGGAACTGCGTACCTTTGAAAAATATGAGTTCAGATACAAAAGTGAATAAGGGCATTATTAAGAAGGTTTCTATTTTAGGTTGTGGCTGGTTTGGATTGGCGCTGGCGAAAGATCTGGTTAACAAAGGTTATGCGGTTAACGGATCTATAACTACGCCTCAAAAACTTCAATTGCTTAAAGAAAACCAGATCAATCCTTTCTTAATTAACATTACTGCTGAGCGCATACTGGCAGATGATACTTTTTTTAAAGCGGATGTACTTTTTGTTTGTATCCCACCAAAGAGGAACTCGAATGAGTTATATGAATATCCTGATAAGGTTAAAGCCATTTTAGAAGCCGCTAAAGGGAAAACCTGTAAAGTCATTTTAATCAGTTCGACAAGTGTTTACGGTGACGAGAACAAAGTGGTAAACGAAAACAGCCAAACTAATCCCGATACGGATTCCGGAAAAGTTGTTTTATTGGCAGAGCAAATTTTAAAGAAATATCATCCAGATGATTTTACCGTTATCCGCTTTGCGGGTTTAATTGGTCCCGATAGAAATCCGGGAAGATTTTTTGCCGGTAAAACAGCTATTCCAAATGGCCTTGCGCCGGTAAATTTAATCCATCAGACTGATGCTGTCGGACTTGCAATAAAGCTGCTTGAAAAAGAAGCCTTCGGAAAAACGTATAATGCATGCGCGCCACTGCATCCAAACAAAAAAGACTTTTATACCAAGGCCGCAAAAGATTCAGGATTAACAGAACCGGAGTTTCTTGAAGAAAAAATAAACTGGAAAATTGTAGAAAGCATAAATGTTCCGGAGTTTTTAAATTACCGGTTTGAGGTAAGGATTTAACGCAGATGAATCAAATAGAAGATTTCCCGCAGGTATACGCTGATTTTACTTTCTAATATCAAAGATAATTTTAGAATTATTAAAGCCTTTTTATTTTGCGAAAACCTGCTTTCCTTATCTGCGAAAATCTGCGGGAAATAAATTCAACAATAGCGCTTAACTAATTTACGCCTGCGATTACAAACCCCATAAAAAATTTAATCCCCGGAAATCTGCGCTCCTTATCTGCGAAAATCTGCGGGAAAATGAAATCTACCTCAACAAACCCAGTAATTCCTGCTTCGTTAAATTCCTAAAAGCTCCACCCTCACTTTGAATCAAATCTTTTACCAAATCCTTTTTAACATGCTGAAGCTTCATAATTTTCTCCTCAATCGTATCTGGGCAAATCAGTCGTACGGCCATAACATTTTTATGCTGCCCGATGCGGTAAGCCCGGTCAATAGCCTGATTCTCTACTGCGGGGTTCCACCATGGATCTACCAAATAAACATAGTCTGCTTCCGTTAAATTCAGGCCTGTTCCACCCGCTTTTAAACTGATTAGAAAAACAGGAATAGCATTCTGTTGAAATGACTGTACAACTTCCTGCCTGTTTTTAGTCTGCCCCGTCAGGTACTCGTATTTAACACCTTTTATTTCAAGCTGTTTTTTTATTAAATCGAGCATGGTTACAAATTGTGAGAATACCAGAATTTTATGATTACCTGCTTTGGCTTCAATTTGCTCTATAAGTACGTCAATTTTAGAAGATGCCTGCAAATAAGATTTTCCATCAGCCAGTAAAGCTGCAGAATTGCAGATCTGCCTTAACCTGGTGATGCTTTTCAAAACATGCATTGAGCTTTTAGGCAACTCATCTTCAGTTTTACCCTGAATGTAATCCTGAATTTCCTTTTTATTTGCCTCGTAAACCTCGCGTTGCTCCGCTCCCATTTCACAGTATAAAATAATCTCTGTTTTATCAGGTAATTCTTTTGCAACCTGTTCCTTTGTTCTCCTTAAAATAAAAGGGCGAATCTTTTTCTGCAATTCCGCAGCTCTTTTACTGTCTTTAAACTGATCAATCGGCGTAGAATATAAATCGGCAAATTGTTGTTTGCTTCCAAATAAACCCGGACAAGCGAAAGACAATTGCCCATATAAATCAAAAGTATTGTTCTCGACCGGTGTTCCGGTTAATGCAACCTTATTTCTAGATTGAAGCATCCTTACGGTTTTGTAACGTTGTGATTCAGGATTTTTGATGTTTTGAGATTCATCAAGAAAAATGTAATTAAAATAATAGTCTTTTAAAAAACGGATATCTGAAAGTAAAGTCCCATAAGAGGTTAAAACAACTTCGAAATTTTCAAAATCGCCTGTATGCTTAATCCTTTCAGAACCATAAATCGTTTTCACTTTTATCGATGGTGCAAATTTTTCAACCTCCGCTTTCCAGTTAAAAATTAAAGACGCCGGAACAACCACGAGATTTGTATTATGCTTAACTTTTTTTCGCTGCGATAAAATAAAAGCCAAAACCTGAATGGTTTTCCCCAAACCCATATCATCGGCCAATATCGAACCGAAATTAAAATCATCTAAAAAATTAAGCCTGTTTAAACCATCTTTCTGGTAGCCACGGAGCATAGCGTTCAGTTCTTTTGGCGTTTCAACTTCCTGAATAAAATTGTTGCCTTCAAATTTCTGCTTAAAATTTTTAAGTTCATTCCTGATTTTGCCGTCAAGTAGGGCATCTTCATACAAATCATTTATCGAAGCATATTTAATCTTATGGGTAAGCAATGTATCTTCTACAATTTCACCAGCAGAGAAATAATCCGTAAATTTCTTAATCCATTCCTCAGGTAAAATGCCCTGTGTACCATCATCAAGCGTAACAAATTTACTTTTGTTCCTGATTGATTTATGCAGGTGCTTCAGTGCCACGTTTTGTTTCCCAAACTTTACTTTTACCTTAGTTTCGAACCAATCCGTTCCGCTTAAAACTTCAATATTGATGTCGGCTTTATGCGGATTAAGCTTATTGTTTTTAAGCTGGTTAAACCCTAAAATATGAATATCCTTTTTTCTCCAGGCTTCAAAAGCATCTAAAAACCAGAGTTCTTCTAAAAACCTTTTTCGGTGCAGGTAAAAAGAATCGTTCGTTTCCTGGTCATAAAAGAAAGGGTGCTGCCTTAAAATTTCTGATGTAAACTGCAATTCAGCATCTTCATCTCTATGAAGCGCAAACAGATTCCCGAATTTATCCTGTGCCTGAATTTTCTTTTTCGATAACACCGGGATTTCGAGGTTTCCATACCGCATAACCGGCGTAATTAAAATATAATCTTCTGATTCGGAAAGGTAAATCAGTTTTTCAATTTCCAAATCAAAACCCTTTTCTTCCAGCTGGCTTGGTGTAGCGGGTCTCAGGTAAGAATAATCGACATGAATGTTACGTTCCAGTTGAATTAAAATATTTTTCTGAAACTCCGGATACTTGCTTTTATGAATAACCAGCCTGTTGCTTTGTTTTATAAAAAAACCGATTACCTTAATTAAATCAGCATTTGCCAAAAGGTAAAGCTGGTCATTTAGTTGTACAAAATAGTTATATCTTATTTGCAGATTATCCAAAGAATAAGGATTTCCGTTAATAATCAAACGGCCGTTGATCTCAAAAAAATCATCCTTCTGATTAACGGCCAAACGCAAATCCAAGTTTAAAACATGGAGTTTAACAGGTATTACCGACGAGGCCTGAATATTTGCTGACGTTGTCTTATCGTGTAAATAAACCGGAATATTTAGAGGGTTTTTGACAACGGCCTTTAAAGCATCCAGTTCTGCATCGATGTTTTCAGTTGTGTAATTATTTTGAAATTTAGCAATTCCGCTGTAATACTTGAGTTCAGCATTATCCTCCGTTTTAAAAACTAAATCTGCCGGATTAATTGCTTTAAACGGATTCTTCGCTTTTCCATTTTTACTTAATCTTGCATTAAATAACCCGATTGTTAAGTGACCGTAATACCTGTGGTTGCTTAACACCAGGATCATACTTCCGGTATCCTGTGGGTTAGTTAAAGGAATCTTATTTTTTGACGGTAGTAAAACAGCCTTTAGATTTTGCTGTGCTTCCGTATCGAAAGCCTGCAAGGTGGCTATTTTAGGTTTAATGGTCAGGCAGTCATTTTCAAATTTCAGATTAAACAATTCGTCGAGATTGTTTTCTTGTTCCAGGCCATAATCTACCGCAATTTTTGTAAGTTTTTGTTTGCGCAGGTGCTCATCAAAGAAAATTAATAAATCCTGCCTTTGTAAAATATTGTACAAAACCTGCGCCTGGTGCGCACAAAGTTTATTTTTGGGCGTATCACATCTGCAAGATAATTTAACCGAATTTTCATTTTGCTGAACTTGTACAACCGGGAAAGGCAAAGTCGCAGCTTCATGGCTAAATGCAGCAAAATTAATTTCTATTTGCTCCGGGTATATATCGAAAAAGCCTTTAACATCTGTATAAACCTGTTGATTCAAATGCTTTAAAATGAATAAGCCACTCAGGTTTTTCAGGTTAAAATCCGTTAAGATATAATCATAAGGATTATTTGCCTGCGTTTCAACACCCGGATTTTGTTCATTCATTTAATACAATACAGTTTGGCAAATAAATACATGAACTTAATTTTTAAAGGCTAAGCCTTTCCGCTCAAACATTAGCCTAACAAACCTTTCAAATCTGCAGGTGAATAATTAATTGATTTTAGGGTTTTGTCATCCGATTTACGGAAAACGAGAAACAAACCGTCAATTTCTTTGTGGTACGATTCTGTTCCGTCTTTATCTAAATAAAACTGAATGGTTTGCTCTGCCTCTTCTATGGTTTTACAAGCCTTACTCATATTGGAACGGTGAACTTCATCAAATAAAGTTTTAAACTTTCCGCCCAAACCAAATTCATGTATTGCACCGGCTAAAACATATTGCAAATCGCAAAGTGCATCGGCCACTTCCACTAAATCATCATTTTCCACAGCCTCCTGTAATTCTTTTAATTCTTCTGCCAATAGCGAAATCCGAAGATTTGCCCGTTGTTTTGAAGGAATAACCGGGGATTCTAAAATTGGATGTTTAAATGTAGTATGGAATTCTGCAACCTGGTTTAGTGAATTTGTTTCCTGCATAATGTGTTTGGTTTATGAAGAACAAAGTTAAAAATATTGTTTGATTGTTAAATTGCTATATGCTTTAATTGGTTAATTGTTTAAATGGTTAATTGATCTGGGCGCTTATTTTTTCTCCCTGATAATTTTAAAAAACTCTTCTCGATACGTATCGCCTATCGGTATGGATTGATCGCCAATGTAAAGTGTATTCCCGTCAATCATTTTAATTTTTTCTATGGATATAATATAAGATTTATGTATGCGATAAAATGGTGGATGCGGCAATTGGGTTTCCAGTTCTCTTAATGCCTGGTAGGTTACAATCCTTTGGTTGGCCGTATAAACCGAAACGTAATTTTTTAAACCCTCGATATATAATATTTCGTTATAATTTACCTTGATAAACTTGTTTTTGGTATCACCTTTTATAAAAATAAAGTCGTTTGATTGATTTGGCGTGTTTACAATTTCATATTGTGCGGGTGCGATGATTTGCTGAGCTTTTTGCACTGCCTTGTAAAACCTTTCATAAGAGATTGGCTTTAAAAGGTAATCTACAACATCTAAATCAAAGCCATCCAGCGCATATTCGGGATAGGCAGTTGTTAAAATCACTTTACATTTGTCGCCGCAAATTTTCAAAAACTGAATACCTGTAAGTTCAGGCATTTGAATATCCAGAAAAACCAAATCAATTTTTCCATCCTGAACCATACTTAATGCCTCAAATGCATTTGTTGTGGTACCAACCAATTCTAAAAAAGGTGTTTTATTAATAAATGACGCAATAATATCCGAAGCATAGGCTTCATCATCAACAGCTAAACAGCGAATCATAAATTTAATATTAAAGTTGTTTTATAGGTGTTTCCGTTATTAGAAATCAACAATTCGTGTTTGTCAGGATAGATTAAATCCAATCTTCTGTGTACATTAACCAGACCCACACCACTTGAATGATCTTTCTGTGCATGGCTGATTTTATTACTGACTTCAAAGCTCAATCTTTTATGCTGAACATTCAATCGTATTTTAACAGGCTGGCGTTCGTTATTAACAATACCGTGTTTAAATGCATTTTCTACAAAAGGGATTAACACCAGCGCTGCAATCTTTTCTTCAGAAACGCCTTCTGTCGTAAAATCCACATAAAAATCTGGTTCAAAACGCATTTTAAAAAGTTCGATATAACTTTCCAGGTAATCGATTTCCTTTGCCAAACTAACCATGCCATCAGCACTTTCATTTAAAGTGTAACGCATCAAATCAGACAACCTTAAAACCGCATTCGCCAGTTTATCAGAAACCGGAATTGCCAGTGAATAAACATAATTTAACGTGTTATATAAAAAGTGTGGGTTTATCTGCGATTTTAAAAAGGCAAGTTCCGACTTTACGACTTCTTCTTTCAGTTTCCTGGTCATTCTTTCCGTTTTAAAATTTTGTTGAATGCTAAAAACAGCGGCGGGAATGACGAAGAAAGCTATACTGTAATAGATATTGTCTGTTATAAAGGTAAAAATTGGCGTATCGTCGGCATAATTTTTCATGCCAAACCATTCGAAGTATAAAATCTGCTCAATTAAATACCTCATCGAAATGAATATCGCTATGGTAAGCAAGAGTGCTGCAATTAATTGAATAATTTTGCCTCGTTTCAGGAACGATGGATAAACCCACAGGTAACAAATGTAAAATTCAACAACCTGAATGAAATTCATGGAAATTTTGAACGCCGATTTTTGAAAGGTTGTTCCTGCTATTAAAGATTCTCCATAAATATATGTTAATACAGCTATCCAACAAATAAGATGAATCAGAACGGTTTTGGTTTTTTTCATAGCATAAAACTAGATAAAGCATTTCTTTTAAAATATTATGTTATGCCAACTACCTTAAAAATTATCCCAATGCCCTATTTCTAAATATCAATTATAAAACCAGCAACATCCAAACATTACAGGCAAAATGGCCTGAGTTACCCAATGGTGCACCGAGTTTTTTAAACCCTGCTTTTTCATACATACCAATTGCGGTAGAAAGTTCCGGAAACGATTCCAGATAAATTTCGTTATAGCCAAAATGCTGCGCAGATGCTATACTTTTTTGCATCAGCAGTTTGCCGATTCCCTTTCCCCTCGAAGCGGCAGATAAATAAAATTTTACCAATTCTACGCAACCTTCAGGTAAACCGTCTGTCGGGTAAATGCCGCAGCCACCAAGCAATACACCATCTTCTTCGGCCAGCCAGTAAGCTGAACCATCCTGTTTAAAAACAGCAGATAAGTGATCAGTTGTCGGATCAGTATAAACCGTACCAGGTTTATCAATTTTAAATTCTCTGAAAACAACGCGGATTAATTCTGCGAGTTTTTTATCATCTGATTCCTCTATTTTACGAATAACTAAGCTCATACCTGTTTCTTATGGTTCAACATCATAATACATATTTGATATTCTGTTAATATACCAAAGGTACATTTACTAATATTTTAAAGAAAGCATGAATCAAATATTTAGTTTATTTATACCAAAGGATAAAATTTTCCAACCCTTGTTTGAGGAAGGCGCTGAAAACTTGTCTGCTATATCTGCAGCATTGGTTTTGTTTATACGCTCCAAAGATCCGGAGGCAAAAGCAAAACTTGCAAAGGAAATAAAAAAACTTGAGCTGATTGGGGATAAAGCGACAGATACCATTTACAATGAATTGAATAAAAATTTTATTGTTCCTTTTGATAAACAAGATGTACATGCACTTGCCACAAAAATTGATGACATAGCCGACGATATACTTGCAACAGTATTAAACATGGAACTTTACCAGTTAGACACTTCTAATCAGGCCATGCTGAAACTTGCTGAGATTATTACAAAAATGTGTACTGAGCTGTGCAAAGCAATTAAAGAAATAAAACATTTCAAAAATAAACAACTGATTATCGACATCTGCCTGCTTGTAGGCCAGCTGGAAAGTAAAGCCGACAGACTTTACGAACAATCAATTTCTTTGCTTTTTGACCATGAAAATGATGCCATTTCATTAATCAGGCAATCTGAAATTTTAAGTCAGCTGGAAAAAACAACAGATAAGTGCGACGATTTAGCCAATGTAATTGAAACGATATTTTTAAAGAATGCATAAAATCCAGCTGCTTATTTACTAAAATTTCAAATAAAAGAAACAAAAAACGTTTTAAAATCTTTTGTTATAAAAAGAAATTTATGGAAAATCAAGATAAGAATACAGTTAAACCTCATCCAAAACCGTCAGATGATGCACAATCACTTGTAGAAACCATTATTCCTTCCACAGAAGACAAAGCCAGTACAACAACTCAAGTTGAACAACCGGAAATTAAAGAATCAGAAAAAGCTGTTGATAAAGAAAAAGATACCGATGAGGAAGAATTACCTGGTAATACGGACGAAAAAGAGGCCGAAAAACACGGTAACGACGAGGGCGATAAAATTGAAACTGTAGCACCTTAACTAAACAATCTGATTAAATAATTTATCTGCTGAAATAGTTTATTTATTTCGGCGTTATCATTAACATGAAAAAGAAACTATTGCTTTGCCTTTTAACCGTTTCATTATTTGGTTGCGGTATAAATAAGCAGGCTCAACAGATTAAGGCACTCGAAGCCTGTACCTATAAAATAAAAAACGTTAATCAAATTACGCTGGCAGGCACAGATTTAAAAAGATTAATCGACCAACAGGATTTTACCCTGGCGAGTTTACCCGGTGTTGCACTTGGATTATTGAGAAAAGATATTCCGTTAAGGGCAAACCTTAATCTGGAGATTACAAATCCCTCCGCAAACCTGGCAGCGATAAATCAGTTTGAATATAAAATTCTGGTGAACAATACAGATTTAGCTGAAGGCATCGTAAACCAGGCTGTTAGTATTCCGCAAGGCCAAACTGTAACCGTTCCGGTTCAGATGGGCAGCAATATATACAGTTTAATATCAAATGGAAATGTTTTAAATGACATTATAAGGGCTGCTCAAAAGGGTTCAAAGAGTGATGAAAAACTTGGTTTACTTACCATAAAGATTAAACCGACCATTATGATCGGCAATACAGCTGTAAAATATCCGGGTTACATTACCATCAATAAAGACATCAGCAGTAAGATTTTATTATAATTAGGAAGTTAATAAAACAGATTCGGATTAACGGCTCTTTAGGTGATAAAATAGCTTCGTTGTAAAACATTCTTTGTCATCTTGAGGAATAATTTATTTTATAAAAATCAATATAAATGACGTTAATTAAGAAGCGCCGTCATTTCGATCCGATCTATCGGATGTAGCGCAGCGTAATGGAGAAATCTTTGAACCAAATACAATTACAAAGATTTCTCCACTGCGGTCGAAATAACGATCAATAAGAAGTTTTTACAAGTCAATGAAGTGTGCTCAGGAACTATAAAGCATTCGACAGGCTGAACAGGACGAAAATTATAAGTAAATTTTACAATAATGTTTTTTTAAAACTTTCTATGCGGTTTATAAACCATTCCTTTAAAGCTATTCTGATCTAATTGATCTGAAACCAGGTTAACCTCTGCAATCGATAATTTTGATGGTGCCGCAGCAGATTGAGCGCTTAAACTTCCTGTCTTACCAGGGGTGGTCACAAAACTTCCGGTCTTCGCGTATAACAAGGCATATGCCAGTAAAGTTTCGCTTTCGTCGCCCCATGCCTTTGTTAAATCTTCATAAGCTTCTTTATCTGCAGTTAAACCAGCATAATAACCTCCTGTTCCTGCCTGATTTTTCGTCTCAAACTCCGGGATATACATGTCAACCTTATCAATTCTTATCGGGAAAAAACCAACAGGCTTACCATATGTGGTCGTTCCGATTAATTTCACATCCATAACCGGTTTCAAACTGTTTATGGTAAGTTCACTTGCCGAAGCTGTAGAACCGGTAACAATAAAATAAACCCTGCTTAAATTTAATGAACCCGATTTGGCGAATTTTTCAACATTATCCGATGAAGTTGCCGAATAATCCAAATCGGCATAAGTTGCATATTTACCATTTACTCCGGTAGTATAGGTTTGCAATTTACCGGCATCATCTAATAGCGGCTGATGTGCTAAAACTGAAGCCTTACGTTGCGCCGTTGTTAAATTTTGAAGATAGGAATTATAATAAGTCGAAAACATGGTTTTCCCGGTTTGTGCTGTCGGACTGAGAATATTTATGATTTGAGTTGCAGTGCTAACATAGCCACCGCCATTATACCTTAAATCTACAACAACCTCTGTAACACCCTGGCTTGCAAAATTTGAAAAAACACTACCGATTGCCGCGGATGCATTGTTGGTAAAACTGTTAAATACGATATAACCAACCTTTTTTGTTCCCGCAGTATAAACGTTTGTAAATAATATCGGGTTCACGGTATAAGTTGCCCTGTTAACGGTTACCGTCTTCGTTGTGCCAGCTAAATCAATAAATGTTAAGCTTACCGAGGCAGCTGTACCGAATAATGCATCGTTTAAAAAAGTAACGTTACTGGAGGTGTAGGTTAAACTCGTTCTTCCATTTACAGAAGTTAGCCTACATCCCCTGGTTAGCCCCTGCTGACTTGCGGGCGAATTTGGATATACATACTTAACACGTAAATCAGTTGTAGTATTATAAGAAACTGAAAAACCGTAATCTGTTTCCGTTCCGTTTACATCTGCCTTTAATGCAGAGGTTTTACCAGTTGTACCGTAGTCGAAGAAAGAATATTTTGGTGTGGTTGAAGTACTGCTTACATATTCATACGGTTTTCCCGTATCCGGATTAATTGAAAATTGCGTAATTGCAAATAACTCTGCCTCATTTGAGCTGTAAGAACGAGGCTTAAATACGTCATATGCAGGCAGGGAGGTGTTCCAGTAATACAGTTCCTTCGAATATAAAAATATCGAATCTTTTGTTAATTCATCCCTCGTACCTGTAACCGATGGTGTTGTAGGTGTTGTTGGCGTTTCAGGTGTTGGCGTACCTTTCTTACAGGCAGCAAATATCGATATGCCAGCTATTGAAAGAACAAAAAGATGTTTTATAATATTTTTTTTCATATAAATTTTGCCAATATTAAAATCTAATACTATACTATATACGTTTAATTTTTTATAAAAGTTCGCTAAGAAAAATTTTTATAAAATTATTTATCTTAAATGTAGTCTTAAATCAGTTTAAATACTAAACATATCGTTAAACGGGGAATATATGACGATAAAATCACGATGAACAAATAAGCTTTATTCAATTATCAGTAATATACGCTTAAGGAATAAGAAAAAAATGAACAATTCAATAGATTTAAATGTGGCTGAAGGTTAACTGGACTATATGAAAAACTGACAAAAGCTTTAGAAAAAAGCCGCAGAACCGGCTGAAACAGTATTTATTGGTGTAAAAAAAAGCCTTTCATTTCTGAAAGGCTTTTAAGAAGTGGTGCCACCTGGATTCGAACCAGGGACACAAGGATTTTCAGTCCTTTGCTCTACCGACTGAGCTATGGCACCTCCCGTTTGGGATTGCAAATGTAATATTCTTTTTTTCAATTGCAAGAAGCCTTTAAAAAAATTCCGCCCGTTAACCAAAAAGCCTTTCATTTCTGAAAGGCTTCTGGAAGTGGTGCCACCTGGATTCGAACCAGGGACACAAGGATTTTCAGTCCTTTGCTCTACCGACTGAGCTATGGCACCTCCCGTTTGGGATTGCAAATGTAGCGTTCTTTTTCTAAAAGAAAAACTTTTTTTCAAAAAAGCCTTTCAAAGCCTGATTATCAATTAATTAATTTTTAACAGTTTTGAATTTTATTTTAAGGAAAAATTTAGAATCATTACAAACTGCATTTTTTAAATATTTTTTTATGCATGCATAGTAATTTATTTGAATTAAATATCCTAATTTAGCGTTACAAACCTAAAACGCATGGTAAGTCAAATCCTTTTTCTTCTACTGACACTAGCGGCAATTGCGCTTTTTACAGTTAACTTTCGGAAAATCATTCGCAATATCCGTTTGGGTAAAGCGGTAAATCGTAATGATCAGCCTCAAAAAAGATTAATGACCATGCTTCGGGTTGCTTTTGGTCAATCAAAAATGGTTGTTCGGCCAATTCCTGCTTTTTTACATTTTTTTGTATACGTTGGCTTTGTTATTATCAATATTGAAGTGTTAGAAATTATGATCGACGGCCTTTTCGGCACACATCGTATTTTTAATGGTCTGGGTGGCTTATATAATTTCCTTATCGGCGCTTTTGAAATTCTGGCCTTAACCGTTTGGCTTTCATGTGTAATTTTTCTTGTACGCAGGAATATTTTAAAATTAAAACGTTTCAGGGGTGTTGAAATGACAACCTGGCCAAAATCGGATGCCAATTATATCCTCATAACCGAAATTTTATTAATGTCGGCTTTTCTTTTAATGAACGCAGCCGATGCAAAGCTTCAGGCCTTAGGTGCCGAGCATTATGTTAATGCAGGTGCCTTTCCGGTTAGCCAGTTTTTAATGGGCTTATTACCAGATACAGAAAATGCATTGGTTTTACTGGAACGTGGTTGCTGGTGGTTTCACATCATTGGTATACTGGCTTTTTTAAACTATTTACCTTATTCCAAACATTTCCACATTCTTTTTGCTTTTCCGAATACCTATTTTTCAAATCTCGAACCTAAGGGCGAGTTTACCAATATGGCTTCTGTTACCAATGAGGTAAAAGCAATGCTCGATCCTTCATTCGTTCCTGCAGAAACAGAACCCGAAAAATTTGGCGCTAAAGATGTAACGGATTTAAATTGGGTAAACCTGATGAATGCGTACACGTGTACGGAATGCGGCCGTTGTACCTCTGTTTGTCCGGCGAACATCACCGGAAAACTCTTATCGCCCAGAAAAATAATGATGGATACCCGCGACCGCATTACAGAAGTTGGTAAAAACATCGATAAACATGGCGCAGCACACCAGGATGGTAAATCACTTTTAGATGACTACATCAGCAGAGAAGAAATCTGGGCCTGTACAAGTTGTAATGCCTGTGTTGAAGCTTGCCCGGTAAATATCGATCCGTTACAAATTATTATAGAATTGCGACGCTTTGCAGTAATGGAAGAATCGCAGGCCCCTGCAAGCCTAAATGCAATGATGGGAAACATAGAAAACAACCAGGCACCTTGGAAATACTCTCCTGCTGATAGATTTAACTGGGCAGAGGGAAATTGAAATTTAACCGTTAAAAACAATAAGATAATTTAGATGTCAATCACGCCTCTCAATACTCGATACTTGATACTTGATACTAAATACTCGATACTAAACACTAACTACTTTATACTTGAACATGGAATTTAAAGTCCCTACAATGGCCGAATTGATGGCTGCAGGTGAAGAACCGGAAATATTATTTTGGGTAGGTTGTGCAGGAAGTTATGATGAAAGGGCACAAAAAATAACCCGCGACATCTGTAAAATCCTTCATCATGTGGGGATAAAATATGCTGTTTTAGGAACTGAAGAAAGTTGTACCGGCGATCCTGCAAAGCGTGCCGGAAACGAATTTCTTTTCCAGATGCAAGCCATGACGAATATTGAAGTATTGAATGCTTATAATATTAAAAAAATTGTAACCGGCTGTCCGCATTGTTTTAACACCATAAAAAATGAATACCCTGGCTTGGGTGGTACATACGAAGTTATCCACCACACACAATTAATACAGGATTTAATTAACGAAGGAAAGTTAAAAGCCGAAGGCGGCGAAAGCTTTAAAGGTCGTAAAATAACCTATCACGACCCTTGTTACCTGGGAAGAGCGAACGGCATTTATGAAGCGCCCAGGAAAGCACTGGAAGTATTAGATGCGCAGTTAGTGGAAATGAAACGCTGCAAAAGCAATGGTTTATGTTGCGGCGCGGGTGGCGCGCAAATGTTTAAAGAACCTGAAAAAGGCAATAAAGACATCAATGTAGAACGTATTGACGAGGCTTTACAAACCAATCCTCAGGTTATTGCAGCAGGCTGCCCATTCTGCATGACCATGCTTAGCGATGGAATCAAATTAAAAGATAAAGAACAAGAAGTTAAGGTATTGGATATTGCCGAAATTACGGCAAGGGCTAATGGTTTGTAAAGCCATTTGAATTTAAGGTTTTGTAATCTTTGTCAGGTTTTCCCTGATTTGATTTAAATCTTCGGCCTCTATATTTTTTAATGGAATAACGACGCAGGTACCCATTGAATCTACATCGCCCTTTTTGTCGTTATAAGTTTGAACAATCACATCATCGTTTTTAGTTCTTAAATATAACAGGCCGGAAGTTGTTGTCCCATAATAATCTAAATCTTTAAATTTCGCTAACTTGAATGCGAAATATTCTATTTTACCGTTATTAAAATAACGCTTATACCTGCAAAAACCATTGTTAGTAACATTTAATTCGTACTTTTTTATAACAGTACTTTCCTGACTGGAATCATAATGCGCCGTAAAGCTTTTTTGAAGGAAAATAACGTATTCTTCCAGTGAATCTTTAAAGGAAAATGCGGTTAAAAGCAGACAAAAGGCCGGAATTGCAATTAATTTCAAGCAGAATGTAAACTTTTTCATAGGGTTAGCGTTTTGATGGTATCAAGTTAATTAAAATGATAAATTTGTCTATGATTTTTTCTCCACAATCAAGAATTTGGATATACCAGAGCAACAGAAAGTTTACTTCTATTGAAGAAACTGAAATTTTAAAAAAACTTGAGGCTTTTACCGGCCAATGGAAAGCACATGGCAATGAGCTGATGGCAAAAGCTGAAATCAGGTATGGCTATTTTATTATTCTAACTGTTGATGAAAGCCAGGCAAATGTTACAGGTTGTTCCATTGATAGTTCTGTGCGAATAATTAAAGATATCGAACAGGTATACAACGTTGATTTATTCAACCGTTTTAATATTGCATATAAAATAGATGGAGAAGTTCATGTGCAAAGTAAAGAAGATTTTGAAACGCTGGTAAACATTAAAAATATTACGCCAGAGACAATTGTTTTTAATAATATGGTGCAAAACCAGCAAGAGCTGGAAACCAAATGGGAAGTACCTTTTAAAAACAGCTGGCATTCTACTGTTTTTGCGCATTTACTATAAGCTTTATGTTTATCATTGACTTAAAATACATTGTTCCGCTGGAAGAACTGGATGAACATATGGAAGCACATGTTAAATACCTTCATAAATACTACGCGAAAAATATCTTCATTGCCTCTGGCAGAAAAGTTCCCCGGACAGGCGGAATTATTTTAGCCATGGCGAAGGATGAAGAAACATTAAAAAAAATCCTGATGGAAGATCCATTCTATAAACACCGGTTGGCTGACTTTTCCATTACTCAATTCCTGACTTCTCAATACCATCCCGATCTTAAATCACTTCTGGGCTAAGTTTTTTGTAAAACTTTCAGTGCTAAGACAGTTAATTTTTCGTTATCCGTCAAACAATTAGCTGTAAAAACAGTATATTGATTACATCAAACAATATATATGAAGCGCTGGCTCAAAATCTCTTTAAAAATTTTATCGGTTCTTCTGATCCTGATTATCTTAACCTGGCTTGCGGGTGCATTTTACATCGGTAGAAATAAGAAAGAAGTTCTTGCTTCAATATTAATACAACTAAATAAAAATCTGAACGGAAAAATTACTGCAACAAGTATGGAACCAACCTTACTTAAGGGGTTCCCTGGTGTATCCGTTTCTCTAAAAGGTGTCTTGTTAAGAGATAGTCTTTGGTCACAGCACAAACATGATTTACTTAAAGCGCAGGATATTGATGTATCGCTAAACGTATTATCACTTTTCACCGGCTCCATAAATATAAACCAGATTACGCTGAATAACGCATCAATTTATATCTACACGGATACTAACGGATACAGTAATACCAGCATTTTTAAAAGCAAAAAACCGGCTGAGAAGAAATCTTCTTCCACATCATCTGATTTCGCCGTGAAGAAAATTGATTTTAACAAGGTGAACCTGGTCGTAGACAATAAGAAACGTTTTAAACTTTTTAATTTTAACATTGATCAGATTCAGGGCCGGTTAAAATATCCCGATAGCGGCTGGACCGGAAAAATAAAGTTGAAAACAATGGTAAACAGCTTTGCTTTTAACACCAGAAAGGGAAGTTTTTTAAAAGGCAAAATGCTTGATGGAACGCTTACCGCACATTATAGCAAAGATTTGGATGCCGTTATTTTAGCGCCTGAAATACTTAATATTGGCGAACACCCTTTTAAAATCGGCGCAAAAATAGATTTGGCAAAGTCTGGCTTTAACATCAGCATTGCTGTTGATAAAATTCTTTTCAGAGAAGTTGCGCTACTCTTATCGCCTAACATTTCTTCAAAACTTTTGAAATTCGGCATCGAAAAACCGATCGACATCAGAGGTAATATTATTGATGATGGCTCCGGTAAATACGGCGATCCGCTAATAAAGGTTGGTATTAAAGTTAGGGATAATGTTGTAAGTATTCCTGCTGGGAAATTAACCTCAGCTAATTTCGATGGTTCCTTCACCAATCAGGATACCGTAGGCGGAATCATAGGTGATGAAAATTCTGCCATAAAATTTCACAGACTTACTGCTAAATATTTCAATGCACCTTTAAAAATCGATACCTTCACGGTAACCAACCTTGCCAAACCAATTGCGACAGGCTTAGTAACTTCTGTATTTCCACTCTCTAATCTAAACAATTCAATCGGTACAAATGATTTTGAATTTAAAAACGGAACTGCAAACCTTCGTTTATATTGCAAAGCGGATATTGATAATTTCCAATTTACGAAACCTGTTGTTTCCGGAAAAATTCAGGTTGCCGACGCCGACATTTTATACGTACCACGTAGACTGCATCTGGTAAAAAGTGCTTTAAACATAAATTTCGACCAAAATAATTTATCCATTCAAAATGGTCATTTCCAATTGGGTAAAAGCGAACTCAATATAGATTGCAGCATTGCAAACTTCGCAAACCTGTATTATACCGACCCTGATAAAATTATTGTGAATCTGAAAATGCAGAGTCCGCAACTTTATCTGAATGAATTTTTACCATTTTTAGGACCCAGAAATACAAAGAAGACTAAATCACCGAGTTCAATGAAAACGGCTTCAAAAGAATTAAGCAACGTGCTTGAAGTTTCTAAAATGAATATCCGTTTAATTGTCGGAAAAGCTATATATGATAAATTTACAGCTAAAAATCTTGATGCGGATATCGCACTCCGGGGAGAAGGTATTTACTTTAACAAGATAAGTGTTGAGCACGCTGGCGGTCTACTCGCGCTGAATGGCAGCATTATTCAGGAAGCAGCATCCAATAGTTTTAAGATTAATTCTAAAATCAGCCACGTAAGTGTTTCCGACTTCTTTTATTCTTTCGATAATTTCGGGCAAAAAAGCATTACCAATAAAAATTTAAAAGGTTATTTATCTTCTTTGGTTGATATATCCGGCAGAATATCACATTCCGGAAAAATCCTACCCCGCTCTATAAACGGAAAAGTTACCTTCAACCTTAAAAATGCAGCCTTAGTAAATTTTGAGCCTTTAGAAAAAGTAGGCAAGCTTGCTTTTGCCAATCGTAACCTCTCAGATATTCGTATTAATAACCTCGATGGAATTTTAAATATTAAAGGTGATAAAATAAATATAAGTCCGATGCAAATCAATTCCAGCGTGCTAAACCTCAATGTTAAGGGTATTTATGGCCTTACATCAGGTACTAATATCGCCATGGATATCCCGTTAAGGAACCCTAAAGGAGATGAAATATTAGATAAAAAACAAAAACGCGATGCCCGTATGCGTGGCATTGTTTTACACCTTAAAGCTTTTGATGAGAATGGGGAATTAAAAGTGAAGTGGAATAAGGAGCACGATTAAAACATGTAAAATGGAAGATGGATAATGGCTGATGGATAATGGAGGTAATAAAGCCCATAATCCATCTCCCGTTTTACATTCCCCCATTTTACATTTACTATTTTACATCAAAAGTCAAGAGGCCCTAACCTCCTCATGTTTTTCAATATCAGGTATTGGCGATGCCTGATGTATGGTGTGGCATTTTTGGGTGTCCACCGGCGTGGGTTTGGAAAGCACGAAGCAATTAAGGCGGCCTGGTTTCTGCTTAGTTTTTTGCACGATTTTCCATAATATTCCTGCGCTGCGGCCTCTGCGCCGTAAATCCCGTCGCCCATTTCTATTACATTTAGATAAACTTCCAGAATTCGTTCTTTGCTCCAGAACATTTCTATCAGTAAGGTAAAATAGGCTTCAAAACCCTTACGAATCCAGGAACGACCTGGCCATAAAAAAACATTTTTTGCAGTTTGCTGTGAAATTGTACTTCCACCTTTAACCTTTTTACCTTTTGCATTGCTCGCAAAAGCTTTTTCTATTGATTTAAAATCGAAGCCGATGTGTTTTAAAAATAACTGATCTTCTGCCGATACAGCTGCCCGCTTCATGTTATCGGAAATGTCTTCAAACTTAACCCATTTTTTTTCTGTCTTAAACGGTTTACCATCCGCTTTACGCTCGATATTGCGCAAAACCATAAGTAAGGTTATCGGTGGGTTGATAAAACGTAAAGCAATAACCCAGAATACCGACACCAGCAAAAAGTATATAAACACTTTAGTTGCAATGTTAATTACCTTTTTTAATAAAGGATGCTTTGCCTTGGTATTTACTTTCGTTTTCCGGGTTCTAGCCATTTGGCAAAGTTAATAAAATCTTAATCTCCTTATCATTTCAAAAAAGGCTTAATTATATTTATTAGACCTAATTAAACGAATGTTAAACATATTTGCTTTTAGAACGTTAAATCAAAAAAGAATAATCATGAGCATAAAAGTAGCCCTTGTAACAGGAGGTAGTAAAGGAATTGGTTTTGGAATTGCAGAAGCCCTATTAAAAGATGGGTATAAAGTTGCCATTACCAGCAGAACGATAAACACAGCTAATACCGCAGCATCAAGGCTGGTGGAGTATGGCGATGTATTGGCGATTGAAGCCGATGTTAAAGATTTCAAATCTCAACAGGATGCGCTGAACCTGATAATTGAAAAATGGGGTCAGCTGGATGTCCTTATCGCAAATGCCGGAATCGGACATTTTGCCCCTATTGACGAATTAAATGTCGAATCCTGGAACGAAATCATTGACACCAACTTAACCGGTGTATTTTACAGCATAAAGGCGTCTGTTGAGGAAATCAAGAAAACTAAAGGGACAATTATAACCATTTCAAGCTTAGCAGGCACTAACTTTTTTGCCGGTGGTTCCGCATATAATGCCAGTAAATTTGGCTTAACCGGCTTTACACAATCGGTAATGTTAGATTTGAGAAAGTATGGCGTAAAGGTAAGTACAATAATGCCAGGTTCGGTTGCCAGTCATTTTAATGATCATGCTCCAAATGCGGAAGACGATGCGTGGAAAATACAACCCGAAGATATGGGTAAATTAGTTGTTGATTTACTCGCGATGCCAGCCAGAACCTTACCAAGTAAAGTGGAAATCAGACCAACGACTCCGAAAGGATGATGAGTGATGGAAAAGGGAAGATGGATGATGGTTAATGTAAAATTGTTTAATTGTTAAATTGAAGATTGTCTAGTTTCTTAATTGTTTAATTGCATATTGGCTAGTTTCATAATTGCTGAGTTATTAGTATTGGATAGTGTTCTTTGACTATCATAACCTTATCCATTTCACATCTTACATTTTACATCTTACACCTTACATCATCCATTTCACATCTTACATTTTACATCATAAAAAAAGTCCTTTCAGAAAACTGAAAGGACTTTTTTATGATTTAAGGAATTGCTTATTCAGCAATAACTTCAAAAGGAACCTGAACTTTCACTTCTTTGTGTAAGTTTAAATTAGCAGTGTACTCACCAACAAATTTAGGTTCAGTTTCAAATGTGATACGACGACGGTCTACATCAAAGCCTTGCGCTTTTAATGCTTCAGCAATCTGGATAGTGTTAACAGCACCAAATATTTTTCCGCTTTCGCCAGCTTTAGCACCGATAGAAAGTTTAACACCAGTTAAACGTTCTGCAACACCTTCAGCATCTTTTTTAATTTTATCTTGTTTAAAAGCAGCTTGCTTTAAGTTCTCCGCTAAAACTTTCTTTGCAGAAACAGTAGCTAAAGATGCAAATCCTTGCGGAATTAAATAGTTACGACCATAACCTGGTTTTACCGTAACAATATCGTCTTTCTCGCCTAATGATTTAATATCTTGTTTTAAAATAATTTCCATATCAAATCCTCCTATTTTAATTGGTCAGCAACGAATGGTAACAAACCGATGTGACGAGCACGTTTAACAGCCTGAGCCACTTTACGTTGAAATTTTAACGATGTACCAGTTAAACGGCGTGGTAATAATTTACCTTGATCGTTAATGAATTTTAACAAAAAGTTTGCGTCTTTGTAATCAATGTATTTAATACCGTTTTTTCTGAAACGGCAATATTTTTTACGGTTATCCTCTACTTTAGGGGCAGTAACGTATTGAATTTGTTCTCTTGCCATTACGCTGCAACCTCCTTAGTTTTTTTGTTGAACGCACCGCTGCGTTTTTTAGCGTTATAAGCAACTGCATGTTTATCTAACCTAATGGTTAAAAAACGAAGCACACGCTCATCACGTTTTAATTGTAATTCTAATTTAGCAATCAAGTCGCCCGGAGCACTATACTCGGTCAAATTGAAAAATCCGTTAGATTTTTTAGCGATCGGATACGCTAATTTTCTCAAACCCCAATTGTCTTCATGGACAATTTCGGCACCGCCATCAGTAAGAATAGATTTGAATTTAGCTAATGCCTCTTTCGCAACTTCTTCTGATAACAACGGGGTTAGAACGATAACAGTTTCGTACTGATTCATTGTTATATAAATTTATTTTTTTTATCCCGAGGTATATTACGGGGATGCAAAAGTAACAATATATTTCTTAAAATCAAACCTTTAATTAAAAAAAAGATGCGTAAAGATATTCAGCTAAGAGACAAAAGCACAAACCTAAACAACTTAAACACTATCATGCGCAGGTATACAAAAACCACCTTAGACACCTAGGATTACCTTAGCTAAATATTAACAAAATGATTTATTGATAACATATTAAATTTTGTATTCAGGCCATAGCTATTCTAAGGTGTCTTAGGTGGTTTAATATTATCAGTACCCCGGATTTTGCGTTAATTTAGGATTTAACTGCCTTTCGCGATTTGGGATTGGGTATAACGCCAAAGTACTCACTACATTTCCAATTTGCCCGTTAACCGAGGGATAATTGATTTTATGTGCTTGCATTGTAGCGACCATAATTCCCCACCTGTTCAAATCAAACCAGCGCTCGCCTTCAAAACAAAGCTCTACCCTCCGCTCGTGGTAAATTGTTGTGCGTGCATCGGTTTGTGATAGGCCAAGTTTTGGAGCAAGATTAGATCTGGTACGCACAAGATTAAGCTGTATTAGTGCTTCTGGTGTTTTTCCATTTTCATTTAATGCCTCTGCATAAAGTAAAATAACATCAGCATAACGAAGAACAGGCCAGTCATTATCTCCCTCACTGTTGGCGCCAACACTCTGATAAACAAACTTTTTCGCGTAGTAATACACTAAAGTACCCGCACTGTAAATCCCAATTGCGGTATTTAAACGATTGTCTCCGGGTTCAAAAGTATCATATAAATCCTTTGTGCCACTGTTATTACTGTTACCGGTTACAGCCGTAATTGTTGTACCTGATGGTTGCGGAACAAAGCTTCTGGCAAAGGTATTCCCCTCCCCAAAACCACCACCCAGATATTGCACAGCGAAAATAATATCCCTGTTATTATCCTTTCCGAGTCCAAAAACCTGATCATATGGGAGCAAAGTACCTGCTGTTGCTGCAACACCGGCCAAAACCGACTCTGCCTGCGTAAACTTTTTCTGAAACATCAATACTTTCCCAAGAAGTGCATTGGCTGCAATACTGGTTGCACGACCAATATCAGATCCGCTATAACTGGCCGGCAATACTGCAGCAGCTTCAGTTAAGTCTTTTTCAATCTGCGCATACACCTCCTGATCTGATGCCCTGTTGTATGTGTAAGCTTGTGTTTCAGAGGTAATTTCATTTAAAACAAGTGGCACACCGCCATACATTCTTACCAAGTTAAAATACATCAGGGCCCTGATAAATTTTGCCTGGCCAATATAACCGTTACGATTAGCGGTAGTCATTACCGGCGTATTTACATGATCGAGTACAATATTCGAATAAGCGATAGTGGCATAGAACCTTGCCCAGGCATTCTGTAAATTGGTAGATACAGCTGTCCATGTTAATTTATCCTGTTCGCCGTATAACACTTCGCTTTCCCCGTATGTCTGGGCATTATCCGAAGGAAGCTCCCCAAAGCCATACTGCTCATTATAAATTGGCCGAAGACTACTGTATGCGCCGGTTAAGGCGGATTTAATATCTATCTCGGTGTTGTAAAATGTGTTAACCGGTATAATACCCTTTGGCGTGATTTCGACAAAAGATTTTTTACAGGAAGTAATAGCCAGACTTAACATCAGCATGGATACACCACATATAATTATTTTTTTTGTTTTCATGTTCTTTGTGTTAGCGCTGTTAAAATCCAAAATTAATACCTACGATGATGGTGCGGGCCGTAGGATAAGTTCCCTGATCCACGCCTGGTGTGATAGGAGAACCGCCCATAATATTTGCTTCGGGGTTGTAACCTGAATATTTGGTGATTAGAAACGGGTTCTGAGCGGTTACATAAAGTCTGGCTGATTTTAATGAAACTTTATGTAACACATTTTCACTTAACCGATAACCCAAAGTAATATTTCTGACACGCAGATAAGAACCATTTTCAACGCTTAAACTGGAAAGTGCAGGACCCGGAAGCGCACCCGTAGCAATCGGACTTGCATACGTAACATCCCGTGTTGGATTTGCGGGATCAAAATAGTTATTGAAATATTTACTTAGTGAATTTTGATTATTGTTGCCTGTTATCGTTTGCCTGTTATTTCCATTAATGATGTTTACACCTTGAACACCCTGAAGCAAAATGCTCAAATCAAAATTTTCGTATTGAAAAGTATTTGTTAGTCCATAAGTAAAGTCAGGCAAACCATGCCCTAACGCGGTTACATCGTTTACATCGATTTTACCATCGCCGTTTTGATCTTTAATCATGTAATCGCCAATATTATTACCGGAAGTAACTTTAGGATTATTAGCCAAATCATTTGCATTCCTGAATACACCTGCAATTTCATAACCATACATAATACCCAAAGGCTGACCAACTTTTACCTGATAAACATTGTTCCAGCCATTAATGGCTTGTACAGCCGGCAAAGCGCTAGGCCCACCTAAATCCAGTACTTTGGTTTTATAGGTAGAAAAGTTGGCATTCGTATTCCAGATTAATTTGCCAAACTTAAAATTAGTGTTGGCGGTAAACTCAAAGCCTTTATTTTGTAATTTACCTAAGTTAGCCTGGTAGGATGTTGTATACCCTACATCAAGCGGTAGTGCTTTATTCAGCAGCATGCCATTCGAGTTTCTTACAAAGTAATCGAAAGTTAGCACGATTTTGTTTTGCAATAGCCCGATGTCTGTACCGATACTGGTTTGATCATTCTTTTCCCAGGTTAAATCAGGATTAGCAAAACCAGTTTGCTGCGTACCAAAAATTCTGGTATTACCCGATGCATAATTCCGGTTTAGGGCAATTGAATTGACGTAGGTAAAACTTCCGATATTCGCATTTCCGGTACGGCCGTAACCGCCCCTCAGTTTAAATTCATTGACACCAATTTTTGATAATGTTTCTTTTATAAATGGCTCTTCCGTTAAACGCCATCCTAATGAGAATGAAGGAAAAACCGCAAATTTATTGTTTAATCCGAAGCGGGAAGAACCATCCTGACGTACCGCAGCAGTAAATAAGTATTTCTTATTATAATCATAAGTAAATCTACCCGCATAAGAAACGAAAGTGTTGGCGTCAAAAAGTTCGGTACCTACCGTATTTGGAGAAGCTAAAGGACTTTGAACGGATGTGGTAATAAACGTTCCGGGTAGGCCTGCCGTGTAATTGATTTGTGATTCATATTTCTGCGCAGAGAACAAGCCTAACAGATTAAAATGATGTTTTCCGATCTGTTTATCATAAGTTGCCGTATTTTCCCAAACCCAGTCAAAACTGTTCCGCACATTATCCGAAGCGAAAATACCGGCTAACTGCGGACTGGAATTAGATGCAGTAGGTGCAGAACTATAAGCCATTGAACCTGGAATGTAACCATGTACCTGCTCATTTTCTAAAGTTGCGCCAATATATGTTTTTAGTTTTAAGCCTTCTATTGGTGCATATTCTAAAAAGGCATTACTTAAGGTTCTAAAAGCTCTTGATCGGTTAATCGATAAGCTTAAAATACCTACCGGATTATAAAAATTAGATGCAGAAAATACCGCTGTTGGCGAAAGGTTGTAGTTCAGGTCACGATCATAAGGCTGAGCAAAATCGCCATTGGCACGATATACAGGTACAATAGGCTGAAAGGTCAGGGCCTGATTTAACGGACTTGGCAGATTCAAATCAGCAACCAGTCCGGGCACGCCGATAATATAATCATTTGGATTTGCCCCTGCACCACTGGCCTGACCAGACGACGGTTGCCGGTACTGTTCGGAATATGACGGAGAAATTGAAAATCCGAATTTGACGTTTTTAACAATGTCTGCATCAAGATTTAAACGGGTATTGTAACGGGTATATTCTGTGCCGATTAACACGCCTTTTTGTTTAAAAATGCCTGCAGATGCACTGAAACGCACTTTTTCACTACCACCAGCCGCATTAAATTCAAAACTTCTGATGGGTGCCGTTCTAAAAATTTCTTTTTGCCAGTTTACATCAGGTAAATTAGAAATATCGCCGTCTAAAATAGCCGGGTATTGCAAGTTTTTAATACGGCTAAGTGCTTTTACCTGTTGCACATATTGCTCTTTTGACAGCACATCAATGTACCGGTCTACTTCCTGTATACCGGTATAGGCCGAAACAGAAAATACAGTTTTCCCGGCTTTACCTCTTTTGGTTGTCACTAATACAACTCCGTTAGCTGCTCTTGAACCATAAATCGCAGCAGAAGCCGCATCTTTCAAAACCTCGATAGATTCGATATCACTTGGGTTAATCAAATTAAAATTTGCTGCAGTTTCAAGTGGATAACCATCCACTACATATAAGGGATCATTCGATGAACTCAAAGAACTTACCCCACGAATTCTGATGGTTGGCGCCGCACCTGGTTTTCCACCCTGATCGGATTGAACCTGCACGCCGGCTGCCAGACCCGCCAAAGCCTCACCCGGCGTACTTACCGGCTGGTTGCCTATATTTTTCCCTTCAACTTTGGTAATAGAAGAGGTTACCGTGGTTCGTGATTGCGAACCATAACCCACCACAACAACATCGCCCAATGATTGTGGCACTTCCACCAGTGAAACATTGATAACTGTTCTTCCGGAAATTGAAACTTCCTGGCTTACATAACCTATAGAAGAAAAAACAAGGATATTATTATCAGCAGGCACTTTAATTACATAAGCGCCATTAACATCTGTTGTGGTACCGGTTTTAGTACCCTTTACAAGTATACTAACGCCCGGCATTGTTGTGCCTTTCGCGTCGGTTACAACACCGCTTATACTTACCTGCTGCGGAAGAATTAATTCTGATCTGCTTTTTTTCTTAATTACAATTGTGGCATCATCTCCATATATCAGTTCAACCGATTGCTCATTAAAACAGGCATCGAGTACTTTCTGTAATGCGGCATCCCTTAACTTTATCGTAACGGGCGCAGTATTACGCATTACCGCAGCATCGCAAATAAAATTATATCCTGTTTGTTTCGTCAGCTGATTCAGCACTTCTTTTACAGGTACATTCTTTACGTCAATAGTTACCTTTTGAGCGAAAGTTGATGCACGAACCTGGAAAAACAATGATAGAATCAGTATGGTCGTGAGTTTCATAATTAAATGGATTTTTCGCCTATAGCATGGCGTGTCCCCACTCTTAAGTGCAGTAAAATTTTTATACATTTGGTTAGGATTTAATAGTTATTGTTTGGAAATGATTGTTTTAATCCATGTAGTCTATATGACTATCAATTCCGGAGGTGGTCTCAACACTTCCGGTTTTGGCTTTTTTAAGTATTTATTTTGCGATAACGGTAACCCTCCTTTCCTTGACTTGAAAATCAACTTTATCTAATAATTCAATATTTTTGAGCAAACTTTTAAGTCCTTTAGCACGCGAATAGTTACCATCAATATTCATATTGGCCATATCTCCTTTATAAGAAACTTCAACATCGTACCACCTGGCTATTTTTTTCATAACCGAAGTAATGTTCTCATTACTGAACACAAACATATCGTTCTTCCAGGCCATAATTTCATCCAGATCGGCCTTCCTAATGCTTAAATTATCTTTAAGATTGTTAACAACCATTTCTCCCGGTTTAATAAGTACCTGCTTCGTTTTAGCGTGCACCCGTACGGATCCTTCAAGAAGTGCTGTTGTGATATCCTTATCGTCGTCAAAAGCCGTGATGTTAAAATGTGTTCCGAGTACTTCAACCTCTTGTTTGCCATTCACATCAATAATAAAGGGCATCTTTTTATTTTTCGCTACTTCAAAGTAAGCTTCACCTGTTAACCTTACTTTACGTTCCTGACCAGAAAACACCGTCGGGAAACTAAGTGATGAACTTGCATTCAGCCAGATTTTTGTTCCGTCAGATAATGTAATATTATATTTCCCTGCCCTTGGAACCGAAATTTTGTTAAATGCTAAATTACTTTCATTAGCATCAGTATTCTTTGCGGTGAGTATAATTCCCGTTCCCGATTTGGAGATTGCAGCATGTTCCTGCTGGCTGATTAACCCATTTTGCTGATCGTTCAGCTTAATGCTTTTTCCATTGGCCAGCGTTAATATGGCATTTGCCGAACCTGGAGGAATATCGTTAATTTGATTTTTAATAACTTTAGCTACTGCCGGCTTAACTTTATCCTTTGCAGGCCTGATTGCGAAATAAAAAAAAACAATTAATGCAGCCGCCAGTGAAGCAGCCACCTTAAATGCAGCCGAACGAAACCAAACAGGCTTAGATACATTTTGCGCTATGCTGTCATGCACACGATTAAACAACGCGTCACGTACTTCAGCCTGATTTTGCTGCTCAAAAGAAATGTTATTTAGTCCCTGCCTTTTTTGATAGGAAGCTATCTTAGCCAATTCTTCAGGGCTACATTCCCCCCTAAAGTATTTCTCACAAAGTAAAAGATATTGTTCTTCTGTCATGTTTGGCTGCATTAAGTTTAATCTGGCTATTAACTATATAGATACCATAATTACAAGGCACACACATAAAATCTAAAATAAATTGAAAATAAAATCAGGAATACCGCATTATACACCTCAAAGTGATTTTTTATTTTGATTTTTAAATACTAGATTTATTGTAACCATTCTATGACAATAACCAAACTTACCGACCTAGAGCTATTTCATAAAATTGTTCTCGACGACATGAATGCTTTTAATGAGCTATTTGAACGGCATTGGGCAAAAGTTTATGCAGTGGCCCTCAGGTATGTAAAGGATCGCGAGTTGGCACTGGAAATTGCACACGATATTTTTGTAAACATCTGGACCAAAAGAAAGCAGTTAAACATCGATAACTTCCAAAATTATGTGGTTACTTCTGCCAGTTACCACGGAATAAGAAAGAGCCGTGCACTAAAAGCTATTCCGATTAGTTACATAGAGGATTATCTTGAAAACGAAAACATTTTACCCGCGTCGATGAATTTTCAGAGTTCGAACCTGGGCGAGCAGAAAATCCAGGAAGAAGAGTTTCAATCCAATATTTTGTTGCTACTTGAATCGCTTCCGAATCGCTGCAGAGAAATATACCTGATGAGCAGACATGATAACCTGAGCATACAGGAAATCGCAATTTTACTAAACATTTCAAAAAGAACCGTTGAAAATCAATTAACCGCAGCACTTAAATACCTCCGGACAGCAATGAAATATTCTGGCATATTAATTATCCTGCTTTACGGGTATCATCCGCTTTAATATTTACCTACAGAATTAACCGCACAAAAAAGGCCATCTTTTCAGATAGCCTTTAATCAATTTAAATATTTAAATAATTAGCGGATGGTAACGGTTTTGAAAACTTCCTGATTTTTAGATTTTACAACAAAAGTTAATTCTCTGTTAAAGGTTTTAGATATGTTAAATTTCTTAACCAGTTTCGATGCATTGGTAAATGTTTCATTGTATACTTCGTCGTTATATTCGTTCAATATCTGAACTTCAACCGGTCCTTTATCTGCATTATCCAGAGAAAGTGTTACCATTGATTTTTCCTGTGTAAAAACAGGTTTTAAAAGTTCGGTAATTTTCGGTTCCGAAATAGTTGTTTTATTATTTGCAATTACAACTTTGTATTCAGCGCGCTTAGAAGCAGATTCAACATTCAAAGTATATTCACCATCAGGAAGTGAACTTAAATCGTATTTTTTTACAGAAGCACCATCTGAGTGGATGTTTTCTTCAAATAAAACCTGGTTATCCAATTCTCTGATTGATAAATTAATGTCAGCAGCTTCATCAATAATGAAGCGGATTGTTTTGTTGTCTTCACTTTTAACTTTAAGTGTGTAAACATCGTCGTTTGCATATGTTGCAGAAGCAGTAAACAAGGTAGCTGCAATCAAGCTGATTTTTAGTAAGTTTTTCATAATCAATAATTTTTTAAGGGTTTGTAATTATTTGATGATGCTAAATTACCACTGTTTCAGGCACATAGATGATTGCATATTCTCCAATAAATATGCTATATTAACCTTATAATACCTTATATTAGACTTATAAAACAATAAAGCATATTTTATTTGCTAAATTTGAATAGAAAATGAAAAAATTAAGACCAAGTTTTGAAGTTGTTGAACCTTCTTTCGGAAGTTCCTTTTACTATTCTAAATATGTTGAGAACGCCAATAATAAAGCACACCTTTGGCATTATCATCCGGAAATAGAAATGGTTTTTGTAAATGGTGGTGCAGGTAAACGGCAAATCGGCAGCCACGTTTCTTATTATACTGATGGTGATTTAATTCTCATTGGCAGCAATTTGCCTCATTGTGGCTTTACAGATACCAACACCGGCAACAAAAATGAAACGGTGATTCAAATGAAGCCCGATTTCCTGGGAAATGATTTTTTACAGTTACAGGAAATAAAACCCATTTTCGATCTGTTTGATAAGGCTAAAGGTGGTATTGCATTTGGTGCTGAAACCATAAAAGCGGTAGGCGGGAAAATTGAAAAAATGGAAAACCAGCAACCATTTGAAAGACTGGTAAGCTTACTGAATGTTTTAAAAGCACTTGAAAAAGCTGAAGATTACAAAATTCTGAATGCTTCCGGCTTTTCAATGGAAATGCAAATTCAGGATAACGACCGCATAAACATGGTGTTTAACTATGTTAAAGATCATTTTTTAGAAGAAATCAGTTTAGAACATGTTGCTGAAATGGCCAGCATGACTGTTCCTTCATTTTGCCGGTATTTCAAAAAAATAACCAAGAAAACCTTTACCAAATTTGTAAATGAATACCGTATTGTACACGCTTCGAAACTTCTGGCAGAAAAACCGATGAGTATAGCTAATATTTGTTTCGAAAGCGGATTTAACAATTTCAGCCATTTTAATAAACTGTTTAAAGAGTTTACCGGGAAAAGTGCTTCGCAATACAGGCAAGAGTTAAAAGCAGTTATAAAGTAATTGCAGGTTCAAAGTTTCTATTACTTCTTTTCTTAAATGACCAACTTTGCTAATTTATCGTTAGAAACGATTTTATATTAACGCTCATTTGGAAACGAGCGTGAGCATGAGTTATTAAGTAATTGCAGGTTCAAAGTTTCTATTACTTCTTTTCTTAAATGACCAGCTTTGCTAATTTATCGTTAGAAACGATTTTATATTACACGCTCGTTTGGAAACGAGCGTGAGCATGAATAATTGCAGGTTCAAAGTTTCTATTACTTCTTTTCTTAAATGACCAACTTTGCTAATTTATCGTTAGAAACGATTTTATATTACACGCTCGTTTGGAAACGAGCGTGAGTATGAACCGAAAACAATTCTAAAGATTTCTCCACTGCGGTCGAAATGACGGTTTGACAATGCGTCAATGGTAGCTTGTCGAAGGACAAATATTTTTTGTTATCGATTATAAAAAGGTCTTCGACAGGCTCAGACTGACAGCATTTTTCTTAAATTAATGACATTGACAACAGGCAGGCAGGCGGGAATACAAATGCAATAGCTTTAATTTATAAATTGAATCTATTTAATACTGCTTAACTTTTATCCTATAGTTACCTTTATAATATTCCTTCATTTTAATAACCTCTTTCGATTTTTCTGTCAGCCAGAAAACTGCATAACTATCTTTACTATAGTTAATTCTGAGTAACCAGCACTTTGCAATTACATCTGCATTTAATTTTAATTCATCCTTGCCGGTTACCTCATAACGATGATAAGTCGCTGATTTTTCATTAGGGTCAAAAAAAGATATATCGAACTGCTGACCAACCTTTTTAATCGGCAGCAAAGGATACGTTTCTAAATCCTGCTCCCATGAAATGATTGGAATATCCAATTTAACCGGTGCTTTCTTTAAGGCGCCATTATTTTTTACAGTGTCGGCCGGCTGCATAAAACCGTTCTTATAATTGTAGGCAAAAATACCCCGGCGTTTGTAGTTCGCATAATGATAAATTGGAGCGAGTGTTTTCCGATCGCAAATATTGGTAATCGAGGCAAACAGCGAGTCATTATGAATCCACTTCCAGCCAAATTCCACAACATCATTTTGATTTTTTTTACCAAATGAGATCGTTCTTTCCCAGATGTCTCCAACGGTTCGTTTTGATTCAAGCGAATCAGTCATATAAACCAGGTAACTGCTTTTACCCGCTCTTAAACGGTCTACAAGCAGTTTGTGGTTTTCCGCATTTATGGTATCTACCTGAGCCATTAGAGTAGCCGTAAAAACAAATAAAAGCGCTGTCGAAAGTAGTAGTTTTCTCATTTGTAAATTTAAATTTTAAGGATGATTAAATTGCCGGAGCAAACCTGTAATTTTAGACCAATTCAGGTAAAAGGTGTTACAGATTAGCATTAAAAAGTTAGCGCATTCAACTTTTCAACATTCCAGCTTTATGGCATTTCAACTCCATAAAATTTTCCTATTTTCGTGCCGATGGAAAATTTTATTGTTTCTGCCCGTAAATATCGTCCGGCAACGTTTGAAACCGTTGTTGGCCAGCAGCATATTAGCGGCACTTTAAAAAATGCCATCAAAAACAACCAGCTGGCACAGGCATTTTTATTCTGTGGCCCACGAGGTGTTGGTAAAACAACCTGTGCCCGTATCCTTGCCAAGACCATTAACTGTACCAGTCCAACGGCAGAAATGGAAGCTTGTGGACAATGCGAAAACTGTGTTTCTTTTCAAACAGGCCATTCTTTTAACATTCATGAATTAGATGCGGCATCTAACAATTCCGTGGATGATATCCGTAGTTTAATTGAACAGGTTAGAATACCGCCACAAGCCGGAAAATATAAAATCTATATTATTGATGAGGTTCACATGCTTTCAGCAAACGCGTTTAACGCTTTTCTGAAAACCCTCGAAGAACCCCCTTCTTATGCGATTTTTATTCTCGCGACAACAGAAAAACATAAAATCCTGCCAACCATTTTATCACGTTGCCAGATTTTTGATTTTAACCGCATACAGGTTGAGGATATTTCGAGCCATTTAGCAACCATCGCCCAAAGGGAAAATATTGCTTTTGAATCAGATGGTTTACACATCATCGCCCAGAAAGCAGACGGCGGTTTGCGCGATGCGCTTTCCATGTTTGATCAGATTGCCAGTTACGCCAATAAAAACATCACCTATAAAGCAGTAATTGATAACCTTAATATTTTAGATTACGATTACTTTTTCAAACTTACCGCCTATTTAACCGCAGCTGATGTTAGCAATACCTTACTTTTATTTGATGAAATTTTAAATAACGGTTTTGATGGCAATAACTTCATCAATGGTTTGGCTTCGCATTTCCGTAACTTATTAGTTGGGAAAGATGCGGTAACCATTAAGCTCCTGGAAGTTAGCGAAAACATTAAGCAAAAGTACTTGGAGCAATGCAGGCAAACGGAATTATCATTCCTTTTAACCGCTTTAAACCTGGCCAATACCTGCGATCTGAATTACAAGAACTCTAAAAATCAACGATTACAGGTAGAACTGGCGCTGATAAAAATGTGCCACATCCGGTCGGTCGTTCATTTAGCCCAGCAACCTTTAAGCCTTAGTAATACAGCAACTGACCAAGATCAGGATAAAAAAAAAACTAATTTAAATAAGGTTGAAGGTGAAAGGTTAAAGGATGAAAGTTCTCCCGAACCGGTGTCAGTTCTTTCAGAATCATCAGTAGAAAATGTTTCAAAAATAGTCCTCGATCCTTCTTCTACGGATGAAAAATCTAAGGAAGTCCCCAGGGTTGCTCCGCTACCATCAGCTACTTCTATAAGCATTAATATTCCGAAATCGAATGCAGCGAGCACGCTCATTCCGTCGCTTAATGATTTGGAACGCCTGGCCAGCGGAGAGGAAGATACCGGTCCGAAAAAAGTTACCGGTGAAGCCAGGGAAGCTTTTAGCTACGAAAGATTGTTGGAAGTCTGGAATAACTACATTCAAATTCTTAAAGCAGCTGATAAAATTAACCTTTTTACCATTTTAAATAATTTTGCACCTACCCTGCTCAATCCTGAAGTTATCGAAATCTCTGTAGAAAGCAAAACACAGGAACAATTTGTACAGAAAGAGTCTGTAGAATTGCTGAATTATTTAAGAAACGAATTAAGAAATTTTGGTATCGAAGTTACCTACAAACAAATGGAGCGGAAAATAGAAAACCGGCTCTATGGTAACCGCGAAAAATACGACTACCTGGTCAATAAAAACCCAAAACTAGACGAACTGAGAAGACGTTTTAATTTAGATGTAAATCCGTAATCCGTTCTCAGTTGGCAGTTTTTAAGGAACAGTTTTCCAATTACTACCGATTACAAAAATGTAAACTGCCAACTGAGAATTGCTACCTATTTTTCCGGCGTATCATTTACCGGATAACCTTCTTCATCCAAATCATCGCGGTTATCTTCGGGTGTACGGGCTAAAATTTCATCTTCGGGACTTAACTTTACACTCTCCCCATTATCTACGTGCATGCCTAGTTCTTCTAAATTATCATCTGCGATGTCTTCTTCTTTGGCATATTCATCACCAACATAAGGATTCGCTTCATCATAAGTTGAATCATCATCTTTTGCACCGGCAGCAACCGTTTCATAACCCATTGGGTGATCATAATCTGGTTCTGTTCCTTTTACGTCCAACTCATAGCTTTGTTTATGTTCGTCAAAAGATAAATTTTCTCTATTGATTTCACTGTTTTCGGTTGTACTGTGTATTTTATCTCCTGAGCCTTTATTTTCGTTGGTTGCCATAATGTTAATCTCCTGTTTTTATTTGAAGATATAACAATGGGACGGCTAGATGGTTTTTGATTATTCTTTTGAAAAATATTTTTTTATATTTTAGTATTAATCGTAATCGACATATTTCTAATGAACGAAAAGTATGAAAATAAATATAGGATATCATCCGCACGCTGCCAAAACTGGGATTATGCAAGTGAGGGTGCCTATTTTATTACGATTTGCACGAAGGACAGGCAGCATTATTTTGGCGAAGTTGCCAACGGGAGAATGCTTCTATCGAATATTGGAATAGTTGCTAATTTAATGTGGTATGAAATAAAAAATCATAACAAAAATGTTGAATTGGGAGAATTTATCGTAATGCCGAATCACGTACATGGAATTTTGATTTTAAATAATTTGGACAAGGTAGAGACAGGGCATACCCTGTCTCTACCTTCAACCGAAAAAACAATCGGACAACAACGATTTCAAAATCAGGGAAAAAATACCATTTCATCTATTGTGGGTTCATACAAATCTGCTGTAACAAAACATTGTAACCGATTGGATTTTGAATTTGCGTGGCAGTCACGTTTTCACGATCATATTATTCGTAATTCGGCATCATTTTCTAACATTTCAAACTATATCATAACCAATGCTGCAAATTGGAATACCGATAAGTTTCATGAACATATTTAAACTAATAGTGTAAATAAATAGGATGCTAAGTGCTTAAGAAACCAAAAACCCCAATCGAAATTTAATCCGATTGGGGTTTGTATTTAAGCTTGTTTTAACTTACAAAGAAGCCAAAGCAGCATTTAACGTTGCACTCGGACGCATGGCTTTATCAGCCAACTCATCATTTGGGTTGTAGTAACCACCAATTTCCTGAGGCTTGCCTTGTGCACCGATTAATTCTTCATTAATTTTCGCTTCATTTTCTGTTAAAGCTTTTGCTAAAGGCGCAAATCTTGCCTGCAGTTCCGCATCTTTTGTTTGTGCAGCTAAAGCTTCTGCCCAATATAAAGCCAGATAGAAATGAGAACCACGGTTATCAATAGTACCTAATTTTCTGCCCGGAGACTTATCTGTAGCCAGAAATTTCGCATTAGCTTCATCCAAAGCATCGGCCAGGGTTTGGGCTTTTGCATTGTTTTGCGTTTGCGATAAATGCTCTAACGAGGCCTGAAGTGCTAAGAACTCACCAAGAGAATCCCAACGCAAATAACCTTCTTCAATAAATTGTTCGATGTGTTTAGGAGCAGAGCCCCCGGCACCGGTTTCAAATAAACCGCCACCGTTCATTAAAGGCACAATAGAAAGCATTTTAGCCGAAGTACCTAATTCTAAAATCGGGAACAAATCTGTTAGATAATCACGCAATACATTACCCGTAACCGAAATCGTATCTTCCCCTTTACGAATACGTTCTAAAGTAAATTTAGTTGCTTCGATTGGTGCAAGAATACGGATATCCAAACCGTTTGTATCGTGGTCTTTTAAATATTTATTAACTTTTGCAATAATTTCTCTATCATGTGCCCTATTTTCATCTAACCAGAAAACAGCTGGCGTGTCCGATAAACGAGCACGGTTAACGGCAAGTTTAACCCAATCCTGAATTGGGGCATCTTTAGTTTGGCACATACGGAAGATATCTCCCTTTTCAACTTTTTGATCGAAGAAAACTTTACCATCCGCATCCGTTACTCGGATTGTTCCATTAGCGGCAGCCTGGAAAGTTTTATCGTGTGAGCCATACTCTTCAGCTTTTTGAGCCATTAAGCCAACATTAGGCACCGAACCCATAGTCGTCACATCGAAAGCACCGTGTGCTTTACAGTCATCAATAGTTGCCGTATAAACACCAGCGTATGAACGATCCGGGATGAGAGCAATGGTATCCTGGGGTTTACCTGCTGCATTCCACATCTGTCCTGAAGTACGAATCATTGCCGGCATCGATGCATCAACAATCACGTCACTTGGTACATGCAGGTTGGTAATACCTTTATCAGAATTTACCATAGCTAAAGCCGGGCCATTTGCTATTGCCTCCGCTAATGCCGCTTCAACTTCAGCTTGTTTAGGATTACCTGCAATTTTAGCATATATATCGCCTAAACCATTGCTGGTTTCAATGTTTAATTCAGCGAATAAATCAGCATATTTAGCAAATACATCCGCAAAATAAACTTCTACAATGGCACCGAATATAAGCGGGTCTGAAACCTTCATCATCGTTGCTTTCAAGTGTGCCGATAATAATACGCCGGCAGCTTTTGCTTCTTTAATCTCTTTGGCAACAAAAGTTTTTAAAGCCGATAAACTCAATGCAGAACTATCAATAACTTCTCCTGCTTTTAAAGGCGCTAAACCTTTTAATTCTTTTACTGAACCATCTTCAGCTACAAATTCAATTTTGAACTGACTTGCCTCTGAAAGCGTAACTGATTTTTCTGAACCATAAAAATCGCCTTCGCTCATGCTGGCCACTTTTGTTTTAGAATCTGCAGACCATTTACCCATTGAGTGTGGATTGGTTTTAGCATAATTTTTAACTGCTTTAGGCGCTCTCCTATCCGAATTACCTTCACGTAAAACAGGATTAACAGCCGAACCTAAAACTTTTGCATATTTAGCTTTGATTGCTTTTTCTTCATCACTTTGTGCATTATCAGGGTAATTCGGAATTGCAAATCCCTGTGCTTGTAATTCAGTAATCGCACCAACCAATTGCGGAATTGATGCGGAAATATTTGGTAACTTTATAATGTTTGCTTCAGGTGTGGTGGCCAATGCACCTAATTCTGCCAAAGCATCACCGATTTTCTGGTCGTCTTTTAAATACTCCGGAAAGTTTGCCAAAATTCTTCCCGCTAAAGAAATATCTCTGGTTTCTACATCAATACCTGCTGATGCAGTAAAAGCCTGCACAATAGGTAACAACGAATAGGTAGCCAGCATTGGCGCTTCATCTGTTTTGGTGTAGATGATTTTTGATGTATTTGACATATTATATTTGATTTTTACTAATAATTTGAATGAAACAACAAGATTTCTGATTAAAATCCTTCTTTTTTTAAAATCGCCTAAAGATAAAATAATCGATTGAATTAAGGAACACCGCAATGTTATTTATGGTTTTTGAGGTGCCAATAAATATATTTTTATGAGGTTGAATAAACATCTCTTTCCTTTTTACGTTTATTAAAACGAGGAAACCGGTTATTTATAAAAAGCATAAAGCATATAAAAAATGAGCGAGCAGAACTTAGAACAAACTTTATACAGTAAAAATTATACAGAGGCAAAGACATTGATAACCGAAGGTTTTAAGCTATCTGAAAGCTTACAGGAACATCAAAAAGCACAAATTTTCGACAGCCTGTTCAGGGAAAAACAGTACGAAATCCTTCATTTGATGGCAAAAGATAACACCATCGAAACCGATATTTACGAATTTGACAGTTTTGATAAAAGTATTTTCCAAAGCCTTATCAGAAACCTCAGCAATGATGAAGATGGCATTCAGTTTTTCAATCAATTTATTACACATTTCGACAACCTTAACGATGAAGTAGCTGCTAAAACCCTGCTTGGTTACTTCTTTGAGCAAGGCGCCGGCATAGAAAAAATTAAAGTTTTAACCGATGCGGGCTGCGATGTAAATTTTAAAAACAATGCAGAGGAAAATTTCATTCATCAGGTGATAAAAACCAATTTAATGAAACCAGAACTTTCATTGGCCTATATCGAATTTTTAATTAATGAGGGTTTAGACGTAAATGCACCAAATGTTGTACAGAAAACACCGTTAATTACGGCAGTAGAATTTAATAAAAAAGAATACCTGGATCTATTGTTACAAAACGGCGCCAATCCCAACGATTTGGATAAAGACGGTAATTCAGCTTTTTTTTACGCGGTAGCCCATAAACAGGATTTAGACATCTACACTAAACTAAGGGAATATGCCAGTCCTGATTTTGAGGTTTTAAATAAAGATGGGGTAAGCTTATTATTTGAATATACAAGGATGTTCTATAGTTCCGGAAAAGGGCTGGAATTGCTTCGTAAACTTATTGAAGATGGTGCCGATATTTATCAGACAAATATTTATTACGGTAAAGAAAGTACACCTTTAGATTTAATTGCTGAAAAATCAGCCGATATTCTGGAAGCAGTTCTTGATTCTGGAAAGGTTGATGTAAATCAAAAAGATGGCCAGGGCAATACCTTATTGCATAAAGTTTGTGCCTTTAATGTTAATTATGAAGCTGAAAAAGCCAAAGAAATCTATCGAAAAGTGAAGCTTCTGATTGAAAATGGCGCCGATATTTCTATCACTAACGATCAGGATAAAACAGCGTTGATGTTAGCGTCTGATGATAACCTGAAAATTAAAACAGTTGAACTGTTGATGAAACAATCTTAACATTTAAATTAAAACACATGTCGATGTCTTTTATAATTGCCTGCGAAAGCGGCAAGCGAAAAATAGCAGAACTTTTATTGGCAAACCAGGAAGTAGACGTAAAATATACGGATGAAAAAGGTAGAACCGCTTTGCATTACGCTGCGCATCGGGGTTATTTAGATTTGGTACAGGTACTTGTAAGCGCAGGTGCCGAAATTGATTATGAAGACCATGCAGGGGAAACACCACTTTATTTTGCTTGTTTACAAAAACAAAAACAAACCGCACTTTATTTAATTGCACAGGGCGCAAACGTAAATATTAAAGATAATAAGGGAAACAGCTTGCTCCATTTAACAGCGCAAAACGGACAAACAGAAGTGCTGGAAAAATTGCTTGAAGCCGGTTTAGCGGTTGATGTTGAAAATAACGAAGCAGAAACCCCGCTCCTGGTTGCATCGGGATGGAGAAACAAGGAAATTGTTCAGAAATTGATTGCCCAGGGTGCCAATGTAAACACCACTAATAAGCAAGGCGATTCGCCTTTATTACTGGCGGCGAAATCTAAAAATACACCTATGGTTGAATTAATCCTGGAAAATGGCGGACTTATCAACCATGTCAATCATGAAGGCGCATCTGCCCTGCTTATCGCCTGCTACGATTCCAATCGAATGCTGACCAAACTTCTGATTGAACATGGTGCAGATGTATTTGTATCCTCCAAAAATGGATTATCGCCGGTTTGGTATGCCTGCAGCCATAACCAGAAAGAAATTGTTGAACTATTTTTAGAAAATGGTATTGATGTTAATTATGCCAAGCCACTTTCGGGAAATGACGATTCCATGTATTCTTACCTGGAATGGGTAGAAACAGCCGGTAATATTTCTGTTTCTGCAGGTTTTTCCTTAGATACTGCCTATAGCTATGGCGGTGAAAGCATGGTGCATGTAGCCGCTAAAAGTGGCCATTTAAGCATGCTTAAATTACTTTTAGAAAAGGGTGCAAACGTTAATATCCAGGATGAAAGCGGCAATACAGCCTTACATTATGCAGCTGCAAATGGCAAGAAAGATATCGTTAAATTTCTTTTGGAAAAAGCTGCTGATTCAGCTATTGTAAACGTAAAAGAACAGAAAGCCATTGATTATTCAAACATAAAAGGCTTTAATGAAATTACAGAGCTGCTTTTAAAAGCCAGTCCATCAAATTCCATAAATCAAAGTCAGCCTAACCAAACGCGTCCAGAAAGCGTTTCAGAGCCTGCAAAAAATGACATCAGCTCAAAGAAACAGGCTTTGCTGGACTTAAAAGAGCTTTTTGATGCGGGCATACTTTCACAGGAGGAATTTGATATGGAAAAAACAAAAATCCTGAAGGGTTAGCTTACAGAACAATGTATTTTTATTTTATGAATAAAAATAAGTGAGCATATTTTAGATTTTGTACTTTTATTAAATCTATATCAAATACTCCTGAAATGAAAAACCCAATCAAATTAACCTTCTTAGTCGTTCTTTTTTTCGCTCAAAAAACTTTTGCTCAAAAATTAGAATTATCCGCAGCCTTAAATTCCGGCTGGTACCATTATGGTGGTGTTGGTTCAGCCAACAATAGCTTTTTAAATGTAGCCACAGTTAACGGTCAGGAACTAAATTATACAAATAACCCTTACGGACATCAATTCACATTGAGTTATGGGCTTTCGGCAAATTCAAAGCTGATATTCAGTAATAACCTTTTATTAGGGTTTGACTTGGGTTTCGAGAGATTAAGCGCAAAAACACCAATTACCCGTGTTTCTGATACCAATGCCGGTAGTCTTACCGCAGATCTTTCTGCTTCCGGTGAAACTTTTTTAAATTCTGATGTGCTAAACTTACATCCAAATTTTGGCTACCGGTTTGGCAAAGGGAAAACTACCATAGATTTAACCGGAGGATTTGATTTAGGTTTTATTCTGGCCATGCGAGAAAAAGGCGAAGCAACTGCTGTTAACGGAAGAGGGTATTCTTCAGATGCAGACCGCAAAACAATCAATACCGACATCAGGCCGAGATTTCAAATTGGCGTAAATTATAGCCGTTTAGGTGCGTACACCGGCTATGCCTTTGGCTTATCAGATTATAGAGAAGGCTTTGTTGGCGGCAGTGACCAAAAAGTAAACTCAGGGATATTAAGATTTGGACTGTCCTATAAAATTTTATAAACAGTTTTTCAATCACCAAAAACATCCTTTCTTTTTTGCTGTTATAAGTCGGGTAACAATCCTATCTATTGCTCAACTATGACCTATGAAAAAAGAAATCTTATACACCGCATTATTTGCATCAGCCCTGCTGGCCGGCTGCCAATCGAACTCGAATTCTAAAAAGGAAAATGATAGCCTTGCTGCTGCTGATACCACTATTGAAACTTATACTGCTGAATTAAATCTGCCTGCTGCAGACACAACGGCATCAAAAAATAAATTCAGTAAGGTTATTGGCTGGCCGGATGGTAAAACCCCGGTTGCACCAGAGGGCTTTGAAGTAACCAGGTTTGCTTCCGGTATCAAAAGTCCCAGAAATACATATATCGCACCAAATGGTGATGTTTTAGTGGTGTTAAGCAATTCAGAAAGAAGTACAACCGAAGCCATTGCCGGTGTAGTTACCGGTAAATCTAAATCGGAAGTACCCGGAAAAAGCGCAAATACCATTTTGTTATACCGCGATGCCGATAAGGATGGAAAAGCTGAAACGGTAACCACTTTTCTTAAAGGTTTAAACCAGCCCTATGGCATGCTGATTATTGGTGATAAATTTTATGTTGCCAATACCGACGGGCTTTTACAATTCCCCTATAAAACCGGCGACACTAAAATTACAGGCAACGGAAAAAAAATAGTAGAACTGCCCGCAGGAGGCTATAATAACCATTGGACCAGGAATCTAATTGCCAACGCAGATAAAAGCAAAATTTATATAACTGTAGGTTCAGGCAGTAACGTTGGTGAAAATGGTATGGAACACGAAGTTCGCCGGGCAAATATTTTAGAGGTAAATCCGGATGGAACAGGCGAAAAAATTTACGCAGGTGGTTTACGCAATCCTGTCGGTATTGACTGGGCACCCGGTACAAATAAACTTTGGACCGCCGTAAATGAGCGTGACGGCTTAGGTGATGACCTTGTTCCGGATTACATTACAAGTGTAAAAGAAGGCGCTTTTTATGGGTGGCCGTTCTCTTATTACGGGCAAAATGAAGACCCGCGAATGAAAGGCAAAAATCCTGAACTTGTAAAAAAAGCGATTGTACCGGATGTTCCTCTCGGCTCCCATACAGCTTCGTTAGGACTTGCATTTTACAAAGCAACTAAATTCCCTGCCAAATACCAGGGTGGTGCATTTATTGGTCAGCATGGTTCATGGAACCGTTCTGCTTTATCTGGCTATAAAGTTGCATTTGTACCTGTTAAAAATGGCAAACCAACAGGTAAGCCTGAAGATTTTTTAACCGGCTTTATTGCCAATGCAGATAAAGGAGAAGTTTATGGCCGTCCGGTTGGTGTAACGTTAACACCTGAGGGGGCATTACTCGTTGCAGATGATGTGAGCGGCATAATATGGAAAGTTGCAGCTAAATAGTTTTCCCTTTGCTTCGGGTGCGCAGATTATTGTACTTTTGGTACTTAATCTGCGCACCCGTTTTAAAATACTTAATCAATCTCTATTGAAATTAACGCTTACTTTTATTTTTACTTGTTTTGCCCTAACTGCAGCAGCACAAAATGCGCAAACAGATTCTGTAAAAAAATTAAACGATGTTGTTGTAAAGGGTTACTACAATACACAACCCCTTATCCGTTCAGTTTCTGCTGTTAGTTTAATTGACAGCAATTTAATCAGAAATCAACAAAACAGTTCACTGGTCAGTACATTCAATTCGGTTGCGGGTGTGCGCATGGAAGAACGTTCGCCGGGAAGTTACCGCTTATCGCTACGCGGTAGTTTGTTGCGATCGCCTTTTGGTATTCGTAATATAAAAATTTATTTAGACGATTTCCCTTTAACCGATGCGGGGGGAAATACCTATCTGAATCTTTTGGATGTGGGTACCATCGGTTCAATGGAAATTTACAAAGGCCCGGATGCCAGTATTTTTGGTGCTAATACCGGGGGTGCTATCCTGATAAATACGCCTGAAATCCGGAATAAAATAGAGGCATCTTTAACTGGTGGTTCTTATGGCTTATTTCATCAAACTGCAAACATTCAGCAAACTTTTAGGAATTACAAGCTCAGTGTTACACAAGGTTACCAGAAAAGTGACGGGTACCGGCAAAACAGTGCCATGGATAGAAAATATTTTCAGACCACGCAGCAATGGAATTATAATGCTTCGGGATTTTTAAAGGCTTTTATTTTTTTCAGTGATTTGGCTTATCAAACCCCGGGTGGCTTAACGGCAGCACAACTGGCTCAAGATCCAAAACTCGCCCGGCCTGCAACAGCAACAATTCCCGGAGCCATCACGCAGCAAGCGGCAATTTATAATAAAACTATTTTTGCAGGCTTATCAAACACCTATCAAATCGACAAGCATTTCAGGCATGTTATTGCGTTATTTACCTCTTATACCGATTTTAAGAATCCGTTCATAACCAATTACGAAAAACGTTATGAAAGCACTTTGGGCTTACGCACATTTTTAGAATATGCCCAAAATACCGAAAACTTTAAATGGAATGCCCAGGGCGGTATAGAAAGTTCAGGAACCAGAACACAGGTTAAAAATTTTAATAATAATGCAGGTTCGGCTGCTGCCATGCAGGCTTATGATGATCTAAAAGCCAATCAGGATTTTGCATTCCTGCGTTTCAATTTCGACATCAGCAGTAAATTGCTTATTGAACTGGCCTCGAGCCTTAACTTTTTTAATTATAAATATGAAAGCTTTTTTCCAAAGGCAATAGACCTGCGGAAAAGAAATTTTAGTGCACAGCTGATGCCTAAGCTGGCGCTTTCATACTTGTTAAATACCGAATTTTCTGTCCGCGCTTCTGTGAGTAAAGGTTATTCACCGCCTACCCTGGCCGAGGTCCGTTCTTCTGACAACAACATTAATAATAACCTGCAGGCAGAAAAAGGCTGGAATTATGAAATGGGGTTAAGGTATAAAACAAAAAATAACCGCTTTTACGCGAATGGGAATCTTTTTCAATTTCAGTTAAAGGATGCAATCGTAAGGCGACTGAATGCAAATGATGCTGAATATTTTATTAATGCCGGTGGTACTAAACAAAAAGGTATTGAAATAGAAACCGTATTCTGGTTGATACAAAACAACAAAGGCTTTTTAAATGCTTTACAATTAAGAAGCAATTATAGCTACAGCCATTATCGTTTTGAAAGTTTCATAAATGGAACCTCCGATTATTCAGGGAACAAGCTAACCGGTGTACCGGAACATGTATTGGTAAGCAGCCTGGAATTCCAATTTGCGAAAGGTTTTTACTTATTTGGGCAGCATAATTATACATCTGCTATTCCGTTAAATGATGCAAACACCGTTTTCGCAAAAAGGTATAACTTAATTGAAGGCAAAGCAGGTTTCAGAAATTTAAAAATCGGTAAAGTAAACCTCGAAATATTTGCCGGTATAAATAACCTGCTGAATGAAAATTACAGTTTAGGAAACGACCTGAATGCAGCGAACAACCGGTATTTTAATCCTGCAGCCGGAAGAAATTACTATACAGGGCTTTCCGCAAAATTGTAGCGCTTGTTTTTAAATAACCAGCCTTTCCCCCTCACGCCGTCTTTCCCACGCAGGTGGGAATCTTAATGTAATATGCATAAACCCACCTATCGCTTTAGAATTCCCTGTCAAAAGCAGGTAATGACGAAACGCTAAAACTGTATTCATTAACGCCTCAACCATATCATCCTTCCCCCTCACGCCGTCTTTCCCACGCAGGTGGACATCTTAATGTAATATGAATAAACCCACCTAACGCATTAGGATTCCCTATCCGGTAGGGAATGGCGAAATGCCAAAACTAAACGAAAAAAGACCTCAAACCATTTCCTCAAATCGCCTTTCTTCTAAAAACGTTTTTCCTCAAATCGCCTTTTCTCGCAAGCCGTCCTGCCCACGCAGGTGGGCATTCTTAATACAATAGGCATAAATCACCTATTGCATTAAGATACCAGCATAACACCAAATACGCTGTTAATTAACAACTTCTGCTTCTTTAAAGGAAACTTCAGTTACGACGATCTCTGTGGTATACCGCTTGCTTCCGTCTTTAGCTTCATAAAAATTATTCAACAGTCTGCCTTCAATTGATAAATAGGTGCCTTTTTTAATTTGCTGTTCAGCAATATCTGCTTTGGCATTCCAGAAAGTCAGGTTAAACCATTGTGTGTTTTTGATTTCTTCGCCGGAAGCATTTCTATAATAATCATTTACCGCTAACCTTACCTTAGCCAGTTTTTGTGTTCCTGATAAATTCTTTACTTCTGCATCAGCACCTGCATAGCCGCTTAATACGACTTTGTTTGTTACGTTTTCCATAATCTTTTAAATTTTCTAAATGTTTAACGACCAATAGCCACCATGACTATCGACAGCACAAAGTTGCAGGAGGCATCAAAAATTAGCCGTACATTAAATATTTATAGTCGTTTATAAACGTTTAAAATGGATAATCATCCTTTAAAGACGGTAAATAAACATTTGATTTGAAAACAGGAATAATGAAGTCGCTTAAACATCCACCTCCCCTACGTAAACTGATGTAGAAATACGCCGTCGGTCGTCGGAAATAAAAGCCATCCAAACATGATATGTATGGCCGGTTACAATTGTATCCAGGCTCATCTTCTCATAACCTTCACTTCGTCTTGCGCCGCTGAGTATAAAAAAAGCCTGATGCAGCTGCTCCGCATATCCGGCAATCATTACCTGGTCATTATAACCAACACCAGGCTCGTTCTGATTATTTCTCCAGCTAAAATGCAAGCCCGCATCATCTGCCGCTACCGCCGGTTCTTTAACACCTGGTAAATTTCCAGAAGATAGATTTACTTTTGAATAATCTATTGTACCCTCCGTATTAAGCGCCATGCGCATGATGTTCGATTTTGCCGCATTATGGGCTGACATGTTTTTTGACTGCGCATCGAGGTTAAAACCCACTCTTATAAAGGGAAGCAATGGGCCAAGGAAATGCTGAACAGCCGTAAAGCCCGACCTGCTTAGGGATTGCTTACTACTGGGCTTATCTTTTCGTTTTTTTGGCAAAGCTCTGATTAGCCATTTACCATAACGCAAATAGCCAACAACACTGCCGACTTTACCGCTGAAACCACCATTAGGACCGCCATCTAATATTGCCATAACCTGTATTTATTTTAAAAATTAACAAAATAGTTCAGGGATGATTGGGTTAAGCTAATATATGAAAAACCTAAGTCATATAATGTATAATAAATTGATTTTAAACCGGTTTTAATCGGGTAGAATTGTCACAGTTCCGTCTTACATCCGAACCATATCCGATTGATATCCATATTTAAATAAAAAATACTTAAGATATACTTAATGTTTTCAAGGCGCGATTAGCTTCATCAGCAACCAAATCAGGAACTTTCTTCTGGTTTTGGAATTGAAATTATTATTATTATTTTTAGTCATCATCCCATAATAAAAAACCGAATTATTATGGAACGCTTATGCCTCGATTGCGGTACGCCTGTTAAAGGCAGATCCGACAAAAAATACTGCGATGATTTATGCCGCAACAATTACAACAACCACCTCAAAGCTGAAGACAGCCTGATGGTTAAGAAAGTAAACTGCATTCTTAAACGAAACCGAACCATCCTGGCTAAACTAAATCCCGAAGGAAAGACCAGGAAAATAAGCAGGAAGAAGCTAACGGCTGAAGGTTTCAATTTTGATTATTTCACCTCTGTATATCAAACCCAAACCGGAAAAATCTATAGCTTTTGTTATGAATATGGTTTTCTGGATTTAGCTGATGGTGAATTTTTATTGGTTAAGCAGAAGGAGAAATGAATTTGGGAAAAATATATTTCAAAAAGGTGCTTTTACATGGGTGTTTTGCAAAATTCGCGGAAAATCATCTTCAACCAGTTATATTGCATAAAAGTTTATCTTAACCGCCAACTTGGCAAAGCCTTGGGTGTTATGCACAATTAAATCGACATCATGAAAACAATCATTTCAATACTTCTTTTCTATTTAGTGACACAAACTTCAAGTGCTCAAAATAGAATTCAAATTTTTGTAAATAATATTCCACAAATTATAACTAGCGAAAAAATTCGATTACACCACAATGATGTGATTGAATTTAGAGAAAGTTATAACCCTAAAAGTAAAGTGGATACTCTAACAATCAGGGGATGTGCAGTATATCAGAAAAAAATAAGAGAATGGTTTCCAAAAAAAGGCACGCAAGAACAACAAGAACTAACTAAACCTTCAAAAAGCGAAAAAATTTATAAATTTCCACCTTTTATCAAGAAAGATTACATGAGTTATAAATTTGAATTAAACGCAGTGTCTGACTGTCCAGGAAGAAAAATCACAGCTATTTTAGAAGCAAAAATTTACAACTTTTACTACGTAAAATGAGTTCAGAAAACATTTTCTCATACAACTTTTTGCCAACCAAAATGCCCAAAAAAGATAGGTTGGAAAGTACGATAAAAATTATTGGCATTTTGTTAACTAGCATAGCTATTGTCTTTACTTTTTTAACTTTTAGAGCCAATCAAAAATGGGAAAGAGCAAAATTCACAACAGCTCGTATAAATGAGTTTAGTGAAAGTAAATCAGTAAAAATGGTTCAAAAAATTCTTGATTACAATAATGCAAACATCCCACTTTACAAAGAAAATGAAATGGAATCGATTCATGATGATTTAGTTTATGAAGCGTTAGTAATTGATACAATTCGTGGAGATTTTTCAGAAAATGAATCGAAAATTAGAGAAGTTTTTGATGACTATTTTGACAAACTTTCTGTTTTTAATCGTTATATAAAATCAGGGGTAATTGAATATGAAGATGTAAAGCCATTCTTAGAATATCAAATTAGGATTTTAGCTGACATAAAAAATCAACGAAAAAGTGAGGAGTATAAAAAAAGAGTTTGGACATATATTAATTATTATGGTTTTCATGATATCGAAGAGTTATTTTTAAAATTTGGCTATTCAATTCAAAATTAACTGTGCATAACAGCTGTTTTGCCTCACTGCGATTGTCAGTTTCACTTATAATTTTCCCCACAAAAAATCATTATCTTGGCGGAAAGAACTAAGCTCGCTTTATTTCGCAGCGAAGCAAAGCAGCGAAACGTTATGTGCAATACTAGGCGCATACATCCCGTTTCGCATACCTAAAAAATTTCATATCAACCTACCGACAATTATAGCCGACAGGTCTTTGGCTTAATCTTTCTTAATTTCAATAATGAGTTTCCCGTTTTCACATGAGACAACAACATATTAGCCGCTCTCAAAACCAGTATTTCTTAACCATTGCCCTTCAAGTCTAATCTTTGGAACATTGTCATAAATACTATCTTCTTTGCCCCAAGCTCGTTGGTGTACAATAAGTTTGCCTGAAACTTTGAGCCGACGTTTGCCTTCTGGTAATTTTCGCTTTCATGGTTCATAGGCTCCGCATTTGCAGATTTTGTTTGTTTGGAATTCTTGGATAGCCTTTAGATTTTTCGACGTTCGCATAATAAAAAATTTTAAAATACCAGGTCGCTGCGAACAACGTCGGAGTACCGAATTATTCCTGGACTTCCACCAGTCTGCTTGGGTATATGGCAAGATAAAAAAATTGTTGATTTCTCCCACGTTATTCGCAGAATAAGGATGAGAAAAGGAAATTAGCTAGTAGGAGGCTAAACGGATAAAATCGACTAATTTTTTAATTAAATATAATAATCCCAATTAGATATCACATGATATCAGAAAACTATCTCAACCTCACCTGTAGTATCGATGTAAGTCTTAATTTTTTCGTCATTCGTGATAAGTTTAGCCTTCATTTGTATTGCGGATGACAATATTAACTTATCGTGTGTTTCTAACTTAATAATGTCATTGTCAATATTATAAAAAATTTCTAGAATTTCTGCATCAAGTCCCTTGATTTCAACATCATCACTATCAAGAAAAACAGATAAAATTTCCGATTTAAATTTTGATGCCTTTTCATCAGTTTTGAGTTGCTTATCGAAAATTTCTACAAAAACAATACTAGGAATTATTAACTTATAGTCTAGAAAGTCTGGACTCAAGCATCTTTTAATATCATCAACAACATTCTTTGACAATTTCAATTTTTCATCAAAAAAATCAAAATGATAGTTTATAAAACTTACAGTATCAAAAACAAAAAGATGAGTCATATGTGTGGTCTAAATAGTTTTGATGTATAAGAACTAAAGTATCTGCTAATTCTTCATTTATTTTAGCTCTGTTATAAGACATCATATACAAGATAAAATCACGATCTAATGTTTCAACAACAAAATTTCCAATCTCATTTAGAGTTAAAACCTTAGTTAATTGCTCTGAATTAATTATCCCAGTATCTTTTTTTTTCTTCTGTAAATAATGAGTGAAAACGTATAACATTATACCTAAGCTATCTTCCCAGTTGCAACATGCATCAATTCGCATTTGTAGCTCCTCTTCAAAGTTGTTATCGAGTTGTTTATCATTGAGCAAAACATCAAAAAATGATGAAAATTCCTCTCTTCTTAAGCAATAGTTCATTTTTGAGAAGGATCTATTTTTTTTAACAAATCAACTTTTTCAGATTTATTAATAATTTTATCTTCTACTTGTTGGCTTGACTCAGTTTTTTTAGTAAAAAAAGATTTAACATAATTTGAATCAATTTTTCCTACTGCATCTGCATCTGCAATTTCTAGAATTTGATTTGAATTTTTTAAGATTTTAGAGATATTCATCTCGGAATTATTTGCTAATAAGATTATACTTTCTTCATCAAATGGAGATAATTCTTCTCCTTTAAATTCGTCAATCCGAAATTCATTAAGATATTTTTTAATTAATGTGATAGCGTGCTTATTTTCTAATTTTCCAAAATCGATGATGTGCTTTTGGTCAACATTGGCAGACATCGGCACACGTTGTTCCATTCCTGCCAAGCTCCAAGGCTCAGCCATTAATCTAGGCACTCCAGCATGTAATGCTAAAACGAAATTGAAAAACCCAATTTTCGAGTTTAAGTAACCACCATCAAATAACACAGTTCTCAATTGAGTTGCGAAATCCTTTTTTTGATTAGAACTTTGAAAGTCTGGTATTTTTTCAAAATCATCAACAAGAACATATGCCCCATTAAACCCGGCAGCTATAAATATTGATATCAAATGATCAAAAACAAATTCCAATTTTGCCTTATCCTTTTTTAAAGTACTGTAGTACTCTACAAACGTGTCCTGATTAGCAAATTTATACCCTTTTGAGTCGTTGTATAAAGGAGAATCACCTGGTAATGATGCTAGTAATGGATTCTTTAAGATATGCTTAGTAATGACAACTCTAAATGATTTAGTGTGCTTTGTCAACCAATCCTTATCATTTAAAACATCAACAATTTCATTCTCCTCCAGAGTTGAAACATCAATATCCTTCCACTCATTTAACTCTTCAATAGCTTCATATCTAAGGATAGCAAGTGCCTCATTAATTATTTTTTGCTTTAATATTGCTTGAAAAAAATTATCAACAAATTTGTCGAAGCTCTTTATTGTACCACTACCATCTGGTGAGAAATAAATGGAAAAACACTTATTAACGCTATTTGAAATATCTAAACAATAATCACTATTTATAGCCTTATTTAAATGAAGTAAAAAAGAAGACTTTCCATTTCCTCTTCCGATAAATGATTTATCAACAATAAAGCCTAAACGCAAATGATCTGGTTCGCTTTGAGATATACTTAGAAAATTAGCTTTTATTTTTTCAAACTCATCTTGTCGAATAGAATCATCATAAATACTCCCATTATATTTTTTCTCTGGAGAATCTTGATTGACATATGGAGTAATTGGAAATGGATTTTCTGACAACCCATATTTCAAAAATTTTCTATTTATAAGATCCTCTGTTATTGGTACGGTAGCCTTTCTAAAGATTTTACTCATTTTTTATTAGTATTAATTTCAATGGCAATAATGTTTTTAACTTTTCCACCAATGTATATTGGATCTCTGATTAAATATACGGCTTTCTCTGAAGGAAGTTTATCAGCTTCTAAACTTATGCTTATACTTAACGTCCCTTTTAAATTCAGTTCATAAGCCTCACTTAACAAATCAGAAAACTTTTTATTTGATATTTTTAATTTATAGCAAACTATGTCTCTGATATCATTAAGGTTAACAAAATATGTTGTGTGTGATCTTTTTAATTCAATGTACGATTCATATAAACTTGAAATAAAACTATCGCTAAATGAAGGGTTGTGTATATACAAAAAATCACCTGTAGGATATTCATAGATTTTTTTAAACTCACTAGATTTAATTTTTTTATAAATGATTGATGTTGGATAAATCATTTTACCACTAAATCCAGGGTGAAACTCTGTAATATTTAAAATTCCTAGTTGCTTTGCTCTATATACCCAAATGTCAAAGTTACTTATGCTATTAATGTTTTTAAATCCATAAATATTCCTTAAGAAATGGCTGGCCCAGAAGTCACGAACTCGTTTAACTATAAGATTATATTCTTTAGCATCTCTTAAGTTATACGTTTTATCAATAAGACCAGTCTCAACTAGTTTGTCAATCAACTCATTATTTGCTGTATTTAAATTAACTTGAATCCCAATATGTTGAAAAATGTCTTCCATTAACTTTCCGCAAAGAGCATTGAGATAATCAACAAACTTATTTTCTTCAACAAGTTGTTGTTTGGAAAAATGCAGTTTTAGTGGTGAATAACTCGGAAACACAAGTGTTCCAGCATTATTTTGATTGTTTGCAAATATTGTCGTCAACAAATAATGAAACCCAAAGCTCCTACTTTCGATTAAAGTAAATAGTTGTTCATTAAAAATCTCTTGTCCTGAAGTTTTATAAGTTTCCAATAACCCATATCCTTTTTCGCTAAGTTTATATTTATTGCCTTGATGTTGGATTAGTCCAAGTGTTACTGATTCTTCAACAACTTCACCAAATGTATACCAATATCGGTTTAACATTGAATCAGAAATTGTTTCCGCAATCGCACCTATTTTTTTATATTTTGATTCCCCTAAATTTAAAGCCTGTTTTAAATTTTGGAAGCGTACAAACACATTGAAGCCTTCCGCTTCTTCAATGGCTTTGAGTAGAATATAAAAGTAGTCAAAAAAATAAAATTTCTTAACTTCTGATAGTTTATAATTTAGTTGCTCGAAAATGTTCACTTATAGATATTACAGATTTAAAGTTATGAATATTTTCGACTAAAAGATAAAGATCAGATAGTCATCAATAAGCTATCTTGCTCATAACATAGCTGCACCTAACAGGAGGTTTTGCAAAATTGGCGGAAAATTCATCTTTAGAATGTTATATTGTATAAAATTTAACCCAAGCACACCAACGTCGTAAAGCCCTGGGGCATCAGCTGCAACTATAACAAACGAAATAACAGACAAAAAACATAGAATGACAACATTTGGCAAAAGCATACGAATTTACCTAAAAGACGGAACTGTAACAGGGATAAAATTTGGGGAAGTAGTTAATCAGACAATTCAATCAATTTCGTGTCCAAGATTTAGAACTTCTGAACTCAAAGAATATGCTGAAGCTAAAAGACCGGGAGTTTATTTTCTTTTTGGACAAGATGAAGAAACAGGTGACCCAAAAGCATATATTGGTGAAGCAGAAAATGTTTTTGACAGATTACAAAACCATATTACGAATAAGGAATTTTGGAATGAAGTTGTTTTTTTTGTTAGTAAGGATGAGAATTTAACTAAATCACATGTCAAATATCTCGAAAGTAGATTAATTCAAATTGCTTTTTTTACAAAGAGATACACAATTGACAATTATAACCAATCACAACTTTCTTCTTTGCCACCTGCAGACAGAGATGCGATGGAAGAATTTTTAACATATATTAAATTACTAATTGGTGTATTAGGACATAAATTTTTAGAAGATGTCACTACAACTTCGAAAAAGAAAGAAGAGCATATTCCATTAACTACAACAATCCAAGACAGCGAAATAGTTTCTATGAAAAGTAACTTGGAAATTTTTCTTTCAGTTTCAGGTCTCAAAGCAAAAGGTTTACAGACTGACGAAGGAATAGTTGTGTTAGAAGGTTCTGAAGCAGCCAAAGACCTTAAGCCAAGTATGCCAAACGGCTATAAAGAACTTAGGGATAAACTAATAATTAATGAAACATTAGTTTTAGAAAACAACAAATATATTTTTAAAAAGAACGCACTATTTGACACCGCTTCACCAGCAGCAGCAATAATCGTCGGCTACAGTATTACAGGACCACAAACATGGAAAGATAAGTACGGAAAAACGTTAAAAGAAATTGAAGAAGAACGACTAAAAACACAATAATAGCGGTAGCTAACAAGCGTCAACCTTTCCAGACTATCTTCACGACAATGACAGACAAAGAAAAATCCACAATTCAGGAACAACTTGCGACATTATACCTTCGTTTAAATGGCTATTTTACGACGGGTTATATTATTCATTCTGACGAAAAGAAGATAGAAGGAGAACTTGACATATTAGCTGTACGTTTTCCTTTACACAATCAATATTACACAGAACATAACTCATCAAAATTTTTAGAAATTTCTTCTAATATTGACATCATTATTGCAGAAGTAAAAAGCAAAGGACAGCCTTTACAATTTAATCATTGCTTAAAACAAAAAGAGACTCTTGAGCCATTGCAAAAGCTTCTTCGGTGGACAGGAGTTTTAGCAGACGATAAAATTGACGATATAGCCACTGAATTAAATTCTCTTGTTCAAACCAAAGAGAACTCACAATTACAGTCTTTTCGTTCAACCAAGTTTATAGAAACTAATTTCGGGAAAATAGCAATCAGACCAATATTATTTAGCCCTGAAAAAATTAATATCAACAATGCTGACAAGTTTATAAATTGGACTGAAATAAATGATTTCGTATGGTTGTGTTTATGCCCAGAAGACATAAGAGAGAAATGCGGTACACGTTATGATTTTACTGCTTGGGGACAAAGCTTTAACGAAATTGTTAGGGCTTACAAGGACAGACAAATTAGCCAGACAAAATTTGAAACCATTACTGAACTATACAAGTACATTGAAGACAAGCGACTCAAATAAGACTGGCACTAACAGGGATAGCGTTATAGGGGCTGACGAACAAAGGTTCAAGATCAGTTTTTCAATTGAACTTTAGTACAAGGGTTAAGCTGACGTTCCCTGATTTCTCCTATAACGCCAATGCTTCAATGTTAGCACCAATTAAATAAGAACAAGAATGGATTTCATTTTTAAATATACTTGGGTAATATTCATTGCCGTGATGATTATCAACGGAATCATTTTCAAAACCCGTTCAGATAAATACATTGCAGATAACCCTGAACGCAAAGAAGGTTACGACAAACTAATAAAAGGTTTGCTTATTTATGGGAATATTCCTTGGGTGATTATGGCAATTGGTGACTTGACTGGTATTACATATGGTATTTGGGACTATTTCAATCCTAAATCAATGAACCCAATGGTTTTAATTTTTCATTTCTCCATTATAATTATTTGGATCCGGGGGAGTATTTGGATTTATCTAAAAGGTGGAGCAACCTTTCTTGCAAAACATCCTGGACTGATAACATTTAATGGACCAGGTTTTAATAAGGAAATTACATCCCCTGTGATAATAAAAATATTTTGGACACTAGCCTTGGCAGGAGGCATTGCAGGTATGACGATAATGTGGTTGACCACACCAACAATACCCGGACATTGAAAATGAATAAAAATAACTGTTAATAGTGGTAGTAAGTATATGATAACAAAAGCAAAATAACAATTACTTTTCTACTAATAAATTTTATAATGGTAAAGTAGAAAATTTAAAAAGTGAAATACTTAATCAAAATGCTGAATGGATAATTTATAATTGTAAATAAGATTATTCAATTCAGACCATAATTGACAATAAAAGTGGAGCGGGTTTTGACGAATTTATTCCAATAGCCAAAAAAGTTTTGTCAGATATGTTAAAACGCAAATTCAAATGTTAGTTTTTCAGATGAACTTAGTTTTAATTAGTACTTTGTATTCTAAACACATCGCCAGGCCGCAAAACCTTACTAGCCACTAACAGCTTTGTAATTTTTGGGCAACATGTATTAGCTAAGTGTAGCATTATTTATTATGTTATTATCGTGGGCAATTGCATAAGTAAGTTCAAAATTCGCAAAACCTGAAAACAGTTAGTGGCAACGGTAAAACTAAAGCCTGATGAATGAACAGACAAGTATAAAAAAAAGCGAGTGGGAAAAGTTTAGCCACCTATTTAAACGACAGGAAATTTCTGCCAAGACCACCCTTTTAAAAGAAGGTCAAATTTCGAAAACTGCGTATTTTATTGAGAACGGCTGCCTGCGTTCCTGGTTTAACAACAATGGTAAAGACATTACTTTTCAGTTTTTTTTTGAAGGTTATGGTGTCTCTTCTATTGAAAGTTTTAAAAAAAACGAACCAAGCTTATTTACTATCGAAAGCATTGAACCCTGCATTATTCAATCTATTTCAAAAAAAGACTTTGAGTTTGTTTTAAACGAGTCAATAATTATAAAAAAAGAAGTGGATGAGCATATTTTTCAGCGTTTATTCTTTTATCAACAACTTTTTCTTTCAAGAATAAAAGACAATCCCGAAAAGCGTTACAAAGAATTATTGAAGCAACATCCCGAAATTTTAAAGCGTGTTCCACAACATTATATTGCTTCGTATCTTGGTATTACACCTGTTTCACTAAGCCGAATAAGAAACAGACATTAAAATCATTTCTTTACAATTGTTATCGTTCCACAAGGAAGTAGCTTCTCAATTTTGTAGCGTAAATTTTAAACAATACAAAAATGAGAATAGCAATCGTTTTCAATCACCCTTATGAGGGAAGTTACTGCAACGCAATTTTAAAAGCAGTAACAAAAGGACTTCAAAAAGCCAATCACGAAATTGACCTTATTCATCTTGACAGGGACGGCTTCAATCCTGTAATGACAGCGGCGGACCTTAAAGCTTTCAAAGACAGGAAACCCATCGACCCGAAAGTTATCGAATATAAACAACGGCTTGATGAAGCCGACCATTTGCTTTTTATTTTTCCAATTTGGTGGGAGTTAATGCCTGCAATGACAAAAGGATTTATTGACAAAGTAATCTTTCCAGGTGTAGCATATGATTATACACCGAGCGGAAACGGAATGATACCCCTTTTTAAAAATGTGAAAAGTGTTACCGTGATAACAACAATGAATACACCAGGCATTCTTTATCGAATACTTTTCGGAAACGCAATAAAAAAGGCAGTCATAACAGGGACTTTTTGGAAAATGGGTTACAAAAACAGAAAGTGGATAAATCTAAGTATGGTTAAAATGGCGTCGGACAAGAAACGTATAAAATGGCTGACAAGCCTTGAGAATAAATTTGCAAAAATGAAATAAGTAGAAGATAAGCGCTAGCAAAAGTTTGTCAAAATTGGTAGGGAATTTAACGTCAGCCTGTTATATTGCATAAGATTTTATTTCAAGCCGCCAAATCGCAAAGCCTTGAGACGTTAGCACCAATTTTATGAACGACATCTTCGCAGACAAAAATATCTATCCTCACGAAGGAAAAATAAAAGACCACTATAAGGACTTTTATGAAGCTGCATTTGTTGCTTTTTTACCATTCTTTAAAGTTGACAGAAAAAATACGGACAATACAAACTTAAAAAAATCAAAACAAATTACACACGAAGAAGCAAGACAAGAATTTGATATTCTCAAAGACATACAAGCACTTAATGCCGACATTTTTAGTTACTCAAATAAGGACTTTCCAACAGACCGGGAAATTTTTGACAGCGGACAGGCTATTTCTTGGGATGCAGTAGTTAAAGGCTCTGGACTCAAAGACAATTCAGAGCTAAACAAAGGTTTGCGGACTTCAATCGGTGCATTAAGACAAGTTTTCCGCAGACCTGAGTTGACAGAGAAATTAAATAATTACACAAGTAATCAGAGTATTTGGCACCCGACAGAGGGCGGATTTGATATACTTTCAAAAGTTGCAATTTATAATGCCTTCAAGCTTCTCAAAAAGAATGAAATTATTGCAACAGACGAGTTTTATGAAACAACTTCAACATTCGAACTTGACAAACAAACAGCCTTTGACTTTGCAGAAAAAATAGGTTACAAAGACTATTTCATCTATTCCCTAGACAAAGAACTATTGTTCACTATTGAATGGGACAGTTTCTTTTTCCTAATCGCAACTGGGCAGGAGAAAATGAATAAAATCATTTCAGCAAAATTATTTGAAGGTTTTCTTTGTAACGAAAATACAGAACATACTTGGGACTATGAAGAGGACGAAATTCAAAAGTATTTGGACATAGAAAAAAACAAAAGGTATTAACAGCAAGCCCAACGATAAAAAAAATGGGTGGAAATCTTGGAATTAATACAACCGGACAGAAGGAAACTGATGTTAACATGAGTTTGGCAAAAGTGGTGGTTCAGTGCTTTATAGACACCGTAATGCATCCGGAAACCGTACAAACATCGACAACAGATAACAAATGATAGAAGTTTTACGCAATCATATTACATGTCGACTGGGAAACGACCTTGACAATTTAGACAAGGTGCTCTCCGCTTTTAAACACATCTCGACCAAAAGAAATGAAGAAATTTTAAAACAAGGCGAAACTTGTAAATATGTTTATTTTATTGCCAAAGGATGTTTACAGGTTTATGTGTATGATAAAGACTTTTGTGAAACCACTCGCGACATCGTAATAGAAGACAATTGGTGTTCAGAATTAGTAAGCTTTGGGAGTGGTAATCCAGCAAATGAAAATATAAGAACTGTTGAACCTTGCGAACTTTTCGCCATTGACAGACAAAACTTTCAAACCATGATGGAAACCGTTCCGCAGTTTGATAAAGTATATAAACAAATTCTTGAAGCATCTTACGCCAATTCTGTTTATCGCATCAACACGTTTATTGCGCTTTCTGCACTGGACAGAATAAAATGGCTGATGGAATACCGACCAACGCTAATGACCAGACTTTCAAGTAAACTCATTGCATCGTATTTAGGCATCAATAAAGATGTTTTTAGCCGGCTGAAAGCTAAATTATAAAACATCGACTTTTGTCATCGTTCACGGAATTTTAATTACTGAATTTTATTTCATCATTCACATTTAAAATTCAAGACAATGACAACCTATTTATTATTATTTCGCAATGCAAGTGCCGACACCGGCTACTTAACAACCTCACAAGATATGGCCGAAGATATGCCGAGGTGGCAATCGTGGATTGGTACTATCGCAAGTCAAGGCAAATTGGTTCATACTGCACCCGTTCGTTATGAAGCAACCATTGTAAACAACAATGAGGTTAAAGCCGGTCCGCACAAAGAAACAGACAGCGTTTTAGTTAGTGGCTTTTTAATCTGTAAATCCGACAATTTGGAAGATGTTCAGGAATGGAGCAAGACTTGCCCAATCCTTAAATATCCGAACAGTTCGGTAGAAATCAGACCACTTATTCCATTTCCAACCAATTAAACTTTACCGGAATGGATAAAATTTTAAATTCAGGAAGATACATTTTTCCGCTGTCGTTTTTACTGTATGTTGGTTTGCACCTTGGAAAACCAGAAGTAGGCGCTTCGTTCGTGCCTGATTACCTTCCGTTTCCATATTTTTGGAACTACTTCACTCTGGTATGTATACTGCTGTTTATTGTGAGTGCCGTAATTGGCAAATACGACAAACTAGCCTATTCGCTGATGGCTTTGTATGTAATTTTAATGGCTGTATTGGTTCACCTGCCACGGGCAATGGGACACGAATTAGGGACAGAAAATATGACGGCTGATTTTACAAGGGAAAAAGAATTGGAAATGGTCAATTTTTTCAGAAACATTATGGTAACAGGTGCATTACTGGCCTTTGCAAAATTTGTAGCGAAAGACAAAAGCGTAATTTGTTAATTAAAATGACATTTTATTTTTTCAAGTCGGGACAAATCATGTTCCGACTTTATGTAATTTAACACGGTGGAAAAAGAAGTCCATATGCCTGACAGTACCTATAAGAAATTGGCGGTTCAGTACTACGTATAAACATTTGTTGTTAATGGGGATTTGCGCCTCGGCAACCATTTCATGCTGAAAGTAGCCTCGTGCTAAATTCAATTTTATAAATTAATGTCCGGAACGACCCCAAAGCGCCGGCCCTCAGTTTAGAACGATACACCACTATAAGAAAAATAAGTGTAAGTTTATATAACGAGAATAAAAATGGAAAAACTACAATTCAAAACAGAGATAATCGCATCAGCTCAAAAAGTGTATGAAACGATGTTGGGCCTAAAAGACAAAAGCACCTATGAATATTGGACATCGGCATTTAATCCTACGTCCACTTACGAAGGAAGTTGGGAAAACGGAAGCAAAATTCACTTTGTAGGCGTAGATGAAAACGGGAAAAAAGGCGGGATGGTTTCTGAAATCAAAGAACACCAGCCTGCCAGATTTATATCCATAAGGCATTACGGTTTTTTGGATGGCGATACCGAAGTAACAACTGGTGAAGAAGTTGAAAAATGGGCAGGCGGACACGAAAATTATTCTTACAAAGAAGAAAACGGCATCACAACTGTAACGGTAGATATGGACGTGATAGACGACTATCTGGATTACTTCAACAACACTTATCCGGCAGCATTGGCTAAATTAAAAGAAATTTCAGAGCGATAATTACTTGAAATGACACCATTATATTCAGGTACTGGCAATCGTTGATAATTTTTCGGCAGATACTAAAACAAGATTTGAACTAATCTGGGCAATGTTTGTTACTTCCATTCATTTTAATAATTAACAATTATGCAACAGGAAACAAAAACTATAGTTGACCGTATGTGTTTAATTTGTAGTTGTAATAAATGCCATAAAATTCTGACAGAATGAAAAAATATTTAGTAACAATCTTACTATCAATTTTTGTAAACTTTGTATTTGGACAGATGGAAAAAACAGAAAATAAATCTGTTGCAGACAGTTTTGAGATGAATTATAATGCAGATAATTTTGATGCAATATTTTCGAGTTTTTCTGCTGAAATGCAAAAAGCATTACCACTTGACAAAACAAAAGAATTTTTGACAAACTTGAAAAAACAGGCCGGAAGAATTACAAAAAGACAATTTGTAAAGTATGAACAAACCTATGCTTCATATAAGACAAATTTTGAAAAGGCGTTACTTGCAGTTAATATATCCGTTAACAACAACTCAGAAATTAATGGACTATTTGTTAAACCTTTCAAAGAAAGTAATCTGCCAACTTTAGTTCGCAACACAACAAAACTAATTTTACCATTTAAAGATGAGTGGACAGTTACCTGGGGTGGCGATACAAAAGAATTAAACTATCATATTGAAAACAAGGCTCAAAAAAATGCTTTTGATTTGGTAATAACTAACGATAAAGGAACCTCATATAAGACAAACGGGAAAACCAATGAAGATTATTATGCCTTTGGAAAAGATCTCATTGCACCTTGCGACGGAGAAGTTGTTTTAGTAGTTGACGGCGTTAAAGATAATGTTCCGGGAATTTTAAACCCTGTGTACGTCCCGGGCAATACGGTTATCATAAAAACCCAAAACAACGAGTATCTATTTTTTGCTCATTTTAAACAACATTCCATTGTTGTTAAGCAAGGACAAAAAGTAAAACAAGGACAACTACTTGGAAGCTGTGGAAATTCAGGCAATTCATCAGAACCTCATTTACATTTCCACATACAAAATGTAGAAGATATGAATTCAGCAACAGGCGTAAAATGTTATTTTGACAAAATACTGGTAAATGGTCAAATAAAAACAGATTATTCGCCAATTCAAAAAGAGAAAATAAGCAACGAAAAAAAATAGCAAAAGTATCATGGACGTTGGGCAAGTTCCGTTTTTCAACAATGATTTTGCATATTTCCAGCAGCACTGCCTGATGTTACCTCCTTCTTGGAAGCTCTAATATCGAGAAAGGAATTATTGCGATGAACCATGCGCCAAATCTTGAAGCTGATGAGGCGTGTATAAGAACCAGGTTTTCAAGTTTTAAAGCTTAATTTTTGAAAGACTAAAAAATTAAAAATCATTGAACGCAGATTTAGGTCGTGCGCCCTGAATTGCAAAATTCAATACACGCGCGCTTCAGTTAAACACTAGTAATAAATTCGGGTTTTTGTTTTGATTGCCCGCTCCCATTGCAAGGCCGCTACACCATTAAAGCGACAAATCACAAGAAACTACCTGGTTGTGAGCAGCAATCTATCTATTTTATTTACGGGGCTGGGAGGTCATAAACAATCATTATTAAAAAAATTAACCACTATTTTAAAAAAACTTATCTGAAAATTTGCGAAACCGAATAGTTGCACATATATTTGCAACTGAATGGTTTCATAATTAATTTTAAAAAAGTGAGAAGAGATATTTTTCAGGCGATTGCCGACCCCACCCGACGGGCGATTATTGCATTAATTGCACTGCAGGCAATGACACCCAATGCCATTGCCGAAAACTTTAACACAACCCGCCAAGCGGTTTCAAAGCACCTCCGGATTTTAACAGAATGCGAATTAGTGAAGCAGGAACAGCAAGGCAGGGAAATTTACTATACCCTTGAAATTGAAAAAATGAAGGAAATGGATAACTGGTTAGACCAGTTCAGGAAAATATGGGAAATCCGTTTTAATCAACTCGACAATGTATTATCGACACTTAAAAAACAAAAAATATGAAAAACGATTTGCAATTTGATTTTACCGTAGACAAAACAACAAAAACGGTATTTATAACCAGGGAATTTGATGCTGAACAAGCGCTGGTATGGGATGCTTTTACAAAACCAGAGCTACTCGATCAATGGGTTGCACCTAAACCCTGGACAGCCAGAACAAAACATATGAATTTCGAAGTCGGCGGACGAAGATTCTATGCCATGGTGAGTCCCGAAGGTGATGAGCGCTGGTCTGTTCAGGAATATACTGCTATTACACCGAAAAGTAATTTTAAGATGTACAATACTTTTGCGGATAAAGATGAAAATAAAGAGCTGCCGGGTTCTGACTGGGATTATAATTTCAGTGAACAAAATGGCATAACCAAAGTAGTTATTACCATTTACAATGAATCGCTGGCCCGTTTGGAACGGATGATTGAAATGGGCTTTAAAGAAGGCTTCACTGCCTCTGTAGATAATTTAGAAAAACTACTCGCCACGCTATCAAAAAATAACAGTTAAACAGATATACTAAACACAACATTAAAAATTAGAATTATGGCACTAATAAACCCACACATCAACTTCAACGGAAATGCCGAAGAAGCATTTAATTTTTACAAATCAGCATTTGGCGGAGATTTCGAAAGAATCGTACGCTTTAAGGATATAGCAAGTGCAGAAAAACCCATATCTGAAAACGAGGCAAACAAAATTATGCACATTGCGCTGCCAATTGGCCAAAACATGCTAATTGGCAATGATGTACCTGAAATTCTTGGTAAAGTAAACGAAAGAGAAAACAGGTCCAAAATATCTATTAATGCAGAAAGTCGTGAAGAAGCTGACAAGTTATATCATTCGCTTTCAGCAGGTGGAGATATCGAAGTACCCATCGGGGATAGTCCGTGGAATTCTTATTTTGGAATGTTTAGAGACAAATTCGGCATTGAATGGATAATAGATTTTATGCCCCAGATAACCCCGGAAAAATAATGAACACTAAACATCGGTTCGTCAAAAGCCGGGCTAACCTGGCTTTTGAGGCATTTAGCTTCCTGCATTATTAAGCAAAAAATAAAATTTACAGATGATTTTAAGCAATCACTGTTTAATAAATTAAGAAAGATTAATAAACTGCTGTTCATTATCAAATAGCAGTCAGTTGGCCGATCCGAAAAATAATTGGTTAATTTTTCATTAAGTTAATTAGTATATCTAAATTGTAACGTAAACAAAATCAGTAAAGTTATAGTAATATATACTGCTAATTATCGAAACGGCATGAAAAAAATAATCTGGTTTTTACTAATGCTTATAGCCGGACAAGTTTATGCCCAAAACATGTCCCTGTCAAACAGAATTAAAGCCGTTGAAAACAGCCTGATTCCTTTTGTCCCGGTAAAGGGATTTGAAGGCTGGACTATTACAGACAGGATGAAATATTACAAAGTTCCGGGTGTAAGTATTGCGGTTATTAAAGATTATAAAATTGACTGGGCGAAAGGTTATGGCTTAGCAGATACAACACAAAAAACACCTGTTACTACCGAAACAATGTTTTCTGCTGGTTCTATCAGTAAATTTTTAATGGCTGTTACGGCATTAAAAATGGTTGAAAACGGAGAAATTGAATTGGAAAAACCAATAAATAATTACCTTTCTTCCTGGAAAATTCAAGAAAATGACTTTACAAAAAAGACGCCTGTTACCTTAAGAATGTTGTTGAGTCATTCTGCCGGAACCTCTCAATCTTCTTATTTTGGCTTTACGCCATCACAACCGCTGCCCACCCTTGTAGAAATTTTGAATGGTGATAAAATTGCCGGAACCAGGCCTGTAGTTGTAAATAGTGAGCCGAATAAAGAATTTCGCTATTCAGGTGGCGGGAGTATGATTGCGCAGCTGGCTTTAATGGATGTTGCTAAAAAAAGTTTTTCTATGTTAACTCAAAACTTGCTTTTTGACAAACTGGGCATGAAAAATTCAACCTTTGAACAGCCGGTTCCGGCAAAGTTTACAAGTCAAAGTTCCTGGGCTTACTCAAGCGCTTCATGGTTTAAGGGAATGCCTTATGTTTATCCGCAGCAGGCAGCAGCAGGGCTATACACCACGCCAACTGACCTCGCAAAGTTTTTTATAGACATTCAGAAGTCTTATAATGGAAAAGGAAAAATATTAAGCCAGGCTACAACAAGGAGAATGCTTACTGCACAACAAAACGTTTCTGATGGTTCGTATAAAGAGCAAATAGGAATAGGACCTTTTTTAATTCAGCGAACCGATAACAAGTCGGCAGAGGGCGTTTATTTTGAATTTACCGGCGTAAATGCAGGTTTTCTGGCTTATGGTATTGCAGGTATCACCAGCGGAAATGGCGTCGTGATCATGCTTAATTCCGGAGACGATGTAAATGGATTGGGTAAAGAAATCAGAAGAGCAGTTGCCAAAGCATATCACTGGACAAACTTTTTACCAGCTGAGTTAAACCCAATAAAATTGCCTGACGAAGAGTTAGAAAAACTTGTGGGGCGATATAGAATGTCGACAGATGAAGTTGTTTACTTGCGTAAGGAAAAAAACTATTTAGTAGAAAACATAAACGAAGGGAATGACATTTATTGCTTCCCGGTTGCTAATGATACAATTGTTTTTACGGACTACAACATAAAAGGCTTTTTTAAAAGAAATGATAAAGGGGAAGTAACCGGGCTTCAAAATATTTACCAGGAAAAACCGATGCCAAAGATGAAAGATGATGAATTTTCGCCAACCGAATATTTAAAATTGAAAAGATATGATGAGGCAAAAAAGGCAATTGGAAGTATGAAAATGAATGAATATAAGATTACCTATTTCGCTTATGAGTTGATGAACAAAAAACCTTTGGATATGGCTGCTGTAAAAACGGTTTTGGATGTTGCACTGGAACAGCATGCAAATTCGTCAATCGTTTACAGCCGTTGGGGCGACTATTATTTAAAATATAACGATAAACCCAATGCAATAAAAAGTTATCAGAAAGCACTGGAGCTTGACCCTAACGACGAGCAAACGAAAGAAATTCTAAACATTTTAAAAAAATAAGGTGTATAGCAACTAACCTGCAAAATTATGCTTTTATGCTTCAAAAGAAATTTTACGTTATAAAATTCACAAGGGAATAGCTTCAAACAATTAACTTTGCTACCACCAGCTTTTGTTTTCTCGCAGACTTGTGTACATTTAATACTGTAAACGGCACCAGTCCAAAAAATATGGTACTTCTGTTTATTGGTAAATAATCCCTGTAAAACAAGAAATATAAAAGCATGAAATATTCGTTTTTTCTAATTCTATTTTTATCCGTTAAAGTATATGCTCAAAAAGTAGACATCTTATTAATAGGTGTTTCGCATAATTATAGTAGCTATTCCGAACAAGATTTTTCGGGCATTTACAGTAAAATTAAAAAATTTAAGCCAACTGCTTTTTTCGGGGAATTTTTGAGCAAAGAGGATGAACGGCTTGTTATGGATTATTGGTGCAAAGCAGACAACAGTAAACGACTAAAAATGCTGATGAACAATCGAAGCATTACGGCGGCATTGCTTCCTAAAATAATTGATAGTTTAAAAAAACTATCTCTACTAAAACCAAAAGACTATCAGCTAAAAACCGATTTGGCTCATGCATATTACCTTAATCAGGATGTGGCAAATGGTCATTACCAATTTTGGCAGGTTTTTAATAACCTCCGCCAGTATCCGGATACCAAACTTGAAAGTTATGTTAATAAATTGCTCAGTCCACAACTGGATACCACGGGGCGAAGTATGAAAAGGCTAAAAACATCTGAATATGCACTAATTGCATTTCCAATAATGCAGGAAATGGGCATTAGCGAATTACTTGCTATGGATTGTCAAGATTATGATTTGAATTGGAGTGCATCATGGGCTGCTTTCGATGCAAAATTCAATGTATTTAGAAAAGATACAGCTACACTTCATAAAAAAGAATTAAAAAGTCATCTTAATAAAATTAACGAAGGCTTTGAAAAATATAACAGTATCGAAAAAACTTCGAAAAATGTTACGGAATGGCTAAATACCGAAGAGGCATCGGCAATTTCTGCTTCAGGAGATTTTTATTTACCCGAGATGTATGCTATGAACAATTTCCCTAAAGAAGAAATGCTTTCGAAAATACATTGGTGGATAATGAGAAATAAGCGTATGTGCGATAATGTGGTGAATCAAGCCAGAACTTTACGTAAGGGCAAAGTGGTGGTTATTGCCGGCGCCAATCACAGAAAGTATATGCAGGACATTTTCAAAACAATGCCAGGTATTACAGTAAGAAATATCAATGAAATTGAATAAGCTTTACTGAGCATAAATAAATGGTGACTTGGTAATAATTCTCAGCACATAACCTGAATTAATCACATATTATTAAAATTTGTAAATGCATTAATAGCTAAAAACTCCTGATATTATTTAAACATAAAACCAAAAGATATATTATTTTTTTTAAACAAAACGAGCGAAAACTAATTAAAACCACTATAAGTTATTAAAAAACAACTATTTGTAGCAATATTACAACCATAAGTAGCTGACTTTTTTACATTATGATGCAAAGTCGAAATTAACTTTACAGCATCAAATAATTAAAAATAAAATCATGCTAAATTCAAAATCGATTGGCAATAAAATTGCCATGGCACGAAAGAAAATAAATCTTTCACAAGCAGAACTTGCACAGCGGGTATCCATCAGTGCTCAAGCAGTAGGCAAATGGGAACGTGGCGAATCAATGCCAGACATTACCATGCTAAACCGTCTGGCCGAAATTTTAAGTGTAGACCTTAACTATTTTTCATAAAATTTTCCTCCTTCAGCTAACATTACAGGTATTGAGCCATTGCATAAGCCATCTGATTTATTACCAGGCCGAAAACAAAAGGACAAACATAGTTTGAATATGTCAGACGGTAATTGGGAAAATGTCGACTTTTCAGGATTAAAAAATTTACAAGAAAAATTCAGCTCATCAAATATGAAGAACTGCAAATTCCTTGGTTCAGATTTATCAGGGCTTTTGTTTAAAAGTAACAATTTTGACCAGTGTGATTTCTCTGGTTCTGACCTCAGCAACAGCCAAGTACAAAAGTGCAATCTAGCGAACAGTTTATTCAAAAACTGCACACTTAAAGAAAGCGAATTTTTATGGAGTTATCTATTCGGATGCGATTTTACATCGGCAGACTTTACAGGAGTAAAATTGAAATCGGGTGGCTTTGAAAAAAATATAATTACAAATACGGTTTGGAAATACACCTCTTTTATTTCTATAAAAATTATCAATGTAGTTTTTGAAGGTAAAATGGAAGACTGTTATTTTGAAGCCTGTTCTTTTTCTAAAGTAACATTTCAAAATGTAAAATTCACTAATACCTTCTTTAAATATAATGTATTGAAAAACATCAAATTTATTGATTGTGAAGCAGATAAAATGACTTATGAATTATTGAAACACGGAAAGGCAGATTTAACGGGTTTATCTTTATTAACGGTATAAACATGATTAAGAATATTAAAACGAATAACAATTTGTTAGAAGAATTAAAACATACTTCATTTTAAAATAAAAGCCTTAAATATTTTAAACGTAATGGCTAAAAATTCGTAAAATTATCAGCATTGGCAAAAAGAGCGTAATATTGCCAATTACAGCTATTAACAATAGCAATTTTACTTCGCTATTTCAACAAATGAAACCATGAATAAAACACCATTTTCGAAGATTATTGCCGGCACCATGACATGGGGTATTTGGGGTAAAGACTGCAATACTAAACAAATGATCGAATTGATGAACTGTTGTTTAGAAAACAACATCACCACATTCGACCACGCAGATATTTATGGAGATTACACCACCGAAACAGCTTTTGGAGAGGCTTTACGCGATAGTAAAATTGACAGAAATAAAATACAGCTGATTTCGAAATGTGGTATTCAAATGCTATCAGAAAAGCGGAAAAATGCTGTAAAACATTACGATTATTCTAAATCCTATATTATCTGGTCTGTTGAGCAGTCTTTAAAAAACTTACAAACCGATTATTTGGATTTACTTTTATTGCATCGCCCAAGTCCGTTGATGAAAGCTGATGAAATTGCAGAAGCCATTGAAAAACTTAAAAATGACGGGAAAATTTTAGATTTTGGCGTTTCAAATTTTACGCCATTACAAACAGATTTAATAGAAACGAAAACTAAAATCAATTACAACCAGGTTAAATTTTCAATCACTCATTTCGATGCCATGCTTGATGGAAGCTTAAGTCACATGCAAGCACATGATATTACGCCCATGTGCTGGTCTCCATTGGGTTCTGTTTTTAAAAACGATGATGAAAAATCGCACCGTATAAAAAAAATTGCTGCAAATTTTTCATTAAAATACGATGTACCGGTTGATGTAATATTGCTCGCCTGGATTTTAAAACATCCATCCGGAATTTTACCTGTTTGCGGTACTGCAGATCCATCAAGAATTGCAAATTTAATGAAAGCAGCTAGGGTAGAAATGGAATTACAAGATTGGTTTGTTTTATGGACTGAGAGTTCGGGCGTACCGGTTCCCTAACGTTATTTCTGTTTTTGATTTTTTATCCAGAATAGGTAAATACATCACAATTATAAATTAAAGAGACAAATTAATTTCAATTTTGTTATTATTTTCAAATGAAGAAAAAAATTATATCGGGTTAAAATTCATCTATGATAACAATTGGAAAAAATAGAACAAGCCATAACAAATTTTGTAAAAGGTGGCGATAATAGCGACACTGTTCTGTTAGATAATGTTTTGCATAAAGATTTTAGGGTAACCAATAATGGTTTTATGGGCACCCCGGGCTTTACAATTATTGATAAACAAAAATATTTATCAAATATAAAAGACGGTATTTTTGGCGAATTAGCAAGAAAAATGATAATAGAAAGTATTGATTATAGTGAAACGATTGCCATGATTAAACTACGCTTAGAAAGTTCTGAAAATTATTTTGTGTCCTATAACTCTTTGGTATTAGAGACGGACAACGAGTGTAAACTGATAAATAACATGGCAGTTGTTGAAGCAAAAAAGGATAAGCAATGAAAGCAAATAAATCTAAAGATGAATTGTTAAAATCTGCCAACGATTTAAATTCACAGCAGCTTTATCACGGAACAAAGGCCGATTTAAAAATTGGAGACCTTATCGAACCTGGTTTTAATTCAAACTACGGCAAACGAAAAAAGGCCGCTTATGTTTATTTAACGGCAACACTTGATGCGGCTACCTGGGGTGCTGAACTTGCTTTTGGCGATGCGCCCGGCAGAATTTATATTGTAGAACCGACAGGCGATATAGAAGACGACCCGAACTTAACAGATAAGAAATTTCCTGGCAACCCGACCAGGTCGTACCGAACCAACAGCCCTATTCGCGTTATTGGTGAAATTACCGGTTGGGAGGGCCATTCACCCGAAAGACTTAAAGAGATGAAAGATCACCTCGAAAAGCTTAAGCAAATGGGTATCGAAGCCATTGAAGATTAATGCTGTAAAACCAGGTTATTTTTATGCAAACCGCATCGCCACTGTATTGTTATTCCTAATATGGCTGACGAGAAATCTAAAACATTACGTTTAATATTGGGCGATCAACTTAATATTAACCATAGCTGGTACAAAACAGTTGATGATTCCGTGAGCTATGTGCTCATGGAAATACGGAGTGAAACCGATTATACTCAACATCACATTCAAAAGATACTTGGTTTTTTTGCGGCCATGCGAAATTTTGCTGAAGAACTAAAGCAAAAACAACATCAGGTAATTTATATAAAGCTGAACGATAAAAATAACCAGCAAAGTTTTGATAAGAATTGTAAGGCGCTTATCGCCAAATATAAATTCACGAAATTTGAATACCAGTTACCCGATGAATATAGAGTAGATGAACATTTAAAAGCGTTTTCACGTCAGCTTAAAATTGCATTCAGCATAAGCGATACGGAACATTTTTACAGTACCAGGGCGGAGTTGAAAGACTTTTTTGCAGATAAAAAAATGTTTTTAATGGAAACATTTTACCACTACATGCGTAAAAAACACCGGGTATTAATTGTTGATGGCGATAAACCCGTAAATGGTAAATGGAACTTTGATGAAGACAATCGCCGGAAGTTACCGAAAACGCATAAACCCATCCCCCCTTTCGTTTTTGATAATAATTTAAGTGATATAGAAACTGAAATCCATAAAGCCAATATTAAAACGATGGGTAGCGTTGATAGCCGGCATTTTTTATGGCCCGTAAACCGGACCCAGGGTTTGGCACTGCTTAACTTCTTTATAACACATTGTTTGCCCTTATTCGGCACCTTTCAGGATGCTATGGCGCCCGGTGAATGGTCTGTTTACCATTCCCGCCTGTCGTTTTTAATGAATACCAAATTACTCTCGCCAAAAGAAGTGGTTGATAAAGCCATCGAAGCCTACTATAAAAATCCGGATAAAATTGCCTATCACCAGTTAGAGGGCTTTGTAAGGCAAATTATTGGCTGGCGGGAGTATATGAGGGGCATTTACTGGCTAAAAATGCCGGAATATGCTACGCTTAATTATTTTGACCACCGTAATGAATTACCGCAATGGTTCTGGACGGGTAAAACTAAAATGAATTGCCTTAAAAATGCGGTACAACAGTCACTTCAATTCGCTTATGCGCACCATATACAACGATTAATGATCACTGGCAACTTTGCATTATTAGCCGGTGTACATCCTGATGAGGTAGATGCCTGGTATCTGGGTATTTATATTGATGCCATTGAATGGGTCGAAATAACCAATACAAGAGGCATGAGTCAGTTTGCTGATGGTGGAATCGTTGGTACCAAACCATACGTAAGTTCTGCCGCTTACATCCATAAAATGAGTGCTTACTGTAGCGGTTGTTATTATGATAAAGCAAAGAAAACCGGAGAAAAAGCCTGCCCTTTTAATAGCTTGTACTGGAATTTCTATGACAAGCATGAGGCCAAACTTGTTAAAAACCAGCGCATAGGCATGATGTATTCGATATGGCATAAAATGCAGCCCCAGGCAAAAGCAGAGCTATTGGAACAAGCTCAATATTACCTTTCTCATATCAATGAATTATAAAAATCTGCTAGAACCCTCGTAAGTCGCCACGTAAACGCTGAACCAAAGAAATATCCAGATATTAAAAAAAGAAACGCTTTAAGATTCCCGCCTGCGCGGGAATGACGACTTACGGGAAAACAAATCTGCGAGAATCACCGAAATCTGCGGGAACCCTTATAAGAATTGCCACGGAAACACGGAAAGCACGGAAAAATATTTAGATATCAAAATAGAAATGCATTAAGATTCCCGTCTGCGCGGGAATGACGACTTACGGGAAAAAATCTACGGTAATCACCAAATCTGCGGGAACCCTTATAAGAATTGCCACGGAAACACGGAAAGCACGGAAAAATATTTAGATATCAAAATAGAAATGCATTAAGATTCTCGCCTGCGCGGGAATGACGACTTACGGAAAAAAAATCTGCGAGAATCACCGAAATCTGCGGGAACCCTTATAAGAATTGCCACGGAAACACGGAAAGCACGGAAAAATATTTAGATATCAAAATAGAAATGCATTAAGATTCCCGCCTGCGCGAGAATGACGACTTACGGGAAAACAAATCTGCGAGAATCACCGAAATCTGCGGGAACCCTTATAAGAATTGCCACAGAAACATGGAAAGCACGGAAAAATATTTAGATATCAAAATAGAAATGCATTAAGATTCTCGCCTGCGCGGGAATGACGACTTACGTAAAAAAATATGCGGTAATCGCCAAATCTGCGGAACCCTTATAAGAATTGCCACAGAAAACATCATATGCTGAACAGACTGTAACAAACGCCTATTCATGAATTCTAATATACTCAGGTAAACATCCAGAATTAGAAAAAAATAAATCACCAAAAAACTAAACCCGTCATGAAATCGTTTTTTTTTACGATCACGCTTTTTTTCACAGTGCTTATAAGTTGTCCGCGTCTTTTTGCTCAAAATAACAAGACAACTTCAATTGATAGCCTTATTAAAAAGAAGATGAACGAAACGGGTATAGTTGGAATCGGAGCTGCAATTATTATAGATAAAAAAGTAGTCTGGACAAAAGGATATGGTTATGCCGACAAAGAAAACAAACTTCCGTTTACACCTTCAACCATCATCAATATTGCTTCGATAAGTAAAACTTTTACCGGTGCCTGTATAATGAAAGCCGTTGAAGATGGAAAAGTGTCACTCGATGAAGACATTAACACTTACCTGCCATTTAAAATAATTAACCCAAATTTCCCGAATGAGAAAATTACATTAAGGCATTTGGCTACGCATACTTCGGGATTAGTAGACCGCTACCCTTTTTATACCGACAGCACTTATTTTTATGGAGGCCATAAACCAGAACCCCTGGGCGATTTTTTAAAAAGCTATTTTGTAAAAGGAGGAAAACATTATTTAAATGACAATTTTTTAAAAGCTAAACCAGGTACTCAACGAGATTATTCAAACATAGGCGCCGGATTGGCAGGTTATATCATTGAATTAAGAACCGGAAAAAAATTAAATGAGTATGCCAGACAACATATTTTCAAACCTCTGAAAATGATAAACACAGGCTGGAGTTTAGCTGAAATCGATATCCGTAAACACGCCAAACTGTATGATAAACAAGGCGATAGCATTACACAAGTACAATTATATGAAGGAACAACCTACCCTGATGGCGGTATTCACACTTCCGTAAACGATTTAACTAAGTTTTTTATCAGTCTGTTGAACGATGGCGCATATAAAAATGTCAGGATATTAAAAAAAGAAACGGTTCAGGAAATGCTTCGTTTTCAATATAATGAAAGAAGTAAACCCGAAAATGTAAAACCTGATAAACTTAATTCAGGGATTTTTTGGGCGACCAAACTGGGTGCTACACGAATCGGACATAACGGTTCGGACCCCGGCGTAAGAACATTTATGCTTTCTGATTTAGCAAAAAAAATTGGCGTAATTGTATTTTTCAACACCGCTCTGAGTGAAAAAGAAGAAGGCAAATTTTTTGATATATACGAAGACCTGTATAAATATGCCCGGGAGTTAAAAATTAAATAACATGGTCACCAGTATAAAGAACAAAGAAATTTAAACTTAACGTTCATCAGAATGTTAGTTCATTATAATCTATATTATATAAAAACCAGAACGATGAAATTAGCAAATAATAAAATTTTAATAACCGGTGGTGCAAGTGGTATTGGCCTAGGTTTAACGGAAAGATTTATTCAGGAAAACAATACGGTAATCATTTGTGGCAGACGCGAATCACTACTCAAAGAAGTAGCAGCTAAATTTCCTGCTGTTATCACCAGGGTTTGCGATTTGGCAAAAGCAACCGACCGTTTAGACCTTTTTAATTGGATTGAGGAGAATCACGCCGATTTAAATGTGCTTGTAAATAATGCAGGTATTCAAAATTGGGTTAACGTTTCTGATGGAAATCTTTTTGACAAAGCAGCAAACGAAATTGAAATTAACATCACCGCCCCGGTACATTTAGCAAACCTTTTCCTTCAGCTGAACTCTTTAGATACAATTATGAATGTTACTTCGGGTTTGGCATTTGTCCCGCTTTCAAAAGTTCCTGTTTATAGCGCAACGAAAGCATTTTTACGTTCGTTCACCCTATCCTTAAGGCACCAGTTAAAAGATAAAAACATCGAAGTAATTGAAATTATTCCACCTGCTTTAAACACCGACCTCGGAGGAAAGGGCTTACACGATGAGCATCCATCCGTGAGCGACTTTATCGAATCGATATTTAAACAACTTGAAGCAGGAAAAAATGAGCTTACTTTTGGCACCAGTGAAGCAAGGGCTGAAGCAAATAATGAAGCCATTTTGAAATACTTTAAGCTGATGAATCCATAGTTTGGAATGGAAATGCAAAAATCAATTTGCCGTAGCTGCTGGTATAGTTCTATTGTTAAATTGCTTTATGGTTTCAGACAGATATAAAGATTTACGAAGAAAATTGTTTACCAGAAACACCGAATAATCTGCGGGAAACTTATAGAATTTGCCACGGAAACGCGGAAATCACAGGAAAATATTTAGAAGTTGAAAAAGAAATAGCATTAAGATTCCCGCCTGCGCGAGAATGACGACTACTAGAGAACTAAATCTGCGGGAACCCTTATTAAAATTGCGAAACACTGAGCCACGGAAAATTATTCAGATATTTAAATAGAAACGCTTAAGATTCCTGTCTGTGCAAGAATGATGACTTATGGAGCACAAATCCGCAGGAACGCTTAGAATTGCCGCAGAAACGCTGAGCCCCGGAAAAATATTTAGATATCGAAAAGAAACGCATTAAGATTCCCGCCTGCGCGAGAATGACGACTTATGGAAAAAAATCTGCGGGAATCACCGAAATCTGCGGGAACTTTTATAAAATTGATGTAAAGCTTTAAAACGCTTGGAAAGAACGTAGAGTTAATAAAAATTAGTTGAGTATATATTAGAAATCCCGGTTAATAAACCGGGATTTTAAATTTAATTAGCTGTCGCCTTAAGTGATTTAATTTCAGTAAGTGCATTTTGAATGCCATCACGCTGTTTATTCAGCAAATCAAGATGGTCGGCATGTGTTTTAGGATCTTTCAAAATCGCATCATATTTTTCTACCGCAGCAGTTTCACCGGTTTCGATGGCGCCGAGTATAGCTTCATCTTCTTTGCTGCTTAGCGCTTCCTTAATATCGATCCAGGTTCTGTGTATTGCGCCAAGTATGCCACCTTCGCTGTTATCTGATTCACCGCCATGACTGGCCAAATGCGCTTTCAATTCAAGTTCGTATGCTTTTCTTTCCGCAGCATATTTTAGAAATATTGCTTTTAATTCGACATTGTCAGTTGATTCGCTGGCAGATTCATAACCCTCTTTACCATCGTTAACGATAGAAACAAGTCCTTTTAAATCTGAGATAATTTCATTGTTATTTTCCATAATTTTAATCGATATCTATAACAACCCGATATATCGCTTAATAGTTTTAATAATTGTTATTCAAAATATTAATAAAACTATTCCTTAAAGTTGGTGTTGATTATGAATTATTTCAGCCAGCACATTATTTAAGCACATGACGAATTTAAACGAATTAATTATCCCTGCGGCAAGACAGGGAGAGATTGAAGTACTGCAGGAACTTATCCTTAGAAACGCAGATGTGAATTACTGCGATTTAAAAGGCTATACGCCCTTGATTATTGCTTGTTACAATAACCAGATAGAAGCCGCCAAACTACTCATAGCGGCTAATGCGAATCTGAATGCAGCTGATGAAGGTGAAAATACAGCACTGATGGGTGTAAGTTTCAAAGGCTATACGTCAATTGCAGAATTGCTTATAAAACATGGAGCCGATCTTGATTTACAACATGGAAACGGCGGAACAGCACTGATGTTTGCCGCAATGTTCGGCAGAAACGAAATATTAAAATTATTGCTGGAAAGTGGCGCAAATAAAAACATCAGGGATAATAAAGGTCAGGATGCGATGGAACTCGCTGCGCTTCAGGGAAATGAAGCCGGCTTGAGATTATTACAGGCGTCTGGATACTAAATTAATTTTGCAATAAACCTTTAACGAGGTTTTTCCATTGGGGATAAGATAAACCAACTTTCGCGGCCATTCCTACAACAAAATTCCTGCTCTTATCCAGGAATTTTCCATGATCAGTATTCGGGATTTCATTTCGCCCATGTTCTTCGGCCGATACCACAAGCCCGAATTTTCGGATAATAAACGTTGAAGTAGCATCGTCTTTAAAAAAATGCGCTATTGCGCCATCCTTATCCATCGGATGACTACAGGGCTGAACAATTATATACGATATTTGCTCTTCATGATTTGAAAGCTCTTTAATTTCTTTCACCCTAACCCAATCGTAGCCCATTCCGGCATGCGTACCCGGACCAGGGATATCAATTCTGATAAAATCGCCAGGTTCTGCGGTTCTGTCTGCGCGGATGCCATGCGCATCCATCAATTGAAATGAAGACATGCCGGCATATTTTCCCCATTCATTAACGCTCAGCAAACGTTTTGAGGTGTTTTCAAAAAATGTTTTTGCTTCTGCTTCCGTTTCAAAAAACCGCTTTTCTACGGCATCCATAGCGCCTCCTGCAATTTGCGGCGGAATGATATTCATATCAACATTTTCGCTTTCCATATCTTTAAAAAATTAGGCGAAGACCGGTAAAGATCTTCGCCTGCCTGAACTTTTTGATTTATGCAGGAATTTTTCTGGGATTTTCCCTGTCCCAGAAGCGGTGCATGGCAATCATTTTTATGAAAGTTTCCGTTAAATTTTTTACATCTGCCGAAACGATAACACCTTCCCGCAATACAGTTTCCTGTGAATATTCTGCGGGTAGCTTCTTAAAAAAGTAGGTCGATTCCAGTACCTGAATGGCTTCATCATCTGCGGCTATTGCTTTACAATGTTTAAAAGCTTCATTTAAGAAATGAACCGCATCGGCATGGGCCTCTAGCGTAGCTACCGAATTCCCGCCGCCCGGAACATATACCGCATCATAAAGAACTGAAGCAGCCGTAAGAAAACTTTCATCGGGTGTTATCAGTTTATCGTTTTTAGCGATAATTTGTCCGAGTTTCGGCGCTATAATGTGTACAACGGCACCTTCCGCAATTAAAGCATCTTTTACCTTACTTAAGCTTTGTTCATTGACGCCGTCGGCGGCAAGAATCGCTACTTTTCTGGTTTGAATGGTATCTTTAATTGTTCCGGCCATACTCAAAGCATCAGATTTGGTGAGGCTTCCTTCAGGATTCAGGGAAGCGTATTCCGAACGATCAGCATCTGCAGGAACACTGTTGTTAAGCTCTTCCAACGGAATATCAGGAATGTGAATACCTAAAGCAAATGCGATTTCTGCCGCAAGTGCGCCATCGATTTGATTTAATAAGGCAAGCATCCGTTCTCTAATCGCTACCGCCTTAACTTTTCCCAGTTCAAAACTCAGCGCATCGATAATGTGATTTTTTTCCGCATCGCTTTGCGAATTAAAGAACAACCTGGCCTGCGAAAAATGATCAAAAAAACTACGGCTTCTGGCCCTGATTTTTTTTGCATCTATCCGTTCGTTATAGCTTACAAAACCACCTTCTGCCGCTTTCGCCTGCTTAGGATCGTTCGCGCCAATGGCATTTGGCCCGTAGCTTGTTTTACCCCTGTTTATGGTTTGACGCATATGCCCGTCTCTCTGGTTATTATGAACCGGAACAACAGGCCGGTTAATTGGTATTTCGTGAAAATTCGGTCCACCCAGGCGAATTAATTGTGTATCGGTATAAGAAAATAACCTTCCTTGCAATAAGGGGTCATTTGTAAAATCTATCCCGGGTACGACATGGCCAACGTGAAAGGCAACCTGCTCGGTTTCGGCAAAAAAGTTATCCGTATTGCGGTTAAGCGTCATTTTACCGATGCGTTGTACAGGCACAAGTTCTTCAGGGATTAACTTGGTCGGGTCCAGAATGTCGAACTCAAATTTAAATTCATCCGCTTCAGGTACAATTTGAACCCCAAGCTCCCACTCCGGAAAAGCACCGGCTTCGATAGCATCCCAGAGATCCCTTCTATGGAAATCAGGGTCTTTACCCGAGATATTCTGCGCTTCATCCCAGGCAACAGAATGCACACCAAGCAGCGGTTTCCAATGAAATTTAACAAAGTTAGCGACGCCATTCTCATTCACGAACCGGAAGGTATGTACGCCGAAGCCTTCCATCATGCGGTAACTTCTGGGCAGGGCCCGGTCGCTCATGGCCCACATAATCATGTGTGCAGATTCGGGCAGCTGCGAAATAAAATCCCAAAAGGTATCATGAGCAGATGCTGCCTGTGGCATTTCATTATCAGGTTCCGGTTTTACCGCATGTACTAAATCCGGAAATTTAATCGCATCCTGAATAAAAAATACCGGCATATTATTACCGACCAAATCAAAATTGCCTTCCTGAGTATAAAATTTTACTGCAAAGCCACGTACATCTCTTGCCAGATCTGAAGAACCCCTGGAACCGGCAACCGTTGAAAAGCGAACGAAAACAGGTGTTTCCACGCCAGGGTCGCATAGAAACGCAGCCCTTGTCAGTTCAGACATGTCCTCATAAACTTTAAATACACCATGCGCTGCAGAACCCCTGGCATGCACAACCCTTTCAGGAATACGCTCGTGATCGAAATGCGTTATTTTTTCACGCAAAATGAAATCTTCCAGTAATGTGGCTCCCCTATCCCCGGCCTTGAGCGAATTCTGATCGTCATTAATTTTCAGTCCATGATTACTTGTCATAAACTCTCCGGAAGAATCCGCAACAAAAGATTCGAGCTTTATTGTTTTATCATTTTCCTGCTGTGCAGGAGCGTTATTTTTATCAGACGTTTTCTTAGCCATTTGATGTTTATATTAAGCCTCTTCGGCTGCTTTGTAATTAATTTCATTATTGGCGATATCTGTAAGTTTACTATCTGCCAATTTTTCTTCAGCTAATGTTTGTTCCAGAATAGCTGCAACATCGGTAAGGCCTAAGGTTGTGGCCAACTGGTAAAGGCCTCCGTAGCTGGCAATTTCGTAATGTTCTACTTTTTGCGAGGCTAAGATAATGCCTACATCTCTCGTTGCCGTACCGGGTGCTGTTCCTTCAACAATACCTTCTGCTTCTTTAGTTAAACCTTCCATAGCATCACATTTTTTTGCAATAACTTTTTCACCCAGCAATTCAAAAACCTGTTCCAGTCTTTTAACATGCCCTTTAGTTTCTTCGAGGTGATTAGAGATAGCATCTTTTAATTCTTTAGCAGTCGCGGCAGAAATCATTTTTGGAAGCGATTTTACAAGGTGATTCTCCGCCCAGTATAAATCAGCAATTGAATCTTTAAAAAGAGCGCCTAATGCGGAAGCATCCTCTGTTGTTATTTTAGCCGCAAATTTTGCGTCGCTGCCAGTGTCTTTTGTTTTCATTATATTTTAGCTAGTTTAATTAGTATACAACCATCTGTTTTACAAATAAGTTTTAGTTTTTTATTTAGGTAAAGAATACTGGGTTGAAACCGTATTATTATTTTTAGCTGCGTATTAGTTTTGCAAATCAGGTATTAATTCTTAATTAATTAAGGAACTTTTAAAGCTTAACCGGGTTATATATGAACAACATACTTAAACACGATTATGGCAACGACAGTAAAAAACAAATCAACCTCTACAACGAAAAGTGCGGCAAAAACCAAATCTGCCCCAAAAGCAATAGCTAAATCTAAAACCGGTAAGATGGAAGATTCAGAATTTCATGAATTCTTTATTGATGAACTTAAAGATATTTACTGGGCAGAAAAGCATTTGGTAAAGGCATTGCCCAAAATGAAAAAAGCAGCAACCAGTCCGGAGCTTGCTGCAGCTTTTGAAAAGCATACGCAGGAAACTCAAACCCATATAGAAACCCTTGAACAGGTATTTTCACTTTTAGAAGAGAAAGCAGCAGCAAAAAAATGTGATGCGATGGCTGGGCTGCTTGAAGAAGCCAGCAGCATTATAGAAGACACAGATGCAGGCACCATGGTTCGTGATGCAGGACTTATTCTGGCTGCACAAAAGGTTGAACATTATGAAATCGCTACCTATGGCACGCTGAAAGTATTTGCTGAAAACATGGGACATAACGATGTGGCCGATTTACTTGGCCAAACGCTGGATAACGAAAAAGCAACAGACGTAGCCTTAACAGAATGTGCAGTTGGCTTTGTCAATCAGGCAGCGGCTCAGGAATAAACCCCAAAAAATTAAATTAAAAAGCCTCGAAAACGGGGCTTTTTCTTTTTAAAATTTACAACCTGTTTTTATAATGGTTATCCGAATTCCATGCGGATATAAAACTTTTAGCCTTATCATGGGTTTTGGCTGTATAATTAGTATTGTTTTAATCAATAATTATGAAAAAGTTAATTTTAATTTTTGTTACAGCGATTTCGATAAATCTTATCGCATGTTCCGGAAACAGAGCGGATGGAAAAAATGAATCAGGCAAAGATACCATAACCGGGCACGCCGACTCCTCCACAAATCTGGCGGATACTACAGCAAGTGAAAGCATAAAAACAGATACTGTAAAAGACAGCACGTCTAATGCACCGAAACTTCCCGGGAATTAAAATTTGTTTATGAACAACAAGCTTATCATACAAAATAAAAAAGCATTTCAGGCTTTTATGGTTACGGCTTTAGCTGTAACAACTACATGGATATTTATAAGAAGATTCCATAAAAATAAACACGTGCTTGTTCCCGGCGAAATTGGTCTGGATAAAGAACGCTACAGGTTTCAAATACCCCAGAATAAAAAGTCAAATTCAATTGAACTCGAGCGTAGGGGTTCATCTTTTGCCATACGTGTGGAAGGGAAATACCTTGGACGGGTATTCAGGAAGGGAAACAGTTGGGTTGCTAAAGGCAGGGCGCTAAAACCGTATCTTGATGTTATTATCCGGCATTTGTCTAATCCTGGCTCCAGGCACACGTTTTCGGATGTACTGTGTGGTGTGTACCCGGAAATTGAATCAACCACCTGGAAAACGGATGAAACCCTGGAAGTTATCGTTAATGAAAATACCGATTTAGAGGTATTTACCACTTTTTTGAGGGATGAACTTCCAAACCTTGCTGAATTTGACGAGCATATAGATTTAATTGTGAAAAAACCCACAAGCAATTATTTCATCCTGTTACCGGTAAATTAAGAGTCTATACCATATGTATTTCTATTAAAATTGCCTTGCTGTCTAAATTAAATCATAATAATTATAAATGACGCCTGCTAAAATCAAAAAAGTCGGACCTTCAGAACACCACGTACTTTTAACGGTTTGGGAAGCTTCCGTGAGGGCTTCGCACGATTTTCTGCAGGAACAGGATATTGAAGATTATAGATCACTGCTTGCCAGCACCTACCTCAACAGGGTAGATTTATATCTTTTGGAAGAAGACAATCAAGTGAAAGGTTTCATTGGTTTGTCGACCGGTAAAATACAGTTACTTTTTATTGAACCAAAAGCTTTCAGGCGGGGCTACGGCACATTACTTATTGATTTTGCGATAAAAAAGAAGGGCGCTTACCAGGTAGATGTAAATTCGCAAAATGTAAATGCATATCAATTTTATAAACAGGCTGGCTTCCGCATATTTCGAAAATTTGAATTTGATGGCGCCGGCAAAGCTTACCCAGTATGGTGTATGACCCGCAATAAATGGGAAATCATTACAGGCGCATTTATAAATTTCAGGAATTATTTCAATTTCAAACGCTATTCATACGGTACCTAATCGACATTAAAACAACTATCGATTTACCTATCGGCTGGTGTCTCACCGACCGAAAAAATTCAATAGAAATACCTGTTAAAAACGTCTTGTAATTCAAAATTTTAGTTAGCAGGACATGATAATTATTCGAAAGTGTTAGCATTTCACCTAATGATAAATGCTATTGTATATTGATTAATTTACGGCTTTTCCGATATTCGTTATTAAATCATTTTAAAAACATGTCTTATTGTAGTGCAATTGAATTGATGCAGCCCGAAGAGAGAAGGGCCTTGCATAAAAATTACCATGATAATCATTATGGTTTCCCGATACACGATGATAATGAACTATTTGGCCGGCTGGTTATGGAAATTAACCAGGCGGGCCTGAGTTGGGAAACCATCCTGAAGAAAGAAAAATCTTTTCGTGAGGCATATGATAATTTTGATATTAAAAAAGTAGCGGCTTTCACTGAAACTGATGTGGAAAGGTTATTGAATGATGCAGGAATTATAAGAAACCGGCTAAAAATTAATGCGGCTATCGAAAATGCAAAAACCATTTTGAAGCTACAAAATGAGTTTGGTTCTTTCGAAAAATGGCTGGAATACCAGCATCCGAAAACCAGAGAAGAATGGGTAAAACTTTTCAAAAAAACTTTCAGGTTTACAGGCGGAGAAATTGTGAACGAATTTTTAATGAGTACGGGTTATTTGCCCGGTTGCCACGATGAAAATTGCCCGGTTCATAAGAAAATATTAACGCAAAACCCGATGTGGTTGATATAGTTCTTTATCGTAGACTCCTTTTTAAAAACGTCTTTGCCGGAAGGCTTTTTCATCTGACGAAACCTGCTTACAGCAGGCAGGCAATCTGTTCGGGAACCCTTACGCATATTAAAGCCACTAAAAAAGTATACGAGGATTCCCCATATGATAGCGCAAGGTCGATTATCAATTGTAATTATTAGTTATATTTGTGTATGTCAGTTTCGGTACAAAATAAAGACACGCTAATAACTTTACTCAAAGCAAATAGCCAGGAATTAAAATCTTACGGGGTTTTAAATTTAAGCATTTTTGGTTCTTTTATTACAGGAAAGTTAAATGCAAAAAGCGATGTTGACTTATTAATTGACTTTGATCCTGGAAAAAAAAGCTTTGATAATTTTATGGATTTGTCTTTTTTTGTTGAAGATTTATTGGGAAGGAAAGTGGAAGTGATTACACCTCAGTCTTTAAGCAAATACATTGGCTCACATATTTTAAAGCAGGCCGAACATGTTGCCATCTAATATAGAATTACTAAAACACATTCTTGAAGAAGTTTCCTTTATATTAAATTCGGTTAAAGAGAAAACTAAGGAAGCTGTTATTAATGACCCAATACTATCTCGTGCAATTATAAGAAGCCTTGAAATTATCGGAGAGGCAAGTTCAAAGATCGATTCGGATTTTAAATCTATTCATCCAAATATAGAATGGAGAAAAATGTCAAATACACGAAACAGGTTAATTCACGATTATTTTGGTATTGATTAGGATATTGTTTGGGATATTATTGTCTCAAAGCTTCCTGAACTGTAAGAACAGGTTCAAAGAATAATTGCTGAAAACACATAATTTTTTATAAAAATTAGATTCCAGTTAACAAAAGATATACTGTTCTATAAATAGTTTAACATCCGAAAACTTAGCAAGTTTCGGGTGGTTTAGCTTTGAAATCGAAACTACTTTTGTATATTAATAATTACAGCTTATGAAAGTACAGGAGGAAATTAATTTCAACAGAATTGCTGAAGCAATTCATTACATAAAGATAAATTTCAAAAATCAACCGGGTTTGGAGGAAATCGCCGAAAAGGTAAATTTAAGTCCATTTCATTTCCAGCGGTTGTTTAGCGAGTGGGCAGGTACAAGTCCGAAACGTTTTTTACAATACATCAGTATTGGCTATGCCAAACAATTATTGAGGGAAAATCAAAGCTTGTTCGATACAGCGATGGAGACCGGATTATCGGGAACCAGCAGGCTGCACGATTTATTTGTGCGCATTGAGGGGATGACACCCGGCGAATATAAAAACGGAGGAGAAGACCTGCATATCAATTATAGTTTTGCCGAAACCCCTTTTGGTAATGTTATTGTAGCCTCAACCCAAAAAGGAATTTGTCATCTGGCTTTTTATGAAGATGAAACTGTAGCGGTTAAAAATCTACAAATACAGTTTCCTGCAGCCAATTATAAGCAGATTATGGATGCAGCCCAACAAAATGCATTATTTATTTTTAATCACGACCGGAGCAAAATACAGCAGATAAAACTTCATTTGAAGGGCACTGATTTTCAATTGAAAGTTTGGGAAAGTTTACTCAAAATCCCGATGGGGAAATTAACAACTTATGGCACAATTGCTAAAAATCTGGAAAACCCGAATGCTTCAAGAGCGGTAGGAACAGCTATTGGCGATAATCCTGTTGCTTTTCTGATTCCCTGCCACCGGGTAATTCAGGGAAGTGGTGCTTTAGGCGGATACCATTGGGGTACGGAGCGGAAAACAGCAATGATTGGTTGGGAAGCAGCGAAAGTTGAAACCAGCTATCAATGATAAAACATGCCGAATTATCTTCGGTTTTAATCAAAATTGGGATAAAAAATAAGGAAATTTACTTCGCAGGCAACAGCCGTTTAAAAATTTACGGTAAATTAAACTGTAAGTCGGGAAAACGGATGAAAAAAGAAAACCGGGTCTTTTTTAAATCAGAAAAAGATGCTTTTGAGCATGGTTTCAGGCCTTGCGGGCATTGTTTAAGAGAAAAATATCAACAATGGATTTATTCAGCACAACAATAGATATTAATAAAAATCTGCTGCCTTACGGCGGAACGGTAAACTATTATGGAAAGTTATTTTCGCAAAGTGAAGCCAATCATTATTTTGATAAACTTTTGAGTAGCATCGAGTGGAAAAATGATGAGGCCTTTATTATGGGCAAGCATATTATTACCAAAAGAAAAGTCGCCTGGTATGGCGATGAAAACTATGCTTACAAGTATTCCGGCGCTTCAAAAACTGCCCTGCCCTGGACAGCTGAACTTTTAGAATTGAAGAAAACAGTAGAAGAAAAAACCGGTACAACATTTAATTCCTGCCTGTTAAATTTATACCATAGTGGTGACGAAGGCATGGCTTACCATAGCGATGATGAAAAAGCACTGGCAAAAGATTCGGCGATTGCTTCAATGAGTTTCGGCGCTGAACGGAAATTTTTATTCAGGCATAAACAAACCAAAGAAACCGTCAGCACCTTTTTAGAACATGGCAGTTTGCTGCTCATGGCTGATAAAACCCAAACCAACTGGTTACACCGTTTACCGCCAACAAAAAAAGTAAGCAGGCCAAGGATAAACCTGACCTTCAGAACAATGATTCCTTAACTATTTTTTAAACTCGCTGATGTCAACAATTTTATTGTCATCGTTTTTCTCTAAGAATAAACTTCCTTTTGAATTTTCCTTGAAATGATAATTTTGCTGCACATTACTTGCTACCGTTTCAGGATTAAGTGTAGCGGCTGGCACAGAAAGATTAACGGTTTCTCCTGTAATGTAATTTACCTGGTATAATGAGTTTGCCGTTGCAAATACCAATGTTTTCTTATCGCTCGAGTTGAAAAGAAATTTCCCTTGAATTCTTTCAGCCTCATTTTGCCGCTTTACCGGATAAACCTTGCCATTAATCAGCGTAACGATGTAATCGTTATTAATCAAAACAGTACTCAGGCTTAACTCCTGAAGTCCGGCAGTAACTTTGCTGTCATTTGCACCTGCTGAAGGTCTGTCTAATTTAATCACTTCAGGTTTTTCGTTTTTTAGTGAAACGATGTAAAATGGAGATACCAAACCAGAACCATCGGCAACCTGTACCAAAGCCGCCGTTTTCTGCGTGTTTAAAAATCTGGGTTGATAAAACCTGTTCGCAAGTGGTTTTGGCTTATCAAGAATAAGAATTGCCGTATCCCTAAACTTTAAAACAAAAAGATCGCCTTCTTTCCTGCCAGAATCTATTTTAACAATTTTAAGTGCATCGCCTTTTTCCTTCGGAAATTCGTTAAAACTTTCGCCAACATTCAATACCCGTGGTGTGTAGGTGTTTTCTAATTTTTCCTGTTTGCAGGAGAATAAGGTTACTGATAAGAAAAGGGCAAATACAATTGTTTTCATGAGGATTGTTTTTTTATTTATCGGCTAATTTATCATCTTTATTTACGTTTTAAAAATGAGAATTGAATTTATATTGATATGTACTTTAATTTGAAACAGCAAAATGGTCAATCGATAGTTATTGGATTCGAGAAGGCTTTTTCAGCCACGAAGCAATCTCAATGCATTTGCCCTGATGAACGGCAAAGAATTCAAGTAAAGTAGAATACCTAAACCAATCCATTTAGAATTTTTGTTATTTTTGAGAAGGAGAACTTTAATTTAAAAGTCAAATCAAACTTCTCATTAAAAGAAGAATGTTATCCTCTCACAACGTCAACATGAAAATTTTTATCGAAACAGAACGGCTCATTTTACGAGAAATTCTTCATTCTGACGTTGATTCAATGTTTGAGATGGATTCGGACAGAGATGTTCACCTCTACATTGGCAATAATCCCTTTACAAAAAAAACCGAAAGCGAAGCCAATGTTGAATTTATCCGTGAACAGTATCTGCAAAATGGAATTGGCAGATGGGCGGTTATTGAGAAAACTAGTGGAAATGTTATTGGCTGGGCAGGTTTAAAATTAATTACAGAAATGTGTAATAATCGTTCAGGTTATTATGATATTGGTTACAGGTTTATAAAAAGATACTGGGGAAAAGGTTATGCGAGCGAAAGCTCAAGCGCAGTCATAAACTACGGATTTAACCAGATGCAACTTTCGGAAATTATAGGAATTGCTGATACGGCTAATCTGGCTTCTGTAAAAGTGCTGGAAAGAGCAGGCTTAAAGAAGATAGAATTATTTAATTATGACGGGAAGCTCCACCATTGGATGCGCATAGAGCAACCATTAACACAGGAATATAACATGGTATATTAAACAAAGAATGACAGCAAAACATTATTTAACTGACAATTTTAAAATAATTGAAAGACAGTATTTTAGTTTTTAAAAACAGTATTTTTAAGGAAGAAAATTTAAAAAAGGGCGTTATTTAGTTTATTGGAGTGGTTTTTGAGGTATTTAGCAAAAATATTATTATGAAAAATCTAATTATTTGCAGCCTCCTTATTTGCCTTTTAAGTTCATGTTTAGAAAAAATGGATCCAAACTCATTTAAGAATACGAAATGGGAACTTACCCAATTAACCGGTAAAATATTACCACAAAATGCAAAAGCAACCCTAAATTTTAACGACAGTCTCAACGTCACCGGAAAATCTTTTTGTAATAACTATGGCGGTCGGTTGGAAATTAAAGACAATCAGGTAAAGCTAAAGAATGTATATGGCACAAAAATGTTTTGTGAAGAAACCGCTTCTGAAGAAAATGCTTTTTTAAATGCTTTAAATGAAGTAAATGGTGCAAAGGTGGTTGATGGTAAACTTGAGTTACGTAAAGGCGATCAAACGCTTTTGGTTTTTACTGAAGTTAATTAAAGAAATCTAATATTTAAGGTAAGCCCGAAAGACTATTTTTAGTATTTTCGGGCTTTCTAGTATAACACAGGATGCCGATACAGATAAAAGAAAATTTAAAATTTTTTTTCTCTACATTGAGAAATGCATTTAATCTGTTTCAAAAAAATGATCCCTTAAGGCTTGCGGGTGCTACCGCTTTTTTTACCAATTTCGCCCTGCCCCCTATTTTAATCATCTTAATCAGGTTATTTGGTTTATTTACGGATCGCAGGTTACTGGTTACTAATATTTTTAAGCGGCTTAACAACATACTCGACGATAATAGTATCGCTCAAATTAGGTCGACATTAAAAAACATAAGAGGAATTGATCAAAAATGGTATGTTACCTTAGTCAGTTTTATATTTTTTCTTTTTGTAGCCACAACGCTTTTCAACGTAATAAAAAATTCACTGGAGCAAATCTGGACTATTGGCTTACAGGAGAAAAAAGGCATTGTGGCTACATTGAAGTCAAGGGCAATTTCCTTTACCATAATTATGCTCGCCGGAATTTTATTTTTAGTTGGCCTGTTTGCAGATAGCATTCAGGCTATTATTGGCTCTTACCTTAAAACAAATTCTCCATCTTTTGAATTAATTGCTACTTCCATTATCAATCAGATCATTTTTGTCATTATTGTAACTTCCTGGTTTACCATATTATTCAGATTTCTAACCAATGGAAGGCCTACCTGGAGGGCAGCAATTTCAGGAGGATTACTTACAGGTTGCTTATTTACAGCCGGAAAATATATTTTAAGAATTCTGTTGCCGTTAAGCAACATCAGCAATATTTACGGATCTGCAGGCTCAATTATTGTAATTATGCTTTTTGTATTTTATTCTTCGCTGATATTCTATTTTGGCGCAGCGTTTATTAAATCATTGAGTATTGGGCGGGAAACACCGATTATCCCAAAAAACGGAGCATTTGCTTATGAACTTACGGCAATAGAGAACGAATCAGACCAAAAAGAAAAAGGCAACTGAAACAATTGCCTTTTCTTTATATGAGATGATATAAGATTAATGTATTATCGGAACTTTTTCATAGCCCTGCATTTCAAACACTGCTAATTTATTTAACAGGTTATAATGCAAAGTTCCAAAAAGATTGACTAATCCGTCGTTACTTTTACCTTCTATCCAAACCGACTCCTTCACTACTTCGGTATTTTTACCGGTTTCGTGATTAAAAAGGGTTTCTTCATCTTTAATAATCAAATCATTCACATCAATTCTGAACTGATTTAACAAAGTGATAAAATTTTGGCCTTTCAGTAATAATTCTTTTAAATTCATAGGTCAGGTATTTAATTAGGTCTGTTTTTCAAAAGCAATTATTAGTCCATTAAGTCGCAATGGTTCAGAATGTTGATAACTTACAAAATCCTGTATCCCAAGCCAATAGTAAACAAGTTTAGCTTAGTTGGCGGATAACCATCTTTATTTAATTTAGACAATCCGAGTTCATACCTGGCATCAATACTGAGCTTTTTAATATCCAGTCCTGCACCAAATTGCCAGGAAACGGCCTGATCTTTAAAATTACCGGTAAATACGTTTCCGGTGGCCTGACCTAAACTTTGTTTATCATCTAAAATCAATGAAAACATAGGTCCTGTGTTCACCCTAAGCCCTACTCCTACAGCGCCAAACTTAGTACCAACTAACAAAGGCACATCCAGACTGGTAAACCGAACCTGATTTACCTGTCCGGTTGCATCACTAACCAGATTTGTTTTCTTACCTGATACATATAATTCAGGCTGGAAAAATACACCGGCTCCACCTACCCTCGCCCACAATCCACCGTAAAACCCGGTTCTATTATCACTGCTGAACGTATTTTCAGTATCGAATTTTGAAAAATTAGCACCAGCTTTTAATCCCAGCTGGAATGAAGGCAAAACCTGTGCACTTGCACATAAGCCTACAAACATGCAGGCGACGGACAGATAGATAGATTTCATAACCTAATTATTAGCTTGTTGCATTATTGATGGCTTCTTGTTCCTTCAGCGCATCAACATTATTTTTATCCCCAAAATTTTGAGTTTTATCCGCAAAATAATCCAGAATACCCGAAATGGTATCTAAGTTATCCGCAAGGTTTTGATGAATATCCGGCAAATCGTTTTCCAAACGTTTATCGCCTAATTCAATATTGTCGACTTCAATTTTTGCAATTTTTTGAATAAGTGCCTGCTTAGAGTTTTGTAAATCTTCCAATTCACGCACAATCTTTTCCATTAATTCAAACTTTTTTAAAGTATTCATAGGTTCTTATTTTTAATTGTTAAACTATTCTAATAATAAACCGCCTGACAGCAATTTTGTTTTTATTTCCTAAATCTTTAACAAATAGATTTGGAAATCAGAAAAACAACTAATAAATTAGTTAAAAAATTAAAACTATGAAAAAGTTGCTCTGCATTATTTTAACCTTTGTATCTTATGGAACTGTTTTTAGCCAAACGCCCGCTTTAATTGATAAAGAAAAACTTTTCGATTTATATCAAACCCAGCGTTACAGTGAGGCTGCGAATTACCTTAAGAGCATTTATGGTAAAGACGTAACAGATATTAAAGCCATAAGCCAGATTGGCTATTGTTATTTAATGAGCGGGAATAATGTGGAAGCGGAGCAATTTTACACAAAAGCTTATCGCCAGGAAGCTCAAAACCTCCCTGTATTGTTTAGCCTGGCCAGTATAAATTCCAGAAGAGGAAACATCGAAAAAGCAAAGTTATATTACGGCGAAATCGTAAAAATTGACAGCAATAACTTTAGCGTATATAAGCAACTTGCCAACCTCTATTCGTCTAACACCGATTCGCTTAAATTAGTTTACCTTTTAAAAGCAAACACAATTAACCCGACTGAAGGCGATGTAGCCTACGATTTAGCTGATGTTTATGCCACTTTACAACAGCGCGAAAAGGCCTATAAAGTGCTGAATATCGCAATGGCGGCAGATACCGGAAATATAATTTTACAGAAGGCTGTGTTGCCGATTGCAAATTTTTTGAAGAAATATAATGAGGTTATCCTTTCCGGAGAAAAAATATTAAAAGTTGATCAGGATCCGCTGGTGATTAAAGATGTTGCCAAGGCTTATTACTTCACAAAAAATTACGCAAAGGCGGCAAGTCTTTTTAAAATGCTGGAGGCAATAGGCTTGCAAAATGAAGCAACACTTTATTATACTTCTTTATGCTACCGGGCAATGAAAAACTTCCCATTAGCTAAAGATTATACCAACAAAACAATTGATGAAGCCATTTCTCCTAATACGGCCGATTATTATGCTTTACTTGGATTGATTTATGAAGAGACGGATAAACTACCACAAGCCAATAAAGCATACAAGAAAGGGCTTGAGTTTAAGTCGACGCCAACGATTTATTACCGTTTGGCAGTTCTTTATGATACGAAATATAAGCAGCCTAAGCAGGCAGAAAAATATTATGCACTTTATTTAAAGAGTAAACCAAATCCTGAGATTGATAAGGATGAAATTAAATACGTTAAAGCGAGGATGGAACAGCTAAAAACGGCTGATTAATTTAAATCCTCGAAAACAGGTTTAACATTATCCCAAAATTCGTCGAGTGCAATCAGCCGGGGTTTGAAAAAGGATATCAATTCCGGCCAGTGCTGCCGGTTGTAGATATTTATATTCTCTAACATTGTTGATATGCGGCTCACCGTTTTACCATATTCATCAGTAGTATCCTGAATCCAGTCCCAATCCTCGTTAAGTGCATTTGCAAATAAGCTTTTAAATTCTTCAAACTGATTGAATACCAATTCTCTGACACCCGCATCAGGATGTGTAAGCTGAATGGAGATGATTGCTTTTTTATTATCCACATCCATTTTAAAAAAGATATGCTTTACGCCTGTTTTGTAATTTATCCAGTTTACAGGATATCCACCGGCAGCCGGCACAGGCTTCATATACTGTCCGAAACTTATCCAAAACTGTTGCCGTAAACGTGCGGCTTCTTCTTTGCTGTACATTTTGATGGTTTAAATCGTACGTAATGGGTTTTAAGTGAACAGCCAGAAATTGAGTTAACGAACCAATGATCAATGAATCAATGAACCAATGAAACAATGACCAATGAACCAGTGAACCAATGAACCAATGAACAATAACCAATGAACAATAACCAATGAACCATTGAACCAATGAACCAATGAACTATTTATTCATCAGCCGGGCAACATATTTACCAATAATATCAAACTCCAGGTTTACGGTATCGCCAACCTGAACTTCCTGCAGGTTTGTGTGCTCAAAAGTATATGGAATAATAAATACCGAGAATTCATCTGTTGAGGAATTAACAACGGTTAAACTGATGCCATTAACGCAGGCAGAGCCTTTCTCTACGGTTACATTTCCTGAAGCAGGATCATATCTGAAACGATATTCCCAGCTTCCATCCAGTTCTTCACGTTTAATGCAAACTGCCGTTTGATCGACGTGCCCCTGAACGATATGCCCATCCAGGCGGGCGTTCATTTGCATACAACGCTCCAGGTTTATTTTACTGCCGACTTTCAAATTACCTAAACTTGTTTTGCTTAGCGTTTCATCTATTGCCGTCACCGTATGTGTGCCATTATCTAAAGCAACAACGGTTAAACAAACGCCATTGTGCGCAACGCTCTGGTCTATCTTTAATTCATTACTTATTGCCGAAGCAATCGTAAAATGAATATTTGTATGTTCTGTTGTAATGGCTGTTACTACGCCAAGTGTTTCTATAATTCCTGTGAACATTTGTGTTTATTTATATCGTATCGTCATCCCGATTCGATAGCTATCGGATGAAACGCAGTGAAATGGAGAGCTCTATCTCAATATAGATTTCTCGGTAGCGTTACACTCCGCTCGAAATGACATCACGGAAGGGTTTCGCTGCCAACACGATCTACCGCGATAACGATCGCTTAAAAGTAATCTTTAGTATTTCAATCTATTCTTTCTCCAGTTTGAGGTATTTTTAACCAACATATCGCCTGTCTTTACCTCTTTTTTCTGGAAAAGTTTAGCGGCAATTACCGCAGCAATTAGCGCTTCTGTTTCATTTTCCGCTTTTAGGCTTTCGGTATTAAGGTATTTACTAACAAAATGCGTATCAAATTTACCCGTTTTAAAAGCCTCATGCTCCATCACAAATTTACCAAATGTTAAAGTGGTTTCTATCCCGGTAATCTCATATTCCTCAATCGCACGCACCATTCTTTGAATGGCTTCTGCCCTGTCTTTACCGTAAGTAATCAGCTTTGCGATCATCGGGTCGTAATAAATCGGGATTTCCATTCCTTGTTCGAAGCCATCATCAACCCGTACGCCATTTCCTTTTGGTATTTTATAGGTTTGTAAAGTACCGATATCGGGCAGGAAATTATTTTTAGGGTCTTCCGCATAAACCCTTAATTCGATGGCATGGCCGTTGATTTTCAAATCTTCCTGTGTAAAGCTTAACTTTTCGCCGGATGCGATTTTAATCTGTTCTTTTACCAAATCAATTCCGGTTATAAATTCTGTAACCGGATGTTCAACCTGCAGCCTGGTATTCATTTCCAGGAAGAAAAAATCGAGATTTTCATCCAATATAAACTCCACCGTACCTGCCCCGGTGTAATTTACGGAACGGGCAACATCAACCGCACACTTACCCATTCGTTGCCTGATTTCTTCTGTAAGTACGGCCGAAGGCGCTTCTTCTACAACTTTCTGATGACGCCGTTGAACAGAGCATTCGCGCTCAAATAAATGAACAATATTGCCATGTGTATCGCCTAAAACCTGAATTTCGATATGCCTTGGAGAAGTTACGTAACGTTCGATGAAAACCGCCCCATCGCCAAAAGCAGAAGTTGCTTCGCTTACGGCTAATTGCATCTGTTCTTCAAAATCTGCAGCTTTTTCTACAATACGCATGCCTTTTCCGCCGCCGCCGGCTGCCGCCTTTATCAAAATCGGGAAGCCGACTTCAATTGCCCTTTGTTTGGCTTCGTTCACATCCTGAATGGCTTCTTCGGTTCCGGGAACCATCGGGATATTATATTTTAAAGCCGCGGCCTTCGCTGAAAGTTTATTGCCCATGGTTTCCATTGCTTCCGGCGACGGACCAATAAGAATCAATCCCGCCTCGGCAACCATCTGGGCAAACCCGGCATTTTCAGAAAGAAAACCATAACCCGGATGAATGGCCTGAGCACCGGTTTTTTTACAGGCATCAATTATTTTTTCTCCAACAAGATAACTTTGACTGGAAGGTGGTGGTCCGATACAAACCGATTCATCAGCATAACGAACATGTAATGCATTACGATCGGCTTCAGAGAAAACAGCTACTGTTTTTATACCCATTTCTTTTGCAGAACGCATAATGCGCAAGGCAATTTCTCCACGATTGGCAATAAGAATTTTATTCATTTTAAATGTTCGTTTTTCGTTGTTCGCTTTTCGTTTATCTCGGCCTAAATGTCAAAACTGCTAACGCAAATTTACTATTATTTTTATCGCTTCATCAATCATATCAGGACTCAAATCAAGATGTGTTACTAATCTTATCGTACTGGCGCTGGTTGTATTACAAAGTATGCCTTTTTCCTTCAGCTGACTTACAATTTTATTCGCGGTTCCGGCTGCAACTTCAAAAATTACAATATTGGTTTCAACCGGCATAACTGATTTCACATAACTTGCCTGCAATAAGGCAGCAGCCAGATCTTTTGCATGCTGATGGTCTTCTTTAAGGCGTTCTACATGATTATCTAGTGCATAAATGCCCGCAGCCGCCAGGAAGCCGGCCTGCCGCATTCCGCCACCAAATGCTTTTCTTATTTTCCTGGCTTTATGAATTGTATCCTTGCTACCCAATAAAACCGAACCTACGGGGGCTCCTAAACCCTTTGATAAACATATCGAAATACCATCAAAGTATTGACCATAATCATGCGATTTGTCTCCGGTTGCGGTTAAAGCATTAAAAATCCTGGCACCGTCTAAATGAAGTTTTAATCCTTTTATATTACACAGATGATGAATTGCCGCAATATCTGAAAGTTTATAACAGCTTCCACCCCCCTTGTTCACGGTATTTTCCAATACGACTAAACTTGAATTCGGATAATGAATGTTGTCTTCATTGATTTCAGGCTCAATTAATTCGGACGTTAAAATACCTCTTTCGCCATGTAATAACCTGACAGATGCCGCCGAATGAAAGGCGATACCACCAATTTCATAGCGGTAAACATGGGCGGTTTGGTCGCAAATCACTTCGTCCATTGGCTGGGTAAAGCATTTAATTGCGATTTGATTCGTCATGGTTCCCGACGGGCAAAACAAACCGGCTTCCATATTAAATAGTCCGGAAAGTTTCGTTTCTAGTTCATGTACCGTTTCATCCTCGCCAAACACATCGTCTCCTACTTTTGCTTGCATCATCGCATCCAGCATGCCGGCAGTCGGTTTTGTTACCGTGTCACTTCTGAAATCTAAAATTTTATTATTCATCCTGATAAAAATTGTAAAATATTGCTGAGGTTAAAAATAAGGTCAATGCCTAATATGGTATAAGAGCCTGTTTAAATATATATAATAATTTGTTTATGCTTTTTTTCAGCAGCTTTTATGGTTTCAATGGTCTTCAAGCTTGCTTTGCAGGTTGGCTCCAACATCGTTAAATATTTCGAGACAGGCTTGCTATCTCTGCAACATTTGACTTGTTTCGCTGAAAAATAAGCGATAAACATTTTCACAATAATAAATTTAAACAGGCTCTAATTTTAAGGTTTTATGCCGGTTAAACAGCTTATATAGTGTATTTTTTACACACTTATTTTTCAACAAAAACAAATTGTTAAAAAATTATTAAAAAAAAAGATACAAAATATAAGAGTTTTTATACTTTTATCGTGCTAAAACCAAAAATAAATAAAATGATAGTAATTGCAGACGGTGGATCGACCAAAACAAATTGGTGTTTGATTAACGAGGCCGGCAGAAAAATTTACTTTAATACCGAAGGCTATAACCCTTATTTCTCAAAAGGAGAATATATTGTACAGTCTTTAAATGAGAGTCTTCCGGACCACTTAGAAAAAGAGAAGCTAACTGCAGTTTATTACTATGGTGCGGGATGTTCTACGCCCGGTAACAAAAAAATTGTTGCTGATGCGATGAAACAGGTTTTCACTAATGCAGAGATTTTTGTTGGTCACGATTTACTTGCTTCCTGCAGGGCACTTTTGGGTAACGAGCCCGGATTTGCCGGTATTTTAGGAACCGGAACAAATTCATGCCTTTATGACGGAACAGACATTACCCTGAATATCGATTCGTTAGGTTATTTCTTAGGTGATGAAGGTAGTGGTTCTTATATCGGTAAACGCATATTAGGCGATTACATGAAAGGCTATATGCCAAAAGGTTTGAGAGAAGCTTTTTACGATAACTATGCGTTAACAAACGAAGATATTTTCGATAACATCTACAATAAACCATTGCCAAATCGTTTCTGCGCTAGTTTCAGTAAATTCTTATACGATTTTAAAGATACTTACGAAGATTATACCTACAAAACAATTGATTATGCATTTACTGCATTTTTCGAAGCCTTGGTTATCCATTACCCTAATTATAAAGATCACAAATTAAATTGTGTTGGCTCTGTGGGCTATAGCTTCCGTGATATTTTAAGTATTGTTGCCGACCGCTATGAAATGGGTGTAGGCAAAATTATCCGCTCACCGATAGATGATTTGGTTCATTATCATTTGGAACTGGCGCCGAAGAAAGACTAAAGACTAAAGCTGAAAGACCAAAGATTAAAGCAGAAAGACTAAAGCTGAAAGACTAAAGATTAAATAAAAATGCCCGGTTTGAAATTCAAGCCGGGCATTTCTCTTTATAAACATTACTCCTCTTTACACCTTGCTCTTGATACTAAGTACTTGATACTCGATACTAAGTAACTTGATACTAGCTACTAAGTACTCGATACTAGTTAAAAAGATATCTCCTTACCAAACAATTTGGCATATTTTCTTTTATCGAATTTGTATAAGGTGGCTGCCCTGTAGGAAACACCTTTTTGTTTTTCGTCCAGTTCTTTCAATACACCAAAGCTGACAATTTTCTTTCTGAAATTTCTTTTATCCAGTTTCTTGCCCAGTACCAATTCGTAAACATGCTGTAACTGCGTTAAGGTAAACTTTTCGGGCAACAATTCAAAAGCAATTGGCTGGTGCTTAATTCTGCGCTTTATTTTTTCCAGGCCTTTATCGTAAATTCTCTGGTGGTCGAAGGCCAATTTTGGCAATGCCGTAATCGGTAACCAGTTGGCTTGTTTCGCATATGTACTTATCGGGCGTAAATCTTTATCGCCACCCAAACGAATCAGCGCGTAGTAAGCAAGTGTAATTACCCTTCCCTGAGGGTGTCTTCCGGGATCACCGAAAGCATAATACTGCTCCATGTAAATTCCACGCAAACCGGTTAATTCGTATAAAATTCTGGCTGCAGACTGATCTAAACTCTCGTCGACACCAACTATATTACCAGGTAGTGCCCACCAATCTTTAAAAGGTTCTTCATTCCTTTCGATAAGTAAGATTTTTAATTCCTTACCATCAAATCCAAACAGCACACAGTCAATGGAAAAAACGGAATCTAAATGAGGTAAAATTTGTTCCAATGTAAAATTTAGTTAATTTAAGCGTTAAAGGTATGACTTTCAATATTAAGTAAAAAAAATAAAATAAATTACTTAGTGTAGAAAATACACACTATATTCGTGCTACGAAGATGAAACCAAATATCAAAAATATAGCTGTACTTACTTCCGGGGGCGATGCGCCGGGAATGAATGCTGCAATACGAGCAGTTGTCCGTACAGGAATCTACCATGGCATCAACATGTTTGGTGTGATGCAGGGTTATCAGGGTCTAATCACTAACAATATAAAACCAATGGACGCCCGTTCTGTAAGTAATATTTTACATTTGGGCGGAACAATATTAAAAACTGCCCGCTGTTTGGAATTTAAAACAGATGAAGGACAGGAAATTGCCTATCGTAATTTAAAAGCGAACAATATCGACGGATTAGTGGTGATTGGTGGTGATGGAACCTTTACCGGCGCCAAACGTTTCGGTGAAAAATATGGCGTTAAAGTTATAGGCATCCCCGGCACGATTGATAACGATTTAAGCGGGTCGGATTTTACCTTAGGATACGATACAGCAATCAACACGGTAATTGAAGCAATTGATAAAATAAGAGATACTGCCGATGCGCATGACCGGTTATTTTTTATTGAAGTAATGGGCCGCGATTCTGGCTGTATAGCGCTGAGAAGTTCTATTGCGAGTGGTGCGGAAGCCGTATTATTACCTGAAGTTGAAACCAGTGTAAATGAGTTAATTGAGAAGCTGGCATTAGGCGCAGCAACCAAAAAATCATCGAGCATTGTTATTGTAGCCGAAGGCCATAAACAAGGCGGTGCTTACGACATTGCTAAAAAAGTTAAAGAAACTTTCGACCATTACGATACTAAAGTCACCATTTTAGGTCACCTTCAAAGAGGCGGCAGCCCGAGCAGTTTCGATCGTATTTTGGGAAGCCGCTTAGGTTTTGCAGCTGTTAATGCCTTAATTGCCGGAGAAAGCGCTCAAATGGTTGGCCTGAGGGGAAATGATATAAAATTAACCAGTATAGAAGAAGCTTTATCTAACCATAGTTTTAAGCTCGAAGACGATTTAATGGAAATGACGGATGTTTTATCCATATAATTAAAAATGATAGCAGTTGTTTATAGCGGTTCGAGAACAGCATTTTGGAAACTTACTCAAAACGGACAAGTCGTTGCACACTGCAATACAGCAGGTATCAACCCTTATTTTGTCGATTCAAAAACTATTCTTCAAATTTTAAATAAAAAGGTAGTTTTGATAAATAATGCGGAGAGCATTAAGAAAATTTATTTTTTCGGAGCGGGTGCATCATCAGCCGATAGAAAAGAAGAACTTGCAAAAACATTGTCATCTTTTTTCCGGTATAGCAAAGTTATCGTAGAAAATGACTTATTTGGTGCCGCAAAGGCTGCTTGTTTCGAAAAATCGGGCCTGGTAGCCATGTTGGGCAGCGGCTCAAACTGTGCCTATTTTGACGGCAAAAAGCCGCTGGAGAATAACTTTGGATTAGGTTATATTCTTGGTGATGAAGGTTCTGCTAATTACCTTGGAAAAATGTTATTAAAAAGCTACTTAAATAAGAAATTACCTAAAGAGCTGGAAATAAAGTTTACAAGAGCCTATAACCTGGATAGATCACAAATATTTGAACGGATTTATAATAAGCCACAGGCAAATATTTTTTTAAGTTCTTTCTTTGATTTCTTCATTCAGAATAATAAACATGGCCATATTATCAGAATGATTGATGAAGGGTTTGATAAGCATTTTCAAACCTGCATTTTACCGATGGTTAAACAATATCCCGAAGAAGATTTACATTTTGTGGGTACAGTGGCCTCAGAATTTGAAGACCGGTTAATACACATCGCGGAAAAGTATAATTTAAAAATAAAAAGCATTATAAAGGAACCAATACTTAATTTATTAAAACATTACATTAATTAACAAAAAACAATGAGCAAAATTGGAATAAACGGCTTTGGCCGTATTGGCAGACTGGTTTTCAGAGCTGCTTTAAAAAGAGGTTTAGATATTGTAGCAATAAACGATTTGATTGAGCCGGATTATATGGCTTATATGTTAAAATACGATACAACTCACGGCAAGTTTGACGGTACAATTGAAGTTGTTGATGGAAATTTAGTCGTAAATGGTAAAACCATTCGTGTTACTGCAGAACGTAACCCGGCTGATTTAAAATGGGATGCTGTAGGTGTTGAAGTGGTTATCGAATCAACCGGTTTATTTTTAACCCGTGCTGATGCTGAAAAACACATTGCCGCAGGTGCTAAAAAAGTGGTTTTCTCTGCTCCGGCAAAAGATAGTGATATTCCTACTTATGTTATGGGCGTTAACCACCATAAATTAACAGCTGATCAAACTATAGTTTCCAATGCATCATGTACCACAAACTGTTTAGCACCAATTGCTAAAGTTTTAAATGATAACTTCGGTATCGTTGAAGGTTTAATGAGTACCATCCACGCGGTAACTGCAACGCAGAAAACAGTTGATGGCCCGTCGGCAAAAGACTGGAGAGGCGGACGCGGTGGTTTCTCGAACATCATCCCTTCTTCCACAGGCGCTGCTAAAGCAGTAGGTATGGTGCTTCCTGAATTAAAAGGAAAATTAACCGGTATGTCTTTCCGCGTTCCTGTTGCCGATGTTTCTGTAGTCGATTTAACTGCACGTTTGGAAAAACCTGCTACTTACGAACAAATTAAAGCCGCTATGAAAGCTGCGTCAGAAGGTGAATTAAAAGGTGTACTGGCTTATACTGAAGATGAAGTTGTTTCTTCTGATTTTATCGGCGATGATCATGCCTCTATTTTTGATGCAAAAGCGGGCATTTCGTTGAACGACAACTTCGTTAAAGTTGTTTCATGGTATGATAACGAGTGGGGCTATTCTTCTGCATTAGCTAAATTTGTTGAATATTATGCCAGCTTATAATATTTAAAATAAAAATAAACGAATCAGAAAAGGCTCCAAATTGGAGCCTTTTCTGTTAATGACGCTTTTTTAATTAAGTTTAGCTTATGCATTTTAACATTATTTAACTTTTTAAGCAAAACATAATGACCTGATTTGCGTTTTAGATTGAAATATGTTCAAATACAGGAAAGTAAATCTGATATTTTCTGTTTTAAGGTAAAAATTTAAAACAAATTGGATATATCAGACCATAATTTGCTAAAATTTAATAATTTGTTAACACCGTTTTGAACTATATTTGTTTTATAGTTGTTTTAAATCACAAAATCTTCCAGAAAAAGAATTGTAAATAAAAATGACAAAAAAAATACTTAAAAATTTGTTAGTGTATTTTTTACACTATGAAAAATTTTACTATATTTGTATCGTAATAAACGGAAGATGTTTATTCAGATAAAAAAAGATAAATCGTTTTCCTGAAGAAATAATTTCAGATGGAAAATTTAAGACAAAGCCTGGCTCATAACAGGTTTATATTTGGTTAGAAAAAAAGGAGACGCTTGGATGAGGTCTCCTTTTTCTTTTTAAGGTTTTTTAATACATTTAAACTCCTTCTTAACTAATATTAGATTAACATCATGTTAAAAGACGAAGTCATTGGCTATTATGTCAATTTAAAAACTTCTATCTTATGAAGCATCCCGATTTCTTTAGTTTGATCCATGATGGTGATGATATTTTTTTTATTGTGGTACTGTATAGGTACTTGGACAGGTATTGATTCCTGACTAGAATTGTCATCATCTGTAACGTCGTCATTCAAAGTTATATCAAAAATTAATTTAATATAACAAACTCGAAGATTCACTGATTTATATCCATATTTAATTTCATCTCCTTTTAAATTAGAAAGCACACTTTTCAGGTTTGGCATTATCCATCGAATACCCTGAAAATATATTTGGTAAGCAATTGTTGTAGAACACTGCAAAACCCTATTAATCATATCAAACTGATCTTCATTTTCTTTTAAAGAAGCGGGTATGAAATAAACTTCTTGAGGTATACTGCCATTTTTAGAATCGTAAATCATAATTCCATTTTGAGCTTGGAGCTTTCTATTTTGAGCATATGAGGAAGCAATCGAACTTGACATAATCAACAGGAAAATAATTAGTTTAAAAAAAGACATATGCTAAAGCAAATTTCGATAAATATAGTTGATTAGGGTAACAAACCACATTCTCAGTTTATTTTATTCTGGATCACCTACACATGGTACATAATTGCGTTGGATCAATAAAATTATTTAACTGAATACCTCCGCCAATATTATGATTCAAGTTGACGCAGGTTAAGAAGCTTGGTAAACACCATTTGCAGCACTAGTTTTGCTTCTCCTTCTGCTTGATTTTTTACTGGAGTCTGATGCTCGTTAATTGCTTTAAAAAGAACCTAATATAAATATCCAAAACTTCTTTTGAATCACCCATTTTATTAGCGGATAGTAAGCGAACGGACTACATTCTTAATTGTTCTTTAGTCATGATATGATAACGTTAAGTGATAAATATAAGAGATGGAAACGCTAAATAAAGTCCATCATGGGTAAGGTATGTTGAATCGTCCCGTCGCTATTCACTTTCAGTATATTGGCGTACTGTACAGTTACTCCTAAATTAATTAAGCTTTTACCAAGTTTGCTTAAATATGTCATTTGAACCGTTGGCTTAAGTAATTTTAAAAGTTCAACCCCTGATTTGCTAAATGCATAAACATCAAGGTTTACTACTGCTGTACCAGCTTTCTTCTTTGTAACCAATATTATATTTCCAGATGTCATTACTAAGGATGCATCATTTGGTGTCTCCAGAAGCTGATAAGATAAAAACTGATCGGAATTAAGTAATCCAACTTCCACTAGTATTGAACGCTCAGTATACGATAAGAATTTTTCAGATGTTTCGCTATCTTTAAATATAAAAGATGCACCACTAGTTTCGATGGCATATTCTGATGCTTTTAGGAATATATTAGCCTCATATTTACTTAAATTTCGTATCAATTCGAGCGTACGCAAGGAAAAAGATTTTGGCTGCTTAACTTCGCCAGCAAGTATTTTCCCCCACAAGGCTTGCATATCAATATCCGAGATATCTTCTGCCATGTTGAAAAATCTAGTAGTCCAGTCTTCGCTTACTGGTTCTTCTGATACAGATTCTTCTTGAGACAATTGTTCCGCTGCAACACTCGAGATTGCGTCGATATTGCTTTGCCTTTTCATCTCTCTATGAAGTAGCCTATCTTGCATTCTTTCAAATGATGCTGCCTCAATTTCTTTGCCTTCGGCTAAAGCTCTTGACTTAGCTCGTTCAATAATTTCGATCTCATAAGCTTTGGCATCGGCTTCTTTACGTATTGCTTTAGGTTTATAGATAGTCCCAATAGCGCTGCTTATAACTTCTATTAGTTTTTCAAGAGGTTTCCCCTCCCATTTTATAAGATTAAAATCCGACATGTTAATTTAGTTTATCTTGAGCTCCACTAAGATAAATAAATATTTTAAAGTTTATCCTGCTTCTATGCTTACCTCTTGCGAAATGAGGAAATGTGTGCGCATCAGCAGTTGCAACGTAATGGGATTATATTAATGTTTTATCACAAGTACAACACCGCTTTTTTGAATAATGCAGTTGAGCTGAAGAGTAAAGCGATTAAATTTATCAGGCAAGAAGCGACTGTGGTACACACTTAAAAAACCGGGCACCTTACCGCACGATAATTTCCCGCGCGCTTCCTGAAAAAGGTCAATGAGATTTCAAAAGTATTTGTGCTGGTTCCTGTACCGCGAAGTGCCGGATTTACATCATAGCTTAGTCCGAGTGTAAAATTATTAAAGGTAAAACCTGCATAAGGTACAATTGCATCTTTAAGCCTCATATTTGCGCCGGCGATTAACTCCGAATCCGTTCCGTACGGAATGGTAAAATACAAGCCGGCCATTCGTTCCTGGGCATTACCTTGCCTGGCATATAAAACATTTGGAATGACAAACATATCATTACTAAGCTTTATGCTAACGCCCATATTAAACAGATACCGAATCGGTAAATTCTGTTTGCCTTGCGAATCGACGAAGGGGTCTATCGGCCTGGTAAGGTGATTAATAGAAAAAGCAGCATATAAATTTGCCCTTTTTAAAGGGTTGGTATCAAAAAATGCCACACCTGCACCCGCATCAATAGCAGTAGAAGCACTGTTGTTAAAATTATCAGAAGTTGGAATTAAAGGTGAATACCCTACGCCCGATTCATATTGATCGCCAAGCTGAAACTTAGTCGGATCGAATCTCCTGTTTAAAAAGCCAACATTCATCCCGAAAGTAATATTATAGTCTTCGTTATAACCAAGTCTGATCCCGGTGTAAGCTAAAGATAGCATTCCATTCAGGTAGCCATAGCCGCCGCTGGTTGCCGTTTGATTTAAAATATTTAACCCAATATTGATGTTTCTGTTTGTAGACATTTCAGCGGATAAACCGGATGTGCTAAAGGTATTTACATTGCCGAAATTTTGATTCCGATGGATTAAGGTTGCTTTGTAATCCATTTGGGTTGCACCGGTTAATGCCGGATTCATCCATAAAGAATAAGCATAGTACTGAGAGAAATGCGGATCCACCTGCGCGTGGAGATGCAGGTTAAAACTAACAAAAGAAATGACAGCAAAAAAGAATATCCTCATACTATCTGACCAGGTTTATTGAACCATGTTTGGTAATTTCCGCTCCATCTGTAAACCGGATAACACACTTGTACACATATACGCCTACAGGTTGCATAACACCACCAAAAGTTCCATCCCATGAAGCATCCTGTGCTTTTGATTTATAAATCAGCTGACCCCATTGTGAATAAACTGCCCAGTCAATCATTTCAATCCCTGTTCCATAAACTTTGATTACGTCATTTTTTCCATCCCCATTGGGGGTAAATGTATTTGGAATAAATAAATCTCTTTTTTTATCAACCTGAATATTAATGGTTGCCGAGGCATAACATCCATTATCTGAAACTGCATTCACAGTAACCGTTATATTTTTTAACAACACTAAGGATTGAGATTTAGCATCGCCCTCAATAAATATGTTAGTGGGCGACCAGCTCAGGATTTTATAACTTAATTTTGAACTGGTGCTTAATTGTATTTTTGAACCATATTCTACACGATTTGAACTTGTTTGTAAAGCTATTTTAAACTCTTCTTCAGCCAGGTTTATTGCGTTTGAGTTTAAACTCTCGCATCCGGAAACATTTTTACTTTTTACCATATAGCTACCTGCTGAGTTGGCTATGTAAATCGGTCCGGTAGCGCCAGGAATTAATGCGCCATTTTTATACCACTGGTTTCCGGATGATACAGAGGAGGTTAATGCGGCCACTCCGCCTTTACAAATTAGCATTGAACTTTGAGTAGTGATAACAGGAACAACAGGCATACTGTTAACAGATACAGCTACCGCGTCAGATTGTTTGCTTGAACATCCGGAAGACGTATTAATAACAAGGGTATATTTTCCGGTCAGTTTAGCCAGATAAGTTTGTTCAGTTGCACCCGGAATTAAAACACCGTCTTTAAACCATTGATTTCCTGTTGAATAGGATGAACTTAAAACGACTGCCTGCCCTTCGCAAACCGTTGGACTGCCTTGTACTTGTATGGCAGGTTTTTGAGCGATTTTATTAACTAAAACATTAATCCCTTCAGAAAATTCACTACCGCAACCATTTGCATTTTTCGTAATCACTTTATACAGACCGGTTTCTGAAACTGTTAAGGCCTGACCAACTGCTCCACTCAAAACTTCACCATCCTTAAACCACTGATAATTAACAGATGGGCTTGATTTTAAAATCACTGAACCACCTTCACAAATAACAACCGGACCTGATGCGCTAACTGTTGGTTTTTCAGGTGCAGCAAAAACCTCAACTGTAATTTTAGATTTAGCACTTTCGCATCCCGTTAAATTAGTTTGGGATACATAATAATTAATTGTTCCGACAGTTGAAGTTGTTGGAACAGGTGCACCAGGAAGTATAATGCCATTCGCATCATACCAGATCAGGTTTGAACCCGTTGCTGTTAGTGGCTGGGTGTTTGGCTGGTTCTGGCAATATTTTAAATTTGTTGTTACCGGTGCCGGTGGTAAAGCATTTATGGTAACGGTTAGCAGTGCTTTCGGTCCTTCGCAGCCGGTTGCAAACTTCTGACTCACATAAAACTTTTGCTCCCCAACTGTAGCTGTTGAAGGGCTTGGTGCAGCTGCAAGCAAAGTTCCGGCTTCGTTATACCAGATTAGGCTGGCATTTGCAGATGCCGTAGCTGTTAAAGCCGGAATGTTCGTTTGGTTCTGGCAGTAGCTTAAAGATTGCGTTGCCGGTGCTGGTGGCAAAGCATTTATCGTAACGGTTAGCAGCGCTTTTGGTCCTTCGCAGCCGGTTGTAAACTTCTGACTCACATAAAACTTTTGCTCACCAACTATAGCTGTTGAAGGGCTTGGCGCAGCTGCAAGCAAAGTTCCGGCTTCATTATACCAGATCAGGCTGGCGCCAGAAATCGCTGAAGCTGTTAAAGCCGGAATGTTCGTCTGGTTTTGGCAATAGCTTAACGGTAGCGTTACCGGAGCATCAGGCAAAGCATTTATGGTAACCGTTAATAAAGCTTTCGGTCCTTCGCAGCCGGTTGCAAACTTCTGACTCACATAAAACTTTTGCTCACCAACTGTAGCTGTTGAAGGGATTGGTGCAGATGCAAGCAAAGTTCCGGCTTCATTGTACCAGATTAGGCTTGCGTTTGCAGATGCCGTAGCTGTTAAAGCCGGAATGTTCGTTTGATTCTGGCAGTAGCTTAACGGCAGCGTTGCCGGAGCGTCGGGCAAAGCATTTATGGTAACGGTTAGCAACGCTTTTGGTCCTTCGCAGCCGGTGCTAAACTTCTGACTCACATAAAACTTTTGCTCACCAACTATAGCTGTTGAAGGGATTGGTGCAGCTGCAAGCAAAGTTCCGGCTTCGTTATACCAGATTAGGCTGGCATTTGCAGATGCCGTAGCTGTTAAAGCCGGAATGTTCGTCTGGTTCTGGCAGTAGCTTAAACTTGCGGTTACCGGAGCATCAGGCAAAGCATTTATGGTAACGGTTAACAGCGCTTTTGGTCCTTCGCAGCCGGTGCTAAACTTCTGACTCACATAAAACTTTTGCTCACCAACTGTAGCTGTTGAAGGGATTGGTGCAGCTGCAAGCAAAGTTCCGGCTTCATTGTACCAGATTAGGCTGGCATTTGCAGATGCGGTAGCTGTTAAAGCCGGAATGTTCGTTTGGTTTTGGCAATAGCTTAACGGTAGCGTTACCGGAGCATCAGGCAAAGCATTTATGGTAACCGTTAATAAAGCTTTCGGTCCTTCGCAGCCGGTGCTAAACTTCTGACTCACATAAAACTTTTGCTCACCAACTGTAGCTGTTAAAGGGATTGGTGCAGATGCAAGCAAAGTTCCGGCTTCGTTATACCAGATTAGGCTGGCATTTGCAGATGCGGTAGCTGTTAAAGCCGGAATGTTCGTTTGGTTTTGGCAATAGCTTAAATTTGTAGTTACCGGAGCATCAGGCAAAGCATTTATGGTAACGGTTAGCAGCGCTTTTGGTCCTTCGCAGCCGGTTGCAAACTTCTGACTTACATAAAACTTTTGCTCACCAACTGTAGCTGTTGAAGGGCTTGGCGCAGCTGCAAGCAAAGTTTCGGCTTCATTGTACCAGATTAGGCTTGCATTTGCAGATGCGGTAGCTGTTAAAGCCGGAATGTTCGTTTGGTTTTGGCAATAGCTTAACGGTAGCGTTACCGGAGCGTCGGGCAAAGCATTTATGGTAACGGTTAGCAACGCTTTTGGTCCTTCGCAGCCGGTGGTAAACTTCTGACTCACATAAAACTTTTGCTCACCAACTGTAACTGTTGAAGGGATTGGTGCAGCTGCAAGCAAAGTTCCGGCTTCATTGTACCAGATCAGGCTGGCATTTGCAGATGCGGTAGCTGTTAAAGCCGGAATGTTCGTCTGGTTTTGGCAATAGCTTAACGGCAGCGTAGCCGGAGCGTCGGTCAAAGCATTTATGGTAACGGTTAGCAACGCTTTTGGTCCTTCGCAGCCGGTGGTAAACTTCTGACTCACATAAAACTTTTGCTCACCAACTGTAACTGTTGAAGGGATTGGTGCAGCTGCAAGCAAAGTTCCGGCTTCATTGTACCAGATCAGGCTTGCATTTGCAGATGCCGTTGCTGTTAAAGCCGGAATGTTCGTTTGGTTCTGGCAGTAGCTTAAATTTGCGGTTACCGGCGCCGGCAAAGCATTTATGGTAACGGTTAGCAGCGCTTTTGGTCCTTCGCAGGTGGTAAACTTCTGACTCACATAAAACTTTTGCTCACCAACTGTAGCTGTTGAAGGGCTTGGCGCAGCTGCAAGCAAAGTTCCGGCTTCATTGTACCAGATTAGGCTGGCGTTTGCAGATGCCGTAGCTGTTAAAGCGGGAATGTTCGTTTGGTTCTGGCAATAGTTTAACGGTAGCGTTACCGGAGCATCAGGCAAAGCATTTATGGTAACGGTTAGCAGCGCTTTTGGTCCTTCGCAGCCGGTTGCAAACTTCTGACTTACATAAAACTTTTGCTCCCCAACTGTAGCTGTTGAAGGGATTGGTGCAGATGCAAGCAAAGTTCCGGCTTCGTTGTACCAGATCAGGCTTGCGTTTGCAGATGCCGTAGCTGTTAAAGCCGGGATGTTCGTTTGGTTATGGCAATAGCTTAAGGGTAGCGTTGCCGGAGCATCAGGTAAGGCCTTTATGGTCACTTTTAGTTCCGATTTCGGTCCCTCACAGCCCTGCGTATTTTTCTGGCTTACATAGTATTTTGTTTCTCCAGCTGCTGAAGTTGTTGGCACTGGAGTAGCAGAAAGCTTAGTGCCATTGGCATCGTACCAGGTTAAGTCAGAACCAGCTGCAGTTAATGCAGGGATATTCTGCTCGTCCTGGCAATAGGTTAAATGTGCAGTTACCGGAGCGGCAGGTAAAGCGATTATCGTTACTTTCAGCTCCGCTTTAGGTCCTTCACAGCCCTGCGTATTTTTCTGGCTTACATAGTATTTTGTTTCTCCAGCTGCTGAAGTTGTTGGAACTGGAGTAGCAGAAAGCTTAGTGCCATTGGCATCGTACCAGGTTAAGTCAGAACCAGCTGCAGTTAATGCAGGGATATTCTGCTCGTCCTGGCAATAGGTTAAATGTGCAGTTACCGGAGCGGCAGGTAAAGCGATTATCGTTACTTTCAGCTCCGCTTTAGGTCCTTCACAGCCCTGCGTATTTTTCTGGCTTACATAGTATTTTGTTTCTCCAGCTGCTGAAGTTGTTGGCACTGGAGCAGCAGAAAGCTTAGTGCCATTGGCATCGTACCAGGTTAAGTCAGAACCAGCTGCAGTTAATGCAGGGATATTCTGCTCGTCCTGGCAATAGGTTAAATGTGCAGTTACCGGTGCATCAGGTAAGGCGATTATCGTCACTTTCAGCTCCGCTTTAGGTCCTTCACAGCCCTGCGTATTTTTCTGGCTTACAAAGTATTTTGTTTCTCCAGCTGCTGAAGTTGTTGGCACTGGAGCAGCAGAAAGCTTAGTACCGTTGGCATCGTACCAGGTTAAGTCAGAACCAGCTGCAGTTAATGCAGGGATATTCTGCTCGTCCTGGCAATAGGTTAAATGTGCAGTTACCGGAGCGGCAGGTAAAGCGATTATCGTTACTTTCAGCTCCGCTTTAGGTCCTTCACAGCCCTGCGTATTTTTCTGGCTTACATAGTATTTTGTTTCTCCAGCTGCTGAAGTTGTTGGCACTGGAGCAGCAGAAAGCTTAGTGCCATTGGCATCGTACCAGGTTAAGTCAGAACCAGCTGCAGTTAATGCAGGGATATTCTGCTCGTCCTGGCAATAGGTTAAATGTGCAGTTACCGGAGCGGCAGGTAAAGCGATTATCGTTACTTTCAGCTCCGCTTTAGGTCCTTCACAGCCCTGCGTATTTTTCTGGCTTACATAGTATTTTGTTTCTCCAGCTGCTGAAGTTGTTGGCACTGGAGCAGCAGAAAGCTTAGTGCCATTGGCATCGTACCAGGTTAAGTCAGAACCAGCTGCAGTTAATGCAGGGATATTCTGCTCGTCCTGGCAATAGGTTAAATGTGCAGTTACCGGAGCGGCAGGTAAAGCGATTATCGTTACTTTCAGCTCCGCTTTAGGTCCTTCACAGCCCTGCGTATTTTTCTGGCTTACATAATAATCTGTGGCCCCGACTGTAGCCGTTGATGGTGTCGGCACGGAGATTACAGCGCCACTGCTGTTATACCAGACCAGACTCGTTTCTGTAAGCGAAGCTGTTAATGGAACAGCAGGCTGGTTCTTGCAATAAGTAACATCTGAAACACCTGGCGCAGTTGGCAAATCATTAATCGTAACGGTGATTTTTGATTTGGCACTCTCGCAACCGTTCGCATTTTTCTGGCTCACATAAAAATCCGTAGTCCCAACGGTAGCCGTTGATGGTGTCGGCACGGAGATTACAGCGCCACTGCTGTTATACCAGACCAGACTCGTTTCTGTAAGCGAAGCTGTTAATGGAACAGCAGGCTGGTTCTTGCAATAAGTAACATCTGAAACACCTGGCGCAGTTGGCAAATCATTAATCGTAACGGTGATTTTTGATTTGGCACTCTCGCAGCCGTTCGCATTTTTCTGGCTCACATAATAATCTGTGGCCCCGACTGTAGCCGTTGAAGGCGTTGGAACAGAGATTACAGTGCCGCTGCTGTTGTACCAGACCAGACTCGTTTCTGTAAGCGAAGCTGTTAATGGAATAGCAGGCTGGTTCTTGCAATAAGTAACATCTGAAACACCTGGTGCAGCTGGCAAATCATTAATCGTAACGGTGATTTTTGATTTGGCACTCTCGCAACCGTTCGCATTTTTCTGGCTTACATAAAAATCCGTAGTCCCAACGGTAGCCGTTGAGGGTGTCGGCACGGAGATTACAGCGCCACTGCTGTTATACCAGACCAGACTCGTTTCTGTAAGCGAAGCTGTTAATGGAACAGCAGGCTGGTTCTTGCAATAAGTAACATCTGAAACACCTGGCGCAGTTGGCAAATCATTAATCGTAACGGTGATTTTTGATTTGGCACTCTCGCAACCGTTCGCATTTTTCTGGCTTACATAAAAATCCGTAGTCCCAACGGTAGCCGTTGATGGTGTCGGCACGGAGATTACAGCGCCACTGCTATTATACCAGACCAGACTCGTTTCTGTAAGCGCAGCTGTTAATGGAACAGCAGCCTGGTTCTTGCAATAAGTAACATCTGAAACACCTGGTGCAGCTGGCAAATTGTTCACTGTTACTGTAAAATCAGCACTTTTTTCAATACATCCCGTTGCCTTTGCGGTAATCGTAGCCGTACCAACAAAATCCAGCGCCCATGTTACTCGTCCTGTTACCGGATCAATCGATCCGGCGTTTGCAGGCAGCAGGCTATAAACCAAACCATCGCTATTAGATGAAGTTGCTGTATAAGTATCGCTTCCAGCACCCATGCAACGGGTAGACGTTAGCCCATTTGCAAACACAGGCGTTGTAACATTATCCCGAACAATGATATTCCCGGTTTTTGAAACAGGAATACCGCCAGTAGTGGTTACCGTGTAGGTAATTCCGGCAGGCGGTGTGGGCGTATTAACCGTTCCTGTAATTGTTAGCTTTTTAGTGTTAGTATCATAATTATAAGTCAGTCCGGAAGGTAAATTTGTAACATTTGCGCCGGAAGCACCACCACCTACTAAAAATTCAATATCAGCAATTGCAGTATTTACGCAAACATTCCTGTCTGCTCCTTCAGTAATCAGCGTAACTGTACCGAGTGTTGTACTTGTAGAGGCAGAACTTTGATCATTGCTTTGAACATTATCTGCTTGCGGGCCTGTAATTGTTGCATTATTAACGTGGACACCTTGAGTAAGTACCTTTGCTTTTATAACCAGTGTAGCTGCCGAATGACTGTTCATGGATCCAATTGACCAGGTTCCTGTAGCAGCATCGTAGTTTCCTTCTGAAACCGTGCTATATACATACTGATAATCTGCCGGAAGTAAATCTGTAACTGAAACGCCAATTGCATTTCCTGAGCCTAAATTTTCCGCTTTCAGCGTGAAGCTAACCACCTCACCAACTTCAGGAAGTTTAGTGTCAACTGTTTTGGTAATCGATCGGTCGATATTACATAAAGAAATGATCAATGGTAAAGACTGTGCGCTCATCCCGCATTCTAAGGATGAGGTAACGGTATAATTTCCGGAGGTAGTTGCGATATAAGTACTTTTATCCGCACCGGATATGGCCACACCATTAAAATACCATTGATACGGTCCTGTACTCGCCGGGCTCGCCGTAAGCTTTGCAGCGGTACAATCCGTCATATCAACAGTTGGTTGTTCAGCTTTCTCCGGAAATCTGGAAATAAAGTTCGACATAGAGAAATCACTGCTCTGCTGAACCATTGATACGGTTAATCTGCTCGTGCTATTGATGGTAATCACATTCGGATAACTGATATTTGCATCTGTAAATTTAATCAGGTATAATCCGGAGGTACCCAAAGCTTTGCGAGGGCCTATGCCAGTGATGCTTTCAATATCTTTCGAAGTATAAGGTGTTGTGCCTTTAGTCGTTAAATCAATTCTATCTGTATTTTTTGTTAAGATGTATCCAAAATAAGGAAGGTTCCCATCTTTGTAGGATGTAAATTTATAGGTTTCTACCTGTTTAGAACCCGCACAGCTGGCGATGGGAACGAGCGTAGCGATATCAACTTCGCAGCCACCACCACCGGATATTCCACCTGTTCCGGAGAAAACTAGAATATTTTTATCAGATACAATTCTTGAGGAAGAAAATCTTCCTGTATTATTATTTTTATCGTATCCTCCTCCATTTGTGTAGCCGTGATTAAAAGTTTTAAAATCTCCGGCTGTTGCAATTGTAATATTCTGAACTTTTTTTTCAATACCGTTTTCATCAAAAAATTCAATACGAATTTTAGTATCGGGTTCGGTACTAACGACTGTTGTTTGCTCTGCTGTTAGATTTCCTTCTCCTCTGACAATAACATATTCCGAACCCAGTGAAGCGATTGGAGGAATCGGATTATAGGCCCCATCCCCGCATCCGCCCGGGGCATCCAGTCTGGCAGAGGTATTCATAACTGCAGCGCCAGACGACTCAACTAACGTTCCGATTGGACACTGAAAAAGATAACTCTGACCTACATTCAAGGTGGTAACCGCAGCACCTGCTATCTTAATAATGGTGTTATTTTCAATAGCCATGATGCTATATGTTGGTCTTTCATTCCCAGCTAAATTGCCATCCCGGTAATAACCAACTCTAAAAGATGTACCTATACCGGCATCTCCAAAACTGAATAAAGACGCATTACCTTTTATGTTGGCATCATTTCCATCACTACCCAACTGATCAGAAGCAATGTTCCTTAAGTTAACAGAAATCGAACCACCAGCGGTTACAATAAGTCCACCACCATTTACAACGGTATTAAGCGGATGAATTGGAAGTGCGCCGGGTAGCCCGGTAAATCTTTCTATGTATGGCACACCTGCTGAACAGGTAAAATTATATAACAGTGTGCCATCGCTTTTTGTAATTGTACCTGAAATAGTTGTGGTACTTTCTGTCGTAATAACTATCTGGTTGGCTTTGCTCCAGTATTGCCACGGTGCAGGCGCGATATAATGTTTGGAATACGTTGGAGGAGTTGCTGAAGCGGACTGAAAAATTCGCTTAAAATTGGAATACGTATTTGATCTTAACGCAACTGACGATAATAATGAATTAATTATTTTAAAATCTTTGCCTTGATTCGGATTGAAATTAACGGAAGGATTATCTGCGTGCGAAAGCTCCGCAAAAAAAATGCAGAAAATGAAAACAAAAATTTTTAATAGTATCGCTTTAATCATCAGCTATCAACAACTCCAAGATTCAACATCACTATTTTGAATATTCAAAATAGCCCAATAATAAAAATTAATAAGTCTTTATGAAATCAGCATTGACATAAATCGAAATAATACGAAAGTGTATATTCAGAAAACAACTAAATCAATGCTTTTCGGGTTACCAAATCAAATATTGATGACAATTTACCTATATAATTGGTTTTTAAATTTAATTTTTTACGTTATCTAACACATTAACAATCAATAAATTAAGATAAACTTTATAAATGTATTACTAATACTACCCAAATGGAACAAAAAAAATTGCTTTTTGATATATAATCGATTGATAGTGAATCAATAGAATAAAAAAAACCGGAAAAACTAATTCAGAAAAAAATTTCAGCTTAAAAGTTAAAATTTTACACGAAACCAAATTTTGCTTTTTAGTGAAATTGTAGATTAGTTGTAAGCCAAAACCAAGCTTTCGATCCCGATATATTCAAATTTATTTCAATAGAAACCTATACAGAAATTTAATTCGAACGGAGATAAGGCGATTCTGGCCGGATGTTATAGTAGTGACAAAGATACAATCTGTGTCGCCCATCTAAAGGTTAATGTAATAAGTAAACACCACCAACAAATAACAGGCATAGTTGTTATACATACATTTTACCTGACTATAAGAAAGAAAAATTATGAAAAAACTTTTTATATTAATGTTTGTCATTGTAGTTTCCGGTCAATTTTCAAAATTATCTGCTCAATCTGATGAGCGCCGCAACAATGTTCAACTGGTGATTACCTTCGAAGGTAACACGCTCAAAGCAGATTTAAACTCCTTAAGTACTTCGATTTCGAGAACTGGTTACGAAGACCTTTCGCCATTAAAATCAACTGCTGATACCAGTAAAACCAAAGCCAAATTACCTCCCGGTAGCTATCCTGCATTTTATTTAACCATGGATATTAAGCAGGTTGATACAGAGTTAATGAAGGTATTTGCTAAAAAACAATCCTACTTTGACGGTACCGTAACCATTACAGATACTTACGGCAAAAACCCAACCCGGGTGGTTAAGTTTAAACAGGCATCGCTTTATAGCTATTCAGATCAATTTTCAGCAGCATCTTACGGAGATTACTACGGAAACAGTGTGATTTCCATTACCTGTAAAGAAGTAAGTATAAATGGTGTAAATATCGAATAAGCTAATTTAAAATTTAGTTTTTATGAGTCACCTTTTTGCTTCATGATGTATGTATAGATAAATAGCGGCCATGATATTATTTATAATTTGTTTATGCTTATTGGTAATTGCACCAATTATTCAGCTGGTGCTGAGCGTTTTAAAGATGCGCAATAAAGTCAGGATATCTTATTTGTTCATCAATATCTTTTGTCTGTTTACAGGTTTGCTGCTACCATTATTGGCTACTTATATTGATATTGCCAATTTGCCTCCTGATGTAAGATGTGCAACACCATCTGTTGGTTTTGCTTTTATTGGAATAGGCATCACGATAATTTTTATTCCAATAATTACAGTTATTTTCTATGCGATTGTTTACAGCAGGAATAAGAAAATATCTGCAAATATTAATTAATCTTCATTACAATTACCACTGATAACATGAGTCATCCTGTTTCAATTAAGAAATTTAAATCCTCAGGTTATCTCTTGCTGATAATGATATCAGTATTTACGATGACTATTAAAGCGCAAAATGGTACTTATGAAAAAAAGAATCCGAACGGTGCCTATTGTTATATATCGTTTCAAAAATCGGGCAATCTGGTTAGCGCACAGGTATTCAGCTGGTGGAATACCGCAAATAATCAGATGGGCTATTATAACGGAACAGGTACATTGAAAAGTAACAGTTGCGTATTGGTGAGTACTGAAAATGAACCTGGCTGTAAAGTTACACTAACGGTTACTGAAGGAAAAATAAAAGCAGCATTTGGAAATTGTACGACAGATCATTTACCTACTGATTTTAATGGCCTATATAGCAAAATCACAGATGCGGTGGCCGGAGATTACATTGTAAATGTACCGAAAGCTTATTTTTATAAGAAGGCTGATGCTGCTACAAAATTAAAAACCTATGTATTAAAAGGCGACAAAGTTACCCTGGATATAGAAAATGTAACCGCAGGAAATTGGGCACTTGTTTATTTTACGACCACTTCTGGTAAAGATATTAGAGGGTTTATCCCACTTTCCTCTTTAAAAAAAAGTAAATAAAATGGACAAGTAATCGTCGGCAAAAATTAATATTGGTTTGAAATATTTCTGGCGATTCTATTTAACCAGGTAAACATTTTACATTTAGAACCATCAAAAGAAGAAATAGTACTCCAGGCCTGAATAAATGTTTGCTCTAAAATAATGTCGCATTTTGCTTCATCTTTTAAATTCCGCAAAACAGAACCATATACTGCTGGCGCATAAAATTTATAAAAAGACTTAAAAGCTTCTACGTCATGGATTTTAAGTTTATCCATAGAAATTTCATTTGCAGATACCCAAACCTTTAAAACAGGCTTTTCTATAATTTTATTGTTAATGACTGTCGACTGCATTATTTAACTATGTTACAAGTAGTTAAAGAACACCGGGATTTTCGAATTGTTTAACAAATAAAACAACTGCAGGGAATAATAATTGAAATTGGTTTACAACAAACATTAATTTATTTTCAGGATTAAACAAAGAGGTTTAAATTATTCCTTAAGAGGTTGTACCTTTGCAACGGCAATGAAAACTTTTATCTGGTTATTAAGCATTTGTATACTTACTTTATCCTGTGTGAGCTGTGAAGACTTTGCAGCACAACCAGATAACAAAACTCAGGTGTCTGCTTCAGTTAAGAAAAATCAAAACCATGCCGATGCCGATAACTGTTCTCCGCTTTGTGCCTGTAACTGTTGCGGACAGCCGCTGGTATTTACATTAAAATCTTCCTTATCAGCCATACAAAAATCAGAAAAGGGTAGTCAAAATGAACCTGAGTATAAAAACTCATTTACTTCTGGTTTTTTAAAAAATATCTGGCAGCCGCCAAAGTTAAAAATGAATACTATCGGATAATTCGGAATCCAGTACGGATAACAGTATTACTCATTCATTTTTAAATACAATTTAAATGCAAAAAATATTTTTGGTGTTGTGCACAGTATTGTGCATAACCAGTGCTTATGCGCAAAACAGTTTCAAAATTTTAATTAAATCAGAAGAAACAAAATCGGTTTTACCGGGCGCTACGGTAAGTATTGCCGGCAGAACTATAACAAGCGGTGCGAATCAGCTCGGTTTAGTTTCGATAGATAACGTTCCTGCCGGAAAACAGGTGATAAAAATTAACCATGTAGGTTACAAAGAAAAAATATTGATTGTAGATTTTCCTGCTAATCAACAACATCCGTTAGAAGTTTTCCTGGAAGCAGCTGAATCCGAACTGGAAGAAGTTATTATTTCATCAACAAGAACCAGCAGAACAATTCAAAATACACCAACCCGCGTAGAAACGATAGAATTGGAAGAAATTGATGAAAAAAGCAATATGCGGCCTGCAAATGTTTCCATGATTTTACATGAAAGTACCGGTATCTCTGTACAGCAGACTTCTGCTACAAGTGGAAATGCAAGCATCAGAATTCAAGGTTTAGATGGGCGCTACACGCAGCTGCTTAAAGATGGCTACGCAAGTTTTGGCAATTTTGCAAATGGCCTGAGTATTTTAGAAATCCCACCACTCGATTTAAGTCAGGTGGAAATTATTAAAGGCCCTGCTTCAACCTTATATGGTGCAGGCGCAATAGCAGGCGTTGTAAATTTTATTTCAAGAACACCGCGTGAAAAAGGAGATTATAATTTTATAGTTAATCAATCGAACGTAGGGCAGACGAACATTGGTGGCTTCGCCATGAAACGGAATGACAAAATTGGTTACAGCCTGCTCGCCCTATCAAATTTCCAAAAACCTTATGATGTGGATAAAGATGATTTTACGGAATTGCCAAAATCAAAAGACTTTACCATTCACCCGAAACTATTTATTTATCCGAATGAAAAAACAACGCTGATTATTGGAAATGCGTTAACCAAAAGTGACCGGACCGGTGGCGATATTTTTCTGATAAAGGACGGCGCGGATAAAAATCATACTTATTTTGAAAGTAATAAAAGCATCCGGAATACCTCAACCTTAAACCTAAGTTTAAAATCGAACGAGAAGGATTTATTTCGTGTAAAAACAAGTTTCAATTATTTTAACCGCAGTATAGACATCCCCGATTATAGTTTCAAAGGCGCCAATTATAATGTTTACACCGATATCAGCTATCTAAAAAACTTAAACAATCAAAGTCTGATTTTCGGCGCTAATCTGGTGTATGATAATTTCAAAGAAGATAACCCTTCTTCTTTAGCTAAAAATTTCAATACCAAAACTGCCGGTTTATATTTTCAGCAAACCTGGGATGCGACAGAAAAACTGAAACTCGAAAGTGGTATCAGAACGGATTTAACACATTATTACAATAATTTTTACAGCAATACTGATTTCTTCGTGCTGCCGCGTGTTTCTGCGTTGTATAAATTTAACAATAAATGGAGTTCGAGAATCGGTGGTGGTTTAGGTTATAAAACGCCAACGTTATTTACCGAGCAAACCGAAACTTTTCAATACCAGAACTTATTACCTCTGAAAGATGTAGCTTCTGAAAAAAGTTATGGCGGAACCGCTGATGTAAACTATAAAACGACGATAGGCGAAGATTGGATAATAAGCTTAAATCAAATGTTTTTTTACACGAGGATTAGCAATTCAACCATTCTTTTGCAGGATGCAAATTTGAATTTCTACTTTACAAACACCGTACAACCCGTTAATAGTACAGGATTTGAAACCAACGCAAAATTTATTTTCAAAGAGGATTTTAAACTATTCGCTGGTTATACCTATACCAATGCAAAAGCCAAATACCTGCCTGTAATAGAAGACATCCGTTTATTACCAAAAAACAGGTTAAATCTGGCTTTGCTTTATGAAAAAGAAAAAAATTTTAAATTCGGACTTGAAGGCTATTTTACCGACAGGCAATACCTCTATAACAACTTTCATACCCCTTCTTATTGGGAATTCGGCTTTATGGCAGAAAAGGTTTTTGGAAAGGTAGCTGTTTTTATCAACGCTGAAAACTTTACCGATACCAGGCAAAGCAGGTACAAAAGTGTTGTTAACGGCGCACATAACAATCCTACTTTCGACGACATCTGGACGCATACAGAAGGCCGGACTTTTAATGCCGGTATAAAACTGAAATTATAAAATTAAAACCGGATCAGATTTTTGCTTGTTTAATACATGTATTTAAAATCAATTTACTATGGAAAATCAGGATTATAATTTAAGCGAAGAAAATAAATCATTACACGAAGAAGAAATCCCGAACATTGAACAATTTCAGGTCGAGCGGTCAGGACCTCATGATAAGTTTGAATCTGATTTTGCAGAAACTTCAGGTGCTGAGCCGGATCCAACAGATGAGGATGAAGATGCTGATGACAGCGACTATTCAGCGGATGAAGTTGAATTTGCAGATGGAGAAGGCACTTTATTAAACGAAGAATTTGAAGATGATGAGGAAAAAGATGAATAATTTAAATTTATAGAATGGTTTGGACAAAAAAGACTGTTTGATAAATTAATCAATTCACTTTTAAATGCTGTCATGTTGAGCCTGTCGAAACACTAAAAATCAGTTTTATATGTCCTTCGACAGGCTCAGGATGACAATTTTATTATGATAGAGTCTTCTTTTTTTAAAAATTATAACTACAGCAATTATTTGCTTTTAAAAATTACAACAGCCAAAGGTGGCAGGTTAACTGACATTGAAAACTTCTGGTTGTTATACCCTTCTTCAACAGGAACGATATCGCCTCTGTTATTAATTCCGCTTCCGTAAAAGATGATGTCGTCGGTATTAAACAGTTCTTTCCATTTAGTTTTAAAAGGAACGCCAATCTTATAATTTTCCCTCACAACCGGCGTAAAATTCAATGCGATGATTAAGGTATCTTTTGCCTTAGGGCCTTTACGCATGTAAACAAATACCGATTCATCCCGGTTATCGGCATCAATCCACCCAAAACCTTCATAACTAAAATTGAAATGATATAAGGCGGGCTCTTTTCTGTATAAAAAATTAAGTGCTTTCACGGTTTCCTGCAGACCCTTATGTGGCGGGTATTGCAATAAGTGCCAGTTTAATGATTGTGTAAAATTCCACTCACTGGTATCGCCGAACTCATTCCCCATAAACAAAAGTTTTGCACCCGGATGGGTGTACATGTATGCATACAAAGCCCTCAGATTTGCAAATTTTTGCCAGTCATCACCCGGCATTTTATAAAGCATTGGCGATTTACCATGAACCACCTCATCATGTGAAAAAGGTAGCATAAAGTTCTCTGTAAAAGCATAAGTCATGCTAAAACTAAGTTGATTCTGATAATGCTTTCTTGCCAACGGATCCACCTTAAAATATTTTAAGGTATCATTCATCCAGCCCATCATCCATTTCATACCAAAACCTAAGCCACCGGAATGAACGGGATGTGTTACACCATGATAGGTGCTGCTTTCTTCGGCAATGGTTTGTACGCCTTCAAAATTTCCATATATAGCAACATTCAAATCCTGCAGAAACTGAATAGCACCTAAGTTTTCACTGCCACCATATTCATTGGTTGCGGCATCGCCATCTTCCCTCGAAAAATTAAAATACAACATTGAAGCCACTGCATCTACCCGTAAGCCATCTGCATGATATTTATCTATCCAGAATAAAGCATTGCTGATTAAAAATGAACGGACTTCATTCCGGTCATAATTGAAAATATATGATTTCCAATCGGGATGAAACCCTTTCTTCATATCTGCATGTTCATATAAATGGGTTCCGTCAAATTCATATAAGCCATGCCTGTCGCCTGGAAAATGAGAAGGTACCCAATCCAGAATTACAGCAATATTTGCTTTATGCAACTCTTCTATCAAAAACATTAAATCCTGTGGCGTGCCATAACGGGAACTCGCCCCGAAATAACCGGTTATCTGGTAGCCCCAGCTGGGAAAGAAAGGAAATTCCATAACCGGCATAAGTTCCACATGCGTAAAGCCCATTTCTGTAATGTATGGAACCAGCGCCTTTGCAACTTCCCTGCAATTCAGCACCCTTTCCGGATTATCGGGATCGCGCTGCCACGAACCTAAATGTAATTCGTAAACAGAAATCGGCTGATCAAGCGCATTGATTTTCGGTCGTTTATTCAGCCACGATTTGTCTTTCCAGCTGTAATCCGTATCCCAGATGATGCTGGCCGTTTGTGGCGGATGTTCCCAGCGTACCGCATACGGATCGCCTTTTAAATGCTCCGATCCGTCAAAACCCTTGATAAAATATTTATATACATCGCCCTTTTTAAGCGCCGGGATAAAACCTTCCCATATTCCCGACTTATCTAATCTTTTATGCAGGAAGTGTACATTTACATCCCAATTATTAAAATCCCCGACAACACCTACATTTATGGCATTTGGCGCCCAAACGGAAAAGTAAGTCCCCGCAGTTTTTTCAACTGTTAGCAGATGGGCACCCATTTTTTCGTATAAACGAAAATGTTTACCAACCAGAAATAAATCAATATCAAATTCTGTCAATAAACTATGCGGCCATACAGGCAAAGTTTTATCAATTTCTGGTGATGCTGCTTTTGCTGTTTTTTTTGCAGGCGATTTTGCAGGTACTTTTTTTGCTGCTGACATCCTTAATTTCGGTTAGATAATTTAAACCCCGAAAGCCTGTTAAAGTTTCGGGGTTATGGTTTTACAGACTAAAAATCTGTATTTCAGAGAAAATTTTATTGCACTTAAAATGTAAACAGTTATTATCATCGGTATAGAAATCAGTTATTTCCCTGCCATCGACAACAATTTTACGAACCTGGAATTTAATACCAAAAACATTACAAGCATAGAATTCGTAATTTGGTGTATATAATCCTTCTGTAAGCTGATTAATTTTTATGGATGAGGAATCGCCTTTTACCGTGAACTTTTTCTCCAGGTAAATATCCTGCTCATACGCAAATGTATCGCCATGATCTTCATACATAAATGAATTTACCTCATAATCACTGTTATAAATATTGAGGGTCACTTCTGTAATTGCTTTTTCATCAACATACTGCATTACCGGATATTCCGGAATTACAGATCCGGCCCTTACAAACATTGGCATACTGTCGATCTTTGCTTCAATCAAATGTTCACTTTCGCCGGCTAAAATTTCATTTGTCCAGTAATTGTACCAGGTTCCTTTCGGAAGGTAAACCATTCTTGATACGGCACCTTGCTCCAAAACCGGGCAGATTAAAAGTTTATCGCCATAGCAAAACTCATCCTGACGGAAATGATTACTGATTTTTTCCTGTTCAAGCATAACAAGCGGCCTCAAAATCGGAAAACCATAACGATGATGCTCCCAAAAAACCGAGTATAAATATGGCATCAAACGATACCTCAATTCAATAAACTTACGGTTGATGTTTTCAAAAAAGTCGCCAAAACTCCAGGGTTCCCGCTCTGCAGTGTCGCCTGCGGAGTGTGCCCTCATAAATGGTGAAAATGTGCCCAGCTGTATCCATCTGGTAAATAATTCCCCATCCGGTTCGCCACTGAAACCGCCAATATCCGTACCGCAAAAAGGCACGCCCGATACCGATAAACGCTGACACTGGATATTGCCCATTTTCAGGTGTTCCCAGCTTGCAAGGTTATCGCCTGTCCAAACACTTGCATAACGCTGCATACCTGAATAACCCGCTCTTGTAATGGTAAAAGGACGTTTATTACGCATCAGCTTTTTCAAGCCTTCGTAGGTAGAACGGACCATCTGCATGCCATAAACATTATGTGCTTTACGGTGCGAACCACGGAAACCATCGTAATTGTGGCGGACATCGTTGGGGAATGTTCCGGAACCGAAAACGGCCGGCTCATTCATATCATTCCAGAAACCGGCCACACCCATATCGACCAATTCCTTATATAAATTACCCCACCAGGTACGCACTTTTGGATTTGTAAAATCAGGGAACTGACAACGGCCAGGCCATACATGCCCTTCCATATAGTAATCATCGCTCCGGCGGCAAAAAAATCTTTTCTCTTTACCTTCTTTAAAAACCCAGTAGTCATCATCAACTTTTATTCCCGGATCAATCATCACAACGGTTTTAAAACCATCATCTGAAAGTTCCTTAATCATTCTTCTTGGGTCAGGAAAGTATTTCTTATTCCAGGTAAAGCAGCGATAACCATCCATGTAATCGATATCAAGGTAAATCGCATCGCAAGGAATTTTACGTTCGCGGAACTGCCTGGCAATTTCTTTAACTTTCGATTCCGGGTAATAGCTCCAACGGCATTGCTGATAACCTAAAGTCCATTTTGGTGGCATCGGATGTGTACCGGTTAAGCTCGCGTAGCGTTTAACCACATCCATCATATGCGGGCCGTGGATGTAATAATACTGTAATTCGCCACCATCCGACCAGAAACTGGTTTTACTCACATCTTCAGAACCAAAATCGAAATATGATTTGAAAGTATTATCAAAGAAAATACCGTAGGCGGCCTTGTTGTGCAATCCTATATAGAAAGGTATTGTTCTGTAAAGCGGGTCCTGATTCCATCCGAAAGAATACGCATCGGTATTCCAGTTCTGAAACCTGCGGCCACGTAAATTAAAATTTCCTGACTTATCACCCAATCCGAAAAAATTCTCTTCGGGATGGCATTTTTTGGTTGCGAAAATGTAATAACCACCAAAATCAGTATTTTCTTCCCAGTGCATCGAGTTTGCCTCATCAACCATTACGGTTCCGGTAATGTTATCGGAAAACGTAATGTGAAAATTAGATTTATCGATTTTGCAGGTTACTGCATGTGTAGAAACCGTATAACTGTCTTCATGTTCATGCATTTTAAATACAGAAACTTTCTGGTCAACTTCCGGAACAGCATAAGAAAAATCATCAAGAAAGACACCATGCGGCGCAAGGCGGACACGAATAATATCGTCGCTCACTACCCGGATTTCAACTCTGGCATCGCCATCGGAAAAATAAAACCGGTTACCTTCTTTTTTAACTTTTTTAACCGTTCCTAAATATTGCTTTACAATTGGCTTTACAGATATATCAACAGGATTATTTAAATGTTGTATTTCCTGTTCTTTTTCAATCAGCTCACTGGCCGGGCTTGGCTTATCGTTTTGCGCTTCCATCCTAATAATTCAAAAAATTAATTCGACTTTCTTAAAAATTTGCTCGTTAAGAAAGTACTATAATACGCATATTTTATAAAAGGCGGTAGCTGTTCATAAAAAAACCTTCTGATTTTTAATTCAGAAGGTTTTTGAACCCTGGATATTTAAGCTGTTTTTTTTAAAGAGAATATCTTTAACAACTGGATATTAAGGCAATTATGGATTAAATGCGAACGCCAGGTAATAAATTGCACCGGCCGCCGGATTACCATACGAGGTGATGTAATATTTATTCGTGATGTTTGAACCACCCAATTTGATTACAGAATTTACAGACGGTATTTTCAGGTTCACCTGCGCATCCAATGTGCTGTATGCCGGTACTTCGCCTGAAGCAAACGAGGAATTCCAGTAAAATTTGTCTTGCCAGCGGTATGAAACATTAAAACCAAAGTTCTTGATGATTTCTTTATTGCCCAAACCGAGGTTGAAACGAACTTTAGGTGTATTAAAATCATTGATGTAGTTAACCGGAAGATCACCAATTTGGTTGTATGATACGTTTCCGCTTAAATTCCATTTATTAACCAAATAATCTAAACCTAATGCTGCACCGTATGAGGTAACTTCTCCTGCGGCATTAACCGGAACCCCAAACTTAACAAAAGTAGGACTGGCCGGTGTGCCAACATTCTGATAAACGTCAACAGCAGTAATAAAATCTTTGTAGGTATTGTAGTAACCGTATGCGTCAATTAATAAATTTGAGGTGATTAATCCTTTATAACCTAACTCATACGACTGAACACTTTCGGGGCGAACACCTTTTGTATCAAAAGTATATTGTTGCAATAAAGCCGGATTCGGAACTCCCGTTGCAGCAGAGGCTAAGAAAGCACGATAACTTACATCCGTGTACCCTTTATTTACATCAAGTTTATACTTTCCAAACATAATTTCCGGCAAACCGCCGATTAAGCGCTGAGAACCTCCGCCAACGGATAAATCTATATACTGATTCTGGGTTGTAGGATTACGATAGCCGGTTTGATAAGATGCCCTGATGTTATTATTCTTCGCAATGGTAAAAACGCCGGTAATCCGTGGTGTAAAACGACCTTCAAAGTTCATGCTTTTATCATACCTTCCGGCAAAGGTGAACTTCACTTTATCATTAAACATCTTTTTTCCTATCTGCGCAAAAGCACCATATTCATTAATGTCGATAGATTCATTTAAATCATTAAAAATGGTTCCTGCTGAATTCAAATCATACAGACGATAAGATGCACCCAATTGAAACTCTACCACATTATTAAATGCATTGGTAAAATTGTACATACCCTCATAATGGTATAAATTAGTTTTATCATCAAACTTAGCACCATAAATACTTTTGGAAGGATCAGCAGCATTAATAGAAGTTGCACTGATGGTGGTATTCATAATGTTGTTCTTAGCGGTTGCAAACTGCGGCGACCCGGGTTCGAAACGACCCTGATTGGCAACCCCTCTTGCAAATACATGCGCAGCTGCATCAGTTTGCCCCGCTGCCCTGGCACCTACGTAATTACCTATATATTGCGGAAACCAGGTGGTAGAAGGTTTAGAAACCTCGTTAATGTAACTTCCAAGAATGGAGGAAATGTAAGAATCTCCGGAACGTTCCTGAGTGGTATATCCTTTTACATAAAAATCCTGTCCTTTTACTTCAATTTTATACTGTCCGATGTTAAAATTACGAAGAGAATAACGGTCAGAACCGGTATAAACAGATGTTCCTGTTCCCCAGTTTGCCTGTGCCACTGCCTGAACCGTACCAGAAATATTGTAATATACAGCACCGGATGCTTTCAGCGATTTTGTGTCGTAATCCACCAGATTTTCTTCATTATACCCGGTTCTTGATACATTTTGATCAGGAATTAAGTTCGCCTTTAATCCCACATAAAAAGGAAAATAGTTTTGCACCGTAGGACGCAATGCTGCCGGCAAACCGGCTAAAAAACCTGCCTGTTGGGCGGCATTCGGGATAGCGGCGCCAAAAGTTCCGTCTATTAATGATTTAATATTCGGTATCGCCCCACCTGTACCGGCATTTATACCGGCAATAGTTGCATTTTGTACGCTCAGAGCAACATTTCGCATGTTTTGACTAACCTCATCCCCGTAAGAATTAATACCGTCATAATTTGTATCGCTGTTTCTATCGCCTGATTTCGCTGTTCTTGAAACCCTGTCAAAATTTGAATAATTATTACCAAACCAATCTTTAGCCTGTAAAAAAGAGAATGCCGCTTTAACGCCAAACTTATTGTTCCATGATTTAGCCAAACGAACATCTAACTGATTGAAAGGCTGAACGCTGCTGTTATCGTCGTTAACATGGTTAACACCGGTTTTATATTGAAAGCTTGCACCCTGATATTTAAATGGATCTTTTGATGTCATCAGCAATGTTCCGTTAATACCGCCGGCACCATATAAAGCTGATGATGCACCTGGTAAAAGTTCAACATTATCAACATCCAGATCGGTAATACCTACAATATTACCAACTGAAAAATTTAAACCAGGTGCCTGGTTATCCATTCCATCTATATATTGGTTAAAACGTGTGTTACCGTTTGAATTGAAACCCCGGGTATTAATAGATTTAAAAGTCAAACTTTGCATACTGCTTTCTACACCTTTCATGTTATTTAAGGCGTCGTAAAAAGATGGAGCCGCGATTTCCCGAATGGAGGCTGCGCTCATCCTTTCAATCGAAACCGGCGATTCGAGTATACGTTCAGGCGTTCTCGACGCCGAAACAACCACATCACCACCCAATATCGCTGCAGCTTCCAATTCTACAATGAGTCCGCTCGTATTCCCCGTAACCTGTTGTTCTACGGTTCCGTAACCTATATAACTGCTCACCAGGGTAAAAGGCACTTTTGATGTTGTGGTAAAACTAAATGTACCATTAGAACTGGTTGCCGCACCGCCGGATTGACCTTTAACAATTACGGTTACACCCACTAAGGGTTCTTTGGTTTGCCTATCTCTAACGGTTCCGCTCACCGTTATGTTTTGTGCCTGCACTGTAACGAAGGTTACACATACAAGAACAAACACATTGAAGATCTGTGTAAAGATTTTGCTCATAAATACTGGTAATTTTGGTTAGTCCCTTTAATTAGTTAGTTAAACTTAAATTCTTTTTTTGAATTAAACAAATTATGTTAGCATAATAATTACAATTGAATTTTAAATTTTGATTGATATGATGATTGTTGTATTTTGCAATAATATCGTTCAGCAGATAATCTATGAAATGTTGATTTTAGCTAACCATTTATGAATAAACTTAAGGCTCTTTTCTGCGTTATAATTCCTGTAGCAATCGCTTTTCTCTTTAATACAAAAATTGGCAGTACACCGCCCCTGCTTAAGTTTTTAAATCCCTTTATGGGTTTCTGGCAAAATGCGGAGAATAATCATTTTATGTTTAACCATAAAGCAAGAATTAAAGGCGCAACTGATGAAATAGAAATTGTATTCGACGACAGGATGATTCCGCATATTTTTGCTAAAAATGATCATGACCTGTATTTGGCCCAAGGCTATGTAACGGCCATGCACCGTTTATGGCAAATGGATTTTCAAACACGTTTTGCCGCAGGTAGAATAAGCGAAGTAGTTGGTGATAAAGCCCTTGAGGTGGATAGATACCAGCGCAGAATGGGCATGGTTTACGGCGCTGAAAATTCTTTAAAGGGGATGATGGCTGATCCAAAAGCTAAAGAAATGATTCTGGCTTACACAGACGGAATTAATGCTTATATAAAAACGCTTTCTCATGCTAATTATCCGATAGAATATAAAATTTTAGATTTTAAACCTGAAAACTGGGCGCCAATAAAATGCGCACTGCTGTTAAAGCAGATGTCGGCCGTTCTGGCAATGGGTTCAGATGAATTCTACATGACCAACATCATGAAAAAATTCGGACCTGAGGTTACCAAAAATCTTTTCCCCGATTATCCCTTCCGGGAAGACCCCATTATTCCTGTTGGTACAAAATGGGATTTTTCGCCCTTACCAATACCAAAAACGCCGGAATCATTTACTAAAGCACAAACAGGTGAGGTAAAAACAAAAGAAAAAATCGAAGGCATTGGCAGTAATAACTGGGCATTGTCGGGTGCTAAAACAGCATCGGGTTACCCGATTCTGGCAAATGACCCACACCTGGATTTAACCTTACCCTCTATCTGGTACCAGATTCAATTGCATGCGCCTGGTGTAAATACCTATGGTGTTTCATTACCCGGAGCGCCGGGTGTAATTATTGGCTTTAACGGCAAAATAGCCTGGGGTGTAACCAATGTTGCTGCCGATGTGCTGGATTTCTACCAGATTAAATTTAAAGACAATTCGCATAAAGAATATTGGTACAACAACGCCTGGAAACCAACTAAAACCAGACTCGAAACAATAAAAATACGTGGCGGTAAAGATGAAATAGATACTGTTTATTATACCCACCACGGACCTGTGGTCTATTTTCAAAAGCCAAAATATAGCAGGGCAAATAACGTTCCCGTTGGCGATGCTTTAAGATGGATTGCCCATGATGAATCTAATGAACTCATGACTTTTTACTATTTAAACCGTGGTAAAAATTATAATGATTACAGAAAAGCTTTAACTTTTTATACTGCACCGGCACAAAATTTTGTATTCGCCAGCGTGGATAACGATATCGCAATAACGCCAAACGGTAAATTCCCCTTAAAATGGAACGACCAGGGAAAATTTATTTTAGATGGCACTGACCCGGCCTACGACTGGCAGGGCTGGATTCCCGCTGCCCAAAATCCAACGGTTAAAAATCCGGCAAGGGGTTTTGTAAGTTCAGCAAACCAGTCTTCAACAGATAAAACCTATCCTTATTATATCAATTGGGAATTTGCACCTTACGAACGTGGAAAACGGATTAACGACAGGCTTGGCGTAATGAACAAAGCCACAGCAGATAGTATTCGCCTGATGCAAACGGATAATTACAGCATTATGGCGCAAAATCTTTTACCCGCCTTACTACCTTTGTTAAATAATGATCAGCTAAATGCAACCCAAAAAGAGGCTTTAAATTACGTTTCTAAATGGAATAAAAGATACGATGCAGATAAAATAGCAGCCAGCGTTTTCGAAATCTGGACGAAGCGCTTAAGTTTCGATATCTGGAATGATGAATTTGAAGTTGAAGGCATTCCGATGCGTTACCCATCCAGAGACAGAACGGTTGAAATGATTTTGAAAGAACCAAATGCTAAATGGTTCGATAATGTAAAAACATCCTCAAAAGAAACCTTATCTGATTTAGTTAACGAAGCATTTAAATATAGCTGTGATAGTTTAGAACGCAGGTTTGGCCCAATTAATAAAGATTGGTATTGGGGAAATGTAAAACAAACCAATGTGCCTCACCTTGCGAAAATACCAGGTTTCGGTTCGAAAGTTTTACTTATCGGTGGTGCTAAAAGTACCATTAATGCCATCAGCGAAACGAATGGCCCATCATGGAGAATGGTTATCGAACTTGGTAAAATCCCAAAAGGCCATGGCGTTTATCCGGGTGGCCAATCAGGTAATCCGGGTAGTAAATTCTATGATAATATGATTGACACCTGGGCAAATGGTAAGCTTTATGACTTGTTCTACATGCAATCTCCTGATGATAAATCAGGTACCGTAATCTCTCGTTTAAAAATTTCTAAATAAAAAAAATGGTTTTCATCGTCATAATAATAGTTTGTTTTCTTTTGCAGATGGCAGCACCCTGGTGGGTCATTATTGTAGTTTCATTTGCAACTTGTGGCATTATCGGTAAAACCGGTAAAATTGCCTTCTGGCAGTCATTTTTTGCCATATTCTTACTTTGGATTGGTTATGCTTTATTTAAAAGTTTACCAAACGATAATGTACTTGCAGCAAGAGTAGCCGTAATGACGGGCGTAAAAATCTGGTGGATTTTATTATTTGTAACCGGGTTATTGAGCGGACTTGCAGCGGGAATTAGTGGCTATTGCGGCTACCAGTTTCGTAAGGCGATGCTGGTAAAAAAAACTGATGAAAAAATAGCATAAGCCTTCGTACTTTTGCTTTTGTGAACTTTACTACTAAAAACATCTTTTCTATTCAAAATGCTGAAGAATTTGAAGCTTTGGCTTTAGCAGTATTTAAACATCAGGCTCAAAATTGCCTGGTTTATGCTGAATATATTTATCATTTACATATCGATGTTAAACAAGTAAAAGACATAACCCAGATTCCTTTTTTACCCATCAGTTTCTTTAAAACGCATGCTGTTCTAAGCAATACAAAGCCAATAGAAATTACTTTTAGTAGCTCAGGTACAACCGGAATGGTCCAAAGCAGCCATCATGTAACCGACGTTAAACTTTATGAACAAAGCTATTTACAGGCTTTTAACCAATTCTACGGGAATATAGAAGATTACTGCTTTTTAGCACTTCTTCCATCCTACCAGCAACGTACAGGCTCCTCATTAATTTATATGGTTAATGATTTGATCGAGCAAAGCAGGCATCCTGAAAGTGGCTATTTTTTGTATAACCATGATGAACTTTTTGAAACCCTTAGCACCTTAAAATCCAAAGGGCAAAAAACGGTTCTGATTGGTGTTACTTATGCCCTGCTCGATTTCATAGAAACTTATCATTTAAATTTCCCGGATTTAATTGTAATGGAAACAGGTGGCATGAAAGGAAAGCGTAAGGAAATGGTTCGTGAAGCATTACACGAACAATTGACCAAAGGCTTTGGAATAAAAACCATCCATAGTGAATACGGCATGACCGAACTTCTCTCACAGGCTTATTCTTTAGGCGAAGGCATTTTTAATTGCCCGAGCTGGATGCAGGTGCTAATCAGAGATACGAACGATCCTTTAACTTTAATAGAACACGGCAGAACAGGGGGTATAAATGTAATCGATTTAGCGAATGTTAATTCCTGTTCGTTCATCTCCACGCAAGATTTAGGCAGAATAAATTCGGATGGCAGCTTTGAAGTTTTAGGCCGCTTCGATAATGCGGATATAAGAGGTTGTAATTTGTTGGTGCAGTAATCTAAAACAATCTTTCATCAAACATAAATGGTTTTACTTCAACAATCTTTATTTTATTTGAGTCTGGATGATTTACGTTCATCAAATAATTAAATTCATCTTCAATAAGTACTGATGGTACTTTGAGCAATAAAAACTCTTTGTGCTTAATAAATTCATCTCCAATTTTTGTTAGTACAGCTGGTCCAGGGTAAGATTTCCAATTTTCAGGCAAATCTTTAGTTTCTATATTCTTAATTAAATTATCCGGCAGTTCAAAAACGGTTAAGCATAAATCCCTGGAATTACTCATCGAATTTTTATTCACTAAAACCTCTAAAGCTGCTAAAGCTCTGCTTGAAGCCATATAATGTAGCGGAACCCCAACAGAATTCCAGCGACCACCAAACAACTTAGCACCTGTGCCACTGTAATCTTTTGCGTGTTTGCAATTAGAAATTCTGTACAGCATCATTAGCTGAAAACACCATATTCTATCCTACCCAAAATATTTAAAACCATGTTAAAACCAATCCGGGTATCTAACAAATTGAACGGAATTTCGCCACCTAAGGCAAAATTTGGCGATTTTACCCAATTACTAAAAGCTTTTTCGCTTCCTAAAACCTCGATACCACGTTCGTACAACAAAGCCAGTTCTATAGCTCTATCAGCGTATTCCGTTTTAACCAACGTATCGGGCGTGTAGCGTTGTAATGTTCTATCAGAAATATGTAAAACACCGGCCATTTCTTCAATGGTTAACGAAATCTGTTTTGCCAAAGCAATTAAAGATTTTTTTGCTATCCCCTTACGTGCAAGTTTTAGTAAATCAAAATCGGAAGGGTTTGCATATTTACTACCCATCATGGCTACCATAGGTGTATGATTAGAAACCCCATAGATAGCTACCGGTTCTTCAACTTTTGAAATATCTTCGACTTTCTTTTTCATACCCGACAATTATACCCGAATATATACATTTTGTCTGAATTACAAAAATAACGTTCATAAAAAAATCCCAGCTTAAAGTATGGGATTTTTGACTTTGGTAAAAAGGTTTTTTAAATCTATTCAGCGATTAAAAGAAAATAATTTTTCTTCCCTTTTTGAACAACGATAAACTTATCGTTAATCAGGGTTTCTGATTTAAAAACCTGATTTGCATCGGCAACTTTCTCCTTATTCACCGAAACACCGCCACCCTGAATTAATTTTTTAGTTTCCCCTTTTGAAGGAAAAACAGTTGTTTTTTCTGCTAATAAGGTTGCCGCATCAATCCCTTCGACAAGTTCAGATTTTGAAATTTTAAACTGAGGAATACCTTCAAAGATTTCTAAAACCTGGTTATCGGATAAGCGCTTTAAAAACTCCAGAGAACCATTTCCAAACAAAAATTCTGATGTTTTAATTGCTGTTTCCAAAGCTTCAGCAGAATGTGTTTTCACCGTAATGTCTTCTGCCAGTGCTTTTTGCAAAATCCTCAAATGCGGTGCAGCATCATGTTCCGTCTCTAAAGCTTCAATTTCAGATTTGGTTTTCAACGTGAAGATTCTAATCCATTTTTTCACGTCATCATCTGATGCATTTAACCAGAACTGGTAAAATTTGTATGGAGAAGTTTTTTCGGCGTCTAACCAAATAGCACCACTTTCGGTTTTACCAAACTTAGTTCCATCTGCCTTTTTTATTAATTGAGTGGTAATTGCATAAGCCGTTCCACTATCTTTTCTTCTGATTAATTCTGTTCCGGTTACAATATTACCCCATTGGTCTGACCCCCCCATTTGTACGATACAGTTATGGTTTTTCCATAAATAGTAAAAATCAAATCCCTGCACCAGCTGGTAGCAAAACTCGGTAAAAGACATTCCGGTATCGCCTTCCAGTCGTTTTTTAACGCTATCCTTCGCCATCATGTAGTTTACGGTAATGTGTTTACCTACGTCACGGATAAAGTCTAAAAAGTTCATGTTTTTGAACCAATCTGCGTTATTAACCATTACTGCGCCATTGCCAGAATCTTCAAAATTCAGGAACTTCGAAAGCTGGCGCTTCATACCGGCTAAATTATGCTCAACCATCTCAGGCGTCTGCAGGTTACGTTCATCAGATTTCCCTGAAGGGTCGCCAACCATGCCTGTTGCACCGCCAACCAAAGCAAATGGTTTATGCCCGGCATTCTGAAAATGAATCAGGGTCATAATTTGCGTTAAATGACCAACATGTAACGAATCGGCGGTAGGGTCAAAACCGATATAACCTGAAGTCATACCTTCATTTAACTTTTCTTCAGTATTCGGCATAATATCATGCAACATGCCTCTCCAACGTAACTCTTCAACAAAATTTGTCATGGTCTAAAATTAATTGCGCAAAGATAGTTTTTTGAGGGTAAAGCTGAAAGTTAAATGCAGAATGCAAAATCCGTTCTGATTAAATTAGTCGCCCTGCGATAAGACACCCGCATTAACTAAATCCGGCACTTTTAAAAACCTATATTTACAACATGAATTTCCTTTCTCATTTTTATTTCGACAGGTTAAATACCAATGCCAATGTGGTAATGGGTGTTGTGCTACCGGATTTAATAAAAAATGCATCTAAAGAATCTAATCTATACCCACAAAAAAATGAGTTTCTTTTTTTAGGCAGCCCTGACGAAGAAGCAATCCTAAAAGGATGGAAAAGACATCTGGCGGTAGATTTACTTTTCCATTCCTCCGATTTTTTTTTAGAAAAAACGACAGCGTTAAAACAACTTATTATCCCTGTGATCGAAAATACGCCCGTCAGACCATCATTTCTGGCACACATCGGACTTGAACTTTTATTGGATCATTTACTTATTGAACACAATTTAATTCAGGTTCATCAATTTTATGATAATTTAAATGCTGTTAAAAAAGAATCACTCAGCGATTTTCTGGAACACTGCAATCTTAAAAACCATGATATTTTCTTTAAGTTTCTCGAACAATTCATCAGCAGCAAGTATCTGTTAAGTTACCAGAAACTGGAAAATATAAGTTATGCATTAAACCGTATTTGCATGCGTTTGTGGCCGGAAACCTTAAATGATCCGCAGATAAATCAACTCACCCATCAACTCGCCATTTTTAAAGAAGTTTTAGAAAAAGACTTCATGAGTATTTTCGAATACATCGATAATCAGCTTACATAACTAATATCCTTATCGCTGCCAATTTTTGGTAACGCATTTACTTTCTTATTTTGATTATTTGAAGCAAAAATAACGGCGCCTAAAGCTAATGAAAGAAATATCCCTTCCGCAATTAAGCCTCTGCGTTTTCGCTTTACACCTTTGATAATATTATACAATGCAATAAATCCCAAACTGCCCAATTCAATTGCTTTTTGCGATTTATACGATACGTTTCCTTTTCTGGTAAAAGCAGCGCTCATCAAACTATCTACCATACTCAAGTTTCTGGATACTGATTTCTTAATTTTTCCTTTTCCGTAATTTATACCGATAGCATTACCAGCAACTTTCAACCCTTCTACCAATAATTCTTCTTTTATATTTTTTCTTGTAGTTGTATTTCTCATGTGCATCCGTTTATGTTTTCCAACACCATACAAACGGATATGGTTTTGTATATTTTTAATTTACACGAATGAGAAACATTTTCTACAAATGTTAATTTAAGATGAAGAGGGGGTATTTACCTATGGCAAAAAACAACAATTTTCTCTAAGTTTGTTCCATGTCGCTATTTGCAGTAAAAGAAGAAATGGATGCCCTTGTGGCCGAATTAAACCAGCATAATTACAATTATTATGTTTTGGCGATGCCAACAATAGGTGATTTTGAATTCGATAAAAAGCTTAAACACCTTGCCGATTTAGAAAAAGCAAATCCTGATCTTGCAGATCCGAATTCGCCTACACAAAGGGTTGGTGGCGACATTACTAAGAATTTCGTAACTGTTCAACATAAATACCCAATGTTATCATTGGGAAATACATATAACGAACAAGATTTGCGTGAATTTGATGAACGCGTCAGAAAAGCCATCGGCGAAAATTTCGAATACGTATGCGAATTAAAATTCGATGGTTTATCCATTAGCTTAACTTACGAAAACGGCAAACTTTTAAGGGCTGTTACCCGTGGCGATGGCACAAAAGGCGATGACGTAACCAATAATGTGAAAACCATTCACACCATTCCTCATCAGCTAAAAAAAGATAAGGCACCCGATCATTTCGAAATCCGCGGTGAAATTTTTATGCATAAAGCTGCCTTTTTAAAGCTAAATGCTGCCCGAGAAGAACTTGGTGAAATTCCGTACGCAAATCCCCGAAATTTTGCTTCGGGTACGATAAAGATGCAGGATAGCGGAGAAGTGGCAAAACGCCCGCTGGATGGCTTCATTTATTTCTTATACACTGATAAAAATCAATTTAAAACCCATTGGGAAAGCCTAAAAGCCGTAAAAGAATGGGGATTCCATGTTTGTGAACATAACCGGCTGATAAAAAACATTGATGACGTTTTAGCATTTATCCACCACTGGGAAAATGAGCGCTTTAAATTGAGTTATGATATCGATGGTATTGTAATCAAGGTAAATAACTATGCACAACAGCAGGAACTTGGATTTACAGCAAAATCGCCCCGCTGGGCCATTTCTTATAAATATAAAGCCGCCGAAGTCGAAACCGTACTGGAAAAAGTAACTTATCAGGTTGGTCGTACGGGTGCCGTTACACCGGTAGCAAATTTAAAACCGGTTCTTCTTGCAGGAACAACAGTTAAAAGAGCAACCCTACACAATGCGAATGAAATAGAACGGTTAGATTTACACGAAGGTGATACCGTTTTTGTGGAAAAGGGTGGTGAAATTATTCCAAAAATCATTAAGGTAAATCTTAATAAGCGGTTGCCAGGCTCAGCGAAAGTCCATTACCTGCACAATTGCCCGGAGTGTGGAACTGAATTAATAAGAAAAGAAGGCGAAGCCGTTCATTATTGTCTGAATGATGAAGGTTGTCCGCCACAGATAGTGGGTAAAATTCAGCATTTCATTAGCAGAAAAGCGATGAATATTGACGGGCTTGGTGATGAAACCATAGAAACTTTTTTTAAGAGAGGTTTGATAAATCATATAAGTGATTTATATACTTTGTATCAAAAATCAGATCAGCTGAAAGCTATCGACCGTTTTGGCGAACGCTCTATCGAGAATATGCTTGCGGGGATAGAAAAGTCAAAGGAAATGCCATTCGAAAAGGTATTGTTCGGTTTAGGCATCAGGTATGTTGGCGAGACTGTCGCTAAAAAACTGGCTGCCGGCGTCAAAAATATAGATAACCTTGCTAAAGCTAGTCTGGAGGAATTGATTGCTATAGATGAAATCGGTCAGCGTATTGCAGAAAGCATCGTTGAATATTTCGGAAAAAATGAGCACTTAACGCAGATAGAACTGTTAAAATCGGCAGGATTACAGTTTGAAATTGAAGAAAAAGTAATAACGCTTGATAGCGATACACTTATTGGAAAAACATTCGTAATTTCGGGCGTTTTTGAGAACTATAGTCGCGATGAACTAAAAGATTTAATTGAAGCCAACGGCGGGAAGATTTTAAGCGGCATTTCAGGTAAATTAAACTACCTGGTTGCCGGCGATAATATGGGTCCTTCGAAACTTGAAAAAGCGAATAAATTAAATATTCCAATTATCAGCGATAATGAATTGTTGGAAATGATTAAATAAATTAATTAACCACAAAGACACAAAGATTATTACTATAGCATCCCTATTGCTTTATATAAATTTAACTATTTAAAATTTTAGGGATGAATGGAAATGAAATTGCAAAATTAATTTTAAACGCAGCTTATCAGGTTCACATTGAATTAGGTCCTGGATTATTAGAATCAACTTATGAAGCCTGTCTGCTACACGAGTTGAAAAATGCAGGGCTTGAGGTTGACGGTCAGATAAACTACCAGTAGTTTATCGGGGGTATCAAACTAGCTTGTGGATATAGAATAGATCTTTTGGTAGAACAAAAGTAATTGTAGAAATTAAGTCTGTAATTATGTTAAATGATGTGCATTTAGCACAAACAATTACGTATTTGAAATTATCAAATTGCAAACTTGGACTATTAATAAACTTTAACGTTGCAAAAATAAAAGATGAAATAAGACGTGTTTTAAATGGAAATTTATAGCAATTAAAAACCTTGCTGTCCTTTGTATCTTCGTGATTAATAATTGCAAGCTTGGATTACTAATCAATTTTAACGTTGCAAAATAAAAGATGGTATAAAGAGGGTAATTAACGACTATCACGAAAACAGATAATCATTGCTCTGAATACCGACAAAGAAGTAAACAAAATCACTTAGTGCCTTTGCGCCTTTGTGGTTAAATTAAATAGTAAATAACGTAATGAACAAATTTCAGGGTACTGGTGTAGCATTGGTTACACCTTTCAACACAGATGGAACAGTTGATTATAATGGTTTAAAAAACCTGATTAATCACCTGGTAGACGGAGGGATAGATTACCTCGTTTCTTTAGGCACAACCGGCGAAACCGCTACGATGACGAAGGACGAGAAGAAGAAAGTGTGGGCCTATACTGCTGAAATTAACAATAACAGATTACCATTGGTTGCCGGAATTGGCGGCAATAATACGCTCGCTGTTGCGGAGGATATTAAAAATTTCGAAGCAAACGGTTACAGTGCAATTCTATCCGTTAGCCCGTATTACAATAAGCCAACACAGGAAGGTATTTACCAGCATTACAAACATTTGGCCGAGCTTTCTCCTTTGGATTTGATTTTATACAATGTTCCGGGACGTACAATGAGCAATATGTCTCCGGAAACGACCTGCAGGTTAGCACATGATTTCAAAAACATTATTGCTACAAAAGAAGCATCGGGAAGTTTTGATCAATTTAATCAAATTATGAGAGACAAACCCGAAGATTTTCTTTTGATTTCAGGGGATGATCCGATTACCTTACCTATGATAGCTTTAGGTGCATCCGGTATCATATCAGTTATAGCGAATGCCTTACCAAAACAATTTTCTGAAATGGTAAATCTTTGCCTGTCAGGCGATTTTAAAAGGGCTTTACCTGCTCATTTAAGTCTTGTAGAATTTACCAGGTTAGCTTTTGCAGAAGGCAATCCCGCTGGCGTTAAAGCGGCACTAAAACACTTAAATATTTGTGGTGATACGGTAAGATTACCGCTGATAAAGGCTTCTTCACAATTGGAAACGGCCATTATAAAAGAAATAGAAAAGCTAGTCTTGGTGGCTTAAACTTTTTTTTACAAATAACACAACACAGAAAGTGCCCTTAGCTTAATAAACTAAGGGCACTTTCTGTTTTTTTATGTAAATAAAAAATTACCTGTCTCGTTTTTAACTGGTAATCAATTATTTGAAAAACATGAAAACAGGTATTCTATCGAAAAGGGTTTTCTAAACCAAACAGGAATGAGGCGGGCATTATTTTTGATTAGCATTTGATACACACAAATTAAACACACACATGAAAAAACTAGTATTTATCTGCTTGATAGCAGTTGCAGCCATCGGCTGCAAACCGGTTTCCTATTACGAACCTAAATTCACAATCGGAATGTCTGAAACAAGTTTTAAAGAAGCCAATCGAAAGGCTGAATTGATATCTTCCGAAGGCGATGGAACCAATATCTACAGAACCTTCACGAACACAATGATACCCAGACCAGAGCCCTATTCATTTTTCTATTTTTACCAGGGTAGATTGGCCAAGTTTATTAAGTCTGACCGAGGTGATGATTATAAATTCATCAGATAAAAAAAATGCCTTCAATTTATGAAGGCATTTTTAATCATATTTTTATTGCTTAAGCTTTGTTTTTAGTGTCTTGCACTTCCAAACGAATCGCTTGTGCTAAATTTTTCAAATCCTGCATGCCTTTACGTACACGTGTACCCGCTGCGCTGTTTCCTTTGTTATAAAACTTGTCTGCGTCAGCTTCCAAAGCTGCAACTAAACTTTTTACTTCTTCGAATTTTTTCATTTTTAATTGCTCCTGTAAATTTTAGGTTTTTAGTTTTTTTTTAATGTAACTCTAATTTAAAGCGTTTAAGTAAATAAAAAAACTTTTAATGGTACAAAAAACACCTTTAAATATGCTTTTTTTCCACATTTACACCATTTATAAACATTCAACATGCGCTAAATATAATTAAATCACTGTATATCAATTAAATACAAACAAAAGCAAAACAAAAAAGCCCTTTAAATCTAATTAAAGGGCCTTTAAATAATTATTTTAAACTTAAGCTGTTGCGAATTGATTTTCTTTGTAATAACCGTTTTCCAGCTTCTCGGCTACCTCACTGAAGGCATCTAATGTACGTTGAACATCTTCCAATGTATGTACTGCAGTTGGAATTAAACGTAGCTCAATCATACCTTTCGGGATTACAGGATACACGACAATGGAACAGAAAATACTGTAGTTCTCGCGTAAATCAAATGTAATTGCAGTTGCATCAGATAATTCACCTTTTAGAAACACTGGCGTTACTACTGAATTCGTTACACCTAAATCAAAACCGCGCTCCCGTAAACCTTTTTGTAAGGTCATTGCGATTTCCCATAGTTTATCTTTTAGTTCAGGTTTACTTTTCAGCAATTCCAAACGTTTCAATAAGCCTTTAACCATCGGCATCGGTAATGCTTTTGCAAAGGTTTGAGAACGCATGTTGTACCTTAAGAAATTTGTGATCTCCTCAGTAGACGCTACGAAAGCGCCAATACCTGCCATTGATTTTGCAAATGTTCCGAAGTACACATCAATTCCTTCGATGCAATCCTGCGCTTCATGTGTGCCTGCACCGGTATCGCCCATTGTACCAAAACCATGCGCATCATCAACCAAAATACGGAAATTGAAATCTTTCTTTAGATCAACGATTTCTTTTAATTTACCTTGCGCTCCACTCATTCCAAAAACACCTTCGGTAATTAGAAGAATACCACCACCAGACTCATTAGTCAGTTTAGTTGCACGCTCTAACTGTTTTCTGGCGCTATCAATATCATTGTGCTGGTAAACGAATCTTTTACCCATATGCAGGCGAAGACCGTCAATAATGCAGGCATGAGATTCTGCATCATAAACAATAACATCATTTCTGTCAACCAAAGTATCAATAATGGAAACCATACCCTGGTAACCATAATTTAAAAGGAAAGCATCAGGCTTGCCTACAAATTCAGCTAATTCCTGCTCCAGTTGTTCGTGGTATTTTGAGTTACCGCTCATCATCCTCGCACCCATTGGGTAAGCCATACCAAATTCTGCAGCCGCATCAGCATCAGCCTTTCTAACTTCCGGATGATTGGCTAAGCCTAGATAGTTGTTTAAACTCCAAACCAAATGCTCTTTTCCTTTGAATTGCATGTGTGGTGCAATTTCTCCCTCTAATTTTGGAAATGAGAAATACCCATGAGACCATTTCTGGTGTTGGCCCAGTGGTCCCATGTGCTTTGCTATTTTATCAAATATATCCAATGTGTTATGTTTTTATTGTACTAAAATTGTTGCGAATTTACGTTTTATTCGGCTTAAAATCAACAAGCTTAATCCGTTGCTTGTAAATTAACGTAATTTAACAGTCTAATTTTATGCCAAAAAAGCCCCGATATATCGAGGCTTTAAAATTATATTTGGTTTATACTAGTCAACATTGTCGTGTAGAAACGAGTTATTTGGTCTGATTTCAGTGCCACCATCCTGATCATTGCTTAATGTAAAACGGCTAACCTGCGATTCAGAAGAATGCTGCACCTGTTGTAATTGCATTTGCTTACGTTTATAAGCAGGCTCATTTTCCAATTCCTGTAAGCCATTTGTTGTGCGCAGCTTCATACTTAAATCTTTTAAACGCATAATGCGTTCTCTCGATTTTTTTAATTGCTCTTCAACAGATTCGTCGTTCTGGTTATCATCTAAACCAACAACCGGCATTTCGGGCTCTGGTTCCGGAATTGAAGGAATTTCTGCTACAGGTGTTTCGAAAACAAATTCTGTTTCGGCCAGTTTAATCTCAAATTCAAAACCTGTTTCTGCCTGTGCTTCAACCTGAGGTTCTTCTTCAATTAAGGTATGACGAACAACATCATTTTCAGGTTCCTGGTATTTAGGTGTTTCAGCTTTGCTAAACATGCCACCGAATAAATCTGCCTGCGGTGCTTCTTCCTTCGCTTTTAAAACGGGCTCGTAAGATGGCGCTGCTTTGGGTTGAATAAAAGAATTTACCGGCTCAACAGGTCGAACCAGTGGTGCCTCTTCAGGTGTTAGTAAAGATATCTTCTTTTTATTTTTTTCTTCGTTTACGCGTTCTTCCGAGGTTTGGAAACCGGTAGCGATAATAGTAACTGATAGTTTATCATTCAATGTTTCATCTGTACAGTTACCCCATATTAAATCGGCAGATAAACCGGCTTTCTCCTGAATGTAATCTGTAATAATTGAAACCTCATCCATGGTTACTTCGCGCAAACCTGAACTGATGTTCAATAAGATGTAACGGGCGCCTTCAATTTCATTATCCTTTAATAAAGGCGAAGCTAAAGCACCTTCAACAGCTTGTAAAGCACGTTCATCACCATCAGCAGCAAAACTACCCATAATGGCAACACCACTATCTTTCATTACCGTACGAACATCTTTAAAATCTACGTTGATGTATCCCGGAACGGTAATGATTTCAGCAATACCTTTTGCTGCAGTTGTTAAAATATCATCTGCCTGGCCAAATGCAGAGCCTAGGGTTAAATTACCGAAGATCTCACGCAACCGATCGTTTGAAATAACCAGGTAAGAATCTACATATTTTTTTAACTCTTCCATACCTTCATCGGCCTGCAACCTGCGTCGCTTGCCTTCAAAAGAAAATGGTGTGGTTATAATTGCTACAGTTAAAATATCAAGTTCCTTAGCAGCTTTTGCAATTATCGGACTTGCGCCCGTACCTGTGCCGCCACCCATTCCTGCCGTAATAAACAACATTTTGGTGGTGCTACCCAGCATGGCTTTGATATCATCTATATTTTCAATCGCAGAGTTTTTTCCAACTTCAGGAATAGAACCGGCACCCATCCCTTCGGTTAAACTAGCGCCTAACTGAACCTTGTTAGGTATAGGACTAGATTCCAAAGCCTGGGCATCTGTATTACAAATAATAAAATCCACACCAGTGATACCCGACAGGTACATATGGTTAACTGCGTTGCCGCCACCGCCCCCAACACCAATTACCTTGATGATTGACGACTTATCTTTTAACATTTCGAACTGCATAATCTTATGAATCAGTTGTTTAAAAATTCTTAAATTCTGTTCATTACCAAACGTAATATTAACACTTTTTCAACATAGGTTTTCCACAAGTGTTCATAATGTGGAAAACTCATGTTTTGTTGAAAAAAAACTATCCTTTAAGGTAATCTTCATCGCTTACATCCATATCATCCTGAATGAAAGTTCTGGTTTTTGCAAGTAATTTATCGAATAAGCCTGGTCCGCGTTTTTCTTTTTCTTTAGCTGTTTTAGGTTTCTCAACAAAAACACCCGGTTGCTTCATCTCTTCAATCAGTTCTTCTGCTTTTTGAATTCCTTTGATTAATAAGCCAACACTGGTTGCATACATCGGGCTTTTTAAATCATCGTAAATCGTTTTCGGCATATCCTCATATTTAGATAAATGCTCATTCGGATAACCGATGCGGCAATCTAAACCGGTCACGTATTCTACCGCCTGGCTTAAATGTTTAAGCAAAGCACCACCACCTGTAATTACAATACCACCAATGAGTTTTTTCTCGTAACCTGATGCTTTAATTTCATAGTAAACATGCTCGATAATTTCTTCCATACGGGCCTGAATAACGTAAGCCAGGTTTTTAACAGAAATTTCTTTCGGTTCTCTTCCGCGTAATCCCGGTACACAGATAATCTCATTTTCTTTATTCTCTTCGGCCAAAGCAGAACCGAAACGTGTTTTTAATAACTCCGCCTGATTACGCATTACTGAGCAACCTTCTCTGATGTCTTCCGTAACACTATTACCACCAAATGGAATAACGGCTGTATGACGAATAATCCCTTCGTGAAAAATGGCAATATCGGTTGTTCCGCCACCTATATCAACCAAGGCGATGCCAGCCTCTTTTTCTTCATCGCTCAACACCGATTCAGAAGAAGCCAGGGGCTCAAGAATCAAATCCTGAGTCTGAAGGCCTGCATTGTTTACACATTTGATGATATTTTTAACGGCGGTTACCTGACCGGAAATGATGTGGAAATTCGCTTCTAAACGAACGCCCGCCATACCAATCGGGTCTTTAATACCCGGTTCGTTATCGATGGTAAATTCCTGTGGCAAAACATGAATTATCTCTTCACCCGGAGGCATAACCAGTTTAAACATATCATCGATTAATTTATCGATGTCTTTTTTACCAATTTCGTTATTTAACTCCCTTCTGGTTAAAATACCACGGTGCTGTAAGCTCTTAATGTGCTGACCAGCGATACCCACATTTACCACCTGTATTTCTACATTGGATTGTCCGCTGGCAATTTCCACGGCCTGCGCAATACCTTGTACGGTTTTCTGAATGTTAGAAACCACACCACGGGTTACCCCTGCAGATTCGGCTTTGCCAATGCCTAAGACCTCTATTTTGCCATGCTGTGTTCTGCGGCCTACGATAACACATATTTTTGTAGTACCGATATCCAGGCCAACTACAATTGGAGACTGACTAGTAAATTTTGCCTTGTCCATATTCGTTAATTTTGTTGAGTTATATATTTTATTTTTCAGGGACTTATTTATTTTTCTTTTCTGTTGTTGCCGACTTCTGCCTGGCTTCAGCTTGTTGTTTTGCCATTTTCTCGGCAAAAGTTTGTGTTTTTTTCACTTCTGGTTTTTGTTCGGCAGTTTTAGGCTTTTCCTTTTTTGGCGCCGGCTTCGTTTCATTTGCCTTTGGCTGCTCCTGCTTTACTGCTGGCTTCGGGCTTTCGGTTTTAGGTTTTTCCTTTTTTACTTCAGATTTTGCCGCCACTGTTTTAGGCTTAACCTCCGGCACCGTTGCTGGCTTGGGTTTCGCTACTGTAACCGGCTTTTCCTCCCTTTGTTCCGCATTCCGGTCGTCTTGTAAACCATCGCTTTTCATTGCACCTGCAATTGAACTACGGATTAAGGAATCAGAAACCTTTCTGGTTATGTTAATACTGTCGGCACCGGAAAGTATCCTGTCTTTTTTTGCAATTAATGAAGAATCTCTTTTTTCACAAACAATTTGATTGGTGTACTTTATGTTTATCGTTCTGTATTTTCTTGCGATGACCTGTGGTAAAGCATGTTTATAAAAAACCTTAAGATTTTTCATTTTCACATCCAGAGAATCTGCGCTACCCAATATAATTGTTTCATCGCCTACCCTTGGTACCAATACCATATCATTTCTTTCGTTAACAGCAATTTGTTCAATTTGATTATCCCACAAAGTATCTCTTTTGATGTACTGTGCGGTTTTATATAAATCACGAGCCAGTTGTGTCCGCAAGGTATCGATGCGGCTTCCAAAAACCTCCTGAATATTGCCTGTAGCAACAAGTACATCGGCCGTAAAGTTTGGAGAAATCGGCATTTTTAATCCATCATTATCTATATAAAAGTCCTGCCCTATCAAATTCAGTATTCTTAAAATTGGCTGGCGTTGTTTAATTTCAATTCGCAGCACACCGTCCATATCCGCGTAAACCTTGGCAAAGCCGATATATGGGTTAGCCCTTAGTTTCTGTTCGATTTGATGAATGTTAATCTGCTCAAGCTTTCTGCCCACCAAAACACCCTGGTCTTCCCGCAAAATCTGATCAACTTCTTCTCTTTCGATAAAATTATCGGCACCGGGAATTAATATTTTTACCTCCGTACATTTAACGCCTTGCTTTTTTACGCTGATGAAACTTAAAAGCACCACCACACCTGCAAGACTAATCAGCCATGCAAAGCCGGTAAAAATTGCGCTCCAGTTTATTCGCTTAAGCATTGTTCAATGTGTTTTTTAAAGGTTCAATTAATGTATCAATATCGCCTGCCCCCACCGTTAAAATTAATTCAGGTTTTACTTGCTTAACATGCTGAATAACAAATTCTTTTCCGCATACTTTCTTATCTGCCAATGTTATTTTATCGAGTAAATACTGCGAATTAATCCCTTCAATGGGCAATTCCCTTGCAGGATAAATTTCCAGCAGCATCAATTCGTCAGCCGTGCCTAAAACTTTTGCAAATTCATCTACAAAATCCCTCGTTCTGGTGAATAAATGCGGCTGAAATACCACTGTCAATTTCTTATCAGGATATAACTGCCTTACGGCATCAAAACATGCCTTCAATTCTTCCGGATGATGCGCATAGTCGTCAATGTAAATTTGGCTATCGTTGTTTACAATGTATTCAAACCTGCGCTTCACACCTTTAAAATTTGCAACTGCCTGCTTAATCTTCTCCGTATCGATGCCAAGCTGTAAAGCGATGGCAATGGCGACGGTAGTATTTTCTACATTATGCTTTCCAGGCAACATCAAACTCAGGTTCTTGATACTTGTTGTGCGGTCCGAATAATCAAAAACAAATTTTGAACCTTCTACCCTTAAATTTTCAGCTTTGGCATCCGCTGTTGAATTCGCTGCATAGCTCGTACTGTTTATAATGGGAAGACCTTCGTGCGCATAAATCTGACCACCAGGTTTTAGCTGCCCTGCAAAAAGCTGGAAAGATTCTTCAAGCTGGCGCTTATCGCCGTAAATATCTAAGTGATCGGCATCCATTGAGGTAATTACCGCGACATCCGGATGCAAAGTCAGAAACGACCGGTCATATTCGTCCGCTTCCACAACCATTACATTATTTTTACCAAATAAAACATTGCTGTTGTAATTACTGGTAATACCACCCAAAAACGCTGTACAATCGTAACCTGTATCTTTTAAAATATGTGCCACGATAGAGGACGTTGTTGTTTTTCCATGGGTGCCGGCTACTGCGATGCAGAACATGCCTCTGCTGATGATCCCTAAAACTTCTGAACGTTTTTTTAAACTAAAGCCTTTATTTTTAAAGTGATTTAAAATTTTGGAATCCTTAGGAATTGCAGGCGTATAAACAACAAGCGTATCTTCGTGATTATCCAAAAAAGCACATGGCAATGCCGCGGCCTCATCCAGGTACGAAATCAGAATACCTTCCTGTTCCAACGTTTCCGTCAATTTAGTACGGGTTTTATCATAACCGCAAACCGCCTGACCGCGTTTAGCAAAATAACGGGCAATAGCGCTCATACCGATACCACCGATACCCACGAAATACACTCTGTTTATTTTACTTAACTCCATTTTTATACACTTAAAAGCAGAAAGACTAAAGCTTAAAGCTTTCCTTTCTACCGTAATTTCTATTTTATGTTATACATTTCTAACGCCTTCTCTAACTCTGTCTTTTTCAGCTTTATGCTTTCCACTTTAGCCATTAAGCTTTTATCAGTTTTAACACTTCATTTGCAATAATTTCATCTGCCTGCGGCAAAGCCATCTTTCCGATGTTTTCAGAAAGCGTTGCACTGTAGGTTTTATCATTTAACAGCCTCAATGCTTCAATTACCAACGTATCTTCTGCAGACCTGTCGTTTATTAATACTGCAGCATTATTTTTTACCAGTGCCAATGCATTTTTGGTTTGATGATCTTCAGCCACATTTGGAGAAGGCACCAGGATAACCGGTTTTTTAATCAGGCAAAGTTCGGCTATAGTGCCTGCGCCTGCCCTGCTGATAATTACATCTGCGGCCGCATAAGCTAAATCCATCTTATTCAAAAACTCCAGTATGCGCACATTCGGATGATAATCCAGGCCTAACCTCTCGATAATGGCCTTATAATAAAATTTACCGGTTTGCCAGATGACCTGAACATCTTGTTCCAGAATTTCAGGCAAATGCTTTTCGATACTTTTATTTAATGTTCCGGCACCTAAACTTCCGCCGGTAACCAGAATTGTTTTTTTCTGCGGATCGAGCTTTAAAAGCTCTGCTCCTGAATAATGTTTTCCTTTAATATCAACAACCTCCTGACGAACCGGATTTCCTGTTTTCAAAATCTTTTCAGCCGGAAAGAACTGCTCCATTTCATCAAAAGCCACACATATTTTTGAAGCTTTTTTGCCCAGCCATTTATTGGTTATTCCCGCATACGAATTCTGCTCCTGTATGAGATAGGGAATGCCTTTTAATGATGCAGCATACAATAGCGGACCTGAGGCATAACCACCAACACCAACAACAACATCTGGTTTAAAATCCTTAATCAATTGTATTGCGGCCCTCACACTGCCGAGCACTTTAAATGGCAGTGCCAGGTTTTTTACAATCGAACCCCGCTGAATACCACTAATGTTCAAGCCAACAATTTTATATCCGGCTGCCGGAACTTTTTCCATTTCCATACGGCCCGTTGCGCCCACAAACAATATTTCACAGCCAGGCACCAAGCGTTTCAACGCATTGGCAATGGCAACGGCGGGAAATATGTGCCCGCCTGTGCCACCTCCTGATATGATAATTTTTGGGGAATTATTCATTTTTTTAATTATTTTATTTAACCGCAAAGAGCGCTAAGTTTATTACCAAGCACGCTAAAGCTCTACTTCTATTTTCTACCACAGACGACACTGAGTTTTCACAAAGGGCACTGAGGTTTTATTTTATATTTTTTAACACAAAGTCACTAAGACACGAAGTAATTTAATGTTGCCGTACTTCTTAAATTCTTTTTCGCTTTCAGCTTTTTCTAAGCCATCGCCGGTATTTCGCCAACTATTACTTTATTACTAACTTTTGTTTTATCTGTTACCGTTTTACCGGCTACGTTTTCTTCCACATCACGGCTTACACTTAATATAATACCGAAAGCCACGCTGGTAAAAATCATTGATGTTCCACCCATACTTACCAACGGGAGCGGAACACCTGTAACCGGACCTAAGCCTACTGCTACAGCCATATTTGCAAAAGCCTGTATAGTTAAACTGAAACTCAGGCCAGCAGCGAGTAACGCGCCAAATGCTTTAGGCGCCCGGGTTACAATTTTTATACATCGGTATAAAAGCACCAGGTAAAGCATCATAATCACCAATCCCCCAAACGTTCCCCATTCTTCAATAATAATGGCGAAAATAAAATCCGAATAAGGGTGCGGAAGGAAATTGCGCTGTGTACTGTTACCTGGTCCTTTACCGAAAACACCACCAGTAGCCAGGGCAATTTTTGCCTGATCTGCCTGGAAAGTCTTGTCTGAATGCTGCATCTCCGGATGAAGAAAAGACTTAATCCTGGAGGCATAAGTTGCTCTCCTCGGACCTAAGAAAACAACAAACATCAATAATATAGCTCCGCCAACACAAACCAGCGAGATTTGCTTGATGCTGATACGGCCTATAATTAAAAGCAAAATACTAACGCCAAAAAGCATTAATGCGGTTGATAAGTTCGCCAATGCAATCAATACGAATACCACACAAACTGAGCCCATTATCGGAATGAATGACTCTTTCACGTTTTTAATGTTCTCTTGCTTCTTAGTTAACATTCGGGCTAAGAAGGTAATCAGGGCAAGTTTCGCTAAATCGGATGTTTGAAAGGTCAATCCAATTACCGGTATCTTCACCCAGCGGGATGCGTCATTAACATTAGCGCCAAAAATCAGGGTATAAAGCAATAAGGGAATCGTAACTATCATCAGAATCTTCGAAATCCCGGCATAGTAGCGGTAATCCAGCAAGTGGGATATGTAAATCATACCGATGCCCAATAAAACAAAAATCAGGTGTTTAGTTAACAGCAATTTTTCAACAGCTTCTCCACGTTTATAAGCAAGCGTGCCTGTAGCGCTGTAAACTGCCATTACAGATATAAGCGAAAGCAGGATAATGATTAACCATATCCATCTGTCGCCTTTTGTTTTATTAAGTAGCGTTTGAAACATTGTTAAACCTCCTTCTATAATTCTTTTACGGCCGCTTTAAACTGGTTGCCACGGTCTTCATAATTTTTAAACAAATCGAAACTTGCACATGCAGGAGACAGCAACACCGTATCTCCCCGTTTAGCTAAATGGAAGGCAATCTGCGTTGCTTCTTCTGCTGAAAATGTATTTACAATCACCTCAACATCATCTTCAAATGCATCGTGAATGCGTTTATTATCCTTCCCTAAACACACAATTGCTTTTACCTTACTGTGCACCAAATCCTTCAGCATATTATAATCGTTGCCTTTATCAACGCCGCCCATGATCAGAACCACATCAGTTGTCATGCTCTCCAGCGCATACCAGGTGGAATTCACATTGGTTGCCTTGCTGTCGTTGATAAAATCAATACCCGAAATTTTGGCCACATGCTCCAGCCTGTGCTCAATATTTTTGAAATTTGCCATACTCTCGCGAATGGTTTCATTTCTTAACTCCAAAACCTTAGCCACAATACCTGAAGCCATAGAGTTGTAAATGTTGTGCTTGCCCTGCAAGGCTAATTCTGAAATAGACATGGTAAATTCTTTATTTGGTTCTGTAAGGATGTGTATTGTATCGTTTTCTAAATAAGCACCCTTTTCAATTGCTTTGAAAATTGAAAAAGGATATGTTTTTGCCTGAAGTTCTATACCTTCCATGGCTTTTAAAGTTTCTTCATCATCAGCACAATAAATAAAAGCATCATTTGCTGTTTGATTTTGAATGATGCGCATTTTAGATGCTGCATAATTCTCCAATTTGTAATCGTACCTGTCTAAATGATCAGGTGTAATATTTAACAGTACCGAGATATCTGCTTTAAAGGCAAACATATTATCGAGCATAAAACTTGATATTTCAAGCACATACCAGTCGAAACTTTCTTCTGCCACCTGGGCAGCAAAACTTTTACCGATATTACCAGCCAGGCCCACATTCAAACCTGCATTTTTCAAAATGTGGTAGGTGAGTAAGCTTGTAGTCGATTTACCGTTGGACCCCGTAATGCAAACTGTTTTCGCATTGGTGTATCTTTTGGCAAACTCAATTTCCGAAACCACTGGAATTCCCTTTGCAACCAGTTTTTTGATAATTGGTGCAGTCGCCGGAATTCCCGGGCTCTTTATCACTTCTGTTGCATTTAATATCCGTTCTTCCGTATGTTGTCCAGATTCGAATGGAACAGATAATTTTTCAAGCGCAGCCTTATACTTATCGGCTATTATGCCGAAATCCGAAACAAAAACATCAAAACCCTTTTGCTGTGCCAGCCTGGCTGCACCTACACCGCTTTCACCCGCACCCAAAATGACAACACAACTTTGCCCTGCCATTGCCGGCTGAGGATTGTTTGTTGTATTTTGATTCGTATTCATTTTTTTTTCGTTGTTCGTTGTTCGTGTTTCGTTTGTCGTTATTCGTGTAGGTTGCCGAAAGCGGTCAACGGATAACCTTTTCTACCTCAATTTCAATGTTACAATCGTCATAATGGCCAGCATAATCCCGATAATCCAGAAGCGGGTTACAATCTTTGCTTCATGATAGCCTTTTTTCTGGTAATGGTGGTGCAAGGGTGCCATGAGCAGAATTCGCCTGCCCTCCCCGAATCGCTTTTTGCTGTACTTGAAATAAGAAACCTGCATGATTACCGAAACCAGCTCGATTAGGAAAATGCCACAAAGTATTGGAATCAATAATTCCTTACGAATCATGATGGCAAATGATGCAATGATTCCTCCAATCGCTAAACTTCCTGTATCGCCCATAAAAACCTGAGCAGGGTAAGAATTATACCAAAGGAAACCTACACATGCGCCAACAAAGGCACCCGCAAAAATCATCAGCTCACCCGAATTCGGGATGTACATGATATTCAGGTAATCGGCAAAACCAACGTTACCTGATACATAGGCCAGAATGCCAAGCGTAGTACCAATAACGGCTGATGTGCCGGTTGCTAAACCGTCGATTCCATCAGTAATATTTGCGCCGTTTGAAACCGCTGTAATGATGAAAACCGTGAAAGCCAGAAAAACAAGAAAAGCATATTTTTCATAGCCTGTACCTAAAAACTTCAACACTTTGGCGTAATCAAACTCATTATTTTTATAAAATGGGATATTTGTTTTGGTCGATTTTACGTCTTGCGTATAATAAAAAGTTTCGCCTTTCTGCCTTAAAACCATTGGCGCCGCATCTGTTGTTTTTACATTATCCTGAACCGTTTGCCGAACAACAATATTCGGGTTGTAATACATGGTCCAGCCTACAATTAAGCCCAAGCCAACCTGACCAACAATTTTAAAACGACCCGCTAAACCTTCCTTATTTTTTTTAAAAACCTTAATATAATCATCAAGAAAACCGATGGCACCCATCCAGATGGTGGTTATAATCATCAGGATAACATAAACGTTTGTGATGTTTGCAAAAAGAATTGTCGGGATTAAAATACCGAGCAAAATAATGATTCCACCCATTGTCGGCGTTCCTTGCTTTTGCATCTGGCCCTCAAGACCTAAATTCCTCACCGTTTCTCCAACCTGCTTTTTATGTAAATAATCTATTAACCTACGACCGTAAACTGTTGTAATGATTAAAGAGAGAATAATAGAAACTGAAGCACGGAAAGTGATGTACTGGAACAACCTTAATCCGGGTATGTCGTAATGCTTATGCAGGTATTCGAATAATAAATATAACATTAGCTGCGAGGGTTTAATTGTTCTAGTAAAATTTCTTTATCATCAAAATGGTTACGCACGCCATTAATTTCCTGGTATTTCTCATGGCCTTTTCCGGCTACAAGAATGATATCGCCGCTCTGCGCTAAATGGCAAGCTGTTTTAATTGCTTCCTTTCTATCCAAAATGGATATCGTTTTACGTTTATTTGTAGGTGAAACACCCTCTTCCATTTCGTTAATAATGGTTTGAGGATCCTCAGTCCGCGGGTTATCGGAAGTCAGGATTACTTTATCGCTCCAGTCGCAGGCCACTTGTGCCATCACCGGACGTTTGGTTTTATCCCTGTCGCCCCCACAGCCGATAACGGTAATTACTTGTTCCGTACCTTTTCTTATGTTTGCAATTGTGCTCAGTACATTTTGCACCGCATCAGGCGTATGCGCATAATCGACTATACCAATGATTTTATCTGGCGAGGTAATGTAATCAAAACGACCTTCGGCACCGGTTAAACGGCTCAATAACGTCAGTACTTTCAGTTTATCCTGTTCCAAAAGAATGGCAGCTCCGTAAACTGCAAGTAGATTATACGCATTGAAAGAACCAACCAGTTTGAAGTAAACATCTTCGTTGTCGATATCAAGATGCAAACCGCTGAACTGGTTCTCAATTATTTTGGCCTTGAAATCTGCAAGCTGTTTTAAAGCATATGTTTTTTTATAGGCTTTGGTGTTTTGCAACATTACCATACCGTTTTTATCATCGATATTGGTTAAGGCAAAAGCCGATTTAGGCAAACCATCAAAAAACGCTTTCTTTGCTTTCAGGTAACTTTCAAAAGTCTTATGAAAATCCAGGTGGTCGTGTGTCAGATTGGAAAAAATGCCACCTGAAAAAGCCAGTCCTTCTATTCTGTGTTGAGCCACTGCATGAGAACTTACTTCCATGAAACAGTAATCGCAACCCGCATTAACCATATCACGAAGCAATCCGTTTAGTGCAATCGGATTTGGCGTAGTGTGTGTTGCCGCTACAATTACATCGTTTATATAGTTTTCTACTGTTGACAGCAGTCCTGTTTTATAACCTAAATCTTTAAAAAGCTTAAATAAAATAGTTGCAATCGTCGTCTTACCATTTGTACCGGTAATACCGATTAGTTTTAATTCTTTGGAAGGATTACCATAAAAATTACCAGCCATAATCCCCAGGGCTACTGAAGAATTATCGACCTTTACATAGGTAACATCGAAATTATCAATTTCAGGCAGGTTTTCACAGATGATAACCTTCGCACCTTGCTCAACGGTCTGATTGATAAAAAGATGCCCGTCGGCCGCAGTTCCGACAATTGCAAAGAATACATCGTTAGTGGTTACCTTACGGGAATCAAACGTCAGTTCATTAATTTCCCTGTCGGTTCTGCCAACCAATTCCTTTATTGTTACGCCATATAGTAAATCCTGTAACTGCATTAATCTAATTGTATATCTATTTGCAAACCTTTACTCACTTTTGTTCCCGCCTGAACGGATTGCCTGATTACTTTGCCCGAACCTGTAACCCGTGTTTTTAACCCCGCGTTTCCAAGCAGGTAGAGCGCGTCTTTTAAACCCATTCCCGCTACATTCGGCATAACACCTTTACGTTCATTGTTCTCCTGAAAAATGGTTCCGGCACTGGTATCAATCGTATTATAATATTCAGATTTTGATGCAAAAAGCGGTTTAAAGCCAAATGCCTTGTAAACCTTTTGAGTCGCCTTACTCTGACCGGCTTTTGTTGGCGGATTGCCTGTGTTGCCAACTAAAGTCGTTGGAACATCGTTATACATCTGCATATCGCTGGCGTAAATCCTGTCGGCAATTTCCCTGAACACAGGTCCGGAAACCAGCGCACCATAATAACCACCCTTAGGATCGTTAATCACCACAATCATAGAATATTTAGGTTTGTCAGCAGGAAAATAACCTACAAAAGAAGCCTGATACTGCTTGTTAGCCTTGTAGCCTTTGTTTGCATCAGCAACTTGCGCCGTACCGGTTTTACCGGCAATTTTATACAATGGGTTATAGACATAAGTTTTTCCACTACCTTCTGTCACCACACCCTCAAGCATTTTTTTAATTTTACTAAGGGTTACATCCGAACAAATCTGCTCGTTAATTACCCTTGCCTTAAACTGCTCAATCGGGTTACCCAGTCTTCTGATTTCTTTAACAAAAATCGGCGCAATGTATTTACCATTATTCGCTACCGCATTGTAAAATGATAACATTTTAAGAGGAGTTAACTGCATTTCATATCCGTAAGCCATTTGCGGCAGGGTCATGTTCTTATTCCAGCTTTTGTTTGTTTTGGGGTTTTTAATTACCGGCGTAGCTTCACCTGGTATCTGAAGCTCCATTTTTTTATTTAAATGCCAATCATATAAATGATCCGTAAATTTTATCGGGTTATCCCGGTAATTTGAGTTCACCAAGTAAGATATGGCAGCATTCGATGATTCTTCAAAAGCTCTTTTCACGGTTACCACACCAATACTGCCGTGCGAATCCGTAATTAGTTTGCCAGGAATCTGATAATTACCAGTTCCCACCATGGTATTGGTATCAACCAGTTTATCTTCCAGTAAGGCCATATAGGATGCCAGCTTGAAGGTTGAGCCCGGATCCTGATTGCCGGCAATGGCATAATTGAATTTCTCTTTATAAACACCTTCTTCTACTTTAGAAAAATTTGCCACAGCCCTTACTTCTCCGGTTGCAACTTCCATAACGATTACCGTACCGTGATCGGCTTTGTATTTTATAAGCTGCTTTTCCAAAGCACTTTGTGCCAAATCCTGCATATTGATATCAATAGTGGAAATGATATCCGCGCCGTCTTTAGGCGCAACTTCCTCTTCATCATTAACAGGTACATAAACACCGCCTGCAATACGCTGCATTAATCTTTTACCGGTTTCTCCGTTGATGTAATCCGTATATGCACCTTCCAAACCAACTCCATTTTTTACATTGGCATTTTTATACCCAATGGTACGGGCGGCCAATGCCTGAAAAGGCAAAATGCGTTTGTTTTGCTGAACGGCGATTAAGCCACCGCTGAATTTACCAATGTTATATAATGGAAAAGTTCTGATGATTTTTAAATCCGAATAACCTACTTTACGATGTATCAATAAATAACGGGCACTATCCTGACGACCTTTGCGCAACATCCTGCAATACTCTTTTGCCGATTTATCTTTAAAAAGATCAGCGAGTTTCATCCCAAGGGAATCTACTTTTTCATTAAAAATTTTGTCGTCTGCAATACCACCTGCGAACATATCCATATGTAACTCATACTCCGGAACGGATGTTGCCAGCAAGCTGCCATCATTTGAATAGATGTTACCCCGGGTTGCCTCAACAGGCATATAACGTGTTGAAAGACTATCTGCCATAGCCTTCCATTTATGTCCCTGTACAAACTGCACCTGGCCAAGGCGTAAAAATACCGCCAAAGCAAAGAGCACAATTAAGCCAAATGCCAGATATACACGAAGCAAGATGTTTGCTCTAATATTCATCGCTTTTAACAATTATTTTTTTTGGTGGTTCAATTAATTCTTTTATTCCAAGGGTATCAACCTTTTTGGCAACCTCTGTTAATTTGCTTTTAAACATGAGGTCGGCTTTTAAGGATTTATATTCCCAACGTAATTCTTTAACTTCTTTATTTAACTTATCAATGCGGCGAACATTGTTCACTGCAAAATGACTATTAGCGATGTAAATCATTCCTAAAAAGGCCAGAAAGCATAAAAACGGCAATGCATCTGTTGCCGCTTCCTTTGATATTACACCCTCTGTAAAAAACTTTCCGATAAAAGTCTCGCTAAACCTTTTATCCTCTTCTGTTTTTATTTTTTCGGCTTTCACCTTTAGTTCAGGTTCAGGTCCGATTTCCTCTTCATCTTCTCTAAACCTGTTCATATTTTTTCCGCTATTCTTAATTTTGCACTACGAGCCCGGTTATTGCGGGCGATTTCTTCTTCGGAAGCCATTATCGCTTTGCGTGTTACGACATTAAACGGCTTTTGCTGATTGCCAAAAAAATCTTTTTCAACTTCACCCTGAAATTTGCCTTTCGCCATGAAATTCTTAACAGGCCTGTCTTCCAGCGAATGGTAAGACATCACCACCAAATGGCCACCCGGTTTTAACACATCAGCAGCCTGCTCCAAAAAACTTTCAAGCACTTTTATTTCGGCATTTACTTCAATACGTAAAGCCTGAAAAACCTGGGCCAGATATTTATTTTCTTTTCCTTTCGGGATATATTCCGAAACCGCAGCCTTAAAACTATTTATATCTGTAAAAGGCTTATCCAAACGAGCCGTTACAACAGCACGGGCTAAAGACTTTGCGTTTTTAACCTCGCCGTAAATGCCAAATATTTTATGAAGCTTATCTTCTGAATAGGTATTCAAAACCTCCGCAGCCGTTAAATTGCCGTTCAGATCCATGCGCATATCCAAATCCGCATTGAAGCGAATAGAGAAACCACGTTCAGGCACATCAAACTGGTGAGATGAAACACCTAAATCGGCTAATATCCCATCAACTTCTTTGAAACCTTTAAGGCGAAGATTATTTTTCAGGAAACCAAAGTTCTGATCGATAAAGATGAACCTGTCATCAACCGGTATATTTGCTTGCGCGTCCGGATCCTGATCGAAAGCAACCAACCTGCCCTTGGGACCAAGGTGTTTTAAAATCTCTTTTGAATGGCCACCGCCACCAAAAGTAACATCTACATAAACCCCATCCGGCTTAATATTTAAACCATCGATACAAGGCTGAAGCATTACAGGAACATGGTAATTATAATCCATCGGCTCCTCCTTTCTTATCAACCATTACCTTTTGAGCAAGCGCAGCAAAATTTGCCGGCGTACCATCCAAAGTGTCTTCGTAAGCTAATTTATCCCAAACCTCAATGCGATCTAACTGGCAGGCAAGCATGATGTCTGTCCCGATACCCGCATATTCCGTAAGTGATTTCGGCAACAATACACGGCCGGCCGCATCAAGACTTAACTCTGTGGCACCTCGGGTAAATGCCCTGATGAACTTTCGATTCTCTTCATCATAAACATTAAGTGTGCTTAACTGCGCAACGATTCCATCCCAAATACTTTTCGGATAGATGACTAAATTTTTTTCGAAACCGCGGTTAATAACCAACCCTTCCCGCTCCACATCAGGCAATTGTTTCTTAAGCGCAGAAGGAACCATTAAGCGGCCTTTTGCGTCAAGTTTACAATCAAATTCTCCTAAAAGATGGGTCATAGTGGCATTTACACTTTTTATGTAGTGTAAAAGTAAATAGTTCTACCACTTTTTACCACTTTTTACCACAAAAAAGTTTTCCACATATACTTTCTCCCACTTTGTCCCCCAAACAGACTGAAAAGAAACTATCTGAAAAATTATAAAAACTGCTTAATCACTGGTAAAAAGCGAGTTAACTACAAAAATTAGCATTTTAAAAAATTTAATCCCACCACGAATATTTTTTTCATTCTTAAGTTTAAAAAGACCAAAGCTAAGGACATTATGTATGCATTGAGCCAAAATTTTATGCACATATATTATTTATTTCGGACAGGCAATTGCCGAATTAAATTAAAGAATCACAACTTTAATCAACTGCATTTGTTAACGAGATAAGCATTAAGCATTTGATAGAATTATGAAAGAAGAAAGTATTAAAAAAACCACTAAAATTCTATTAGGTGCAGGATTAATATTTGCAGGCATCGGCCACCTTACTTTTGCAAGAAAAGCATTCCGGGCGCAGGTTCCGGATTGGGTTCCTTTGGAAAAAGACAATGCTGTTGTACAATCTGGCTTCGTAGAAATTGCTTTAGGCACTGCGCTGATTTTAGCACCCGAAAAGCATGAGCAAACCATTGGAAAAATAGCAGCGGGCTTATTTATAGCTGTTTTTCCCGGCAATATTGCACAATACAAAAACAGAAGAAGTACTTTCGGTTTAGATACCAATGCTAAAAGATTAGCCAGATTATTCTTTCAACCCGCACTTGTTTACTGGGCTTTAAAAAGTACAGATAACTGAGTTAATTCACCTGACATTATACACATAATCACCAGGAACATTTACTTAATTAAAGATTTGTATTTTAGTATTCCGCCATCGAAGAATCATTTATATTTGAGCAACACAAGAGACTGATATGGCGAAAAACAGGAATACGATAAAAATGGAGGAAATTACGTTTAAGCAACGCCTTCTATCCTTCAAAAATCTGCCTGTATTCTTTAAGATGGTTTGGGAGAGCAGTCCGCAAAAAACGCTCATCAGCCTGATTCTGCGGATATTTCGTTCAGCCATGCCTGTAGCGCTGCTTTATACCGGTAAGCTTATCATTGATCAGGTGGTTGCCCTGAATTCAGGAACCGCTCATGCAGACAACAATAGACTCTGGGAACTTGTAGGACTTGAATTCGCGTTGGCTGTACTTACCGATGGGTTAAACAGAATGATTAACCTGACGGATAGCCTGCTTGGTGATTTGTTTTCCAACCACACCTCGATGCGCATCATGCGGCATGCAACCAAGCTGGACTTGGATCAGTTCGAAGATTCAGTATTTTATGATAAGCTCGAAAGAGCCAGGCAGCAAACCGTAGGCAGAACGATCTTACTTGCCCAGGTAATGAGTCAGCTACAGGATTTTATTTCCATGGCTTTTCTTTTAACCGGGTTAATTGCCTTTAACCCGTGGCTTATATTAATGTTGTTGCTTGCCATAATCCCGTCGTTTTTAGGAGAATCCTATTTTAACAGCAGAAATTATGCACTTTCCAGAAGTCAGACACCAGAAAGACGGGAACTGGATTATGTACGCTACCTCGGCGCAAGTGATGAAACTGCTAAGGAAGTTAAAGTTTTCGGCTTATCAGAATTCATTATCAACCGATTCAAAACGCTTTCGGATAAGTTCTATGCGGATAACAGTAAGCTGGCCGTAAGCCGCTCCGGCTGGGGTACACTTTTCTCCATAATGGGAACGATAGGCTACTATGGCGCATATGGCTTTATCATCTATCAAACCATAAACGGCAAGGCAACAATTGGTAGTTTAACCTTTTTAGCCGGCTCCTTCAGGCAATTAAGTGGCTTAATGGAAACCATGCTGTCTCGTTTTACCATGGTATCTCAAGGTGCAATTTACCTGAATGATTTTATAGAGTTCTTTGAAATTAAACCAAGAATTACCCAACCGGATAATCCTTTACCTTTCCCGAATCCTATTCAGGTTGGCTTTGTTTTTGAAAATGTTGGCTTCCAATACCGGAATGCTCCAAAATATGCCTGCCGCAATTTAAGCCTCACACTTAAACCCGGCGAAAAGCTTGCGCTGGTTGGCGAAAATGGCGCAGGCAAAACAACGCTGGTAAAACTATTATCCCGACTTTATGATCCAACCGAAGGAAGGATATTGCTGGATGGACAGGATTTAAAGAATTATAACCTGGCAGATTTAAGGCATAATATGGGTATTATTTTTCAGGATTATATCCGCTATCAGATGACTTTTTCTCAAAATATTGCCGTTGGAAATATTGGTGAACTTGATAACATAAATCTTATCACAACGGCGGCTCAGCAAAGTCTGGCTGATTTGTTAGTTGCTAAATTTCCGCTTGGCTACGAGCAATCGTTAGGCAGGAAATTTAATGATGGTGTGGAGTTATCGGGCGGCGAATGGCAAAAAGTTGCATTAGCGAGGGCTTATATGAAGAATGCCCAAGTACTTATTTTAGATGAACCAACTTCTGCATTAGATGCCAGAGCGGAGTACGAAGTTTTTCAGCGTTTTGCTGAATTAACAATTGGAAAGTCGGCCGTACTTATTTCACACCGTTTTTCTACTGCAAGGCTTGCTGATAGAATACTGGTGCTTGAAAAAGGAACGATACTTGAATCTGGCACCCATACAGAATTACTGGAGAAAAACGGAAGGTATGCCGAGTTATTTAATTTGCAGGCAAAAGGATATCAGTAAATCGAAAATCTAATCTATTCCAAGGCTAATTGTTTCTAATAAAATCGGTCTAACTAAAATAGCACCACTTAATAAATCAACATATTGTATATCTGCGAAATTTATGTAATTTAGATACAAGATAAACGATTTTTAACCGTTTATCTTATAAATATTTTACAATATGGATGTTCGGGTAAAATTAAATAATCTCGCCAATCAACCACTTACACATCAATTGCTTGCCGATTTGTTGAAGGAATACAAACGGCCAAATGATAAAATATTATCATTGAAAGCTAATAATTTTATAGAACCGGTAAAAAAAGGCCTGTATGTTGTTGGACAATCGGTAAGTTCGGAAAGGCCAGAAAATGCGTTGATCGCTAATCATATATTAGGACCAAGCTATGTTTCGATGGAAAGTGCCCTCTCTTATTACGGTTTGATTCCAGAAAAGGTATTTGCTGTTACTTCAATGACAACCAAAGCATCAAGACAATTTAAAACCAAAATTGGATTGTATACTTATACTAAGTTGCCATTACCATACTATGCGTTTGGTATCAATACCGTAAGCCTGTCTAAAAACCAAAATGCGATGTTAGCAAACCCAGAAAAGGCACTTTGTGATAAAATAACCACAACAGCTGGTATTACATTAAGAAGTCAGTCTGCTGCAAAAGACTATGTTTTTGGAAATTTGAGAATGGAAGAAAGTGAAGTTGCCAATTTTAACTTAACCGCAATATCATCCTGGTTAAAATATTCTCCAAAGCAGGAAAGCCTTGAAATGTTAATCAAAATGATTGAAAGATTATGATAAAGGAATGGCTCGATAGCTATCACCCAACAAACAGGGATGAAGCCAAAGATGCATTAAGAGAAATTATGCAAGAGATTGCCCTTGCTGGACTTAACCGAGCTGGCTTCTTTGAAAAGGCTGCTTTTTATGGAGGAACTGCGCTTAGAATATTCTATGGACTGGATCGTTTCTCTGAGGATTTGGACTTTTCACTTTTAGCTATCAATCCAGATTTTTCCTTAGAAAAGTATCAGGAAGCTATTGTGCATGAATTTGAAGCTCTAGGCATGCATGTTTCTATATCAGAAAAACAAAAAACGATAAAAAGCAACATTAATTCAGCTTTTCTCAAATCCGAAACAATCTGGAAAGAGCTTGTGCTTGAAGGAATAATCCCGGAAAGCGGACTTAAGGAAGTAGCAAATATAAAAATCAAGTTAGAAGTAGATACAAAACCACCTTTAGGGTTCTCTACTGAAGAAAAGTTATTAATTAAGCCATTTTCATTCTATGTGAAATGCCTAACACTTCCCAATCTGTTCGCAGGAAAAATGCACGCGCTACTCTTCCGGAAATGGGGCACTAATGTAAAAGGACGCGATTGGTATGATATGGAATGGTATATTAAAAAGGGATACCCGCTTAATCTAAATCATTTTCTCCTCAGAGCAATAGACAGCGGCGACTGGAAGAGCAAAACCATAAGTGAAGAAGCGTTCAGGAAATTGCTTAGTGAAAAGATTGATAATGTTAAAATGGATTTTGTCAAAGCCGATATATCGAGGTTTATAAGGGATCCGAAGTTGATTGAAATATGGTCTCCGGCTTATTTCCATGACTTGACCGCAAAATTAAAAATAGAATAGGGCAAGCAAGAATAGTTGAAAAAATTATCTATTTAAATGCCTTAATTAGCTAAACCAGGTACAAAACCACTCTTTAATGCTATTTTATTGCAAATTTGATCAATGTCTTAAAAGCTGAAAAGCAGCAGTTTGACTGCTGCTTTTCAGCGATATGAAATTAATCCTCGTTTATTCATTAATCGCTTTTACCCCGGGCAATTCTTTACCTTCCATATACTCGAGTAAGGCTCCTCCACCTGTTGAAACGTAGCTTACCTCATCTTCCATTCCGAATTTCGCAATAGCTGCAGCAGAATCTCCACCACCAATTAAAGAAAAAGCACCGTTATCTTTTGTTGCGGCAACAACTGCTTCTGCAACAGCTTTAGTGCCCACCTCAAAGCTTTCCATTTCAAAAACGCCCATCGGGCCATTCCATAATAATGTTTTTGAGTTTTTGATTACATCCTGAAATAAAGCAACAGATTTAGGGCCAATATCTAATCCCATCCAATCTGCCGGAATCTGACCAGAGGTCACATCCTTTTTATCTGCATCATTTGCGAATTTATCAGCGATTACCGTATCAACCGGTAAAATTAAATTAACACCTTTAGCTTTTGCTTTTTCAATTAATTCTAAGGAAAGTTCCTGTTTATCGGCTTCTAAAAGAGAAGTACCGATTTCACCACCCTGTGCTTTAGCAAAAGTATAAGCCATACCACCGCCAATAATCAGGTTGTCTACTTTATCTAATAATTTCTCGATTAATAAGATTTTATCAGAAACCTTTGCACCACCCATAATTGCGGTAAATGGTCTTTCTGGGTGATTTAAAACTTTTTCTGCATTTTCCAGTTCCGACGCCATTAAATAGCCGAAGTATTTCGCGTCAGGAAAAAACTGCGCAATTACGGCTGTAGAAGCGTGTGCACGGTGAGCCGTACCAAAAGCATCATTTACATAAACATCACCAAGCGCTGCCAATTTTTCAGCGAAAGCAACATCACCTTTTTCTTCCTCTTTATAAAAACGAAGATTTTCCAATAGCAAAACTTCACCAGGTTTTAAGTTTTCAGCTGCACTAACAGCAGATTCGCCGATACAATCGTCAGCAAATTTTGCTTCCAAACCTAACATTGAAGATAAATCACCAATGATGTGCTTTAAAGAATATTTATCAGTAGGTCCGTCTTTCGGGCGACCTAAGTGCGACATCAAAATTACAGAACCGCCATCGTTTAAAATCTTCTTGATTGTTGGAAGCGCGGCACGCATTCTTTTATCATCTGTAATTTTAAAACTATCGTCTAAAGGAACGTTAAAATCGACTCTGATTAGCGCTTTTTTATCTTTAAAGTTAAACTGGTCTACTGTTTTCATGTTTAATTATTTTGATTTAAGTTTAATTTCATTTCGTAATGGAAGCCAATTCCTGGTATATCAAACTCAGGTGATTCCGTTGTAAAACCTATTTTTTTATAAAAGCCTGATGCTGTTGAACGAGCATTACACCACATGTAGGCAATTTTGTATGCTTTTAAATAGTCTATTGCAAAAGCTATCAGGGCGCTTCCAAATCCTTTACCATTAAAATCGGGGTGTGTTGCCATTCCCCTTAACTGATAGCCTTCACCTGCTCCTTCAAAAAAATCGTTACGCATAAAAGTAGCTACCGATCTGATTTCACCATCCAGTTCATAACCTAAATGAAAAGTATCATAACTTTCATCCCCTTCGAAAATACAATGCTCAAAAGACTTTCCGTTTCTTAAAACAAGGCTTCTCAAAGGAAGTACCTCTTTTGCAGAGATGAATTTTACCATCATTTTTTGGTTAGAAGGTTAATTGCCGAACTGATTAATTGTATAAATTGTTTAATTGTTAATACAGTTAAGTGTTTAACTGGTTAATTGTTTAATTGTTAACTGTAAATTGTTAACTGTTGACTGCCAGCTGTTTAATTTCCTTTATTTTCTTTATTAAGTCTACTAAACGGCTGCTATAGCCAAATTCATTATCATACCAACCCACAACCTTTACCAAATCCCCTACAATCGAGGTGAGCTGGGCGTCAAAGATACAAGAATGTGGATTATCTATGATATCGACAGAAACAATGGGGTCTTCTGTATATTCCAAAATACCCGAAAAAGTCCCATCTGCTGCATTTTTAAAAGCCGCATTAATTTCTTCAATAGTTGTTTTTTCTTTTAAAATACAGGTAAAATCAGTTAGAGAACCATTTAAAACGGGCACACGAATACCAGCTCCGCCAAGTTTACCCTCGAGTTCGGGAAAAATGTGTGTAATGGCTTTTGCGGCACCGGTAGTGGTCGGGATAATAGATGCCGAAGCTGCTCGTGCCCTGCGTAAATCCTTATGATTACTGTCGTGAAGATTCTGGTCGCCGGTCATAGAATGAATTGTTGTAATATAACCTTCTACCACACCCCAGTTATCGTTTAATATTTTAATTATCGGCGCAATATTATTGGTCGTGCAACTCGCATTTGAAAGTATCTTACCTTCCAGATCAATTTTATTTTCGTTAACGCCTAAAACCACCATTGGAATATCGTCTGCAGCCGGAGCAGAAATGATAACCTGTTTCGCACCGGATATCAGGTGTCCTTCCGCATCTTCATGGCTTAAGTTTTTACCCGTGCAATCCACTACGATATCCACTTTTAAAGCCGACCATGGTAAATGAATAGGGTGTTTAATTGAAAAAACAGGGATTGATAGTCCGTCAATAAGCAAGGTATCAGGCTTGGCAGCAACATTACCTTTATATACGCCATGCACCGTATCGTATTTAAAAAGATGTGCCATTGTTTTTGGTTCTGATAAGTCGTTAATAGCAACAACCTCAAAACCTTCAGCTAAAGCCAAACGTAAAAAAGTTCTTCCTATTCTGCCAAAACCGTTTATCGCTATTCTCATTTAATAAATTAAAGCGCAAAATTAATCTTTATTTTGAGATTGACGGCGATAAAAAAAAGGAGATGTACTTTGCAAAAATTGTTATTGCTTACATAAAGAAAAATTATTGTAAGTCTGTTGCTTTTTTTGCCAGGTTATCTTTCTTACGGAGTTTATAAATGAGCATAAGATCAAACAGTACACAAATACCAATAATAAGGAAAATGAGGAAAAAATTACCAAGGTTCTGCATAAGTATGCATATCGCAATCAGGCAGACGTTCAAACAAGATGTTGTCAAGATAATCAGAGGCGGTTTTAACCCTAACCTTTCTAGACGGTGATGAATATGATTTCTATCGCCTTTAAAAGGCGAATTCCTGTTAAACACCCTTACCGTAAATACCCGAAGAGAATCGAATACCGGAACAATTAAAATTGACACGGCAATTGCAGGTGCGGAGTAAACAAAAGGGGTTACGCCTGAAGAAAACTTATTTAATTCTATGAATTTAACCGCTAATGCCGCAGTAACCAAGCCGATAATCAATGCACCGGTATCGCCCATAAATATTTTAGCAGGATACCAGTTGTGTTTTAAAAACCCGGCAATTGCCCCTGTTAAAGAGAAGGCTATAAAAGCATAGGGTAGTTGGTTCATTAAGGCAAAAAAGACGCCAAAAATCAGGTTTACCAGGATACCTTTAGTTCCTGCCAGTCCATCAATACCGTCGATAAGGTTAAACGCATTATTTAAGAAAATGATGAGGATAACAGAAAAAATTCCGCTCCAAAACAAGGGCATATCACCTATTCCAAGCACGCCATATAAGCTGGTTAATCTAAATCCACCAAAGAAAACCAAAATAACGGCTACTAATAATTGTAGTATAAACTTTGTACTGGTATTACTTCCATAAACATCGTCTTTTAAGCCCAAAGCGGCCAGTATGATACAGGATGTAATTAAAAAGTTCGCTTCTTCAAACTTTATCAGGGTTGAAAAAAGCAAAGTGGTAATTGTAAAACTAGCAACAATGGCTATCCCCCCTAAACGTGAGATGTTGTGTTTATGGTTCTTCCTGTACATGTCATTCTTATCAAATAAATTATATTTAATTGAAGTATAAATGACTGATGGAATACTGAGAACCACTATGGCATACGCAATAAAAGCTATTGCCAGATAAAAAAAAACAGGATGTGTTTTTAATAAATTTATTATCAAAATGATAGGGATTTACTAACAAATATAACAAATGGTTCGAATTACTTTTACAATCATTATGCCAGTTCCTGATGCTCATGAATGTTTGAATCCAACCTCCATCCGTCTGCAAAAGGAAGGGTTTAAAAGCAGGAGTTTCGTACAACGCCTCATCCACAAGTCGTCATTTTCATGCAAATGGGCATCTTAATGCATTAAGCAACAGAATCCTTATCCGCCTGCCGGCAACTTCCATGGAAGAGAGAGGGTTCATGAGCGGGAAATCTTTAATGCCTTAAATACCAATCTTTCAGCTCTACTTTTTAAACTGCGCAAGTTTTGAAAACTTTTTCTTTAACAATACGAATAAGCTAAATGGGATTTTGTTTCTTTTAAGAGATTTATAGTCGTTCATAAAAGCAGCCAAAAGGCTTTTAATTGATTTATTACTTACGCCTCCTGTTCGCATATTCACCATTAGCACAGGCAAATACAACGCATTTATTTCATGGGTGTGGAAGAACCTTAAAATTAAATCATAATCAGCAGCGGTACCCATATCCAAGGCATAGTTACCATGCTTTTCAAAAAGGTTTTTCTTAAGGTATAATGTCGGGTGTGCAGGCATCCAGCCCGATTTGATGTCGTGCCGGTTCGCCTGCCTTGATTTCCACTTTCGGATTATTTTCAGGCTAACCGGATAAACATAATTAAGGTCGCCATAGGTGCCATCAATATCAGGATTTTGTTTAAATGCAGCAGCAATTTGGTCGATAACATACTCACCGGCCAATACGTCATCGGCATTTAATATACCTACAACATCGCCCGTTGAAACGCTGATGCCTTTGTTAATGGCATCATAAAGCCCCTTATCTTTTTCGGAAATAAAATAATTAATGTGCTTTTTATAATGATTTATGATGGATAAACTTCTGTCGGTAGAGCCGCCGTCTATCACGATATATTCTATATTCTTATACGTTTGATGAATAACAGATTCTATACATTCTTTCAAAAATGCTTCACCATTATATAAAACCGTTATTAAAGATATTTTCATTTAACTGCCAGAAGCTTTTTTTCTAATATAAAAGATGGAGAAGCCAGCCGTAAATATAAAAAATACGGCGATATAATTGTCGATTGGGCAATCTGTAGTAACCAACGCATAATAACCGGTATAAACTATTTCTGCGGCCGATGGTGAAGCAGCAGTGGTTCCGTATTGATAAACATTGCAGGGTATGTTTGAGGTATCGAAGCACTTTACAGATGTGACTAAGTTGTAGCCGGCATGTCCGGCAGAACTTTCAATCCATTCTGTTGGACTTCCGGAACCATAGGTATAAGGTGTATAATATAAACGCGACTGCATGGTAGCACCTGTAGTGATGTGGCAACCGTCAACGCCATCTTCAGCTGCAAGTAGGGATGGGATTAAAAGGATAGGGATGATTAAACACAACTTTTTCATCAGCTATAGAATTAATCACGTGATGAAGATAGTGAAAGTTTATTATTTTTAAAAGTGCTTTGATAATTTTTAAGAGGTAATTATAAATTTGCAGACAGTTTTACACGAACCTCCATCCGCCTCCCGGAACCTTCCTCCTGCAAGGAAGGCTTCAAGAGTGAGTTTTAGAACCCATTCTCCCAAGTCGTCATTTCCATGTAAATGGGAATCTTAATGCAATAAGCCATTGGTGTAAAGCCACTATTCCATCGCTGGTCCCTTTCTCCGGAAGCGTACCGATTCAAATGTAGATGTTTATCATTTTTATTTATTTAAATACCTATTTTTACATACACAATCCTGAAGCAATGATCATTAAATTGATGTCGCTTGTCCGAACGAAAATTTATGTCCTTAAACAAATAATTTAAAATGGTTGAAAGAATAGAGCATGAAGGCATATTATTAGCCATTATTATCCGGGCAAGCTACAAACAGGAAGGCATAAATTTTTTCACGCCTAATGATTTCTCTCAGCAATTGGGCTACATGAACAGAAAAAAAGGTTATGTAATTGAACCTCATGTGCATAAATTAGTAGAACGAAAAGTTGTGCTTACCCAGGAAGTGCTTTACATTAAAAGCGGGTCGGTTCTCGTAAATTTTTATGACGATACACAGGCATTTCTGGAGCACAGAACGGTTACTACAGGTGATGTTATTCTGCTTGCAAATGGCGGACATGGCTTCGAAATGCTTGAAGATTCGGAAATGATTGAAATAAAACAAGGTCCATATGTTGGCGAGGAAGACAAAATAAGATTTAGAACATAACTGATGCAACACGTTTTTAATGCCTACAGTGCGTATTATGATTTAATTTACAAAGACAAGGATTATCTTAAAGAAGCCGGTTATATTATAGACCTAATTAAAAAGCATCATAACTGCGCAAATGATATCATTGAGTTTGGTTCCGGTACCGGAAAACATGCAAATTTATTTTCTTTAGGCGGATTTAATGTTACCGGCGTTGAACCAAGTGCTGAAATGATTAAAATTGCACAAACAAAAACTAAACCTAATCTTTCTTTTGTTCAGGCATCCATCGAATCTTATTATGGGCAACATACATTCGACGTTGCCCTGTCCTTATTCCACGTCATCAGCTATTTAACCGATAATGAAGCATTAAAAACAGCTTTTAAAAATGTAAATAACTGCCTGAAAAAAGGAGGACTTTTTATATTTGATGTTTGGTACACGCCTGCCGTTTTAACGCAGTTACCTGAAAAAAGAGTTAAAACCATTGAAAACGACGAAATTAAACTGATCAGAAATGCTGAACCTGATATTAATTGGAACAGCAATATCGTTGAGGTTGTTTATACAATTGAGGTGTTCAATAAGCTTCTTCATAAAACAGAATACATTACCGAGACCCATAAAATGCGCCATTTCAGTATCCCTGAACTTTTACTACTGGCAGAGGTGTGTGGTTTTGAACACCTGACTACACAAGAATTCCTTAGTGGCAAAACGCCTGGTGCAGATACCTGGGGCATTTGTATTGTGCTCCGGAAACTATAACTTACAATATGAATTTTATACCTGTTAATACACCTTTACTAAATGGTAATGAACTTAAATATTTAACCGAATGTATTGAAACAGGTTGGATTAGCAGCGAAGGGCCATTCATTAAAGCATTTGAAGATAAATTTTCATCCTATATCGGGCAGGCCTATGGTATTGCGGTAAGTAGTGGTTCAGCCGCTCTGGATATTGCTGTAAAAGCACTGGGTATCGGCGTCGGTGATGAAGTAATTATGCCTACATTTACCATTATTTCACCTGCACAATCTGTAATAACCGCAGGTGCAGTTCCGGTTTTAGTTGATAGCAATCCAACCGACTGGAACATGAATGTTGCAGCAATCGAAAGTAAAATAACCAGGAAGACAAAGGCAATTCTGGTTGTTCATATTTATGGCTTGCCGGTGGATATGAATCCTATCCTAACGCTTGCTAAAAAATATAAGTTAAAAATAATAGAGGACGCCGCAGAAGTTCACGGACAAACCTATAAAGGTAAGCTTTGTGGTTCTTTTGGTGATGTTTCTATTTTCAGCTTTTACCCGAATAAGCACATCACCACCGGCGAAGGCGGCATGATTTTAACAAATGATTTTGAAATTGCCGGGCGTTGTCAGAAATATAGAAATCTTTGTTTTGAACCTAACGCCCCCCGGTTTGTACACAATGAGTTAGGTTGGAATTATCGCATGACGAATTTACAGGCTGCACTGGGAATTGCACAGTTAGAGCGAATGGATTACTTTTTGGAAAAGAAAAGACTGATGGGTAAATTTTATCAGGATGAATTACACTTTCTGAAAGATTTTGGCTACCTGTTACCTGAAAAATCAACAGATTATGCCGAAAATATTTACTGGGTTTTTGGATTGGTGGCGCCGACTGAACAAGAAAAAGAGCGTTTAGTGCTGCTATTAGATCAAAATAAAATTGCAACAAGGCCATTTTTCTGGTGTATGCATGAACAACCGGTGTTTAAAAAAATGGAATTATTTAAAAATGAATCTTATCCAAATGCAGAAAAATTAGCAAGAAATGGTTTCTATCTGCCATCTGGTTTGGGCATTGAGCAAAACGACCTGGAACGGGTTGTCGCTGTTATCAGAAAGGCCATAGTTTAAGTAATACCCATTTTTTTTATTGCGGCAATACCAAAAAACCCGGATACAAAAAGAATTAACCAGGTGATGTTATCTATTGGGCATTCAACCATCGTAAACACACCTTCTTGTCCTTGCACCACCGGACCACCGAGACATACTAAGCTAATTAAGTTTAATGATCCCGTGCAAACATTGCAAGATGTAGTTGAAGGGGCTGTCCAGGTACAATAATTTGTAGAAAGCGAAACCGAAGGAGTGTTACTGTAAATTGTTGTACCCAATACAGTGGTAGGAGATGTATAAACTTTATTATCTGGCAAAAGGCAGCCTGTTGCAGTACCCTGTGCGACTGATTTTTTTTCTAATGAAAAGATTAATAAAATAAAAAGAATTACTTTTAAATAGCCCATCTAATCCGTCGCTAATTGTTATAACACAATTATAGATAGGCTGAATTAATTATTTGTCGTTCAGTTTATTCAATACATTTTAAGCGTAGTTGAAACAGAGTAATCAGTAGTTAAATAAAAATGTACAGCGATATTGATTTGAAGATTATTTTATTAAATTAATGTTTAAATGACTAGTGTAAGAGGGAAAAAATGGGCCTTACGGGTATTTTGCGGATATAAAGGTTTAATGTTATGATTAAATAAGTATATACGATTATATTTAAATTAAAAAAAAATTCCTAAATAACCATTCATAACTAAATGAATAAACTGAACAAAAAGCTATTAAATTCCTTCGAACGCCCTCTCCTCTTTTCATCTTTTCCGCGCAGGCGAAAATCTTAATGCAACCTTATACTTAAAGATTCCCTGTCAGGCAGGGATGACAATGTACCGAGAAGACCGCAGAACCTCCAGGATTTTAAAGTATTGACGTTATTTTCTGATAAAGTATATTTTCTTCAATTGGTTTATTTAAATACCCCGACACCCAGACAGAAAACCCGTTTTCTCGTATCATCAGTAATATCTGATGTAAGCACAATAATGGGAACATTTAAATTTTCAACGCCGGCAAAACCTTTTTTTATTGCTGAAATGGTTTGATAACCATCCATTACAGGCATTTGTATATCCATTAATATCAGGTCAAAAGATTGCTTTTTCATAATTTCCAAACACTCCAGACCATTACTTGTGATAGTAATTTTCGTATTTTTCCAACTACTCATCATTGTTGTGATGATCATTTGATTTAAAGGATTGTCTTCAGTAATGAGAATATGTTTACCCACTAAATCAAAGTCATCCATAGCATACTGGTTAACCTGTTGTGCGCTCACTTTTTGTATCAGTGAACTTACTGGTGTTGACTTTATTATGTTGTTTAAAGTTTCCATCTAAAACTTATTAATACTTATCGTGCTTACCATATTTACTTTTTATTCAAGCTTACGAAATCAGGTTCAAATATCTTTGTAAGTATTTCTTTATTTTAATTTATTTAAGAGGCACTTATTTTAACAATTATGTTTTCTACTAAATAATTAAAACATGTGTTTACTGGAATTCAGTCCTGCAATTCAGCTCACGCCCTTTTTCAGTCGAATTATCTGCTACCGGATAGGCCTCACCATACACCATCACCATCCGAATCTGCTCCGGGTTTCGACGTAATGCCTGCTGTTTCATTAACTTGTTTAGCCTTTAAACCGTCTGTTGCTTTAACCAGCGAATCTTTTACAGGTCCGGCGTCTGCTTTATTTCTTAACGGTTCCCGGATTATAGACTTATTCGGTTTTACCGTTTTAACAAGCGTTTTAGGGTTACCGATTTGAAATGATAAACCCACGTGAACATAAGAAAACTGATCGCTGTTCATTCCATAGTTATAGGCATCCAGGTTATCGCCGTTAACCAGATTTAAGGTATAACCAAAATCAAAATTAACCCGCTTAGCCAAACCAACCGTAAAACCTAATCCAATCGGTACATATGTATATTTTATACTGTGATCAGCTACATAAACGACCCCCCTCAATATCCGTAAAAGTAGGCCGATACGACGCTAAACCATATCCGGCGATAAGGTAAGGGCTAACAAAGTTCTTATTCTGATTAAAACGGACACTAAAGAAGGATAAATTTGCACTAATGTCTGCCGCATATTTTAATGATGTTTTATAATCGATGTAAGCGCCGGAAAATGCTTCTGAACCCGAAACGGCTCCCCTTAAAATATTTGCCCGTAAAGCCAGTACCCGCCAAAACTGGTATTTGAGATAGCCTCCGTATCCAAAATCTAAACCCGATCTGCTGAAATCTTCCTGGGCTTGAAATGGGGAATAAGCAGTTAGCATACCTGCATTCAAACCAAAAGACCAATGACGAAATGGAACAGCGCCTGTATTTTTTGTTATAGAGGAGGAATCTGTTAATTGTGCAGATACATTTAACCCTAATAAAATCAGGAGTGGTAAAAGACAATATTTTTTAAACATCAATTTCATTTATGATTGGTTAATTTAGATGGTAATCAACTAAAGGCTACAGACATCATTTTTTAAAAACAGTATACTTAAGTCCAAGTTCAAATGTATTATTCGCAGTTGAATATCTTTCTGCAGGCATCGGCTTTTTTACGGGAAAAATTTTACGCTTGCTGATTTCGAAGCTATTTGCTTATACATGTTCCCTGAAAATCCGTGTTTCGGTGGCAAATTATTTTTAGGCTTTCGCAGATTAACGCATGGCAGGCTATATTCTATACCCCCGCTGATTTCGCAGATTAACGCAGATGATAATAGATTTTGATGAGGGCTTGTTCTACATTGCCTCGAGTCTTCTTCGGGAAAACGGCCTTTAAAGCACTGTTTCAGCAACAAGTCCCGAACAACACCCGAACAAAGTTACATTTAACCAGTCAAATCCGGACAATTCAGGACAAATCCGGACATTATCTTATACTTGTGCCCGGCAAAGTGATTTATAGCAATCAGCCTGTATATTTATAGCAATAGCTGATTTCGCAAATTATCGTTTAGTTTAAAAAGCTATTCCGGGAAAATCCCGGTCTGCAGCAGGCTGAAGTGTTTACGTGGCAGATTTTTTATGCTCCCGCTGATTTCGCAGATTAACACGGATGATAGTTGGCTACTTGTTTATGTTTTGATTTTTTTTTTATTCACAACTATAAAAGTTATTTTTGTGGTTAATCTAATCAATACTGCGCATTTCTATGGTTTTGACATTCAGCAAACAATTTATATTTGTTCCATTATCATTTTTCTGCTTCGTCTTAATTTTAAGTTCATGTTCTGCGCGTAAAGAACACAGCCTGTTTAATGCGCCAAGTGACACGGTTACCGATACCATTAAACAAGTTTACGTGGTAAATGATCAAGGCATTAGTGATGGCTATTATAAAATTAAAGTTAGCGATCAACTGGCTATCCGTAATGTTCAGAATAAAGAATTTGGGGCAGGTAACCAGGTTATTGGTGCTACAAGCATTGGTTCCAGTACAGGGAATACATTAAGCGGAAATATTAACAATGCCTTATCTTACCCGGTCGATTTGGATGGTCAGGTAAATTTGCCTGCTATCGGAAAGGTAAACGTTTTAGGCTTAACCCGAAGAGCGGCTGCTTTAAAAATTCAGGAACTTTACGCAAAACAATTATTACGCGACCCCATTATAGAGCTTAGTATAGTTAATTTAAAGGTTACTTTATTAGGCGAATTCAGCAGACAAGGTAATTTTCTAATTGAAAGAGAAAACACTACTTTAATTGAAATTATCGGCGAAGCCGGTGGCATTAACAAGACTGCTGATCCTAAAACTTTAAAGATTATACGTGGTGACCGGACACATCCCGAAATTATTTATGTTAATTTAAATGATATCAACAGCCTGGCCAGTAAGAAACTTATTTTGCAAAATAACGACATCATCGTATTGCAGCAAACAAAGGGAAGTGCATTAAGCGAAAAATTAAATAGTTTTAACAGCATTATCCAGCCCTTATTGGTTGTCGTCAATTTAGGTGTTTTAATCTTCACACTTACCCGTTAATGGAAAATTCAACCTCCTTTGAGCAAAATAAACTCGCCAGCCAAACCATTAATTACTGGAAAATTGTCCGCATATTTTTAAGTCGATGGTATTGGGTTGCGGGTTGTGTATTAATGGGGTTTATATTTGCCTGGATAAAAGTACGTACAAGCACGCCAATATATATTACATCGGCTTCTTTAAAGCTCGATAATGAGCAAGAGCAACTGGGTCTTTTTCCTAATGCTCCTGTAAGTTACAGGGGCTTTGGTGCAAATCAAATTCAAACTGAAGGAATTATTATGCGTTCGGAAGACGTGATATTCACCGCATTAAGAAACCTGAACTACCAGATTTCTTATTATTTGGAAGGACGCGTCAGAACATCGGAACTTTATCCAAATGAACCCTTTAAGATAGCAATCGTAAAGCAAGATACTGTTAACTTCAGCAGAGCTATTTACAATGTATTGCCAAAGGATGATAAACATTTTGAACTTTCTTCAAGTGATGATGAATTTAAAACGAAAGCTATTTATAAATATGGGCAAAAAATTGTCCTCGGAAACATGGTCTTTAGTATTAAAAGCCCTATTCCAGCTATTGGCAAGTATAGTTTTAAATTTAACGCCATCAACGATCTTTACGGAAGAGCTGCGGCTGGCTTAAATGTATTTGAGCAGGAAAAAAACACCAATATTATGGGCGTTACCCATACGGATAGCAATCCTGTTTTTTCAGCTAATGTATTAAATGAAATTATTAAAGCATACGTTAAAAATGATGCTAAATTAAAACAGCGTTCTGCCAAGCAAACTGTTGATTATTTAGATAGTCAGATTGATTTCCTGGATGCCCAGGTTAATAAAGCCGGTGGGAAGTTATCTAATTATCAAACCAGCAATAATCTTATCGATCCAAGCTCAGAAAAGCAAGCCGGGACTTCAAAACTAGCTGATCTGCAAAAGCAGATTGCGGATTTACAATTGCAGGAATTATTTATTGCCCAAATTGAAAATCAATTAAAAGCAAGTCAGGATCGCATTCAACTAAATTTAAATTTAGAAGGCACCAACAGCACATTATTGTCGGGATTAATTAGTCAGTTTAATAACCTGCTCCAGGTAAGAGAAAACAAATTGTTGAATTTTAATGCAAGCGCTCAACCCGTTAAAGATATCGAACGGCAGATAGCTGAGGTTAAGCAAGCTATCAAAACCAATATCCAGTTGCTTCACGACCGGAACCGTAAAACCTTAAATTTTGTAAATAAACAATTGGGTAATGCCAATCAAAGCTTAAATACCATACCCGGAAAGCAAAATGATTTTGCAAAACTCCAGAGCAATTTAGATATTAACCAACGTATGTTGTCGATGTTATTTGAGCGGAAGTTATCTGCACAAATCAGTTCCGCAGCGGTAATTGCGGGCGCTACAATTATTGGTCAGGCCCAACCCTCCTTTTTACCAATTTCTCCCGTTCCGGGTAAAATATATTCATCTTATATGTCTATGGGCTTGTTTATAGGATTAGGCTTAATTCTGCTGGTCAGACTTACCAATCCATATATTTATGATGTAGAAGCTATTGAAGGCTTAACGGCCACGCCAATTTTAGGTGTGATATTGAAATACCCTAAGAAACTTTCCAATGATAATCAAAGTGTTCTTTCCTTAGAAAGACCAAAATCGATATTTGCAGAATCTGTCCGTTCTGTCCGAACGAATTTGAGTTTTATGGCCAGTGATAAAGATACCAAAATGATTTGTATTACTTCTGAAGTTTCGGGAGAGGGAAAATCATTCGTGAGTTTAAATCTTGCCGGCACGCTATCTATTATTGATAAGAAAGTGATTGTAATTGCGGGTGATTTAAGAAAATCAAAACTGCATAAAGCTTTTGGTTCTAAAAACCTGACCGGATTAAGCTCTTTTTTATCCGGACAAAGTAATTTAGATGAAATTATTAATCATGACAGTAAAAATAATATTGACTACATCACTTCCGGACCAATTCCACCTAATCCTTCTGAGCTTCTACACAGCAATAAGATAAAAATTTTAATGGATGAATTGAGAAGGCAATATGAATATATTATTATAGATACTGCACCGGTTGGCCTGGTATCCGACGCTATTCCTTTAATCAGGGTTGCGGATATTAACTTGTTTATTATCAGAGCGGGTGTTTCCAAAAACAGATCTGCCAGTATTCCGGATAGGTTGTCTAAAGAATATGGCTTGAATAATATCGCTATTATTTTAAATTCATTCGGAGACGAAAAGTTACATTCGAATATCTATACAACCAATTATGCCCATGCCAACACCGGAACTTATTATTACTCCAGCTATAGCGGTTATGGAAGTAGTGGCTACTATGATGATGAGCAGCGGAAGTGGTGGATGTTTTGGAAGAAGGGATAGGTTTTAGAAAAAAGGTTAATCGCTTAACTGTTTAAATTGGTTAAATGGATATTGGTTAGAAAGTTGAGTGATTAGAAAAGGGTTAATTGGTTAAGTATTTAATTGATTAAAAGATTAAGACCTTGAATGATTAATAATATAACTGCCTGGCGGCAAAATAATTAGAAAATTTTTAGTATAATTTATAAATACGGCTTTCAGATTAATGATTGATCAAAATTACAAATGGTATCCGGTTTACACGCGTTCGAGGGCTGAAAAGAAAGCTTACCAAGAGTTAATCAGAAAAAACATCATTGCCTACCTCCCGCTGAAAAAAGAACTCAAGCAGTGGAGCGATCGAAAAAAAATAGTTGAAGAACCTTTAATTAAGTCTTACCTGTTTGTGTATATTTCAGCTAAAGAGCATGCGGAGGTATTAATGACAAATGGTATTGCCAGGTTCCTTTACTTTTCAGGTCAGGTTGCTTCAATGCCTGTTCAGCAAATTGAAAGTTTAAAGTTATTATTAGCTACCGATGAAGAATTGGAGGTATTTGATCATAATATTAAGCCTGGTGAAAAAGTTATTATAAAGGCAGGGCCATTTAAAGATATGGTTGGGGAATTAGTATCGATCCATAACAAACAGCGTTTAATTTTACGCTTAGAACATATGGGTTTCGCGATTAACATAAATACTTCAATGGCTTTTATCGAACCTATTTAGACTTTTGTTCATTAGTCATTGGTTTATTTGAAATGAATTCATCAGATTAAGGCGGGAAATATTCATCAATAAGAAAAGATTTAAGCTGAATTTATTAATTTCAGGTATCTATACAAAAATTGCTCCCCCATCATCTTTGAAGAAAAAGAACTAGGTCATTTTAAAAAAAATGTGACTGAAAGGGCGAAGCTGTGTAAAGATGAAAAAAATGGAAGATGGATAATGGAAGATGGAACTGAAATACTAGATAGATTACCACGAATTGCAATCCTTAGCTACCATTTAAATTAGCATATGTGCCGTATAGCAGGGATAATTGATAAAAAACAATCGCCGGATATTTTACAGCGAAAGGTTACCTTTATGTGTAACAGTATGCAACATGGAGGTCCGGATGATTTTGGTGTAAATTATGATGCCGATGCAGCAGTTTGTTTAGGAAACCGCCGACTTGCCGTACTTGATTTGACTATGGCAGGGCGCCAGCCCATGCTTAACCCGGATAGCACTGTCGCGATTTCATATAATGGAGAAATTTATAATTTCAAGGAGATAAGAAATGAACTCAACATGCTGGGTGTTTTGTTCCAAACGCAAACGGATACGGAGGTTGTATTAAAAGCCTATTGCGAGTGGGGCGAAAAAGCTTTTGAAAAGCTCAATGGTATTTTCGCCTTTGCCTTACACGATAGAGTACGCGATCTTGTTTATCTGGTGAGGGACCCAAACGGGGTGAAGCCTTTATATTTTTCGCATCAAAGCGGAAAACTTATTTTCGCCTCGGAAGTTAAAGCATTCCAACATGCTGATGATTTTCAAAATGATCAAAATCGTAATATATACTTTCTCGCATTTGGTCATATTCCCGAGCCCTACACTACGTTAAAAAATGTTTACTCGCTCTCAAAGGGCAATTTCTTAAAATACAATCTTAATACCGGTTCTTATGCAATAAGCAGCTATTATCAGTTTAAAACATCCTCAATAATTACAAATGAACGGGAAGCCATCCGACTGATTAAACATGAGCTGAATGCTTCGATAAAAAGACAGTTGATTTCGGATACTAATATTGGTGTTTTATTTAGCGGAGGGCTTGATTCGAGCATTATTGCCTCATTGGCCAGCCGTTACACAAAAGATAAGCTTGCCTGTATTTCAGCAAATTTTGATGAAATTGATTTTTCGGAACATAAGCAACGTGAAAGCTTGCTTAAAAAAATGAATTCGCGTGAAATTGAACAAACCATTACATACCGGGATTTTGTACAAAATTTTGATTCGGTATTAAACTCCATGGACCAACCGAGTAACGACGGGATTAATACGTGGTTCGTCTGTAAAACAGCAAAAGAAAATGGTTTAAAGTCTGTACTTTCGGGCTTAGGGGCTGATGAATTGTTTGGTGGCTACCCTTCTTTTGACCGGATTCATAAAATACAGAATTTAAACTGGCTTAGCAAAAGCACTATTAAAAGTACTCGCTTTCTTAAAAACAATAAATATAAGCGTTTGTATTACCTTAGCATGGATTCGCCTATAGGGGAATACTTGTGTTTGAGAGGTGTTTATTCACCCGATATTATCGCCGAATTGCTGGATATCGACATGAAGACGGTAATGAATTGCCTTGAAGATATACCTTTTGCACCCCAGGTAAAACACCTGAGCAATGAGATCAGGGCGAGTTGGTTTGAGTTTAATATGTATATGCAAAACCAGCTGTTAAAAGATACTGATTTTATGAGCATGAGCCATGGCGTAGAAGTTCGTGTTCCATTTCTGGACCGGAATTTTGTAAACCTTGTATTTTCCATTTCTAATGAAATTAAATTCAGTTACGAGCAGAAGAAACATCTTTTAATAGAAGGTTACAAAGACGGACTTCCTGCAGAAACCTGGAATCGCTCGAAGATGGGTTTTACCTTTCCTTTCCAGGAATGGATGCGAAAAAATAAGGCCATTTCAGCACCTGAACTTTATCATAATAAGCGCGCAAAAGCTTTAATGGAAAAGTTTAAAGACAATCAACTGCATTGGTCATCTGCTTTTTCGCTCTACAGACTTTATCATGCAAGCTAAAGTATTATTCTTAACACTGAAAACTTTTGGTTTTACAGGCGGTATTGAAAAAGTTTGCCGTACCGTTTGCAGGGTATTATATGATTTGAGTGAAGAAAATATTTTGGAACCGACTGTTTACAGTATGTATGATAAAAATAATGAAAGGGATTCCAGGTATCTTCACCGCAAACAATTTAAAGGTTTTGATTCTTCCCGTAAATATTTTGTTTTTAAGGCTTTCCTAACAGGCCTTCAATCTGATATTATTTTATTGAGCCATGTACATTTGGTTAATATCGGGTATTTAATCAAAAAAATACATCCTCAAAAAAAAATATATCTGATTGCTCACGGTATCGAGGTATGGAAAAGTTTTCCGGAAGCTAAGCTGAATATTTTAAAGAGCCTCGATAAAATTATCTGTGTAAGCCAGTTTACGGCAGATAAAATACAGGAAATTCATCAGGTTCCTAAAAACAAAATAGTTGTGCTTAACAATTGCCTTGATCCGTTTTATCATTATTCCGTCGATTTTGAAAAGCCCCAATTTTTATTGGATCGTTACCAGGTCAGTAATCAGAGTCCGATACTGTTTTCACTCTCCAGGGTATCTTCGTCAGAAAAATATAAAGGCTATGATCATAACATCGAGGTTTTACCGGCACTACTAAAAAATCATCCAAAATTGGTTTATCTGCTCGCCGGGAAATGGGATGAACTTGAAAAAGGAAGGCTGGATAAACTTATCGCTTTTCATAAGCTTGAAAAACACATCCGGCTTATCGGTTTTATTGATGAGGCAGAAGTTACGGATCATTTTCTCTTATCCGACATCTTCATTATGCCCAGTAAAAAAGAAGGATTCGGAATTGTATTTATTGAGGCCATTGCCAGTGGCTTACAAGTTATTGCCGGCAATAAGGACGGCAGTGTAGATGCGCTAAAGCAAGGTGAGCTAGGTGCATTAGTTGATCCGGATGATTTGAAAGCCATACAATTTCAAATTGAAAATTTCTTGGATCATCCACAAAGTAAAGCTGATAAGTTAAATCTTCAAAGAAAATGCATGAAAACCTTCAATTATGCTAATTATAAAACTGCATTACAAGGTATTTTATTGAGCCCCACCCTTGAAGAAGAGCGGTGACTTACCAAAAAAACTAATGGAGCATAACGAAGCGCATAACTGGACAATTGAAGCAAAAGCTTCCTTATTTGATTTAAAAATAAATGAGGTTTGGGCATACCGGGATTTGTTATGGTTACTTGTACGACGGGATTTTGTTTCTTTTTATAAACAGACTATTCTCGGACCGCTTTGGTTTTTTATACAGCCGCTTTTCACCACGATAATCTATACATTTATTTTTGGTAACCTGGCTGGTATATCGACGGATGGCTTACCAAAACCGCTCTTCTACATGGCAGGTATTACGGCCTGGAACTATTTTTCTGATTGCCTGACTAAAACCTCAACCGTATTCAGGGATAATGCCGGAATCTTTGGTAAAGTATATTTCCCAAGGTTAATTATGCCTTTAAGTATAGTGGTGAGCAACCTGGTTCGTTTTGGTGTACAAATGATTTTGTTCCTGCTATTTATTGCCTATTATTATTTCGCAGGTGCATCATTTCAAATTACCTGGTCGATTATACTGTTCCCAATAGTTGTTATGTTGATGGCATTGTTAGGATTAGGAGCCGGTATGATTATTTCTGCCATGACTACAAAATACCGGGATTTGGCCTTTTTAATCGGATTCGGCGTGCAACTATTGATGTATGCCACGACAGTTATTTATCCATTATCTATTGCCTTACAGAAATATCCTGACTATGCCTGGCTAATCGAATACAACCCCATGACACCCATCATTGAGACTTTTCGCTATGGCTTTTTAGGAGAAGGTAGCTTTAGCTGGGCTAGTTTAGGTTACGCTACCGGAGTTACGTTGGCCTTGCTCCTATTTGGAATCGTAGTTTTTAATAAAGTGGAACGGAATTTTGTTGATACTGTCTAATTCGTTTTGCGTCTGTCGTTTTTCGTCCATCGAACAACAGTCAACGAACAACAGTCAACGAATAACGAACGATGAACAACGAAAAAATAATAGTTACATTTAAGCAATCATCCCTGATTATAATTTAAAAAAATAATTATAACATGGAAAACAAATTAGAAATCTGGAAAAAAGCACACAATTTAACATTATCTATTTATCTGTTGAGTAAGCAATTTCCAAAAGAAGAATTATTCGTTTTAACTTCTCAAATCAGAAGAAGTGCATCAAGTGTACCGACAAATATTGTTGAAGGTCAAGCCAGGCAATATTTTAAAGAATTTAAGCAGTTTTTATTTATTGCAAAAGGATCTTTAGCTGAAAAACATTATCATTTATATTTAGCAAAAAGTTTATCCTATTTAAGCGAAGAAACTTATGTATCTATCGATGCACAGATTATCAGCATAAAAATGATGTTGACTAAATTAATTAAAGTTTTAAAATGAATCGTTTTCGTCTGTCGTTTATCGGTCAACTTCAAGCGAACAACGGTTAACGAAAAACGCTTAACGAACAACCATACGCGAACAACAAATGAGCATTGCAATAAAAGTAGAAAACCTAAGTAAAGCTTATCAATTGGGGCAAATTGGTACAGGTACGATTAGTCGTGATTTGGAACGGTGGTATGCTCGCGTAAGGGGTAAGGAAGATCCATTTTTAAGAATCGGCGAAAGTAATGATCAGCACAGCAAAAGCGAAAGTAATGTTGTATGGAGTTTAAAGGACATTAATTTTGAAATTGAACAAGGTGATGCCGTTGGTATTATTGGCCGGAACGGGGCAGGCAAAAGTACCCTACTTAAAATATTAAGTAAAGTTACCGCACCGACCACAGGCAAAATTTCTGGAAAAGGCCGTATTGCAAGTTTATTGGAAGTTGGAACGGGTTTTCATCCGGAACTTAGTGGAAGAGAAAATATCTTTTTAAATGGCGCTATTTTAGGCATGCGTAAGAAAGAGATTCAACGAAAATTAGAAGAAATTGTAGATTTTGCCGGAATTGAACGTTACCTCGATACACCTGTGAAACGTTATAGTTCGGGTATGTATGTTCGACTGGCTTTTGCTGTGGCCGCTCACCTCGAATCAGAAATTTTAATTGTAGATGAGGTGTTAGCTGTGGGTGATGCAGAATTTCAGAAAAAATGTTTGGGCAAGATGAACGACGTGAGTAAAGGAGAAGGCAGAACGGTGTTGTTTGTGAGCCATAATATGGCATCAATTAAGTCGCTTTGTAAAAAAGCAATTTTATTACAAGATGGAAAAATTAAAAACGAAGGAAAAGCCAACATGGTCATATCGTCTTATTTCCACACTGTGAAGGTAAATATCGAACATTTTGAAAATTCCGATTTTAAATTAGAAAAATTGAAAATTTGCGATGCCTCTGAAGCAGAAATAAAAAATATTATAAATGGAAAAAAAATCATCATTAAGGTTTCTTTAAAAGTTAAAACACCTAAACCAAATATCGGTTTTTGCATTGCTATTTATAATGTTTTGCAAGAACTGGTTACATGTATAAATACCTATCATATTAACCAAAAAATTAATAGTTTGGACATTGGAATTTATGAGTTCGACACCATTATTCCGCCATACATATTTAATGACGGACAATATCACATTAATTTACATTTAAATAGTCAAAACGGGGATTTATATAAAATTTTTGAAAATTATGCTAGTTTTTATATTCTTGATGATGAAAAAAGGCGTGGCGGAGTATTTAGAGGTGGTTGGCCTGGACAAATTAGCTTGTTACCGGAAATAAAAATTAAAGAGATTAAGTTATGAAATTTTCCAAAAAAAATACTCATAAATTACAAGTCCTTTTAGAAATGGTTGGGAATAGTGTTTATTATGGGCCTTTTACTGGATTAAAAATTCCTGACTCTTTAATACCACACCTCACGATACCTGAAGTCCTTGGTTTATATGAGTCCTGCTTATTTAATGTTTGGAGTAAATTATTATCAAAAAATATAAAAAACATTTTAGTTGTTGGTGGTCATTATGGTTACTATAGCGCAGGACTTTCCTACTTTTATCAGCCTGATCAGGTATATATATTTGAAACTGATATAACTTGTCATCATCTTATTCTTGATTGGATAGAACCTAACAATCTTAATAATTTTCACATTTATGAGTCTGCTACTGAACAAATTTTTAAGGGCTGGGAAAATGAAGTTGACCTAATTATTTGCGACTGCGAAGGCGAAGAAATGATTCTTCTTGATCCTATACAATTTCCATGGCAACAGCAAACCAAAATTGTTATAGAACTTCACCCTTTCTATAGAGAAAATCTGACGGGAACAATTTCGAAGAAATTTTCCAAAACCCATCACCTCGAATTAATTTATGATGATTTTGAAGAAGATAAAAAAATTCAACAGGTATTATCTGGGCTTGATTTAGACAACCTAAATTATATTAAACATCCAAAACATCGTTGGATCATAAAAGAAGGGAAAAAAATCTATACCAGTGGTATTTTTATGTTTTTAGAGCCTAAATTATGATTCCAAAAATAATCCATTACTGCTGGTTTGGGAATAATGAGAAGAATAAGCTTGTAGAATTTTGTATGGCTAGTTGGCAAAAGCATCTACCAGAATACAAAGTCATTAAATGGGATGAATCTAACTTTGAGTTAAAGTATGCACCATTTTATGTTAAAAAAGCCTATGAAAGCAAAAAGTGGGCATTTGTTAGTGATTATGTCAGAGCTTATGCATTATACAATATAGGTGGGATTTATCTTGATACAGATGTGGAGATTAAATACAATTTCGATGTATTTCTTTCTCACAAAGCATTTTCTGGATTTGAGTTAAAAGGTTCTCCATTTACTGCAGTTTGGGCATCCGAAAAAAATCATAACTGGCCAAAACTTGTTTTAGCTTATTACCACCAACAAAATGAGTTTAGTATATTGCCAAATACAAGTATTGTTTCAGATATTCTAGTTACCCATTACAAAGTTAATAGGGAAAAAAACCAACTTCAGTTAGTTGACGAAGGAATTGCAATTTATCCATCGGATACGTTCTGTATAGACATACCTGTGAATTACGCCTGCCACCACTTTAATGGATCTTGGCTGGAGGATGAAGACCATTATATTGCATATAAAGATTTAATGAGTCTTTATTATTATGAAGAAAAATATCATAATATTCTTAAAGTTATGCCTGACATAAATTTTCAGAAGGAAATAACGAAAAAAATTAAAACTATTTATTTAGTTAAAGAATTGCTAAGCAGATCATTTCAGAAAATGAAATTTAGCCGATGAAGATCTCATTCATTTTCGGTACCAGGCCTGAAGCTATTAAGATGGCACCCGTAATCCGACAATTTGTTAAAAATGAATACTTTTCTATAAATATTTGCTTTACAGGACAACATCAGCAAATGGTTATTCCGATATTTGATTTTTTCAATATACAGATTGACGCGAACCTTTACGCCATGAGTCCAAATCAAAAATTAAGCAATACAGTGGGTAAAATGTTTGAAAAATTGGGAGACTATATTGAAGAAATAAAACCTGATTTAATTTTCGTACAGGGTGATACAACCACCGCGATGGTGGCGACTACCGTCGCATTTTATTTGAAGATAAAAGTTGCACATATCGAGGCTGGATTAAGAACTTTTGATATTAATTCACCATTTCCTGAAGAATTTAATAGAGTATTAATTTCCAGAATTGCAGATATACATTTTGCGCCCACAGTTATGGCTAGGCAAAACCTGTTAAATGAAGGAATAAAAAACGATAAAATTATTATTACAGGAAATACAAGTATTGATGCCTTATTCTTTACACTTAAAAAGTTAAAACAACAACCTATAAACTCAATCAATTTATCATATAATAAAGGGAAAGTTATTTTAATAACATGTCATAGAAGAGAAAACTTTGGAGATAGGTTTGATAGTATTTGTTACGCTATTAAAGAACTTGCGGAGCGTTATCCAGAAATAACCTATATATTCTCAGTTCACCTTAACCCCAATGTACAAGAACCAGTATTTAGATTGTTAAATGACATAAAAAATGTACATTTACTTGCCCCATTAAATTATTTCGACTTTGTTTATTTAATGGAATGTTCATATTTAATTTTAACCGATTCTGGTGGAATTCAAGAAGAAGCGCCTAGCTTAGGTAAACCAGTTTTAGTTTTAAGAGATACCACTGAAAGACAAGAAGCTATAGAGAACGGAACAGCGCTACTCGTCGGTGCTAATAAAAATAAAATAATAGAAGCTACTATTGAACTAATAGAAAATAAGGTGCTTTATTCGAAAATGGTCAAAATGACTAATCCATTTGGAGATGGAACGGCTGCAAAAAAAATTCTTCATCATTTCATGGCTCATCAATAAAATTCATCCCGCGACATAATGAAATAAGCCCAATCAACTAAAATCTGAAAAACACGCCTAAAATAACCGTATTATTACCTGTTTATAATGGAGAACCTTATTTAAAGGTCGCTATTGAAAGCATACTTGTTCAGACTTTCAAAAATTTTGAACTTTTAATTGTTAACGATGGTTCTACAGATCAGACTGAGAAAATTGTAAAAAGTTTTAATGACAATCGAATTGTTTATATTAAAAAAGATACTAATCAAGGTATTGTCGCTTCGTTAAATGAAGGATTTAAATTGGCAAAGGGAGAATTTATTGCCAGAATGGATGCTGATGACATTTCTCTTCCTACCCGATTACAACAACAATATGATTTTCTAAAGCAAAATCCTGAAATCGCAATTCTGGGTTCTCATTTTCAAATCGTTAATGCTGCAGGTTACGGTACAGATTGCTACCTCATGCCACTAAAGCATGAAGCGCTAAAGGTAATGCTCTTTTTTGGAAGCCCATTTGCCCACCCGACTGTCATGATGCGAAAAGATGAATTTGTAAAGCATAACCTCTGGTACCGGGAAGAATTTAAGCATGTGGAAGACTATGACTTATGGAGCAGGGCTTTACTGATTTTGAAAGGTGCTAACTATGATGAAGTTTTACTTAATTACAGAATTTCAAATCAACAGATTGCAAGCAGATTCTCTAAAATTCAACAACAAACTGATGAAAAAATAAAAAAACGTCTTTTGGGAATGTTTCCTTTAACTTCTGCACAAATTGATCTGCTTTATATCTTTTTCCAAAATGGTGTTAGTTTAAATCAAGTAAATCATTTTGAGGAAATCTGTTCCATGCTGCAAAAATTATCAATCATTAATAATGAAATTAAAATTCTGAATTCAGAAGTTTTTGAACAGGAAATTGCAAAAAAAACAGATATAATTCTTAATGTTTATGCTAATGCCAAAAACAAACTTTATTTGAAATATAAACAAAGTTATTTTTTTAAATTTTCTCAACTCTCTTTTAAACAACGAGCGAAAATCTGGTTTAAACAATATACCCCTGTTTAAATGATTTACTACTCTTGCATAATTACTTGTTATAATAGGGAAAAGCTTATAAAAAGAGCAATAGATAGCATCTTGAATCAAACCGATCAACATTTTGAAATACTGGTCGTTGATGATTGCTCTACCGACAATAGTATAGCTATAATAGAACAAATTAATGATAAGAGGATAAAGTTGATCAGGCATAGCGTAAATAAAGGTCAAAATGCTGCTTTGAATACGGGAGTTGCTCATGCTAAATATGATCATCTTGGCTTTTTGGATAGTGATGACATTTGGAATCCAGAATATTTAGCAGAAATGAGCAGAATATATAAGGATAATCCACACATCAAATTTGCTTATTGCAATTTGGTAAATGGACCATTATGGACTTTAGAAGGCAATCAAAAATATGCTGAAGTACTCAATCAAGGTTTTCTATCTTCAATGATAACGATTACAGCCAAAAAAGAAGCAGTGGTTGCAGCTGGAGGTTTCGACCTTAAATATAAAATTTGTCAGGATGATGATTTTTGTTTCAGAATGGCCAAATTATTCCCCTTTAAAGTTAATCTGTTACAGATGGCCATGGTTTATGGCGATGATAATTCTATGACGGAAGATAGAATGGCTGTAGCTGAGGGTTGGGCATTTTTATTTCGAAATTACCGAAAAGATATTTTAAAATTTTGCGGCGATAACATTTATAGTAAACATATGTTGGCTGTTGCTACGCGTTTTTTTGAATGCAATAATTTTCTCACAGGAATTTATTATTACTTCATTGCAATATTTTATTTCCTTTTGCCTTCAAAAAAGACATATTCATTTTCAAAAAAAGATTTTCGGGTACAAAGCACAAACATACTTAGAATGTATTATAGAAGATTTAAAACAAGAAGTCAAAAACCAAGTAATGATTAAATATTACTAAAAACTTTCTTATCAATATTAAGTTGATTCTAAAACTGTCTAATTGTACGCTAGAAACCCTATAATGGTTGGTATTGTTACTTTGAATTCGGATACTTTCACTAATCCAACATTGTATTCAATTATTAAAGTATTAAATGAGCGGGGTATAAGGGTTATTTTATTTTGTGGTTTTCAGCAAACCCCTATTCCTTATGAGTTAAACTTAACCAGTTATGCAGATTTACCTAAAGGTTTATTTTTACCACGCAGACCAGATTATATCTTTAAATACATCTATCTTTTTTGGTCAGCTATTAAGTTTATTAAAAAAAATAAAATTAAAAATCTATTGGCCGTAGATGCTTTCGGATTGGTAATGGCAGGTAGGATTAGTACGTTCTTAAGTAATATAAAAATTCATTATTGTTCATTCGAAATATTCTTTTTAGACGAAATAAAACAACATACAAAAATATTAAAAGTAAAAAAGAAAGAGATTTTTTATAGCCGCAATTTAACATCCATTATTATACAAGATGCTGAAAGAAAAAAATTATTAGCGACAGAAAATAATATAAAACCCAGCTTCACTAATTGGTTCTATGTTCCAGTTTCTCCTATCATAATTAATAATTCAGCTGCAAAAAAATACCAAAGAAGTAATTTTGGATTAAAGGATACTGATATCGTATATGTACATTCAGGCAGTGTATCTTTATGGTCTGGCTTAGATTCCATAATAAATGCCATAGAAGAAGGATTACCAGAAAATACATTTATTTTAATACACAATAAAAATAAATTTGATAGAAATGATCCCATTCATACAAAACTCTTTGAGCTTAGGGAGAATGGAGCTAACCTTGTACTACATGATGAATTATTTGAAAATTATGGTGATTATAATTCATTTTTACAGTGTTTCAATTATGGAATCACTATTTATAGACCAGATGATGGACTATTTACTGGAAAAAATATTAGTGAAATTGGATTGGCTTCGGGAAAATTATCTACCTACATGTTAGCTGGTTTACCAACATTACTTTCTGAATGTACGACGTATAGGAACCTACTGATGCAATATAAAATTGGTGCGTTGATAACTCAAAAAAAAAGTTTATCATATCACATTAAATCACATAGCTTGAAACTGGTTAATAAAGTAGATTGCTTAGAATTTTATGAAAAAGTGTTAAACCCCAGCGAACAAATTACGCATTTTATTACCCATCTAATAAAATAACATCTTTCAAATGTCTGAATACGACCTTTCTTATATTATTTCGAGTAAAAATAGGCTTCATTTTTTAAAAATTACACTTAATCACTTAATCCAGAACGTACATCCAAACGAGGAAATCGTTGTTATTGATGGAAATAGTTCAGATGGATCAAAAGAATATTTACAAAAATTGTTTAAAGAAAATAAGATACACCAATACATATCTGAAACTGATGAAAATCAAGCCCATGGATGGAATAAAGCAATGCTTTTGGCAAGGGGGGTACTAATTAAGAAAATCATCGATGATGATGTTTTTGAATATAATGCGATAAGAAGATGTGCTGATTTTATGTTTCAGAATCCTGATTATGACTTATGTATATCTAATTCATTAACTGCTGATTTAAACAATCCGATAACTCTAAATAAAAACACAAGATTGAACGAGTTTATTCAATGGAGAAAAGGCGTTACAAAAAGTTTTAGTTTTAGTGATGTTTATCTCCTTATAAGGCGTAGTTCCCTGTCAAAAATTGGACTCTTTAACACGCAATTCGTAATGATGGACTGGGAATTTTCATTGAGAGCCAGTTATCTGCAATGTAAAATAGCATATTACACTGGCTATACAGTTATGGGCGTAAACACACCGGGTAATATTACATCTAAAGTATCGAAAGAGACTTTAAAAAGAGAAGGGAAAATTGGAAGTCTGGCTTACGAATATAAGGGAGACAGCAGTAACATTTCCATTTACAGTAAATTAAAAATCAAAATTGGTAAGATTTTTTACAAAAAAAATCAAAGTCAAAAAAATCAATTCATAAATTTTTCTGAGGTTTATCCTACCCTTTACAGAACTTTAGAAGAAACAGAACTTCAGTCTGATAAGAATTTCATTGTTGATGTATAATAAAGCGCAATATTTACATAAAGATTCTAATTACTATCAGCACGAAAGGCATGAGATGATTAAATACATTCCTACAAATGCTAAAAACATTTTAGAAATAGGTTGTGGAGATGGATCTTTTGGCGCAATGATTAAAGAAAATATTCAATGCAGATACTGGGGAATTGAACCTGATTCGAGATTTATTAATTCAGCTAAGGAACATTTAGACTTTTTTGATAATGCGGTTTTTACTACTGATTACGATTTGCCGCTGCAACATTTTGATTGTATTGTTTTTAATGACGTATTAGAACACTTCGTAGAACCAGAAAAAATATTATTGTATGTAAAATCTTTTTTAAAAGATAACGGAGTAATAGTTAGTTCAATTCCAAATCTCAGACATGCTCCTTATTTATACCGGCTATTTTATTTGGGTGAATTTGAATACCAAGATGCAGGAATAATGGATCGTACACATTTAAGGTTTTTCACAAAAAAAAGTATTATTTCTCTATATAAAAATGCAGGATATAAAATTATTTTGCACGAGGGAATCAATAAATCGATCTCAGAAAAATTTTCTTTAGCCCTCAGATTTTTAAAAATCTTTACAAATAAATTTGAAGATACTGAATATCAACAATTTGCTACAGTTGTAAAAATACAATGATTAATATTGATATAATCATTCTAAGCTATACGAAAAACGAGAAACTGAAACAGTTTACAGAGCAAACAATAAATACACTATTAAGGTCCGAAGATCCAGAGCAAATTAAATTCAATATTTTGGTAATTGAATCAAATAGAGAAATTGAACCTTTTCAATATAAAAACACAAGCACATTATACCCAAAAGAAAAATTTGGATTTCATAAATTTCTGAATATAGGCGCAAAATTTAGCACCAGTAATCTTATTTGTTTTTGCAATAATGATTTAATTTTTCACGAAGGTTGGGCAACATCACTTATTAATGCGATGAATAAAGATCCTGAACTGGTCTGCTTGTGCCCCTACTGTCCAGTATTTCACGGTGACCAGCCATATAATTTTGAAGAAATTAATTATGGTTTTATAAATGGAATAAATTTTACAGGTTGGTGTTTTTTGATTAAAAAATCTATCATTAATATAACGGGACAGTTTGACGAACGATTTAAATTCTGGTATGCCGATGATGATTACCGGCTAACTTTAAAATACAATCAACTCAAAAATGCAATGGTAAAATCCGCTAAGGTAACTCATTTAGGTAGCAAAACTTTATCATCAGAAAAAATCTCTGCGAACAACAATTTGGTACTGGAAGGTTTTGCTTATTATAAATACAAGTGGATCCATCATAACTTTGGTTTATACTTATACGATAAGTTAAAATATTGGCTTAAAGAAAGATACCTGAATTTTAGTAAAAAAAAAGCAGCTTAAATTTTGCTTTCAGTTATAATTTGCTCTAAAAATAAAAATCAATTACTTAGTGTTTCAGAAAATATCGAGAAAACAATCGGTATAGAATATGAAATAATTAAAATTGATAATACTAACAACAATTTTGGCATTTGTAAAGCGTATAATATTGGTGCTGCTCTAAGTAAATATTCGCTACTCTGCTTTGTTCACGAAGATGTTCATTTTCATACTTATGATTGGGGTAAAGTTATCCTCAATTTTTTCGAACAAAATAAGGGAGCTGGTATACTCGGGGTAGCTGGTTCCAAATATAAATCTGTTGTACCAAGCATCTGGGCGCAAGGGCTTTTCAACACGGATTCCTTAAACATTTTACAACATTATTATCAAAAAGTTGTTAACATCAAAACGACAATTAAATTTGACGAAGTAAAAACATTAGATGGTATTTTTTTATGTTGTCCAAAAATTATTTGGAACAAAAATAAATTTGATGAAATTAACTTCGATAAATTCCACTTTTACGATTTGGATTTTTGTACTCAGGTAGGTCAGCACAATAAGATTTACGTCACAGGAGAAATTCTTATTGAACATTTTTCTTCGGGAAACTTGAATAATGACTGGGTAAAATACGCCATTAAATATACTAAAAAATGGTTACATATACTGCCATTAGGTAATCTATCGCGAAACCAACAAAGGTCAATAGAGTGGAGAAACAGAAAAATACTTTTTTTTAGAATGAATATTCTGAGGTACCCGGTAATTGATATACTTAAAGTATTTTTTAGCTGGAATTTTGTCTCGAATTCCTCATTTTATAATATTTTTGGTTTTTTTATAAGGCTATTTCTAACAAAATTAAGAATTATAAAAACAGACAAATTTTATTGAAAAAACAGGTTAAAATCAAATGTCAAAATGGGATTTCTTTTACCAATGCGGTAAGAGAAATATTTCCTCTGCTGGCAAACAGGTATCATTTTATCGAAGATGAACATAAGCCAGATTATATATTGTTTGGCCCTTATGGCAACGATGTTCCAAAACCAGGCGATTATGTCCGTATAGGATATTATTGTGAAAATATAAAACCGGATTTGTCATTGTGTGAATGGGCCTTTGGCGTTCCACGAGAAGAAGAGGTTAATAATTACCATTATAAAAGAATTCAATGGCATGGCTTAGACCCAACATTATTAGTTAAGAATAAAGATGTTGCAACAAATGAACCCAAGAACGAAAAAAGAAAATTTTGTAACTTTTTTTATTCCAATAAGGTAGATTACAGAGAAGAGTTTTTCAGGCAGTTATCGAAATATAAAAATATAGATTCGCCAGGAAATTCCATGAACAACATGTCATCAATTGATAATCTTTACGAAGGAACTACCTGGGAAAGAAAAAGATTTTTTCTGGAGCATTATAAATTTACGATTGCTTTTGAAAACTACATTTACGCTGGTTACCAGACTGAAAAATTATACGATGCTATGCTTGCAAAAAGTTTACCTATTTATCTTGGAGACCCTTTTGTAACTGAGTTATTTAATACCAAAAGTTTTATAAACGCTTCTGATTATATAAATTTAAAATCAAACTGGCTTATTAATTTTCTGGAAAAATGTTCTCAGCAAGATTTTTATGATATCCGGCCTGCATTTATTAATGCTCCATATTATAGAATAAAAAGAAAATTAAAAAGTTGGGGAAGAAAATTTAAAATGCAACTTCAATTAGATAATCTAAATTTTTCGAAATTAATAGAACGGATTATAGAAATTGATTGTAATGATGAATTGTACGATCAATATATCAGGGAGCCCTGGTTAAAAGATAATAAAATACCTGAAGATACATTTAATATCAACCGCTGGATAGAAATTTTTGAAAATAAAAAATAAAGATTGACGCCGCTAGTATCTGTAATAATGCCCGTTTATAATTCCAACCGTTTCTTGGGCGAAAGTATTCAATCGGTACTCCAACAATCCTATAAAAATATCGAGCTTATAATTGTGGATGACGGCTCCACAGATGGATCTCTTCAAACTGCAAAACAGTTTGAAAAATTTGGTGTAAAAATTTTCTCTCAAAAAAATAGAGGCGCAGCATCTGCAAGAAATAAAGGTTTAAGCTTAGCTACCGGAAGTTTTATACAGTACCTGGATGCTGATGACCTTTTAGAAACTAATAAAATTACTATACAAATGCAGGTTTTGAAAAATGACACGAAATCAATTGCATTTGGAGATTGTATAAATTTTAAAGAACAAATTTATTCTGAAAATACCATATTAAATAGCCATTATTGCCGTGATATCAAAACAACGGAAAAGCCTGATGATTTTATTATAAAAATGAACGGCGGAATTTCCGATTTACCTACCGGAATGGTTGAAATTCATTCCTGGCTATGCCCTAAAAATATAATTGAAGAGGCAGGGCCATGGAATGAGAAACTTACTGTTGATGATGATGGGGAATTTTTTCTAAGGGTTATCTTAAACTCAAGACGCATACATTACCTTCCAAAAAGTTTAACATATTACAGAAAATATAATGATAATTCTTCTTTGTCAAATAATACTGGTAAAAAAAATTTAACAGCAAGTATCGACAGTCTCAAATCCAAAGCAGATATTTTATTAAGAAGTAAATCTGCGTTTGTTTATAAAAAAATCATGTCAGATTATTTCTGGCAATTAGCTATTCGATGCTACCCCGATGAATATGATTTGTATGAAATATGTGCAAAAAAAGCAATAAAGATTTTAGGTAGAAAAAAGTTACCTAAATTCTATATTGGCAATAAATTTATTGACTTTTTAGCAAACACTTTGAGTTGGAAATTAGCAAGGAGATTGCAATATATCAAACAAAAAATAACCTGAGATGATTTCTATAGTTAGTTCTACAATCGTTCCATTCTACATCACTGAGAAACAAAGTAAAAATCTTATCAGCAACGAATCAAGACTTGCTGACACCATAAAGACTGTCAAATCTTTGGAAAGTAAAAACTTCGATTCCATTTATGTTTTCGATAATTCCACACCAAGATTAAACAAAGAAATAATTGATTTGCTTTACCCTGCAATTGCAACTTCTTTCGATGTATTACCTTACAAAAATAAAGGCTTGTCAGAAATATATCTTCTGTTATTAGGATTAAGGAATCTTCCGGAGGATAAACCCATATTGAAAATATCAGGGCGGTACATACTTAATGAAAGTTGGGATTTTGAAGCGTTAGCGGCTTATGATTTCGCTGGAAAATTCGATTTGAAAACAACAATTTCAACACGATGTTATTATGTTAAAAACAAGAAAATTCTGGAAATGATTTTGTTAAAAGCCATCGATTATATTTACGGATATCACTTTAAAATTGTGGGCCCAACAAGTTTTTTCAGAATAATTGAAAACCTACTAAGCGGAAATGCAAATATTAATTTTCATAAATCATCGGTATCTATTGAGCGGGGCATGGGAGAAAGTATCCGTGCACTTCAATTGAAAACAAAAGAGTTAAAGTTATTAAATATTTCAGGCATCAGTGGTAATCCTGCCGATAATAAAATAGAAATAAATGAATAAACTTTATGTTTATTATGAAGAATTAGAAACTGACAGATGGTTTAAATACGATCGTTTTCCCAGATTCTTAATTAGGCGGATAATTCGTGGGCCAAAACAAATTAGCGGTGTAGAAAGATGGTTTGTTAATTTTTTATCCGGCCTACAAGAAATTAATCAAGAATATGAAGTTAATAATTTCAAAATATTAAAGGAAAATGCAAATATAATTGCTTTGGTATTCGGGAGGCCTCATGTTATTGAAAAACTCCCAAGTCATACAAAAATTATTTACGGACCTGGCCTTCCATCTCACCCATCAGAAAACTCATTTTGGGATATTCAAAATCTTGTCCATCTAATAGCGCCATGCAAATGGATGGAAGAAATGTTTAATCATGATTTACCAATTAAAATACCGATAAGCATATGGCCTAGTGGAATAGAAACTGACAAATGGAAGCCTAACAATTACAAAATCAACAAGGCAACGATTTTAGTTTACGATAAAATACGCTGGAAACGAGACGAATTTGTACCAGCGCTGTTAGAGCCGGTTTTAAATGAACTTGCTGCAAGATCAATTAACGTTGAATATGTTAAATATGGCAAATACAAAGAAGCGGATTATATGAAAAAGCTGGATAAAGCAAGTGCAATGATTTTTTTGTGCGAACACGAAACTCAGGGTTTCGCTTACTTGCAAGCCCTATCCATGAATATACCCATTTTAGCATGGGATAGACAAGGTTATTGGCAAGATCCAAAGTTTTTCCCGAAAACCGTACAATTCAAAGATGTAACTTCAGTTCCTTATTGGTCTAAATCATGTGGCGATAAATTTAAAGACATTGATGAATTCAATTTTAAAATTAATGATTTTTTAAATAAAGTTGAAGAAAAAAAATTTCAACCAAGAACATACATTCTAAATAATTTGACGCTCAAAAAACAAGCAAGAGATTACATTGACATCGTCAATAAAATAACAGAATCTAAATCGTAAAATGAAGATTCTACTAATAATGGATCCTGGCATACCTGTTCCACCACTAACCTATGGCGGGCACGAACGTTTGGTTTATATGTTTGCAGAAGAATTTACTAAACTGGGGCATCAGGTTAGCTTATTGGCAGGTCCAAACTCTGTTGTTACAGGTAAAGTACATGCGTTTGGCTCAAATAACCTAAAGCGATCGAAATGGCAAAAAACTAAAGAACTTTTATTTGTCTGGAAATTTCTATCTGTCAATAAGAAAAATTTCGATTTGGTACATAATTTCGGCCGGTTGGCATACCTCATTCCTATACTTAATATTTCTGTAGGAAAAATAATGACTTATGGAAGGCCTGTATCAAAAAACGGCATAAGAATCATAACCTCCATGCCCTACAAAAACCTAATATTTACAGCCTGCAGTGATTATTGTGTAGGAACAGGAAATGTGGCCGGCTTATGGAAAACTGTTTATAATGCAATAGATTTTTCAAAATACCAGCTACAGGAAAAAGTGAATATTGATGCTCCGCTTATGTTTTTAGGAAGACTTGATAAAGTTAAAGGTGTTCATCATGCAATAAATATCGCGATTAAATCAGGCTCTACGTTATTCATCGGAGGCAATATCCCTGATACACAAGATAATTTAGAATACTATGAAAAAATGCTTAAACCATTTTTTGATGGAAAACAAATTATATATCTCGGGGCATTGAATGATCATGAAAAGAATAAGTATTTGGGCATGTCAAAAGCGCTTCTTTTTCCGATTGACTGGAACGAACCATTTGGAATGGTTATGCTAGAAGCCATGGCCTGCGGCACACCTGTAATTGCTTTTAATAAAGGTTCTGTAAAAGAAATAATAAGTAACGGCGAAAATGGATTTATTGTTCACAATGAAGAGGAAATGTTAAATATTTTACCAAAAATTGCAACAATAAACCGGGCATTGTGCAGAGCAACTGTAGAGAAAAAATATGACATTAAAATAGTGGCAAATGATTATCTAGCAATATTTAAGGATGATAAATAGAATAATTGGCAAATTAATTCCAAATTCACTATTAAAAAAACTAAGAATGAAACTGGGTGTTCCAAACCAAGAATCTTCATTTTTAAGATTAAAGAAATTAGGATTTAATCCGGAGAGAATAATTGATATTGGTGCATTTGAGGGCATGTGGTCGCAAGACATTCATTTAATATTCCCTAAATCACAAATTTTAATGGTTGAAGGACAAAAAAACAAAGAAAATATTCTAACACAAAAATTAAAATCAATTCCAAATTCAACCTTAAAAATCGCATTGTTAGGTGCAGAGAAGAAAAATGTAGCCTTTAACATTTATGAATCTGCCAGTTCAATTTTTGAGGAAGATAATAAAACCAATGCTAAAGTTGAGCACATAGAGTTAAACTTGCTTGACGAAGTTGCGTTTAATGCCGGATTCGAAACGGCTGATTTAATCAAACTTGATACCCAGGGATCGGAATTGGAAATATTAAAAGGCGGAGAAAAAGTTTTACAAACTGCCCAACTCGTATTGGTAGAAGTTTCATTACTACAGATATATAAGGGCGCACCATTAGTTGATGAAGTAATCAATTTCATGAAGGATAGAGGCTTTGTATTATATGACATTTGTTCGGTAATGCGCAGACCATATGATAAAGCTTTATTTCAATCAGATTTTTTATTTATTAAACAACAACATCCATTAATAGCTTCTTCCAGATGGGCATAAACTAGCATGAAGATTGTATTAATTACTTCGGGTCAGCCTTCTTTAAATCCACGTTTAGTGAAAGAAGCAGATACTTTGGTTGCAGCCGGGTATCGGGTTAAAGTTATTTATCAATACTGGAACAATTGGGGAACCGAACTTGATAGAGAATTATTAAAGACAAAAAAATGGTCATTTCAACTTATTGGAGGCTCACCAGATAAACAACGCTTACTTTATAATTTTACACGGCTACAATGGAAAATTGGCAAATTATTAGTCGAAAAATTTGGGTTCAAAAGTTGGCGCGAACTTGCCATTGGTAGATGTACAAAGCAAGTAATTAGGGCAGCAGAAAATAATATTGCCAATTTGTATATCGCTCATAATTTGGCAGCCCTGCCTGCAGCAGCATTAGCAGCTAAGAAGAATAATTCTAAGTGTGGTTTTGATGCTGAAGATTTTCATAGAAATGAGGTTACAGACAACATTTTCGACTATGATTTTAAGCTAAAAAAAAATATAGAAGATAAATACATTAAACAACTTGATTATTTATCTACAGCAAGTCCACTTATCAGCTTGGCTTATTCAGAAATATACCCTGAACAAGAGCCTGTAACAATACTAAATGCATTCCCGAAGCAATTAATAACCCGGCAAGGTAGCGTAGATGATTGCAAACTGAAGTTATTTTGGTTTTCTCAAACCATCGGCATTGGAAGAGGACTTGAGGAATTGATCGAGGCTTTGGCGTTCATCAAAGATTATATTATCGAACTGCATTTACTTGGAAATTATGATGACCAGACCAAAAAAAGTTTTGAAAAGATTTCAAGCGCTTATAGTTTTAATCCTGACTTAATTCACTATTATCATCCTATTGCTCCTCAGAAAATCTTTGCCTTTGCCAGTCAGTTTGATTTGGGTATTGCGTCAGAAATCAGTTCACCTAAAAACAGAGATATTTGTTTAACTAACAAAATTTTCACCTATATACAATCTGGTTTAGCTGTCATTGCATCGGATACAACTGCCCAAAAAAAACTATTTGAAGAATATCCTGATATGGGAATTGTCTATAAAAAAAACAATCCTGAATCTTTAGCCGCGGCCATAAAGATATATATTGAAAACAGAGAACTATTAAGAAAACACCAAAACCGGGCATATAAATATGCAACTGAAACCTTAAACTGGGAAGTTGAGCAGGAAAAATTTCTTTCTATTGTAAAATATACGCTCGAAAATTGAAAGAAAATTTTAAAGCTTTAGATGGGATTAGAGGATTGACGGCATTGTATGTGATGATCCATCATGCTCGTTTAGCACTTACACAATCCTACCAAAATGGCCTGAGTATACATCCGGAAAAATATGCATGGTACGATAAATTAATGGTTTATGCTTTTAGTTCTTTCAAATTCGGGCATGAAGCTGTTATCATATTTTTTGTGTTATCTGGTTTTGTTATTCATTTAAAACAATCTGACAAAAATTACAATTTTGAGCATTTTAACGTCTTTACCTATTTCAAAAAACGGGTAATCAGGATTTATCCAACACTAATCGTATCTTTTATACTTGTTATTATTCTGGATTATTTTGCTTGGTTATTTACACAAACAAATTTTCAGGAGATTTTTTCCAAGTATAGCTACAACAGCTTTTTCTTTAACCTATTTCTGATTCCGGATGCAACCATCTGGGGCTATAATTTCCCTGTTTGGTCATTAAAACATGAGTGGTTTTTTTACATTTTATATCCCTTCTTACTCTGGCTTGCAAAAAGGCATTATGTATTAGCGCTTCTTATCATCATCGGCTTGTACACTAGTTATGCTTTTGGCTTTAGCATCCCTTACATTGGCACTGCCGCATATACCCTGACGGTATGGAGTTTAGGCTGTGTGCTGGCCGGCATCTATAAAAATATGAATTCAATGAAATGGATTTCTTATTTATTACTTCTATGTTTTGTCTACCCGTTTATAAATAAATCAAATTCATATTACCCATTATCAGACGCTATATTCGGATTAATTGTTGTGGGAAGCTTATCCATTATTATTGCATATAAAAATAGTCCGGTTAATGGCTTCTTAAAAAAGTTCGCCTGGTTAGGCGCATTTTCTTATTCAATTTATCTTTTACATGCTCCTTTTCTAAATTTCTATCAAACGCTTATTCTAAATTACCGACAAAGCCATGCGTTACCCTACCATTTATGGTTTGTATTGCTTTCAATTATGGTTACAATACCCATAATTTATTTGATTTATTACTTTACAGAGAGAATTGCTTTAAACTACAATAGAAAAATATAGATTGAAACGCGTTCTTATCATTTCACCATACTTCCCTCCTGCCAATACTGCAGACATGCAACGCATCAGAATGAGCCTGCCTTATTTTGAAAGCTTTGGATGGGATACAGAGGTGGTAGCCGTTAATGACAGATATGTTGATACGATTAAGGACCCGCTTTTATTACAGTCTATTCCTGATAAAATTAAAATCCATCGTGTAACAGCACTTTCAAAAACGTGGACCAGCAAATTGGGTTTAGGAAGTTTGGCTTTACGCTCCATCTGGTTTTATTGGAAAAAGGTAAATAAACTTTTAAAGCATGGAAAGTTCGACTTAATCTATTTCTCGACTACAGCGTTTCCATTGTGTATATTGGGTGCCTGCTGGAAAAGGAAATTTGGCATTCCATATGTTATAGACATGCAGGACCCCTGGCATACAGAATATTATCAGAATAAACCTAAAAACGAAAGGCCGAAAAAACATTGGTTTTCTTACCGCTTAAATAAATATCTGGAGCCTATCGCCATGAAAAAGGCAGATGGACTGATTAGTGTTTCGGCAGATTATATCGAAACACTGCAAATACGCTATACAAATTTAAAGGCAAAGCCCAGTGCCGTAATTACCTTTGGTGCATTTGATGTTGATTTTCAAATCGCAAAAGAAAATGATTCAAAACTAAGTTTAGCTTTTAAAACAAAGAATGAACAAATTAATTTGGTTTATATAGGCAGAGGCGGATATGATATGAAAGCAGCTATTTACACGCTGTTTTCTACATTAAAAAAAGGTCTGCTAGAAGATCCACAGCTATTTGGTAACATCCATATGCATTTTATCGGTACCAGTTATGCTTCAAATGATAAAGGCATACCAACTGTATCTCCACTGGCTGAAAAGTTTGGACTGACGAAATATGTAACTGAATATACCAATAGAATTGGATTTTATCAAAGCTTGAAAAATCTGCAAAAGGCAGATGGGTTAATTATTATCGGATCAAACCAGGCAGCCTATACTGCTTCAAAATTATATCCATATATTTTAGCTAAAAGACCGCTACTGGCTATTTTACATCCAGACAGCAGTGCAAGCCAAATCGTTACTGCCTGTAAAGCTGGTTACCTGATTGGTATTAACGATCCTGTTGAAGCTAATTTTGAAACCATAGTTAGCTATCTCAATCTTATTAATGAAAAAAATATCCCGTGTACAGACTGGCAAGAATTTGAACCCTATACCGCATTTTATATGACAAAAAAACAAGTCGAACTATTTAACCGGCTTGTTTAAACTTTATGCAAAACCTTTATAAATTTATACTCAGACGGCCCTTTTTCAGAGGGCAAGACAGGTTATTCAATTATTTTTTTATCAACCAAAAATTTAAAAAACAAACCATTGCTGTAAAACCCCTTGAAGGGAATTTCAAAATAAATTGTGACTGCAATACCTGGATTGGTGGCAAGATTGTGTATACCGGTGATTATGAACCAGAATTGAAAAAGATATTTAAGTCCATTATTAATCCCGGTGATTATATATTAGATGTTGGCGCAAACATAGGGTTTCATACCTTATACTTTGCGCAATTAACCGGCGGCAAAGGTTTGGTAACCGCTTTCGAACCCATCCCAGATAATTATAAGTCATTAAATAATAATATTCAGTTGAACAATTTCTCTAATATCATTACCCATAATGTCGCACTAAGTAATAAAAAAGAACAAATCAGCATACAAGTCGATTTAAAGAGCACTAATCCGGGTGCTTATAACCTTTTTGAGTTAAATGGCGATGTCCCGATTGAATGTGTAGTTGGCGATGACATTGTTGATAACCAAAAAGTGGATTTCATTAAAATAGATGTAGAGGGTTATGAAAGTTATGTATTGGACGGGTTAATTGAAACAATAAAAAAGAATAAACCAAAAATCATATTTGAATTCGACCAGGATTATCATCGAAAAACTAGTCGTTCGGAAGATTACATTTTGTTCTTACTTGCTTCATTGGGTTATCAATTTCAATACATTAATCGAGATGGCTTAAAGACCATTGAAAGCTTCAAAAATTTGGTTTCTGGAAACATATTAGCTTTACCAAATGAATAAGAAACTGGCTATTATCAGTACCCATCCTATTCAATATTATGCGCCTGTTTTTCAATTAATGGCACAACAAAGTGAGTTAAAAGTATTTTACACCTTGGGTTCAAACTTTTCTTCATTCGACAGAGGCTTCAATCAATATATTGAATGGGACTTGCCTTTGTTAACCGGATATGCATATGAATTTATAGAAAATACATCCAAAAATCCTGGTACCCATCATTTTAAGGGAATTATAAATCCAAACCTGAATGAACAAATTAAAATTTATAAACCTGATGCTATTTTAATTTATGGTTGGGCTTATGTTAGCCATCTTAATCTGATTAGATATTTTAAGGGAAAAATTCCCATTTATTTCAGAGGTGATTCGACATTATTTAGCAGAAGTGCCAAATGGAAAACTTTTTTTAAAAAGCCATTTTTAAAGTGGGTATATCGTCATGTCGATTTTGCTTTTTATACAGGAACAGCAAACAGGGCTTACTTTGAAAAATATGGACTAAAAGAAAATCAACTGGCGTTTGCACCCCATGCCATAGATAACAAAAGGTTTTTTGAAGATAGACATACAGAAGCGGAATCTTTAAGAGCAAAGCTAGGCATCCGTAGTGATGAAGTTTTAGTTCTTTTTGCGGGTAAATTTGATGTCGTTAAAAGTCCTTTAATTTTATTGCGCGCCTTTATTGAACTCGATTTAACAAACACACATTTGCTTTTTGTGGGTAGCGGACCGCTAGAACTAAAGTTAAAAGCTAAAAGCAAAAAGCAAAAAGCAAATCATAATCGAATTCATTTTATGGATTTTCAGAATCAAACCGAAATGCCTGTAATTTATCAATCTTGTGATTTATTTTGCCTGCCATCCTTAAGCGAAACCTGGGGCTTAGCTGTAAATGAAGCGATGGCAAGTAGTAAAGCTATTCTGGTTTCAGATAGGGTTGGCTGTGCAAATGATTTGGTTAAGCAGGGCAAAAATGGAAAAATCTTTAATTACATGGATTTTGAAGATTTAAAAAATAAGTTGGCCTATCTTTGTTCTGATCGAAATTTACTTAGTTCGTATGGCACTGCGTCGAAAACACTCATTAACAGCTGGTCATTGGATGAACAAGTAAAGCATCTTTTACAAATTATTACTAATGAACCAAAAAAATAAAGTACAAACTATACTTACTTTTTATTTACCGGCAGTGCTATCCTATCTGTTGATAAATAGCCCTGTTATATCCTACCTGGTGGCATGGTCAGGTTCTTTATTCATATTTTATATTACCTGGTTCTCGCCTGTAGCCTATTATCAAAAAGATTTGCCGGTTTACCAGCAAATTATGCGTCCATTATTTTTGACCCAATTTATTTTTGCAGGTTTTATGTGCGTAACCTCTGTTTTTTATTTTCTAGACCACCTGGGGTATAGATACTTCACGGAAATAAATTATGGTGCTGAATTTAAGGAAAGCGAACAAACCGCTTTAATTGCTTCTTGCCAAAGATTGTGCTTATTAGGTCATGCGGCTTTAACCACCGGTATTCTATTGAGCATTAAAACAGCAAATATAAAGATTAAAAATATTCAGGCTTTTAAGGGCCAGGATTTTTTGGTATGGCTAGGTGTAATTGTATTTGCAATAGGTTCAATTTGCCAAAGTATAGCTGGCTTCAGTCAAATCGCCTTACCATTAACAACTGTTGGTATATCATGCGCTGCTGTTCTTTTTGTAAAAGGCATTACAACAAAGAACATTAGTTACATTGCAATTGGTGCATCTATTTTTTTTGTTAATTTTCTACATGCATCCTTATCGGGCTATAAAGAGCCAATAATTACAAATGTGATTGTACTTGCCTGTGTATTTCTGCCCTATTATAAAAAATTTGTACTTTATATTTCCATTCCAACAGCCTATGTTTTATTATATTTCTTACCTACGTATAACAATACCATCAGACAAAGCTGGAGTGGAGAGATTAGTGCAGAAGATGCACAGACACAAGCCTTGAAAACCATTAGTGAAGATGCTAATGAGGATATTATTGAGCAAACCAACTGGGCTTTCTTAACTGAACGATTAAGTGAAACGAATATGTTCACCCAGTTTATTGATTATGTACCTCGACATCATGACTATTATGGCTGGGAAATTGTCGAAAATTCAATAGAAGCTTTGGTGCCCAGGGTATTTTGGTCAGGTAAACCTAACATGGAAAGTGTATCGATGGAACGGGTGTATGCGGCCGGAGCTGCGAATCCGATGTCGCCGGTATCGGCTAAAACCCGGCCAGTTGTTGATGCCTATTTAAGCTGGGGTATTCCGGGTGTATTTTTTACGATGCTGCTTTATGGTTTACTTGTGCAATCTCTATGTAACCTTGCCGAATCCATATTTGGCGGTTACGAGCTGGGTTGTGTGATCATTTTTAACAGTATTTTTCAGGGACTTTGGCGGGGTAATAATTTTGAATTTATGTTTAACAATATTTTCTGGGGCTTTATTATTATGATTGCCCTAAATGAAGTTTTAAAACTGCTAAAAATTTTAAGACCTGCTTATTAACCGTTTTGGGCATCTTTTACCACGTTGTTTATTTGTTTATCCTTCGACCGGCTCAGGATGACAAAGATTCATAAAAAAACATCCTATTCTGCGAGTTACCCCTTAAAAGAGGGGGATGACAATAAGAGAAAAAATGAAAATTCTTCATATTACTCCTTCTTATAAACCTGCGTACATTTATGGCGGGCCGATACAATCGGTTGCGAAACTATGTGAAGCTTTTATTAGGACTGATGAACAAGAAATAAGGAATAAAGCTATAACCCATTTAGAAGTGTTGACGACAACTGCAAATGGCAAGCATGAACTTCGTATTGAAGCCGGGGAAAAGCACATTATAGACGGTGTATTTGTTACATATTTTAGCCGCCTTACTAAAGATCACAGTCATTTTTCGCCAGGCTTGTTGTGGACGCTGAGAAGAGAAATTATTAACAGCTTAAAGTTAAAAGCTGAAAGATCAAAGCCGGACAAACTGAACTCAAATTTTAACCAAGGACGAGTTACAAAAAAAAAAGAACAACAATTAACGAACAACGAACTGATTATACACATCCACGCCTGGTGGAACCTGGTTTCGGTTTTGAGCTGTTGGTTAGCAAAATTTTATAAGGTGCCTGTGGTGCTCTCGCCGAGGGGAATGCTTACTGATTACACACAAAATAACCGCAATTCGCTTTCAAAAAAAATTCTTCACAACCTAATCGGGAAAAAACTTCTGCAATATTGCCACATTCACGCAACCACCGAACAAGAACAAGAAGACATATTAAAGATTGTGCAACCAATAAGTATTACAGTTATTCCGAATTTGATCAACATTGGGCATCAGGTAGCAGGTGGTAAGTATCAAGTAGCAAGTAGTGAGTATCAAGTAGCGAGTAGCGAGTATCAAGATGCTAGTCGCAAGTATCAAGGTGATAACGAAACATTTAAAATGATTTTTTTGTCGCGGATTGAAGAAAAGAAGGGACTCGATCTTCTTTTTGATGCTTTACCATTATTGGATTTTCCCTGGTCGCTAACTTTAGCTGGTTCGGGCGCGAAAGCATATGTTGAAACCTTAAAGCGGAAAGCTGAAAATTTAAAGCTTAATCACAATATAAAATGGCTGGGGCAAATTTCAAATGAAGAAAAATTCGATTTACTGGCAAGCCATGATTTATCGGTTTTAATTTCATACAATGAAAACTTTGCAAATGTTGTGGTAGAAAGTTTAAGTGTCGGGACAGCTGTGCTTCTATCAAATAAAGTCGGTCTATCTGCATATGTTGCTGAAAAGAATTTGGGATGGATAACCAGCCTTAATATTGAAGACATAAGCCAGCAGTTAAAATCGATTGAGCGGGATAAAATGAAACTTAATTTAATCAATACGATTGCTCCACAAATAATCAGAGCAGATTTTGATGATAATGTTTTGGTATCGAAATATACAGAATTATATAAGCGTGTAATTGGAAAATATGCTGAAAATATTTCGCCTCCGGCCAATATCGTTAAGTTAAGGAAAAAATAAAAAATATTGTCATCCTGAGCTTGTCGAAGGACAGATATTTTTATTTTTGATTATAAAAAGGTCTTTGACAGGCTCAGACTGACAGCCTTTTCGCTTAACTTAATGACATTGTGCCTGCGGCAGGCTGGAATCCGATAGTTATCGGATCAGCATGAATAAGGGTTATTTCATTTAAACACCTTCCACCTACAGGTATCTTTTTGAAACGAAAAATAGCGAATAACATAATGAATAAAGACTTCAGTTTTATTATACTTACCTATAACGAAGAAATTCATTTGTCAAGGTTATTGAAATCTATAGTGGATTTATCCGCTCAAATCTTCGTTCTTGATAGTGGTAGTCAGGATAATACCATAGAAATAGCAAAAAAATTCGGGGCTGTGGTTCAGGTAAATCCATTCGAAAACCATCCAAGGCAATGGGATTATGCACTAAAGAACTTTGCTATAAAAACGCCGTGGACAATTGGTTTAGATGCCGATCAGATTGTAACACCCGAACTTTTTGACAGACTTCAAAAATTTAATGATCATAATTTTGAAGGGATAAATGGTATCTATTTTAATCGGAAGAACTTTTTTCAGGGGAGCTGGATTCGTTATGGGGGCTACTACCCTATTTACCTTTTAAAAATGTTCAGAACCGGAATTGGATATTCTGATTTGAATGAAAATATGGATCACCGGTTTATCGTACCAGGTAAAACCATCGTCTGGAAAGACGGCCACCTGCTGGAAGAAAATCTGAAAGAAAATGACATCAATTTTTGGTTTGAGAAACATGAGCGTTATAGCGATTTAATTGCCCATGAAGAAATTGATAGAATGCAAAATCTCAGACGCCAATCTTTAAAACCTAACCTGACGGGCAATCCTGATGAAAGAAAAGCCTGGTTAAAACGTTTATGGTGGAAACTTCCGCTGGGCATAAGACCTTATTTTTATTATAGCTTCCGTATGATTTTCCAACTGGGCTTTATGGATAATAAAACGGCCAGGCATTTTCATTATCTGCAGGGTTTTTGGTTTAGAAAATTAGTGGATAAGAAAATTAAATCGCTACAATCCGGGTTAGACGTTAGACGTTAGACGTTAGACGTTAGACGTTAGACGTTAGACGTTAGACGTTAGACGAAATCAAGATTAGAAAGTATTGTTTCAGCTATTTTTAAATAATTTTGAAGAAACCATTTTTGCTTTTAACGAACGTATAAATTGATTTAATATATATGAGCGAAATCACTACTCAACAGGCAAAGCAACAAGCGGATAAAAAAGTAATTAAATTTATTGTAATGCTTTTCATATTATATATCGTCTTCAGTCAGGGAAATATTTTTATGAACAGTATGATGAGTCCGGGAGGGAAATATTATAATGCTTACCTGGCTGATCATTTTAATTATATACAGGGCTTAAAAAACGCAATAATTATACCCGCAATATGGCTAATAAAGTTATTTGGATTCTATGCGATACATAATGAACAGGATGTGATGGTTGTTAACGGACCACTTTTGCGAATCAGTTATTCTTGTTTAGGATTGGGTGTAATGAGTTTTTTAGCTGCTTTTGTTTTAGCGTTTCCTACAAGTTGGAAAGAAACCATAAAAATGCTTGTTGTTGGTATTGCTGGTATTTATTTTCTGAATATTTGTAGAATAGCAGGTTTAGGTATACTGTTTGGTGCATTTCGTAGTCAGCATAAATATTTTGAATACCACCATGAAATATTCAATGTATTGGTATACATCATTATTTTTGTTATGCTTTATATCTGGATTAAGAAAAACACCACAGCAGCTTCAAAATCTAAATTTTCAAGTTACAACGGCAATCATTAAAATACATACTTTGTTAAAAACACAACTTCATAAGAACTTTAATACGGGTGGTTTCGAGATAGGTGCTTCCGGTATTAAACAATTCCTGTGGTATTTTACTTCAGTTTTTTTCTTTAAAAGCGGTTTAATGCCCTTCAGTTCTGTATTGGTTTTTATCTTACGTTTATTCGGTTCAAAAATCGGAAAAGAGGTTAGAATAAAACCCGGTATTCACATTAAATACCCATGGAAGCTGGAAGTTGGTGATTACAGCTGGCTTGCCGATTGCTATATCGAAAACCTGGATTGGGTTAAAATTGGGAACAATTGTTGTATATCACAACAAGCTATTTTAATGACCGGTAATCACAACTATAAAAAAACTTCATTTGATCTTATCATAAGTCCGATAGTTATTGAAGACGGTGCCTGGATAGGTTCCGGCGCTCAAATAGCTCCCGGCTTAATTTTACACAGTCACTGTGTACTCACGATGGGTAGCGTAGGGAAAACAAATCTCGAAGCCTACGGCGTATACCAGGGAAACCCGGCAGTCTGGATAAAGGAAAGAATTATCCGTTAATTGTGCCTCGTTTTAATTAAAAAACGCAATATCCCCACAAAAAATCATCAGACAGGAGCCAGCCTAACGAATTTTCTTCCCTATTCCCCAATTATTTTAAACACACAATATCTTTTAAGATCGTTTAAACACAGAAAGACTTAGACGGACAAAATAAAAAAATAAAATCAGACTAAATTTTGTCTGTTTAATTACATATTTTCCAAAAAAACCTCATATTTGTATGTCTACTCTAAATTGATAATTTTTTATTTGCTGCTGATGAATTCTAAATTCGGAGGAAATAAGTACTCGCTTTCATCTAACCTTATTTTTGGTTCGTTTATCATCGGATTGGCTAATCTGTTTTTATACGATCCGGAAAGTACCACAGATTTTATTATGATAGGTATTGTATTGGTTCTTCGATACTTACTTGCTATCATGATTAAGCGGCGATTTGCCTGGAGTGTCTATCTTCTGATTATTCTAGTCATTCGTAGTATTTATCGTTCAGTTTATATTTTAGATAATATAAATGTAAAGCCTATTGCAAAAGTAAATGTTGTTCTTCAACTAGTTTTATCTTTAATTGCATTCGGAATTCTGGTTATTATTCCAAAAATCAGCAAAATGAGAAGGCTTAGAAAAACTGATAATACCATTTTAGATGAAATGCAAATGCCTTTTTCAAATGACTATATAAATACACTTACCAGAAATAATTAAGAAAGGTACTCTATAAAGATCAGAGTATCAATTTTTAATTTAATTTCTTTGAAAAAAGGCACTATTATTTTTCGTATATTGCTTATAACCAATTATAAAATTATGAGCGTATTAAAAAAAATGCAGGATTGGGGTGATGATCATCATCCCGCCTGGCTTGATTATTTAAGAATACTGTTAGGTATAATTTTAATCTGGAAGGGCATTGCCTTTTATTTAAATATAGGCGCTTTTAGCACACTAATGCATCAGGTTCATTTAGGAACTGCTGTTTTTATCAGTATAATTGCTCATTTCATCATTATTGTACATATTATCGGCGGATTTGCAATTGCTTTAGGTACACATACCAGGATATTTTGCCTCGTTAATTTACCCGTACTGATTGGGGCTGTTTTCTTTATAAACTTATCTTCAGAAATCTTCCGGCCTTATGCTGAATTATGGCTTTCTATTTCTGTATTGATAGGTTTGATCTGTTTTATTGTTGAAGGCAATGGCATTATATCGGTAGATAATTCAAAGAAATTAAGTGCTTAAACTAGCTACTGCAGCCCGTTTAAACGGCATTTTTTTGTTTTATTAAACAGATTAGGTTTTAAATAAAAAACAAAACTTAAATTGCAGTTTAAACCTATTGCATGAAATATCTAATCGGGCTCGATATTGGTACCGGCAGTACTAAAGCTGTGGCTTTGAATTTACACTATAAACCAATTGCCACCAGCCAATTTTATTACCCGACGGATTCTTTAAAACCCGGCTACAGTGAACAAAATCCTGAATTCATTTGGGAAGCTTTTGTTTTATGTATAAAGGAATTAAAAAGTAAGCTGCAAACAGAACCGCTAGCCATTGGATTGAGTTCAGCCATGCACAGCTTAATATTGGTTGATGAGACACATAATGTGCTTGCACCGATGATGACCTGGGCAGACAGCAGAAGTTTTGAAGAGGCTAAACAGTTAAAAGACTCAGAAATCGGAATTGAAGTTTACAAAGCAAGTGGTACGCCAATTCATTCCATGTCGCCACTTTGCAAACTGATTTGGCTTCAGAAAAATGAGCCTGATTTGATTGGTAAAACCAAAAAATTTATTTCCATTAAAGAATATATCTGGTTTAAACTTTTTGGTGAATATCGTATAGATTACTCCATCGCATCCTGTACTGGCTTATTTAATATTCATACGAAAACCTGGAACGAACAGGCATTGGCATTGGCAGGTATTACTGCGAAACAATTATCAATACCCGTTTCAGCAGATTATTTTAACTCAAACCTTTTACCTGAAGTGTTTAATGGATTAAATACCAAATTTGTAATTGGTGCAAGCGATGGCTGTTTGGCAAATTTAGGTAGTGAAGCAACTGAAAAAGGTATTGCAGCGGTAACGATCGGCACAAGTGGCGCCTTGAGGTTAGCCAGTTCAAAACCTGTGTTTAATCCATCAGCCATGACGTTCAGTTACATCCTGGATGAAAAAACTTATATCTGTGGCGGGCCGATAAACAATGGCGGAAGCACTTTACAATGGCTGTTGAAAAATATTTTCAAAAAAGAAAACCTGCGCGCTGAAGATTACCTTGATTTATTTAAACAGGTGGAAGCAACTGATTCCGGCAGCAATGGATTAATTTTTCTACCTTATTTAACCGGCGAAAGGGCGCCAATCTGGGATAGTGAGACCTGCGGAACATTTTTTGGTTTAAATCTCGGGCACGCGCAAAAACACCTGGCCAGAGCTGTTCTGGAAGGCATTTGCTATGCCTTAAATGATGTATTGAAAGCCGTCGAACACAGTTCTGAAACAATTAAAAGAATACATGTGAGCGGTGGTTTTGTTCATTCCAAAATATGGATGCAGATACTCGCTGATGTAACCGGTAAAGAACTTATATTGGTTTTAGAGGAAGATGCGTCGGCGGTTGGTGCAGCTTACCTGGCAGCAAAGGCAATCGGATTAACAGATAATTATCCTGTTTCTGAAAACCAAAAGCCTGAGCTTATCAAACCTGACCTTAAGAACCATATTCGCCATCAAAAAAATTTTCTGTTATTTAAACAACTGTATGCAAATTTAAGTGTTACCATGCATCAGCTTTACCATCTAAACGCTTAAAAATATGTCATTATTTATTGTCCTTGCGGGTATTTTATTGCTTTTTGTAATGATTATCAAGAAGCTTAACCCAATGATAGCCTTGCTCATTACCGCAATTGTTACCGGCTTATTTTTAGGCATGCCGGCTCCAAAGGTAATGGCATCGGTAAGCAGCGGAATTGGGAGCACTTTAGGCAGTATGGTTATGGTGCTGGCTTTAGGTGCCATGATGGGTAAACTTATTGAGGATAGCGGTTCAGCAAAAAAAATTGTCTTTATACTTATCAAACTATTTGGTAAAAGAAATATTCAATGGGCTGTTTTATTGACCGGATTACTGGTTGGTATACCACTATTTTATAATGCGGGCTTCGTCGTATTAATTCCTTTAGTTTTTGCTATTGCATCGGCTACCGGATTACCGAAACTATATATCGGTATACCCATGGCGGCAGCACTTTCTGTTACCCATGGCTTTTTACCACCCCACCCCGGACCGGTTGCTTTAGCAGCAATCTTTCATGCCGATATTGGCAAAACACTCCTTTATGGATTAGGATTGAGCATACCAATTGCAATACTCGCAGGTGTTTACTTTCCCAGGTTGATTATCAGAAAAGACACGCTATCCATCCAAAACGGCTATATTTTAACAGAAGATGTAAATTTGCCGTCTGGTTTAAGAAGTTTTTCGGTAGCCTTATTACCGGTTTTATTAATTATTGCCGGCACAATTGGTACAGCAGTTCATGTTCCCCAGTTAGTAAAGCCGATTTTTGTTTTTCTGTCAGACCCTACTGCGGCACTTTTGGTAGCTGTTGTTATTACAATTTTGGTTCAGGAAACAGGTATTGCAAAAACCATGGAATCATGTGTAGAGGGTGTGAAGAGTATTGCAATGATTATTCTGATTATAGCTGCCGGAGGTGCTTTTAAGCAAATATTAGTTGACAGCGGGGTGGGCGAAACTGTTAAATTACTTACTGCAGATTTAAATCTGTCGCCCCTGTTTTTAGCATGGCTGATTACGGCATCACTCAGAATAACCCTTGGCTCGGCAACCGTTGCCGCTCTAACAGCATCGGGAATTGTTTTACCACTTATCGGCGCAAATGCACCCCCGGAGTTGATGGTGCTTTCCGTTGGAGCGGGTAGCTTAATGTTTTCTCATGTTAACGATACCGGTTTCTGGATGTTCAAAGAATACTTTAACCTTAGTTTAAAGGAAACTTTCAAAACATGGACCATAATGGAAAGTATTGTATCTGTAGCAGGCCTTTTAGGTGTATTACTGATTAATCTTTTTTAAGATAAGTTGCGCCGCAGAATAAGCTTTCTGAAGATTCAATTTCATAAGTTTTTAGTATGCTTTGCAACCGAAGTTATTTTACTGTTTTCTCATGACAATGTCAGCATCGGTATTTAAAAAAAAATTTAACCTTAATTTAAGGCAAAATTTTTGAAAAACAAGGGATAAACCACAGCATGAAAGAACGGTTTGTTGGCTGAAAAAGCGGTCTCGCATCCTATAGCTATCGGATGGCGACTCTATTTGAGTGTAATTGAAATGGTAACTTCTCCGGAGCGTCATTACGAGGAGGAACGAGAAGCAATCTTTAACTCAAAAGGCTTCTTTACCTCGCAGGTGAGAATAATTACGTTTGGCGAAAGAATTGGGTGTTTTTTTACGGAATTAACCGCGCGTTGATTATTTAAATTATTTTTGACGCTGCCACTGACTGAACAACAGTGCAGCTTTAAAATTATCCGCTACAGACTTATCGAATTTTTTAATATCATTCGACACTTTTTTTGGCTTTAAAGACTGGTTAACTATATTTTGAACCTGATGCTGCATATCCAAATATAATCATTTTAAAGCCACTTTTCTTGTAGCATTTTTGTTGTATTTATAGTCCTGCAAACACAGAAAAACAAATATATGTCAATATTAACTTAAGGTTTACGGTATGTTATTAAAAAGGTATTTTAACATCAAAATTTGTTCCCCACCCCTCTTCAGAAGTAATTTCCATTTCTCCGTTTAAACTCTTTATATCACTCATAACCATTGGTAAACCGAAGCCGTAACCGCGTTCACCTATTGTTCCTTCTGATGATTCTAATTTACCTTGCATAATTTTATCAATTCCCGCCTGCGATAAACCATTTCCGTTATCTGATACACTTATCTTCAGGATTTTTTCATTTTCCTGAACATCCAATCCTAATTTAACAGTAACCGTACCATAGTCTGAACTGAATTTTATTGCGTTTGATATCAGATTACCTGAAATTTGGAGTAGTTTATCTTTTGGAAAATTAAGTTCATTATGATTTGAAGTCGTGGAAACCTTAAAGAAAATATTTTTAGCTTTTGCCTGCGGGGTGTAAAGCTTTTCGAGTTTATCCTTAAATATGTTTAAGTTGAACTCATCTTTTATTATTTTCTTTTCCTGAACAAGAATTTCATCGGTAAGATTGAGCACTTCATTATTGCTTTTATCAATCATGAATAAATAATCCATAACATCGAACATTTTATTCTTATACCCCCTTGTCCGGATAATCTCAATAATACCTCTGATACCAGAGAGCGGACCACGAATATCGTGTGCAAGTTTTCGTTGCTTAATATTCGACTCATCCAGTTCACTCTTCGTTTTATGCAGCATTTTCAAATTAACCAGCTTATCAACGACTTCTATAGCAAGTAGCTTCAGTAATTCGATCTTTGCAGGAGTTAGTTTTTGAACATTTTGATCCATTACACATAACGCACCAATATTGTATCCATCAGGGGTTTTGAGTGGTATGCCAAAGTAATAACGCAAATTTAGCGGACTGCCTACGTAAAAAAAGTTCTTTGATCGTTCATCGGCTGAAAGGTCAGTGATTTCGAAGGGATCTTCTTGTGCAATTGTGTATTGACAAATAGATTCCTCACGTGGCATTTGATCAATTTCCAATCCATAATTAGAAACCGACCATTGTGTAAAAGAATCTATCAGGTTAACCAAAGAAATATTTGTTCCTGAAATTTTCGCCGCCAGGGCTGTTATGTTATCGAAATTAGTTTGAAAGTCGGCGAAATCAAAATCAAATTCTGATAAATTTTTTATTCGCGCCGTCTCATTTAATGGTATCGGGCGGATTTGTTCAGTTGCTAAAGCCATATTAATTATGAGGAAAGAGCGCTTTGCAATTTATAATTTTTAGTTCTGATAAAAAAAATTTAAGTCATTAAGCTTAAAATGCAATTCTTACTGTTTAGTTATACAAGATAAAAAAAATCCAAATTTAAAGAAAACAAAATCAAATTATAATTTAACAAATATAACAGCTCGAATTACATGTCAAAAATAAGAAAATAGTTACAGTTATATTAATTTATACTTAAGTAAAAAAACAAATTAATTTCTTAAAATCGCCTGTTTTATCATACAACTTTTAGGAGTTAAAAAATGTTAAAATATTTTTTTTAACATTTTGAAATGTTAAGATTTCGAATTATTATTGTGTAACACAAAAATTACAAATGATTCCTTTCTTATCTCCAGACAAAACTAATCGTTCTGTTACAAAAATTTATGAAGATTACCGCTTTGCGTTTTTTTTATGGTTAGCGGTAACCTTGATATTTGTGATCGATTCATGGATTACAAACAGGTTAAATAACTATCTGATTTTTGAAAACACTTTTCGAAACCTGATAAATCAGCAATCTTTTTATGATTTATACCCCGATTTCCATGAAGATGCAAACCATTACGGCCCCATTTTCAGCTTAATTGTTGCGCCTTTTGCTGCCTTACCAAACTGGCTGGGCTTATTATTCTGGAATTTATTTAATTGCATTTTTCTGTTTAAAGCTGTTCAAACACTTCCGGTAAGCCAAAAAGATCGCCTGATATTTTGCTATATCGCAATTCCTTGCCTGATAGAATCCATGCTAAATCAACAATTTAATGCGGCAGCGGGTGCTTTAATTATTCTAAATTATACTCAACTCAACAAGGTGAAAGGATTTTACGCTGCTATGTTTATGGTATTAGGCATATTTGTGAAACTTTACGGAATAGTTGGCCTTGCCTTCTTTTTCTTTTGCAAACATAAGTCCAGGTATATCTTGTATTCATTATTCTGGGCTTTGGTCTTTTTTATGCTTCCAATGCTTTTTTCTTCACCATTGTTTGTTACGGATTCCTATTTTGACTGGTTTGTCTCTCTGACCCATAAAAATGCAACAAACGTATCCGGCGAAGGTATCGATATGTCTATCATGGGATTTTTCCGGGAATTGTTTCACACACCCATACTTACAAACTCCATTTGCATAGGTGTTGGCGCATTACTTTTTATGATTCCTTACTTAAACTATAAATGTTTTAAGAAAAAAAGATTCCAGCTGCTCATCCTTTCTTCAGCTTTGTTGTTTCCGATATTGTTCAGTACCGGTGCGGAGGATTGCACTTTTATCATCTCCATAGCCGGGGTAGGCATCTGGTACGTTTTAGAGAAAGACAGATTACTTAAAAACATTTTGCTGCCTGTGCTTCTAATAACGGCCTGCAATTTCCCTCTGTTGTTTTTCCCTGAATTTTCAAAAAGTCACCGGATAATGCTTTCTATGCTAAGTTTCCCTTACTTTTTAGTTTGGATACGGGTTTTATATAAAGCATTTATGTATAAGAAGATATTTAAGCATGATGATGAACCAATGGCAACTCAGGAAAATCTTTTATTAAATATTTAGATCGGTGCTGAATCGTTAGCACCGGTGACGGCCGACATTCGTTCTGACGAAGCCGGTTTTTTAACGCCTGTAACACTTTTCAAGCTGATAAATTTCTTTTATTTCAAAAGATTGACTGCCAGCGCCAGAAAGAGAAATCTTTGAGAGTCAATATCCGTTATTTTAAATATCAGTAGTTCTGCAGCATTCAAGCAAGCAACAATTATAACGGTATTTAAAGACTACCCAGACTTTCGTAAATCCGTTGCAGCAATTGCATTCGTAAATCTTTATTACCCAGATTTAATTGCTTTGTGAAAAAGAGTTTTTTCTCAAGGTATTTTTTTGCTTTTTTTCTATCATATCGCATTACCCAATTTATATTATCCATCAAATCTGCATATTTTACGGTTTGAGCAGTGGAGCTAATTAATGAAAGGCGATCAGCTTCCAGCTTTTTTCGCTGTGCTTTTTTTAAAAATGGAAAATCCTTCCTGGTATAGATATCTGTTAATTCGTTTACGCAAACAGTAATCTCTTTTGAATCTTTAGTGGCGTAGCCAAAGCGAATTAATGAATCAAATAGCTGTTCCTGTGTTGTTTTAGTATCTTCCAGCAAATCATGACAGAGTCCAATCTCAAAACCTAGTCTTACGAATTGTCCACTTGTTGTCGCCACCATTAACAAATGGCTGAAGTATGGTAAATCCGTTTTCTTTATAATTTGACCAGCGTGCTGTTCCTTAACCCAATCGGCAAGTTTTGCTGCAGCATTCATGATCTTTACCTGCTAAAGCAAAGGCTTTAAAACTTTCCAAACATTTTCTGCCAGGATTTTATCGCCTTCGGCGGTTGGATGAATACCGTCTGCCTGATTCAATTTTGGAATACCACCCACATTTTCAAGCAGGAAAGGAATCAAACGCATATTATTTTTTTTTGCCAGTTCAGGAAACATATTTTTAAAATCAGCGGCATATTTAGTGCCCATGCTTGGCGGCATTTGCATACCGGCCATCACCAATTCGGCGTCAGGATATTTTGCCTTTACCCGGTCAATTATGTTTTGCAAGTTTTTGGTGGTTTCGGCTACAGGAACGCCGCGAAGACCATCGTTTGAGCCCAGTTCAAGTACTAAAATATCGACTTTCTGTTTTAAAAGCCAATCTATACGCCCCTTTCCACCTGCAGATGTTTCACCGCTTAAGCCTCCGTTAATAACTTTATAAGGCAACTCTAAAGAATCGATCTTATTTTGAATCAGTGCCGGGTAAGCTTCCGTGGGGTCAAGTCCGTAACCGGCAGTTAAGCTCGTACCAAAAAAAAGGATGTTTTTAGTTGCCTTTACCGTGGAGGTTACTTCAGTTTTTGCTGAATCTGTATCGTTGGATTTGCTTTTATTGCCTGAATTTGAGCAGGCTTGTAATATTCCTGTCAAAACAATTAAAGCCATTAAGCGTTTTCGTAACATATCTATTTATTCTATCTCTTAAAAATCAAAAAGCCATTATCTTTAACGGAAAAGACTGCATTATGTTTGATGCAAATTGCCCAAAAAATTAAAATCCCAGCCATTGGAAAATATACTGAATATCCGAAATGTAAGTAAAATTTATCAAAGTGCCGGTCGCGAGCTTACTGTTTTAAACAATGTTAATTTTTCAATCGAAAAGGGTTCAACAATTTCAATTGTTGGTCCATCCGGAAGTGGGAAGACAACATTATTAGGCTTATGTGCAGGTTTAGACCGGGCAAGCGCCGGAAGTGTTGAACTTAACGGCATTGTTCTGGATAAACTGTCGGAAGATGAACGTGCCGCTGTCCGTAATCAGTATGTAGGTTTCATATTTCAAAATTTCCAGCTTTTACCTACATTAACAGCGCTGGAAAACGTAATGGTTCCATTAGAATTACGGGGTGCTAAAAATATTAAGGCGCATGCCCTTGAATTGTTGGATAAAGTAGGTTTGGCAGACAGGGGTCACCATTATCCCATACAATTATCTGGCGGTGAGCAGCAACGGGTTTCACTGGCTAGGGCATTTTCTAGTAGTCCGGCGCTACTATTTGCCGACGAACCTACCGGAAACCTGGATGCAGAAACCAGCGAAAAGATTATTAAACTTTTGTTCAATTTGAATAAAGATGCCGGAACAACTTTGGTGATTGTAACCCACGATCCTGATTTAGCGGCCCGAACAAACAGGGTAATTAAAATGAAGGGTGGATTGATTATCGCTGATGAAAACCCAAGTTATGCCTGAAAATTCACTTCCAAAACAAAGTGTTCCAATTGCATGGCTATTTAAAATGGCCTGGCGGGATAGTCGTAAAAACCGTTCGAGGTTATTCCTTTTTATATCTTCTATTATTTTAGGAATAGCAGCTTTAGTAGCGGTATATTCTTTTAAAGATAACCTTCAAAACGACATCGACAGGCAGGCCAAAGAACTAACAGGTGCCGATCTAATTGTAGAAAGCCGTAAAACGGTAAGCAAACAAACACAGCAGATGCTGAAAACCATGGGCGATGACCGTGCATCGGAAAGTACCTTTGCATCGATGGTTTATTTTTTAAAAGGTGGCGGCAGCCGGTTGGTACAAATGAAAGCGTTGGAAGGGAACTACCCTTTTTACGGCACTATTGAAACCACACCTGCTACTGCGGCTAAAAGCTTTTTCAATGGCAGAACTGCTTTGGTTGATAAAACCTTAATGCTTCAATTTGGCGCCAAAACAGGCGATTCAATAAATATTGGCGATTTAACTTTTAAAATTGCCGGTGTCTTAGATAAAGCACCCGGGCAAACGGGTATTTCATCAAGCGTTGCACCAATTGTTTATATTCCGCTTAAATACCTTGATAAAACCGGATTGGTTAAAACAGGTAGCAGAATCAATTACAAATATTACTATAAATTTAATAGTGAAAATCAACTCGCGGCAACAATAAAGCAGCTCCAACCGAAATTAGAGAAAGAAGGTTTGGATTTAGATACTGTAGCCGAAAGAAAGGAACAAACTGGCCGCAGTTTCAGGGATTTAAGTCGTTTTCTGGCCTTAACGGGCTTTATTGCTTTGTTGTTGGGCTGTGTTGGTGTTGGTAGTGCCATCCACGTATACATTCAGGAGAAACTATCTGCTATTGCAACCTTGCGTTGTATGGGTTTAAAAGCATGGGATGCCTTTTTAATCTACCTGATTCAGGTTTCTTTTATTGGCATCATGGCCGCCATAATCGGTTCTATTTTAGGAACGCTGATACAATTTCTATTGCCAATCGTATTAAAAGATTTCCTGCCGGTGGAAATTACCATGCAGGTTTCCTGGTCAGCCATTGGTCAGGGCTTATTACTTGGACTGGTTATTTCTGTTTTGTTTGCTTTGCCATCTTTATTATCTGTAAGAAGAATTTCGCCGTTAAACGCGATCAGGGCGACTTTTGAAAACAACGCCAATAAAAAGGGCGATTTATTAAAGGGCATCGTTTACCTGTTGATGGCTGTATTCATTGTCGGTTTTACATATCTACAAATGAAAGGCTGGGTTCAAACCATTGCCTTCACCGCTGGAATATTAATTGCCTTTCTTTTGCTGATGCTGTTTTCGAGCGTACTGATGTTTCTTGTACGAAAGTTAATGCCTGCTTCTTTAAGCTATCTGTGGCGACAAGGTTTTGCAAACTTATACCGTCCTAACAACCAAACTTTAATGCTAACTGTTTCTATTGGCTTATCTACAGCATTTATTTGTACACTTTACTTCGTTCAGGGCATTTTAATAAACCGGGTTACGCTTTCATCGGGTACTACACAGCCGAATATGGTTTTATTCGATATTCAAAGCACACAAAAAACAGCGGTAACGGATTTAACAAAATCGTATAAATTACCTTTAATGAATCAGGTTCCTGTGATTACTATGCGGATTGAAGAAATTAACGGTAAGAAAGCAGGTGCAGACAGTACAAACAAAAGAGCATTCAGAAATGAGGTAAGAGCCACTTACCAGGATACTTTAACGGCTGCAGAAAAAATTGTTGATGGAAAATGGACAGGAAAAATAAACAGTCCTGAAGACGTAGTTTATATTTCATTGGATCAGAATTTTGCCAGAAGCATTAAAGTAAAGCTGAATGATAAAATTGTTTTTAATGTGCAGGGAATGCTATTACCAACCGTTGTGGGCAGTTTAAGGGAGGTAAACTGGAGCCGGATGCAAACTAACTTCCGGGTTGTTTTTCCTTCAGGTGTTTTAGAACAGGCGCCGCAATTTCATGTATTGATGACGAGGGTGCCAAACAGCGAAACATCAGCAAGTTTTCAAGGCAGTGTGGTTCGTAAATTTCCCAACATCTCGGTTATCGATTTGGGTTTGGTTTTGAAGCTTCTGGATGAGTTACTGGGTAAAATCAGTTTTGTCATTCAGTTTATGGCGGGTTTTAGTATGGTAACCGGCTGGATTGTACTCATATCAGCAGTTTTAACCAGCAAAAACCAACGTATAAAAGAAAGTATTCTACTTCGAACTATGGGGGCAAGCAGAAAACAGATTCTTGCTATAAACGCTATAGAATACTTTTTCTTAGGCCTGTTTGCCGCTGCCGCAGGATTAATCCTTGCCTTAAGTGGCAGTTGGGCTTTGGCAAAGTTTAGTTTCGATGCCGCTTTCATTCCACCATTTTTACCAACATTTTTGCTATTCAGCAGCGTAATTTTACTGGTTGTGGTAACAGGTGTTTTAAGCAGCAGAAGTATATTAAATAAACCGCCGCTGCAAATTTTACGAAACGAAGCGAATTAACTAACGGTGAACCCGGGTTGGATTATAGGCCACAATGTACTCAGAATCTGCATGCTGCGCACCGAAGGTATTAATTGGCTCGTTAGCGAAAGCAGGTGTACGGTTCAAAACAATTTTTACCAATTCTGATAATTTGTGTAAAGAATCGGAAGCAATCTGCGTGGAAACAGTTGGATAATATTTTTGCTCGATTTCCAACTTTTCAGCTGCATTTGCCAGGTTAAGTTTCCAGCCTTCATCTTTCTTGAACCCATGTTCTTTTGTTGCACTGTTTAAAGCAAATGCATACATCTTCGCCTGAAATTCTATTTCCTGATTTTCCATATTGTTAATTATTCGTGAACTTTTTCTTTAGGCCCATATAATTGCTTAATCCTGGTGTTTAAAGAAAACCCTGTATTGAAATCGATTATTATCGCTTTCCGCAGATTTAATTTTTCGGCCGGGAGAACGCGACCCTTTAATGATTTGCTCAAATTTACTTAAAATAAACGGGAGCTGGTGCTTAAATTGATGGTAAAGATAAAAAGCAATTTTTAAAGCATTTGGATGGGGGTATTTTTATAACTTGCGATACAAAATCTGATGGCTTTAACTTTGCAAAATACCACCAAACAAAATACATTAGCAAAACCATTTCTAAAATGGGCAGGTGGTAAAACACAATTAATACCCGCAATTGAACACTATCTGCCCCATGCACTCGGGAAAAATGAAAATTTAACTTATATCGAACCTTTCATTGGGAGTGGTGCCGTTTTCTTTTGGTTTATTCAAAAATTCAATATTAAAAAAGCGGTTATTAATGACATAAATTCGGATTTGATTAACGTTTATGAAATCATTAAATCAAAGCCTGATGAATTAATACAAGTTTTAGATTCAATAGAAATAAACTTTTACAATTTAAACTCAGAGGGAGAAAAAAGAGAATTCTTTATGGCTATCCGATCAAAATTTAACGATAAAACAGATTACAAAATTGAAAATGCAGCTTATTTCATTTTTCTGAATCGTACTTGTTTCAATGGCTTATATCGCGTAAACAGCAAAAATCTTTTTAATGTTCCATTCGGTAAATATGTTAAACCAAAAATTTCAGACCCGGTAAATATTCATAAAATCAGCAAGCTTTTGCAAAATGTAACCATCCTAAATGGGGATTATCAGGAAACTTTAAAATATGCCAGCAAAAATAGTTTTTTTTATTTCGACCCTCCCTATAAACCAATAAGCAAAACATCCTCTTTTAATGCTTATGCCAAGGGCGAATTCGGTGATAATGAACAAATCAGACTTGCAGCGTTTACGGAATTATTAACAGGAAAAAACTACCGTTGGCTATTGAGCAATTCAGACCCAAAAAATATTGAGCCTGAAAACAATTTCTTTGACGAATTATTTGGCAGGCCTTCAAATACAATTGTAAGAATTAAAGCGAAAAGAATGATAAATTCTAATTCGGCAAAAAGGGGTGAAATTAACGAGGTTTTGATTATGAACTATAAAAAATAATTCAGATTTCTTTCTCTTTCATAACCGTATCCAACTCCATCCATTTTTTTCCTTTTGAGAAATTTGCAGCATATTCAGGTTTCACGTTTTCAATTAATACCTGGTGCATGCCCAGTCTTTTTATGCGTTTCTTTAAAACAGCATGTTCCTTATTTTCCTCGGCTACCATTCCGGCATAAATTACAGTAAACCAAATGTTAATTTCTTCTGCGTCTTCAGCGTAACTTTCAGCCAGACTATCTATTGTTTCTAAAATAGCTTGGTTCATGGTTTTGTCTGTAGGGTTGTAGAATTTTATAAAATCATTATAAATTTTTTGTGGTGAATGTAGTTTGCCGAGTTCCTGGAGACGCCGAAAATATTCGGTATCTGAAGGTGCGTAACGTTTGCTTGTATTTCTGGTTAGATAAACACACCATTCATCAAATTTTCCCTTATCAAACTCGATGAAAACATTATTATTTATTGCTTTGATGAGCGTTGCCATTCTATTTAAATTAAAATAATTAAAACGGGATGGTTATAAATTTAAGAACTTTCCGGGGATTTGTGGTGGTTTGAGCACCGCCAGCCCCTCCTAAATCAGGAGGGGAGTAACTTATCTTATACTAAATGAGATTCGAGCGTTTTTAATATGTTCAGCGCCCCTCCTTCTTTCAGGGAGAGGTTGGTTTTTATTATTATATTCAATTAAAATGACTTCTGCTTTCTTTTAATCAGGGCGCATTGCCGGTTATTTAACGGCCGCAGCACCTGCTTCCGCCACCTCATGGTCATCATCAACTGTACTACCTGATACACCAACAGCACCAATAATCTCACCAGAAGCATCTTTTAAAATTACGCCACCAGGAAAGGTAATTAACCCGCCATTAGAATGCTCGATATTAAATAAAGGCTGCCCGGGTTGCACTAAAGGAGTTAACGCTTTAGTATCCATTTGAAACCAAGCCGCGGTTTTTGCTTTTTTCATAGAAATATCTACCGAACCAATCCAACCACCATCCATATGCACAAAGGCAATGAGATTACTGCCTGCATCTACCACAGCAATATTCATTTTAGTATTAATTTCTGTAGCTTTCTTTTTAGCGGCTGCGATAACTGATTCTGCTTGTTCTAGTGTTATGTTCATGATTTATATTTATTAGTTTAATTACAACATGTTATTCTATATAAAGTTTAATCATTAACCTATTTTAACGCTTTTATCACGGAAATGATATCTTCTTCGCCGTGTTGAGCTGCTGCATTTTTATAAACTTCGAAAGCTACACTCCCTAAAGGCGATGATAACCCCTCTGCTTTAGCCAAGCCTAAATCTTTCACAATATGTTTTAATGCAAAGGCAGCTTTATAATTATCCTGCAAAATGGCATCGCCTTTAATTTTGGTAAATATGTTCCCTATCGCAGCGTTATTGATAAGGTTTAGTAAATCTTCGGTTTTAACACCCTGTTGATTTGCAAATAAAACTGTTTCTGCTAATCCCTGGGCATATAAGGCAAGCAAAGAATTGATGGCCAGTTTCGCATTATTTCCGGCACCATTTTCACCAATATGCATGGCTAGTTTACCTAATTTCTCTAGCACTGGTTTAGCAATTTCAAAAGCATGTTCATCTCCGCCTACCATAATTACCAATGTACCGGTTTCGGCTTGCTTAACACTTCCAGACACGGGTGCATCTAAATAAAAATTTCCTTGTTCTTTGCACAATGCAGCCATTTCCAAACTAATACCTGGAGATACTGTGCTCATGTTAATAATAATCTTACCAGTAGAATTATCATTAAGCAAACCATCTTTATTTTTAAAAATCTGATTTATTGCCTCATCGTCAGAAACCATCAGAAAAACGATATCAGAACTGTTTAATAATTCTTTTGGCGATGCTGCTATTGAAGCGCCCATATTTTTTAAGGCTTCTTCTTTAATTTTATTTCGATTATAAACCTTTACATTGTATTCAGCTTTTATTAATTGCTCAGCCATTGGGATACCCATGTTACCAAGGCCAATCCATCCTATTTTTATTTGCTCCATGTAGCAAATATCACATAATAAGATTTAAAACTGAAATGCTTTGATTGCTGTAAAGAAGCTTACGAAGCGGAATACTTACCAAGAACTTCTTCTAAAAAAGAAATCTGTTTTTCATTAATTAATTTGGCCGCTTCATCATATTTAAACCAACCCGCCTTATCAATTTCAGGAAAAATTTTCTTTTGGCCTGAACGTGGCGGCCATTCCATTTCAAAAGTGTTGCTAAGGTATTCAGCTGCATTAACATCAAATTCTATTGCCCAGCAAAATACTTTCTTTCCTCCTTTTTGAGTGATGGGATTTAATTCCTCAAAATCTCCGGAAACCTTAAATCCGGTTTCTTCTTCAAACTCCCGAACTGCAGCATCTATTGGCTTTTCATTTTCTAAGATTTCGCCTTTAGGAACAGTCCACCAGCCTACATCTTTTTTAGCGAAAAACGGCCCGCCCGGATGGACTAAAAAAAACTCAAATTGATTAGCTATTTTTCGAAATATTAATAAACCTGCGCTCACTTTCATTATTGCAAGTTACACATTAGGCTTAAATAGTATAATGATTATCCTCTTGATTTTATTCGCTCCTGTTCGTCGGTCTTATTGCCTTTTGTGCCTAAGTTTTTAACTTTTGTATTACCGAAGTTGTAATTTAAACCAACATAAAGCCCCCTGCTTTCCCATTTACGTAAACTGCTTTGATTAATCTGACCTATTACAGCGGTCTGCTCCCATTTTTGCGTGTTAAAAATATCACGCATGGCTAAGTTTAAATTTAATTTATCGTTAAGTAACGTTTTTTTAAGGCTGAAATCCACGCTTGAAATCGCTTTTGTGCGATAAATGGAAGAGCGGCTGGCATAATTAAACCAGGTGCTTAATCCGGCCTTCCACTTTTTTCCCAAATCGACAGTATTGCTTAAATAGCCATTAAAGCCAACGCCTCCATTGCTGATTTTAGCCAGTCCGTTGTAGGCGCTTAAATCTGCTCTATAAAATTGATAATAAGGTTCGGCAGAAAAATACCCCTCCCATATTTTAAAGAATTTAAATGGTGTACTTAAACTCATGTTCAGGTAACTGCGGGTTCCGGCATTGACGGGCAGAACCGTGGTTTGATCACCTGACTGGGTTTGTACAAACTCGATCAAATCGCGGGTTGTGTTGTAATTTACTTTCAACTGGCGCTGACCATCAAACGTGTAATCAAGCTCCAGGCTTTGTGTAAACTGGGGTAGTAACAAGGGGTTGCCCTGTGAGGCATAATAAAAATCGGTACGGTAAACGTATGGATTCTGATCCTGAAAAGAAGGCCGGTTTACCCTTTTGCTGTATGCAAAACCAAAACTGTTTTTATCATCCAACTGGTACCGCAAAAAAAATGTAGGAAAGATATTAACATAAGATGTGTCGGGCAAAGCAGTTTTTTGCCCAATCTCATTAATAGATAATCCTTTCATACTGGTGTATTCTCCGCGAAGGCCTGCCTGAATGTTTAATTTACCAAAACTACGTTCAAAACTTGTGTAAGCTGCCGCAATTTTTTCATTGTAATCAAAATCATTATAAAGATTAACCTGCATGCTTCCGGTACTTCCGCTTTGTTCACCCCGCAGTTCGTTTCCGGTTTGGCTGGAAGAAAATTTCAATCCGGATTCAAAGTTTCCCTTCCAGAACGCTTTGCTATAATCTGCTTTTGCCGAGAACAGGTTAATCCTGCTCCTGGTATCATTTTTAAATGATGTTTGCTGAACCGCACGCTCAAATGCATTATCAACCAGATTATTGAGGTTTGAACTGTACCTCATCCAATCTACTTCCACATTCAGCCTACTTTCGTTTTTAGCGGCATACTGATAATTCAAATTTGTCGAAAAACGATTCTCTGTCAGGTTCGCCAGTGTATTTGTAAAAAGCACATCAGCGGCATTGCCTATAATTGAAGTACTTGCATTAGAAGGGAAATCATCCCAGGTGCGTTGATAATTTAATATTGTGCCGATTTTATGTTTTTTATTGAATGTATAGTCCAAACCTGTACGAACCATTGAATTGCTATAGCCCTGCTGCTCAACACCATTTTGGTCAAATACTTTATCGCTAAGGATGCGGTTGCTGCTTACTTTTGTAAACTGCAAACTGTTGTCAAAATTTCCGTTTAAAAATGCACTTAGTTTTGCACCTTTATAATTAAGGTTCAATGCGCTGTTCTGACGGTAATGATCCATTTTTTGATAACCTGCTGTTAAGTTTCCGCTTGTACCATAAGCACCCGAAGTTTTAAAAATCAGATTTATAATTCCTGCATTGCCCGCAGCATCATATTTAGCAGAGGGATTAGATATGACTTCTATAGCTTTCAGACTGGCAGATGATGTACCCTTTAATAACGCACTTAATTGCTGAGCATTAAGCGTTTGAATGCGACCATCAAGTAATACCTGAACGCCATTTTTGCCGCTGATTTTCACGTTATCCTGTCCGTCAATTGTTACGCCGGGCATCTGCCGCAAAAGTTCTAATGCATTTAATCCGGCTGCATTAGGAACAGCATCAACATTCATCAGGATTTTATCGGTTTTTACCCTAACCATCGGAACAGCGCTTTTAACCGTTACTTCCTTAAGGTTATAAATTTTGAGCGAATCTTTTTTTACAAAAGTGCTATCCTTTTTCTGTGCATTTGCATTTAAACCACACAAAAACAGATTGAAATAAATTAAAAAATTTTTCATAAAACCTGAGCTTTTTTCTTCAAAACTCAGCATAAAGCCATTTGTAGTCGCCTCATATCATAATGTGAGGCAACAACTTTAGGGTTCAAATTATAATTTGAGACATATTTTATGTGGCAAGAAAATCTTTCGGGTTCTTACCTGTAAACTTTTTAAAGGATCTGTTGAAGGTTGCCTTTGAATTGAAACCTGCATCAAAGGCAATCGCCAGTAAAGTCTGGTTTTTAAATTCAGGCATGGAAAGGCGTTCGATTACGGCGTTAACCCGGTATTGGTTAACGTAATCGTTAAAGTTAAGCCTGAACTGTTGATTTACAGCCCTGCTAAGTACCACTGAATTGGTTTGAAGTTTTTTGGCCACTTCACTAAGTGTTAAATCTGATCGCTCAAACAACAGTTCATTTTCCATAAGGGCTTTTAAAGCTTCTTTCAATGCAATCTCTTTTCCATCAACCGCAGGCGGAATTTCAAAAGCCGCAGATTTTTTAACATTTTCGGCAGATTGCTCCTTTAAATCGAACCCAAGAAGCAATTGAGGGTTGAACTGAATTTTATGCAAAGGTAAGTGGACGGCATGAAATGCATTTATTGCAATATAATAGACCACTATTGCAAAACCTACATAGTAATACCAGGGACCAAAATAGCGCATCCGTTCAAAGAAATCAAAGTATGATAACACGGCCCTGATTATAGGCATAATACTGAGCAGTGAAAAAGCATACAAAAAGTTCCTTAACCATTTCAAACCGGCTTGGTCGGCAAAAGAAGTTGCTATGGCCGTATATTTCTTAAATTGGTTATAGTATCGGATGGATAAAAAAAGATAAACAAGAATGCTCAGCATGGATAAGACCGTATACCAGGTGGCAAAGTCAGGGTCTTCGTGTTCATTGGTTAAATTATAGCTTTTATATAAAAAAACATCAACCGAACTAATGATTATATTTACGATTAAATAGAGGCAACCGGGCAACAGGTGAAAAAAATCAAGGCCTTTAATCCTGAAATCATAGTTAAAAATTGCCCTGGTGTAAAAATAAAGCAACGGACCAATAAAAAGACTATGAACAAATGGGACAAAAAATAAAATGTCGCGGTAGGGTTGGTTATCGTACCAGCCCGCAAAGCCAACCATGAACGGTACAATTAGCAGCGCCGCAACCACCAAAAACCAGCCCATTATTTTATCTGCATAATTTTCTTGTTGTATGCCCCTGTTAAAAAACAGAAAACTATAAACAAGAATATGGAAAAAGAAAATCAGCAGAAGGCAACTGTAGAGACTGAAGTCGAAAAGCATTTTACCAAATTAAGTATAAATAGCTTATTTTTCAAGTACATATTTACACAGAATTTGTATAGACAACGGCTAATTAATTAATAAACCAACGATATTGCTACCATCAGATCTCATCTATATTTTACAGTTTTAACAGAGCGAAAATTTTTCTTTATGGTATTATCGTGTAAAAAAGATAAGAAGCAAAAATGACTAAAAGTACGATACCCTGCTGTACATTCGTTTTACCTGTAGCCAGCGTAAAAATCAAAGTTAGCGTAGAAAGCAAGAGCAGTACTGTTGATCTGGCATCAATACCCAGAACCAAGGGCATCCCAATATAAATTGAAACGATGGCAACCGCAGGTATTGTTAACCCGATACTCGCCAATGCCGAACCTAAAGCCAGGTTTAAACTGGTTTGCAACCTGTTCATTTTGGCCGCTTTATAAGCAGCGAGTCCCTCCGGTAGCAGCACAATGGCCGCAATTATTACACCGACCAAAGATTTTGGTGCGCCAAGGTTTAGCACAATATTTTCAAGATCATAAGAAAGGTATTTGGCAAGCAAAACAACAAGAACCAAACTGATAAGCAAAAAAATCAGACTTGCTATTGCCGTTTTTTTATTGGGCGGTAGTGCATGTTCATCTTCAGATGCTGAATCTTTAGGCAGAAAATAATCTCTGTGCCTTAGGGTTTGAACAAAAATAAAACCTCCATAAAGAATCAGAGAAACAACCGACACAAAAATAAGCTGACTTGTACTATATTCTCCTGCAGGCCCGCTAATGGTAAAGTTTGGCAAAATCAGTGTAAGTACAATAATAGCCAATAAGGTTATCAAAGCGGTATTTATACCGCTGAGCTTATACACCTGTTCATTAAATTTAATGCCGCCCTTCAAAATACAAATGCCTACAATTGCCGTCATTATAATCATCACGGCAGCAAAAACGGTATCTCTTGCCAGTTCGCTTACACCTTCTCCGCCACTTAACATTAAAGAAACGATAAGTGCAACTTCAATAGTTGTAATGGCTATGGCCAGTATAATGGTTCCGAATGGTTCACCAACTTTATGGGCAATAACTTCTGCGTGATGTACTGATGCAATTACATTTCCAATGAGCACTAAGGCAAGTATAACTTTCAGGTAAATACCTAAATCAAAACCAGTTAATGCATAAGTTAAAATACCCAATGCGGGAAGAAGCATGGTCCATTTTGGTAAAGCAAGTGTTTTATCCATAATACTCAAGAAGTTTAAAGCCTAACAAAAAAACAACTTAAGAGTTTTTAAGAATAACCTCCAGCCAAAAAAATTAAGCCCTGCCTGAAGATAAATATCTCAGGCAGGGCTTAAAAACTTATGTGAAAATTATGTTTATGATTTTGCTTTAGCCATATCAATCATCATGGTGAGTTCATCAACAGCTGCTTCATTGCTTCCATCGAAACCTGTTAATTTAAATCTGATGTTTCCTGCTCCGTCAATCACAAATTTTGCCGGGATACCAATTACATTATAACTGCTAACGACCTTATTTTTTTTTGTCTGGGCATCTTTAATATCCATCAGAACCTCAAAACTATACTTCATATTTTTAATAAATGCAGTGGCATCTGCTGTCGGATTAGCTTCCCGTTCCCAGGTATGGATAAAAAGGAATTTAACATTCGCATCATCCTTATACTTGTCTACTGCCATTTGCATTGCCGGAAAAGAAGCCTTACAAGGCCCGCACCAGGTTGCCCAAAAATCGAGGATTACAATTTTGCCCTTATAATCAGCCAGTGAAACCTGTTTACCATCTAAATCAGTCAGGGTAAAGGTTGCTGCAGGCTCCGTCACCATTTCTTTTTTTAACTTTTTACTTAAAGCGTCCAGATAACTTTTCCTTATTGCCGAGGCATATTCATTAAACCCAGCCTCGCTGCCTTTAAGTTTAACATAAAGTTTTTTAAAATCAGCTGCCATAGCAGGGTCTGCTTTACCTGCTTTAACCACTTCTTCCAGCTTGTCATAAGCTTCCTGATCTCTTTTCAGGCCCATTAAAATTTGCGCATAACGATAATTTAATTTAGGATTCAGGTTTTTGCTATTCTTATAAGCCATTTCTGAATATTTTAACGCTTCATCATATTTTTTACGTTCGTAAAGGATATTTGCGTAGGTACTGGTTAGGCCGGGATAACCTGATGCTGAAAACTTAGCCCAGTTTTCGTTGCCTTTTTTTCCATCAATATAAGAAAAGGCATTATCCATGGCCATTTTGGCATAGATTTCTGCATTAACCAAATCTCCATTTTTGTAAAAAGCACTTGTAAGACCAGAATAGGCATTTCCTTTCCAGAAATCTACTTCGAGCATTTTTGCATAAGCATTTGCCTTCGCAATATTTTTTTCAGCAGCAAATTTGTTTGCGACCAACGATCTAACATAATCGTAATCTAAACGACTGGAAACCTCTGTATTTTCATAGTTTTCCGGAGGAAATTTTTTAACCCATGCTTTATAAGCGGCCTCCGCCTCGGCAGCAGTTTTCATTTCATAAATCCCTTTAGAACCCGCTCCTCTTGCCTGTGTACCTAAAGGAAAACGCACTTCAGCATCTTTATACAGTTTTTCAGATTGCTTAACATCGCCTATTTTATAATAATAGTTTGCAGCCGTTAATACCAGTTTTTCTGTATTACCTTCCGCTAATTCTACAAGTTTTGCTCTTAATAATTGTTTATCAGACGAATCTTTTGAAGCAACCAAACGGTTAAGGTATTGCGTTGTGGTATCGGGCATTATTTTTTTCTGTGCGTGCGCAACATTTACCGCAATTGTAAGGAACATTAAAGCGCAAATTATTTTTAAAAATTTCATATTGGTTTTCTTATTTAAAAGTGAAAATTTAAACAGGCTGCCATAATGTTAATACTGGCAGCCTGAGTTTAAACATTAATTATAACCCGGATTTTGAATCAGATTATTATTCAGATTTATCTGGGCTAATGGTATAGGAAACAACTGAGCTGTTGTTTTATAAGTCGTTTTTAAGGGGCCTAAAACAGCATCTGCGGCACCTGTTCTTTTTAAATCAAACCACCTGTTTCCAAATTCGCCAAATAATTCTAATTTCCTTTCTTTGGCAATTGCCGCTAAAACCGCTGCTTGTGTGGAGGCTGTTGTATTTGCAAGTCCGGCACGGGTACGAATCATATTTAAATCGCTCTGTGCACCGGCAATGTCAGTTTGCTGAGCCCTCGCCTCTGCACGAATCAGGTAAAGTTCTGCAAGGCGAAACAATACTGTGTATTCATTACCAAGTGTAGCAGCAGTAGCCGTTTGAACCTTATACTTGTTAATTCTGTAATATTTAATCGCATTAAAGGTTGTCGAATCAACCCATGATGTTTTGCGGCTGTCATTCAATTCAAAATCTTTTGTAAAGTTATTGTATAAAACGTAACCCGGAGGCGCAACATTATTTGCGGAACTTGCTGTGCGATAGGTAGAAAAAGCTGAAGCACCAAAAAGGGATGATAATTGCAGAATGGTTTCAGGACTACTGTTAATAAAAGTATTACCAACAGTTGCCATGCTATACATACCTGAACCAATTACTTTTGTTGCTTCTGTTTCGGCATTTACATAGTCTTTATTGTACAAATAAACCTTTGCCAATAATGCGGTTACTGCCCATTTATTTGCCCTGACTTTCAAAGCGGCTGTTCCTGCATAAGTCGTCGGTAAAAGATTTTGTGCATCCTTTAAATCTGCCAGTATCTGTGCATAAGTTTCAGCAACGCTTGCTCTTGGATTTCGGGCATTGTTCAATTCTGTGGGATCTGGACTAATCGGTACGCCGCCAAAGTAGTTTACCATGTTGAAATACATCATTGCCCTGAAAAATTTAGCTTCACCGGTTAATTGGCTTTTCATAGAAGCAGAAATACCAGTTGATTTATTTACACCATCAATAATCAGGTTACACTCCCTGATAACCTGGTAAGGATAGTCCCAGAGATAAATTTGTGAAAAACCATTGTTTGATGCAATTACATTTTGAGAATATTGAATTAAATCAGCTGTGGACGTTGTATTCTGTAATTCATCTGCAGAAAGGCCGCCGAGCCAGCTTACATATTGTAGCGAATTAATCGTCGGAAAATAGGAATATAATGATAAAGTAGCGCTTGTAGCCGAAGCATCGCTGGCAAAGGCATTCTCTCTTGATATCAGGTTCGTTGCTAAATCAGCTTCTACGAATTTTTTGCACGAAGTTAAAGCGGTTGCAACTAAAGCCAGAACCATAACCTTTTTGAAAAGCATATAAATAATTTTCATAATTCTCTAATTAAAATGAACAGTTTAAGCCAAATATAATTGTACGTAACTGAGGAGCAGCAATATACTGACCTGTTCCAAGCGCAGAACCGGTACCCGGAACTGTCGACTCGGGATCATAAGTATATTTCTGTTTTGCCCACGTATACAGGTTTTGTCCCTGAACGTAAATACTGAGATTAGCCAGTTTTAATTTATTGGTTAATTGTTTTGGGAAACTGTAATTTAAGCTTACGGTTTTAAGTTTAAGGTAAGAAGCATCACCCCAGTTTACATCAGAAGAAGTTAGATTACCATAAGATGGATCATTCACCGTAGATGCCGCAGGGAAAAGCGCCACGTCTCCCGGAGCCGCCCAACGATCTAACAATGCAGTACTTAAATTACTGTAATTAATGCCCGCAGGGCTGGAGCTCAATGTTGAATTTAATATCCCATAACGATGGTTATACTGGAACATAAAATCAAGTGAGAGATTTTTATAGCTGATGCTGTTGTTCATCCCTCCGAAATATGGATGACCATAATAACCGATGTAACGGTCGCCGGCAAAACTGATAAGCCCGTCTCCGTTTAAATCCTGATAAGTTGGTAATCCAGTTGCCGGATTCACACCCGTGTATTTGTAAAACCGTCTGATATCGGTTGGCTGTCCTATCACGTAAGTACTGGCATATGAGGTATTTGCGAGGTTATCAAACTTTAGCAATTTATTTCTGATGATACTTAAGTTGATATTGGTTGTCCATTTGAAGCTGCCTGAGGCCATATTAACGGTTGTTAACTCAAATTCAAAACCTTTAGTTTGAACAGTTGCGTCTAAATTAGCGGTATAACCTGAACTACCTGTTTGCGATGGTATGATAATAGTATTTAACAAATCAGAAACACGATTACGGAAATAATCGGCTTTTAATAAAATCCTGTCTTTTAAAAAACCAAGTTCTGCTGCGACATCAAGTTTTTTATTGGTTTCCCATTTTAAATCAGGATTTTGAATATTTGAAGGAATTATGGTTGTAGACCCATCATAATTATAACCGGAGCCCGAAGTGGAGTAAAGCCCAAGGTACTGATAGTTCGGAATCTGATCGTTACCAGTAACGCCATAGCTTCCCCTTAATTTACCAAAGCTTAAGAAAGTTAAATCTTTCATAAAATCTTCTTCAGTAAATATCCATGAGGCACCTACGGCACCAAAGTTTCCAAACTTGTTATTATCACCGAAACGTGATGAACCATCTCTTCTGAAAGTTCCGTCAACAATGTATTTTCCTTTCCAGTTATAATTTAAACGGCCAAAAAATGCATTGTACTTATAAACGCTGCTTGCATTTGCTGAGGTTGTAACAGCCGATGCACCGGTTAAGGAATAAAGTAAACTTTCATTATTATATCCCGTACCTGTTAAGAAAATTCCGGTTGCATTTGTTTTTTGAAAAGTTGTACCAATTAAAGCTTCAAAACTACCTTCGCCTATTTTAGCGGTATACATGGCTTGCGGTTCAATAATGTAATTATCGTTATCATTATCTGTATACCTTAAGGTACTCACCTGCGAGGTTGCAGGGTTTTGTGAACTGGCCGGATTAATTTGCTGTTGTTTTAACCTGGTTGTGGTATAACCTAAATTTGCCCTTAAGGTTAAGTTTTGCAAAACCTTGTAGGAAAGATTCAGGTTGGTAAACAAATTGGTTGTTTCAGCATCCGTTCTCTTCGGATCATAAGAAAGCGGACTGGTTGAAGTCCAGTTTACGGTTCCGTTTGCATTATAAAGCGGGTAATTTGGAGCTAGACCATAAATACTGCTTAAATCTGTAGTAGGTAAAAGATTTTTCATATAAGCATAGTTTACAGAACCGTCTATACTGAATTTTCCGTCTACACTTTTATGCCCTGCGTTTAGCCTGCCGGAGAAAGTTGTTGCGCCATAATCACTTCCGTAAACGGTACCTTGTTTACGATAGGTAGAAGAAAAAAGAAATGAGTTTTGAGCATTTCCACCCGAAACCGACCCTGTTAAATTTGTCATTTGCGCGGTATGACCGATAAAATAGTCCTGCCAGTTGGTATAAGCATTCTGATCCCAGGTGGTTAAATCTAAAGCATTTGCTGCCGTTGGTGTAACGCCCGAACGTGCAAAGGCAGCCCTACGCATGGCCAGATACTCCTCTGTATTCATCATTGGAATATAGTTGGACACATTTGCTATTCCGCTGTTAAGGTTGAAATTGTAACTGGTTTTTCCTTTACTCCCTTTCTTTGTGGTAATTAAAACCACCCCGTTCGAACCGCGTGAACCATAAATAGCAGTCGCATCGGCATCTTTTAAGATATCAATACGTTCTATATCTTCCGGCGCAATCATACTAAAAGGACTCACGGCTCCGTTAGCTGCACTAACTCCATTTGCATTTAAATTATCAGAAGCAGGTTGTGCCCCATTGAAAAGCGTAAACGGAACACCATCGATTACATACAATGGAATAAACCCTGCACCCGAAAGACCGGTATAGGCTCCCCTGATATTCATCCTTACCCCTGCGCCGGGCAAACCGTTATCCTGTGTAATTTGTACGCCCGCAATCCTGCCTTGCAACGCTAATAACGGGTTCTCAATGGTTTGTTTACCAATTTCAGAGGCTGTTATCGAACTTACCGAGCCTGTATTATTTCGTTTAGTCGTACTTCCATAACCGATAACCTGAACCTGATCCAATGATGAGGCAGAAATGTTAAGGCTAATATCAAGTAGACTTGCGACACCGCTTTGCAATAAACCCGCGCTGATTTTCAATTCTTTGGTTTCATAGCCAATGTAGGAAATTACTAAAACATCATTTTCTTCTAGGTCGAGTACAAAAGCACCCGTAGAACCAGTTATGGCATATTTTTTTGTGCCTTTTACAGTAACCGTAGCGCCAACCAGCGGGTTTTTATTTTCATCAACTATGCGACCGTTAAATCGGGATGAAGTAAAAACAGCAGTAAGCCTGTCTAAGAAAGATGGTTCTTCTCTTTTGATAAGTATAGTATTTTGTTCAATTTTATAAGTTAATGCTTTATCTTTCAGAACACGCTTCAATACTTGTTCTAAAGGTGCATTTCTAAAATTGACACTTACCTTAGCATCATCATTAAGGGTATTTGTGGCATACAAAATCCTATACCCGGTTTGTTTTTCAACGGCTTTAAATAAATTGTCAATAGTTATGTCTTTTCCTGAAAAAGTTAGTTTTTGAGCGAAACTGCCGGCACTAACATGCATGATTAGGGTCGTCATGATGATGATGGTGAGCTTCATAATTAACAGGATTTTTTTGGACAGGCACGTCAAATGCCTTCCTTGATAAAAAGGATTAAAATTCATATTTTCGTTTGTTTGGGTTAATGCGTAAATGGACCTCAGAATTCGTTTTTAAAGGGTTAACTCAGATACTTCGCCATGGGTGTGCTGGTAACACATTCATGGTTTTTTTCGTTTAAACCTTTCTTTTTCCTTAACGCGGCAGTAGTAGCTTTTTCTTCATGTTTTTGGTTTTATGAGTTGATATTTATTTATTTTTCAGGATGGTTAGCCCTGAAGGCGTATTATTTTACGGTTATCACCTTTCCGTTTATGTAAAATTTAATGTTTCCGGTTTCTTCAAGCATTTTCAACACAACTGAAATCTGATCGAAACGCGATACCGACCCGGAGAAAGCCGGTAAGTTGTCAAGGCCTTCTTCCAGAATAAATTTAACGTTGTACCATCTCGACAGTTTACGCAAAATGCTCTTTAAATTTTCATCCTTAAAGCGAAATTCCCCGTTTTTCCAGTCTACTGCAGTTGCTGGGTCTACCTCCTTAATATCAAAGTGTTTATTATTCAGTATAGCCTGTTCACCCGGTGCAATTAACTTTTCCATGTCTGAATTGCTAACTTTTACAGCGCCTTCTAAAAGTGTCGTTTTAATAACAGGCTCGTTACTATAACTATTAATATTAAAATGCGTACCCAATACCTCTACTTCCTGTACACCACTGTTTACAAGAAAAGGGTGTTTGTTATCTTTTGTTACTTCGAAATAAGCTTCACCGCGTAATTCAACGATACGGTTAGAACCCGTAAAAAGCGTTGGAAACTTCAATTTCGTTCCTGCATTTAACCAAACTTTTGTTCCGTCAGGTAAATTCACCTGATATTGACCGCCCAATGGTGTTTCAATAGTATTAAGCTGGTCGGAATTTATGTTTTCTTCGGCTTTCAAAACCGAAAATATCAATAGTCCGTTTGTAGATTTTTTTATGCTAATTCCATTTAAATTTGCCAGTTCACCGGTTTTACTGCTGGCGAGATTAATTTTCCTACCATCAGTTAAAGTTAAAACTGCCTGATTTCCGCCAGGTTGAATATCATTGGCAAATCTCGCTTCAGGCAGTTCATTTCTTTTTCTTAAAAAGTATACCCCCCCGAGTAAAAAAACAGCTAAAACCGCCGCTGCTGCTGAAATGCGCCATAATTTTATCAATCTGGATTTTGTTTTATTTTCGGCAACTGTATGTCCATCAAATAACTCGTTATCAATACCTTGCTTAATTTTTGATCGGAGCTCTTGCTTTTCAACTTCAGAGGGATCCCATGAATTTGATAACAATTGTTCTTCAATAAACGAGTCCATTAGATGTTTCTCTTTTGGACTGGCTTTTTCATCCAGGTATTTTTTTAATAACGCTTTAGTTTGCTCGATTTTCATAGGTATATAAAACGATTAGATGGCGTGTTATAAATAGATATTCCAAAAAAATGATTTTGGTGGTAGATTTATTTAAGAAAAAAGAATTTTACCTTAAAAGATGTATTAATAAGGCACTCATCACAACAGAAAGTCGTTCATTTAATGATTGCGAAATGATTTTAAGTGCATTGCTGATTTGTTTTTTTACCGTTCCTTCCGCTATCTGGAGTTTTTCTGCTATTTCGCGGTAAGATAATTGTTCATCTCGGCTTAAAAGATAAACCTGTTGCATCTTTTTAGGAAGTTTTGCAATTCCGGATTCAATTTTATCCTGAAGCTCTTTAAATGAAATATTTTCTTCAATATTCTGACTTTTGTCGACAATGAATTCTGTGAGTTTTTCAACAAAATCTATTGAATGTATATTTCTTTCAATATATCGGAGGCTTAAATTTCTAGTGCTTTTAATCAGGTAGGAAGCCAGGCTGCCTTTAACAATTAATTCAAGCTTTCTGTTCCACAGTGAAACAAAGATCTCCTGAACAATATCTGCTGATTCATCTTCTGATTTGGTTAATCTTACTGAATAAGAAACCATTTTTTCCCAATAACGATTGTAGATTTCTGAAAATGCAAGCTTATCTTCTTTTTTGAGTAGCAGAAGAAGTTCATCATCCGATAAATGCGTAACAGAAACCATAGAATTATACGAACACGAATATAATTACAAAATGGTCTAAAACTGGTTTTTTATTCTGCTTGGAATAAAAAAATAATGAAGAAGCCAGATGAATAGATTTTCGGCCTGTTTATGTGGGGAAGGTTTGCAATATCACATTGCGATTAGCTCGAAAACATTTTTTGAAAGACTATCAAAAAACCTGTATGAATGTTGCGCCGGCATTCATACAGGTTAAGGTTTTTTACAGTTTATTGTAAACTACGCTGAAATAAGAGCTAAGCGTAAATGATGTAGCACCTCCATTAGAAGCCCATGAAGGGCTAACCATGTTCATACTGTTACCATCGCCGTTCCACGCCCAGCCAAGAATCGTCCATCCTTTAGATTTTGCATAATCAACAATACCTGACCAGTCTGCACCAGAACCACCCTGGTTGCCGAACTCACCCAGCATACAGGGTTTTCCGGAAGAAGCCAAATCATCGATATCTGATGTGTTCATGTATCGGCCTTTTGCCTGGTTGTAGGCACCAGGATATACATGGGCAGAAAGGATATAATTACCGTCATTGATTTTTGTTCCTCCGTTTGAACCTTTTGCTGCCGCTGCTGCAATGGCTGTTTCCTGTCCCCAGCCCGAAATATCAATGATAATAGGTCCGCTGTAAACCTGCCTCACAATCGAAATTGCATTGTTGTAGGCGGAAGCAAAGCTATTTGCACTGAGGTTATGGCTTCCCCATTCGTTCATCAGGTTTACGGTGAATGATCCTGAAGAAGCTAAATTGGCATAATTGGCTTTCCACCAGTTTGCAGCTGCTGTGAGTTCTGCTGTATTGTCTGATCCAAGCACACTAGACTTATGGTAGGTTGCGATAACGGTGTAACCATTGCTTTTTGCCTGTGATATCCAGTTTTTTGCCTGAGTTACTTTATCCGGCTCAATTTCCAAACGTACAGTTTTAATCTTCGTTTGTTGCTTCATTAGCGACCATCCGAAATTAGGATTACCACTGTTATAATAAGATGGCTGGATATTTACACCATTACCGATACCCGATGTCAATTCTGTTTGGGCTATAGTTTTTGTATCGGCAGCAGGAACGGGCTGTTCAGTATCTGCATTTTTTTTACAGCTGCTTAATATACCAAGAGCGAGTAAAATAACAATATTTAAGTGATGGATTTTAGCTTGCCACAATCTTGGGGCAATTTGATAAATTTTCATAATTGAAGGTTCTAGATTTGGTTAAAAAATTCTATTTATACGCAAGTCATTGTGCACCAGGACTCACGAAAAAACAGGCATTGATTTTATATACCCAAATTTATCTTCATTTTAATCATCCCGCTAGTATCATTTCTTCAATTTCTGATATTATCTAAACATTTAATCTACCCGGTCGTAATTTAAAAAATACACCTTGTATATACTTACTATGGCAGCGAACAAAACAGGTTAATAACAAAAAGGGAATAAATGCCTGAACATATTTTTGATTATGCCCGTGCATTTATTCCCCAGATGGAACTTAATTATTTGAATGACTATAACAAACCGTATAGTCCGTGAGCGTATTTGCGTAAAGAAGCAGATACCGATTGCATTTTATCCGGAGATGGACCTTTTACTTTATAGGCCTCCGGATGCATTTCTAAAAATTGATTGTTTTCTTCTTCCTTAGAGATTCTGGTTAGCGTATCATTTTGGATTTCGTCTGTTTTTAAAGGAGCCATGTTATAATGTTTTTATAATCAAATAACATGCTTAATTAAAAAAAGTTTTTAACCTTAAAAAGAAAAATACATTTGACTTTGAATTAACAATTTATGCCCTAATGATTCAGCTGACTAGTCCTAAAATAGGTTGACACTTATTTAAGGGCAGGACAAGCTTAACAAAAAAGCCCCAACTTTCTGCTGGGGCTTCAATTTTGTACTAACTTATTTTATTTTATGGCTACCGGAACTGAAATCTTATCCCAGTCCATTGAGAAACCGCTTTTAGTTATTTTATATACCAGTGTTTCCTGAGTTGCTTTTAATGGCTTAACTTTTACATCAACACGCAAAGCATCTTTAGCTTCCTCATATTTATAGGCACCCCATTGTTTTGGTTCTTTATTAAAAATAGCTGTCCAGATTCCGCTTTCCTTTGGGATTAAGAAAAAGCTGTATTTTCCTGCCGGTAAAGTTTTTCCCTGAACCATTATGTCTTTATCCGTTTCGAAAGTAGTGGCTTCATTTGCACCAGCACGCCAAACTTTATCATAGGCTTCTAAGCCGCCCCAGATTTTACGTCCTTTAACGGATGGGCTGCTATAGGCAATCGTAATGGTTGCATCTTTAACTTTACCTGTTGCGGTTGCCGGCGGACTTGCGGGTTTTTTAGCATCCTGGGCAAATGCGCTTACTGAAATGGTAATTGCTGTTAACAGCAGGGTAATGGATTTAATCATCGTTTTCATAGTATTATTTTTATCTGATTTGTTGTTTTTTAATTTTACGAATTTAATGCTTTAGGCTTATAAAACAAGGTTCCGATTGCCGAAAATATGATTACTGCGGCCGCGCCCACAACGTTTAGCCAGAGAAATGAAACCACATCGAACTTATAAACGGCTATAACCACTATTTCTGATAGAATGGCAGAAATAAATACAAGCGGTCCATTTATTTTTTTATAATAGAAAGCAACCAGGAAAATGCCTAAAATTGGGCCATAGAACAATGAACCTAATACATTTACAGCTTCAATCAGCGAACCCATTTGTGTAGCGAACATGGCAACTGCAATGGAAAAAATACCCCAACCTAAAGTATGTAATCGACTATACTTTAATTCGGTTTCTTCATCAGGAATATTTTTATTGAAAATAAGGTGAATGTCTTTTAATGAACACGCAGCAAGGGAATTTAGTGCCGCCGAAATGGAACCCCAGCTCGCCAGAAAAATTACCGCGAACAGCAAACCAATCATGCCAACCGGGAGCGTATTTTTCACGAAGTACAGGAAAATATAATTGGTATCGGTTTTCTCTGCGTTATAGTTTGAATTGTTAATCGCCTCTTCTACCCTGCCATGCAAATCCTTCACTTTACTTTGTGTTTTTTTAAAGTTTTCTATGGCCGTATTTAAAGCCGGGGATTTGCTTTCTTTTTGGGCTAAAATTTCCTTAGACAGTGAATTAAATTTTTGCTGCAAAGCCTGATGTTCCTTTTCAAAAACAGCTGCCTGATCGGGTTTTGTATCTTTTAAATACTGATAGGAACGTTCGTTGAAATAAATTGGCGCCGGTTTTAAAGAGAAGAACGCAAAGAGTAAGGCGCCGATTAACAAAATGGCAAACTGCATCGGGATTTTAACCAAGCCGTTTAACAGCAGGCCCATTTTTGCATTCGTATTATCTTTCGCCGTAATATACCGGCCAACCTGGCTTTGGTCGGTACCGAAATATGAAAGCGCGAGAAAAAAACCACCAATCAGTCCACTCCAGATGTTATATTTATCTTTCCAGTCGAATTTAGTAGTGATAACGTTTAGTTTTCCGGATTTACCTGCCAGGTAAAGTGCATCTTTAAAGCCAATTCCATTTGGCATATTCTGAACCAGCAAATATCCCGCAAAAGCCATTGTTCCGAGAATAATGAGGAACTGCAGTTTTTGCGTGTGGGCGATGGCTTTTGCACCACCAACGTAAGTATAAATCAAAAGTATTCCGCCGGTTAGAACATTGGTTAAATAGATGTTCCAGTTTAAAACGCTCGATAAAATAATACTTGGTGCATAAATGCTTATCCCGGTTGATAATCCTCTGGAGAAAAGAAAAAGCAAAGAAGTTAATACCCTTGTTTTTTTATCAAAACGGTTTTCTAAATATTCATAAGCGGTATAAACATTCAACCGCTGGAAAATCGGGATAAAAGTGATGCAGATAACAATCATCGCCAGCGGTAAACCGAAATAATACTGCACGAAACGCATGCCATCGGTATAGGCCTGACCCGGTGCTGAAAGAAAAGTAATTGCACTTGCCTGCGTAGCCATAATGCCCAAAAGCACAATATACCAAGGCATTTTATTATCTGCCTTCAAGTAAGATTCGTTACTTTTTTGCCCGCGGCCAATAAATACACCGTAAACGACTACGACAAAAAGGGTAAAAATAAGGACTATCCAATCGATATTACTCATGCCCAGAATTCAGTAAACAGATAGTAAAATACAATTTGAAATACCAAAGCCAACGCCAATAATACATACCAGGTATTCCAGTTTTTGAGTTGATTTTTCATTTAGTTTTTCTGTGCAGATAAAAAGTTTAAAAACAAACGTGCTGCACCTACATTTCCAGCAGGCAACTGCCTGAAAAATGCCAATGGTGTGTAAATAAAATTACCCTTTCCGTATTTAGCATATAATGTTGAGCCTTGCAAAGGTTCCTCATCTGTGTCGTGCATTTCGAAAAGGGGTTCATATGCTGCGTCCCACCTGTCGGGGAAATAAGCACCACGTTCCTGTACCCAGCCCTTAAAATCATCGGCAGTAATTTTGTTCGGGAAGTTTAATAATTTATGGTCAGGCTTTAAAAACTTAACTGCTGCATTTTCTTCTGTAACCCGTTTATTTGCAATGCTGAAAGGATACATACCTAATTTATCAACCGTTGCATCCTGATTGGTATTGTATTGCATAACCAGGTTACCACCTGCTTTTACATACGACCATAAAAAGGGCATCCAGCGGCCAAGTTTCTTTTCAGTGTTATTTGCACGAACTCCGAATACAATTGCATCGTATTGCGAGAGTTTATTTTGACTTACATTTATACCAGATTCATCGACATAACCATAAAAATCTTCATCTTTCAAAACATCAACCTGAATGCCTGCAATGCGTAAGAAATCTGTTATAAAATCGCCCGCACCTTCTATGTAACCAACTTTTTTAACTTTTGCCTGAATATCGCCTTTCATTACAATTGCAGTTGCCGGTGCAAAATATTGAAGGGAAGGCAAGTGTGGATATTGAATCAATACTTGTTTTTTATTGTAAGTTATACCGCCGACCACATAATTTGCGTCCAGTTGTAACCGGTTCGAATTGATGTCCGCAAGTTTAGTTTTTGATATGGTATAATCAACGGTGAGGTCTTTTACGTTTATCGGGGTTGAATCTGCACCACCAACGCGCTCGCCATTGTACAGGAGATTTACCTTTCCATTCTCAAACTTTTTGTTTGAATTTACCTTAAAATTCAGGCTGATATGCAAGTCTTCGTTTTCTTTTATTAAATAAACAGGTTGTGTAAATTTTAATTCGAGTGCCGGAACAATACGCAGTGCTTCGACCACATCGCCACGCACCGGATCTAATTTTTTGAATGACAACGGCAATTTAACCTGAAATTTTTCTGTGCCGATTTTTAAAGAAAGCAAAACATTTAGTGGAGATTCGGCCTCTGGCAAACCGATTAATGTATCGTTGGCTACCGAAAATGTCGCCGCATTTTTTGCAGGCTTCACCAGCCAGTAGGGTTCTGTCAAAGCAGCATCCGCAGGAATTTGAATTTTATGTTCAATCGTGATTAAAGAATCGCCCGATAGTTTTCTATTGAAACTTTCAGGTTGATTTAACCATTTTACACTTTCCAAAATAACCGGATTTGATGCTCTTGAAATCAGGTTTAACCTGAAGTTGTAACTGTCTCCGGCAACGGCTTCCGCCTGATTGGTAACCATTTCGCCCATAAAACCGGCGCAACTTAAAATGATGTTATCCAGTGCTGTTATTTTATCCTTCTTCAGGTCTGCATCTTTTAGCGCCATAACCTTTTTGCGCAAAGCCAGCAAAGCTGGTAAACTCAGGTCAGGATTATTAAAATTGAAAGCAGAAATAATCTTATCCAGTGATTGATCGATATCTGCATTACCTTTTGCAGTCCAGGTTTTAACAACGCCCTCAAATAGTGATGTTTTTGCCTGTTCACCCAAAACATGGGTAAAATATTCAGTTCTGATTCCGGCGACCGACTGTGTACCTGCGCCCTGACTTTTATGCAAACTTCTGCTTAAACCCGCCAGTTCGCCATAGCCCATGCCCAATTGCGCATCGTATTGACCAACCGTAACTTTAAGTTGGTTCTCGGCTGTGGTATTCACGGCTCCAAAACGAAAGGTATTCCAAAGCACTCTTTTGGGTTGCCAAACACTTACATATTTTAATTGGTTTGGAAAAGCGCGTTTATCGCCAGCCAACTTAAAAGCTTTTTCTGCAACCACAGCCGAAGCTGCATGCTGCCCATGACCTGCCGCTGCAGTTGGTGGAAAACGGCAAATAATTACATCCGGACGAAATTTACGGATAACCCAAACCACATCAGCGGTTATGCTGTCGGCATCCCATTGTTTAAACGTATCATTCGTATTTTTCGAAAATCCGAAATCAATTGCCCTGGTAAAAAATTGTTGTGCGCCATCAAGTTTCCGTGCTTCTAAAAGTTCATGTGTTCGGATTAAACCTAGTGCCGCCCCTTGTTCTGTGCCTAATAGATTCTGTCCGCCATCGCCTCTGGTTAAAGACAAGTAACCCGTTTCTACATTCTGGTCATTTATCAACCAGGAGAGTAAACCGGTATTCTCGTCATCCGGATGAGCCGCCAGGTATAAAACTTTTGGTAGATGTTTAAGGGTTTTGAGTTCGCGGTAAATTTCAGACGATTTTGAAGGACGAACCTGCTGGGCCGAACAAAATACCGTAAAAAACCCTAAAATGAATATTATGGTTAGTCGCTTAAACATAAAATTTGCTTTGTGTTAATCAAAGATGCTAAAATGCTTTTATTTTGAAGCGCAGGAAACGAAAAAGGTACAAATTATTATAAAGGCAAATTCCTGTTTTATCCTTAATATTGCCTAATAAATTCAACCTATGAATGGTATTGTGCTCATCATTGATGATGAAAAGAAAATTTGCAGCTTACTTTCCAGGATTATAGAATTGGAGGGTTTTAAAACCTTGCAGGCCAATACCGGAAAAGAGGGTGTCAAATTATTAAAAACAAACGAAGTAAGTATCGTAATCAGCGATGTTAAGCTACCCGATGTTAATGGCGTAGCGTTGGTAAAGGACATAAAAGCCTTAAAACCTTTTGTTGAAATTATAAACCTAACGGCCTACGGAACCATTGCAGATGGTGTTCTGGCCATAAAAAATGGTGCTTTTGATTACCTGGTTAAAGGTGATGACAATGATAAAATTATTCCTTTGCTTTATAAAGCGATGGATAAAGCCAATCTCCAGCAAAGGGTTTTTGAACTGGAACATAAAGTTGCCAGAAAGCATAGCTTTGCCACAATCGTCGGGCAATCTAAAGCTTTAAAAGAAGCTATAGATTTAGCGAAAAAAGTAAGTCAAACGGACACCACAGTTCTACTTTTGGGCGAAACCGGTACGGGAAAAGAGGTTTTTGCACAGTCGATACATTACGAAAGCCCTAGGGCCATGAAGCCTTTTGTCGCGCTGAACTGCAGCGGTTTCAGTCCTGAATTATTAGAGAGTGAACTTTTCGGTTATAAGGCGGGGGCCTTTACGGGTGCAAATAAAGATAAAAAAGGCTTGCTCGAAGAGGCCAATGGCGGCACCTTATTTTTAGATGAAATCGGGGAAATGAACCTCGATTTGCAGGCCAAACTGTTAAGGGTACTTGAAAATCAGAGTTTTATTAAAGTTGGCGATACCCATACCCAGCAGGTAAATGTACGCATTCTCGCAGCGACTAATAAAGATTTGAAAACAGATGCCGCATCAGGAAAATTCCGTTCCGATTTATACTACCGCCTTTCTGTTTTCAGCATCACTTTACCCCCGCTTCGCGACAGAAAAGGAGACATTCCTGCTTTGGCAAAATTTTACCTTAAGGAATTCTCAGATAAGGTAAACCGTACTGCAATTGAGATGGACGATAAAATGTTATCCGTTTTAGCAGAACACAGCTGGAAGGGAAATATTAGGGAGTTAAAAAATGTTATTGAACGCCTGGTTATTTTATCAGATGGAAACACTTTGAACCCAAGTGCTTTACCACCTGAATTTTTTGAATTTACACCAATGGAAAACAATTACAATTTACAACAAATAGAAAAACAACACATTCAAAAAGTTTTAATCCATACTAAAGGAAACAAAACGGAAACATCCAGGTTACTGGGCATCGGACTTACAACACTCTATCGTAAAATAGAAGAATATCAGATTAAGGAGCTATAAAATTAGTTAACTTTAATTATTAGTTAATATCAATTTATTTGAAGCGCTAAACAGCTGAAATGGCTGTTGCTACGTGCCCGCTTCAACCCTGCCCAACGCAGGCAGGCGGGGCTAATTTACAAAAACGGTGTTCTATTTTGACGGCTTGCAGGATGCACAAACCCTGGTTTATAAACCTGATGGCAGCGATAGCCCAAAGCTCTTTCAGCGAGGCTTTAGCGCACAGCAGGACTGCAAGCTACCAAAAGCACAAAACGTTCATTTTCCAAATCATTTTAACCAAATGGCTACATAAAAGGCCTTTAAAATAAAAAACCTCAATTCATAATTAACATCTTATTACCTAATCTTCTTCGCACAATTTATTATCTTTCGAAAAAAATTTAACATGCAGAAAATATTTCTAACCATTCTATTATTCCTTTTTTCCCTTTCAATATTTGCCCAACAAGCTTATTTCCAACAAGATTTAAATTACAATATTGATGTAACCCTGAACGATAAGGACAAATCTTTAAAGGGTTTTGAAACCATTGTTTACAAAAACAACTCGCCTTCTAACTTAGATTTTATCTGGTTTCACATCTGGCCGAATGCTTATAAAAATGAATCGACAGCACTTTTTAAACAGATAAATGGGGATACTTCCCGCAAGGAAAAACTGAAAAATGTAACCTACGGAAGTATTGATGGATTAAACTTCAAAGTAAACGGAAAGACTGCCAAAACAGCGGCGCATCCAAATCCGGAATATATCGATATTATTAAAGTTTTATTGCCTTCATCATTAAAGCCCGGAGACTCTATTACAATAACTACTGATTTTAATGTAAAATTGCCGAGTTATTTTTCGCGTTCGGGATATGCCGACACCGAATTTATGGTAACTCAATGGTATCCGAAACCAGCTGTTTTTGATAAAGATGGCTGGCATGAATTCCCCTATTTAGATATGGGCGAGTTTTACAGTGAATATGCAAACTATAAGGTGAATATCACTTTGCCATCGGGCTATGTGGTTGGCGCTACTGGTGTGATGCAAAATGCAGATGAGCTGGCGGCATATAAAACCATCGGGGCAAAAAATACAGCCGATAGAAACAAACCTACTATTTATACACCGGTTAGTAAATCAGCTACTAAAACTTTAACTTATTCAATCAACAATGTACCGGATTTTGCCTGGTTCGCCGACAAGGATTTGGTGATTCAGTATGATACGGTAAAATTGGCATCAGGTAAGGTTGTTGATGCGTTCAGCTATTACCACAACAAAAAAAACACCCTCTGGGTAAACAGTATCGACTATATAAAAGATGCAACAAAACATTACAGCAACTGGATAGGCGAATATGAATACCCTGTTGTTCAGGCGATAGAGGGCCCAAAAAATAATGCCAGCGGAGGCATGGAATATCCAACCATTACTTTGATTACCAGCCCTGATGCGAAAAAAGAAACTTTAGACGGTGTAATTACGCATGAAGTTGGCCACAACTGGTTTATGAGTATGCTTGGCAGTAATGAAAGAATGCACACCTGGCAGGATGAGGGCTTCAACACTTATTTCCAGTTTAGATATGAAGCCGAAAAATACAGATCGAATTCAATCTTTGGGGATGCTATTCCAGCCAAAATTAAAGAGTTACCAACTGATAAATTTCTGGCCAGTATTTATGGTGCCTTATCCAATGTGCCGATGCAATCCGCTATTGAAACGCCTGCAGCCGATTTTAAAACTTCTGAAGAATATGGTTTGATTTCTTATGCTAAAACCGCTTTGTGGCTCTATATACTGCAATCTGAAATTGGCCAGGAAAAATTCGATAAAGCATTTCAGGCTTATTTTAGCGAATGGAAAAACAAACACCCAACACCCGCCGATTTTAAAGCATCAATGGAGAAATCATTAGGTGTAAACCTGGATAAATACTTTGCCTTGTTGAATCAGCAAGGTAAGTTTTAAAGCTATCTTAATTCACAATACAAAAGTCTTAGTAATTTCGCTAAGACTTTTTTGTTTACCTTAAAATCAAAAGTAATTTTTCACGACAAAAGCATATTGCTCATTAAAAACATCTTTAAATACCCTTATATTATCCTGTTCGCAAAAAACCCACATTGCCTCCATGTAAATAATTGAATCTACAGTTCTGAATGAAAGCGGGCAATATCCGTAGGCTAATAAAACACCGTTGCAATTTATTTTGAAACAAATAAAAATATAATCAGCTCATTTTAATTAACAATTATTAGGCTACAAAGCACATTAAGAATAAATACAGCCGAGGTGCTGTTTATATAATCCGGAATGATAAAATCCTTTCCATTTTGAAAGGGTTTATTTTTTGCATTAAATGATGAAAAAAAAATCTCCATGATTTAATATTCAGAAAGCCATTTTTTTATTGCCATAGTTAATTGCGGTCTTTCATTTGCTAAAGCGCCCGTATGAAATTTAAAAAAAATGGATAATCAAATAATTTTTATACGTATTGCCAATTTTCGCGATGCTATATATGCACAAGAAATCATTTCAGAAACTGAAAAAAGCGCAATTGCCCGCGGCTCGGGTATTGCCAAAAGAAGTATCGACTCCGTTATAGAAAAAATGGTTACCGGTAAAGCCATCATCGCCGTAACCAGCCTTGGTGAATGGGTTGGTTTTTCCTATTGCGAAACCTGGGAGGCCGGTAAGTTTGTTTCCAACTCCGGTTTAATCGTTGCCCCGAAATTCAGAAATTCGGGTGTAGCGAAAAGCATAAAGCAAAGAGTTTTCAAGTTATCGAGAAGATTATACCCAAACGCCAAAGTTTTCAGCATTACATCCGGAGCAGCCATTATGCATATGAATGCAGAATTAGGTTTCGAACCAGTTAGTTTTGCCGAAATCACCCATGACAACCAGTTTTGGAAGGGTTGTGAGAGTTGCGTGAATTACGATATTCTTGAGCGAAAGAAAAAGTGCAATTGTCTTTGCACCGCCATGCTGTTTGATCCGGAACGGCTCCCGAAACCTTTTCAGGAAAACAGCTGCAATCCCGGTCAACAAAATCAAATCAAATTTCTTCAAAATGAATATTAGCATCGAAAAAAAATCGGTAACTGTACCTGATTTAAACGAACTGTACAACAAAGCAATTTGCCTGCTGAAAAATCTTATTTCAATCCCTTCATTTAGTGGAGAAGAAACAGAAACAGCTAATTTAATCGCATCTTTTTTAAATGAGAATAATGTTTTCAGCTTTCGGAAGCACAATAACATTTGGTGTTATAACAAATACTTTGACGAAAAACGGCCAACGATATTACTCAATTCACATCACGATACCGTTAGGCCCAATGAACAATATACCAAAAACCCGTTTGAGCCAATTATTGAAAACGAAAAATTATATGGTTTGGGAAGTAATGATGCCGGTGGCCCCTTGGTCGCTTTGATTTCGACATTCCTTTATTTTTACGCACAGGAAAATCTTCCTTTTAACCTCTGCTTAGCCGCTACGGCAGAAGAAGAAAACTCCGGCGATAGCGGCATTAAAAGTATTTTGCAGGATTTAAAACCCATCGCTTTTGCTATTGTAGGCGAACCGACCTGCATGGAAATGGCTATTTCCGAAAAAGGATCGATGGTTTTAGACTGCCATGCAAAAGGAATCTCCGGCCATGCAGCCCGTGATGAAGGTGATAATGCCATTTATAAAGCAATAAAAGATATAAACTGGTTTTCGAAGTATCTTTTTCCTATTGAAGATAATTTGCCTCAACCCGTAAAAATGAGCGTTACCCAAATCAATGCAGGCATACAGCATAACATCATTCCTTCTGACTGTTCATTTACGGTTGACATTCGTTTTGACCATAATTATACGCAGAAGGAAATCCTGAATACGATTGTTAACCATACGGATTGTTTTTTTAGAGTAAGGGCAAATGTACTTCAGCCATCAAATATCGATATACACCATCCCATCGTAACTGCGGGATTGAACCTAGGCCGTAAAACCTATGCCTCGCCTACAAGTTCTGATCAGGGATGGCTGAGCATGCCTTCATTGAAAATGGGACCTGGAAATTCTTCCCGTTCACATACCGCCGATGAATTTATTGGTATAGAAGAAATAGAAGAGGGCATTACGCTTTATATTAAACTTTTAAAAACCGTTGACCCGGCGAAATTCATTTAATGAGGATATTTTTTCCGCCATTCCAAAAAAGAAAAAACCTTTCCAAAATGGAAAGGTTTTTTTGCTTAAAAAAATTAATTATTTCAAAAAATTAATACAAAACACTATTAATCAATTAGTTAAGAAAAATTCAAATCCGATGGCATAACAGTTGGCTATGGGTTATTTATAAACATATAAATTATGACAATTATCCTATTTCTAATTATCCTTTTGCTCTGCTGGGCAACTTACAAATCAATTGATTGGTTCGAAAAAATTTAAAGACATGTTAGCACTATTCATCATCGCAATCGCCGTATTTATCTACATGATTTACGTGCTGATTAAACCCGAAAAATTTTAAATCGCAATTTGTCGTGTTGAGCCCGTCGAAACATATCCTTCGATACCTCAGGATGACAATTAATTTGTAAAAAAAATGAACACTGAATTAATTGGCATTATCGCCACATTCCTGCTCACATTAGTTATTGCAATTCCCTTAGGAAAGTATTTAGCGAAAGTTTTTGCAGGAGAAAAAGTTTGGACAGACTTTTTAAAACCGCTCGAAACTGGTATATATAAACTTTCGGGCATCAATATCAAAGAACAAATGGACTGGAAACAGCAGCTGAAAGCTTTGCTAACCATTAACGTATTATGGTTGGTTTATGGCTTTTTCGTGCTAATATTCCAGGATAAACTTCCTTTTAATCCTGACGGAAACCCGGGCATGACGCCTGATTTGGCTTTCAATACCATTATCAGCTTCGTGGCAAACTGTAACCTGCAACATTATTCAGGCGAAAGTGGTGTAAGTTATTTAACGCAGCAATTCGTGTTGATGTTTCTTCAATTTGTAAGTGCGGCCACCGGGATTGCCGCAGCAGTGGTATTGTTTAAAGCCTTTAGAGATAAAACAACTACACAACTGGGTAACTTCTGGGAGTTTTTTGTAAGAGCGATAACCCGGTTATTATTACCGTTATCAATCGTAATCGCATTAATATTAACTTTTAATGGCACACCAGCCAGTTATGACGGTAAAGACAAGTTTATTTCGCTACAAGGCGATACAGTAAACGTTTCCCGCGGACCAGCTGCACAGCTTATTGCCATTAAACACTTGGGAACGAATGGTGGTGGGTATTTTGGTGCAAATTCTGCCCATCCATTCGAAAACCCAAGCTATTTTACCAATATGGTTGAAGTAATTGCACAGGTTATAATCCCGATGGCGATGATTATTGCTTTCGGATACTTCATCCGCAGAAGAAAATTAGGCTGGACTATTTTTGGTGTTATGACCGTCGGCCTGTTTATGCTGATGATTCCGACTTTAAGTTCCGAACTGGGCGGAAATCCTGCATTGGCAAAAATGGGTATTTCGCAGGCAACAGGTGCTATGGAAGGTAAAGAAGTACGCTTTGGCCCTGCAGCTACAGCCTATTGGAGTACGGTAACTACTGTAATTTCTACCGGTTCGGTAAACGGGATGCACGACAGTACAATGCCCCTAACCGGCTTATGGCAATTATTGGCCATGATGATAAATGCAGTTTATGGTGGTTGCGGCGTTGGTTTGTTAAACTACTTCATCTACTTAATTATCGCTGTTTTCATATCCGGATTAATGGTTGGCAGAACGCCTGAATTTTTAGGCCATAAGGTTGAAGCCAGGGAAATTAAAATTGCTGCGATAATCACCTTGCTAAGTCCGTTTTTAATTTTAGCAGGAACGGCAATCGCCAGTTATGTTTTTACTAACTATGGCGATGCAAGCTGGGCTGTACAACCGAAAAACTGGTTAAATAACCCTGGTTTTCATGGGTTCTCTGAAATGCTATACGAGGTTACCTCATCAAATGCGAACAATGGTTCAGGCTTCGAGGGCTTAGGCGACAATAATATTTTTTGGAACGTTTTAACAGGTGTAATTATTTTCCTTGGTCGTTTTTTACCGATTATTGGTCCGGTTGCAATTGCAGGCTTATTAGGTGCTAAAAAATTCATTCCTGAATCTGCCGGAACCTTAAAAACAGATACCAAAACATTTGCCTTAATGACGTTCGCGGTTATTCTGGTATTGAATGCACTTTCTTATTTCCCTGCTTTGGCCTTAGGCCCATTAGCGGAATATTTTACGATGCTTAAATAATTAACAAATCTGTGAAATCATTTTAATCTGTGAAATCACTTAATATAAAAAAAATGAAACCCAATAATAAATTGTTCGAACCTGCTTTAGTGCAAACTGCATTAAAACAATCTTTCATTAAACTCGACCCAAGGGTAATGGTTCGCAACCCGGTTATGTTTACCGTTGAAGTTGGAACACTCGTAATGGCTTACGTTACGGTTTATTCGTTCAGTGCCAGTGGACAAGGCTCGCCTTTATACAACTTTTTTATTTTCCTGGTACTTTTATTAACCGTTCTGTTTGCCAATTTTGCGGAAGCCATTGCTGAGGCAAGGGGTAAAGCACAGGCAGATAGTTTGCGTAAAACCCGCGAGGAAACACCTGCAAAAGTTCTTTTAGATAATGGAACAATTGAAATCCGTTCCTCAAATCAATTGAAAAAAGGGGATGTTTTTGTTTGTGAAACAGGCGATACCATTCCAACTGACGGCGAAATTATAGAAGGTATTGCGACTATAGACGAATCGGCCATTACAGGCGAATCCGCCCCGGTAATCCGCGAATCAGGTGGTGATAAATCTTCAGTTACAGGCGGAACAAAGGTTTTATCCGACGAGATAAAAGTTCGTGTAAGCACTGCACCCGGTGAAAGCTTTTTAGATAAAATGATTGCCCTGGTGGAAGGTGCCTCCCGTCAGAAAACACCAAATGAAATCGCGCTAACCATTTTACTGGCCAGTTTTACCTTGGTATTCATCATTGTATGCGTAACGCTGAAACCTTTCGCCGATTATGCCAATACACCCATCACCATTGCGGCTTTAATTTCCCTTTTTGTTTGTCTGATTCCAACAACCATCGGCGGTTTATTATCAGCCATTGGTATAGCCGGAATGGACCGGGCTTTAAGAGCGAACGTAATTACCAAATCAGGTAAAGCTGTGGAAACTGCCGGCGATATAGACGTATTGCTTTTAGATAAAACCGGTACCATCACCATTGGTAACCGTAAAGCAACCAATTTTTATCCTACTGCTGGTGTAATCATTAAAGATTTTACAGATGCCTGTGTTTTAAGTTCTTTAGCAGATGAAACCCCTGAAGGAAAATCCATCATCGAACTGGCCAATGAACAGGGATTTAAAACCTCAGGAACGCCTCAGGGTTCAACTTTCATCAAATTTACAGCCGAAACCCGTTCCAGCGGATTGGATACTGCTGACGGAAGACGCATTAGAAAAGGTGCTTTTGATTCAATAAGAAATATTGTCGAAAAAGCGGGAAATATCTTCCCGTCAGACATAGAAGACCATGTAAAAAGCATCGCTACTAATGGCGGAACACCTTTAGTGGTGTCGGAAAACGAAAAAGCTTTGGGTGTAATTGAATTACAGGACATTATCAAACCAGGCATCAGCGAACGTTTCGAACGCTTACGTAAAATGGGTGTTAAAACGGTGATGGTAACCGGCGATAATCCTTTAACGGCAAAATACATAGCCGAAAAAGCAGGCGTAGATGATTTTATCGCAGAGGCAAAACCTGAAGATAAAATGAATTACATCAAAGATGAGCAAGCTTTAGGTAAGCTTGTAGCAATGATGGGCGATGGTACAAACGATGCGCCCGCACTTGCGCAGGCAGATGTTGGTGTAGCCATGAATAGCGGAACGCAGGCCGCAAAAGAGGCTGGAAACATGGTGGATTTGGATAACGACCCGACCAAATTGATTGAGATTGTGGAAATCGGTAAACAATTATTAATTACCAGGGGTACGTTAACAACTTTCTCCATCGCTAATGACGTTGCTAAATATTTCGCCATTGTTCCGGCGCTATTTATTGCGTCGATTCCGGCCTTGCAAAGTTTAAATATTATGGGCCTGCATACACCTGAAAGTGCGATAATGTCGGCAGTTATTTTTAATGCGATAATCATTCCGATTTTAATTCCTCTTGCCCTAAAAGGTGTAGCCTATAAACCGATTGGCGCAACAGCTTTGCTTCGCAGAAACTTATTTATTTACGGAATCGGAGGTGTTGTCGCACCATTTATCGGCATTAAATTAATTGATTTACTGGTTGGATTATTTGTTTAAAACATCAAAAGCTTTGACAACTTTTCTGTGCGATTTGCCCCTAAAGTTGTCGAGGCTGAATAAAAAATATCATCATGAAAAAATACATCATACAATCTATACGCTTAACCTTAGTTTTAATCGTATTACTGTGCATCATCTACCCCATCAGCATTGCATTAGCAGGCAAACTTTCCAAGGGAAATGGTGGCGGTGAAAAAATCGCAAAAAATGGTAAAATCGTTGGCTATGAATTATTAGGTCAGTCGTTTACCAAACCCGAATATTTCTGGGGAAGACCATCAGCTGTTGCTTATAATGCGGCAGGTTCTGCAGGTTCAAATAAAGGCCCTTCCAATCCGGATTATTTAAAAGAAGTTCAATCCAGAATCGATACCCTGTTAAAATACAATCCCGGATTAAAAAAATCAGACATTCCGGCCGATATGGTTACTGCATCGGGTAGTGGTTTAGATCCGAACATTTCTGAACAAGGGGCCGCCATTCAAATTGCGAGGGTAGCTAAAACAAGAAAAATCAGCGAACAAAAGGTTAAGGATTTAGTGGCGATGAATACCTTGAAACCATTAATGGGCTTATTCGGACCATCATCCGTAAATGTTTTGAAACTGAATCTGGCTTTAGATAAGTTGTAAATCCAAACGTCGTCATTGCGAGACACAAAGCCTGTCTGCGGCATGGAGAAATCTTTGAACTTTCAAACATCGTACAAAGATTTCTCCACTGCAGTCGAAATGATGACTTCAATAAAAATCCGAGCAATACTTTAAATCAGTGTAATCATTAAATCTATATAATCATACCGAAGGAAAACCGGTAAAACCATCATTAACAATGAAAAAATTAATCATCTTTATAACAATATTAACAGCAACAATTAACGCTTTTGCACAAGAAGAACCCAAAGTAAAATTTTCAGGTTACCTGGAAGCCTATTACGGGTACGATTTTAATCAACCTGCAGACCATAACCGTCCGGCATTTATCTATTCCCATAACAGGGCAAACGAGGTAAATCTGAATTTAGGTTTTATTAAAGCAGCTTATGACAGCGGTTCAATCCGTGCTAACCTGGCAGTAATGGCCGGAACTTATGCTAACGCCAACCTTTCTGCAGAACCCGGTGTTTTGAAAAATATTTTTGAAGCTAACGCGGGTGTAAAACTATCAAAATCGGCAAACCTTTGGATTGATGCCGGTATTTTTTCTTCACATATTGGTTTCGAAAGCGCAATTTCTAAAGATTGCTGGGTTTTAACCAGAAATATTTCTTCAGAAAACACACCTTATTATGAATCAGGAGCGAAAATAACCTATGGCACTACAGATGGAAAATTAACCGCGACCCTACTCTACCTGAACGGATGGCAACGGATTACCCGTCAGAACGGAAATGATAAACCTGCCGGCGGCTTGCAACTAACCTGGAAACCGACATCTAAAATTACCGTAAACTACAGCAACTATCTGGGTACCGAAGGCGCAGACTCTGTACGTGTAAACCGTTTCTACCATAACATTTACGGCGTTTTTCAGCTGACTGATAAATTTGGTTTAACACTCGGCTTAGATTACGGTACACAACAAAAAGTAAAAGGAAGTACTGCCAGAAACGAAATTATTTCTCCGGTTGCCATTGCCCAATATAAATTTGCAGAGAAATGGGCGGTTGCCGGAAGATTTGAATATTACGAAGATAATAATGGTATTTTTATATCAACAGGAACACCAAATGGTTTCAAAACAAAAGGTTATTCTTTAAACATAGATTATTCACCAATTCAAAATGCCGTAATTCGATTAGAAGGTAAAACGTACGATAGCAAGGACAAGATTTTTACCAGAGAAAACAATTTAGTAAATGCAAATACAACTGTAACCGCGAGTATTGCGGTAGCATTTTAAAAGGATAGACCGTGTGAAAATGTAAGATGGATAAGGGAAGATGGGTTCCATTGTCCATCTTACATTGTTATATCTTACATCAACAGTATGAAGGATGATTCTGTAAAAAAATTTCTCGAACTGATTCAAAAATCGAGACGGGGTAAGCTCAAAATTTACATTGGGATGAGCGCCGGCGTGGGCAAAACCTTCAGGATGCTACAGGAAGCTCATGCACTTTTGCGCAACGGAATTGATGTTTGTATTGGTTATGTAGAAACGCACAAACGCGCAGAAACCGAGGCATTGGTAGCAGGTTTACCTTTAATTCCGAGGAAAAAGATATTTTATCGGGGTAAGGAAATCGATGAAATGGACTTGCAGGGTATACTGAATCGCCATCCGGAAATTGTTGTGGTTGATGAACTGGCACACACCAATGCAGAAGGCAGTAAAAATGGCAAACGATGGCAAGATGTTTTTGATTTACTTGAAGCAGGAATTAGTGTAATATCTGCGGTAAACATTCAACACCTGGAGAGCATAAATGAAGAAGTTGAACACATTACAGGCATTAATGTAACCGAGCGAATTCCGGATAAAATCCTGGAACTGGCCGATGAGATCGTGAACATTGATTTAACGGCTGATGAATTGGTTACCCGGTTAAAAGAGGGAAAAATTTACGATAAAAGCAAAATTGAAAGGGCATTAGAAAATTTTTTTCAACCGGATAGAATTCTGCAATTACGGGAACTGGCTTTAAAAGAAGTGGTTCATCAGGTGGAAAGAAAAATTCAAACGGAAATTCCAAAATCAATTAAACTAAGGCCGGAAAGGTTTTTAGCCTGTATATCTTCAAACGCCGAAACCGCGGGTGTGGTGATTCGGAAAACAGCCAGGCTTGCCTCCTATTATCACTCGCCCTGGATTGTACTTTATGTACAGAGTGATGCGGAAAGTTTAGATAAAATTAAGCTTGATAAACAGCGGTATTTAATTAACCATTTTAAACTGGCAACTGAACTCGGCGCAGAAGTAATTAAAATAAAAAGCAATCAGGTTACACAAACTATTATTAACATGGCAACAGAAAAAGAAATTACCACCATCTGTATTGGTAAGCCACATTTAAATATTTTTCAGGTCATTATGCGAACGGCAATTTTTAATCAATTGTTGCGTAATTTAGCCGCAAAAGAAATTGATTTGGTTATACTTTCTTAAGTTTAGTGAAGGCATTTTACCACCTAAGGAACCTAAGAGCATTTAAGCTTAAGTTATCTAAGGTGTCTTAGGTGGTAATAAAATTAAATAATCATGAAAATAAAAACCAAGCTTCGCCTCGGATTCGGGTTTCTCTTTATCATCGTTTTATCCTTTGGGTTGATTGCCTTATTCTTTTTGAATGAGCTTTCTGATAAATCCAAGGTGATTTTAAAAGACAATTATAAATCGCTTAAATATGTTTCGGCGATGAGAAATGTACTCGATGAAAATATTTATCCTTTAAATACAAACCAGGCCGGTATTTTTGAAGAAAACCTGAAACTGGAAGGGCAAAATATTACCGAACCCGGTGAAAGAACGGCCGTTCAGAAACTGGAAAACAGTTTTAAAACACTTCAGACCACACCATCGGTTGATACCCGCCAACGTGCTGTAAAAGATTTACGCTCGTTGCTTCAAAATATTGAGGAGCTGAACATGAAAGCCATCTATGCCAAAAACGAACTTGCAAATGAAGCATCCGGCAGGGCAAATTTGTATATCATGATTGCGGCAACATTAAGTTTTATTATACTGTTTACTTTCATTGTGAATTTCCCGGGTTTTGTTGCCAATCCGCTGGCTGAATTCAGCGCCGCAATCAGGGGCATAAGCCGTAAAAATTACAAACAACGTTTACATTTCGAAAACGACGATGAATTTACGGAACTCGCCAATGCATTTAACGGAATGGTCGTAAAACTGAATGAATGGGAAAATAGTAATCTATCCAAAATAAAATCAGAAAAACTAAGAATAGAAGCCATTATCGCACAAATGCAGGATGCCATTATCGGCTTAAATGAAAAAGGAGAAGTGCTGTTTTTAAACCACCTGGCAGCAAAGCTGATAAATTTAGATGAGCAAAAAATTATCGGTCAGAATGTTGCAGAGCTGATTAAAAAAAATGAATTGCTAAAGCGTATTATTAAACCCGAAACAGCTGATAAAACCTTAAAAATTTATGCCGATGAAAAGGAATCTTATTTCCTTTTAGAAAACCGTGAAATCGTAATCCCTAACTATGAAGAGCAGGATGATACAACTTTAATTGAATCATCAAAATCGGCTGGAAGTGTTTATATTTTAAAAAACATTACCCAGTTTAAGGAACTTGATGAAGCTAAAACCAATTTCATTGCAACCGTTTCCCATGAATTAAAAACACCGCTTTCATCCATTAAAATGAGTTTAAAATTATTAAATGATGAACGCGTTGGCTCGATGAATGAAGAACAAAACCAGCTGTTAATACATATTAAGGAAGATAGCGACAGGCTACTGAAAATTACGAGTGAGCTTTTGGATTTATCGCAGGTTGAAACCGGCAATTTAAAATTAACCTTCGCAGTAACCAAACCCGAAGATATTGTTCAATATGCGATTGATGCCGTAAAATTTCAGGCAGAACAGAAAGCAATTAAACTGGAATTAAATTGTGATACCAATTTACCGAAAGTAAATGCAGATATACAGAAAACAGCCTGGGTGCTGGTTAACTTTTTATCAAACGCCCTGCGTTACAGTGCTGAAAAATCAAAAGTCATTATTGATGTTTTTCAAAAAGACAAATTCATTCAGTTTTCGGTTCAGGATTATGGTAAAGGCATCGACGAAAAATATCAGAAAAGATTATTTGACAGGTACTTCCAGGTTCCTACCGATGGGCAAAATAAATCCGGTTCCGGTTTGGGCTTAGCCATTTCAAAAGATTTTATAGAAGCTGAAGAGGGAAAAATCTGGGTAGTAAGTGCCATTGGAGAAGGCAGTAAATTTTGCTTTACCTTACCAATAGTCGAATAATGTAAAGAAATATCGGGTATGATTAATAGGCTTCAAATGAAATATTGAGGCCTTTTTTATCCTTAAATTAACTAGACAATATAAGGTTTCATCTCTTTGTCGATGCTTTTTCTTAGTTCCATTAACTTAATGGCATAACCATGCATGGCAATTTCCCTTTCTGTTTTTGGCTTAAAAGCAGGGATAGGTTTTGGTTGTCCGTTATCATCAACCGCTACGAAAACAATAATGCAGTGTGTGTTTTTAACAAAGTCGGCCTTGCCAACAGGTTTTGAATAGGCATCCACAGCAATATGCATACTCGTTTTACCGGTATAAATAATCCGGGCTTCCATTTTTACCAGATGACCAATGTGTACCGGGTGAAAAAACCGAATTCCACCTACATAAACCGTTACACAATAAGATTCGCTCCATTGTAGCGCACAAGCGAAGGCAGCCTGGTCAATCCATTTCATCATCATTCCGCCATGCACTTTACCACCATAATTTACATCAGATGGTTCGCTTAAAAATTGAAGTTCAATGTGATTTTTTGTTCTGGCCATGATTTTAAGTTGCTTTTGTTAAACGCAAAGTACGCAAAGTGAAAACGCAAAGAAAGAGCAGTCGGATTTTTAAACAAAAAAGTCGTTCCAAATGGAACGACTAATTATTAAAAAGCTTTATGTTTTTCTTACTTAATACTTTAAAAACTCTGCGAAAAACCTAGCGTTCTTTGCGGTTAAATCAGTAAACTTATTTTCCCATGATGCTAATGGCATAACCGCCACCAGGAGCACAATTCAAAGTCAACTTTGTTTTATTGGTTACCTCCATTTTACGGATGGTGTAGGCCTTTGGATTCGTTTCGTAATTTGCGTCTTTCGCATCTGCGTAAATGGTTGCCATGTATTTTCTACCTGCATCTAAAAAGCTGAAGTCGATTTTTGAAGTACGGGCGACTTCATCATTTGTTCGTCCGACAAACCAGTTGTTTTTCCCCTTAGCTTTACGGGCAAATGTGATGTAATCACCTGGTTCAGCTTCTAAAACTTTAGTATCATCCCAATCAACCGCTACATCTTTAATAAACTGGAAAGCATCCATGTATTTATTGTAGGTTTCCGGTAAATCTGCAGCCATTTGAAGCGGACTATACATCGTAACATACAGTGCCAACTGGCGGGCCAAGGTGCTATGAACAAATGAATTGTTTTCAGGATTATATGCACTTACCTTGGTTTCAAAAATACCAGGCGTATAATCCATCGGGCCGCCAATTAAACGGGTGAAAGGCAGAATGGTTGTATGGTCGGCATTGTTACCGCCGAAAGCCTCGTATTCCGTTCCACGGGCAGATTCATTTCCAATTAAATTCGGATAAGTACGGGCCAAACCTGTAGGTCTAACCGCCTCATGCGCATTCACCATGATTTTATAATCCGCAGCTTTTTGAATGGCATATAAATAATGGTTATTTAACCATTGCCCGTAATGGTGTTCGCCACGAGGAATCATATTGCCTACATAACCGCTTTTTACCGCATCGTAACCATTCGCTTTCATAAATTTATAGGCAGTATCCAGATGTCTTTCATAATTACGAACCGAAGAAGAAGTTTCGTGGTGCATAATCATTTTAATGTTTTTGCTCGCCGCATAGCGATGCAATTCCTGCACGTCAAAATCCGGATATGGTGTTACGAAATCGAAAACATAATCTTTCGTTTTTCCGAACCAGTCTTCCCAGCCTTCATTCCAGCCTTCTACTAAAACTGCATCTAAGCCATTTTTAGCCGCAAAATCGATATACTCTTTAACATGAGCGGTGTTGGCAGCGTGTTTTCCATTAGGTTTTGTCTTCGAGTAATCGGTTACACCTAACTGAACGCTGGTTAAATCATTGTAAGCCCAGGTACTTTTACCGGTAATCATTTCCCACCAAACGCCAACATATTTAGTTGGTTTAATCCAGGAAACATCTTTAAACTTTGTCGGCTCATTAAGGTTATAAGTTAATTTTGAAGTCAGAATATCTCCTGCTTTATCGCTTACAATAATTGTTCTCCATGGCGACAAGCAAGGCGCCTGCAAATAACCTTTATCGCCTACCGCATCCGGGGTTAACCATGATTCTAAAACCATGTTTTTATCATCCAGATTCAGCGACATTAATGAATAATTAATCAAGGCGGCTTCATGAATGTTAATATATAAACCATCCTTACTTTTCATCATCAAAGGCGTTTGTAAACCCGTTGGAGAAAAGGTTGTTTGTGAAGCGTTTGGAGTAACCGCCGATTTCATTTTTCCACGAACTTCTGATAAGTTTGAAGTTACGGTGCTGTATTCCTGTGTATCGTAATCGCCGGGTAGCCAGAAAGCTTTATGGTCTCCTGCTAATGCAAACTGCGTTCTTTCTTCTTTTATAACAAAGTAATCCAGGTTTTTCTGCTCCGGAAATTCATATCTGAAGCCCAAACCATCATTAAATAAGCGTAAACGGATGATAATAAAACGACTGGTTTCTTTTTGAGTTAAAGTTACGGCCAGTTCATTGTAGTGGTTTACAATCTCCTTCACTTCGCCCCAAACCGGTTTCCAGGTTTCGTTAAAAGTGCTTGTTTTGGTATCTGTAACAGTAAAGCCATTCATTAAAGATTTTCCCTCTTTAAGCTCCAAACCAAGTTTACTGGTTTTAATTACGTCTTTTCCTTTGTATTTTAAACTGTAGGTTGGCACGCCACCATCAGCCAAAGAAAAATTTGCCACCAGGTTCGCATCAGGCGATTTTAATTCCTGTCCAAACACTGTTCCTGCAAAAAGACAAAAACAAATTAAAGCTAAAAATTTAGCGCGTTTGTTGTTTAGGTTTTTATTCACTATATATAATTTATTTGATAATTATTTTTTAATTGCAATAATTCTTCACCACCTGAGACACCTTAGCGCACCTAAGCTAAAATATTCTTAAGTTCCTTAGGTGGTAAAAATTAAATTGTTAATCTAATAACAAAGTTTCATCATCATCCGTCAAACTCAACTGAATACTATCGCTTCCGGCAATGCCTTCAATCGAGCCGCGGATATGCGTTGCATTTAACAACACTTTTTCCAATTGTTTTTCACGTGCTTTCCATAAGCGCTCCATGGCATCACGTTCGCGTTGGATGGATAATTTCATGCTCATAAAACCCTCACGAATGGCTTTCCATTGCTCTGAGAATTCTGCGCCTGTTAAATAATCGTAAAGCATGTGCATTTTATCGCCACGGTTTTCCTGCGATTTCATAGCGCTCGATAAACGCAAAATCCCATCACGCAACACATAAGCTACTGCATTTACTTCCTCAAAAGAGCAAATCCAAACACCATCCCGTTGACCAAAACAATCCATGCCCTTGGGATAACACTGACTCACGATTACCGCTACGTCTACACCCATACTCCGCATGTCTTTCTTTAGTTTTTCAATCCAGTCGCCGCCAAAATCTTTTGTACGTTTACTTTCATATATGATCTTACCGCATTCTTGTCCGAACTGGTTACGAACCACCTGTACACAATCTGCCCCACGAACACCTTTGCCAACTTCCTCGATCAAATCAAAAGGAAAATTGCTGCGCAATAATTCTTCTAAAATCAGCTCCTGAACTTCACCCTGCAATTGCATGCTACCTTGTTCTGCTTTGCGCTTCATCTCCTCAGCCAGTTTTTTCTGGTCGTCGAGCTGTTTCTCCAATTCCTTTAAACGCAATTGATGTTCAGTATCCTTAATGCTATTTTTTTCGGCTTCCTGCTTACGAATTTGCTCAACAAGTTCATTTCGCTGCTCCTGCATTTTACGTTGCATGGAAAGTTCCATTTCCTGCTCTTTTAAAAGTAAGCTTTCTTCGCGTTTCAAAAACTGAAGTTCCTTTTCGCGGGCCAGCCTTAATTTTTCGGCATTATCTTTAGCCGACCCCTCAAGCATTTGTAATTTGGTTTCATAATCAGAGGCAATACTTTTGCGCAGATTTTCTTCCAAATCGCCTTTTAGTTTATTTTTTTCTTCTACCAGTTTTGTATCAAAAGCTTTTTGTTGTAATTGCTTTTCATTTTCAAGAATGGCTAATTTCCGCTGAAATTCTTCATCTTTTTGCTTAGTAAAGGTAAGCATTTTCTCACGCAGCTCTTTCTTATAATCTTCGGCCATGGCTTCCTCCATCGGAAAAACATGAGCACAGTTCGGACATTTAATTTCTGTAGCCATAATTTCTTAACCGTAGAAAACTCCCACGGTTCACACAAAGATATTAAAGCTTTTCAGGATTGTCTAAAGGAGTTTTGCACGATTTAAAATTATAAGACTTTTGACCGAACTTCATGGCCCGCAGTTAAAATTTTGCTCACCGGGCATTTGGAGGCAATATCTTCCAACCTTAACTTTTGTTCATCCGTTAATTGACCTGTACAGGTAATTTCTTCAACAAATATCGTTTCAGCATTTTCTATACTAAGGTTAACTTCAACGTCGATTTTTTCAACTTCCCATTGTTTTCTGTCGATGTACATTCTTAATGTAATTGCTACGCAGGATGCTAAAGAGGCCATTAATAATCCTTTAGGTGCAAATCCTTTATTTGTTCCGCCTAAATCGATCGGCTCATCAATTATAATTTCGTGTGAACCATCAGTTACAGAACAGGCGTAGTGCTCTTTATTTATCGTTGCTTTTACCATTTTATTCAGAATATTTGAAAGTTTAAACTTACCTATATTTATACTTATTAAGATTTTATGAAACATTATAACCTGGCATTTGTTCTTTTTAAAAATGCTACGTTATGAAATACAGAAAGTTAGTTGGAAAATATTTAACGCACAAATCGAACAATAATGCGCAGGTTGCGATTGCACTTGTTGCAGGTTTAGCTGTTGGCGCCATAATCAGTGTTTTATTTGCACCGGATAGCGGTGAGGAAACCCGTGGAAAAATTGCCGGTAGCGCAAAAAATTTACGTTATGGCTTCCAGGATAAATATAATCTGTTAAAAGAAAAAGTATTTGGGGTTGAGGCAATTGAAAATGATATTGTTGAGCATGAAGTACCCCATTTCAAACATAAAGTTACAAAAAAAGCTAAATCGAGTGTTAAGGAAATACTAGAATCTGCCCACGAAAATGGTCAGGTCCAGGAAGGACAAGGCTAAACCTTTTCCATTGCCAATCAAAACAATTGTTTAGTTTTACAGGATAATATCATTCCATGATTTTTATCCTCTCAAAAATTCTGTTGTTTCTGATCAAGCCGTTTCTATGGTTCAGCATACTGTTGGCACTTTCAATTTTCGTTAAAAACAAGAAACTAAAAAAACGTTTCTTTTTAGCAGCGTTAGCCGTATTTTTAATATTTTCTAATGGCTATCTGATTGGAAAGGCATACAATTTTTATGAACCTGAATATCCGAAGGAACAAAAGAATTACGATATCGCTGTTGTTTTAGGCGGGTTTTCAGGCTTGAACAAGAGAAACCACGAAATACAGTTCAATTGGGCCAACGACAGGCTTTTCCAAACCCTTTCTTTATATAAAAAGGGTAAAATAAAAAAAATCCTGATAGCAAGCGGAAATGCAAGTTTGCTCGACAATAAGATTAAAGAGGCTGATTTAGTAAAGAAATTTCTGCACGATATATGCATACCCGATTCAGATGTGTTAATTGAAAATCAAAGCCGAAATACGATTGAAAATGCCAAATTTAGCGCTCAGTTAATAGCGCAAAAATTTCCGGGTGCAAAAGTTGTTGTTGTAACCAGTGCATGGCACATTCCAAGAGCCAGATTAATTTTTAATAAGTTCTATAAAACAAAACCCGATTATCTGCCTACAAATTATATCGGCAGAACAAACGGATATTCAATTGGCGACTTTATTCCCGACCCCGGTATTTTAAGTTCCTGGGAATTGCTTTTTAAAGAATGGATTGGCTTAGCCGTAGACCAATTCAGAGGTTAAAGATTTGCTGAATTATTACAATTTAATTGGTAAAAAAGTTCAGAACTTTTTCTTTCCAATCATCCATCATCCATCCACCATCATCCTTATCCTTCAATCGCTTTTACGAGCATGTCTTTTAACTCCAAGATATTTTTTTCAGCAACTGATGAAATAAATATTGAGGGAATATTTGGTAAATCCAGTTTCATTTCTGCCATTAATTCCTCATCCAGCATATCTGATTTGGTAATGGCCAAAACATGCGGTTTCTGCATTAATTCAGGATTGTAAGATTCGAGTTCTCTTTTTAAGATTTCATATTCTTCTTTAATACTTCTGCTGGTATCTGCAGGAACCATAAAAAGCAATACGGAATTACGTTCGATATGACGCAGGAAGCGATAGCCTAAGCCTTTACCTTTTGAAGCACCTTCAATAATTCCCGGAATATCAGCCATTACGAATGACTTTCCGCCTCTGTAACTTACAATTCCTAAATTAGGTACAATGGTCGTAAACGGATAATCAGCAATTTCCGGTTTAGCGGCAGAAACAACTGAAAGCAAGGTAGATTTGCCGGCGTTCGGAAAACCAACCAGGCCAACATCGGCTAAAACCTTTAATTCAAGAATATTCCAGACTTCCTTACCCGGTTCACCAGGTTGTGCATAACGTGGCGTTTGCTGAACCGCATTTTTGAAATGTGCATTACCCAAACCTCCACGACCGCCGGCTGTTAAAATTTTAGTTTCACCATCTTTGGTAATTTCGAAAAGCACTTCACCGGTTTCTGCATCCCTGGCAATGGTCCCAAGTGGAACTTCGAGAATTTCATCCGTACCCTGTTTACCAAATTTATGCGAACTGCCACCGGCACCCCCATCTTCAGCAATAATATGTTTACGGTATTTAAGGTGTAACAATGTCCAGATGTGAATACTTCCTTTCACGATAATGTGTCCGCCACGACCACCATCACCACCGTCAGGACCACCCATCGACGTTAAAATATCACGATGCAAATGTGCAGAACCTGCGCCGCCTTTACCCGAACGACAACAAATTTTTACATAATCTACGAAATTTGAACCCTGTGACATATTTATTTTAGATTTTAGATTGACGATTTTCGGCTGACAAAAATCGCTAAAAAACAAACATCCGCAAAAAACAACTAATGCCTTTTCTGCGGATGTTATAAATTAAAAATTCTATTATTTAGAACTGATCGATTACAGCGCAAAGATCATTATAAACTGTTTCTATTTCTCCGATTCCATTTACTTTTTTCAACTTGCCTTGTTCCTCATAATAAGGTAACACATGAATTGTTTTATCGAAGTATTCTGAAATACGCTTTTTTAACTTTTCAGCGTCGTCATCTGGCCGGCCGCTAATTTTATGACGCTCCGCAATGCGTTTTGTTAATTCTTCCTGATTAACATCTAAAGCAATAACACCTGCAATTTTACTGCCTTTACGCTCCAAAAATAAATCAAGCTCTTTTGCCTGAGGCACAGTACGTGGAAAACCATCGAACACGAATCCTTTTGCATCAGGATTCTTATCTACTTCTTCTTCAAGCATTGCAATCGTAATTGCATCCGGCACCAATTCGCCATCTGCCAACAACTGACTAACTTTTTTCCCTAGTTTGGTTTCTCCCTTTACATGCGCTCTGAACAAATCGCCGGTTGAAATATGAACTAACTGATATTTTGAAATCAGTTTTTCGGATTGGGTGCCTTTACCCGCCCCCGGGGGGCCAAAGAGAACTAAATTAAGCATCAACGTGGTTTAGGTTATCTTTAAAATTAATAAAGCCTTATCGCCATGGGGCGACAAGGCTTCATCCAAATTGTGCACTTGTAGGGATTCGAACCCCAAACCTTCTCATCCGTAGTGAGATGCTCTATCCAATTGAGCTACAAATGCAATTCCGTTTGTTAACGGACTGCAAAAGTAAGATTTGAGATTTAAATTCGCAATTATATTTGAAAAAAAATCGAATCCACTTTTACAGCTAATTTACGCTAAGCTTTTAACGAATCGTTAATTGCTTTGAAATCAGGTAAATCACCGGCATTTTCCAAAACTTCTGCATAGGCAATTTTTCCTTCTTCATCTATAACAAAGGCTGCTCTCTTGGAAACACCTTTCAATCCGAATACAAATTCATCATATAAAGCGCCGTAAGCAGCAGATACATCTTTATTAAAATCGGACAGTAATGGGAACTGATAATTTTGAACTTCTTTGAACTTAGCTAAAGAAAAAGGAGAATCTACAGATATACCTAAAACTTGTGCATCAATTCCTTCATAAAAACTGAAGTTATCTCTCATTGTGCATAATTGTTCGGTACAGGTACCTGTAAAAGCCATAGGAAAAAAATGAATAATTACCTTTTTGCCTTTAAAAGCCGATAAAGAGACTTCAGTTAACTCTGAACTGAATAATTTAAAATCCGGGGCTTGGTCGCCAATTTGTAGTGACATATGTTTAATTATTTGTTAATCGTTTTTTTTTCGTTGCTCGTTGTAAGTTGTAAGTTGTTCGTTTTTCGTTGAACGACACACGAAAGACGACAAACGAATAACATCATTTATTCCTAACGACCATCTGCCCATCTACCACGCTCAATCCTTCATCAAAACTATGAGGATTATAACCTAAATCTCTTATCGTTTTATCCAATACAAAACCTGTTTTCATCGGCCGTATCGCGGTTTGATTTAAGCCAACCGAACTTACTTCGTTAATAATCGATTTATCGAGTGTCCAATAATCGGCAACTTTTTGCACTATATCTGCAATGCTCATGTAATCTTTACCTGAAACATGATAAATTCCTTCAGCATTTTTTTCCACAGCTAATAAACAAGCCTCGGCCAAATCTTCAGCTAAAGTTGGCATGCGCCACTGATCATTAACCACATTAATAGGCAAACCCTTCTCCAAAGCACCTTTTGCCCAAAGCACAATATTACTTCGGCTCATATCGTTAGTGATGCCATAAACCAATATCGTTCTCAAAATTACCCACTTTGCTGTTGAGTTTTTTAATAATTCTTCAGCCAATACTTTCGACTCGCCATAATAACTTAATGGATTCACAGCATCCTGTTCTTTATATGGTCCGTTTGCACCATCGAATACGAAATCAGTACTTAGATGAATTAGTTGTATATTTTTTTCCTCGCAAAGCGATAATAAAGTTTGAACCGCATCTACATTAAGCTGGTGACAAAGCGCTTTATCTGCCTCGGCCGTATCAACATTAGTCATAGCGGCCGTATGGATAATTGAATCTGGCTTGTATTTTTCAACCACGGCTTTCACTTGCTCCGGATTAAGAATATCCATTTCAGCGTATTCGTAACCGTTTGTAGCCGGATAACGATTTGCACCTTTTGATGTAGCAATAAGCTTTACCCGCCCTTCAGCTAAAACTTTCTCAGTTATTTTCTGTCCTAAAAGGCCATTGCTGCCGGTCGTTAAAACTGTTTTCATAGGTTGTATTAGGCCTCTAAATTATCTATAAAAACCTTATTGAAAAAATTTATAATATATATTTAAAATTAAGTAAGAATAACTTAACTTTGCCAACCGAATTGGAGCCCCTATAAATAGCTTTAATTCATTGATTGTAATAAATTTACTCACAACAGATATGCCTAACTTAGGAAAAATAGCACAAATTATCGGCCCAGTGGTTGACGTTAGCTTTGCTAATGATGCCCATCTACCTAAAATTTTTGACGCGTTAGAGATAACGAAAGAAAATGGACAGAAAATCGTTTTAGAAGTTCAACAACACTTAGGTGAAGATCGCGTTCGTGCAATCTCGATGGACTCTACAGATGGTTTGGTTCGCGGAATGGACGTAGTTGATACTGGTGCTGCGATTAAAATGCCAGTTGGCGACCAAATCAAAGGTCGTTTATTTAATGTAGTTGGTGAAGCGATTGACGGTATCAACACAGTTGACAAAACCGATGGTCGCCCTATTCATGCTACACCTCCTAAGTTCGAAGATTTATCAACCGAAACTGAAGTACTTTTCACAGGTATTAAAGTTATCGATTTATTAGAGCCATACGCAAAAGGTGGTAAAATTGGTTTATTCGGTGGTGCTGGTGTAGGTAAAACAGTATTAATCATGGAGCTGGTTAACAACATCGCTAAAGCTTATGCTGGTTTATCTGTATTTGCAGGTGTTGGTGAGCGTACTCGTGAGGGTAACGATTTACTTCGTGAATTTATCGAATCAGGCGTAATCAACTATGGTGACGAATTCTTACACTCCATGGAAAAAGGTGGTTGGGATTTAAAAGCTGTTGATACTGAAAAATTAAAAGAATCTAAAGCAACATTGGTTTTCGGTCAAATGAACGAGCCTCCCGGTGCACGTGCCCGTGTAGCGTTATCAGGATTAACAGTTGCAGAATATTTCCGTGATGGTGATGGCGAAGGCGCTGGAAAAGATATCCTTTTCTTCGTTGATAACATCTTCCGTTTTACGCAGGCGGGTTCTGAGGTATCGGCTTTATTAGGTCGTATGCCATCTGCTGTAGGTTACCAGCCAACACTGGCAACTGAAATGGGTTTAATGCAGGAGCGTATTACTTCAACTAAACGTGGTTCAATTACTTCAGTACAGGCGGTATATGTGCCTGCGGATGATTTAACTGACCCTGCACCGGCAACAACATTTGCCCACTTGGATGCAACAACAGTACTTTCCCGTAAAATTGCTGAGTTAGGTATTTACCCTGCGGTGGATCCATTGGATTCTACTTCACGTATCCTTTCTCCGGCGGTTTTAGGCGATGAGCACTATAACACCGCACAACGTGTTAAAGAAACTTTACAACGCTATAAAGAATTACAGGATATCATTGCGATTTTAGGTATGGACGAATTATCTGAAGAAGATAAATTAGTGGTATCAAGAGCTCGCCGTGTTCAACGTTTCTTATCACAACCTTTCCACGTAGCTGAGCAATTTACAGGTTTGAAAGGTGTATTGGTTGACATTAAAGATACCATCAAAGGTTTCAACATGATTATGGATGGTGAAGTTGATGAGTATCCTGAAGCTGCATTTAACTTAGTTGGTAGTATTGAAGACGCCATCGAAAAAGGTAAAAAATTATTAGCAGAAGCGAACAACTAGTATCAGGTTTTTTTATCAAGTATCGAGACAAAAAACCTCTTGATACTCGATACTGGCTACTTGCTACTTAAAACTTGCTACTTGATACTCAAATCCCAAAAGAATGAATTTAGAAATATTAACTCCGGATAAAAAAGTTTTCGAAGGTGAAGTAACAGCTGTTACAGTTCCTGGTACTTTGGGTTCGTTTCAAATTTTAAAAGACCATGCCCCTATCATCTCAACTTTAGAAGATGGAGAAGTTATTATTAAAGCAAATAAAACTGATGAACAACGTTTCTTTATTAAAGGTGGTGTTGTTGAAGCCATCCACAATAAGATTGTTGTGCTGGCAGAAGGTATTGCTTAATTGAAATTCGTAATGCTGAGCTAGTTTCAGTAGCTCAATAAAAAGCCTTTTCGTTTTATTTCGGAAAGGCTTTTTTGTTGAAGCCATATTACCATAAATTTTCATTTTTTTTTAGTTAAAAACTCATTTTACGCAGAAAAATATAAAATTTGCAATGCAAGCATAATAATCATACCGTATACCAATTTGATATTTAGTCTAAAGCATTCCGTATTAAATCACTAATATTACCCTTATTAAGAATAATATTCCGAATTAAAACACAAATAAAGAATAATATTCTTATTTCAATTTTTTCTGATTTCTCTTGGATATTAATGAACCAAAAACTAAATTGGTATTTATAAAGAATCAGTAAATAATGACCATTCAAAACAACATTTTTTTTAACAATGCTACTGCAACTGCAGCTGGAAATATTGTGTTGTTACCTGTCATTATTGTGAACCTGCTACTCCTAAATATTTTATGGGGCAATAAGCGGACGCAGATTAAATAGATTTAAAAAACTAATTATACCTAAAGCGTCCTGATACAAACAGGACGCTTTTTTTAAATAACAAAAAACAGTATTATGAAGTACTATAATTCTAATACGATTATTTACCTTGATGGACGGTTTGAAAAAGCGGCAGATAGCAGCACTGACCTTTATGGCCAGTCTTTACATTACGGTTATGCCGCGTTTGAAGGCATCAGAGCGTATAAAACCCACAACGGAAATCGCATATTCAAAGCAGCTGCACACTTCGACCGCTTAGAGCGCTCCTGCCAATTGGCAAATATTCCTTTCCCATGGGATAAACAAGAACTGATTAAAGAGACATATAAACTGCTAACGTTGAACAAACTGAAAGATGCTTATATCCGTCCATTGGTTTTTTGCCACCCTAACATGAAATTAAATGAGCCGAGTGGTGTTTCAATTTTCATTTGCGCCTGGGATTGGGATGCTTACTCAGGTAATAAACTATTAAAATTAACCATTTCAGATTACGAAAGGCCAAATCCAAAATCGACTCCAATGGAGGCGAAATTAAGCGGAAACTACGTAAACTCTATTTTGGCCACAACCGCAGCCAATATGAAAGGTTATGATGAAGCTTTACTTTTAGATATGTATGGGTTCGTTGCAGAAGCCTCTGGTGCTAATATTTTCTTGGAAAAAGACGGTAAACTTTATACCCCATCTTTAGGAAATATTTTACCTGGAATTACCAGAGCAACGGTAAAAGAACTTTGTACCGTTTTAGATATCGAATGTATCGAAAAAAAATTAACGGTAGAGGATTTAAGACAAGCAGATAGCGCTTTTTTATGCGGAACAGCAACTGAAATTGCAGGTATTGCCTCTATTGACGATATCGTTTTCCGTACGCTTTGGCGGGAATCTATCGGTTATACAATACAACGCGCCTACAAAAACCTTGTATTGGAAAAAGTAAATTACGAAGTGATTATTTAGTATTAAGTATTAAGTATTGAGAATCAAGTATTAAGATAGGAATAGAACAAGTATCAGGATAGGAATATAAAAAACTAACAGAACCAAGATACATATTTAAACAATGAATCAGGAAATCAATCAGCAGTTCCCTGCCACTTACAGACAAATTAATGATGCTACTAAAGCATCGGGATTTGATATGGCATCTGATGTATTGACTTGTTCATTGCTGAGAACGCTTGCAACTTCAAAACCTTCTGGGAACTTCCTGGAGCTAGGTACAGGAACAGGCTTATCAACTTCATGGATATTAGACGGAATGGATGAGTCATCTACGCTGACTTCTATCGACAACAATGAAAAATTTTTAAGCATTGCAAAGGATTCCCTGGGTAATGATAGTCGGTTAAATATAGTTTCAACTGATGGAGGCGATTGGATTGAAAAAAATAAAGATAAAAAGTTCGATTATATTTTTGCAGATACCTGGCACGGAAAATATTTGCTTTTAAATGAGGCATTATCGATGCTAAAAAAAGGTGGTTTCTATATTATTGATGACATGCTTCCTCAATCAAATTGGCCGGATGGTCATGCGGAAAAAGCAATTAAGTTAATGGTGGATTTAGAATCAAATAAAGATTTAAGGTTAACTAAACAGCTTTGGGCAACCGGGATTGTAATCGGCGTAAAAAAATAGGGAAATACTTTAAAATAGTTCTTTGCATATTTCAAGAAGTTAGTATGTTTGTGTTCAATCGAATACATGAAATTAATCACAAACATTATTAGCAACCTAATTATTATCATTTCTCAGGAGAGAGGTGGATATCGTTGCGTATAATTTTAAAATATACAATATCGAAACCGCCTCCGAAACGAGGCGGTTTTTTTTTGCCTCAAAATATTATAACTAACAGAACCAGAATATATATTTTAAACAATGAGCGAATTAAACAAGTACAGTAAAACATTTACACAAGACCCCACACAACCTGCTGCACAGGCTATGCTTTACGGAATTGGCTTAACCGATGCCGACATGGCAAAAGCACAGGTTGGTATTGCGAGTATGGGTTATGATGGTAACACCTGTAACATGCACCTGAACGATCTTGCAAAGGACGTTAAAACCGGGGTCTGGAAAAATGATTTAGTGGGCTTGGTTTTCAATACCATCGGTGTGAGTGATGGAATGAGTAATGGTACCGATGGTATGCGTTATTCTTTGGTAAGTCGCGATGTAATTGCAGATAGTATTGAAACCATTTGTGGCGGCCAATATTACGACGCAATTGTTTCCATCCCCGGGTGTGATAAAAATATGCCGGGTGCAATTATGGCGATGGCCCGGTTAGATCGACCATCAATTATGGTTTACGGTGGAACAATTGCGCCGGGGCATTATAAAGGCGAAGAATTAAATATTGTTTCTGCTTTTGAAGCATTGGGACAAAAAATTTGTGGTAACCTTTCTGAAGAAGATTATCAGGGTATTATTAAACATACTTGTCCGGGCGCCGGGGCTTGCGGCGGTATGTACACTGCAAATACCATGGCATCAGCAATTGAGGCCTTGGGCATGAGCTTACCTTACTCCTCTTCCAATCCGGCAATTAGCCCGGAAAAAAAACAAGAATGTTTGGACGCAGGTAAATACATCAAAATTTTATTGGAAAAGGATATCAAACCATCTGATATCATGACGAGAAAAGCGTTTGAGAATGCAATTCGTTCTATTATTATATTGGGTGGAAGTACCAACGCTGTATTACACTTTATTGCAATGGGTAAAGCTATCGGTGTGGAAATTACGCAGGATGATTTCCAAAGAATGAGTGATGTAACACCAGTACTTGCCGATTTTAAACCAAGTGGTAAATATCTAATGCAGGATTTGCATCAATATGGTGGTATTCCAGCAGTACTAAAATATTTATTAAACGAGGGTTTATTACATGGCGATTGCTTAACGGTAACCGGAAAAACGGTAGCTGAAAATTTAGCAGGTGTAAAATCGATTATGGATTACGACCAGAAAATCATTCAAAAGTTAAGCGATCCCATTAAAGCGACCGGTCATTTGCAAATCCTTTATGGAAATTTGGCCGAAAAGGGTTCGGTTGCTAAAATCAGTGGAAAAGAGGGCGAAAAATTCGAGGGTCCGGCACGTGTATTTGATGGCGAGCATGATTTAATCGCAGGAATTTCCAGCGGTCGCGTTCAACATGGCGATGTTATCGTAATTAAAAATTCTGGTCCGGTTGGCGCTCCGGGCATGCCTGAAATGTTAAAACCAACTTCGGCAATTATCGGTGCTGGTTTAGGTAAATCGGTAGCTTTAATTACAGACGGCCGCTTCTCTGGCGGAACACACGGCTTTGTAGTAGGTCATATCACGCCAGAATCTTACAAAGGTGGTTTAATCGGCCTGGTGGAAGATGACGACAGAATTTTAATCGACGCTGTAAATAACATCATCAGCTTACAGGTGAGTGAAGAAGTTATTGCAGAACGAAGAAAAAAATACGTACAACCGGAGTTAAAAGTAACTAAAGGCGTTTTATATAAATATGCTAAAACAGTTTCAGACGCGGCCAGTGGTTGCGTAACTGATGAATATTAAATTTGAAGTCATCCCGACAATAAGTTAATATTTAAATGAATACAATATGCAAATTATTAAAAGCATTGAAAGTAGAATTTATGTAATTCGGGGTGAAAGAGTGATGTTGGATTTCGATTTGGCATCACTTTATGAAGTTGAAACAAAAGTATTAAATCAAGCGGTAAAACGTAATATTCAGCGCTTTCCAGAAGATTTTATGTTTCAGCTAACTTCTTTTGAGTGGTCTGATGTTTCCATTCGAAATGAAAAAATTGATTCATCACGAACTGGCAATACAAACCTGAACCGGTCACAAATTGTGACCGGTTCGCAAAAACACAGAGGAAACCTACCTTATGCCTTTACAGAACAGGGGGTGGCGATGCTAAGTGGTATTTTAAAAAGTGAAAAGGCAATAAACATGAATATTGCCATTATGAGGACTTTTGTAGCTGTTCGGAAAATTTTGCTCAAACAAAGTAACATCAACGAACAATTAAAAGAGATTAAGGAACGGATTGGCGAACATGATGTTCAGTTAAATGAGCTTTACGATGCAATGGAAAATTTGATAGACGAAAAAATTGCTCAATTGAAATGGAAAGACAGGGAGAGAATTGGGTTTAAACTTAAAGAATAATAGGACCGCAAAAACATAATTATGGAAACTGCACAAGATACAATACAACAAGCCGAGGCGAAAGCAGAAACCTCAAAAACTTTATTTAAGGGAACGGGCTCGCAGGTTTTGTTGAATGGATTAATTGAAGAGGGTGTAACCACTATTTTCGGTTATCCGGGTGGCGCAATTATGCCAATTTATGATGCACTTTACGATTACGCAGATAAATTAGAACATATTTTAGTCCGCCATGAGCAAGGTGGTATCCATGCTGCTCAGGGTTTTGCCAGAGCAAGTGGCAAAGTCGGGGTTTGTTTCGCAACCAGCGGACCAGGCGCAACCAATTTAGTTACGGGTTTAGCTGATGCTCAAATCGATAGTACGCCTCTGGTTTGTATAACCGGACAAGTTTTTGCACATTTATTAGGAACTGATGCTTTTCAGGAGACTGATGTCATCAACATCACCACACCGGTTACCAAATGGAACTATCAGGTTACCGATGCTAAGGAAATTCCTGAAGTTTTAGCCAAAGCTTTTTACATTGCTAAAAGCGGCAGACCGGGACCGGTTTTAATTGATATTACTAAAAATGCACAATTACAAGTTGAGGAATTTCCTGAATATGTTAAATGTAATCATATTCGCTCTTACCGTCCGAAACCAAAGGTTAGGGTTGAGTATATCGAGCAAGCTGCAGAATTGATCAATTCGGCAAAAAAGCCATTCATATTATTCGGACAAGGTGTTATTTTAGGTAGTGCAGAACAAGAATTTAAAGCCTTTATTGAGAAAAGCGGCATTCCGGCTGCCTGGACGATTATGGGCGACGGCGCTATCCCGACTTCACATCCATTAAATGTTGGTATGTTAGGCATGCATGGCAATTATGGTCCAAATGTTTTAACTAATGAATGCGATGTTTTAATTGCTATTGGTATGCGTTTCGATGACCGCGTAACCGGCCGTTTAGATAAATATGCAAAACAGGCAAAAGTTGTTCACTTGGATATAGATCCTGCGGAAATTGATAAAAACGTTAAAGCTGAAGTGGGTATTTGGGGCGATTGTAAAGAAACTTTACCCTTGCTAACCAATTTGGTTAACGAAAATAAACATGAAGATTGGCTAGCCCGATTCAGAGACTACAATCAACAGGAAATCGACCAGGTGATTACCCCCGAGCTTTATCCGCAGAGCGATGAAATGACAATGGGCGAAGTATTGCGTAACATCAATGAAATTTGCGGTGGCGACGCAGTAATCGTGACCGATGTTGGTCAGCACCAAATGGTTGCTTGCCGTTATGCTAAATTTAATAACACCCGCAGCAACATTACTTCCGGAGGTTTAGGTACTATGGGTTTTGGCTTACCGGCAGCAATTGGCGCGAAATATGGTGCGCCTGATAAAACGGTTATTGCAATCATTGGCGATGGTGGTTTCCAAATGACACCACAGGAACTAGGTACCATTATGCAGTTTGGTGCAGCAGTAAAAATTCTGATTTTAAACAACCGTTTCTTAGGCATGGTTCGTCAGTGGCAGCAGTTATTCCACGATAAACGTTATTCTTTCGTGAACATCACCAGTCCTGATTTTGTGGCCTTAGCTAAAGCTTATTACATCGAGGCTGACAAAGTTGATGAACGTACTAACTTAAGAAAAGCATTGGAAACAATGATTAACCATGAAGGCTCTTATTTACTTGAGGTGATGGTTGGAAGAGAAAACAACGTTTTCCCAATGGTTCCGCAAGGAATGAGTGTAAGTGAGATTAGGTTGAAATAAGCTAAAGGATAAAGCATAAAGACTAAAGCAAAAAATAGCATAAACAAACCTTTGTGGCCTTTGTGCCTTATTGATAAAAATTTAGACATGAGTACTGAAAATACAATAGAACATAAAATAGGTAAAGCTGATTTAGACGGAAAGCAGGAATATACCATCACAGTATATGCTGAAAATCGTATTGGTTTATTGAATCGGATTGCGATTATCTTTTCGAAGAGAAAAATTAATATTGAAAGCTTAAACAGTTCGGCATCTGAAATTGATGGCATCCACCGTTTCAACATCGTCATTACGGAAAGCTATGAAGTAGTTAGAAAACTTGCCCGTCAGATTGAAAAGCAAATTGAGGTATTAAAAGTTTATTTCAACACCAATGAAGAAATTATCTGGCAGGAATTGGCCCTTTATAAGGTTTCTACAGATGAAATCGCTGAAAAAGTGACGGTAGAACGTTTATTAAGACAATATGGTGCAAGCGCAGTGGTAATCCGAAAAGATTATACAGTTTTCGCCGTAACTGGTCACAGAGAAGAAACAGACGCTTTAGTAAAAGCCCTTGAACCTTATGAACTGATTGAGTTTGTGCGTTCTGCAAGAGTAGCCATCATTAAAGATAGTGCAGGTTTCCATGAAAAACTAAAAGAATTCGAAGCTTTTGAACCAGGAGAAGAACTGGTGGAGAATGAATTTTTGGATAAAGGCGAGAAGATTTTCACCATGTAAGCAGGTAGATAGCCAAAAGATAAAAGACTAAAGCGAATTGTCATGCTGAGCCTGTCGAAGCCCTTTAATAGTCTTCGATAAACTCAAACCAATAACAGCAAATTAAAAAATATGAAATGTAATAGCGTAAAACCCATTCTAAGAATATTCGATTATGATAAAGCAATCGAATTTTACGTGGATTGGTTAGGCTTTACCATTGATTGGGAACATCGTTTTGATGACAACGCTCCTATTTATATGCAGATTTCATTAGCTGGTATCGAATTGCATTTAAGTGAGCATCATGGCGATTGTGCTCCCGGTGCACACATTCATATCGATTGTTATGAATTGAAAGAATTTCACAAGGAGCTAATTGATAAAAAATATAAATATAACCGACCGGGGCTGGAAAGAACTTTTTACGGAAGCTGGGCAGTTACGGTAAACGACCCGTTTTTTAACAAGATTACTTTTAACCAGCCATTAGACGAATCAGAGATAGAAGCATAAAAAATGATGAACAAAGTATTTGAATTTATAATTAACTCACGCAAAGCATTTATTCAGCTGGTTGATGGCTTAACCATCGAACAGTTGAATAAAATTCCTGATGGCTACAACAATAACATCATCTGGAACTTTGGCCATATTGTCGTAAGCACGCAAACGCTATGTTATGTACGCACAGGGATTTTTGCAGATGCAGGCTCAGTAAAGTTTAATGAGTTTTATAAGAAAGATACCCGCCCGATTTATAACGTAACAGCGGAAGAAGTTGCAGAACTGAAGTCCATTGCGCTCAAGAGTATCGAAAAAATAAAGGAAGATTATGCCAGCGATGTGTTCGCAAGCATTATACCTTTTTCAACTTCTACTTACGGTGCTGAAATGAAAAGTATTGAAGAAGTATTGATTACTACGATAGGGCACGATAACGTGCATTATGGCTACGCCTGGGCGCTGAAGAAAAGCCTGGGATAATGGAAGATGTGGGATGAAGGTTGATGGTTTGAAACGCCCAACCTGAGTAAAATAAACCCGATTGAAGTGGATGCCGTTTTTCTCGGCAGAAACAAAAAGCGGGACTGAAATAACCGAAAAGCACAGAAAATTGCTTTTCAGAAGAATAATAAATGTTCCGTGAAGACACGGACCATGGCCGTAAAAATAATACGAATTAGCAAAATAGAACCATAAAATAAATAACAAAAACGATGTCAAATTATTTTAACACATTACCTCTTAGAGAAAAATTAAACCAACTGGGTGTTTGCGATTTCATGGACAGCAACGAGTTTTTAGATGGCGTTAGCGCTTTGAAAGGCAAAAAACTGGTAATTGTAGGTTGCGGCGCTCAGGGCCTAAACCAAGGTTTAAATTTAAGAGATAGTGGTTTAGATGTAAGCTACACATTGCGCAAAGAAGCGATTGAAGGCAAAAGAGATTCATGGAAAAATGCAACTGAAAACAACTTCAAAGTTGGTACTTACGAAGAATTAATTCCTACTGCTGACGTGGTAATTAACCTTACCCCCGATAAACAACATACCGCTGTTGTGAATGCAATTATGCCTTTGATGAAAGAGGGCGCCACTTTATTGTACTCGCACGGCTTCAACATTGTGGAAGAAGGCATGCAAATCCGTAAAGACTTAACCGTTATTATGGTGGCACCTAAATGCCCTGGTAGCGAAGTAAGAGCGGAATATGTTCGTGGTTTTGGTGTGCCAACTTTAATTGCTGTACACCCTGAAAACGACCCTCAAGGTAAAGGTTTAGCTCAGGCTAAGGCTTATTGTGTAGGCACTGGTGGTCACAGAGCAGGTGTATTAAAATCTTCTTTCGTAGCTGAAGTAAAATCTGATTTAATGGGCGAGCAAACCATTCTTTGTGGCTTGTTGCAAACCGGTTCTATCCTATCGTTCGATAAAATGGTAGAAAAAGGAATCGACGCGGGCTACGCATCAAAACTGGTCCAATATGGTGTTGAAGTGATTACTGAAGCTTTAAAACAGGGTGGTATTACTGCAATGATGGACAGGTTAAGCAATATTGCTAAAATTAAAGCTTTTGAAATTTCGGAAGAACTGAAAGACATTATGCGTCCTTTATTCCAAAAACACCAGGATGATATTATGAGCGGCGAATTTAGTCGCACAATGATGGAAGACTGGGCTGCCGGCGATAAAAACTTATTGAAATGGAGAGCCGAAACCGGTGAAACAGCTTTCGAAAAAACACCTGCCGGCGATGTTAAAATTGGCGAGCAGGAATATTTCGACAACTATCTTTTAATGGTCGCATTCGTTCGTGCAGGTGTTGAATTGGCCTTCGAAACGATGGTTCAGGCAGGTATTAAACCAGAATCTGCTTATTACGAGTCGTTACACGAAACACCACTTATCGCCAACACCATTGCACGTAAGAAATTATTCGAAATGAACCGCGTAATTTCTGACACAGCTGAATACGGTTGTTATTTATTCGATCAGGCTTGTAAACCACTATTGGCAGATTTCATGAAAAAAGTGGACACTGATTTAGTTGGTAAAAACTTTAACGAGGGTAAAGATGGCGCTGTAGATAACAGAAAATTAATTGATGTTAACGAAGCTATCCGCTCACACGAGGTTGAGCAAATTGGTGCAACATTGCGTAAAGCAATGACTGCCATGAAAGCAATTAAAACTGCATAACCTCCAACCCCCTAAAAGGGGGCTTTTTGGATGGTTAAAAAAATAAAATTATAAACTTTAAATTCCCCCTTTAGGGGGCTAGGGGGTTAAAATGTCAAAAACATTAGTAGAAAAAATTTGGGACGCGCACGTTGTAAAAAGTGAAGAAGGATTTCCTGATATTTTATACATTGATACACACTTAATACACGAGGTTACTTCGCCGCAGGCTTTTGATGGGTTGCGCAAGAGAGGTTTGCCCGTTTTACGTCCGAAACAAACTGTAGCCACAGCCGACCATAACGTTCCAACCTTAAACCAGTTATTGCCAATTAAAGAAGAGCTTTCCCGCTATCAGGTGGATATGCTCACTAAAAATTGTGCAGAATTTGGTATTGAACTATATGGCTTAGGTCATCCGTTTCAGGGAATTGTTCACGTAATTGGACCCGAGTTGGGCATTACATTACCCGGAAAAACAATGGTTTGTGGTGATAGCCACACGTCTACACATGGTGCTTTCGGAGCGATTGCTTTCGGTATCGGAACATCACAGGTGGAGCAGGTTTTCGCTACGCAATGTTTATTGCAATCGAAACCTAAAACCATGAAAATTGAAGTAAACGGTGAGCTTGGTAAAGGCGTTGGTGCTAAAGACATTATTCTTTACATCATTGCTCAAATCTCTGCAGCAGGCGGAACAGGTTATTTTATTGAGTATTCAGGCTCCGCAATAGAAGCTTTAAGTATGGAGGCCCGCATGACCATCTGTAACATGAGTATCGAAATGGGTGCCAGAGGTGGTTTAATCGCACCAGACCAGATTACTTTCGATTACATTAAAGGCCGAGAGTTTGCGCCGGCTGGCGAAGAATGGGATAAAGCTTTAGCTTACTGGAAAACTTTGTACAGCGATGCTGATGCGAAATTCGATAGTATTTTAACTTTTGATGCAGCAGACATTGCACCAATGATCACCTATGGAACCAACCCGGGAATGGGAATGGGCATTCAGGAGAACATCCCGGCAACCAATGCTCAGCCTGAGAAGGAAAAACTTTCTTATCAAAAAGCATTAGATTATATGGGTTTTGATGATGATGCATCGTTAATCGGAAAACAAGTTGATTACGTTTTCATCGGAAGTTGTACAAACTCCCGCATCGAAGATCTACGTGAAGTTGCTGATTTTGTAAAAGATAAACGCAAAGCGGATAATGTTACGGTTTGGATTGTTCCAGGTTCTAAACAAGTAGAACAACAAGCTAAAAACGAAGGTTTAGATAAAATTTTCGAAGCAGCTGGCTTTCAATTACGTGAACCAGGCTGCAGTGCTTGCTTAGGCATGAATGAAGATAAAATACCTGCGGGTAAGTACTGCGTGTCTACATCGAACAGAAATTTTGAAGGTAGGCAAGGACAAAACGCAAGAACCTTATTGGCTAGTCCATTAACGGCTGCGGCCGCTGCGGTTACAGGTGTGATTACAGATGTGAGGGAAATGCTGGAGAAAGCTTAGTTTTAGTTGTCATGCCGACGAAGGAAGCATCTGCAACCTATGAAACAGATGCTTCGTTCTTCAGAGTGACAAATTATAGGTATGATTTTAGAAGTTGCGATATTAAATATAAAGTCTGGTTTAGCCGCTGATTTTGAAGCGGCTTTTAACGAAGCTCAAAAAATCATCTCTTCTATGAACGGTTATGTTTCGCATCAGCTGAAAAAGTGTCTAGAAGAAGATGATAAATACATTTTATTGGTAACCTGGAAAACGCTTGAAGCCCATACTGAAGGATTCAGAGCTTCGACAGAATACCGGGATTGGAAAAAATTATTGCATCATTTTTATGAGCCTTTTCCAATTGTTGAACATTATGTTGAGGTTGAAAGTTGTAATAATAAAGCTTAACCGATTTAAAATTTTTAGCTGCTTTAGTTTTCTTAGATGGTAAAAATTAAAATAATCAAAAATGCCAGAAATAGTTTGGGATAGTAAATTATACGATAAACAACATCATTTTGTATCTGATTACGGTGCAGATGTGTTGCAATGGCTTGCGCCAAAACCTGGAGAAGATATTTTGGATGTAGGTTGCGGAACCGGTCGGCTGGCTGCGCAAATTGCTGAAACTGGTGCTGTAGTTGTAGGAACGGATGCCTCAACGGATATGGTTGCAAATGCAAAAACAGCGTACCCACAGCTAAACTTTGAAGTGGTTAATGCAACACAACTTCCCTATAATGAACAGTTTGATGCAATTTTCAGCAATGCAACTTTCCATTGGATTGAAAACCAGAATGCTTTAGCTGAAGGTTTGTTTAAAAGTCTGAAAATTGGCGGAAGATTAGTTGCTGAGTTTGGTGGAAAAGGCAATGTTAAAAGCATAACTGATGCGATAACCGATGCTGCCGAGCAATTAGGCCTTGCAGATAAAGTGCAGAGTAATTTTTGGTTCTTTCCATCAGTTAGCACCTATTCAACGCTTCTGGAATCGAAAGGATTTGAAGTGGAGCAAGTTTGGTTATTCGACAGACCAACCAAGCTCATTGGCGAAGAAGGCATGTATGTCTGGATTAATCAATTTGCACAACATGCATTCAAGACCTTAACAAAAGAACAAGCTGAATCTATTAAAAATTTAGCTGTAGACATACTGAAACCCGATTATTTTATCAACGGGGAATGGGTGGCAGATTACAGAAGATTGCGCGTGAAAGCGATAAAAAAAGCTTAAAGACTAAAGCTAAAAGCAAAATATAAAATTACGAAAATTGAGTCTTGCTATTTGATACTCGCTACTTGATACTAATACAATGAAAAAATTCACAAAATTAACATCGGCCGTAGTGCCATTGAACATAGAGAATATCGATACCGACCAGATAATTCCTGCGAGGTTTTTGAAAGCGACTACTCGCGAGGGGTTTGGCGAAAATTTGTTCCGCGACTGGCGTTATGAAAACGATAATCAACCTAAAGCGGATTTCGTTTTAAACGATCCGACTTACAGCGGACAGATTTTAGTTGCGGGAAAAAACTTTGGCTGCGGAAGTAGCCGTGAACATGCTGCTTGGGCTATTCAGGATGCAGGTTTTGATGCCGTAATCAGTAGTTTCTTTGCTGATATTTTTAAAGGCAATGCATTAAATAATGGCTTATTGCCGATACAGGTGAGCGAAGATTTCTTAGCTCAGATTTTTAAAGCTGTTGATAACAATGCTAAATCTCCATTGGAAGTTGATTTAGAAAACCAAATGGTAACTATTGTTGAAACCGGTGCTCAAGAATCTTTTGAAATTAACCCATACAAAAAATCATGTTTGATTAACGGTTATGATGACATCGATTTTATCCTGGCGCAGAAAGATTTAATTGAGGAATTTGAGAAGCGTTAGAAAGAGTAAAGCAGAAAGACCAAAGCTGAAAGACCAAAGCTGAAAGACTAAAGCAAAAAACGAACACACCCGTCATTGACCGCCTAAAAATCGCGTTTCAAATAAAATCAACACCCAACTTAGATTTCCTAAGGTGGTAAAAATAAAAGCATGAAAGAAAGTTTTGTCAGTATTCAGGGTTTAAATTTAAAATACCAACACAAGTCGGTGTTAACGGATTTGAACTGGACCACCCACCGTGGCGAAAACTGGGTATTGGGCGGAATTAGCGGCAGTGGAAAAACTTCCTTGGCAAAAATTATTGCTGGCCAGTTAAGTGCAATTGGAGAAGTAAAAATTAATTTTGATACCAACAACCTTTTACCTGCCGAAGTTTTATTTGTAGAAAGCTGGTATCAGTTTAAAAACCTGGAGGGCGTTGCAAACTTCTATTATCAGCAGCGGTATACCAGTCAGCAGGCTAAAGACACCTTAACGGTTCATGCCGAACTGGTCAGCTATGGTAAAGAAAAACACCTCCACTTAGACCACGTGGAGCCTATTTTGGAGGCTTTGAATTTTTCTTCTTTCGCCAGTTCACAGTTAATTGAATTATCGAGTGGAGAACATAAAAAGCTGCAATTGGTAAAAGCCTTATGGTTAAAACCGCAACTATTAATCATCGACCAGCCTTACACGGGCCTGGATGCTGCATCACGTAAAAATTTAAACATTCTACTGAATGAGGTTTCGGAAGATGGCGTTCAGTTGATTTTGATTTGTAACGACCCGGAATTACCCTGCTCTGTTAATCGCTTTGCGGGGATAAGAGATGGGCAGTTTATTGAGGTTAATTCGCTAACCCCATTATCGGCTACCGAAAATCATTCGAGGGAAATACCCGGTTTTTTGAAAGAATCGCCGGTTTATTCTTCTGGTAAGATTGTCAAAATGGTTGATGTGAATATCAGTTATGGCGAAAAACAAGTATTAAAAAACATTAACTGGGAAGTTAAGGCCGGTGAGAAATGGCTATTACAAGGCCATAATGGCTCGGGAAAATCTACCTTACTAAGCTTGATAAACGGCGACCATCCGCAGTCTTACGCCAACGAACTTTACTTATTTGGAAACAGACGCGGAACTGGCGAAAGCATTTGGGACATCAAACAACACATCGGCTTAATCTCTCCAGAGTTTCACTGGTATTTTGATGCTAGTTCGACCGTTTGGCAGAGTATTGCATCAGGATTTTATGATACAGTAGGCTTGTTTCAACAATTACCATATTCAAAAAGTATTCAGGTAGATGAATTGGTCGACTATTTTGGATTAACAGCAAGTAAAAACGAACTGTTAAGTTCCCTCCCACTGGGAAAACAGCGATTGGTTTTACTGGCAAGAACCATCATAAAAAATCCGGAATTATTGATTCTCGATGAACCCTGCCAGGGCTTAGACCAGCAGCAAACAAAACATTTCAACCAATTGGTTGATGAATTGTGTAGCAATGGAATGACCTTAATTTATGTTGGCCATTTTGAATCGCAGCTGCCAACCTGCATAGAGAAAAGAATATTATTAGAAAAAGGCGAAGTAAAAGTCGTCGAGAATATACTAGAAAGCGTTTAAGAATGAAGAAGAACATTTTAGTAATACCTGGAGACGGTATTGGCCCCGAAGTAACCACATGGGGAAAAGCAGCATTGGAAAAAATTGCCGAAATTTTCGGACATGAATTTGTTTTTGATGAGGCTTTGATGGGACACGCAGCTATCGAAGTTACTGGCGAACCTCTGCCAGATGAAACTTTAGAAAAAGCAAGAAAAAGTGATGCCATCCTTTTTGGAGCAATCGGTCATGCGAAATATGATAACGACCCAAGTTTAAAGGTTAGACCTGAGCAAGGTTTGCTGAAAATACGCAAGGAACTTGGCCTGTTTGCAAATCTCCGCCCGATTTTACTATTTGATGAGTTGCTTCAGGCATCAAGTATTAAGCCTGAAATTTTAAGAGGAACAGATATTTTATTCTTCCGTGAATTAACAGGCGATGTTTATTTCGGAGAGAAAATCCGGTCAGAAGATAGAAATACGGCATCAGATTTAATGATTTACCATCGCTACGAAGTGGAGCGCATTGCGCATAAAGCTTTTCAGGCTGCTCAGCAACGCAACAAAAGATTATGTTCAGTTGATAAGGCAAATGTTTTAGAAAGTTCCCGCTTGTGGCGTGAAACCGTTCAGGAAATTGCAAAACAATACCCGGATGTAGAAACCGAACACATGTTTATCGATAATGCGGCCATGCAACTGATAAAAAACCCGAAGAAATTCGATGTGGTTTTAACAGCCAACCTATTCGGTGATATCCTTACCGATGAAGCTTCACAAATTGCAGGTTCAATGGGTATGCTGGCATCGGCGTCCGTTGGCGAAAGCACTGGTTTCTTTGAGCCAATCCATGGTTCAGCGCATGACATTACAGGTAAGGATTTGGCTAACCCCTTAGCCTCTATCCTGTCGGCAGCGCTAATGCTTGAAATTGGCTTCGGATTAAAAGACGAGGCTAAATTATTGGTTGATACTATTGATGAGGTTTTGAAAGAGGGTTTCAGAACACATGATATTGCCGACCAAAGCACTAACCGGTTTAAAGTTTTAGGCACAGCCGAAATGGGCAAATTAGTATTAAAATTCTTATCACAAAAATTAATCAATTCCTAAATAAAAGATTATGATTCACGACCCGAACAAAGTTTATATTTTCGACACGACATTACGTGACGGCGAGCAGGTTCCAGGCTGCCAGTTAGATACAAACCAGAAAGTAGAAATCGCTAAATCACTCGAACTTTTAGGTGTTGATGTGATTGAGGCCGGTTTCCCGGTTTCAAGTCCCGGCGATTTTAACAGTGTTATCGAATTATCAAAAGCCGTTAACAATCCGATTATTTGCGCGTTAACACGTGCAAATAAAAATGATATCGATGTAGCTGCTGATGCATTGCGTTACGCAAAACACCCTCGTATTCATACCGGGATTGGCGCATCAGATTTTCACATTAAACATAAATTTAACAGTACCCGAGAAGACATTTTAGAGCGTGCAGTTGATGCTGTAAAATATGCTAAAAAATATGTCGAAGATGTTGAATTTTATGCTGAAGATGCTGGCAGAGCCGATATTGAATTTTTGGCGAAAATGGTAGAAGCAGTTATTGCTGCCGGTGCCACAGTGGTAAATATTCCAGATACAAACGGTTATTGCCTGCCAGACCAGTATGGTTCGAAAATACTTTTTTTGAAAGAGAATGTAAAGAACATTGATAATGCCATTATCTCTGTACACTGTCACAATGATTTAGGCTTAGCCACCGCTAATTCGATTGCCGGCTTACAGAATGGTGCCCGCCAGGTTGAATGTACCATTAACGGTATAGGCGAACGTGCCGGTAACACCTCGATGGAAGAGGTAGTGATGATTTTGAAAACGCACAAAGTTTTGGGCTTGAATACTCAAATTGATGCAACTCGTTTTTATGATATGAGCCACATGGTCAGAAATCAAATGAACATGCCGGTTCAACCCAACAAAGCAATTGTGGGTGGAAATGCATTTTCGCATAGCTCTGGTATTCATCAGGATGGTTTCTTGAAAAACCGTGAAAATTACGAAATTATTAAACCTCAGGACGTTGGTTTTCCTGACGCAACAATAGTGTTAACAGCAAGAAGCGGCCGAGCGGCATTGAAACATCACTTAGACCGCTTAGGGCACAATTTAGAAAAAGAACATTTGGATATTGTTTATAAACAGTTTTTGGTTTTAGCAGACAGTAAACAAGGCATAAATGATGCTGATTTAAATCAATTGGTTGCACTGCATTTAGCTTAGTAGCGGAAATGTTAAAGCCGAAAGCTTGCAAAGTACTTAGAACAATCGTTATGCTAAACATGATTTTTCAGTAACCCCTGAATAAGCTATTATGCTGAAGCACGGAGTATCTGCAACCGATGAAACAGATTCTTCGCGCCTCAGAATGACAAAATTCAAAAAACATAAAGTGATAAATAATATTGATTCTTGATACTTGATACTTGATACTAAAATCACCACTTGATAAAAAAATGAATACGACAACACCGAACACACTAGATTTTAAATCTGCATCGCAACGACTCAAAGGCGTAGTAAAACGGACACCTTTGGAGTTTAATGCCAGCCTTTCAGCTCAATACAATGCCAATATTTATTTAAAAAGAGAGGATTTACAGATTGTGCGTTCGTACAAACTTCGTGGTGCGTATAACAAAATTAGTCAGTTGCCTGAGGATGCATTGATAAACGGCGTAGTATGTGCAAGTGCCGGTAACCATGCGCAGGGCGTAGCTTATTCATGCAAAAAGCTCGGTATTAAAGGTGTAATATTTATGCCTGAAATCACACCCAAACAAAAGATTAAGCAGGTAAATATGTTTGGCGGAGACAATATTGAAATCATTTTAGTCGGCGATACATTTGATGATTGTCTAAAAGAGGCATTAGTTTATTGTGAAGAAAAATCATCGACATTTATCCCGCCTTTTGATGATGACAAAGTAATTGAAGGGCAGGCTACAGTAGCGATAGAAATTTTTGAGGATCTTCCGGATTTAGATGCCATTATCGTGCCTGTAGGCGGTGGCGGTTTGGCATCAGGAGTGAGTGCTTACCTGCAAACCGTAAAGCCTTCTGTAAAAATTTTCGGTGTAGAACCGATGGGCGCTCCTTCATTAAGTGAGGCGCTAAAAAATGGCGGTCCGGTAACGGTTGAAAATATTGAACGCTTTGTAGATGGTGCAGCAGTAAAGCGAATGGGTTGGATAACCTATCAATACTGCCAGGAACTGTTAAGTTCTACATACCTAATTCCGGAAGGACAAATTTGCACGACAATTTTAAAACTCTATAATGAAGATGCAATTGTAGTTGAACCCGCAGGGGCACTATCTGTAGCTGCTTTAGAACAGGTAAAAGACCAGATTGCGGGCAAAAATATCGTATGTGTAATCAGTGGCGGCAACAATGATATCGAACGTATGCAGGAAATCAAAGAGAAATCTTTGCTGTTTGAAGGTTTGAAACATTATTTTATAGTTCGTTTCCCGCAGCGTCCGGGTGCCTTAAAATTATTCGTAAACGAAGTTTTAGGACCGCAGGATGATATTACCCGTTTTGAGTTTATTAAAAAAACCAATAAGGAAAACGGTCCTGCTTTGGTAGGGATTGAACTTTCGAACAAGAACGATTACGCCAGTTTACTGCAACGTATGAAAGATTTTAAATTCGAAATTATCGAACTGAACCAGGATCAGACTTTATTTGAGTATTTAGTGTAAATATTTTGATTTTAGAAGGACCTATAAATAGGTATTTTTATTAATGGAAAAAGCAAAGTTAATTGGTATTGCACCGCAACTAGTGGTAAATAATGTTACTACTACAGCTGAATATTACAGAGACGTTTTAGGCTTCTGCATTATTGGATATTTTATGGAGCCACCTGTTTATGCTATGGTTGAAAGGGATGGCTATCAGATTCATTTTGCGCAATCAGATACAGATGTAATTCCGGTAAATGAGCAATTTCGTAAAATAAGTACTGACATGATAATTTGGGTTCCGGAAATTGATAATTTTTACAATGAGGTAATAGCAAAAGGCGCAAACGTAACTGAGGGTATTGTAAAACGGGTATATGGTAGCAGGGAATTTGTTATCAAAGACTGCGACGGGCACAAAATAACTATTGGAGACTAATAAGATTCTTACTCGAATAAAAAATGAACTTCAAAGATTTAACAAGCAAAACATTAATATCAGATAACGATTTGGCCTGGCAAGAATTAGGCGGAGGCGTGAAACGTAAAGTAATGCCTTTTGATGATAACCTGATGTTGGTTAAAGTTGATTTTGAAAAAGATGCTATAGGTTCGATTCACAACCATCCGCATTTACAGTTAAGTTATGTTGCCAGAGGAACTTTTGAAGTTACTATGGGTGAGGATAAGAAAATTCTTAATGAGGGCGATGTATTTTTTGCACCATCAAATGTGCCTCACGGTGTGGTTTGTTTAAAAGCAGGGTTATTAATTGATATTTTCAACCCGCATCGCAAAGACTTTTTATAAAATCCAACTTCTATCTTGATACTTGATACTCACAGCTTGATACTTGATACTAAAATTTACTCAAAAGTTAACCTTACATTCTTATACCCCAAACCTTCAATTATTGGCTTTAATACATTCGTAGCATTGATTTTTGTCTGCGCTAAAATATTTGATTTTTTCACTTCATCTGTTATTTTTTGTTCTGCTGTTTTATAAGCTTCGTCAACCAGTTTTGCTTCACGGAAATAAGCCATTTTTGTATCGTAAACCCTCGAATTTTTATGGTCGATTTTTACATAACAAATTTCGGGTTGTGGCAAATTTACTACAGCTGTATCTGCATCAATTTCAATATCATTACGAGTAATTTTTGTAAGATCAATACAACCAACAGCATCGGCTTTTACAATTAAAAGAACACTTGCCTCCGGCAAGAAATCCGTTTTATTTTTGTGTTCAAGCACATCGCTGATTTGGTAGCGAACCAACTCCAGTTTGCCAATAGCCTCAATTTTCTCCACCAAAAGCTGATGTTTACTTTCTACGGAGGTATTGATACTGAACTTTTTCGAAATGAAAAAATAACCGGCAACCAGTAAAATCAACCAGGGTAAAATTCTAAAAATTATTCTCATTTAAAAGGTATTTTTCAATGTTGTGTTATAATTCTTAAACAATTATTAATCCACATTGTATTATTCAGAATTTTTGGCAGTTGTTTTGTGTTACGCACGGTACACACACAAATAAAACTTATCAAAATGAAAAAACTGACTATCCTAATGCTTTGCATTGCTACGCTAGGCCTAGCTTCATGCAAGAAAGACACAATTGTTCAGAGTGGAGCAAATAATTTAACAATTATTAAATATATTCAGCCGAGTGAATGGCAGGCCAGCAGTAACGGCTTTACATTATCTGCTGCTCTATTAGATAATAGAATAGACGCCAGAACTTTTGAAGATGATGGTATTTTGGTTTATATCTCACGGGGTGACAATAATGTCTATGAGCAATTACCTTTTGTATATGATGTAAATTCGTATAGCTACGCTGTAAGTCAAGGAAGGGTTGATTTAGATATTCAGTCTTCTGATTTTCAAAATGCTATTCCAACTAGACCTAATACTGTTACAAGAGTTAAAATTGTATTGATTGAATCTTTCCAATAAGCTTCTTTAAAACTCTAAAAAACGGCTTATGTTCAATTGAACGTGGTCGTTTTTTTTATGCGCTCCCCTGTTCAATTGTAAGGCACGGACGGTTACACCATTTCTTTCCAACAGCAATTCATCGTAAAAACCTTTATAGTACACATCTTTTACTTCAAAACGCCTGCTGCTCCAGTTACTGCTAATCTCCGCCCATTCCGGGTAGAAAACAACTGATGCTGCAAAAGTTTTCAGTCCAAGTTTCTCGGCATCGCCACGAGATAGAACGACAGCATTACCTAGAATCTGGGCCGTGTAAATGTGTTTCGGATTTTGATAAATATCTACCGGTTTACCCGTTTGAAGCAGTTCTCCGTTTCGTAAAATCAATAGCTGGTCGGCAAGAAACAAACCATCAGCCGGGTCGTGAGAAACCAAAATTACGGTAACGCCGGTTTCTGCAGCAACACGTTTTATATCTGCCCTTAATTGATTTTTAAGCAAAGCATCAACCTGACTAAAAGGTTCATCCAACAATAAAACTTTTGTATCAGATACCATGGCTTTTGCTATCGCCACGCGCTGCTGTTCACCGCCACTGAGTTCTATAATTTTTTTATTTTGTAGTGGAAGAATCCGCAGATGTTCCATGATGGCTAAAGTTTTTTCAGCCTTAGTTTTTAAATCGGTATTGGAGAGTTGTGAGGCAATATTATCATAAACCTTCGCATAAATATTCAATGAAAAATCCTGCGTTACCATTTTCATTTGCTTATGCCCGGGTATTAACTGTTCATCAGGACCTTTCACCCTTTGTTCTTCAAAATAGATTTCCCCTTCATCAGTTTTAAGCAAACCATAAATAGATTTCAGTAGGGTAGATTTGCCGCTTCCGCTTTCACCGATAATGGCGACAACATCTCCCGCTTTGATGTCAAAACTAATATTTTTAATTCCGCCCGCCTGTTCTGACTGATATTGTTTCGTTAAATTTTTAACACTAATTATATTGTCGCTCACGAGGTAAATATAAAGCTTAAAGCAGAAAGACTAAAGGAAAAAAAACACACGTATAAAATTATTTTTTTTGCACGTGTAAATATTTATACTTAAATTTAATCTATGAATACGAAGTTGACATTAACAATTGATGAATCTGTAATTAAGCAGGCAAAAGCCTATGCAGAGAAACAGGGGCGCAGTTTATCGGCTGTAGTAGAGAATTATTTGAAAGCTGTAACCAAAAATGAAGAAAATGATACAGAACTTTCTCCAATTGTTAAATCATTGAAAGGAGCATTCAAAATGTCTGTGGATTTTGATTATAAGGAAGAATTAAACAAAATCAGAGAGGAGAAATATCAAAAATACCTTAATAATGATAGTAAATAATGTACTGATTGATTCTGATATTATTCTTGATTATTTTCTTGACAGGAAACCTTTTTCCGATGATTCATCAAAAATTTTAACATTATGTGAAGACCGAAAATTAAATGGTTTTGTAACCGGGATTGCTGTCGCTAACATATACTATTTATTAAGAAAAGAGCATAGTAGTAAATCAATATTAGAAGGTATAAAACGTTTATTAACGTTTTTGAATATAACTATTATAGATAAGTATACTATCCTAACTTCTATTGATTCTGAATTTACTGATTTTGAAGATGCACTTCAAAATTTTTCAGCGGAAAATCAAGGTAATATAAATGCTATAATTACAAGGAATATCAAGGATTACAAAAAAAGTAATTTAAGCATTTTAACACCCAACATGTATTTACAAACTCTATAAAAAATCCTGCCTCGCCTAACCGAAACAGGATCTTATTTATTTGTGTGGCGTTATATCTTTAATTCAATCCAAAGGTTACACCAAAACTCATATTTCGCAACCCAGCTTGTGCAGGCGTAGTAAACATATCATTGAAATAGTATTTGGTAAATAAACCTAAACCGCCGTATCCGAACCTAACTGTACCGCCGTAACGAACCGATTGGAAATGATAGCCGTCATATTGCTTTTCCTTACCACGTTCCTCGCTAATTTGTTTAACCTTACCGTTAAGCAGGAAACTTACTTCCGGACCTAAAACAAAGTAGAACCTTTTTCCTTTTTTACTTTCACCGGTACGGAATTCAAAGTTTAAGGGAATATGTACATAGCTGCTGGAGAAACGGTTCTTAGAAAATTCTATAGGCTCATTTATGTATGTTAAAGTTGGCTGGTTTTTCTGAATCGTAATGTTGTCTCTCAATCGGATTAAAGTCCAGTCGAAACCACCGGCTACATATACCTTAAAGTTCGAGTTGAAGCGGTATCCGAACTGTAAAACATCAAAAGAGAATGTACTGGTTTTACCACCTTTATAATCTAAGAATTCATTGTTAGGAGATAGATTAAAATCTCCGTTATCAATTAACCTGGAGAAACCTAAATCTACCCTGGTAAAAGTTATTCCGCCTACAAAACGTCCTTTTTTAGCAGAGTCAGCAGATTTAGTTTTAATAATAATGCCATGCCCCTCACTGTAATCCATTTTCTTTTTGGTTGTATCTTGTTGTGCAAAAGCACCTGGAGCCATAACACCGGCAAGCCCGCTTACCAAAAGTGTTGTAAAAATTAGATGTTTCATATTCTGTGTGTGTTTATTTAAAATGTTCATTAGTTCATTTGCCATTAGTTTACTAGAATTAAGGTATAATTCTGAAATCGGTTTAATCTGGTCATCTTCAAATCTTGTTTATTTTTTCTTTTTACCAAACTTAAACGGACCAATATTTATCGATGAGAGCGAAGAATCATCATCATCCGTACGGAACTGGATAAACTTATCTTTCCTTTTATCAACTTTGTTTACGATTAAGTTTACCACATCGCCAACATTACGGATGCCTTTATTATCACCCTGGTTATCATCTCCGGCCACTTCATCGGCCTTTATGGTTGCGGCGGCAGATACTATTACAGTTTCAGTATTAGATTTAGAAACCAGCTCGTCAATTTTTGCTTTAATATCCTCTTTAGGCACCTCTACTTTTGCAATCATGCTTTCCTGTTTTTGCATTTCAGGCGCTGTAACTACTTTCTGCTTTTCTACAGGTTTAACACTTTCCTTAACCTTAGTTTTTGCAATTGCATCAACAGGGTTTGAGCTAAGCGGTAAAGTTTGTTCTATCTTGTCTGTTTGAACATCTAAAGTTTTTGTCGCATCGTTAACTGGCAGACTTTCTACAGCGGGCTTCACTAATTTGGGTTCAATTTTATTTGCAAATTGTTTTGATTTAACTTCCTGTTGTCGATAAACCAAAAACCCAACTGTAGCGATTAATAAAACGGCCGCTGCAGATAACCAATAAATCGGGATAACCCTTTTTTTCTTTGGTTCTATTTCCTTTTCTATGTTGCTCCACAAATCTCTGGATGGCGTAATTTCAGCATCTTCAAAAGCAGTTGCAAATAACTTATCAAAATCCTTATCCTGTATAGGTTGCATAACCAAATCCCTCCATTTTTATAATTTCTTCTTTTAATATTGCTCTCGCTCTCGACAGCTGAGATTTACTTGCCCCCTCAGATATACCAAGCGTTTCGCCTATTTCTTTGTGTGAATAACCTTCGATTACGTACATGTTGAAAACCATCCGGTAACCATCTGCCAGTTTTTGTATCACGTTCATCAAATCCTGCATGCCCAGTGTTCCGAAATCAAATCCTGTTGATGGTTGCTCGTAGGCTTCATCTATTTCTACCACATTTAAGCTTCTTAAATTTTTACGGTAGCTTTCAATTGCCGTATTTACCATCACCCTTCTAATCCAGCCCTCAAAAGAACCATCACCCCGGTATGCTTCAATCTTTTGGAAAACCTTAATATATCCCATTTGCAATATATCCTCTGCATCCATCCTATCTTTTGCATAGCGCATACAAACAGCCAGCATTTTCGATGCGGTTTGCTTATAAAGCATTTCCTGCATCTTCCGGTCGCCGGCTTTGCAGCCCTCCAGCAAATCGTTTATCGTATAGCTTCGCGTCAATTTCATTGTGTGTTTGTATATAGAAGATGGCAGATTACAAACATTGGTTGCATCAGGACTAAGAAAAAGTTAAATAAAAGTTAAAATTTATTTTTTATATCTGATTATCAACAAGATAAAGCGCCAATAATTCTCAAGAAAGATATAAATATTTATCTGGAAATGAACATTCAGCATTTCATCGGAAGTGGCAGTTCCGCTAAATGCTATAGCCCCTCATAGAAAATTCGGGGCTGCCACTTATGTCGGGTTTAGAAAGCTATAAATTTAATCAGCCCAAACCCTACTCCCTAAACCCTCCACGCTGTTTCACCTTAAACAACCTGAAATCCTGCTTATAGGTTAGGAAAAATGAATGGTTAAACTGCAATTGTTTATCCGTATTATCTAAATCAATATGTGGCTCAAAACGAACATCAAGATATAAATGCGAAATCAGCTCTTTTTGATAAGCATAACGCAATGAAACAATATTTCTTCCGCTTTGCTTTAAGCCATTCGTATATAAATTACTTGAAACCGATTCGTACAATGGCATACCCTTAATCGAAATGAAGTTATTTCCTTTCCAGTAAGTTGCAACCAGACTTCCCCATTTACTCTCTACGCCTGCGTTTAACCACATTCCAAACCCACCTTGATAAGCGCGTCTTTTGTCAGGAGAAAAATCCTTATAAACGGCAATGTAGTTATCAGTATAAACCTGCTTAATGTTGGTATTGATTTCTTTATGCAATTTCAAACCCGTTGCACCATTAAAAACGGTACTAATCGGAATTTCCTTTAACACATCAATCTGTCCGCCCTGGTGGAAAGCCAGAAACTGCGCAGGAAAACTAAATTTCCAGCCGCTATTTTCTGCGATTGTCGTCTCGGTAGATAAACCGCCAATAATTTCCTCTTTTGCAGCTTCACCGGTGTATATCATTTTCTGCCAGGCAATCCAGGCATCGAGATTAAACCTTTTTCTTTCAACAAGTAATTGTGTTCCGTATTCAATTGGTGTCGTTATCGTTCTTTCAAAATCGTAAAGTGGCTCGATGTATTTATGCTGAATTCCGCCCTCTAAACTTCCAAAAATTAAGGTTAAATTTCTTTTATGGTACTTTAAGCTGAATAATGGTTTTGCATCTGATATTCCGTTTCTTCCGAAGTCTTTACGAATGAAAGCGCCTGCCGTTATGGCTAAATTAGGATGTGCATAATAAACAATCTGAGGCTGCAGCTGTGTCCCATACAAAGTATAACCATCATGGAAATCGTTGGTATATTCATAATTACGAACATAATTGAAATTATAGAAATTGAAGTGAACTTCGTTGGTCAGACTGCTATCCGGACGGATTCTGTTTTCTAAAGCGGATTGATTGAACTGCGCGGAGGCAACATAAAAACTAAAAATAAATGATATGAGGAGTAAGGTCTTTTTAAGATCTGTGTTTGTAAACATGAGCTTGGTTTTTATCGCCCAAATTTAGGATAGTTTTTCGTTTGTTTAACCGCAAATAACGCGAAGTTTACGCAAAGGAAACAAAGTATTTTCTTTTTAACCACAAAGGCATAAAGAGCACCAAGTTAAACACCAAAATAAATTATAATGCTTTTTTTCTTCTTAGTGTTTTAGTGTTAGAAAATCTATTCACCGCGTTTCTTGCGATAATTCTTGTACAACTTAACCGCAATCATAATTGCCATTGCAATGCCCATAATACCAATCAAACCATAAATCCAGTTGATGGCGCTTTTTAAAATCACCACAAAAACAATGGCAATCATAAAAATGGTGGCCAATTCCCGCCATAAGCGAAGCTGAAAGCTGCTTAATTTAAATTCACCCCTTTTCAATTGCTTTACGATGTTTTGGCAAATGAAATGGTAGGCTAACAATCCGACTACAAAACCAAGTTTAACATGCATCCAATCGGCCTGCAGTAAACCAGGGTTTAAAGTAAGCATGGAAACACCGGCAAATACAGAAATTATCATTGCCGGAGTTGCAATGATTTTCCACAATGTGGCTTCCATTTTTATAAACTGATTTACAAGAATACTTTTTTCAGGCTCTGATTTTTCGTTTGCTTCAGTATGGTAGATAAAAAGACTCAAAATATAAAACAACCCCGCCATCCAGCTGATTACGAATACAATATGTATTGCAAGAAAGTATAAATAATATGGTTGTAGGGTTTCTATCATCTAATAAGAAAGATTATGAAAATGGTTGTGAAGCATGATGGATTGTGATGATTTCTACTGTATCAATTTCCTTGTCGAAAAAATAAATAATACGATAGTTACCCTCAATAAGTTCACGAATAGATTGATTGTCTCTTTCAGGCACAACACGACCAAGCTCAGGCATCTCCTTTAAAATTTTAGGCTTATTGAAAAGTCTATTTATCAGAGCAAATGCGAAATTATCAGAGTATTGACTATGGTAGTTGGCAATATTATTTAAATCATCAATAGCAATTTCAGTCCAAACTATTTTAGCCATCGGTCTAATTTCTGCTCAGCTTCTTCCTCTGAATAAACCTTCCCCTCTTTTACCTGATTTAATCCAGCATCAATTTTTTGAAGTAATAAAATTCTCTCAATCAATTCATCCGCAGAAAACTCATCGGGCATCTCTTTCAAAGTATTTATGATTTCAGTCTTTTTCATGGAAAATTTTTATACTTAAACTTGTATAGCAAATATAACAATTTACGCTCGCTGTTAAAAGTCCTCTTATAGGGTTCTAAAGGTTAATACCTAAACTCTTTAACCACTTCAATCGCATATTTCACATTATCAAAAGGGATATCCGGCATAATACCATGACCTAGATTGAAAATAAATCCCTCTGTTCCACGCATGCGCTCAAATAGTTTATGAATTTGTGCTTTAATTACCGATTGGTCTGCGTATAAAATATGCGGGTCTAAATTTCCCTGAACGGCAATCCCTGCAGGCAAAGCATTTTTAATGTTCAATAAATCTGCATTCCAGTCTACCGAAATCACATCGGGTTTTGCTTCAGCCATAATTGGCGCAAAGACCGAACTTCCTTTGCAAAAAGAAATTACCGGAATATCTTTTCTGTTTAAATTCGAAATAATCTCCTGGATGTAACGGTGTGAGAATTCCTGATAATCGTTCCAGGATAAGGCAAGTGCCCAGCTATCAAAAATCTGAACCGCATTAACGCCGGCAGCAATCTGAAGATTTAAATAATCAGCTGTTACTTTCGCAATTTTTGCCAAAAGTTTATATGCTAATTCCGGTTGGTTATGTATAAAAAGCTTCGTTAATTTAAAATCTTTAGAAGAACCACCCTCAATTAAATAACTCATTACCGTAAAGGGTGCACCGGCGAAACCGATTAGTGGGATATTGCCATTTAGACGTTGTTGAATCACTTTAATCGCATCAGCAACATACTGCAATTCATTCAGACAATCGACATTTAAGTTTTCAATATCCTGAGCATTGCGCACCGGGTTTGCAAACTTAGGGCCAACACCCTGAGTAAAACTCAAATCGCCGCCCATAGCCTCACCAGTTACTAAAATATCACAGAATAAAATCGCCGCATCAATACCCAACAAATCAACAGGCAACATCGTAACATCAGCTGCAATTTCGGGCGTTTTACACATCTCTAAAAAAGAGTACTTGTTCTTAATCTCCCAATATTGTGGCATAAACCGACCAGCCTGGCGCATCATCCACACTGGTGGGCGTTCTGTTTGTTTCGAAAATGCAGCGTCTAAAAATAAATTATTCTTCATGATTTGTATTTGTGTCGCCTCGTCGTCACCCTGAATCATTTCAGCGTCTTAATAGCAGAAAGATGCTGAAATAAATCCGATAGCTATCAAATCAGCATGACGATAAAGCAAAATTTTAATTGCGCAAAGGTATAAATAAAAAAAAAACGAAGTACCTTTTTATTCCTAAACCGGCGCTTCGTTTCTCAAAATGACAATACGAATATTATAATCTGCTTATTTCTTTTTCAATCTTAACAATTATATCTTTCGAACGCGGCGATTCTGCAAGTTCTTTGGCAACCTTAACATAAGCTTCAGCCTTTTCTTTATCCTTTTTCCTCAAGGCCAGATTAGCTAAATGAATTAAAACGAAAGACTTTTGAGTTTTCCCTCCAACAGGAAAGCGACTCGCCAACTGAAAATGGTATTCAGCCTTATCCCATTGTTCTTCTTTCAAAGCCAAATTGCCTTGCATAAATTCATAGTAACCTCTTCGGTTTTTAGATAATCTTTCCGGATTCGGCACTTCACCCAGCATCAGCTTTGCTTTTCCAAATTCATTATTCTTGAAATATTTTGAGGCCATTAAAACAGAACTGTGCCTGAAATGACTCCAAATCACAAAAACAAACAAAAAGCCTGCAACTGCGGCCAATTCATACTGGGTAAAAAACACGCATACCAAAGCGGCCAGTAAAAATACGGCCATCAACGCATACCTGCCAAGACTATTGTACATTAATGGATATCAGTAAATTTATAGCCTACACCACGAATTGAATGGAAATAAACAGGATTTTTCTGATCTGGTTCGAAATACTTACGGAATGTTAAAATGAAGTTATCAATCGTTCTGGTTGATGGATAGACATCATAATTCCAAACCGTTTCTAAAATCTGTTCACGAGAAACCGCATCGTTTTTACGCTCGATTAATAGCTTCAACAACATCGTTTCCTTTTTGGTTAACGGTGTGATGGTACCATCATCGTGTTTCAATTCAAAAGAGTTAAAATAGATTGTTTTATCGCCGATTTTATAAGAATTTAATTCTTTTAAATCATCCGATTTTAAACTGCGTTTAACCAGAATACCAACGCGAAGAATTAATTCCTCCAAGTTGAAAGGTTTAACTAAATAATCATCAGCGCCTTTTTTCAGACCTAAAACACGGTCTTCCGACGTATTTTTAGCTGTTAAAAACATAATCGGAACTTCTGCATTCTCCAGACGGATTGTTTCGCAAACCTGGAAACCATCCATTTCAGGCAACATAACATCCAATACGATTAGATTAAAGCGTTCTTCTTTAAATACTTTAAGAGCGGTTTTGCCATCTTTAACGGCATGAACTTTATAGCCCTCAAGTTCGAGGTTTAATTTGATAGCATCTAACAAGTGATCCTCGTCTTCTACCAATAGAATTCTTAATTTTTGTGACATAATTGAGATTAACTAAATGTTACTTCAAAAATACTTCCCTGAGGCAGATTGTCTTTTACTGTAATATCTGCATCATGGTATTGTAAAACCTCTTTCACAATAAACAAGCCTAAACCTGTTCCTTTCGCTTTCCTGACATTCTCATTACCAACGCGGTAAAACTTATCAAATATCAACATTTTTTCGGCATCTGAAATACCCGGCCCTTTATCGATTACACTAAGGCGAATATGCCCGTCAACCTTGTCTAAAAGCACATTTACCTCATCACAGGGACTGGAATACTTTACTGCATTTTCAATTAAATTTGTTACGACTGACGATAAGGCAAATTTGTCACCAGTTAACTGCAAATTTGGCTGAATTTGAGCATTGATAAGTTGTTCGTTGCCACAAGAATGAACCTGCAATCTATCTGTAATTTTATAAACCAATTCCGAGAAATTAAATTCTTCCTTCGGAAAGCTGTAAGAACGGTTTTCTATTTTGGTTGCCAGCAACATATTTTCTACCAAATCATCCAGCCGTTCAATGTCTTTTAAAGAATTATTCAGCAGCGAAACCTGACGGGCTTTATCCAGATCTCTCTTAACAATGGTTTGAATAGAAAGTTTTATTGCCGCCAACGGCGATTTCAGCTCATGTGTTATAGACATCAGGAAATTCTGTTGCTGTTCTTTCAGCTTATCTTCACGCTTTAAGGATTGATGCAAAAAATAACCACCAATACAAAGCAGAAATAAAAACACTGAACCCTCGCCCATAATCATCGTCATACGGCTCGGTTGCAGTCGCACCACCAAGGTACCCCAGGAAATCAGCTGGATTAATGCATAAAGCAATAATGCATAAAATATGATAATGGATTTTTTCATCTGTCTTTACCAGGATTTTAAGATTTAGTCCTAAATCACTAAATTATATTTTTATCGCCATGGTTTGTGTCTTCATGAACAATAGAATTATTATTATTTGAAAAGCAATGTTCTATTCATTTTTGTCATTGCAGTCCCGCTTTTTGCTTCAATCTTTTTTAAATTTCTGTCATGCTGAGGCACGAAGCATCTGTTTCATCTGTTGCAGATGCTTCGTACCTCAGCATCACCGTTTATTCAGGTTTACTGCTAAAAAAAGTATTTCCGCTTCAATCGGGTTTAGGAAACGTGGGCTTCTGCAAGAAATAAAAAAACCACATCCAACTTCCCGATAAAATCGGGAGAAGTTCCCCTCAAAGTTTCTTCACTACTCCTGCTTTGCAAAGCAGTTGAGCTTATATTTTCCTAAATGCCTTATATGGTTAAAAACTAAATTTCTATAGTTATAAAAACCTACTTTTTAAAAACCAAATCAAGCGCTTCAAAAATTGCTCGTTTCGCTTTCTCCAGTTCGATCTTTGTATGAGCTGAAGATACGAAACCAACTTCATATCCCGATGGGCCTAAATAAATTCCTCTGTTTAACAACTCTCGGTGCATGATTTTGAATTTCTCCATGCTGTTCGCGTCAATATCATCAGCAGATTGAATTTTATCTTTCTCCGTAAAAGCAAACCAAAAAATGGAACCAATTGTAAACACTTTAAATTTATAATTTCTAGCTGTTGCAAAACGTTGAATACTCGCTACAAACTCTTGTGCTTTGTTATTTAAATCTTTGTAGAAGCCAGATTTATTTAATTCCGTTAAAGTTGCAATACCCGCAGCCATTGCCACCGGATTTCCGGATAATGTACCAGCCTGGTAAACGCCACCATCAGGCGAAATATGACCCATAATTTCAGCCGATGCACCATACATACCAACCGGCAAACCTCCACCAATAATTTTCCCGTAGGTTACGATATCAGGTGCGATGCCATAATAGGCAGCAGCACCTTCGAAACCTACTCTAAAACCCGTAATTACTTCATCAAAAATCAGCAACGAATTATTATCTGTACAAATTTTACGCAGGAAATGAATGTATTGCTCATCCTGCATAATTAAGCCATTATTAGCCGGAATACCCTCGATAATTACTGCAGCAATCTGGTCTTTAAATTGGGCAAAGGCCTGCTCAATGGCGGTTGTATCATTTAAAGGAACTACAATCGTTTCTTCAGCAAAAGATTTTGGTACACCGGCAGAAGACGTTTCGCCGAAAGTAACTAAACCTGAACCCGCTTTAACCAGAAGCGAATCGCTATGACCGTGGTAACAACCCTCGAATTTTAAAATTTTATCTCTTCCTGTAAAACCTCTTGCCAATCGAATTGCCGACATTACCGCTTCCGTGCCCGAACTTGTAAAACGGATTTTTTCTACAAAACGATTATTTTTAATAATTAACTCTGCCAGCTCATTTTCCAAAGCTGTTGGTGCACCGAAACTCATTCCGTTTTGCATCACATCAGTCACTTTCTCGCGTATTTTAGGGTTATTATGGCCTAAAATTAAAGGCCCCCAACTTCCACAGAAATCGATGAATTTATTACCATCGGCATCCCAAATGTGGCAGCCATCACCTTTTTCAATAAAAAGCGGTGTTCCGTAAACGGACTTAAAAGCCCTAACCGGAGAGTTTACCCCACCCGGGAAATACGTTTTTGACTTCTCATACAACTCCGCAGATTTTACCCTCGAAATATCCGGTTTACTCCCTGTATTTAACGGAATCTCGGCCTCATTGCCTGAAAATATTTTCTTTAATGAATCTAACATTTTTATTAAGCTAAAAGCTGAAAGACTAAAGCTTAAAGCAAAAAGTAAAGCGCTATAGAACGGCTTTGATCTTTCGGCTTTAAGCTTTCAGCTTATCTACATCCAATCGTTATTTAAAATATCTTTAATATGGTAAGTGGTAATAATGCTTGCACCAGCTCTTGCAAAAGCATGCATCGTTTCCATAACCACTTTTTGTTCGTCAATCCAGCCACGTTCTGCAGCTGCTTTAACCATGGAGTATTCGCCTGAAACATTATAAACAGCAACAGGCAAATTTGTATCTTGTTTTAAACGCTGAATAATATCTAAATAAGCCAATCCGGGTTTTACCATTAATACATCGGCGCCCTCCTGCTCATCCAATTGTGCCTCACGCAACGCTTCAAGCGGATTTCTGAAGTCCATTTGGTATGCTTTTCTATCGCCCTTACCTGGCGCGCAATCGGCAGCTTCCCTGAACGGACCATAATAAGCAGAGGCAAACTTTGTGGCATGACTCATAATAGCCGCATTTACAAAACCGTTTTCATCCAGCAAATTACGCATCGCTTCAATTCGGCCGTCCATCATATCCGATGGGGCAAACATATCGGCTCCGGCCTGTGCGTGTGTTAAAGCCATTTTTGCTATCACATCAACCGTTTTATCATTTTGAACATAATCGTTCTCCATAATTCCACAATGACCGTGCGTGGTGTAAGAACAAACGCAAACATCCGTAATCACATATAAATCTTCGCCAAATTGTTTTTTCAATTCACGAACAGCGGTTGGCACTAATGAATGATCGTGGTAAGCAGATTTGGCATCAGCGGATTTTTCATCGCCCACACCAAAAAGCATGATTTTATTCAAGCCTTTCTTCATTCCGGATTCCACATCCTTAACCAAAGCGTCAACCGAATAATGGTTTACACCAGGCATGGCATCAATTGCATGTGTTACATTCGTTCCGGGTACCACAAAATAAGGGTATACAAACATATCTTTCGATAACCGGGTTTCGGCTACCATCTCTCTAACCAACGGGTTTTTCCTTAATCTTCTCGGACGATGTAACATTTTATTAGTATCAAGTATTTAGTATCAAGTATCAAAACTTGATGTCGTATTATTTCTCTCAAAACTCCATGGTTCGTGTCCTCACGAAACATTATCTAATATTAATTCGAAAAGCAATTTCAGTGACTCTTCGGTTATTGCAGCCCCGCTTTTCGTTTCAATCTTTTTTAACTTTTGTCAGTATGCTCCATTTCCGTCATTGCGAGGAGGAACGACGTGGCAATCTTTTTCGTAAAACCGTCAAAAAGTATTTCCACTTCAATCGGGTTTATTCCACACGGGTTCGGTGTTTCAAACATAAATCCTCCCCTGCCCACTCCAAAGGGGGATACCCCTCAAATTTTATAAAATTATCATTTCAAAAACCTGCTTTTATTTTCACTTTAAGATTGCTTCATGCTTCGCAATGACGAAGTGGCTATTCATTTCAGTTTAAACTTTCGCCTTTCTGCTCCTAAACCCTGCACCTTTAACCCCTAAACCTCTATTTTATCTCTATTCCAAAAACAGCTTCAGCCAAACCAATTTCATCAGGTGAATATGGTAAAGTATAACTTACCCCCATTTCATCAAATTTCTTTCCTGTTGAATTTCCGATGGCAATAACCTGCTGACCAGGCTCCAGTAAATTATCAGCAAAGTACGCATCGACATTCGACGGGCTGGTAAAAATCAAAACATCAGCATAACTCTGGTCGATATTTTCTTCAATTACGGTTTCATAAATTGGCAAATCTATAATTTTTGCATCAGCGGGTAAAGATTTCTGAATGGATTGCAATGAATCCTGTGCCCTCGGAAACAATACATTTTTTCCTGAAACGAGTTTTGCAAAATCTTCGGCAACTTCAGTAATATCACCACTTGCGCCAACAAAATCTGCAAAATGATTAAACTTACGCAGGGCATCTTCCGAGCCCCTGCCCACAACACCAAACTTTGTTTTCTTTGGTAATTGTGGTTTTAAGTTAAAGAAGTATTCCACACTATTCCTGCTACTGAAGAAAATCCAGTCGATATTCTTCAAAATAAACTGGTCTAAAACCGTTACAATAGGAAACGTACGGATTAATGAACGTCCCTCAATTTCTATATTATTACTTTCTAAAGCTTTCCTGAAATAACTATGTTCTCCGATTTCACGGGAAATGAACACCTTAGCCGGCTTTTTTCTTGCTACATCAAATTTTGCAACAATTTTTTCAGCTAAGCCATCAGTAGTTTTTGAACGCAGAAACAAGCGTTCCGGGAAATCTTCAGCAGTTTCAGCCTTTGAAGTCCACACTTCAAACAATCCATCTTCTTTTTTGCAATAACAACCTAAGGGCATATGACAACCACCCTCAAAAAGATTTAAAACTTTACGCTCAACAGCCACTTCTTCAGCTGTGGCAGGATCATTCAGTTTTTGCAATGCGGCGAAAAGTTCAACATCATTTTCCCTGATTTGGATGGCCAAAGCACCTTGTGCAGGCGCCGGAACAAATTCAGTCGGCTCTAATTCTTCAACATGAAATTCACTGACATCTAAACCTAAACGTTTTATGCCCGCTTTTGCCAGCATAATAGCATCGTAATCTTCATCCCTGAGTTTTTGGATACGTGTTGGAACATTTCCCCGTAAATCTTCAATTTCAAGGTCAGCGCGTAAGCCCAATAACTGTGCTTTTCTTCGATTTGATGAAGTACCTACCATTGCACCTTTTTTTAAGGAAAGCTTTTGCGAAACATCCACGCAATCTTTTAAAATTAACAAATATTCTGTTGCTTCTTCACGCGGAGGAATTGCAGCGATGGTTAATCCGGCAGGATGAGTTGTGGGTAAGTCTTTAAGGCAGTGAACAGCCAGGTCGATTGTGCCGCCTAAAAGTTCCTCTTCCAGTTCTTTGGTAAAAAAACCTTTTCCTTCTAATTTATCCAATCTTAAATTCAGGATTTTATCACCCTGTGTTTTGATAATTTTTATCTCTGCTTCAATCCCCAGGGCTAACAGTTCATTTTTAATATGATTTGCTTGCCATAAAGCCAGGTCGCTACCGCGTGTTCCGATGATTAATTTTTTCACTATTAAGATTAAATGAACTGCAAATTTAAGTTAAATAGTGCTTGAAACTATAAATTGTTTAAAAATGAGACAGTGCGGTTACAGAGTTTTATATTTTTCGGGGCTGGCAACAGGCAGACTTCACCCTGATCCGATAGTTTATCAAATCAGCTTGACAACATGTTCAGGCGATTCAATAATTTTAATCGTTTAAAAAATTAAAAGAAATGAGATTTGCTTGGTGTTCTTTACGCTTAAACTTTGCTTGCTTTGCGGGTAAGCCTACGATTCATTTACTAAAATTTCTTTAGCCATAATCATTGGAACACTGATGTATTTTTTTTCCATGTAATTCATCACACGTTCTAAAACTTCACGGGAAGCGTGGTCCATCTGGCTAATTTCATCTGCAAATACACCATTTAAAGCTGTATTCTTGATTTCTTTAATCTTGCGGGGAACTTCCTGCATCGCCAGTTCGATACGGCGCTGTTTTAAAACCGTGAAAAATTCAGTGATATTATTGCTGATAATTTCTTCAGCATGAACCAATTCGCTATAACGTTCCTGAATATTTTTACGGGCAACCTCTTTAAGCGATTCTACTTCAATATAGTGAACCAGGTTGTTATGAATAACCGCAGGAATAACATCGTTTGGAATCGCTAAATCCACTATAACTTTTTTACCGGTATCGCCATTAAGCAATTTAGCATAAAGCGCTTCGGTAATAATAGCTTCGGTAGAACCCGTACAAGTGATAATTACATCAAAGCCTTCAGTAAAATTTTCTAATGCGGATAAATCGTAAGCCTTACCATTTAATTCATCTGCAAGAGATTGTGCTTTAGAAAAAGTACGGTTAAAAATAGAAAAATTAGAGTATTTATGTTTGTTGAGGTATTTAGCAATATTTTGGTTGGTTTCGCCGGCACCGATAATTAAAATGCGGGAATTACCACACATATTCAATTCTTTTAATTTACGATAAGCTAGTGAAACTACTGAAACAGGATTTTTGGAGATATTAGTATGGGTATAAACCTCTTTGGCTGTTTTAACAACTCTATCCATGATCATGCGCATGTAATCACCGGTAAAACCCGCATTTCTGCAGTTTTCATACGCTTTACGGATTTGAGCAAGAATCTCCTTTTCACCAACAACCAGACTTTCCAAAGAGCATGAAGTTCTTAAAAGATGATTAAAAGCTTCTTCATTTTCGTATACCGTAACATTATCAAGGAAACGCTCCATAAACTCCGGAGGTAAGCCCATATTTAAAACGGTAAGAAATTTAGTGATGAATTCTTTATCGGTTTTCTCTTTTGTTAGAAAAACAAACTCAACCCGATTACAAGTACCAATGTAAAAAATTTCGCTAACAGGGAGTTCTGTTTGAATATTTTTCAACCTGCTATCTAAACTCTGGTCGCAAATAACTAATTTGCCTAAAGATTTCAGGTCGATGTGGTGATGCGTAAAAGCGATTACTTTTAAATATTCCAAGTGCTTCCGTTATTAACTATTATCGGGATACAAAAGTAACATGGTTGATGCATGTCACCGTCATTAATCTGTAATTTACATCAATTTAGAACGGTTTTAAATAAATGCATCAAGCTGACAATCGCACATTCACCTTTAAACTTTTCCTTTGGATTTATGCCGTTTTTTATATCCTGGCAGGCATTAATCATTTTATATCCACCGCAGCTTATTACGTAATAATGCCTGAATGGTTGCCTGCTCATGGATTTTTAATTTATCTCTCCGGTATAATTGAAATCGTTTTAGGGTTTTTATTGCTTTTTTCAAGAAGCAGAAAGACCGCCTCAATATTAATTATTTTAATGCTAATAGCATTTGTGCCTGCTCATATTTACATGATTCAGAAAGCACCATTCATGCTTGGAAAAATTTTAGTGACCCCATTTGTTGCCTGGGCGAGGTTGCCTTTTCAGGTATTGTTCATCGGCTGGGCCTGGTATTATTATCGAGATTCTGCTAAATAATAGTATCTGGCATATCATTGTGCCGATTCAATCGTTATCGGATCAGGGTGACAACTACCCATCGCCGCCTCGGGAATAACCTCCGCAGTTTTTTAAAAAACACAACAAAATCAGGTTTTATAGGTTTATAAAATTGTACCAATTCCTTAATTATGATTATACAAAATGATTTTAGCCTTAGCGGTTCAGATGGAAAATTGATTACCGGCGACATTACTTTCGATGATAAAAACCCAAATACACCAATAGTTCTTTTTATTCATGGCTTCAAAGGTTTTAAAGACTGGGGGGCACATAATTTAGCAGCCCGGTATTTTGCCGCAAATGGTTATCGTTATGTAAAGTTTAACTTATCGCACAGCGGCGTTCCCGCTGATGATCCAAAAGATGTTACCGACTTGGAAACTTTCGCCAGCAATACCGTTTCAAAAGAACTTTTCGACGTTAACGCCGTACTTGATTTTATCGAAAAAGCTTACGGAAAAGATACTGAAATCAATTTAATCGGACACAGCCGTGGAGGTGGTTTAGCCATTATAACGGCCGCGAACGATTTAAGAGTTAACAAGCTCATCACCTGGAGTGCGATTTCCGGTTTTAATAGTCTCTGGAAAAAAGAGCAGGAGGCAGAATGGATAAAAACCGGGAAAATTCACGTTATCAATGCCCGAACAAAAGAGCAAATGCCATTAAATGTGACGTTGCTTGAAGATTTTGAAAAAAATTATGAAACATTGAATATCATTGAGGCAGCCAAACGTATTAACATTCCATGGCTAATTGTTCAGGGCGATGACGATGTAAATGTTCCTTTTGAGCATGCACAGCAATTGGCGGATGCCAATCCAAACAGCAGGCTGGTTAAAATTGAAGGGGCAAATCATGTTTATGGTGCGTCTCACCCTTATGAAAATGAAACCCTGCCACCTCTTTTGTTTAAAGTATGTGAAAAGTGTTTGATTTTTCTGGGAGAATAAGATATTTTAATGGCAAGCATCCCGAAACAATTTCACAAACAACGATTGTTCTTCAACATGCCTGGACTAACAAATTACTAACCTTTCAGTCTGTGTCGTCACAGACTGAAACTATAACAGGGTTAAACTGTTCTGTGTCTCCACAGACCTCGATAGTTTTAAGCTTTCTCTACCCAATTTCCATCGCCTTTAATAATATCAATCAATTCATCTAAAGCAAAAGCGGTATTAACATTTTTTTTCACGACTTCCTGACCTCGATAGAGTGTAATTTTATCAGGTCCTGTACCCACATAGCCATAATCTGCATCAGCCATTTCGCCTGGTCCATTCACAATACAGCCCATAATCCCTATCTTTAACCCCTTCAAATGGTCCGTACGTGAGCGAATCAATTGCGTTGTCTCCTGTAGATCGAAAAGCGTTCGTCCGCAGCTCGGACAAGAAATGTACTCGGTTTTGCTGATTCTTGTTCGGGTTGCCTGTAAAATACCAAAACTAATGGCGTTTAATAAAGCCAGATTTTGACCTGGAGCATCAATCCACACGCCATCGCCAAAACCATCGGTTAATAATGCACCCAAATCAGTTGCCGCATAAAGCATCAGGTTATCAGCATTTAAATTATCGTAAGTTCTTTTGAGGATAACAGGTGTTTGAATGTTTTTTTCCTGCAAAGCGACAAAAAATGCCCGCTGCTCAGCCATTCCGTGATTTGCAGCTGTTTTTAAAACAAAAACGACATTAATTAATTGATGCAAAGACAAATGGTTGAATTGTGTGGCATCAATTTCCACGAAATTTAAATGTTCATCTTTAACACCTGCTTTATTAAAATCATCCAACGTAAACAAAGGATGACAATTTTTTTTATCCTTCAAACCCAACCAGGTATTGTAATTGTAAACCTGTTTTAAATTTCCGGGGAAAGAGAATGATGGCAGCTTATCTCCAAGGAAAGCCAAATCGCAAGCTTGGTCCGCTAAATTATATTTATCTAAACCAGCGCTGTAATTGTAACCAACAACATTTAAAAAATATGGGTCTTTTAAGTTTTCTTTAGAAACATCAATCATAACCAAAGGGTGGTGATGACCGCCAATATGCTGAACAGCTTCTGTTATTCTACGGGAATAAGAATAAGGTGAATGAGTTTTGATGGAAGATGATGCCGTAACAGATGATGGATGATGGAAAATGGATGATGAATTTTTAGGATTCTGACTTTCGACATCCGTCTTGTTACTTCTAAAAGAATATCTGTCTGCCAACGCTTTCGCAACCGGTGCTTCAAACTCCGGATCTTCGGTTAAGGAAACACGAATGGTATCGCCCAAGCCGTCTTCTAATAGTGTTCCGATACCTACAGCAGACTTAATACGGCCATCTTCGCCATCACCAGCTTCGGTAACGCCCAAATGTAAAGGATAATTCATGCCTTCTTTTACCATAGTTTCTACCAGTAAGCGATAAGCCTGAACCATTACCTGGGTGTTGCTGGCTTTCATCGAAATAACCAGGTTGTAATAGTTTTCGGCTTCGCACATGCGGATAAACTCCATCGCCGACTCCACCATTCCCCGGGGGGTATCGCCGTAATGGCTCATAATCCTGTCAGAAAGCGATCCATGGTTGGTACCAATTCGCATTGCCGTACCGTATTCTTTACATATTTTGATTAAAGGAAGAAACTTCTTATTGATGCGTTCGAGTTCTGCTGTGTAAGCATCCTGGGTATATTCCAGATTTTCAAATTTCTTTTTATCAGCGTAATTACCCGGATTTACACGAACTTTCTCTACAATTCTTGCGGCCATTTCCGCAGCATTTGGAGTAAAATGAATATCGGCAATTAAAGGAACATCGTATCCGCGATAGCGCAGTTCCTTTTTAATATTGGCTAAATTTTCAGCTTCTTTAGTGCTTGGAGCCGTAATACGAACGTATTCGCAACCCGATTCTACCATGCGAATGGTTTGCTCAACGGTTCCAATAGTATCCATGGTATCGGTAGTTGTCATCGATTGAATACGAATTGGATTATGACCACCCAAGGCGATATCACCAATTTTTACTTCGCGGGTTAAAAACCTCGAATATTGCGTTAAACTGTTGCAATACCCACCACCTAATTCATGCTTTACCGATATATTTTCCATGCGATTACAAAGATAAGGTAAATGTTTTATTGTTAATATTGATGGATTGTTAAATTGTTTAAGGTTGAATGGCTAAAATAAAGTCAATTGGCTAAAACAAATAAATTGCCCATATTTTGCAATAAATTATAGAACAACTTTGACTTGATTTTGCTTGTTTTTATCAGTAAAATCAACAAATTACTTGCCGTTTTATCAATCCTAATCAACCAAATAAATTTAAGAAATGAAAGTAATGATGAACTTTGAGGCAGTACTTTGATAGTCAAAATACATTTTTTGCACCTGACGTGATAGACTTTATATCAGCAGAAATTTATCTGGTTTCGGGGAAACTTAAAACTTATTTATTAAACTTAACCGGATTTTCGACAGGCACATAATGACTGGCACCTTTAAAAAATAAAAAGCTGTGATTTCGGAATGTTATCTGCAATAAATTTAGTGTGTTTTTCTAAAATCATATCTTTCTCACCGTCTATTATCAAAACCGAAGCCTCAATCTTTTTTAAGTTTATATATTCATCCTTTTCAAGTTTTAAAGAATCTGGAGCGGTTTTGACAAAATAAAGTTAACTGGGAAAAAGCAAAAACCATCAGCAGTAAATATTTCATAAGGGAAGAGTAGTTTATATAAAAAAATTATTAAAAAACGATTCCCTTTTCAATTAACTTTAATTAACAATAAAAAAATCGTTAGATCAACCTGTCTTTCATCACCAGGGTATCGGCTGCGACGTCGTGCCAGCATTGATTTTTCTTGTTTAAAAAGCTATAGAAATAGCCGAAGAAAAACGGAATTACAGAAAGTATTTTTGATAGATTGCGTATCAGAGAACGACCAAAATAAATCTTTGTTCCTTCCAGGTCGGTTACTTTAATGTTTACCAGTCGTTTGCCAATAGTAGCTTGTTTTTTACCCGATTCTGCAAAACTGCCATAAATTAATTTTATAATAAAGATTGATGGCAATGGCATAAAAAAGGCCATAATGCGCTGGTCTTTCCCTTCCACAAAAACGAAACTGACTAAAATAGTCAGGCAATAAATCACAAAGATTAAGAAATGGTCGATAACTGAAGCCAGCAGTCTTAAATCGAAAGCGGCAAAATATTGCGGAGCAGTCTTCTGATAGCTAAAACCGAGAAGCTCACGCAATTCTTCAATTGCATGAGCTTCTTTATAATCGTCCATTCCGGGTTTACGGATAAACGTGTTGGGTTTAATATTTAAACTTTTAAGGTCATTTATGGTGTAAGGGCCTTGAGGTTTGCCATTTATTACGACAGTATATTCTTCCATTTACTTTGGTTTGGTTACACAGATAAAGGTTATTAAACCGCTTTAATCAGCGTATTCAAACCCACCTACCATTTCCATCTACCATCATCTACTTCCTTCTCCCTTTTAGTATCTGCTCACTTCAAAGTTACTCAATCCGCCATCCAAATTGATAAAGATTTTTTTAGTCGACGTTTTATAATTGGAAGTTTCATAAACACCATCACTCAGTTTTTCAAATCCTTCGAAATCCTTTGCCGATAAACCAGTTTTAGTTTTAATTCTGCAACCTGAATTTTCAGGAATTTTAATCTTAACATCGGCAACGCCGGATTTCACGATTACATCTGTTATTGGCAGTAGATCGCCCATTTTAATGTCTAATGATGCTGCTCCCCCGTCGAACCGGAAAGTTCGAACTTTATAGTGTTCAAAATCAAAATCTGCTTCACCTGCACCCAGTTTCATTAGTATATCCCAATTTGGCGCTTTATTTAATTTAAAATCTACGTCATTACCCCCGTCACCAAAATTCCACTTATTTTTCTTATCGCCCATTTTGAAAGTAAGCACAGTTGCGGTATCCGTATTTTGCTTGGTGAGTGAAAAATTTCCGTGCCTTTTTTTCACATCTGCTTTGATTAAATCAGTAGTTTCTCCATCAAGATTGAAAGATATGCCACCACCTGAAATATTCAGGATAGTTTTTTTAGCACTATCAACAGCTGCAAAAGGCTCTGACAACTTCAACTCATTAAAAGCAGTGTCATTGTCGTTATCATCATTGTTGTCGTTGTCATCGATAGTTACATCGACATCTTCTTTAAACTTATGGCTCCACCAGGAATTTCTATCGGGCTCCTGCTGTCCTTTAAAAAACAGAAAGCCTAAGGTAAGTACCAGCACAGCGATGGAAATCATGCTGCCGGTTTGCGAATTATTTTTATTGAATAAAATATTTACACCTGCGATGATTAAAAATACAGGCCAGAAATGCCATACATTGCGCCAATAAAATTCGATTACACCAAAGTTTTCCAATAAGAGTACCCCGCCTATGAAAAGCAATAAAATACCCCAGATTAATCTATCTAATTTCATAATATCTATACTTGAGGGTTAACAGGTTTTGAATTGTTTTCGTCTTTGGTTTCCTCAACTAGAACTGCGTCAGTAACGGTTTCTGTTTTTGACTCTTCAGCAGCTTGTTGTTGATTTTGGAATGCAGCCCATTCATTTTTTCTTTTAGATTTAGCAATGATACTAATTCCTAAAACAATGAATATTACCGGCCAGAAATTTCTGAAGCGAAACCAATCAGGAATAAAGTCAAATTCACGCATTAAGAAGAAACATCCGACAACGAGCAAAAGCAATCCGCCTATTGTACGACCGGTATCATTTGGTTTACTGAATTTACTGAAATCAGCCTGCGTTTCAAATGGTGTTTTCTGTGCATCATTTACAGGTTGTGTCCAATTTGTGTTACCTGAACCCACCGGACCGGTAAATGAATCTGTACTTCCAAAGGGGGCCGCATTGGGGTTATTCTTATTAAAGTAATCGTTAAATTTTGAGAATTTTACTGCAGGGTCATTATTAACCGGAACAATAATCCACATAATTATATACGCAACCAGGCCACCTCCGGCCATAAAAATGGTTGATAATGCGAACAGTAATCTAACTATGGTTACCTCTACCTGCATATATTCTGCAAGGCCTGAAGCTACACCGGCAATCATCTTATCGTGTTCGTTTCTAAAAAGCTTCTTTTCCATAACGTTGTTCATTTTGTGTTTAAAAATCAAGCGGTGTAATCAGCACTTCATCAACATTTACCCCTTTACTTAAGTTTAAAATGGTAAACAAAGTTTCTGCTAAGTCTTCTGGTTGTACAAATTTCTCATCAGGAATCGTAGTTCCTTCCCAGGATGAAGTTTTTGTAGGACCTGGTAAAAAAGCAGTTACCTTAACATGGTGTGGTGCTAACTCTTGCCGCAATACATGATTAAGACTTAACATCGCTGCTTTTGTTACACTATAACTCCCACCATTTTTTACCGGTGCTTTACTGGCTACCGAACAAATGTTGAAGATGTGCCCACGTTGCTCAGAACGCATTTTTTTACCAAAAAATTTGCTGATGTAATAATTTGAATTAACGTTTGTATTTTGTTGCTTTTCAAAAGTTTCATCTTCTTCATCGAGCATACTGCCTGGTAAAAAAGCCCCTACATTGTTTACCAAAACCTCAGCAAAGCCAAACTCTTGCTCAATGGTATTCAGAAAACGAGAAACATCTTCCTTAAGGGCACAATCTACAGCATAAATTAAAAGCGTTCTGCCGGTTATGAATAAGGCATCACGAAGTTTTTCCAGTTCATTTATATTTCTGGCAACAAGTGCCAGGTCATACCCGTTTTCCCACAATTTTATTGCTATTGCTTTTCCAATGCCTTTTGTTGCTCCGGTTATTACAGCCTTCATATTTTATGGTTTAATTTTTGTAAGCAAAAAACCATATTTATATTTAAAACCACGAATATTTTTGCAATTAACAAAGCACAACAACATTTTTATCGTTTCTTTGTAGTAGCACATACTAACATTTAAATTAAGAAATACATACGGAATGAATTTTACCAATTTCGGCAGGTACATACTGCTGCTCAAATCTGTATTCAGAAAGCCGGAAAAACTGAAGATATACCTTAAAGAAATAGCAAAGCAAATGGATTACGTTGGCGTTGGTTCTCTAGGTTTAATTGCCATCATTTCAACTTTTATTGGTGCCGTAATGACCTTACAAATTGCCTTCCAGCTGGTTAGTGATTTCATACCAAAAACGATTATAGGTTCTGTAAACCGGGATTCGAGTATTCTGGAACTGAGTCCTACCATCAGTGCAATTGTTTTGGCGGGGAAAATCGGTTCAGCCATCTCTTCGGAAATTGGTTCGATGCGGGTTACCGAGCAGATTGATGCTTTAGAAATAATGGGTATTAACGCACCGGGTTATCTGATTCTTCCTAAAATTATTTCCGGCATAACCATGGTACCCATGCTGGTTATCATTTCTATGTTCCTGAGCATTACTGGCGGTTATATTGGTGGCTCCATCTCTGGCGCTGTAACGCCTGCTGAATATATGCAAGGCATCACAACAGACTTTAATCCATACACGATTGTTGTTGCCCTGGTTAAAGCATTTGTTTTTGGTTTCATTATTACATCAGTTCCGGCTTATGAGGGTTTTTATGTTCGTGGCGGAGCGTTAGAAGTTTCACAAGCCAGTACCAGAGCAGTTGTAATCAGCTGTATTTCTATCCTCGTTTGCGATTATTTGGTTACTCAACTATTATTGTAATGATTGAAGTTAAAGATATTTATAAGTCATTTTCCGGAAATGAAGTTTTAAAAGGCATTTCCGGTAAGTTTGAGGAAGGCGTTACGAATTTAATTATTGGTGGTTCAGGCTCGGGTAAAACAACTTTACTTAAATGTATGGTTGGTTTACATCAACCAGATTCAGGCTCTGTTTTATACGATGGGCGTGATTTCACACCAATGACCTACGAACAACGCATCGAGGTTCGTAAAGAAATCGGAATGCTTTTTCAGGGATCGGCGCTGTTCGATAGCATGACTGTTGAAGACAATATTATGTTTCCACTGAACATGTTTACCGATCAAACCCGTAAAGAAAAAATTGAACGCGTAAATTTTTGTTTGGAGAGGGTAAATCTGGCCGGAAAAAACAACTTGTTCCCGGCTGAATTATCAGGTGGAATGAAAAAACGTGTCGGTATTGCCCGTGCCATTTCCATGAATCCTAAATATTTATTTTGTGATGAACCTAATTCCGGCCTGGATCCAAAAACATCAATTGTTATTGACGAACTGATTCAGGAATTAACTGAAGAGTTTAAAACAACGACCATTGTAGTTACGCACGACATGAACTCTGTAATGGGAATCGGCGACTATATCTTATTCCTGCACGAAGGAAAAAAATTCTGGGAAGGAAGCAATAAGGAAATTGCGCATACAGATATTAAAGAACTTAATGATTTTGTATTTGCCAGCCGTTTTATGAAAGCTGCAAAAGATAAGTTTTAAGAAAATTCTTATATTTGAATATGACTACGGCTACAAAAAATATTATCAACAAATTGGAAACCTTACCAGAAAGCATGGTAAATGAGGTAGAAGATTTTATTGATTTTTTGAAAACCAAGCATGCTAAATATCCTCCTGAATCAGACAGGAAGTCAAATTTAGCAGAAGAACCGAAAAATTTATATGGAGCTGCAAGGGGTACTATTATTTATATAGCGGATGATTTTAATGAGCCATTAGATGATCTTAAAGATTACATGTAATGCGCTTCTTGTTGGACACTCATATTTTCTTGTTTTTTATTAATGGCGATAAATCTATCCAGAAAGAAACCGTTAATGTAATTAATAATCCAAATACTGATATATACCTTAGTATCGTAAGTATTTGGGAAATTGTTATCAAGATGAATATTGGTAAACTGAAATTAAAAGATGATGTAAATTCTATTTATATTCTTTTGAGCAATTATAACATAAAAATTCTTGACCTAAAAGAACATAATTTTAAAATTTATTCAGCCCTTCCTTTAATTCATAAAGATCCGTTTGACAGAATGATCATCTCGCAGGCAATTGCGGAAGATTTAACGATTATAAGTGATGATCAATACATCAGAAATTATCCAAATTTAAAGTTACTTTAATAAATGATACAACTACTTGCCCCAACACACTGGAAAGATTATGAACTGATTGATTGCGGGGATTTTGAAAAATTAGAACGTTTCGGAAACGTAACCCTAATCAGGCCTGAACCACAGGCGGTTTGGAAAAAAACACTATCCGAACAGGAATGGAAAAAAACTGCTAACATCACGTTCAGGGGCCGTTCGGCAACTTCAGGCGAATGGGTTAAGAAAAATCCTGCAACACCCGATCGCTGGCACGTAGACTATAAAAACAATGAAGTTGCGATTAAACTTCGCCTTGGTCTAACCTCTTTTAAACATGTAGGTGTTTTCCCGGAGCAGGCGGTAAACTGGGATTTTATTTCTTCATCCATTAAAAAGTTTAAAACACCTCAGCCAAAAGTCTTAAACCTCTTTGCATACACAGGCGCTGCTTCATTAATCGCAAACGCTGCCGGCGCTGAAACGACCCATGTCGACTCGATTAAACAAGTGGTCACCTGGGCAAACGAAAACCAGGAACTTTCGGGTTTAAAAAACACAAGATGGATGGTTGAAGACGCCCTTAAATTTGTTAAAAAAGAACTTAAAAGAGGTAAGAAATACAATGGTATTATCTTAGATCCACCTGCTTATGGCCACGGACCAAATGGAGAAAAATGGAAACTGGAAGACCATATACAGGAAATGATGCAGGATGTGGTTCAACTTTTAGATGAAAAAGAACACTTTTTAATTTTAAATACCTATTCGCTCGGATTTTCTTCTGTAATTGTAGAAAATTTAATTCGTACCTCATTCCCTAAAGTTACAAATTTAGAAACCGGTGAATTATATCTTCAGGCCACTGCAGGCATTAAACTTCCTTTAGGCGTTTTCGGCAAATTCTGTAATGTGTAAATGTTGAATACTTTATTTTGAACTATGGGTTTTCCATTCTATTTTCATACACAAACAGATTCGGAAAAACTGTCTAAACATTAATTATCTATAAATATATCTATGAAATTTCCTCAGTTAGCGGGCGCCGTAATACTTGGTTTTGCCGCAATCACTTTATTTGCCAATTGTAATTCAGATGGCAAAAGCGGTGGCATTGGTAAAATGTTCTCATCAGACAGTACAAAAAAGAAAACCGATTCTACTGTAAACGTAATGAAGCCCGTTGATCCGAAACTTTATGATTCTTTAGTAAATAAACTGGCAAATGGAGACACAACCGGCAAATGGCCTGTCAAAAAACAACCATATCCGCTTGCAGGTGCTATTTTGCCCTTTAAACGTATCGTAGTTTATTATGGAAACCTGCACTCCAAAAAAATGGGTGCACTTGGCGAGTATGCGCCTAAAGAAATGCTGCAACGCTTAAATACGGAAGTTAAACGCTGGGAAAAAGCAGATCCAACCACACCAGTTCAGCCGGGTTTACATTATATTGCTGCGGTAGCCAGCGGAACACCAGGTAAAGATGGTAAATACATAAACCGTATGGGTGATAAACAAATTGATTCGGTTTTAAAAATCGCAAAAATGCAGCCAAATACAATCGTGTTTTTAGACTTACAGGTTGCTTTAAGCACAATAAAAGCAGAACTTCCTCATATCGAAAAATACCTGCAGTTACCATATGTTCATTTAGGTATTGATCCCGAATTTTCAATGAAAGATGGCTCCTTACCAGGCAAAAAGATCGGAACTTACGATGCAACAGACGTTAATTACGTAACCGGATTTTTAGCTGACCTTGTAAAGAAATACAATTTACCTCCAAAAGTTTTCGTTCTGCATCGTTTTACAAAGAAAATGGTAACCAATTCTCAAAACATTAAATTACGCCCTGAAGTTCAGGTGGTAATACACATGGATGGTTGGGGTGAACCTGAATTGAAAAAAGGAACTTACAGGCACTTTATTCAAAGCGAACCTGTTCAGTTTACAGGTTTTAAGTTATTCTACAAAAACGACTTAAAAAAAGAACCAAAGCGTTTGCTAACACCTGAAGAGTTATTGAAACTTACGCCGAAACCGATATATATTCAGTATCAATAATAGTAAATGACCAAAGCCTCTTAATTAAACTAAGAGGCTTTTTTGTACACAGTAAAACCTTAAGACTCCTATTTTCGTTATTAGAAATATGCAGACAGCAATATTTGGTGGAGGATGCTTTTGGTGTACAGAAGCTGTTTTTAAAACTTTAAAAGGCGTAGAAAAGATAGTATCGGGCTATATGGGTGGCGAATTAAAACACCCAACCTATATGGAAATCGCTAATGGAGATACCGGGCATGCAGAAGTAATTCAAATTGATTTTGATGAAAATCAAATCTCTTTTAACGAGCTGCTATTGGTTTTCTTCAAAATACATAATCCAACCTTGCTGAACCGACAGGATGATGATCGCGGTATACAATATCGTTCAGTAGTTTTTTACAGTACCAAAGAACAAAAACAGCAAACCGAAAAAATTATAGATGATTTAACACGTGATAACATTTTCGATAAGCCGATCATCACCGAGTTGAGCCCTGTTTCAGAATTTTATGATGCAGAAGACTATCATCAAAACTATTTCGGTAAAAATCATGAAAAACCCTATTGCACATTTGTGATTCAGCCTAAACTTGATAAGTTTGTACAGGAGTTTAAGGATAAAATTAAACCGGAACTACATGGTGATTAATGCTAAAAAGTTAATAAAGCATGTTGACTCGCAGTATGTATATCTCTCCAAACCCGGTTTATCTCTGATTCTTTTTTTGCAGCTTCCAAACCGCAATACGGAAAAAGTGTATCTGTTGCTTTTCTACAGACATGAGCCAGTCTTCGGCTTATTAAACTCACTTCCGAAAGTATAGCCTCACTGATAATACCTGTTTCGATTAGCTGCTGCCATGACTCATCGAATACCTTATAAAAATGATTTTTTAAATCCAGCACTTCTTTCTTGCATTTATTCAATTCCTTATTGAAAAAATCAATTTGCCTTTCACTGTATCGTTTCAACCCTGAGCGGGAGAAAAATGCTTCTTCAACCAACCTAATAAAATGATTAGCCATACCTAAACTATTAACGGCTAATGTGGTTTCTGCCAGTTGCAAAAACGGATAATCAAATCCCTCATCAGCGATTTCGATAGTATTATTTATTTTAAAAGTTCTGTTCTCCGGAACAACTAAATCATGCACCTTAAAAGCATGGCTTCCGGTTGCAATTAAGCCAAAATAAGACCAGCCGGAAAGAATTTCGACTTCGTCTTTTTTAAGGATAAAGGACATTACTTCCGGATTTCCATCTTCATCCAGGATATCGGTTCCATCATTATTTTTTAGGATACAGTTCGCCGTGAAAATGGTAGCGTGTAAAGCACCGCTGGCGTATTTCCAATACCCGTTAATTAAATATCCATGCACTGTTCTTGTAGCTGTACCGCCTACAGCACCGCTACCGGCAAAACATACTTGTCTATCCGCTAAAATTTCTTTTGCTAAACCCGGATTTAAAAATCCTGCAAACCACGCTGCACCTGCACAAAGCGTAATGGTCCAACCTAAGCTGCCATCTGCTTCAGCTAAGGCTTCTTCTAATCTTAATATTTCCGGAAGTTTTTTTCCTGGTCCGCCATAAATTTCCGGCACAAAAAGTTTAAACCAACCCTCCTGGTAAGCCAGTTCTAAAATCTCCGGATGCAATTCGCCCATTTCTTCAGATTGAGCGGCGAATTCACTTACTTTTTCCTGCCAGGTTTGTGTTACTACATTATTCATATCGCATTTTTTGCCACAGATTTTCTGATTAAAATGTTTTCATATTCCTATATTACTTGCCACAGAAACACGGAATTCACAGAAAATTATATTTACTTCCGTGTCAATCTATGCGCCCGTTGCCATTCGCTTATGCCAACTAATTTCTATCATTTGCCACTAAAACACTGAAATCACAGAAGGATTAAGCTTAATTTCTTATGATTTACATTTTGTTGCTAATATTGTATTAATGGCAATAGCTCTTTTTGTTTTTGCCACAGATTCTTGGATTAAATTAAATAATCTGCGAATCTGCGGCGAACCTAAATTGCGCTTAATTTTCGCCTTCCAATAATTTTCTTCCAGTCCATAAATCCAAAAATGGCCACCACAAAAAGAAAAATTGTTAAACAAGCCATCAGTGGTAACTTTTTATGAACCAATAATGGAATCGCTACGATATTTGATATGTTTAGAAAAATCCAGTTTTCTATTTTTCGTTTTGCCAGTAGCCACATTCCAGCCCAGGCTGTTGATGAAACAAAAGCATCGAGTAATGGTACATCAGAATCAGTATGATTTCTCAGAACGAAGTAGAAAACGAAGAAACCAGCGACAGAGATTAAAACCGCAATAAGTAATTCCTTATTCGTACTCCAGGAAACTTGATTTTCACCTTCCAGTTTGCGTTTTTTCCAGATTACCCAACCATAAACACTCATCACTAAATAATAAATACTCAACAGCGTTTCTGCGTAAAGTTTTACATTCAATAGAAGAAACATGGATAGCAAAATAGAAATTATTCCGGTAGGGTATAACCAGATGCTATTTTTCTTTGCCAGCAAAACTTCGGAAATGCCAAAGCCAACAGCCAGCCACTCAATTAATGATGTATGCAAAATTTGCACCGTGAAAAGCCTGAACCACTCTTGAAAATTCATTTACAATATTTTTGTCTTTCGACCAATAAAAAAATTGAAAACTGCTTTCAGGGCGAAACAGCATTGTAAATTAACCTCTTCCCTACGTCGGCATTATCCGAATCAGGTGCATTAAAAGGTGAAAGGTTTTGAGGTTTAAGGCATAAGGTGAAAACCCTAAACCTTAAGCCTTTTGCCTTAAGCCTCTTAAATGGGTGTAATCTCAGCCCTTTGAATAGCATCAGAAACCGCTAAATCAAAAAGCACCCCTTTGAGTAAGGCAAATATAGTTTTTAAATTGAAAATTTCTGATTTTATTGGGAATTCCGCTCATCTAATAATTAACCTCACTCTGTTATGCTCATTAAAAGCCACAAATCATTAGGGTTATTTTTTAGCCGTCGAACCCCGGGCGATTACAACAGGCTCAATTACAAAATGTTTAATGTTTTCATAAGGTTTGAGCGAGCGAATCATATCCAAAAACATTTCAGCGCAAGCTTTTCCCATATTAGCCGGATATTGTTCTACTGTAGTCAAAGATGGCGTAACATATTCAGAAAAAGTTTCATTGGCAAACCCAATTATGCCAATTTCCGGCGGGGTAATGCCAGCTGATTTCAGCTGCTGCATGATACCAAGTGCAGTAAAATCGTCGCCCGCAATAATGGCATCAGGTCTTTTTTTTCTTTTTAAAAGTTGTGTTCCAATAGTTTTTCCATCTGCTATTGATAAACCTCCGAAGAGTATATTGTCTTCATTTACAGGTAGTCCGTTAGCCTCCAAAGCTGCTTTATAGCCCTTCAACCTGTTTTCAAATATTTTAATCTGATGCGTGGTGGTTACAAATACAATATTTTGATAACCATTTACTAAAAGGTGTTCAGTAGCAATAAAACCGGCTCTAAAATCATTTAAAGTGATGGTAGGCACTTCCAGCGCCATATTAATCCTATCAAATAGAATAAGTGGTTTATCCTGGTTGATAAATGCTTCAAAATGCGATACATTATTGGTTTCTAAAGACATCGATGCAATTATCCCATCAACTTGTGCCTCTGTAAGGGCTTTCACCCCATCAATTTCCTTGGTTAACGATTCTTTAGATTGATAGACAATAATACGGTAACCGGCATCTTTTAAACCTTCTTCAATACTATCGATAATGGTTGCAAAAAAATGCGCCTCAACAGATGGAACAATGACACCTATAGTATACGTCTTCCCTGATTTTAATGCAGAAGCAAGTTTATTAGGACTATAGTTCAATTGCTTTGCAGTTTCAATAACGGCTTTCCTGGTCGAATCACTAATCGCAGGAAAGCCGCTTAAAGCCCTCGACACTGTAGAAACAGTTACATTAAGGGCTTTTGCAATATCATATATTGTAGTTTTCTTCAAGTATTAAATGTATCTGTTAATCAGATTTTCTAAATATTCCTGTTTACCGCTACGCACTTCAGGTTCGCCATTTTCAGCAGCAAAATTTCTTAAATCTTCTAAAGATAATTTACCTTGTTCAAACTCAGCACCTTTTCCGCTATCAAATGATGAATAACGCTCACTTCTGATTTTTTTGTAATCAGATTTCTGAAGGATGGCATCAGCAGTAATTAAAGCCCTTGCAAAAATATCCATTCCACCAACATGTGCATAAAACAGATCTTTTGGGTCGGTAGAATTTCTGCGGATTTTTGCATCAAAGTTTACACCACCACCCTGCAAACCACCACCTTCTAAAATAATCAGCATGGTTTCGGTTAACTCGTTAATATCGTTCGGAAACTGATCCGTATCCCAGCCGTTTTGGTAATCGCCACGGTTCGCATCAATAGAACCCAGTAAACCATTATCAACCGCTACCTGCAATTCATGCTGAAAAGTATGACCGGCAAGTGTAGCATGGTTTACCTCCAGGTTCAGTTTAAAATCATTAAGCAAATCATATTGCTGCAAAAAGCCCTTAACAGTAGCGGCATCGTAATCATACTGGTGCTTAGAAGGCTCGCAAGGTTTTGGCTCGATGAAGAAAGTTCCTTTAAAGCCATTTTTACGGGCATAGTCTTTAGCTGCGTGTAAAAATTTTGCTAAATGTTCCTGCTCACGTTTCATGTTTGTATTAAGCAAACTCATGTAGCCTTCTCTTCCGCCCCAGAAAACATAATTTTCACCGCCTAAAGCAATTGTTGCATCTAAAGCCGCTTTAACCTGTGCTGCTCCATGAGCCAATACATGAAAATCGGGATTGGTAGAAGCACCATTCATGTAACGCTTATGGCTAAATAAATTTGCCGTTCCCCAAAGCAATTTTACACCGCTTTCAGCTTGTTTCTGCTTTGCATACTCAACCAGTGTTTGTAGTCTGTGCTCATTTTCAGCTATATTATCACCATAATCAACTACATCCACATCATGGAAACAATAATATGGAATTTGCATTTTTGTGATGAATTCAAACGCAGCATCCATTTTATCTTTTGCCCTTTCGATAGCATCTTTTTTTTCATCCCACGGAAAAACATGTGTTGCGCCGCCGAAAGGATCACTTCCATTTCCATTAAAAGAATGCCAGTACGCACAGGCAAACTTAAAATGTTCGTTCATGGTTTTGCCAGCAACTATCTTATCTGCTTCGTACCATCTGAATGCCAAAGGATTATCGCTTCCTAAACCTTCAAACTTAATTTGTTCAATTCCTTTAAAAAATTCTGTGTCGCCTGTTACTACTTTTATCATATTATTTTATTTTGTGGTTCTTATAATGCTTTAATTAAAATTTTCTTCCAATCCTGGTAAATAGGTTCATATTCAGCGATATTTTTTGGTTCCACACGTTTAATCATCTCGTGATTTTTAAATGCAGCTTCAGCATTTTCAAAAATCCCTGAGCCTATTCCTGCACCAAGTGCTGCACCAACACTACCATCGTTTTCATAAAGTTCAACAGGTACACCGGTTACATCTACAAAAGTTTGGGTAAAAACAGTACTTAAAAATAAGTTTGCTTTACCCGCTCTTATTACTTTTGGCTCCATCCCGTTCTCACGCATGATATCTAATCCGTAACGAAAAGAAAAAGCAATTCCCTCTTGTACGGCTCTGAAAATATCAGCCTGGGTATGTATGTTTAAATCTATTCCAAGAAACTGGGCACCCGTATATTTATTTCCCAGCATACGTTCTGCTCCATTACCAAATGGCAGAACCTTAATTCCTCTGCTACCAATCGGCGCAGAAGCAGCTGATACATTTAATTCTGAATAGGGTATTTGTGGTGCAAAATTATTTTTAGCCCAGCGATACATGCTTCCTGTACCGTTGATACATAATAAAACGCCTGTATATTTATTTTCCTTTGAGTACGTTACATGTGCGAAAGTATTTACCCTCGACTGTAAATCATAAGTTAGCTCATCACTAACACCATATATTACGCCTGAGGTACCAGCAGTAGCTGCCACTTCTCCGGGTTTTAATACATTAAGAGATAAGGCATTATTTGGTTGGTCACCAGACTTATAAGCTACCGGAATACCTTTCTTTAAACCCAGTTGAGCAGCAATATCGTCTTTCAAATTTCCATGTTCAGAAAATAAAGGATATAAATCTGGGATTAATCTGCTGTCGATTCCATAATAATCCAGTACAGCTTCAGATACCTCATCTTCCTTAAAATCCCAGAAAATACCTTCCGAGAGTGCAGATATGCTTGTAGTAACTTTACCTGTAAGTTTCATTGCAATGAAATCTCCCGGCAGCATAACCTTATCTATTTTTTTATAAATTTCCTGTTCGTTATTTTTTACCCAGGCTAATTTTGAAGCTGTAAAATTTCCGGGCGAGTTTAGCAGATGACTTAAGCACAATTCATTGCCGATTTCATCAAAAGCTTTTTCACCAATTGCTACGGCTCTGCTATCGCACCAGATAATACTGTCTCTTAAAATATTTTGATTTTTATCTACGACAACTAATCCATGCATCTGGTAGGCAATTCCAATTGCCCGTATTTGTTCGGGATCAAATAACCCGGTGGCATTCAATTTAGAAATGGCCTTTTGGGTATTCGACCACCAGTCTTCAGGCGATTGTTCTGCCCATCCGGATTGAACAGATTTTATCTCGGCTTCGTCGTCGGGATATTGAGCAGTTGCAACGCTCTTTTGTGTATGAATATCTACTGCAGAAACTTTTATAGATGAAGTTCCAATATCGATACCTAATAAATACATAGAAAATTGGTTAAATATAGCCTTATGCAAACGGTTGCATAAAGTTAAATTTAAATTTCAAAAAGTCAAATTTTATCATTGAATATTTGCTCAGCATCTTCATCGATTTTAAATTCTTATATTAGCGGCACTAATCATAATGAAGGCTTTCAGAAAAGTTAATTATAATAAGATTACGACGTACTTGCTAAAAAAGCAGTTTATTGTTTCTATTTATGTTTTATTAGCAGTAGTTGCCGGAGGAAAACAATACTTACATCACGCGTACAATAACTATTCTATTTTCAAATATGTTTATTGGCACACTATAGATTTACAGAACCTATATGATAATTATCCGGAATACCTGGACAGCAATCATTATGGCCCGTTATTTTCGCTATTTATAGCCCCATTTGCAATACTTCCTGATGGCTTAGGCATGATATTATGGAATATAGCCAATGTACTAATATTGCTTTGGGGAATTTACAGTTTACCGATAGCCGAAAACAAACGCGCTATTGTTGCATGGATTTGTGCCCATGAAGCCTTAACTGCCTTATTTAGTTTCCAGTTTAATATTGCATTAACCGGAACAATCATGCTGGGTTTTTCATATTTGTTAAAGAAAAAAGAAGTTCAGTCTGCTTTTTTTATTGCGTTTGGAACGCTTGTTAAATTGTATGGCATTGTTGGTTTAGCCTTCTTCTTTTTCACTGAAAATAAATTAAAGTTTATTTTATCTTGCCTCTCCGCTTTTCTTATTTTATTTGCTTTACCAATGGTAATTTCATCACCGTCATTTATAATTCATTCTTATCAGGATTGGTACAATTCTTTAGTTCATAAAAATGATGTGAATGCTTCGCTAAATTCATTTCAGGATATTTCTGTTATGGGCATGGCACGTCGGATTTCAGGAAATATTAACCTACCCAACACACCATTTTTAATTGGAGGCGTTTTAATTTTTACTTTACCATACCTTCGAATCAAACAATATAAAAAGCTAGCTTTTAGACTAATGCTACTTGCTTCAACATTAATTTTCACGGTTATTTTCAGCAGCAGCTCAGAATCACCTACGTATGTTATTGCATTTGCAGGTATTGCAATTTGGTATGTAACACAACCAAATCCTAAAAATATCTGGGTAATTTTGCTCTTTATTTTTGCATTTATATTAACCAGTTTGTCGCCAACCGATATTTTTCCAAGCGTTGCGAAGGAATTTATTCGTCTATATTCGCTCAAAGCCCTACCTTGCATCATCATTTGGCTAACCCTGATTTATCAAATGATGAAAGAAGATTTCGACTCTTATTTGATTACAGATAAATGAAAAAATTAGTTTCTATTGTTATTCCTGCCTACAACGAAGCCGATAATATATTTGTAATTGCCGAAAGTATTAAGAAGGTTTTTACAACAATTAATTACGATTACGAACTTATCATAGTTGATGATGGAAGTGCAGATGATACACTTGAAAAAGTAAAAAATTATGCTGCAACAGCAGATAACATCTTTTTTTTAGAGTTTTCAAAGAATTTCGGACATCAGTTAGCGGTTAAAGCAGGCATGGACAATGCTTTTGGCGACTGCGTAATTTCTATGGATTGCGATATGCAACACCCGCCTGAGGTAATTCCCGAAATGCTGAAAAAATGGGAAGAAGGTTTTGAAGTTGTGTACACGATAAGAGCAGAAGATACAAATCTGTCGAAAGGAAAAAGAAATTCCTCCAGCATGTTTTATAAAATTTTAAACTCACTTTCCGATATTGAATTAGAGGCTGGAGCAGCTGATTTCCGTTTATTGGATCAAAAAGTTGTTAATGTTTTTCGCAATTTTCATGAAAATGAACCCTTCTTGAGGGGTTTAGTTAAATGGTTGGGCTTTAAGCAACATGCAATCAGGTACAATCCGGCTGTACGTTTTTCAGGTAAGAGCAAATATACCCTCAAAAAAATGTTTAGGCTTGCCTTGCATGGTGTTACATCGTTTAGCATCAAACCGCTTTATTCAGCTGTTTACTTAGGCTTTATTTTATCATTTGCGTCAATACTTTATATACCTTATATTATTTATGCATTTGTAAATAATGTAGAGGTTTCAGGTTGGGCATCGGTAATTATGACGATTGTTTTCTTTGGAGGACTACAATTGATCATTTTAGGTATTATAGGAATCTACGTAGGTAAAATGTTCATGCAGTCTAAAAACAGGCCAAATTATATTATCCGTTCCACAAATATACCTGCAAAATAATGGTGCTTTTAAGTTTCGACATTGAAGAATTCGACATGCCTTTTGAATATGGTAAGGATATCTCATTTGCAGATCAAATCACAATTTCCAAGGCAGGAACAATTTCCATACTTCATATTTTAGATAAATACGATGTAAAAGCGACTTTTTTTTGTACCGTTACTTTTGCAGAAAACATCCCAGACTTAATAAAAAGAATTACAGAAACGGGGCATGAACTGGCATCTCATGGTTATTACCATTCTGATTTTAAACCCGAACATTTGCTTCAATCAAAATTAAAACTGGAAGAACTGTCAGGGAAGGAAATAACCGGATATAGAATGGCCAGAATGATGCCTGTGGATGAAAAAGAAATTGAGAAAGCCGGCTATACATATAACACATCAATTAATCCTACATTTTTGCCCGGGAGGTACAATAACCTGAACATTTCAAGAACTTTTTTCACCAAAGAAAACGTATTGCAAATACCTGCTTCGGTAAGTCCGCTGATCAGATTCCCATTATTCTGGCTTTCGTTTCATAACTTACCCTTAAGCATTTACAAATCTTTGGTAAGCTGGACATATAAAAAAGATAAATACCTGAATATTTATTTTCACCCGTGGGAATTTACTGATCTGGATGATTTTGAACGCTTCGGATTTCCTGGCTATGTAAGAAAAAATACCGGGCATAAAATGATTGAAAGAATGGAAAGCTTGATATCTTGGATGAAATTAAAAAACTACCCTTTTGGCACTTTTCAGGATTTCATTAAAACCATAAATTAATAGCCGGTTTACAGCCTTAAGTTTGCAGTTTAATTCCGGATTATTTATAAGTTTCTGCGAGTTTCAAAGCATTGTAAGTATTCACAATACCTCCGCTTACACAAACATCACTAAAAGGAACCCGAACATTTTCACCCTTTTCATTTTTGTATTTCACTTTGTGCAGCACTTTTGAAACCGATTTCATTATAATTTCTCTAACCTGAGCAGGTTTTAAATCCGGATAATAGCTTAAAATTAAAGCTGCCAAACCAGAAACTACCGGCGATGCCATGCTGGTTCCGTCCAGTTCTTCATATTTGTTATCCGGAGCTGTAGAATTAATTAAGAATCCCGGCGCAAAAACATCAACGGTATATTTTCCATAGTTTGAAAAATCAGCTTTTAGATTGTCATCATCTTTATAGGCACTGGCACCAACTTCAATCCAGTTTGATGCATGAGGAAGTTCATATTTTGTCGAATCTAAAGGAACAGGCTTTACAATTGCAGGTCGAGCCACTGGTGGTCTCATGCCCATCCCATTATTCTGAGGTACATTCTTTGGTGGCATAAAATCAGCTAAAGAAGGTTTTTTATGAGCTAATTTATAAGCTTCAGCTTCTTTACTATCATAAAACTTATTGGGATAATTCTCATCGATATCGTTATTCTGATTATCATTTCCTGCCGCATGCACTAATAAAACACCTTTACTTTCTGCATATTTAACCGCTTCATCAACTGCCTTTTTATCCCATTTATACGATTTGCCAAAACTCATATTAATTACTTTGGCGCCATTGTCTACAGCATATCGAATTCCATTAGCGACATCTTTATCCCGTTCGTCGCCGGTAGGTACAACTCTTATGGCCATAATGCTAACATTATTTGCAACGCCCATTACTCCTAAAGTGTTTGTTCTATTTGCACCGATAATTCCAGAAACATGTGTGCCGTGTAAAGCATCCGGACCTTTTACATCATTATTTCCATAATTTCTTTGGTTAGCGTTAGTATAGTCATCACCAACAAGTTCTGCCCGCATATCATATTTCGGATTTAGGTTATACTTCAACATCGCATCATATTGTTTATAACCATCCTTAATGTTTTTGTAGAATTTTTCGAAACTGCCATCATCTTTAGAACCTTTTCTGATGATCGTTTTTACTTGTTCCTCTACTTCATCATCTGCCTTATATTGCTCAATGTCTTCGTAAGCAGGAATTTCTTTTTTACTGGTTTTAGCGACAGAATCGAGCACTTTATTTATTGCGACTAATACTGAAAATGTATTACTTGCATCTTCATATTTTTTACCGAAATCGCCAACCATTTTTTTATATAACCTAAACTCTTCTTTTTGTGTGCTGTCTAAAGGCGTCAAGTTTGTGGTTGATTGGTATTTTGGAGTGTATATTCTTAATAGCCTGACGAGTTCCAGATTATCAAACTCGAGATTGCCTTTTTTTGAACCAATAAAATTCCAGCCATGGATATCATCTACATAACCATTTCCGTCATCATCAATGCCGTTACCTGGAATTTCTTTTTTATTTGTCCATAAAACGTCTTTCAAATCCTGGTGACTAATATCGACACCTCCATCAATGACAGCAACAATTACTTTCTGTTTCGGGATTTTATTTTTCAGAATATCACGATATGCTTTCTCCGTGCTTATGCCAAAAAATCCGTTTTCTACCAAGTCTAGGTTAAACCAATTTGCGGGTAACTGTATATTCTTGCTCTGCGCAAAGGTGATTGTGTTTAAGCATAATAAAAAAGAAAAAAATAGCAATTTCTTCAAACTCATATTTGTCATATTAACACTTACGTAATACTGCAATAATACGGTTTTATTGTCTTGAGCCCGAAAATTTTATCATATTTTAACAAACCTTTGGTTAGGTTCTTAGGTGGTTAGTGGGTTAGATGTTTAGTTGTTTAGCATCCAGAAATGACATCGCCGATAATAACTCATTAACCACGCTCTCATCTTTTAACTCTGTTGGTTGTTCAGGCGCTGGTTGTTTGGTTTTATGTTGTTGCCAATGCAATGGGAGTGCATTTTCAACTGCAAGTTCCATGTAAACTTTACCTCAACGTTTACCGCTAACCGCTAAACCGTTCGGCTTGTGTTTTGGTTTCGTTTTTCGCCTTTCGTTTTTAGTCTTTGGTCTTTAGGCTTTGGTCTTTAGTCTTTTAAACCAAGAAACCCCTGCAGTTGTTAATGCAAGGGCTTTTGTTAAAGGCCTGTTTTGGTTTTAAGATTTGGCACCGGCCTCCCTGATAGCTATCCCGAGGGAAGAAATGGAAAAGCCTATAAACCAAGAAAACCCTTCAACGTTTCCGTTAAAGGGTTTCTTTTAAGATTTGGCACCGACCTACTCTCCCACGTGTTACCGCAGTACCATCGGCTCTGGTGGGCTTAACTTCTCTGTTCGGAATGGGAAGAGGTGGACACCACCGATATAGGCACCTAAATATTTTTAAATAGTATGTAGTATTTAGTCGTTAGTAATTAGACATCTTATCTATCTACTAAGTACTCAGTACTTACCACTAAATGACATATTATTGAAAGAAGTTAGTTTTGAAGAACAAACAACAAGTTGTGTTAGCTTTGAAAGCTTCGGATGATTAGTATTACTCGACTGTGCTGTCACCAGCTTTACATCTGTAAC